>NC_013165.1:0-2400000 GCF_000023885.1 Slackia heliotrinireducens DSM 20476 | reverse complement strand
GCGCATTATCGCGGCACGCTGGACGACGGCACCCAGTTCGATTCCAGCTACGACCGCGGCGAGCCGCTGGAGTTCACCGCGGGCGCCGGCCAGATGATCCCCGGTTTCGACGCCGCCGTGCTTGAGATGGCCGTCGGCGAGAAGAAGACCGTCCACATTCCCGCCAAGGACGCCTACGGCGAGCACAACCCCGAAGCCGTCCAGACCGTTCCCGTGGCAATGATCCCGGGTGCCGAGAACCTGCCCGTCGGTCAGACCGTGTACTTCAACGGGCCCATGGGCCCTTTCCCGGCGAAGGTCGTTTCTCTGGACGAACAGAACGTGGTGCTTGACATGAACCACGAGCTGGCCGGCAAGGACCTCACCTTCGAAATCGAACTGGTCGAGGTCGAAGGCTAAACGTTCCAGCTGCAAAGCCTTGCGCTCCATGCGCCCCGTCCGCCGGCATCCATCGGCGAACGGGGCGTTCTGCATTGCGGACCCCGATGCCGCCGGATGGTCGCAAATCGGGACTTCGGCCCAAGCGGAAGCTCCGCCGCGCCCCTGCGGCCTCGTGGATTACCTGCGGGATTGCGCAGCTGCGCTTGGGCGGGCGGAGCTGGTCGGGTACCATATACGCATCACTTCGACGCTGAAAGGAATCGCCATGAGCAACCAGGGCAAGACCATCAAAGTGCACTACCGTGGTACGTTGGATGACGGAAGCCAGTTCGACAGCAGCTACGACCGTGGCGAGCCGCTGGAGTTCGTCGCCGGCATCGGCCAGATGATTCCCGGGTTCGACGCCGCCGTGCTTGACATGCAGGTGGGGGAGAAGAAGACGGTCCACATTCCCGCCAAGGACGCCTACGGCGAGACCGATCCCGCCGCCGTCTACACCGTTCCTGCATCGGTGATTCCCGGTGCAGAAGACCTGATCGTGGGCCAGGCTGTGTGTCTCAACGATTCGCTGGGCCGCACCTTCCCGGCGTTGGTCGTGTCCGTCGACTCCGAAAACGTCGTGTTCGATACGAACCACGAGCTTGCCGGCAAAGACCTCAACTTCGATATCGAGCTGGTCGAAGTCGTCGACTAGGCGCTTTGCTACTCCGAATAACGTCGCCCCGTCTCTGCGTTTGCAGCGGCGGGGCGTTTTGCTGCTGTTGGCCTGCCGTCTAGGATACCGGCGAGCCCTTGTTTGCCGATTCATCGGACGGGACTGCGATTCGGCGGGGCCGAAGTCCATGAAGCTCCCGGTCGAATGTTCGGCCGGCCAGGGCAACACGCCCATAAAAAGGGGCGGGGCCCCGCTGTGCGATACGGGGCCCCTGTAGGAAGGAGATGTGTCGTGCTCTGTGGGAAGCATGAAGGGTGGATGAAATTACGGAAGCAAAGCCATCGACAGGCCAAGCGTTACGGCCAGAAGGCCGGGGCCAGGCAGGATGAGCATCGGGATGCCGATGGCCACAAGTCCGAGGCCTAGGATGCGACGTCCAAGATGCAGGCCGGGGGTGTAGGCGA
Organism: Slackia heliotrinireducens DSM 20476; assembly: GCF_000023885.1. Taxonomy (NCBI): domain Bacteria; kingdom Bacillati; phylum Actinomycetota; class Coriobacteriia; order Eggerthellales; family Eggerthellaceae; genus Slackia; species Slackia heliotrinireducens. The sequence goes on along the minus strand of NC_013165.1, from coordinate 2,398,500 downwards.
CGGCCTGTGCCGATGCGCCGTTTCCGAACGGGTTGTTAGGGCGTTCGACGAACGTCATCGGAGCAGACGTCTTGGTGCCGTCGTTGTTGATCACGTATGCTTCGTAAAAATTCTCGTTCGATGTTTTCATGGTATGCCTTTCTCGACGATGCAAGTATGCCATACACTATGCCGAACGCGAGAGCTGGTCCGCCCGATGTAATCCGTGCGTCGAAAGGGCGTTGACAAGCCGTTAGGTTCGTTGATTTGCAGTTCGAAAGGGTGGGCATGCTCCATATCGGTTGTCATTTGTCGTCGTCTTCGGGCTTTTTGGCCATGGGGAAGACGGCCACCGAAATCGGCGCGGATACGTTTGCGTTCTTCACCCGCAACCCGCGGGGCGGAAGCGCGAAGGCTATCAATCCCGCCGACGCGCAAGCCCTTTGCGACCACATGGCCCAACATGGGTTCGCGCCGCTTGTAGCCCATGCTCCGTACACGCTGAATCCCTGCTCGGATAAGGAACGAACCCGCGAATTTGCGCTTCAGGCCATGGCTGACGACCTGGTCCGCATGGAATCCGTGCCGAACAGCTACTACAACTTCCATCCGGGCAGCCATGTGGGGCAGGGGTCCGAAGCGGCCATCGAGATGATCGCAGACCTGCTCAACCAGGTGCTGCGGCCGGAGCAGACCACCACGGTGCTGCTCGAGACCATGTCCGGCAAAGGGAGCGAAGTGGGCCGCACCTTCGAGGAGCTGGCGGCCATCATCGAGCGGGTGGAGCTCGAATCCCACCTGGGGGTATGCTTCGACACCTGCCATGTGTTCGACGGCGGGTACGACATCGTGAACGACCTTGACGGCGTGTTGGACGAATTCGACCGCGTCGTGGGGCTCGACCGGCTGCGGGCGGTGCACATCAACGACAGCAAGAACCCCTGCGGATCGCACAAGGACCGCCACGAAACCATCGGCAACGGGCACATCGGACTCGAGGCGTTTGCGCGCATCGTCCGGCACCCGGCTCTGCGCGACCTGCCGTTCATTCTGGAAACGCCGAACGAATTGCCCGGTTACGCCGCCGAAATCGAAATGCTGCGCAGCCTGGCCGAAGGTGCGGAGGGCTAGCGGATGGGAATCGTCGAGGTCGTACTCATCGGCGTGGCGCTTTCGATGGATGCCTTCGCCGTCACCATTTCGGACATGTTCGCGTATCCGGCAATGACCCGCGCCCGCCAGCTTATGCTGCCTGTGGCGTTCGGCCTGTTCCAGGGGCTCATGCCGGTGTTGGGCTACATACTCGGCAGCGCGTTCGGAGCCGTCATCGAGCGCTATTCGGGCATCGTCGCCCTCATCATTCTGGGCTTCATCGGCGGCAACATGATTAAAGAAGGCGTGCAGACGCTGCGAGACGGAGGCGATGGTGGAATGGGCGTCGAAAGCGGCGTCATCACGCTGCCTGCCGTGGTCATGCAGGCCATAGCCACCAGCATCGATGCCTTCGCTGTCGGCGTCACCTTGCGTGCCGAGGCGGTGTCCATCGTTTCGGCGGCTTCAATCATCGCCTTGACCACGTTTGCGCTGTGCATCGTGGCCCTCGTCGTAGGGCGCCGGTTCGGAACGGTGCTGGGCGAACGTGCCGAGGTCGTCGGCGGCATCGTGTTGGTGATTATCGGCATCAAGGCCATGCTTCCCTAACCGTTACCGGTCTGTGACCTGCCGCGCCTTTGTTTTCCACACCCCTGTGCTAGACTCGTGGGTCCAAGCTTCAAACCCAGTTGAATCGAGGATCGAATGGCCGAGGCACTTGAGACGAGCTCTTTTGACGATGCCCTCGCGGCGCTCAACGTGGGGCGGCCGATCATTTTTCCGACCGATACGGTGTATGGCATCGGCTTGGCTGTGGGGTTGGCCCAAACGCCGCAGGCGATTTACGACATTAAAGAACGCGACGCCGGCAAGGCCATTCCGTGGCTGGTGGGACAGCATTCGTCGCTTCTGCTGTACGGGCAGGACGTTCCCGAATTCGCCCAGACCATGGCGCGGGTGTTTTGGCCCGGTCCTCTGACGCTCATCGTGCGCGCGGCAAGCACCGTCCCCAAAGCATTCTGCGGTCCGGACGGCACCATCGCCCTGCGCATGCCCGACGACGACACCGCGTTGGAGCTTATCCGCCGTTGCGGATTCCCTTTGGCCACGTCCAGTGCGAACCTTCAGGGCCACAAGCCGCCTCGCCGTTTTTCCGAAATCGACCCCGCCGTCCTGAGCCGTGTATCTGCAGCATTGGGCGACAACGTGCCTCGGAGCGGCGTTTCCTCCACGGTTGCGGATTGCACCGGCGACCATCCGGAAATCATCCGCGTCGGAGCCATAACGGCCGCCGATTTCGCGGCTCTGCTGTAGCGTCTTCAATCTGGCCACAAGTCTTGCTGCCCCGCATACGGGCAGATAAGGAATAAGCGCGCTTCTGACCAGGCAAATCAGGAGAAAATCAGGGTCGGGTCGAATCCGGTTCAGGTTTTGGCCGCGTTTCGATGCAAACTTTACATACAGTTCGGCAAGGTTCGTGCCGTAGCGTAGTCGCCATGATGATTGTTGTCTTGGCATATCCGCTTCCTCTTTCGGCCGTGGTTTCCGCAACGGCCTGGGCGTGTGCGGTCGCGCTTCTTGTGCGAATCGCCATCGTCGACATGCGCACGCGCAACATCCCCAACAAGCTCACCCTGTCGCTTGCGGTTCTGTGGGCGGCAACAGCAATGCTGCTCTGCCTGGTCGGGGGCGGCGCATCTTGGGAACCTTCCGGACCGCTTCCGTTTTCCGCCATGGCTTCGGGGTCTATGCGCGCGGGCGTGGCGCAGTCGTTTGTCGCAGCCGCATCGGTCGCCGCGGTGCTGCTGGCAAGCGGCGGGTCCATGACGGCTGCGACCGGGTCGCCCGCCATCGGAGGGGGAGACGTGAAGCTGCTCGCCGTGCTCGGGCTGTACCTGGGGTTCTACGGGGTTTTCGCTTGCCTTGCGGGGGCCTGCATCCTGGCTTTGGCCGCGCAGGTCGTCCGCTGCGCCGTGGCGCGCATCAAAAGGGCGCCGCCTCCGGCGCGGGATTTTCCCTTCGCTCCCTATATCGGCATGGCTTTCGCCGCGGTCGTACTGACCGGGCTGTGGTGACCTGTCTCCAAAAAGCCGCCGAACGTAAGGCGTCCGCTTCGCGCGTTCGGCCCCCAATGGGGCTATAATCATCCCGATGCAGACGAAAGGGGAATGTATGAAGACATCCGACCTTACGTATCCGAGCCACGACGGCAAAACCACCGTGCATGCCGTTGTCTGGGAGCCCGACACCGACGAGAAGCCCTTGCGCGGCGTCATCCAGATCGCCCACGGCATGGAGGAATACATCGAAAGGTACACCGAGTTCGCAGGTTTTCTTGTCGAACACGGTTTCGCCGTCTGCGGAAACGACCATGTGGGTCATGGCAAAAGCGTGGCGACGCCGGAATCGCTGAGTCACATCTCCTGTAACCCGAACGGAACCGACACGCTGATCGAAGACGTCCATGGCCTGCGCGGCCTTATGCAGGAGCGCTTTGCAGGCGTGCCGTACGTCCTGTTCGGCCACTCGATGGGGGCCTTCATGACCCAGGCGTACCTGACGCGTCATGCCGACGGGTTGGCAGCCGCCATCATCTGCGGCGTCGGTTTCACGCCGCCTGTCGTGTCGAAGGGCGGCACCGCACTGGTCAACCTCCTTATCAAGCTGCATGGCGAGACGGCTAAAAGCGAGCTGGTCGACGGCATGGTCACGGGCGCATACTCCAAGGCCGTCAAGAACGCGCGCACGCCGTTGGACTGGCTTTCCTATAGCGAAGCGAACGTGGACAAATATATTGAGGATCCGCTGTGCGGCGTCATGTTCACGCTGGGCGGATACAAAGCTCTGCTTGGGTTGACGAGCATCGCCGCCGACCCGAAGGCTGCGGCCAACATACCGAAGACCTTGCCCGTTCTCTTTATCGCGGGCGCGGAGGACCCGGTGGGTGACAACGGCGAAGGCGTCATGAAGGCCGTCGAGCTGTATCAGAAATCCGGCATCCACGTGGTTGACGTGTCGCTGTATCGCAGCATGCGCCACGAGATTCTGAACGAAGACGACCACCAGCGCGTTTTCGACGATGTCCTCACCTGGCTGACCAGGCGCGGCTTGTAACGACGGTGTTGAGAGAAACGAGGAATCCCATGCCTAAAAAGTACGTCATGTCCCTCGACCAGGGCACCACGTCGTCCCGCGCGATCCTCTTCGACAAACAGGGTGTCATCTGCGGCGTCGCTCAGCATCCCTTCACGCAGATCTACCCGCAGCCGGGCTGGGTCGAGCACGACCCGATGGAAATCGCATCCACGCAACTGGGTGTCATGGCCGAAGCCCTGATCGCCGCCGGCGCCACGCCCGACGAGATAGACTCCATCGGCATCACCAACCAGCGCGAGACCACCGTCGTGTGGGACCGCACCACGGGGGAGCCCGTCGCCAACGCCATCGTATGGCAGTGCCGCCGCACGGCCGGCATCATCGACGAGCTGTGCTCCGATCCGCAGGTCGCAGCCGACATCACGGCGAAAACCGGCCTCGTGCCCGATGCGTACTTCTCGGCAAGCAAGATCAAATGGATCCTGGACAGCGTGCCTGGTGCCCGTCAGCGTGCCGAAGCGGGCGAGCTGGCGTTCGGGACCGTGGACACGTGGCTCATCTGGCAGCTGACCGACGGCAAGGTGCATGCGACCGACCGCACCAACGCCAGCCGCACCATGCTGTTCGACATCCATAAGGGCGATTGGGACGACGATCTGCTGAAACTGTTCGGCGTGCCCCGTGCCATGCTGCCCGAGGTGCTGCCGTCGTCGGCGGATTTCGGGGTCACATCCCGCGCGGGCCTGCCCGAAGGCATCCCCATCCGCGGCGTGGCCGGTGACCAACAGGCGGCCCTGTTCGGCCAGTGCTGCTTCGAGCCGGGCCAGACCAAGAACACCTACGGCACCGGGTGCTTCCTCCTGATGAACACGGGAACCGAGGCCGTTGCTTCTAAAAACGGCCTGGTCACCACCATTGCGGCAAGCGCTCCAGGGGCCGAGGGCATCGAATACGCCCTTGAGGGAAGCGTGTTCGTGGCGGGCGCCCTCATCCAGTGGCTCCGCGACGAGCTGGGCATCATCTCCGATGCGGCCGAAACGGAAGGCCTGGCCAACAGCGTGGAGAACTGCGCCGGCGTCTATGTGGTGCCGGCATTCACCGGGTTGGGCGCCCCCTATTGGGATGCGCAGGCCCGCGGTGCAATCCTGGGGTTGACCCGTGGCGCCGGTCGCGCCCACATCGCCCGCGCGGCGTTGGAGGCTTTGGCCTATCAGGCGGCGGACGTGGTCCGCACCATGGAGGCCGACTCGGGCATCCCCATCAAGCATCTCAACGTGGACGGCGGCGCGTGCCGCAACAACTTCCTCATGCAGTTCCAGGCCGACATCCTGGACGCGCAGATCAACCGTCCGCAGGTCATCGAGAGCACGGCGTTCGGTGCGGCATTGCTGGCGGGCCTGAACACGGGGTTCTGGAAAGACCTCGGCGCGGTCCGTTCGCTGCGCGAGACGGACGACCGGTTCGTTTCCCATATGGATGAGGAGAGTCGCAAAGCCCATCTTGACGGATGGCACGATGCGGTCGCCCGTGTTTCAACGAAGTTAAATAAGACGCTTTGATAGAAGCCGATGGAATTGACTGCGTTTCGTATTGTTGTGTCGTAAAATGGCAGCCGCCGTTATCGGGTGAACGCCGCAAGCGCAGGAGGTAAAGCGCATGAAACTGTCCATTGCAAGCGACCATGCAGGTTTCGAGCAGAAGGAACTGCTCCGTGCATATCTTGAATCCGCAGGACACGAGGTCATAGACCGGGGTCCGAATTCCGATGACCGTGTCGATTACCCCGATTACGCCGTTCCCGTGGCCAACGACGTGGCAGATGGTACGGTTGAGCGCGGGGTGCTTGTGTGCGGCACCGGTATCGGCATGGCGCTCGCAGCTGACAAGGTTGCAGGCGTCCGCGCCGCAAATATCATCACGCCGCAGTTCGCAGCCCTGTGCCGCGAGCACAACGATGCCAACGTCATCACCCTTTCGGGTCGTTTCGTCGACGTGGACACCAACAAGGAAATTCTTGATGTGTTCCTCACGACGGAATTCGGCGGTGGTCGCCACGCCGGGCGTGTTGAGAAAATCATGGCACTTGACGCACGATAAGCTTCGTGCACGACGTATATAGGGAAAGGAACCGCGCATGACTCTTCAGTATCTCAGTCAATCAGACCCCGAAATAGCCGGTGCACTTCAGGCGGAACTGGACCGTCAGCGCAACACCATCGAGCTGATTGCGTCTGAGAACTTCACCAGCACGTCGGTTTTGGAGGCCATGGGCAGCGTCATGACCAACAAGTATGCTGAAGGATATCCAGGCAAGCGCTACTACGGCGGTTGTGAAAAGGTCGACATTGCTGAGGATTTGGCCCGCGAACGCGCCAAGCAGCTGTTCGGAGCCAATTTCGCCAACGTGCAGCCCCACTGCGGAGCCAACGCCAATCTGGCGGCCTACTTCGCACTGGTCAACCCTGGCGACACCGTGCTGGGCATGAGCCTCGACAACGGCGGGCACCTGACCCACGGTTCACCGGCGAACTTCTCCGGCAAGCTGTACGACGTCCATGGCTACGGACTGGACGAAGACGAGCGCATCGATTACGACGCGCTGGAGCGTATGGCCGACGAGCTGCATCCCAAGATGATCATCGGCGGCGCCTCCGCCTACCCGCGCGTGATCGATTTCGAGCGCATGGCCGACATCGCGCATTCCCACGGCGCCTACTTCATGGTGGATATGGCCCATATCGCAGGTCTTGTAGCCACGGGCGCCCATCCGAACCCCGTGCCCTATGCCGACATCGTCACCTCCACCACCCATAAAACCCTGCGCGGCCCCCGCGGCGGCCTCATCCTGTGCAACGACGAAGAGATTGCCGCCAAAGTCGATAAGGCCGTGTTCCCCGGCAGCCAGGGCGGCCCGCTCATGCATGTGATCGCCGGCAAGGCCGTCGCCTTCAAGGAGGCTTTGCAGCCCGAGTTCGCCGTGTACATCGACAACGTGGTGAAGAACTGCGCCGCATTGGCGGACGGCCTGACCGAAGGCGGGTTGCGCCTTGTTTCCGGCGGTACCGACAACCATCTGTGCCTGGTGGACCTGACGCCCGCCGACGTCACGGGCAAGGATGCCGAGCATCTGCTCGAATCCGTGGGCATGACCGTGAACAAGAACTCGATTCCCAACGAGCCCCGCTCGCCGTTCGTGACCAGCGGCATCCGCGTCGGCACCGCAGCGGCCACCACCCGCGGCTTCACGGCCGAGGATTTCCACCTGGTAGGCAACCTTATCGCGAAAACCCTGTTCGCCAAGGGTGACGCCGCCGTGCTGGCTTCGGTTGCCGAGCAGACCAAGGCCTTGCTCGAGAAGCACCCGCTCTATCCCGGCTACGAGCTCATCTAGGTTCGAATCGCACCTGTCTGGAGGCCGGCTGCATGCCGGCCTCTTTCAATTGAAGAAACTTCCGACCAACGCCCCAATGCCGCGCGCGCAACACGCCGTCCTTCGGACGTATGCGTCGTCTGTTTCCGACCTGTTAACTTGTATATGCCGTTTCAACTGGGGTAATAGTGTATATCTATTTTCCAGAACCAGGCGGCTGCAACGGCGGGCTGGTTCCAGGTATATTATCTCCCATGATACACGCGCCAGAATTCTCTAGCTGCCAGCATCGGCTTCGATAGGAGGTCACTCCGCATGTTTGACAGGAACGCCGGCGATTTACGCGTGCAGAAGACGCTTGACAATATCCACTCGACGTTCGAAGAGCTGATGGTGGAAATGCCTTTCGAGTCGATTACCGTCACCGCGTTATGCGCAAGGGCCCGCATCAATAAAAAGACGTTCTACCGGTACTATCCCACCCTGAACGATCTTCTCGACGAATACGAGGATCGCTACGCCCGGGAGTACATCGAGCTTACATCCGGCATGAGGTATCCCGAAGACCTCGAGCAGGTGACCGGGGATTTCCTCAGGTTCTCCGCAGCGCAGGGCCCCATGTACGACGCCATCCTCTGCAACGAGAAGCACGGGCGCATATTCGCGAAGATCGCAAAAGGCATGGAGTCGGAACGCTATGCGAACTCCGTGCCGCCGGAGGGGTGGACTGCAGAAGAATGGCACCTGTACATGGTGGGCGTAACCGCAGTCCAATGGCAGACATACCGCAAATGGGTTAAGGACGGCAAAGTCGTTCCTCTTGAGCGGTTGGTGGAAATCGCCTGCACCATCCTGGTTAAAGGCGGCCTGCTCAAGTAGGGAAATGTCCCACATTTTTAAAAAGCGTCCCATAAGGGAAACAAATAAGTATTTGATTTCTTAATCAGCGATTCCTGTCAATCGGAATCATATGCTCCTGCTTTGCCGCAAACACTGGAATAAGCGACTGAACTGGGATCATCGACCATTTATCACAAATGGCAATCCGTATAGTATTTCCTAATAGAAGCAGTCGACCGCTTTTTTCATCTATTGGATGCGATAGAAAGTTAGGAGACTGGCATGGACAACCGAACTGGGTTGAACCCAAGACGGGTGCTTATCCTGGCAGGTGCGGTCATAGCGTTTACCATCGGTTCAGGCTTTGCGACGGGACAGGAGATCATCCAGTACTACACGTCGTATGGCTTGGAGCTCTTCGCCACGGTCGTCGTTTTCGCTGTGCTTTTCCTGTACTACAACTTCAATTTTGCCCATGCAGGCGCCACCGAACGATTCGAAAAGGCGAACGACGTCTACAAATACTACTGCGGCAAGCACCTGGGAACGGTCCTGGATTATTACTCCACCGCCTTCGTGTACATGTCCTTCTGGGTGATGATCGGTGGGGCATCCTCCACATTGGAGCAGCAATACGGCCTTCCGCATGTCGTCGGCGGCATCGTCTTGGCGGTCTTGGCCATAATCACCGTTGCAGCGGGCCTGCGCAAGCTGGTTGACGCAATCGGAATCGTCGGTCCCATCATCGTGGTCATGTGCATCGCCATTGCCGTTCTGTCGTTGATTAGCAACTGGGAGAACCTTTCGGCCGGCTTGGCGGCATTGGCAAGCGCCCCCGAGGGGCTCATCGGAGCTACGGCGACCGACAACATCAAGTATGCGGCAGACCCCAACGGATTTATTCCTGGGTGGCTCATGTCTGGCCTTTCGTATGCGGGTTTCGTCCTGCTGTGGTTCGCCGCATTCACGTCGGCGCTTGGCATGAACAACCGCTTGAAGGATCTTAATGCCGGCATCGTCGGCGGAACGGTTGCCATCTGCGTCGCCATCGTGCTTGTTGCTTTGGCCCAGATCTGCTGCATCAACGTCGAGTCCCTTTCGAACCCCGGCGTGTACGTGTGGAATGCGGACATCCCCAACCTCGTTCTGACCGAGCACATCCTGCCTGCTCTGAGCTCCGTGTTCGCAATCGTCGTTTTCGCGGGCATCTACAGCACGGCCGTGCCGCTGCTGTACAACCCTGTGTCCCGTTTCGCCGAAGAAGGCACCGTGCGCTTCAAGGTTCTGACGGCTGTCCTGGGTATCGTCGGTCTGCTTATCGGCCTGTTCTTGCCCTTCCGCGTTCTGGTCAACGTCATCTACGTGCTTAACGGCTACGTAGGCGCCGCGCTGCTCATCTTCATGGTGGCCAAAAACATTCGCGACTTGATCGCCAAGAGGAAGAACCGCGAATCCGACCTGCCTGCCGAGGCGCCCGCGCCTGAACTTGAAGACGGTGGGAACGAATAGAGCCGCGACGGCATATGCCTGAAAGGAGGTGATGCCATGCTTGTCGTGTCCAACAATCCCCTGATGAAAGGGGGAGAGAACGTCGAGTTCGTGGAAGGATCGTTTCGGGATGTGCTTGTGAACGTGCGTGACAAAGTGTTCTTAGGGTATGACCTGGTGTCGCACCCGCTGTTCGCAAGCAGCCGTATGATGTTCTCTCCGTTCCGGACGGTGATCCTGGGAAAACGGCATCATTCGTCCGACCTGGAACAGTGCCAGGTTGCCGAGAACGCGATCATCCTGTTCGAAAAGGCGACCGAGCACCGTAATGGACAGCCCGAACATGACATGGGCTATGCGGCCATGGACTTACGGCTCCATGAATCGGCGCTGCAGGAGATTTCGATTCTGGTAGATGCACATGCAATTTAGGAGGTGCTTACATTGAGACTTGAACAGAACCTGATTTACATCAAAGACGTGGTTTTGGGTGATGAGAACAAAGTGGAAGACGGCGTTCTCACCGTTGATGCGGAGGGGCTTCGCAACGTCGTATTGGAAGACGATAAGGTCAAAGACGTCAAAATCGATCTGGCCAAGCCTGGCGAGTGCGCACGCATCGTTCCTGTCAAGGACGTCATCGAGCCCCGTTACCGCGTCGACCGCGCAAACGGATTTCCAGGCGTAACCACGAAGTACGAAGAAGCCGGCAACGGCACCGTGAACGTTCTGAAAGGTGCCGCCGTGGTCACCATCGGAGACATGGTCGGCTTCCAAGAGGGCGTCATCGACATGTGGGGCGAAGGTGCGCTTTGGACCCCGTTCTCCAAGACGTTGAACATCGTCGTGGACATCACTCCCGTGGACGGTCTCGACCCGCATCAGCACGAGGTGGTCGTCCGCCTGGCTGGCCTTCGTGCCTCGACGTTTGTCGGCCTGGCCGCCAAAGACGCCGCCATCGACGAAACGGTGGTCTACGAGATGGGCCCCATGGACAAGGAGACCGAGAAATACCCGAACCTTCCTAAGGTCGCCTATGTGGAGATGACCATCTCCCAGGGCCTGCTGCACGACACGTTCCTGTACGGCGTCGACCTGAAGCAGATCATCCCCACCTGGTTCCATCCCAACGAGGAGTTGGACAATGCGGTCATCAGCGGAAACTGCGTGGCGGCATGCGACAAGATCACCACCTACCAGCACCAGAACAATGCGCTCATTCTTGACCTGTACGAGCAGCACGGCAAGACCATCAACTTCGTCGGCGCCTTCTTCGCGCCGGAGCTCACTACGCTGGACGGCAAGTTCCGCACATGCGACTACACCGCGAAGCTCTGCGAGCAGATGGGCGTTGAAGGCGTCATCGTTTCCGAGGAAGGCTACGGCAACCCCGACTCCGACCTGGTCATGATCTGCTCCCGTCTCGAGAAGCGCGGAATCAAGACCGCTCTTGTCACCGACGAGTGCTCGGGTTGGGACGGTACGAGCCAGCCTTTGACCGACACCGCGCCCGAAGCCGTCGCCGTCGTTTCGTCCGGCAACGTGAGCAAGGTCATCGACCTCGGGCCCGCCGAACGCGTCATCGGCAACCTGAAATCGGCGCAGACCCTGGCCGGCGGCTGGGACGGCTGCGTCGCGGATGACGGCTCGATAAAGGTCGAACTGAACGCGGTGATCGGCGCCACTTCGGAAATCGGCTACCACAACGCATCTGTCAAGTTGTACTAACGAAAGGAGGACACGATGGCTAAACGAGCGATTTTCTATCTGAACCAGTTCTTCGGCGGCATCGGCGGCGAGGACATGGCCGACCATGCGCCCGAGTTCCGGACCGAACTCGTTGGTCCCGCCCAGGGCATCGCCTCGGCGGCCGGCGACGACATCGAGGCTGTTGGCACCATCATCTGCGGCGACAACTTCTTCGGGCAGCGCGAGGACGAGGCTGTCGAATTCATCAAGAACGTCCTGACCCAGCAGAAGCCCGACATCTTCATAGCCGGTCCCGCTTTCAACGCCGGGCGTTACGGATTCGCCTGCGCAGGCGCCTGCAAGGCTGCCGACGAACTCGGCATCACGTGCGTGAGCGGCATGTACGCCGAAAACCCCGGCCTTGAACACTGCCAGTCCTTCGCTTGGGTGGCGGAAACGGCGAACGCCGCAGCGCAGATGCGCAAGGCGATTCCTGCTATGGCGAACCTTGTGAAGAAGCTGTCCCTTGGTGAAGAGGTTACGCCTGAAGACGACCATTACTTCCCGCAGGGTCGACGCGAGTGCATCCTTGTTGATGAGATCGGTTCCAAACGCGCCGTCAACATGCTGCTTGCGCGACTGAACGACGAGCCGTTCACCACCGAGCTTCCGATGCCTTCGTTCGACGTGGTCGAGCCGGCGCCGGCCATTCTCGATCTGTCCAAGGCTACCATCGCATTGGCAACGTCCGGCGGCATTGTGCCTCTGGGCAACCCCGATCACCTTCAGTCCGCGTCCGCGCAGCAGTGGAACAAGTACGATATCTCCAGCGAGGACGACCTGAAGAGCGACTTCTTCACGGTGCACGGCGGCTTCGACCCCGTGTACTGCAACGAAGACGCCGATCGCGTCGCTCCACTCGACGCCTTGCGCGAGCTGGAACGCGAAGGAAAGATCGGCAAGGTGTACGACTACATGTACACCACCACCGGCACCGGTACGGCCGTCGCGAACGCGCGCGCATTCGGTAAGGAAATCGGTGCGGAGTTGAAAGATGCCGGTGTAGACGGCGTTATTCTGACCTCCACTTGAGGCACCTGCACTCGTTGCGGTGCAACGATGGTTAAAGAAATCGAACGTTACGGCATTCCCATCATCCACATGGCTACGATCACCACGATTTCGGAATCGGTCGGCGCGAACCGAATCCTGCCTACCGTGGCGATTCCGTATCCTGCTGGCAATCCGGAGCTGCCGCCTGAGGAAGAGAAGTCGTTGCGCGTCTCTATGGTCGAGCGTGCGGTTGACGGCTTGGCAACCCAAGTCGACGGCCCGACCCACTTCGAATAAGAGGCCGTTTAGAGGAGCGCGGTATGCCAGGTCGCGCTCCGCAGGCCATTTCCCGCAGGCGCGCCGAGGTGGCGATGCCTGCGGGACCTCGCTTTGCTACGCCGTATGAAGAGGAGCGTCGTCATGAAACCTATACGCACAAGCTTGGCACCTGCGGCAATCGGGCCGTATTCCCAGGCCGTTTCGGCAAACGGCGTTGTTTATGTGTCCGGCCAGATTCCCATCGATCCGGAAACGGGGGATTTGCTTGCCGGAACCATCGCCGAACAGACGGCCCGCATAGCCGCTAGCATTAAAGCCATCCTCAACGAAGCCGGAACCGGCTTCGAACACGTGGTGAAAACCACGTGTTATCTGACCGATATGGCCCATTTCGGCGAGTTCAACACCGAATACGCGCGTCATTTCGTAAGCAATCCTGCACGTGAGTGCGTGCAGGTAAGCGCGCTTCCGAAGGGCGCCGAAATCGAGATTTCGGTTATCGCCGTGCTTCCGTAAGGCGCGTCGCATTTCGGGTTTTGGCCCCGTACCTCGAAATGAACTGCTGCTCCTTTTCTCACGGCCCTGGGAAAAGAGGCGGTTCATTTCAGGGTGCGGGGCCTTTCGTCGTTTTCGCCCATGTGCAAGAATCGCGGTGAATCCATCCGATGCTGCGAAATGGGGTATGATGGACGCCGTGCAATGCAGCGGAAAGGATTGACCATGGCAGAAACCAGGCATATCGAACGGCCCAGCTGGGACGAGTACTTCATGCATCTGGCATTCGAGGTCTCCAAGCGGTCGACCTGCCTGCGCCGCGCCGTTGGCGCCGTCATCGTCAAGGACCGCCGCATCTTGGCCACGGGCTACAACGGTGTTCCGTCCGGGCTGCGCCATTGCGACGAGACCGGGTGCCTTCGCCAGCAGCTCAACGTACCGTCGGGCCAGCGCCATGAAATCTGCCGCGGTTTGCACGCCGAGCAAAACGCCATCATCCAGGCGGCCAGGTACGGCATCGACATCGCAGGTTCATCTATATATATAACGACTCAGCCGTGCGTGGTATGCACCAAGATGCTCATCAATGCGGGCATCACGGAAGTGGTGTATGCGGAAGGGTACCCCGACGAGCTTGCCATGGAGATGCTGAGCGAAACAGGCATCATGGTGCGCAGGGTCGAGATGTCTTCATAAAACTTGCCGCATATACAAGTTTTTCGCCATTTGTGTCTGTGTGATGCTTGACAGGTTGAATATTTGCTAGCATATACCAATGCGACTTGTGCGGTCGTGCTGTGGGTATCTTTTGGAGGAGAGTGAACGGCGTTATATGGCCATCGTGCTTGGTGCGTTGACGGGAGCCCTCGGTTTTCTGCCTTTGCTGCTTTCGCTTCGCTTGGCGCGTCGATCCACCTCAACCGAAGCTCTTACCATAGGAATGTACGGTTTGGCGGGCGTCTGCGTCTCGTTCATCATTCTTGTGGTGGCTTTGGTAGCGTGCGGAATAACCGCGAAGGCGAGCGTTTTGCCGTTTGCCGTCTCGGAAACCGTCGTATTCCTTTCAGCAACCATCGTGTTCGTCGTGTATAAGAATCTGCTTGCGAAGCGTCGCGCGCCCCGTGAGTAGTGTGTAGGTAACGGGTAAGAAGGAGAGTGAGAATGGGCGAGGCTCTTGCTGCGTTTGTCGAAGAAGCGCAACACATCTTCGAACATTTCGAGCCGACCACGGTGTTCAGTATCGGGCCGTGGAACGTCACGCAATACGTCGTGTGGCTGTTTATCGGCTTCTTTGTCACGCTTGCTGTGGTGTTGGTTGCGGCCAAGAATTCCAAACTGGTGCCCGACAACAAGTTCGTGAACATCGTCGAGTTCGGTTATGACTTCGTGAGTAAGAACATCGGTGAGGACGTCATCGGCAGCGGCTTCAAGCAGCACGTGCCGTTCCTCGCAACGCTGTTCTTCTTCATCCTGGTCTGCAACGTGCTGGGTCTGGTTCCCGGCTTCAAGACCTCCACGGGCACCATCTCGTGCACGTGGGCCCTTTCGGTCATCTCGTTCGTGTACTTCCTGTACTGGGGCATGAAAGAGAACGGTCTGCTGAAGTACTGGGTCACCCTGTGCCCCCACGGAGTGCCGAAACCCATGGCTCCCATCATCTGGTTCCTGGAGCTGTTCTCCACCATGATTCGCGTGCTCACGCTGGCCGTCCGACTTTACGGCAACATGCTCGCCGGCCATATGATCCTCGGCGTGTTCGGCATCGCCACCAGCACCTTCGTGCTGTATGCCGTGATGTCCGCCACCAGCGCCGTGGCAGCTGTGGCGACGGGCGCAACCTCCGTCGTGTGGTTCCTGCTGCTGGTCATCATGTACGCCCTGGAATGCCTGGTCGCGTTCCTGCAAGCGTTCGTGTTCGCCATCCTGTCGTCGTCCTACATCTCCGGTGCGGTTCATCCTCACTAGGAAACGGACAGGCCGTGCTCGTAAGGCCTTAAACAACGGGCATTCGAATTTGGTGTTGTGCCGCTATCGGCTCACATAAATAGGAAAATGGCCCCTTAGAAGGCAGAGGGGCCCGTCAAAGGAGGATACAGTGGAAACTATCATCACCCTTGCCGCACTGAAGGTCGTCGGCTACGGTCTTGCCGCGATCGGCCCTGGCATCGGCATCGGCATCGCCACCCACGGCCTGTGCACCGCCGCCGCCCGCCAGCCTGAAATGAAGGGTCAGCTCATGGGCTACTTCTTCATCGGTGCTGCTATGTCCGAGGCTCTGGCACTGCTGGGCCTGGTTCTGTTCTTCATCGGCTAACAGACAGTATCCGAACACTGAACGTTAACCACGAGAAAGAACAGGAGGCTAGCGAGTTGAACACGTACACGAACAAGGTTCAGGGGCTCATCGGCACCGCTGCTGTTTCCGCGGCTACGGTTGTCGCCACCTGCCCGGTGTATGCATTCGCTGCTGAGGAGGGTGGCATCGGCGCCATTCTTCCCAAGATGAATGAATTCATCCCGATGCTCGTCGCCTTCATCATCCTGTGGATCATCCTTGCGAAATTCGGTTGGCCCATCTTCGACGGCATGCTTGAGAAGCGTGAGTCCACCATCCGCAACGACCTCAAGAACGCCGAGGAAGCTCGCATGGAAAGCGAGCGCATCCTTGCTGAGTACAAGCAGCAGCTTGCCGAAGCAAAGGCCGAGGCTTCTCAGATCGTCGCGAATGCGAAGAAGGCCGGCGAAGACGTCAAGGCCGACATTACGGCTAAGGCACAGGTTGAAGCCGACGGCATGATTGAAAAGGCCCGCGCCGCCATCGAGGCGGAGAAGAAGGCTGCCATTGCGGATCTCCAGGGTTCCGTGGCGGACATCTCCGTCGAGGTCGCGTCCAAGGTCATCGGCACCGACCTTTCGGATGACGAGCACCGCGCTATCATCAAGCGCTATGTCGAAGAGGTAGGTAGCTTCAATGCCAACTAATCGACTGCTCGTACAAGGAAGGGTCGCGACCTACGCGAACACCCTTTTTGAAGCCGCAAACGAGGATGGCCAGGACCGCGTCCTGGAGGTTCGTGATCAGCTGGAACAGATCGTTTCGCTGTTTCACGGCAATGCGGACCTTCGCGATGCGCTGGATGCTCCCAACTACACGGCGGAGCAGCGCGGCAGCATGGCGGAAGCCGTTTTCGCCGGGGTCGATCCTCTGCTCATCAGTGTGCTCAAGGTCATGGCCGAGCGCGAAGAGGTCAAACTGCTTCCTCGTGTCTGGCATATGTTCTCCGACCTTGTCGAAGAGAAGCTCAACGTCGCCGTCGTCGGCGTCACCACCGTGGTTGACTTGGACGACGAGCTGCGCGCCTTCATCTCCGACAAGCTGAAGAACGATCTTGGCAGGAACATTGTGCTGCGCGAGCATATCGATCCGTCCATCCTGGGCGGCATCATCATCACTACCCAAGGAAAACGCATCGACGCGAGCGTCGCTTCCAAACTGGCGAACGCCCGCACCGTGCTTACGGAATCAAACGATGGAGGTGAATGCTAGTGACTGAAATCACCGCTAAGTCTATCGATGAGGCATTGCGCAAGCAGCTTGAATCGCTCGAAACGAGCGTCGATGCGCGTGAGGTCGGTACGGTCGTCCAGGTAGGCGACGGTATTGCCCGCGTCGATGGATTGAAGGGCGCCATGGCTGGCGAGCTTTTGGAATTCCTCGGTGCTGATGGCAAGGTCGTCTACGGCCTCGCCCAGAACCTGGAGGAAGACGAAGTCGGCGCCGTGCTCATGGGCGATGTCACCGCAATTCGAGAAAACGACCAGGTTCGCACCACCGGCAAGATCATGGAGGTTCCCTCCGGCAAGGGAATGCTCGGCCGCGTCGTGAACCCCCTTGGCATGCCGATCGACGGCAAGGGCCCCATCACGCCCGAAGGCTACCGCCCCGTCGAGTTCAAGGCTCCCGGCGTCATTAGCCGTAAGCCTGTGCATGAGCCCATGGACACCGGCGTGCTCGCTGTCGACTCGATGGTTCCGATTGGCCGCGGCCAGCGTGAGCTCATCATCGGCGACCGCCAGACCGGCAAGACCGCTATTGCGATCGACGCCATCATTAACCAGCGTGGCAAGGACATGATCTGCATCTACGTCGCCGTGGGCCAGAAGGCCTCCACGGTCGCCGGCGTGATGGAGACCCTGGAGAAGTACGGCGCGATGGAATACACCATCATCGTGTCCGCTACCGCTTCCGACTCCGCACCTCTGCAGTACATCGCCCCTATGGCCGGCGCTGCAATGGGCGAGTACTTCGTCTACACGGGCGAGAACGGCGAGCCCGCCGGCCCCGAGAACGAAGGCCGTCACGTGCTGATCATCTATGATGACCTGTCCAAGCAGGCTGTCGCTTACCGTCAGATGTCTCTGACCCTGCGTCGCCCGCCGGGACGCGAGGCTTATCCTGGCGACATCTTCTACCTGCACAGCCGCCTTCTGGAGCGCGCGGTCAAGATGTCCGACGAGTACGGTCGCGGTTCCATGACGGCTCTGCCGATCATCGAGACCCAGGCCGGCGACGTCTCCGCCTACATTCCGACCAACGTCATTTCCATTACGGACGGTCAGATCTTCCTGTCCACGGACCTGTACTTCCAGGGTCAGCGTCCCGCCATCAACGTCGGCCTTTCCGTGTCCCGCGTCGGCGGCTCCGCTCAGACCAAGGCTGTCAAGTCGGTTTCCGGCACCCTGCGTCTGGACCTCGCCTCTTACCGCGAACTCCAGGCATTCACGCAGTTCGGCTCCGACCTTGACAAGTCCACGCAGGACCAGCTGAACCGCGGCGCCCGCATGACCGAGCTTCTGAAACAGGGCCGTTACATGCCGCTGCAGTTCGAAGAAGAGGCTTGCGCCATCTACGCCGGCACCAAGGGCTATCTCGATGACGTGGCCGTCAAGGACGTCGTCCGCTTCCGCGGCGAGTTCCTGGACTACCTGCGTGCCAGCAAGGCTGACCTGTTGGAGAAGATCCACACCGACAAGAAGTTCACGCCTGAGAGCGAAGAAGCTTTGAAGGAGGCCCTCGAGGCTTTCAAGAAGCAGTTCGCAGCATCGTAGGAAGGCAGAAGACATGCCTAACCTGCACGATATTGACAAGCGCATAAAGTCGGTTTCCTCGACGAAGCAGATTACGCGCACCATGGAAATGGTCGCAGGCGCGAAGGTGAAGCATGCGAATGATCGCATCGCTGCATCCGAGCCCTACTCCAACTCCATGTCCGAGATGCTTTCGGGCGTCGCGGAGCGCGTCCAGCCGGGTGAGAACCCGCTGCTGTCGAAGCATGAGAGCACCAAGCGCGTCCTGATGGTGGCCGTGGTTTCCGACCGCGGTCTGGCAGGCGGCTTCAACTCGAACATTCTGCACTGCGTCGAGAAGGCGATTCGCGCGAACAGCGCGCAGGGTATTGAGACGGATGTCGTCGCTTGCGGCAAAAAGGCTGGCGGTTTCTTCCGCTTCCGCAAGATAACCCCAGTTCTTGAGTACAAGGACCTTTCTGCCGACCCTACGCTTGAAGAGGCGAACGAAATCGCCGAGTACGCCATCAAGGCGTACACTGAGGGCAGCATCGACGAAGTGGTGCTGGTCTACAACCATTGCAAGAACGCTGCTGAGCAGACCCTTGTGACGGAGACCATCCTGCCCGTCGATACTACTGCCGCCAAAGAGGCGCGCGCCAAGGCCGCCAAGGCCGATGTCGCCGCTACCGAGTCCGACGTTCCTGCGGGCATCGAGTTCGAACCTGAACCCGCTGACGTGTTGGCGAGCCTACTGCCCGCCTACCTGCGTGCTTCGATCTACCATGCGTTGATCGACTCTGCAGCAGGGGAACAGGCCGCTCGCCGTACTGCAATGCATTCGGCGACCGAGAACGCGACCGAAATGGTGGAAACGCTGTCCAGGTTGTATAACCGTATACGTCAAGGTGCCATCACCACTGAGATTTCTGAAATCGTTGGTGGCGCAGCAGCTTTGGAGGAATAAATGGCTGACGTGAAAATGCTCACTAAAGAGGAGCTCGAAGCCAGCAAGGGTGGCAAAGGACGCGTTGTGCGTATCGTCGGCCCTGTCGTTGACGTCGAGTTTCCCTCCGATCAGCTGCCGGCGATCTACAACGCGCTGACAGTTGACACTGTGACTCCTGCCGGCGAAATGCACATTGTTCTGGAAGTCGAAACCATGCTTCCGGGCAACCTGGTGCGTTCCGTCGCCATGAGCTCTACTGACGGCCTCGTGCGTGGCGTCGAGGTCCAAGACACGGGTCATCCCATCATGATGCCCGTAGGCCCGCAGACCCTGGGCCGCATCTGGAACGTCATCGGCGAGCCCGTCGATGAGAAGCCGATGCCCGAGGTCGCTGGCTACATGCCCATCCATCGTCCCGCTCCCGAGTACGATACCCTGTCCACGAAGACCGAGATCTTCGAGACCGGCATCAAGGCCATCGACCTTATCGAGCCGTTCATCCGCGGCGGTAAGACCGGCCTGTTCGGCGGCGCAGGCGTTGGCAAGACCGTTATCATCCAGGAACTCATCAACAACCTGGCCCAGGAGCACGGCGGCACGTCCGTGTTCACCGGCGTAGGTGAGCGTACCCGTGAGGGTACCGACCTGTACCTGGAGATGAGCGAGTCCGGCGTTATCAACAAGACCTGCCTAGTCTATGGTCAGATGAACGAGCCTCCCGGAGCGCGTCTGCGCGTCGGTCTGGCTGGCCTGACGGAGGCCGAGTACTTCCGTGACCAGGGTCAGGACGTTCTGTTGTTCGTCGACAACATCTTCCGTTTCACCCAGGCCGGTTCCGAGGTGTCCGCACTGCTCGGCCGTATGCCTTCCGCAGTAGGTTACCAGCCCACGCTCGCTACCGAGATGGGCGACCTGCAGGAGCGCATTACGTCCACCAGCGCCGGTTCCATTACCTCGGTGCAGGCGGTCTACGTCCCCGCTGACGACTTGACCGACCCTGCTCCTGCAACGACCTTTACCCACCTCGACGCTAAGACGGTTCTTTCCCGTTCCATCGCCGAGCTCGGTATTTACCCTGCAGTCGACCCGCTGGAGTCCACCTCCCGCGCTCTTGAGCCCGCAATCGTCGGCGAAGAGCACTACCGCGTGGCCACCGGCATCCAGGAGCTGCTGCAGAACTACAAGGACCTGCAGGACATCATCGCCATTCTGGGCATGGACGAACTCTCTGAAGAGCAGAAGCTGACCGTTGCCCGTGCCCGTAAGGCGCAGCAGTTCTTCGGCCAGTGCTTCCACGTTGCAGAGCAGTTCACCGGCCTGCCTGGCAAGTACGTCAAGATGGAAGACACCGTCCGCTCCTTCGCCGCCATTCTCGACGGCGAGTGCGACGAGATCCCCGAGCAGTGCTTCCGCCTGAAGGGTTCCATCGAAGACGTCTACGCTGAGTACGAATCGATGAAGAAGGACGAGGCCTAAACATGCCGAAGCTTGCCTGCGATATCACGACCCCTCAAGCACAGTTCTTCTCTGAGGAAGTGTACTCTGTTGTGGTCCCCGGTACGGAAGGCGAAATGGGCTTCCTGTACGGCCATGTGCCGCTGGTCTCCGCGCTGACGAACGGCGTGGTGCGTGTCAAGAAGGATGAAGGCGGCCCCGATACCGAGTTTGCCATCGAAGGCGGATATGTTCAGGTAACGGGCACGAAGGTCATCATCCTTGCCGACAAGGCAGAAGCGAAGTAACCTTCTCGCATCCTTGCTTTGAAAAGGGCGGTTCCCTTACGGGGCCGCCCTTTTTCATATTTGAGGCGGGAAAATTAAAGGCCCAAAACGATGTGTGCGTTCCGGGCCTTGGCTTGTTGGTGTGCGCGTCGGGCTAGCGGCGTCCGTGGCAGTCGCCGAACCGCTTGCCTGAACCGCAGGGGCAGGGGTCGTTGACGCCGACCCGCATGATGGAGCCGTCCTCGTTGAAGAACACCTTGTGACCCATCTGCTGCTCGAGCAGGTCGTTGGGGGACCAGCCGTTGTTTTCCCAACTCGGAAGGCCGTTGAACATGTTGCCCAACATTTCCAGCAGGCGGTTGGTGTGCTGCGGGGGCATGACGAAGCCGCGACCCGCCAGGAACTGCAGCACCTGGTCCATGCCGTAGCCACCGTGGGACATGTAGATCATCTCGGACATGACGCTGTCGGCGAAGGTGTAGTCGTCAGCGTCCTGGGGAACGTGCTCGTCCAGAAAACGCAGGAAGGTGGCCGCACCCGGCTGCGCGCAGGCCCAATTCGTATAGGAGAAGTCGGGGTCGTCGGAGAGCATGGCCTCGGGAATCGGGCGAGGGGCAAGGTCCTTCTGCACCTCGAGAAGCTCGGTGAGGTACTGGCTCAAGGGCCTGGGCGTTTCGTTCAGGGCGCGGATCGCAAGGGTGGGCGCCATTCCCGTAAACGGGTTCGACATGTACCGCGAGCTGCTGGAGCGGCTCTCGTCCAGGTCGAAATGCACCAGGTAGATGGTGTCGCCGGTATTCCAGACGTCGAAGAGGTAAGCTTCCATGCCCGCATGGTTCATGACCGTCTCGCGGAAGGCCGCCTCGTCGTAGCCGGTGGGATACAAACGGCGGTATTCCTCCCAGACCGATTCGATGGTGGCGATGCCGCGCAGCTCGACGCACAGCTCGCAGACCTCGAAGAGGCGTTTCCTGATGAGCTTGTCGGCCAGGATGGCATCCCAGTCCAGCTGGTTGAGCCGCTCGCGGACCTCGTCCGGTATGACGCACACGATGTCGTCGCGGTCGTGGAACAGCACGGACAGGAAGGGGATGGGCATTATGAATTTGCCGGAGTTCATAAACGAGTCGGTGATGGACGTGCGGAAACTTCCGCCAGCCGCGCAGATGTCGCGCACGACGGAGGCTGTGTCGTAGGAGAGTTCCTCCACAATGCTGTACAGGATGCCGTGCTCCGGATGTAGAAACTCCTCGATGACCATGTCGGCGATTTCGGACTTGCGCTTCTTCGAATAGCCCATTATGCCGAATGCGCGGCAGTAATCTTCCAGGTCGTATTTGGTCGCCATCATGACGATTTTGAACAGGTCGGTCTGCACGGGGCCAGGAAACGTGTTGGTCCTGACGGCTTCGGCAATGCGTTTGTCGTTGCTCGTGCCGTAGTTCTTCAGCAGGGCGGTGCGACGTGCGTCGCCTTCAAGCCCGGCCAGCGCGCCTCTGTGGGTGCCGGGCACCTGGGATTCGGGGTTCATCTCGAACTCGAGGTCGGCAAGCATGGCCTCGGCCTCGCGGGAGATGCGGGCCTCCACGATGCCGGGGGCGGCCGCCAGGAACTGCTGTGCCGTGCGGATCACCGTGTTCTCGCGGTAGGCCTGTTCGATGGTCCTGTTCAGGTGCGCCTTGATTTCGACAGGAAGCTCCAGGGGCATTTCCAGCAGGGCGGCTCCGTAGGTCACCTTGCCTTCGAAGGGCAGCAGGGCGCCGCGTGCCGCAATGTGGGTGGCGCCGCTGGTGATGGAGCTCACCTCCTCGGTGATGCCGTACACCTCGAATACCCGGTCCTCGTAAAGGAACACGGCCGGTCGGCCCGGCTGGGTGACCACGAACAGGTTGCCGCTCAGCACCGATTTCCAAGAGCGGACGATGTCGAGCTCCTCGCGGTTGAAGCCGGCGGGGTTCGTGTTTATGAACTGGTCCATGACCCCGATGTTGTCCCAGAGCTGGTCTGCCACTTCCGACTGGCGCTGCGTGTCGATGTACTGCCCGGTGGGGTCGTTCAGATCCGGGTACATGTTCATGGCCACGTTGGCGTAATCCATCAGCGTGTCGAAGATGTCGAAGAACTTGTTGCTCAAGTGCTCGTTGAAAAACATGCGGGCTCCATCCGAGGTCAATTCGTTGGGTAGACTATAATACGATATTTCTCGGGCGGTGTTCGCCGCACGGCAGAAAGCGGCCGGTTTCAAACGTTCTGCAGAGGGAAATCGCCGCCTAGCCAGGCGGTCGCGGGCGTCTGGCCAAGACGCGTAAGCGCAGTTCGAAGGGCAGTTTTTCAGCAGCGGCAACCACAACCCCTAGGTGTCATGTCCGTCTCATGGCGAATATGTGGTGGTAAATCTCCACAGGATGCATAGGTGCAGAACTGCTCGGTGCTGCTATTATAGATGGAGTCAAACGCACTCGAAACACAGCATGACAGGGCGGTCGGAACCGTTGTTATGACGTGTCTCCGGCCGCTTCTTTTTTCCAAAATCTTTTTCATTCGTCGTCAACAGGCGATTCAAGGGCAGCGTTGCAATCTCCGCACAAATGTTTGCGAAACTCCACAGTCTGTTCGTGTGTTCCGCCCTGCAATCCTGCTATTATCGGAAGGGTCAAACACGATTCAAACACACCCATTGACGAAACGGCATCGGCGCTTAAGGCCGATTGCGAGCGAGCTTCAAACAAATGCATACGAGGGAAGAGCTGGTTCATGGCATTCGTACATTTGCATAACCATACCGAGTACTCCATGTTGGACGGCGCCACCAAGATCAAAGCAATGGTGCGTCGCGCCGCCGATTTGGGCATGCCTGCCGTCGCCATCACCGACCATGGCGTCATGTGCGGCGTCCCCGAGCTCTGCGACGCCGTCGAAGCCGTCAAGAAGGAGACGGGCGTCTACGTCAAGCCCATCTACGGCTGCGAAGTGTACTTCACCGAGGACCGTGAAATCGGCACTAGGAAGAAGTCGCCCCTGTACCACCTCATCCTGCTGGCTAAAAACAACGTGGGCTACCACAACCTGCTGCACATCGTTTCCGAATCGCACATGGACAACTTCTTCTACAAGCCCCGCACCACCATCGACGTGCTGGAGAAGTATTCCGAGGGCATCATCGGCACCACGGCCTGCATGTCGGGCATCGTGCAGCGCCGTCTGGACGACCGCAACTACGCGGACGCCCTGGCGTGGACCAAGCGCTTCGCGGATATATTCGCCCCGGGCGACTTCTACGTTGAGCTGCAGGACCAGGGCCTGACGTCCCGCGGCGGCCTGACCCAGAAGGAAATCAACACCCAGCTGACGCAAATAGCCCAGGAGCTGGGGCTCAAGACCATCGCCACCAACGACTTCCATTACCTGACCCGCGAAGATGCGGCGGCGCAGGACATCATGCTGTGCATCGGCACCGGTTCGCTGCGCGACGATGAGAACCGCATGCGTTTCAGCAACGACGAGTTCTATATGAAGACAGAAGAGGAGATGCGCGAAGCCCTCAAGGACTTCCCCGAAGCCTGCGACAACACCATCGAAGTGGCTGAGAAGTGCTTCGTGGAGCTGGAGCGCGACTCCGTTTTGCCGCGCTTCCCCTTGCCTCCCGGATACACCGAAGAGCAGCTGTTCCGCGAGGAGTGCGAGAAGGGCCTGGAGCGTCGCTACGGCCCCGATTGGCGCGAGATCAAGATCTCCGACGGTATGCATGACGTGTCGGTCCTGGAACGCTACGAATACGAGGCAAGCGTCATCGTGCAGCAGGGCTTCCCGGCGTACTTCCTTATCGTGCAGGAATACATCCGCTGGGCCAAGGAGCACGGCATCGGCGTAGGCCCGGGCCGCGGCTCGGCAGCAGGCGCCATCTGCACCTACGCCATGGGCATCACCGACCTGGAGCCTTTGTCCAACGGTCTGCTGTTCGAACGATTCTTGAGCCCCGAGCGCGTGGAGATGCCCGATATCGACGTCGACTTCGAGGATGAACGTCGCCAGGAGGTCATCGACCACGTGCGTGAGTTCTACGGAGCCGACCACATCGCAGGCGTCATCACTTTCGGCAAGCTGCAGGCGAAAAACGCCGTCCGCGACGCCGCACGCGTGTTGGGCCACCCGTACAACACGGGCGACCGGCTGTGCAAGGTCATCGGCGACGAGCTCGGCATCAAGCTGAAGGACGCCATCGAGAACAACCCCGATCTGGCCAAGATCTACAAGGAGGAGCCTGAATCAAGGGAGATCCTCGATTCGGCCATGTCCATCGAAGGAAATATCCGCGGCGAAGGCGTTCATGCCTGCGCTACCATCATCTGCCGCGACCCTCTGGTCGACCACGTGCCCGTCAAACGCGACACCAAGGGCGGCGGCATGATTACCCAGTACGACGGCCATTACACGCCTGAACTGGGTCTTCTGAAAATGGACTTCCTGGGTCTGCGCACGTTGGGCGTGCTGTCCCGAGCCTGCCGCAACGTGAAGGACCGCTTCGGCATCACCATCGTTCCCGACGAGATTCCCATCGACGACGAAGGTGCCTACAAACTCATGCGTTTGGAGACCCCGTACTCCATGGACGGCTTGTTCCAGGTGGAATCCGCCCTGTATGTGAGCCTGTTCGCCCGCATGAAGCCCCGTACGTTCTCGGACATCGTGGCATCCATCGCGCTCAACCGCCCGGGCCCGTTGGAGAACGGCTTCGTCGACCTGTACGTCGACCGCCGCATGGGCCGCAAACCCGTCAGCTATTACGACGACCGCCTGAAGCCTCTGCTGGAGGAAACCTACGGCACCATCGTCTACCAAGAGCAGATCATGCAGATCTCCATGGCTATGAGCGGTTTTTCCGCCGGCAAGGCAGACAAGCTGCGCAAGGCGATGGGCAAGAAGCGCATCGAAGTCATGATGCAGCTGAAGGACGACTGGTGCAACGGCGCCGTCGAGAACGGCTTCTCGCTGGAAATCGCCGAGCGCATCTGGCATGACGCGGAGGAATTCGCAAAGTACGCCTTCAACAAGTCGCACTCGGCGGCATACGCCGTGCTGGTGTGCCGCACCGCATACATGAAGGCCCATTATCCATATGAATACATGGCCGCCGTGCTGTCCAGCTACATGGGCTCTGCGGACAAGCTGATCAAGTACATTTCCAGCTGCACCCGCAACGGCATCCCCGTTCTGCCGCCTGACATCAACTCCTCCAACCTGGAGTTCACGCCGCTGGAGGAAGGCATCCGCTTCGGTCTGGCAGGCGTGCGAGGCGTCGGCGCCGCTGTGGCCGAGTCCATCATCGCCGAGCGCGACGAGGGAGGTCCCTTCACCAGTCTGCACGACTTCGTGAACCGCGTCGACGGCAAATGCTACAACCGCAAAACGTTGGAGGCTCTCGTCAAGGCAGGCGCTTTCGACTCCACGGGCTACACCCGCAAGCAGCTCATGTACTTCATCGACGAGACGTCGCTTTTGGAAGATGTGGCGAAGCGCCAGCGCGACCGCGAGAACGGTCAGGTCAGCATGTTCGACCTGTTCGGCGACATGGAGGACAGCGGCTTTGAGGAGGACATCCCCGCTCCCGACGGTGTTGAGTGGGACAAGCGCACCCTGCTTGCCTTCGAGAAGTCCATTTTGAAGATCTACGTTTCCGACCACCCCTTGAGCCAGTACGAACGGTCGCTGCGGTCCATCTCCAAGTTCCAACTGGGCGATTTGGCCGACCACAAGGGCGACATCAAGAACGGCGTGTTCTGCGGCCTTATCAGCACCGTCCAGATCAAGATGACGAAGAAGGGCAAGAAGATGGCCACCTTCGTCATGGAGGACACGACGGGGTTCGTGGACTGCGTGTGCTTCAAATACGACGAGTTCAAGGACGCCATCGAAGAGGACGCCATCGTCAAGGTGAAGGGCAAGTTCGAGCACTCCGAGCGAGGCGACCAGCTGATGGCCTTCGAGGTTGAGCGCCTGGATGTGGACTCCATGAAGCAAGGTCCGTCCAGCCTGCAGATCATGCTGCAATCCTCCGACTTGAACTCCATGACGTCGGCCCAGCTCAACAACGTGCTGGCGAACTATCCGGGCCGCGACCCCGTGGTGCTGCTGGTGCAGCAGTCCGACGGCCGCAAGTTCCGGGCCGAGCTGCCGGTGACGGTGGACGCCGCCAACAACCTGATGTATTCGGAGATCATGTCGGTATTCGGCAGACCCGTGTGGCAGACCGCTTAAAATGACGGCGAAGGTCTTTCGGGCCTTCGCCGCTTTTGGGTATACTGTGCGCCATGGATTTCGAACAGAACATACCTCAGCCTGAAAACCTGTCTCGCACCTTGGCGTGCAAGGTGGCCTACGACGGCGCACCCTTCGCGGGGTTCGCACGCCAGGCCGAATGCGACCGTGTCATGACCGTGCAGGGCGAACTGGAGCATGCCCTGCGGGTGCTGTACCGCCGCGACGTGCGCACGACCTGTGCAGGACGCACCGACGCCGGCGTGCACGCCATCGGCCAGGTGGTGAGTTTCGACGTGACCGAGGACGAGTTCGCCTCGCGCACGCCGCGTTCGCTTCTGCGTTCGCTCAACGCCTTGGTGGACGACCACATGTCCGTGTCTGTGGTGGAGGAAAAGCCCTTCGGGTTTTCGGCCCGCTTCGATGCGAAATGGCGCGAATACCGCTACCGTATCTCCACGGCTGCCGCACGGCCTGTGCTCATCATGCCTTTGGTCTGGCACCTGGGCGGGGTCGATTTGGACATCGACGCCATGAACCGTGCTGCCGTGCACCTGATCGGTGAGCATGATTTCAAGAGCTTCTGCGTGGCGGCTTCGGCTGTGGGCAAGCCCACGTGCCGCAACGTCATGGAGCTTGAGGTGTTCGAAGAGGAGATTCTTGGCCAACAGGTGGCAACCGTCCGCGTTGTGGGCAATGCGTTTCTGCATTCCATGGTGCGCACCATAGTGGGAACCCTGGTGGAGGTCGGCCGCGGCAGACGCAACCCTGAATGGGTGTGCGACGTGCTTGAGGCCCGCAATCGCGGTGCCGCAGGACAGAACGCTCCGGCCCAGGGTCTCGTGTTCTGGCATGTGGAGTACGAATGATGAAGCGTCGCAACCGCGTCCGGCAAGATTGGACCACACTTCCGAAAAAGCTTGGCACCAAAGGTCGCGTTCCGCTCGATAACAGCTCGCTGGCCCGGTTCAAGCACATCTGCGAAAGCCGCGACGGGAAAATGGCGCTGTATGAAGATGCGGACGGCCATTTGTGCGCCGTTGACCCCCGGCGCTTTAGCCAGCTGGATTGACGCAAGGCCGCTTCGGGGATATGGTACCTTGTACTTATCTTCGAAGACAAAGGGAATCAATGGCAGAATCGAATCTCGAAAGCATGACCCGATCTTCATGGTCGGGCAAATGGGCGTTTATCCTCGCGGGTGCTGCAAGCGCCGTCGGTCTGGGCAACATGTGGCGTTTTCCGTATTTGGCGGCCAAATACGGCGGCGGCATGTTCCTGCTTACATATCTGGTGCTGGTGTTCACCTTCGGCGTGTCCATGCTCCTTTTGGAAATCACCTTGGGCCGCGCGTCGCGCCAGAGCGTCATCGGCGCCTACGCGGCGTTCGACAAACGCTGGAAGCCTCTGGGCTTTCTAGCGGCGGCGGTGCCGTTCATCATCACGCCGTACTACTGCATCATCGGTGGCTGGGTGGCCAAATACGCCGCTTCGTACGTGCTTGACAGCCCTGCGGACATCGCGTCGGAATCGTTCTTCGGCTCCTTCATCACCAGCGAGTTCTCCAGTTTCTTCTGGATGCTGCTGTTCATGGCGATTACCTTCGTCGTGGTTGCCTTGGGCGTCAAGCGCGGCATCGAGAAGGTGAACCTGGTGCTGATGCCGGCCCTTATCCTGATGGCCATTCTGCTGTCGGCCTACACGCTGACGTTGCCGGGCGCCGTGGACGGCCTGCTGTACTACGTGAAGCCCGACTTCTCGAAGTTCTCCCCTGAGCTTCTGGTGGGCGCTCTGGGGCAGATGTTCTACAGCCTGTCGCTGGCCATGGGCATCATGGTCACGTACGGAAGCTACCTGCTACCGCACGAGGACATCGTATCGTCGGCCACCCGTATCGGCGTGTTCGATGTGGGCGTTTCCTTCCTGGCGGGCCTCATGATCGTACCGACGTCCTTCGTGGCGTTGGGAAGCGGCGAGGCCGTAGCCGCCAAGGCGGGCCCCAGCCTCATGTTCGGCACCCTGCCTACGCTGTTCGAAAGCTTGGGCGCTATGGCGCCTGTCGTGGGCTGCGTGTTCTTCCTTCTGGTGTTGTTTGCCGCATTGACCAGCGCAATCTCGCTTACCGAGGCCTGCGTGTCCATCGTGTCCGACGGCACCGGTTGGAGCCGCAGGAAATGCTTCATCATCACGGTGGCGGTCATGGTCATCGTCGGAATCTTCGTGAACCTGGGTTACAACCGCCTGAGCTTCATCGAGCCGCTGGGCGATGGCTCGACGCTTTTGGATCTGTTCGACTTCGTGTCCAACGTCGTGCTGATGCCCATCGTGGCGCTGGGGACCTGCATCTTCGTGGGTTGGGTCATCAAGCCCAAGGTGCTTATCGACGAGATGAAGGAAGGCAGCGCCCTGAAGGCTGAAAAGGCATGGGTCGCCATGATCAAATTCATCGCGCCGGTTCTGATCGTCATCATCCTGGTTTCGTACGTGGCCGCGCAGTTCGGGTTCGTCAGTTTCTAGGTTTTCGCACATCGGCAATTGTCAGGGCCGTCGGTTTTCCGGCGGCCTTTCTTGTATTTGGGAAGCAGGATGCGTGGCCCGGAGGCCTTCGGCTAGGGGAGGGGTGTCCATGCAGGCGGGGTCGCGCTTGGGGGATTGGAGGCAGCCCCTGGCGGTTGGAAAGGATGCCCATGCAGATGGGGTTGTGCTTGGCGCATTGGAGGCATCCCCGAGCGGCTGGAAAGGGTGTCCGTGCGGGTGGGGTCGCACCGGTCCTGCGGATGCGGAAGGTGCGACGCGTCGGCATTTGCCGGGTCCTGCGGATGGGGACGGGTGGAAGCATCGGCCGCTTCGCATGGGAAGCAACGCTTCGGCCACGTTGGTTTCTCTATATATAAAAAAGGCCCGCCGATCGGCGGGCCTGCGTGCGTATGGGGTTGGCTGAAGGCTTAGGCCTCTTCCTCCTGAAGTTCGCCCTTCTTGAAGGCTTCGCGGCGGGCTGCAAGCTCGTCGAGCATCTTCTGGGTCTTCTCATCCTCGATGCGCTGGCGTTCCTTGTTGCCTGCGTAGTCGGACTTGATCTTGGCCGTATCGCACAGCAGCAGGTACAGCACCACGCCGGCGATCAGTCCGAAGCCGCCGCCACGGGCGATGATGAAGCCCGCAATCATGCCGGCGATGCCTTGGTCGAGCTTGTCTCGGGCCAAATCGAAGCAGATCTGCGCGCAGACGAAGCCCTGGATGCACAGCACCACGACCAGCAGCGCGGCCGAGGCGGCCAAGGACGCTTCGTACAACGGGTAGATGAACAGGCCGATGACCGTGAAGATGATGTTGGTGCCGGATCCGTCGTAGATGGAATCCATACCCTGGCGTCCGCTCTGCTTGTAGCGCTGGTAGGTGGCCACGCAGTAGGGTGCGCTCAGAGGGCCGGCAAGCGCCGGGTAGGGCGCGAACAGGCCCAGAAGGCAGTTGCGGATGCCGCAGATGACATTGGTGCGGTTGGGGTCGAACTCGATGTATTCGTCCTCGCGCTGCGCCTGCAGACCCAGTTGCTGGACGGTGATGAAGTCGCCGTAGGCGATGACCCAGGCGATGACCGCGATGGGCAGTGCGGAAATCCAAAGCTCGGCGGAAGGCCAGCCGATGAAGAACGGGGACACGGTGGCGAACAGGGCTCCGAAGTCGGGGACCTTGATGATTTCGCCGGAGAAGTCGTAGTCGAACTCGCCGGTGATGCCGCCGACGATGAACAGGACCATGACCGCCCACAGGAAGCTGTAGTTGCCCAGGATCTGCAGGAACCTATGCTCGGCCATGTGCTTGCGGATGCGCTGGCTGAACATGAGGAAGAACACGACGATGAGGCCGGCCAGGCAACCGTAGGTGACGGTGTCCAGGGCGCCGCCCTCCTTCAGACGGGCGTATACGGCGTTGACGCCGGCACCAAGCACGATGCCCGCCTTGATTGCTGGCGGGACCAGCGTGTTCAGCTTTTTCGAGAGGCCTGTCAAACCCAATATGATGAACATGGCGGCCAATTCCAGCTCGACGGCGGTAAGCGCCTGTATTCGTGTGACGCCTGGATCGAAACCTTCGAGGTATACGACGACGATGGCCATGGCCGGGGTGATCCAGCCGCAAATTGAAGGTTCGCCGAGCAGCCAGTTGCAGGTGTAGAGCATGGTCTCGAAGACGACCAGCGCCCACGCGACTTCCGGATCGAGCCCCAAGGTGGTGATGAGGACCGCCAGCGCACCGTAGGACGTACAGGCGTTCATCAAACCCGTGGCGATTTCCGGAGGCGAGATTTTGAAATGGACGAATGGGATGCGGATACGGAGCAGGCCACACGGAATGTATGGCTGTACGCCGCCGTACGACCTTTTCATGAAAGCCATAGACAACCTCTTTACCTCAAGAAACAAGCACGGGGATATGCATCCCCGCCCTGTGACCTCCGTACAAGACACCGCATGTCCTCAACGGAGTTCACAAATCGAACACAAAGAAAATTGTAATGTTGTCGCTGAACCTGCACGACGGTCAAAAAGCCGAATCTAACCGTCTCGCGCAAGACGTGGCATGTGTTGCGAAAGGTGCGAAAGTCAGCTTTTTTCGCAGGTGGTTCGGCATGCCGGGCTTGATGCGCCGAAAGCTCTGGTAAGCTCCCAAAGTCACATCGGAAGGGAGCATATGGGCGCAACAGACAAGAAAACCGATCTTCTTATCGACCAGCCTATGGGCAAGGTCATGCTCATCGTGTTCATAACGCTGCTCAGCGTGTTTCCGCCGCTGGCCACCGACATGTACATGCCGTCGCTGCCCGAGCTGCGGGAGGATCTCGGCACTTCGTCGGCCGTGGCCAGCGCATCCATTATCGCGTTCTTTTTCATGTTCGGCGTGGGCCAGCTGCTGTTCGGCACCATCTCGGACAAGTTCGGCCGCAAACCCATCCTTCTGGCGGGTCTCGGCGTGTTCGTCGCATCCAGCATCGGATGCGCCCTGGCCCCGAATATCGCCGTGCTGCTGGCCCTGCGCGCGCTGCAGGGCCTGGGCGGAGGCGCGGGCGGCGCCATCGCCATGGCCATCACGAAGGACTGCTTTCCCGAGGAGCGAAGGGCCCGCGTGCTCATCGTGACGCAGGCGGCGGGCGCCTTGGGGCCGGTCGTGGCTCCCGTCATCGGCGGCTGGATCTCCACCTTCGCCACCTGGCGCGTGGTGTTCTGGGTGCTTGCCGGCACGGGCCTGGCCGCATTCGCCCTTGCGATTGTCTACCGCGAGTCGAACCCGCCGGAGATGCGCTACACCGGGTCGCTGGCCGGCAATTTCGGACGCCTTGCCGTCGTGGCCCGAAACAAAGGGTTTACGTTGCTGCTGGTCACACTGGCGCTCGTTTCGGCCCCGTTCATGGGCTACGTGACCACGTCTTCCTACGTCTACATGGATTTCTTCGGGCTGAGCTCGGGCGCGTACAGCCTGTTTTTCGCAGGCACGGCCCTCATCATGGTCGCAGCGCCTTTCGTCTACCTGATCGTTTCGCGGTACTTCAAAACGAAGACGCTCATCGAGGCCACCATGGTCGGGGCGTTCGTGTTCGCGGGGCTCATGTTGCTGTTCGCGAAGCGTTCGCCATGGATGTTCGTCCTGACCATCGCACCGTTTTTGATGATGTCGTCAGCCATCCGCCCCGGCACCACCAACGTCCTGCTCATGCAGCACGAGACGGATACCGGCTCGGCCAGTTCGCTCATCAACTTCACGTTCACGGCTTTCGGATCGCTGGGCTCGGTGGTGGCTGCTCTGAGCTGGCCCGACTTCGTGACGGCGGACGCAGGCACCATTCTGGTGTTCTTCACGGCGGCGGTGGCTCTGTGGGTCGTCCTGCTGAAGTCGCCGTACCCGGTTCGCGGCGTCAAATAGCTGTTCCGTCAGCCAAAAGGGGAGTACCATATGCGCATGGCTCCGAACTGTGAAAGGATGCACATGGCCACCAACGCGCTTACCATCAGGGCGGCGACGCCTGCGGATGCGGCAGAGCTGCTGGCGATCTACGCGTTCTACGTCGAGAACACCGCCATCACCTTCGAATACGACGTGCCAAGCGTCGAGGAGTTCGCCCGCCGCATCGCCGGCACGCTGGAGAAGTATCCCTATCTGGTGGCGGAAAGCTCCGACGGCATCCAGGGGTACGCGTATGTAGGGCAGTTCCACGCGCGGCCTGCCTACGATTGGGCGGTGGAGACCAGCGTGTACGTACGCCGCGACGGCCGCACGCGGGGCACGGGGCGCGCGCTGTACGATGCGCTCGAGAAGGTGCTGGCCGCCCAAGGTATCCTGAACCTGGAGGCGTGCATCGCCTACGCCCCTGTGGAAGACGAGTATCTGACCAACAACAGTGTCGGGTTCCACGACCACATGGGCTATCGCATGGTGGGCAGGTTCGAGAAGTGCGGATTCAAGTTCAACCGGTGGTACGACATGGTGTGGATGGAGAAGCTCATCGGCGAGCATTGCGCCGACCAGCCTCCAGTGCGGTGGTTTCCGCAGGTCGCAAGCGACTTGGAGAACATTCTGAACTCGTGACGTCGCCAGGCGCTTCGTCTGATGCCGGGGCGCTTGCGCGACTCAACCACACGGAACCACGTTGCGGATCTGCTACATGCGTGCCATTTCGTGCGCCTTCGCCCACAACTTTTGCGAAATAGGGCCTTTTCCGCCAAGAAAAACAACTAGTGTACGACTTGGGAAACGAATATGTCGGCCCCGAAACGCACACGCGGTTTTAACTGGGGTTTTGCAAACCGCTTTTCGGCGATATCTCGATATCATGCTTAGAGCGGACTCCAGGCCGTACATTACTTGTTTTTCTTGGCGGGAATCGAGGTTTTGGGCGAAAGGAGCAGGCCGGTCGGGCTGCGCGGTGCTAAACGGAGCCACAAAGTCAAGTTCAGGTCGTGAATTCATTTCAAAGGTTATACAATGGGAGGGCACGTGTGGCATGCAGTGCCAATGTCCTACAGTTTCAGGCGAAGGAGATCGCATATGGCTGAAATGAAATCCGGCTACATCGATTACAAGGGCTTCAAAACGTACTACGAAATTTACGGCGAGCGGAAGGACAACGGGAAGAAACCCCTGCTCATCCTGCACGGTGGCCCAGGCGACACCCATCTGTACCTGCTCAACTACCGCGACATGGCCGATTTGTACGACCGCCAGATCATCTTCTACGACCAGATCGGCTGCGGCAAATCCAACATTCCTCACCAGGAGGACGACTTCTACGATTACGACCTGTGGATCAATGAGTTCTTCACCGTGCGCGATGCGCTGGGCCTGGACGACTTCCACCTGTTCGGCAACAGCTGGGGCGGCATGCTGGCAACCATGTGCATGCTGAGGGACGACACGGGCGTGGCATCCATGGTCGTCAACGGCTCCCCGTACAACTGCCAGACGTGGTTGTCCGAGGCCAACCGCCTGATTTTGTATCTGCCCGAAGAGATGCAGAAGGCCATCGCCGAGGCCGAGGCCGCCGGCGGAGACTACAGCACCCCCGAGCGCGAAGCCGCCTACATGGAGTACTACCGCCGCCATGTGGTGGGCTGCGACCCCTGGCCGGATTTCGTGCAGGAGGCCTTCAAGCCCGAGAACGTGGGCGAGTGCTTCAACGTCATGCAGGGCGCAAGCGAATTCGTCATGACCGGCAAGATGAAGGACTTCAACGTGCTTGACCAGGTCAAGAACCTGAAGGTGCCCACCATGCTGTTGTCCGGCACCAACGACGAGGCCACGCCGTTCCTGATCAAGGAGGCTTACGACGCCATGCCCGCAGGCACCGAGTGGGTGCTGGTCCAGGGCGCGGCGCACATCGGCAACGCCACCCACGCCAAAGAATACTTCGAGGCCGTGGAGAACTTCATCGAGCGCCACGAGTAGGCATATCTGACGATTCGATGCACGGGAGGCTCGCAACGGGGCCTCCCGTTTTCTTTTTGGCACAATGTGCAGGACGAACGGAAAACCAGCGCGGCACGAGGAGGTGGACGCATGCAGATCGAAGAGGCCCGGCGGTGGGCCCATGTCGGCGTATTGGCGGCGTTCGCCCTGCTGCTGAGCTATGTCGAGACCTTCGTGCCCATCCCCATACCCGGCGTCAAGCTGGGCTTGGCCAACATCGTGGTGCTGGTGGCCCTGGTCCGCTACGACACGAAGAGCGCTTTTTTCGTCGCGATGGTGAAGGTGCTGGCCGCCGGGTTCCTGTTCGGCTCGCCCATCATGATGGCCTATTCGGTCGCCGGCACGCTGCTGGCGTTTGCGGCCATGGCCCTGCTGATTCGCGTGCCCGGCCTGCATCTTGCCGTGGTGTCTGCGGCCGGCGGCATGCTTCACAACGTGGGGCAGCTTGCCGTGGCATCGGTCCTGCTAGGTACACCGCTCGTGTGGTACAGCCTGCCCATATTGCTGGTCGCCGGCTGCCTGACGGGCACGGTGAGCGGGCTTCTGGCCAACCAGGCAGTGCAGGCGCTGGAAGGTGCCGACGAAAGCGCGGCTGCCGAGCCGCCGGCCGGCATGCCCCTGGCCGATTCGCCGCAGGCCGGAAAGGCGGCGCTGCCGGCGAGCCGTTCGCAATCCGCACGCCAGGTGCCGTTTAGGATCGCGTGCGCGGTTCTGGTGGTGTACGTGGTGGCGGTGCTCAACTTCTCAGGGGTCCGCACGCTGGGTGCCTCGGCAGCGCTTGCTCTGGCCATGCTTGTGTATGCGCAGGTCAGGCCCAAAGACATGTTGAAGGCCCTCAAGCCCCTTGCAGCCATCGCCCTGTTCACCATGGTGTTTCAGGTCATAAGCTTTCAAGAAGGCGACGCGGCTTTCGCCATCGGAGGCCTGATGGTGACCTACGACGCCCTGCACGAGACCGCGCGCATGCTGGTGCGGCTCGCGTGCATCGTGGCGGCAAACGTGGCGTTCATGCGCGTGGTCCGACTGGACGAGGCGGCTGCGTCGCTCGCAAGGCTGTCGGGGCCCTTGTCGCGCATCGGCATCCCCTTGGAAGGCTTGATGCTCGCGGTCGACGTGGCCATGCGTTCGGCCCCCGACATGGTCGAGCATTTCAGAACGCTGCGCGCACAGCGGCTTAAGCCGGAAGACCCGGATGTTTCGTTGCGCGCCAAAGCAGGGGTATATGCGAACATCCTTCGCGACCTGGCTGTATGGGAAGCGTCACGTGCAGACTCCTATGCCGAGGCCGTTATGGGGCGCATAAGTCAAGACTCCTGACGGGCGCCCTTCGCGAAGGCGCTTGCGGCAATATGTACGCAACGTGAACACAATGGGGAATAAGTGTTGCGCGAATGAAACAATTTCCTTGCAACGTCCAAATTGACGCGCGTCCTCTTCTTTTTCTGATAGAATACCTTCGTTTTATTAAATAGGCATGCGGAGGAGGGGTCCGTACGCCAT
Source organism: Slackia heliotrinireducens DSM 20476 (assembly GCF_000023885.1). Classification (NCBI taxonomy): domain Bacteria; kingdom Bacillati; phylum Actinomycetota; class Coriobacteriia; order Eggerthellales; family Eggerthellaceae; genus Slackia; species Slackia heliotrinireducens. The sequence continues at coordinate 2,361,668 of NC_013165.1, read as the reverse complement.
GTCGAAAGGACAAGAAATGAAGAAGATCCTTACGGTTACGGCCTGCGCTTTCGCCATGAGCGCCATGCTCCTGCTCGCTAGCTGCGGCGGCGGCAGCTCCATGTACAACGATGGCACCTACACCGGCACCGGCACCGGCAAGAGCGGCGACATCACCGTCACCCTGACCATCGCCGATGACCAGATCACCGTTGACGAGATCACCGACCCGGGCGAGACCGCGGGCATCGGTGGCGCCGAGGCCATTGCTGACGGCACCTTCAAGTCTCAGATCGAAGAGGCTCAGTCCGCTGAAATCGAGGGCGTTGCCGGCGCAACCCTGACCTCTAACGGCGTCAAGGCCGCTGTCGAAGACGCTCTGGCTCAGGCTGCTGCATAAGCATCAGACTTGCTGACAAGACGTACATTCACGCATCTGGGCGCACTGGCTTCGGCCGGTGCGCTCGGTTGTTTTCTGGCGCCTGGCTGCTCGCGTCAGAAACCGGATGTTTCCGCCGATGCGGATAAGGTCCTCATGAGCTTGGAATCGGAAGACGACGGGCTCCAGTCGGTGGAATTCTTCGCGTTCGACACGGTCATCATCATCAAGGCGGCCACCACCATGGAGGTGATGGTCAAGCTGCAGGATAGGTGCACCTTCTTCGAGAACACGCTGTCGCGCACCATCGAAGGAAGCGATGTGGGACGCATCAACGCCGCAGGCGGCGAGCCGGTTACGGTGGAACCGACCACGGCGGACCTCATCTCGAAGGCGCTCGTGTACTGCGACGAATCCGAGGGGCGCTTCGACATAACCATCGGCGCGGCCACGTCGCTGTGGGACTTCAAAGAGGGCATCGTGCCCGACCCCGACGAGCTTGCCGAGGCCGTCACCCACATCGATTACACGCAGGTCATGGTGGACGGCACCACCGTCACGCTGGCCGACCCCAAGGGCAAGATCGACCTGGGCGGCATCGCGAAGGGCTACATCGCCGACGACCTGGTGAACCTGCTGTTGGACGAGGGGTGCGAAAGCGCTTTCGTCAACCTGGGCGGCAACGTGAAAACCCTGGGATGCAAGCCCGACGGCAACCCGTGGAACGTGGGCATCCAGGATCCGGCGGACTCATCCAATGTGCTGGCCAAGATAGCTTCCGAAAACACCTCTGTGGTGACAAGCGGCCTGTACGAGCGTGTGTTCGAAGAGGACGGCAGGCGCTATTGGCACATTCTGGACCCGAAGACCGGATATCCGGTGGAAACCGACGTGATGGGAGCCACCATCGTATCCGAGGCGTCCATCGACGGCGACGGCTTCACCAAGCCGCTGTTCATGATGAATCATGAGGATGCCTTGGCGTTCATCGAGGGGCGCCAATCGTTGCAGGGTCTGCTCGTTTTGGACGACGGCACCATTCTGCAAACTGAGAATTCCCAGATGGAACTTCTATAGGAGGACCGCATGGCGGGCAAGGTGAACACAACGACGGCCATCGCGATCGCCGTCATAGCCGCCGTTCTGGTGGGTTCTTTCGTGGTCGTCGGCATGATGCTGGGCGGCGGCTCGGACGGCGAGCTGGTCGCCATGGTGCACGACTCCGACGGCAACGTGTACGAGATGCCGCTGGACACCGACGACACCCTGGAAGTGACCACTGACCTGGGCACGAACGTCGTCGTGGTGCAGGACGGCGAAGTGTACATGGATGACGCCGACTGCGACGGCCACGACTGCATGCGCCAGGGAAGCGTTTCTGCGCCAGGCCGCCAGATCATCTGTCTTCCCCATAAACTGTGGATCGAAGTGGTCCGATCCGGCGAAAGCGGCGGCTCCATGGACGTGGAGGCCGTAGCCGGTTCTGATTCCGAGGCCGACGAGGACTTAGACGTGGTGGCCCGCTAGCTCGAATCGATCGAACGCGGCGCCTGTCGGATTTCGCGCCTGTGGGGCGTTGGTTGCGCGTGTCCGATGCGGCCAGGTGCCTTCCCTCTGCACTATGCTTTGTTTCTGACTTGTTGCCCTCTCTTCACCAAGGGCATCGTCCATCCGTGTAAGGTGAATAAACGCTCTCCTTATGCAGGAATCGTACTATAAACACAGCACGCTTGAGAGGGGCACCATGTTATTCCAACGGAAGCAGTCTGCCATCAACATTCCCACGGCAGGTGAGAACCCCAATGTGGTTCCTCCCGCGCCTTTGCAGGGCATTCCCAATACCGTACCTGCATCGCCTGACGAACAGTCTTCTCCTACTTCAGATGAAATCGAAGGACTGAGCGCCTATCAGACGCTTGAACGCCGCCGCAAGAAGAAGCGCCGCAAGCGCATCATTCGTGGCGCTGCAGTTGCTGCGGTTCTTGCCGTGGGCGTAGGCGGGTACGCCCTCTGGAACAACGCGAACAACGTGGATGCTCTTCCTGAGGCGGAATACGGATACGTCGAGCAGGGGACTTTCGAAGCCAATGTGTCTGCATCTGGGTCGACGCAGCCCGCTTCCTCAGTCGTGGTCACGCCGGAGGTTGACGGCATCATTACCGACGTGCAGGTTGCCGAAGGCGACCAGGTGGAAGAAGGCGACGTCCTCTTCTACATCAAGAACGATTCCCTGGACAAAGCGGTAACGGAGGCCAACCAGCAGGTCAAGACCGCGCAAAACGGCGTGACCTCTGCTGAGCTGGCCTTGAAGAACGCGAAGAAGGCCTTGTCCGACGCCAACAGCGGCATCAACGGATTGGCTTCGGCGAAGGTTCAGCGGCCGTACGGTGCCGCCGAATTCAGCTGGGCTACGTACAGGCCCCATGAGGCGGCTACGGTGAGGACCGACTACATCAACGGTCCCGAAGACGACACATCGCCCGATGGCGCCGCATATGCCGATGCCGGCGACTACGGCGAGTATGCCGATTACGGCGACTATGGCGGATCGGGGGATTCCGACGCCTACGCCGTTCAGCAACCGAGCGTATCGACAGAAGAGCTGCAGCTGGCTGTGGACAATGCCCAGATCGAGCTCGACAACGCCAACATCGCCCTCCAATCCGCAAAGGACGCATACGACCAGGCCGTCGCCACCGCTGAGAAGCGCACGGTGAAGGCGCCCAAGTCGGGAACGATCATCGCCATGTCCGCCGAAGAAGGCGCCGCCATCGGTCAGGCCGAAGGCGGAACGTCACAGGCGACGGGCTCGCTTGTGACCATCGCCGACCTTGAGTCGTTGCAGGTGACCGTTCAAGTGAACGAAGTCGATGTCAACAACGTGCAAGAGGGCCAGCAGGCAAAGGTCACCTTTGCGGCGTTGCCGGACGTGGAGCTGGATGCAGAGGTGCGCCACATTGCCACGTTGGCTTCCGGAAACCCCGGCGAAGGCGAGTCCTACCAGCCGGGCGGCATCGTCACCTATGCGGTCGAACTGGTTATTCCCGAACCCGACGAACGGGTGAAACCCGGCATGACCGCCAGCGTGAAGATTGTCTCGCAAAGCCTGGAGGATGTGCTCATGGTGCCGACATCGGCGCTTATCGACAATGGCGACGGGACGTTCGACGTGCAAGTGGTCACGGGCACCGATGACGCCGGCGGCGATTTGGTCGAGCTCCGCACTGTGGAGGTGCAGGCTCAGGATGCCGCCACAGCCGTGGTGACCGGCGATGTCCAGGCGGACGACACGCTGCTCATACCGAGCTTCGAAGGCGAAATGCTCGAAGACGACGGCGCGATGATGGGATACTAGCATGCCTCCCGTCTTGGATGTTCGCAACATACATCGCATATATGAGAGCAAGGCCGGGCTCACCCACGTCTTGCGCGGCGTGTCGCTAACGGTGGAGCGGGGCGAGTTCCTATGCATCATGGGTCCGTCCGGTTCGGGAAAATCCACGTTCATGAATATCTTGGGGTGCTTGGACAGGCCTACGTCGGGACAGTATTTCCTCGAGGGGATTGACGTGTCCACGCTCGATGACGATGAACTTGCAGAGGTGCGTTCGACCCGCCTGGGATTCGTGTTCCAGTCGTTCAACCTTCTGCCCCGTGCAACGGTTATCCGCAATGTCATGCTGCCGCTGATCTACTCCGATTGCCCCGTGTCCGAGCGTCTGACGCGCGCCTGTGACGCGCTGGAGTCGGTGGGCCTGCCAGCCGAGTATTTCGACCACAAGTCAAACGAGCTGTCCGGCGGCCAGATGCAGCGCGTGGCCATCGCCCGCGCCTTGGTCAACGACCCGGCACTCATTCTCGCCGACGAACCGACCGGCAACCTGGACTCTGCCACGGGCCATATGGTCTTGACCACGTTCCGGCGACTGAGTGACGCCGGCAAAACCGTAGTCCTCATCACCCACGACCCCGAAGTCGCCGACTGGGCCGATCGCACGGTGCATATTAGAGACGGCAAGCTGCTCACCGACGAGGAGGAGCGTGCCATGGTGGCGGCAAGTTCGAACCTCGGAAGGGGGCGCACGTGAGAATCAGGGACCTTCTATATGAAACCTGGTCGGCGCTGGCGGCGAACAAGGGCCGCAGCTTCCTGACCATTTTGGGCATCGTCATCGGCATTGCCGCTGTCATCGCCATGGTGTCGCTTATCGGAGGCGTGAAGCAGTCCTTGGTGGGTGAGCTTGGCCTTGACCAATCCCGCATGGTGATGATCGATCTGTACACGGGACAGGAGAACACCTTCGAAGACCTTGCTGGAATCGAAGAGAATGTGGATGGGTACGACTATGTGGCTGGTGCGCAATGGTCGTCCAGCACGGTTTCCACAGGCACCAAGCAGCAGCAATCCACTGTGATGGGCGTCGGGGAACATTTCTTCGACGCAATGGGCATGACTTTGAAAGAGGGGCGTCTTTTGACTGACGACGAGCTGGCTTCGGGCAGCATGTCGGTAGTTATCGACAGCTATCTTTCTCGCGAACTGTTCGGAGCGGATGAACAAGCCGCCGGCAAACGAGTCACCATCGGCAACGATGAGTACGTGGTAGTGGGCGTGGTGGAATCCGCCAGTCTGCTTGTAAACCAAGGCTCGGCCTATATCCCGTTCCCGACCTGCGTGGCCCGTATCTCTGGGTATGCGAGCGTCGACACGATCGTGGGGTTTGCCACCGAAGACGCCGACATGGCGACTCTCGGCGAAAGGACCGAATCGTATCTGCGGGAACGTTACGGGATAAGCGAGGAAGACGACGAGAGCGGTCTTGGATACGTGTACGTACAGACCATGCAGTCGCTTCTGGACGAGGTGAACGCCACGATGATGTCGTTCCAGCTCATGATGACGGCGGTTGCAAGCATCTCGCTTCTGGTCGGCGGCATCGGCATCATGAACATGATGCTGACGAACGTGACCGAGCGCATCCGCGAGATTGGTCTGCGCAAGGCCCTGGGCGCGCGAAATGCCGACATCACAAAGCAATTTTTGATCGAGTCGATTGCGTTGTGCCTGATCGGTGGCATTATCGGCATCCTTGTGGGTTATGGAAGCGCCCTTGCGCTTTCGGGCGTTGCTTCGTCTTTGGCGGAAGGCATGACCGTCACGCCTTATTTCTCGCTGCGGGACATGCTGATTGTGGCTGGAATCTGCACGGGCATCGGCGTGGTTTTCGGCTACGGGCCAGCGCGGCGCGCCGCGAAGCTCGACCCGGTCGAATCGTTGCATTACCAATAAGAGTTTTCGCAGGCCGCGCATGGCGGCCTGCTTTCTTGCGGGGTGGGCGGTGCGTCGCTGCATCGTGCAAGGTAGGTGCAGAAGGCCGCGGTGTTCTGCCGGGCGGGGCGCGGATGCCGAGCCAGGCGGACGGGAACGCACAGGGGCCAGGCGCAAGGGCACTGCAGGCGTTTCAAGGTTCCGATGCGTCGGCCTGAAGGACTTCGTTTGCCGTTTCGTCCGGTGTTTTCGGCACTTTTTGTCGATAAGACCGACTTGGAGGTTTTATCGAAGGGGTTTTCGACCCGTTTTGCCTCCGATGAAGGGCGAGCTGCGGGTTTAGGTCCCGATTCGGAAAGGGCTTGTTTGCATCGCACCTGGTCAGAGCTTTTTGCCAAAATGCCGTTGCATCGAGGGCGGAACTTGCAAACTCTATACAAACCTCCAAGTCGGAAAAACGTGCAAAAACTCAGAGATTTGCCGAATGAAAAAGATTGGCGGGCCGACCGGAGAACGCTAAGGGGAAGGAAACGTGGCTCCGTGCCGCCCGCCTACGGAAAGGTGAGGGGTTGTGCGGATTGTTAACCGCTGGTAACTTTATACACCATCTTGAAAGTTAACGGTAGAAAACTTTTTCTGAAACAGCGCGTTTCACAAACCTACCATAACCATTGCGGTTTCGGTGTATGGTTGAGCCGCTTCTGGGGCAGCATGGGCCATAGCCCTTTTGCGGTTGGTCTCGAAGTGAGAAAATGCTTTACTGCACAGGCCGCATCGCCGCGAAGTTGGCGCGGCCGACAGCCAGACGCAGAATAAGCTTCGACCGAAAGGAGGGCCATGGAACAAGGCGCACCGAGCTTCCCGTTTTTCACGCATCGGGACTGTCCGTATTTCCCGTGCCACGAGGGCGCGGATCTGGACACCTTCAACTGCGCGTTCTGCTACTGCCCTCTATACGCGTTGGGTCCCGCCTGCGGTGGCGATTTCCGCTACAACGACAAGGGGCTGAAGGACTGCACCGGCTGTACGAAGCCCCACGAAGGCGACGCGGGCATTCGCATGGTCAAAGAGCGTTTTCGGGACCTTGCGGCTCTGGCTGCCATGCCGATGCACGATTCTGCGCCCGAACCTGTCGAGAAACCCGCCTTCGAGCATTATCTGCAGGTGGGGAAGAAGAACATGCGCTGCGGCTACACCACAGGGACGTGCGCGGCTGCGGCCGCCCGCGGCGCGGCGGAGCTCTTGCTTGCCGGGACGGCGCTGCCAGGTGTGCGCATCTTGACGCCCGCGGGTATCGAAGTGCCGGTTGAGCTGGAAGAATACTCATCGGGAGACGGCTGGGCGCAGTGCGCGGTCCGCAAGGACGCGGGCGACGACCCGGATGTGACCGACGGTTTGCTGGTGTTCGCGCGGGTCTGCCGGACCGACGGGCCGGGCGTGGACATCGACGGAGGCGGAGGCGTGGGCCGCGTCACCCGCGAGGGGCTGGACCAGCCCGTGGGTGCGGCGGCCATCAACCATGTGCCGCGCGAGATGATTGCCGAACAGGTTTCGGAGGCGGCGTCGTCGAACGGATACGTCGGCGGCCTGCGCGTGGAAATCTTCGTCCCGGGAGGGGCGGAGGTGGCGCGGCGCACCTTCAATCCGCGGCTCGGCATCGAAGGCGGCATCTCCATTCTGGGCACGTCGGGCATCGTGCGGCCCATGAGCGAGCAGGCCATCGTGGACACTATTCGCACCGAAATGAACGTACGCCGCGCGGAGGGCGCCACGCACCTGCTGGTCATGCCTGGAAACTACGGGCGCGATTATGCGGAAGGCGAGCTGGGCCTCAACGTGGACGAGGCCGTGCAATGCTCTAACTATATAGGAGAGGCGCTGGACATCGCCTCGAGCCTCGGATTCGAAACGCTGCTGCTGGTGGGTCACATCGGCAAGTTGGCGAAGGTGTCGGCAGGCAATATGAACACCCATTCCCGCACATCGGACGCCCGTGCGGAAGTGCTGGCCGCCCACGGGGCGCTGGCCGGCGCATCCTGCGATGCCGTGGAGGCCATCATGCAGAGCATCACCACCGACGAAGCGCTGGCGATCTTGCAGGATGAGGGCGTTTTAGGGCCTGCCATGGCGTCGCTGACGCAGCGGCTGGGCGAGCGCCTGCAGCAGCGTGCCGGCGATAATCTGCAGGTGGAATGCATTGTTTTCTCTCTGGCGCACGGGCTTTTGGGCAAGACCCCGGGCGCTGACGGTTTGTTACGTATCGAAGGGATCGCAGGTTCATGATTCATTTCGTAGGAGCGGGGCCCGGCGCCCCGGATTTGATCACGTTGCGCGCGGCCGACCTGCTGCGCGCGGCCGATCAGGTGATTTATGCGGGCTCGTTGGTCAATCCGGCGTTGCTGGACCTGTGCGGCCCTCAGTGCGAAATCCACGATTCGGCCCATATGACGCTGGAGGAGGTCGTCGCATGCATGCAGGCCTGCGAGGCCCGAGGCGGCATGACGGTTCGCCTTCATACAGGCGACACCAGCCTGTACAGTTCCATCCGCGAGCAGATGCGGCTGTTGGACGATGCGGGAATCTCCTATGACGTAGTGCCCGGCGTGTCCGCGTTCGGCGGCGCGGCGGCGGCCCTTCAGACCGAATACACGCTGCCCAGCATATCGCAGTCGGCCATCATCACCCGTATGGAGGGGCGCACGCCCGTGCCTGACGGCGAGAAGCTGAGGCTTATGGCCCGCCACGGCTGCACGCTGGTGCTGTTTTTGTCCACGAGCCTTTTGGAATCGGTGCACGACGAGCTGGTGGCAGGCGCCTATACGGACGACACCCCGGCGGCCATCGTGTACAAGGCCACCTGGCCCGACGAGCGGGTGTTCCGCTGCACGGTGGGCACTTTGGCCGAAACGGCGGCCGAAAACGGCATCAAGAACACGGCGCTCATCGTGGTGGGCGACGTGCTGGGCACAAGCTTCGACCGCTCGAGGCTTTACGACCCCACCTTCTCCCATATGTTCCGCGAGGCCAGCCAGCCGGAAAAGACGCAGGAGACGCCTGCCGACGACATGGACGGCGGCGCTTCCGCAAGTCGGGCCCTTGCGTTGGCAGCGTTCACAAAACAAGGATGCGAACTGGGTAAACGCATCGCAAGCGCATTGTCTGACGACGGATGGAATGTGCGGGTGTTCGCGCCTGAACGCTTGGCGAAACAGGCGGAATGCGCCTCGTACGGCAATCTGTCGGCGTGGACGGGCCACCATTGGCAGGATACGGCCATCGTGTTCGTGGGCGCGTCGGGCATCGCCGTGCGCTCTGTAGCGCCGTATGTGCAGGACAAGTTCAGCGACCCTGCGGTGGTGAGCGTCGACGAGCGGGGAACCTTCGCCGTGCCGCTGCTTTCGGGGCATGCGGGCGGCGCGAACCAGCTGGCCCGCCGCATTGCCTCCATTGTGGGAGGCAGGGCCGCCGTGTCGACGGCCACCGATGTGAACGGGTTGTTCGCCGTTGACGAATGGGCCTTCCAGCAGGGCCTTTGCATTGTCGAGCGGGATGCGGCCAAGGCCGTGTCGGCGGCGCTTCTTGAAGGGGAGCCTGTCGGGTTCTCGAGCGACGTGCCTTGCGAAGGCGATCTTCCGACGGGTGTGACGGCTGCAGGCGCCGGGGATGCGAAACCTTCCGTCGGCTTCGTGATTACCCATGACGTGGACGCGAACCCCTTCGAAACCACGCTGCACCTGATGCCCCGCGATGTGATTGTGGGCATAGGCTGCAGGCGCGGCACCTCGGCTGCTGCTGTCGAGCAGGCCGTCTGCCAGGCGTTGGACTGCGCCGGCATCGACATGCGTCGCGTGGCCGGGCTGGCAACCATCGATCTGAAGGCCGATGAGCAGGGCTTGTTGGAAGTCGTCCGCGCCCATGACTGGCCTTTGCAGACGTTCTCGGCTCAGGAGCTGGAGAAGGTGCCGGGCGCGTTCTCCGATTCCGAATTTGTGAAGGAAACCACCGGTGTGGGCAACGTGTGCGAGCGCGCCGCGGTGGCTGCGGGCGGCGCGTTGCTGACGTCCAAGCAGGCGCAAGATGGCGTGACCGTCGCGCTGGCCGTCCGTCCGGTCGTCCCGTCGTTCGCCCGAAAGGGCGCCGGCAAGCTTGCCGTGGTAGGCATCGGGCCGGGGGCGGGCCAGGACATGACGGGGCGGGCCCGTGCGGCCATCTCGGCCAGCGACATCATCGTGGGCTACACGGTGTACGCCGGCCTGCTGGCCGAGGAGTTTCCGGACAAGCCGATGTTCACCACTCCCATGCGCAAAGAGGTCGAGCGCTGCGAACGAGCGCTTGAGCTGGCCAGACAGGGCAAGAACGTGGCCATGGTCTGCTCGGGGGACGCGGGCGTCTACGGCATGGCCGGCCTGTGCTTCGAGCTGGCCGAAAAAGCCGGTGAGGTGGTGGACATCGACGTTGTCCCCGGCATCACGGCGGCCACGGGCGGCGCGGCGGTGCTGGGTGCTCCGCTCATGCACGATTTTGCGGTCATCTCGCTATCCGACCTGATGACGTCGTGGGAAACCATCGAAGCCCGCCTGCGGGCGGCCGCGTCGTCGGACATGGTGGTGTGCCTGTACAACCCCTCGTCCCACAAGCGGCCCGACTACCTGCAGCGGGCCTGCGACGTCCTGCTTGCGGCGGGCGCTTCGCCCGAAACCGTCTGCGGGTATGTGCGCAACATCGGCCGCGACGGGGAGGAGGCCTGCACGTGCACCCTGTCTGAACTGCGGGAAACCGCCGTCGACATGTTCACCACGGTGTTCGTCGGCAACAGCCAGACGAAGCGCATCGGCGGTGCCATGGTGACGCCTCGCGGCTATCTGCAAAGGGGGGACGAATGATGCAGCCCGCTTCGAACGATTCGCGCCCGACGGTGCTCGTGTACGGCGGCACCACGGAATCGCGCACGCTGGTCGAGGGTCTGCTGGCCACGGGCATGTGCCGCGTGGTGCTGTGCGTCGCCACCGAATACGGCGCGGCCGTCATGCCGCCCCATAAGGACCTGGCCTGCCTGGTCGGCCGCCAGCAGGCAGACGACATGGAACTTCTCATGGGCCGTGAGTCCTTCCTGTGCGTGGTGGATGCCACCCATCCTTACGCGACGGATGTGACGGCGAACATCGCGCAGGCGGCAGGTGCGGTGGGGCTGTCCCTCATCCGGGTGACGCGGGCGGAAGACGCCGACGACGTGTGGCTGACGGCGCAGACCGTCGAAGAGGCTGCACGCATCGCCAATGACCTGGCGGGAAACATCCTGTTGACCACTGGCACCAAGGACCTTCCCGTTTTCGCGAATGCCATCGACGGGTTTGCCGAGCGGGTGTACGCGCGTATCCTGCCTGCGCGGGAAAGCCTCGACCTCGCGCTGTCGGCCGGCCTTGCGCCGTCGCACATAATAGCCATGCAGGGTCCGTTCTCCATGAGGCTGAACATGGCGTTGATCGAGGAGTTCGGCATTTCTGTCATGGTGACGAAGGCGTCGGGCAGGCAGGGCGGATTCCAGGAGAAATCCGATGCGGCGAAGGAGGCCGGCTGCACGCTGGTGGTGATCGCGCGGCCCGTTGAGGAAGAGGGCTTGAGCGTCCACAAAGCGGTGGCGCAGGTCATCGGCATGCTGCGGAAGCGAGGAGCGAATCATGCTGGTTAACATCATCGGCGCGGGCATGGGCACGCTGAACACCATGACCGTGGCGGCCCATATGGCCCTGAAGGGAAGCGGACTGGTCATCGGCGCGCAGCGGCTGCTGGACAAACTGGGGCCCTTCGCACCCGAAGGCGCCGCGCAGCTGCCGCTGTACCGACCCGATGACATAGTGGATGCCCTCAAGGCCCATGCGGACGTGCCGCAGGCGAGCATCCTGCTTTCCGGCGACGTGGGATTCTACAGCGGTGCGGCGGGCATCCACCGTGCCCTGGCGCCTTACGAGACGGAGCGGCGGGCGGGGTTCTTCATGGTGGAAGACGGTCATATCCAGGCCGATTACTTCGACATCGACGCCGACGGCATGCCCCGGGCCGCATCCGCTCCTGCCGAAGGCGGCTTCGCCTGCAGCGTGAAGATTCATTCGGGCGTGTCGTCGCTCGTCTATTTCTGCGACAAGCTGCGCCTGCCCTGGCAGGACGTGTTCGCCACCTCGGCCCACGGACGCGACTGCGACGTGGCGGGCGAGGTGCGCCGCCATACAAAGACGTTTTTCCTGACAGGCGGCAAGGCCAAGGCCCAGGACGTGTGCGCGCGTCTGCAGGATGCCGGGTTCGGTGGTTTGCGGGCCGTGGTGGGCGAGGGCCTGTCGTATCCCGGCGAGCGGTTCGTCTGCGGCACCGTGGACGAGCTTGCGGGGCTGACCTTCGACGATCTGGCGGTGCTGCTGGTGTTCAACCCCCTTGCGGCTGCGCCGACGACGGCCTGCCTGCCCGATGACGCCTTCGAGCGCTCGTCGGAAGGGGGACGCATGGTTCCCATGACCAAAGAGGAAATCCGGGCCGTGGCGGTGTCCAAGCTGGGCATCGCGCCCGATTCCGTGGTGTGGGACGTAGGCTCGGGCACAGGTTCGATTACCGTGGCCTGCGCCCGGGCGGCGTGCGCCGGACAGGTGCATGCGGTTGAAATGCGGCCCGAAGCTGTCGAGCTGACCAGGCGAAACGTATCTAAGTTCGGACTTGGCAACGTGACGGTGACGCAAGGCCGCGCACCCGAGGCGCTGGCGGGGCTCCCGGCTCCCGATTGCGTGTTCATCGGTGGGACGACCGGTTCCATGGCGGATGTCATACAGGCGGCCGTGTCGGCGAATCCCCAGGTGCGCATCGTGGCCACGGCGGTCACTTTGGAAACGACGGCGCAGCTGGCCCAAACGGTTGCGGCCTGTGGGCTTCAGCATGCGGAAATCATCCAGCTGTCGGTAGCCCGAAGCCATCAGGTCGGCGAGTATCACCTGATGAAGGCGGAAAACCCTGTGTTCATGCTGAGTGCAGACGGGCCGGGTGCACGATGATCGCCTCCATACCGCGCATCGTCATAGGCGCCGCGTCCAGCGGCTCCGGCAAAACCACGGTCGCCTGCGCGCTCATGCGGGCGTTGGTGCGCCGGGGTTTGGACGTGCGTGCCGGAAAATGCGGCCCCGACTACATCGACCCCATGTACCACACCCGGGTGGTGGGGGCGCCCTCCCGCAACCTGGATTTGTTCCTGGCCGGCAAGAACACGGCGAAGGCCCTGTTCGCAGAGGCGAACGAAGGTGCCGACATCGCCGTGGTGGAAGGCGTCATGGGCTACTACGACGGCGTTGCCCTGAGCAGCGACGCTTCGGCGTGGGACGTGGCGTGCACGCTTGAGGCTCCGGCCCTGCTGGTGGTGGACGGACGCAGCCGAGCCCGGTCCATCGCGGCGGAGGTGCAGGGCTTCGTGAATTTCCGCACCCCCAGCATGGTGGCCGGCATCATCTTGAACCGCACGTCGGAGGCGATGTATGTTCGGTTGAAGCAGGTCATCGAGGAGGAATGCGGCGTTGCCGTTTTCGGGTACCTTCCCGACGTGGAGAACGCGTCGCTTGAGAGCCGGCATCTAGGATTGGTGCTGGCAGACGAGGTGTCCGATTTGCAGCGCAAGCTGGACGGCCTGGCGGATGCGGTTGAGGCCTGCATCGATTTGGATGCGGTGCTGAGGCTGGCCGCGTCGGCGCAGCCGCTTGCCTTCGAACCGATGGGGCTTCCTGCTAAGGCGGATGGCAACCCGACCATCGCCGTGGCCTATGACGAGGCCTTCTGCTTCTATTACGAAGACGCCCTGCGCCTGCTGGAGAAACTGGGCGCGCGCCTGGTGAGGTTCTCGCCGCTGCGCGATGCGCAGCTTCCGGCCTGCGACGGCCTGTATCTGGGCGGCGGCTATCCGGAGCTGCATGCCAAGATCCTTTCCGAAAACACGGGGATGCTCGAGTCGATCCGGCGGGCCGTGGCAGCGGGCATGCCTACGGTGGCCGAGTGCGGAGGCTTTCTGTACCTGCAGCAGCAGCTGGAGGATGCCGAAGGCGAAGCCTGGCCGATGGTCGGCGCGCTCGACGGGCGCGGGTTCAAAACGGGGCGCCTGCAGCGGTTTGGATACGTGACGCTTTCGGCCCGACGGGACGGGCTTCTGGCCTGCGAGGGCGATACGCTTCCGGCACATGAGTTCCATTACTGGGATTGCGACGCATGCGGGGACGCCTTCGCCGCGCGCAAGCCCCAGTCCGCCCGCCATTGGGACTGTTGCATGTGCACGCCGACCCTCCATGCGGGCTTTCCGCACCTGTATCTTCCCGGCGCGCCTTCAGCCGCCGCCCGATTCGTCCGCGCCTGTGCCGAATGGGACAAAGGGGACAGTCCCTTTTGTCCCACCGAGGACGGCGATGCCTGATGCTTCACCATGTGGCCTGCATCGCGGTGGGGTTCGTGGCCGACCTGCTGTTCGGCGACCCGTACAGCCTGCCGCATCCAGTGCGCTGGATCGGAAGGCTCATCGCTGCGCTGGAGAACCCGCTTAGGCGGGCGTTTCCCAAAACCGACAAAGGGGAGTTCTGGGCGGGCGTGTGCCTGACAGTGTTGGTCGCCGGCATATCCACTGCCTGCGCCGCCGGACTCATCTGGGCCTGCGGGCTCATCAGCGGATGGCTCGCCTTCGGGGTGGAATGCCTCGTCTGCTACCAGATGCTGGCTTGCAAATCCCTCAAGGTCGAGAGCATGAAGGTATATGACGCCTTGGTCGGCGGCTCTTTGGAAGACGCGCGCCATGCCGTGAGCATGATCGTGGGACGCGACACGCGGAATCTGGACGCCCAAGGCATCACCAAGGCGACGGTGGAGACCATCGCCGAGAACGCCAGCGACGGCGTTGTGGCACCCCTCCTCTATATGGCGCTTTTCGGGCCGGTGGGCGCGGTAGCCTACAAGTCCGTCAACACGATGGATTCCATGGTGGGCTACGTCAACGACCGTTACCGGCATTTCGGGACCGCAGCGGCCAAGCTGGACGACGTGCTGAACTTCCTGCCCGCCCGCATCGGAGGCGCACTCATGTGCGCGGCGGCGGGCCTTGTCGGGCAGGACCCGAAAGGCGCATGGCGCATGTTCCGTCGCGACCGCCTGAAGCACCCGTCTCCCAATTCCGCCCACACGGAAGCCGCCTGTGCCGGAGCGCTGGGCATCCAGCTTGCCGGCGGCGGCACCTACGGCGGCGTGTACAAACCAAAACCCACCTTGGGCGATCCCGTTCGGGACATCGAGTCCGACGACATCGTCCGTGCGAACCGGCTGCTGTACGCCACGTCGACGCTCAGCGTGCTGGCCGCAATGTCACTCGCAGCCGTTCTTTGGGTCGGCATCCTGTGATGCTATGGCACCTTCGTTTGTTTAGTGGGACAATGGACGAACATGTTTGATGAAAAGGCATTCGCACGCGTGCGTCGGCGTTTTGGAAAGTGAGGATCCGTGGGTTGGGAGCTGTATGACGCGCTGATCGACGGCATTCCCGAAGGCATTGCCGTCAAAGACTTCTGCAAAGGCGTGAGCTGGTCGTATGTTGAAGCGGAATGCGGACTCGGCATTGCCAAGACCGTGCAGGACGGTGCCCGTGCGCAGCTCTACACCGGCAACTACCTGAATTTGGACCTGAAAAGCCTGGCCGCTTTGGCGAAGTCCTGGCGGTTCAGCGAAGCGTCCTTGGGCGTCGCAGCCATGAACGCCTGGTACACCCAGCCTGACAAGCTGGCGGCCTTAGGGGCCGATGTGGACGGCGGCGAATCCTACGCGGGTCGGAACCAGAACCCCTTCGACTCCATGGAGGAGCGCTACACCGGCAAAAAGATCGCCGTCATCGGCCACTTCCCGGGCATGGCGACCATGGACCGGGTGGGGCATCTGACGGTGCTCGAGCGCAACTGCCGAAACGACAACGACGTGCCCGATTCGGCCTGCGAATACATCCTGCCTGATCAGGACTTCGTGTTCTTGACGGGCACCACGCTCACGAACAAGACCATGCCGCGCCTGCTGGAGCTTTCCCGCAGCGCCTGCACCGTGGTGGCGGGCCCCAGCTCGCTTCCTGCCTGGCCCGTCGTCGAGGCGGGAGCCGATATTGTCGCCGGCAGTGTGGTGACCGATGCCCAGGCTGCCAAGTATGCGGTTCGCGGCGGCTCCAAGCAGCAATGGCGTGCCGGCATCAAAAAGTTCGTGTGGGAACCGGTTCGCGGGTGAGGATGCCGATGCGACCGTACGACCATGGCGGGGATGTCTATTCGCACCCCGTTGAACTGGACTTCTCTTCCAACATCAATCCGATGGGCATGCCCGATGCGGCGCTTGCGGCCCTGTGCGCCTGCCCGACGGATTTCGAGGCGTACCCCGACCCGCGCTGCCTGCAGCTGACGTCTGCAGTGGCGCAGGCGGAAGGCGTGCCCGAATCCTGGGTGCTCTGCACGGCGGGGGCGAGCGATGCGTTTCTGCGGGTGTGCCTGGCCCTGCGCCCGCGCACCGCGTTGGTGGTGTCGCCGGGCTTTTCCGGCTACGGGCATTCGCTGCGCCAGGTCGATGCTGAAATTCGAACTCATGACCTGCGGGAATGCGACGGTTTCGCGCTGACCGACCGTGTGCTGGCCGACTTGACGCCCGATGTCGACCTGGCGTTCCTCTGCACACCCAACAACCCCACGGGATGCACCGTCGAAGCCGGTCTGCTCGAGAGGATTGTGGCCCGGGCGGCGGCCCAGGACACGGTCGCGGTGGTCGACGAGTGCTTCCTGGATTTTGCCGACCAGCCTTCTGCAGTGCGGTTGTGCGCAGCGTATCCGCAGCTCATTGTGGTGAAGGCTTTCACAAAGTCCTATGCCATGGCGGGCCTGCGGGTCGGCTGGTGCGTCTGCTCCGATGGGGCTCTGCTCGATCGCGTCTACGGCTGCGGGGCGGAATGGGCGGTGTCGTCGCCTGCCCAGGCTGCAGCGTTGGCGGCGCTTTCGGAGGCCGGCTATCTGGAACGGACCCGCGCCTATGTGGCAGCCGAGCGGGCCTACCTCGCCTCGGGTCTTGCAGAGTCGGGCCTGCGGGTTGTTCCCAGCGAGGCCAACTATCTTTTGTTCCAAGTGCCTGTCGCCTTCGATCTGAAGGCTGCGTTGTTGGAACGCGGTATTCTCATCCGGTCGTTTGCGGACTGCCGCAACCTGGGACCGACGTGGTTCCGGGTCGCCGTGCGCACGCACCGGGAAAACGTTCGCCTATTGCATGAAATACAGGAGGTGAGCTGCGCATGGCAAAGGCCATAATGGTGCAAGGCACCATGTCAGGAGCAGGAAAAAGCCTGATCGTAGCCGCATTGTGCCGAATCTTCGCGCAGGACGGCCTGCGTGCGGCGCCGTTCAAATCCCAGAACATGGCGCTGAACTCCTGCATCACCGACGATGGTTTGGAAATGGGCCGCGCCCAGGTCATGCAGGCCCAGGCGGCGGGCATCCGCCCCGAAGCGGCCATGAACCCCATCCTGCTGAAGCCTACGAGCGACGTGGGCTCGCAGGTCATCGTCGAAGGCAAGCCCCTGACGACCATGTCGGCCAAGGATTACTTCGCGTTCAAGAAATCGCTGGTGCCTCAGATCATGAAGGCCTACCGCAGCCTGGACGAGCGCTTCGACGTCATCGTCATCGAGGGAGCGGGCAGTCCCGCCGAGGTGAATCTGAAAACCGACGACATCGTGAACATGGGCATGGCGAAAATGGCGTCCGCCCCGGTGCTTCTGGTGGGCGACATCGACCGTGGAGGCGTGTTTGCCCAGCTTATCGGCACCATCGACCTGTTGGATGAAGACGAGCGCGACCTGGTGAAGGCCACCGTGGTCAACAAGTTCCGCGGCGACGTGTCCATCCTCAAACCCGGCCTGGACATCATCGAGGAGAAAACCGGCGTGCCTGTGGCGGGCGTGGTTCCCTACGTGCGGGTGGACATCGACGACGAGGACAGCCTGTCAGATCGGCTGGACGTGCGCACGGCGGGTCAGACGCTTGACATCGCCGTGGTGCGGCTGCCCCACGTGTCCAACTTCACGGATTTCATCGCGCTGGACGCCATCGAGGGCGTGGGCGTGCGCTATGTTACTCGAGCCCGTGAACTGGGGGAACCCGACCTGGTCATCGTGCCGGGGACGAAGAACACCATAGACGATCTGCGCTGGATGCGGGAAAGCGGCATGGAGGCGGCCGTGGTGCGCCGCGCCGGGGCGGGAACGCCTGTGCTGGGCATCTGCGGCGGTTACCAGATCTTAGGTGTGGAGGTGCGCGACCCCGACGGCGTCGAGGGCGGCGGCACGCTGCGGGGCTTAGGGCTTCTGCCGGTGGTTACGGAGTTTTCCCCTGAAAAGCGACAGGTGCTTTCCAAGGGAACCATCCTGCAGGTGGAAGGCGTGCTTGCCGGCATGTCGGGGGCAACGGTGGAAGGCTACGAGATCCACATGGGGTCGACGGTCCGCACCGATACGGCGCCGCATGGCCAAGGCTCGGCCTTCGTCACCTTGGCCGACGCGGCCGGGCAGGAGGCACCTCACGAGGACGGATGCTGCTGCAACAATGTGTACGGAACATACCTGCACGGGCTGTTCGACACCCAGGAGAGCGCCCAGGCGCTGGTGTCGTCCCTGCTGGCGGCCAAGGGGCTTGATGCTGGGGCGCTGCAGGCGCTGGACATGGCGGCCTATCGCGAAGAGCAATACGATATCCTGGCCGATACGGTGCGGGAGAGTTTGGATATGGACTTGGTCTATCGCATTCTGGAGGAAGGCGTATGACGCAGATGCAAACCTTGACGTTCGTGGCTCCGGCTGAAATCGAGACCCGGAGCTTCCAAATCATTGGCGACGAGCTGGCGGCTAGGGGAATCAAGGTCGACCCCGAGACCGAACCTGTGGTCAAGCGGGTCATACATACGACCGCCGATTTCGAATACGCCGAAACGCTGCGGTTCTCCGAAGGCGTGGTTCCGCAGTCCGTCTTAGCGCTGCGCGACGGGTGCCATGTGGTGACCGACACGTCCATGGTGGCGGCGGGCATCAACAAGCGGGTTCTTGGCCGCTTCGGCGGGCAGGTGCACACCTTCGTGGCCGATGCGGATGTGGCCGCCGAGGCCAAAACCCGGGGCATCACCCGCTCGGCGGTGGCCATGGAACGTGCGGCCGCGCTGCCAGAACCGCCGATCTATGCGATCGGCAACGCCCCCACGGCCCTGGTGCAGCTTGCCGACCTGGTTCAAGCCGGCAAGGCCCCCATGCCGCGGCTGGTCATCGGCGTGCCCGTAGGGTTCGTCAACGTGGTCGAATCCAAGGAGCTCATCATGGGGCTGGGATGCCCCTACATCGTTGCCGTGGGCAGGAAGGGCGGCAGCAACGTGGCGGCGTCCATCGTGAACGCCCTGCTGTACCTGGCATCCGACGGAGCGCGCGATTAACCGGGGCGGAGCTTGGCCCCTTGCAGTTCTGAAAGAAGGTCTCTCAACATGACGGCATTGGATTTTGCAGCACTTAACGCTGCCATCCCGCCTTTCGATACGGAGTCGGCCGACTTGGCCCGCGAGCACTGGGCTGCCGTGGCCAAGCCTCTGGGCAGCCTGGGCGTTTTGGAAGACGCCGTGGTCCAGCTGGCGGGCATCATGGGCACGCCGAACCCGGAGATTCGCGACCGAGCGGTGCTGGTGTTCTGCGCCGACAACGGCGTGGTGGCCCAAGGCGTCACCCAGTGCGGCCAGGAGGTTTCCACGCTGGTTGCCGATTCGGTGGCGGCGGGCACGTCTTCGGTGGCCGTTATGGCCAAGACGGTCCGCGCACAGGTGGTGTCGGTGGATGTGGGCCTGGCCACGCCGCCTTCCAACCCCCGCGTGGTGGGATGCTCGGTGGCGCCGGGAACGGCGGACATGACCGAAGGTCCGGCCATGACTCCCGAGCAGGCCGCTGCGGCCATCGACGTGGGCATCGACGCCGCCCACTCGATGCGGTCCCGGGGTTTCGACATCCTGTGCGCCGGCGAGATGGGCATCGGCAACACCACCACGTCGTCGGCCATCGCCAGCGTGCTCCTGGGGCTCGACCCTACCGTGAGCGTCGGCCGGGGCGCGGGGCTTGACGACGAAGGCCTTGCCCGCAAGGAAGCTGCGGTCCGCCGCGCCATCCAGGTGAACGCACCCGATCCGGCGGACGCCTTCGATGTGCTGTGCAAGGTTGGCGGGTTCGACATCTGCGCCATGGCCGGTCTCTATATAGGAGGTGCGCTGTGCGGCATGCCCGTGGTGGTGGACGGGCTGGTGAGCGCCGTCGCCGCGCTGGCGGCAAGTCGGCTGTGTCCCGCATGTACGCATGCGATGCTGGCGTCCCATATTTCGACGGAGCCTGCAACCGTCGCCATTCTGGAGGCATTGGGCCTGCATCCGCCCATAAACGCGGGCATGCGCCTGGGGGAGGGAAGCGGGGCTGTGGCCCTGCTGCCGCTGCTGGACATGGCCCTGGCCGTGTACGACGCAGCGTCCTTCGACGATTTGGGCATGGATGCCTATGAGGAGCTTTCCTGATGTTCGTCCTGGTCACAGGGGCTGCATCCAGCGGAAAGAGCGCATGGGCCGAGGAAATGGCCGTGCGCGCGGGATCGCCCCGCATCTACATAGCCACCATGCAGCCCTTCGGGGAAGAGGGACGGGCCCGGGTGGCGAAACATCGCGCCCAGCGTTTCGGCAAGGGGTTCTCCACGGTGGAATGCTATGGTGATCTGACATCGGTGGAGTTGCCTCCCGATACGGAATCGGTGCTTCTGGAATGCACCGGCAACGTGGCCGCCAACGTCCTGTTCGCGCAGGACGGCTCCGTTCTCGATGCCGACGAGGCCTTCGATCGCATCATGGCGGGCGTCGGCCACCTACGGAGCCGTTGCGCCTCTTTGGTCGTGGTCGCCAACGAGGTCGGGTCCGATGGGGTATCCTATTCGGCTGAGACGGACAGGTATGTGCGCCTGCTGGGACGCGTGAACTGCGCATTGGCCGCCCAGGCCGATGCGGTGTACGAGGTTGCGGCAGGTGTTTCCCAATGCATCAAGGACGGTGAAGCATGAACGCATGGCGCTCCATTATCATGGCGTTCTCCATGTTCTCGTCTATCCCCATGCCCACAATCGAGTGGAAGCCTCAGAACCAGCGCTACATGATGGCGGCGTTTCCCCTGGTAGGCATCGTAATCGGTGCCTGTCTTGCCCTGTGGTGCTGGGCGTGCTTCAAGCTGGGGGTGGGGCCGGTGTTCACGGCCGCGGGCATCACGGTGCTGCCCATCCTGCTTTCTGGCGGCATCCATATGGACGGATTCTGCGACGTGGCCGACGCCCAAGGCAGCAACGCCACGTTTGAACGCAAGCGTGAGATCTTGAGCGACTCCCGATCGGGCGCCTTCGCCGTGTTCTCCGTCGGCATATATTTGATTTCGTATTTGGGCGTGGCGACCGAGCTTCCGCTAGGCATGCGGAGCGTGGCGCTGCTGGCTCTGATTCCGGTGTACAGTCGCGTGATGTCGGGCATCGCCACCCTCGTGCTCCCCAAAAGCACCGACGACGGCATGCTCTCGTCGTTCTCGTTCTCCGCGAAAACCCGCATCACCGTGGCCGTCCTTCTGGGGTGGGCGTTTGTCTGTATGGCCGCAGCTCTTGCGGCGTCGGCCCCCTGCGGATTCGCGGTGGTCGCAACGGGGCTCATCGGTTTCGCTGCGTTCTGGCGGTTCGCCCGCGAGCAGTTCGGCGGCATAAGCGGCGATTTGGCGGGGGCGTTTTTGCAGGTGCTCGAGCTGGCCATGCTGCTTGTCCTGGTGCTTACCTTGAAGCTGGTGGGCCTATGATCCTCATCGTTGGAGGCATCGCTTCGGGCAAAAGGACATTCGCGGCCGAATTGGGCTACCCGGCCCGGGACATGGCTGACGCCGTGATCGACGACCGACCTGCGCTGCGCAACGCGCAGGAGCTGGTGCGCCATGCCGAAGTGGAGGACGTGTTCCCTCAACTGATGGAAAAGGACCTGGTCATAGCTGAAGAAGTCGGATCAGGCGTGGTGCCTGCCACGCATGAGGACCGCGCCTGGCGCGACCGGGCGGGGCATCTGTCCATACGGTTGGCGGAACATGCCGATACGGTCGTTCGCATGGTATGCGGCATTCCCGTTGTGCTGAAAGGCGACCCATGGGTCCGCTGACGGTGTATCTGGTGAGGCATGCGCCCACCGCGGGGAACCTGGAGCGTCGCTACATCGGCGTGACCGATGAGCCTTTGTGTCCGGAAGGGCAGAAGCGGGTTGCGGAAACGTGTCTTGACATCCCACCTGCGGACGTGGTGTACACCAGCGGCATGGTGCGCACGGTCCAGACGGCTTCGGTCCTTTTTCCGCAGGCAGAACAGGTAGCCGTACCTGATCTGCACGAAATGGACTTCGGAACCTTCGAGGGACGTACCGCCGACGAGATGGCGGATGATGCCGCGTATAGGGAATGGGTGGACGGATGGTGCCTCGGCCGCTGCCCGCAGGGCGAGGACCGGGCCGGGTTCGTCGCCCGGGTCTGCAAGGGTTTCGACGCGCTGGCCGAAGACGCCCATCGTCGCGGACTTTCCCAGGTGGCGGCGGTGGTCCATGGCGGAACCATCATGGCGCTTTTGAGCTCCTACGCCGAACCTGCCAAGGATTACTACGATTGGCACGCCTCCTGGTGCCACGGATACGTCTGCGCCTGCGAGCGCGTCGGCGGCGCGTGGCGCATGGTTGTGGAGCGTGAGCTGTAGCCGTGGGGGATAAAACCTACTCGATGTATGTGGTGACCTGCGCCGACGGCACCCTGTATGCGGGGTACGCCGTCGATGTGGAGCAAAGGGTGGCCACGCACAACGCCGGCAAGGGGGCGAAGTATACCCGGTCGCGTCTGCCGGTGGAGCTGGTGGCCGCAGCGGAGTTCCCCACAAAGCACGAGGCCTTAAGCGCCGAGTACCGGTTCAAGCGCCTGACCCGTTCGGAAAAAGAACGCCTGCTGGACCAGGCGTCGAAGCGGCCCTTCGCGGAGGTGCTGGCGGACGCGTTCGGTTTGTCCTGATGCCCGCCTTTGCGGCCTTGTTTCTGCTGGCGCGAACGCTTCGCTCCGTCGCACAGCCGCATGCCACGGCGTTGTCGGCAAACATTCTGCGCGTCGTATGCGGGCGGCTTTCCCGACGGCGGGCGGGGGTTTCGCATCTGCTACACTGCATCGGGTGCATCAGAGAGGTGATTTGTTGTGATGGATGTCATCCCGTTGGAGGACGAGTACCTTTTCACGCCGGCCGGCGACCCGTCCAAACCCCATACGGCGCAGTTCTACGCTTTCAATACCGAGATCGTCCTTTCGGCCTTCGGCGACGAGGAAACGGTCCGCGCCGGATTCGCCGACGCGCTTGCGGCGTGCCGGCGGTTCGAGCACCTGTTTTCACGTACGCTTTCGCACAGCGATGTGACCAGGATAAACACAGCAGGTGGAAAACCCGTCAGCATCGCGGAGGACACGGCTCGGCTTTTGGAGGCGAGCCTGGGGTATTGCGAGCGTTCCCTGGGCGTGTTCGACATCACCATGGGAAGCGTCACTCGTCTGTGGAACTTCGTCCAGGGCGTCATTCCGACGGAAGAGGAACGGATGGGGGCCCTGTCCCATGTCGATTGGCGAGGCGTCCATGTGCGAACGTGCGGCGACGGGTTCGAGGCCTGGCTGGACGACCCACTGGCCGCCATCGATCTGGGCGGCACGGCGAAGGGGTTCATCGCGGATGCCCTGGTCGACCTGCTTGATGCGGCGGGTATCAGGCACATATTAGTGAACCTGGGCGGCAACGTGGCGGTACGGGGCGGCAAGCCTGGCGGCGAGCCGTATGTGGTAGGTGTCCGCAACCCGAAGGATCCGGCGTCCATGTTGTGCACGGTGCGCATCGCAGACGGCTCGGTGGTCACGAGCGGCCTGTACGAGCGGGCCTTCGAGCTGGACGGCAAGCGGTATTGCCACATACTGAGCCCCAAAGACGGGCTTCCCATCAGCACCGATGCCGAAAGCGTCACGCTTATTGCGGCACGAAGCGCCGATTGCGACGGGTTCTCCACCACGTTGTGCGCGCTGGGCATCGAAGACGGTCTGGCGTACGCGAAGACCCTTCCCGAAATCACCGGCGTGGTGTACATCGACGCCGAAAACAACGTGCGCTCCTGGTCGCGGTAGCGCCGCCTTCGCTCTAAAATATAGGTAAGCCCCTCGGCGGCCGGATGCGGCGCGGTTCCGAGGGGCTTTCTGCACATCAACGCTCCAGCAGCTTTGCCAGCGTCTGCTGGATGTCGGCATCGATAAGGATGCACTGGTCGGCGATTTCCTCGGGAGCTGCGGCCATGCCCAGGTTGATGCAGGCGAACGTGGCGTGCTTGTTGGCTCCGGCGTAGCGCCAGAACGGGTATTTGATGATGCCCGGCGTGTTCATGCCTACGCCCAGCTCCAGGTACACAACCTTGCCGCTTCGATGCGCGAACAGGTAGTCGGCATACCGCTTGCTGGCGGCGCGCCAACCTTCGTCCTCGACGAAGGTGTCGTCGATGCGCAGGTTCATAGCCATGGGGCGCCCGCATTTGGGACAGGTGGGAAGCAGGTCCGTCGGCACGGCCATGGCCGGCTCGCGGTCGTCGGGAGGAGTCAGCGTGCCGTCTTCGGCGAAGGTGTAGCCCTGAGCGGCGAGCATTGCGCGGACCGCATCCTCGTTTTCGTAGGTGCTGCGATGGCAGGGCAGCGGGCACTGCAACAGGCCGTAGTCGCCTTGGGTGTAGAAGAGACGCTGCTTGTCGAAGCCCGACAGCTGGAACTGGTGGTCGACATTGGTGGTGATGACGAAGTAGTCTTTGTCCTTTACGAGCTCAAACAGGTCGGTGTAGGCGGTGCCCGGCGCTTTGACCAGGCGGTTCATGGCAATCATGCGGCTCCAGAACGCCCATTGCTCCTCGGGCGTTTCGAACCGGGTGAACCCGCCGCTGTACATGTCGGTAAAGCCGTATTTCGTCTCGAAGTCGTCGAAGTACGTGTGGAACCGGTCTCCGTCGTAGACCATGCCGGCGGAGGTGGACAGGCCGGCTCCGGCGCCGATGGCAACGGCGTCGGCTTCTTCAAGCGCGCAAGCGAGTCGCTCGATTGCGCCGGCGACGCTTTCGGGCGAGTCGTCTGCAACTGCGAATCCGCGGAGGTTTCTCATGGGAGGTCCTTTCGAAGGTGTGTTACATGCAGAGGATATCCTGGTAAATGGAGAGTTGCCTGTTGCCGAACACATTGAACACAACGTGCATGGGCACATCGGGGTGCCGGTCGAGCCAATCGCGCACGGTGTCTACGGCGATAGGCGCCGCCTGCTCTGCGGGGAACCCGTACACGCCGGTCGAGATGCCGCAGAAGGCGATGGATTCACATCCCGTCGCGGCGGCCGCATCCAGACAGGACGTGTAGCATTGGGCCAGCTGAAGGCGGTGGCGCGCCGTCGGATGTCCCTGGGCGATGGGCCCCACCGTGTGGATGACATGCTTCGACGGCAGATTGTAGGCGCCGGTCACCTTGGCGTGCCCGGTGGGTTCGTTTTCCCCTTGGGCCCGCATGATGCGGTCGCATTCCTCCCGCAGCTGCACGCCTGCGTAGGTGTGAATGACGTTGTCGATGCAGCTGTGGCACTTGGCCCAGCAGCCCAGCATCTGGCTGTTGGCCGCGTTGACGATGGCGTCGGCGCGCAGGCGGGTGATGTCCCCCTGCCACACAGAAAGCCGCTGGTCAAGCGCGGTGCGGGGAAGCGTCGCGGCGTCGGTTACGCCGTCCTCTTGGATGATCGCTTGGAGCAGTGCGTCCTGCATGGCGTAGAATCCGCTCGAGGCGCGTCTGGGCATGCGGACGTTGACCAGGCCGCGGAAGGTGTTCCATAGCTGCTGAGAGTCGAGCGCATCAAGATCTGCGGGAATGCGCTCGCCGCTCTCTTCGGACAGGTAGCGTATCAGCTGCTTGAGCTCTTCGGCGTGGCGTTGCATGGCGGTCTCCTTCCAGATGTTTGGTGCCATTGTAAGGCTGCGGGCAGCCGATGGAAAGCGGCCGACATCCTATGTATGAGCGTAGCGTATTGGCAATCGGCGGATGCCGATCGGATTCCTCCCGATTGCCGTTTCGTTACCTAAGCGGGCGCCGTTTACCCTACACTGTGCGTGACATCGTCCGAAACCTCGAAGGTTGGGGGAGCGCGTGCGCTGTTCGAATTGCGGAACCAGACTTGCTCGCAACGCCCGCTTTTGCAGCGGGTGCGGCATGGCGGTGCCTTCGGCGCCGACGTCCCTGATAGGAGGCGTATCGGGTGTGCCCAGTACTGGTCTCCGGTCGAAGTTGCGTACGGCCCTCGCCGCCGCTCTGGCACTTTCGGCCGTGGCGGCGGTGGTCGCCGTCGTCTTGGCGGGATGGGAGGCTTCGGGTTCCGACTACGCCCTGACCAGCGAGGAGTTTCCCGATAACCGGGTGCTGGCCGTCATGGAGTCTTTCGACACCGACGGTGACGGCGGGCTTTCGCGTGAAGAGGCCGCCGCCGTGACCGAGGTGTCCGTCGAAGGGACGGAGGACCTGGCGTTTCTTGCTCTGCTTCCCAATGTGACCACGCTTGCCGTGTCGGGCACCAACATCGAGTTCTTGAATCTGAGCGGCGCGAACAACCTTGAGCGCCTGACGCTGGATTGTCCGGCGCTTACGGAAGTGACCTGGGGAAAGACCGGTCAGCTGGCATATGTGGACGTGTCGGGCACGAAACTTGCAGAACTGGACGCTGCCGTGCTTCAGGCGGCGGCGTATCTGGATGTGACCGGGTGCGAGAATCTTGCGGAGCTGAACCTTTCCGCCAACAGCGCTTTGGAGACGCTGCGGGCGATGGACACGGCTTTGACCGAAGTCGATGTGAGCGGGGCCGCGGGGCTTTCCGCAATCGAAGTTGACGACGACGTAGCGGTGGTAGGGCTTGAGGCCACGCCGATTCACGAGCAGTGGGTGCCTGTCCACGTGACGAAGGTCGTGTCGTCTTCTGGTGGAACCTCTACATACGAGTACTCGTTGAGTTTGGACGAGGCTGGGGTCGCCACGGGGTATGCGGAAAGCACCGTGGGCGTGGACGACACTTCTGAACAGGCAGTTTACGAGTTCAACTACGATGAATCCGGCAACATCATAGGCATTTGGGATGTCGAAGCCGAATCTATGGACGTGGAGTTCGTCTACGACGATGCGGGCAACGTCATTCGCCGCACGGGTGTGCCCACGGAATATTCCTACACCTACGACGATCAGGGGCGGTTGGAATCCTTCGTCTCGACAGGCACCGTCCTCACCCTCGCCTACGACGAAGCGGGCCGGCTTGCGTCCTACACCAGCAGTTTCGGCGGACGGGCGGTTGAATACACCTACGCCTACGACGCGGAGGGCAGGGTGACAGGCGTGAGCGATTCGTCTGACCGGCCGATGGAATATACCGTGGACTACGACGATAACGGCGCGTGCTCGTCCATCCTGATCGAAGGTGCCGTTGGAAGCGAAACCTACCGGTTCGTTCGCGATGAGGACGGCCGCCTGACGAACATGACGATGGAGACCACGGGCGACTTCAAACAGCTCGGCAATGTGGACGGCGTTCAATTCGAATACAACGCCGCAGGTCAGATCAGCGGATTTACCTACGAGAACTGGAACACCGAGTACACCTTCGCCGTGGAGTACGAGCGGTTCTTCCTGGGTCAGGGCGAATGCGTGCAGGCGACGCTGGGCAGCTTCGCCAATCCGCTGTGGTGGACGTCGGAGGGTCTGACCTGGATGAACCCCGAACGATGCGTCCGCACCGAGGGCGTCATTTCTGCGAGTATGGCACGCTAGGCGCCCGTTCGCTTTCGGCTACTGCTCCACATCTTCGAACACGGGCCCGAACAGGAACATGTTATGGGTGGATTGGAACAGCAGCTTGCCGGTTTCCTTCTGATAGGTTGACACGCGGATGACCGCCGTGGAGCGGCCCTTGTGGATGGGCTCGGTCTTCGTCACCACGGTGCAGCACGGCACGGCCTTCAGGAAGTTGATGTTCGCGCTCTGGCACACGTTGTTCGTGTTGAAGGAGTACATGGCGAACCCGCAGCCGATCTCGCCGATGGTGTAGGCGGTGCCGCCGTGGATGCCGTTGCGGTAATTCCCCAGTTCGGCAGGCACATCCGTTTCGAAGGTGATGAAGCCGGGCTCCTGCGCCTCGGTGATGCGGATGTTGTCGCGCCACATCGAGGCAGCGGGGACGTTGATCATCATGGTATCCAGAATGCGCTGGTCAAGCATGGCGGTCTCCTTGTTAGGTCGGGTCGGTTCATTGTACGGCTGCCGGAATGCCCGTGCCATAACCAGTCCTCCGTTTTTGAGGGGCTGGCTGCGGCGGTGTGCATTCGCTGGATTGACGGGTCTTCGGCTGTCCGGTCGGTGTCGCGTGACCCTTGACGGGCGTCGCATCGCGCAGTTGCAAGCCTGCCAAGGCCCGCTACGGACTGGCCTTCCGGGGTGTTTGCAGGCGTTTTTTCTTCCGTTCGCGCCTGTACAGCCCACGTTTTCGGGCAATTCGTCGGTCCCGAATTCGACCGATTCAGTCACCTCGTGGTATCCTGTTTCCAATTATGACAGGAGGCCCCATTATGGCTCGTTGCGCAAAATGCGGCGCATCAATGAGGGACGGATCGTCGTTCTGCCCTAATTGCGGAGAACCCGTCTCCGGCGACTATTTGAACGGAATCGCACCTCAACCGGCGGGCATCGCGCCGGCCCGCTACCATGAGCTCAAGCGACGCAAGCAGGTTTCCGGCCTGATCATGGCCGTTTTCGTTTTGGCTTTGGGTATCGGTGCCCTCGGTGTCGGATGGATAACCATCCACGCCGGCTCGGATACCGAGGAAGAAGCCACGGTTCCTGAGACCCAGGCGGAACCCGAGGCTGAGCAGGAGGCTGCGGTGGAGGCTCCCGCCGAGGAACCGGTCGAAGAAGAGGAGCAGACCGGCGAGGTCGAGGTAAAGAACTCGGTCGAGGAATACACCTGGGAGGAGCTTTCGACCATTGCCGACGAGATATCTGCGGCAACTTCCGCAAGCGATGCCATGGACATCGCCATCGGCTACAACCTGACCAATTCCGACGGCACTTTGGACGGCACCCAGACGAAATCGGTGAAGCTGTCCAACGGCTCGACGGTGGACGTGCAGATCATTGGTTTCTACCATGACAACCTGGCCGATTCCGGCCGGGCGGGCATCACCTTCATGTTCAGCGAGTCCATCGACAAGCGGGGCATGAACTCATCCGGCGAGAACAACGGCGGGTGGAAGAGCAGTGATTTGCGCGGCTGGCTGAACTCCGACGGCCTGGCGATGCTGCCCGAGGACCTTCAGTCCGAAATCAAGACGGTTATCAAGTCGACGAACAACACGGGTATGGCCTCGGAAGCCTCGGTCGTGACCAGCACCGAAGACAAGCTGTGGCTGCTGGCGTTGACCGAGATCGTGGGCGAGTGCGGCGAGGAGTATGAGATGCGCGACATCTACAACGCCGAGGGCAGTCAGTACCAGTTCTTCGAGAACGTAACCATGTCGCCTTTCTACGAGAGTAACTACGATGCCTTGTCGTATATGGTGAGGAAGTACGACGGATACGAAACCGCCTGGTGGGAGAGGACCGCTCGCCCCAAGGCCGATTCCGACTTCTTCCGTGTGGGCACCGACGGCTATCCCGACTACGGCGAGGCCGCTGACGACCCGGTGGGCGTGCTGCCCTGCTTCTGCTTGTAGCGCACGCGGGAAAATACAAGGTCACGACGCCGCCGGTTAAAGCCCGGCGGCGTTTTGCATTGTGATGAAATCGAAACCGAATACAGATGGCGACGGGCGCGCGGCTAGATAAACAAGGGGACCAGCACTGGCACCAGCACCGACAGGACCACGCCGCTTACGAAGGCGTAGACCGTGGTGATGCCGTTGGTGGACTGCTCGACCACGGGCAGGCACACGTCCATTGCCGCTGCGCCTGCAAGACCTGTGCTCTCGATGTAACCGACATGGCGCGCCACCAGGGGAATCGTGATGATGGACAGCAGCTCGCGCAGGATGTTGTGCATGAACGACACGGCGCCTGCCGTGATGTACCCCTGGTCCATTATGATGCCGGGAGCCAGACTGTACCACCCGAATCCGGCGCCGATGGCCAGGCATTCCCGCAGCGACAGCGGCAGAAAGATGCTGCACACGGCAAGGGCAGCCAGTGTCGCAGCAACGGTGACGAAGGGAACGGCCAGGACCCGCAGGCCGGCATTGCGGATGTTGCGTATGACGGTGCCCTCCAATCCCAGGTCAAGGCCGATAAGCACCAGCAGCACGCACAGTCCGACGCGGATGGCGACGCCTGCGTAGCCGTTGAGCGTCTCGAAGGGAACGTGGGCGAAGGTCGAGCAGGCCCAACCGATGGCGACGCCGGCCGCAACGGAGCATACGATGCGGATGGTGGCGGGATCGATGCCTGCGGCGGAGCCGTCGTCAGCAGGAATCGCCTGCGGTTGCCGCAGGGTGCTCTCAAGGCTTTCGGAGTCGGCGAGTATGCCGTGCCGATCCAGCTTGAGCGCGCGCCGCAGCAGAGCAAGGCCGACGATGGTGAACAAAAGGGCCGACAGCACCGTGATGAGCGCATACAGCCCGATGAGGTTGAGGTTGCTCACCACGTCCTGGTTGGCGCCGATGCGCAGGCCCATGGCGAAGACCACCAGCATGATCACGGCCCCCAGCATGCCGCTCACCCACGACGCACGCATGCCGCTGCGCCGCATGCGTGCGCCCAGCGCATAGCCGGCAATCGTCATGCCAAGATAGAGGATAAGGTCGTTCACGTGGGTCCTTAAAGGTCGGGTCGGCGGGCTTGGCAGCTGACTATACCACGTCCGAACCGTTCGCTGGGCAGCTCGGTGGAATTAAAGGCCACATCGCCGATACATGGTGAACACCGCATACCCATGGTAGTAGAATTAAATATCTGATGGCTCTTAGCGCTGGGGGAAGGCAATCAGCGTGTGGGACGAAACCTGAGAAACAGGAGGCGAACGTGGAGTACAAATCCGACATCGAGATCGCGCAGGAATGCGAGATGCTGCCCATCGAAGAGGTGGCGAAAAAAGCCGGCATCGATTGGGGCACCTGCGAACCTTACGGCCACTACAAGGCCAAGGTGGACATCCATTCTTACAAGGATGCGCCCATGAAGGGCAAGCTCATCCTGGTCACGGCGATCAACCCTACGCCGGCAGGCGAGGGCAAGACCACCACGAGCGTCGGCCTGCACGACGCGCTGTGCAAGACGGGCCGAAGCTCCATGCTGGCGCTGCGCGAGCCTTCGCTGGGCCCTGTGTTCGGCGTCAAGGGCGGCGCTGCAGGCGGCGGATACGCCCAGGTCGTTCCCATGGAGGACATCAACCTGCACTTCACCGGCGACTTCCATGCCATCGGAGCCGCCAACAACCTGCTCGCGGCCATGCTGGACAACCACATCAAGCAGGGCAACGAGCTTGACATCGATTTGAACAACGTCATCTGGCGCCGCTGCGTCGACATGAACGACCGCCAGCTGCGCAACGTGGTGGACGGTTTGGGTTCGGCCGCAGACGGCGTGGCCCGCGAGGACGGCTTCGACATCACCGTAGCCTCCGAGATCATGGCCGTGTTCTGCCTGGCCACCGACCTGGCCGACCTCAAGGAGCGCCTGGGCCGCATCATCGTGGCCTACAGCCGCTCGGGCAAACCCGTGACCGCCGCCGACCTGAACGCCCAGGGCGCCATGACGGCCCTGCTCAAGGATGCCATCAAGCCGAACCTGGTGCAGACCCTCGAAGGCAATCCCGCCTTCGTGCACGGCGGCCCCTTCGCCAACATCGCCCACGGCTGCAACACCGTTCAGGCTACCACCACGGCCCTCAAGATGGCCGACTACGTGGTCACCGAGGCCGGCTTCGGCGCTGACCTGGGAGCCGAGAAGTTCTTGGACATCAAATGCCGCATGGCGGGGCTCGTTCCGTCCTGCGTCGTGATTGTGGCCACCGTCCGCGCCCTGAAGTACAACGGCGGCGTGGCCAAGGCCGATCTGAACAACGAGAACCTCGAGGCCCTGGAGGCCGGCCTGCCCAACCTGCTGCAGCACGTCGGCAACATCCAGAACGTCTACGGCCTGCCCGCCGTGGTGGCCATCAACGCGTTCCCGACGGACACCCAGGCCGAGTTGGAACTCGTCCAAGCCAAGTGCAAGGAGCTCGGCGTGAACGCCGTTCTGGCCGAGCATTGGGCCAAGGGCGGCGAAGGCGCCATCGCCCTGGCGGACGAGGTCGTTCGCGCCTGCGAACAGCCCGCTGACTTCCGTTTCAGCTACGACGTCGAGGACTCCATCGAGGAGAAGCTCAACGCCATCGCCACCAAGGTCTACCATGCCGACGGCGTGGACTTCACCCCGAAGGCCAAAAAGCAGCTCGACCAGCTGGTGGCTTTGGGCCTGGACAAGCTGCCCATCTGCGTCGCCAAGACCCAGTACTCCTTCACGGACGACCAGACCAAACTGGGTGCACCGCGCGACTTCCGCATCACGGTGCGCAACCTGAAGATCTCTGCCGGCGCCGGCTTCATCGTGGCGCTCACCGGCGAGATCATGACCATGCCCGGTCTGCCCAAGCGTCCCGCAGCCGAGCGCATCGACGTGACTCCCGAGGGCAAGATCGTCGGCCTGTTCTAAGCGGCACATCGTTTTCTGCTCCGTTCGAGGCGGCAAGGGTTGTCCCCTGCCGCCTCTTCTTGTTCGGGGAGTTTCGGGCGAGCCTCCTCGCTGATGGCTGGTTTTCGAGTTCGGTTGCCGTCTGGAAAGCCCAAGATCGGACGAAACTCCGGACGAACCTGTTTTGCACAGCCCTCGTCTCGACCGAGGCAGGATGCAGCTCGTCGTCCAAGCCGACGGCGCCGTGGCCTGCGCTTCAGGTTCGGGGTACAATGTTTCTGATGACATGCGGTTCGAACCGAGGCAAGGAGGCTCCTATGGCACAGCAGTTTTCTATGGAATGGGCGCGCGACATCCTGAACAAGGGCATGGCGAAGGCGCAGAGCATCGTCGAGGATCCGGCCCAGGTCGAAGAGCTTTTGGCGAAGCTCCAGGAGAAGATGAACGGCCTGCCCGACACCGTTTCGGCGGCGTTCACGAACGTGCCGGTGATGGCTGCCATGGTGAAAAGCTACATCACCAGGGAATACACCGATGTATCGCCGAAGGTCATCGTGTCGCTGGTGGGTGCCTTCCTCTACCTGGTGAAACAGAAGGACATCATCCCCGATGACATCCCGGTCGTTGGTTTTGCAGATGACCTTGTCATCGCCACGTTCGTCATGGCCATCAACGAGCCCGAGCTTCGTGCGTTCTCCGAATGGCGCGACGCCCGCGCGGCTGCTGCGGCCGAGGACGTGCAGAGCGTCGAACCCGTTGAGATCATCGATGTGCCGATTGCCGAGGCATAGCATTCGGTTTCCATAAGCGTTGCGGCAACCCTACTGAAGGGTGTCTTGCGTGCACCCTGAAACGGGGTGGGAAAGGCGGGTAGACATGGATGTGAGGCTGCTGGGTGGCGCGCTGGCAAAATACGGCGCAGGGCTGATCGTCATGGCGGTCTTGCTGTTCGTTCCTGCAGGCACCCTGCGATGGCCGCAAGGGTGACTGCTCATGGGCGTGCTTTTCATCCCCATGTTCATAGCGGGGCTGGTTATGGTTGCGAAGGCCCCGGACCTGCTGCGGAAGCGGCTGAACATGCGGGAGAACGAGAGCGAGCAGCGCGCCGTGGTGGCGTTGAGCGGCCTCATGTTCGTGGTCGCTTTCGTGCTGGCGGGGCTTAACTTCCGATTCGGATGGTGCGTGCTGCCTTGGGGCGCAAGCATCGCGGGTGTCGCGGTGTTCCTGATCTCGTACGTGCTGTATGCCGAGGTGCTTCGCGAAAACGCCTACCTTTCACGCACGGTGGAAGTACAAGAGGGGCAGCGTGTGGTGGACACCGGGCTCTATGGCATCGTGCGGCATCCCATGTACGCCGTGACCACATTGCTGTTTTTGGCGATGCCGGTGGTGCTGGGCTCGCTGCCGTCGCTGGTGGTCATGTGCGCGTACATTCCCATTATAGTCAAGCGCATCCGAAACGAAGAATCGGTGCTTGAACAGGGACTATCCGGATATAGGGAATACGAAGGCCGCGTGCGGTACCGCCTGGTTCCGTTCATCTGGTAGTGCCGTGAAAGGCAGAAGGGGGAGGCATGTTCAACCTTGAAGGCGGGCGCATGCCCGTCGGCGGTTCAGACATGGATTACATCGGATTCGGGTCGGGCAGCGAAGCCCTTATCCTGATTCCGGGGTTGGGAGATGGGCTGAAAACCGTCAGGGGCATGGCCGCGCCCTTTTCCCTCATGTACCGCAAGATTGCGAAGCGGTTCCGTGTGTACTCTTTCAGCAGGCGAAACGTGCTGCCCGATGCTTTCTCCACCAGGGATATGGCCGATGACGTCGTGACGTGCATGGATCGGCTCGGACTGCAGCGGGCTTGCGTGGTTGGCGTGTCGTTGGGCGGCATGATCGCCCAGGAGATTGCCATCCGCCATCCCGAAAGGGTGGACAAACTGGTGCTTGTGGTGACGGCCGCCCGCCGAAACGCCACGATTGAGCGGCGCATCGAGCACTGGAAGGAGCTTGCTCTTCGGGGCGACCGGCGCGAGCTTATGCTCGATACGGCCAGATACATGTACACGCCGGAATACTTCGCGAAGTCGAAAGCCATGTACGGGCTGGTCGGAGCGGTAACCAAGCCGAAAAGCTATAGCCGCTTCCTCGTGCAGGCGGATGCATGCCTGACCCATGACGCCTACGACGAGTTGGCAGGCATCACGGCGCCCACGTTGGTCATCGGCGGCGCGAAGGATGAAACGGTCACGGGCGAGGCGTCGTTGGAGCTGGTGTCCCGCATTCCGAACGCGCTTCTACATATATATGATGAATACGGCCACGGTGCCTACGAAGAGGCCAGCGATTTCCAGGACCGGCTGCTGGCGTTTCTCCAAGGGGAACTCTAGATCAGTGTGAGAAGCTGCTCCGGCGTGTCGAGCAGCATGTCGGCACCGGCTGCCTTGATCTGCTCGACAGGGTGGTATCCCCAGGTCACGCCTACGGCTAGCGCTCCTGCTCTGACGGCCGCCTGCATGTCGCCGACGGAGTCGCCCACGTATGCCATGCGCTCGGGAGCCACGCCCAGGCGCCGCGCCGTCTCCAACATGCCGGTGGGATCGGGCTTGCGGGGCACGCTGCCGTCTCCCAACGCCACGTCGAACAGGTCGGGAAGGTTGTGCGCCAGCTGGTCGTCCACACCCGCCTGGAACTTGTTCGACAGCACGCCAAGCTGCTTGCCTGCCTCGTGTAGCCGCCCAAGCGTTTCGACCACACCGGGGAAGGGGCGAGACAGCAACGCGCCGTGGTCCAACGCTGTTGCCTTCCAGTAGGCAAGCGCCTCTTGTGCCAGTTCAGGGCTGCAATTATTGGGAACTGCCTGCAGCATGAGGGCGACGGCCCCGTTCGCGGCGAAGGATTGGATGGCCGCGTCGTCGTGTTCGGGCATCCCGAAATGCCGCAGCGACTCGTTGGTGACGGCGATCAGATCGGGCAGGGTGTGCAGCAGCGTTCCGTCCAGGTCGAAGACGAACGCATCGATGGTGCGCTTCGGCATAGGGCTCCTTCGCTCGGTTTTGCTGGTACGATTATGGCACAAGGCATCGGGGCGGCCGGCGATTTCCGTAAATTCGCACAGCCTGTTTACGTTGTTCCGTATGGTCCGAATCGGTGCGGGGCAAAGGCTTATAATGTGTTCGTCCGTGTTAGGCGCCCCTGCGCATCCGTATGATGGGAAGGCATGCATGCAAGAACGTTTAACCCAGTTGAGCTGCGATGATTTCGCATCGAAGCTGGCAGCGAAAGAATCTGTCCCCGGAGGCGGCGGCGCTGCTGCGCTGGCTGGCGCCTTGGGTGCGGCCCTGGGATCTATGGTAGGCAACTTCACCATAGGCAAGAAGAAGTACGCCGATGTGCAGGACGACATCGAGCGTATGTGCGCCAGTGCGGAAGGCATCCGCATCCGCCTTCTCGACCTGGTGCAGAAGGACGCCGAAGCCTTCGAGCCCCTGTCTCGCGCCTACGGCATCCCCAAAGAGGACCCGATGCGAGCCCAGGTGCTGGAAGAAGCCACCTTGGCCGCCTGCCAAGCGCCGTTGGAGATGATGCGCGCCATCTGCGAGGCCATAGACCTGCTTGAGGAAATGGGCCGCAAAGGCAGCCGCATGCTTCTGTCCGATGTGGGCTGCGGCGCCTATCTGTGCGCGGCTGCGCTGCAGGCTGCAAGCCTGAACATATTCGTCAACACCGCAACGCTTGCGAACCGCGAGACGGCGCAGCGGCTCGACTGCGAAGTGGACAGCATGCTGGCATCATACGTCCCGCTGGCCAACGACGTGGCCGCCCAGGTCGAAGCCGCCATACGAAGGGACTGATCAATGGCTGAAATCCTGAAAGCCGCACCGGTCGTTGCGGCAATGACCGAGGAGCTGGCCTTGCGCGCCCAGGCGTGCAGAGCTGCAGGTGCGGCGCCAACGCTGGTCATCCTGCGTGTGGGCAACAAGCCTGACGACCTTTCCTACGAACGTGGCGCCCGCAAGCGCTGCGAATCGGTAGGCGTCGATCTGCGGGTCGAGGTCCTTCCCGAGGACTGTTCCCAGGACGAGCTTCTGGCCGCTATCCACGCCATCAACGACGACGAATCCATCCACGGATGCATCATGATGCGTCCGCTTCCTGGCGGCTTCGACGAGCATGCCGCCTGCCAGGCTCTGGATCCGGCCAAAGACGTGGACTGCATGACCGACGGGTCGCTCATGGGCGTGTTCGTCAACAACGGCCAGGGGTATCCGCCCTGCACGGCCCAGGCGGTTCTGGAAATGCTCGACCACTACGGATACGATCTGACGGGTGCGAAGGTCACGGTAATCGGCCGATCGCTGGTCATCGGCAAACCGGTGTCGGTCATGCTGCAGGCCCGCAACGCCACCGTCACCATGTGCCACACCCGCACGAAAGACCTGGCCTCCGAATGCCGAAACGCTGACATTGTCGTGGTGGCCGCTGGCCGCATCGGCACGCTTCGCTCCGAACATGTCCGCGCCGGCCAGACTATCATTGACGTTGGCATCAACTGGGACGAGGATGCCGGCAAGCTTGCGGGGGACGTGGACTTCGCCTCCGTCGAGCCGATCGTCGCCGCCATCTCGCCCGTGCCAGGCGGTGTGGGTTCCGTTACCACTGCCGTTCTGGCCAAACACGTGATTGACGCAGCAGAAAGGACGTTGTGCTAGCATGACCGACCCCATCAAACCCTACGGCGAGCTTGACCAGGCCCGTGCCGAGGCGGCCATCCGGGAATTCCTTATCGCCATCGGCGAGGACCCCGACCGCGAAGGCATCCGTGAAACGCCCAACCGTGTGGCCCGCGCCTGCGCCGAAATCTTCGGCGGGCTGCAAAGCGACCCCTGCGAGCCGTTGCGCAAGCAGTTCCAGGAGGAGCACCACGAAGAGATGGTCATCGTGAAGGACATCCCCTTCGCGTCCATGTGCGAACATCACCTCCTGCCCTTCACAGGAAAGGTCCATGTGGCCTACATACCTCGCAAGGGACGCATCACAGGCCTGTCGAAAATCGCCCGCTGCGTGGAGGGCTACGCCCGTCGGCCGCAGCTGCAGGAGCGTTTGACCTCGCAGGTCGCCGATGCCATGATGTCCACCTTGGAGCCCCGCGGCGTGCTGGTGGTGGCCGAGGCCGAGCACAGCTGCATGACCATGCGCGGTGTGCGCAAGCCCGGCAGCGTCACCGTCACGTCGGCGGTCCGCGGCTGCTTCGCCGACCTTCCCACCCGCGAGGAGGCGCTGCGTCTGTTGGGGCTGTAGCGTCAGTGTCGCATGTGTTCCATTTACCGCCGCAGGTTTCCCTGCGGCGTTTTTGATTGGAATGCGACCGATTCGCCACGGTTTGCCAACGTTTTGTGGCGAAATAGTCTGCAGCTGTAGAATGGGGCCATGCAGTCTTACGGCGGCCGCGAGCCGTCTTTTCCGAAAGGAGCTTACATGAGCAACCAGACGTATCCGAACGACGGGAACCAGGGCCAGCAGTGGCAGCAGGCTCCGCAGCAGCCCATGCCTCCCCAGGGCCAGCAGCCCATGCCGCCCTACGGCCAGCAGCCCATACCGCCCCAGGGCAATCCACAGTATACGCCCGTCCAGAACGGGCCGTCCAACGCACCGTTCGTGCTGAGCATCGTCGGCCTTGTGCTTACCATCATCGCCCTTGCCGTACCGGGTCTCATTTTGAGCATTATCGCGTTGGTGAAGAACGGTGGCCAGGTCAAGAAGGGCCTTGGCGGTGACCGTGCCAAGTCGACGAAGGCTTTGGGCATCGTCGGCGTCGTGCTGGCCACCATCGTGATCATCGTGCAGGTGGGCGCGATTGCTTTGGGCGTCTTCGCTGCGATGACCGAGATCGAAAACGGTGATGCCGACTATGCGGTCTACGAGCTGGAAGAGGAAGTGGGCCAGGACCTGAACAACGACGGGTACATCGGCGATCCCTACTTCGGCCAGGATGCGTCCAACGGCTATAACGAGCAGACTCCCCAGCTGGAAGTCCCCGAATCCGACCCAGGCAACGGTTCGAACGTGCCTGAAGGCGACGTGCTCGAGCCCGCCGCCGGCAATATGATCATCGGCAGCTACGAGTCCGGATATGTCGAGATTCCCGAAAACTGGGTGATGTTCCAAGACGTGACCCTTGAAGAGAATTCGGGCATCATCGCATATTCCGACCCCAACAGCAGCTACGATTCGCAGTATTACGGTGGTCAGGAGTACGGGACCATCGTCACCATGACGGGTTTGACGGGCGACGCCGAAGACAACGCCCGCCGGATGCTCGATTACAACAATTCCAGCGGCGATTACATCAACGCCACGATGGAGGAGTACGACATCGGCACGCTGGACGGCTACATGCTCACGTCTTATTTCGAGGCGGACAAGAAGGTGGTCAAGGAGTATTTCATCGAGTCGAACGATGAGACCCGTTGCGCCTACATCTGCATCGAGTACCTTGAGGCCGATGCCGCCAACGTTCCAGCCATCATCGACACCTTCCGGTTCGGAAACGCCCAAGGATAGCGCAACCGAACGAATCCTGACATATGCAACGCATGGGCCCTGGCGAATCGCCGGGGCCTTTTTTCGTCGGTTCCGCCCGGCCGCTTGTCGCTTCGCAGGCGACCACACGCGCGCCTTCGTTCCCTAAAGTAGGCTCTGCAAGGGATCACAACGCGCGACCGAAAGGGGAGCAACATGAAGAAAGGCCTGACAGAACTCGTATTCATCCTTGATCGCAGCGGATCGATGTCCGGATTGGAAACGGATACCATCGGCGGCTACAACGGGCTGCTCGCCAGGCAGCGCGCCTTGCCCGGCGACGTCACCGTGACCACGGTGCTGTTCGACGACAAATACGAGCTGCTGCATGACCGCATCGACATCAAAGGTGTGGCGCCCATCACGGACAAGGACTACTACGTGCGGGGCTGCACGGCGCTGCTGGATGCCGTCGGGCGCACCATCCTCAAGGTGGACAACGCCCTCAGGCACACGGCCGAGGAGATGAGGCCCGAGCACGTGATGTTCGTCATCACCACCGACGGGTACGAGAACGCAAGCCGCGAATTCGGCCTTGCCAAGGTGAAGAGCCTGGTCGAGGCCCGTCAGAAGGCGGGTTGGGAGTTTTTGTTCCTAGGTGCGAACATCGATGCCATCGAAACGGCGGCGTCCTTCGGCATCTCCGGCGACCGAGCCACCAATTACTGTCCCGACTCCCAAGGCACGGCCAAGGCCTACGGCGCGATCGATGCGGCGGTCTGCGCCATGAGGATGCCGTCGGCGGCGCCGCGTTCCCGCAGCTTCTGGAAGCGCGATGTGGAAGCCGACCACAATCGTCGGGGGTAAACACGAAAGCGCCGCGGACGAGCGCTCGTCCGCGGCGCTTTCGTGGGAGGGGGAAGGCCGGGCTATTCCACGAAGCCTTGCTCGATGATGGTCTGTTCCAGGTCGATTTTCTCGCGGCGGTCCACCTGGGCGCGGTGGATGCGCAGCGCGGTGTAGACCACGAACACGACGCAGTACACGCCCATGGTGGCGGCCGTTCCGGTATTTCCGGCCGCAGCTGCAGGCGCAAGCATGAGGGTCACATGGGCGAACACGAGCGCGTAGAACAGGTAGGCGAAGCGCTGGATCTTGCGCCAGGTGCGGGCCTTCATGCGGCGCTTGACGAACCTGAAGGACGTGATGCCCAGCACCAGCACAAGCACCAGCAGGCACAAGGCCATGGCGAAGGCGCCGATGACGTTTATCTGGGACAGGTTGCCCGTGAAGAACGGCATGGCGTAGACGGGCAGGAAAACGCACATGTGCCCCGCGATGAGGATGCAGGCGATGATCGAGAGTTCGGCGCGGATAGGGCGAAGCCAACGGGACGCCCAGCTTGCGCGGGGCAGTACGCCGATATACATGACCAGGATGAACGTGGCCACGCCCAGGCCGCCGCGCTGCATGAGGTAGGCGATGGCAAGTCGTGCCTGCAGGGGCAGAACCTGGGTCTGCGACATGAGAAGCACCACGTCGAGCAGAACAGCCAGGGCGTAGAAGACCCACGGGGCCTTGACGATGGGTTTGCGCAGGGCGATCGCCGCAATGACGACTGCGATAAGCGTGAACAGGAAAGTCATGGCAGCGCCTCCTTGGTTATTCGGCGATCAGGTTCGACAGAATGGCACGGTGCTCGACGATGTATCCTTTGATGATGCGCATGACGGATGTGTAGAACGCAAGCGTTGCGCACGTGTCCACGCGTGCAGTAAGCCTGTCGATCCAGTTGAGGATGTGCGCGTCGATGAAATCGACCTGCACCGCCACCAGTTCGTCCGTCGGGAGTCCTTCCTCAAGCGCATCGCGGGTCTTGTCGCACATGCCGGCAAGGAACTGCAGTTCGAAGGCCAAGTGGTCTTCCGGGTCGTTCAGGCTCGGGTCCACTTTAAAACCCTGGCTGCGGTAGACCTTCACCACCTGGTCGCGGGCGTCCTGCATGAGCAGCCCCTCGGGGCTCGTGAACACGCTTTCGTAGGGCGTGGCGCAGTTCTCATCCGTCACGCCGGCGGCCAAAAAGATGCGGGCGTACTCCACGGCCAGGTCCTGGCGGGCGTTCACGCCGCGGCGGCGCAGGTAGCGTCCCAGGGTGTGGAACCCTTCGCTGAGCTCGGCGTTTTCAGTGGTTTCGCTCATCCCCATGAAATCGATCTGGGCAAGCGCGTCGATCTGGTCCTGCGAAAGCTCCTTGTACAGAGTGCTTGCCAACGTGCGGAGGAAATCGCCGGCTTCTGCCAGGTATTCGGCGGTCGTGTACTCTTCGACCGCATCCGTGGTGCCGATTGCGTTGTCCATGCGTTTTCTCCTCGTCTTGCGTGTTGTTGATGCGTCAGGTGTCGTTTCGACCTTGCGGAAGTGCATTCGCGCTTGAATGGGAGGGAGGCGCGA
The DNA here is from genome assembly GCF_000023885.1 of Slackia heliotrinireducens DSM 20476. Taxonomy (NCBI): domain Bacteria; kingdom Bacillati; phylum Actinomycetota; class Coriobacteriia; order Eggerthellales; family Eggerthellaceae; genus Slackia; species Slackia heliotrinireducens. The sequence continues at coordinate 2,320,202 of NC_013165.1, read as the reverse complement.
ATGCACATTCGCAAAGCCTTCCGGGGCTGCGGGGCAACCCCGGAAGGACGAACCGCGCTATTCTAGCGTGTACATGTCAAGGCCGTACCAATCGTCGCTGATCCACTCGGCGTACTTCTCGGAGAGAATGTAGCGGGTCAGCGGGGCGTTGCCGGAATCGGCGAATTGGTGGATGTCAGCCTCGTCGTGGGCCGCCAGGGCCTTCGAGGCGGCGCTTTCGGGATCGTCGAGGTCGCCGAAGAAGCGCGCCTGGCCCGAGCATGCCAGCACGCAAGCGGGAAGCTTGTCGTTGCGCAGGCGGTCGTTGCACAGCGTGCACTTGCCCACCGTGTTGGTGGAGGCGTTGTAGCTGCGGACGCCGTAGGGGCATGCCGTCAGGCAGCTCTTGCAGCCGATGCAGGTCTCGCGGTCGATGATGACCACGCCGGTGACAGGATCGCGCTGGCTGGCGCCGGTGGGGCACACCTCGATGCAGGGTGCGTTCTCGCACTGCTGGCACAGGGTGGGCAGCCAATACTGCGTGATGTGCGGATGGGTGCCCTGGGGGCCGTCGGTGTAGACCTTGCACCAATACTCGCCCAGAGCGACATCATGTTCTTGTTTGCAAGCAACCTCGCAACCGTAGCATCCGATGCAGCGGTTGAGGTCGACTACCATAGCGTTACGCGTCATAGACGGCATAACCTCCTCCCGTTTCCTCAGTGTACTCAGGCAGCCACGGCTCGAAGTCCTTCGGGTTCATCCAGATGCCTTCGGGCGCGCTGTCGGCCTTGGTCACGTTGACGGTGAAGCCGCGCAGCGTGTACGTGCCGAACTCCGGATTGTACGGAGCGTCGTTCTTGGTCAGGATGTTCACGTTCATAAGCTTCCAAGCCTGGCTGGGGTCGTCGGAGTCCAGCAGCTCGGGGTTCCAGAAGCGTTCCTGGTAGATGACCTTCGGCGCCACGCCTTCGGTAAGCAGGGCCTGGCCGTAGATCTTGCCGCGGCGGCTTTCAACGTTCACCCAGTCGCCGTCTGCAACGCCGATTTCGGCGGCGGTGGCGGGGTTGATCCAAGTGCGCGGCACGGGGTACATCTCGCGCAGCCACGGGACGTTGCGCAGCGTGCCGTGATGGTACATGGGCACGCGGCCCTCGGTGAGCACGAACGGGTACTCTTCGTCATCAAGCGGGCTCTCGGCTGGCTCGACGTAATGGGGAACGGGCTCGTAGTCGACGCTTGCCGGCGGCAGCACGTAGCCGTCCCACCAGTCGCCGCCCTTGGGGCCGCCGGTACGGCCGGCGATGGTCATGGCCTCGGCGTAGGGCTCCATGCGGCGGGAGTTGGTCGCGAAGCCGGCGGGCAAGCCGTCCTCGCCTTCCTTCTCATAGGACTCATACGAGCTGGTGATCCAGTCTTCCAGGGTGGTGAACTCGGCAGGCAGCTTCTCGCAGGCCTCTTCCCAGGTCCACTGCTCGCCGAAGCTGTTGGACATGAAGCCGGCCAGATATGCCTTGTAGTCGTCGTAGGTGCGCCAGTAGGGGCCGGCCGGGCCGCACAGCTCGGGGTCGTAGGTCTTCTGGCACTTCTCGTGGCCGCGGTCGGCCAGGGCTGCGACGAACATGGCCCAGATGAAGGTCTCGTCGATGTGCTCGAACAGATGCACGATGTCGCGGCGGATGAACCACACGTTGCAGCGGTCCGCGCCGTAGGCGGTCTCAAGCCACTCGGCCGTGGGCAGGATGATGTCTGCCAGCTCGACGGAGGTGGTGGAGATGTTCAAGCCCATGTGGACGATGAACGGGATGTTCATCATGCTCTCGCGGAACGTGGTGGCGTCGCCGACCATGGCCAGCTTGTTGCCGGAACGGTCGATCCACACCTGCGGCTGATAGGGCTCGCCCGTGGCAGCTGCGTTCATGACGGTGGGGATGTGGGAAGCCATCCAGTAGTTCAGGCCCTTGTGCTCGATGACGCCCAGACGGCGATTGACGGTGTCCTCGTTCGGACCGAGCTCGTTGGGGCCGAACAGGTTGAACGGGAACAGGAAGTAGGTGCCCAGAGACTGGTTCTTACGGCTCTGGATGGTGTTGCCCTGGTGGCAAGCGTTGCCCATGAGACTCTCGATGATGGTGACGACCTCGGGTGCCTGTGCGGACTGCTCGTACTGGTCGGTAGCCACGCCGATGCCGATGCCGGAATGCGGAGCGCCTTCGACGTACATCTTGACGGCGGCTTCGATGGATTCGGCCTCGCACCAGGTGATTTCGGCAGTCTTCTCAAGCGTCCACTCTTCGGCGACGTCCCAGATGGCGCGGTATGCCGTGCGGCTCTTCTTGCCGTCCACGTCGAATTCGCCGTCCAGAGCGAAGTTGATGGACATGTCGGTGGGGTAGGGCATGGCCACAGGCGCGTTGGCATCCTGGTCCCATACCACGTAATCGGTGGCTTCGCCCAGACCCAGTTCATCGGCGTGATAGAGCAGCTTGGTCTCTTCGTTGATCAGGAAGGGCAGGTTGGTCCACTGCTTGCACCATTCCTCGTTGTAGAGGTTGTTGGACATGATGTAGTTGACCCAGCCCAGGCCCATGGCCACGTCGGTGCCGGGGCGGATGGGCAGCCACACGTCGGCTTTGGCGGCGTCAGGCGTGAAGCGCGGGTCGATGACCACGGTCTTGGTGCCGCGCTCGCGCAGTTCGACCATGGCGCGGCCGCCGGAGGTCACGTGGCTCTGGCTGGGATCGGCGCCCCACAGCACGGTGCAGGTGGGCTCGGCTTCGGTCCAGTAGATCTCGCCGACCGTGGAGTCGGAGATGGACGTGTCGTTGCAGCCGTTCAGCAGAGGCTGGGTGCACATGCGGGGCAGGTAGCACTGGGCGCAGCCAGGCTCGAAGAAGTTGCCGCCGTCGAAGGCCTGCAGGAAGCGGTGCAGGCCGAAGAACTGCGGGTTGCCGCCGCCGCCGGTAGAGATGACCAGCTGCATCGGGTCCTTCTCGTAGACTTCCATCAGCTTGTCGACGATGGTGTCCACAGCCTCTTGCCAGGAAATGCGCTCCCACTTGTTCTCGCCGCGTTCGCCGGCGCGCTTCATGGGGTACTTCATGCGCATGGGGTTGTACAGCGCCTGGACGGCCGCGAGGCCCTTGGCGCAGACGGCGCCCTTGCTCATGGGGTCGCGTTCGTCACCTTCGATCTTCACGACGCGGCCGTCGCGCACATGGACGAGCACGCCGCAGTTGCTGATGCAGGCGCGGCACGACGAACAGATGATTTCGTCGTTCGCCTCTACATCGGGAATGGGTTCGACCTCGCCGGTGGATTCAGCGGTCGTCTCGGCGGGCTGCTCTTCGGTCTGGGTGCAGCCCACGGCGACGGCGCCGGCAAATGCTGCCGAGAAGGCGGTGGCCGCCTTCATGAATCCGCGTCGGGTTACTGTCGATTTTGCCATATCTTCCTCCTCTTCTCCCTTTTTCTCGTTGCCTTCAATTAGGAATGCGCCGATCGGGCGCATCTGCTACAACGCCTCCTTCCCCTCGGACGTCGTGTGCCATTTCTTTCCACTCCAAACGAGCAGTTCGTATTTTTCGAGCTTGCCCGTGAAATAGCTTGCGTGAATGATCTGGGATTGGGTGTTGCCGGGGCCGATGATGCCCGCCTCGATCAGGGCGTCTTGCAGCTCCTGGGTGCTTTTGCCCTCGGGCGCGGTGCATTCGTCCAGCACCTTTTTGAACCCGGCTTCGAATTGCGGGAACTCCGCGAACAGGGCTGAGGCCGTGGTGGTTTCGCGGAAGCCGGCCGCCAGGTCGATGCCGGCGGGCGTTGTCTGCACGTAGGTCTCGATGACGGCCTCGTCGGGCACGTTGTCATCGGTCTGAAGTTGGACCAGGTCGCCTTCATAAGGTTCGCCGTCAACCAGGATGGTGCGCTCCAGTCCGCCGCGGCGGATGAGCGTGGCGATGATGGTGGAGCCGGATTGGATCTGCTGGATGGCGGTGCGTTTCCCGTCTACGAAATCGGCGGCCGCCTGCTCGTCGATGCGTTCACGGCACCGCTCGAGCGCATCGATGTAAAGGCGTTCGCCCGCAGGGTCGCGGCTCAACAGGACGTTGAGATTTGCTAAAGCTTCGCTGTATTCCATATTGTTCCCCCTCTTAGGTGCCCGCCGAAAAAAGGCGGACGGGCACTTCGATACACAGATTCTACATGTCCATAAGGGCGTTTGAAATCGTTCATCATGAATGAAAACAATGCGTGAAGCGAGGAAATCACCCATAATGAGTGATGGGTGAAAGCCGCGAAAGCGCCTACCGACCGCAGATGACGGTATAATTTCAACCGAGACTTGAAAGGGGGAGCGGTGACGGGCCTGCCCGAAAAGGTGCCGGCGCTGCCGTTTGCAGCGCCGCTGCTCGCGTTGGCGTTCTGGATTGCCTGGATAACCATCGCCTATAGCGGCGATTGCATTGTCGTGTCCCACGTCTCGGCCTACGAGGCCACCACCACGCTGCGCTCTCTGTCGACGCTGGGCATCGGCATTGCCATGGTCGCATGCGCCTGTCTGCCTGAGCGGGGCTGGAACGTGGTGACCGATTTCAACACCATGGTGGGCGTGGCCGGGGCAAGTCTGGTCTGTACCCTGGCGGTGGGGTTCCAAGGGGTTCTTCCCGATATCCTCTACGGCGTGTGCTCGTTCGTCGCCGGGGTGTGCCTCGGTGTGTTCGCGCTGCGGTGTGCCGTACTGTATGCCGAAGTCAGCCCCAGGACGGCCGCCCTCTATATATGTATGGCGACGCTTGCGGGCGTCATGCTGTATGCGTTCAGCACGATGATCGCCCACTATCATTCGCCCATCTGGGTCCAAGCGATGACAGCGCCTCTCCTGCTGGGCGGCGTGGCGGTCAGCTTCGTTCGCACCGAAGGCGACGAGTGCGTCCCCTTGCATGACGATGCAAGCCTGACGTTGTCCTCTTCGTTCTGGCGCGTGATCGCATTCGTGGCGATTATCGCTTTCGCCCTGAGCACGGTGCGCGGGTTCTATCCCCAGTTTTTGGAGCCTGAGCAGTTCGCATCGTCCCGAGGCGATGCGGCCCTTCTGATCGTGGTCTTCGCCACTGCGTTTTTGATCGATGCGACGCGGCGAAAGCCCTCCGACCCCTTCGTCAGGCAACTGTACGGCATGCTGCTCGTGTCCGTGGCCATCATGTTGCCGGTGGCTTTTCTTGGCATTTCATCTGGGCTTGTAGGCAGCCTGGCTACGTTTTCGAAGGCGATCCTGCTGGTTTCCGGCTGGTGCTTTCTGAGCCTGTGGTCGTACAAGACCGGCATGTCGGCGGTTCGCGTCTTCGGGTTCGGTTTCGGCGTGGCGATGGTTGCGGCGTTCGTGGGGTACATGTTCGGCGACAACATGGGACTGACGTTCATTCGGTTCGACGCGCCCGGGCTCCAGACGGTGTTCTTGGTCGTGTGCATCGTCGCGGCCGTGCTTCTTTTGTCCGTGCGCGACCTGGGCGATCTTCTGGAGCCGACGGCGGCCATGATGGCCTCTGCGGAAGGGGGAGAATCCGACGAAGCCCAATCGACGCAGGAAGAAGGGACGCCTCAGGCCGTCCGTTCGGCGGAGGTTGCTGATGCGCAGGCTGATGGGATCGCAGCGGACGATGGAGATGCCGCAGCGGAACAGCCCGACGGCACGCGGAAGGCGGGGCGCTTCCTGCTCAAATGTAAGCTCATCTCCGACGAGTTCGGGCTTTCGCCCCGCGAAGCGGACGTGTTGGTGCTTCTGGCCAAACATATGCCGGTCAAGGCCATTGCCGACGAGCTGTTCGTGTCCTTCAACACGGCCCGCACCCACGTGCGCCACGTCTACGGCAAGCTGGACGTGCACAGCCGCCGCGAGCTGGACGAGCTTATCGACGCCTACGAGATAGATTAGGTGTCGTTTTCCGCGCGGTTGTGCACGAAGCGCGGATGCTCGAAACCGCGCATCTTCGGTACAATGGTCGGGTGCGAAACGGCGAGGGGAGACGGCATGCTGGAACATGAAACGATGGGCGACCTGCGAAGCTACCTGGATGAACATTTCCGACCAGGGTCCACCACGTCGCGTATGCCCGCGTTCGACCGTTTGACGGGAGAAAGACTTGGCGGGTCGCATACGGGCAAGTTCGCATCCCGAAGTATCGGCAGCCCATCCGTTGGCCTGACAGGCTCGGCTCCTGCGGATGTCCAAGGGCACATGCCGTCAGGGGCTCCGTCCGCACCCGATGCGATGCCTCAGATGCTGCCTGCTGCGCCTCCGTCCGGCCGCCGCAGGAGGCTCGGGGGCCTCGCAGGCCGCTTCAGGCGCGACAAACGAGATGGTTCCGCGAGTGGGAGTGCGAACCTGGCGGAAAGTGCCACCAAGGCGCGCAGGCCTCCGGACTACGATTCTCAGCAGGTGGTTCCCGCGGCTCCCGCAGCGTCCGGCGGTCTTGGTGCGACGGGTGAGATTTCTCCTGTTCCAACGGGGATGGACGAATGGCTTGCCGGCGTGCAGAAAGGGTTCGGCGAGCGGCTTTTGGACGCCATCGACGCCCGAGGTCTGGACGACGCGACGGTGTATAAGCGTGCCGGCGTCGATCGTCGGCTGTTCTCGAAAATTCGCTCGAACCTGGACTACAGACCCAGCAAGAACACGGCGTTGGCCCTGGCCGTCGCGTTGGAGATGGACATCGACGAGACCTGCGATTTGCTGGGCAGCGCAGGCCTTGCGCTCAGCGACGCTTCCCGTTTCGACCTCATCGTGAAGTTCTTCATTCTCAACGGGCGGTTCGACCGCTTCGAAATAAACGAGGCGCTGTACCGGTACGGCGAATCCATGTTGGGGGCATAAGCGGGCTTTGTTCCAGAATGCGAAGAATTGCCGATTTGCGTGCTTCGCCGATGCGCTGCAGGCTACTGCCACCCCTATACTTATGCGGTTCAATGTCGGAATAGGAAGGTGGAAGCGCTTTGGGATGGGCTGAAAGGATACGCCGGTACGCCGTGCTGCTGTTCGGCATTTTCGCCATATCCTTCGGCGTGGCGCTCATCACCAAATCCGCCATCGGCAACTCCGCCATCTCGGCCATTCCCTACACCATGTCGTTTTTGGTGCCTCAGCTCACCTACGGCATGCATGTGGCGTTGTTCAACGCGTTGCTGGTGCTGCTGCAGATCATCCTGCTGCGCCGTGACTGCCAGGTGTTCGACATCTGCCAGCAGGTGGTGTTCGCCGCCGTGTTCGGCTCGGTGGTCGACTTCTCTATGTGGCTTCTGACCTGGTATGACCCGCAATCCTACCCGCTGTGCGCATGCACCATGCTGCTCGGTGTTGTGTGCCTGGCCTTCGGGGCGTATCTGGAGGTCATCGGCAGGGTGGGCATGATGGCCGGCGATGGGCTGGCCCGCGCCTTGGTGAAGGTGACGGGCAAGGAATTCGGCACCATGCGTGTGGCGGCGGATTCCACCATGGTGCTCATCGCGGTGGTCATGAACCTGCTGTATTTCCGTTCGTTGGTGACGGTCCGCGAAGGCACCATCGTCGCAGCCCTGCTCACAGGCTTGGTTGTCACGTTTTTCAGCAGGCATCTGACGGCGTTCGAATATGCCGTCCTGCCCGAGAACCGCAACGGCGGTAAGGCTTCAAACATCGCCGTCCCCGAAGGAAACTTCATCGTCACGGTTTCCCGGGAATACGGTTCGGGTGGCCGCGAGGTGGGGCACGCCATAGCCGACGCCTTGGGCGTGCAATGCTACGATTCCCGTCTCATTCATATGATGGCGGCGCAATCCGGGCTGCCTGAAGACTACGTCGCCGGCGAAGGGGCCGACGGCTCCGGTGCCCTGGCTGCTTTCTACACCTTGTATGCAGGCGCCGTCGCCGAGCAGGACATGCCGAAGGCGGAGCGTCTGTTCAAGGCCGAAGAGCAGGTCATCCGCAGGCTGGCGGCCCAGGAGTCCTGCGTCATCGTGGGCCGTCTTGCGGAATACGTGCTGCGGGACCACGCCAACGTGCTGCGGATTTTCCTGCGCGCCGACAAGGAGGACGCCGTAGCCCGCGTGATGGACCGGGAAGGCCTGTCCCGAAGCGAGGCGGAGGCGAAGATCGATCGCGTGAACCGCGAGCGGGCAGACCACTGCCTGCGGTTCGCCCATACGGCATGGGGGATGTCCGGCAATTACGACGTGACCATGAACACGAGCCGATACGGCGTTGTCCGGACGGGGGAGATGCTCGCCGCCATGGCCCGAAGTGCCCGCGAAGGCGCGAACGGCCCTTCCCGACGCTGACGGAGCGCGCTCCCGAACCGTTCGGGCGATACTATTTCAAACCCAGGCATACTTTTCAGCCATCTTTCAGTAAAACGGAGTAAAATTCTTTACATAGTAAGGCGCGATGCCGAAGTCGGGCATCGTACGAAGGCCGGCCCGTTCGGGTCCATACAGAAAGGTGAGCATTATGGCAATTTTCGCACGTCTCGCAGACATCCTGAAGGCCAACATCAACGACATGATCGACAAGGCCGAAGATCCCGAGAAGATGGTCAAGCAACTCATCATCGAGATGGAAGAGCAGGTTGACGAAGCAACCCAGGCTCTCGGTCAGGCCATGGGCTCCCAGAAGGTAGCCGCCAAGGAGCTCGCCGATGCCCAGGCCGTTTCCGCCGACTGGAACGACAAGGCCAAGGTGGCCCTGCGCGCCGGCAAGGAAGACCTGGCCAAGAAGGCCCTGGACGCCAAGGTCGGCGTCGATGAGCAGGTCACCCAGCTCCAGGCCTCCTACGACCAGATCACCGCACAGGTCGACAAGCTGCGCGACCAGGTCCAGACCCTGAAGATCAAGCTGGACGAGGCCCGTGCACGCCAGAACGTCCTGATCGCCCGCGCTAAGATGGCCGAGGCCCAGCAGAACGTCGCCACCTCCATCAACACCGCCAGCTTCGATTCCGCATTCGCGAAGCTCGACGCCATGGAGCGCAAGATCACCGAGAAGGAAGCCGTTGCCGAGGCCTTTACCGAAATCGGCGGCGCAGACGTCGACGTCAACGACCAGTTCGAAACCCTGCAGCATGAAGCTGCGGTGAACGACCAGCTCGCCGCCCTCAAGGCTGAACTCGGTCTGTAACGCCTGTTAGAACTCTGTTTTTCAAGCGTCGGCTGCATGCGGCTTCGCGTGCAGCCGACGCATGGTTACCACCCGTTTCCGAGATATGAAAGTCGGGTATGCATGTATATTGAAGACCTGATCTTTGCGATCATCACCGTCGTCCTTTTCGTCATCATCGTGCGGGCGTTGCTGCAGATGCTGAAGAAGTCCACGTCGGGCGAATCGACCGGATCGAATACCGCCGGTGCGGTGGGTGCCACCAAGACAACGTCGGAAAAGGCCGAGATCATCGAGGATATCAAGTCCACGCCGACAAGTCGCGTCGTGGATGCGATCTCCATCGTCGACGAGCTGTCGCAGACGTCCCAGAACTTCCGCCAATACTGCGAACTGGTGGGCACCACCCAGGCCACCAGCTCCGTTACGGCACCGTACAGCAAGCGCGAGGTTGCGTACTATGACGTGCGCTGCTTCCGCATCGACCGCGTGAACGGCCGAAACGTTGAAACCTTGGTGGCCCACGAGACCTCCGTCGAGCCGTTCTACTTCACGGACACGTCTTGCGATACCAAGGTGTATGTGAACCTGGCGCCCTTCGGCGACAACTGCATCCTGGTCAATTCCGCCAACCGCGTCGAAGGCCCCACGTCCGACTTCTCGAAGGCCGTCATGGCCAATTCGTCCACGTCCCGTTCGTCGAGCGCCCGCTACGCCGTGGCGAACGCCCTGTCCAAGGGTGCCAATGTGCTCGAAGGCATGCGGTGGCGCGTTTCCGAAGGCGCCCGCGCGCTGACCACCACCTTCACCCTGCCTGCCATGGCCCCTGCCTACGCCGGCGGATACGTGGAGCCCAGCTGTCAGCCGGGCAAGCGTGTGGAACGCCGCAACGTGCTGCTGTCCAAAGACGGACGTCCTCGTCCGGGCGGCCCCTACGGCTACGGCGGCAACCGTCCCTCCAACGGCGGAAGGCGATCCAGCTCCGGCGTGTATTACTACGGTGGCCAGATTCCCTCCGGCTTGGATTCCTTCCTCGATCTGGGCGGCGCCGGCCAGCGCGGCCTGCATGACAAGCGCGGCGTAGGCGGTCCTCAGGGCGGCTACTACTACGGCAGCAAAGACTTCGACGATTTCGGCGACATCGGCAAGACCGTGCTGAACATCGGCCTTGGCATGCTGCTGAGCAGCATGGCCACATCCACGTCAAGCGCTCCAGCGCAGACCAGGCCGGTCACCACGACGCAGAGCAACTCGTTCTTGGGTTACCGCATCGTCGAAGACATCGTGCCGTGCAACTACCCGGTGTACTGTTTGGGCGAGCTGTATCGCCACGGTGGCAACGCCTACATGGGCAAGTGCATCTCGACCGACAATTCGTATTACTTTGCGACGAAGATCGAGGCCGAGCTCGTGGCGCATTTGCAGGGCTAGCGCCGTCATCGCAGGATGAAACGATTGCAGCGGCGGGGCGTCGGCCTCGCCGCTTTTGCGTGTCGGGACCGGTGTAATGTTGTGCTCTGTCATCCGTTCGTTACGGCAAAGGACTTGACGTGAGGGGATAATCGCGTACAATTCAATTGTGTACAATTTAAATGTTACTGCAACTGATTGGAGACTCCCATGACCGTGCACGACTACAACGTTGAAGCCCGCGACGGAAGCACCGTTTCCCTCAAGGATTACGAGGGCAAGGTCCTGCTCATCGTCAACACCGCCACCGGTTGCGGCTTCACCCCGCAGTACGAAGAGCTCGAGGCCATGTACGCCGAATACAAGGACCAGGGCTTCGAGATTCTGGACTTCCCCTGCAACCAGTTCGCCAACCAGGCGCCGGAATCCGACGAGGAGATTCACCAGTTCTGCACGCTGAAGTTCGGCACCGAGTTCCCGCAGTTCAAAAAGATCGAAGTCAACGGCGAGAACGCCATCCCGTTGTTCGCCGACCTGGCAACCCAAAAGCCTTTCGAGGGGTTCGGCAAAGGCTTGAAGTCCATGGCTATGAGCAAGGTTGCCAAGGCCGTCGACAAGGAGTTCGGCGATAAGGCCTACATCAAGTGGAACTTCACGAAGTTCCTGATCAACCGCGAAGGCGAGCTTGTCGCCCGCTTCGAGCCCACGGCCGACATGGACGACGTCAAGGCCGCCGTGGCGCAGCAGCTCTAACAGAACTAAAGTGCGTTTACGATAGGGGGACGGTAATGGAAAACACGAATACAGCGGACTTCGACCCGTTGAAGCTAGACAATCAGCTCTGTTTCCCCTTGTACGCCTGCGCGAAGGAGGTCGTGCGTCGCTACACGCCGTTCCTCAACGAGATCGACCTCACGTACACGCAGTACATCACCATGATGGTCATGTGGGAATGCAAATCGCTTTCCGTCCGCGAGCTGGGCGAGAAGCTGCTGCTTGATTCCGGCACCCTGACGCCGCTGCTGAAAAAGCTGGAGGCGAAGGGTCTGGTCATTCGCGAACGTTCCCATGAGGACGAACGCAAGCTCAACGTGGTCATCACCGAGAAGGGGGAGGCGTTGCGAAGCCGTGCGCTCGGCATCCCCCGGCAGATGGGCAAGTGCGTGGACCTGTCCGCGGAAGACGCCGCGGAGCTGCGCCGCCTTCTGAACAAGCTTATCGACAACGTTAGGCAGGAGGAGAGGTAGATCATGGCCATCGACACGACGGGGAGCCAAGAAGGTCAGCAGCTGTCCCGCGATGCCCAAATCGTGCGCACGAGCATTGTGGGTATTGCGGCAAATATGCTGCTGGCGGCGTTCAAGGCGGCGGTGGGCCTGCTTTCGAACTCAATCGCCATCGTGCTGGACGCGGTGAACAACCTGTCCGACGCCCTGTCATCGGTCATCACCATCGTGGGGACGAAGCTTGCCGGCCGCACGCCGGACCGCAAACATCCCTACGGCTACGGCCGAATCGAATACATCACCACCATCATCATCGGAGCCATTGTCCTGGCGGCCGGCTTCACGTCGCTGAAGGAGTCGGTGTCGAGCATCATCAACCACGAGGTCGCGTCGTACGAGACCGTGACGCTGGTGATTGTCGCCGTCGCCGTGGTGGCCAAGGTGGTGCTCGGCCGATACGTCAAGGCTGTCGGCGAACGTGTGGGGTCCGACTCACTTGTAGCCTCGGGCACTGACGCCACCATGGATTCGATCATCTCAGCATCCACGCTGGTCGCTGCGTTCATCTATATCATCTGGGGTGTCAGCTTGGAAGGCTGGCTGGGCGCCGTCATCTCCGTGGTCATCATGAAGGCCGGCTTCGACATCCTGAAGGAGGCCCTGGACAAGATTCTGGGCCAGCGTGTGGATGGCGATCTGAGCCGCGCCATCAAACAGACCGTCGCGGAGACGGAAGGCGTCTACGGTGCCTACGACCTAGTGCTGAACGACTACGGCCCGGACCGTCTTACCGGCAGCGTGCATGTGGAGGTCGACGACGATGCTACGGCTCGCGATATCGACATCATCACCCGACGCATCCAACAGGCGGTGTTCGCGAAGTACGGCGTAATCATCAACACGGTGGGCGTGTACGCCACCAACAACACTGGTCTGGCCGGTCAGATTCGTGAACGGGCATACGAGGTGGCGAAGGCCCATCCCGAGGTGCTCGAGACCCACGGCTTCTACCTGGATGAGGAGCTTGACCGGTTGAGTTTCGACGTTGTCGTCAGCTTCGACTCGAAAGACCGGCAGGCCGTCGCAGACGAGATTCGCAGGGAAGTGCAGGAGCTGTATCCGCAGTATAAAACTGTGGTTCTTTTAGATGAGGACGTAAGCGAATAAGCTGTGGAGCCGTGGTTTGCACCACGGCTCTTTTTATCGTTTTCGGGAGGTCGTGCTAAGATGGTTCGAAACGATTCTCACGAAAGGCAAACCACATGTTCCGAAAACAGCGCCGGCCCCGTCAGGCATTGACTGAGGAGGAATCCATCGAGATTCTCAATCGCCACGGCGTTGGGGTGCTGTCCCTCAACGGTGACGAAGGATACCCTTACGGCGTTCCCATCAGCTATTACTACGACGACGGCGCCTTGTACTTCCATGGTGGGCGCCGGGGCCACAAGGCCGATTCCATCGCGGCGAACCCCAAGGCCTCGCTTACTGTCATCGACCACAGCGAAACCTATGCCGAAGAGTATGCCAACAATTACTGCAGCATCATCGCTTTCGGAAAGGTCGAAGTGATCGACGACCCGGACGAGAAGCTGGCGCGCCTGCTGGCGTTCACGCTGAAGTTCGTTCCCGAGAACCCCGAGCACACCGAGGAGGTCGTCGCCAAAGACGTGCGCGGCGTCACCGTGTTCAAATTCACCATCGAGCACCTGACAGGCAAAGTGGGCAAATACACCGACCGGGCCCAGTCTGCCATGAAACGCGATTAACCGTCCGGACGGGATTGAGATGTGGAGGAATTCATGAAGAAGGAAATCAACGTTTTCGACTATGCGGGCGACATTCTGAAGGCCCTGCGCATGGGCGTGCTCCTGACCACCAAGGCCGAGGACCGCACCAACGTCATGACCATCGGCTGGGGCAGTATCGGCGTGGAGTGGGGCACCCCCGTGTTCACGGCGCTGGTGCGCGAGGGACGCTTCAGCCGCGAGCTGCTGGACAAGAACGGCGAGTTCACGGTGAGCGTTCCCTACGAGCGTCCCTTCGACCGCCAGGTCCTGGGCATTGCCGGCAGCCGTTCCGGCCGTCAACAGAACAAGTATCGCGAGTTGAACCTGGCGGAGGAGGCTCCGCTTCAGGTGTCTACGCCCGCCTACCGCGATTTCCCGCTGACGCTTGAGTGCCGCGTGCTGTACCGTCAGCCTCAGGAGCTGGCCCTCATGCCCGAGGACATCCAACAGCGCTGGTATCCGCAGGACAAGGGCAGCGAAGTTTGCGGCTCCAACAAGGACGCCCACATCGCTTACATCGCCGAAATCGTCGCCGCCTACATCGTCGAGGACGACGAATAGCCGGGCAAAAGGCAATATATAGAAGAAGGGGCGAAGGAACCGAATCCTTCGCCCCTTTCTCATATCGGAGGTGCGCTTAGTACATCAAGGAGTGCGCCACGTCGAACCTGGGCTCGCAGCAGACGTTGATGCCGAGCGTGCGGAACAGGCGCTCGTCCTCGGTGGGGATGATCGATGAGAAGTATGCGTCGCAGCCGCGCAGTTCAGAGGCGTGTGCGATGGTCTCCTTCGCCAAGGGGCTGGTGAGCGAACTGGTGGAAAGCGCGATGAGCATCTCGCTGGGGTGCAGGTGCGGGTTGCGATGCCCCAGCTGCTGGGTGCGCAGGTCGCAGATGGGCTCGAGGGCTGCGTCGCTGATGACGTAGGTGGCGTCGTCGATGCCGGCCTGGGCCTTCAGGGCGTTGAGCAGCACCGATGAAGACGCATTGAGCAGCGTGGAAGTCTTGCCCGTGATGATGCGGCCGTCGGGCAGGACCATGGCGCCCGCCTGGCCGCCGGAGGTTTCGGCGCGCAGCAGGGCGGCGCTGTGGGCGGGGGACAGGTTCACGTTGACACCCGCCTTGTTCATGAGGAACAAGGCCTTTTTGGCTTCGTTTTCGCCCATGCCGGTGCGAAGGGCCTTCACGGCGCACTGGAAATAGCGGCGGACGATCTCGTTTTTAGCGGCGTCGCAGACGGCTTCCTCATCCACGATGGCGGCGGCGATGTTGTTCACACCCATGTCGGTGGGGGACTTGTAGGGGCTTTCGCCCAACATCTTCTCCAGCATGGCCTTCAACACGGGGAAGATTTCGATGTCGCGGTTGTAGTTGACCGACGATATGCCGTAGGCCTCCAGATGGAAGGGGTCGATGGCGTTCACGTCGTCCAGGTCCACCGTGGCGGATTCGTAGGCGATGTTGACCGGGTGGTCAAGCGGCAGGTTCCACACCGGGAAGGTCTCGTACTTGGCATAGCCCGCCTTCACGCCGCGCATGTTCTCGGCGTACAGCTGCGAGAGGCAGGTGGCCATTTTGCCCGAGCCGGGGCCAGGGGCCGTGACGACGACGATGGGGCGTGTGGTCTTGACGTATTCGTTCTGACCGTACCCGTCGTCGCTGACGATGTGCTCGATGTCGTAGGGGTAGCCGGAGATGGTCTTGTGACGGTAGCACGGGATGCCCATGTTCTCCAGACGGTGAATGAAGGCGGTTGCGTTGGGCTGGCCCTCGTATTGCGTCAGCACTACGCCGCCGCAGTAGAAGCCAAGGTCGATGAAGATGTTGCGCAGCCGCAGCAGGTCCTCGTCGTAGGTGATGCCCAAATCGCCGCGCAGCTTGTTCTTCTCGATGTGGCCGGCGTTGATGACCTGGACGATCTCGACCTCGTCGACCATGCTCTTGAGCATGCGGAGCTTGACGTCGGGCTCGAAGCCGGGGAGGACGCGGGCCGCATGGTAATCGTCGAACAGCTTGCCTCCGAACTCCAGGTACAGCTTGCCGCCGAACTCTTCGACGCGTTCGCGGATGCGTGCCGCCTGCCGTTCGATGTACATTTCGTTGTCGAAACCGATTTTCATGCGATACGTCCTTTCATCGTGCGGAAGGCGCGCCGCGCGCGCGGGCGAAAAAATTCGCACTCGATTATATGACAGGAGAGGGGCTTCGCGGCCGTGGCTTTCGGATTCCGTTCGAACTTCTACGAATCGACGGCCGTCTGTCGTGTCCGGCGCATGCGTCGCCGGGTTCTGGTAGAGTAGGGGTCTGCGGAACTAAAGGAGGCTCGCATGTACGACATGAGATACCTGCTGTCGTGTTGGGTGGATTGGGATGCCCTGCCGGCCCAGTCGTACGTGCGCGGGATTCCCGCCATCGCGTCGATGGGCACGGTGAATTTCGCCGGCAACGTGACGTTTTTCGTCGGCGAGAACGGCTCGGGCAAGTCGACGCTGCTTGAAGCCATAGCCATGGCCTTCGGGTTCAACCTGGAGGGAGGCACCCGCAATTTCGCGTTCAGCACCTACGAACACACTACTGAGCTGGGGGAAGCCCTGCGCACGCAACGCGGAGGACGCCGTCCGCAGGCGGGATACTATTTCAAGGCGGAGACGTTTCTGAACGTGGCGCGCATGGCGACGATCGAATACCTCGACCCTCGGTTCAACTACGCGGAGATGTCCCATGGCGAAGGTTTTCTGGCGTTCATGCAAAGCGTGAAGCGCGAAGGACTGTTCCTCATGGACGAGCCGGAAGCGGCGCTATCCCCCCAACGCCAGCTCACGTTGCTGCTGTATCTGCATCAAAGGGCGCAGACAGGTTCGCAGTTCATCATCGCGACCCATTCGCCGATTCTTTTGGGATTGCCGGGGGCACAGATCCTGCGATTCGATGACGCGATTTCGGAATGCGAATACGAAGAAACCGATCCGTACCAGATCACGAAGATGTTCATGGACGACCGCGAAGGGTTTCTGCATCACCTGTTCGACGAGGGCTGATCTGTCAGGTTCTCTACCGCCCAATCCAAGGCAGCATGGCGGCGGGCCTCTTCGTACAGCAGGCACAGGCGACCCGAGTCGGCCATGTCCTGCCTCAGAGCCTCTTCGTTTCCGGGGGCGAAGGCGGAAAGCATGGCGTCCTCCTCCTGGGTGCCTGCTTCTAATCCTTTGCGAAGGAACACCAGTTCAAGGGCGATGTTTTTGGTCAACTCGTCCATCGCCCGCTGTCGCAGCCGTGCTTCGAGGGCATCGGGCTTCAGGCGGTGCTCGATGCGGTAGTCGCGTTCGCTCATGTCGGCGTCGCGCAGCTCCTGACGGAAGTCGTTGTCGACGATGGCTCGCTGCCGTTTGAGGTGCGCGTCCGGAACGGTGCCGTTCAGGCGGTTGCGCAGGGCGTTTACCACGCGACGGGCGGCGTCTTCCCCCTCGGGGACCTGGATAGGCGTGTCCAGGTCAAGGTTCATGTCGGGCACGGTGCAGGTTTTGACAGCGAACGCGAAGGGCTCGTGCTCGCGAAGAGGCTCGCGCCGTTCGCATTGGGGCACGAACATCACGTTGCGGTCCAGGCGGGCCATAGCGTCGTCGGCGGCGACGGCCATGACGCTTTCAGCCACAAACCGCTCAAGCTCCCGATCGGTCAGAAGCTCGGCGGCTCGTTCACGTTCGGTTCCAGGGTCGGCCTTGATCAGGCGGCCGAACCGTTCATACGCGCGTTGTACCAGCTCATCGGTCTCATGTGCGTCCAGTTCCACCATGGCGTACACCACGCCGTAGGTGTTTTCGTCGTCGAATGTCCAATCGATCTGCATGCGAACCTCCGTAGTAGTTTTGGCCATTATACGGTTTGCGTGCGCAGAGCGTATGGCGGCCGGGCAACCGGAGGTTGACGGACCTTCTGCAACGGAAGGCATCGGGGCGTCAACGTATGGCTGCCCCGCCGTGGAGTTGCGGCCGATTGTGATATATTCCCAATCCTACAGTCAACCAACGTAGGCATGCTAGGCACTCCCGAGCAGTCGGCCGCCGTGCTGTGCAAAAGGCTATAATGGCGGAGCCAAACAATGATCAGCCCAGGTGCCCATCCGGTCCATTGTTTGGCGACGATCCCGATCGGATGGGCGCCTGGGCGGATGGGATACCGCCATGTCCACCCGTACGAACCCGTTCGCGAAGCGGGTCAACGCCCTCGATGAGGGCGATTTCGCGCTCTTGCAAGAGGCCGTCGAGACGAGAAGGTGCCGCGAGTCCGTCGGCGTCGGAGATTACGACGAGGCTGCCGACGAGTGGAGGCCCCGGCCCCCGTGCCCGAGATGCGGTTCCGGCGAGACCGTCGGCCGAGGCCGCACGGGTGCCGGCCGCAGGTTCTGGGAATGCCGCGACTGCGGTCGCAAGTACACGTCGTTGGCCGGCACGATATTCGAATCCTCGAAGAAGCCCCTGTCCGCATGGGTCCTCTTCATCCGCCTCATGTGCTACAACGTGCAGCTCGACGCTGCGGCGGAGCTCTGCGGGATGTCGCACCAGACGGCCTGGGAGTGGCGCCACCGGGTCATGAGCACGATAGACGGCTACCAGGACCGCATCGTCCTGCGGGACAAGGTCTGGATAGACGAGATGTACGTCACGGACTCCGACCTGAAGGGAGGCCCGGGCTGGAGGCCGAAGAGGGGCCTGAGCAAGGACAAGGTCTGCATAGCGGTCGCGATCGACGTCCACAAGAACGTGGTCGCCGTGCGCTGCGGCCACGGCAAGCCCTCGGCCAGGCGCATCAAGGACGCGCTGCAGGCCAGCATCGCCGAGGGCTCCGAGATCTTCCACGACATGGAGAAGTCCCACAAGTCGCTGGTGAAGGCCGTGAAGGGCGTCGACCGGCCCTACAAGGCCGACACGAAGGACCCGGAGTACCTCGAGAAGATGGCGATGGTGAACAACCTGTGCTCCTGGATCAGGCGCTACCTGCACGGCTACGTCGGCATGGACGTCAAGAACCTGCAGTCATATCTGAACTGGTACGCGTACCTGTTCAGGGTCAAGCGGGCCGAGGAGAAATGGCCCAAAGTGGAAAGGGTGCTCCGCCATTTGTTCATGGCCGACGCCACTTTCCGCAGCTCGCGCAAGCGCGGTCACGCCTACGTTGGTTGACTGTAGGGAATTCCCAAAAACAACCGACGAAAGGGATACTGTATGGCATTTGAAATCGGCGAGACCCTGCACGGGTTTCGCGTCAGCTCGGTCGAGCCTCTTTCCGAAATCGACGGCGAAGCCATCGTCATGCGTCACGAGCGCAGCGGTGCGCGTCTGCTGTTCCTGAAGAACGAGGATGAAAACAAGGCGTTTTCCATCTCGTTCAAAACGCCTCCGAAAGACAGCACGGGCGTGTTCCACATCCTAGAGCATTCGGTGCTCTGCGGGTCCGAGAAGTTCCCGGTCAAGGAGCCGTTCGTCAATCTGCTCAAGACGTCCATGCAGACGTTTTTGAACGCGATGACCTTCCCGGACAAGACGATGTACCCCGTGGCCAGCACAAACATGCAGGACCTCATGAACCTGACGGACGTCTACATGGACGCCGTGCTTCGTCCTAACATCTATCTGAAGCGTCAGCTGTTCGAGCAGGAAGGCTGGCACTACGAGCTGGACGAGGCCGATGAGGGCGCCGGGTCTCCCGAGCGCCTGCGCTACAACGGTGTGGTGTTCAACGAGATGAAGGGCGCGCTTTCCGACCCCGAGGACGTGCTCAACTACGAGCTCAACAAAGCACTGTTCCCGAACACCTGCTATGCGTTCGAGTCGGGCGGGCATCCGCGTAAGATTCCGACGCTCACCTACGAGGATTACCTGGACACCCACGCGCGCCATTACCGGCTGGACAACTCCTACATCATCCTGTACGGCGACATCGACGCCGACCGCATGCTGGGCCATCTGGACGAAGAGTACCTGTCGGTCATCGAGCCGCGTGTGGAAGAAGGCCCCAATCCCATTGGCATCCAGGAGCCGCTGGTCAACATGGATGTGGTAGTGCCCATGGGCACGGCTCCCGAAAACGCCTGCGTGGCCTTGGGATACGTGGTCGGCACTGCACGCGATTTCGAACGTGTGCTGGCCACCGACGTGCTGCTCGATGCGCTGTTGGGCGGAAACGAGTCGCCCATCAAGCGTGCACTGCTTGACGAGGAGCTGGGCGGCAACGTGTTCTCGTACCTGATGGATTCCCAGGCGCAGCCTGTGGCCATGATCGGCGTCCGCAACGCCAAGCCCGGCATCCGCACCCGCCTGCGCGAAGTGGTTGAGGAGCAGGCCGCCAAGCTGGTGCAGGAAGGCATCCCCCGCGACGTGCTGAACGCGTCGCTTTCGCAGATCGCCTTCATGCTGCGCGAGCGCGACCGCGGCATTGCCGACGGCGTGCCGCTGGCGATGAACGCCATGGCCGGCTGGCTGTACGACGAGGACATGCCCACCACGTACCTTCGCTACGAGGAGCCGCTGGCCCACATGCGCGAAGGTCTCGAGAACGGGTACTTCGAGCGCCTGCTGGACGAGCTCATCGTCAAGAGCAACCATAAGGCGCTGGTGGAGGTCCTTCCCACCGAGCCCGAAGGAGAAGGTGAAGAAGCCGCAGAGCTGGCCGAGAAGCTCGCGTCGATGACCGAAGCCGACAAGCAGGCCGTCCGCGACGACGTTGCGCTGCTGCGCAAGCACCAGGAGACGCCCGACGCACCGGAAGACGTGGCGAAGCTGCCCATGCTGCACGTGTCCGACATTGGACCTGCCAAGCCCGACCCAGCGTTCGAAGTCCTCGAGGACACGCCGTTGACCTGCCTGTTCCATGAGCTGCCGACGAGGCACATCGACTACGTGTACCACTATTTCGACATCATGGATCTGGATTGGGAGGACGTCCCGTACCTGACGTTGCTGTCCGTGTTCACGGGCAGGCTGGCCACCGCAACCCGTTCGGCGGCTGAGGTGGACGTATGGACGCGCCAGCATCTGGGCAGCCTTCATGTGGCCGCAGAGCCACTGGTTGCTGAAGACGATCCTTCGAAAATCTCGTATCGCCTGGTGGTGGCCGCATCGGCCGTTGCCGAAGAAATCGAAAGCCTGGCTTCCATCCCCATGGAGGTGTGCACGTCCATGCAGTTCGACGATGCCGGAAGGATGCGGGACATCCTTATCCAGCGTCGTGTCGGACTGGAGCAGGCCTTTGCCAACAACGGCCATATGTGCGCATCGTCGCGCGTGGCGTCCTATCTCATGCCGGCCGCCGTTCTGGCCGAGCAGAGCAACGGTGTGGACTACTACAGGTTCCTGAAAGACCTGCTGGACCATTTCGACGAGCGTTTCGAGGGCCTGAAAGCGAAGCTCACCGAGCTGCAGAGCCGCATCTTCACCAGGAACGGTCTGGTCACCAGCTTCGTGGGTTCGCGCGAGGAGCTTGACGCGTACTGGCGGGCCGCAGGGGATCTGGATCTTCCTGAAGGGGAGGAGAAGGTCCGGCGCCTGGTCATCCCCGAGCCCGTGGTGAAAAACGAGGCGTTCATCGTGCCGACGGACGTGTGCTATGTATCCAAGGGAACGATTGCATCTTCAGTGGGTTCCTATTCGGGCTTGTGGCCGGTGGCATCGGCTGCTCTTTCTTACAACTACCTGTGGAGCGAAGTCCGTGTGAAGGGCGGCGCCTACGGTGTCGGATTCCGCCGCACGACCGCCGGTTTCGCACGATTCCACACCTATAGGGACCCGAACATCGACGAGAGCCTGCGCCGCTTCGACGAGGCTGCCGCATGGCTGGCCGCCTTTGAGCCTACGCAAGACGAGATGGAGGGCTACATCGTGAGCACCGTGGCCACCCATGACTCGCCGGTCAAGCCCAAGCATATCGCCCGCCGGCAGGATACGGCCTATTTCAGGGACGACCCGATGGACCTGCGCGAGCGTCGCCGCGAAGAGGAGCTCTCTGCCACGCCGCAGTCCATTCGCGACTGCTCGGCGGTGCTGCGGAAGATCGCCGATGAGGGTGCGTGGTGCGTGTTCGGAAACGAAAACATGATTCGTTCGGCGACCACGCCGTTGAATGTGATTGACCTGCTGAACGAATAGGTTCGAGGCTGCATACGGAAACGCCCGCGGGGGAGCAATCCCGGGCGGGCGTTTTTCTTTGGGGTTCGGAATCGGGATCTTATGGAAGGCGGAAGGGGTCCAGTGGATCTGTCTCGGGCTTCCGTTTGGTTTCGGGCGGAGCTGACGCCGAATCGTCGCCTGCGGGCAGCTCGCCGACGGGAGCCGTCTCGTATTCGCCTTCAAGCGGTTCGGCATCTGCGGCTTCCTCCGCGTTGCGTTCGGCCGCTTCGGCCGCCCTGGCCTCGGCCTTCGCACGCTTCTTGTCGTCGTGGCGTTCCAGCATCATGAGGACGATCATCCAGATGAAGGTGACAAGCAGAAGCGCGGTGCAGATAGCATCCGCCAAGATGAATATGTTGAGTGTGCCTGCCAGCGTTGCGTAGCCTGCGGGCATGCCCATACGAATGATGAGGGCGCCGGCAAGCGTTACGACCTGCTGGAGCAGGACGATGAAGAACATCTTTATGTTGGTCCGTGGATTGAAGATGACCAGAGGATAGGTGCATAGCCAAACGACCATGGCTACGCCCAGGGCGCGGACCGCTGCCTGGCCTGGAACTCCGCTCAACTGGAACATCTTGAGGTGCCCCGCCGGCTCCGAAATGAACACGATGGCGAAATACAAAATCACGAAGAACGTGATGGTCGCGATGATTCGTACGCTCCACGCGACGGATTTGGAGCTTCGCCGTTGCCTTTGAACGTCTGTTTCAGCCATGATGAACCTCTTCCACGTGCCTGTGCATGAACCAATTCTATCCCTGTTTGGCCGGATGCGCATCACGGGGCCGGATTTGCCGCCCGTGTTTTCCGCATGCGGACGGCGTGCCCCGCAGTCCCCCGCAAGTGTCATGTTTTGATGCTTTTCACGTGCGGCGACGCCTGTACGAGCCGAGGTGCTAGAATACAGCGTTACGTAAAAAGCCACATGAAGAAGGATTCGCATGCCTTACAACTGTCCAGAAGGTACCGCCGATTTGCTGCCTGCCTCCGCACGCCTTTGGCAGCGTGCTGTCAGCACGGCTACCAAACTGTTCTCCTCTTATGGGTACGAGCCCATTGAAACGCCGTTGTTCGAGCTGACCGAGGTGTTTACTCGCGGCATCGGCGAGGCGACTGACGTGGTCAACAAGGAGATGTTCGTCGTCCGCAGCGGCGAAAACTACAAGCGCGCCTTGGCCGCCGGAAACGACGACGGCCTCAAATCGAAGCAGCGCCTGGCCCTTCGTCCCGAAGGCACCGCAGGAACGGTGCGTGCTGTGGTGCAGCACAACCTGGTCGAACAGGGTTCCGCTCCGGCGAAGCTGTTCTACTACGGCCCCATGTTCCGCGCCGAGCGTCCCCAGAAGGGCCGTTTGCGCGAGTTCCACCAGATCGGTGCCGAGTGCCTGGGTTCCACCGAGCCGTCGGCCGACGCCGAGATGATCATCATGCTTATGCGTTTCTACGAGAAGATGGGCGTGCCCCGTTCCGATATGCGTTTGCTCATCAACTCCATGGGCGACGACGAATGCCGCCCGGCATACCGCGAAATGGTGCGCCGGCACATCCTGGATCATGCCGACGAGATGTGCGAAGACTGCCAGCGCCGCGCGGAAACCAACCCGCTGCGCGCGTTCGACTGCAAGAAGGACGCCTGCAAGCACGTTATGGAAAGCGCGCCTATCATCACCGACCACCTGTGCGACGATTGCCGTAGCCATTACGAGGCCGTAAAGAAGCATCTGGATGCGGCGGGCATCGAATACATCGAGGACCCCACGCTGGTCCGCGGCTTGGATTACTACACGCGAACTGTGTTCGAAATTCAATCTACTGCCATCGATGCAGCTCAGAGCGCCATCGGCGGCGGCGGGCGTTATGACAAGCTGGCCGAGACCGTGGGCGGTCGCCCCACGCCGGGCCTGGGCTTCGCCTTGGGCTTCGAACGCATGGTTCTGGCCCTGGAGGCCGCCGGAGCGTTGGGGAACACGGGCAGGCGCATCGACGGCTACATCGCCTGCGTGAACGACAGCGTTCGCGGAGCCGCCTTCGAGCTTCTGTGCGCCGCGCGCGACGCAGGGCTCACGGTCGACATGGACCATCAGGGCAAGAGCTTGAAAGCCCAGTTCAAGATTGCTGACCGTCTGGGTGCCAGCACGGTGGTCATCCTTGGTCCAGACGAGCTCGCCGAGGGCAAGGCCCGTGTTCGCGACATGGGCACGCATGCTGAATCCCTGGTCGACCTGGACTCCGTGAAGAAGATTCTCCTCCAGTTCAACGGGCTTGAGGTCGACGACGACACGTTTTCAAATCTCAGCGGAATGGCGTCCGCTGCAGATGGCGATAAGGAGCTTTAAACAATGACGGATTATCTGAACGAATACTGCATGCACGACCACACCTGCGGTGAGCTGCGTCTTAAGGACGTCGACACCGAAGTGGTCCTGACCGGTTGGGTGTGGCGCACCCGCGACCTTGGAGCGCTCATCTTTATCGACCTGCGTGACCGCGAGGGATACACCCAGGTCATCGTCGACCCCGACTGCGTGAGCGCCGAGGACTTCAAAAAGGCCGAGAGCCTGGGTCGCGAATACGTGATCAAGGTGGTCGGCAAGGTCCGCTCCCGCGGCGAGGCCGCCTTCAACCACGACATGGCCACCGGTGAAATCGAGGTGCTCGCCTCGGCCATCGAGATTCTGAACACCTCCGTCACCCCTCCGTTCCATATCGAAGACGGTAGCGAAACCGACGAGATCATGCGCATGAAGTGGCGCTACATGGATCTGCGCCGTCCCGAGATGTTCCAGACCATCAAGCTGCGCCATACGGTGGCGCAAGCCATGCGCGGCGCCCTGAACAAGCGCGGGTTCATCGAGGTGGAGACGCCCATCCTGGCCAACTCCACGCCCGAAGGCGCCCGTGACTTCCTCGTGCCCAGCCGTCCGAACCCGGGCAAGTTCTATGCTCTGCCGCAGAGCCCCCAGCAGTTCAAACAGATGCTCATGTGCGGCGGCATCGAGCGCTATTACCAAATCGCCCGCTGCTTCCGCGATGAGGACCTGCGCGCTGACCGCCAGCCCGAATTCACCCAGGTGGACGTCGAGATGTCCTTCGTCGAGGGCGAGGACGTCATGGACATGATGGAAAGCGTCATGCAGGAGGTGCTCGAAGCCGTCAACGTCGAGCACGAGTTCCCGCTGCAGCGCATGCAGTACGCCGACGCCATGGAGTACTACGGGTGCGACCGCCCCGACATCCGTTTTGACATGAAACTCGTCAACCTGAGCGAAATCGTCCGCGACTGCGGATTCGGCGTGTTCGCCAAGACCGTGGAATCCGGCGGCGTGGTCAAGGCCGTTAACTGCAAGGGCGCAGGCGATTGGAGCCGTGGCGAGATCGAGAAGCTGGAAGCAAACGTGGCCCGTCCCAACGGCGCGAAGGGCATGGCCTGGTTTGCCATCACCAGCGAAGGCAAGGAGAAGGGTTCCTTCATCAAGTTCCTGGGCGAGGAGACCTTCGCCGCCATCAAGGAGGCCGTGGACGCAGAGCCCGGCGACCTGGTGTGCTTCGCAGCCGACAAGGCGCCCGTGGCCAATGCCGTGCTGTCCGCCATCCGTTTGCACATGGCGGATGCCCTGAATATTCCGCGCGAAGGCCATGCGCTGCTCTGGGTGGTGAACTTCCCCATGTTCGGATACGACCCCGAAGAGGGCAAGTACAGCGCCGAGCACCATCCCTTTACCATGGTTCCGCCTGATCAGCAGCATCTTATCGAGGACGATCCCCTGGCTTGCGGCAGCTATTCGTACGACCTGGTCATGGATGGCTTCGAGGCCGGCGGCGGCACCATCCGCGTGCACAACGCCGACCTGCAGCGCCGCGTGCTGCGCCGTTGCGGCCTGACCGACGAGGAGATTGACGAGAAGTTCGGCCATCTGCTGCGCGCTCTCGAGCTGGGCGCTCCGCCCCACGGCGGCATCGCCCTGGGCCTGGACCGTCTGGTCATGCTGCTGGCTGGCAAGCAGTCCATCCGCGACGTCATCGCATTCCCGAAGACGACGTCGGCATCCGACCCCATGACCAACGCCCCCAGCGAGGTCACCGAGCGTCAGCTGACGGAAGTCAATTTGCGTTTGATGTAACGATACAAGCCTACATGTCGATAGCCGCCCTTCGGGGCGGCTTTTTTCGTGCGATGGCGCATGCGGGGTCCGAATATTCGTTTTGCAGGAAAAAATCCAGGCTCCGAATCGCATCTTCATTTTTATACAGTGTAGAATTGCAACGTTAAATTTGAATTAACGATGCATAAGGAGAACGGATGGGCGATAGGTGCCTTTGGCTTTATAGCGATAGGGGAGAGGGCTTCATCGGCTGCGCATCGCCCGAGGCCAGACGGGGTGTCCTGGGGGATTCCAGCGGTTTGGACGAAGCGGGCCTGCTGGACGTTGCGGTCCGATTCGTGAATGCCAGAACCCCGACGGAACTGCTGGAGCCGTTGCATCGGCTGGCATGGGCCTATCCGGATATTCGCTTGGTTGCGCCGTATGAAGCATTTGACGGGGAAGTGTTCGCTACGTTGGACGCGTCGGCGCTCGCTGCAGATTGGGCGCATGCCGACGGTCGCAGGACGACCCGCGCGTCCGATAGAACCCAAGCCCGACAGGCGTTGCAAATCTGGGACCGCGAAAACGTTTTGCAAGGTCAAAGCCCCATTTTCGAGATATCGGGGCTTTGGCGGCCCTTTCGTCCCAATGAAGCGGATGCGGAATGCATTTCCCTGTCAGACGTGCTGAAGCTGCGAAGCGACCTTCTGGCGCACATGCATCTTCTGGCCCGCCTGTACGGAAGGGAGGCCTATGGCGAAGGGCGTTATCCGACATCTCCCCTTATGGACCTGGACGACGAACAGCCTGAAGGGGGCATTCGGCGGCTGTATGCGGAGGTGCTTGACGCATACCACGCGCATGCGCCTGAGCAGGCATACGCCTTCGAACAGGTGGAGGACGCGTTGGCGTCGGGGTGCCTTGACGAATCTTACGGAATGGAATCCGGCGGCATCCATTTCTCCATGGTGCTTGCCCAATACGTCCGCTACGTTTTCTCGGCGTTTCTCTTTTCTGAACGACAGGTGCTTTCAGCAGGGGAAACAATCGGCGTGAGCCATGTTCCCCACTGTCTTGCGGGCGCGTTGTGGACTACCGTTGCGCGTGGACTCGCATCGCGTCCCCGCAAGGGATCGCTGGGCATATGCGAGGTGTGCGGACGTCCCTTCGTGTACGGAACCGCGCGGCAGAGGGTCTGCGGGAGCGGGTGTCGATCGAAGAAGAGCAGGAGCGGCTTATCAGGCCAATGATTGGGTCCGCAACCCGACAAGAACAATGCGGATGCATATGCGAACAGGCGCTTGAGCAGGGGTGAGAGGTTAGTTCTGTTAGATTTCAGATCGGCTGTTCCGAAATCTTTGCCAGATGAACGAACCTAGAATAGCGTCCGACTCGGCCGATATGGGCCATTCCGGACCGCAAAGCATGGCAGAAAAAACCAGGCCGACGGGGTTGTTCCGTCGGCCTGGATGGTTTCTGGTGGGCGATGAGGGATTTGAACCCCCGACCTTATGCGTGTAAAGCATCTGCGCTCCCGCTGCGCCAATCGCCCGCGTGCGAAAAAGTATTTTGACACAACGTGGAGAATAAGTCGAGACTCAGATTGGATTCAGGTCGAGTTCAAAAAGAGACCACCTTTCGATGCAAGGTTTACATACAAATCGGCAAGGTTCGACTGTCATCATCGGGGCATCCGACGAGACGGGAGGAACCTATGCAGAGACGGAAATCGGTCGTATTCGGCATCCTGTGCGGCATCGCCTGCGCGTTGTGCGTGGCGATGTACGCCCAACAGCTTCAGGCTGATGCCGATGCCCAACGCGCAGAGGCTTTGGCTCGCTACGGTGGCGAGCAGACGGAAGTTTGGGTGGCAACGCGCGACATCGCACCGGGAGAGACGGTCGACGAGACCAATGCGGAATACAGGATGTGGCTCGTCGAGCTGCTTCCTCACGATGCCGTTTCCGATCTGGCCGGCCTGGAGAGCCGTGTTGCAACCAGCCCCATCGTGCAAGGCGAGGTTATCTCTGCGCAGCGGTTCGTAGCCGATGACGAGGCCCTCGGCACGCCGGTTCCCGAAGGATTGTGTGCCGTCAGCGTTCCCGCAGAAGATGTCGCGACGGTGGGCGGCTCCATAAGGGCCGGCAGCAGGGTTGACGTGTACGTTTCTTCGGGAACAACGACCGACCTTCTTGCCCATGACGTGCTGGTCTTGTTCACGAGCGCATCTTCGGCCGACGGTTCGGAGGCCATCTCCTGGGCAACCCTTGCCGTCGAGCCCGAAATGGTACAGGAGCTCATCTCTGCCGCCGAAAGGACGAGCCTGTATTTCTCCCTTCCTTCGGATTCCGTGTTGGCTGATGGTTCGTATGCAACCGAATCCGAAAAAGGCGAGGCGGACGGACCCCAGGAAGCCGAACCCGAGCCAGAGGTCGAGGCTAAATCGGATGAAGGCGAACCCGATGCTTCGGCTGACACGGCCTTTGATGAAGGTCCTTCGACGGAATCCAAATCCCAGGAAGAAGAGGTGCTTTGATGCCTGTCCAAGTAATACTTTGCGCGGACGGTCCGACTTTGAAAGAGCCGTCGCTTATGGGGCTGGAGGGCGAAAACGTCCTGTCGCTGCCGTGGCTTGCATGCGCTTCAACTGCCCAGGAGTGTCGAGATACGTGCGGGCGAAACCCTCAAGCGACGGAGGCATGGGTAGTCTCCTGCGACGACATGTCGCCGATCAACCTGGCCGCTGCGTTGAAGCGCGACAACCCCGCCCGTTCGGTCCGACTGGTCTCATTCGAGCAGAACGGATCGCTGGCCAGCCGCGCAAGCGCCGCAGGAATCGACACGTTGTACGACGAGAGGGCGTTTGCTACGGCCTATGCCACGGTGAAGAAGCGTGCGATGCTGCTGGCTCCGGCTGCCAAGACGACAGTGATTCCATCCGTGTCTGCCCAGATGCCTAAACAGCAGCGGGTCGTTCAGGCCCCGCCGTCGGAGCCAGCGGTCAAGGTGTCGCAGCCCGCAACGAAATCCGCATCCGGAAGTCAAAGCCGCGTTCCCCTTGTTACCGGGACGGCAAGCGTGCGGCCTCCCGCCAAGGTCGCGCCGCAGCCATCGGGGCGTCTCATGCCTCCGGTGAAGTGGCCTCAGATAGCGCCTCCTGCCGGGGTGGAAGCTGGAACCGTGGTGTCTGTCGTGTCGGCAAGCGGGGGATGCGGGAAGAGCTCGTTCGCGGCGGTGTTTGCCCTGCGGTGTTGCAGGCGCGGGCTGTCCGTGGCGGTGGTCGATGCCGATTTGCAGTTTGGGGACATGGCCTATCTCCTGGGGGCGAAGAAACCTCTGGGCATGGACGAGGCTGCCTTGCATCCGCATTCGGTTTCTGCGCTTTCCAGCGACAAGGGATCGGGCCGTCCGGTGGTTATTGCGCCGCCTGAGCGTGTAGAAGATTCCGAATGGGCAGCCGCAGCGCTGGTGCCTATCATCCGCACGCTCCAGAAGACGTTCGACGTGGTGCTCGTCAATACCGGAGCATTCTGGAACGACGTCCAGCCTCAAATCATAGAGGCTTCCGACGCGGTGCTGTTCATGCTGGGACAGCGGACGTCATCGCTGCGGGCAACCGTGCGCGCGGTGGAACTGTGCACCCGCATGGGGCTTGCCACCAGCTCGTTCGTGTTCCTCATTGGAAGGTATACGCGCACGGGCATGGTATCCACGGTGGATGTGTCCTGCGCATTGCGCGGAGCCAAGGCAATGCCCGTTGGTGACGGCGGCCGAGAGGTTGAGGAGTTGCTGGATTCGGGGTACGCCGATGAGCTTGCTCGTTCCAAGAACCCACTCTGCTCGGCAGCAGACGATGCCATCACGGCCGTGGTGCCGGCGCTCGGCGGGCATGCCGAGGAGAAGGGCAAGGCTGGCAAGCGTCAGCATAGGAAATGGTTTGGAAGGAGGGAATCGAGTGGGACTGTATGAGCGCGTTCAGGTGGCTGAGCGCGAAGGAGGGCAGGCCCGACGAGCCGATGGCGGTCGGGCCCTGGATGATTTGAAGAAAGATGTCTCGGTGTATCTGCCGTCCGACAAGCTGGCCCGTATGGTGGTGGAGAATCCTCGCCAGGCTAGAAGTGAGATTCGCAACGCCTGCAAGAAGATCTTCGCGCAGCCCGCATGGTCCGATCGCGGAATCGAGTCGAATAGGGCGCTCATGCAGGATCTTCTGGACACGGTGTTCGGATTGGGGCCGTTGCAGCCGCTGATCGACGACGGCCGCGTAACTGAGGTCATGGTCAATGGGTACGGATCGGTGTTCGTGGAATTGAACGGCCGCTTGCTGCCAGCGGGTGTGTCGTTTGCGGGCGAGCAGCAGGTCCGGGCGCTGATAGATCGCGTTCTGGCACCCCTGGGAAGACGCGTGGACGAGAGCTCGCCGATGGTGGACGCCCGTCTGTCAAGCGGTCATCGTGTCAACATAGTCATTCCGCCCATCGCGTTGGATGGGCCCACCATCACCATCAGGAAATTCACCGCCCATGTTATGTCGCTGGAAGAGATGATGGCCAAGGGCTCTTTCGACTGTTCTGTAGCGAAGGTGTTCGAATGGGCCGTCCAT
Source organism: Slackia heliotrinireducens DSM 20476 (assembly GCF_000023885.1). Classification (NCBI taxonomy): domain Bacteria; kingdom Bacillati; phylum Actinomycetota; class Coriobacteriia; order Eggerthellales; family Eggerthellaceae; genus Slackia; species Slackia heliotrinireducens. Next base: position 2,289,824 of record NC_013165.1, on the reverse strand, counting down.
GCGCGCAAGAACATCGCTGTTTGCGGTGGGACGGGCAGCGGTAAAACTATACAGTAGGTCAAATGGTACCGTCAATGAACGGCGGAAACACCGTATAGGTTTTGACAGGTAGGACTATTATGCTATAATGGATAGGTCTAGGATTTGCTGTGGTCGCAATAGCGTCCCCCGATCCGCGTGATGGCGGATTAATAAGCGGGTGAAGTCAAGACGGCGGTGGTAGTCGGCAGGTAGCGCTCCGGCGAGGCACAGGAGCCGTTCCGGGTCCCGAGGTTAGGCGCGGTACATGGTACCGGGCCTGGCTCGTGAGGACCGGACATGACCAGAGAGGCGACCACCCAACCCCGATCAACTAAAGACTACCTGACGCTGCGCGAGGCGTCCGAACTCGGCTACGGCGAGCCGAAGACGCTGAAGGCGCGCATCAAGGACGGCACGCTGCCCGCCACCAAGATGGGCGGCCAGAAATGGCGCGTGCGCCGCGCCGACCTCGAGGCGCTCGCGTGCCCCGACGGGTACGGCGAGCGCACCGGGGCGATGACGCGCGAGGAGGCGATCCGCACACGCATCGAGCGTGCCGCCCGCGAACTCGCGGAACTGGCTCCGGAGATCTCCGACGAGCAGCGCGCGGCGATCCGCGCGACGCTGCTGTAGGCGGCGGTCGGCCATGGCCACCAGGGCATGGATGCCCGGCTCGTCGACCATCCTCGAAGACGACAGGTCGCTCGTCGACCGGCTCGTCGCGGCGGGTTGGGACGAGGACGAGCTCACGAACACGAAGGGCAGGAAGCAGTTCGGCGTGCTGCACCGGCAGATCGCGAACCCGCTGAGCCCGTTGCTCCGGGGCGGCGGCGCCGCGGCTGCGCAGGGCGCGCCGGCATTGGCGCAGGCTGGCGCCGTTACCTCCTCCCAAGCGCTGCCCGCGGCGGGCGCGGTGGGCGCGAATTCGGGCGCGGGACCTTTAGCAGCGACGTCCGCGCTAAAGGCAAATTGCAATGGTAGCCCAGGTCAGGGCGCGGGGGCGAAAGTGTGTAGGGGACTCCCCCACACGGTCTCGCCCCCCATGCCGCAACAGCCCGCGCAGACGACGGCAGCGGCCCCCGCGCCGCCTGCCGCCAGCACCCCGCCGGCGCTGCCCGCGCCCGCCGCCGTGCCCCCCGCTGCGCCCGCGTCCGCGGCCCCGCCGGCGACGGCCCTCGGGGTGTACGCGCCACCGGCCCCGCCCGCGGTGTCGCTGCCGCTCGACCTGTCGACGTTGCCGACGATCCGCGCGATCCGCTCGCCCCGCGCGGAGTTCGTCATCGCCCTCGACACCGAGTTCCACTACATCACGCCGAAGGGCCGCGAGCGGCTGATGCTGACGTGGCAGTACGCGTTCGCCGAGCCCGCGAACCCCGATATATGGCATGAGGTGGTGTTCTACGCGGTGTCTGCCGACAAGCGGCTGGGGTTCCACCGCGCCATCGCCTACATCATGGAGCGGTTCGGCATCGTTGGGCAGTTGTCGGCGCTCGGCGCCACGACGTGCCCGGAGGACGGGTACATGTACGCCGCGTCCCGCGTCTGGATAGTGCCCGACCACGACCTGCACGGCGCCGGGTGGGATGCATACGATCCCGACGAGAAGGGAAGGTGCTCCGGCTGGGTCAAGTGCAAGTCGTTCGACGAGGCCCTCGATGTCGTGGGCGACCCTGCCTTCAAGGACGAGTACGAGGAACTCGTAATGGTGTACGACCTGTACGTCGACTCGTTGGTCCGGGGAGGCATGGGCAAGAAAGCCGCAGAACGGCAGGCGCGCGGCTCGCATCCCGCCCGATGCAAGTTGAAGGTTGACCTCGAGACAGGCGAGCCTGTGACGCTCGCAGGCTACCGCAACGAGTTCGGTGGGTTCCACCGTAAGGGGCAGGCAGTGCCCGTCACGGTCGTCTGCCATGCCGCCAAGGCCGATCTCACCGCGTACACCGACGATGCCGACGACTACGAGAAGGACATGTTGCTGCGCGTCGCCAACATCCAGGGCGGCCTCATGACGCTGCAGCCCTACACCGCCAACCCCCACCTCGCGGCCTCGTGGTGGCGTTTCTACCCGCTCAACGTGACAATACGCGACACGATGGGGCACGCCCCTGCGAAGTTGAAGTCGTTGGAGGCCCTCGGCGAGGCGGTCGGGGTGCCCAAGGTGCATCTGCCGCAGGGCTACTCGAAGGACCATATGGACGCCTTCCTGAAGGGCGATCCCGTGGCGTTCTTCGAGTACGCCGCGCAGGACGCCGTCGCTACGCTGGCGTACGCCTCGGCGATGTACGTGGAGAACCGCGCGATGCCCGTCACGATGAGCTCGGCCGCCGCGAAGTCGATGAGGATCTCGATGAAGGGCTACTTCGGCATCACGTCGAACGCCGAGTTCGACCGGGTATGGCGCGGGCTCGTCCGCGAGAAGGGGCTGGCCCCCGGTGCCAGGGGACGCCTCGGCCCGAAGTCGAGCCTCGTGCCCGTAAACGACCGTGCCCGCATCCTGCAGGAGTACGCGCGCAACGCGTTCAAGGGCGGTGCCAACGGGTGCAGCGCCATCGGCCTGATCGACAAGCCGACGACGGACGTCGACGCGTGCAGCGCCTATCCGACCGCGTTCTCCGGCGTGTTCGACATCGACTGGGAAGACCCGAAGTCGATCGTGCGCGAGTGGGTCCGGGAGGAGCCGACGCTGCAGGACTTCCGCACGCCGTGGGACCCCGCGTTCGCCTACGTCGACGATTACCGCTTTCCCGACGACGTGCCCTATCCTTGCATAGCCATGCACGTCGGCGACTGCATCGTCTTCCCGCGCTCCCTCGGCGACCGCGATGGCGTGTACGTCACCGGGTTCGAGATCTGGCTCGCGCTGAAGTTGGGTGCCTACATCCACATCGAGCACGGCTACCTCGGGAAGTACCGCTTGGACGACCGCGGGTTCCCCACGCACTCGATGTTCCGCGGCGGGCAGCAGTTCGTCGAGGACCGCGCCACCCTCAAGTACGCGATGGAGAACGGGCAGCCCGAGTTGAAGGTCTTCGAGCAGGGCGAGAAGACCATGATTTGCTCGGTGTACGGCAAGTCGGCGCAGAACGTCATCGAGAAGACGTCGTGGAACGCGATGAGCGGCGAGATGGAGGACCTGGGGATGTCGTGCATCACGTCTCCGACGCACGCGACCGTGACGACGGCGGCCGTCCGGTGCATCCTGATGGCGGCCATGAACGAGTTGGAAATGGGCGGCCATCGGTGCTATTCGTTCACGACGGACGGCTTCATCACCGACGCCGACGTTGCCATGGTGCGCAACCTGTCCCTGTTCGGGCTGGCCCCCTACTTGGAGGCGCTGCGCTTCGGGTTGGTCGGCGATGGCACCGTCTGGGAGGCCAAGCACCGCCAGGAGTGGTTCTACAACGTCACGACCAGGGGCAACATCGCCCCGTATCCGAAGATCGAGGCATCGGACGGCACCGTGCTGCACGCCGCCGGCGTCTGCGCCCACAACAGTTACATCTCCCCGTACACGCCCGAGTCGCTCGCCGACCGCCTCTACTGCCTGGACGCCTGGCTGACGCGTTCCCCCGACGTCAACGAGGGCAAGTGCTCCTGCACGCACGGCGCCTGGGTCACGTTCCGAAAACTGGCCGACAAGAAGTTGCGCGAGGACTTCTACGTCGAGGAGGACGCCAGGCGCGATCTGCGCATGGACTTCGACATGAAGCGCAAGCCGGTGGAGACGAGCCTCGTCACCAAGCGTTTCGACATCGCCGTCACCGAGGACGAGATCGCCGCCGCGTACAGCCTCGACACGCTCACGCCCGACGAGTACGCCGAGGTCGCCGACGAGGTCGAGTACTGCCGCACGTTCATCGGCGGGAGGTCGTACGAGGTCTGCAACGTCGATACCGTCCCGTTCGACACGCCCGAGGAGTTCGAGTTCTACCGGGCCCGCGCCCGCACGATGAAGTGCCTGCGGACGGAGTCCGACTGGCGCGCGTTCTTCGCGAAGGTCCATGGCGCGCAGGCCGGCGTGCGCCGCCAGGTCGCCGACTGGGAGTGGAGCCGCATCATGACCTGTGTCATGGGCCATCGCCTCGGTCTCTGGACGATACCAGACCTCGACGACCCCTCGAAGACGGTCGACGAGAAGTGCCAGTGGATAAACGGTTTCAACCAGTCGAAGCGGGCGTTCAAGGCATCCAACTGGAAAGACGCGAGGAAGCAGAACAGGCAGGCACAGATGCTGCCGAGGGACGATGTCGCCGACCTGCTCGACGCCATGGGCGCCGTGGAGGCAGGCTGCATCGTCGTCGACGCCGAGGAGGTGGACTAGATGGCCGAGGAGGACCTGTACACGATCGTCGCCGACGAGATGGTCGCCCGATGGCGGGCGGGCACGGTTTCCGACTACATCGGGGAACGCGGCCTGCTCGACGGCTACCGCTGGGAGTTGTGCGGCGGTGCCGACGACTACGAGCCGAGGCTCTACGTCTGGTCGGAGTACCGCGACCCGGACGGCAAGGCGGTCGCCACCGTGAACGCTGACGGCGAGCTGCGCGTCCTCGACGGCACCGGCGAGGTCCAGCGTTACGGGTCGGTCGGGTTCGCGAGAACCGCCTGCGAGTTCGAGATTGCCGTGGTCAACGAGTACAGACGCCGGTTGGACGAGGCTGATTCCGACGGCGTTATCGAGAGGAAGGTGTAGAGACATGCAGAAACCGAAGACAATCATGGTCATCAGCCAGAAAGGCGGCGTGGGCAAGTCGACTCTCGCAGATGAACTTGCGTTTAGCCTCGACAGGACTGGAACCGCGTACGCGTTCTACGACCTCGACGGGCAGGGCGGCTCCCTGCATTCCGGGCACCGCGACCCCGACCCCGCCGTCGCCGTGGTCGACACGCCGGCGGGCCTCGATGACCGCACGCTGAAGGTGCTGCCGCAGGCCGACCTCGCCGTGGTCGCCGTCAACGCGTCGGGTCGCGACATGTCCCCGCTGAAGAAGACCTTCGGCGTCCTGGACGAGGCGGGCGTGCCCTATGTCGTCGTCGTGACCCGTTGCAACCGCTACAACGTCGCGAACGACTTCATCGACTGGCTCTGCCGCAAGGTCGGCACCGACCGCGTGCTCACCGTGCCCCAGGCCGAGGCCGTCCCGCAGGCGTACCTCGCGAAGAAATCCGTCGTCGACTACCAGCGCGGGGGCAAGTGCGCCGATGCCGTGATCGCGTTCGCCAACGCTGTCAGGGCGCGAGTCGGGCTCGCCCCGGAGGCCGTCAAGGAACTGCGCAGGCGGGACGAAGCGGACAGCATGATGCAGGCGCCCGCGAAGGTGCTCGCCGATAACACCGGGAGGTAGGAGACATGGGTAGGGAAAACGCGTTCGACATGTTCGACGAAGCCGAGGAGGGCGCCGCTGCCTTCCAGGCATCGCGCGAAGAGACGGTGAGGAAGGCAATGGCCGACGCGACTGTAGACTCCGTCACCGCACAGCCCCCCTCCACGCCTGTTTCGGGCACGGACGGTCCCGCGGAGGGCGACGGCGGCACGGCGACCGAGGGAGCGTCCGCGGAGACGGCCAAGCCGAGGCGCGGCCGCAGGCGCGGTCCCGCACGCGAGACGCATGCCATCACCGTGCCTGCCGGACTCTGGCAGGAGTGGGTCGAGATGGCAGAGCGCCATGACACGAACGTCAGCTTCATGATCGAGGACGTCATGCGCCGGAAGGGACGCAAACTCTATGAGTAGCATCCCGGCATACAGCGATACCGTCCATGCGCCCGTCACGGCGGCTGCCCCGGTGAGCGCATGCACGGATGCCGCGGCGCTCGCCGATGCGCCCGCATCGGCGGCGACCAGCGTGTGCGCATGGGTGCCCACCGTGATGCCCGCATCGGTGTCCGCCCCCATCTCCACCATGGTGCGCACTCGGGTGTTCGCCACTGCGTTTACCCGTGTGCCCACATGGATGGAAATGGGGATAGCGGACCGTGTTCTGGCGTGCTTCTCGACTGTTTCCATCCACGCGGACATCCATGTGTCCGCCACGGTGCCCGCATGGATGGAAATCGTCGGCGACGAGCATGCCCCCGCATGCTCGCGGGGTACCCAGTACCCCTCCTCGTGCGGCGGTTGCCGCTTCTTTGGGCACCTCCTCTCGGAGCGTGCCCTCACGGCGCCCCGCCGCCGTTCTCCGGAGGCTCCCGAGAGGCCGCATCACGGCCGTTCCGGGGCCTCCCCGTGGCCAATTCGTGGCTCCATTTTGACCAATTTAGGGTTCCATTTTGGCCCTATATATGAAGGAAAAATGAAAGGAATCGGCCACGCGGCGTCCTTCCCGACGGTCCATCGGACCGCTCCGGAGGCGTCCTCGGGGACGGCTCGCGGCATCGCCGCGACCGCTCCCCTGTGCACGTGCACGGAGACCGCGGTCGGGTCCTCCCGGCCGCACGCGGCAGGTGCCCGCGGACGCGACCCGTCGCGGACGCCGGGCGTCCTCGCCGCGCTCCGTGCGCGTAGCATCCGTCCGCTCGCGGACGGACGTCCCGACTCGCTCGGGACGCCTTCTGTCACCTACTCCCACGAGTGGTGTGACAGCCTCGCGGGACGGCCCCACGGGCATGCGCATGCATGCATCGTGGGACAGCCCGTCCCGCCCATCGTGCGCCAGCGTTTGGCACCGGCGGTGCCAACGGTGAAGCGCACGTCCCGGCATCTCGGAGGCTCCTGCCCCGAGTGCCGTCTGACGAACAGACATCGGCTGTTCGTTGCACCCCGCGAGGGGTGCGGCAGGGGCCCAGGGGCGGCATCGCCCCGGCAAGCGGGCGCGTATTACGCGACCCCTGCTTGCCCTCACTCGGTACCAATCCGGTACCGAGCATGCGTGGGGTGCGAAGCAAAACCCCACGTCAACGCAGGGCGCCGAGGTGCGGAAACTCGTTTTCCGTGCCTGACCTGCGGTGATGCCGTAGGCATTTTGTATTACGCCGACGAAGGTGGCCGGAAACGTCGTTTACGGCTCGCGCATGGGCGCGACGGCGGCGTCCCGCGCACCCCGGGGAAGGGTGCGCGTAGTGCCGTAGGCACCTCCTCGGCGTCCACCTTGGCGCCACGTGTCCTTATGAAGGGAACGGTGATGTAGATGAAGAAGAAGAAGACGATCGAGCGCGACAAGTACGGCCGCAGGACGAATCAGGAGACGCTCGATGCGGGTTACAGCGCGGTCAAGAGCGTGCGGCTCACCGCCGAGGAGATCATCGAGCTCGAGTCGTACGCGAACATGCGCGACGTGACGTTCTCGGACGCAATGCGCATGAAGATGTTCCGCAACGCCGGCGACGACGAGCGCGTCGTGGAGCATCTGAGGAAGTTCTACTACGGGCTCCGCGAGACGGGCGTCGAGCAGTTGGGGTCCGGGCGCGCGGCGCGCGAGGCGTACGAGGAGTACGCCCGCGCTGCGCATGTCGTCCGCGTCGCCATCGACCGCGTCGGCGTCAATATCAACCAGATTGCGAAACAGGTTAACAGCGGCAACGTGGACCCGGGCAACGCGGACGCGTGGCTCGCGGAGCTCGTCGCGTGCAGGGTCGCGCTCGAAGCGATAGCCGAGCGCGGGCACGTCGACGACGTGCGCCCTATACCCCCTCTCGATACGGACAGCACGAACGGGTCGGATGCGTCGGGGACGACGGCGCGGGACAACACGGCGAATGCCGTGTCCGCGGCGGAGCACGACGCTTCCGCGGACGCCGCCCCGGCGGTAGCGGAACACCCGGAAACGAAGCCGGAAACGAAGCCTGGGAAGCGACCGAAACCCGTTGCGAAAACGAAGCCTGAAACGACTGCGGAAACGGAGCCGGAAACCGAGCAAAAAAAGAAGCGGAAACCGACGGCGAAACCCGTGCCGGAAACCGCTGCGGAACCGAAGTCCGAACCGAAGCCTGAACCGAAGCCCGAACCCGAGCGGGATGTAGACACGGGTGCCGTGTCGGGCATGAAGTGGAAGGGCATGGACGATGCCATGAGGATTCTCGGGAAGAGCGGCACGAAGCGTTGGGCGCAATCGTACACCAAGGGAAAGGGAGGTGAGTAGCATGCCGACGACATGGACCCAGACGACGAAGAGCGCGGGCGCGAGCATCGGGTACTACGAGCTCGGGCGCGGCGAGAAAAGGCGCAAGCATAAAGCCGCTGGCACCGACAGGGCATTGTGGTGGTACGACACGTTCGGCGACCGCGAGGCGTTCGTGACCTACTGTGAGCTCTCGAAGGCAAACCGCAAGGGCGTCGAGGCCGTAGTCTACCGTTTCTCGTGGTCGGCCGACGAGCTGCCGCCGGAAGACCCGCGCTCGTACGACGCGGCTGGATTTTTCATCGAGGCGTTCATCGAGGAGAACTGCCCTGGCCATCCCTTCGACATCACCATCCACAACGACGGCGAGTCCGGCCTCGTCCACGGCCATGCCGCCGTGGCGAACAGGTCGCTGCTTGACGACACGTTGCTCACGACGAAGAAGCAGGCCACCCGTTGGAGCATGGTCAGGTCGGCAAGTGACAACCTCGCCCGCGAGCGCGGCATGCAGGTCGTTACCGACCGGCGACCTTCGTGGGAAAACGAACGCGAGAAGCATCAATCCGCATACGACAAGCAGCGTGCGAAACTCGACGCCGGCGAGATCGACAAGCCCGGCAAGACGATGCTCGAAGCGCAGCGCGCGCTGGTCATCGGCGATGCCGTGAACGCGTTGTACCAGGCAGGTGGCTTCAGCACGACCGACGAGTGGCTCCAACTCTGCCGGGATAACGGCATCGAGGTCGAGGTCACCGAGGTCGACGGCGCCGAGGGCTGGACGTACAAGATGCACGTGTCCGACGACGGCGATGCGTACAGGAAGCGCGGCGGCGGCAAGCCGAGGATGCGTTCGCGCAAGGCGAGTAATCTGTCCTGCGATTTCACGAAGGCCGGCATCGAGGCCCGTATCGCCGAACTGCAGGCGCAGCAGATGCAGCAGGCATCGGCGGCACTCGTCGCCGAGCAGGACCGTCGACGCGAAGAACTCGAACGGAGACAGGAGCAGGTAGAGCGTCAGATGCAGGCTGCGGAAGAGCGTCACGTCGTGCCCGCGCTTGCAGAGGCGTTCGAGCGCGAGTGGGACGACGGGCGGTACGCGCGCGTCACCCGCCGCGACGTCGAGCGCGCCGTGCTCGCCGTCGACAACGAGCTGGCGATCATGGCGAAGACCGATGCAGCGGACCCCGACCTGCTGTGGCGCTTGCATGAGGAGTGCGTCGACGTCGCCCATGGCGAGATGCCCCGTGCGAAACGCAACGCCCCGCACGTCGACGTCGAGCAGTACTTGGCGCAGCAGTACGACACTGAGGCGAAATCCGAGCTGGACGAAGTGCGCGGCATGGGTTACAGGCACGCGCTGCGCGACGCGCCGGCGTCGCAAGCCGCGTTCGAGAGGCTGGCGGACCGTGCCGCCAAGCTCGCCGAGGCCGACGCGAAAGTGGACAATGCGAGGGGCTTCGTGCGCAGTTGCGTCGCGTTGGCCGTGTACGGGTGGCGTGTTTTCCAAGTTGCACGGGCCCGTGAGGAGCTGTTGGAGCGGCTTGGGCAGGAGGGCGTCGTCGGCAGTACGACTGGCGACATGCCGATGTTCGGCGAGCTGCGCGACATCGTGACGAACGGCGTCGCATCTTGGGCGAGCGGGCTCGGACAGCAGAGGCAGGCCGGCGAGGCTGTGGCGTACGAGGTCGATGGGCCCGAGGCCGGTGTCGAACGCGAAGAACGTGAGATGGAGTAACCGTTTCTATATCGAGGGGGTTGGTCGACATGGATGATGGTATTGGAATCGGGCGCCGTCGCGCTGCTGTCGTCACGATGGCCGCGGTCGGCGCGACGGTGGCCGCCGCCCTGGCGGCGACGGCGGCATACGGTGCCGTGATGGCCCCGGAGCCCGTCGACACGGCGCCGCAGGCGCCGTTGCAGGCGCGGGCCGTGTCTGTGGACGGGCCGGTTGCGGTTCCCGACGTCATCGCGGTCAAGGCGGACGCGGAGACGGGGCGCGGGTTGCAGGGCGATGCCGCCGGCTTCGGCGGGTTCAAGGTTCGGGTGGATTACTACGACGGTTCGTTGCCCTATGGGTACAGCCAGGCGAGCGCTGTGTTCGCGGGCGATTCCGACGGCGTCGTCCGCTTCGTCGATGCGCGCCCGGTCGACGGGACGTCGTGGCGGTACGTGCGCGATGGCGCGAACGTCATCCCGCTGGGCACGGTGACCGTGACCGAGGTGGCGGCGCCTGCGGGCTACGAGGTAGACGGCCTCGTGCATTTGGCCCATGTTGTGCAGGACGGCGATGGCGCGGTGCTCGTGTACGAGGAAAGCGTGCTGTCGGACGACATCCTGTGGATGCGTTTCGACGACGTGTGGGAGAAGTATCTCGCCGACGAGATCAGTGCAGGCGAGTTCCTGGAAAAGACGGTTAGGCTCGTCGAGAAACTCGGTTTCCATGGAAAGATGCCGACACCGACGGGCAGCGCGGACATCGACGCATTGCATGATGCGCTGCGCCGTTTCATCGATGGCGAGTACGATGCAGGCGAGTTCCTGTCGACGGCACAAGAGTGCAGGGAGAGCATCGAGAACAAGCCGTCGTAGTTGGTTCTGGCGCGAAAAAAAATAAGCCGCATCCCCCAGTACGGGAGATGCGGCTCGTTATATCGCGATATAGTGGCGGTCTGGTCTACGCGGCTTCGACGCACGTCCTCCTGACCATGGCAGCGAGGTGGATGGCGTTGTAGTCGCCGGTGTCCTCGAACAAGTCGTACATGCGCTTGATGACGGCCTGCGGCGCTTCGTGCAGCATGTGCACGATCTCTGCGGCGAGCCCGCCAGGCTCTGCCTGCGCATCTGCAAAACCGAAGTGGTCGTAGAAGTCCTCGAGAGCGGCGACTTCGACGGCGATGTCGTGGATGGGGTCAGACATATGAGACTCCTCTGCTCTAGTGGATGGCAAGCACGAGCGTGGCGGCAGCGAGCAGCGCGGCGCCCGCAGGGCGTCCGTACGCGGACAGGTACAGACCCGAGACGAGGGCGACGAGGGCGGCGAATCCGAGGACGACGTACATGGCGATGGCCTCCTGTGCGGTCGGACGGTTGTGGAAAAAGACAGGGCGCATCCCATGCGGGGACGCGCCCTGTCGCGTTCGGGGCCCGTGACGGGGCCGGGAGGGTCGCCGCTACGCCTTGCGGCCGACCTGGATGTCGTCGACGACGAACTCGACGCGGCTCCTGTTGTTGCCGTCCTTGTCCTGCCACGTGTTTTGTTTAGCGTGGCACTCGAGCGTGACGGGCATGCCTTGAGCCAGGAACTTGCCGATGGCCTCGGCGCGCTTGCCGTAGAGCACGCAGTCGAAGAAGTCGGCGGCGTCGACCCACTCGCCCTTGTCGGCGTTGTATACGCGGCTGTTGACGGCGGTGCGCCAGGTCAGCACGTTCTTAGAGCTGCCCTTCAGCTCGGGATCGGAGGCCACGTTTCCGTAGAAGAAAGTTTTGTTCATGCGGAATCCCTTCTCTTGAGGATGCCATTCCGTCTATGAAACCGAGGCACGGCAGATGCCGTGCCCCATCTCCTCGGTGTCCTTAGCGCTTCGCCAGCGCGGCGGCGGTGCACAGCACGACCGTCGAGACGGCGTCGATGACGAAACCCGTCATGAACAGAGGCTGGCCCCAGAGCATGCCCAGGCGGAAGATGCCGCGGTCGAGGAACAGCCCGAGGGCGCCGAACTCCTGGATGCCCGCGGCGAACATGCAGATGGAGCCTGCGAGGATGCCGATGACGGCGGCGATGACGACGAGGCCGAGGATGGCGTCGATGGCGTTGGTCTTCTGCATGGTGGTCTCCTTTTCCCCTGTTCTCGGTCGAGGTTCCTCGTATAAGTAGCCGTGGCACGGCCCGGTGCCGTGCCTATCTCCTCGGTGTCCTCGCGAGAAAAAAGAGGGCCCATCCCCAGAGCAAAGCGTTCATGCTCCATATATGCGGGGATGGACCCTGGGTGCCATGCGCCGCCATGCCCGCTCTACCGGGCGGTCTGGCAGCGCCGGACGGCATGGGGGTTAGGATTCGTCGACGCTTTCTGCGGCGATGTCCTCGGCAGGCCGCTCCGCGGGCTCCTCGGCGTCGTCGTCGATATCGAGCTCGACAGCGCCGTCGGGAACGGTAGCAGCGCGCAGTTCGGCGCGGGCCAGGAGATCGTTGCCCGTCGTATACGGGCACGAGCCGGCGAGCGCATCACGTGCGACGCGCATGATCGCGCGATCGTTGCCGTTGCCGATGATGGCGAGGTCGACGATGTCGAACGAGATGGCGCAGTCGACTGCGTCGCGATGCGCTTCGAGCCAAGTCGACGCGCGCATCTCGAGCACGCCGCGCTCCTCGTCGCCGATCTTCATCATGTCGGGCAGCATGCTCCTGCGCACGCGCACCATGACGAAGCGGACGACGTCGTTCGCGTCGCGCGTGACGAGGTCGATGCGCCCTGCGGGCGTCTCGTAAGCCGCGTCGAGCACGGTCTCGCCGTTGAGTTCGAGGTATCGGCCTGTGGCTTTAATGCCTCGCTCGAGCAACTCGGCTTGCGTTGCGATGTGGATGTTTCCGTCCATGTGTGACTCCCTTTCTCACGTGTGATGGCCGTTTATCGGCCTTGCGTGAGAAACCCCGCCCCGCCCGGCCCGTCCGGGCGGCACGTAGTGCCGGCCGTGGCGAGATCGCCGTGGGCGGACAGGGGCGTCAGGCCATGCGCCGCAGGCGCATGGCCATGAACGCGGCGTGCATCGCGCCCGCCAGGAAGGCGCCGCCGTCATGGTCGACGACGATGGCGTCGTGCGGCTGCAGCCGCGTGATGGAATAGCGCCAGGATCCACGCACGTCGTCGTACTCGAGCGAGACGAGGAGGCCGTTGATTTCGCGTTGCAGGTGGACGGGTTTCCCGGACGCGTTTTGCTCGACGACGTCCCACTCGCGGACGTCCGCGAAGACGCTGGAACGCATGTCAGCTACTCCGCGTATCGGGCGACGAGGCGGACGCCGAGTGTGGCGAGGAGGCCGCTGCCGATGCTGTTCTCGCCGAAGCGGGACATGATGCGGGCAGCCTCGGCGTCGTTGATGTCGCGGTCCTCGCCCGTGGCGGGGTCGAAGCCCACGGCCACGATCGGTCCGTAGAGAACGTCGAGGAGGTCGCCGACGCGGATGGGGCTGCCGTCCCAGCGCGTGCCGGGGTGTTCGGCGAAGATCGCCCTGTTCGGAGGCAGGCCATCGAATTTGCCGGATTCGTTGACGTAGATGGTCGGGGCGTCGTCGAAGACCCAGCCGACGGCTTCGATGTCGCCTCCCACGAGGCGTTGCAGGTCACGAAGGCCGTCGACGTCGACGGGGCGCGGGGCGTCGTCTACGGGAATGAGCAGTGCGCGTGTCATGTGGTGCTCCTCTCTCTACAGGTGGATGACGGTGTCGAACATGGCCGACATCTGCTCGATACGGCGTTGCCAGGCAGCGACCTGCTGTGCTTCGCAGGTGCAGTCGCGGTCGGGGTCGCCGTAGTGGCCGCAGGGACATGGAGCGATGCAGCCCACGAGCTGGAACGCGGCAGGCATCCCGGTGACGCCGTCGGCGCGCACGATGCGGACGTGTCCGTCCCTGCGCGCGGCGTCGACCTGACGCAAGGTGCTCGGTTTCCAGAGCGCGAGGTCGTCGAGGTACAACACGCCGTTATGAGCAAGCGAAATCTCACCGGGGCGAACGGGCATGCCGCCGCCGATGAGCGCGGGGAGCGATATAGACGGGTCCGGCATGCGAATGGGACGGTGGTAGCCCAGCAACGACGGTATGTCGCCGTCTCCGGCCACGCTGGCGATTGCCGCGCACTCGAGCACCATATTGCCCGAGATAGGGTTAACAGCGGCTCTCAGTGCCTCGGGGACGTACGTGGTGCGCTCATGAGGCGCCACGATGAGGACGGACTTGAAGCCCTCGTACCAGCCGTCATCCCCGACGAGGTCGACGATGCGGTCGTACACGGCGCGGGCGCCATCGGAGAGCTCCGCTTCGAGCTTATCGGCGTCGTACTTCTCGCCCGACTCGATGCAACCGACGCGCTCGAAACTGCCGGTGCGCAGGTCAGCGAGACTGTTGATGCCCAGCGCGCGATGCGTGTAGCCCGCTGGCATGCTGTCACAGGACGGACAGACCATCTCCCTATGCAGTTCCTGCACGAGTCGCCTGACCGCGATGATGCCACGCGTTGGGTACGCGAGGCAGCCGGACAGCGACATCTCGCCGACTACGACGTAGTCGTCACGCAGACAGATCTGCCCAGTTGCTTCGAGGACTGCGGCCGCGATGGGAAGCGCGAGGTGAGCGCCACGTTTCGGCATGTCGAGTGGCGTGAGTGCGACGGTCACGTTGCGGTTGGGCCACTCGTAGCCCGTCGACTTGATGGCGCAACGCACGATGGCTCGCATCTCGTCGGCGAGTTCCCTGCGTAGGCCGATAATCTGGAAGTCGGGCGCACCTTCGCCGATCGAACACTCGACGGCGATGGGGACCGCCTCGACGCCGGAGATGACGCTGCTGATGACGATGGACCTATTGGGCATGGTCTTCCTCCCTTTCCATGAGCTCACGCAGGTAGAATCCGAGCCGTCCGTAGTCGTCGACGCATGACGCCTGCCCGTTGGCGATGAGCACGTTGCAGCCCGTTGACGCGTGCGACGTGATGGGCCCGGGAAACGCGAAGACGGGTCGGCCCAGCGACATGGCCGTGTCGCAGAGCGAGAAGGAGCCGGACGGCATGCCGCACTCGACGACGACGACGGCAGATGACAGCGCTGCGATGAGCCTGTTCCTCTCTCGGAACATGTAGGGGCGAGGCGGCATCTGGTCGTAGTACTCGGTGACGACGCATCCGCCGCCGCCGACGATCGCCTGGAACAGGTCGATGTTGTCGGACGGATACGGGTTGTCGAGCCCGCTGCCGAGCACGACGATGCCGAACGCCTCGGCGGCGAGGGTGCCGCGCATGGCCCCTGTCGGCACGCCGACTGCACCGCCGGTGACCGTCGCCATGCCCTCGTCGGCGGCCACGTCCGCGATGTGGACGGCGACGTCCATGCCGTAGGGAGAGCATTTGCGGGCACCGACGACCGCGAGCGACGGCATCTCGAGGATGCCGGGGTCGCCCATGACGTGCAGCTCACGTGGCGGGTCGGGTAGGTCGAGGAGACGGTGCGGGTAGCGCTCGTCGTCTCGGGCAATGACGGTGCGGGGGCCGGTGAGTTCCATGTGCAGGTCTCCTTCCTATCGGTTGCGGCAGGACTCGCGCCAACGCGCGTTGTTGCGGACGAGCTCGTCGAAGGTGACGGGCATGTAGCCGTTGACTTCGACGCAGCAGTTGAGCGAGCGCTCCTGCGACATGACGACGTCGAAACCGGGCCAAACGACGTTGTCGTGAATGTGCCCATAGAGGCACCAGATGTGACGGGGTGGGTACGCGAGCGGGTAGTGGCACATGAACATCCTATGCCCGTGCCCGTCGTCGCGAGACGTGGCGTGCTCGACGCTGTCGACGTAGTCGGAGAGGTCGGGAAGGCGCAGGAGGCCCTTGAAGTCGTGGTTTCCCACAATTAGGTGGATGTGACCTTGGAGTTGCCGCAGGTACGAACGCGGGTCGTTGCCGGACTTGTAGCAGAAGTCGCCGAGATGCCAGACGTGGTCGTTCTCGGTGACACGGCTGTTCCAGAGCTCGACCATGGCGCGGTCCATCTGATGGACGTCGGCGAACGGACGGTTGCAGAACCCGATGATGTTTGCGTGTCCGAAGTGGGTGTCGCTGATGTAGAAGTCGGTCATGATGTCGGCGCTCCCTTCCCGTCCGTTTGATTACATGCGATACGCCTGCCCGCGCGTGCGCTCTGTGCGCACGCCGAATGGTAGGCTCGCCGTTTACAGACGGCGGTTCGTTCGTCCATCGTTGGGGAGAACAGGTTGGAGTGAGTCATGCGCATCTGGCGGCCTGTTCCGTGTCGAGCATCTCCGCTATCTCGCCTATGGAGTACAGGTCGCCGCGGGGCATGTCCTGGCAGGCGTCGATGTAGCCGTCCTCGCCGAGATGGACGTAGTGCGCGCAGCCGGCCCCGTAGGATTTCATGTCGAAATGGTCTTCGACACCCGCTTTCACGAGCGCCTCGTACCATTCAGAGCCTTGTGCGCAGGTGTAGCCGAACCGCTCGTCGGGATCGGTGCACCACCCGGGCGCGTCGTAGGCGTAGTACGGGATGTCGTCAGCTTGAAGGATCCAGTTCATGAGCTCGACGATGTCGGTTGGCTCGTCGCACCCGCAGCCGAGCGCGGCCGCGACCACTTCCGCCTCGCGGGGATATCGCTCGATGAGGCGGGCCAGGACGTTGAGGTAGCGTATCGGCGTGCACTCGCCGAAGACGCCCGTGCCGTAGGACACGCCGAGGGGCATGCCGTCGTAGTCGCTGACGTAGAGCTCTTCGCACAGATCGCCGGTGAGGCGCTGTGCATGTGCGCGGATGCGCCCGAGGGCCGCGTCCAGCTCGGCGTCGGGCATGGGCAGGTCCACCCACTCGTCGACGAGGTAGCCTGCGTTGTAGGACGCGTAGCAGCCGATGCAGATGGTGATGGCCATGATGTTCTCCTTCCGTCAGAGTTCATGACGGAGGTACGCCCGCCCGTGCGCTGTATGCGCACGGCATGGCGGGGTCGTCGTCATCGACGACGGTTCGTCCGTTCATCGACGGGAGGACAACAGGATGGATGGGCGCGTGATGGGATATCGGAAATCCGGAGTCATACGAAATGGGTTATCTGTAATAATGGTCTATATATAGACGGTATATTACAGATAACAGGTGGCGAAATGACCCGGAGGAGAGTCGACAGGATGCTCGTCGAGCGGGCGTTGGATATGCACGAGAGCGGATGCCCGGTTGCCGAGATTCTCGCTACGACGGGGTTGTCGCAAGGCACGTACTACGCGTACCTGCATGCTTATTCGGACAGCGTCGATTGGGCGTACACGAACCAGGACATCCCTCCGATGCTCACGTGGCCGGGCTCGAAACGCGGAGAACTGGATGAGTTGGTGCCGCACGTGCCATCGTACCGGGGCAAGTACGTCGAGCCGTTCCTCGGCGGGGCCAGTATGTTCTTCGCGCTGAAACCGCATCGGGCGCTGCTGTCGGACGCGTTACCGGAACTGGTCGCGTTCTACGGTGCCGTCAAGAAACGGTACCGTAGGCTGCATGGCGAGTTGTCGAGGCTGCAGGCCGAGTTCGACGCGGCCGACGACGATGGCAAGCGTGCGCTCTATGACAGGATGAGGGACGTCCTCAACGGCAAGGTCGTCGGCGACACGTCGACCGAGGCGGCGTTCTATTTCGTGAGCAAGACGTCGTTTTCCGGGTTGATACGGCGAAACAGGCGCGGCGAGTACAACGTGCCGTACGGGCGCGGCAAGGCGTTCCGGGCGGACGACGTGACCGAGGTGCATGCTCGGGCGCTGGTGGGAGCGGAACTGCGGTGCTGCGACTTCGAGGAGACGCTCATGTGCTGCGAGCGCGATGACTTCGCGTTCCTAGACCCGCCATATGATTCCGAGTTTGCGGATTATGCTGGATTGTTCGGTGAGGAAGAGCATCGAAGGCTGGCTACCGTGTTTCACGGGTTGCCATGCAAGGCGCTGCTCGTCGTGAACCGCACGCCCTTGACGCTGTCGCTGTACGGTGACGACATCGTTGGCGAGTACGTGCGCGAATACAACGTGAACATACGTGGTCGAGTATCGTCGAGCAACGTTCATTTGATCGTGGGGCACCTGTTGTAAAACAGGATTCGATCTGCAGACGCTGGGGGGCGTGTGCAGTCAAGTCTAAGGCTTCGATGCGCAGATAATATCGAACATCTGTTCCGTATCAAAAACGAATGATTGTGAGATGCCTGGAAACGGGGTCGGCCGGGGTCGGCGACCTGGGGTTTCGATGGCCGAAACGGGCCGTTTCCGCGTTTGCAATAAAGATACGTTTATGATACTATTATCGGTGGATGTTTGCGCGCAGATGGGAGGTGACGGGAGTGCTGGTCGGATACGCGAGGGTCTCGACGGACAAGCAGGTGCTTGACAGGCAGCTGGACGCGCTGAAGGCATACGGCGTCGACGAGAGGCTCATCTACCAGGAGACCGGGTCCGGGGCCAAGCGGTACCGTCCCGAGTTGAAGCGCATGCTCGACGAGCTCAACGAGGGCGACACGGTCGTGGTGGCCGAGATGACGCGCATCTCGCGGTCGACGCGGGACATGCTCAACATCATCGACCTGATCCGGGAGAAGGGCTGCAACATCAAGTCGCTCAACGAGTCCTGGCTCGACACGACCGACGACAACCCGTCGGCGACGATGATGGTGACGGTGCTCTCGGCCATGGCGCAGTTCGAGCGCGACACGATCCGCGTGCGCACGCTCGACGGGCTCAAGGCCGCGAACGCCCGTGGCAGGCACGGCGGGCGCCCAAGCGTGCGCGAAGCGCATGCGGATGCCGTCGTGAGGATGCGCGGCGAGGGAAAGACGATACCGGAGATCGTGGAGGCTGAGGGCATATCGCGGGCGACGGTGTACCGCATCCTGCGGGACGCCGAGGAAGAGACAGGAAAGAGAGAATAGCGGCAATGGCAAACGACGTTGTGACGATCCCCGATGGGTACATCAGCGACTACATCGACGGGAAATTCCGCAAGGACACACCCGAGGAGTACGTCCGCCAGACCATCGAGAAGAGGCTGGTAAACGAGCACGAGTACAAGCGCGGCCAGGTGCGCGTCGAGTTCACGTTGCACGTGGGCTCCAACAAGCCGAGGGTCGATCTCGCCATTTTCGAGAACGAGTCGGTGCCCCAGACCCAGGAGAACGTGCGCATCGCGATCGAGTGCAAGAAGGAGTCCGTGAGCCCGAGCGCCAAGAAGGACGGCGTCGGTCAGCTCAAGTCGTACATGTCGTGTTGCCCGAACTGCGAATGGGGTCTCTGGACGAACAGCCTTCAGAAGTTCGTGTTCCGCAAGTCGGTTGACGACGAGGGGCACATCACGTTCATGGAGTACAACGACATCCCGTCTGCCAACGGGACGTTGGACGACGTGAACAGGCCGAAGCGCAAGACGCTCAAGAGCGCGTCCGACGACAACCTCCTGTTCGTGTTCAGGACGTGTCATAACCATATCTACGCGAACGACGGCCTGCAGAAGCAGCAGGCGTTCTTCGAGTTGCTCAAGGTGATATTCTGCAAGATCGAGGACGAGCGCAACTTACCTCATCCACTCGAGTTCTACGCGACGTCGGACGAGCGTGGCAGCCGCGACGGCCAGTTGACGGTGCAGAAGCGCGTCGGCGCCATCTTCGAGAAGGTGAAGAAGCGCCATGGCAAGATCTTCGACGAGGATGCCGTCATCGAGCTCACGCCGCGCAGCCTCGCTTACATCGTGAGCGAGTTGCAGGGCTACAGCCTGCTCAACACCAACATCGACATCAAGGGCAAGGCGTACGAGGAGATCGTAGGCGCGAACCTCAGAGGTGACCGCGGCCAGTTCTTCACGCCGCGCAACGTCATGAAGATGGTGGTCGAGATGCTCGACCCGACCGACGAGGAGCGCGTGGCGGACACGAGTTGCGGCACGGGCGGGTTCATCGTCATGGCGATGACGCACGTGATGCAGCGCATCGAGGCGGAGTTGGTCGACGAGTTCGGGCCCCGCGAGGATTGGGGCGTCGACGAAACGATGGCGTTCCAGGAGAGGGTGTCGGACGTGGCGAGCCGGAACTTCTTCGGGTTCGACATCGACCGCGACCTCGCGAAGGCCACCAAGATGAACATGGTCATGAACAACGACGGCAGCGGCAACATCATGCAGACGAACTCGCTGCTGCCTCCCCACGAGTGGGACATGGACTTCAAGTCCAGGCTCGCGAAGGCCATCGGCAGGGACCCGAAGTCGCTCGTCAACTGGAAGTCGTTGGCGATGTTCGACGTCATCGTGACCAACCCGCCGTTCGGGACCAAGATCCCGATCAAGGACACGAGCATCCTCGGGCAGTTCGAGTTGGCCCATATCTGGGAATGCGACAAGACGACGGGCAAGTGGACCATGACCGACAGGCTGCAGTCCAGCGTGCCGCCGGAGATCCTGTTCGTCGAGCGCTGCACGCAGTTCCTCGTCGAAGGCGGGCGCATGGGCATCGTGCTGCCGGACTCCATCCTCGGCTCGCCTGGGCTGGGCTACATCAGGGAGTGGCTGATCGCCAACCACCGTATCGTGGCGAGCCTCGACATGCATCAGGACACGTTCCAGCCCCATAACGGCGTACAGACGAGCGTCCTCATCCTGCAGAAGAAGTCGCAGGCGGAGAAGGACGCCGAGGCGAAGACCAGGCACGTGGCCGACTACGACATCTTCATGGCGATGGTCGAGCATGTGGGGCACGACAAGCGCGGCAACCCGATCTTCGTCCGCGACGACGACGGAAACGAAGTGCTCGTGGCCGACGAGGACCATGGCGCGCATCCGGTCATCGACGACCAGACGACGCTCGTGCCGGAGATCTTCGCCGAGTGGAAGAAACAGGAGGGCATAGTATGGTAGCAGCGGAGGTGACGAACCTGAAGCACTGCACGGTGAGGCTCTCCGATGCCATCGCCCGGGGCAAGCGCATCGATGCCAGCGCGTTCGACGTCGACGCCATGCGGATGCGCTCGATCGTCGATGGCTGCAGGTTCGGTACGGTCAAGTTGGGCAGCCTGCTTGATGATGCGTATTACGGAGCACGCTTGAAAAGGCGCTATGTCAGCAAGACGAGGGACGACGTCGTTGGACTCGTCGGTTCGTCCGAGATGCTTGATTGCTATCCTCATCCCGTGAAGTACATGGTCGAAGACGGTGAGAATTCCGAACTTCGGGTAAAGCCGGGCACGGTACTCGTATCGCGTTCGGGAACTATCGGCAACGTCACATTGGTGGGTGAGACGCTGTCCAGGTATTTGGTGAGCGAGCACAGCATCAGGCTCGAATGTACCGAGTTACCAGGTTATGTGTATGCATATTTGAGGACGCCTGCTGGAAAGGCCCTGGTCCAGTCGAACACGTTCGGAGCGGTTGTGCAGCACGTCGAACCCGACCACATGCGCCAGGTGCTCGTCCCGAACGCGCCGAGGGACGTGCGGGAGCGCGTGAACGAACTCGTCATGGAGAGCTACCGGCTCCGCGACGAGTCGAACGCGATGGTCGACGAGGCCACGGCGATGATGGTCGAGGCGCTGGCGTTGCCGCCCGCGCACGAACTCAATCGTGACCTCATCAAGCAGGATGCCGGCGTCGACACGTTCTCGATCAAGTTGAGCGACATGGCGGGGCGCGCCGACGCGTCTTACCATGTTCCCATCGTCGACGCGATCGTAGACCACCTGAAGGCGCATGCCGGCCAGATGACGACGGTCGGCGACCCTCGCATCAGCAAGAAGGTCATCTTGCCGGGACGTTTCAAGCGCGTGTACGTCGACGAGGGACATGGCGTCACGTTCATCGGCGGCAAGCAGTTGTGGGAACTCGACCCGTCGAACAAGAAGTACCTGTCCAACGTCAAGCATGGCGACCGCATCTCGGAACAACTCAGGCTTCACGAGGGAATGACGCTTATCACCCGTAGCGGAAGCATTGGGAAAGTGATGCTTGTGCCAAGACATTGGGAAGACTGGGTGGCAAGCGAGCACATCATTCGCGTGGTTCCGGCTGACGATGAGATTGCGGGCTACTTGAACGTGTTCCTCGCGAGCGACTACGGCCGCGAACTCATCTGCAGGTACACGTATGGTTCGGTAGTCGACGAAATTACCGATGAGCACGTGCGCAGCATACCGGTGCCGTTGCTCGGCGATGAACACGTTCAGGCGACCATCAACGGGCTCATGCTGGACGCAAACCGGAAGCGGTTCGAGGCATACGAACTCGAACAGGAGGCCATACGCATCG
This sequence comes from Slackia heliotrinireducens DSM 20476, assembly GCF_000023885.1. NCBI lineage: Bacteria > Bacillati > Actinomycetota > Coriobacteriia > Eggerthellales > Eggerthellaceae > Slackia > Slackia heliotrinireducens. The sequence continues at coordinate 2,267,721 of NC_013165.1, read as the reverse complement.
TCAACGAGGATGTGCTGGGACTCTAAAAAAACCGATATAGGTTATCGGGCGGGAGCCTAAACGGTTACCGCCCATTTTCACCTACAACCGCGTTTAACAACGACGTCGTTCCGCAAAACAGTGGGATAATGACCATCGTCTGAACCAATGGATCCAGGAGGTACGGAGATGGGTAGGAACGAAGCCCTCAAGGCGCTGGCCGACTATGCGACCGAACTGTACAACGCGGCACCGGACAAACCGGACGATGCGGCAACGTCGCTCGCGGGGTTCCATCTGACGATGCGGGGCAACGGCATGGAACCGGAACTATGCGAGAAGGTGGAGCAGGCCGTATGGTCGGGCCTGCAGGCCACGGCGTCCGGCGTGGCGGCCATGCTGCTCGACGAACTGGGCGACGGCGCCTACGACGAGGCCGAGGCCCGCGAGATGCTAGGCTCGATGGTGGAGCGTGCGCGATGAGCGGGGAACTCGCGACGACGTACGCCCAGTACGACCTACATCTGAACCTGGTCGACGCGATGGACGGCAGCGGCGACATCATCACCGGCTTCGCCATCCGCTCCGACGAGCTCACGTCGTTCCTGTTCGACCTGAAGCAGCTGGTCGCGCGGCACGGCGGCGTCGACTACCTCGAACTGCTCGACAACGACTTGGCGGACGCGTCGGTGACGGCGGCGGTCCGCACGAGCATGGCTGCGGAGGCGGCCAAGGGCGTCGACGACACGATTGTCGTGGAATAGCAATCCCCCGCCCGTTCGCGCGCCAGCATAGACCCCGTGCGAATCGGTCGACGCGGCCCAGCAAAGAAACCCCACATCGCGTGCCGCGATGTGGGGTTTCTTCGTAGTCCGCATGACCGAATCGCCCGCGGCCTCCGCAGGCGCGGCCGGGCAGGGGATTGCCATATCAAGCATCTGTCCCGTCGAGTCGCGTCTTGGGGATGATGTCGACATCTATGTTGACCATGTCCTTGTCGGCGCGGTCGTGCACGTGGACGACGACGGTGCATAGCGCATTGATGACGGCGCGCTGCTCGTCGAGCGTGGCGGCGTCGAACGCGGCGACGGGGTCGGCGGCGGACAGGATGCCGTCGGGGGAGCCGTCTGCGACCAGCGCCGCCCGCTCGGCCTCCAACCGCTCGATCTCGGCCTCGGCCTTCTCGCGGGCAGAGCGTGCCTTGGCGGCGGACAGGGCGCCTTCGAGGTAGCCGTCCTCGGCGCGGGAGATGAGCATGCGCTGCCGCTTGATCTCGTCGTTGACAGCATCCAGGCGGGCGTCGTCGCGCACGACGAGAAGATCGCGCATGTCGGGGCGCCCGAGGAAGGCGCGGACGTAGGCGAGCACGTACGCGTCGACGTGCTCCTTGCGCCGGTACACGGGCCGCGGGCAATCCTGCCTGTTGCAGTAGTAGGTGTTGTAGTGCCGCTTGTCGCCGCCGTGGGCGGCCATGGGGCGGCCGCACGTGCCGCATAGGAACAGGCCGGAGCCGAGGTGGGCGCGCCGGCACCCCTTGCGGTTGGTCTTTCGGGCGGGGTCGTCGAGGATGTCCTGGACGGCCAACCAGTCAGCCTCGGACACGAGCGGCTCCCATTCGCCCATCACGGGTTGGCCGTCGTCGCCTTTGACGATGAACGGCACCTTGGACGTGTGGGCGTTGTTCTTGCGGTCGCGGCGGTCGGCGTCGGTCATCTTGAAACTGTAGCCGGCGTAACGGGGGTTGCGGAGCATGGACGTGACCATGGTGTTCGTCCACGGCTGCTCGGGCGGCAGGGGCTTCGTCGGCTTGCCCTCGGCAGCGAGCCGCTCGTTGCGCTCGACGGCGACGGCGTACGACGGACGAGGCGTGCAGGGCAGCCCCTTGACGGGCAGACCGACGGGCTTGCCCATGAGGGTGCGGCACATCGTCTTGACGGCGACGCCACCCAGGAACCGGCGGTATATGGTCCGGACGATCTCGGCTTCGTACTCGTTGACGCTGCCGTCCCAGTTGTAACCGTATAACCGCGGGCCTGTCGGTATCTTCCCGAGGGCGGCGTGCTGCACGAGGGCGCGATGCCGCCTCTGGCCCATCCGCTCGACCTCGGCACGGGCGACCGCAGCCTTGACGCGGGCGAACATGCGCCCGTTCTCGGTCGACAGGTCGACCGACTCGGAGACGGTCAGCAGCACGAGGCCGTGGTCCTCCGCCTCGTCGATCCAGTCCTCGAGTTGCCGGGGCTGGCGGGTCAGGCGGTCGAGGTCCCAGCACACGATGGCGTCGAAGCGGCCGGCCTTGTAGTCGGCGACGAGGCGGTCGTAGGCGGGGCGACGCTTCGTCTTGTCGGTAGCACTCTTGGACTGGTCGACGTAGTGGCAGTAGGGGGACGGCTTGGACGGCTCGGGGATGTGGATGTCCCAGCCACGCTCGCGGGCGCGTCGCTCGCAGTCCTCGCACTGGCGCTCGATAGCGAGGCCGTCCATTTTTCTGTCGAGGGATATGCGCAGGTAGATCGCGCATGTGCGGGTGTCGGACTTACGTTTAGCCATGGTGTCGCCGCCTTTCGTTATCCGAGTATAGGTTATCACAGGTTGGTACCATTTGATTTACTGGATAACGACCATGCTCAACGCCCTGTCGTGCCTCATTCCCTTCGAAGAGCGGATCGTGACCATAGAGGACTCCGCTGAACTGCGCTTTCTGGAGCATCCGCATGTGGTGCGGCTCGAGGCTAGAGCGCGTAATTCGGAAGGCACCGGTGAAGTCACCATCCGCGATCTGGTGCGGAATTCGCTGCGCATGCGGCCCGATCGCATCGTGGTGGGCGAGTGCCGTGGAGCTGAGGCCCTGGATATGCTGCAGGCCATGAACACCGGCCACGACGGGTCGCTCACTACTTTGCATGCGAATTCCCCCGACGACATGGTCATGCGCTTGGTGGCGATGGTCAGGTTCGGGTCCGATCTGCCGGTCGACGTGATCGAAGGCATCGTGGCCTCGGCGCTTGACGTGGTAGTCCAGGTGACGCGCTGGCGCGATGGCAGGCGTTTCGTGACGGCGGTCGCCGATGTGGTGCCGGGGCCTGGCGGCCAGGGGTGCCGAATCAGGACCGTATACAAGCGGGACGGACCCGACGATGCGGGGCGTTGGCTCGCATGCCCAACCTGGATCGACGGAGCCGTACAGACGGGGTCTGTCCAAGAGGAGGAGGTGAGTATGTGGAAGGGGTCGTGTTCGCTGGTGCAGGCGTCGTAAGCGCGGCCTGTTCGGGCGCCGTGCTCGCAGGGCTTGCCTATGCGTGGAGCGCAAAGGCCTGGTCGTCTGCCAAATCCCAAGATGCCGGCGTGTATACGTCAGGGGTGTCCTGGCGCGACAATGCCGAAAAGATGGTTCGCTACCTGATGCGCAACGGCTTGCCGTTGTTCGGCTTCGCGGCTCGCATGGTCAGGCGTTCCAGAAAGGCGTCTCGGTATTTGGAGGGCGCTGTCCGGCTTTTGATTCGCAAAGGATACGCTGCAAACGCCCAAAGCATCTGCGAACTCATGTGCGCGCTTGCGGTTTTCGGGTTCGCGTTGGGATTAGCCGTCTCCGGTTCGCTGGTGGCTGCCCTGTGTCTTTCGGGCGGATGTGTATTCGCCGTGGTTGCGGCGGGGTCGCATGCTGCGGATGAGGAACAGAACCGTCTTCGAGAGCTGGTTCCGGACGCATTGCGGTGTATGGAGTCGTGTTTCCAGGCGGGGTTGTCTTTGCCGCAGACCTTCGCGGAAACCGCCCGCGAAACCGAACCTCCGCTCAGCCAGACGTTCGCGCAGGTATCGCACGATATCGAGCTCGGGCATTCCGTTGATGAGGCTCTCGACCGGTTTCGGCTTGGCTCGGGCCTTCCCGAGCTGGCGTTCGTCGCCGTCGCATTGGACGTGCAGTACGTGTCCGGCGGCGACGCCACCTCTGTGCTGCGTATTGCGCAGGATTCGGTTGACCACGCGCTCGAGCTGCGGCGGACTTTGCGTGTACAGACGGCTCAGGCGAAGCTTTCGGCGCAGATCGTCAGTGCCATGCCGCTCGTGCTCGTGGGTGTGCTCTCGCTTGTTAGCCCCCACTTCTTCAACCCGTTTTTCGAAACGGGGACGGGTTTGGCACTGCTGGCCATGGCCGCATCGATGTTGGCCGGTGGCATTCTGATTGTCAGGAGGATGCTGGCTGTTGATTTGGGGTGATGAAAGTGTGGTTGTTGGCTGCCGTAGCCAGTGCTCTTGGCTGCGGATTCATCGTGGGGTGGTCCTTCATCCACAGGAAGGAATTCTTGAAGCGCCGCGGACGCGGTCCGGGGGCCGCGGCGTCGGACGGGTTGTTCGGGGCTGTTCGGCGTAAGCGGCGGCAAAGGGAGGCTTCGGCGGCCATAGAGCGGCATGTTCCGGAAATGATGGACGCCGTCGCTTTGGGCATGAAGGCGGGTTTGTCGTTCGACAGCGCGTTTGGGCTTTACCATGCGCGGTTCGACGACGAGCTTGCCAGGGCCTGCGCCCAGGCCCATACGGAATGGGAGTCGGGGTTGGTGAGCCGCGAACAGGCCTTGACGGATATGGCCGAGAGGTTCGATTCCGCACCGTTGCGCCGATTCGCCTCGAACGTCAGCCGAAACCTGAAGTTCGGAAGTTCCATCGTTCGGGTGCTAGGTGCTTTGTCGGCGGAGGCGCAGGCGGCCTATCGCACTCGGATGGAAGAAAAGGTGGCCAAGGTGCCGGTGAGAATGCTCATGCCTACGGCGATGCTTATCCTGCCTGCCATGCTAATCGTCGTGCTTGGCCCCGTGATGCTTGAACTGTTGTAAAGAACGCGAAAGGAGACATATATGGAATACATGATGAAGAACTTCGGCGCCAAGGTTGCCGGAAAAACGCAAGAGTTGTGCGCGTGGACACGCAGCTCTCTGGTAAGCAAATCGGGTCAGGGGACCACGGAATACGCCATTCTCGTCGGCGTATCCACCATAAGTTTTTCGCTATTAGGTTTGAGCTGGGTAAACGTCGATTTTTGCTGAAACAGTTATACAATTTTGCGAACTGTTACCCTATAGGGGATGTTACGATGTTTGCGAGAATTAACACGATATGGTATGATTTATTTCAAGACACGAACGGAGTCACATTCGTTTTGCCGTTGTTCCAATTTGGAACGTAAGTTATTGGTCTATCCCGCGACCGATAACGAGGAAATCAAAGAGTGCCGCAACAGGCTGTAAGCGGGATGCAGCCTGGGTAGTAATCGAGACTGGCTATCTCGGTTGCGAGGTGAAAGAGAAGGTCATAACCTCGGTTGCCTAGCCAAACATCCGAGGGGGTAGTTTCTAAGAACTCGCAAGCCTTAGAAGCAAGACGAAAAGGGCGGTGACTATACGCTAAGAGAGCGTATACGTTGCTGCCTATTTGTTTTTGGTAGCTGCTCCGTTTGCAAGTGAAACGGATGGCTACCGATGACCGAGGAAAAGTTACTCTCAGCACAAGAAGCAATAGACGCGGGTTATGGCTCACGCGCCACTTTGTACCGCTATCGAAAAGCAGGAAAACTCCCCGCTGTTATTAAGTTGGGGAGACTCTATTACAAGCAATCAGACTTGGAAAAATTGACTTCCCCATACACAGCGGAAGAGGAAGCTGTGTACGAAGAATATGCCAAGAAATTGATGGCTGATATGCCGAAATTTTCGCTTGAAACAAAGCAGAAGTTAGCAAATCTCGTTAGCGAGTACATGACAGTTTAGATTGCATAAAAAATGAAAACGCCCGCTACCACTACGGACGTTTTCATAGCCAAATGTCAACTCGAATAATACCACAAATTCGAGTTGACACAAGAAGAAAGTGAATAGCCAAATGTCAATGTTAAATCCAGACCTCAAACCGACAACATTCGTACCTGATGAAAACGTTCAAAACATACTCGAAAACATACGTGATTACGGGTTCGAAAACAGCGTTTCTAGTCCATATGTAAGCTTTGTGTCCAGTGCTAGTAAAACGGCACTTTTTGACAGCTATGGAGATGTAAAAAAGAACTCTTACTACCAGAGAAAAGTTGTGAAAAAGATACTAGAGAGAAATCATACGCACATGGGAGTTTGTAACTGTGGAAAGCCAATCTATCGTAAAGATGGTGGTGTGAGAGTTCAAAACATTCGGCTTGTAGACCCAGAAGAACACAACTGCATTATTTGTGGCAAGGGCACTAAGTTTCGCGGTACACAGCACTGCAATTCAAAGTGGATTTGCCCTGTCTGTGCAGCGCATTATGCATACGAACAATCACAAAAAGCAAGACGTGTTGCAAAAGCCGTAATTGAAATGGATGGAACAATCCTTTTCGTCACGATTACGATTCCGCATTTTTACGTTGACTCACTTGCTTCAGAGTTTGAAATTCTTGCCAAGGTGCGCAAGTATCTTAAGAGCCAGCGCCGATGGAAAAACATATTACGCAAACTCGGCTACATCGGTGCAGTAAGCGCAAAGGATGTAACCGAAGGAACAAAGAACGGTTGGCACGCGCATTATCACGAAATCTTGTACCTCAAGAACGCTCTTACTGATGACGATATCAAAGAACTCAACGACATTCTCTTTGAGTTCTTTGATAAGGGCTTAGAGCGCTACGGATGGTACGACACAACACCAAAGCACTCACGTTTAGACCCACAACGCATCACAATCGAACGCGCTGGCGATGCTAATAAAGTTGCGGCTTACGTAACTAAATCCGTGGGCGGTTCAATCATGGGCGCGGTCGATGAAGTTGTGTTTTCAGCAGGCAACACCAAGAAAGCAGCAGAGAAGCATTACACGCCGTTCCAGCTCGCAGAATTGGCATACGAAAAGAACGACAAGCGAGCAGAAGAACGCTTCATCGAATATGCCAAGACAACAAAAGGCATGCATCGTATTCAGTTCACGCCTGGTCTGTTCGAAGCCGTGGGTGTTGCAGAAACAGAAGAACACGTTGATGTTCCAGTCGCGTACATGAACACGTCAACGTATCTCGATATTATTGATAAAAATCCGAATGCGCTTGAGCATGTGATGACGCACATCATGGCAGGCAATTACAGCAAAGCAGCAGCGTCAATCAATTGTGTTGCATACGTCCGACGTAAAGCGCTTTCGTTCACGTTAGCCGATTCGAGCGGTGAGTATCCGCCGATAGAGTACGGCGAACTCTTAGACATGGATGACCCGCACAAATACGAAAACGCTGGATATGACATTGATGCTTTTGAAGATTTAATTCCCGATAGCTGGGATGACCCAGACCTTCGCATTAACAAAATCAGTGACGTTGGGGTTGTTTCATTTGTCCGAGCACGACGAGACGAAGTGCCAGGGACAATTTACGGCAATCAGAAAATCATCGGTCGAACAAACACGCGACCGTATGGCGTGAAACTCGCACATTGTTATGAGCGATACCGAGCCGACAACGGCGCGTATTCGACGCCGCTACCAGCGTCTGGCATATACGTCGATGCCGACACAGTAGATGGTCAAACAGGCATCGTTGATTTCGAAGATACGTTCAACGGTCAAGTTCGACACAGCACTTGTTGCTTTGTCGATAGTTCAGCAGACGATGACCCAGATTGTGTTCCGTACAACGATATTGCAGCGTGGCAATCTGACCAAGATTTGCGTTGGGAAAAGAAGAAGCTCGAACGTCGTGAACGCATGAACAATCACAAAACACAAACACAGGATAAAGACGTTCCTATTGGAACGATTGATTAGGTAACAACTCATAAGAATAGGAGTGATAAATATGGCAACATTCGCAGAAATTAAGAACGTGCTCGATAGAGCAAAGACAATCCAAGATTACGCAACGCCAGAGCGCTTTATGAAGTCGCTCAAGAAAGTTAATCCGTCTGCGTACGAAGATGCTATGAGTCATGCGCAGCTTTACGCAGAAGACGCATATAGCAATGATTACGAGAATGTCATCGTGCAACTTGCCGCTGATGCAGAAGCAGACAAAGAAACGCGTGCTATGAGAGCAGAGAAAGCGAAGAAACGTCGTGCTGAGAAAAAGAACAATGCTGGTTCTGATGCAAAGAATGACCAGCAGAGCGTAACGCCAAAGCCAGAGCAAAATCAGCCGAACGTAACGCACGACGCAAACGACGCGTCGCATGATAAAGGCACTACATCTGACAAGGAACACAAAGAACAAAACAAACGCGCTCCGTTTATGGGCGCTGTGGTGTAGTGCTTTATCTCTAAGGGCAGTCGTGCAAATACGCAAACGTGCTTGCACGATTGCCCACCCGCTACGGCTAGTCGTAGTAGGAAAGCTCCCCTGTCCCATGCAAAGGGATAGGGGCTGGGGGTTGGGTAAATCCCCTTCCGTCGAAGGCGGCGGGGCGAGCTGGCTTCCAGGCACCAAATTTCCGCGAAGGGGAAATTTGTCGTGACGGATGCCCTGCTTGCTATGAGCCTATATCAGTACCCCCCTTACGGTACCAACGGTACCGATGCGGGAACTAAATTTCAAGGCTCAGAGCAAGCGTTGAATTGACCGAAATATGGACGATTATTGGATGATTTTCAGAGGTGTTTTCATGTCGAGCAAGGATGGAATTTATGGGTTAACGAAGCCTACGAAGCAACAGCGTATGTTTCCTGCCAAAAAGAAAATGTTGCAAGTTCGCATTAACGAAGATGAAATGAGTGAGCTTCAAGAAATTGCTGCTGCACACGGTTTGAACGTATCGCAGTATGTACGCGGGTTAATCAGTTCTGATAGTAACGGCAAACTGTTTGCCGAAGATGCAGAACGTAACGCGTTACGCGCTCAAGAGCGTAACGCAACAAGCACCGTAGAATGCGACCCAAATACCGTGATGCTTCACAACGATTTACAGCGTTTACGCATTGAGTTGTCGCGTCATGGGAACAACTTCAATCAGATGATACGAGTGCTTAATACGAAGAACAATTTCCGCGTTCTTACAGACGAAATTATTGCGGATGCAAAGCACGAAGCGCAAACGGATTACGCATATATCAAATCTGCCATTGACCAAGTAGAGCAATGGCTTGATGAATACTCGCATCCGTTACGGATTGAAGGTGATACACATGGCAACAACTAACATCATGCCAATCTATGATTTTGGCGGTCTTGAAGAGTACGTGACGCATGGAACAGGTGACGTTGCAAAAGAGCATCGTGAACAAGGAACAGACCGAGTTGTTTATCGCATAAGTAGCGACACGCCCGAAAACTTGCCGCGTTATGCGCGTCGGATGTGCAAGAAGAAAAATCGTACGGTCGAAGGTCAGCATGTACGCATTTCTTTTAGTAAAGAAGACCTCGACCCGAACGACCCGAACGCACCAGAAACGGCTGCGGGATTAGCATACGACATAATCAGTGAGCAGTTCCCGAACGCGCTTTGCGATATTGTTATTCATGACGATGGTAAGGGCGGTAATCTACATGCACATTGTCTTGTTGTTAATCAAGATGAAGTGACGGGTAGAGCGTTACGCAATACGTCGCACAAGCATGTTTCTCTTGCGGCTGACCGTGTTTGTAAACGTAACGGTTATTCGGTCGTTGGTGAACATGCATCGCGTACATGGGAACAGACTTGTTCAAACGGAAAACTTTCAAGTTTTGAAATGCAACTTGGCGATACTATCAACGAGTGTTTGCAACAGGCAAACAGCGTTGATGAATTTAAAACGCTGCTCATCGAAAATGGTGTTGAGTTACGCGAGAACAAAAACGGTTGGTCGTATTCAATGCTTGATACGACAGACCCAAATAAAGAACGTCGACGTAGACGCAAAGCATCTTCTCTCTGCTCAGATTTTACGCGTAACGAAGTTGAGCGTCGTTTCAACGAGCAAGTTTATCCACTTTCGCCAGAGCTTCAAGAATACGAAGACAAGTTGCACGATGAGCAAGCATCGAAGCGTAGCAAAACGTTATCTAAATCAGAAGAATACACACCTAATGAACGCGATGAGCGTACGTTAAAAGTGGACGCTTACGAAACGCGAATGGATGCGTGCGCAATTGCTAGTCATGCATCCAAGAATAAGCAGCCGAATTTATATCAGGAAATGCGTGAACGCATTGATAAGAACGGAGCCGATGCGTTCCGTAAAGAAATGGAACAGATGCAACGTGAAACCGAGCGTGCGGAAAAAGCGTTTCATCGCGCAAAAGAGCAGGGTCGTAAAGTCAATGCATCACGCGCAAACGTTGTTCAACATGCTGCACAAACAGTGATGCGTGATGCAACAAAGAAGGGTGATACTGCGGCAATCATCGTGTCGATATTGCTCATGATGTGGGCTGAACGAGAGCGTCAAATCCAGCGCATTCGTCAGGAAATGCAAAAGCGACATCTCTACGATAAGCGAGCTGAGATGTGGACTGCCGAGAAGCGTTCACGCGCAGCCGAAACCGTAATGAAGCAATACACACAGGATGTAAAGAGAGATAAGCAGCTCAAGATTGAGGTAGCGCAACAAACGCCACAGACGCAACAGCAGACGTCACGCGGTATGCAATCTGCCTTTAGCGCACCACGTCAGCGTGAACACACGGCAACGATGGCTCCTGGCGGTGGATTGTCGCACGATAGGAGCCTTTAACGCTTATTCGTCCGTTCCGTTAGGACCGGACGCATAAGCGCGTGAGATAATGACCGAGGTTGAGATAAGGAGTGAAAAGGTGAACCGACAGCAAATTGTTGAGACTATAGGCGCTCAGTATCATCGTCATAACATCGAGGAAGATGAGTGGAGTTACGCCAAAGACGCAGGTACTTTAGGCGCTCTTACCGAGAAGCTGGGTTATCGACCTGCGCACTATAAGCTTGATAGGCGCTTCACGGATGTGGATGACACGGGTTCCTATGCCGTGTTGGTTGAGACAAAGCAGAGTTTTGTCGATAGCGATGCTGAGCAGCTTGCAACTTATGTCGAGGAAGAATACGCGCTGCATCGCGGTACTAAGGTCATCGCTATTCTCGCGAATACCAATGATGACCGTATTCGTGTTTGGAAATCAGAAGTTGATGACGAGCATTTGTTGCCCGAAGAAACCGTTCTTGATTGCATGGAACACTACAAGCGTTTGTTCTCGATTGACCATCAGAACGACCGCGAGAAAGTCATGCGCAATACCTACGCGTTGAACGAACTTTTGCACCGTAAAGATATAGATGAAAAGAACCGTAGCCAGTTTGTTGGGACGTGTTTATTGTTCGTAAAACACGATATAGAAATGTACTGTCATGGCGGGCGCGTCAATGACAAAGTGAAAATCCAAATGCAACAGCGTTGGGGTCAATTTACGCCGACACAAATTCGTTCGGCGATAGGTGAAGTTCTTGAAGATTTGCTTGATGGTAGCAACAACAAGCAAACCAAGATACGCCTGCTCAAACGAGACGTGTTAGAAGACCAGAAAGTGCGTGCTCTTACACAAGAAGATTGGATTGAAGTTCTGACTGATATTCTGATGAATATCTATCGGTATATCGATGCGGATTCGTCTGAGGGACAAGACATCCTCAATCTGTTCTTTATTACGTTTAACAAATACGTTGGTAAAGCGGATAAGAACCAAGCGTTTACGCCTGACCACATTACAGATTTTATGGCTCAGCTCACAGAAGTAACCTGGAAAGACGTTGTGCTTGATGAGTGCTGTGGTTCGGGTTCATTTCTTGTGCAGGCAATGGTGAAAGAGCTTGCCGATGCTCGTCTTGGTTGCACCGAAGCAGAGTTTCGTGAACGTGCTGACGAGATAAAGCAACACCATATTTTTGGGATTGAGAATGAAGAAAAAGCGTATGGGTTATCAACTACAAATATGTTGATACACGGAGATGGTAATTCGAACGTGGAATTTGGTTCATGTTTCGATAAACGACAGTTTATCGCTGACGCAAAGCCTACGGTCATTCTGATGAACCCCCCTTATAACGCGAAACCTCGAACAATTCCTGCTAGTTATAAACGTGATTGGACGGCTTCAGAAAGAAATGGAAAGTCTGACCCGACAAAAGGTCTGGTCTTCGTAAAGTACTTATCAGATATCGCAAAAGCTGAGGATTGGGATGGTGTCCGATTGGCTGTTCTTTTGCCGATGGCTGCTGCAATTGGAACAGGAACGCGTTTGAGCAGCGTGAAAGAAATGCTGCTAGTTGATAACACTCTAGAAGCTGTGTTTTCTCTTCCTGCCGAAATCTTTTATCCAGGGGCGTCTGTACAAGCTTGCTGCATGTTGTTCACATTGAACCGTTCGCATTATGAAGCTGACGGGTGTACGCCGAAAAAGCAAACGTTCTTTGGATATTACCGTGATGATGGCTTTGTAAAACGCAAAGGTCTTGGTCGAGTCGAGCAGTTCGACGCAGATGGCCACAGCGAATGGAAAAAGATACTCAAAAAATGGCTTGACCTGTATCGGAATAAGACGATAGAGGCTGGTTACAGCGCTATGCAATCAGTGACAAGCAGTAACGAATGGCTTGCCGAAGCCTACATGGATACCGACTATACGAAGCTTGCTGAAAATGACTTCCAGGGAACCATAAACAATTATCTATCGTATCTCGTGAAGACGGGTGTTGTTTATGAGTCTTAATAATGCGAATAGACGAGTCTTTTTGCTCACAGAGTTATTTGAGATAACGATGGGCAATAAGCTTGACATGAATAAGATGACTTTTGACGCGCCAGAGGTGAATTTCGTGGGTCGTTCGAGTTCCAATAATGGCGTAGCGGCAAAGGTTGACAGAATTGCTGGTTTAGAACCGTACCCTTCTGGGGATATTACGGTTGCCTTAGGTGGTAGTCTTGGAACTTCATGCTTGCAGTTCGAACCATTCTATACTTCCCAAAATGTTGCTGTGCTGCATGCACTTGAGCCGATGAGCATACAAGCGAAATTGTTCATATGTTCTGTGATTATGTTTGAGTGTCGATATAAGTATTCAGCGTTCGGGAGAGAACTGAATGTTCATATACGAGACGATTTTAATTTGGAGCTGCCAGTTACACCAAGCGGCGACCCTGACTGGGCTTTTATGGAAGCATATATTGATGGGTTGCATTCGAAGCCAGTAACAACGGGTATACGGTCAGTAAACGTGCCGCTTGATATTCAAAACTGGAAAGAATTCTTGGTTGATGACGTTCTTAAAATTATCAATGGCAAAGGGATTACTATTGATGAAATTGCAGAGCATCCTGGTGATTTAGAAGCCGTTCAGAGCGGTGAAGAGAACATGGGTGTGTTGGGTTTAATAAGTCGTGAGTATTGCGACGAGATGGATTACAAACGAGTAGACGAACCCTGTTTGACTGTTGCTCGTAGTGGAACGTCTGGTTATGTTGCATATCATCCGAATGGATGTGTTGTTGGAGACTCAGCAAAAATTCTTTTGTTGAAAGATAGCTCTGCAAAGAACGTCTACGTATACCTGTTCGTAAGAACAATTTTGGAAGCAAACCGCTATAAGTATTGCTATGGTCGTAAAGTGACCGAGGATGGATATAAAAACGTGATGATTAAGCTTCCTGTTAAATCGGATGGAAGTCCTGATTGGGTATGGATGGAACAATACATGAAGTCACTTCCGTATAGCGACCGAATTAATCTTTAGGAGTAATCATGACACGCGATTACGGCATTTATGACTTGCACTTGAACCTGGTCGATGCGATGAACGACAACGACGAAATTCTTGAGGGAGTTGCGATTCCAAGTTCAGATTTAACGTCGTTTTTGATTGACTTCCGAAAGATTTGCGCAAAGTACGGTGTCTCATACGAAGAACTTCTTGAGAACGATTGGGAAACCGACTCGTCAGCAGGTGCAGCTGCAAATCTGTACTGGAAAGCTGAGAGTGGTTCTAAGGTCAGCGATACGCTTACGATTGAACCTACTGCGGCAAGTTCCGAACGAGGGCTGTAGAACGGTCTGAGACTTTATAAATACGATAAAAAGAAGCGGCTCCGGGCATTAAGCCCAGAGCCGCTTCTTTGCTCATTCGAACGAGATTGACGCAATATTCGAGTAGTAATTTATCGTGAGTTTTTCGTCACCAGTCGGTGATAGGTTTAACTGGTCTGCTCGAATTTCGAGGTTGAACAAGCACGGATATTTTGACAAAAATGCAAGTGCTAAGTGCTCGAAACGGCGCTTGTCAAAATCGCTCCGAGGATTCTTGTCGATGTAAGAATTCTCATGCCTGAGTCTCATTTCAACGAACACGATGACCGTTTGCGTATCGTCAAGCGCTATAAAGTCGATGCTATCAAGCCCACGTGAAAAGTCATCTTTGAGGATTGCAAATCCCTTCTCACGTTGTAAGAAAACGCGTGCAAGAGCATGGCATTCTAGCCACGTTAATTCTCTTGTCATCATGATTAAATCCACGTCGCAATCATCTTGTCAGCATGGACTTCGTAGCCATCTTGCTTGAGCAGTTCGCACAGAAGCCCTTCGAGTTGGCTATCTGGTGAGTGGTCGAGTTGACACCACGTTTCGCCACGACGAGCAGCCTTTGAGATTTTGCCGTACTGCTCAGCGACGTAATTGACCCTGTGGCTATTGACTTCGACACGGGCATCATAAGCATCACAGATTGAATTGCTCTGAGAGGGTCTTACGGGGGCGCTCGAAGGTCGTTTGTTCAAGGGGTGGTCTGGACAATACCAACCGACCAAAAGCGCGTTCTCGTAGACCTTGTAGCCGTCATCGCGTAGTTTCCGAATAAGTTCTTGCTCCGTTTCGGGGTCGGGTGCGTGCTTCAAGGAACAGCACTCGGAACCGCGTCGAGCGTATGCTTCGATGCGACGATAGCAAGCGTCGAAATAATCACGCTTGAAACCACCAGCCAAAACGTGAGCTTCGGCTGCTTTAATTTGATGTGCCATACTCTATCCTTTCCTCAAGTTTGGATTAGTCCTACGAGATATCTCGTGAGCGTCGATTTATCGATGCTCAAGGACTAATCAAACGTGCATCAAAAACAAAGCTAAAACGCTTGAAAAAGTAACCCCTGCGACCATTAAAAGTCGCAGGGGTTTCGGCGTGTTAAGCGGGTAGTGTGACGTGTTCGGCTTTTGGTCTAAGCCACTCTGAACCGTATTTGTCGCGGATTTCTTCCATCGACGCTGTTCCGCGTGACCAGAAACAATCGTCTTCCTCATGCCGCCAGTACCATTTACGTTTTGACGCAGACCAGCGGCAACCAGCCGCTTTGAGCGCTGAGCGATGTGGGTAGGTGTTTCCGTCAATCCAGAGCCATGCGCCGCAGAGTTCGACTTCGACACCCTCCAATTTCAGAAGCACATCGACTATCGCTTTGAATTCGTCGGGCGTTTCTGTTGTGTGTCTGGTTCGACCTGTCAAATCATCGTTCGCGGCGAAGTTTTGTTTCGCTTTCAGCAACAAAAAGATGCGGTCATATTCCGCATTGATTTCTTGCATGATGCGAACATCGCCACCGCAATCTGGATGATGCTTTAGCGCCAACTTTTTATAGACGCTTTTGAGTTCGTTGAGGTCTTGGCACTTCTCGAAGTACATAGTCAACCTCCTTTGAACTAGGCGCGGTCACCTGCTGCTCCGAGTTGGATTTTCAGCGTTTCGATAACGCCGCTGTCAATCGACTCGTATGAGCCGAAGCGCTCAATCACGAGTTGGATTTCATCGTCAGAAATGTCGCGGTCTTCACCTGTTTCAGGGTCAAAACCGATGCAAACGAAGTCACCAAAGAGGATATCGAGAAGGTCACCTTCTTTGATTTTCTTGCCATCCCAGGTGACTTTTCCAGCGTCCTTGTCGGTGGCATAGATTGCCCTGTTCGGTCGGCACGTGAACTTACCTTCTTCGTTGACGTAGACGCTAGGCGCATCATCGAATACCCAACTGCACGGTTCGATGTTGCCGCCGACGTATCGCTGGATATCCTTGTAGGTTTCGACCTCCACGATGCGCGGCATATCGCCGACAGGCACGAGAACTGCTTTGTGAGACATAGTTACCCCTTTCGGAAATTGACAAAAAGCATCGTTCAGACAGGGCTGAACGATGCTTCCTACACAGTTGAAAATTGACGGATTTTCTGTCACCGAGTGGCGTCAACGTGAATGTCATCAACGATGAATTCGATTGACGAGCGCTTGCCTTTTTCGTCTTCCCAGACGTTCTGCGACGGGGTAGCTTCGATGCTGACGGCGGCTCCTTTTTTCAAGAATGAGCCAACTGCTTCGGCGCGTTTACCGAACATCACGAAGGGGAAAAATTGCGGTGCTTCAACCCATTTGTCGGAGTCGGGGTCTTTCTTGCGCGTGTTGACGGCTACCGAAAACGTTAAAACGTTCTTGTTGACACCGCGCAATTCAGGCTCAGTTGAGACGTTGCCCTGGAAGAATGCTTTCAACATAACTAGTCCTCTCTATCCTATTGCCAAATGCCATACGAGTTATCTCTCGTGAGCGCCTTAAATAAGGCGCTCTTTGGCTCGGAGATAGAGTTATTCGTCACCAAAATCGTAAAGAGACAGGTCAAATTCTTCCCCCGTTGCAGCTGCTCTTTGCTTCCAAAACAGCCAGGGGTCATCGTAGTACTCCACAATCCCATACAATTCGTAAAGCTCACGTACTGACATATGCGCGTTGTCAGAGTCGATAACAATGTGAACGATGCCATTGATTGTATCCACTTCCCAAACGTCGTAAATTTCGTCATCGTAATTGTGTTCGTTGCTCATATACAGACCCTTCTCAAGCGTAATTTTGAGTGCTAAAAATCTCTCGTGGCGGCTCGTAAAATGAACCGCCTTTGCAGGAAAAATCGCGTTATGATACATGATGCTGGCAAAATGAAGGGCTGACTACTAGGAAGGACAGTTTCATGGCACGTAAGAGGGTTACTACGCAAGCGCAGTACGACAAGAAAATCGAAAAACAGCAGGAGAGAGTTGATAAGGCGAAAGCGAAACTTGACGATATCCAGCCTAAGTATGACGATGCTAAAAAAGCATACGAAAAGGAACTGGCTGACCTCGAAGACCTTGAAGCAGCAAAAGCTCGCTCGTTCAACGAAATAATGATTGATTACATGAAAAATCACAAGCACAAGAACTCCGACGAAACGTACTACGAGTCGTTCCAGAAGACGATAGAAGAACAATATGGAACGGATTTCTTCTCGTCAACTGTGGTTGATATGGCGCAGGAGAAGAAGAACCGCAGAAGGGCAGGTATAGCCGAAAAGAAAGAAGCTGATGCTGAGGAATAAACCCTCAAACAATCCGCGTGTAACAGGCTAAGGAGCGCCCAATACGCTCCTTAGCCGTCACTAATCTTCTTGCTCTTCTTCGGCGATTTCAGGTTCTATTTCGCCTGTTTCCCGCTCTCCAATTCCCGCTTTCCAATCCACTTTAATTTCATCAACATTGCTCTGTGGTGTGACTCTTTTCCCTTTTGCGTGTCTGTCAACTTGAACGGTGAATACTGAGTCGATGAATGCTCCAATTGCTCTTGCATCTGTTATTGCATCGAAAGCTGCTACTCGGTCATCAGATGCTGCGATACCTCTTAAAGCCGTGTTAGGTAATAACGCTGTTCGTTCTGCTTCTAACTGCTTTATTTGCCCCTCAAGCATCGTTACTTTTTCGTACCTCAATAACCCTGGTATCAAACTATCCAACCACTCTTTATTCGTTTGTTCAATTCTAAGTCTCAGAGTAGTTATCTCATCAGATATTTTCGCTATGCGGGGGTCGTCGCTATTGTTCATCTGAGCAATTTCTTCAAACTTATCAGTCGCTATGAACTTTCGCACTTGGTACAAGACGAATTTATCTACGTGTTTTGCTGTACGGGACATGCCACACGAAGGGCAGTGATATGTCATGCCATAGTCGTGCTTTTTTGTTTTTGCTCTACCGCCAGTTTTTAGTGGTACGCCGCATTTCATACACGTATAAATTCCTGAACCGATATTCTTTCTGCCATATCCCCTCGTTATTCTCTTACCCTCCCAGTTAACGAGGTTTCCTTCTAATCGGCTTTGCACCTTGTACCACGTCAGTTCATCGATAATAGGTGTGACGTTTTTCGCCTTAATAGGATTGTTGTCATCATCCCTTACGATGTAGTCATTCCATTTATCAGACGAATACGACTGGTGTTTACCATCTACACCAGTAGGGGCGTGATAGACCCATCCGACATATTTCGGATTCCGCATCAGCTGGCTTAGCCGCTGGGTAGTCCACTTGTAATTGGGAATGACGATTTCCTTTTCTCCGTCTTTTAGTTTCCCCTCTTTCTTCCTCTGCTCTTGTTCTTCTTTCTTTGCTTTGGCATCTCGCACTCTTACGGTTTCAATGGTCGGAATATAGTCGTAGCCGTGCTTGTCTTCGCCGTTGAGTGCTTCTGCTATCCATCCTAGATATGCGCCATCTGCATAAGCTTTAAATATGGCTCTGACGGCTTTTGCTTCTTCTCTAATCTGTTTGTTCCTGTGCGTATAGCCAAAAGAACGTTTCGAGTTCGAACGCATAAAGCCTTGAGCGGCTGAGTCTCGATACTTGTCTTTAAAGCGCTCGCTCTTACGCGCACTTTCAAACTGAGCCATAGATGCCATGATTTGGACTTGTAAAATCGACGCAGAGTTGCGCAAATCAACCATGCCGCCCAGGTCGGTCGTGCAAATACAAAGACCTTCTAATTCTTTGAGCATATCTTCTAGCGCGGCAACAGACCGAACAAGTCTGTCTAGTTTCCATGCCACGATTACGTCGAATTTGCCTTCTTTGTAATCCTTAATCATTTCATCAAACTGAGGGCGTTCTTTAGCACTACGCGCTTCTGTGCTGAACGCTGATATTGAGTTGTCTGGATACTCTTTGTAGACCTCGAAATTATTTATTCGACAAATCAACCGACAGTCGCGCAACTGCCGCTCTATACCTTCCTTCTCACCTGTCTTATCCAATGAGATACGAGTATAGATAGCCGCCTTCATCGGTCTACCTTGCATTTCTTTTTCTGCTTTACCCATGTCAGACCCCTTTTTCTATCCTGACCTCATTGTATCAGGAAAATGCGCAAAACTATTAGTGGGGGTGCTTGTGGTTATCGCCATTGTGGCCATCACCCTGTTCAAACCAAAGATCCAAGAGCTGTGGAACTCCATCGCCACAAGCATCAACGGTTTGTAGCTGACATGAGGAGCAGAGAAGACGCCAGGGCTCGTGAAGGCGAGTGCGGCCAATCGACGGTGGAATACGCGGTGGTCGCCTCGGCGCTCGCGTCGCTGATCGTTGGGATGGGTGCGATCTGGAAGTTCTTTGCGGACGGCCGCGCGGCCGACTTAGCGCTTGTGCCGCTGACCCATCGGGTATTGGAAGGACTTGTCGATGCGTTGCTGTTCTGAACGTGCGGAAAAGGCGTCGAACGGGCAGGCGACAGTTGAGGCTGCGTTTCTCATACCAGTGCTGCTGCTTGTGATGCTCATGGCTATCCAGCCGGGCATCATTCTGTACGACCGCATTGTGATGCAATCTGCCGCAGCTGACGGATGCCGCATGCTTGCGACGCTGCGACCCGAGGACGCTTCATCGGCGCGCTTCGTGGTTGAGCGCCATTTGAAGGCGGTTCCTGATGCCCCCTTGTTCCACCAGGGCGATTGGGCTGTGGACCTGCAGGGGAATTCTCAGAGCGATTTGTGCGCGGTGGTGATTCAAAACTCCGTTCAGCCAGTGCCGTTGATAGGTGCGGCCATGGGGGCTGCCGGGGCGCTTGATGCGGGAGGCATGTACTGTTTTGAAGTCGAGGTGAAATTGGAAAAGGACAGCTGGCTGGCTGAGTCGGGTTCTGGTATGGATCCGCGTTCCTGGGTAGACAGATGGGAGGATAAGGTTTGAGAAGGTTTGCTTGGTACACGAGGCGTGTCTCGCAGAGTCGACGTTCCGTGCGCCTCGGTTGCTGGACCGATGCGTTCTTCGACGAGCGCGGTTTCTCCACGGCGGGTACGGCCGTCGCTATCCTCCTGTCCTGTTCGCTCGTATGTTTTTCGGCATGGGCGGTCCAATCGCAAAGCCGCGCCACCAAGGTGCAATCCGTCGCTGACGCCGCGGCATTGGCTGCGGAGGCCGAAGTAGCGGAGTTCATGATATCCGTGAAGGTTGCGGACGCGACGCTGCTGACTATTTCGCTCACGGGGTTGACGCTTCTTGGTGTCGGGATCGTGTGCTGCTGCGTGCCACCTATCGCCGGCGTGGGGGATTCCCTCATAGAGGCCGGCGAGAAAGTGCTCGAGAAAAGGAAGGTGTTCGCCGAGAAATCGGCGCAGGTGCTCAACCTCGAGCAGGCCGCATTGCCGGTGGTGGCTCTGACCCAGGCGGAATCCGTCATGTTCGCGAACGCCGAAGACGGCACTACCTATATAGGGTACATGGAGCTGGTACCCCGTGAAGGGGAGGAGATCGAGATTCCCGGTTTCGAGTCCGTGGACGACGCACTCGATACGGCGACAGATGCTTCCGACACGGTGGCGGAATTGGCTGATACTGCAGAGGAGGCCTCCGAAGAGGCGGATGACGCCTGGATCGATGCATATCTGGAGGATTGCGGATACGCGCCGAACTATTGCATGCAGCAGAGAGCCGAGACGCTCTCGAGCATATCGCCGTCCGAAAACCCTCTGTACCATTCGTCTACTACCTGGTCCTTCGATGTGCCTTTGAAGCGGGCGCAAGCGTATTACCGCGCTCGTTTGCGAGATGAGGCTCCGATGGACGCGACGGACGAGGAAGGTGCGCGTAGCGCGCTGCGTAAGAACGTGTTCGCCTACGCGGTCGATGTCATGGACGAAGGATACGTCATCGATGATGGCGTATCCGCACCCGAACTGCATTTCCCGCTGCTCCCGAAGAACACTTCCGAAATGAAGGAGACGCCGCTTTACACAAACCCGGACTACCCGGTAAGCGCTGGCGAGCATGCGTACATCCATGCATGGGCCGGGTGTCCGCAATACCAGCAAGACGGCTCCGGCGGATACGGTTCGTTGTCGGGGCTGGATGCCGGATCCTACGAGGTGTGCCCGGCGTGCGGTCTGGATTCGGTCGCGTTGGGGCAGGTCCTTTCGGCGTCGACGAATATAGAAAACGGCTTCGAGTACCACTATCGGAAGGTTGCGGAGGCGGCCGAAGAATATGAAAGGGCCCGCAGCGAGGCACTGCCAGCCATAGAGGGCGCCAAGTCGGAGGTCGATGATGCTTTCGGCGAGCTTACTGAGGCGTTCAAGGATGTTCTCGGGTATCGCATCGAGGCGTATCCGCCAGGGCGATTCGGGGCTGTGGTTGAGCTTTCGGCCAGAGAGGACGGCGGGCGGCCTGTCGGGTTCGTGAGCACCCCCGAAGAACTGGGTTCGTTCACGGCGTTCTCGGCTGCCGTTTTGGTGGAGGACGAATCCGAAGACGTCATCTCATCCCTGCTTGAAGGGGCAAGCGCCGACGCCGATTCGGTTCTGTTGGACTGCGGAACGATGGCCCTTAGCCTGTGGGCGTCCTTGCTGGGAGTCTACAAAGGAGGTGTCGACGGCTTGACCGACGGGGTGGAGAAGGCCTTGGACGGCCTGCCTCTCATCGGGGCAAGCGGACTTGGGACATGGGCGGCAGATGAGATGCGTTCGTTCATCGGAGAGCTCGGCATGGAGCCGGCGAACACATCAGCCGCTAAGCCGACTCTTGTCAATACCGCGTATGTGGTGGCGCATGAGGACGGGCCGTTATCACAGACCATTCGAGCATTGAAGGGGGTGCCGTAATGCGCGTGCCAGGCACGTCGGGTGAGTCCGGACAGATGACAGTCGAGCTTGCCTGCATGTTTCCCGTGCTGACCCTGGTCGCGGTCGTCGTCTTTACTTCGATGGCTTTCTTGAGCGAGTGTGCAGCGTTCGACCCCGCCGCCAGGGACGCCATACTCATGCAGGTCGACGATGGATACGAAGGGGGCGTATCTTCGTCCGAAGTGGCGGCTCGAATCAGCGCCGCCACGGGCATCCCGCCGTCATGTGTGCAGGTGAGCGCCGACAGGATGTGGAATGGGCATGTGGTTTACACCGCGGGGTTCGACTTCAGGCTCTCGTCTTACGGGCTTCCTGCTCCATCGTCGGTGTTCGGCGTCGCCATCCCTCCGCTCCATCATGAAATAGAGTTTGAAATCAGCCCCTATAGGAAAGGAATCGTCATATGAGTACTGCAGACGCGATCAAGCCTACGGCTCCTGCCGTATACGGCATCAATGCGTTGGATTTGGGCAACCGACGCCGCAAGCAGCAGGCGATTGGATTCGGTGCGGTTTCTCGCGCTATGGCCACCGCCGCCGCACCGGTTTTGCAAGAACCGGCGGATTGCGCCCTTGAGCACGAGGGCGGGGAGGCCGTTGACGTGCGGACCACGTGGTGGGGGAGGCTCCGCGGGCTTTTGGCCGCACGCTCCCGCAGCATTCCCACAATCGTGCTCATGCCGTGCCGCGATATCCACACCTACGGCATGGGCCATTCCATAGACATCGCCTTCTTCGATGAGCGCGGTACGGCCATCGCCGTCATGAGGGACCTGCCGCCGCGTTCACGGTTCGGATGCCACGACGCGCGCTTCGCCGTGGAACGTCCCTCCGCCCCGAACATGCCTTGGTTCGAGCTTGGCCAGAACTGTTTTTCCGAGGTCATAAGCGGGCCTGCCGCTAAATCGGAGCAGCCGTCGGAAGCCGGCGCCTCCCCTCAGACCAAGGCGGCGAAAGTCGCGCCCGTCCAGGCGACGCAGTATCTCTGCGTACCGGCCCATACTATTGTCGAACCGCGCAAAATCCGGGTGTCGGGCGCGCCGGCCTTCCAAACCGCGTAAGGAGGGATTCACATGAAAACCTGCCCTGTGTGCAAATCGAATTGTTTTGACGACATGGATGTCTGCTTCGGGTGCCTGCACGATTTCAGGCGCGATGCGGATTCTGGCACCGAGGTGCGGCAGCCGCTCCATGAAGCATGTCGTGAGCGCAAAGCTCCTGAACAGCGTAAGCCATCGGTCGAAGGCCCTTCAAGATCCGCCGTCCGACCGGCGATGCCCGTGCGCACATACAACGCATCTTCGGCAATCGCACGATCCCTGGCATCGGAGGGGTCGGACGGTTCGGCATCGTTGACCATTACCATCGATGTGGGAAGGCTTCTTCGGGATTACGTTTCGGTGTGCGGTTGACCTTCGGTATGTTTTCGGGTCGGCTGGACTCTACGCCAGCTGGCGGGATGCGACCGGAGCAGCACGCAGCCGCTGCGCGTCATCTGACGGATGCCGACAGATGACGCGCCCAAAGAATTCACAACGTTCATATCGGGTCGAAGGCCCTGCTGGGAGAGGGGCCTTCGAAGCTTTTCGGGCGTCTCCGCTCAAAAACACCGCTAAAAAAGTTTGTCCAGGTTTTCTTTTTCAAAAGTTTGCGCTATCATACTTTAAGTTTAGTACGTTTAACTTTTTGGAGGTATCGATGAGCGGTTTGCCTGCCGTCCCACTGTCGGTTCTTAAGCCAGGTGAGAAGGGCGTCATCGTCAAGATTCGCAACATCGGCGACGAAGACATGCAGCACCATTTGGAAAACCTGGGATTCGTAGAAGGCGCCGAGGTCGAAATCGCCTCTGAGAACGGCGGCAACCAGATTGTTGTCATCAAGGGTGCACAGGTCGCTTTGGACAACGGGGTCTGCCGCAAGATTACGGTGCAGCAATAGCAGCCATCAAGCTTACACCATCGGAGATCAGCAAATAATACTGCGTGCTTGCTGATCCCCGGTTGTAGGAACTTTGTACGATCGGAACACGAGATACTCGAGAGGGGGATCAATGGCTGAGCAGGAGACCATTACTTTGCGTGACATTCCCGTAGGGGGAAGCGCAAAGGTCCTCAAGATTGTCGGCAGCGGTGTTGTCCGCCGCCACATCATGGACATGGGCATCACCAAGGGCATCGAAGTGTATGTCCGCAAGGTTGCGCCTTTGGGCGACCCGGTGGAGCTCACCGTCCGCGGCTACGAGCTGTCGCTGCGTAAGAGCGAGGCTGAGAATGTCATCGTCGAGCCGCTGCAGTAAAGACTATTCCCGCACAGACGCTCGGAGGCGCGTTGTCCCAAGCGGTATTAGTCAAAGTTAGTCAACCCTATGCATGAAGTATGGAAGGAGAGAGATGGCAATCCGTATTGCTCTTGCCGGCAACCCGAACTGCGGCAAGACGACGTTGTTCAATGCTCTCACTGGTGCAAGCCAATATGTCGGCAACTGGCCTGGCGTAACCGTTGAGAAGAAGGAGGGTAAATACAGCAAAGATCATGATGTGACCATCACTGACCTGCCTGGTATTTACTCCCTGTCCCCCTATTCGCCCGAGGAAGTCGTTGCACGCGACTACCTGGTTGATGAACGCCCCGACTGCGTTATCAACCTGGTCGACGCCACCAACCTCGAGCGCAACCTGTATCTGACCACTCAAATCGTCAACCTGGGTCTCCCCGTGGTCGTCGCCATGAACATGGCCGACCTCGTCGAGAAGAACGGCGACAAGATCGATTTCGACGGTCTGTCCAAGCGTTTGGGCTGCCCCGTCATGTCCATCAGCGCTCTGAAGAACACAGGCGTCGACGAGCTGCTGCAGACCGCCATCGCTACGGGCAAGGCCGGTGTGCCTGCGGCTCCGACGTTCCAGTTCGACGCTGCTTTCGAAGACGGCCTGTCCGAAATCGAATCCGCGCTGTCTGTTTCCGAGCACCTGAAGCGCTGGTATGCCATCAAGCTGTTCGAGAACGATGAGCGCGCCATCGCCAAGGTCAATCCGTCCAAGGATGTCCTGGCCAAGGTCGCTGCAGTTCGCAGCACCCTGGAGTCTAAGTTCGACGACGACGCCGAGAGCCTCATCACTTCCGAGCGCTACGACGCCATCGCCCACATCGTGGACGAAACGGTCAAAAAGTCTGGCAAGACCCTGACCACCACCCAGAAGATCGACCGCATCGTGACCAACCGCTGGCTGGGCCTGCCCATCTTCATTCTGGTCATGTTCGTCGTCTACTATGCCGCCTGTACCGTCGGTGGCGGCGTCGTTACCGACTGGGCCAACGACGGCATCTCCGGCGACGGCTGGATTTACACCCCTGGCGGCATGGAAGCCTGGGATGAGGAAAGCGGCGAAGCCGAGACAATGGGCGATTACGGCCTGTACATCCCCGGCCTTGGCCTCATCATCGGCAATGCCCTCGAGGCATCCGGTGTCGCCGATTGGCTGCAGAGCTTGATCATGGACGGCATCGTCGCAGGTGTCGGCGCCGTTATCGGCTTCGTTCCTCAGATGATCATCCTGTTCCTGCTGCTGTCGTTCTTGGAAGGCTGCGGTTACATGGCGCGTGTCGCGTTCATCATGGACCGTATCTTCCGCCGCTTCGGCCTGTCCGGCAAGAGCTTTATCCCGATGCTCATCGCATCGGGCTGCGGCGTGCCCGCCGTCATGGCTACCAAGACCATTGAGAACGAGAAGGACCGTCGCATGACGATCATGACCACCACGATGATTCCCTGCGGCGCGAAGCTGCCCATCATCGCTCTGGTCTTCGGCGCTCTGGCCTCTGCTGAGTACGAATCCGTCTGGTGGGTCGGCCCCATGTTCTACTTCCTGGGCGTTGCCGCCATCATCATCTCCGGCATCATGCTGCGCAAGACCCCCTATTTCGCAGGTGAAGCCACTCCGTTCATTATGGAACTCCCTCAGTACCACATCCCGACCGTCCGCTCCGTCTTGCTGGCGACCTGGGAACGCGTCAAGAGCTACATCATTAAAGCAGGTACCATCATCTTCCTGTCCTCTATCGTCATCTGGTTCCTCCTGAACCTGGGCGTGGCTGATGGCCACTTCGGCATGGTCGACATCGAAGACAGCTTCATGGCCGGCCTCGGCACCATCCTCGCACCGCTGTTCGCTCCTCTGGGCTTCGGCTCTTGGAAAGCGGTCGCAACCTCCGTCACCGGTCTGGTTGCCAAGGAGAACGTCGTCGCCACCGTTGCTACCCTGACCGCTCTTGAGGACCTGGGCGAGACCGACCCCGGTCTGTGGAAGGGCTTCGCTGCCATGCTCGGCGGCTCCGCTCCCGCCATCATGTCCTTCTGCGCGTTCAACCTGCTGTGCGCCCCCTGCTTCGCTGCCATCGGCACCATCTATCGTCAGATGGTTTCTGGCAAGTGGACTTGGATTGCCATCGGCTACATGTGCGGCTTCGCTTACTGCGTCGCATTGATGGTCTATCAGTTCGGCATGCTGTTCACTGGCGGCGGATTCGGCATTGGCACGGTCTTCGCCATCGTGGTCTTGGCTGCCCTGCTGTTCCAGATCTTCCGTCCCATGCCCAACTATGACAAGAAGGGTACTGAGACGGCCGCCGACGCCGCTTAGCGCCTGGCTGCTGTACGTCTTATCCGCACGATTGAGGAAAGGAGGCCATTGTGAATCTTGCAACCGCCGTCGTCTTAGCGATACTCGTGGTCTTTGTCGCTTTGTCCGTGCGCACATTCCGCATTAAGGGCACCTGCGGCTACAAGGAGCACTGCTCGGGCCATTGCAATCCAGGCAGCGCCGAATGCGACGCAGCCAAGCGCATGGTTGAGAACATGGATCGCGACCTGGCCTCGCATTCCATGTAATCGCGCGGAGCTCCGCACGTCGTAGAGGACCCGGCCGCATCGAGTGGCCGGGTCTTTTGCTAATCACGACCGAAGAATAAGATTTCGATACTGATTCGTTGCGACGGAATATCAAAAATCAAGGTACAATGGGTGGGTCTAGCTAGGAGGAATGAATGACTGAACTTCAAACTGAAACTATGCTCGAATCTCGTCAGGCCGAGGGCCTGAGCCATTCTCTTGAAGATTACCTTGAAGCCATTGTCGACTTGGCTGGTCCTGAGAACAATCCCATCCGCGCGGTTGATCTGGCTAAGAAGCTGGATGTTTCCAAGGCGTCCGTGTCGAAGGCCATCTCCAACCTGAAGGACAAGGGCTTTGCCGACCAGCCGTACTATGGCGATATCACGCTGACCGAAGAGGGGTTGGCTTACGGCAGGGCCGTTTGGCACAAGCACAAGCTGTTGTTCCGTTTCCTCAACGAGACAATCGGCATCGACCCCGAGACGGCAAACTACGAGGCCTGTCAGATGGAACACACCATCAGCAGCGACTCATTCCAAAAATGGGAGGCCTTCCTTGCTACCGTCGGCATAGGCGAAGGCGCGTAAGGATTATCGCGGGTCAATCCATGGAATCAATGCGACGGCAGAGTATGTCGTCGCATTCTTTATTACCATGTTCAATCAAATGTCGTTCTTCGCAGCATTGACTTAGGGGGCAACCATGCATGTTGAGCTTTTGTACCATACGCCGAACCCTGAACGGGCCATCGCTACGGCCGCGCGCCTGTGCTATGCGCCTGTCGGTGCATCCGAGCTGATGGAGACCATGTCGGAGGAACGTATGCACAGCGTCCTCTCCACTATCATGCGCGGCGGTCACTTCTCGACATTGGAGCATGCGAGCTATACCTTCGCCATCGACGGCGTGTCCCGTGCCCTGACGCATCAGCTGGTGCGTCACCGTATCGCAAGCTTCAACCAGCAGTCCCAGCGCTACGTGAAGTACAAAGACGGCTTGGACGTGATCGTCCCCGAGACCATCTCCGCGAACGAAGAAACGGCCGCTCTGTTCGACGAAGCCGTGGACGCCGCCATGGAGGCCTATAAGAAACTGCTCGAAGCAGGCGTGCCGGCCGAAGACGCGCGCTACCTGCTTCCCAATGCCGCCGAAACGAAGATCGTCGTGACCATGAACGTGCGCGAGCTGCTCCATTTCTTCTCCAACCGCTGCTGCAATCGCGCTCAGTGGGAGATTCGCGAGCTTGCGCATGCCATGTTGGAGCTTGCTCGGCCCACAGCCCCGTATATTTTCATGGACGCCGGCGCATCCTGTGTTCGCGGCGCCTGCCCCGAAGGTAAAATGACCTGCGGAAACCCCTATCCGAAAGTGGTACGTGAATAGTGACACCTAAGAATACCGATAGCGACCTGAAGCGCGCGTTCAAAGAGGACGGCGAGCTGAAAACCCATGTCGGCGGCCAGGCCCTGATCGAGGGCATCATGATGCGCGGCAGGTATAACTGGTCGGTTGCCGTGCGTGAGCCGGACGGCAACATCTACACTGAAGAACACGATTTGGCAAGCGGCCGCAAGAAGAACTCTTGGATGTACTGGCCCATCATCCGCGGATGCCGCGCGTTTGTCGAGAGCCTCGGTCTTGGCTATAAGGCCCTGGAAATCGCAGCGATGCATGCCTATGCGGGCGAGGAGGACTCCGAAGAGGAGGAGGACAGCTTCGGCAAGGTAGAGATGACCATCTCCATGGTGCTGGGCCTTGTTCTGGGCGTGGCGTTGTTCGTGGTGCTGCCTGCTGTCCTGTCCAACCTTCTCGTTGGCGAATACGATGCGCACACGCTCGCGTGGAACATCGTCGACGGCATCGTACGCGTGGCCATCTTCGTCTTCTACATCTGGCTGATCGGCCGCATGCCCGACATCAAGCGTATGTTCATGTACCATGGCGCCGAGCATAAGACCATCCACTGTTACGAGCACGGCTTGCCGCTGACTCCGGAAAACGCGCGGTCCTTCCCGCGTCTCCATGTCCGCTGCGGTACGGCGTTCCTTATCATGGTCATGATCATAGCCATCATCGTGTACACGCTCACGCCGCTCAACGGTGTCATCGCAGCGCTCGGCATTCCCAGCGGCGCCCCCAAGCTCGTATTCGTCATCTTCGTGCGCATTCTGCTTATGCCGATCATCGCAGGCGTCAGCTATGAGATTACGGTGAAGTGGGCTGGAAGCCATCCTGACAATCCGCTGGTCAAGGTCATCCTGTGGCCTGGCATGCAGATGCAGTACCTGACCACGAACGAGCCCGAGGACGAGCAGCTTGAATGCGCCATTGCGGCGATGCAGATGGTGCTGGAGCGTGAAGAGCAGGAAGAGGCGGCCAAACAGGAGTCGCTGGCAACGGTTCCTGCCTAGCTTTTCGAGTATCGATGCAAAAGAGGCGGTCCGACCGATTGGTCAGACCGCCTCTTCATGTTGCGCCGCAATCTGTTGCGCCTACGCTTGACGCTCCATGATGTAGTCGTCCATGACGTATCCGCTGCCGATATCGGTCTCGACGGAGTCGATGGTTTCGAACCCCTTCGCCAGATAGGCACGAACGCCCAGGTCGTTGTGCTTGTTGACTGTGAGGTACATGGCCCGCAGACTCTCGTTCCTGCACAGTTGGTCGTAGAACTCGATGGTACGTGAGCAATAGCCGTGGCCCCGTGCGTCCGAGAACAGGTAAATCTTCGAAATGAAGAACCTGTTCGTTTCCGTTTCGGTGCGGCCGCCGGTGTAGCCGACGATGCCGCCGCGGGCCTTTTGTTCGCTGTCGTGGATGAACCAGTAGCGGTAGCCGTGATCGGCAATGTCACGCTTGATGGCTGGCAGCGATTGGAACCGTTCGACCATGTAGTCGGTTTGTCCGATGCCGATGATGGCCGGCCAGTATTCGTGCCAGATTTCGTCTGCCATGTCGGCCAGCTGCCCAAGCTGCTCTTCGGAGACGACGGGGATGAATGAGACCATGGTGTGCTCCTATCGGTCTTCGTCGGATTCGGGGATGTAGCCGCGGGTGTCGTCAGCAATCGCCCTGACTACGGCGTCGATGGCTTCGTTGACCTTGCTGGCGTCGGATATTCTGATGATGACTTTGCCTTTGAAGCCGTATTCGGTGATGTCGGTGAAGAACACGTTGGGGCCCTCTTCGATGTCCGAAATGGGTATCACGGCGTTTTCGGCCTCGCGGCGGATACGGTCGCGGACGCCGTCCATGTCGTTTGTCGTCTCGGTCACGGCGAACGGTACATTGAAACGGTTCGCCGGCGGCAGGATGGTGAGGGCGGTCTTCGAGATGATGGAGTTAGGGATGATGACCGTTTCGCCCAACCGGTTCTTGATGGTGGTGTGGCGCCAGCTCACGTCCTGCACGACGCCCATGTCCGAACCTACTTCGATGTTGTCGCCCGGCTCGATGATGCGCATGGCGGTCACCTGGAGGCCGCCGATCAGGTTGGACAGCGTGTCTTGGGCACCCAGCGAAATGGCTATGCCGCCGACGCCTAAAGCGGTCACGATGGCCGACATGTTCACTCCGAAACAGGAATCCAGGATGATGGAGACGCCGGTGCCCCATACGATGACGCGTCCGATGTTGATGAAGATACTGTTGGAAGGGAAGGGCGACTTCTCGCTGGTCGTGATATGACGAATGGTTTTCGTAGCGATGTGCGCGACGATGGAAGTGACGATAAGCAGCAGGAACGCAACGAGAGTGTTGCGGAATAAATCGCTGGCCGTAAGGGACGACAGGTGCTGCAGGGCCGTTTCCATCTGAACCTCCATCTTGGACGAGAATATATCGAGGATAACATGACTCGTTTGTCGTCTCGTCCGCCTACGGGCATCCCTGCAAAAAGTCTGTGAAATGACATATGGGGAAGATATTTGCAGACGGTTGCGGGGATTCGTCTGTGGTACAATGTCTCAGCTTGTGGGCGAAGGCTCGCAAACCCCGTCTCGAATCCGCGAGCGGGAAGGTAACTATAGGCCCCCGAGACATGTTGATTTAACCACCATGACGAAGGGTCCCTGTGCTTGAAAGGGGTCCGTTTTGACCGAAATCAAGAACACGAACGTCATCGAGTTTGAAGACATCACTGATGACCAGATGAATCAAATGATCGATGGCACCCTGACCGAGTTCGACGAAGGCGATCTGGTCAAGGGCACAGTCGTGAAAATCGAGCATGACGAAGTCCTGCTCGACATCGGGTTCAAGAGCGAGGGCGTCATCCCCTCCCGCGAACTCTCCATCCGCAAGGATGCAGATCCCTCTGAAATCGTTGCCGAAGGCGACGAAATCGAGGCTCTGGTCCTCCAGAAAGAGGACAAAGACGGTCGCCTGATCCTCTCCAAGAAGCGTGCTGAGTACGAGCGTGCTTGGATCAGCGTCGAAGAGAAGTTCAAGGCTGGCGAGCCCGTCGTCGGCGAGGTCATCGAAGTCGTCAAGGGCGGCCTCATCCTCGACATCGGCCTCCGTGGCTTCCTTCCCGCATC
This sequence comes from Slackia heliotrinireducens DSM 20476, assembly GCF_000023885.1. Taxonomy (NCBI): domain Bacteria; kingdom Bacillati; phylum Actinomycetota; class Coriobacteriia; order Eggerthellales; family Eggerthellaceae; genus Slackia; species Slackia heliotrinireducens. Next base: position 2,236,425 of record NC_013165.1, on the reverse strand, counting down.
CCTCGTCGACCTCCGTCGCGTCAAGGATCTCGACATGTACCTCAACACCGAGCTCGAGGCTTGCGTCATCGAGATGGACCGCAACCGCAACAACGTGGTCCTGTCCCGTCGCGCTCTGCTCGAGGATGCCCGCAAGAACGAGCGCGCCGAAATCCTCGGTCAGCTCAAGGCCGGCATGCGCCTCAACGGTGTGGTTTCCTCCATCGTCGACTTCGGCGCTTTCGTCGACCTCGGCGGTATCGACGGTCTGGTTCACATCTCCGAGCTGTCCTGGAACCATGTCAACCATCCCTCCGAGGTCGTCAAGGTCGGCCAGGAGGTCGAGGTTGAGGTCCTGAAGGTCGAACTCGACCGCGAGCGCATTTCCCTCGGTCTGAAGCAGACCACCGAGGATCCGTGGCTGAAGCTCGTCGAGGCCTATCCCGCAGGCTCCATCATCGACGGCAAGGTCACCAAGATCGTTCCGTTCGGCGCTTTCGTCGAGCTTGGCAACAACGTCGAGGGCCTGGTGCACATCTCCGAGATGGCTCCTCGCCGCATCGACACTCCTGCCCAGGTCGTCAAGGTCGGCCAGGATGTCAAGGTCAAGGTCATGGAAGTCAACCCCGAGCGTCGTCGCATCTCCCTGTCCATGAAGGCTGCCGCAGCCGAACTCGGCATCGAGATCGAAGTTGACGAGACCGTCCAGGCCGAGCCCCGTCAGCCCCGCAAGAAGGCTGACAAGGCTGAGGCTCCTGCCGAAGAGGCAGCCGAGGCCGCCGAGGCAACCGAGGAATAACCGGATCCACCGCATATCGATCCTTCGGAACCGCCGTCCAGCAATGGGCGGCGGTTCTTTTTTCAAAGTGACAGAATCGGTTCAAACTCCTCGTTGCTTTCTGGAACAAGCGGACAATGGTATCCTGAACTAGGTAATGATTGACGGAGGTTGCATGGGCTCGCTTAAAGTGGCTCTTGTCGGAGGCATCGGTTCGGGCAAGAGCACTGTTTTGAATATGTTCTCCGAAGCCGGCTGCGGGACGATCAGTTTGGATGCCATCGGGCATGAGGTCTTGGAATCCCAGGACGTGCTGCAAGCTTTGGCCGAGGCCTTCGGGCCGCAGGTTGTCCGTGCGGACGGTTCTGCCGATCGCGCCGAAATCGCCAAGGCCGCGTTCGATGCTCCGGAGCATACGGAGCTTCTGAACGCCATTACCCATCCGCCCATTCTTGCCGAGCTGGACAGACGGATGACGGAGGAGCTGCTGAGCCGCGACATCGTCATGGTCGAGGTCACTTCTGGGGAAATATCCAAGCGGGCGCTGCCCTGGGCGGATGCCCTTGTGGCCGTAAGCGCCCCCGAGGATCTGCGAATTGCCCGAGCCTGCAGCCGGGGTTCCCAGAACGAGCAGGACATTCGCCGCCGTATGGCCCATCAGCCTACGGACGAGGAGCGCGAATCCGTTGCCGATTTCGTGGTGTACAACGACGGCGGCCTGGACGAAGCCCGTAGGCAGGTGGATAGCGTGATGAGCCAACTGAAACGGCGCTGCCAGGCGCAGCGCTTTGCATGAAGGAACGAATACTGATGACCACTCATGATTCAACTGATGCGTCTGCCCAGGTAGGCCCAGGGCGCGCCCAAACGGGGAAGCTGCTTGTCGGAATCGACATGGGCGGCACGACCATCAAGGTGGGCCTTGTGGACGAAAGCGGTGCGCTGCATGCGCGACAGACCGTTCCTACAGGAGGATTAAGCGACAAGGACTCCCAGCATGCCTTCGCCTCCATGGTCAGAAGCATTGTCGGAGACAAGCAGGGGCTCATCCACGGCGTGGGGTTCGCCGTGCCTGGCCCCGTTGACCGGGACGGCAACCTGCGGATGGGCGTCAACGTCGATTTGGATCTGCCGGGGATGCTTCAGGCGCTGCAGCGCGAGTTCCCTTCGGCGTGGGTACGCGCTTTGAACGACGCAAACGCCGCAGCGTTTGGAGAATGCAACCGCGGTGCGGCGGTAGGTCGCAAGGACGTGCTACTGGTGACGCTCGGCACCGGCGTCGGGGCCGGGGTTGTGGCGGACGGGAAGGTGCTCGTGGGCGCCCGAGGCATCGCTGGCGAAATCGGCCATATGTGCGTCGAGGCCAGCGGCGTGAAGTGCAACTGCGGGCGGTACGGCTGTTTGGAACAGTACTCTTCCGCACGTGGCCTTATCCGTCTCATGCGCGAGTCTGCCCTGCAGGCCGGCGACGAGCGTTCCGCTTCGGTCGAGGACGCCCGCCAGGTCATGGAAGCGTTCGAACGGTCGAACCCGCATGCCGTGCACGCCATGGAAGTGTTCAGCGATCGGCTAGGCTATGCGCTGGCCAACATCGCATGCGTCATCGACCCTGAGGTCATCCTACTGGGCGGCGGCGTGTCGGAGTGTTTCGATCTGTTCGAGGACATGCTGAGGGCATCATTCGATATGTACGCCCTTGGCGAGAGCCGCTCTGTGGAATTTCGCAAGGCGGCCCTGGGCAACGAGGCCGGTATGGTCGGGGCAGCGTTGTTCTCGATCGCCCAGTAGCGGGCGTCAGGCCGGCCGGTTTGTTTCAGTTGCGACGAGGGGAATGTGAGCATGTCTACGCATCTTTCGAATATCGAGGGCAATACCATGGAGGGGAAGCTTCCTGAGGTCAGGTTGGCGAACCAGCCCTTCAAGGTGGTTGCGCCCTACGAGCCGTCGGGCGACCAGCCCCAAGCCATCGAAAAACTGGCGGAAGGCATCGAGAGCGGGTTGCGGTATCAGACGCTGCTCGGCGTCACCGGCTCGGGAAAGACCTTCACCATGGCTAAGACGATCGAGGCGATACAGCGCCCTACGCTGGTCATGGCTCCGAACAAGACCCTGGCGGCCCAGCTCGCGGCCGAGCTGAAGGAGTTCTTCCCGAACAACGCGGTGGTGTACTTCGTCAGTTACTACGACTACTACCAGCCTGAGGCCTACGTGCCGCAGACCGATACCTTCATCGAGAAGGACGCCTCCATCAACGAGGAGGTGGAGAAGCTTCGCCATGCGGCCACGTCCAGTTTGCTGTCGCGGCGGGATATCATCGTGGTAGCGTCCGTGAGCTGCATTTACGGCATCGGCAGCCCCATGGACTACGCGGGCATGGCGGTGTTTGTGGATAAGGAGGTTCCTCAGGACCGCGACGACGTCATCTACAAGCTTATCGACATCCAGTACGATCGCAACGATTACGAGCTGAAACGCGGAACCTTCCGCGTGCGCGGCGACGCGTTGGACGTGTTCCCTCCTTATGCCGACAACCCCGTCCGTATCGAATTCTGGGGCGACGAGATCGAGCGGATATCCGAGATCGACAACGTGACCGGCGAGGTGCTGGGGTCGTACGAAGCCCTTCCCATCTGGCCCGCCTCCCATTACGTCACGGCTCGTCCGAAGATGGATAAGGCCCTGAACACCATCCAGGACGAACTGCGGGAACGCTTGCAGCAGTTCAAGGACGAAGGCAAGCTGCTTGAGGCCCAGCGCCTGGAGATGCGCGTGAACTACGACTTGGAGATGCTGGAAACCATGGGTTTCTGCAGCGGCATCGAGAACTATTCGCGCCATCTGGACGGACGCGAGCCCGGCGAACCGCCCTATACGCTCATCGACTACTTCCCCGATGACTTTGTCTGTATCATCGACGAGAGCCACGTGACGGTGCCGCAGATCCGCGGCATGCACGAAGGCGACCGCTCCCGCAAGGTCACGCTTGCCGAGCACGGGTTCCGTCTGCCCAGCTGCCTGGACAACCGTCCGCTACGCTTCGATGAGTTCGAAGATCGAATTCCCCAGTTCATCTACGTGTCGGCCACGCCTGGCGATTACGAGGAGAAAGTAACGCAGCAGCAGGTCGAACAGATCATTCGCCCGACGGGTCTGCTTGATCCCGAAATAGAGGTGCGGCCCATCGCCAGCCAGATTGACGACGTGATCGACGAGGCGAAGGAGCGCGGCGAGCGCAACGAGCGCGTGCTCATCACCACGCTGACCAAGAAGATGGCCGAGGATCTGACCGACCATCTGCTGGACCGGGGCATCAAGGCGCGTTACATGCATTCCGACATCGGCACGCTCGAGCGCGTCGAAATCCTGCGCGACCTGCGCAAAGGCGAATTCGACGTGCTGGTGGGCATCAACCTGCTGCGAGAGGGCCTCGACCTGCCCGAAGTGAGCTTGGTGGCCATTCTCGATGCGGACAAGGAAGGCTTCCTGCGCAACCACCGCAGCCTCATCCAGACCATTGGCCGCGCCGCCCGAAACGTGTCGGGCAAGGTCATCATGTATGCTGACAAGCTGACGGACTCCATGAACCTGGCCATAACCGAGACGCGCCGGCGCCGCGCCGTGCAGATGCAGTACAACGAAGAGCACGGCATCGAGCCGCAGACCATCCGCAAGGCTATCAACGACGTCATGGGGTTCATCACCGATGCGGATGGCAACGAGGTGGGGGATTCCGTCGAGGTGAACAAGGTGCTGGCCGAAATGTCTCGCGCCGAGGTGATGCGCGTCATTTCCAGCATGGAGGAAGAGATGGCGGCCGCCTCGGTCAACATGGATTTCGAGGAAGCCGCTCGACTGCGCGACCAGGTGGTCAAGCTGCGCGCCCAGGTGGAAGGCTCCGACGAACGCGACATTCTAGCCGACCTGAAGAAGAGCGCACGCAAGGGGAGCGCCTTCGGCAACCGCAAAAACTCGGCCTACGGCTCCAGCCGCCGCTCGTGATGTGACATTCGCCCGTTCCGGGCATCAGCCACGTGTGCGCCTGGTCTGAAACGAGAAACGCCCTGGCATTGCTGTCAGGGCGTTTTTTGCTCGATGCGAGGTGTGGTTGAAAGAACAAGGGAAGGGGAGGGGCCGAACCTTGCGATCCGGCCCCTGGGAGAAAGGAGAACAAAATAAGGAGGAGGTGTTTGCTCGGTTAGCCTTCAATGGCGATGGTCTTCTTGGTCTCAGGCTCGGGAAGAAGCTCCTTCTTCGGAACCGTGATGGTCAGAATGCCATCGACGTACTTGGCGTGGATGTCTTCTTCGGCAACGTCTTCACCGATGTAGAAGCTGCGGCGAGAGGTGCCGGTGAAGCGCTCCTTGCGCAGCCAGGTTCCGTTCTCGTCACCATCGCTTTTGACCTCTTCGGTGGTTGCGGTGACGGTGAGGTATCCGTTTTCGACCTCGGCCTTGACGTTCTCCTTGGCAACGCCGGGAAGCTCCATCTCAATGACGATGGCCTGGTCGGTTTCGCGGATGTCGGTCTTCATCAAAGAGGTGATGGGTTTGCGGGTTTCCTGGGTGCGGGCGGCGGGGAAGGCCAGCTCGAACGGGTCGCTCATAAAGTCATCGAAGAAAGAATTGCGGCGGGGCATCAACATCATGGTCATCTCCTGTCTGTGTGCGGATGCGGCTTGTTCTGTTCGGCGCATCCGGCTCGTTTCGTTTGACAAGAAGAAGTATAGACCTGTTTTTAGCACTCATGGTATGAGAGTGCTAACTTGGAACCATTGCGTTACATTCGTAACCGCGATGTCATTGTTCTACAAAAAGTAGGGAAGTGTTGCTTTCTATTGGTTCGTCTTGACCTCGGCCACCCAAGATCGGACGCATTCGATGAACGCCTTCGTTGCAATGGGCGCCTTCTTGTACGACCTCACGCAGATTCCGATTTCGCGCTGGGTGGGGATTTCCGGTTCCAACGTCGCCAGGTCGAAGGGGATGTTGCGCAGGATGAGGCGGGAGAACAATCCGTAGCCCAAGCCTTCGTTGACCATACCCATAACCGCGTAGTCGTTGTCCATGACGAAGCGGATGTTTGGGGTCACCTTGTGGCGCTCGAACAGCGCGTCCATTTCGGTGTGGGAGTCGTTCCTTACTTTGATATATGGCTCTTCCGCCAGCGCTTCGGTGGGGAAGTAGTCGCGGCAGGCAAGTGGATGGTCCTTGGCCACCACGACATACAGGGGGTCTTGGGCCAAAGGGATGGTGTAGAACCCCTCGGGCGCTGGCAGCACAACGAAGCCGCAGTCGAAGTTTCCCGATTTCATCTCGTCTTCAAGAGCGTCCTGGTTCTCGAAGCAGCTGATGTCGAAGGTGACGTTGGGATGTTCGCTCAGAAACCGGTCGATGATGCCCGGCAGCCAATGGATGGCGATGGATGCGAACGAAGCGATGCGCACATGGCCCGAGTCGATGTGGCGAACCTCGTCCAGGCGCGTCTGGAGGGCCCGTTCGCTGTTGCAGACATCCTGGATCCACGGCAAAAGGGCTTCGCCGTCGGCTGTCAGGCGCGCGCCGGCGTGGTCACGGATGAACAGGGTGGTGCCCATCTCCTTTTCGAGGGTGCTCATCATGTAGCTGATGCCCGCCTGTGTGTAGCCAAGCTCCTCAGCTGCGCTTTTAAAACTACCCGTTTCGGTGGCTTTCATGAATGCTTCATACTTTGGATTCATAAAACTCCAGTTCAAGAGTGGGTAAAAGAAAATCTGAACTAATTATAACATACACTCATTTTACTTTTAGACGTCAAGCCTATAGGATGCGGATATCAGCCTTACGGGCAGGCGGAAACCACCGCCAAAACCGACGAAAGACTCGATTACAACACTTGGTTGAAACGAGAGGCGCACCCGCCCTCTTAGGTTCGTGCGCGCTTCGAAGGGGGCTCGGATACGCTGGTTGTATATATAGAAAAGAATGTGCAAGCCGCCGCGGAAAGCGGCCAGACTGGAGGAACGGTGTTCAACAAGAGCTCTATATTCACCTTATTCGTTGTTCTGCAAACGGCCATTTATGGCGTCGGCAATGTGGTCACAAAGATTGCCTATGTAGGCATCTCCCCGTTGTGGTGCGCCGCGCTCCGTTTCGGTCTGGCGTTTCTGGTGTTCATGCTCTTCTTCGGTCCCCGCACCGTGCGCATGCTGAAGTCCGCACGCCTTTCCTCGTGGCTGCCGTCGAGCGTGTTCATGTCCCTTACCTATATTACATGCAGCATCGCTATCAACCTGACCAGCGCCACCAACGCAGGGTTCTTCATCGCACTGCCCATGCTGTTCACGCCCGTGCTTGCCCTGGTGCTTTCCGGCCGCAAGTACACCGCCAGCACCGCGGTCCTGCAGGCTGTCGTGGTATTCGGCCTCTACCTGCTTTGCTGCAACGGCGGCACGCCCACCTTCGGCCTGGGCGAGCTGTTTGGGCTGGCCAGCTCCGCATGCTTCGCCGCATCTCTGGTGTTCGGCGAGCGCGGCCTTGACGACGTCGACCCCATCGCCCTGTCCACCATGCAGATCGGCATTACCTTCTTGGGCGCGCTGGCCTCTGCCATCGCATCCGAACCCCTGCCCGACTTCGCGGCGGTGCCCGCCGTCAGCTGGACCGCTATCGCGTTTCTGGCCTGCGTCGGCACGTGCCTGGCCTTCTTCCTGCAGAACACGGCCCTCAAGCATGTTCCGTCGGCGACCATCTCGGTCATCCTGTGTGCCGAGCCGGTGTTCACGGCTGCCGTGTCTGCGGTTGCTCTGGGCGAGATGCTCACGGGCATGGGTGTCGTGGGTGCCATCCTGATTGTCGCCTGCACCATGGTTGCCTCCCTTGCCGACAGCGGCAAGTCCACGGGCGAAATCCTGGGCGATGCCTTCGCCTTCGTCCGTCGTCTGGCTCCCAATCAGGCTCGCCGCCTGGTCCGCAGCCGTTAAAGGGTGCTTCGGTCCCTTCTTTCGATTCTCGCATTCGGCGGCCTCTGCCGACGCCTTCGGAAGGCGTTTCGGCCGAGGCCGCCGTCGTATTTGCCCCCGAATGGACGGTCTTTTCCGCGAGTGGAAGCAAAGAGCAGAAAACCCACATAGTTCGTAAAGAAAAGTCTTGACTTTAATTATTTCAGTGGTTAAATATTACGTTTGCGCGTACGCGCATACCTGTCTTATTCACTAAGGAAGGAAGACCTGTGGCCCAAGCAGAAAAAAGCGCTCCCACCGGCGTCTACCGGGAACGTCGCAGCTTCGCGAAGATCCCCGACGTCATGGATGTGCCCAACCTGATTGCCATCCAGACTGAGAGCTTCAAGTGGTTCATGAACGAAGGTATCACGGATGCCTTCAATTCCGTGTGCCCCATCGAAAGCTCCTCGAAAGACATGTATGTCGAGTTTGGCGATCATGAGTTCGGCGAACCTAAGCAATCCGTGGACGAATGCAAGGAGAAGGACGCCTCCTATCAGGCTCCGCTCACTGCACAGATCCGCTTCGTGAACCGTGAAACCGGCGAAATCAAGGAACAAGACGTCTTCATGGGCGACTTCCCCCTGATGACTCCCCGCGGCACGTTCATCATCAACGGCACTGAGCGTGTCGTCGTATCCCAGCTGGTCCGTTCCCCCGGCGTGTACTTCAGCGCCGAGCGCGACAAGACCTCCAATAAGACCATCTACGGCGCGAAGGTCATCCCTTCCCGCGGCGCATGGCTCGAGTTCGAAACCGATAAGCGTGACATCCTTTCCGTCCGCATCGACCGCAAGCGCAAGCAGCCGGCCACGCTGCTTTTGCGCGCCCTGGGCATCGCCGAGACCCGTGAGGAGATCATTGACGTCCTCGGCAGCTCCGAGATGGTGCTGCGCACCCTCGACCGCGACCCCGCCACCACCCGCGAGGAAGCCCTCATCGAGCTGTACAAGCGTTTCCGTCCGGGCGAGCCGCCCACCTTGGATTCGGCCAGCACGCTGCTGGAGGGCCTGTTCTTCAACCCCCAGCGCTACGACCTGGCCCGCGTCGGCCGTTATAAGGCCAACAAGAAGCTGGGCTTCGATCCCGAAGGCGAAGGCGCCGATAGCTCCACCCTTACCGAGCAGGACATCGTCGCAACCATGCGTTACGTCGTCGCTCTGCACGAAGGTGAGGAAGGCTTCACCACCGACGACATCGACCACTTCGGCAACCGCCGCATCCGCACCGTGGGCGAGCTGATCCAGAACCAGTTCCGCATCGGCCTGTCCCGTATGGAGCGCGTTGTCCGCGAGCGCATGAGCATGCAGGAGGCTGACGAGATCACCCCGCAGTCCCTGGTGAACATCCGCCCCATCGTGGCCGCCATCAAAGAGTTCTTCGGCTCCTCGCAGCTGTCGCAGTTCATGGACCAGTCCAACCCGGCCGCAGGCATCACGCACAAGCGTCGTCTGTCCGCTCTGGGCCCGGGCGGCCTGTCCCGCGAGCGCGCAGGCTTCGAGGTCCGCGACGTCCACACCTCCCACTACGGTCGTATGTGCCCCATCGAGACGCCTGAAGGCCCGAACATCGGCCTGATCGGCTCGCTGGCAACCTACGCACGCGTCAACAGCTACGGTTTCATCGAGACCCCGTACCGCCGCGTCGTCGACGGCAAGGTCACCGATGAAGTCGTCTACATGACCGCCGACGAGGAGGAAAAACACACCATCGCCCAGGCGAACGACTACTTCGACCAGGAGACCCGCGAGTTCGGCCGCACGGTCGACGGCGTGTTCGTGCCTTCTACGAAGGTCCTGTGCCGCACTACCGACGCCAAGGGCGTCTTCGGCGAGCCTGACGAAGTCGATCCCCAGATGGTCGACTTCATGGACGTGTCGCCGCGCCAGATGACGTCGGTCGCCACGTCGCTCATTCCGTTCCTCGAGCACGACGACGCTAACCGCGCTCTGATGGGTTCCAACATGCAGCGTCAGGCAGTGCCGCTGCTGAACCCGCATGCGCCTTACGTCGGTACCGGCATCGAGCATCGCATCGCCGTTGACTCCGGCGAAATGCTCATCGCCCAGAACCCCGGCGTGGTCGACTACGTCGACGGTTCTACCATCATCATCCGCACCGACGACGGTGATTTCGACGAGTACCTCATTCCGAAGTTCCAGCGTTCCAACCAGTCCGGCTGCATCAACCACAAGCCCATCGTCCGCAAGGGTGACGAAGTTCACTCCGGCGACGTGCTGGCCGACGGCCCCAGCTGTGACCATGCTGAGCTGGCTCTGGGTCAGAACCTGCTCATCGCTTACATGACCTGGGAAGGCTATAACTACGAGGACGCTATCATCATCAGCGAGCGCGTTGTGGCCGAGGACCTGCTGACGTCCGTCCACATCTCCGAGTACGAGATCGACGCTCGCGACACCAAGCTGGGCCCCGAAGAAATCACCCGCGAAATCCCGAACATTTCCGAGGACATGATTTCCGACCTGGATGCCGACGGCATCATCCGCATCGGCGCCGAGGTGTTCCCTGGCGATGTTCTGGTCGGCAAGGTCACCCCGAAGGGCGAGACCGAGCTCACCGCCGAGGAGCGCCTGCTGCGCGCCATCTTCGGCGAGAAGGCCCGCGAGGTCCGCGACACGTCCCTGAAGGTGCCTCACGGCGCCGGCGGACGCATCGTTGGCATCAACCGCTTCAGCCGCGAGAACGGCGACGATTTGGCTCCCGGAGTCAACGAGCTCGTCCGCGTCTACATCGCTCAGAAGCGTAAGGTCCAGCAGGGCGACAAGCTGTCCGGCCGTCACGGCAACAAGGGCGTCATCTCCCGCGTGCTGCCGGTCGAGGACATGCCGTACCTGGCGGACGGCACGCCTATCGACGTCATGCTCAACCCGCTGGGCGTTCCTTCCCGTATGAACGTCGGCCAGCTTCTGGAATGCCACCTGGGCTGGGCCGCAAAGTGGGGCTGGAACGAAGAGTCCGACGAGCCCGTCGAGGGCCCGATGTTCGTTGCGACGCCCGTCTTCGACGGCGCGACCGAGGAAGAGATTGCCGACGTCATCCAGAAGGCGAATCGTAACCTCATCAACGTGCATCATGCCAAGTACGGCGACAAGGCCCGCGAGGAACTCGTTCCCCAGCTGAACGCCTTCGGCAAGACCACCCTGTACGACGGTCGTACCGGCGAGCCCTTCCGCGAGCCCATCACCGTCGGCTACCCCTACATCCTGAAACTGGGCCACATGGTCGACGACAAGATCCACGCGCGTTCGACCGGTCCTTACAGCCTCATCACGCAGCAGCCTCTGGGCGGCAAGGCCCAGTTCGGCGGCCAGCGTTTCGGCGAGATGGAAGTCTGGGCCCTCTATGCATACGGCGCATCCAACGTCCTGCAGGAGATCCTGACCGTCAAGTCCGACGACACCGCGGGTCGCGTGAAGGCATACGAGGCCATCGTCAAGGGCGAGAACATCCCGCCTGCAGAGGTGCCCGAATCCTTCAAGGTTCTGCTTAAGGAAATGAAGTCCCTCGGCCTGAACGTCGAGATGGTGGGCGAGGACAAGGCCACCATCGACCTGGACGCCGAATACGACGAGAAGCCCAACGCCGAGGACGCCATGCTGTCTTCCATGATGGCCAGCGCCAAGGCGGAGGAGACCGTCGAATCCGACGCCCTGAAAGACATCGCCGAAGACCTGCGCACGCTGATGGCCGATACCGCTGACGACGACGACACCCTGTTCGGCGGCGACGAGCCGGAAGCCGACGGCGAAGGAGAGGATCGATAAATGACCGAATTCGACGTGAACAACTTCTCTGCGCTGCGCATCTCCCTGGCCAGCGCCGAAGATATTCGCAGCTGGTCTCATGGCGAGGTCAAAAAGCCCGAGACCATCAACTACCGTACGCTCAAGCCCGAGAAGGACGGTCTTTTCTGTGAGAAGATCTTCGGTCCCACCAAGGACTGGGAGTGCAGCTGCGGCAAATACAAGCGCGTCCGTTTCAAGGGCATCGTCTGCGAGCGCTGCGGCGTCGAGGTCACTCGCGCCAAGGTGCGCCGCGAGCGCATGGGCCACATCGAGCTGGCAGCTCCCGTGAGCCATATCTGGTACTTCAAGGGCAGCCCCAGCCGTCTTGGCTACCTGCTGGACATCCCGCCCAAAGAGCTGGAGAAGGTGCTGTACTTCGCATCCGCCATCATCACCTGGGTTGACGAGGAAGCCCGCGACGAAGACGCCGACGACCTGCGCGATGAGCTGGCCGCCGACCTCGAAGAGCTGGACGCCGAGCGTGACCGCCTGATCGAGGCCACCCGCCGTCTGTCCGTGGACTATGTGCCCGAGGACGACGACTTCGAAGACGACATCGACGACGACGAGCGCCTGACCCCCGAAGAGGTGGCCGAGGAAATCGCCGACATCTACGAAGAGTACAACGAGCGCAAGGAGCTGCGTTCCGAGGCTCTGGACGCCTTCATGCGCATCGCCCCCAAGCAGCTCATTCCCGACGAGGCCCTGTACCGTGAGATTCGCCTGAACTACAGCGATTACTTCCACGGCGGCATGGGAGCCGAGGCCGTCCGCGAACTGCTGGAGGCCATCGACCTGGAGAAGGTGTCCGAGGAGCTCAAGGAAATCGTCGAGACTGGCAAGGGCCAGAAGCGCCTGAAGGCCGTCAAGCGCCTGAAGGTCGTGGACGCGTTCCTGAAGTCCGACAACAGCCCGGCCGACATGATCCTGGACGTCATCCCGGTTATCCCGCCCGATCTGCGCCCCATGGTGCAGCTCGACGGCGGCCGCTTCGCCACGTCCGACCTGAACGACCTGTACCGTCGCGTCATCAACCGCAACAACCGCCTCAAGCGCCTGCTGGACCTGGGCGCCCCTGAGATTATCGTAAACAACGAGAAGCGCATGCTTCAGGAGGCCGTCGACAGCCTGTTCGACAACGGCCGCCGCGGCCGCCCCGTCACGGGCCCCGGCAACCGTCCTCTGAAGTCGCTGTCCGACACCCTCAAGGGCAAGCAGGGCCGCTTCCGTCAGAACCTGCTCGGCAAGCGCGTCGACTACTCCGGCCGTAGCGTTATCGTCGTCGGCCCGAACCTGAAGCTGCACCAGTGCGGTCTGCCTCAGCAGATGGCCCTGGAACTGTTCAAGCCCTTCGTCATGAAGCGCCTGGTCGAGCTCGAGTACGCTGCCAACATCAAGGCTGCAAAGCGTGCCGTCGACCGTGGCGCCAGCTACGTGTGGGACGTCCTCGAAGAGGTCATTCAGGATCACCCGGTCCTGCTGAACCGCGCACCTACGCTGCACCGTCTGGGTATTCAGGCCTTCGAGCCTGTCCTGGTCGAGGGCAAGGCCATCAAGCTGCATCCGCTGGTTTGCACCGCGTTCAACGCAGACTTCGACGGCGACCAGATGGCCGTCCATGTGCCTCTGGGTAACGAGGCTCAGGCCGAGGCCCGCGTGCTCATGCTGTCTTCCAACAACATCAAGAGCCCGGCCCATGGCCGTCCGCTGACCATTCCTACCCAGGACATGGTTATCGGCATGTACTACCTGACCACGCCTCGCGACGGATTCCCGGGCGAGGGCCGCACCTTCATCGACTTCGACGACGCCCTGAACGCCTACGACGCCCACGCCGATGTGGACCTGCAGGCCAAGATCAACGTGCGTCTGAGCAGGGACGTCAAGGTCGCGAACTCCTTCGACGAGCTCGAGGAGCACAAGGCAGGCGAGCGCATCCAGACCACCATCGGCCGCATCATCTTCAACTCGGTGCTGCCTGAGGACTATCCGTTCGTCAACTTCGTGGTCGACAAGAAGCAGATCGGCCGCCTGATCGAGGACTGCTGCAACCGCTACAGCCTGTCCGAGATGACGCCGATTCTCGACGGCATCAAGAACCTTGGCTTCCACTACGCCACCCGCGCGGGCATTACGGTTTCCGTCTACGACGCGACCATCCCGCCCGAGAAGGAATCCATCCTGGCCGAGGCCGACAAGAAGGTCGCCGCCATCGATGAGGACTACGAGTGGGGTATTCTGAACGAAGATGACCGCCACCAGCAGGTCGTCGACATTTGGAACGAGGCCAACGAGGCCGTCGGCGAGGCCATGGACAAGAACTTCGACCGCAACAACCCCATCTACATGATGGCGACGTCCGGCGCTCGAGGCAACATCAAGCAGATTCGTCAGCTCGCCGGCATGCGCGGCCTGATGGCCGACCCGAAGGGCGAGATCATCGACCGACCCATTAAGGCGAACTTCCGCGAAGGCCTGTCCGTGCTGGAGTACTTCATCTCCACCCACGGCGCCCGTAAGGGTCTGACCGACACCGCTCTGCGTACCGCCGACTCCGGTTACCTGACCCGTCGTCTGGTCGATGTCGCACAGGACGTCATCGTCCGCGAAATCGACTGCGGTAGCACCGAGGGCGTTCCCTACCCGCTGTTCAACGAGAAGGGCGACATCGACGGCAACCTCATCGGCCGCTGCATGAACGAGGGTGCGGGACACCTGGCTGCAGGCGACTACATCGCTTCCATGGACGACCTGAAGCAGCTCGTCGAAGCCGGTGTCACCGAGGTCAACATCCGTACGGTCATGACCTGCCATGCCGAGCGCGGCGTGTGCCAGAAGTGCTACGGTTGGGACCTGGCCAACGGCCGCCCCGTCAACATCGGCACGGCTGTCGGCATCATCGCGGCCCAGTCCATCGGCGAGCCCGGCACGCAGCTGACGATGCGCACGTTCCACGCCGGCGGCGTCGCGGGCGACGACATCACGCACGGTCTGCCTCGTGTCACCGAGCTTTTCGAAGCCCGTAAGCCCAAGGGCCTGGCCGTTCTGGCTGAAATCGCCGGTACGCTGCAGGTCACGGGTGACAAGAACACCAAGACCCTGACCATCCATGACCAGGAAGGCAACGTCCGCGAGTACGTGGTTTCCGCCCGTACGCAGCTGCAGGCAGGCGTCCGCGACGGCAATCAGGTCAAGGTGGGCCAGCAGCTCACCAAGGGTTCCGTGAACCCCCACGACCTGCTGCGTCTGACCGACCCGAACACCACGCTGCGCTACATCGTGTCCCAGGTCCAGGACGTGTACGTCTCCCAGGGCGTGGACATCAACGACAAGCACATCGAGGTCATCGCACGCCAGATGCTGCGCAAGGTGGCCGTCATGTCCGCAGGCGACTCCCTCCTGTTGCCTGGCCGCCAGGTGAATCGCTACGAGTTCGAGCGCATCGCCAACGAGCTCATCGCCGAAGGCAAAGAGCCGCCCGTGGGCCAGCCGCTGCTGTTGGGCATCACCAAGGCGTCTCTGGCCACCGACTCGTTCCTGTCCGCCGCATCCTTCCAGGAAACCACCAAGGTCCTGACGGATGCCGCTATCGAGGGCAAGACCGACACGCTGGCCGGCCTGAAGGAGAACGTCATCATCGGCAAGCCGATTCCCGCCGGTACGGGCCTGCCTCGCTACCATAAGGTCGGCCTGACCTACCATGGTCAGCCGGTGTCCGGCATCGACAACGAGTCGCTGCCCGATGTCGCTCCCTCCGAGCTGCGTGAGATCGAGGAACTGCTGCCCCAGCCGCAGGATTGGTCGCTGGACGACACCTACGCCGGCTACTCCAACATGTACGGCACCAACAGCTACCGCGGCCTGCGCGGCCAGAAGCTGTCCGACGAGGATGCCCGCCTGTACCTCTATGACGACCTGGGAGTTTCCCAGCGCTGGGCCAACAAGTTCAGCGAGGCCGGCATCGAGACCGTGGGCGATCTGGTCGGCTACACCGAAGACGAGCTGCTGCGTATCGAAGGCATCGGCGCCAAGGCTCTCGAGGAGCTCAAGGCGGGCCTGCAGGACCATGGTCTGGAAAGCTTGCTCGAGGATGACCTCACGGCCACGAACGACGAGATGAGCCAGCTGCTCGACATGGTCTTCAGCCCCGACGACACGGTGCTCATCGGCGGCGACGCCCCGGCAACCTTCAACACCGACGGTGAGGAGATGCTGGGCGAGGCCCTGCCCCCGCGTTCATACCACCGCGACCTGAGCGAGCTCGACGCTCTGCTCGGTGGTCTGGGCGACTTCGGATTCGGCGAGACCTCCGCTTCGGCCGAGGCTGACGACGAAGAAGAAGACGAAGAGGAAGACGACGAGGAGGAGTAATCCTTCGGTTGCCACACAACCTTCAGAGGGGCGGTCCTGCGGGGCCGCCCCTTTTCATGGCACGGGAGAGCCCAGCAGCGTTCGGCGCCGTACATGTTAAGATATCGTTTCTCTGTCCACGTTCTGAAGCCGCAGATGGCACTCCGTAGTACAATACCTCCGTCCAATTCTATCTAGACGGGAGCAACCCATGACAGAGAGCCTGACCGATCGCTACGGTACCATGGTCTTTTCCGACCGTGTCATGAAAGAGTACCTGCCTTCCGACATCTACAAGAAGCTCAGCGACACCATCAAGAAGGGCAAGCCCCTCGACTTGGACGTCGCCAATGCGGTTGCCCATGCCATGAAGGAATGGGCGATGTCGAAGGGCGCCACGCATTTCGCGCACTGGTTCCAGCCGTTGACGGGCATTACCTCCGAGAAGCATGACTCTTTCATCGAGCCCTTGCATGACGGCTCTGCCATTGCGAAGTTCTCCGGCAAGGAACTCATCCAGGGCGAGCCCGACGCATCCAGTTTCCCTAACGGCGGTCTGCGTGCCACGTTCGAGGCCCGCGGCTATTCCGCATGGGATCCCACGTCCTCGGCCTTCATCAAAGACGAGGTGCTGTGCATCCCCACGGCCTTCTGCTCCTACACTGGCGAGGCTCTGGACAAGAAGACCCCGCTGCTGCGCTCCATGGCCACTCTTGACGTGCAGGCCAAGCGCGTGCTGGCCCTGTTCGGAAAACACCCCGAGACCATCACGGTCAACGTCGGCAACGAGCAGGAATACTTCCTCATCCCCGAGGAGATGTACGAGAAGCGCCAGGACCTCATCATGACGGGACGCACGCTGTTCGGCGCGCCGCCCTGCAAGGGCCAGGAGCTTGACGAGCATTACTTCGGCGCCATCCGCCCGACGGTGAACGCCTTCATGAAGGAGCTCGACGACGTGCTGTGGGGCTTCGCCGTCGCAGCCAAGACCAAGCATAACGAGGTGGCCCCTGCCCAGCATGAGCTTGCGCCCGTGTACTGCAACGCTAACCGCGCCATCGACGAGAACCTGCTCACCATGGAGGAGATGCGTCTGCTGGCAAGCCACCACGGCCTGGTGTGCCTGCAGCATGAGAAGCCGTTCGAGGGCATCAACGGCTCCGGCAAGCACAACAACTGGTCCTTCGGCACCGAAGATGAGAACCTGCTCGACCCGGGCGACACCCCCGAGGAGAACCTGCAGTTCCTCGTGGTGCTGACCTGCATCATCGAGGCAGTCGACAACTACCAGGACCTGCTGCGCATGTCCGTTGCCTCCTGCGGCAACGACCATCGTCTGGGTGCCGACGAGGCGCCTCCGGCCATCGTCTCCATCTTCTTGGGCGACGAGCTGTCCGACATCGTCGAGGGCTTGGCCGAAGGCCATGGCGTGGGCCACAAGCTGCGCGAGTCGCTGGACTTCGGCGTGGCCGTCCTGCCCACCTTCGACCGCGACACCACCGACCGCAACCGCACGAGCCCCTTCGCCTTCACGGGCAACAAGTTCGAGTTCCGCATGCCAGGCTCGGCGGTCAACCCCTCCGACGCCAACATGGTGCTCGACACCGCCGTCGCCAAGTCCCTGAAAGACTTCGCCGACGCCATGGAGAACCGGGGCGACGTCGCCTTCGAGGATGCCGCCATCGAGTACCTGCGTAAGAGCCTCGCCGAGCACAAGCGCATCCTGTTCTCGGGCAATGGCTATTCCGAAGAGTGGCATGAAGAGGCGGCCCGCCGCGGACTGAGCAATTACCCCACCACGGCCGACGCGCTGCCTTGCTTCGTGGCCGAGAAGAACATCGCCCTGTTTGAGGAAATGGAAGTTCTCTCCGAGGTGGAGGTCCGCAGCCGCTACGAGGTGAAGCTGGACAAGTACTGCAAGCTCATGAACATCGAGGCCGCAACCATGGAACGCCAGGCCCGCCGCACGTACCTGCCTGTCATCAGCGCGTACGCCACCAAGATCGCCAAGGGTATCACCACGGTGACCACCGCCATGCCGGAAGCGCCCATGAGCCACGAGCGCCGCGAGTTGAAGATCCTGACCGAAGGCGTGAGCGACATCTACGAAGGCATCGACGCTTTGACCGCCATCCATCAGAAGGCCAAGTCCTGCGAGAACTCCCAGGATATGGCCAACGTCTACGCCCACGAGGTAGCGCCTGCCATGACATCCCTGCGCGCCGCCGTCGACGCCATGGAGCCCATCGTTGCCCGCGAGTACTGGCCTGTTCCGACCTACAACGACATCCTGTTCTACTGCTAACGATTCGCGAGCAGAACGACGAACCAATCCGAGGGGCGGCCATGCCGCCCCTCTTCACGTATACGGCTTTTCTGCAGTCGCTTGCAGGAGCCGCATCCTGCCCGACGCGTCAGGATTAACCGAACGGAAACACGGCTTGCCTGCGGGCTGATGGTATGATGATGCGAAATGCAATGCGGTACGCCCAGGGAAGGGGCCGTTTATGATCGATACGCGCCAATACGTCCTCAAGCAGATAGAGGAGCGGGACATCCGCTTCATCCGACTGTGGTTCACCGACATGCTGGGCAACCTGAAGAGCTTCGCCATCACCCCGTCGGATGTGGACAGCGCCTTCCAAGAGGGCATAAGCTTCGACGGAACGTCCATCGAAGGCATAGTGCACGGCGCCCAGAACTCCGACATGCTGGTGGTTCCCGACGCCTCCACCTTCCAAGTGCTGCCGTGGCGTCCGTCCAACAACGCCGTGGCAAGCATGTTCTGCAGCATCCGCACGCCCGACGGCGACCCTTCGCCGGGCGACAGCCGCCAGGTTCTCATGCGCATGCTGCGCAAGGCCCAGGACATGGGCTTCATCATGGACGTCGGAACCGAGCTGGAATATTTCTACTTCAAGGACGCTACCGCGCCCGTACCCATCGACGACGGCGGCTACTTCGACCTGACGCCGCTGGACAACGCCTCTGACCTGCGCCGCGAAACTATCCTCATGCTTGAGCAGATGGGCATCCCGGTCGAGCGGTCGCTGCACGAGAACGCCCCGTCGCAGCATGAGATCGACCTTCATTACTCCGACGCCATGACCGCGGCGGATGCCGTCATGACCTCGCGCCTGGTGGTGAAGGAAGTGGCCTGCATGCACGGGGTCCACGCCTCGTTCATGCCCAAGCCTCTGGAAAACGAGAACGGGTCGGCCATGTTCATCCATGAGTCGTTGCTGACCGACGAGGGCAACGCGTTCTTCGATCTGAACGACCCCGACGGGTACGGTCTTTCGCCTTTGGCCAAGCACTACATCGCCGGCGTGCTCAAATACGCCCCGGAATACATGCTCATCACAAACCAGTATGTGAACTCCTACAAGCGCCTGGTCTCGGGTTTCGACGCGCCGACCTATGCGGCCTGGGGCAACAAGAACCGTTCCGCTTTCGTGCGCGTGCCCCGCTCCAAACCTCGCAAGGAAATGTCGGCCCGGGTGGAGATACGCAACGTAGACTCCGCGGCGAACCCGTATTTGGCCATCGCCGCCACGCTTGCCGCCGGGCTGAAGGGCATCGAGGAGGAGCTTGTGCTGCAGCCGCCTGTGGAAGGCAACCGGCTTACGCTGACGCCTGAAGAATATGCAACTTTGGATGCGGTGGCTCTGCCAGGCGACCTCTCCCGCGCCGTTGACGCCTTTGAACAATCCGAGCTCATGCACGACGTGCTTGGCGACTACCTGCATCGCGCCCTTGCGGATGCGAAGCGTCGCGAGTGGGAGGATTATCAGCGCCATGTGAGCTCCTGGGAGCTCAAGCGGTATCTGGCGAAGCTGTAGAGGGGGCCGCGCATGCATGAGAAAACGGTTCTGGCCGTTTGCGGGCCCGTCCTGACGCCTGAGCGCATCTGGGAGCTGACCGCGCACATGGACGTCCAGGTTCGTATTCTGAAAGTGCCCCTGCAGGATGCGCTGGCTTCAGGCCGCGGCTTGGACGTGGACCTGCTCGTCATCGACGCGACAGGTCAGGGGGTCGACCTGCAGGCAGTTGAGCGATCCCTCGGCTCAGGCGGGCAGACGTCGCTGTTCGTCGTGTTGGACGAAAGCCGTCTGGCAAATGCGGTGCTCCCGCTGGTGGTGACAACGGACTTCGCGTCGTCGTATGCCGGCGGCGACGAGATGAAGCTGCGCCTGCGGCGATTGCTGTGGCCTGGCGAGACGACGGGCGATGCCGATTTCCTCCAGTTGGGACCGTTGACCATCAATCTGGCCTCTTACCAGGTGAAAGTGGGCGACGAACCCATCGACTTGACGTTTATGGAATACGCCCTGCTGTCGTTTTTGGCGACGCATCCCGGGCGCATCTATTCTCGCGAGGTGCTGCTGTCCCAGGTCTGGGGCTTCGATTACTACGGCGGGTCGCGCACGGTGGACGTGCACGTGCGACGGCTGCGTGCGAAACTCGGTCCCGAAGTTGCCCAGCATATAGAAACGGTCCGAGGCGCAGGGTACCTTTGGAACAACTGACGAACCGCTGAGGTGCGCGGCCTGGCTTTGGGAGCCGGGCCGCGCACCTTATGACGCGGCGTAGCTACAGGAGGCCGTTCTTGAAACGGGCGATCATCTCGCGGGTAAGGCTGGCCCCATCGTCCTCTTCGACGATCTCGTCGCGGGGCACCCACTCGGCGCTGGCGAGCTCGGCGTCGTCGAGGCTCACCTCGGGCGACCCGTCCAAGTCGCAGACGTATCCCAGCAGCAGGTCACCGGCGTATCCCCAGGGCTGGCTCTTGTAATACCGGATGTTCTTCACGCGAAGCCCCGTTTCCTCCAGCACCTCGCGTGCCACGGTCTGCTCTGCGGTCTCGCCGATTTCGCAAAATCCGGCCACCAGAGCCCGCAGTCTATAGGCTCCGCGGGAATAACGCGTCATCAGAAGCTTGTCGCCGTCGGTGACCGCCACGATGACCGCTGGCGAGATGGGCGGGTAGTACCGGTTGCCGCAGACGGGGCATTCCATGGCGCGCTCCTCGACAGTGTGCCGCATCTCACTACCGCAGGCTCCGCAGTGTTTGGAGCGCGTGTACCACCGGTGCAGGTGCCAGCCGGTCTGGGCGGCATGCCCCATGTGCTTGCGCGTGGCCATGCGGAACGTTTCCAACGGGACGTAGGCCAGTCCTGCAGGTGCATCGCCGCCTTCACCGAGCGACACGAAGTACTTCTCGTCATCGATGGAGAAGGCGTAGACGCACACGGCGGGATGGGGGAGAGCGGGTTCCGTGTGCCCGTAGGTGGGAAATTCGAAGGTTCCGGCCTCGTCGAGCAGATGCACCAGCATGGTGCGGCCGGCGAAGACCATCATCCGGTCGTCCTGCTGCGGCTCGGTGCTGCGAAACGCATTGTCGAAGCGGTGCGGCTCTATGTCTTGAATCATTCCTGGTCCTTTCAATCTGCGGCATCACTGTAGCGCATCGCGTCGGCGCGTGCTTCGCAGGCTGCGCGATTTGGATGCCGAAGCGTCTGGAGCGGCGCTGTCCTGATGCCTTCCGGAGCCTCTGAAAGTTAGCCTCGGAATAGCGTTTGCCCAGGTAAACAATATGTAATTCTTGACTAACTGGTGGTTTGGGTACTATGGTCGAACCAGGAGGCAGCCGATAGGGAGGAGGCGCGGCATGATAACGCTCAATCAGGCTCAAACGGGAAGAAGCTATCGGATCGCATGGCTTTTGGGTTCGGTCGGCCAGGCCCTTGAGGAGAACCTGGGCATGCGGCCCGACGACAGGCTGGACGTCAAGCAGAACAGCTGGGTTGGCTCTGTGGTGGATTACAACGGAAAGCTCATCGCCATGTCCCACGAGGCGGCGCACTACGTGAAGCTGGTTTCTTGACATGCACGTCCCCTCAGGTGCGCCGCACGACGCCTGCGGCTGCAATCCCGTTCGCTTTCGATATTCAGCCCCGTCCGGCATCTGTCTGGACGGGGCTTTCCTTGTGGTTTTGGTCTGACGCGGCAGGCTGGGCGACAGCTGCGCAGGCTGCAAGTCCAGGAACTCTAACCCAATCCTAACGTTTCTGTTTCGTTCATGAGATGTCGAGATTGCCTTGCTCCGCTGTGGTAAAATGACGCGCTGTTTTGTATGGATTACGACCCTTTTGTGAGGTACCAGTGTTCGGCATAGGTGGATTTGAGCTTTTCCTCATTTTGCTGTTCGGCTTTCTCATCTTCGGCCCTGACAAGTTGCCGCAGATCGCGAAGGTCATCGGCCAGGCTCTTGCTAAGTTCCGCAGCGCTCAGGACGAGATGAACCGCGTCGTTAAGGACGAAGTGTTCGACCCCTCCGCGGCTGATCCGATCAAGAACCCTGTGAAGTCTATCGACAAGGCTAACAAACAGAAGGTCGAAAGGAAGGAGTCCTTCTCCTCCCGCAAGGCCAAGTACGACCGCGAGCGCGCCGAGAAGAAGAAGCGCGAAGCTTCCAACGAGGCTGCCCGCGAGGTCCGCGAAGCCGCCAAGAAGGCCACCGAGGAAACCGCTGCCGAAACCGCCGCCGCTGCCGGCGCCGCCGCTACGGCCGCTGCCGCACCCAAGAAGGGCAGCAACGTGAAGCTGCATCAGGAGGTCATGGCCGCCCGCAAGGCTGCCAGCGAAGAGACTGCCGCCGACATCGCCGCCAAGCGTGAGGCGGATGCCGCCCTGGCTGACGAGATCTTCGCCGCGCCTGCAGCCAAGAAATCTGCTCCCAAAACCGAAGATGTTGCAGAAGGGGAGGATGCATAATGCCTATCGGTCCGGCGCGAATGCCGCTCTTCGAGCACCTGGGCGAGCTGCGCATGCGTTTGGTGCGCATCGTGGTGGTTCTCTTCGTCGCCATGTGCGTGTTCTATCTTGCTACGCCAACCATCATCCATTTGCTGTTCGAGCCCATTTCGGAATACCTTCCCCATGACGCAGACGGCACGTACACGCTGAACGTCCTGGACGTCTTCGGCTCCTTCACCATCCGTTTCAAGGTGGCGCTGTGGGCCTCCGTCGTCGCTACCATGCCCATCATCCTCTGGCAGATCCTGGCATTCTTCCTGCCGGCCCTCAAGCCCAACGAGCGTAAGTGGTTCATCCCCACATTCGCCGTGGCCGTGGTCCTGTTCATCGCCGGCACGCTGTTCTGCTACTTCCTGATTCTGAACCCGGCCGTCGCATGGCTGACCGACCAGGCCAGCGGATATGCGTCCATCTTCCCGGACGCCAAGGCTTGGGTGGACGTCATCATCAACTTCGAAATCGCCTTCGGTTTCGCGTTCGAGCTGCCGTTGATTGTGTTCTACCTGGTGGTCTTCGAGATTATTCCTTACGCCAAGCTCCGTGAGCAGTGGCGCACGGTCTATATCGTGCTCATGGTCATCTCGGCCATGGTCACACTGGACGCTTCCCCCGTCACCATGCTGCTTATGTTCGCGGCGCTGCTGATGCTCTACGAGGTCAGCCTGCTCATCGCCCGCTTGGTTTTGGGCAACCGCGTCCAGAAGCAGAAGGAAGAGGCCGCCGCCGAAGCCGCCGAAGAGGCCGAATGGGCTTCGGAGTGGGAGAAGACCCGCGCCAGGATCAAAGAGCGTTTAGGCGACGACGAAGAAGAATAAGATTGTTTCCGCAAACGCGCCTGCATCCGTCGGCGCGTTTGCTTTTTCGCCCGATTGTCCGGGCGAGACACCGTGGAGGCGCAAACATGGGCGCCTTCATTTTTCAGGAGGATTTAACGTGCATGAGCTCGGCATCATAACAGGCGTTGTGGACAGCGTGTCTGCCGCAGCCAAACAGGCTGGGGCCACGCGTGTATACAAGGTGACCCTGTCTGTCGGCGCCATGACCGAAGCCATCGAAGATGCTTTGCATTTCGCATTCGACGCCATTACCGAGGACGACCCCCTTCTCAAGGGGTCCGAGCTGGACGTCCACATCATCCAGCCGAAAAGCCGCTGCACCGTCTGCGGACATGAGTACGAGCATGACAGGTTCCAGCAGGCCTGCCCCGAATGCGGGGGCTTCGGCCGGCTCATTGCGGGCCGCGAGCTTCGGATCGACAGCATCGAGGTTGAGACGCCGGATGATGACGGGAAACCGTCATCGGAAGGGTAGGCAGCTTGTGGACACCGTCAGGGGCATGCACGCTGCGCAGGAAAACGATGCGACAGCCTTCGCCAACCGCAAGCTGTTGGCTGAAAAGCGCGTGTTCGCCGTCAATGTGGTTGCGGCCTCGAGATCCGGCAAGACCTCGGTGATTCTTGCCACCATCGAGGCGCTGCGGGACGAATTCAACCTCGCCGTCATCGAGGGCGACATGGCCAGCAGGATTCAAGCGGAGCGGATTAACCAGCGCGGCATTCCCGCCGTGCAGGTCGACGCCGAACCTTCGGGGCATCTCAGCGCGGCCTGCGTCCGCGATGCTTTGGCCGAACTTGACTTGGACGGTCTTGACCTCGTAATCATCGAGAACGCGGGCGACCCGTCCGGCTCGGTTTTCGTCGACGTGGGCGAGGGTTTGAAGGTTTTGGTGACGGCCGTTTCCGAAGGCGACGCCAAGCCCCTTGAAGCCCCGGAAATCTTCCGACGCTGCCATGCGGTCCTTGTGAATAAAATAGACATGGCGGACCAATGCGGATTCGATCTCGATCGGTTCTGCTCGCTCGTCCGCAAGGCCAATGCGTCGGCACCGATCTTCCCGGTCGTCGCAACGACAGGAGAAGGCGTCGAGGCGTGGGCGGATTGGCTTCGCAGCCAAATATAGTGCCTGTTCGATAAGGAGGCTTATCATGGACATCGCGGAGAAATACCAGGTCTGCATCAACGGGCTGACCCAGTTCCTCCATTCGACCCGTACCACCGATGTGGTGCTGGGGCTTTCCGGCGGTATCGATTCGAGCTTGGTCGCCTGCATGTGTGTGGAGGTCTTGGGTCCCGAACACGTCCACGGCTACATGCTGCCGGGCCCGTACTCAACCGACCATTCCCTCATCGACGCCCAGCTTCTGGCGAACAACCTGGGGCTGAACACCGAGATCATCTCCATCGTGGGGGCGTATGACGCCTTCGCCGCCGAACTGGCCGCCCATTGCAACGGTTTCGGCGGGCTTGCAGCGGAAAACACCCAGGCCAGGTGCCGCATGGTCATGCTCATGGCGCTGTCGAACGCCCATGGGTGGATGCTCATCAACACCGGCAACAAAAGCGAGGCCTGCATGGGCTACTCCACGCTGTACGGAGACACGGCAGGCGCCTATGCGCCCATCGGCGGCCTGTACAAGACGGACGTGTTCGCCGCATCCCGCTATGTCAACGCCCGTGCCGAACAGGCCGGCCTCACGCCGCCCATCCCCGAGCACGTGCTTGTCAAGCCGCCCAGCGCGGAGCTGGCTCCCGGGCAGGTGGACGAGGCCACGCTGGGCTCCTATGCTGAACTGGACAGGCTGCTTATCGATCATGTGGAGCATGGCATGGGCATCCCCGAACTCGTTATGGCCGGCTACGATGCCGACGAGGTGCAACGTGTGGTTAAGCGGGTGGCCTCCTACGAGTTTAAGCGCAACCTGGAACCGCCGTTCCCGAAAGTCGCCTACTAGCCGCCAGGTCTGCACGCTCACCAAGCAATGTGTGCGTCTTCTCGCGATACGCTGCATGCGGCGCGGGTTTTCGCGTATACTGATAGGTGTACCAACGTCTTCACAAGGCGCGAAAAACCAATGCATTAGGAGGAAAACATGCCCAAGATCACTCGTGATCAGGTCAAGGTCCCGGCTGACGTGCTTGCGGACGCCCGTGAAACCTATATCGACAACTATATGAAGGCAACGCAGGGCACCGGACGCCTGATGCTGTTTGCCTGCGACCAGAAGGTCGAGCACCTCAACGGCGACTTCTATGGTGAGGGTATCGACATCTCCGACTCCGATCCTGAGCATCTGTTCAAGATCGCAGACCAGGGCGTCTGCGGCGTCATGGCCGGCCAGCGCGGCCTCATCGCCCGCTATGCGGCCGATTACCCCAACGTGAACTATCTGGTGAAGATGAATTCTAAGACCAACCTGGTCAAGACCGCCCAAGATGACCCTTATAGCCCGCAGCTCCATGACATCGAGGCCGTTCTGGCCATGCGCGACAACGGCGTCAACGTCGTCGGCCTTGGCTACACCCTGTATCTGGGCAGCGAATACGAAGCCACCATGCTTGCCGAAGCGGGTCAGCTCGTGGCTCAGGCCCATGAAGAAGGCCTGATCGTGGTCCTCTGGATCTATCCTCGCGGCAAGGCCGTCGGAAAGGACGAGAAGGCACCTACCACCATCGCAGGTGCCGCCGGCGTGGCCCTGTGCTTGGGCGCCGACTTCGTTAAGGTGAACCCGCCTGTGGCCACCGAGGACAAGACCTCTGCCGAGAACCTGGCCGTCGCTTCGGCCGCTGCTGGCCGCACCGGCCTGGTCTGCGCCGGCGGTTCCACCGTCGAGGCCAAGGTCTTCCTGCAGCAGCTGCATGACCAGATCTACATCGGCGGCGCTTCCGGCAACGCGACGGGCCGCAACATCCACCAGCGCTCGCTGGACGAGGCTGTCCGTCTGACCAAGGCAATTTCCGCCATCACGCTGGCCGACTACGACGTCGACCGCGCCTTGGCCGTCTTCAACGGCGAAGAGGATTTCGCGCTGTAAAGCGTCGGTTAAGTATGTCGGGGCGGTCCTTGCGGGCCGCCCTTTTTCAATAGGGAGCACAGTATGTCATTGGAACTGGAAAGCGCATCCGTCGAGCAGACGCAAGAAATCGCACAGCAGATTGCCCGTCTGGTTGAGCCTGGCGATGTCATCCTGCTCAACGGCGACCTCGGGGCGGGGAAGACCCATTTCACGCAGGGGCTGGCTGCCGGACTGGAAACGCCCACGGTGCCTACCAGTCCCACGTTCAACATCATGTTCGTCTACGAGGGCGGCCGCCTGCCGCTGTACCACTTCGATTTGTACCGGCTTGAAGACGCCGACGAACTTGAGGACATCGACTACTACGGAACCATCGAAGGCGACGGCGTGTCGGTGGTGGAGTGGGCCGACAAGTTCGAAGACGCCCAGCCGGATGAATGCCTTGCCATCACCATCCGCATTCTTCCTGACCAGACTCGTGTTCTGAGTCTGGAGCCCTACGGCGGGCATTTCGAGGACATCGTCGCCGCCATCGCATAACGTCGCTATTTCGCCTGCAACCATGAAAAAGCCCTCGGAAGGCGCTTCTTCCGAGGGCTTTTGTGCTGGATGGACGACAGGCTAATCCTGCTTGACGACCAGGACGTCGCAGCGCAGGTTGCGAATCAGATACGTGGAGACGCTGCCGACGAACACATACTTGATGTTGGACAAGCCGCGCTCGCCGCAGATGACGAGGTCAGGGTCGTACGGGGCGATAATCTGCTCCGCCAAGGTCTCTGTGATGCGGCCGGCCTTCACGATGACCTGCACGTCGGGGATGTTGGGATCGGCCTTAGCAGCGGCAAGGATGTCGCCGATGGACTGTTCCAGCTGTTCCTGCATCCTGCTGGAGAGGGCGGCGAAGTCGGTGCCGGCGGCTTCGTAGGGGACAGAGTCGACCACGTGGCCGAAGCACAGGCTGGCATGTTCCTCGGAGGCGAGCTTCAGCGCCCGTTCTGCTACGGCTTCTTGAGTCCTGGCTCCATCGAGAGCGGCGAAAATACGGGTGTATTGCTTGCCCATGATGACCCTCCTATAAGGCGAATGAATCGGTATTGATAGTCCCATTCTAACACTCGTTCGTCTCAATCGAGGTGCGTATTGCATAAGAGGTTGGTATTCGGAAAAAATGTGGTGGCTGGGTGAGGACGAGATTATCCGTGACTTTTTACGAAAATTTTGGTAACATTCTCGGTTGCCGTTTGAACTCAGAAAGAAGAGGAATAGATTCTTGGCTAAGGAAGATGTAATCGAGCTTGAGGGCACCGTGCTTGAGGCGCTCCCGAACGCAATGTTTAACGTCGAACTCGAGAATGGTCATAAGATTCTCGCCCATATCTCGGGCAAGATGCGCATGCATTACATCAAGATCCTTCCTGGCGACAAGGTTACGGTGGAGCTTTCCGTCTATGACCTGAGCCGTGGCAGGATTACATATCGCTTTAAATAGGGGCGTCAAATACTCCTTGTAAGAAGCGCAATTTTGTGCTTCTTGTGAATGACGCTCTTTTTCTGCGTTAATACGGTGAACGGCTGGATGTTCGCAACATCCCTTGTATGATGTGACAACTATCGCCTGCGGCTGGGCGTGTTGTATAGAGAAGATAAACCAGGCAAGCCTGAGGGACCGTCAACTCAAAGGCAAGCCGACCATATTAAAAGGAGACGAACATGAAGGTACGTCCTTCGGTCAAGAAGATGTGCGACAAGTGCAAAATCATTCGTCGCCATGGCAAGGTGCTCGTCATCTGTGAGAATCCGCGCCATAAGCAGCGCCAGGGTTAAGAGAGGAAGGGAACAGGTAATATGCCTCGTCTTTTTGGTGTCGACCTCCCTCGCGATAAGCGCATCGAGACCGGCCTGACTTACATCTACGGCATTGGCAACACCACTGCCAAGAAGATCATCGCTGAGACCGGCGTCGACCCCGACGTCCGCGTCCGTGACATTTCTGAAGAAGACCTGCAGAAGATCCGTAACTACATCGACGCTAACCTGACCGTCGAAGGTGACCTCCACCGCGAGGTTTCCCAGAACGTCAAGCGCCTGATGGAGATCGGTTGCTACCGTGGTCTGCGTCACCGCAAGGGCCTTCCGGTCCGCGGCCAGCGCACGCACACCAATGCTCGTACCCGCAAGGGTCCGCGCAAGCAAATCGGCGGCAAGAAGAACAAGTAGGGGTTTGACACATGGCTAAGAAAAACGTTCGTACTCGCGTGAAGCGTGCCGACCGCAAGAACATTGCCGTTGGTCAGGCTCACATCAAGAGCACTTTCAACAACACCATCGTTTCCATCACGGATCCTCAGGGTAATGTGATCGCTTGGAACTCTGCTGGTACCGTCGGCTTCAAGGGCTCTCGTAAGTCCACGCCGTTCGCGGCTCAGATGGCCGCCGAGCAGTGTGCCAAGAATGCTATGGAGCACGGCCTGAAGAAGGTCGCCGTTTTCGTCAAGGGCCCCGGCTCCGGTCGCGAAACCGCCATCCGCTCCCTGCAGGCTGCTGGTCTGGAAGTCACCAGCATCCAGGATTGCACCCCCATCCCGCACAACGGTTGCCGTCCGTGCAAGCGTCGTCGCGTGTAGTTCAGAAAGGATCAACCAACAATGGCTATCGATAGAACCCCGGTTCTTAAGCGCTGCCGCCAGCTCGGAATCGATCCCGTCGTCCTGGGCTACAGCAGCAAGAAGGAATCCATCCGTCAGCCCCAGCGTCGCCGCAAGGAGAGCGAATACGCTCTGCAGCTGCGCGAGAAGCAGAAGGCTAAGTTCATCTACGGCGTGCTCGAGAAGCAGTTCCGTGGCTACTTCAAGAAGGCCAAGGCTATGCCCGGCATCACTGGTGAGAACCTGATGCGCATCCTCGAGTCCCGTCTCGATAACGTCGTGTTCCGTCTGGGCTTCGCTCGCACCCGCAAGGAAGCCCGTCAGACCGTGTCTCACGGCCACATCTACGTCAACGGCAAGCGCGTGAACATTCCGTCTTACCGTGTGCGTCCCGGTGACCTGGTTTCCGTCGCCCCCAAGGCCAAGGACCTCCTCGTCATCAAGAGCGCGTTGGTTTCCAACGAGCGCGTTCAGGTTCCTGCATGGCTCGAAGTTGACATCGAGAAGCTGCAGGGCAGCGTGCTTTCGCTCCCTAACCGCGATCAGATCGATCTGGATATCCGTGAGCAGCTTATCGTCGAGCTTTATTCCAAGTAGTATTGATCCCGCGGTTTATTAGGAGGCTTATAAACTATGGCAGAGTTCATGAGGCCAACCGTCACAACTGAAGAAGTGAGCGATACCGACGCTCGTTTCGTTGTGGAGCCGCTCGAGCGTGGTTTCGGCTATACGCTGGGCAACTGCATGCGTCGCGTTCTGCTGTCCTCCCTGGACGGCGCCCGCGCGACCGCCATCCAGATTGAAGGCGTGCAGCACGAGTTCACGACCGCTGAAGGCGTCATCGAGGATGTCACCGACATCGTCCTGAACGTCAAGGGTCTTGTTTTCGCCGCTCTCACCGAGGACTACACTGAAGCAACCGCAACTATCTCCGTCGAGGGTCCCTGCACGGTGACCGGCGCCGACATCCAGGTGCCCACCGAGTTCACCCTCATCAACCCGGAGCATGTCATCGCGACCGTTGCTGACGGCGGAACTCTCAACATGAGCATCCGTATTGGTGTTGGCCGCGGCTACGTCTCCGCCGAGCGCAACAAGCGCACGGAAGACCCGATCGGCATCATTCCTGTCGACAGCCTGTTCTCGCCGGTTCGTCGTTGCACGCTCGCCGTCAACGACACCCGCGTGGGTCAGCGTACCGACTTCGATCAGCTGCTGCTGGAAGTCGAGACCGATGGCTCCATCGCTCCGAACGAAGCAGTCTGCCGTGCAGCTAACATCATTAACCAGTACATGGGTGCTTTCCTGACCCTGGCTGACATCACCGACGAGGACGAGGGCGACATCCCCTCCATCTTCGCCACCGAAGGCCAGGAGTCCAACGCTGAGCTTGACAAGCAGATCGAGGATCTGGACCTTTCCGTCCGCTCCTACAACTGCCTCAAGCGCGCCGGCATCCATTCTGTGCGCCAGCTGGTCGAGTTCTCCGAGAACGACCTGCTCAACATTCGTAACTTTGGCGCGAAGTCCATCGAGGAGGTCAAGGACAAGCTGATCTCCATGGACCTCAACTTGAAGCAATAGGAGTTTAACCATGAGGCATAACGTTAAGGGCCGCAAGCTGGGCACTGACTCCAGCCACACCAAGGCCATGAAGAAGTCCTTGGTCCGTGCTCTGTTCTTGAACGACCGCATCAAGACGATCGAGTCTCGTGCCAAGGAGATTCGTCCTGACGTCGACAAGATCATCACCTGGGCCAAGCGTGGCGACCTGCATTCTCGCCGTCTCGCCATCGCAGCCCTGGGCGACAAAGAACTCGTCCGCGAGGTGTTCGAGAAGGTTGCGCAGGGTCAGTTCCAGGATCGCAACGGCGGCTACACCCGCATCTACAAGCTGGGCCCCCGCAAGGGCGACAACGCTCCCATGGTCATCATGGAGCTGTGCACCGATCCGGTGAAGCCCAAGGCTGAGAAGGCTGCCCCCAAGGCTGAGCCCAAGAAGGTTGAAGCCGCTCCGGCTCCCGCAGAGGAAGTCGAAGAGGTGGCCGAGGCCGAAGAGGCTGTCGAGGCTGTGGCCGAAGAGGCTGAGGAGAAGGCCGAATAGGTCGTTTCCGCTCACGCTGAGTGTGAAAGGCGTCTGCTGCATGCAGGCGCCTTTTTCGTTGTGCGCCGAAGCGTATCAAGGCAACCGTTCGATGAACAAACACTTTCGGACTCATTTGGCCTTGCAGCCATGGTACGATAGCGTTGTTCAAATGGTTGACTGCCGAATGAAGGAGTGTGCAATGTCTGAAATCGGAAAGCTCATCAACGAGGCCATCGATAAAGCTCAGGAATTCGCCGGCGAGATGATCGAGGCCAACAACAAGATTATCGATCAGGTTCAAGAGGTGGCTCCCAAACTGGCAGACAGCGCCGCCGAAAAGACGAAGGAGATGATCACCCGCACGGCAGACGCCGTCCCAGGTGCCATCGATGGAGCCAAGGATGCCACCAAGGCCGCCGTGGATACCGCATCGAAGATCGGCAACACCATGGCGGATGCCACCAAGGATGTGGCCACCCATTCCGGTGAGGCCATGAAGGCCGCTGCTGAGAAGACGGCCGATGTTTTCAAGAACGCCGCTGAGGCCCGCAAGCAGGATGCGGCCGCCGTCGACGATGGCGATAACGGTATTGCTGTCGACGAGTAATTCACGGCTTTCGGGTTTGACGCCTGACTAAATGAAGATATCCTATCGGAGGCGCATGGCGCGCCTCCGTTTTATATTCAACTGCTGGTTTAAGGAATGCGATGGGTCGCTCCCGCATCGACATACGCGTTGCCATCCTGGTGGTGCTCCTCTATTCCGTCACGCTTTTCTGGATTGATGGCTGGGCGGGCATGGCGGCATGCGCAACGATGCTGGTCGCCTTCGCCATTGCGTTGCGCTGCGATGTTCGGCGTCTGCTTCTGGTAGGTATCCCCCTGTACGTCCTTCTCGCGTTCGTTGTGGTAGCGCACATCCCATCGGGCGTGGGGGAGGGTCTGTACTACGCCTGCCGGATACTCCTTTTGACAGCCGGTGCCATAGCCATGGCCTCAGCCTACGACAACAACGATTTCGCACGGGCCATCGCCTCCCTGCTTGCGCCCTTTCGCCACCTCCGCGTGCCCGTGGACGATTTCGCCATGGCCGCATCTATCGCCCTCCGGTTCATTCCCGTGAGCTACGATGAGCTGCAGCGCGTCGCCTCGGCTCAAAAGTCGCGCGCCTCCCGCCTTGATACGGGCGGGCTGGTGGTTCGTCTGAAGGCTTGGGCCAACGTGTTCATTCCCGTTATAGTCGGGTTGTTCCGCCGTGCCGAGGTTCTTGCAGGTGCCATGGACTCGCGTTGCTACGGGGCTGGGCCTCGCACGAGCCTGCAGGACCTGAGTTTGCGCCCTGTCGATGTTCTTTGCATTGCGTTTGCGGCGCTTTGTTGCTTCGCGGTTGGATACTTCCTCTGACTCCTGCTAGAATCATTCGCGTTGTATAACTTTTCAATGAGGAGGCTGCTTACATGAGCATCATCATCGATGTTTACGGTCGCGAGGTTCTGGACTCCCGTGGCAACCCCACGGTCGAGGTTGAAGTTGCGCTTGATGACGGCTGCACCGGCCGAGCCATCGTTCCCTCCGGTGCTTCCACCGGTGCTTTCGAGGCCGTGGAGCTTCGTGACGGAGACGCCGAGCGTTATCTGGGCAAGGGCGTCACCCAGGCGGTCGAGCACGTGAACAACGAGATCGCCGAAGCCATCATCGGTCTGGACGCCGATGACCAGCGCGGTCTGGACGAGGAAATGATCGACCTTGACGGCACCGATAACAAGGGCAAGCTGGGCGCCAACGCTATCCTGGGTGCTTCTCTGGCCGTGGCCCGCGCTGCCGCTGAATCCGCCGACCTGCCTCTGTACAAATACATTGGCGGCGTGAATGCCAACATGCTCCCCACGCCCATGATGAACATCCTGAACGGCGGCGTGCACGCCGACAACAATGTCGACTTCCAGGAGTTCATGATCATGCCCGTGGGCGCCGGCTCTTTCGCCGAAGGCCTGCGCTGGTGCGCCGAGATCTACCACACCCTGAAGAAGGTCCTGCATGAGGCCGGACTGGGCGGCGGCGTCGGCGACGAGGGCGGTTTCGCTCCCAACCTGAAGACCAACGAAGAGCCCTTCGTCTACATCACC
The DNA here is from genome assembly GCF_000023885.1 of Slackia heliotrinireducens DSM 20476. Classification (NCBI taxonomy): domain Bacteria; kingdom Bacillati; phylum Actinomycetota; class Coriobacteriia; order Eggerthellales; family Eggerthellaceae; genus Slackia; species Slackia heliotrinireducens. The sequence goes on along the minus strand of NC_013165.1, from coordinate 2,203,000 downwards.
GAGGCCTGCGAGAAGGCCGGCTACAAGCCTGGCGTTGACATCATGTACGCCATGGACCCGGCTTCCACCGAGTTCTACGATGCCGAGCGCGGCATGTACGTGCTGGCCGGCGAAGGCGTGGAATATACCTCCGAGCAGATGGTCGACTATTGGGCGAAGCTCGTCGAGAAGTGGCCCATCATCTCTATTGAAGACGGCATGGCCGAAGAGGACTGGGATGGTTGGAAGCTTCTGACCGATCGCATCGGAGACAAGGTCCAGCTGGTGGGCGACGACCTGTTCGTCACCAATCCCAAGCGCCTGAAGAAGGGCATCGAGCTGGGCGTTGCCAACGCCATTCTGGTGAAGGTCAACCAGATCGGCAGCCTGACTGAGTCCCTGGACGCCATCCAGATGGCCAAGCAGGCCGGCTATGCCTGCGTCATCAGCCATCGTTCCGGCGAAACCGAGGACACCACCATTGCCGACCTGTCCGTGGCTGTGAACGCCGGCCAGATCAAGACCGGCGCGCCTTGCCGTTCCGACCGCATCGCCAAGTACAACCAGCTGATGCGCATCGAGGACGAGCTGTACACCAGCAGCCAGTATGCCGGCTGGAATGCCTTCTACAACATTGACACCACGACCCGCGGCTAAGCGTCTGTGAGCTCATGGTATTCCTGAGAGGGGCGAGCGATCGCCCCTCTTTCATTTTGCTATGCGAGCGAAATGCATAAACATGCAATATATAGCGGTTAATAGTGCATAAAAGCTTCAATTCATACCAAATTCTAAAAGAATTATTGGGACAAAGGCTACAAATTGGAGTATCCTGAAACAGTTCGGTTTGAGCGCCGGTATGGCGCTCTGTGGGTCTATAGGTAGGAAGAAGGTTAGGTATCATGGCGAACGATCTTGTGGATCGCGAAGAGGGGATCAACGATCCTAACGGCCTAGGCATGGCTCATCTCGTCGCAGCGATCGTCACTGCGGTCGTCGGCGGCGGTGTTTTCTCAATGGTCGGAGACATGGCCATGGCCGGGGCCCATACGGGCGCCGTCCTTATCGCATGGCTTGTCTGCGGCGTTGGCGTTTTCTGTCTGATGATGTGCTTTTACGGCCTCAATCGGTATCGTCCGGAATTGACGGGCGGCATTTTCAGCTATGCTCGTGAAGGCTTCGGAAAGTTCGTTGGCTTCGTCTCGGTCTACAGTTACTGGGTCAGCGCATTTTTCGCAACCATCTCGTACACAACGCTGCTCTTTGCGGCCATCGGGTATTTCTTCCCGATCTTCGGCGCCGGCAACAACATCCCGTCCATGATCGGCGCATCCATCATCGTGTGGGTCTGCTGGTTTTTGGTCACGCGCGGCGTGAAAGAGGCGGCGTCTGTCAATGTCGTCACCACCATCGCCAAAATCGTCCCGATTTTCGTCGTGGTCGTCGCAATCATCTTCGCCTTCAAGTTCGATCCGGCCATCTTCGTGCAGAACTTCTGGGGCTCCGCCGACAGCGGTTCGGTGTATGAGCAGGTCATCAGTGTGATGAGCGTCACCGTCTGGGTGTTTCTCGGCATCGAGGGCGCCGTGGCCATCTCCGGTCGAGCCAAGCGCAGCCGCGATGTCGGTCGCGCCACTATTACGGCGTTTCTGTGCATCCTGGCTCTGTATCTGATGATCTCCGTCCTGTCCATGGGCGTCATGACGCAGGAGGAACTGGCCGAGCTGCCCAATCCAGCCCTCGCAGGCGTGCTTGAGGCCGTTGTCGGTCCTTGGGGCGCCACGCTCGTGAACTTCGGCGTCGGCCTGTCGTTGCTGGGCTCCATGCTCGGCTACACGTTGCTGTCCGCCGAGTGCCCGCGCGAGGCTGCCGACCAGGGTGTTTTCCCGACCCAGTTCGCACAGCGCAACGAAAAGAACGCACCGTTCTTCACGGTCACCCTGACCTGCGCCATCGTGCAGTTCTTCCTGATCGTCATTATTTTCTCTGAGAGGACCTATCAGTTCTTCTACGGCGTGTCGCTGTCGCTGATTCTCATTCCGTACTTCCTGAGCTCGCTGTTCTTCTTCATCTGCGCTGTCAAGAAGCTTGGCGGCATGTCCCACATCGCCCAGGGCAAGCTCACGTTCTACCGTGTCATCGGCTTCATCGGTTTCGTTTACAGTCTGTTCCTGATTTACGCCGGCGGCCTTTCGTACTTCATGATTACCACCATCCTGATTGCCCCCGGCATCATCCTGTATGCCATCGGCGAACGTCAGCGTGGCCTGCCCGTGCTGCCCAACTGGTACGACAAGGTTATTGCCGCAGGCATCGTCGTGCTGTTCTGCATCAGCGTGTACTGCATCGTCGCAGGCATCGTCGTGGTGTAGGGCCTTAATCGCTTCCAACACGTCCCAGGGCGTCCTCATTGGAGGGCGCCCTGTGCATTTTCAGGGCACCTGGCAGAAGGGTGCTTTCGGCGCCTTCGGAACACGGCACGATTTGTCGCTCGCATGATGATTTCAGTAAAATAGGCGGCAGGCGTGGTAAGAATCGGCGCTGGCTGTTAGGATGGCTATACTTTCAGCATTAAACGACCAACTGAAACACACTACAATGCGTGAGGGGCTTCAAACGGCATATGGCCAGCAATAAGGATAACAACGTCATCTCCTTCAACGAGGCGCGCGACGAGGCGGCAACGCGTCGGCGACCTTCTGCGGCCAATGCCCGCCGTGCGGTTTCGAAGAGCAGGGCCGCGGCAGACGAGCCCGTTGCTCGCCGGTCGGTCGCGTCCTCGGCGCGTGCGTCCAGGCGACGTGACGCCTCGTTGGCCCCGCTGGCCGACGGAAGGCGAGCGTATCCGTCGCGCGAGCCCCGCGCTGCGGTGGAAACCTACGAGCGCAGTGCAGAATCCCGTGCGGAAGCCCGCAAGCGCAACCGGTCGAAGGCCAAGGCCGACAAACAGTTCATGAGGCAGTTCGGAAGCTCCGAGGCGGATACGAACGCCGGCTCCAGGGCTGCGGTGTACACGGGTTCGATGGGCCGCGACCAACGCAGGGCGAACCGCGAGATGGAATCCGGCACGGCGGATGCCCCCGTGTTCTCGATCGACCGCATAACCTCCCTTGCAGGCGGCGCCACGCCCAAAATGGCCATCGTTGCCGCCGTCGTGCTCGTCGCGGCGTTCATCATGCTGTTCCTGTATCCTCCGGCGAAGGAGTATTACACTGCTTCGCGCGAGCAGGACCGACTCGAAGCCGTTGCTGCGGCTGAAGAGCAGCGTGTCGAGGCCATTCAGGACGACATCGACCGCCTGTCGACGGATGAGGGTATCATGGATATCGCGCGCGAGGAATACGGCTGGGTTCGCGAAGGTGAGCAGGCCGTCATCGTGGAAGGCCTCGACGACGATGACGAACCGGTTGACAGCGCCGTGCACACATCCATCGTCCCTTCAAGCGTGAAAACGCCCGATACGTGGTATTCCGGCTTTCTGGATGTCGTGTTCGGCTACGATGACGGTGTCGGCGCAGAAGAGGAGTCTGCAGACGATGCAGCTGCGGAAACCGAGGCCGAAGCCGAAGCCGAAGCCGAGACCGGGGCCGAAGCCGAGACCGGGGCCGAAGCCGAAGGGGCTTCTGAACAGCAACAGTAAAGGTGCGCGACTTCGAGCAAGGGATTGAACTTATGCGCGTTGCAGCAATTGACATCGGAACCGTTACCAGCCGTCTCTACATCGCCGACGTGACCTCTGAGGGCATCAGCCCCATCGTTCGTCGGAGCGTCATCACCAACTTGGGGTTGGGGGTCGACGCGACGGGCGTGCTCATGCAGGAATCCATCGACCGTACGGTGGCCCAGGTCGCCGAATACAAGCGCGAGATTGACGCGGTGGGCGGTGTGGACCGTCTGGTCGCCCTAGCCACCAGTGCAAGCCGCGACGCCGAGAACTCCGCGGATTTCGTCGGGAAGCTGGGTGAACTGGGCGTGACACTGACGGTCATCCCCGGTGAGCGTGAGGCCGCCTTGGCGTTCCTGGGTGCCGCTAACGAGTTTCGCGGCGAAGACGTCCTGGTGGTCGACAGCGGCGGAGGTTCCACCGAGGTTATCTTCGGCCGGGCTGAGGCGGAGGGCGGCCTCGTGCCCGAAACGCGCATCTATGCCCGTCACTCGTTCAACATCGGCTGCCGCCGCATAACCGAGAGGTTCCTGCATTCCGATCCGCCGTCTCCTGAAGAAATGGACGCGGCCCGTGCATGGGCCAAGGAGGGCATGGCGGACTTCTTCGCGCAGGGGCTGCCGTGCCAGCGCGTGATCGCCGTCGCCGGAACGGCCACATCGGTGGTGTCCGTGCGGGACGAAATGGTGCCTTACGATTCCTCCCGCGTGCACAAGGCCACGGTCACCAGGGCCGATTTGGACGACGTGGCATCCCGCCTGTGTGCACTGCCGTTGGAAGAGCGCAGGAAGATGCCCGGCCTGCAGCCCCAGCGTGCAGCCGTCATGCCTGCCGGGGTGGGGGTCCTGCAGGTCGTGATGGACCTGGCCGGCGTGGATTCCATGACCATCAGCGAAAGCGACCTGCTCCAGGGAATTGTTCTGGATGCGGCGCGCGCGTGATTCTGTCGTGTGGAAATACGCGAAACGGAGCATGGAGCTCTAAATTTGCTATGATATTCGGACGTTCGTTTTCGAACCGACGCTACGGGAGCGTGGCGGAATTGGCATACGCAGGGGACTTAAAATCCTCCGTCTTTGACTTGTGGGTTCGAGTCCCACCGCTCCTACCACTTTCAATTCGCTTGACGCCTTGGGCAGAAGAGGATGCTTACGAATGGTTGTTGAAAACCCCAACGCAGCGCTGCTGGAAGCGGAGCGCAGCAAACGTATGGCTGCAATCATGTCGGGAATTGCCAATCCGCCGAAGGACTTCGAAGAGTACCTCAATGTGTACGCGGACGCTGTGGGCGATTTGGTGAACACCTACATCCCCCAGGGCATGGTTGCAGATATGGATTGCTATCTGTACGACCCGTTGCTGGCGTACAGCAAAAACGGCGGCAAGCGCCACCGCCCGCTTATCTGCCTGGCAGCCTGCGCAGCCGTGGGCGGCGACGTCCGCAAGGCGTTGTCTTCGGCGGCGGCTATCGAGCACTTCCATACGGCGGCGCTCATCCACGACGACATCGCTGACGAGGCCACGCTTCGCCGCGGCGAGCCGTGCCTGCACCTCACCTACGGCATGGGGCTGGCCATTAACATGGGCGATTTGGGCTTGTCGCTGGTCAACGGCACCGTCATGAAAGATCCGGCCCTCGACGACCACACCAAGGTCCGCGTCGTGACCGAGCTCATTGAGATGACCCGTCGGACCATCGAGGGGCAGGCTATGGACATCGGTTGGGCCCGTGACGAGCGCTACGACATTTCGCCTGAGAACTACCTGATCATGGCCACACACAAAACCGCCCATTACTCCGGTGCCGTACCGTTGGCCATCGGCGCCATCGTCGGAGGGGCGACTGAAGGAGCAATCGAGGCGCTGCGCAATTACGGTCTGGACACCGGCCTTGCCTTCCAGATTCAGGACGACCTGCTCAACATCGAAGGCGACCCGAATGTGGTAGGGAAGGACTGGGGCAACGACATCACCGAAGGCAAGCGCACACTCATGGTGGTGCATGCCCTGCAGAATTCGACGCAGCGCGATCGGCTGGTGGAAATTCTCTCTTCGAAGACCACCGACCACGATGCACTGGTCGAGGCCGTATCCATCATGCGCGAATCCGGTTCGGTGGAATACGCGCGCAACTATGCGGAAAACCTCACGAGCATAGCGAAGAACCGACTGGTCGATATGCTTGAGCCGAGCACTGCACGCGATCTGCTGCTTTCCATGGCCGACTACTTCGTCAACCGTCTCAAATAACATCGTCCGCTTGGGCCGACACAGAACCGACACTGGAGCTAAGAACTATGGAAACGATTCAACGCCAAGACAGCGAAAGCCTGAAGTACTCTCTGGGCGAGCGCTTGCTATACCTGCGTACGCCGCATTTCCAGGGGCAGGACGTAGAGCAGCTGCAGACTGCCCTCGGAGCCCTGGGTTTCGCATGCGGCGGAGCGTCGGGCACCTTCGACGCGTATACGGAAGGCGCATTGCGCAAGTTCCAGCTGAACATGGGCCTCGAGCCCGACGGAATCGCCGGTCTCAAAACCTACGACACGCTGAAGCACCTGCATAAGGCCTGGATGGACAAGCCCACGTTGGGTTCGTCTTCCTACATCGGTTTCGCCCGTGCCGCCGACGTGCTGGAGCACAATGCGGTCTGCCTGTTCGGAACGGACGAGTACACACGCATGGTGGCTTCTTACCTTTCGAACCTGGCGCTGGCCACGAATCCGCGCTCCAAGATGCTCAGTGCGGACATCCTGCTGGTTCCGCCGGATTCTTCCATGCTTCTGACGCAGATCGTGCAGCCTACCACGGCCACCGAAGGCATGCCCCGCGTGTCCGATGACGATCCGTCTTCATACGCCATTCGTCTTGAAGCTGCCATAGGTTCGGCGAAATCTCAGGTGGACGGTTCCGCCCCTGCGCGCATTGCCGTTGAGGTTGCGTATCCGCCCGCTGATGGCTCCGAGGACAATCTGAACCAAGCTGCCCATCATGAAGCGATTCGTTTGCTCGACGCATTCTGCATCGCTTTGTCCCAAGGGTAGCAAAGGCTCCGAACGTTGCACAATAACACCTGATGAACGCGCTACTGTAAGCGCGAAGATACAGTGCTCCCCATGCTCTGATGTAGTGGAATTATGCAGAAACAGCGACCTTTTGAGGAAAGTGTTTGTTGATACCGTGCATTGGTTTGAGCAAGGGGAAGAGGTTTGTTACCCTTGAGAACCGTACGGCGCAATTATGCGCCACATGACCATAAGGAGATTGTTGTGACGATTACGAAAACACAGTTTTCCAGACGGGCATTTCTTGGCGGTGCAGCTGCATTTGGCGTCGCTTTGGCGTCCCCGCTGCCTGCTTTGGCTGACGAAGAGCGCACCTCTGCCGACGTTCAGGCCGAGGCCGACGCTGTCCGTGTTAAGCTCGACGACATGATGACGAAGCTGGAAGAAGCTTCCGACGCCTATTACGAGGCTATGGTCGAGCATGATGACGCTGTGGCCGCCATGGACGAGGCCCAGGTGCGCATCGATGAGAACAATGCTGAAATCGCTGACCTGCAGGAGCGCTTGGGTGGCCGCGCCCGCGACATGTATCGCAACGGCCGCACGACGATTCTGGATGTCATCCTCGGTTCCAACACGTTTGACGACTTCCTGAAGAACTGGGACGCCCTCGACGCCATGAACCAGCAGGACGCCGACTTGGTCGCCCAGACCAAGGTTCTGCGCGAGGACAACGAGACGCAAAAGGCCGAGTACGAAGCTCAGGCCGAGATTGCCCAGGAAAAGATGGACGAAGCTCAGGCTATCGAGGCCGAGGCCCAGGAGCTGGTTACCCAGTACGAGGCCGAAGTCAACGCTCTCGATGCCGAGGTTGCCGAGCTGGTAGAGAAGGAGCGCCAGGCCGCGGCTGAAGCCGAGGCCAAGCGCCAGGCTGAAGAGCTCGCCAAGAAGCAGGCTGAAGAAGCTGCCGCAGCGGCAGCTGCCGCAGCCGCTGCCCCTTCGAACAACGGCGGTGGATCCGAGGCGCCCGCCAATAACGAAGCCCCCGCGGACACCGACAGCGATACGGGCGGCGAGACTTACGACGACTCTTCGAGTGACGATTATTCCGAGGATACGGGCGATGGCTACGAGGAAGACACTTCTTCCAGCTACAGCTCCGGCGGATCGGCAAACTACGGTGCGGTCGCCTTGGCCGAAGGCCAGCTGGGCGTGCCCTACATCTGGGGCGCTTCCGAGCCCGGTGTCGGCTTCGACTGCTCCGGCCTGACCAGCTACTGCTACGGCTACAGCATTCCGCACTCCTCCAGCGCTCAGTACGGCTGCGCGAACTACATTCTGCCTCTGTCTCAGGCAGAGCCCGGTGACGTTCTGTACACTGGCGGCCACGTGGGCATCTGCGCCTCTTCGGGCGGCGGATCCTACATCCACGCCGAGGCACCCGGCAGCTGCGTCAAGTACGGCAGCTACAGCCTGTTCTACTGCGCACTTCGCTGGTAGTACGATGGTTTTAAGAAAGCCCGCTTCGGCGGGCTTTCTTTTTTTTTCTGCACGACAAAAGCCTGCGATTGCAGAAACCGAAGTTCAACACTTGTATGAAGAACCGATAATATAAAATCGGAAATATATATCGCGAGATGCTTTGATAAAGAGTATAAACCCATATGACTCTTACCCGTTGACAATGGGTTGAGTTTTATTATCATGATGATCATATAAAATCTACGGCCTTCTGCCAGGCCGTAGGCATCTGCTTTATATGCCCTAAGGGGCACGTCTGCGCTTGCGTATCGTGCCCTGCTGTTTATTCTGCCTAACCAATATATATGCGAGTCGACCCTGAACGTGGGTCTTGGTTTGCTGCGGTTTTCATCGGATTGCGGAGGTAGCTTTGTGATTGAAATCAAGAACCTTAAGAAGGTGTGGGACGACGGGACCGTCACCCTTAAGGACATCAACATCACCATCGGCGACGGCGACGTGTACGCCCTCGTCGGCCGAAGCGGTGCCGGCAAGTCAACGCTGCTCCGCTGCATCAACGGCCTAACCTCCTATCAGGAGGGCAGCATCAAGGTGGACGGCCGCGAGGTCAAGGACATGAGCCCCAAAGAGCTCCGCGAGCTCCGCCGTCATGCAGGCATGATCTTCCAGCAGTTCTCGCTTCTGGAGCGCGCGACGGTCTACGACAATGTTGCCTTGCCCATGAAGTGCTGGAAGTATCCGAAGGAGGAGCAGCACGCGAAGGTGATGGAGCTGCTCGAGCTCGTTGGCCTGGCGGACAAGAAGGACGCCAAGCCCCGCAACCTCTCCGGCGGACAGAAGCAGCGCGTCGCCATCGCCCGCGCCCTCACCATGGAGACCAAGTATCTCCTGTGCGACGAGGCCACCTCGGCGCTCGACCCCAAGACCACCAACTCTATCCTGGATCTGCTGCTCGAGATCAACAGGAAGACGGGCATCACCATCATCATCGTGACGCACCAGATGGAGGTCGTGCGCAAGGCCTGCCAGCGCGCCTGCATCCTGGAGCACGGCGTCATCACGGCGGAGGGCCCCGTGGAGGACATCTTCTTCGACCGCCCCGACTCGCTGCTGCGGCTTTTGGGCGACGAGCGCCAGACCCTGCCGAGCGACGGGCACAACCTGCGCATCTCCCATCTGGTGCAGACTCCCGAAGACGGCAAGCTGCTGAACCAGATGGCGTTCGACCTGGGCTACGTGTTCCCGATCCTCGACGGCCAGATCCTGGATTACCGCGGACAGAACGTGGGCATGTTCACCATCAATGTGGATGACGAACATATGCCAGCGGTCAGTCAGTATTTGAACGCGCGCGATCTCGAATGGCATGAGATAGAGATACATGATGAAGCGTCCGAAATCATCGACGGAAGGGAAGGCGAATAACCCATGTCTCTTGCGAATTTCACCTTCTACGACATCGTAACGATCCTTGTGATCCCGGCTTTTGCCGCAACTGTGCGCATGGTGTTCATCTCGGGCATTCTGGCTACGATTTTCGGCTTCATCATCGGCGTCGTGCTTGTCGTCACCGAGAAGGGCGGCCTGTGCGAGAACGTCGTGGTCAACCGCATCCTCGACGTCATCGTGAACATCGTCCGCTCGTTCCCGTTCATCATCCTCATCGTGTCCATCATCCCGCTGACACGACTGATTGTAGGATCGTCGATCGGCGAGGCCGCTGCCATCGTGCCGCTGACCATCGCGGCGTCGCCCTTCATCGGGCGCATCATCCAGAACGCATTGAAAGAGGTGGACCCGGCCCTCATCGAGGCCGCCCAGTCCTTCGGCGCGTCCCGCCTGCAGATCATCGTGTCCGTCATGCTCAAGGAGTCGGTGCCGGCCATCGTGTCGGGCCTGATCCTGGCCATCATCAACCTGCTCGGCTGCACCGCCATGGCGGGCGCTGTGGGTGCGGGCGGCCTGGGCGCCATTGCCCTGACCTACGGCTACCAGAACTTCAACGACCAGGTCATGTACACCATCTGCGTGGTGCTCATCATCCTGGTCGCCTTCATCCAGTACTTCGGCGAATGGATCTACCGCAGGCTGAAGTAACTCTATCGGTGAAACCGGGGCAAAGGATCCCGTTCATGCCCTTCCTAGTGGGGAAGGGGGCACAAGGTCTCTCATGGGCAAGCGAGGGACAAGCAACGAAAGGAAGTACCATCATGGACATTTCTCGCAGGAAGTTCGTCGGCCTCAGCTTTGCCGCCGCTGGCTCTGTGGCCATGGGCAGCTTTATGACAGGCTGCGGCTCAGCGGGTGGCGAAGCTGCCGCCGAAAAGACTGACGTCGTTATCGGCCTGCGCTCCGACGGCATCGACCAGTACCTGGTCGTGGAGGACGAGATCAAGGCTACCGGCCTGAATCCCTCCTATGTTCTGTTCGACGACTCCGTCCAGCCCGACGTGGCTCTGGCCGAAGGCAGCATCGACTGCAACTGGTACCAGCATGAGCCCTACATGCAGTCTTACAACGCCGAGAACGGCACGGAATTCGTGATGATCCAGCCCAAGACTGCAGCGCCTCTGTTCGCCATGTACTCTTCCACCCATAAATCGGTCGATGAGATTCCCGACGGCGCAACCTTCGGCATGTGCAACGACACCACGAACCAGGACCGCGGCCTGCATCTTTTGGAGTCCCTGGGTCTGATTTCCCTGCCCGCCGATGTCGAAGTTCCCAGCATCTATGACATCACCGATGACTTGAACCCCCGCGGCTTCAAGTTCATCGAGGCCGAGATGCAGGTGCTTCCCCAGTCCATGGCTGACGTCGACGCCATCTGCCTGGCTGCTGCGCACATCGTGAATGCCGGCATGGACGCTTCCTCCTATATCGCAGCCTCCGATGACGCCGAGACCTATGCTGTGGGCTTCGTCGTTCGTCCAGAGGATGCAGATGCCGAGTGGGCCAAAACGCTGGCCGAGGCCGTTCAGTGCGACGACTTGGCCACCTACTTCGCCGAGGAGAAGCAGGGCACCATGGTGCCCATGTGGCAGTAAAAACACGGAAGGCCTGCCCTTTACGAGCAGGATAACCTGATGAAAGAACAAGGCGTGCCCTTGGGGTGAATCCCGAAGGGCACGCTTGGGTGTATGCAGAAACAGAAGCGTAGGTAGAAGATGCTTGAGCTCATCCAGATGGAAATGACGCCGAAAGAGCGCCTGGCGGCGTATGCCCGCGGCGAAGAGGTGGACCGCATTCCAACGACATTGAGCGCGGGGGAGACCGGTTGTTTGCATCTGTTGGGCATACCCATCTGCGACTACTATTTCTCGGCCGATATCATGGTGCGGATCGAGTCGTTTTTGGCCGACAGTACAGGTGCGGATAACCTTGGCATGGGCCTGGGGCTTCGTACGGTGCCGGAGGCGCTCGGCTGCAAGCTGGCATATCCTGAAACCAGCGTTTCGTATGTGGAAGAGCCGGCTCTTAAGTCTTTGGACGAGGTAGAGGGGCGGCCCCACGTCGACGTGCGCAAGGACGGTCGGCTTCCCATTATTATCGAGGCGTTCCAGCGCCTGCAAGACAAGTACGGCGATGTGCGTACCATGGGAAGCGGCCTGGCCGGTCCCTTCACTACGGCGGCAACGCTTTACGGCGTGGAGCGGTTCCTGAAGGCCACCCGCAAAGACCCGGAAGGCGTGCATCGTCTGATGCAGTACGCCACCGACTGCGTGGTGGAATGCTGCCGCGATTTGCATGAGATTCTCGGCATCGGATTCTCGCTTTCGGAACCCGTGGCGTCCAAAGACTTGGTGTCGAAACGGCAGTTCAACGAGTTTTTCGTGCCTTACCTGCGCCAATGCGTCGAACGTATGAGCGAATTCCAGAACGTGCCCTCGCTGCATATCTGTGGGCATACGAACGACCGCTGGAGCGAGGTTGTGGAATGCGGCATCAGCGGTTTCTGGGTAGACAACTGCGAAAGCCTGTGCGACCTGAAGAACGCCCACGGAAGCAGTATCGGCATTTCCGGCAACGTTGCGCCGGTTGATGTCCTTCGCAACGGAACGCAGGAGGCTATCGCCGCATCAGTTCGCGATTGCATCGAGCAGGCGGCAGACAACCCGCGGGGTTTCACCCTGTGCCCGGGTTGCACGACGCCTGTGGGAACCTCTTTGGATAACATGATTGCGTTCATGAATGCTGCGGCAACCTATGGGCGGGGTGCACGAAAGGGGTGCATGCCGCAAGGATTGCAAAGCGCATGAAAAGGGCCCACAGAACCGAATTGATTCAACCCGTTGGTCTGCGCGGGGGCTCTTCGTATTATAATGAAGGCCGTCAATCGCCAACGCCGCCCATTCTGCTTGCGGGCGGTGGCTCTGTGGCTGCATTCTGCACAGGCGGCCGCAAGGTTGGCGCTATTCGCAAAACATCTTTCTGCATATGACTTCGATGCGTCGAGAGCCTTGGCTTTTCGGCGCTGTTTGCCGATTAGGGGGCCTGCGTCCCGCGCGTGGCGGAACGCATCTGCTCGGTAAACGCACTATACGGAACGAGGAGCCGATATGGATCGTGCAGAGCTCGAGAAGCTGTTCTACGATTACAAAGATGAAATGACCCAAGGGGAACGCGCTGCGGCGTATGCTTCCGGCGAGGAGGCGGATTACATCCCGTTCTCCATCCAGAGTAACGAAGAGGCCATGGCCGACCTGTTCGGATACACTACCGCTCAGTGGCGTAACGACCCCAAAGTGCACATCGACGTCATCAAACGTCGGCGCGACGAGTTCGGCATCGTGGGTCTGGCCGCGGGCCAGCGCTTGCGCACGGTCGGCCAGGCGGTCGGAACGAAGATGTTCTTCCCCGAGGTGGGCATCGACCGAGTCGAGACGCATGCGATACAGACGCTTGCCGACCTCGACAAGGTTCTGTCCGTCGATCCGTACACAAGCCCGGTATATCAGGCCATACTCGAGCGCGGACGCATCCTTAAGGACGAGTTCCCCGAGATGGGCATCGGAACGTCTGTCGCGGGTCCCTTCACGGTGGCTTCGACCATCATGCCTATCGAGCGCCTGCTGCGCGACACACGCAAGCATCCGCAGGCGGTGCGCGACCTGCTGGATTTCGCGGTGTACCATTCCGTGGCATGGGCGGAGATGTTCGCCAAGGAGTTCGGCGGCGGCCCATGCACCATCTGCGACCCGGTAAGCTGCGCCGACATCCTCAGCCGCAAGCAGTATCTCGAATTCTCGATGCCCGCGCAGGAGAAGCTCATCGAGGGTCTGACCAAGGCGTTGGGCCGCAAACCCGGCTTGCACATTTGCGGCAAGACCAACCCCTTGTGGGACGACATGGCCAACTTGAAGGTTGCGAGCTTCAGCGTCGACAACCGCGAGAGCCTCGCTGAAGCCAAGGACCGCATGGGTGACAAGTTCGCGCTGGTCGGCAATGTGCCTCCCGTGGACGTCATGCTGAAGGGCTCCATTGATGACGTTATCGAGTCGTGCAAGAAATGCATTCGCCAAGGTGCCGAAAGCCCGCTTGGCTACAACCTCGGAACCGGCTGCCAGGTGCCCATCGGAACCCCGCGTGAAAACTTCATGGCGTTCATCTACGCGGCCCGCACCTACGGACGCGGCGCCCGCAAGGGATGCATGCCCAAGGGAATGGAAGGCCAGTTGTAGGGCCTTGCCATATGTATGCAGAACGACCGCCTGAAGAGCGGGCGGTGTAGAGACAGAACGTGACAAGTACGATTACAGGAGGCTATGGTGGCCGCAAGCAAAGAAGAGCTGATTCAGAAAATGTACGACTGCGTCGTCGAGATGGAGGACGAAGAGGTCGTCGATGTGTGCAACGAATACCTGGAAGCCGGCTACGATGCCTACGATGGCATCATGGAAGGCCTGGTCGCAGGTATGAACAGGGCTAGTGAGCTGTACGACGAGGAGGAATACTTCGTTACCGACGTGCTGCTGTGCTCGGACGCGCTGTATGCGGGCCTCGACGTCCTGCGTCCGCACCTGAAGTCTGAAGAGGCTGACGGTCAGCGCAAGAAGGTGGTCATCGGCGTGGTCGAAGGCGACACACATGACATCGGCAAGAACCTGGTCAAGATCATGCTGGAAACCGCTGGCTTCGAAATCTACGACCTGGGCCGCGACGTTCCGCTGGACGATTTCGTCACCAAGGCCAAGGAGGTCGACGCCGACATTATTGCCATGTCCACCCTCATGACGACCACCATGGGCGGCATGGGTGAGGTCGTGAAGAAACTGGAAGAGGCCGGCATCCGCGACAAGGTGAAGGTCATGGTCGGCGGAAGCCCCGTTTCCCGCAGGTTCGCAGACGAAATCGGTGCGGAAGGATACTCCCGCAACGCCGTCGAGGCCGTCAAGATGGCCAAGGAACTGGTCGGCATGGCCTAGTGCCGTGCGTACGATCGGGCTTTGGTCTGATCGACATCCATAATCGCTATTGAGCCGCCGGGGCGTGCTGAAGGGCACGTTCCGGCGGTTTGCTGTCCGATGCGGGTGTTCGTCTAGCTTGTCAGGCGGATTGGAAAGAACCGGAAAACCCGCTGCCGAACGCCCTTCATCGGGGTGTTTTCGCTTCAGGGGAGGCGAATGGCGGGCGCAGCGCCTACGTCTCATGCGGGCGAGTTGGCATTTCTCCTTCGAGTTTGGTATGCTTACTAGAACTCCGTTTTGGGGTTGACAAGTGAATACGAAGGGGCTTCGTTTATGAACACTCTAAACGCACCATTGACGAGACGAGCCTTCTTCGGAGGAGCAGCTGCATTCGGTGTGGCCATCACGCTTCCGAAGGATGCATTTGCGGTAACGTCTGCTGACCTGCAGGCCCAGGCAGATGCCGCTCGGGAAAAACTCAATACCATGATGATCGAACTCGGCCAGGCTTCGGACGCGTACAACCAGGCGCTCGAAGACTATGACGCCGCTGTCGCAGGCATGGATGAGACCCAGCAGAAAATCGACGACAACAACGCCAGGATTGCCGACCTGCAACGCCGGTTGGCCCAGCGCGCCCATGACATGTACACGTCCGACCGCACGACGTTTTTGGACATCGTGCTAGGTTCGGCCACGTATGACGAGTTCATAAAGAACTGGGATGCACTGAACTCCATGAACCAGCAGGACGCGAATCTGGTCATCGAGACGAAGTCGCTTCGAGTCGAGAACGAGATTCAGAAGGAAACGTACCAGCACCACGCCGACGAGGCGGAGGTGGCGCTTACTGAGGCCGATGAGGCTCGCGAGCACGCCGAGTCGCTGGTCGTGCAATACCAGGCCGAGGTCAACGCTCTTGACGCCGAGGTGGCGGAGCTTATCGCGCAGGAACAGGCCGCCGCTGCCGCAGCCGCCGCAGCGGCAGCCGACATGGTCGACGAGACCGACATGCCGGCAGCGGGGGAGGAACAGCCTGCAGAAGCCCCTGAAGAGGGGGACGGCGGGTCGGATGCGTCCGTTGACGAAGGGTCCGAATCCGACGGAGGATCCTCAGCCGAGGAGGACACGTCCAGCGGCTCTTCGGGATCGAGTGGTGCGTCTTCGTCCGGAGGCTCAAGCTCCAGCTCCGGCTCCGGTTCCGGCTCAAGTTCAAGCTCGAGTTCCAGCTCAAGTTCCAGGTCGAGTTCGTCTTCGTCAAGTTCATCGGGCAGCTCGTCAGGCTCGTCGGGATCTTCGGGCTCTTCCAGCTCTTCCGGAAGCAATGTCACCACACCATCATATTCGGGCGGATCGGGCGGCGCGAACAACTACGGATCGGCCATTTTGGCCGTTGCCCAAAGCCAGCTTGGTGTTGATTATGTGTTCGGCGCCAGCGAGCCTGGCGTGGGTTTCGACTGCTCCGGCCTTACCAGCTACTGCTGGTCGGTGGGCGCCGGCATCTGGATCGGACGCACGTCCGCATCCCAGTATGCCAATGCCCAATGGGTGGGGTTGCCAAGCCAAGCCCAGACAGGAGACGTGCTTTGGACCAGCGGACATGTCGGAATCGCCGCCAACAGGGGAGGTTCGAGCTACATCCATGCGCCGGTGCCGGGCGATGTCGTGTCCTACAGCAGCACGGCGTCGTGGAACCCGTGGGTTGCGGCATTAAGATGGTATTAATTTGGAGCCGAATCATTTTCTTGCCCTCTGAAGCATTTGTGTTAACATATCCATCGCTGTTTGCGAGCATGTCGGGACGTGGCTCAGTTTGGTAGAGCGCTGCGTTCGGGACGCAGAGGCCGCAGGTTCAAATCCTGTCGTCCCGACCATCTTTTCTCGCACGGCTATGTCTAAGGAATCTCGCGTACCGAGATACCAGCAGATTATGGAGGATTGAATGAAGATTTTTGGTTTGGGTGTTCCTGAGCTTCTCATCATCTTGGCCGTTGCTCTGCTTATCTTCGGTCCCAAGAACCTTCCGAAGCTTGGTAACGCACTTGGCCGTACGGTCAAGAATCTGCGTGAAGGCATCAGCGGCGGAGCCGAAAAGGAAGCCACTGAGGATGAGGTTGAAGCAGAGGTTGAAGAGAAGCCGGTTCGCAAAAAGAAGAAGGCTGCCGCTTCCACGTCCTCGGCCGACACTGAGGAGTAGCGGTTACTTGTACAGATTAGACATGCCGATACTTCTCGGCATGTCTTTTTTATTGGAAGCACGCGTGCACTGCCCGCGTGCCGTTTTTGCATAGAGGAGTTTTCAAATGGCCAATGATTACGTTTTGACCCCCGAAGGCAAGGAGAAGCTCGAGGCGGAGCTTCTCTACCTCGAGAACGAGAAGCGTGCTGAGGTTGGAGAGCGCATTAAGATCGCCCGCGAGTTCGGTGACATTTCCGAGAACTCCGAGTACGACGATGCCAAAAACGAGCAGGGCATGCTCGAGGTCCGCATCGCTCAGATCAACGATATCTTGGCCAACGCCACGGTTGTGGAGGCGCCCAAGCGCTCCAACCGCGTAACCGTCGGCAGCACCGTCACCGTGGACATGGGCGGACGCGAGCGCGTCTTCACCATCGTCGGTGGCGCCGAGGCAAATGCCGCCGAGGGCAAGATCTCCAACGACAGCCCCGTCGGCTCCGTTCTGCTGGGCAGCAAGAAGGGCGATCAGCTCACCACCGAAGGCCCCACTGGCCGCAAGATTGAAATCACGGTGCTCAACATCGAGCATTAATCGATGCGCACCCGTTTGCTGTTTGAAAAGAGACACGCGTAATGACTGAAGAAAACATCCAGCCCGAAGCAATCGAGGACGATCCCATCGAGGTTCGCCTCAACAAGCGTCAGGCGCTTATCGACGCAGGGAAGAACCCCTACGGTTCTCGCTTTGACTACACGCATCACGTGGCCGAACTGGAAGAGAAGTACGCAGATCTGGAAGACGGGGCAGTCACCGAAGACGTGGTAAAGGTGGCCGGCCGCATCATGGCCATCCGCAATCAGGGCAAGATTGCCTTCGTCGTCGTGCGTGACGCCACGGCAGACATCCAGCTGTTCTGCCGCATCAACGTGTTGGGCGAAGAGGCCTACGAAGAGGTCAAGAACCTCGATGTGGGCGATTGGGTCGGTGCCGAAGGCACCGTCATCCGCACGCGTCGCGGCCAGCTATCTGTGTCGCCTACCGAGGTGCGTCTGCTCTCCAAGAGCATCCGTCCGCTGCCTGAGAAATTCCACGGCCTGGCGGATAAGGAAACCCGCTACCGCCAGCGTTATGTCGACCTGGTCATGAACCCCGACGTGCGCGAGACCTTCGAGAAGCGCTTCAAGATTCTGGCGGCCATTCGCCGTTATATGGAAGGCCAGGGCTTCTATGCTGTGGAAACCCCCATGCTGCATTCCATCATGGGCGGTGCCAACGCCAAGCCCTTCGTGACCCACCACAACGCCCTTGACATCGACTTCTACCTGCGCATCGCCACGGAGCTTCCGCTGAAGCGCCTGCTGGTGGGCGGTTTCGAGCGCGTCTACGAGATGGGCCGCATCTTCCGCAACGAAGGCATGGACCCGTACCACAACCCCGAGTTCACCACCATCGAGGCGTATCAGGCCTATTCCGACCTGGACGGCATGAAAGAGCTTACCCAAGGCATGATTCAGTTTGCCGCGCAGGAGGCATGCGGTACGCTGCAGATCGAATACCAGGGTCAGGCTGTCGACCTCTCCGGTGAATGGGAGAGCCGCACCATGTGTGACCTGGCCACCGAATATGCCGGGGAGGAAGTCAGCTTCGATCGCACCCGTGAGGAGCTGGCCGCCATCGCTGAACGCGGCGGGGCCCATGTGGAAGACGCCTGGGGCAAGGGCAAGATCATTTCCGAGATCTTCGAAGCCTACGTCGAGGACCATCTGATCCAGCCCATCTTCGTCACAGAGCATCCGCTGGAAATCTCCCCGTTGGCCAGCAAGCTGCCTGACAACCCCGAGCTGACCGCCCGCTTCGAGCTGTTCATCTGCGGACATGAGTACGCCAATGCGTTCACCGAGCTCAACGACCCGGTGGACCAGCGCGAACGTTTCGCCGCCCAGATGCAGGCCAAGGTCCAGGGTGACGAGGAGGCCATGGGCTACGACGAGGACTACATCCGAGCGCTTGAATACGGCATGCCGCCGGCAGGCGGCGTGGGATTGGGCATTGACCGATTGGTCATGTTGCTCACGGATTCCGCGACCATCCGCGACGTCCTGTTGTTCCCGCATATGCGCCCCGAGGCATAGGGGAACCACTCTCATAGAAACGCATCCTGTGCGGCGGCAGCGCTTTCGGGCCTGTCGCCGCGCGGTGTATCCGCGGCCGAATCCCGTCAAATCCTCGCATAAGAAAACTTTAGTGCCAGATTAATAGATTATTTGAACTATAAGCACATAGAAGTTCTCAGAAACGTAACAGATGGGGGTTGCCGCAGGTATGCAGCCGCGAATGCATTACTATGCGAAACGTAAAAAACCATACCCGGATTGCGACCGGGTCCAATCGGAAGGAATCGATTATGCCATTGGAGAAATTCACTGAGAGGGCACGCCACGTCCTCGCTTTGGCACAGGAGGAGGCTCGCAGCTTCGACACGCCTTGCGTGGGCAGCGAATACCTCATCCTGGGTCTTGCGAAGGAGACCGAAGGCATGGCTTCTCAGGCGTTGTCGCAGGTGGGGGTGACTTACGACAAGGCCCGCGACGTGGTTGCCGAGATGAAGAAAGGCGAAGCGTCCGATCAGTCTGCCGACCAGGCGGAAAGCGGTACCACGCACCTCTATTTCTCTCCTCGTGTGAAGCGCATTCTTGAGCAGGCGCTGCGCGAAGCGCTGCAGATGGGGCAGGGCCTCATTTCCACCGAGCACCTTTTGCTCGGCGTTATCCGCGAAGGCGAGGGCGGTGCCGTCGACGTGCTTAAGCGCATGGACGTCAACCTCGATGACCTGCGAGCGGCGCTCAACGATCTGGTGGGTAAGCCATCGCCTGTGGCTTCGGGCATGCCGTTCTTCGGCACGGGTGAGTCGGCCAACGAATCCAGCATGTTGGACGAATTCGGCACCGACCTGACCGCCAAAGCCAAGAAGGGCCTGCTCGACCCGGTCATCGGTCGTTCTGCCGAGATCGAGCGCGTTTTGCAGGTGCTGTCGCGCCGCCAGAAGAACAACCCGCTGCTCATCGGCGAGCCCGGCGTAGGCAAGACCGCAGTGGTCGAAGGCCTTGCCGAACTTGTGGTTGCCGGCCAGGTGCCTGACATCATCGCCGACAAGCGCATCATCACGCTGGACGTGTCCGCTCTGGTTGCGGGCTCCAAATACCGCGGCGAGTTCGAGGAGCGCCTGAAGAAGGTCATCAAAGAGGTCATCAAGTCCAAGGACGTCATCCTGTTCATCGACGAGATGCACACCATCATCGGCGCTGGTTCTGCAGAGGGCTCCATCGACGCTGCCGCTATTTTGAAGCCGCCGCTGTCCCGCGGCGAGATTCAGGTCATCGGCGCAACCACTATCGAGGAGTACCGCAAGCACCTCGAGAAGGATTCCGCGCTGGAGCGTCGTTTCCAGACCGTCATGGTCAACGAGCCCACCGAGGAGCAGACCATCCGCATTCTCGAGGGTCTGCGCGACCGGTACGAGGCACACCACCACGTCCACTTCACGGATGAGGCGCTGCACGCTGCCGTCACCATGTCCATGCGCTATGTCCAGGACCGCTTCCTGCCCGATAAGGCCATCGACGTGCTGGACGAGGCCGGCGCCCGCGCGCGCATTCGCAACCGCACGCTGCCTGACGAGGTCCGCGAGCTCGACGACGAAATCCGCAAGGTCCGCAACGACCGCGAGTCCGCCGTCAGCAAGCAGGAGTACGAGGAGGCTGCACGCCTGCGCGACAAGGAGAAGGAGCTTCAGGAGAAGCGCGAAGAGGTCATGAAGAAGGCCGCTGAAGAGGCCGACCGTACCATCACCGAGGTGGGCGAGAAGGATATCGCCGATATCATCAGCATGTCCACGGGCGTTCCTGTCAGCAACCTGACCGAGGCCGAAACCTCCAAGCTGCTGCGTATGGAAGAAGTGCTTCACGAGCGCATCATCGGTCAGGACGAGGCCGTCACGGCCCTGTCCAAGGCCATCCGCCGCAGCCGTAGCGGACTTAAGGACCCCCGCCGTCCCGCCGGATCGTTCATCTTCCTGGGCCCCTCGGGCGTGGGCAAGACCGAACTGTCCAAGGCGCTGGCCGAGTTCCTGTTCAACTCCGAAGAGGCGCTCGTGTCCTTCGACATGTCGGAATACATGGAGAAGCACTCCGTCAGCCGTCTGGTGGGTTCGCCTCCGGGCTACGTGGGCTTCGACGAGGGCGGCCAGCTTACCAAGGCTGTGCGTCAGCGCCCGTACTCGGTGCTGCTGTTCGACGAAATCGAGAAGGCGCATCCGGACGTGTTCAACATCCTGCTGCAGATTCTCGAAGAGGGTCGCTTGACGGACTCCCAGGGTCGTTCTGTGGACTTCCGCAACACAATCGTCATCATGACGTCCAACGTGGGTGCCCGCGACATCGCCCAGACCGCGCCTTTGGGATTCGCTCCCGAATCGCAGAAGGGCCTGTCCGACAAGGAAATCAACAGCCGAGTCATGTCCGAGCTGAAGAAGCTGTTCCGTCCTGAGTTCCTCAACCGTCTGGACGAGATCATCGTCTTCAAGAGCCTGACGCCCGAGCAGATTCTGCAGATTGTCGACCTCATGGTGGCCGACCTGCGCGACCGCCTGATCGAGCAGGATATGACCATCAACCTGACGCCTGCGGCGTCCAAGTTCATCGCCGACGAAGGCACCGACGTGGCCATGGGCGCCCGTCCGCTGCGTCGCGCCATCCAGCGCTTGCTGGAGGACCCGATTTCGGAGCAGATTCTGGACGGCACCTGGAAGGCCGGTTCGGTCATCGACGTTGACGTGAAGGACGACGAGCTGGTGTTCACCGCCGGCGAAGGCGTCATTCCCGAGAAGCGCAAGCGCGACAGCATCGCCCGCGAAGCGGATTCGTTGCTGCCGGAATTCGACTTGTCGCATGCCGGTGTTGCGCCTAAGGGCGGCTCCGGCGACGGAGCGGGCGCTGCGGACTAACGCATTCGTTCGAATCCGCAAAGACGTACTTTCTCTAAACGCGTCGGCCAAATCGGCCGGCGCGTTGTCGTATATGGGTATAATGCATTCGTGCACGAACCATTCACGCAAGGAGAACGACGTGTCCGACAGGCGAGAAATCATCGATTATTCCATCGACCCGGTGTTCGCACCGTCAGCTTTGATCATGCCACAGGAGGAAGACGGCCCTCTCGATACCGAAAAGGCCTTCGTTTCGCCATTGGCCCATATGGGCAAGGTGAGCCGCAAGCCGCATGTGGCCGCCATCATCCTCGCGGGCGGCTACGGGCACCGCTTCGGCCGTGACACTGGCAAGCAGTTGGTGAAGATTGTCGGCTGCCCCATGCTGTCCTGGTCCATTGCGGCGTTCGACGCCGTGGACGATGTGGGGCTGATCGTCGTGGTCTGCCCCGAAGACCGTATGCAGGAATACTGGGCCCAGGCTGTCGACCCATACTCGTTCGCCACGCCTATCGCCATGGCAGTGGCAGGCGACACCCGTCAGGAAAGCGCCTTCAACGGCCTTGAGGCCACGCCCAGCGAGTACGAGTTCGTAGCGTTGCATGACGGCGCCCGGCCGCTTATCGCGCCGGAGCTCATCAGCCATACCATCAACATGCTCAAGGGCACCATCGATGCCGAAGGCGCCATCGTGGCCACGCCGGCCATCGACACCCTCAAGGTGGTTTCCAGCGATAATGTCATCGTGGGCACGCCCGACCGCAAGGCCTTCTGGAACGCCCAGACGCCGCAGGTGTTCCGCTCAAACATCTACCGCCGCGCCCACGCCTCGGCACTGCGCGACGGGTTTATCGGCACCGACGACTCGGCGCTTATCGAACGCTTGGGCGGCAAGGTTCTGGTGGTGAAGGGCACTCGTGACAACATCAAACTGACCGTGCCCGAGGACTATGCCGTGCTGTCCGCCGTCGTGGAGAAGAGCAGCCGGTCGAAGCATGAGGGGGAATAGGCCATGGAGTTCAATCCTGCAGCGATACGCATCGGTTTGGGATTCGACGTCCATGCGTTGGCGGAAGGCCGCAAACTGATCATCGGCGGCGTGGATATTCCTTACGAACGCGGCCTTGACGGTCATTCCGACGCCGACGTGCTGGCCCATGCCATTGCGGATGCCGTGCTGGGAGCCGCCCGTGCCGGCGACATCGGCAAGCTGTTTCCCGACAACGACCCCGCTTTCAAGGGCGCCGACTCCATGGTGCTTCTTGCCCGTGCTGCCGAGGTCGTCCGCGAGATGGGCTTCGAGATTCTGGACGTGGACAGTGTGATTTCGGCACAGGCGCCGAAACTTTCCCCTTACCGCGAGCAGATGCGCGCGAATCTCGCCGATGCCATGGGCATTCCGGTGGACAATGTAGGCGTGAAGGCCACCACAACGGAACACCTGGGGTTCGAGGGCCGTGGCGAGGGCATGTCTGCCCAGGCCGTGGCGCTGCTCGTGCGAAAATAACGCTCCCCGACGAAACAATTGAGGCAGGTTCGTTCGGGCCGTCAGCCGGCCCGGGGTTGCGACCTGCAAATTCCGTGGCTTTGAGGCGCACGGCTATCGGCCGCATGTCGGGTCGGGTATACTGAACGGTCGAACTTGTTCAATCCCGAAAGGAGCAGCTGTGATAAGGCTGTACGATACCCAAGCGCACCAGAAGCTTGACTTCGTCCCCAATCAGGAGGGCGTCATCCATATGTACGTATGCGGTCCCACCGTGTACAACTATATCCACATCGGCAACGCCCGTACGTTCATCAGCTTCGACATCATCCGCCGCTACCTCATGTGGCGCGGCTTCGACGTCACGTTCGTGCAGAACGTGACCGACGTCGACGACAAGATCATCAAGAAAGCCAACGAAGAGGGCCGAAGCGCCGCGGAGGTGGCAACGGAATACACCGATGCCTTCATCGAGGACATGCGTGCCATGGGCGTGCTCGATCCAGACGTGCGCCCGAAAGCCACCGAAGAAATCGATTCCATGATCGAGCTGGTCAGCACGCTGATCGAGCGCGGCCACGCCTACGAGGTGGAAGGCGACGTGTACTTCAGCGTCCGCTCCTTCCCGGAATACGGCAAACTGTCCCATCGCAACATCGATGAGCTCGAAGGCGGCCACCGCGAACTGCGCGCCGACGGACAGGGTCTGGAGGACCGCAAGCGCGACCCGCTGGACTTCGCCGTATGGAAGGCGGCCAAGCCCGGCGAGCCCAGCTGGCCGTCGCCTTGGGGCGAAGGCCGTCCTGGCTGGCACATCGAATGCTCGGCCATGAGCCGTAAATACCTGGGGCTGCCCCTGGACATCCACGGCGGCGGCGCCGATCTGGCCTTCCCGCACCATGAGAACGAAATCGCCCAGTCTGAAGCGGCATACGGCGTGGCCTTCTCCAACCATTGGATGCATGGCGGCATGCTCAACATCAACGGTGAGAAGATGTCCAAGAGTCTGGGCAACTTCCTGCTGCTGCGCGATATCCTGAAAACCGTGGAGCCGTCGGTGCTCCGCATGTTCATGGCGCGCGCCCATTACCGCAGCCCCTTGGACTTCAACGAGGAGCGTGTGGCCGAAGCAGCGGCATCGCTGGAGCGCATCGTCAACTTCGTGGAGCGCATGGATTGGCTCGTGTCCAACCCCGACGGCAATGCCCAGCCGCTGTCAGGCGACTACTCTTTCGAGCAGGGCATCGAGGCGGTCCGTGCGGGCTTCGTCGAGGCTATGGACGACGACTTCAATACGGCGGGCGCGCTCGGGTGCATCTTCACCTTCGTGAACGACGCCAACGCCGCCTTGGGCAACGCCACCCTTAACGCCGAGGATGCATCCCGCATCAAGGCGGTCCGCGATACGGTCGTGGACCTCATGGGCGTTTTCGGAATCTCGGTCGAGAAGGCCGCGGGTGAGGAATATCCCGCCGAGGTCATCGACCTGGCCCGCGATGTGGCGGGTTATGCAGGCTCTGACGCCGCCGAGGCGGTGGAGGCGCTGCTTGCCGCACGTGCCCAGGCCCGCAAGGAAAAGAACTGGGCTGTGGCCGACGGCGTTCGCAACGGCCTGAACGACCTGGGCTTCGTTATCGAAGATACGCCGCAGGGCGCCAAGGTCTCCTACAAGCAGTAAACGACAATTCCGGGCGCCTTCGGGCGCCTGATGGCAGAAAGAACCGTACATGGCAGATTATATCGAAGGAAAACACCCGGTCATCGAGGCGCTGCGTGCTCAGATGCCTCTGAGGTGCGTGTTGATGGCAGACAACCTGAAGCGCGACGGCCAGGTTGCTGACATCCTGCGCAAGGCGAACAAGTACAACGTGCCTGTCAAACGCGTGTCCCGCAAAGAGCTGGATGCGAAAAGCGAGCGCGGCAGCCACCAGGGCGTCATGGCCGAGGCGCTGCCGTTCAAGTACGCCAGCATGACGGACATCGTGAAGGCATCGGCCGACCATGCCAAGGAAAACAACAATGCGGCGCTGGTCATCGTGCTGGATCACATTACCGACGCGGGCAATTTGGGCGCCATTGCTCGTTCCGCGGAAGTGGTGGGCGCCAGCGGTCTCATCATCCCGAACAAGCGCAGCGCGCAGGTGACTGCGGCGACTTACAAGAGCTCGGCGGGGGCTATCAACCACCTGCCCGTGGCGCAGGTGGCCAACCTCACCGGCGCTCTGGACCGTTTGAAGAAGGCGGGGTTCTGGGTCGCCGGCGCGTCCGAACATGCCCAGCATACGGTGTGGGAAGCTCCGCTTTACGGCAAGATCGCCCTGGTTATGGGCAACGAGCAAGAAGGAATTTCCCGCCTAACGCTAGAAAGCTGTGACTTTCTGGTCAAGCTGCCCCAGGCCGGCATGGTCGGCTCCCTCAATGTGGCGCAGGCGTCCACGGCCGTCATGTACGAGTGGCTTCGCCAGGTGACGAACAACGTCGCCGAGAAGACCGAGTAGGCGTTTAACGTGGCAAAAACTCGCAAGAAGCTCCTGATAGTCGACGGGTACAACGTCCTGCGCAGCGGCGACCGTTACCGCAACATCAGCGATGCGGCTCCGAATCCCGACTACGACCATGACGCCTACAACCGTGCCCGGGAAGCTCTCATCAACGACGTGGTCATGTATGCCGGCGGCGACGCGGAGGCCATCATCGTGTTCGACGGCAACCATGAGCCTCCGGGAGACGAGGGGGAACGGGTAGCTGGCGTGCGCATCATGTTCTCGACCTTGGGCAGCAGCGCCGACAAGCTTATCGAGAAACTGAGCCGCGAAGCGCGCGAAAAGGGCATCGAGACCATGGTGGTCACGTCTGATGCCACCATTCAGAACACGGTGTTCGGTTTCGGTGTGGACCGCATGAGCGCCAACGGCTTCGGCCGGGCGGCGGAGCTCAACGACCGCGATTTCGACCTGGGCAAACAGCCGCAGGTCTCGGTCAAGAACACGGTCATGGAGCGCGTTTCCGCCGATACCGCAGCGAAACTGAAGGCCTTGCGCGATCGGCTGTAATGGATATTTTCCAACATTATCGTTATCATGGACTGCGAGAGGGGAGTGTCGCGCCAACCTGCTTTCGATGCGGACGGCAATCGATCACGTCGCGCAGCGGTAGATTGGGGACCTGCCATGAAAATTGAGATCATCGCCGTCGGCAAGCTGAAGGAGAAGTACTGGCGCGACGCTTGCGACGAGTATCTGAAGCGATTGAAGGGCTATGCGAAGGTGACCGTCCATGAGGTGCCTGACCTCGACCCGAAAAAATGCGGCGGCGACGAGAACGCCCTGAAGCAGGAGGGCAAATCCATTCTGGAGGCACTGCCCGAACGCTCTCATGTCATCTTGCTGGACATCGACGGCAAGGAATTCTCGAGCGATGGCATAGCTGCGCGCATCGACGCCATCAAGTTGGGTGGCGTGAGCGACATCACGTTCGTGGTCGGCGGATCGAACGGCGTAAGCGACAGCGTGAAATCCGCAGCCAACGAGCGCCTGTCCTTCGGAAGGATCACGCTCCCTCATAATCTGGCCAGGGTCGTGCTGCTTGAGCAGATATACCGCGCCTTCAAAATCAGCCGCGGCGAGCCTTACCACAAATAGCAGGCGCCATCCGTCCGTCGGAGCGGTGTTGCGTTCTTTGTACGGGGAATGCGCCATGTAGCCCTCTGCGTGGTGCAGTTCTGGCATGCTGAGGGCGAGATATGACGACGGACGGAGACGAAGTGCTGGTTGGAATCCTTTCTGACACCCATGGTCGGCTGCCCCAGCAGGCCTATGCCGAGCTGGCCGACTGCGACCACATCATCCACGCCGGAGACATCGGAGATTCCGGCATACTCGAGGAGCTTCGCGCCCTTGCTCCGGTGACGGCGGTTCTGGGCAACAACGACTGGTACGGGCAATACGGCTCGTCGGTGGAGCAATATGCAACGATTACGCTGGACAAGGTTCGTTTCATGGTAGCCCATATACCGCGCGACCTGCAGATGTTCATTCGCGGCGCGGCATCGCGGGCGAACACGAACGCGCTTATCGAAGGATTGCCGGCAAAAGAGCGTGCCAAGATGAAGCCGCTGAAGCTGCCTGACGGCACGACGACGGTGGCGGTTCACGGGCATACCCATATTCCGGAAATCAAACGCGGTGCCGAAGCGGCCCCCGCCGATTACATCGTGTGCCCGGGCTCGTGCACGTATCCGCGGGGCTCGAGCTACCGATGTGTAATGAAGATCCTGGTGAACGACGGGTCGGTGGAGAACATCGGCCTGATCGAGCTCACACGTTCCTAACATTCGAAAGGACCTGACATGCAGATATCCATGGCAGATGTGGAGGACCTGCTCAACGGCGATCCCCATTTCATTTTGGTGGACGTGCGCTCCCGCGAGGATTTCGCGACGGGGCACATACCGTCGGCCGGATGCATGCCCGCGGACGAGATTTGCGACTGCCTCTACGACGAGGCGCTATCCGAACGCGGTCTTGACGCCATCGCCAACCTGAAAGGCATGGAGTTTGCCGACGACGCCTCCGCCATCGTGCTGTACGGCTCGGACGGGGAGGACAGCTCCAAGGCATGCATCCATATGGAAGCCATCGGCTACGCAAACGTGTACGATGCCGGCTCCATCAACGACTGGGGTGCCGACCTGGAAGTTTCCCCCGCGCCGGAGCACCGCCATGACCATGGCGACGGCTGCGATTGCGGCTGCGGCCATCATCGCTAAACGGTTTCCGTTCGACCGGAGCTGACCGTCGGAACAACGAAAGGCTTGTTTATGAGCAGGACACGCAAGCCTGCGCCGCAGGCAATGGAGATTCGCGGCGCACGTGTGCACAATTTGAAGAACGTAGATGTCGACATCCCGCTGAACAAGCTGGTGGGTGTGGCAGGCGTATCGGGCTCAGGCAAATCGTCGCTGGCGCTTGGCGTGCTGTATGCCGAAGGGTCGCGGCGCTATCTGGAGGCGCTTTCTACCTACACGCGTCGACGCATGAGCATCGCTGCCGAGGCCGATATCGATCGGGTGGAATACGTTCCTGCCGCGCTGGCGCTTCATCAGAGGCCTGCGGTTCCCAGTGTGCGAAGCACCTTCGGCACCTCGACCGAGCTCCTCAACGTGCTGCGACTGATGTTCTCGCGGTTGGCCAGCCACCGTTGTCCGAACGGCCACATGGTGCCGCCTTCGAAAAACGTAGCCGCCGAGCTACCCATCGTTTGCCCCGAATGCGGGGAGGAGTTCTACGGCCCGGGTGCGGAGTCTCTGGCGTTCAACAGTGAAGGCGCCTGCCCGACCTGCCAAGGCACGGGCATCATGCGCACGGTGGACGAGTCGAAGCTGGTTCCCGACGAGTCCCTCACCATCGACGAGGGCGCCGTGGTTCCTTGGGGCTCGCTCATGTGGTCGCTCATGACCGATGTCGCCCGCGAGATGGGCGTGCGCACCGACGTGCCGTTTTGCGAGCTGACGCCCGAAGAGCGCGACATTGTGTTCCACGGTCCAGCCGAAAAGAAGCACATCCTGTACAAGGCGAAAAAGACCGACACCTTCGCCGAGATGGATTTCACATACTACAACGCGGTGTACACGGTGGAAAACGCGTTAAGCAAGGCCAAAGACGAGAAGGCGCTCGCCCGCGTGCAGCGGTTCTTGAGGGAGGATGTCTGTTCCGAATGCGGCGGCACGCGTCTGTCCGAAGCTTCCCGTGCGCCGCTCATCAAGGGCATCGATTTGGCCCAGGCGACGGCCATGACGCTGGAAGAGGCCTACGAATGGGTCCAGACTGTTCCGTCGTGGGTGCCAGAAGACATGCGAGACATGGCGGAAAGCATCGTGTCCCAGTTCGTACATACGGCGAAACGTCTTCTTGATTTGGGACTGGGCTATCTGTCGCTGGACCGTGCCGGGTCGACGCTCTCCACTGGCGAACGCCAACGCGTCCAGCTTGCCCGGGCAGTGCGCAACCGCACCACAGGCGTGCTCTACGTGTTGGACGAACCGTCCATCGGCCTGCATCCTTCGAACATCGACGGGCTTCTGGAGGTCGTCGACGACCTGCTGGAATACGGCAACTCCGTCGTGCTGGTCGACCACGACGTCCGCATGCTGCGTGCCGCCGACTGGATTGTGGAAATGGGCCCCGGATCGGGTGCTTCGGGAGGGCGCGTGGTGGCCGAAGGCCCCGTGGATGCTGTGGTGGCCAATCCCGCATCCCGCATCGGAGGCTTTCTGGCCGGCACCGAACAGGTCGTAGTGCGCGAGCGGGCATCCGAAGAAGAGCTGTTCGAGCACGGCATCATCCATCTGCAGACGAGCCCCATCCATACCGTGCACGGGCTGGAGCTGGATATTCCCAAGGGTCGTCTGACGGCCGTCACGGGTGTTTCGGGATCGGGCAAGACCACGCTGGTGTTGGAAAGCCTGGTGCCGGCGCTGCATGCCGCGACGGCCGGCGAGCAGCTTCCCTCCCATGTGAGGGCCGTTTCGGCAGAAGGCATAAAACGAGCGAGCCTCATAGACGCCACGCCTATCGGTGCCAATGTCCGCTCGACAGTTGCCACGTACAGCAATGTGTTGGATGACCTGCGACGGCTGTATGCGTCGCTGCCCTCTGCAAAGGCGGCGGGCCTTTCACTTAAAGACTTTTCGTACAACACAGGGTCGCTCAAATGCCCGGTCTGCGAAGGCACCGGTCAAATTTCCCTGGACGTGCAGTTCCTTCCTGACGTGGACATTCCCTGTCCCGAGTGCCGCGGCGGGCGCTACGCGAAAACGGCGTACGAACATCGCTACGTATCGTCCATTCAGGATGCGCGGTTCCCTGGCGGCATATCGCTTCCCGAACTCATGTCGCTTACCGTGGATGAGGCGCTGGCCTTCATGAGGAACGAGAAGAGGATCGCCCATAAGCTTCAGACGTTGGCTGACCTGGGTTTGGATTACCTGACGTTAGGAGAGGCGACGCCTGCGTTGTCCGGCGGCGAGGCGCAAAGGCTCAAGCTTGCGACGGAGATGGGGAAGAGCCAGCAGAGCTCGGTATTCGTATTCGACGAGCCTACCATCGGCCTGCACCCGCTCGATGTCCGCACGCTGATAGGCGTGTTCCAAAGTCTGATCGAGGCCGGAGCGACCGTAATCGTGATCGAGCACGATCTGGACATGATCGCCAATGCGGACTATGTGGTCGATATGGGCCCCGGCGGAGGAGAGGCCGGCGGACGCATCGTTGCCTGCGGAACGCCGGCGGATATCGCAGCCGACCCAGAGAGCATTACCGGACGCTACCTGTAGGGCGGGCGATTCAAGCTCGGCGGCATCGGCCAGCACATGCGAAGCGCTGCGACAGTTCAAGTGAATATGGGATGGTCCGATGGCGATTAGGCGGATTTCAGGCCGTCGCAGGAAACGGGCGCGAACAAGCAGAACAGGGCGAATGAGGCTATCAGGAATAACGCACGGGTTTTGGCCGAAGTTCTAAGGCGGATTCATTTTGTGCGTGTGGGTGCACACATCTTTTCGAAGATGTCGCCTTCAGGATGGCATGCATCCATCGAAACTGCAAAAAAGCGCCTGGAGGATACGAAATAAAGTTTTATGCTTGATATGTAATGGTATCTGCAAATATGTTTCCACTACAATACGGCAAATGATAGGACCGTATACATTTCTACATGCACAGAATGATATTTGAAAGAGGGAACTGCAGTGCCGTCTCCAAGCAGGGCCGAACTGTTGAAGAGGCTTCAGACAATCTACACTGACCAGAATGACCTTGACACGATTATCAGTGCGGGGGATTTGGATTTCGATACCTTGGCGCTCCTCGTGGTTCTCCAGAAGAGCGAGCGCAACACTGCTGGCGGCATCGCGGATCAGCTGAGTTGGACTCCTTCGAAAACAAGCCGTTGCCTCAAAAAAGCCACGGCCCGTGCGCTTATCCGCGAGAGCGTCGACTCCAAAGACTTGCGGAAATGCCATTTCAAGCTTTCGAATAAGGGGGCCAATGTCGTATTCGAGGTTTCCCGCGAGTTCGGTGCGGAAAGACTTGCTGATCTTGTGACTACGACGACCAGCCTTCGCAGGTCGGGCCATGAGGCCGAGTCGGAGATGTCCGTGTCCTTGTCGGAAACGTCCCTTCGTACCGTGCTGCTCCTGTTCGCTCATGGCGCCGCATCGGTTGGCGCCGTATCGGATATGGCGAAGCTGTCCCAGCCCCGCATCTCTATGGCTTTGAAGTCCATGCAGAATCAAAACCTTGTCGACGTCGGCACCCAGCAAGCAGATCAACGCATCCGTATGCTTCGGCTGACGCGCCATGGTTCTAAACTTGCACGTGTTATCTTGACGCGTTCCGGCTTTTCGCTGGGCTAGTTGGGCACGTCTCCGCTGACGCATCTGCCGCTTCGGCGGTTTGGGAATCTGTTTTCAATTACATTGCCATCTATTGGGGTACGGCTGCTTGATGCAGCCTCTGGTTCAGTATCGAGCCGGATGGGCACAGGTTGATGCTCCGTTTTGAGCCTGGGGTGCGATATGCGGCTTCGGCCCCCTACTAGCCGTTCGTTTGGCCGCCGACATGTTCTTCCAGCTGTCGTTTTCGCATGGGCAGCGTGTATAATACTGCCGTATTGCTCGTGTCGAACTCGACCTGTTCGGCTGACCGACAAAGGGCGCGATGCAAACCGACCGGTGCGGACGATTGCTGCCGAAAAGTCCGGTTCCATCCGTCGGTGTTCTGCATATGCCGTGCCTTGTTTGCGAAGCGAATCCGCCGAAGCTCAGCGGGCGTTTGCCCAATCCATCTTCTGCCATCCTTTTTTGTGATTGTGCAATATGCGAAGGGAAACGGCCTATGTCTTCCTCATCAGGGAATGCGCGTCAGATGTTTGTGGCGATGAACCGTTTGTTCATGTTGGTTGATTCAACATGCGGCGTGGCATCTGATCTGACGGCATCGGAATACTCCATGCTTGCGAACGTGTCCGAACATGATTCCGGACTCCCCATACGTGAAATCCAGCCGCCGTACGAATACGCCAAGAATCCGTTTTTCGACATGGAGCTTTTGGAGCAGAAAGAGCTGGTTGAACGCATTCGCGATGTGTCGGATAGACGCGGTTACGCTTTGGCGCTGTCCGAAAAAGGGAAGGAGCGGCTCTCGCTGGCTGAAGAGATGGTCGGCATATCCATGATTGAAGTCTTCCCTCTTCTTGACGAGGATTCCTTCGAACATCTGGTCGAGTTGCTACATACCCTATCTTCCAGGTGCGACAGCGGACGCTCGGTCAAATCCCTGTTTCCAGGGATACCGCTTCGTATGCTGATAGACTATCGAATGCTGTCGGAGCGCGAATGCTCGCATTACGGCATGTCGATTGCTCAGGTGGTGGTCCTGTGCACGCTCGAAAGGTTTCAGGGGATCTGTTCGGTCGGCCAGCTGGCGAACGTCCTTGCCATGCCCGAAGAGGCTGTCGAGCGGTTCTTGGATTCTCTCGAAAAGAGGGACCTGGTGCACGTGGATAGACTGTATTGTATAAACGAGCGTGGCAAACGGCGTGTCGAGGCCATAGTGGAGCAGGTAGGTGCCGTAACGAAGCATGCAATCGAGGAGCACGGGTTCGCCGAGGCGAACGATTTGCTGCTCGGTTTGGCCGAATACTGTATGTATTTGTTCGCGTAGCGGGCTGTTTCACGCTGGCCGGAGGTCCGGATGCCTGGTGCGACGATATGGGTGTTGTCAGGCTTTGGCCTTGGCGGGCGGCGATCGGGTTTCCGTATCGTTTGCGTCCCGCGCATGCGTCAGCCGAGGTTTCCTTTCAAAAGGTCTTTTGCGATGCCCATCGATTCACGAAGGATGTTGTTCGGCAGATACCAAGCCACCGAATCGGCCGAGATGCCGCATACGTTTTGCACGCCTTGGGCTTGTGCAATGCGTACGCTGCGGAACACGTGGAAGTTGTTGGTGACGATGCCTACGCGGTCGTGTTCCGCATCGAAGAAAGCTGAGCTGTTGCGGATGTTCTCCACGGTGTTGGTAGACGTGTTTTCGCGGATGATGCGCGATTCGTCGATGCCTCGTTCGATAAGGTAATCCGCCATCCCGTCGGCTTCGGTTATAGGTTCGTTGGGCCCTTGTCCCCCCGAAACGATGCATACCGTCTCGGGGTTTTCGACAAGGTAGTCGTAGGCGGCGTCCAGCCGCAGGCGCAGCACGATGCTTGGGCCGTCGGCCTTCATCTGGGCGCCCAGAACCACGATGCAATCCAGATCGGGTTCCCCGTGCTCGTCGAATCCGCTGAGCGAGCAGCCTGCAGCTACAAGGAATCCTGCGATGAGCACGACGCTGAGGCCGGCTATGGATATATGGGCGAAGCGGGGCAGGGCGTCGAATGCTCCTGCATGGACGCCCCAGCCGCAAAGAATGAGCGCGAATCCAATCGCATACCACACGGCAAAGAACATCGTGCCCGACCAGGCGGCCATGATGGTGATGCCGTATACGATGCAGACGATGCCTGCTATTGCGAGAGCGATAGCCAAAACGCTAGAGCTCGATGTCTTTGTGGCTGAACGCGCGAACACCAGAGGCGTAGTCGCCCACAATGTGGCCTTCGCCGGTCAAGCGGTACTTGTACGTGACCAGCCCTTCTAACCCTACGGGGCCGCGGGCATGGATTTTGCTCGTGGAAATGCCCACTTCGGCGCCGAAACCGTAACGGAAGCCGTCGGCGAAACGGGTCGATGCGTTGCGGTACACGCCGGCGGAGTCGACCATCTGCATGAAGCGTTCCGATACGGCATCGTCGGAGGTCAGGATGCAGTCGGTGTGGTGCGATCCAAAACGGTTGATGTGGTCGATGGCCTCTTCTACGTCTTCGACCAGTTTGACGGATAGGATGAGGTCGAGGTACTCGGTGGCAAACTCGTCTTCGCCCATTGTTTCGCAGGCGATGATGCCGGCGACTTCCTGCGTGCCGCGAACCTTCACGCCCGCATCGGCGCAGGCCTGCGCCAGCTTGGGCAGGAACTCCGATGCGATGGTGCGGTTGACCAGGATGGTCTCGACGGCGTTGCAGGCTGCGGCGTACTGGGTTTTCGCGTCGATAATCAGGGGCAGCGCCATATCTTGGTCGGCTTTGGCGTCGACGTAGATGTGGCAGATGCCATCGGCATGCCCCAGAACAGGAATCTTCGTGTTGTCCATGATGTAACGGACGAAGTCGTTGGAACCGCGGGGGATGAGCAGGTCGACATCGTGGTCGCAGGCGAGCAGTTCTCCGATTTCGTCGTGTGACTCGGCCTGGAGCAGGCAGCTTTCCGGCAGTCCGGCGGCCACTGCGTTCTCTTTGATGATGTCGAACAGGGCTCGGTTGGTGTGTGCGGTCTCCTTGCCGCCTTTGAGGATGGCGCAGTTGCCGCTTTTCAGGCACAGCGTAGAGATTTGGACGAGGGCGTCGGGGCGCGCTTCGAAGATGACGCCGATGACGCCGATGGGGCAGCTGACGCGGCGCAGCACCAGCCCTTCGTCCAGTTCGCGGGCCAGCGTGATCTTGCCAAGCGGATCGGGCAGGCCGATGAGCTGATGGATGCCGTCGATGACGTCGCGCAGTTTCGCATCGTTGAACTTGAGACGCTTAAGCACTTGCGGTGTCACGCCCATTGCTGCAGCTGCGTCCATGTCCTGGGCGTTTGCGGCGAAGATAACCTCCGCGTTGGCTTCCAGGGCTTGGGCGATGAGCTCCAGAGCGCGGTTGCGCTGCTCCACGCTTGTCGCCGCCAAAGCGGGGGAGTCGATTTTCATCTGATGGGCGTTCTCTTTCATGCTCATGGCGTCTCCGTCTACTCTGGGATGTCGGATGATGCGTTACAGGGTAGCGCATCTTTGAGGAGTGCGTATGGACGAGCAGGGCGGACGGTTCGAATAGCGTTACACGGTGCCGTCCGATGGTGGAAAACCAGGGGTTGGCAAGGTGTTTCAAACTGAATCTGATGTGGACCTGAGTTGAGCCTGAACTGGGAAAATTCTCGTTTGAAACACCGAGGAACCGTTGTATACTCACGTCATCGCGAAGCCACGGCATGGCCGCCCGTGGCACTGGGAATCCCAAACAACAAATCCGCAAAGCAATTATCGAGAGGATGCGCTCGTGCTTTCTGCACGCGTGCAGAAAGGAACTACCCATGACCTTGTATTGGCACGACAAGAAGGTCGCATTGAATATCGTCGACGACGTGTCGGCGACCCCTCATTTACAAGAGATTCTTCCCGACTATACCGTAATAGAAGCGACCTGCGCCCAGTTGAGCACGCAAGACGGCGTGAACGAAGTCGGTGCCGAGCTTCGCGAGGCCATGGGGATGGAACCCCTTGAGCTCGATGACAGGTTCCTGCGCAAGCAACGAAACCTCATGGATCGGCTCGGGATGGTGTAGGGGCCGGTCTTAGGATGCGGCGACCCCACTGCGAAGATGGAGGTGATTGCATATGAAAAGCACCCCGGATGGGGTGCGGATGCGTGACTGATGGATATCTGCGTTGTTATTAGGCCAGGCCTTCGAGCAACCCGCTGGCGGCCACGGCGGCCAGGCCTATGACGATGCAGAGCAATGCCATAGGTTTGTTTTTGGAACACACGACATGCGGAACGAGCTCGAAGAGGATGATGTAGCCCAGCATGCCGATGGTCAAGCAGATCATAAACAAGACGATTCGCTCATCGATTGCTGAGCTCAGCGTGAACATGACCAGACCGCCGACAAACGTGGAAAGCGACGCCGCAGCCAAGACCGCGATCTTTTGCGGCGTCGACTGGTCGCGGATGCCTGCGGAGACAATCATGCCCATCGGGATGTTGTGAATGCCGATGCCGATGCCCAAAAGCACCGACAGCGTGGCCGATTCGATGGACACGCTGTATACGCCCATGCCCTCGACGATGTTGTGGATGATGAGAGCGATGGCCGTCGCTAGGCCGATATGCAGGGCGCTGTCGTTATGGTCTGCCTCGTGGTGGTGATCGGGCAAAAACCGGTCGAGGACCACAAGGACGGCCACGCCGAGGGAGATACCGACGACAATCAGCGGATAGCCCAGGACAGAGGCCTCTTCCACGACTTCAGGGACAAGGTCCTCGATGAGCAGCATGGCCATGGCACCCAATGCCACGGCGATGGATACCTCCCGGATGAGCTCTTCGTTTTTGGCGAAGGCGCCGATTGCGGCGCCCGCCAATACGAATGCCCCCAATATGAATGTAACGACAAGTCCCACCTTAAGGCTCCTTTGTGCGATATTATTGCTGTGAGCACGTTATCAAATTTGAGAATGGATATCAGAAACAATTTGAGAAACATTCTCAAAACACAAGGAACCGACATGACCAACGGCATCGAGTACAAAACCAAGCAAAGGGCCGATCTGGTGGCCTTCCTGGAAACCGTAAAGGGAGAGCACCTTACGGCCAAGACTATATGCGAGCTGCTTGATAAAAGCGGTGTGCGTATGGGTTCGGCCACCGTGTACCGGCACCTTGAGCGCTTGGTCGGCGAAGGCCTTATGCTGAAATACTCGATGGGCAGCAACGGCGCGGCATGTTTCGAATATGTAGGTCCCGAAGGACAATGCTGCACCCCCCATTGTTTCCACTGCGTCTGCACGTCGTGCGGGCGGCTCATCCACGTCGAATGCGCTCATCTGGCGGAAATCAGCGGGCATATGCTGGAGTCCCATGGTTTCGCCATCGATCCCATGCGCACGGTGTTCTACGGCGTTTGCGAAGACTGCGCATCCCAAGAATAGCGAATCGGCATCATGCCGGGTTCATGTGAATCATCACATGTTTGATGTTGGGGAACCGCCGCTCCACTTCGTCATGGGCCGCATGTGCGATTGCATGTGCATCGTTAAGAGTCTTAGATCCGTCGATGGCGATTTCGGCATCCACGTAGGCTTTCGACCCGAACCTCCGGGTTGCGAGCATGTCCACGCGCACCACACCAGGCTGTGATTCGAGGCAGGTGCGCACCTCGTCGACGAATTGCTCGTCGCAGGCTTCGTCCAGCATGCCGCCGAAAGCGTCGCGAATGATCTCTGCTGCCGCATACAGCACGAACCCGCTGATGGCGATGCTTGCAACAGCATCGAATACGGGGTATCCCGCTATGGCTGCCAGGATGCCTGCCAAGGCACCGACAGACGAGAGCGCGTCGGTTCGATGGTGCCAGGCGTCGGCCATGAACGCACTCGATCCCAGCAGACGTGCGTAATGCCGTGTGTACCAGAACATGGCTTCTTTCACGCCTATGCTCACCAGGGCGGCGACGGCTGCGATGGGTTCTGGGCCGCCTGACTGTACATATGTCCCGTTGATGACTGCTTGCACGCCGGCCCAGCCGATACCGAGTCCTGTTGCGACCAGGATGGCCCCAAGCAGCAACGCGGCAACGCTTTCGAGTCGATCATGTCCGTAGGGGTGGCTATCGTCGGCCTGTTTGCGGGAAATGCGCGTGCCAATGAATGCAATGGCGGTGGCGAATACATCGGACAGGGAGTGAACGGCGTCGGAAACCATGGCGCCTGAATTGCCGATGACGCCAGCAACAAGTTTGAATAGGAACAATACGATGTTGCCGGCTATGCCGACGGTTGACATCTGGTTGATGATGGTTTTCTCGCGGGTCTCTTCCGGAGTCCGGTTCGTATTCATTAACAGGCCTTTCGTATCGGTTTGCTTGGTGCGTAATCCACGGTTGGATCTCGTGCCCCACATGCGTGCGAGCTGCGGTGCACATGTTCTGTCCCGCGGGCGCGCCAACGTGCAAACGCTCCGCTGCCGGCTGGGCCGGCCCGGCTCCATGGTATTGCCACGGCCTGTTCAGAATGGGATGGTCGAACGCTGTCCGACTATCCTGCTATTCTATAGGCCAGGCGTCGAGTTAGTCCAGGTGTGTCTTTTCTGGCTTGCGCCCATTGGGCGGCAGGGGCATATGGCACAATGTCCCTTGAACGACTCGGGAAAGGCACGTGTGTGGGCAAGCTGTTGTTTTGGATAGCTCAATGGACTTGGGGGCTGCCGCAGAATGTGGCGGGTCTTGTTTGGCTTGTCTTGAACGGAAAACGTCCACGGCGAAACTTCAAGGGTGCTGTTGTCACCTCTACGAACAACTGGCCTGGAGGCGTTTCCTTGGGCATGTTCATCTTCGCCGATGACCATGTGCTTCCCAAAGGATGGGTCGATCGCGCCGATGAACAGGCCGGCATCAACAAGCTGATTGCCCATGAGTACGGTCACTGCATCCAGTCGCTTATCTTGGGGCCCCTGTATCTGCCCACTGTGGGTCTCACATCTTTTATCTGGGCCCGTTCAGCACGCATGCAGAAACGTCGCCGCGTCCGTGGAATCGACTACTACGATTTTTGGTGCGAACGATGGGCCAATGCGTTGGGCGAACGGTTCGCCCGCTGGCGCTAACGGTGCTTTCGTCGGGGCTTCTGAGGAGATAGGATGAATCTGTCAGCACAGCTCGAAATCATGCGATAGTTAACCTAAACTAACAATTGAGATATGAGAGCCCGTTTAGGCGGGAAGTGAGGCAAGGAGCCCTCATGGATGCTATGAATGATCGTCTTATCGATATTCAGTTCAATGAAAGCGAGCTTCGGGAGGAGTTCTTCCGTCTGCGCGGACGTCTGCTTGATGTCATCGTCGAGTTCGACACCATCGACCTACGGTTGAACCCCGAGACCGAGGCGCGTTATTCCGCCCTTATCGGCGTATGGGAGCGTGGGCTTGCCAAGTGCGAAATCGACCTGCGCCGTGCCAAACGGAAATACCAGTTGGCGAAATGCGCCGCCCATCATGGGTATCAGGTTACGGAAGAGTCGTTGGACATGCAGATCGATGCGGAGCTTGGCGATTCTTCGCGATTTTTGGCTTGCGCCGCATCCCGCAACCTCAACGCTATGGACGCATGCCTGAACGCCGAACGTTACACCGAGGACATGTTGGAACGGCTCAGAGCCATGTTCCGTCATATCGTCGACGAGCTGCATCCGGATTTGAATCCGGACGTCGGTCTGCTGGAAGGGCAGCTGCTCGATGAGGCCAGAGTTGCCTACGCCCGAGGGGACATGGCCGACCTCTGCCACATTGACCGCAGCATCCACCGTGGCGGCGGTGTTCGAGCATACATCGATTCGCTTTCCATCGACGAGCTGACCATCGAGCACGAACTGCTGCATGCCTGTTTTGTGGTTCGGTCTGAAAACCTCGCCCATATGCGCAAATCCTTCCCATATATCTATCACGACTTGGTGCGAGATCCCAACTGGGTATGCACGAAGGCCAATACGTTGCGAAACCAGATAAAAGCCGTCCAGGCGCAGACGAAAGAGTACAAACGCCTGTATCAGGAGCTGAGGGGGTAATCCCGGTCCTGCTTCGCTGGCGCACGTCTCTGCAACGGATTGTGGGTGCGCTGGTCGAAATGAGGTGTCGAAGGCGACCGCAGGCATGTCGTCTGCCGTTTTCATGCCGAATGCGGCGCATGTCCGTCTAGCTATGCCATATTCTGAATGCATACAGTCTCCCGTGTGAATTGCGGTGATGCGAACGGTGCTGAAGGGCCCTCCATATGTTCCGATGCCAATCGGTCTTTACTCGCGGCGTCGCCGATTCGCCTGGATTGTGGGTGCGGCTTTCGCATTGCTTGTTCTTGAGATGATTCTGTTTTCCAAGGAATCGCCTTGGAGTTTGTTTCCCCTGTTTTCGTATCCATCGGATCTCGTGGGATGTCTTTTCGAGGTGTCATGCATCCTTATTGCTGCTTGGGGCTATTCGTTGTTTTACCGATGTTCTGACAGGTTTATCCGCCAGAGGCTCGCGATTGTGGCGCTTATGTTTCTGTTCTGGCAGTTCGTCATTATGGTGGGGCACGACATGCCCCATGTAACGCCTTCCGGGTTCTTTTGGTACCTGCATTTTGTGCCTGCGTTGTTCACTCCAGCAGTGCTTCTGATGTGCGCGCTGCGCGTGGGGACACCTGGCCGATTGCTTCCGTTGGGTTTTGCCGAGCCGATTCTCTATCTGATCACCGGCCTATGCTGTCTTCTGGTGCTTACCAACCATGCGCATCAGATGGTCTTCTCTGTCGAACCTGCTGATGGAGTGTACCAGGGAGGCCTGGGCTTGGAGCTGGGATATTGGGTGATTCTGGGGTGGGCTTCCATCATGTATGCGGCATATGTCGCCGTGCTCGCCTCGTCATCGCACAGGAAGATGCGATACTCAATCGGACTTGTCTGCATCGTGTTCGCCGTTGGCTTGACCTATGTGGTGTGCGCCGCCTTGCGTGTCGGCGGGTTGTATTCGGTCCCCCTGACGCTGGCCTACGAGCTGATGGTGGTTATCGGCGTCGAGATCTGCCTTGCGCTTGGGTTTCTCCCTTCGTTCACCCGGTATGCCGAAATGTTCAGAAGCCTCCCGGTCGACCTGGGGGTCTTTTCAAGAAGCGGTGTGCTCGGGCAATCGACGGACTCGTTCGGACCTATGGACCCCGAGGTGGTACCGCTTGCCATGGGAAACCTCCGTGGTTTGGATTCGACGGAGTTTCGGATAAATCAGAAGCCTGGCGTTCTGTACAGGGTATACCGCGTGCTCGGCGGATTCGTTCTGGCATCGGAGCGCACTTCTGGCATCGAGGCGCAGCGCGATGAGCTTGAGCGACAATACCAGGTCCTTGGACGCAATATCGAAGCGCTTGAGCGTACGAACTCCATTGCCGAACGGCTTGCGAGGCAGAAGAAGGAATATGAGCTTTTGGACGATGTGGGCAGATCTCTTGATGCAACGGTGCTCCGCATTTGTGCCTTGCTTGAAGACCTGCCGGACGACGACACCCAGGAAGGGCTTATCGAGCGCCAACGCAGGTTGTTCATATCGAAAATGCTGGTTGCATACTGCAAACGGAAAGGCGGGCTGATCATATCGGGCCAGAGCGGCGATGATTACGACCGCGAAAGAATGCGCCTGATCATCGGAGAAGTCGCCTCCGATCTCCGCACAACAGGCGTTGAATGCGAATCGATGGTGGTGACGTCCCGCTCCTTGCCGGCGCAGTCGTTTAGCACGCTTTACGACTGTCTGTACGATGCGGCGCTGCTTTCCTTGGAGCTTGACGACCCCGTCCTTATGACGTACCTCGGCGACGCTGACGAGAGTTTGGTCGAGATGCGCGTGGTTTTGGAAAGCCCGAATTTGCGCGACACCCACGACAATCCTGTTCTGGATGCGTTCCGCGAGAAACTGGCGTCCCATGGCGCCACCTGCTCGCATGACGGTGAGGAAGGCCGCATAGCGATTGCGGTTCGCGTCCCCCATGTACCGGCAACGGCCGAGGGCGGGGGTGAGGCATGGTAGGCGTGCCCCTTTTGTGCGGATTCTTCCCCAAGGTGATACTGCTGGTTTTGGCAATGGTGGCTTCAACGTTGCTCTCAGTCCACGTTTGCCTGGTGATGGTTTCGAGGACGTTTTGGTTGAGCGGTTCTTTCTCGAAAGCGTGCGAATGCGCGATGCTCTTTGCTGCCGCCCTGATGCTTCTGGCAGTAAAGGAAATCCCGACGCTGACTCCTCTTCCTTTACCTAGCGAATGGTGGACCGACGCTCCCATTGTCGCCGCCGGGCTTTACGGCCTTGTCGTTGTGGCCTTGATGCTTCTCTGTGACATGGTTCTGTTCAGAAGATGGTGGCGGTTGCCAGGCGTTTTCTCGTGCCTGGCACTGTGTCCCCCGATCTGGGGATGCATGGACGCGTTCCTTATGGAGGCTTCTGTGGTTGCGTCCGTCCTGCTTCTGCTGGCGCAAAGCATCTTCGTGATTTGGCGGGATGTGCGGTGGGTGCGCAGCAAAGTGACGCGCCTGTCTGTGGTGGAGGCGGTACGCAAGCTTCCGGAGGGCGTGCTCTGCGCTACCAAAAACGGGCAGGTTCTTCTCATGAACGATGCTATGCGCAGCTGCTTTGCCGACTTGGGCCGTCGCGCCGACCTTGCGAGCACAGTTGGCCTGAGTACATGGCTTGAGGAACGTGGCGAATCCACGGTTTCAAACGAAGACGGATCGACAGGTACCATCATACTCGGCGGATCAGGACGGGCTTGGATGTTTGTCGCGGATGAGGTCAAACTGGCGCACGGCCTGTGCGACCGGGTCATCGCCTTCGACGTTACGGGCAGCTATCAGCTTAACCTTCAGATTAAGGAAATGAACGCGCGCCTTGCCGAGACGGCGGCCTCCCTTCATGATTCCGTGGAGAACCTTCAGTTGGCAGCCGAAAACGAGGCTGTCCTGATTATGAAGTCCCGAGTGCATGATGTTATTGGGCAGCGGCTGTCGATTCTGCATCGCAGCCTTGAGGACGGCAACATATCCGATGAGACCGTTGAGCAGCTGCAGCCATTGCTGAGCGGCATTCTGGATGACCTTGCAAGCAGCGACAACGAGCCTGAGACGGATCTAAATGCCATCGTGTCGTCCTTCTCATTGGCTGGGGTCGAAGTCAATGTCGCAGGAAGCCTTCCTGACGATAAAGCCTTGGCGGCGGTTCTCGTGGATGCTCTGCGCGAAGCGGCAACCAATGCGGTGTTCCACGGCCAGGCGCACCGTGTCGATGCGAATATCGAGTGCAGAAAAGACGAGGTTCGCATGACCGTCACCAACGATGGCGAGTCGCTTGTCGGCGACTTCAGGATCGGGGGCGGTATCGGCGGCATGAGGCGAGCCGTTGGGTCTCTTGGCGGAACCGTCCAAGTGGTGCCGCGTCCCAGATTCACGGTCTTAGTGGAGATGCCCTGTACAATGGGTGCCCGAGAACGGTAGCAGGGGGTTGCAATGATTAACGTGATGATTGTCGAAGACCAGACTATGCTTTTGGATTCTCTGGCCAAGGCAATCGATACCCAGGAGAACATGCGCGTGGTCAGTCGCCAGGTCGATGCTGCCGTTGCGGTCAAAGAGGCCGCCAGCGGCATAGCGGACATTGTCCTTATGGACGTGTGTACCGAAAACGACTCGAGCGGCATTGTCGCTTCCGCCAAGATTAAGAAGCTGAATCCTGCGGTAAAGATCGTCATCATGACGGGCATGCCCGACATCACGTTCGTCCAACAAGCCAAAGATGCTGGCGTTGACAGCTTCGTGTACAAGAACATAGGAACGGAAGACCTGTTCAACGTGATTCAATCCACAATGGACGGATACTCCACCTATCCCCATGCGCCGATTCAGACTGACATCGACCTGTCTGACTTCACCGAAGATGAAATCGCCATTCTGAAGCTGGTGTGCGAAACCAAATCCCGCAAGGAGATCGCCCAGATTCTGTACTTGAGCGAAGGTACGGTGAAGCGTCGCATATCCGAGATTCTGGCACGGACGGGCTATGAGAGCATCCTGAAGCTCGCCGTGCATGCCGTGTCCT
The DNA here is from genome assembly GCF_000023885.1 of Slackia heliotrinireducens DSM 20476. Classification (NCBI taxonomy): domain Bacteria; kingdom Bacillati; phylum Actinomycetota; class Coriobacteriia; order Eggerthellales; family Eggerthellaceae; genus Slackia; species Slackia heliotrinireducens. The sequence continues at coordinate 2,159,299 of NC_013165.1, read as the reverse complement.
GCGGCCTTATCGTTCCGAACATGAAAGACGAATAGGTCAAACGGCGCTTGCGCAATCGGCGCGACGTCCTCCTTGTAGCATGAAGCCCGTTATCGGGTCATTTGCAAGGAGGTTTCGTTATGCTATGGGAATTCGGCCTGTTGTTTCGGGCTCTGTTCGCGGTGGGAACCGGAGGGGCGGCGGTCGCTCTGCTTTGTTCCGAGCGTTTCGACAAGGCTGCCGTATTGGGGCTTGGCTTCTGTGCGGCAGCCTCAGCTGGCATCTTTTTGGCGGCAACAGCCTCGGTTGAAGGTCCTGATGTCTATACGAACGCCCTTGTTGCCGTGTTTTTGGCGGCTGCTGCATCGTGCTCGGCGCTTTGGGCCCTCTCCGGCGGTAGCAAGCGGGCGGTGCTTCCCTTCGCTGTCATGTGCCTGCTAGTTGAGCTTTCCGCGAGCATCCATGTCTCCTATGCTGCTGATGTGTATTGGGGGTCGGTTCCCGTTTCGTGGTCGTTCGGATACGTCCTGGTTCTGGCGTTCGGATCCATGGCGTTCCTTGGAATATCTAGCCTTCGTTGCACCATGAACGGGATGCGTTGCGAAGACTGGGCCTCTTTCGGTCTGTCGTTTGCGGTTCTGGGATTCTTGGCGCTGGTCGCTGCAGGGGTTTTCGGCTACGGGTGCGGTGCGCGTGGGTGGCTGGAAGTGTTCGGTATGTACATTTGTGCGTCCGAAATCGGTGCAGCCCTCGTTGTCGTTGGGATGTGCTGCACCGCAAAAGACTGTGACGATGAGGGTAGTTTTTACGTCTTGCTTGAAGGAATTGCCGGCGCAGCCGCTCTTGCGATGTTTGTGCGTTGCTACGCATTGACCGTTGCGGTTCTTGTCGCATGCGGCTTCGTGCTGATGCGTATGGGAAAAGGCGGATATGGGGTCGCTTTGGTCGGAGCTGCGTCAGCCTGCGCACTCTACGCAGTGGCGTTCGACGGTTCTTCGATGGCTCTTTCGAGCTGGCTTGCTCCTGGGAAGTCGCTGTTCGACGAGGGCTACCAGATCGTGTCGGGGCGTGCCGATTGGGTATTCGGACTGATGCATCCTTTCGGAGGAGGGTTTGGCTTGGATGACCGTCTGCTTGGCGACTATGCCATGGCTCCGGCTGCGATATGCCTTCGCTTCGGCGTGACCGGAACGGTGTCTGTCCTCCTTGCGATGGGGGCATTGCTGGTTTCTTTGGGGCGTGAATGCGTCGATCTTGAGGGTCAGGAAGAAGCGGGCAATGCGGGACGCCGCTGCACGTTCTTGCAAATGTTCTATGACCTGGTGATTGATGTTGACGACTTCGAAGAATGGGAAGATGACGATGTGTTCGAGGATGATGCATGCGAATACGCCCATGCCATCGTTCCGTCGGGAATGCTGCTTTGGGGCGTCGGGTCGTACTTGGCCTGTCGCACGGCTATTGCCTTCATGGGTTGCCTGGGGCTGATTCCCATCATGGACGTCCTGCCGTTTGCAGGCATGGCGGCCATGCCCGCCGGCGTCATGATGGTGCTGGCGGTCTTCGTATTGGCTGAGCCCCGATCGGTCTAAACGGCTATCGAAAGGCATTGGGCTGAACGTCTGGACGAGCTAGCCCAGCTCCCTTTCGTAGAGAGGGGAGTAGCTCGCCCCTTCGGGTGTCAGAACGCTCTTGAACAGAACGACGCGATCGGCCCGACAAGCGTTGGGAAAAGGAATTCCTGCCAGATTCCCATCAGGTACATGCGCCCTGCGCGCGAGCGTCACGTGGGGAAGAAACGGTTTGCTGTCGAAGGGCACGTCGCGGCTTTCGAGCTCTTCCCGCAGGCCTTTGCATAGGGTCAAAAGAGATGGGTCCTTTTGCAGCTCCAGGTACAGCGTGCAATCCTTGGGCTTTCCGAATACGCCCAAGCCGCCTGGCGACAAAGTCGGAGATACACGATCCGCCACGGCATCTATCGCGTCCATGGCGGAGGCTATCTGCCGTTGATCGGCATCGCCCAGGAAAGCCAGGGTCACGTGATATGCTTCTCTGGCAATAAAGCGTCCGTCGATGCGTGTTTTCAGATATCGGGCAAGATCGGCAGTTTCGTCGATGAAGGCTTCAGGCGGGTCAATGGCGATAAACGTCCTCATGGCGTGGCTGGCCTTTCTAAGCAGATGGAGTCGAATGGCGGGTCGGCGTCCAGCCTGATTCGCTTTTGAGACTACCACGCCGATTCGCGCGCTCAGGGCTGCGAACGGCAAATGGCGGACTAATCGGCTCGGGTGAGGGTGATGTCGGGCCAGGCTCCGCTCTTGTGGGTCAGTTCGATCGACAATCCTTGGGCTGCTTCAAGGCGGCCGCTGTTGCGCGCCTCGAAGCTGTGGCGTGCAAGCGTATCGAACAGGTTCAGCATGCGGCCGTCGGTCACGAGGTTTTCGGGATGCCACTGGACGCCCATCATGAATGTCCGGTCGATCGCCTCGATGGCCTCGACGAGACCATCGGTGGCATAGGCGCTTGCGCGCATGTTCCTGCCCAGGCTGTTCACGCCTTGATGGTGAAGGGAGTTCACGGGAATGCGTTCTTCTTCAACAATTTCGGCGAACATCGTGCCAGGGACAACATCGACATCGTGTACGTAATCGAAAGGATGCTCTATGGCGTCGTGGGCAATGTGTTCTTCTTCGGAGCTGGCACGTTCGGACAGGTCGAGATGAAGGGTTCCGCCCCTGACAACGTTGAGCATCTGCATGCCGCGGCATATACCCAGAATCGGAACGTCAAATTCGTAGGCGTAATTGACGACTAGACATTCGAGCGCATCGCGACCAGGGGTGTGGGCTGTGAGATTCACATGGGTGTCACCTCTGCCATAGCGCTGGGGTTCGATGTCCAAACCGCCGCAAAGCAGGAATCCATCGCAGGATGGAAGCAGTCGTTCGTATGCATTCATGTCCCATGTCAAAGGGAGAATGAGCGGCGTAGCGCCAGCGGCGACGATGGACCGGACGTATTCGACGGGAACATGCATCATGCTGTTCTTATCGTCGAGTTTCGGCGCTATACCGATAAGCGGTGTAAAAGTCTGCATAATAGCCCCTCTTGGTAGTCAGAAGACGAAATCATTATAGAGGGATTACGCCACAGCATTAGGTGAATTGTGTATCAGCAACTGAAGGGTTTCAAATCCTTCAGTTAGCATGGATTGCGGCATCGATGGATTGCAGGGTCGAAATGTCTGCGAATTCCAGCAAGGTGCTTTCATGCAGGGGCATGAACCGCGAGGCGTCAACGAACTGGGGGCTGCCTGTCAGGTGCAGGTGTCGAACAGGCATGCCTTCGTCATCATACGAACTAATTATTGCAATGGCGGTATACGATGAGATTCGTTCGTAGGTTTCAGCGGGAACGCCCTGGATGGCGTACCAGTTCGCTACGTTTTCTGCGTTGGCGGCCTTCAGAAACAGTGGCAGTTCGCTTTTGCTGTCGAATGGGTAGGGCGGGATGTCGAAGCCGGCTTCACGGGCACAGAACACGTAATACATATCGGCGCGACCGACCACAACACGTGGCCCCAATTCATCGGATTCTTTCATGAGTCGGGTTCGCAGGAGGCTTGCCTCGAGCGAATCCAAAGGGGTCCCAGCGGCGACTTCCATGGCGATTCGCGTCATGGCCTGCTCAGATGACGATGGGATGCCGAACAGCGTTCGCCTTGACGAAACGGGGCGCACTTCTTTACCTTGGGCGTAAGCCCCCAAGACCTGTTGAATCTGTTCCCATGAAAGCGCCATGTTTGAGCCGCGGGTTCGTGCCTGCTGCCGACGGCTTATTCCGTCTCGAATCCTACCAGGATGGAGTTCTGCTCGGCGTAATAGCTGTCAAGCGCACGAGTTTGATGGACGTCGGTAACGGTGTAGCCGAAGGAATCCTGAATCGCCTTCGCCATGCCGTAGGCGCAATCAAGATTGGCGTTGTGGGCAATGGATACTTTGCCGCCGTTATATCCCATGGCGATCATGTGCTCAAGGATTGTCTTTACGGTTTTCTTATCGCCGCGTGCCTTGTCTAGAATCTGCAAGGTGCCTTCTTCGGATGCCGTGCCGATGATGCGAATGCCCAGAAGCCCCAGGCCTTTGGCGACCAGCGGATTCACACGACCGTTGTTGGCCAAATTCGAAACGGAACCCAAGGCATACAGCAAATGGGTCCGTTTTTGGTACTCCTTTACCTGTTCGTACACTTCTGCAGCGGGAATGCCCTCAAGCAGAAGGTCGCGGATCTTCTCGATGATCAGCGTGAGTTCGGGGCCCGTAGACAAGGAGTCAACAACGTATACATGACGACCAGGGTGGTCTGACTCATGCATGCGCTTGGCGGTTTCCGCCGAGGCGCAAGATCCGGAAAGGCCGCTGGTGATGGTGACGCAGAACACATCGTCGGCATCTCCGAAGGCTTGAATCCAGTCGTGAGGGGAGGGACACGACGTGGACGTGGGGCCGCCGAACTTGTCGATGGCGGCCTGCATGGCCAAAACGTTCACGTTCTCATCGTCGACGAAGTCCTCTTCGCCAACAATGATGTGCAGAGGGACGGTGGTGTAGTCGACGCCCTCGATGGACAATGTGTCGGACGAGGAGTCGGAGACGATTTTGACGGACATGGGTTCTCCCTCTGCATGAATGGACTTGGGTCTAATAGGCCACGATAAATAATCTACATCTAAGGGTAGTTTGTGTAAGAGCTTTTGTCAAGATTTAAGAAACCTCTTTATCGGTTCTTGAAAAACCGATATAGTGGATAGGTGCAGAATTGGAAACTCAAGCAGGAACGACAGATGGCTGCTCAGGATCAAATGAAAAACTTTCATCTTCCTCGGTATAGAGAGATACCCGATGTCGGCCTGTACCTGGAGCAATGCATAGAATTCATCAACTCCTGCTTGGCGCCGCTAGGGGCGGACATCTCAATAACGCCATCTATGCTCAGCAATTATGTGAAGAGGGGTTACATCGAAAGGCCGGTCAGGAAGCGGTATCATGCCGATCAGATTTCATACCTCATGTTCATCACGCTTGCCAAACGGGTCTTGTCGATGGAGAATATCGTTGGCATGTTCAAGTTGCAACAGAGCACCTACGGCATCGAAATCGCCCATGACTATTTCTGCAACGAGTTCGAATCCCATCTCAAGTACCTGTTCAAAACAGGGGCTCAACCAGGAACGATAGAGGAGGATGCGACTTTCGCCAAGCGCACCCTGCGCAATGTCATCATCGCGCTCACCCACATCATTTATTTGGATTCGTGCTTCACCAGTGACGAGTTCCTGGAGGAAATCGGCCAATCCCAGTAAATCCTGGATGTTGCCTGCTGACGTTTCGAGTGCATACCTTGCGTTTTCGTTCGTTTACGTCTGCGCACGAGCGCTTCATGCGGTATGCTTCGTCCATTCGATTTTGACATGACGTTTCGCTTGTCTGAGAGAAGGGGCCAGCATGAATGAATCCACGTTTCCAGAGCAGAAGGTAGTCGTTCTCGATTTCGGTGCCCAGTATGGCCAGCTGATTGCTCGTCGCGTTCGCGATTTAGGCGTGTTTTCGACCATTGCTCCTTGTGACATTCCGGCCGAAGAGCTGGCGGACATGAAGCCTTCGGCAATCATTCTCTCCGGCGGTCCGGCGAGCGTGTATGCGGAAGACGCTCCCACTATTGATCCCGCCGTGCTCGAACTGGGGGTTCCCGTGCTTGGATTCTGCTACGGCCATCAGGTTATCGCCGTGACGCTCGGCGGTCGTGTTGGCCATACCGAAAAGGGCGAATACGGCCATGCCGACATCACCCGTTGCGACGGCGGCACCAGCAAGCTGTTCGGGAGCACGCCCAGTCAGCAACAGGTATGGATGAGCCACCGCGATGCGGTCATCCAAGTGCCCGAAGGGTTCCGCGTTACCTCCCAGACGGCAATCTGCCCCGTTGCTTCCATGGAGTGCCCCGATCGAAATCTATACTCGACCCAGTTTCATCCTGAAGTGAGGCATACTCCCTATGGCCAGGATCTTCTGGGCAACTTCTTGTTCAACATCTGCGGATTGCAGCCCAACTGGACCATGGAAGGCATCATCGAAGACTCGGTTCGTGCCATCCAGGAGCAAGTGGGGGATTCCCGTGTCATTTTGGGCCTGTCCGGCGGTGTCGACTCGAGTGTCGTGGCCGCCCTGTGCGCCCGAGCTATCGGCAGCCGGTTGACCTGCGTGTTCGTGAACCACGGTTTGCTTCGCAAAAACGAGCCTGAAGAGGTTGAGGAGGTTTTCACCAAACAGTTCGACGTCGACTTCGTGCACGTCCATGCCGAGGAGCGGTATGCGGGCCTGCTTGCCGGGGTGGTTGACCCCGAGGAGAAACGCCGAATCATCGGCACCCAGTTCTGGAACGAATTCTTCGCGGTAGCGCAGGACATCGCCGAAGACGGGCGTCCCGTGCAGTTCATGGCGCAGGGTACTATCTATCCTGACATCATCGAAAGCGGCGCTCGAAAGACCGGTGGCAAAGCCTCTACCATCAAGAGCCATCACAACCTGATTCCATTTCCCGAAGGGGTTCATTTCGACCTGATTGAGCCGCTGGACCACTTCTTCAAGGATGAGGTTCGTGCGCTGGGTACGGCTTTGGGCCTGCCCGACTATATCGTGCACCGTCAGCCGTTCCCCGGACCTGGTCTGGCCATCCGCATCATCGGGGACGTGACGCCTGAAAAGCTGGAAATCCTGAAAAATGCCGATGCGATTATCCGCGAAGAGCTGGATGCGTACAACGCGAAGCTTTTCGAAGAGACGGGGGAGCGCAACAGCGAGCATAGCTGCTGGCAGTATTTCGCCGTGCTTCCTGACATCAAGAGCGTCGGTGTCATGGGCGACGAACGTACGTACCAGCGGCCGATCATCCTTCGCGCAGTGGAATCGAGCGACGCGATGACGGCGGACTGGGCTAAGCTTCCTTATGAAGTGTTGGCGCGTGTCAGTGGCCGTATCGTAGCCGAAGTTCCGGGTGTCAACAGGGTGTTGTACGACATTACGTCCAAACCTCCCGCAACAATCGAGTGGGAGTAATCTGGCACTTTTGCTGAGTTCCAGTATGTACTCACCTTGACTGGCACCGAGTAGTATCGTTTGGACAAAACGCCCCGAAACTATGGGGAGTATTCAAGCCCCGAAGCACTTGCTTCGGGGCTTTCTCATGGTCAAAACAGGCTTTCAACCTGCGGTTTTACACCGCAGAATACTCCCTACCCACAGCTTCTCCGCAATTCGGTACCAAGCGGTGCCAAAGGGTGCTAAAGCGTGACAAGAAGGGTTAAAGGACTGTCGCGAAAATACTCCCCAAAAGGGCCGCATGGCGTTTGAAGGCTCGATTGGAACTCACTTTGGAACTCAGCAGCTCCGGACACAGGCGAATTAGGCATTTCCGCAGGTCAGTGATGGGGAGTATTTTCGGGTGTCTACGGGTCGGATTGGAACTCAGAGGTGTGTTTCTTGACGTATTACTCGCCCAATCCAATGGGCATAATACTCCCAAAAGGTGCGAAAACGAGGGTTGCAAGCCGCTGAATCTAGGCTATGCGGTGAAAGATGCCTTCCAGGCCGCGTACTCATCAGGGGTCACGGTACCGTCTTCCAGCCCGTCGCGCATGCGCTTCCAGGCCACGAGGGACTGGTGCATGATAGGGGCCTGCTCAGCTTCAGGGTCGATTCCAAGGCCTATTGAGTCGCCATCGCTTTGCGGCACCAAGCCGAGCGTATCCTCCATCCTGAAGAGGACCTCGAGGGCCTGTCTGGCGCTCTCGACGCGGATGTCCATGAGGGCTTCAGGGGCGACTCCGATCGAATCCGCCATGGCGGCGAGCTGATCGTCGCTGGGCGTGCGCAGCCCGAGCTCGTAGTTGCGAACGGCGGACTCGGTAAGCCCGATAGAGGCTGCAAGCTCCTTCTGTGTAAGACCAGCGGACCTCCGCAGCGCCCTTATGCGCTCTCCTACGCCCATGCCTTCCCTTCCCGAAACCGTGGCATCAGAAGCCACCACGCGACACGGCAAATCATACAACAGCACGAAATCGTGCGCAATGCATTGACAGCACATATGCGTGCTGTTATGGTTCGTAATGTAACAGCACGATAACGTGCGGTATGAGAGATAAGGAGAGAACATATGCACGATTACAGACTCATCGGCGCAAAGGAAGTCGCAAGCAAGCTCGGAGTGTCAAAGGGAACTGCGTACCGCATCATCAGGGACCTCAACGCCGACATGGAAGCCGAAGGCAAGAAGACCATCCCGGGCAAGGTTGACGAGGGGAAGTTCATGCTGGCCTACTTTGCCGACCTCCCAGGCAGGAGCGCGGGCGATGAGCGTTAGGTGCGAAGGCAACGGTACTTGGACCGCGCAAGTCTGGTACCGGGATTCCCGCAACCGCCGGCGCCACACCATCAAACGCGGATTCAAGAGCGAAGAAGAGGCCAATGAATGGGAGGCTTCGTTCTCAAAGGCCGACTCCGAGAACATGAGCATGAAGTTCTCGCAGTTCATGAATCTGTATACCGAGGACATGAGGCCGCGCCTACGCGAGTCCACATGGCATACGAAGCAGCACATGATCGACAAGAAAATCATGCCATTTTTCGGCGAGATGAGCATGGACGAAATCACGACCATTGATGTCATTCGCTGGCAGAACGAGATGATGTCCGAGAAGGGGCCGAAAGGCACTGGTTACGCCGAGACGTACCTCCGCGCCGTAAACAACCAGCTCAATGCGATATTTAACCACGCCGTAAGGTACTACGGGCTACCCAAGAGCCCCTGCGCGCGAGTCGACAAGATGGGTTCCAAGCAAGGAGATGAAATGAAGTTCTGGACTAAAGAGGAATATCTCAAGTTCGCAGAGGCCATCATGGACAAGCCTGACTCGTTCACGGCATTCGAGATCCTCTACTGGTGCGGCCTGCGCGTCGGCGAGATGCTGGCGCTCACTCCCTCGGACATCAACCTGGAGCGATCGACCATCTCGGTGACAAAGACGTTTCAGCGCATACACGGCAGGGACACCGTCACCGAGCCGAAGACCAAGAAGTCAATCAGGCTGGTGACGATGCCGAAGTTTCTCTCCGAGGAAATCGCCGAGTACATAGCGTCGCTTGACGTCGGAGACCACGACCGACTCTTTCCGTTCACCAAAACGCGCATGCACCACGAGATGGATCGGGGCTGCAAGGAGTCCGGCGTCAAGAGGATTAGAATCCACGACCTGCGGCATAGCCACGTGTCGCTGCTCATCGACATGGGATTTTCGGCCGTGGCAATCGCGGATCGCGTCGGGCACGAGAGCGCCAACATCACGTATCGCTATGCCCACATGTTCCCCAACAAGCAGCGGGATATGGCAAGCGCGCTCGACGCTGGGAGGAGAAAGATCTGATGCCCTGTCCCAACGACCATCGCAAGAGGCTGATTACAGTCGGTTTCCGCGTGACACCCGAGCAGAGTGCGCGGATTAACGACCTCGTTGCGGCAAGCGGGATGACCAAGCAGGACTACATCGTAAAGCGCCTCCAATGCGAGGAAATCGTCGTGACGCCGAGCAGTCGTGTCTACAAGGCCCTGCGCGACAGGATGGACCTCGTCTACCGCGAGCTCTCGCGCATCGTCGACGGTGGCTGCCCCGATGAGCGCGTCATTGCTCTCGCCGAGCTGCTGTCGAAGGAGTTCGTCGGCTTCAGAACCAGCGAAGCGAGCCCCGTTCCCGCCGCCGAGGAGATGCTGCTCGACATGGCCCGCAGGTGACGGAAGGAGGATGCCGATGAAGCTGCTCAAAGCGCTGCTCAGGTTCGCCAGATGGCTCTTCAGGTCCGTATTCGCGTTCATGTAGCTTAATGCGCACTGTGTAACGCACCGATCCAGTCCGGACGAATCCCGCTCATGCAAGGCGAGAAGCCCGCTTCCCACAGGCCTCCGCTGCCAGGCCCGTCCCATGCAGGCCATGCGCTCCTTGAGGCTCGCCGAGAACCGCTCACGCGCGCAAGGGCGCGGAAAACTTTCCGTGGAGACAACCAAGCCGGATGCATGGAAACTCGGGGCCCTCCGGGTTTCCGCTTTCTTCCCTTGCGCCCTCCGCGAACCCCGGCGGCGTCGGAGCCACAGGGCCCGCAAGGGGCGGGTCCAAGGCTTAAGGAGGTCAATCATGGGAAACAGGGCCGTCATCACCACGCCGGAAAGGAAGCTCGGGCTCTACCTGCACTGGAACGGAGGACGCGACACCGTTGAGCCGCTGCTGCGCTACTGCGAGCTCAAGGGCTACCGGGACCCCGCCAAGGACGACTATGGCTGGGCGCGCATGTGCCAGGTCATGGGCAACTTCTTCGGAGGCACCAACTCCGTCGGAATCATGCCCTACACCACAGACGAGCGCATGGATCCCGGCGACAACGGCATCTACGTCGTGGATGGCTGGAAAATCGTCGACCGCATCGGACTCTACGACGGGTTCGTCGAGCAGCAGGAGTACGACTTCGATCAGATGCTTCGCGACTTCGACCGCTCGATGCCCGAGGAAGAGCGTCTCGGAGAGTTCCTGGACTCCGTCGAGGTCCCCGTGGGCGAGCTTCGGATCGGCGACGAGGTCTGGATGTTCTCGCACTACGATGATTGGAAGGCGTATCCGATCGTGGGCTTCGGCCAGCCCGAGTTCAACCGCATCTCGGTGTGGGTCGAGGGCGAAAACGGCAAGACCGAGGTCACCTACCCGGACCTGCCCTACGTCGCCTGGATGGATCACGACGGGGACTTCTCCTGGAACTCCAACAACTACGTCCATGGACCGATGGCGAGGATCAAGCCGCGCGGATAGCCGCATCCGCATAACAGCCGCTCAGACCGGCGTCCCGAACTGGGGCGCCGGTCTTTTCTTTCTCATGTCACGCATCCGTGCGCGAATGGTCACGTTCGAGTCACGACATGCTCGCACGATTACGTTCGAAAGGGGGTGATCATATGGAAACGAATCTGTACGACCGCGCCTACGACGTCCAGTGCATCGTGAAGGGCGTTCAGGACATCATCGTGGCCGGCGTATTCGACCTCGGCGACAGCCCCAACGCGGGCTTCGTCATCTTGAAGGCACTCGATTTCGCGGACGAGTCGCTCCAAGAGGTGCTCTCCATCGCAGAGGGCAAATCCGACGGGCTTCGGAATGAAACCATTTCGACCGCCGAGGGCTCTGTGGGCGCGGTGCAGTAGCCCCGTTCAAGCCTTGGGGCGAGAACCCCAGCAATGCGATTGCAGCATGGTGCGGAAGCGCGCTCTTCGAAAATGGCACGCCTGCGACGCGCAGCCTCGGAAAGCGCAGCCTCATATGGCAGGAGGCCGCAGCGCTTTGATGACCATGCGGATCTGATGCCTTTCGGAAAACCCCGGCGGCACTGGCCTCTGCAGAAAGCCAGTCGCGACAGTCGGGCGACGGAACATGAAGCCCGCATCGAACTACCGTGCTCGAAATCTCGCCATGATCGCACGCACCGGACGACCCGCATCACCCTCTGAGAGCCTCCAGAAGCCCTCCTGAGGGCCGCTGACCCGCCCTGCGCTCTCCTTGGACGCTCACGTTCGCACCGAACCCCTCACGGCCGCAAGGGCCGCGAAAACTTTTTCTGGGGAATCCCAAGAAGGCGCCAGAAAAACTCGAGCCCTCCGGGTTTCGCTTCCTCCCTTGCATCCTCCGGGAACCGGAGCGGACGAGGCGCCACAAGGTTCGCCACAGGGGCGGGCCGCAACACCAAAGGAGGTCAATCATGGAGGCAACGATTCAGAGGGCGAAGCAGGGCGTCAGGCGCTATCTGGAGCTCAAGGGCTACGAGATCCTCGAGGACGGCTGGTGCCACGGCAGGGACTCCGTCGACTTCATCGCCACCGACGAGGACGACGCGCTGGTCTTCATCGACTGCGAGGTCAGCGAGAACGCCGGCGAGGGCATCCCGGAGGAGGCGCCGGACCGCAAGGCCTTCGAGCGCATCGCCGCGGCTTACCTGGCCGAGGCCGACCTGAGCAACACCGAGGTCCGATACGACATCGTGGGCGTGCTCATCCTCGGGGAGAGCCGGGCGCTCATCCGCCACCACATCAACGCGATCACGCCGCTGGGGTAAGACCTCGCCCCAAGGCTTGACGGCCCGGGGCCTAGCGGCCCCGGGCAGCCCCTCGGCGCAAGGTATGACAAGATGCTAGCGCCGAGGGGTCACGCACATCCAAGGTCTGCATCGGACTCTTCCTGACACCCTCTCCACTTATCCGTTGACGGCGCAAGACGGTAGAAGCACCGCAACCTTTTCCAAAAGGTAAAAAAGCTTCAGGCAAGCAACCTGGGTGACCTCCTTGTGCATCATCCCGTGCATCAGGAAGTTTCTGTTCAGCTCGCCTTCCAGCGCTCTATTGAACGGATGAGTGTTTCTAAAAAAGTGATCGTACGCTGCAATCGTGCTTACAAGATCGACCATGGCTTGCTGCGATGAGGCGACGTCTTCGGCTATGGTTAGTGATGTCGGTTTAGAATTGACCCTCCGGGTTCGGGTTTTCGCAATCTTCCAGTTGATGATCTCGCCTTCGATGAGGGAGCAAGCCATCATCGCGCATGGCTTATAATGCTTTTCTTCATATAGCGAGAACATTTCTACGACATCTTTTCGCTTGCGAGCGTTAGCCAAAATAACTGCTTTTGTTTCAGGAAAACTCGCCAGGGCGATAGGCTTCAAGATTCTGTTCGCTTCGGGAAAAGTGCCAGGGCAGCTTCTAATCATGCGCATGTTCATTCCATCAAGCAGCACCCAGCCATGCCCGCCCCACTCTTCTGCTGACTCTCTGCATGAGCCCCAGAATCCTTCTGCGTCGAGGTTGTCGAGAACCTTTCCAATGGCATCAATGCTGGGTCGCAGAGATTCCAGAAGAGGCGAGGCAATTTCTTGGACCTTAATCGTTCGCCCGATGGACTTAGCAACGCCCTCGCTGAAATCAGCGGCAATTCTAGAGATATCTGCAAAAACTGAAGAATGGTCGTAAAACGAGGATACGGCTTGCACGAGACCGTCTATTGGAATCTTGGACATGACACTGTCGTAGTATGCAGTGACAAGTCCCGTAGACTCTGCCCAGATCTTCGAGCTATCGATGAGCTTGCTTAAATTGGTACTGAAGAAATCGGCACCCAGGACGATGTCGCCGAAATCAACCTTTTGAAACGCGCTTGCAGGGGGACAACTGGAGAAAAGCCCCAATCTTGCCAGGGCATCATCCTGCTCGACATGGATCTCGGGGCGGTCTGCGGAATCGGCGCCTTGGCGAATACTGCTCATTGGTCATCCATCCCGAACAGCCTGATCATATAGGGCAGATCGAGAATATCGCTCGTGCTCTCGTCGAACAATTCTGCGTTGTCGCGCAGACAGTGCTCTGCCGCATCACAAAGGCACATGCAGAGCTTGCCGATGTCGATTCTCACATGTCGTTTGATACGATTGGGCGCAGTGCTCTCGGTCATGTCACCAATCGTATCGCATGCATGGAGAGCGAGCTCGAACTCGAATTCATGTTCAGAGCTGCTCTGGCTATCAGAAGGCTCATATGGATAGTTGTTGTCTGACTTTCCCTCATGCAGGTAGGCACATCGCAGCTTCCAGCACATTTTCCCGGTGAAATATCTTTTGAGCTCGCGGCTCTCCGGTTTTTCTGGCGCCTCATATTCAGCACCGACAAACTCGTCAAACCATTTTGCGTACTGCGCTCCGGCGTTTCTCCTGCCATTCTGCAAGACAATATTCGGAAACAGCACCTGTCCGAAGACATCTGGAAATGTCAGGGAGAGGGCAAGCGCGGAGAGCAGGTTGTCTGCCTTTACCGCAGCTCGAGCGTCTTCGATTTGCCGCTCGATAAACCTCGCGTGAGACACATTCCTATTGAACATCTGCGTTGCACCTTCGGTACACGATTGGCAGCAGCTCGTCGTCCATCACACGCATGAAAGCGTCGGGGTTCTCGCTGAACTTCTCGAACATGTCCTGGCTGTCTGACAAGATCGCGGCGAGCGCATCCATCATCACACCTCCGAAGATCGCCCGCAGGTCGCCCATTGTGTTGGTTCGCGCTTTGGCCACGAAGTCCTCGTCCTCGCAGATCTTGTCGGCGCACGCCTTGATGATCTTGTCGGCGTCCTCCCACTCGGTGCCGAAGACCTCGTTGAGGTGATCGATGAGCACGCTCAGGCGCTCCTCTTCCTCCTCCTTGGCAATGCCGGCGTTAGCACCGCCGTTGTGCAGCTGCTCACTCTGCAGCTTGATGGCCTGGGTGCCCTTGTCCTCGATGCGGAGGTACTCCAGCTCCACCTTGTCACGAAGGTCAGGGGTGTCGCCGGTCTCGAGGAAGAGCTTCTTGACTAGGAACCCGCCGTATACGAAGAGCCTGTGCAGATCCTCGTCGCCGAGCCTCACCATCTGCGTGATGAACGAGTACGAGCGTAGGAACTTGCGTAGCAGCGCCTTGAACTCGCGTTTCTTCGTGTCGTCCTTCGCCTTCCAGCGGTCGACGGCGGGCTGCAGCCTCGCCTCCACCTTCATCAACACCTTATCGGGGTCGGGCTCGCCGAAGTAGGCGTCCGCCACGGCCTCGACCTCGGAGGTCTCGTACACGTGGTAATCATCAAGCCTGCTCGCCAGGTTGTAGATGACGTCTGGGTCGGTCGCGGCATCGAGCTCGGTGGCCTCGTAGTAGTTCGCGAAGCTCGCTCGGATCGTGTCCCACGTGTTAGCGAAGTCGAGCACGAACGTGCGCTTGCCGGGGATCGAACACGTGCGGTTTAGACGGCTGAGCGTCTGCACCGCCGCCACACCTGTGAGCATCTTGTCCACGTACATGGCGCAAAGCTTGGGCTGGTCGAAGCCTGTCTGAAACTTGTTCGCGCACACGATGATGCGCTTCTCGTCGGAGTCGAAGAGCTCGGCCGTTCGGGATTCCGGTACGCCGTTAATGCTCGCCTCGGTGAGCTCCTCGCCGTCGACCTCGAGCTTGCCCGAGAAAGCCACCATGATCTCGCACGCGTAGCGCTCCCGGGCGATGTAGTCGGCCATCGCTCGGTACAGGCGGTATGCCATCGGGCGGCTCCAGGTAACGACCATGGCCTTCGATTTCCCGCCGAGCACGCCCTCCACGTCGTTCATAAAGTGCTCGACGATGATCTGCGCCTTGCGGTCGACCATGGCCGGACTCCACTCGGCGATGCCCATGAGGGCGCGGTTGGCCTTCATCTCCTTGTACTTGGGGTCGTCGGCGATGGTCTTCACCAGCTTGAAGTAGCTCTCGAAGCAGGTGTAGTTCTCCAGCACGTCCAGGATGAAGCCCTCGTCGATGGCCTGCTTCATGCTGTAAAGATGGAACGGCCGCGGGATGAGCATGCCGTTCTCGTCGCGTTTGCACTCGTCGTCGCGGGTGCCGAAGACCTCGAGCGTGGCCGCCTTGGGCGTGGCCGTGAACGCGAAGAAGCTCAGGTTGGGGATCTTGCCCTGCGCCTTCATCTCCTTGGCGAGCTCGTCCTCGTCGTCCCACGGCTCATCGGGATCCAAGTCGCGGTCGATGAGCGCCATCTTCATCTTGGCGTTCGCCTTGCCGGACTGCGATGAGTGCGCTTCGTCGATGATGACTGCGAACCTGCGGCCGGAGACCTTCGTCTCAGAGCAGATGTAGGGGAACTTCTGGATGGTCGACGTGATTATCTGCGCACCCGAGTTCAGAGCCTCCTTGAGGCCTGCCGAGCCATCCTCCTCGCGGATGCGCACCACGACGCCGCGCTTGTGCTCGACCGAGTCGATCGTCTCTGAGAGCTGGGCGTCCAGGTTGCGTCGGTCGGTCAATATGACAACGGTGTCGAACACCGGGTTGTCGCCGGCGTCGTGCAGCGACTGCAGGTGGTGAGCCAGCCATGCGATGGAGTTCGACTTGCCCGAGCCCGCCGAGTGCTGGATTAGGTAGCTCTTGCCGGCCCCGCTCGCTTTGGCGTCCGCGACGAGCTTGCGTACGGCGTCGAGCTGATGGTAGCGCGGGAAGATGATCTTCTTCATCGCATGAGTGTCCGCATCGTACTCCACGCGCACGAAGCGCTGGATGATGTCGAGGAGCGAATCGGTCTCGAGGATCTCTCGGTACAGGTACTCAGTGCGGTAGCCGTTCGGGTTCGGCGGGTTGCCCGCGCCGCTCATGCCGTTGCCTCTGTTGAAAGGCAGGAAGTACGACTTGCCGTTGGCGAGCCACGTGCACATCTCGACTGTCTCGGAATCGAGCGCGAAGTGCACGATAGCGCGACGGTTCGGCTTGAACAGCAGCTCCTTCGGGCTGCGGTCGGTCTTGTACTGCTTCACGGCGTGGTCGGTCCGTTGGCCGGAGAGGTTGTTCTTCAACTCCATGGTCGCCACGGGGATGCCGTTCAGGAAGAGCACGGTGTCCACCGAGTTGTCTTTGTCGTCGGGCAGCGTACCGTAGCGCAGCTGCCTCACGAGTTCGAAGCGGTTCGCCTCGTAGCGGGCGATGGCGTCTGGGTTCTTGCCTGTCGCCGGTTTGAAGAAGCATAGGCGGAACTGCGCGCCCGGCGCCATCCTTATGCCGTGGCGGAGCACGTTCACAACGCCGCCCCGTTCATCGTGCGGTTCCAGCTCGTCGCAGAGGCGCTTCAGGAAGCGCTCCTCGGCCTTAGCGCCGTACATTTTCTCGATCTTCGCCCACTCTTCGGGCTGGGTTTCCTTTACGAAGCCGAGGACCGATTTGGTCTTCAGCGCCCGTTTGCGGTCGTAGTCGGCTTGAGCCTCAGCGTTGCTTTCGAACACGTCCCATCCGGCATCGTGCATCATCGACTCGACGTTGTTCTCGAAGTTTTTCTCCGTCGTCTTCGGCAGTCCAACCGCCATGTAGGTGACTTGCTCCATGTTCGCCCCCTGATGCTATTTACCCATAACCGCCAGATCATCGAAATCCGGCGTCCAGAGCGCCAGTGCCAGCGCTTTGACCAGATTGGATCTTTCGGATATTTCCTCTCGCCCGAAGGTCTCGTATGCCTTGAAATCGAAACCAGTCTCTCCCATGAACTTGAGGAAGCGCGGGTTGTGCTGGTACGAGGCTGCAACGAGGGCCGCCGAGAGCACGTTGCCCTTCTCACTGCCGTATACGGGCAGCTTGTCCGGGTAGCGGTCGTCGTTGATCGATGCGTTCGTCGACTTGTCGAGCAGCAGCAGGTTGCCTGGCCTGTTCCTCGTGGCCTCGAACTCCTCGCGGCTGCCGTACTCGTCCTGGTACCACTCGAAGTGGTCGGTGATGATGTGCTCGACCTCGAAGGGTCGCTTGCTCTTCACGGCCACGTACTCCAAGTAGTGGCCTGGCTGGTCGCAGCCGCGTTCCACGTAGTCGGTGATGCGGGCGAGCATGTGGCGGATGTACTTCTTCGTGTAGAAGTTCAGTCGGAAGTCATCCCAGGCGCCCTCGATGCTCATGCCAAGGTCGGTGACCTCCTTGCCGAGCTGTGCTGCCAGCTCGGCAACGCCCAGGTTGCGGATGCGCTTCGTCAGCTGGAACATGGCATACTTGATCGTCGAGTAGTCCATGCTCCGGTAGTTGATGGCCCTCGTGTAGATGAGGATGTCAATGAAGCGCGAAACGAGCAGGATCTTCCGGTCGATGGTGTCACCCAGGTCTTCGGCCCGTATGGGCGCCAGACAGAGCTGAGACTGCAGGGTGAAACTGAGCGCCGCGTTGTAGAAGAGGTACGGCTGCTCCTTGTCAAACGCCCACTCCCAATGCTTCAAGCGTATGTAGATGTCCGCGAACTTGCAGAACTCCTCGATGAACCGCTCGAACTCGTCCGACGAGTTGAGGCCCAGCCGCGCGTGCTCGTCACGAACCCACTTGTGGAAGCTGCCGCCGATGAGGTCGAAGTCCTCGGGCGTCGCGCCCTTCTTGTTCTCGCGGATGCTCTCGGCGTACTTGGCGCGAAGCCACGCCTTGATGCAGTCCTCCTCCTCGCTCTTGCCGAGCTCCTTCAGGGCGAGCATCTTGGCTTTCCAGGCATCGTTGAGCTTCTCGCGCCGCTTGTCGTCGGCCACCTCCGAGAGCAGGTATCCCTTGAGCATCTCGGCGGAGGTGAGGCTGAGCCCTCGGTCGTTCATGGACACGAACACCTTGTGCGCGTCCTGCTCGGTCTCGGTCACTATCTCGATGAAGTAGACCTTCTCGGTCAGCCAGTCGGCGAAGTACGGAAGCGCCGCGTCGTCTATCTCTTCAGGGAACAGGTCGCATATGTCCTGGTAGCGGGCGTACAGGTTCTTGACGCTCTCGCCGTAGCCGTCGGGGTCGAACTCCTTGCCGTCATTGAGCGCCTGCAGACACGGTTCGCGGTCCTCAACCGATATGTTGAACGATGCGGTGCCGAAGCTCTCGGAGAAGATCATCTGGTCGACGGTCGCTATCGTCATGCCCATGCCGAGCAGCCGTCGACGCAGGTAGATGAGGAGCAGCGACAGAGACGAGAGGCGCTGCTGTCCGTCGATGATGGCGTTCTCGCGACCGGCGAGAACGACGCTGCCCATGAAGTACACGCCGTACTGGGCGACGTCCTTGCGCTCGTGTGTTGGGTCGTAGTAGATGAGGAACTCGTCGGTCAGGTCGTCGATGAGCTCCTGCACCTGCTTGTACTGCCAGGCGTACTCGCGCTGGTAGTAGTGGATGGAGTACTTAGTGTTCTGCAGCAGCTGCTTGAACGTCTTCTCTGTTCCAGTGATCTTCTTCATGCTTCCTTCTCCATGGTGCTAGACGCCGGGGACCTTGAACTTACCCGTGACCGCCTCGGATATCAGCGACTTGCGGTACTCCCGCAGCTTGTCGGCCATGGTTTGCTTGGCCTCGATAAGGGCATCGATTTCGGCGGTTTTGGCGTCGAGGTAGACACCAATTGCGACCTGCTCTTCTCTGGACGGTAAGGGCAATGGAACCTGCACAAAATTCGAATACCGCAAATCTTGCCCATCTCGTATATACGTACACGTCCTTTGAAGCGACTCTATGTATTTCGTTGTCTTAAACAAATACTTGAAATATCCCGCTTCAACTAAGTCATTTCCTTTAAGCACAATGTAGTGCCAAGTGACACACCCTGTAATTTCGCTCAGCTCCAAGCCACCCTGAAAACTACGAAGGCTAATAACAAAGTCCCCTGGCTCAACGTGCTTCCACGCATCAAGGTTCTTATCAGCAACTACCATACGTTGATTCTCGATGGCAATATACCGAGCCTGAGGGATAATTCCGTATTTCTGCGTAGCAGCACACTGCTCGTCATCGGAGTGTCGCAGCTCTTTCGCCTCGGCAAACAACGTCTTAGACGGACGTACTAGCCACCCCTCCGGAATCTCACCGATCCATTCTACGCCGGAGTCCTTCATGGGCGCGTCGGGGTCGAGGCCCTTGGTGACGGCCTCGGAGATGACCGCCTTGCGGTACTCCCGCAGCAGCTCGGCCTCCCGCTCGCAGTCCGCAACGAGCGCGTCGATCTCGGCGGTCCTGGCGTCGAGGTAGTTGGCGATGGCCCGCTGCTCGTCCTGTTTTGGCAGGAGCATCGGAAGGTTCAAAAGATCATCTTTGTTGAGCGCACTCCGGACACCATTGCCACCTAATTGGTTGAACACGTTTTGCTGATATAGCGCGAAGAACCAATAATAGAAGTACCTATTGTCGGAATCCGTTTGCGTAAGCGTTATATATGCAGGTGAAACAATACCCGTATACGGCGAAAGGCCAACACGGCTTGTTTTAATGTTTTCCAAGTCTATTAATTTGAATACCAATTCATTAGCTTCAAGTATTTGGTAACCCTCAAATTGCTCCGGCTGAAGTCCTTCGTTGTCATCTTTATCGCGCAGTAATACGCCATGCATTGTTAGTGCAAGGCGCTGATATTCATTAGCCTTATCGCCAACAACGCGTTTCTTACTGCTGAACACTGCTTTCGTCCTGGCTAAAGTCCATGTAGAGGGTATCTCGCCAATCCACTCAACTCCAGAATCCTTATACGCCTCGTAGCGTTCCATGGCTACAGCCCCGCTTTCCGGAGTTTCTCAGCAATGCTCGCTTCGAGCTCGCGTATCTCGGCGAAGATCTCGGAGCTGGGGCGAAGCGGCGTGTACTCATAGAAGTGCCTGGTGAAGGGGATCTCGAAGCCGACGGTGCCGCCGTCCTTGAGCTCGAGCAGCTGGCCCTTCTTCTGCTTGCGCGGCTCTATCCAGGCATCGGGCGCGTAGGGCAGCACCTCGCGGGCCATGTATTCGTCCACGTCCTGCGTCAGAGGGATGTTCTCGGTATCGTTGAGCTCCTTGTCCGCCACGGGGCGGCCCTTCTTGTCGCGCACGATTTCACCTCGCTCGTCGCGCTGCGGGCGGCGCACGTCGACGGTCACGTAGCCGAACTCCTCGTTCGCGAACACCTTGGACAGCTTCGGGTCGGCGTCCTCAAAATCGTTGTACAGGCCGACGATCTGCGCAATCTGCTCGTCGGTGAACTCGTTGCGCTTGCTGCCCAGGCTCTTGCGCATCTTCGTGTAGATGCCGTTCGCGTTGATGAGCTGCACCTTGCCCTTGCGGCGGGGCTCCTTGGTGTTGTCGAGCACCCAGATGTAGGTGGCGATGCCCGTGTTGAAGAAGAAGTCGTTCGGCATGGCTACGATGGCCTCAACCAGGTCGTGTTGCAGGAGATAGCGGCGCACCTCGCTCTCGCCCGAGCCGGCAGCTCCCGTGAAGAGCGGGCTGCCGTTGAGGAACACAGCGATGCGGCCACCGCCCTCGTCAACGGGCCGCATCTTGGCGACCATGTGCTGCACGAAGAGCAGCTGCCCGTCAGAGATGCGCGGAAGGCCCGCGCCGAAGCGGCCCGCGAAGCCAAGCTGCTCGTGCTCCTTGCGCACCGCAGCCTGCGACTTCTTCCAATCGACGCCGTAGGGCGGATTCGATATCTGGTAGCCGAACGTCTCACCGGGCATCTGGTCGTCCGCCAGCGTATCGCCCAGGTGAACGTTTGCGATGTTGCCGCCCTTGAGTATGGTGTCTGACTTGCAAATGGCGTAGGACTGTCCGTTGATCTCCTGTGCGTAGGTGACGACGGTTGCCTGCGGGTTTATCTCGGCTACGCGGTCGGCGAACACCGTGAGTGCGCCGCCGGTCCCGGCGCAAGGGTCGCAGACCTTCACGATGCGGTTCGGCTGGGTGAGGTCATCCATCTCGCCGACAACCAGCAGCTCCGCCGCCAGGCGCAGGCCGTCGCGCGGGGAGAAGTGCTCGCCGGCCGTCTCGTTGGATACCTCGGAGAAGCGCCGAATTAGTTCCTCGTAGATGTCGCCCATGTCGGCATTGCTGATGGAGGCGGGGCTGAGGTCGATTCTCGGGTTGCAGAAGCGCTCGACCACTAGGAACAGCAGGTCGTTGTCGTCGAGGTCCTTTATCACGTCGAAGATCTTGAACTTGTCGAAGATGTCAGCGATCTCGGGCGAGAAAGACGTGACGTACTTGGTCAGATTCTCGCGGATGCCGTCGGCGTCGGACAGGAGCCCGCGCATCGTGAACTCGCTCGTGTTGTAGAAGTCGACCCCTGCCGCCTTCTTGAGCATCGTGTCTCGTAGCGCGTCGGGCATTTTCTTCGCAGCCGCTTCAAGCACCGCTTGCTTGGTTGGCTCTAGTACGACGTCCAAGCGTCGCATCACCGTGAAGGGAAGGATGATGTCGCCGTATTCATGCTGCTTGAAGCTGGAGCGTAGGAGGTCCGCAGTGCCCCAAATAAAACTTGAAATCTCGGAATGGTTCATGCTAGCCTCTCTTGCTTAGCTCTTGGATCATGCACATGCGCAGGAACGCGGAGAAGTTCATCCCGCGGAGCTCCGCCTCCTCCTTAAAGGCGTCGCGCAGGTTCGCGGGAATGCGGATCGTTATCGCGGTCTGTCCGCCCCCTGCGAAGAACTCCTTGAGCTCTTGCTTGGAAGCGCCCTTCTCGATGAGATCCGAGTAGCCCATTTCGCATCCTCCATGTGCTTGACGGTTGCAATACAAATCATTTTACTGCAACCGCTACCTGCGAAGGAACGCAAGGACACCCAAATCCGAGTAAACACCTCCAATTCTCATCTTATGCCCCTGGTGTGAAACGGGTGTACAGCAAATGGGACTCCTGATGGGATTTCATGGTTGTTAGCAAGCTGCCTATTGTGTGTGTACAACACACTCAATAGAGCTTGGGCCGAAGGCCTCTCATGCCCTGCGCATCACACGTCCCTCGGAAGTAAGAGGGCTTCCGAGGGCTTGCAGGGGCTTCGGCCCGCTCCGTCTCCGCCCGCGCTTCGCTCCGGTCGTAGACTACGCCATGCGGGGGATGCCCCGCGCCCCTAGGCCGTCGCCCTTGCGACGGCTGAGACCTCCCACCACCTGGCGAAGGAGCAGGATGCAGAAACACTCGCGTCGGATAGACCTGCGCGTAACCGAGGAAGACCTCGCGTCAGCCAAAACGCTTGCCGACGAGTGCGACATGACGGTGTCCGACGTCGTCCGCATCCTGCTCCGGCTGCCCCGCGAATACGTCGCCGGCACCGATGCGCGCCCCGTGCTCGTGGTCGACGCCGTTTCCGCGCGCAAGCTCGCACGCGAGACCCGATGGTGGGGCTACCAGTACAACCAGATCGCGCACGCGCTGAACCGGATCGCCATGTACCTGCGCCGCGACATGTGCGACGCCGCCGACGCGCTCGAGCAGCTGCAGGTCGTCGAGGAGAAGGTCGATTGCGCCAACGCCGACATCGCAGTGCTTCGCGCCGAGGCTCAGCGCATGGCCGCCATGTTCAACGTGAAGAAGTGACGCCGTGCCCATCGTCAAGCCCATAAGCGGGCACACGGGCTGCGGCGGCGTGTTCCGCTACCTCACAAAGGACGGCCGCGCCCTCGCATTCGACTACCTGAACCTGCCGGCGCCCGCGCTCGAGCCCGGGGAGGACCTCCCCGAGTACGCACCCTACGACTGGGCCCGCGACATGGACGCGACCCGCAGGGAGGCCGGCAACGACACTCCGTGGAAGGGCAAGCCCGCGCGCACCTACAAGCACTACGTACTCTCTCCCGATCCCGGCGACCGCATCGAGCTCTCCGACCTGCGGCGCCTCACGATGGCCTGGGTGCGCGAGAACTTCGCCGACTTCGAGGTGGCGGTCGTCTACCACGATGACAACGCCGGGCGCATCCCGCACGCGCACGTCGTGGTGAACAACACCAACGTGGGCAACCTGCGCAGGCTTCAGGATCCCGCCCCCAGAGCCCTTAAGCGGTCGGCGCAGAGACTCGCGAAGGAGATGGGGCTGTCGTACCTGAAGGATGCCCCGAAGGGTGCCCCCAGCCCGCCCCGGGGCACGCTCCAGAGGACTTACGTGAGGCGAGCGGAGGCGGAGCTTTCCCGCCGCGGGCTCTACTCGTGGGTGGCCGACATCCGCATGCGCGTCGAGATAGCCCGCGCCGTGGCGCGCGACGAGGCCGACTTCCGGTCGCTGCTCTCCGAGATGGGCGTCGCCGTTGCGGACAACTCGCCCAGGGCGCAGAGGCGCGACTGGGTCTACTCGCTCTCCGACGCCCCGACGAGGCGCATATCCGGCGAGAGCCTCGGGCTCTCCTACGGAAGGGACCGCCTGCTCGCACGGTTCTCGTCTGGCGCGTCGGCGCTCGCAACTAACGGCGGCCGCGCCCTCGCCGCAGCTGCAGCCGATGCGTTGAGGGTCGGCGGCGTCGACGAGCTGCGCGACCTCGCCGAGGCCGTCTCGTTCGTCGACTCCCGCAGGATCAGGAGCATGGAGGAGCTGAGGCGCGCTGCCGAGGCCTCCCCCGCGATGGGGGAGAAGGTTTTGGCCGTGGCCGAGCGCACGGGAATGCTCCCCGAGCGCTCGCAGAGACCGCCGGCAAGGAGGCCTGCCGGAGTGAGGACCCAAAGACCCGGATCGGGTCCTGCATACAGGCGCGGCTCAGAGCAGCAGAGGCAGAGGAGCGCGCCCCCGCAGCAGCCGAGGCGCGACGACCGGGGGCCGAGGCCCCCGAGGGAGGACCGATGAGATGATTGTGAAGGCCTACTATCCCGGAGGGCTGGTCGACGTGTTCGACACCGACCACTTCACGGAGGCGCTGCCCCTGCGCGGCAACCTGCTCACCAACTACGTGCTCGACTGGTCCGGCGCGCTTTCCGGCGGCGGCATCTGGATGCGCGCCTACTGGCACGAAACGGCCGACGAGTACCGCGGCGTCGTGGACGACGCCGGCCTTCCCGTAGCCCGCCGGCGCGACGGGTGGAGTTTCCTTATGGCCGACGCCGGGGACGTCGCGATGCTCGAGCGGCTCACCCTCGACGGGGAGATTGTGCTTGAGCGGATCGCCGGCGCCCTCGTCGACGCCGCGGCGCTCATGCGCGCCTACGACGCCGCCGACGACCTCGGCCCCAGGGCCGTCTCGGCGCACAGATACCTCGAGGCGCTGCAGGGCGACGGCTGCGCCGGGGACCCGGAGGATGAGATTTGCCGGCGCATGGGCATGACCTTCGAGACCTGGCGCGAAATCGAGGCCGCGCAGACGGCTATCGCCGCATCCAGCGTCCATGGAGGCGAGGATTTCGACGATTAGCCCCGTTTCCAAGGTGTTCTGGGTCGACCCGAGTGATAAACGGGCCTTAGAATCGATTACAGCGCCTCATCTACCTGCGGTTTTGCAAAACCCGGCTTATCGGGTCCCAAGAGGCGTCCCCGCACTATAATCAGCATTGTCAGGCATGATTTAAGCAAAGGCGGGTGCACGATGCGCGAGGACGAATACAAGAAGCTCATGGAGGAGCACGAGATGGCCTACTTCAGGGGCGACCTCGCGACGAGCTCGCCCGAGAGCTACACGCTCGAGGAGATGAGGGAGATCTCGGCCGCCATGGACGCGAGCACCGACAAGGTCGACGCCGCCATGCGCGCCGACTTCGAGTCGCTTCCTCCCGAGGCCAAGGTGAAGCTCCTTGATATGCTTGCCGAGTCGGGCGTTGAGTCGAGGGAATGGTGGGAGAAGATCCTCTGTGGGTTTGAGGTCCCCGACGTTCCACCGGAAGAATAGTCAGCTATGCCGATCGGTGTTTGTTCGCTGCGACCTGCAGCACGAATTCTGAAACAGTTGCCGACGCATTAACCGCCAGCTGCGCATGGTAATCGGATATCGCCATTCGTTTAGCTCCAACGCCATGGGCGTCACTTTGCGCGTTCCTCAAATCTCCAATGCCTGAAACAGCTTTGATGAGCCCTGAAACGATTTCGTTGATTCTGCCATCGACTTCAGGTCCGGTGTGCATGCTGTACAGGTTTCTCACCTGTTTGAACAGCTTGCCGATGTCTCCTTTTGCTTCCGGATTCTCGCCGGCAAGTTCGATGACATAACAAAAGGACTCTTCAAGCAGCGTCCTTGACTTCGTCAATGCGCTGTCATAGTCGCCGTTTTCAACATCGTTCGAGGCTCTCTTGGCTATATCTCGTACGTATTCGCGGTCGATTCTCTTGATTGCAGGCGCGGCAATCGTGACTTTCGCATCCGCATCACGGATTGCGAAGCTCTTGCCGGTAACAACGAGCTTCTTTTTCCCGAAAAGAAGCTCGCCGTTGATTCTCTCAATGGCCAGCGTTGCGATTCGATTATGCTCGTTGCGTACTTGATCTGCGGACATACCCGATAGTTCATTCGCGAAATGGCCAATGGAGAAGAACTCCGCCATCAAGTCCTGCACGGTGCCATTTGCGATGCAGTGTTTCAGCAGGTCCTCCATGTACATCCAGCGGCTCTTTCCTCCGGGACCGTATTCAGTCGGAGAGCCATATTTATTCAAAAGCCCAACCAGCATGGGTCCAGACTGCCGTGGCATCTTTGTATCTTCGTCGTCCAAAGAGGCGTCTCCTATCAAGATGTCGATTATCGGGCGCCGCGTCAGCAGGTTGAAATCGTTGAGTTTATCGTCCATGCGTCTCCAATGCCGAGCCTTTGCTGCATGCGTCTATTTTACGCTGGATAAGATTGGGAGGAGGCCCTTTCGGGCCTCCTCCCAATGAGAAAACAGGAGCCGTATCGCTGCTTACTCTTCGATAATGTCGCCATCGTCCTCGTCGATCCAGTTGCCCTTCCTGCGCATCAACACGAGGATGGCGATTCCGCATGCCGCCGCGGCAGCCAGGCATGCGAGCGGGATCCAGGGCACCGCGTCGCCGGTCTTGGGCAGGCTGCCCTTGGGCGTCGGGCTCGAAGGCGTCGCGGGCTCTTCAACCAGGCTTACGGTCTGGCCGGCGTCGTCGATGTCGGCATGCACCGCGACCTCCGCCCCGTCCTTGGAGACCGTCTCGAACGCTACGATGTCGTGGCCCTTGAGGGCGCTCCCGTCGAACGTGAAGGAGAGGCTCACGGAACCGGACGCCTTGTCGGGGACGAACGAGGCCGTGGCTGTCACATCCTTTCCGCCCGACTGGACGGCTTTGCCGGTCTCCTTGTCCATGAGCGTGCCGGTGACGGTGTACTCCTCCCCGGGGGTGAGGCCCTTGTAGGCGACCTCGTCGACGATGGTCACCTCTGCGTCCGCGACGGCCTCGTGGTCGCCGTCGTCGGCGTCGGTGGCCATGGTGCCGATGGAGGGCTCTTCGGGCTTCTGCGGCTCCTCGGGCTTGACCAGCTTGACAGTTTGGCCGCCGTCCTCGATGTCCATGTGCGAGGCGATTTCTGCGCCACCGGACTTAAGCGACTCGAATGCGACGACGTCGTGGCCCGCTAGGGCTCTGCCGTCGAACGAGAACGTCACCGCGGCCGACCCGTCGGCCTTTTCGGGCGTGAACGTCACGGTCGAGGTCACGTCCTTGCTTCCGGACTGCACGGGCTCGCCGGTCTCCTTGTCCATGAGGCTGCCGGTGAGGGTGTAGGCCTTGCCGGGGGTGAGCCCCTTGTAGGCCACCACGTCGCGGATCTCGACCTTGGAGTCGGCCCCCGCCTCGTGGTCAAGGTCGTCGGCGTCGACCGCCGTGGTGCCGATTTCGGGCTTGGGGACGATGCTCACGGTCTGGCCCTCGTCCTCGATCTCCGCGTGCACGGCGACCTCGCGGCCCTCATGCGTGAGCGTCTCGAAGGCTACGACGTCGTGGCCGGCGAGCGCGGACGCGTCGAACGAGAAGGTGACGTCTACTGTGCCGTTGGCGTCCTTGGCGGTGAAGGTCGCGTTGGCGGTCACCTCTTTGCCGCCGTCCTTGACGGACTCGCCCGTGGCCTTGTCCATGAGCGTGCCCGTGACGGTGTACTCACGTCCGGGCTCGAGGTTGCGGTACGCGACGGTGTCGACGATCTCGACCTTGCCGGCGTAGGCCTCGTGGTCGCCGTCTGCGGCGTCGGTCGCAGTCGTGCCGATGCGCGGGCCGGGCTGGTCGTCGACCGTGCCGAGGTCGACGTCGAACTTGGTCGTCGTGGAGTCGCGCGATACGTTGAAGCTGTCGCTCCAAAGGCCGTAGCCCTCGTTGGACTCGCAGCGCAGCTCCTCGATGGTGTACTCGCCGTACGGCAGCGCGCCGAACCGGTCGTCGGGCTCGGAGACCGAGCCGTCCTCGGCAAGGCCGAACCACACGCCGCAGGACTCGTCGACGTCGGAGGCCGTGATGGTTTCCTTGCCGATGAGCGAGTCGTTGGCGTTAGCGTCGCGGATGTGGCTGTTCCAGCCGGCGGAGGTGTTCAGCGCCCCGTTGCGGTCGGTCACTGCCACGTGCGCCTCGCCCGTGGTGACGTTGGTGATGAGGAACGGCACGTAGGCGAACTTGTGCGAGTCGTCGGCGCCCTTCTTCTGCAGGTGGACGTCGTTGCGCACGACGCGGTCGCGCCACGTGAGGTCCGCGCCGGATTTGTCGAAGGTCACGGTCTCGCCGTCGGTGCGGACCTCGAAGGTGCGGGCCTTCCCGTCGGTGAGCATGTATGAGTCGTTCGTGGCCGTCTCCATGATGGTGTAGGTGCCGTACGGGAGCGCGTCGGGCCCGGTCTGGGCCGTGTAGGCGCCGAGCTCCTCGTTCCAGGACGTGTAGATGGTCGCCGCGACCTCGCCCTTGCCAACGTACTCGCCGTCGAGCATCACGCCGTGCCTGGAGGCGTTCGTGACCGTGAACTCGATGCCCTCGAGCGACGTCCCGAGGTGGCCCTGCGCGTCGAGCGCGGAGTGGCCCGCGCCGCCGATGGCCTCGGACTTGCCGAGCTCCCAGTCGTCCTTCTCCACTTGCACGCCGCCGCGGATCACCTCGTTCTCGATGCCGGAGTCTCGGGTGAGTTCCACCACCTGGCCGTCCTCGCGGATCTCGCAGGTGACGTCGACCTTGCCGCGCTCGGTGTAGCCCTCGGGCGACTTGGTCTCGACGACCCCGTAGGTGCCGTACGGCAGCGCCCTCTCGCCGGTCTTTGCGACGTAGGCGTCGAGGGCCGCGTCGTAGGAGGTGGTCATGCGAAGCACCTCGGCGCCGGGGGCGAAGTCCTCGGAATCCTGGTGCTTCCCGTCCTTGTTCGCGTCGTACCAGATCGATCCCTCGGAGCGGTTCACGACCGCGAACTCGGCGCCCGCGAAGGTCGCGTCGCCCTGGGCGTAGTTGGCGTAGTCGCCGTCCCTGTGGTCGTACTCCTCGGAGTCGGCCTTGCCGACGGTGATGCCGCCGCGAAAGACGGTCTCCGCAAACTCGTCGGCCGGCTCGTAGTAGAAGACGGGGTCGTGGCCGGCCATGCCGGCGCTCACGGTCAGGGTGTGCTTCTCGGCGTCGGGAAGGTAGCCCTCGGGAGCCTCAAGCTCGCGCACGGTGACGTCGCCGAGCGGGATGCCTTCGAAGGTCACGGTGCCGTTGCTCGTCGTGCCCGTGACGGTCTTCGTGCCACCGTCGTAGGCGTAGCTTGCCTCGTAGACCGCCCCGTCGAGCGTGGCGTCGCCCTGCGCCTCACGCCGCCCGGTGCCGTCGTCGAACTTCGCGACGGTGAGGGTGACGGTGACGGGCCGCTCGGCCATCTCCGCCCCGGCGTCGGAGCCGGAGACGGTGACGGGGAACGTGCGGCCGTCGAGCGCGTAGCCTGCCGGCGCCTCGATCTCCCTCACGGTGTAGGAGCCGTTCGGGAGCTTGTCGGATGTGGAGCCGTGGCCGTCCCCGTCGGTGGTGATGGTGGCCACCTGCGCGCCGTCGCGGTACACGCCGAAGACGGCCCCCGCGAGCGAGTACTGCGCGTTGCCACCCGTGACCTTCACGTCTGCGGACGACTTGTCCATGGTCACGTAGCCGCCCTCGGTGAGGCCGCGGTAGACGACGAAGGAGCTGTAGACCTTGCCGTGCCCGCCGTTGATGCCCCACATGTAGTCGAAGCGGCAGTTGCCGGTTCCGAAGCCCTCGTGCCAGGCGTGGTAGACCGTGGCGTCCTCGCCTGCGATTGCGGCGTGGACCGTCACGACCTGCGAGTTCAGGAAGATGATGATGTCGCCGGGCTTCACGGTGCCGTTGTCGAACGCCGAGTTGTAGTCCTCCGCCGAGTCGCCCGAGAACACCTGGTAGTCGGCGCAGTAGTTGTAGATCGAGCCCGTGCCCGAGTCGCCCCAGGTGCCGCCCGGCCAGTCGGTGCCGTAGATGTCGTGCATCACGAACGACACGAAGCCCGAGCAGTCCCAGCCGTCGGTCGAGCGGCCGCCCCACACGTAGGGCACGCCCATGTACTGCTCGATCTGCGGCTTGGCCTCCTCCCAGGTGACCTGGGAGAGCGAGTCCGAGGCCGCGAATGCGCGCTGCGCCTGCAGCGCGGTTGCGGGGATGCACATGGATACCGCGAGCACGGCCGCCATGACGACCCTGAAGAGCTTGGAGGTGGAGGCCTCACGAGCCGCTGTCCTCATGGCCGCTCACCCCCTCGCCGCGTCGCGGGACAAAGGGCGCTCGGGGGCCTCCTTCGAGGCCGCCTCGGACGCGTGCCGCGCCTGCTGCGCCCTGTCGGCGAGCCCCCGGTCGTCGCGCGAGTGCTCGGCGAGCCATGCGCGCCTCGACTCCGCTATCGCGTCCTTGATCTGCTGGGGCGTCACCACGATGGTGTCGCGCTGGCGGCGCCCGTCCTCGCCGATGACGGGGTTGCCCTCGGGGTCGAGGACCGATTTCTGGAGCCACACCTCCCGGTCCGCCAGGAGCGGTATGTCGCGCCAGTCCTCTCCCTTGAACCTCGACGGGTTCACGTACAGCGGGCTGAACTGGTAGCCGCTCACGTCCTTGCCGTCGATGACGGTGCCCCTGGGCAGCGTCGCCATGTTGAACGACTTTGCCTCGCCGGTCGCGGGGTCCGCGTACTCGATGCCCTCGCGCACGTAGAGCTTGTGCAGCGAGATGTAGACGTTCCTCTTCTCAGCCTTGTCGGCCATTTCCTCCTCCTTTCGGTTTGGCTTGTTACGGATGGGGCCGGCCGCCGTCGGCGGCCGGGACCCCTATGGGCCCCTCGCCATCGCAGGCCTCCTCTCCCTAGCCGCCCATGACGTCGCGCGCCCACGATCCGCTCTTGACGAGCGAGATGATGAGCAGGATGCACATGGCCAGGTACTGCAGGGCGTAGCTGAGGCCCCCTACGACCGAGTCGACGACGGGCACGCCCACGGTGGCGGCGTTCAGGCCCCCGAGCACGATCGGGAAGCTCACGAGGAGCACGAGGATGATCACGCCCGCCAGGCACACCGCCGCGAAGTTCTTGAGGTAGCCCACGCCCATCTGCCGCGTCTCGTCGAGCGCCAGGAGCGATATCGGGATCGGCGCGAAGGCCGCCATGATGTAGATCTGCAGGGCCCGCGCCCAGCTCACGACGAGCGCCACCACGTAGGCGACGATGACGACGACCCAGCTGATGAGCGCGATGACGAGCATCGCGAGCAGCGCCGCCACGTCGTCGTCGGTGGTGGCGATCGAGACCGTGGAGAGGTCGAGCTCGCCTCCCGTGCCGAACAGCCCCGCCGTGCGCGAGATGGCGATCTTGGCGATGCCGTAGATGCCCTGCATGATCTCGAAGCTGTTCTGCACGAGGAACAGGAACACCGCGAAGAAAACCAGCAGGAACACGACCTCCTTGACGCCGGGCATGCTGGCGTTTCCGTCCATGCGCTGGCTCACCTTGATGAGCTGCACGGTGAACACGAACGACAGCACGCCGCATCCGATGGGCAGGATCGCGTTCTGCCACACCGCGCGGACGACGTCGTACATCGTTATGGAGCCTGCGGACCCGAGCATCTGTGTGAAGTCGGCCGACAGGACGCCGTCAACGCCGATGCCGCGCAGCATGTCCACCTGGCTGTTGAAGATCCAGTTGCAGGTGTCCCGCAGCACGCCGCAGATCCACGCGTTGATGTCCTCGGCTATGCCCGCGAACGCGGGCTCCGGCAGCGCCAGCGCGGCCGTCAGGAGCACGACGGCCGCGGCGAAGCCGTACGCGAAGCGCCTGTCGGAGAGGGCCTGTCTTATCGCGCCCACGGCTAGCCCTCCACCTTGAAGGTCGCGCCGTCGTAGGTGACGTTGAGGATCGTGCGGGCCGGGTCGTCGCAGGTGAATGTCGCGCTCACGCGTCCTCCCTTGACGTCGACGAAGACCTCGCCGTCGAAGTCCGCCCGCGTCGCGGCGGGCACCTTTTTGCGGCAGTGGTCGGCGACGGCGCCCGCGAGCTCGTCGGTCCTGCCGTCGATGAGGGACGTGTAGGGCTCGGTGACGCCGGAGACCGCCACGGGGCCCGCCGAGGCCTTGCCCTCGACGTAGGCGTCGGCGTTGGCGAAGGCGTCGCTCGCGACGCGCAGCGACCCCTCGCGCCCCTCGAGCATGACGACGGCGTCGCCGGAGGCGCCGTCGCGCACGAAGGAGACGTCCAGGCTCGCCCAGTCGTCTCCCTCCGAGGAGCCCGTCACCTCGAATGCGGTCACGGTTGCCTGCCCGCCCCTGGTCTCGACGAAGCTGCCCTCGCGGAACTCGACGGACGCGGACGCGTCGGCCTCCGAGCGCCATGCGTGGCCGCGCAGCGCCTCCATGGCCTTGTCCCGGGCGCTCATGTCGCCCTCCTGGGACTGCTCGGCTGCGGGCTGCTCTGGGGCCGTGTCCGCCGTCCTCGACACCGCGCATCTCACCGCGCTGCTCGCGACGAGGACGACTATGGCGCCGATCGCGGCGGCGAGCATCACCTTGTTCTTCCTGTCCATCTCTTCTCCCTTCTCATCGGAACCGGACCGCGCAGGTGAAGTACGCGATGCCGCTCGACCTCTCGCAGACGGCCCCCGAGTGGGGCTCGTGTATGTACTCGTCTCCTCCGGCGTAGATGGCGACGTGGCCCGGGCGCCAGAGGATGTCGCCGGGCCTCGCCTCGGACAGCGGCACGTGCGTGCCCGCCGCAGCCTGGGCGTCGGCCGTGCGCGGGATCGCGATGCCGGCCTGCGCGTAGCACCACTGGGTTAGTCCCGAGCAGTCCAGGCCCACGCCCGGCGTGGAGCCGCCCCAGACGTAGGGAACGCCGAGCTGGCTCGTCGCGGCGGCGACGACGGCGTTGCCGGAGGCTGTGCCGCTCTTCCAGTCCTCCACGCTCATGCCGTCGAAGCGCCTCAGGCCGTACGTGTCCATCACGGATTTCAGCGACTCGACGTAGACGGAGCTCGTCGCGTAGCCGGCGTCCTTGAGGCCCTCGGCCATGAGGTCCGAGTCGTGCTCGGCGATAGCTCGCTGTATGAGCTCGTTCCCGGCGTAGCGGTCGCTCTGCAGCAGCACGCGGGAGCGGAAGACGATGCAGTCCCTGTGGGACCTGAAGCTCGTGAAGTCGGCCATGATGGTCACGTACTCGCCGCCGTACTCCTCGCCGGTCGACCATGACGACTTGCCCGACACCTCGGGGCACGAGGCGAAGCTAGCCGCCCACTTGATGCCGAAGAGGTTGTTGTCCTGGGTGGCGAGCCCCGACAGGTGGTCTCCCTGGCCCGACTCGCAGATGATCTGCGCGAGCGTGCATCCGGCCGGGTGGCCGTACTGCTCCTGGCACTCGAGCGCCGCCTCGACCATGTCGGCGGTTATGTAGGGCGGAAGGCCCTCGACCGCCTGGGCCCTGGCCTCGTTGTCCCAGAAGCCGAACAGCGCGCTCACGAGCTGCGAGACGAGGATTGCGGCGAGCACGAAGAACAGGATCCCCGCGAGCGCGCCCGCAGCCGGCGCCGCCATCGACGACGCCGCGACGGCTAGCCTGGCCCGCACCCCCTTCTTCGCGACGGTGCCCGCTGCCTTCGCCTGCGCCTCCTGGGACGCGCGCGCCTTGAGCCACGTCCGCCTCGACTGCATGCGCGCCTTCGCGGCCGATGCCCTCCTTCGCTCGCGGTCGGCCTTGGCGGCCTTTCCCGCCTTGCCCGCGGACCGCGCCTTGTCGGCGTGCTTCGCGGCGGAGGCCCGGGCGGCTTGTTGCTGATCAGCCACTGCCGCTTCCTTGGCGTCTGCCGCGTGCTCCGCCGCCCTGGCCGATGCCGGCCTCCTCGACGGCGGGTAGGCGACGCTCTCGTCCTCGTCGCCGTCGTCTGTCCCGTCGGCCGCCCTCGCGACCGATGCGGCGCCCGCGTATGCCGCTCCGGTCGCCCTGTGCAATGCCGTCCTGGATTGCTCCTCTGAGGTCAAATCCAGCTTTGACTTCGACGCCTTTGCAGCGCCGACCTGCTGTTTCGATGGAGTTGCGGGCGGTCTGCCGGCCGTTTTCGCCCCGAACTCGCGCCTTTCGGACGCGCGGACGATGCCCGCGGATACGGCGTCTGTCCTGCCCGTGCGCGCTGCCTCTCCCGCGTCCCTTGCCGCCGATGCGGCGTCGGACGCGAGCGTCGGCGCGTGGGTCTCGTATGCGACGTCCTTCGCGGGCATGGTCGGATCACGCCGTCGCGGAGATGACGATCGTCGTGCGCTTTCCGCGCGCCTCGCGCCTCATGGACGCACCCGCGGACTCCAGGCCGCATGCAGCGACGTCCTTGGAGAGCTTCGAGGGGTTGGCGCCCGCCATGCCGAGGGCGTCGGCGAGCTCGGTCGCCGTGCCCCGCCAGGCGCCTCCGGACTCCCTCGCGAGCCGCGCGCAGCGCTCCGCGAGCGTTGCGTGGGCCGCCGACCCCTTGCGCTCGCGCGCCCTCGCGGCGAACTCGGAGGCCTTCTTCATTGCGGCGATCTCCTCAGGCTTGGTGTTGAAGAGGTCGTAGAGCGCGCCCTTGGGGAAGTCGTCTTTTATGGGGATGCGCGCGCCGCCGGCGACGAGCAGGCCCTCGCCGGCGCGTATCGACTCGTCGATGTACCCGGCCTCCTGTGCGGAGAGGTCCAGCAGGTCGACCCATGCCTTGCGGTCGAGCGGGGACTGCTTGTGCAGCAGGATGAAGTCGGAGTTGAGCACCATGTTGCGGGCCTCCTCGTGCTCCAGCATGTAGACGCTGTTCTGCGTGATGCCGGTGCAGACGAGGTTGAACTTGCGGCCCTCGGCCCAGAACTTCGAGAAGTACGTGATCACCGCCGGGTGCCCGAACAGGCTCTGCACCTCGTCGATGTAGAGCCAGGTGGTCACGCCGCGCTCGAAGTTGTAGTACATGCGGTTGCGCACCGTCTCCAGGACGGCGACGATGCCGAAGGCCCGCATGTTCTCCGAGAGGTCCTTGAAGTCGATGTTTGTGATGCGCTTCTCGAAGGTGACGTTGGACTCGTGGTTGAAGAACGAGAGCGCCCCCTTCACGTAGCGCTCGTAGCGCAGCGCGATGTCGCGGGCCTCGCGCTCGGGCTGTTCCGAGAGGATGCGGTGGAAGTCGCCCAGAAGCGGCAGGCGCCCCTCGTCGGCGCACTCGGAGTACGCGAGCTCCACGCACCTGCTGATGATGGACTTGTCCGCCTCGGGAAGCCCCTGGCTTCCCTCCGCCATGGTGGCCGACGAGAGCGCCAGGAACGCGTCGATCTTGAACGCCATCTGCGCCGCCGTCGACTGGTGCGCCACGTCGGAGAGGTCGAAGGGGTTCAGGTGCGTGCCGGAGTCGGGGGCGAAGCGGATGCACTCGCCGCCGTTGCCCTCCACCACTGGCGCGTACTCGCCGGCGGGGTCGAGGATGATGACCTCGTCGTCGGGGTACGCAAGGATCGTGTTCTCGATCTCGCGCTTCACGGAGAAGGACTTGCCCGACCCCGGCTTGCCCGCGACGAAGCCCATGGGGCTCGCGAGGCGCTTGCGGTTGCACAGCACCAGGTTGGAGCTCTGCTTGTTCTGGCCGTAGTAGCCGCCGCCCTCCTGGGCGAGCTCCTGGGTCGCGAAGGGCATCTGGATGGCGACCTGCGCGGTCGTCATCATGCGGCACACCTGCACGTGGTTGTGGCCGAGCGGTAGGATCGAGTTCATGCCCTCGCGCTGGCGGTAGTCGAGCGTGTCGCACTCGATGGAGTTGCGCCTGGCGGTGGCGACGATCTGCATTACCTGGTCGTCGAGCTCCTCGCGCGTCGGGGCGTAGGTGAACACGAGCCCCGTGTAGACGAACAGGCGCTGGTTCTTGTTCTGCAGGTGGTCGAGCAGGTCCTCGGCCTCCTCCTTGGAGTACTTGAGCTCGCTGGGCAGGATCTGGAAGTCGTAGCCCTTCTTCACGGCGCCCATCTGCTCGTCGATGATCTCCTTGTCCATCCACGCCAGGCGCTTCTTCACGTAGGCGACGGCCTTGGCCTTGTCCATGGCCTGCACGTGCAGCGTCACGTTGAGCGGTATGGGCAGGTCGATGATCTCGGCGAGGCAGCGGTCGGAAAGCTCGCTCCCGAACCGGTGCAGGGAGAGCACCTGGCACCAGACGCCCTCGCTCCTGTAGCAGGTGCCGGAGCCCTCCGGCTTGAAGTCGAGCGACATCGGGCACACGAGGTCCTTCGCGGTCAGGCCGCGCGTCGCGCCCACGGCGTCCCAGGAGAAGCTGAAGGGCTTGCCGGGCCTGAGCTGGCTGTGGATGGCGCGCAGCCTCTCCTCGCCGCTAAGCGGCCTCGCGGAGCTGCGGATCTTGTTCAGCGTCTGCATGGCGTCGGAGCGCATGCGGGCGAGCTTGGGCACCGCGGCGTCGACATCGGGCGCGAGCGTGCTGAAGGTCAGGTAGCGCTCGCGCACGAGGTTGGAGACGCCCTCGCGCATTTTGTCGTTGAGGATCCGGTTGTACTCGCGGGCGTACTCCGCCGTCTCCGGGGCGCCCTCCTCGAAGAACCTCATGCGCCCGATCTCGGACGCCGGTATGGGGGTGTTGGTCACGGTGAGCTGCACGCAGGTCTCCGCGCCGAAGTAGTCGAACAGCTGGCACCACCCGCTGAAGATGGCCTGCTGGCTCTCCTCGCGCGCGGACTGGTAGCTGATGTCGTCGAAGGCGATGGTCTGGGAGAAGAGGCCCTCCTCGACCTGGCAGATGCCGTCCTTGTACATGAGGTCGAACCCGACGGCCGAGTAGACGTCGCGCGCGGCGCGCCTCTTGCGCCTCTGCGCGGCCGTCTGGTCCGTGAGCTGCTTCTCCTGCTCGCGGATGCGCCTCTCCACCGACCGCGGCCTGCGCCTCGCGGGCGCCTCAGCGTTGTCGACCTTATTCTTCGCCTTCTTGCCTAGAGGGTTCAGCAATCTCGGCCCCCTTCCTCCTCGCGGCGCGCCTCGCGCGCCTGTCCGGCCTAGGTCTTTCTGCGGGGAGCACGGCCGCCATGAGGCCGCCCCCGGTCTCGTATGCGAGCACGCCGTCGGAGAGCGCGTGCGAGAGCCTCATGGGCACGTACTCCTCGGCCTTCAGCCCCTTCGGGCGCCAGAAGCCCATGAGCCAGAACGGCATGGACGCCGCCATGACGGGCAGCGTCGCGTCGGCCACCTCGACGCCGAGGCCGAGGTGGACCGCGGCGGCGGCGCCGACCGAGGCGGCGAGCCCCCCGGCCGTGCACGCGAGCGTGCGGGCGGAGAGCTTGCCGACGACCTTCTCCGTGTACTCGCCGATGTCCTTGTGGACGGTCACGCTGAGCATCTGCGCGCCCCCTTACGCCGGGAGCCAGGAGGTGTCGAGCATGCCGAAGTAGACCGCCGCGGCGACGATGATCGCGCCGCCCGCGATGGTCGAGATGGCGCTCGCGATCTGCGCGCCGCCCTGCTGCTCGCGGATGGCCAGGCCCAGGCTCACGGCTCCCCACACGATGAGGAAGCCGCCTAGGAAGGTGACGCACCCCGACACGAGGCTGATGATGTTCTGAAGCATTCGTTCCCTTTCTCTCTATGCGTCCGAGGCGGCACCGCCGCCGTCTTCACGTCCCTCGCGCATCTCCCGCAGGCGCGCCGCGAAGTCGTAGGGCTCCGAGAAGAGCGCGCCCGGATGCCCTGGGTACGCCTGCGGCCACATGGGGTGCGATGCGATGTCGTACTTCTTGTCTTTGAGGGGGTCGGTGCCGGTGATGAGGACGATGGCCTCGTCGCGCGGCAGCTTGGCGACCTCGGCGCCCTGCACCAGGTCGCGCTCGATGGTGTTCCAGTTGCGGGTGGACGAGGGCATGGCGCCGCGGCTCTCGCTCCAGGTGACGGTGCCCACGGTCTCCTTGCCGACCGTCTCGGAGATCTCCTTGACTGTCTCGGTGGACTTGCCTCCCAGGAAGAGCGTCGTGTCGCAGCAGTCGACGATGGTCGCGGAGTCGTCCTCGTAGCGGGCCTTGAGCTGGCTCATGGACTGCAGAATCACCGACATCGAGATGTTGCGGCTGCGGATGACCGCCACCATGCGCTCCACGTCGGGGAGCTTGCCGATGTTGGCGAACTCGTCGAGCACGAGGTGCACCGGCGTCGGAAGCGAGCCCCCGTACTCCTTGAGCGCCCGCTCGCAGAGCATGTTCATGGTCTGCCAGAGCATGATGGCGAACAGGAACGAGTAGAGGCTGGAGGTGTCCGACATCACGGCGAAGACGGCGCGTTTCGCACCGGGGTCGCCGAGCCGGTCGAGCGCCATCTCGTCGTAGGAGACGAGCTCGCGCACCTGCGGGATGGCGAAGGGCTCCATGCGCGTGTTGCACGACACGAGGATTGACTTCAGGGTCTTGCCGGCGGCGTCCTTGAACATCTTGTAGTGCAGCAGGCAGAAGTCCGAGTCGACGTCGACGGGATCCGCGACCCTCACGCGCCTCACGCCCGCCCCGCTAGGGGAGAAGGACCCCCGCCTCGCGGGGTCGAAGCCCGCCTCGCCGGCCGAGTCGTCGGCCACGAGCCGCACTCCCGTCTCGATCTCTTCGAAGAGCAGGTCGAGCGGGCTCTTGAAGTCCTCATCGGACTCCTTTGCCTTCGCGAGCGACAGCAGCGTCACCAGGCCCGACAGCGACCGGTCCCGCGCCGGGCAGTGGTACACGAGGTAGCCGATGAGCGCCACGTAGAGCAGCCGCTCCGCGTTCTCCCAGAACGGGTCCTGCGCCTGGCGTCCCTCGCAGGTGGTGTTCTCGATGAGGCAGGTGACGAACTCGAGGATGTCGGCCTCGTCCTTTATGTATGCGAGCGGGTTGTAGTGCATCGACGCCGAGAAGTCGACGGTGTTGAACGACGCGACCTCGTAGCCGTTGGCCTCGAGCATCCGGCCCATCCTGGGCAGAGTCTCGCCCTTGGGGTCGGTGACGAGGTAGCTCGCGTTCATCTGCATGATGTTGGGCTCCACGTAGCCGCGGGTCTTGCCGGACCCGGAGCCGCCGATGACGAGCACGTTTCGGTTGCGCTCGTAGCGCCTGTCGTGGTCGGGCCTGCTCATGGCCATGCCGTAGTGCTCGGTGAGTATGAGGTTGTTCCGGGGGTCCTTGAGGTCCATGAACCTGCGCCCCTCGCGGCGGGTGCCCCACCTGGCAGACCCGTGCTCCTCGCCGCTCCTCTCCGCGCGCCCGTGGCTGATGGCGTAGGCCCACGCGACCCAGACCGCGCAGGCGGCCACGAGCCCCGTGGCCAGCGCGGCGGGCTCGGTCGAGAGGCCGTGTGAGGCTATGTATGCGGGGAGGGCCTCCACCGCGGCCATGAGGTTCATGGCGGCGTTTCCGGGAAGCGACATGAGGCACGCGGCGTACGCGTCGGCCGCGGCGAACGCGGCGACGGACAGCACTGTTGCGGCTACGGTGCCGGATGGGCGGGCGCTCATCGCGTCCCGACCTCTCGGGCGACCTCGCCGATCTCGCGCTCGCGTGACGCGGCGCGGTTCGCCTCTAACGCCTCGGAGGCCTGCCTTGCCTGCCTGGCGCGCTCGTCGAGCGGGCGGTCATCTATGGGGTGCGGGGCATCGCGGCCGATTCTGTCTCCCAGCTCGTCGAAGGCGTCGGAAACCTGCCTGGCGTCCTCGATGCGGAAGAGCAGCTCGGTGCGGCCGGCCTCGGCGTCGTCGAGCCACACGGGCTCGATGCGGTGCGCGCGGAGCGCCTCCTCGATCCGCGGCCTGGTTTCCTCCCAGTCGCCCGCGTCCTTGAACTCGGACATGTCGAGTCTGGCCCATGCGGGCGCGGGATCCTCGTCGCTTACTTCGATTGCGCTCGCTGCGGTTTCCGCCTGCTCCGACGCCTGCTCGCAGGCGCCCTTGAGTTCCCAGGCGCGACGCCTCAGGGCGCTCTCGCCCCATCTCTCCACGATGCGCGCGTTGGAGTCGAGCATCTTCTCGCCGGACTCGTCGCCGAAGTCGCTTGCCATGGCTGTGCCTCCCGGTCCCTAGCGCGCTTCGCCGGGCAGGGACCTGGCCTCGCCGCCGCGGTCGGCGGCGGCGCGCGCGAACTCCGACCTGTCGGATAGCGGCCTGTACTGGAGGCGCCTGCACTGCTCGGGGGTCGCGTACCTCATGGATTCGACCAGCGCGTCGAAGCGGGCCGGGTCCTCCTCGGCGATGCGCGCGGCGGGCATCGACTCGAAGCCGTGCCATGTGTCGCCGTCGCGCTTGAGGGCGAGCCAGAGCTCTCCGGCGGACTGCTTCGCGAAAGCGACGTCGTCGAGCACGGCGCAGTCGCCGGTCTCGCAGCGGTCGTGCAGGAGCTTCTTCAGGCCCTTGGGCCCGACGGCCTCATGGATCCTGCGCACGTCGGCCTTCTCGGCGATCCACGGGTTCTCCCTGATCGCACTAAAGAGCGTTTCCCTGGAACCGGGCAGCATCGTGCCTCCTTCGTGTCTAACGGATTGCGCGGGCCGCGACGGCCATCGTTTCAGGGTTCGTGTTTTCGCCTCCGGCGGCCCGCTGGGGCGTTTATACGCGCAGTTCGCGGCCGCTGCTCGCGGCGTCGGGGCCCAAGCCACCTGGGGCCACTTGGGGCCACCGACCCGCTATCCTCGGCGTCTGCGGTCGCGGTTCCCGAGGTCGACGACCTCGCACGTCTCTCGCAGCCGCGAGGCTATTGCGGCGGCGGTCTCGCGCTCGCCGCCGCGGGCGAGGCGGCGCTCGATCTCCTCGATGCCGTACTGCGAGGTGACGATGGTGGGCAGCATCTCCTCGTAGCGGCGGTTCACCACCTGGAAGAGCGTCGTCATCGCCCAGCTGTTCGCGCCCTCCTTGCCGAGGTCGTCGAGCACGAGGAGGTCGCATCGCCCGTATCGTCCCACGCCCTCCGCGCTCTTGGACCCGGTCCCGTACGTGTCCTGGATCGAGTCGAGCATCTCCAG
This sequence comes from Slackia heliotrinireducens DSM 20476, assembly GCF_000023885.1. NCBI lineage: Bacteria > Bacillati > Actinomycetota > Coriobacteriia > Eggerthellales > Eggerthellaceae > Slackia > Slackia heliotrinireducens. The sequence goes on along the minus strand of NC_013165.1, from coordinate 2,118,533 downwards.
CGTCGTCGTGACGATCACCGAGTAGCCCGTGTAGACGAGCGCGCGTGCGATGGCGGATGCCGCCGTGGTCTTTCCCGCCCCGACGCCCCCGCGGAAGTAGAGCCCCCGGCCCTGTATGTCCCCGAAGCGGCCGAGGTACGACACGGCGGCCGGGATGGAGGTCTGAGCGCTCCTGAAGCGCTTCTTGATGCCCGATTCGGCCACGCGGCGCGCCATGGCGGCTTCGGCCTCCTCGCGCTCGCGGCGCTCGCGCTCCGCCTGCTCCGCGAGCTCGCCCTCGCATCCGCACGCTTCGTGGGAGACCCAGCGCACCTGCCCGAGCAGCACGACGCCAAGAGGCTCTAGCCCTCGGCCGCAGAACCGGCACTTAGGCTCGGGCGGGTCGTCGAAGGAGAGGCCGGCCGCCCGCGCCTCCTCAGGCGTCACGAGCCCGTCGCCGGCCTTTCCTTTCAGAACCATTTGTTATCCACCTTTCTTATTGGGTGACATCCCGTCACGGGTAGACCTGACGATCCGTCAGGGTTGAGGCCGTGAAGGGGTGACGGGATGTCGGGTGACATCTCGTCATGCGACGGTTCGTCACCCGACATATCGTCATGGGAATCGCCGCGCGGCTCCGCGAGGCGGTAGCACCTCGTCCGCCTGCCAGCGGGTGTCTCGTGGAACCCCGCTTCACGTATCACGCCGGCCACCAGGAGCTCGTCGATTGCCCGCGTCACGGTGCGCGGCGTCGTGCCCAGGAAGTCGGCCGTGGCCGCCCTGGACTCGTAGAACTCGCCGCCGTCGCGGCAGAAGCCGTATATGCGCGCGTAGACCAGCAGCGTCACGCCCGACAGGCCGTAGTCGCGCCACATGAAGCGGTGCGCCACGACGAACTCCTGGCCCCTGGCGCCCTCGTCATCGCTTGCCATTTCCGGGGTCCCTGGCCTTCCGCTCGCTCACGAGCGTTGTGTTGCGCTTGACCCAGTCGGCGAGGTCGATCCTGTTGATGAACATGCCCCTCGCTATGCCCGCGAAGCACCTGAAGGGAAGCGGGTCGACCTTCCTGTTCGCAAGTTCCCTGACACGGTTGACTCCGGTGCCCAGCAGAATCGCTACGTCCTGCACCGTGTAGAAGTCCTTCATCGGAATTTGCGGCGTCGTGTGTTTGTTGTTCGTCATCGCCGTCTCACTCCTCCTGTTGCTCGTTGGTTCTCCTGCCATCGAGCTCTCGGAGGCGGCCTGACCTGCCTCGTGAGGGGCGCGAACCTGAGAGGTGCCCTCCATGACCGTCCGCCTACCTTGCCCAGCCTGGGCTGCGCAGCGTCTCTTCGAGCGCGCGAGGGTCTACCCGCACGCACCTTCCGATTCTTATCGAGGGGATCTGGCGGCGCTCTATCATCTTGTAGACGAGGGATTGGGAGACCTGGAGGCGCTCTGCGACTTCGGCCACGCTGAGGAGCTTGACGCACGCCTCGCTGCCTTCTGTCCCCGAACCTTCAGCATCCCCAATCGCCGCCGTCTCGCTAATCTGGTCTACCAGGTTTTCATTATCGTGGGTTTTGTCAAATCGTGTGTACCGTGTTTGTCCCAGTGAGCGTGTCATTTCGATAATGTTGTCGGCCATTGCGCACCCCGTCGTTCACACCTGTTGGCACCTGAATGCCTCTCTTGCCATGCAATGCCGCCTCTTGGACGGCGATGGGGTTGCTTATATCGCGGGTTTTGACGCGGCGCAACGCGGCGTAAGGGCTTAAGCCTCCTGAAGCCACTGGAAGCCATTTGGACACGAAGAGTTTTTCTATAGGCGCTATAGCTACTTGATTGGCTACAACGCGATTTCGCGTGTAGGCGCAAATCTTTTCGAATCGGAGATAGTCATCAATTTACAATTACCATCTCTGCAGGTAAGGGTTGCTAGTAGAATGCTATTTGTAAACGTAATCATTGCGATTCGGCTGGTTGGCACCGTTTTTCGCAAGATACGAATGCCGAAGTGATTGTTTGACAAGCCAGAACAGCGCCATGCTTCTAAGGAGGACCGAATGTTTGGAGACAGGGCATCGCATCGATTTCAGGTCAAATGGGACGGGGTCTACGGAGACGGCGCTCGCGACAAGCCAATAAACATTAACCCAGACAGTTTCAGCGACAGCGCGCTTGACGATGCGGGGTACTACCAATCCGCCTACATGTGCCCGTCATGCGAGCCTAAGAAGAGATTCATGAGGCAGCCTCTCTATCCGATGCTCTTCAAGCTGCAGGTCGGACGAACTTCGACGCAGTGCGACGGAGACGATTACGTGGTCGGAAGCCTTTTCACGTGCCCCAAATGCCATCGTTTCTTCGCGAACGTTCACGAGATCAACGGTCAGGATCTAAAGGACGTGCAGCTTCTCCGCACGGGGCAGTGGACGTATCCTGCCCTCAAGGAAATGGCGCTTATAAGTGAGCCGTATGCAGCAGACGAATGGCGCTCGATTGTCGGACGGTCCAAGGAGCTGAGCATAGACCCGACCAAACAGCAGGTGGTAGTTGCCGCGAAGAACTCGCCGGTTGACGACGCGACGACGCAGCCGGTGACGGAGGTTCCGTTTGGGAGCTATGGCACGGCCGACAGCCCTGCGGAATCGGAGCCCGCTTCGATGGCGGCCATTATCAGCAACCTAGTTGCAACCGAGTATTCCGATTTCAGGCGGGTCTCAATTGCTGATGCCGAGTCAACTGTAAGAATGCTGGTGCACGAAGTCTACGGAGTGTACGAGCGGCAAAGTAGCGCGTACGCGTATTTGACTCGTGAAGAGCCCAGCAGAGTCGGAGGTTACGAGCTGAATTCAAGAGGAGAAGAGAGTGGCGACGTCCTCGAGGAAGAGGTGCCTCAGGTAATTCAGACGGCGCGTAACTACCTGCTGCTCAGAGCGACGATGGAAAACGACACCCAAGAGGGTCTTAAGGCAATCGAACGAGGCGCAGATCCGAATGTGGCGTGCATTTACAAAGGGACGCGCTCGTTCCCGATAATCGAAGCGGCCCTCAAGGGAAATGCAAGACTTGTACGCGCGCTCATTGAGGTGGGCGCAGACGTCAATATCAAAAAAGACAACGGCGAATTTGCGCTTCTGGATGCCGCAGGATATGAGCATCTTGAGGCCGCTGAAGCGCTTCTCGCAAACGGTGCCAACCCGAATGCAATCGCCAGAGGATTGACACCCCTCACACAAGCCGAAAGCGTCGAGATGATCAACCTGCTCCTCAAATATGGCGCTGACCCCAACATACCCGACGGAGACGGCGATTTGCCCATAGTCACGAGAATCACCAACCGTGACAAGAGGGGCACGATCGTTTTGAGGGATGCGGGCTCGGATCCAAACCACCGCAACCGGAGCGGCAAATCTGCCGACGACTTCTGCCAAAGGTACTTCTTCTGCAAACTGGCGGACCTTTAGAACAAACAGCGCTACCGGAAGGAGAAGGTCGGATGAGCTTCAATCCTGAAGATCCCGTTCAGATGGGCATGATGGCCCTTGCCACTGCGGCAAACGAGTGCAATCTCTCAAATCCTCGTGAGGCGGAGCTCTCCCGCTTCCTCAAGAGCACGCTGGATAGCATGCAAGGCCAGCAGCACATGGTCGATGTGCTAAAGAAACTTTCAATCGGCTTCAATGCCATTATTAGCTCGCTCGACGGAAGCGCCGAATGGCATGCGTTTATGATCGATGTCGCCAGCACCATGTTTGACGGCATTCAAGGGGCCTTGGTAGAGGCGGGCGAACCTCTCATAAGGAAAGCGCAGTTCGGTGACCCGCTAACTTCGGAGATAGCCTATACCACCCCGTCCGCCGACGATCCTGCCGTCGTGGCCAAGAGCCCATATACGACGCCAGAGAAACTCGCTGCTCTTTCCGAAAGTGACGACTGGCAGATCCGGGCTGCTGTTGCCTCTAACCCTATCGCTCCTGAAGTCCTTCTCCGGAAGCTGGCGACCGACCAAGACGAAGGCGTTCGGTCATATGCTGCACGAAACCAGTCAACACCGATTGACGTGCTTGAAACGCTGGCAGCAGATCCTAGCGAGTACGTACGAGACTTCCTGGCGCAGAACCCGGCGATTCCTGTTTCCCTGATGGAGAGGCTCGCGAGCGACTCACACTGGAGACCTCGGTCAGGAATAGCTGAAAACCCCAATACTCCAAAGTGGTTGCTAAGCAAGTTGAGGACCGACCCTGACGCGCGAGTGAGGGACCTCGCGAGGCAAAACATCTACGAAGGTGATAGCTCGAGCTTTTATGACGAGGAGATTCCGTTCTAGCAGCGTAATGCCTAATGGTTGCGCCTTGATTGCATTGACCGGCTTCTTGCGTATAAGCATCTTTGCCTCGGATAGGAGCACTCGCATCCCTGAAGTGAGTGCTCCTATCCATTGTCGGACTGCAGCCATCTCTACGCTTCTGGGGATTTCGAAACTGGAACTCACCCACTAGGGGAGAAGCAAGCGTTTCCGCAGGTAGAACGCATTATTCCCCATACCGGAAACAATACTCCCCATGTCGGTCGGAAGGACCGGAAACCCGCCTGGAACTCACTCCACCGCGATGGAGTGGCAAAACCGCAGGTAGAACGCATTATTCCCCATAACGGGCAGAATACTCCCCATAAGTGAGTTCCAACTGGAACTCACCCGACTGAGTTCCAAGTGAGTTCCAACAATTAGGCTAGAATGTAAATATTCGCAAGCACGAGAAACATCGAGTGAGACGAGACGGTATGAAACATCACGAGAATGCAATTCCCGCAAGCGCGGGAATCATTGAGTGGGAGTAGCAAAAAGGTCACATTACCCCAGCTAAACACAATAGGGCCCCGGCAGCAGCGATGTTGCCGGGGCCCTGTCTTTAAGCCCCTGTAAGTCCTTTAGGGCCTCTTAGTATCTCTACGCCACCTGATGCTTCCTGAACGTCCGCATGGCCAGCGGGGTGAGCGCCGCGAGCATGCCGGCATACAGAACCGCCAGCGCCGTGGGCAGGTCGGTCACCATCCGCCCCGTCGCATAGGAGATCATCCTGCCGAAGGCGTAGTTGAGCCCGACCAAGGGCGTAATCGCTACGGCCTTCATGAGCGGCGTGACCATTACGCCAAGAAAGCCCAAGAAGATAATCGCCATGGGTATCACGGCCACGGGCATGGTGGAGCGCATCTTGGCCGAAAGCAGCAAGGTGAACGCCGCCATGCCGAGCGCGATAAGGTGTCCAAGGCCGCAGAGCGCCAACATGGCCTGGCCGATGGTGAGCGGATAGGGGTTGTTGAAACCGCGGGCCACCTGCAGTGGGATGTCCCATCCGTCGGCACCGCAGGCGCCCACGTTGATGATGACGACGGCCAACACGCAGACCCACCAATATACGCTCACGAACACAAACGAGGCGATGACCTTCGCAAGCGGCAGTGCTCGCTTGCCGCGCTTCGTGGGCAGAACAACGGCGGCGGTGCGAGCTTGGTATTCGCCGGCGAAGGTGCCTGCGAGCGCGATGCACGCCGCCACGATCAGCAGCCCCGAGAGGTTCATCAATCTGAGGGCGAGGCTCCACCCCTCTGCGTAGCCGTACGTCACCGGCCAGGCTGTCTCATCCGCCTTGCTCTTCCAGAAGACTTTCTCGGCCTCGCTGTAGGGGAAATAGTCCACGAAACCGCGGTCGAGCGCATCGTCGATCCTCGCTTCGGCACCTTTTTGCAAGCTGGTTGCGCGCGGGTTCGTCGACTCGAGCGTCCCCACGACTTCCCGATAATAGTCCTGCTCGATGACGCCTCGGGTCTGGCTCCAGAATTCGAACCCATAGGTGTCGATGACCTCCTGGTTCGAAAGCTCGGCGAGTCCTTCGGTCTCCTGCGAAAGCTGGTTTGCCCGGTCGAGCACGGCAGCGTCTTGCGCCACGCGCTCGTCGTCAAGCACCCCGGCATGCGACTCCACCACAGCGCGGTAGGTGGCCTGCGCCGCGAATCCCTCGACGAGCTCGCCGGTGTTTATGTCGCGCACGGACATCGAGCCGAGGTTTCCCACCGAGAGCGCCACCAGTATCGCAAACGCTATCGCGCAGGACACCATGCCCGCGTGATTGCCCAGGATCTTCTTAAACTCGAACATGATAAGGGTTCCCATTATCGTCCTCCTATCGTTCGACACCGTCGCTGAACACGAGCAGGTACAGGTCTTCCAGGCTTGGCTCGACAACCACGGCGCCTTCCATCGGGCATGCGTCAGATACCACGCGCACGACTGCATGGCCGTCCGTGGCATAACGCACGTTGGCAACGGTCATGGCTTCCGCCATAGCCTCGGCACGGCGGGCGTCCACGTGGCATTCCCACACCTTGCCTTCGGCTTGGGCCACCACCTGTTCAGGAGAGCCGTCCATTGCAAACGCGCCTTTGTTCATCACGAGGATGCGGTTGGCGATGAACTCCACGTCGCTCACGATGTGGGTGGAGAGGATGACGATCTTGTCCTGCGCGAACCCGGCGATGAGGTTGCGGAAGCGCACGCGCTCCTTGGGGTCGAGGCCCGCCGTGGGCTCGTCGAGCACCAGGATGGCTGGGTCGTTGAGCATGGCCTGCGCGATGCCGAGGCGCTGCTTCATGCCGCCCGAGAAGGTCTTCACCTTGCGCCGCGCGTCGTCGGCCAGGCCCACCTCCTCTAAAAGCTGCAGGCTGCGCACCCGCCCGTCGCGGCCGCCGAAGCCCTTGAGCGTGGCCATGTAACGCAGAAAGTCGAGCGCCGAGAAGTCCGGGTAGTAGCCGAAGTCCTGCGGCAGGTAGCCGAGCAGCGCGCGGTACTCGTCGCCGAGCTCCAGCGCGTCGCGCCCGTCGAGCAGAATCTGCCCGCCCGTGGGCCGCAGCACGTCGCAGACCATGCGCATGAGCGTGGTCTTGCCCGCCCCGTTCGCGCCCAGAAGCCCCGTCACGCCCGGGGTGAGCGTCGCCGACACGCGGTCCACGGCAATGCGCGCCCCGAACTGCTTGGTCAGCCGGTCTAGCTTGAGTTCCATATCGTTGATCCTTGTCTAGTTGTAGGTTTTGGCCATATGCGGGGAGAAGGCGTCGAGGCCCGCGGTCGCAGTGCGCACGGTCATCACGACCTCGCGCACGAGCCAGACGAGGGCCGCGGCCGCAGCCATCGCCCACGAGGCAAGCGACGCCTGGGCGTACAGGTCAGGCACCAGGGCCGAAAGCCCCAGAAGCGCCACCGAGCATGCCGCCGTCAGGGCCACACAGAGCATCGGGGCGGTGTCCGGAGCCGCCTTGCGCAGCGTCATGAGGGAACCCGCGCAGGAAAGGAAGAACGGCAGACAGGCCCAGAGCGCTATGTCGAAGGCCCGCGCATCGAGTGCCGATGCGGTTGCGGCCACCATGAGCCCCACCGCCAGCGCCGATGAGCATCCCAGCGCGATCAGGCGGGCCGCCATCGTGCTGGCCGCACCGTGGGCGCAGGCGTATTCCAGCTCAGCCACCCGGTGCAGCTTGCTCGCGTGCACGGTGGGCACCCCCACGAGCACGCAGGTGGCCGAGAGGATTCCAACCGCGACCTTCGTCAGGCCCGCGTCGCCGCCCGAGCATGCCAGCACGCACATAATCGCGACCAGCGCGGCCTGCGCGGCCCAGGTCCATACGGGTATGTAGCGCACCTGGGACGCGACGAATCCGGCCGCCCCCGAGCGGCGCGGCAGGGGCCTTCGGGCGTTCGCGTCCTCGGCAACCATCGCGCAGGCTAGCCCGCTTATTGCCTCGGGGCTTACCGCCTCGCGCTGCGAAGCGTAGTGTCGCGCCAGCTCCACCTTGAGCCGTGCGCGATTGACCTCACCCATCAAGACCACCTTCCCTCAACAAACCTTCGAGCTCCTTCAGCGCCGTGTTGATGCGCCTTCGCACGGAAAACCGACTGATGCCGAGCGCGCGGGCCACCTCGTTCACGCCGAGGCCCGATCCGTATCGCAACTCCACGGCCTCGCGCAGGTCGCCCGGCAGCTTCGCCAACGCCTCGTCGAGCTCTAGCTCCCGGTCGCTGCGCCCGTCGGCGGGCGGCTCGAAGTCTAGGTCCACCGTCTTCAGGCGCTTCTCGCGGCTCGCATCCACGCAGACGCTTCTCGCTATCCGCATTAGGTAGGCAATGGGCTTGCCGCGCTCGGCGTAGCCTTGGGCGCGCACGAAACGCAGGAACGTCTCCTGCGCGAGGTCTGCCGGGTCGTGCCCTGCGGGCGCATGGCGTCTGCAGTACGCCAGCACCTCGCCGTAGCACTCCTCGGCAATCTCGCGCGCCCGGTCCGGACCCAGGCTTTCGGTTCGTTTCCTCAGCAAACCCAATCACCTCCTCTACCCTCTACAACGCAAAAACCGCCCAAAATGTGCGCACTGCAATGAATCTTTTTTGAATCCCATAACTGAACGGCTTCAATGTGAGCGTATCCCTTTTTAACGGGCACAATATCACTGAAATTGCAGGAAATGCCCGTTAACGAGAGGCTCCGATGCGCAACCAGTGCGACGGCGTGAGGCACCTGATCCTCATGGAGTTTCTGAAGGAGGATGGGGACCTGTTCTGACGGGTTCCTCGCCGCACGCGGAAGCCCATCTGGTCGGATGCGCGTCCTGGTAGCCAGTTGGACGCCAAAGCCCATCTCGGAATCAGCATTTCCGCAGGTAGATGGATTTACTCCCCATACCGATTTCTTTCACTCCCGTATTCGAGGGGAAACGCCCTCGGGAGGCCGTTTTCGGGGGTGGTAGCCACTCGCCCGGAATCGCGGGCTGGCTACCACCCGTTTCCGCAGGTAGATGAGTTTACCCCCCATACCACGGTCATTTACTCCCCATCGCTGGCTACCACTCTGGTAGCCACTTTCTGGCTACCAACTGGCTACCACCCGAAAACGGGTTTTAGGGGAGTAAATCCGAACGTGGCCGCACGGGCTAGCACGTGCTGGACGAGAGAGCACAATTTGGAAATGTGGGAACTATAGAGTGGGAGTGACGAAAAGCCGCTCGGAGCGCACATTTCCCCAGCTAAACACAATAAGCCCCTCTGCCGAGCTGCGCTTGGCAGAGGGGCTTATTAAACCCTCGTAAGCCTTTCTAGGCCTTGTTGAACCTCGCTTTACAAGTTGGCAATAGCTTCGTTGAGCTCATCGAGTAGGAAGTCATCAAATGACGGATACTCATCCTTGAGACCATCCAGCTGCGACCAAGAGACCACCTTTCCAGTTTCCGCATCGAGGCAATAGACCCATTCGTCGCAGTTTTCCACAACGATGAGATTATTCGGGAGCCCATAGCGACGATACTCCAACGTCTCCTCGAGAAACATGATCTTGCCAGTCATGCCGATTCCCAAAATCTCGGTTCCGTTGATTCCTCCATAGCTATAGATGTTGAGGTATTCCAGGAACTGCTCGGGGATCTCTACACCGAGCTTCTCCTGTGCCTCTTTGACCATCTCGGGAGTAGGAGGCACCCGCGTAAAAAAGCCCTCGTCCTCATACTTTGAGATGAGCTCCTTGATTTTATCGTTCATTAGTTGCCGCCTTTCTTGTATTCACGAGCACGCCAACGCCAGTACTTTCGCCTGAAGTTTTCGTACTGCTTCTTGAGATCCTCATCGTGCCTGAAACTGTTACCGTCACTCACCAAGCCGTGCAGAATACGATGATACTCCTCGTGCGTGATTTCCCTGACCTCAGCCATGGGTCCGCTTTCTTTTTGCAAGACATGGTGCAGCTGGACGGGCTTGCCATCGTTTCCGATTGGAGCATTGCCCCCTTCCATGAGCTGAAGATTCGTTTTCCCAGAATCGGGGTCGACGTAGTTGAAATCAATGTCATTTCGTTGGTAGACCCTGCGGCTCACGTCGCGCACCTCGTCGCCAACTGTTACGGTGCCTTCGTACCAAACCCGCGTGAAGGTCTTCGACTTGCCCGACCCAGAGGTGTAGCCGAACCCGCCGTGCTCGCCGGTGCCCATCACGCCACCTCCCCGTGCGCACAGGAGGTCTCGCTGGCGAACTGGACGATCTCGATGCCCGCCTCGCGGTACCTGCCGAAGATCTCCTCGGGCGCGCTGCCGTAGACGACGATGGCCTTGGGGTCGAGGCGCCTGACGACCACGGCGAGGCCTTCCGCGAAGAAGAGCCTGTCCTCGGTGGACTGGACTGCGCCTACCGTGCCCACCGCGATGACGCCGCCCTTGGGTGCCCCGTCGCAGCAGACGCGGTAGGTGCGGCGGTCGCCCCAGCGCACGTTGACGATGACCTCGACCCCGTTGGCCTGCAGCCAGAAGCCGATCGCGCGGCTGCGGTAGATATTCCACAGCTGCATCACGAGCGGCATGTCGCGGTAGACGGAGAAGTCGGGCAGGATGACGCCGTTGAAGCGCCTCAAGATGGGCAGGTAACGCCTCGGGTCGCGCCAGACCCTCTCGAAGAGGTAGTCGAATTCGTAGAAGTGCACCCACTGGTCGAAGTCTTTGCAGCCGATCGCTTTCGAGAAGGGAATGAGGCGGTTGGGGACGCGGTTCGTGGGCTGGATGATCGACCCGAGGAGCGCATCGGTCCTCGGAGGGGCGGAGGGCCCCGCGCCGTTCGGCCCTGCGTCCCTGCGCGTGTTTCGCGTCGATCAGGGCCTCCGGCGACTACGAGACCCCCTCGCAGGTGGCGAAGGGCCTTCTGGCGCGCGCCCTGTACCCAGACCCCGCCCCGGGTGCGCTTGAGGCGGCGATGCGCGAGGGCGTGCTCGGCCTCGCTCTGGCGGTGGCGTGCTTCCTCGCAGGGTGGTTTTCCGAGGAGGACCAGACTCTGGGGGGGGGATCCTGGAGCTTCTGGTCATGTTCGACGGCGAGGGCGAAAGCCCGGGGGAGGGAGCGTGCCCCTGGCCCCGCGTCCAGGGCTCCAAGGTTGTCGATGGCCGGTTGGGCAGCCCCATCGAGTTCATGGTCGGCGAGCTGGCGACGGGCAAGCACATCACGCGGGTCTGCGGCTCTCCCTTCGAGGAGGCAAGCACGTTCCGGCGCAAGGACGGCGTGCGCCCGGCGTCGCTCGGCGGGCTCGACCCGAAGGACGACGTGGCCCTGCGCTACTTCCAGGAGTTCTTCGAGCTCGACGCAGGGACCCGAACGTGGGCCCTGCGCGAGCTCAAGGTGGCGGTGCGCAGGGCCGAGGGCGCCGCCAGCTGACGCACGCCGCCGCCCCGCACTCGGCCGGGCCGCCCCGCCCCCGGGCCCGTCCGGGAAGGCGGCTCGAGTGGCAGGTGTCCCAAAAATCGTACACATAAGGCATAATTGATGCTACAATTCGTGCAACGGACTTTAAACGGCGGCTATATGCCGAACAGCCTCAAGAAGGAGGGCGAAACGACGATGACGGATCTGGTGCAGCGGACGCAAGGAGAAGGGCCAGTGGGGCGCATGTGCGAAGAGGGGAGGGAGCCGGGGATCCTGCTCGCCCTGAGGGAGGCGGTCTCGCAGGACCCGGGCCAGTGCGGGCTTCTCACCGTGTCGGCGCCGACGGGCGAGCGCAAGACGCACTCGGTGCTCGAGCTCATCGCCGACAGCCTGGTTGAGCACGGCGGGGAAAGCCGGCGCTTCGTGTTCGCGACCGACGTCAAGCGCAACCTGCCGGCGGGCCGCCTGAACGGGATGCTCGCCGAGCGCGGACGCCCGGAGCTTTCGGAGTACGTCCTGTTCTACGACTCGAATGCGGGCATGTTCGAGCGCAACATCGACGCCGCGACGGCGCTCATGGGCCAAAAGCCCGTCCGGTACGTCACGCGCGGCAAGCGCGACGGCGGCACGGGCACGTGGTCCAGCGAGAGCAAGGAGCTCGACGTCAGGGCCCTGCCCGAGCTTGACCGCGCGACGAGGGCGTTGGCGAGCCTCAAGGGCGCGAAGGGCGCCAGCATCAAGGACCCGGCCGTCCGCAGGGATGCGATCGAGGCCGCCGAGAGCCGGTTCGAAGAGGCGGAGCGCGCCTTCCGCAGGCGCATCTCGGGGGTGTTCCGCGAGATGGGCGTCGACAAGGGCGGCCGCTGCAGGTTCATGACGCTGAAGGAGAAGCGAAGGGTGCTCGAGGGCGATCCGGCGTGGAAGTGGCTCGGCGTTCTCTACCCGTCCGTGTTCGCGTACCGGGCCCGCGCGGTGTTCATGAGCGTGAGCAAGCTCCTGGCCGCGTCGACGCCGATCGTCGAGCCGTCTGAGCCCCTTCTGGGGAGCGACCTCCTTCGCGGGTCGGTGCTCTTCATCGACGAGTTCGAGCTCTCCAAGCGCGTCATCAACCGAGCCTTGATAGAGGAGGCGACGAACACGATGTCCGACGCCGTGAGCCTGCTCCGCACGCTGCACGGCCCGTCCCAGGAAGGCCGCAGGCTCTTCGAGGCTCCGAGCGGCACAGACGCTTCGCCGCGCTCGGTCAGGCCCTATGCCGACGAGCGCGCCCGAAGGGCGTCCGAGGTCAGGGGCAGGCAGCTCACGGCGGACCTCTTCCGAAGCCCCGATTCGTCGAAGGAGCGCGGAGAGGCCCTGCTGCAGGAGCGCGGGAAGCTCGTCGAGGCGAGCGACGACGTGTACGCGGCCCTGCGCCTGGAAAGGCAGTTCCGGCTGTCGGACGACGTCGCCCGCTCCGCCCGCCCGTTCCTGTTCGAGGACTTCCGAACGACGGTCGTCTGCCGCGAGGCTCCCACGTCGGGCGGGGAGGGGGCCGAGGGCGGCGCGCGCAAGCTGTGGGCGGCGCTGCGGTTCGAGCAGAATCGGAACACGGTCGACATCGTCCGCGGGCATGAGCCGTTCAGCCGCCACGATCAGAAGAACCTGTTCCCGGCGGTCGGGGAGACCTACGCCCTGCACCTCGCGCTCAAGAGGGTCGAGGGTGTTCTGGGATGGTCGCTGGACTGGATCGGGAAGGTCGCGGAGAACTATGCGAGGGCCGTCGCCGCCGACGCGGAGAAGGGCCTGCGCCCCGAGATCAGCGTCGAGCAGGCGATAGGCACCGTGCTCGCCGAGCTCAACGTGCTCGACGAGGTCGACGGAACGCCGAACCCCACGCGCGAGCGCCTGATCGCCCTGGTCCGCGGAAGGCGCGGGCACTGGCACGCGGGTGCGGCGGGAGAATACGCTGGCCCCGAGGACCTGAGCATCCACGGCACGGGATTCCGCTACCATTCGCTGGAACGGTCGCCCTCCCATGACACCACCGTGCGCATGGAGCGCTGCGAGTTGCCGTGCACCGCGGAAAAGGTACTTCTGGACCTGTGCGGCCGGAACCTGGTGGTCGGCGTGTCGGCCACGCTCGACATCCGGTCGGTGCTCGGCAACTACGACATGGGCTACGTCGACGACGCGCTCGGCGACCGAAGGCTCAGGTTCACGGACGCGCAGAAGTCGCTCATCGAGGCCGACTACCGCGAGAGCGTGGACGGCTACGACCGCGTGAGGATCGAGGTCGAAAGCGTCTCCGGCGTCGACGACAACGGCGAGTACGGCCCAAAGGCATGGGAATCCGTTTTCGCGGACCCGTCCGCCGCACGGCGCGCCTGCAACGAGGTGGAGATGTCGCTGCCGGAGGGCGGGGGCACGTTCCGCCAGCAGCGCATCCTCAAGGTCTGCACCGCCTACCGGCGCTTCTTCGCCGACGAGGACTCTCGCGCCATGCTCTGCGTGCTGAACAGGCTGCCCAAGCCGGGCGACGGGGACTTCGGCCTCGAGCTGCTCGAAGGCCTGTTCGGGGCCATCCTCGCTGAGCTCGGCTCCGGCGTCCCGCCGCGCGCGACCTACGCGGTCCTCGGCGGGGACGACTTCGAGGAACGCAAGCGGGACGCCCTCGCGCGACTCGCGGCGGGGGAGAAGCTTTTCCTTGTCACGACGTACGCGTCGGCGGGCGCCGGCCAGAATCTCCAGTACCCCGTGCCCGAGGGCGTTTCCCCCGTGAAGATCAACGGGTTCCCAGCCACGGGCGAGATGGACATCGACTGCTGCTACCTGGAGCGCCCGACGCACATGTCGCCGTCGATCACCGGCGAGTGCCCCATCGGCCGGGAGCGCGCCATGGAACACATCCTGGGGTGCGAGTACCTGTACGAGAACGGCGAAATCTCCTACGCCAAGCTCCTGAGCTCCGCGGAAAGCGCGCTGACGGCGACCAAGGGCGCCGCGAAGGACTACGGCTTCATGAAGGATGGGCTAGAGAGCGTGCAGATGTACGCCGCGAAGGAGGTGTACCAGGCCTGCGGCCGCCTGAACCGCACGAACATGAAGATGCCCGTCATACGGCTTTTCGTGGACGCGGGGCTGCTCGACGGGGTCTCCCTCGAGGAGCTGGAAGGCTGCGGCGTCACGTTCACGCCCGAGTTCCAGGCCATCGTCGAGCACTTCGAGGCCCGCCGGGCGCCCGCCGAGGGATGCGCCGCGAGGAAAGAGGCCAAGAGGCTTGCGCTCGAGCAGCAGCGCGCTTGCGCACGCTCGAAGACCGCCATCGGGTCGCTGCTGGGCTCGCGCTGGCGAAGGAACGCGATCGAGGCCTGGCGCGCCCTCGGCGAGTGCGTGCTCAAGAACCCGAAGCCGTCAGGCGACGGCGACGTGCCCGCCCACTTGCTGCGCAGCTACTACCTGCGCGCGCCCCGCCCGTCGATGGAGCTCCGGTACCGCTCGGAGGGCGACTTCGCCCAGGTGGAGGTGCTCGACGGGCCGGGTGCGGGCGGGAGGCCGTCCTTCGCGGTGAGCTCGGCGGACGCCCGCCTCGAAGAGCTTCTCCGCATACCCGGCGTGCGCGAGGAGTTCGAAAGGAGCGGGTACGCGACCGAGTGGCGCGCGTCGGAGTGGTTCATGACGCCCGTGGTGTTCCAGAGCATATACAAGGGGCGCCTGGGCGAGGTCTGCGGCCGAACGATCCTCGAAGCGTGCGGGTTCGAGGTCGCCGGCATCGACGACCCGCTCGAGTTCGAGAAGTTCGACTTCACCTTCTCCGCCGCAGGGGGCGGGCGCGCGGCCTACGTCGACTTCAAGCACTGGAAGGCGCCGTCGGACAAGCTGGGCGCCGAGTCCGAGGAATACCGCAGGTGGGCGTTCGAGAAGATGCGCGACGTCGGAGCCGAGCGCGCGGTCGTCGCGAACGTCCTCCCGCCCGACGGCAGGAGGCTCGTCGCGCGCCGATACCGGGACGGGGATGGCCGCGGGCTGCTGGTGGTCCCCGCCCTGGTCGCCCCGGACCTCTCGTACGACGTGCGGGCGATAGGCGAGATCAGGGACTTCATCGAGGAAGAGAGGTAGGACGGCATGACGGTTCTCACGAACAGGCTTGACGCGTCGGTGGACCTGGCGGGGTTCGACGAGGCGTTCGACGTGTACGAGGTCGAGAAGCAGGGCGAGGGCAGGCTCTCGTGGAGCTCGCGCGCCTTCGAGCCGGGCGGCGCGCCCTTCATCGAGGCGGTGCTCGGTCAGGGGAGCGGAAAGCCGTTCTACATCCTGACGGGCAAAGGGGCGACCGACGCGAAGGGGCTGAGGGGGCACTTCGAGAGCGCGCTCTGCGGCAAGGTGGAGGGCGAGGATGTGGACCCCGACGACGTGGGGCTCATGCTCCTGCCGCGCAGGGTCGAAGGCGGCAAAGTGCCCGCGCACGTCCTGGTGCAGCTCATGGTGAACGCGCTCGGCGCGGGGGGCGCGGGGACGGGCCTTCAGAACGTGACGGGCCACCTGTACTGCGTCAGGCCGTCCTGGAGCAGGAAGCGAAGGGGAGAGAAGAAGCCCTACCAAGTCTGGGCGCTTGAGCTGAGGGTGACGGAGGGGATGCTCCTGTGCGCCGACGTGTGCACCTTCACCCGTCCCGACGAGCCCGGGGTCAAGTACGGCAAGTACCGCAAGGAGCAGTACGCGAGGTACGTGGTGGACCTCGGCGGCCCGACCATGAGGCGCGTCATGCCCGGCGAGAGGCCGGGCGCGGACAGCGTGTTCGTCCGCAGGACGTACGAGGGGAGCAAGAACTCCGTCGACTTCCTTTCGTTCAGGTCGAGGGACGCGTACAGGGACTCGAAGTGCGGGGTGATGTCGGAGTTCGTCTCGACGTTCAACAAGAGGTACGAAGGTATTGCACACGTCGCGTTCGCCGAGGAGGACAGGGCCGGGCGCGTGGCGTTCGAGGGGCGCCTGGCGAAGCCCGGGGCGGGCGCGGGCTTTTCGGGGCACGGCTACCGGGTCGTGAACGCCGCGAAGGACGAGGACGGCGAGTCGGCCTGCCGCTACGTCGCGCAGCAGCTGAAGGGACTGGGGCTTCTCGGGGCTAATGCGGACGTCGAGGTGGCCGGCGAGCCGGGCGAGGGGGCGCGAAACATCGTCGTGGTGCACGCGCCCGAGTTCTACCGCGACTCCGGCACGCCGGACCCGTACGGCGGCTCCGCAGGCGCCGAGGCCCCGTGCCAGCACCTCACGATCGAGAGGCTGCAGGCGGCGAAGGCGGCGGTAGACAAGGACGGTAAGAAGACGTCGGCGCTCAAGGCGATCCTCGAGAAGTGCCTCATGGAGCTCGCGATCAAGAACGACGTCCTCGCGGGGCGCATGGGCGTATTCGACTGGACGTCGCTGGGACTTTCCGGGCCGGTGACGTTTGCGCTGCCGGGGCCGGAGACGGACGCCGAGAGGGAGTCACGCAAGCCCGGGGAGCCGCCGACGCGCTACTCGTTCGCCGAGGTCACGCCCGAAGGCTCGCTGTCGTTTCACGCGGGGTGCGCGGACGATGCGCTGGGCGGCGGCCGATGGGACGTCCTGGCCGGGGACCTGGCGGCGGAGTACGGGCTTTCCGGCGCCTCGGTGGTGGAAGGGTTCGTTATCGGCGACAACGGCGAGGTCGACGTCATCGAAAGGACCGAGGGCTTCCCCGTGCCGGATCTCGAGGTGGTCGAGGAGCAGATTCGCGCCTTCGACTGGACCATGCCAAAGGACGACGTCCTGGCGGCGCTCTCGACGGCGAGCGACGAGCCCCTTGTCGACGGGGCGAGGGCGGCCGTCTGCGAGGCGGTCGAGGACCTGCCGGGCGAGGCCGTGACGTCGGCCCAGCTGTACGGGATCGTGAAGGACGTCGGCAGGTCCCAGGGCGGAACGACGCTCGCGAGAACGGTCAAGAACGCTATCTCGGACCAGCTCGAGGAGATGTTCGCGAAACGCCTTTCGACGAGCGTGCCGCGCGGCAAGGAGAACAGGGCGGGCGAACTCGAGTCGCTTGTGGGCCTGCAGTGCTACCGCAGGCCGGACGGGATCTGCTACTGGGTGGGTGCGTTCGGAGGGCTTCCGAACGCAGGATGGAAAAGGGGCATGACCATCAGGCGCGTCCGCTCCGCGGACGGCGGCGAGCCGTCGTTTTCGAGCCTCTTGGGCACCCTGCTCGTCCCGGTCGTGCGCATCAGGGACGCGACGGTGCTGCCTCTGCCGTTCAAGCACCTGCGCGAATGGCAGTGGATGCAGGCGCCAGGAGGCTCGGAGTAGCGTCCCTGCGCGCTTCCCCCGTCAGCCCAGCGGGGGAAGCAGGTCGCCGACCTTGACGCCAAGGGCGTCGGCTATCCGGCACAGCGTGTCGAAGCCGACGCTGACGCGGCCGCTCTCAATGGCGGCGACGTGCGCATGTGAGGACAGCCCCAGCAGTCGGCAAGGTCTCGCTGGGCCCGTCCGCGGTGGATGCGGGCGCGCCTTACTGCCGCGCCGATCCGTTCTCCCGCGCTTGCAGTCCCTGCCATTTGCGGCCTATTCGGGACCGACGACGACCATAAGTTTTCCGTCTTCGTCGGTCCCGACGGAAACGACGGGACAGGGGAGGTAGGCCCTGCTTGGGACGCGCTCGTCGAGCAGGTACGTGCCCACGAGCACGGATGGGCAAACGTCGACGAGCTCGTCAAGGGCATCGCTTCCCTGCGTCCCTTCACCCTTGAGATGCTGGAAGAAATCGTCGCCACAGACTCTAAGGGCAGGTACTCGTTCAACGAAGACCATTCTCTCGTCCGCGCCAACCAGGGACACTCGGTCGATGTCGACGTCGAGCTCGAGCCTAAAGATCCTCCCGAGGCGCTCTACCACGGTACGGCGCAGAGGTTCCTGGGTTCGATAATGAAACAGGGGCTTCTTCCCAAGGGTCGTCTTTATGTCCATCTTTCTTCAGACGGAGAAACGGCGATCAAAGTTGGGAGTCGCCATGGAAGCCCCGTAATACTGAAGGTCGATACGTGCGCTATGCACGAAGAAGGTTTCGAGTTCTTCCTTTCGAAGAACGGAGTCTGGTTGACTAAGCACGTGCCGGCTAAGTACCTGACAATAATTGAAACGGATTAGGCGCACGGCACTCGAAAAGCTCCTTGGAACTCACCCGTAAGAGGAGAAGATGACGTTTCCGCGGGTAAACCGCATCATTTCCATATCGGAAAACAATACTCCCCGTATCGGACGGAACGCCTGGAAGACGGGTTGGAACTCACTTGACCATGATGTAGTGGCAAAACCGCAGTTCAAGGGCAATACTCCCCATATCGGGCAAAATACTCCCCATAGGTGAGTTCCAGCCGGAACTCACCCGGCTGAGTTCCAAGTGAGTTCCAACAGAAAGCCCGAAAGTGAATACTCACCTATAACGAAACGGCACGGGTGAGACGAGGCCGCATGAAAAGCAACGAGGACACAAAAACGGACGGAATCGGAATCATCGAGTGGGAATAATTACGTCCTTAAAATTGTAGACTGAAACACTATTACGTTCCTATTATTGCTTATCGACGCTATAATAGGGACGTAATCTATTTGGGAGGGAGTCATATGGAAAGAGCCCTCATGGAGAAGCTGGTCGCCTGGAAGGACAGCTCGCGCCGCAAGCCACTCATTCTCAACGGCGCCAGGCAGGTTGGCAAGACGTGGCTGCTCAAGGAGTTCGGGAGACTCCACTTCGAAAACGTCGCCTACGTCAGCCTCGATAACGATTCGCTCGCGCGCGGCTACTTCGAGTCCGGCTTCGACATCGCAAGGATCATCGCCTCGCTCGCGCTCGAGCTCGACATGGAGATACGGCCGGGGGAAACGCTCATCGTCCTCGACGAGGTCCAGGCCTGCCCCAAGGCCATCACGTCCCTCAAGTACTTCTGCGAGAACGCCCCCGAGTACGCCGTTGCCGCAGCCGGATCGCTTCTGGGGATATCGGCAACCGAAGGAACCGGCTATCCCGTCGGCAAGGTCAACACGCTCGACCTCTACCCGCTGAGCTTCACCGAGTTCCTCGACGCGACGGGAAACGAAAGGTTCGGAAAGCTCATAGGATCGGGCGACGCGGAGATGATGAACGCCTTCTCGGGCAAGCTCTCCGAGCTCCTCAAGCAATACTACGTTGTGGGAGGCATGCCCGAGGCGGTGAATGCTTATGTTGCCGAGCAGGACGTGCGCGCCGCACGGGCAGTCCAACAAGAGATCCTGAACGGATACGTGAGCGATTTCGCGAAGCACATACCGCCCCGCCTGCTCGCGCGCACCATGCTCGCCTGGCAGTCGATCCCGGGACACCTGTCGCAGGAGAACAAGAAGTTCATCTTCGGGCAGGTGCGCAAGGGCGCCCGCGCGGCCGACTTCGAGGAGAGCCTCGCGTGGCTCCAGCAGGCAGGCCTGATTTGCAAGGTGCGCCGCGTGAGCAAGCCGCACGTGCCGCTGCCGAGCTATTGCAGCATGAGCGCGTTCAAGGTCTTCATGGTGGACGTGGGGCTCCTCGGCGCCATGAGCGGCCTGGAGCCGCGGGACGTCGTCGACGGCAACAAGGTCTTCACGGAGTTCAAAGGCGCGCTCACCGAGCAGTACGTCTGCCAGCAGCTCATATCCGAGTGCGGCCTTTCGCCCTACTACTGGTCGGCGGAGAACTCCTCCGGCGAGATCGACTTCCTCGTCCAGGACGGCGGCAGCGTTTTCGCCATGGAGGTGAAGGCCGAGGAGAACCTGCGCGCCAAGAGCCTGAGGGCGTTCAAAGACGCGCATCCCGAGGTCCGGGCGGTCCGCTTCAGCCTCTCGGGCTACCGCGAGCAGGACTGGATGCGCAACGTGCCCCTGTACGCCATCTCCTGCAGGGAGCTTTGGGGATAGCATCTTTAAGAGGGGCCTCGGATGGATTACGAAATCAGGCGCATGAAACCAAACGAGTGGCCGCTGCTCGAGGACTTCCTCTACGAGGCGATATTCGTCCCGGAGGGCTTCGAGGGCGAGGTGCCTCGCTCGGTCATCTACGACGATCCGAAGTGCCGCGCGGCCTTCCAGGGCTTCGGCACGCTCCCTGACGACCGCGCCGTGGTCGCTACCGTCGACGGCGAAGTCGTGGGCGCCTGCTGGGTGCGCACGACTGACGAGTACGGCCACATCGACGACGAGACGCCCTCGTTCTCCGTATCGCTCTACAAGCCGTACCGGGGTCGGGCATGGGCACCGCCATGATGCGCGCGATGCTCGACGAGCTGCGAGGTGCCGGTTACGCCCGCGCATCCCTCTCGGTCCAGAAGGAGAACCCGGCCCTTCGCCTTTACAAGCGTCTGGGCTTCCGCATCGTGGGCAATGGCGCGGACGAAACCGAGTGGTTGATGATCATCGAGCTGGACTAACTAAGCAAACGTTACGAACGCGTACTCACCTCGGATAAGTGAGCAATGCTTCCCTATAACCACCTGCGGTTTTGATTACTTCCGAAGGACCTGTGACTACTCTCCATGGAATATCACGTTGACTATAGGCGTTTGCGAACTGCATTCCCGCAGCGAGCAGACGTCCATTCCACATCGACAAGCATATAAATCTCTGCGTAAGCTGTGAATGCAGGTGCTGAACTTAAAGAATGTTTCGATTTCGGAAGTGACGTCATGGATTACATTGATTGTCGCAAAAAACAGTCATGGTCAATACCAGACGTGCGACCCACGACCGTGAAGGCATTGCAGCCCACAATTTATCGGACTGGCTGCTGAAGCATAAATGGAGGCTTCAGGCGGGTGGCGGAAATAGGACTTGGGATCCGAAAGGGTGGAACAAAAATGAAGGAATCAACCCTGAAGCTATCCAGTCGTCAAGCCTTTCTTTTGGCGACAGCGTTCCTGGTTGTTTGCCTGCTGGTTTTCACCGGCTGTCACTCCGCCGATAAAGACGAGGACGGCGGGGCAGAGGCCTCCGCCTACGCGAGCCTCATATTCGATGGCACCCGCGTCCATACCGTCGACATCGAAATGACGGAAGAGGACAGGACCAACCAGCCTTCGAATCCGAAGGAGAAGACCAAATACAAGGTGACCGCGGTGATCGATGGGGAAGAAGTCGAAGACGTCGCCTTCAGCACGAAGGGCAATTCCAGCCTGTTCTTCGTGGCGGATGCCGGCAAGGACAAATTCAGTTACGGGATCGATTTCGGAAAGTACGTGGACGGTCAGACCTATCACGGCTTGGACAAGCTGAACCTTCAGAACAACTTCACGGACGGGTCTGCGATGAAGGAGCACATGGCATACTGGCTGTTCGACAGAATGGGCGTGGATGCGCCGTTGACGTCATACGTGTGGCTGACGGTAAACGGTGAGGTCCAGGGGCTTTACACCGCTGTCGAGGGAGTCGAAGAGAGCTTCCTCGAGAGAACGCAAGACGGGGAAGGGGCGCTTTACAAACCCGAAGACGGCGACATGGCCCTGACCGATGAGGAAATGAAGCGGATCCAAAACGGAGAAAGCGCGGCCCATAACAACGGGGGCGGCGCGGATCTGGCATACAAGGACGACAACGAAGAGAGCTACCCCGACATCTTTGAGAATGCGGAAACCCCCGACGACGCGGAAACGCGTGAGCGGATAATAATGGCGCTGAAGGCTCTCTCCGAGGGAGAAGAGTTGGAGCAACACCTGAATACGGAAGAGATCATAAGATACTTCGCAGTCCATAACTTTCTGGTGTCCTATGACAGCTATACGGGACCGATGCTCCACAACTATCTGCTGTATGAAAAAGACGGCAGGCTCGCTCTGTTGCCATGGGACTATGACATAGCGTTCGGCAGCTTCCCGGCGGATGCGCAGGTGGGCCAGAAAATAGACAGCGGCGCCGTCGTCAACGCGGGCATCGATTCCCCGTTGGGAATCGTTCCCGATGAAGAACGCCCGATGTGGAACTGGATACTGTCCGACGAACGGTATCTCGCGGAGTATCATGACGCGCTTTCGGACGTGACGGATATCATTGATTCCGGAGATTTCAAAGCGGAATCGGAAAGGGTCCACGCGCTCATAGCTCCCTATATCGAAGAGGATCCGAAAGCATTCTTCTCGCCGGAAAAACACGATACGGCCTATCAGACGCTCCTGATGTTCACGGAGCTGAGGGCGGAAAGCATAACGAAGCAACTGGATGGCAAGCTCGCGACCAGGTCGGATTCGCAGGACGATGCGGACAAGGTGGATGCTTCCGATATGTCCATCGAGGACATGGGGTCCGACCGGGATCTGCAATGAGTTTTGGCCGATGGCGTTTTACCGCGTCATTCGGCTAAAGATGAAACCGTGGCGCCGGTGTTGCGGATCGGCCGGTAGGAAGCGAAACAATACGGAGGCGTATCCATGCGTGGTATTCTGCTGAGCATCTGTCCCGCTGCCATCTGGGCAATCGTTGTCTGTGAGCTCATCGTCGCAGCATTGCTGTTCATCCAATGGAACAAAACGAAACAGATGCTTGCGCTTCTGACGTTCCTTGTTTCGGCGGGACTGATTCTTGATGCCGTCATCATCGGGCTGGGTTCTTTGATGCAGCCGGAAGTGCTTAAGGCGATCAGTTCCGTACGTTTCGTCGCGCATGGCATGCTGATTCCACTTCTGTTTCCGATCTGCGGATATGCGCTGGATTTCAAAAAGCCCGCCCTGCGGGCAATATGGATTCTTGCCGCAGTGCTTATGGTGGCAGGCGTGGCACAGGCGTTCAGCACAGTGCTTGAGCCGAAAGAGATTGCCGGCGTGGTCCGGTTTGTATCGAGCGCGGATACGCCGAACTGGGCCGATACGGTCAGCAAAATCCTCTCGTTCGGTACGGTCATTCCGATGATGATCGCCGGCGTGGCTGTCTGGATCAGGCAGAAAACGCCTCATCTGTTTCTGTCCGGATTCCTGATGTTTGTCTTTTCGGCGCTCGGACCTGCGACAGGCAATGCCGATCTGATCTTCTTTATCAGCATGTTCGGCGAACTGTTCATGGTGCTGTTCCTGTATATGTACGCAAAGAAAGAACGATCATAAGCGCGTCTGCAAATCCGTCGATAAGCTCCCGAAGCCCGGCTGGCGAACGGACAGAGCGAATGTGAGGAGCTCGCCTGAGTCGCCGTCGCCTACGGCCACGAATACCACCAAACCATTCTTCAGATTTCTTCGGAATACGTGCTCTTATTTTTGCAAGGGCGCGGTTTGGCGGGTCGAGTGCCGCGCCACGGCATAGTGTCCATTGTTGTGAGACGGCCAAGCAGCCTGTTGCGTATCAGGACGTAAGACGCGATAAACGCAGTCACGCAATTCGCGCAAGCGCACGAAAGGAGAAACTATGGCACAGGAGAATGTCAAGGAGTTCGAGAAGCTGCTTCGCAGCGACGAGGAGCTGCAGACAAAGCTGCAGGAAGCGCTCAAGGCTTTCGACGGCGACAAGGGCGACGAGAAGGCGGTCTTCGACGCAACCGTCGCGCCGCTTGCCGCCGAGGCCGGCCTGCCCTACACCTTCGAGGAGGCCGTGGAGTCGACCCAGGCCCGCGAGCTGGACGACGACGAGCTGAAAGCCGTGGCCGGCGGGTCGTGGTGCCTCATTATCGGCGGCGGCCACGACAGCGACTCGAACACCGTTGAAACGGAGAACGGCGCGGGTGTGACGGGCTTCGGCACTTGCGAATACGTCGGCATCGGACTCGCCTACTACTAAAAAGGAAAGCGGGTCGCTTCGCGCAGAGTATGCACGGATCGATTTGACAGGGTCGTAAGCGAGGGCCGGAATCCGAGCCAACGACCACAGCACCCGTAACGCAGTGTCCCACAGGCGATTTCGTCTGCGGGGCGCATTCGTAGTGTGCGGTTGTATACTATGCTGGATCGCAGTCGTTTGATGAGCGCGGGGCCGCCCGCAGCCTAGCAACAGAAGGTCACGATGAAGAAGACGCCTGAAAAGCCCAAGACGCCCCAGCTGCCGAAGCTGCCGCCTCTAAGGAAGGAGGCGAGCACCGTCATCGTGCTGGCGATTTCCGCCGCCCTCTTCGTGGCCGCTCTCTTCGTGGCGCATTCCGGAGAGGCTAAAGACACTGGATCGCTGTTCTGGGCGTACGGCACCGAGACGATCGACTTCGACACGGCTACCGTCAATGAAATCGTCAGCGAGGACATGTCCATCGACGAAGCCACCGAAGGGTCGTACGCCGGCAGCCAGGAGCTGGCCGTCACCATCGACACCGGAACCTATGCCGGCACGCAGCTGACGGCCTACAACTCCTTCGGACCTATCAGCGGACACCCCGTCGAAGTGGGCGACAGCGTGACGCTGACCATCAAGACCCACGCGGACGGCGATGTTACCGCCACGGTGTACGAGCTCAACCGAATCCCGTTCCTCATCGGGTTCCTGATACTGTTCTTCATCGTGGTCGTGCTGGTCGGAAGCCTCACGGGACTGCAATCGCTGATAGGCCTGGCGTTCACCTGCGTCTGCCTGTTTGCGATACTGATACCCCTGATCCTTAAGGGAGCCCCCACCATCCTCACGACGTTCGTCATGTGCGCCTACATCTCGCTTGTGTGTTTCACGATTCTAGGCGGAGTGCATAGGAAGACCGTCGGCGCTTTCCTCGGCACGGTGGCGGGCACGTTCCTCGCCATGGTGTTCGGCCTCGGTGCGCAGTTCTTCGGGAAGATCAACGGCCTTAGGCTCGAAGACGCCGAGCCACTGTACCAGCTGGCAGTGTACGACGGCATCCCGATTGACATGGAAGGCCTCCTTGTAGCGAGCATCATCATCTGCGCACTCGGCGCGGTGATGGACGTGGCCATGAGCATCGCCTCGGCGCTCGAGGAAATTCACGCGGCGAACCCGAAGCTCACGCAGAAGGAGCTCTTCAAGTCGGGCATGAACGTCGGCCGCGACATGGCGGGCACGATGACCAACACGCTGATCCTCGCCTTCCTCGGCGGCGAGCTTACCCTGATGATCTTCCTGTATGCGCGCGACCTCTCGTTCTACCATATGTTCTCAACCGCTTTCGTGGCCTTGGAGACGATAGCCGGCCTTTCGTCAAGCATCGGCATGATATTGGCCATCCCCCTGACAGCGCTCATATCCTCAATGCTGATAACGCGCGGTGGGCGACGCTGATCACCATCGACGACGCGAACATAACGTTTGCAAACCATAACAACAATGCCGTCGTCCACGACACTCGTTTGCTATAAGGAGAAGCGTCTTCCGAACGCACTGTTTAGACAAATTCTTAAATACGTCCACCGAATTCATTGCATTTGTAGAAAGAAACGATTCGTCTCGCCCCCATAATGGACAACATAGCACCATCCAGAAACGTACTGCAACGCGAAGGAGGCGCCATGACCAAATCACTGAGACGAGTATCGGGCCTTTTGTTCGCCATAGCTTTGGCGTTCATGATAGGCGGGGCTTCCCTCCTCGTGCCGAACGCCATGAGCAAGGCTTACGCAGACGAATCCGGCACGAGCGTGCTGGCATTCACGTCGGACATCCACAACTCATCCGACGACACGGCCAAGAACCGCCTCAACACCTGGCTCACCAACGTCGGGGATAAGGCGGGCATCAGCAAGAGCGACATCGAGCTCTTCGGCTTCTGCGGCGACATGGGCAGCGCCTCGGCCAACGAGAGCCAGTTCTGGACCTACACGCAATCGGTCATGACCGCGGTCGATCAGAACGGCATAACAGGCGTCTACACCACCGGCAACCACGAATTCTACAACGGCAAGTACAACACCACCACCAACTCCGTCAAGAACAACTTCATAAAAGACGGCGAGGCGATGGTGGGCAGCAACTACCGCATCTACTGCCTGGGTACGGACAACTGGAACAACAACAGCGACAATTACACCGCCGCACAGATATCGGCGCTCCAGAACTACCTGGCAGGCATCGACAACGACAAGGTCGTCATCATCCTGACGCACTTCCCCCTGCACCATTGGGGAAGCAGCGGCTATTGGGGAGGCCGCACGACGGCCAATGCCGATGGCGTCATCGACGTCCTGAACGCCGCCACGGCATCCGGAAAGAAGATCGTCCTGCTGTGGGGTCACAACCACTCCCAGAGCGACACCAACTACGACGAGGTTTTCGAGCCTGGATCCGTAATCCAATGGGGCAGCTCCAGCAGCGACACGAAGGAATTCAACTTCTACTACGCCGCCGCTGGCTGCATGAGCGGCAAGGAATATGGCTCTGGTAGCGAAAGCGTCAAGGGCAAAGCCCTCCTCCTCACAATCAACCACAAGAACCAGCTGTCGTTCGCGTACTACGACGAATTCGCCAACAACGTAACGGAGAACGGCACCGACGGACAGGGAACCGCATTCACCGAGCAGGATCCCGTAGCCGTGACGGGCGTCTCCATCAACCAGACCTCCGCTAGCGTTGAGGTGGGCAAGACCACCAAGCTCACCGCCACGGTCGAGCCGGCGGACGCCACCAATAAGGCCGTATCCTGGGCAAGCAGCGACACCTCCATCGCGACGGTCAGCTCCGACGGCAGGGTCAGAGGCGTCGCTCAAGGCACCGCCACAATCACCGTGACGGCGGGCGACACCGATACCAGTGCGATCTTCACCGACGGCATCGAAGTCACGGTAACTCCCCGCAGCTCCGTGGAGCAGTACTTCGTCATCACGATCGACAATTACGCCCTGACCTCCAACCCGTCGTCTGAGATGACGTCCAACAGCTCCGGCTACGAGTACCACGGCCTTGAGGCAATCACGTACAATGCGAACGATGCCGCTCCCTGGTCGACTCTCTGGACTCTTGAGGAAGTGGACGGCGTCGAGAACGGGTACTACATTAAGAGCTATAACGGCGACTACCTGAGCGCGACCTACGTGAGGGGCAGCGGAAGCGGCTACACCGGCACGCTCACCGTCGGCGACACCCAGGATGTCTGGGTCGTCGATGGCGGCCTGGAGGCCTGGCAGGGCAACGGAAGCTACCTGAAGAGCACCAACGCCAGCGACAACCCCAGACCCGCCGACATCTACCTAACCACCAGGGCGTCCAACAACAGCGTCGACTTCTTCACGGTCGGCTCCTCCAGCAACTACAAGACCAGCAAGCTGGTCGAGCCCGATGCCACCGTTGAACCCGTGGCTGTCACGGGCGTCGAAGTGGAGCCCGCCACCCTCGAAATCGAGGCAGGCAAGTCCATCGCCCTGACCGCCAACGTGCTGCCCGCTGAGGCGGACGACAAGACCGTCACCTGGACGAGCAGCGACGAATCCGTCGCGACGGTAAGCAACTCCGGCCGCGTCAAGGGCGTCTCCGTCGGCCCCGCCACCATCACCGCCACCACCAACGACGGCGGATACACCGGCACCTGCGAGGTGACGGTCACCCCGAGCTCCGCGCCCGGAATCGGCTACATCATCACCATCGGCGACTATGCGCTGTCGGCCGAGCCGTCTTCCGACGTTCTCGTCAACAGCACGAACTACCGCTACGAGGGCCTGACCGGCGTCCTGTATGACGGCAACACCGAGCCCACCAGCGAAATCCTCTGGCTCATCGAGCCCACCGAAGGCGGCTACTACATCAAAAGCCAGGACGGCCAGTACCTGAACGCCGTCTCCGGCAGCACGCTGCACAGCGCCAACGCCGACAAGTACATAACCCACGAGGAAGGGTCCGCCTCCGCCTCGCTGAACCTGTTCACCGTCAGGTCCACCGGCGAGTCCAGCACGATGATCGACCCCGGCAACCAGGCTGAGGTTCGCTACATCGAGACCGACGCCCTCTCCACCGGCAAGGACTACATCGTCGGTGTGACCAAGGATGGCGCCAGCGTTTACGCCATTGAAAACGTCGGCGGCTCCTCCTCCGCAGACACCGGCACCGTCACATTTGGCGAGGGCGAATACGTCGCCGCGAGCGGCGACGAGCCCGCTTACATCGTCACCAACAACACCAGCGCCGTCTGGAACTACAACTCCAGCAGGTACCTGACCAACAACAGCAGGTACCTGTCCAGGAGCAGCAGTAGCCCCTACGTGCCCCGCTCCAGCAGCAGGGGTAGCGCCGTCACCTACGACAATTCCAATCAGCGCCTCTCCATGTCTTATAGCAACAGTACCTACTACCTGACCAACAGCAACGGCACCTTCGGCCTCAACACGTCGGGCTCCAGCGCCGCCCAAGTCCGCATCTTCGAAAGGTCGACCGTCTTCAACTTCAAGTACATCGTGCAGTTCACCACCGCCGGCGTGAACTACCAGTCGGGCAAGTATGCGGCAGGCGAGATTCCCGTCTACAGCGGCGCCACCCCGACGAGAGCCGATTCCGAGCAGTATTCCTACACGTTCATCGGATGGTCCTCCGACGGCGGCCAGATCGTCTATGGCCCGAACGACGCCCTTCCTGCAGTCACCGGCCCCGTGACGTACGTTGCGCAGTTCGAGGCCGTGCCGCTTCAGAACAACTTCCTCATCACCTTCGTGGACTACGATGGCGCCGAGCTGCAGAGCTCCGAGTTCCCCCGCGGCGAGATGCCCGAGTACGCCGGCACTACGCCGACCAGGGCAGCTGACGCAGACTACATCTACACGTTCTCTGGGTGGACCCCCGCCCCCGCAGAGGTAATCGGCGAAGCAACCTACACGGCTACCTACGACCAGACCCCGCGCACCTACGGCGAGCCCACATGGACGTGGGCCAGCGATGACGAGAACGGCTACACCGCCGCCACCGCCACTTTCGCCACCAAAGACGGCGAGGCCGAGTTCACCAAGGACGTCACCGACAGCGAGCTCGAAACGACAACCACCTCGGCAACTTGCACCGATGATGGGTCGACGGTCTATACCGCCACCGTAGAGTTCGGCGACCAGTCGTACACCGCCACCCAGGAGGTCGTTATCCCGGCCACCGGCCACACCCCCGTCACCGACGAGGCCGTCCCGGCCACCTGCACCGAGGACGGGCTGACCGAGGGCAGCCACTGCTCCGTCTGCGGCGAGGTCCTCGTGGCCCAGGAGCCCGTCCCGGCCACGGGCCACGACTACCAGGCCACCGTGACCGAGCCCACCTGCACCGAGGGCGGGTACACGACCCACACCTGCAGCCGCTGCGGCGACAGCTACACCGATTCCGAGACCGAGGCCCTCGGCCACGACCTGGTCCACCACGACGCGAAGGCCGCGACGTGCACCGAGCCCGGCTGGGAGGCCTACGACGAGTGCAGCCGCTGCGACTACACGACCTACACCGAGATCCCGGCCACCGGCCACACGCCCGTCACCGACGAGGCCGTCCCTGCCACCTGCACCGAGGACGGGCTGACCGAGGGCAGCCACTGCTCCGTCTGCGGCGAGGTCCTCGTGGCCCAGGAGCCCGTCCCGGCCACGGGCCACGACTGGGGCGAGCCCACGTGGGAGTGGACCGGCAGCGACGAGGCGGGCTACACCGAAGCGACCGCCACGTTCACCTGCGCCAACGACCCGACCCACACGATCACGGCAACCGATTCCGAGATCGACGTCGTCGTCGTTGACGCCACCCCGGAAACCAACGGCAGCAAGACCTTCACCGCATCCGTCACCGGCCCGGACGACGAGACCTACGAGGGCACCAAGGTGGTCACCATCCCCGCAACGGGGTACACGTGGAAGGCCCCCGTATACGAATGGGCCGAGACCGAGGACGGCCTCTCCTGCTCCGCCCTCATGGAATGCAACGAGGATCCCGACAAGAACATCGCCGAGACCGTCGACGCGACCTACGCCGTGACCGAGCCCGCAACCTGCGTGGCCGCGGGGACCGGCACGTACACGGCCACGTTCTCCAACACCGCCTTCGAGGAGCAGACCCAGGAGGTCGTTATCCCGGCCACGGGCCACACGCCCGTCACCGACGAGGCCGTCCCTGCCACCTGCACCGAGGACGGGCTGACCGAGGGCAGCCACTGCTCCGTCTGCGGCGAGGTCCTCGTGGCCCAGGAGCCCGTCCCGGCCCTCGGCCACGACTGGGACGAGGGCAAGGTTACCGTGGAGCCCACGGCAACCTCCGAAGGCGAGATGACCTACACCTGCAAGAGGTGCGGCGAGACCAAGACCGAGCCCATCGACAAGCTCGCACCCACCAAGAACGGCTGGGTCAAAGAGAATGGCAGCTGGAAGTACTACTCCGCCGGCAACGCCGTCAACGGGTGGCAGAAGCTCCCCAACGGCAAGTGGTACCACTTCACCAACAACGTCATGGACCACGGCTGGTTCAAGGAGACGAACGGGAAGTACGCGGGCAAATGGTTCTACCTGGGCACCCCCGGAGACAGCAACACCGGCTGCATGATTACGGGCTGGCTGAAGGTCAACGGATATTGGTACTACCTCAAGCCTGGAACCGGCCAGATGACGACCGGCTGGCAGAAGGTAGACGGCTACTGGTACTACCTGAATCCGACAACCGGCAAGATGCTGACCGGCTGGCAGAAGGTAGACGGCTTTTGGTACTACCTCAAGGACGGCTCCGGGCGCATGGTAACCGGCGATTACCAGATCAACGGCAAATGGTACACGTTCGCCAGCAGCGGAAGGCTCATCTCCTAGTTCGGCAGTACCGACAGCACCCTAGGGAGGCCCCTGATTTGGGCCTCCCTTTTTCGTGAGAAACGCGAACGGGGCGCACGGAATGGAAGCATGCTCGCAAGATGGCAGGCCGCCGCGTTTTAGGGGAGCACCATGCTCACCCATCTTCAATGCCATGGATGCGATCGGCACCGCCTTGACGAAGACGCACTTCTCCTCCCTTGCCAAACCGTCAACAACTTTGTGTACAAATTGCGGGACGGATCCCGCAGGTCGCTCGTATAAGGAGTGAAAAGGTAAAGGGAACCGACAAGAAATTAACCGAAAGAGCCATCATGGCGGTAGAGAATGCGAGCAAGTTCGAGAAGCTCCTGCGCGAGGACGAGGCGCTGCAGGCGAAGATGGAGGCCGCGGTCAAGGCCTACGGCGGCGACAAGGGCAACGAGAAGGGCGTCTTCGACGCGGTAATCGTGCGCATGGGTCCCGAATGAGAAACGGCTGGGTTGCTTCATGCGGCCATTATGGCAGGCTCCGAATCTCCTCCGTCTGAGGAGGCGATTCGGAGCCTGTTCGGGTTATTCGCGGCTCTCGGCAAAGGCAATGTTTGATGCCCTGCCGGCCTCGCCGTCTACGGACCTGGCTGCAAGGCCGAATGCGGTCTGCTGCGTCAAGGGGAATCCAGGCTTGTCGCCAAGCTTCCAGTACAAAGGCGAGCGGAAGCAGAGCACGAATACCGCGACGAACCATACGACTGCCAGCGCCCAGTCCCACCACACGACCGCCGATGCATCGAACACGGAAGTGAAGTAGTATATGCCGATAGCGCCCATGAGCACGACGCCCGTCACCATGCCAGGGTTGTAGAGGCTTTTCTGCCGCATGTTGAACAGCACCAGATGCATGAGCACCTCGGCGAACAGGAACATCATGGCCGACAGCGTCAGGAACCGCACCCCCGGCAAAAGCAACGGCACGATGTAGAGCAGCAGCAGCGCGGTCCAGTTGCCGAACATGGAATTCAGGTTGTTGCAGTGCCATTTCGTGGAGTCGGGCTCGTCGCTTCCCAACAGCGCCTTCACTCCCATATGCGGAAAGCCGCCGGGGAAGCCGAACTCCTCAAAGAAGTGCAACAGCATCGCTACGATGGCGGCGAGCAGGCATTTCTGCACAGGGTCCTCGACCAGCAGAATCGCGCAGACAGCCACTGCTCCTGCCAGGAAAACGGATACCTCGTGCCAATGGTTGACCAGGCTCTTCAACACCGTGGACCTCCTTGCCTCATGCTTGTTTCTTATGGTTCTACTGTAAATAGACACGTGGTACAATAAAACGGTCTTTATTAGGCAAAGTGTCTAGTTTCGAATGACAGTCGTCAGCAGGGAGGCCGTATGCCGCGACCGAGGAAGGACGACCCGCAGTCGGCCGCCACGTCCAGAATCGAGGCTGCATTCTGGAGGCTTTTGGAGGAAGTCGGATACTCCGAGATAACCGTGAGGCGCATATCTCAGGCGGCCGGCATCAACCGCAACTCGTTCTATTATCATTACGAGAGCATGGAGGATCTGGCCCGCAAGGCATTCCTGAACAATGCGGCATCCGCCCATCAAACTGTCCATCGGGCTGGCGGTGCCATGGCGCCGCACACGTCACTTACATAAGCAGCGTGCCTCAGCCCAAGAATGCGCTTTCTGCAGCAGGATCCAGATCTGCCGCGATATGCTGCAGCATCGGGAACGCTGGTTTCAAAACGGACGCGCCCTTTCTTGAATTGCGTCCGTTTTTGAGTTTCAATTGCCGTTGGAATCAATCGACGGGCAGTCCGCAGCCTGTCGGTCTCGTCTGGAGCACGGGAGGCAACATGGCGAACAGCATCGAAGAATCCATTCGTTCGGAATTCATGCGCGCATACGCCAAGGAACGGATGGATTGCATTACCGTGAAGGGCCTCTGCGCGGCCGTGCCGGTAGCCCGTACCACGTTCTACTCCCACTACCGCAACGTCGACGATGTTCTGGAAGATGTGGAGGACAGGCTGCTTTCCGGGTTGGCCGAAATCACAGAGCGCGTCTCGGGCGGGAACCTTCCGCATATGGATTTCGGCGTGTTTCTTGACGAGACCTTCGGTTTCATCAAGGCGAACTGGTCGGATTTCCGGGCGCTGCTCGTCGTACAGCCCGACATGCGCTTCATCACGAAATGGAAGAGCGCCGTGAAAAGGAATTTCTCTCGTCGCTATCCCGCCGCCTGCATGCAGCCCAATTGGGGCCTGCTCGCCGAGATGGGCGCCTCGGCAGTCATCGGCGCTTACACGTATTGGATGGAACATCCCGACGCTTCCAACGTGGAAGACGCCAAACACCTCATCGACCGGACGCTTGCAGCGATCATGGCATCCATCTAGGGCGCGCGGCTGACGGGAATCGCCGGCATGCGGGAAAAAGCGAACACTTTCGGCTTCCGTGTAGTGTTTCCGATCGCTTCGTTCGTGTTGAATGGTTTGTAATGAAGCATATCGCGGACCAGCGAGAGGAAGGCATCCCATGTCCGATATCAAAATCCATGTGTTCCATACCGGCGAAGTGTGCGTGGCACCCGACCTGCCCTTCGGCGGCGACAACTGCACCGCCGTGAAGGCGTCCGGCATCTTCGGCAAGAAGGAGGACCGTCTGTGGCTGCCCGTGTCCGCTTACCTTATCGAGCACCCAAAAGGCCTCTTCCTCGTGGATACCGGCTGGGCGCGCGCCATGAGCCCAGAGGGGGTATTCGATAAGAAGGCGCAGATCAAGTCGCTCGGCTCATGGGTCCTTTACAAGGTGAACCAGGGGCGCATCGGCATGGGGGAATGCATCGACGAACAGCTGGCGGCCATGGGTGTCGCGACGAGCGACATCGATGCGGTGCTGCTCACCCATCTGGACTGCGACCATGCGAACGGAATCGCACAGGTGGCCGACGCCAAGCGCTTCGTGGTGGCGGCCGACGAGGTCCGATTCGCCAGCAAGGCGAGCAGCCGCGTGCGGTACAACAAGGATTGGTGGGGGATGGTCGAGCTTGACGCGGTCGAATGGAACGGCGCTTTGGGTCCCTTCGGCAAGTCCTTCGACCTTCTGGGCGACGGCTCCATCCAGCTTATCAACATCCCGGGGCACGCTGACGGCTTGTTCGCCGTGAAGGTTACCAATGGCGAAGGTAAGTTCGTGCTGCTTTTCAGCGACGGAGGCTATGCCCGCAAAAGCTGGGAGGAGCAGATCACGAGCGGCATCGCTGCCGACAAGGCCAAGCAGAAAAGGTCGCTCGCGTGGATCCGCGAACAGAGCCTCGACCCGTTGTGCGTGGAGTCGCTGGCAAACCACGATCCCGATATCGAACCGCACGTCATCGAGCTGTAAGGAGGTGCGAAGTGAACGCAAAGCCGACCGCCCTGGTCACAGGCGCATCGAGCGGCCTTGGGGCCGAGATTTCCCGCGTGCTCGCGCAGGAGGGTTTCGACCTTGTGCTTGTCGCCCGTAGCGAAGGCAAGCTTTTCGCCCTCAAAAACGAGCTCGAGGACCGCTACCACGTAACGGCACACGTATTCGCAAGCGACCTTGCGCAGGAAGATGCTGCGCTCGATGTGTACGATTTCGTGCTTGAGCGCGAGCTGCGCATCGACATCTTAGTGAACAACGCCGGATTCGGCGACTCGGGGACTTTCCACGAGGCTGACTGGAGCCGTCAGCGCGACATGGTGCAGGTGAACGTCGTCGCCCTGATGCAGCTTACGCATCTGTTGGTGCCGCATATGGTCGAACGCGGCGCCGGCATGGTTATGAACCTTTCATCCGTCGCCGCGTTCTGTGCGGGACCCTATATGTCTATCTATTATGCAAGCAAGGCGTTCGTGCTCAGTTTCTCCGAGGCCCTGTATGAGGAGCTTGCGGGCACAGGCGTTACAGTAACCGCGCTTTGCCCTGGTCCCACGGCCACCGGATTCGAAGCGGCCGCCGACATGGGCGCCGGTTCGACGATGTTCCGCCATGCGGATGACGCCGCAACGGTGGCCAAGCGCGGCTGCGAAGCCATGCTGAAGGGCAAGGCCGTCAGCATGCAGGGTGCTGTCACGAAGCGGCTTGCCTTTGCATCGCGGCTCGTCCCTCGTTCGGTCGCCCGTAAGTTCGCCATGCGCATGAACCGTTAGCTTCGGCACGCATCGCCTGCAGGTGGTTTGGGGCCCGTGAAGTTCTCGCGGGTCCTTTCGAGTTTCGGACTCCTAAACGGGAATCAGCTCGTAGGTCTGGCTTCCAAGTCCCAGCGACTCGGCATAGTCGAGCAGGTGCGCCCCGTCGTGGCTTTCGATACGGGAGATCATCGCGTCCTTCCCGGGGTCGTCGGACAGGTGCGAGCCGCCTTCGACTTGAAGCGTCATGGCGCCGGTCTCGTCTAAAATGTCGATGGAAGCGTAGGCGAAACCCGGCAATCCTGAAAACAAGGCCGCCGCCCTGGCAATTCCTCCGAGTCGGCGGCCTTTTTCGTGCGGTTCTGGTTTGACGTCCGCGCAGTGGGTTCCAGCTTGAAGCTAGGGTCGTCCTATCTGCCGCAGCACTTCTTGTACTTCTTTCCGCTTCCGCACGGGCATGGGTCGTTGCGTCCGACCTTGATCTTGCGGCCGAACTCGTCGTAGAACGACTTCTGCCCGGTGGCGAGGTCGTTCAGATCGTAAGCGGACCGGCCGTAGTTCATCCAACAGGGGAGGGCGTTCGACATGGTCATGAAGCAATCGCTGAACTCCCTGAGCTCGCCTTGCGTTTCGATTACGACGAGTTCGCTGTCCAGAACGGTGCGCAACACATCCTGCGGGCTTCCGAGGTTCGATATCGTCAGCATCAGCAGCATGTCTGTCGTGCGGTCTGCGTACTCGTAGTCGTCATCGTCGTCGGGTACGTGCGCATCCAGGAAGGCGACCATACGTCGTACCTGCGGCAGCTCGTAGCAGTACTCGAAAGGATCTTTGCCCTTGGCGCCATTGGGAAGCCCGTTGAACCCGACGGTTTCGCGCCTTGGTGTCAGAATGGCGATGTACTCGTCGATTTCGTCTTCGATCTGCTGGTCGCTCATGTTCTCGTCGAAGGCGCCGCAGGCTTCCATCACGCCGTAGGATACGATTGATGGCGGAAGCTCCCCGCCGGTCTTGCTGCAGACGAATCCTGTATCCGCAATGTCGCGTTGTACGCACAAGGAATGCAGCAGTTGGAGGAAATCCGATTCGTCGGTCCACAGGTCTTCGTCCGGATACCATGCGCGGAACTGCTTGTGCACGTCGCTGACTGGGGCGATTCCGCAGAAGAACGCCATCGACCCGGCGCATTGAATCGCGTGCTCAACAGCGCTTCGGCGTCTGTCCTGCTCATCCCAATCAACCTCGTCGAAGATGTCGCGGTATTCTTCCATCAGGATCACAGTAAGGGTGCCATCATGGTTGAAGCTCCGGACGAACGGAGCGGCATCATGGATGGTTTCCCGCAGCGCGAAGGCTTCCGGCCTCTTTTCGAAGTCCAGGCGGTAGCCCGAGGCGGCAAGACGCTTCATCAGGTCGAAAACTTCAGGATAGGCGGCGTCCAAATCCTTCGTCAGATCGCCCAGGGTATAACTTCGGGCGGCGCTCAAGGCCAAGTCGGCGAAGAACTCGTCGGGCTTTTCGCTCAGGGCGTCGCCCATCGCGGATAGCTGCGGGTTCTGGCTGCGATAGAGGCTGTCCAAAAAGCTTTTTTTGGAGATGCTGCCGCCCTTGTCGCCCATCTCGGTCATGAGCTCCTGGATGCTTTCGACAGGCTTAAGATGGACCGCGTCGTCAAGCGCTGCGTTCCAGGCAGTGTCGTAGTGCGATTGTATGGCCGAATCAATTTCAGAACGAAACGATTCCCAACCGCTGCTTTCCTTTACGGCTTTCTCGCGCTCTTCCCAAGTGAGTCCCGCTAGCGCCCCGCGGTGAAGTCCCACGCTCGGAGGGAAGGGGGTCTTGCGGGAGCGTCCGTATTCGCGTTGCGGGTCTGCTTTCCATCGGGTGCCGTCGCCTTCGAGCTTCATGCTCTGAATTTCACGTGATGCGGAGAGAAAATCAATGGTCGAGCCGTCGTTCTTTTCCAGCATGGCGTCGTACCTCCGTTCGCACATGCGGGCCAGGCTGCCCAGCTGCATGCAAAAGAGAATCAACTTACACAAGCAGTGTAAGGCATTTCGGCGGCTGTGCGGCTCGCGTTGCGCCAGCATTCGGGCGATAGGCGCCGGAGAGCCGCGACTAGCCTTCGATATACGCCTCGATCGCATGCATGGCGAACGCACCAGCTCCGGAGCCTGCGTGGGCATCGATGTTGCGCGTGAACTCGCCGCCTGCGCCGTAGGCCCGGCTCAGCTGCAGGAACACTTCGTCCGTGCAGGTATAGAAGTGTTCGGTGATGTAATCCTGGATGCGTTTCGCCTGTTCGCGGGCCTTCTCGCTTGCAGGGTCCGCACCTTCGGCCGCCATTTGCCCGAAGGGCTTGAACAGGGACAGCAGCTCTTCGCCCATCGATCGCTCCTCCTCGTCCGTGCGTCCGGCCGATTTGCTTTCGTATTCCTTCCACTCGGGGGTGGAGCCCCACGAAGCCTTCGCCTGTGCGGCGTATTCGTCGATTTTCTTCGTGTCGAACGGTTCGAATGTCGGCATGCCGGTTCCTTTCTCTTTCAATTCCCGGGCCAGTGCGATCAGGCGGGCGATGCGGCTGCGTTGCAGCTCCAAAAGCTCGATCTGCTGCTCCAAGGCCTTCGACCGGTCGAAATCCGGGCTGTTGATTATCCTTTTGATGTCTTTGAGCGGAAACTCCAGCTCGCGGAACAGCAGTATCTGCTGAAGCCGCGCCAGGTCGTCGTCGCTGTACAGGCGGTAACCTGCCTGTGTGCGTTCGGTGGGGTGCAGAAGCCCTATTCTGTCGTAGTACTGCAGCGTGCGGATGCTGATGCCTGACAGGTCGCTAACCTCGTGTACCGTTCGCATGGCCTGCTCTCCTTTCCGTCTCTGCGGATACGATAAACCATGACGTAACGTAAGGGTCAATACCCTTTTCGAAAGAAGTTTGCGGGTGCGTGCAGCGGTTCCTTCCGCCATATTCGGAATGTGACAAAAAAGGTTCGGGAGATTGTCACACTAGCGGCGGAGAAGGTGGGTGGCGCATGCGAGGCAGACGAGCGTGGTCATAATTTCGGCGGTCGAATGGCAGATCCAGAGCAGCTCCGGGCCGCATGCCGCCGGCAAGATAAGAATGAGCAGCGCCGGGAGCACGAAGCCCCTGAGAGACGAGATAAGCAGGGCGTTTCCTGTTTGGGCGGTGGCTTGGTAATAGGAAATCGACAGGATGTTGATGCCCGCGAAGGCCAATCCGCAGAAATACCAGGTACTCTTCTGAGCGGCCATGACGGCCACTTCGTGGGCCTCGGGCGTGAAAATCGAATAGAACCGGATGGAGAAGAACAGCACCAGGACGTACGACACTACGCCTACGGCCGTGAACACGCAGGCGGCGAAGCGCAGCAGGGCCTTGAGCTTGGTGTGGTCGCCCGCCGCATGCAGGTAACTGAACGCAGGTTGGAGTCCCTCTGCCATCCCCAGGAACAGCGTGAACACGATGAGCATCAGGTAGCCTATGATGAGGTATGCCGCCAGCCCGTTTTCGCCGAAGCCGTAGCGGACGATGCCGAAGTTCATGAGGAACGTGACCATGCCGATGCTGAACTCCATGACGAATGACGGAAGGCCGAGCCGCAGGAAGCTTCGCGCGTCGTTGCCGGAAAGCGCAGTCTTTTGGAAGCGCAGCACGCCCTTTCCCGCGAAGAAGTGGGGGAGCAGGATGGCCATGCTGACGATGGGGCCGATGCCTGTTGCCAGCGCCGCGCCTGCGATGCCCATGTTCAAAGGGTACATGAACACGTAGTCGAGAAGGATGTTCGAAAGCGAGCCTGCCGACAGCGCCACCATGGCCAGCTTCGGTTTGCCGTCGTTTCTGGCAAGGCCGCCGAGCAGGTAGCCGAACAGCAAAAACGGTGCGAAAGACAGGACGTAGCGAAGGTAGGTTACCGTCATGGCCTGGATGTCAGGAGTGGCGCCCAGAAGCTTCGCCAAGGGGTGGATGAACAGGTTGCCCAGGATGACGACGGACAGCCCGATTATTCCCTGGAGCACCAGGCAGGTATGGAAGGCTCTGACCGCCTGTTCGTGCTCGCGCTTTGCGATGCGCGTCGAAACCACCACGCCCGCCCCGGCGGTCACGGCCATACTCAACGCGATGAGCAGCTCGACCACGGGCACGGCGACGCCGGTTGCCGCTAAGGCCATGCTGCCGAGCCGGTTGCCGATGAACACGCCGTCGACGATTATGTACACCGAATTGAAGAGCAGACCGATCATCTGCGGAATAGCGTATCGTGCGAACACCTTTGCCGCCGAACCTTGGTACATGTTATCGCCGCCTCGTACATAAAAAGCCTGGGAGACTGTACAATCTCCCAGGCTTTTGTCCTTCCGTGTTAGGCCGGTATGTTCGTCCGACCCGTTTTATCTCGGACCAGGCCAGCTTTCGCTGCGGAACCCTATAAAACCGTTTCTTTATAACGGGGTGGGCAGCTCTTGTCAAGGTTCTACCGTGCGTCGTCGCAGACCCCGCGTCTGTCCGCGGCCGCTCGGGCGAGCCGTGCGGCGATGTAGGCGACGATGACGACCAGATACGCCAAGGCGTTGCCGGCCGACGGGCCTCCCGCAAGCGCTGCGGGTCCGATCATGAGCAGCGCATGCACGCCGATCAGAGGGAAGAACACGTACGACGCCTTCTGCAACGTGCGCCAAGATTGTGGGCTCATGCGGTGGCGCACCATGCGCACCGACGTTACGGAGAGCACGGCCAGCAGCACCGCCAACGCGACGGCGAAGGCGAGGGCGGCATAGGTGGCGGTGTTCAACCCGCCGAAGGCCACCCCGACTTTCGCAAGGTAGGCCCTTCCATACAGGAAGATGTGGCAGGATGCCAGAATTGCCGCGATGATGGCCAAATACCCGCGGATGGGGACAAGCTGCAGGCGCAGTTTCGAGTCCTTGGGAAGGATGCCTGTGAACATGACGACGGCCAGCAGCGCGAAGGCAAGCTCGCAGCGTCTCATGACGGGCGTGAGCAACATGGCGGCTTGATAGCTCAAGTTTGAAACAAGACCGGTTCCGAACGCCAGGCTCAACGCCGCGGCTGCTATATAGAAGGCCCAAGGGGCCTTCGCAATGGGTTTTCGCAGCAGCCAGACGGCGATCGAGGTGACAATCAGACAGAGGATGACCTCCATGAACGTCGCTCCAATCGTTGTTCTGTGGGGATGTCGGCAGGGGCGGCTCGCCGCTAGGCGGCAATGCCCAAAGATGCGCTCAGGTAGGCGTCGTCCTCTTTTATGAAGCTCTGGACGAAGCGCGCCCATGCGTCGTAGTAATCCGCACACCACGCCTGGGACAGGCGGGAAGCGAACAGGTCCACCCAGGCGGACAGGTGCAGTGCCAAAAACTCCAGCTGCACATGGCGAAGCCGGTCGCATTCGGCATGGTCGTCGCGCATCGCGGCTTCGGCCTCCAGCGCGCAGAGCCGCGCCATGAATTCAAGCTCAAGGCCGATATGGTCGTTGGGCACCCTGTTGCGGTTGACCGCCGTGAACCCGTGGTTCTCGTAGAACCTGCGCACCTGCATGGTCACATCGGTGTTCAGCCGTTTCACGGCGCCGACGTAGACCGACTCGTACAAGGGGGCCAGCGGAGGGCGCGGTCCTACGAACAGCTCGGCATATTCCGTCGCCACGCGGGTCCGCAGTTCAGAGGGATCCTCGTCGCGGTAGGTCTGCAGGTGCTCGAACAGGTTGAGTTCGCAATCGCGAAGGCAGTCGGAGCCGTCGGATGCACAGGCGGCTTCCACCAGGGTCTGCAGTTCCTCGCAGGTCGGTTCGGTGGTGAATGCGGCCGATGCAGCAGCGTACATCTGCGAACGATACAGGGCGAAGTCGGCGTATTCGGCGTTGTTCTCGAACGGTGTGTTGATGCCGGTCATGGTTGCTCCTTGGTACGGTTCTGGCGGATGGACGCGGGGTGGCTCGATTGCGGAATCGAGGTTTGCAAAACGCGCCGGCGGCTGGGAGGGGACAAGGCCGCCGGCACAGGTTGAGGGGTTAATCGATGGGGATGAAGCGGAAGTTGGGCTCGGTTTCGGCGTAGGTGAAATCGACGCCTTCCTTTACTCCGCCCTGGGCTTCCAAATCCTCGATGGTGCCCACGGTGAGCACCTTGACGGGGCAAGCCTCAACGCAGGCAGGGGTTTCGCCCTTGTCCTGCAGGGCGGCGCACATGTCGCATTTGACCATCTTGCCGGTGATGGTGTTCAGCTGCGGGTGGTCGTAGGGGCAGGCCTGCTGGCAGGAAAGGCATCCGATGCAGATCTCAGGGTCGTGGACGACGATGCCGTCATCCTCGCGCTTGGTGAGAGCGCCTACGGGGCAGACGGCCACGCATGCCGGGGCGGTGCAGTGGTTGCAGGCCATGCTCAAAAACGGGCCGACGACCTGAATCTGGCTGCTGGTGGCCTTGCGCGGGTAGGTTCCCGGCTCCAAGCCGTGGCGCACGCGGCAGGCATGCTGGCAGGTCTGGCAGCCGATGCAGTATTTCTGATCGAGCAGGAATCCCATCTGGCTCATTGTTCTTCTCCTTTTTCGAAAACCCTGCGGGTCGCGGTTCGTCCGCAGGTTGGGATCATCTGGTTAGGGGCGGGGCGCAGTTGCAGGCCTGCGCCCCGCATTGCTTGCTCGGCGCGGAGCCGTTATGCCTTTTCGACTTCCACCAGGCAGCTCTGGAACGACACGCCGCGGCCGATGTCTGCACGGGCGTCGGTGGTCAGGAAGTTCACCGTCTGGTAGTTGGCGAACTTGTCCCAGGTGCTGGGGTAGGTGTACACGGTGTGCTCGGCGATGCGGTTCTCAAGCACGCGGGCGATGCGGTGCAGCTCGCCGCGGTCATTGCGCACGATGACCTCGTCGCCGTCGGCGATGCCGCGCTCCTCGGCCTCTTCGGCATCGATGTACAGGTAGTTCTCCTCGAACAGAAGGTTGTTGTCGGGCATGTTGCCGAACATGCCGTTCAGGTATTCCTTAGCGCTTGCGGAGATGAGCGCCAGAGGATACTTCGCCAGAAGCTCCGGGTCGCCCTGCAGGCTCTCGGGGTCGTCCACGTAGTGCGGGGCGCGCGTGCCGTGGTCGTGCTCAAGCTCGTCACTTGCGAACTGGAACTTGCCGCTGGGGGTCTTGAAGCCTTCTCCGTTGTAAACGGCCTCGTCGAAGGTCTTGGGCTCGCAGTCGATCCATCCCTTCTCGACGAACTCTTCGTAGGTGAAGGGCTTGTCGGTCATGAACAGGTCGCGGAACCACTGCTCGTCGCGATGGAAGGCCTCGTCGTCGAAGCCCATGGCCTGGCCCAAACGGTTGCACAGATCCCAGTTGGCCACGCACTCGCCCATGGTCTCGATGACCGGCTGGTTGTGGACGGCGTAGTTGTGGCCGTAACCGCCGTTGAACTCCTCGTACTCGAAGTTCGTCGGCGCAGGCAGGATGATGTCGGCGTAGTCGCAGGTGTCGGTCATGAACAGGTCGTGCACCACCGTGAACAGGTCTTCGCGCATGAGACCTTCCTTCACCAGGTTCAGGTTGGGGTGGCTGACCATGGCGTTGTTGCCGAAGAACATGATGGAACGAATCGGGTTGTCGGCGAAGTTGTGATCCTCGCCGTAGTTCTGGCTGGTCAGAACCTTGCCCAGGTCGGGGCTGGAGTAGTTGCGCACGGTGCCCACGGGCTCGGCCTCGCTGGGAAGTTTGCCTTCGAACATGGTGTCCTGCATGGCAGGTGCGCCGTTGCTGAACAGCTGCAGGCCGCCGGAGCTGGTCATGTTGAAGTACATTTCGGGATGGCCCACCAGGCCGGACAGGCACTTGATGGAGATGTGGCTCATGCCGCCGTTCAGGCGACGGCCCAGGCACAGGCCGGTCTTCAGGCATGCGTTCTCGCGGTTCTCCCACAGAAGCTCGGCCACCTGGGCCACCTGCTCGGCGGGAACGCCGCACACCTCGGCCACGCGGTCTGCGGGCCACTCGTCGCATTCGGCCTTGTAGTCGTCCAGACCCTGCGCCCACTGCTCGATCCATTCGGCGTCGTACATGTCGTTGTCGAGCAGATACTTGCCGATGCCCAGGGCGAAGGCCACGTCGGTGCCGGCCTTCAGCTGCACGAACACGTCTGCCCACATGGTCTCGACGGTGGCGACGGGGTTGATGACCACGATCTTGCCGCCGTTCTTGTTCATCTCCTTGA
This sequence comes from Slackia heliotrinireducens DSM 20476, assembly GCF_000023885.1. Classification (NCBI taxonomy): domain Bacteria; kingdom Bacillati; phylum Actinomycetota; class Coriobacteriia; order Eggerthellales; family Eggerthellaceae; genus Slackia; species Slackia heliotrinireducens. The sequence goes on along the minus strand of NC_013165.1, from coordinate 2,075,342 downwards.
TGAACTTCATGGTGTGCAGCGACGTGGCCGCCGGGTTATGCGCCCAGCTGATGTAAAGGCTCTTCTCGGCGATGGCCTCGGCGCGCATCACGGGAACGCCGGCCGTGGTGTAGGGGAGGCTGTGCACGTAGCCGTTGTTGCACATGGAGCCTTCGCAGTAGGTGGCGCCCATCTTGAAGAACAGGGGCTCGAGCACGCGGCGGTTCAGGCTGCCCTGGTTGCCCTGGTAGCGGCTCCAGGTGATGGCCTCTCCGCCGTACTGGTCGATGATGTCCTTCCACTTGGTGGTGATCTCCTCGATGGCGTCATCCCAGCTGATGCGCTCGAACGTGCAGCCGGGGCCCTTGGTGCCGGTGCGGCGCAGCGGGTACAGGATGCGCTCCTCGCTGTAGGTCCAGTCCACGTAGCTCTGCGTCTTCACGCACAGGCCGCCTGCGGTGTAGGGGTTGTCGGGGTCGCCCTTGACCTTGACCAGGGTGCCGTCGACCACCTTCGCCAGAATCATGCAGGTGTCGAAGCAGTTGCGTTGGCATGCGGTGTGGATCCATTCGCCCTCGGACGTCTCGGGCTCGTACTGGTAGCCGCTGGTGGCTGCGTCGGTCGTCTCGGCGGCAGGCTGATCGGCCTTCGGCGCCTCGGTGGGTGCGCAACCGGTCAGTCCGCTCAGGCCAACCCCCAGGCCCAAGCTTGCCAGCGCCGAGCCCTTCATGAAGCCGCGGCGGCTGAGCGTGCTGAGATGAGATCTCTCCATCTGTCTTCCTTCCTTTCCGTATCTTCCGGTGCCCTGCATTTTATTGAGCGCTGAGAAAATACGGTACGGACAGATGGGTTTAAACCGATACGGACAATTTGCTATACTTTCGCGAGTTCCAAAGAGGGAAATGCCGCGGTTCGTCACCTTTGGGGGGGTAGATGGCACGTTCGAAACAGCGCGAAATCATGCTTTCGGTCGACGAGGGGTCGTTGGAGCCTCTGTACCGCCAGATTTACCGGCAGGTGAGCGGTGCCATCGTCGACGGGTCGTTGGCTGCGGGCGATCGGCTGCCTTCGATACGCAAGCTCTGCGGGCATCTGGGGGTGTCGCACACCACGGTGGAGCAGGCCTACCTCCAGCTCGCCGTCGAAGGGTACGTGCGCAACATGGCGCGCAGCGGGTATGTGGTCGAAAAGCTGGATACCGGGTTTCTGCAGATGACGCGAGATTCTACCATCGAGAAGAACGTGCAGCGGTCGGTCGAATCGCGCAGCCAGGATGCTTTTTTCGCCGAGAACCTCCAAGGCGGACAGGCTCTCTACGATTTCTCCTATGCGAACCTTCCCGATGATTCGTTCCCTGTGAAAACGTGGTACCGGCTGGTGGGGGAGATGCTCCACTCGTCGGTCATACCCGAGCTGGGACGTTATGCCTACACTTCCGAACCCAACGAGCTCAGCCGACAGATATGTGCGTACCTCAAGCGGGCAAGAGGCGTCGATTGCGTGCCTGAGCAGGTGATTCCTCAATCGGGTACCGACGGGTCGCTGGCCACGGTGTTCCAGCTGTTCTCGCGGGAGCACCACACGGTAGGGTTGGAGGAGCCTGGCTACGCCACGGTTAGCGAAGTGGCCCAGCGCATGGGGTTCGGTCTGGTGCCGCTGCCGTCCGATTGCGGCATGGACGCCTATTTCGAGGCGCTGGAGCGTTACCGCCCGAAGATCGTGTTCTGCACGCCGTCGCACCAGTTCCCCACGGGGCGCATCATGGCGATCGACGCCCGAACACGCCTTCTGAAGTGGGCGCAGCAGAACAACGCGTACATCATCGAGGACGACAGCTGCAACGAGTACCGCTACGAGACCGCGCCCATACCCAGCCTGCAGTCCCTCGACGCCTACAGCCGCGTCATATATATGTGCAACGTTTCGAAGGTCCTGTCGCCCAGCATGCGCGTGGCCTATCTGGTGCTGCCGCCCAAGCTTCTGGGGCGCTATTTCCGTCTGTTCAACTACGCCCACCCCAGCATTCCGTGGCTGGAGCAGGAGGTGCTGGCGCGGTTCATGGCCGAAGGATACTGGGACCAGCACATTCGCCGCATGACGAAGCTCATGCGCAAGCGCCACGACGCGCTTCTGTCCGGGCTTACGGACGCGTTCGGCGACAGCATACGCATATCCGGGCAGCATTCTGGCATGCATCTGTACGTGTCCGTTCCCAACGGCATGACGCAGCAGGAGCTCATTTCGAGCGCCAGACGGGAAGGGGCGGCGGTCTACGGGACGCAGCGTATGTGGTTTTCGCGCTCCGCACCTGAGGAAAGCCTGATGGTGGGGTTCTCGTCCATCAAACCCGAAGACATTCCCGCCGGGGTGGAAGCCCTCGCGCGCGCTTGGCGCCGGTAGTTCGGCTTTGCGAAGCCGATGCGTAAAGGAAAACCCCGCAGTTAAGCGCTTAACGGGGTTTGCGTCGGATCGTTGCGGGGCGGCCTACAGCGCCGCGTATTCCTCGTCGGAAACCGGCTCGAGCCACTCGGTGGACGAGTTCTCTCCGGAAACTTCGACCGAAAGGTGGCTGAACCAGCTGTCGGCCGCCGCACCGTGCCAGTGCTTCACTTCCGGCGGGATGCACACGACCGTGCCCGGCACGAGCCGCTGGGCAGGCTTGCCCCATTCCTGATACCATCCCTCACCTGCGGTGCACAGCAGAAGCTGCCCGCCGCCCTTGCTTGCGTGGTGGATGTGCCAGAAGTTGCGGCAGCCCGGTTCGAACGTCACGTTCACGACGCCTGGGGCGTAGCCTTGGGGGGTCAACACGTTCAGGTACGACTCGCCGGTGAAATACGCACCGTAGGGGTTCGGCTCGCCGACGCCGAATGCGTCGATGCGTTCGAACTCCGCCTTGTCCGTTGTTGTGCTCATGGTTTCCTCCTGTGCTGGTTGTTTAATACGTCGAGGCATACGATTCCGTCAGAAGCCATACGCCGTCCCGTTTTTCGGCTTGAAGGTCCTGCTGCAGGCGCCAGGTATGGCGGCCGCCACCGAACACGGCCGCGTTCACGCGCGAGCGCCCGCGGATGGAAGCGTGCTTGCCGTCGGGGTCGATGCTCACCTCGATGGAATCGTGCTCCGTCGAATAGTAGTTCAGCGTGCCGTCGACCACCGAGGCGATGTATGCGCGCTTGGGCTGCCTCATGCCCGTCATGTGCACCAGCGCATAGTCGTCGGCGAGCACTGCCGCCATGCCCTCGGCGTCCTTTCGCATGGATGCGTCGCACAGGTCGCGGTAGAGCTGCGCGCAGGCCTCTTCGTCGGTCATCGGTTCCTCCTAAAACGCACCGAGAGGTTTTCTTTCGGTGCGACGCGTGCGGTCTATTCTTGCTTCTCGGGTTGAAGCGGGCCGTAGTAGTAGCTTGCGGTGGCCCCGCCATCGATGAGGAAGTCGCTGCCGCTGATGAACGCGCCTTGCGGACCCATCACCAGTTCGGCGAGCGCGCCCACCTCGTCGGCTGTGCCGGGACGCCCCGCCGGGCATTTGGCGAACATGTTCTTGTAGAAGTCGCCGCGCGGGCCGTTGAACTCGTCAATCGCAAGCGGCGTCACGATGATGCCCGGGCTGATCGAGTTGATGCGCGCGCCCTTTTCGCCCCAGCGGCAGGCCTCGAACATGACGCGCTTCTCGTTGCAACGCTTGGCCAGCTGGTAGGCGTGCAGCGTGTCGCGCACGTTTTCGGGCTGGAGCAGCGGCAGGTCGAGCAACTCCTCGGTGGGGGTGCAGGCCAGCGCGCGGTCCTCTTCGGGCGTGAGCTGCGGCATGCGCTTGCCCGACTGGCTGCTTATGGTGACGCCCACGCCGCCGGGGGCTATGACCTTGCCGACTTCCTCCAGCAGCACGGCGGTGCCGTACAGGTCCACCTTCAGGATGGTTTCGATCGGGGCCTGGCTGGGCGAGACGCCCGCCGCGTTGATGAGCGTGGTTATTTCTCCCAGCTCCTGCGCCCGTGCGATTATGCCCAGGATCGATTCGCGGCTTGACAGGTCCATCTCGTAGGGCTCAACGTCGAAGCCGGCTTCGTTCATGATCTTGGCGATGGCGTTCGCGTTGGCGATGGATTTGTCGCCCACGAGGATCTTCTTGCCGTAGCCGACGCGGCGGGCGATGGCCATGCCTATCTGCCCCGCGCCCGTCCAGAGAACCGCTTCGTTGGTCATGATGAAGCCTCTTTCGAATTACGCGAACTTGCGTGCCCAGGCCTGAGCCTTGTCCTTGGACTGGGCGGCCTGGTTGCCGGTGATGGACAGGCCGCGCTCGATCTTCGCGGCCGGGCAAACCTTTTTCAGGTGCTTTTCGCTTCCGCCCATGCCGGAACCTTCGTTGGTGCAGAAGGGCACGATGCGCTTGCCGGCCAGGTCGTAGTGCTCCAGGAACGTGAAAACGCACATGGGGCACGTGCCCCACCAGTTGGGGTAGCCCAGGAAGATGGTGTCGTAGTCGTCCATGTTCAGGCCTGCATCTTCAAGATAGCGCTTCAGCTCCGGGCGGGCGTCGGCCTGCAGCTCGGCCTTGGCGTCGTCGATGCATTCCATGTAGCTGGCCGAATAGGTCTTTTCGGTCTCGATCTCGAACAGGTCGCCGCCCACGGCCTCCTGCACGAACTCGGCCACGCGCTCGGTGTTGCCTTTGGCGATGTTCTTGATGCCGCCGGCCCAGTAGTTCTCGCCCTTGCGGGAGTAGTACACGATGAGGTTTGCCATGATGTGTCCTTTCAATTAGCGACAAGATGTCTCTTAGCTGTGGAGAGTATAAGCGACAACTTGTCACGAAAGCAAGTCCTTTGTTAGAATTCACGTCGCGAACACGAAACCGAACGGAGATCCCATGGGCGATTACATACGGGCGCGCTCTCCTGAACACAAGCAAGAGCGCATGGCGGCGATCATGCAGGCGGCCGACGAGCTGTTTGCGGGTAGGCCCTATCATCAGATAACGATGGGCACGATTGCCGAGCATCTGGGATGGTCGCGTTCGAACCTCTATAAATACGCAGCCACGCAGGAGGAGATCTTCCTGGAGCTGCACGCGCAGAAGAACCGCGCCTGGCTCGAAGATCTTTCCGCCAACCTTGAGGATGCGCCGCTCAGCTCGGCCGAATTCGCCCGCATATGGGCCGAAACCACGGGGCGGCATGCAGCGTTCCTGCGCTATCAGGGTATTCTCGTGTCCATTATCGAAAGCAACGTCACATTGGAGCGGCTGACCGCTTTCAAGCGCGGGTTCACGGACATGGTGAAGCCTGTGGCTGCCGTCCTGTCGCGCCAGTGCGGTATCGAAGAGCCTGCAGCACTCGACCTGTATCTGCGCCTGCTTTACCAAGCGCCAGGGCTTTGGGACCACTTCCATTTCTCGGAAACGACCAAGCAGGCCATGCGCGCGGCCGGCATCCCCGAGACGCAAGGCACGTTCGAAGCTGCCTACGCCGACTTCGTGCACCTGTGCATCGAAGGCGCTGCTCGCTAGGCACGGTGGGGGCGGCCGGACGGCAAGGCAACAGGATGTTGCTCGACCGCGCCTAGCCCAGCAGGTACACTTACCTCGATTCGTTGCAACGCGACAGAAAGGCGGCCACCATGGCGATAAAAGATATCCTTCCCCAATTGCGCTCGGATCGCGGCCTTACGCAGCAGGAACTTGCGAACAAACTATACGTCACCCGCCAGGCGGTGAGCCGATGGGAGACGGGCGAAACGACGCCGAACGTGGACATGATCAAGCTGCTCGCCGTCACGCTCGGGGTTCCTGTGGGAGTGCTTCTGGAAATGCCCGAGCACTTCTGCCAGAGCTGCGGCATGCCCATAGCGGACCCCGCCATCCAAGGTACCGAGGCCGACGGAAGCCCCTCTGGCGACTACTGCAAGTGGTGCTATCAGGACGGTTCCTACACTTACGAGACCGATTTGGACAACATGATCGAAAGCTGCGCTCCGTATATGGCCGAGCACACCGGCATGAGCCACGACCAGGCCGTTTCGCTCATGGGGGCAATGCTGCCCAACCTCAAACGGTGGAAGAAGGACTAAGCCGTCGCACGGCATGCTGCGATTGGCTTTCCGCAACAGAGCGGCTTCTCGATGCCGGGGATGTTTCCCCGGCTTTCTTTTTCATGGGGTTCGAATGCGGGTAAGACGCCTTGCCTGCATGGGTTCGGCAACGCACCTTCAAGCCGCAATCGCCGAGCGGCGCTTGACGAAACACCTCCTTTTCCTTAAGATGTATCTGCAATAGTAACAGGTTAAAGAAGGGGATACGCTTGAACGACGTAAGGTTCTCGTCGGCGGTGCACCTGCTCATACTTGTTTCGGAGGCGCAGACCCCGATGTCTTCGGCGCAGATTGCCGAGAGCATCGGCACGAATCCGAGCTGGGTGCGCAGGCTTGCGACGGCGCTACGGGGCGCCGGCATCATCGCAAGCCGCCCTGGACGGACAGGATTCGTCCTGGCTGTTCCTGCCGATGAGCTCACGTTGCTCGACGTGTATCGCGCCGCCTGCGGCCAGGAGACGGTCCGCGTTTTCGACGCGCACCGAAATCCCAGCGACAAGTGCATAGTCGGCCGACACATACGTCCGGTCATCGGCGATCTGTTCGCCGACGTGGACGAGGCGGCTATGCGTGCGCTGGAGGGTCGGACGCTGGCGGACTGCATCGCGCTTCTGCGTGAGGATGCGAAAAAGACGGGCGATGAGTATCTTCAGGAAGAGGAGGCCTAAATGAAGGCGGCAGTGCTTGACGGCTACAACAAGAACGGAAGCGAACTTGCGGTGCGGGACATGCCGATGCCGGAACCCGCTGCAGGTGAGGTCCTGGTTAAGGTGAGCGCAGCGGGCGTGAACCCGCTCGACAACATGATCGTGCGGGGCGAGGTCAAGCTCATCGTGCCGTACCGTTTCCCGCTGGTCATGGGCAACGAGCTTGTGGGCACGGTGGAGAAGCTGGGCGCCGGCGTGAGCCGCTTTGCTGTGGGCGACCGCGTGTACGGCCGCATGCCGCTTTCGAAAATCGGTGCGTTCGCCGAATATGCGGCCGTCAGCACGACGGCGCTGGCGAAAGTGCCCGATTGCCTCTCCGACGAGGAGGCGGCCTGCGTGCCGCTTACGGCGTTGACGGCCTTACAGTCGCTGGAGCTCATGGGTGCGAAAGCCGGCGAATCCATCTTCATTTCGGGCGGAACGGGAAGCCTCGGCGCCATGGCGGTTCCCATTGCCGCAGGACTCGGGCTGAAGGTGGCCACCAACGGCAACGGGGCTTCGGAGCAGCGCATGCTGAGCCTGGGCGCCTCCACGTTTATCGACTACCGCAAGCAGGATTATGCGGACGTGCTGCATGACGTCGATTATGTGCTCGACACCCTGGGGGACCGCGAGCTGGAAAAGGAGTTTTCCGTTCTCAAACCGGGCGGCATGCTCGTTTCGTTGCGGGGGCTGCCCAACGGCGAATTCGCGAAGCGCGCGGGGCTTGCCGCGTGGAAACGTCTGGGATTCCGCATGGTCGGCGGCAAGTACGACAAGATGGCCGCCAAGCGCGGCCAGAGCTACCGCTTCGTGTTCGTGCACGAGGACGGCGCGGGGCTCGAAAGCTTGCCGGGCATCCTCGGCGAGCGGAGGATTGTGGCCTCTGTGGACGGCGTCTTCGAGTTGGACCAGGTGAACGCTGCAATGGGCAAGGTGGCCGCAGGCGGGTCCAAAGGCAAAACCATCCTGAAGATTCGCTAGGCGGGGTCAGGCGTCCGAAGATAACTTGGCGTATGCTGTCGAGCCGCACGGGGCTTAGATGCCCGATTCGGCGTACTTCGACCACCGATGCACTTTGCGGCGGTTTTTCCGCACGCCGCGGGCATAGGGGATCTCGGGGTAACCGAACCCGACGACAGGCTTCATGTAGTGGTCGGCGGGAATGCCAAGCATGGCGCGAGCTTCGGGCGCAAGCTCGTTGAGCACGTCGGACGGATAGCTCATGATGGCGGTGCCCAAGCCGTGGGCGTTGGCCAAAAGCTCGAAATAGGCTGTGGCCAGATTGCAGTTGACGGCGTAATCGTCGGCCCAGCGGCCCGTGGCCTTCGCGTGCGCTACGAACAGGTGCGGAGCTCCGCAGAAAAGCAGGTCGCCTTTGCGCACCGTTGCCTCCGACTGTTTCATCTTGCGGTAATAGAACGCGTCGAAGCTCGAAGTATAGCGGCCTTCTGCCGCCGCCTGCTCCATGGCGGCATAGGCGCTTTCTCGAATGCGGTCCATCCGTTCTTTCGAATCGATCACGGTGTATTCGGTGTTTTGGGCGTTTCCGCCGGCGGGCACGTTCTGCATGGCGTCCAGAATGCTGTCGACGATGGTCGGGTCCACGTCTTTGTCCAGGTAGCGCCTGCAGGTTCTGCGGTTGGCCACCAGCCGTTCCAGATGATCGGCGGCCTCAGGCGGGGCGGGCGACGACGAGTCGGACGGGTCCTTCCCGAATATCGAGATGGCCCCCACGGGGCACACGGCAAGGCAATGCTCGCACCGCCAACAGCCTTTCCAGCCGAAGCGTTCGAAGGGCAGCATGTGCGGCGTTTGGTCCCGACCTCGCTCGAGCACCATGCCCGAGCAGACGTTCACGCACCGCCCGCAGCGGATGCAGCGGTCCACGTCCACCTTGAACAGCGTTTTCGACTCGACACCCATGGGCGCACCTCGCTATTCGTCCACGACCACAAGCTTGCCCTGGAAACCGCCTTCGTCCTGAAGGGCGATTGCGTCAGTCAGACGGTCGAAGCTGAAGACCTCGGCGACGTACGGCTCGATGCCGTGTTCCACCACGAACTCGAAGATGGCGGTTATAGTTTCCTGCGTCGGGTAGTTTGAGAAGAAGCCGGTCAGATACCTTCCGTTGGGGATGTCTTTTATGGGGTCGAACCCTTCGAGCTGCTCCGCTCCGCCCAAGATGCCCGTGTGGCAGCAGATGCCTTTTGGAGCGAGCAGGCCCAGCGAATCGCGCAGCGTGGCAGCCCCGATCAGCTCGAGCACCTTGTCGGACTGTATGCCCTGTTCAGCAAGGGATCCTTCGCTATCGACGATAACCGTGTCCGCGCCGAAGCGTTCGAGGGTTGCGCGGTACTTCTCCCTGTGCGTGGTCGCGACGACCGTGCACCCGAGCGCGTGCGCCAGCTGAATTGCAGCATAGCCCAAGCCGCAGGACGCGCCGCGGATGAGCAGGCGGTCGTCGGGGCAGATCTGCAGCCCTTCGAAAAGCGACCCCCAGGCCGTAAAGAACGTTTCGGGAACGGCTGCCAGCTTCGACCAGGGAAGTTCGCGGGCCGAGTCGGGAATTGCGAACAAGCGGTTGGTGCGCACGAGGCAGTATTCGGCGTACGAGCCGTCCCAACTGCGACCCATGCCTCCCATGAGCGCGCAGACCTTCTGCCCTTTGGCAAGCCCCGAATCGGAAGGGACCTCGACTTCGCCGACAAGCTCGATGCCTGGGATGACCGGATGTTTTATGTAGTCGTGCTTGATTTCTTCCAGCCGCACGACCTGTTCGGAATGGTTCATGCCGAAGCCGCGGACGCGGACGAGCGCCCAGCCAGGCTTGACCTCGGGAACGGGCACGGTGGAAAGGCGCGCGGCCGCCGCCGGCGTGACGTCTTCGATCACGAGTGCGCGCATGGTTTCGGAAGGCATCTACGCCACCGTCCTTTCGAGTGCCGCTTCGATGTTGGCGACCATGCGGTCCACGGCGCCGCAGGCGCAACCGGACGTTTCGGCCGGCATCTGCAGCACGGGCCTGCGATCGCCCGTTTCGGGAACCTCATGCCAGCATTGCGGGTCTTCGCCGTAGAAGCTTCCGTCGGTTCCGCGGGCCACGGCCGGGCATCCGCGGCACCAGGCCAAAAGCTCGCATCGGCTGCACTTGGAGAACTCATCGATCTGGCGGTAGTCTTCCATGGAGTTCAGCCAAATGTCGGCAAGGCGATTTTCGTAGGCGTTTCCCACCTTGGAGTCGGCCACGCGCCTGCAGGCGTATACGTCGCCGGTGGGAAGGATGGTCAGATGTCCGCTTCCGCAGTTGCACCCGTCGTAGATGATGCCTTCTTCGGCATTGCCCGGAATCGACCAGAGCCCTTCTTCCCATTCGTAAAGGCGCCACAAGTGGTCTTTGCGGTTGAAATAGGTTTCGCAGCCCGATTCCTCGTAGGCCGTAAACTTCTTGTGGGCGCGGTCGAGCACGGCGCGGTATTCGAGAGGGGAGAGGCCGTCCATGTTTTCGCCCAAGGTCGGAACGTAACGCGAGAAGGCGAACGCGTTTGCCTTCGCTTCGACCACGGCGTCGATGATTTCGGGCAGCTCGGCGGCGTTCACGTCGGAAACCGTCGTCATGATGATGGAACGGATGCCGTGGCGGGCAAGCATGGGGATGCGTGCCAGCGTCTCGTCGTACGATCCAGGCTTTCGGAACCAATCGTGGGTTTGGCGGTTGCCGTCGATCGACATCTGATAGCGCACGCAGCCGCTGTCATGCAGGCGTTCGCACACCTCGTCTGTCAGATGGAACGGGTTGCCCATGATAGTGAATCGGATACCCTTGCTTTTGAGCAGGTCCATCAGATTCCAGAAGTCGGGATGCAGGATGGGGTCGCCGCCGGAGATGTAGAGGTACGGCTCGCGCCCGAAGGTCTCGCAGAAATCCTCGATATTGGAGAGCGTCTGCTGCATCTGCTCGAAGCTCATTCGGTTGAGTTCCTCGTTTTCGTCCCCCGAGAAGATGTAGCAGTGCTTGCAGCGCTGGTCGCAGTCGTCGAGGAGGTGCCACTGAAACGAGAAGGTCGGACGTGCCATACGGTGGTTTCCTTTCGAAAAAGAGCGCCCTTCTTGAAGAGGGCGCCCTTGTCTGGTGTGCTTCGTTTAGAAGCGGTCGGATGCGCCACAGGCGGAGCTGCGGCCGTCGGATGCGCCGCAAGCGGAGGGGCGCAGGTCGTTGGCGCCGCAGGCGGAGCTGAAGGCATCCGAAGCACCGCAGGCACTGCGGCCGTCGGAGGCACCGCATGCGCTGCGGCCATCAGAAGCGCCGCATGCGGAAGAGGCGGAACGGGCATTGTTCCAGGATGCGAAACGGTCGAGGGACATGATTTCCTTCTTTCTGTCGTGCGCGGTACTTTCCGCGCCTGAACCCAGTATGCGGTGTTCGGACTCGAAAGAGAATGTCAATGATGCTATCATTGATGCGATTATAGAATAAATCGTTGGTAAGGTGTGAATATGAACACAACCCAATTGGAATGCTTCGTGCAGGTGGCCGACAACCTGAACTTCCGGCGTGCGGCCGATGAGCTTCATTTGTCGCAGCCGACGGTATCGAAGCAGGTCGCATCGTTGGAGGATGAGCTAGGCGGGGCCCTGTTCACCCGGTCGACCAGAGAGGTGCTGCTGACGCCGCTCGGCGTTTCGTTTTTGCCCGATGCCCGTGAGATCCTGCGCATGACCTATGCCGCCGCGGAGCGGGCACGCAAGAAGGCCGAAGGTGTGGAACTGGCCATAGGATACTCCGACCCCAACGAGCTGATGCGCTTGTCCGTTGTGCTTGACATGCTTCGCAAGGATTACGAAGGGTTCCATGTGACACTGAGCCTTGGCCCCCGCGATGCCAACATCGACCGTCTTCTGCGGGAGCAGCTCGACATCGTGCTCGGTTTCAAGAGCGATGCGGCGGAGTCGGAGCGAATCCTGTTTCGGCCGCTGCATACGAGCGGACTCAGCTGCGTTGTGCGCAAGGATTCTCCCCTGGCCGAATACGACGAGGTCGGACACGAGGAGGTAGAGGGGTTTTCGCAGGTTATATGCCTTCCTGCGAACATCCGCAGGAAAGGCTCGCTGGCCCAGGGCACGTTTCCTGAAACCAGCCAGTCCCAAACCATTGTCTGCTCGACGACGACCGAAGCGTTCTGCCTGGTGGATGCAGGTTTCGGGTACGCGCTCATACCCGCCGTCGAGACCATGCCCGATCCGCACCAGAAGGCGCTCATCTGGCGGAACAGTCCCCAGGCTACTTACGGGGCGTTCGTTCGCAACGTCAAGCGCGGGGGATTGGTCCCGCGCTTTCTCGAGATAGCGCAAGATGCGTATGCCCAGGAATCCATCAGCGGTGAGTCGCCGAGCGTCCTGCAAGACGATTCTGCCGTCGAACGCAACGGTTAGAAGTTCGGCAAGTTTGGAGATGCAGCCCCTATCGCTTTCGCCGCGGATGAGGAAGAACCGTTGCGGCTGATGGTTGGCGGCGGCGATGCGCTACGGAATTCCGTACCATATCCAGTTAAACTGCCTAATTAAGCCAGCCTTGTAATCCGTGTGCCATTGTTGGTACGGAATTCGTATTGCTAAGGAGTTTCGACGGATGGCAAAAACCCCGGAAGAAGCCCAGGAGCTGTTCGCAAAAGTGGACGCAGTTGTGTTCGCCACGGCCCGTGCCGATGCACAGCCCAACGGCTGCATCGTCACCATGTCGTCGGCCGAAGCGTCCAGAAGGTCCTGCTTGGTGGCCTGCGTAAGCCCTACCATGCTCGCATCCTCGCTTCGGGAGCCTGAGGAAGATGGTCTGGTCGTGCGCACCATGTATGACACTATGCCCGTGAAGGTGGAATACTGCCTGTCCGAAGCCGGTGAAAGCTTGGTTCCCATACTTTGCAAGCTGCGGGATTGGGCTGTGGCTTACAGGCCCGAACTCTATACCGCGGCTTCCGAGTAGCGTTTCTGGGGAATCGCTTTGCTCGGCGCGTCTGCCGAACTTCCCGAGACGACGTCGGTTTTCATCCGTGTCGACCGCATTCGAACAGCCGCTTGAGCCCCCGAACGCTTCGAGTTTCGCGGAATGGGGCGTTTGAGTATAATCTGCCTGAGTTAACCCATGGGGAAAGGTTGTGGCATGATTAACTTTTTTAGCAGAAGAACGTTCGTTTCGCTCATGGGCGTGTCGTTGGGCGCTGCGGCGCTGGCGGGCTGCTCTGGGAAAACCGGTGACGAGGCCGCTGACGATAAAGCTGATTCTGCGGAGGCCGACGGCATCGACTACACGGTGCTCGTCAACAAGCAGAACAAGCTTCCGGATGGTTGGGAAGAGGCCATCGAACTTGAGCATTTCACCAACACCGCAGGATGGGACGTCGATGTCGAGAAGAAGGCCTATGCCGCCTACCTGGAGCTTAAGGCGGATTTGGAGGCCGACGGCGTGTATGTGGACCTGGATTCCGCATTCCGCCCCATTGCCGAGCAGCAGCGCATCTGGGATGATTTCACCAAGGATTACGGCGAAGAGTACACCAAGCTGCATGTGGCGACGCCCGGCTACTCCGAGCATCACACCGGGCTTGCGCTCGACCTCTATCTGATCATCGACGGCGAAGACGTGTACATGAACGAGGACATGGTCCAATACCCTGAGGTCTGGGCGAAAATCCATGCAAAGCTTGCCGACCACGGTTTCATCCTGCGTTATCTGCCTAAGAAGAAGATCGAGACCGGGTACAGTTACGAACCTTGGCACATCCGCTACCTGGACGATCCCGACATGGCGCGGGAAATCACCGACCAGGGCATTACCTACGAGCGCTATCTGGACGCGCTCGACCCGATGGTGGCGGATTGCACGGTCGACTACGGAACGTCCCAGGTATTCGAAGAGACCGACATCGACGGCGCCCTCGATCCGATTCTGGCCATGGTCAGCGGTTGGGAAGGCGTCACGTTGCAGCGCATCGCCTTTACCGATGACCAGACGTGCGAAGACAACGTAGCCTATGTCAACGAGCTGCGCGAGGCGCAGATGCCCGATGCGGCGGAATTCGACCAGGCTCTCGTGCTCCTTTCCGACTTCCATACGCCCAAGGAAATCGGCGAGCTTGTGTTCGAGGCCGATGCGGACTACAACGACTACCAGTGGATACTCGGCCGCACCCAGGGAGAGGGCAGCTGGAACCTCATGACGCAGGGGTACGCGTAAGATTGGCAAATGGGCCGATAGGCTGGGCTATTCCACGTTGCAGCGCAAAACATAAGGCGCAATTAGGCCGAACGCATCTGTTGGAGGGGCGGATAAACCAAAATGGGCTTATCTGCCCTTCTTCGTTACAGTTCGAGCACGAAGTCTTCGATGGGCTTCCTCTGGAAGTGGGCCTGGCTGGGTTTCGCGCGGTCGTTCGGATAGCCCAGCGCCAGCATCATGACGGGAATCATAGTGTCGGGCAGCTCGAACGTGTCCACGACGGATTGGGAGTCGAACCCCCTGATCCAGAGGGTATGGATGCCAAGATTTTCGGCTTCGTACATCATGTTTGCAGCAGCGATGCTCGCATCCTGCTCGCCGGAGCAGTAGTTCGGATGGAGCCTGTCGTTGAAGGTGCCCCATGCCTCATCGTCGTCGTAGCAGACGAGGATAACCGTCGGGGCGTTGAAGGTGAATTTGGTGACGGTCTTCAGCTTGGCGAGCGCTTCATCGCTGCGGATGAGGAAGAACCGTTGCGGTTGATAGTTGGCAGCGGTCGGGGCGATGCGTCCCGCTTCCAGAATCAAGTCGAGTTTCTCCTGTTCAATGGGCTTGCTGTCGAAGAAACGTTCCGAATACCTGCGTTTTGCCAATTCCAAGAATTCCATGTCAGACCTCTTTTCGCGTCCTGATTGCTTTCAGTTGCCATTCTAGGGATTATTCTGCCGCGTGGGCGTACGGAATCGGCATTGCGGACGATTGGTCGTCATGCGGGTGGTGGTTCTGGTCCAATGGGGTCCTTCGGCGGCTGAAAGGATGTCGTTTGGGGCGCTGCCGATCCCAATAAGGTCATCAATGTGGCATTTGCCCCAAGGGTCGTGTCCTGCCAGAAGGCATCGTAAAAAACACGGCACAGTCCGATGCGAGCTATGGTATCTGCGATACTATTGAAGCAAATACGTACCGGCGAACGGATGCGGATGGGCGAAGGGGCGAACCATGCAGGTGAGAAAAGATGAGATGACCTCGAATGAGCGTATGGCGGCGTACTTCGATGGGGAAGAGGTGGACCGCCTGCCCGCCATGCCGATGGTCGATTCCTTCGGCCCCAGGCTTGCCGGATACGAGATGCGTTACAAGCGTCTTTCGGCGGAGCACCAGGTGGAAGTGCAGAAGGCCTGCTACGACCTGCTGGGATTGGACGGTCTGTCTATCGAGTACGGTCTGCACGGCATCGGCCAGGCCTGCGGCACCGTCCTGAACGATCCGGCCGACAGGACGCCATCCATCGACAAGCACGTGCTTGAATCCATCGAGCAGGTCGACCGACTCGATCTGGACTGCGTGCTGCGCAAGAACGACCCGTGGATCGACATGTGCATGACGGCCTGCGAAATGCTGGTGGACCAGATGGGCGATGTGGTGGGGACGTCGGCTAGTCTGACCGGTCCTTTGACGGCCGCAGCGAGCCTTCTTCCCATGCGCGACCTACTGGTGGCCACCCGCAAGAAACCCGAGCTTGCCCGCAAGCTCATCCGGTTCTCGACCGACGCTCTCAAGCTGGTGAGCGACCAGTTCGCAAGCCTGGGCGTGGACATCTTCATCTGCGACCCGGTGGCATCGGGCGACATCATCAACGAGAAGACCTATCGCGAATGGGTGCTGCCCTACACCCAGGAGCTGGCGCCTGTCATCCATAAGCACAACGTGGCCATGGGTTACCACATCTGCGGCAACACCAACAAGATCACGGGAGCTATGCTGGAATCGGGCTGCGACATGCTGAGTGTGGACGCGAAGGTGCCGCTGACCTTCGCGAAAGAGATGGGCGGCGACAAGGTGCCGATCATCGGCAACGTCGACCCCATGGACGTCATGATGCTGGGCACGCCCGACGAGGTGCGCGAAAACGTGCTGCGAAATATCGAGGATTGCGTCGATTCGCCCTGCGGATACATCGTCTCGACCGGGTGTGACCTTCCTGTCAATACACCTTTGGAGAACGTGGTGGCGTTCATGGATGCCGTGCGCGAGTACGGTTCGGTCCGTATCGGCCAGAAGGGAAGCGCTGTCTAAGCCGCCATGCCCGCATGCGTCAAACGAAACAGGGCCGGTTCCGAACGAGGGAACCGGCCCTGTTTGATTGTCGGCTGCGGGTATGCGCTTTGCCCTTAGCTCAGATTGATGTAGCGGCAGGCGGCAAGCGCTGCTACGGCGCCGTCGCCGGAGGCCGTGGTAATCTGACGGATGGACTTGCTGCGGCAGTCGCCGGCCACGAACAGACCCGGCGTCTTGGTGGTGCAGTTCTCGTCCGAGTCGAAATAACCCCAGTCGTTCAGGTCGGCAAGCTCGGCGTAGGGGATGTTGTCGGGAATCAGGCCGATGGCCACGAACAGGCCGTCGCAGCCCACGACCTGGGATTCGCCGGTGGTGCGGTCGGCGATCTCGACGCCGCGCAGACCGTCTTTGCCGGTGACCAGCGATTTGATGAGGGTGTTCGTGTGGGCGCTTACGTTCTCGTTTGCGAACAGCACCTCCTGCAGGCGCTCTTCGCCGGTGAAGAATTCCAGGTCCTGCAGCATGATGACCTCTTTGCACTTGGTGGCCAGAAGCACGGCTTCCTGCAGGGCGGAGTTGCCGCCGCCGGCCACGCAGACTACCTTGTCGGTGTAGAAGTCGCCGTCGCACACCGCGCAGAACGAGATGCCGTCGCCAACCAGGTCGTCTTCGCCTTCAAGCCCCAGCATGCGGTGCTTGACGCCGGTCGCGATGATGACGGCTTTCGCCTGATGCTCTCCGTCATCGGTGCTTACGGTGAAGGTGCCGTTTTCCTGCGTGATGCCCGTCACCTCTTCGATCTCGAAATCCACGCCCTGCTCGATGATCTGGTTCATCATCTGGTCGGCAAGCTCCATGCCGGAGATCTGCACCGTGCCGGGGTAGTTCTCGATCTTGGGGGACAGGGTCATCTGCCCGCCGAAGCCTTCCTTCTCGATGATCAGGACGCTCTTGCCGTTCCTGAGCGCATACAGGGCCGCCGTCATGCCTGCGGGGCCTGCACCCACCACGATGATGTCATGCATGATTCTCTCCTTGCGAAAAGCGGGCGAACATGCAGCCATGTCCGCCCGGTTGAAGCTTACGGTAGTCGGGTTGCCGTCGCGCTTAGCGCTCCTTGATCCAGCCCTTGATGTTCGAGACGTTGCGATAGCTCTCGAAGCCGTCGTCCTTCAGGACCACCAGCGTCGGGGCCTGCTTGACGCCGTACTTCTCGACGAGCTCCTTGGATTCGTCGGCGTTGACCGCCTGGTAGGCGATGCCGGCCTTGTCCAGAAGCGCACCTGCGGCCCTGCAGTTGGGGCATGTGGGGGTCTTGAACAGGATGATCTGCGGATTGTCGGCAGCGGGTGCGGGTGCGGATTCGACCTCGGGCTCGGCCTCGGGCGTCATGAGCACCTGTGCGGGCTCGCAGCAGCCGCGCTCCTGGGCGGCTTCCCAGATGACGTCGTCCACAGGCGCCGGGTTCGGACCCTGATGCGTAAGGGTGGAGTGCCCGATGTTGTACACCTTGCGGTCCTTGTACTCCTGGGCCTTACCGTCGTTCCAGTTCTGGACCGGACGGTAGTAGCCGGTGATGCGGCTGTAGACCTCGGTCTTGGCGCCGCAGTGCGGGCAGGTGAACTGCTCGCCGGTCAGGTAGCCGTGGTCCTTGCACACCGAATAGGTGGGCGACATGGTGTAGTAGGGCAGCTTGTAGTTCTCGGCGATCTTGCGCACCAGGTTGGCGGCCGCCTTCCAGTCGGGCAGCTTCTCGCCGAGGAACGCATGGAACACCGTGCCGGAGGTGTAGAGGGTCTGCAGGTCGTCCTGGATGTCCAGCGCGCTGAAGACGTCCTCGGTGTAGCCCACGGGCAGGTGGCTGGAATTGGTGTAATACGGCGTGCCGTTCATGTTGGCCGTGATGATGTCGGGGTACTTCTCCTTGTCGTGCTTGGCGAAACGGTACGTGGTGGACTCGGCCGGCGTGGCTTCCAGGTTGTACAGGTCGCCGTACATCTCCTGGTAGTCGGACAGGCGGTTACGCATGTGGTTGAGCACGTCACGGGCGAAGCGCTGCACGCGCTCGTCGGTCAGGTCGGCGCGCAGCCAGTTGGCGTTCAGGCCCACTTCGTTCATGCCGATAAGGCCGATAGTGGAGAAGTGGTTTTCGAAGGTGCCCAGGTAGCGCTTGGTGTAGGGGTACAGGCCCTTGTCCAGCAGCGTGGTGATGACCGCGCGCTTGGTCTTGAGACTGCGGGCGGCCACGTCCATCAGGTGGTCGAGGCGTGCGTAGAAGTCGGCCTCGTCGGTTGCCAGGTAGGCGATGCGGGGCAGGTTGATGGTCACGACGCCGATCGATCCGGTGGATTCGCCGCTGCCGAAGAAGCCGCCGGACTTCTTACGCAGTTCGCGCAGGTCAAGGCGCAGGCGGCAGCACATGGAACGCACGTCGGAGGGTTCCATGTCGGAGTTGATGTAGTTGCTGAAGTAGGGCGTGCCGTACTTGGCCGTCATCTCGAACAGCAGCTTGTTGTTCTCGGTCTCGTCCCAGTTGAAATCACGGGTGATGGAGTACGTGGGGATGGGATACTGGAAACCGCGGCCGTTGGCGTCGCCTTCGATCATGATGTCGATGAACGCCTTGTTGACCATATCCATCTCGTGCTGGCATTCGCCGTAGGTGAAGTCCATCTCCTTGCCGCCGACGATGGCGTTGAGGTTCTTCAGGTCGTTGGGGACCGTCCAGTCCAACGTGATGTTGGAGAAGGGTGCCTGGGTGCCCCAACGGCTGGGGGTGTTGACGCCGTAGATGAACGACTGGATGCACTGCTTGACTTCCTTCTGGGACAGGTTGTCTACCTTGACGAAGGGGGCCAGGTAGGTGTCGAAGGAAGAGAACGCCTGGGCGCCGGCCCACTCGTTCTGCATGATGCCCAGGAAGTTGACCATCTGGTTGCACAGGGTGGACAGGTGGCTGGCCGGCGAAGAGGTGATCTTGCCCGGGACGCCGCCCAGACCCTCCTGGATGAGCTGCTTTAAGCTCCAGCCGGCGCAGTAGCCGGTGAGCATGGACAGGTCATGCAGATGGATGGCGGCACTGCGATGGGCCTCGGCGATTTCGTCGTCGTAGACCTCGGACAGCCAGTAGTTGGCGGTGATGGCGCCAGAGTTCGAAAGGATGAGGCCGCCGACGGAGTAGGTGACGGTGGAGTTCTCCTTGACGCGCCAGTCGTTGATCTTCAGGTAGTTGTCGACCAGGTCTTTGTAGTTGAGCAGTGCGGAGTTGACGTTGCGCACCTTTTCGCGCTGGCGGCGATACAGGATGTAAGCCTTGGCTACGTCGGCGTAACCGGACTCGGAAAGCACCTTCTCCACGCTGTCCTGGATGTCTTCGACGGTGATCTTGTCGTCGACGATCTTATCCTCGAAGTCGGAGGTGACATGGAGCGCGATGAGCTCGATGACGCTGGGGTGGTACTGCTTGTTGAGCGCGTCGAACGCCTTCGTGATGGCCACACTGATCTTGTCGATGGAGAAATCGACGATTTTACCGTCTCGTTTGACAACCTGGTACATGTTCGTTCCCTTCAAACTGAACAGATGCCTGCAATTCACTCTCTAAATGCGGATGGGCATCAATGTAACAGCTTGGAAGGATTGGTATCAATATGTTGTGTCGTCTCCAAACGAAAACCAATATATTTAGTGCTACGAGTCCATTCCTCTGATTTCGGCCAACGTGACGTAACGGGCGGCGATGTCGCGGTAATTCTGCAGTTCAGAGGGGTCGGGAGCGGAAAGCGTAGGGTCGGGGACCGTGTCGCGGAATGTGAACGGCTGCAGGAAATACCGCTCGGCTCCGGCGATCCAGGCCCCTATCTCTTCAAAATCCTGCGCCTCGTGGAACTGGCGCACCACGGTGGTACGGAATTCGTAGTCGATACCGGAATGCATGAGCAGGTTGATGCTCTCGGTGATGCGTTCGGTATCGATGGTTTCAAGCCCGATGGTCCTGGCGTATTTGGCGGGCGAGTTCTTCACATCCATGGCCACGTAGTCCACCAGCTTCTCGTCCAGCAGATGCTTGAGCATTTCGGGGTGGTAGCCGTTGGTGTCCAGCTTCACGGGAAAGCCGGCGTCTCGGATCTTCTTGATGAATTCGGGCAGGTCGCGGCGCAGGCAGGGTTCGCCGCCGGTGATGGCTACGCCGTCAAGCAGGCCGTGGCGCTTGTCCAGAAACGCGAAGAACTCTTCGTCCTCCATGGCGACGGGCAAAGGCCCCACCACCAGCTCGAAATTGTGGCAGAAGGGGCAGCGGAAGTCGCAGCCGCCCAGAAACACCGTGCACGCAACGCGTCCCGGGTAGTCGAGCAACGTCATCTTCTGCAGGCCTTGAATTCTCATGATGCGGCTCCCCTCGTGCCGAACGGTAAGCGTCGTGTTCCTTTATACACCAGCCAGGATGTGCAGGTTGCGGATATCCCCGTCGACGATTCCGTCGTTGACGGAATACGCATGCTTCTCCAAATCGCCACAGGTTGCCCGAGTGAGGCCTTGGGCCTGCAGCTCTTCGATAAGGTCGGCAGCTATACCCTCTATGACCTGGAGTTTCTCTTCGGCAAGGTCGCCATCGTTGTGGGTGGTGAGCAGGTATTCGAAAAGCTCCGCATCCAACGCCAGTTTCGGCAGGGCCCGCATTGCGCGGAACCGCCACTTGTAGAAGGGCTGGTAGACGTTGTTAAGCAGAAAGACGGTCTCCATGGCGCTTTGCACGAAGGAAAAAACCGTCAGCTGGGCTGCTGCGGACTCGCCATGGTCCAGGCAGCGGCGGTAGTTGTATTGCCCCGCTTGACCTGCGGAAAGCAAGTGTCCCGCCAGCTTTTTGCGGCGGATGTCCTCGGGGTAGCGGGAAAGACGCTGGCGGATGCGGGTGACCTCGCCCGACCCGTCGAAGAAGACACGCCCGTTGACGGCTTCGGCCAGCGCGTGGGAAGGGGTCGTGAGCCACTGCTCAACGGTGAGGATACCGTCGGGGCTTCCCGTCTTCTCCCTAAACACGTCCGCGGCGCGCAGCACGCCTCGGCGGGCGCCGCCAACCGGGGCGAGCATCGGCCGCTTCACGCCCATGAACTCCTTGGGCAGCTTGGCGTAGGCGCGCTCTAAGGCGAACTCCTGCTTACGGTCGATGACGTCTTCGCCGGGCAGCAGCAACATGAACCCCGGATCGAAATCGTGGTCGCGGGACAACTCGTCGTCGAATCCGAAGCATTCCGACCCGCTGCCGAACAGGCCAGCTGCCAGGTGCGGCATCAAATCGCCGAACTGCTCGCGAAGCATCGGCATGCCGTACTCGTCGAAATACGCCTTCGAGATTTCAAGGCCCTGCATAAACCGCCCGTGTCCTTTCTATATATAGAGAAGCCGCCGCAAAATACGCCGAATCAGTTTTTCGCGTAGATGTCCTGCGCGCGCTGCCGCAAGTCGCCGTCTACGAGGAAATACCCGTAGTGGGCGAACGTAGGCGCGCACTTCTCGCACACGAAGGCGTAATAGCCGTCACGCGGAACGGATGGCGTGTTCAACAGTTCGAGGGCGACATCGAGCAGCGTCTCGACGGTGGCTTCGCAATCCGCATCCATGGGTTCGTCGCTTCCGGATTCGGCCTGGCTGCGGGCCACCACGGCGTCGGCCATGTTGAGATATGTGATCGCCTGCTCGAGCTCGCCGTGCTCGACTTGTTCCATACTGGAAAGCGCCCGGGCGTACAAAGCGTCCGCTTCGTCGAAGCGACCCAGAGCGACGCAGGTCAGAGCCATGTTGTTGTACAGCCCGCCCAAGAGATCGGGTCGGGTGCCCTGGTTGCCTTCGTAGATTTCGGCGGCCGCTTGGAACAGCTCCAAAGACCGTTCGTTCTCGCCGAAGGCGTTGCAGGCCGTACCCACGTTGGTGTAGGTGGTGCCTGCGCTGATGGTGTCTTCGAAGCCCAGGTCGTGAATGAGCCGGATGGCTTCGCGCCCGTGGGTGAGGGCGGAGTCCTTGTCCCCGGTCTTGCGGAAGTGTCCGACCAGCTCGTTGCGGACCAGAAGCTCGCCGCGCTGGTCTCCTGAGGCCAGCGCCTCTTCCAGCCAGTACAGCAGATGCCGCTCGGCTCCTGTGTAGTCGTTGCGGCTCATGTATTCGTCAAGCTTCTCGACGATGCGCTGCTGGGGGATGGGCTGCGGCTGCAATCCGTCGGCCATGGCGGTCCTTTCGACGCATGAGGAACATGCCGGATGAAGCTGGGGCGCTGCAACCGGCGGCAAGCCCATTATGCCATACCGGCCTGCCGGTGCGTTCAGCGGAGCAGGCGCAAAGGGGGTGTCGGCTCGGCATTGCGCTACGTGCTTTATACGGCTTTGCTTCCGGACAGCTTTCCGACCAGGCAGAAAAGGGTGAAGGCGACGGCGTCGAACAGCACGATGGTGGAGCCGACCGGCGTGCTGAACAGGATGGATGCCAGAATGCCGATAAGGGCGCACACCACGCCGATGGCGGCGGCCAGAGCGGTCACGCTTCGGAAGGTCCGGCACACCCGCATGGCGGACAGCGCCGGAAACACCACAAGGGCGGAAAGCAGAAGCGCGCCAACCAGATTCATGCCCACCACGATGACGAAGGCGATCATGATGGCGACGGCCAGGTTGTATCGGGCTACGGGCAGGCCGATGGCCTGGGAGAACGCCTCGTCGAACGTGACCGCGAAAATACGGTTGTACAACAGTGCGAAACCGCCCACCACGGCAACGGACATAACGCCGCACACACCCACGTCGAAGGCGGTCAGCGTGAGGATGGAAGTGGAGCCGAACAGCGTCGAGCACACGTCTCCGGACACGTTGGATTTTGTGCCGAACACGTTCATGATCAGGTAACCTGCGGCGACGGCGGTAACCGACATCATGGCGATCGCCGCATCTCCTTTCACTTTGGAAGACTGGCCGCGCCGCAGCAGCAGGACGGCGGCGATGACGGTTACCGGCGCGATGAACAGCATTTCCCGCGTGGTGCCCGCAACCGCAGCAACGGCGTAAGCGCCGAAGGCCACATGCGACAGGCCGTCACCGATGTAGGAGAGACGTTTCATCACGAGGGTCGTTCCCAGAAGCGACGAGCACAGGGCCACAAGCGCGCCCACGATGATGGCGTTCACGACGAAGGGGTAGCTAAGGTATTCCGCCAGTTGGGCAAACGAACTCATACGGTACCTCCTTGCGTTACCCAGGCTGACGCGGGGTGAAGCTTTGCTGTCTTATCCCGCACTTCCAGCACCTGGGTGGCGTGGGGGAGCGCCGCGGCCACATCGTGGGTTACGGCAAGCACGCCCACGCCGCTTGCCCTCAGCTCGTCGATGGTGCGGTAGAGGGATTCGGCGGCTTCGGGGTCAAGGCCGGTGGTAGGTTCGTCCAGCACCAGCAGCTTGGGGTAAGAGGCCAGAGCGCGCGCCAGCAGAACGCGCTGCTGCTGGCCGCCGGAAATGCTGCCGAAGGGCATGTCGCGCAGCTCGCAGGCGCCGACGCGGTGCAGTGCCTCGGCGGCAGCCGACTTGTCGGCCCGCGAGTAGAAAGGCCGTTT
Organism: Slackia heliotrinireducens DSM 20476; assembly: GCF_000023885.1. Lineage (NCBI taxonomy): Bacteria > Bacillati > Actinomycetota > Coriobacteriia > Eggerthellales > Eggerthellaceae > Slackia > Slackia heliotrinireducens. Next base: position 2,051,720 of record NC_013165.1, on the reverse strand, counting down.
TCCCAGGCGGGAAGCCCGGCCCGACAAGGCGACCTCCCAGACAGAAGCCGGGAAGTCGCGTTGGGATTCTCCCTTTTGGGGCAGGTAGCCCACCTCGCCTGCGGCCGCTTCGTCTCCGAATGCGACATCTCCTGCCAGGGGAGGCTGCAACCCCAGGATGGTCTTGAGGAGGGTTGTTTTGCCTGCGCCGTTCTCGCCGACGACGAACAGGGCGTCTCCCGCTCCGACGGAAAACGAGATGTCGCGGGCCACGGGGGTCCCCGCATGTCCGACGGACAGCGCTGTGCAGGTGAGGTAGGCCATGCGTGCTCCTTAAGCCAGGGCTTGGGTCAGGACGTCCAGATTGGCTTCCATGGCGGACAGGTAGGTTTTGCCGGCGGCGACGTCTGCGTCGGTGGTGGACTGCAGCGAATCCATCACCAGTATCTGCTGGTCCTTGCCGCCCGTGTTCTGGACGACCGTCTGGGCGATGGTCTCTTCCGAGTTCTCGATGACGAGTACGGTTTCAAGGCCCAGCTCGTCTACCTTCTGGGCCAGAAACGCGATGGTGTCGAAACTGGCTTCGGTTTCGGCGGAGCAGCCGACGAAGGCGGCGTAGTAGTTCAGGCCGTAGTCATCCACAAGGTAGCGGAAGGGGAAGCGGTCCGCGAACACCACGGTGTCCTTGGCGGCGGCGTTTACGGTTTCGGCATAACGGCTGTCCAGATCGGAAAGCTGGGCGTTGTAGGCTTCGGCGTTGGCGGCGTAGGCGTCGGCGTTTGCGGGGTCGATCTCGGCAAGCTCGTCGGCGATGGCGCCCACCAGCACCTGGGCGTTCTTGAGGGACAGCCACACGTGCTCGTCAAGCTCTGCTTCGCCATGCTCGTGCTCGTGGTCATGCTCGGCGCCTTCCTCATGGTCGGCTTCGCCGTGCTCATGGCCATGGTCGTGCTCTTCGGCCTCCATGCCTTCGACGATTTCCTCTTCAACCGCGGCGTCGCCTATCGCTTCGAGCATGTTCACGGTGTGCAAATCCGGGTTGTTCGCGGCTTCGACGGCGTCGGCGGCCCATTCGTCGGACTCGCCGCCCACGTAGACGAACAGGTCCGCGTCGGCGATTTTGGCGATGTCTTCGACCGTGGGCTGGTAGCTGTGCAGGTCCACGCCGCTGCCCATGAGATAGGTGACCTCGTAGTTCTCGGCGTTTTCGCCTATCACCTGGTTGACCCAGTCGTAGGCTGGGAAGGTGGCGCACACGATTCGGATGGTGTCGCCTTGGTTCTTGTCTGCGTTTTGGCTGTCAGTGCCGGTGCATCCGACGAGCAGCCCGATGCAAAGCATTGCCGCCGCGAGGGCGGCGTTCACGATGTGTTTCATGATGATGCACTCCTTTACGGCCTGGGCGGCCGCATTCGATTGTTCTGGAAACATGGTGGCGGACGTTCGGGCGTCCGCTGCGGAGTGCGTATCAGATGCGCAGCATCGTTCCCAACGAGACGGGCGTCTGGGCTGAGCGCACGAAGCTGACCTGGCATGACAGGATGGTATGCGTGTTGTGGATGGGCGATACCGTTGCGCTTGCGGGCTGAAGGTTCCAAACGATGCGCAGGACGGGGCGCGCAACCGTGATGCCGATGCACAGCCCCAACATGGCCTGCGCGCATCCGGCAGCCAAGCACAGCACGCAGCCGTCGCCGGTGCAGGCATGCCCATGCAAAGCTTCGACGGCCACCATGCTGGCGGCGGCGATGATCGCCACCGCCAGCGTGAAGATGCGGGAGTGCGCGGTGCGCTTGGATGTTGCAAGGCCGGTGCTCATCATGCAGATTCCAGACGGTGCCCTTCGTTTCGAAATTGAGAACGATTCTCAAATATAATACGCGAAGGGGAGGACGACATCGCCGCGAACGGAAGTTTCTGCACCGAGCCGCCACAAAAAGAAACGGGGCGCGCAAAGAGCGCGTCCCGTACATGGGTGGGTTCGGATATGGGGAAGGGCCGTTTCGCTAAAGGCTTCTTCCCAGGTCGTAGGCCTCTTTGAGATGGCGCGATCGTCGGGTCATGGCCGGAGTGCCGCATCCGCCGCCGATAACGCGGCCGCAGTCGCGCATGTTCAGGTAGCCGACGAGCGTGTCGTAGTGCGCCTCCAGGGCCTTGAAGGTCCGATCGTCGTCGTTCCAGGCGACGGTAAGCAGCGCCGATTTCAGATGTCTACCGGAAATGGACGGGTTGGCGGAACAGAACCGGTCCACGACGATCTTCAGCTGGGCGGTCATGCCGAAGTAATAGAGAGGCGTGGCGAACACCAGCATGTCAGAGCCTAGGATGCGCTTCCGCAGGTCGTCCATGTCGTCCGACAATGCGCATGGCCCGCCGAATCCGCAGGCCACGCATCCTGTGCAGGGGGCTATGTCCAGGCCGTCCACGTCGACGATGTCCACGGCATGCCCCGCTTCCCGCGCTCCGCGGGCGAACTCGCCGGCCAGCATGGCCGTCGATCCGTTCGTGTTGGGGCTGCCTTGCAATACAAGGATTCTCATCGCTGCTGTTCTTCTTTCAGGTATTTAGCGTTGGTCAACCACACATGCTCCTTGCCGGCGTCGGCGGGCTTGTTCTGCGCCATGACGCCGACGATTGCGTGCGGCACGTAGGGCTCTTCAAGATAGGCTACTTCATCTGCGGAAAGCTTCAAATCAACGGCTGCTGCCGCACCGTCCACATGATGCAACTTCGTGGCCCCGGCGATGGGCGAAGCCACCTTGGTCAACAGCCATGCCAGCGATACCTCGGTCATCGACACGCCATGCGAATCGGCCACTTCGGCCACGCGCTCGATTACGCGGGCGTCGGCTTCGGCGGTGGCGTCGTACTTGAACTTGGCGTAGGAGTCCTGCTCCAGACGTGTGCTGGTTTCCCCAGGTCGGCGGGACAAACGTCCGCTTGCAAGCGCGCTATAGGGCGTAAGTGCGATGCCTTCTTCGGCACAGCACGGTGCCACCTCACGCTCATCCTCGCGGAAGATCAGGTTCATGTGGTTCTGCACGCTCACGAACTTCGGGAAGCCTTCGCGCTCGGCCAGGGCGTTGGCCTTCTCCAGCTGCCAGGCGTACACGTTGGCGATGCCGATGTAGCGTGCCTTGCCGGAGGCCACCACCTGGGACAGCCCTTCCATTATGTCGTGAAGCGGCGTGTTGTAATCCCACATGTGGTAGATGTACAGGTCCACATGGTCCATGCCCAGGTGCGTTAGGCTGGTGTCGATGCTGTTGGCGATGTGCTGCTGGCCCGTCACGCCGTCTGCGATTTCGTCGGCCGTGCGCGGCAGGAATTTCGTGGCCACCACCACGTCGTCGCGGCGCGAAAAATCGCGCAGGGCTCGTCCTAAATACTCCTCCGACGTGCCGTTTTGGTAGGCGATAGCCGTGTCGAAGAAGTTGATTCCGGCATCCAGCGCCCGCTTCACGATGGCGCGCGTGTCGTCCTCGCCGACGGTCCAGGTGTGCTGTCCCGTCTGAGGGTTGCCGAAGCCCATGCAGCCCAGGCAGATGCGCGAAACGTTCAGGTCGCTTGTGCCAAGCTTGATGTATTCCATAAGGTTTGATGCCTCCTACAGAGAGTTTGCCCAGTTAGCAAGCTCGGACTTTGAAGGACGGCCGTTCAACAGGCGTCCCGGCAGCACCTTGGCGTCCGGCACCAGCGACTGCATGCGCTTCGGCGCCTGGCCCAGGCCGCTTCCGCCGCTGGTGGCGAAGGGCACAACCGTCTTGCCGGCGAAATCGTACGCCTCCAGGAACGTGTCGATGATGCGCGGCTCGACGTACCACCATACGGGGAAGCCCACGAACACCGTGTCGTAATCGGCCATGTTCGCAACCGTTTTCGCAATGGCCGGGCGGCACGATTCGTCGTTCATCTCGAAGGTCGTGCGGCTCGACTTGTCCTGCCAGTTCAGGTCGGCGCGTGTGTAGGGCTGCTCGGGCGCAATCTCGAACAGGTCGGCGCCTGCGGCGTCTGCCAGGTCCTTTGCCACGCGTCCGGTGGTTCCGCTTGCGCTGAAGTATGCAACCAGTGTTTTGCTCATGTTCGATTCTCCTGTTCAATCGTGCGCCGCCCGACGTTGTTTCGGGCGGCGTAGCGTTAGTACCTGTTGATCCGACACTTCGATTTGATGCGTTTGATATCGTCGGGCAGCTCGTCGAAGGGCATGTTGCGCGGCGTGTCACAGGTGCCCGACTCACGTGCCACGTCGTAGAACCAGCACTTGTAGTGGATGAAATCGCGCGCCAGCTTCAGCTCCTCGATCTGCGCGTCGATGGCGGCCTGACGCTCGTAGACGATGCGGCGGCGCTCCTCGATGGTGGAATCGCCTTCGATGTACAGCCGAATGTACTCGCGAATCTCCTTGATGGGCATGCCCGAGACCTTCAAACGCTCCACAAAGCGCATCCATTCCAGGTCGTCCTCGTCGAACAGACGACGGCCGTCGCTTGAGCGGCGCTGGTTGGGGATGAGCCCGTTCTTCTCGTAGAAGCGAATGGTCGACGCCGGCATCCCCAGCTCAGCCGCCGCATCGCCGATGGTGTACATCTTCTCCATCGTCTAGAGTTCCTCGATCAGCTTGGCCACGCGTGCTGCCTGGTTGCGGCCTGCATCCGCAATCGCCTTGCGGGCGGCATCGTCCACACGGCTCGCGTAGGAGACGCCGAAGGTGTACTCGCAGCCTGAGAATTCCATCCCTGTAAGCGCGCAAGCTCCCTTCGCCGGTACCAGCAGGTCCTCAACATGCACCGCAGCACCTTCGCCATATGCCTCTTCGGGTGCGCCGATGGTCATGGACAGCACGAGCTTCTTGCCGACGAGCGCCTTGCCCTGGCTGCCGTGGGAGAAGCCGTGTGCGAACACGTCCTCCATCCACTTCTGCAGAAGCGCCGGCATGCCGTACCAGAACACCGGATACTGCAGCACGATGACGTCGGCGTCAACGAGCTTCGCCTGTTCGGCGGCAACGTCGATCTTGTAGTCCGGGTAAAGCAGGTCGAGGCGATCGACGGTGTAGCCCTCAAGCCCTGCGAATGCTTCCACCATTGCCTTGTTGGCAACGGAGTCGCCTTCCAAATTGGGATGGCCGGAAACGATGAGTACGTTCTTCATGATGTGCCGCCTTTCTTAGTCCATGACCTTTTCCCAGAAGCGGATGGCGTTGATGCCCAGCGAATCCGCCAGCTCTTCCAGCTCGCGCACCTCGGTGTCGGTCAGTTCGACGGCCGCTGCCGCCGCGGCGTCGGCCACGTGGCGTTCCTTGGTCACGCCCACGATAGGAAGCGTGCCCTTGGCGATGGCCCAGGCAACCGGCACCTGTGCGATTCCGACGCCGTGCGCTTCGGCCACCTCGGCCAGCTTGGCGTTGAGAACCTCCAGCTTGTCCAACACGGGGTTGTACGTGGCTGCGCGTGCGGAGCCTTCGGGCATGGGGTTCTTGGTGTCGTACTTACCGGACAGCGCGCCCTGTTCAAGCACCATATAAGAGAAGAACACGACGTCGTTTTCCCTGCACCAGTCCAGAATGCCCGAGTCGATGGAACTGCGGTTGATCGGGCTCAGGTGGTTCTGCACCGCGCCCAGCTTCAGGCCGTGCTCGCGCAGGATGGCGTCGGCCTCCTTGATTTCGGCCAGGTTGTGGTTGGACACGCCGATCATGGGGGCGTCGTCGCGGCCCTCGAAGAATTCGGCCAGCGCACGGATCCAGTTGGGCGCCTGCGCGGTGTTGTGCACCCAATAGATGTCGAAGCGGTCCAGACCCATAAGATCAAGTTGCATGTCGAGCATCGCCTTCACGGGGTCGGCGGCGGAAGCGTCCATGCACTGCGGGGTCAGCTTGTCGGAGACCAGGTAGCTGTCGCGCGGCAGGCCTTTCAGGAAGCCGCCGAGCACCTTTTCGGATGTGCCCATGCCGTAGGCGTATGCGGTGTCCCACAGGTTCAGACCGGCCGCCATGCCGGCGTCGAAGATGGGCTTCAGCTCGGCCGCGTCGATGCCGCTGCCGAAGGTGCCGTCGTTGCCCCAGGCCCATGCGCCGAGTGCAATCTTGGGGAGTTTGATGTCTGTCATGTTCAATATCCTTTTACGTATGATTGTGTTCGCTGCGACGTCGTTGTAGATGATTCTGCGACTTAAACCATAGTTTAAGTCAAGAGATAATCTACAATATTTTCGAGTTTTCTTGAATATGGGTGCAGAAGGGACACTGCGGTTTTCGATTCAGGAATCGATGCTTTGCCATTCAGCCTGTTTTCAGGGTCGGGTGGCATGATGTGCCCAATCGAACACAACGTTCGATTCGCAAGAGCATCTTTTGGCAATCGCCTGGTCGGCCAGTGCTGGCACCGGGTCGGATCAGGCATCGCCAATGATTTCACAACCTTTGGTTCGCTTGAGGAACGGAGAACGAGAGACCATGTACGCATCGCAGTCACAACATATTGCCGGGTCGGTTCGGCAGGTCTGCCGAGCGGCGACCGCTGCCCGCAGGATCTGGATTGCCGGCGTCGCAGCCATCGCGTTCGGCTGCCTGACCCGCGGCATGTTAGAGGTTTACAGCATTGCTTTGCCGATTGACCTGGCGGTCTTCGGAGTGGGTGCAATCCTGCTTCTCGTCGGCGCAGCGCTGATGCCGAAGCGCCCGTCCCGCAAAGGGCGTTAGTACGCGCGCTGCGCCAGGGAATGCCCTACTGAAGCGACAGCTCCACGGTCACATCGTCGCCTCCGAACACGTCGAGCAAGTCGTCGCGTGACACGCCGTCGATATGGGCAAGACGGGTGAAGTTCCAGGTGTTGGTGTCGTAGTAGATGGTGATCTGGTTGCCCTGGTATAAGATCACGTCGCCCGGGGCGGTGGTGATCTGCTCGTCGTTGGCGGGCAGATCGAAGCCCAGCGGCCCAACCTTCTCGAAATCGCCGTAATCGTGCAGTTCCAGCGTCAAAGGGCCGTCCTGCAGCCGATCGGCAAGGGCGCGGGCCGAAGAGTTGTCTTCGAATGCGGCAAGAAACGTGGTTCCGTTTGCGGTAATGGCCAGCATGGGCTCCTCCTGGGGTTGTGCGGGTTGCGTTTCGGTGGTTTCGGCCTCCGACTCTTGGGGCGCGGCGGCCTCGGTGGTTTCGGCGTCGTTTTCCGCCTGGTCGGAGGGCGCCCCGACGGCTGCAGCGGATTCCGTGCCGGACGGGTCTGCGGCATCCTGAGGCTGTGCTGCCTCGCACGAGGGGAGGGCGATGGCCGCCGCCACCAGGAACGCCGCTGCGAATTTCGCTCGTTTCATATTTACAGCGACCTTCCGAACGCTTCCAGTTTTTCCTGCATCGCGGGGGATTTCGCCTCGGCCCCTACCGCCGTGAACACGCCCATGTCCTGGGTGCGGAAGTACCCGTGGATGAACCCGTTGTAGATGGACCGCGACGCGTCGTATACATCGGGGGCGCCGGAGCTCAGGATCATGGCCGATTTGCGGCATCGCTTGGGGATGTCCAGGGCGTACGTGCGGTGGATGGCGCAGGAAAGCTGGCCGGTGTGCGACCCGTAATAGATGGGGCTTGCCAGCACCAGCATGTCCATTTCGTTCCATTCGTCGTAGATCGCCTGCATATCGTCTTTCTGGATGCAGGAGCCGTTGCCCTTTGTGTGGCAGTACTCGCAGCCGCGGCATCCTGCGATGGTCATGTTGGCCACGTCGAACACGATAACCTCATGTCCTGCGGTTTCGGCACCGCGCTTGAACGCGGATACCATTGCGGCGGTGTTTCCGTTTCTGCGGGCCGAGCCGTTCAGCACCATGATCTTCATACCGAATCCCCCTTTATTCAAACCTTAAGCCAGCTCGATGCGCAGGTCGAAGTCGCCGTCCAGCGATTGGACCTTCGCAAGCTCGGAACCTTCGATACGCCCCATTACAACCTGGTCGCCATAGCGGCCGGAATGCTCCTCGTCTCCGTACAGCACGGCGAACCAGCCGCCGTGGGGGTTGTAGTTCACATCGCCATTGACCCATCCGGAATGCACGTCGGCCTCATCGTAAGGCAGGGCGAAGGGCATCCGACCGCAGAAGTCGATGCCCGTGCCTCCCACGGGGATGGTGACCGGCAGCTTCTCTGCGAAGGCTTTGGCGGTTTGCGAATCGTTGGGCTGGGCGAACACTTCGGTATTCCCGAAAACGAGTTTGATGGTGGTCATGTACGTTCCTTTCGTGGGCATTGCCGTCATCGGGCGGCAAGCCTGTTCATCTCGTAGGTCAGATAATCCAGACAATCGATGCGCCGTTGCTGCTCATGCAGCTCTTCAAGTGTTTTGCGGCGGAATCCCTCGATCGCCTTCAGGCCGTCCTTCGGGCGGCCTTCGTCGTAAGCCCGCATGAACGCCTCGATGCACTCTTCGGTGCAGCAGGCGTCCCGCAGCCCTTGGACGATGTCACATCGCGCGTGCATGGCCGTTATCTCAAGGCGTTGGCGAAAAACGATTCCAGCTTGTCGAAGGGGATGCGGTCCGTGCGGTCGTACAGATCGATGTGTTCGGCATCTTCGACCACGTACAGCTCCTTCGGTTCGGATGCGGCTGCGAAGGCCTTTTCGCTGAAGAACTTCGAATGGGCTCGGTCGCCCATGATGAACAGGATGGGGCGAGGGGATATCTCGTCGATGAAGTCGAGCAGGCGGAAGTTGGCCATGGCTGCATTCGATGTGGTGGTGAACCCGCCAAGTGCGTTGGGATGGTGTCCGCGAGGCACCGCATAGAAGCGCATCCATTCGTTGGTCAGCGGGTCTGTTTCGGGAAGGGCATCGACGTCTTTGTAGGGCGTCTCAGGGAAGCTGGGCAGGTATTCGGGACGGCCGGCTTCGAAGTCGACCCAGCGTTGGGCGGCCAGCCGGTCCTTTTCGGCCTGCAGAGCCTCCAGGTTGTCGCCGAACATGCCGCGGACGTCGGAAATGTCGTACATCGATGTGGTTGCCACGGCTTTGATGCGGGTGTCGACCTGGGCTGCGGACAATGCGAAGCCGCCGGATCCGCAGATGCCGATGACCCCGATCCTCTCACGGTTCACGTAGGGAACCTTCACGCCCAGGTAGTCGACGCAGGCGCTGAAGCTTTCCGCGAAGAGCTCCGGACTGGACACGTTGCGGGGCTCGCCGCCGGATTCGCCCATGAACACTTGGTCGAAGGTGAGCGCCACGAATCCGCGGCGGGCAAGTTCGCCGGCGTAGACGCAAGGGCCTTGCTCCTTCACGCCGCCGTAGGGTGCGCCTACGATTATGGCGGGAAGTTTGTCTCCGTCGGCGATTTCGGCCGGTCGGTACAGGTCGCCGGCGATAGCGATGCCGTAACGGTTGTTGAAGCGCACGTGCTCACGTACGACGCCTTCGGGCAGGTTTGCGATGTATCCGTATGCCATAGATGTATCCAATCCAGTCTGTTTTCTTTCTTGAGGACATCTTGGCACGGATTGCATCTATAAACAAATACCTATATCGGATATACTGGTATACATATTCTGTATAGTAAGGAGAGCGTATGGACGTCGAGGACTTGGAACGGTATCTGGCTGTGGTGCGGGAAGGCACCATTTCAGGGGCCGCCGCCGCATTGCATATCGCCCAGCCGTCCCTTTCGCGCCAGATGCGCGATTTGGAAGAAGGCCTGGGGGCCACGCTGTTCGAGCGCGGCAACCGGCGCATCACTCTGACCGAAGAGGGCATGATCCTGCGCAGGCGCGCGGAGGAGATCGTGCGGCTCGTCCGCCAGGCCGAACGCGAGGTGGCCGAGGCGGGCAGCTCGGTTTCGGGCGACGTCTACATCGGTGCGGGGGAGTCGCAGGCGTTCCATGTTATCTCGCAGGTGGTGGCCCGCGTGCAGGCCGACCACCCCGACATTCGCTTCCATACCGTGAGCGGCGACACGCAGGACCTGATGGATCAGATAGCGAACGGCCTTCTGGACGTCGCACTCGTGTTCAGCGACTTCGACCAGGCCTTGTACCAGTCGGTGGCGGTTCCCGATGCGGACGCCTTCGGCATCCTGATGCGCAAAGACGATGCCCTTGCAGCCAAAGATTCGGTAACCTATGACGACCTGGCCGGCCGGCCCGTGCTCGTGTCACGCGCGTTCATGCCGGCAGCCGAGGGGAGCGAGGCGCTGCGTTCGCTACGCATTGCGGGCACGTACAACCTAATCTATAACGCCTCGCTTATGGTGGAGGACGGCATCGGCATTGCGTTGGCATTCGGCGGATTGGTGAACACCGGTCCAGAAAGTTCGCTGTGTTTTCGACCGTTGGAGCCTGCGCAGCAGGTCACAGGCCGTGTGATTTGGAAGAAATACCAGGTGTTCGCGCCGGCGGCCCAGCTGTTCGTGGACGCGTTGAAAGAATCGCTTGTCCGATAGGCCCGAAACAGGAGCGTTCGCCGACGACCGCGAAAGGCTTCCCGATTCCCTTCGACGACATGGTTTCAGAATAGGCGCCTCACGTGAATTCGGCCTTAAGAAAGGCCGGGCGCATGCAGGACCTGCACGACTTTTCGACGTATGCCCACATGCTCGCTGCTGCGTTTCAGGTAGCTCGCATCCACGGCTCCGTAGGCCCGTTTGCGCACGAAATAGAACGCCGCGAGCATGGCTACGCTGGTGACGGTCCAGCTCACGGGGTAGACCGCGATGAGCGTGGTGAACGTGGGACTGAATTGGAACACGGTGAACACCCAGATGATGCGCAGGACGCAGGACCCTATCACGGTGATGATCGTGGGCGTCATGGACCAGCCCATGCCGCGCATGGTGCTTGCGGCCAGTTCGTATGCCGTGGCGATGATCTGAAACGCCGTGCCGGTCCAAAGCCGCGCAAGCCCGTAGCGGATTGCCTGCTCGCTGGTGGTGAAGATGCCCAGGGCCGTCGACCCCAGCGTGAGCCACACCGTGTTGAGCACCACCACGCTTCCCATAGCGAAGGCCATGCACAGGACGAAGGTCCTGTCGCAGCGGTCGAGCTGACGGGCGGCGTAGTTCTGGCCGACGAAGGTGACGGCCGCCTGGGTGAAGGCGTTGATGAAGAAATACGTGTAGAACTCGAAGTTCAAAGCGGCGGCCACGCCAGCGGTGGATGCGGCGCCGAAACTGTTGATGGCCGACTGGATGATGACGTTGGAGAATGCGAACACCATGCCCTGCAGGCCCGCCGGGGCACCGATTTTCAGGATGATCATAAGCTCGGATTTCTTCGGGCGGATCTTTCGCCAGTTCAGACGGTAGGGGCCTTCTTCATGCATGAGGAACCAAAGCACGATGCCCGCGCTTGCCGCGTTGGCTATGTCCGTGGCGATGCCGATGCCCGCAACGCCTAAGGGCAGGACGGTCACGAACGCGATGTTGAGCACAGTGTTGAGCATGGCGCCCACGATGAGGGCGTACAGGGGGCGCATGGTGTCGCCCTTGCTGCGCAGCACGGCCGACCCGAAGTTGTACAGCATCGCGAACGGCATGCCCAGGAAGTAGATGACGAGGTAGACCACGGCCAGGTCGAAGGCGTCCGCCGGCATGCCGATGAGCGTGAGGATGGGCCCGACGAGCGCGATGCCGAGCGTCAGCAGCAGCGCGCCGCTGACCAGGGCCACAAAGATAGACGTATGCACGGCGTCTGAAATCAGGTCGCGCCTGCCGTTGCCGATATGCATGGCCACGACCACGTTCGTTCCGATGGCCAAACCGGTGAACAGACTGATGAGCAGCATCACCACGGGCATGGAGCCCCCGATGGCCGCCAATGCGTCGGCGCCGACGAAGCGTCCCGCCACCGCGGAGTCTGTGGAGTTGAAGAGCTGCTGCAGGATGCTGGCAACGGCGATGGGCATGGCGAACCGCACGAGCTTTCCCGCAATGGGCCCGTTCATCATGTCGATGTTTCTGGAGGTGTTCTTCAATTCGCGTCGTGGGCGTTGTCGGGCAGTCGCGTTTCTGCGGCTGGGGGCAGCGCAGAACTCATCTCCTGTCTTGAATCGCGCCGTCGCAAAACGCATGTCAGTATCGACCTCGATTCTGGTTGTGCCAACACGTCGAGGGAAGTGTTCACATAATTACTACGCACGAGTCCGTCCGCCATCGAAATGTGATGAAAATGAGATGGAAGACCAGGTGAAATGGGACGAGGAGCGACAATTCCGTCCCTTAATCGGACCGCATTGTGTTGACCTCGTGCCTTTCGGTGACGCACCTTTTCCAACGGGGCGTCGAAACCTATCCTGTGGAACTCGCCAACGGCGAAATGTATGTGAATCGCGATACGATTAAGGGCAGGGACCTGATGTTTGCAACGATTTTGGAACTCCTGAGCGAAGTTCCGGTAACGACCATCATCGACTATCTGGGTGTGTTCATTGGTGTGGTGGCGGGAACGATCTATGCCATCGACCGCAAGATGGACACGTTCGGAGCGGCGTCGCTGGGCATGGTCACCGGCTTCGGCGGCGGCGTGGTTCGCGACGTGCTGCTGCAGGACCAGGGCATGTTCTTCACCCAGCATCCCATGGTGGTGCTTATGGGCATCATCATCAGCATGGCGCTTTCAAAAGGGCGCAAACACCTGTCCTATTTCTACGACAAGCTGTTCTACCTTGATGCGTTCTGCATGGCCTGGTACGTTCTGGCCGGCGCCAGCAAATGCTGGTACGCGGGCTCGGGTGCCGTCATATCCATCATCCTGGGCAGCGTGACGGCGGTGGGCGGCGGTGCCTGCCGCGACATCTGCACGGGCGAGATCCCTCGCATCTTCCTGCCGGGCAAGTTCTACGGCATTTCGAGCTTGGTTGGCGCCGTCTTCTATGTGGTCCCCATGTCTCTCGGCGTTCCGAACAACGTATCCTCGGTGCTCTGCGTAGGCTCGGGTTTCCTGCTGACAGTGCTCAGCGAGCATTTCAACTGGCAGTCCCATGGCGAATCTGCCAAAACGGAGCTACTGTAATCCTCAAGCCGTCCGTCCGGGCGGCTTTCTTGCGTCTGCGGGGCTTTGCGGCACGGCGGAACGGCATTTCGTGGATGCCGGCGGCGCGAATTTGCCAGAAATGGCACCGTTATATTAAAAAACTTAATAATTGTAGCAATTTTACAATCGCGTTCAGTATATTTAGGATTAAAATATGCAGCATGCGCAACGGACCGAGCCTGGTATTCGCCCGATCCGCTACGGGAAACATATCCAGGCAACAGGAGGTTCGTATGAATTCGAATTCTGTGCGTGCGGCCGAAGTGTTCGGCCGCGTTGTGATGGCCGTGATTGCAGCCATCGTCATGTTCTCGCTGATGATGCCGTCAGCACATGCATTTGCTGCAGACAACGCAACCCAGACTGCAGCCGAGACCGCTGTTGAAACCGAAGCGGACGCGAACGCTGCCCAGAGCGCTTCCAGCGATGCTCCGACGGAGAAAGCTGAAATCACCTTGGCAAGCTCTTTGGCCTCTTGGGGTTTCGCGCTGGCATGCGTTGTCGGTGAAGCCGTGGTCCTTAGGACGGCGGAGCACCGTAATCAGGCGTAACCGCACACGTCATATGTCGGCTCAGAGAAGGGCCGCCCCCGACGCACGTTCGGGGGCGGCCCTTCTTCATTCGGGTCTGAATCCGTTTGCCGCGGGTGTGCCGGCCTTATGCCGAAGCCGCCGGCACCCTGACGCACAGTCGGGCGCCGCCGAGCTCCGAATCCTCTGTGTAAGAGGTTCCTCCCATGGTCTGGGTGGCGTGTTTTACAATGGCAAGGCCGAGTCCCGTGCCGCCGGTCTCCCTGGAGCGCGACGGGTCCATGCGGTAGAACCGTTCGAACACTCGCTCCTTCTGGTCGTCGGGGATGCCCGGGCCGTTGTCCGCCACCGACAGCTCGATGTTTTCGCCGCACCTGGCCACCTTCACCTCAACCAAGCCTCCGCCGTATCGGATGGCGTTTTCCAGCAGGTTGCACACCACCTGGTCGGCCAGGGCCTGCGACCCGAAGATCAACATCCCCGAAGGGCAGTCGGTGCGGATTTCGGTGCCGTGGGCCTGTGTGGTGTTCTCCAGTCGGGCTACGGCGCGCAGGCACACTTCCGAAAGGTCGATGGGAAGTGGTTCGCCGAAGGCGTTCTCGTCCAATTTGGACAGCAGAAGCACGTCATCGATGAGCTCGCGCATCGCATGGGATTCTGACCTGATTAGGCTGGCGAACCGCTTCGTGTCCTCGGGACCGGCCACGCCGCTTTCGATGAGCTCCGCATAGCCGCCGATAACCTGCAGCGGCGATTTCATCTCGTGGCTGACGTTCCCGGTGAATTCCTTGCGCATGTTCATGGACTTTTCAAGCTGCTCATTTTGGCCGATAAGCTCGCTACGTTGCGTCGCAATGCGGGACAGGAGCGGCTCCACCTCCTCGTAAGCTTCGCTTTCTAGAGGCTCATCCAGATCGACGGACAGAAGAGGCGTGACAACCATGCGGGTGATGGTCCGGGCCAGCGCTGCGGACAGGGCCGCAGCTAGAAGCGCCGCCAACGCGAGTGGGACGAACAGGCTTCTCAAGTAATAGGGGAGGGATGTTCGGGTCTCCGCGAGCCTTAGAACCACGTCTTCGTCATTGACGGCGACAGCCGCGTAGACGGTGTCTGTACCCGTTGTTGCCGACCTGCGGTGCACTACGATCTCGTCGCCGTGCCGGGCCGAAAAGATTTCTTCTCGGTCGGCGTGGTTGGCCATGGTCGACGGGTCGGCGTCGGTGTCGTACAGGATGGTCCCGTCAGGGGCGACTAGCGTTATGCGGGTGTCAGCAAGGGCCGTGCGGGCCAGCTCCGCCTTCATCTCCTCGGTATCCATGCCGCGCAAATCAGCTGCCGTCGTTTCCGTCTGGTGCACCAACCGCTCTTCGGCGTTGCCTTCGTACACCATCCAGCTCATGGCCACGACGGTCGTTGTGGCGGCCAGGAATACGACCAAGGACAGCAGGAAGAACGCAGCGAACAAGCGGCTTGAGAGCTTCTTCCTGTTCTTGGTCTGCGCCATGGCTATCCTTCTTTCGAGAACCTGTATCCAACCCCGCGGATCGTTTCTATGGCGTTGCCCGCGCCTGGGTAGGCGTCGTTGAGTTTGCGACGCAGCGTCTGGATGTGCGTGTCCACGGTTCGGGTTTCTCCCACAAACGACACGTCCCATACGTCTTTGAGCAGTTGCGAGCGGGTGAATGCCCGGCCAGGGTTTTCCATGAGTTTGCGGAGCAGGTCGAACTCCTTGAGCGTCAGGTCGAGTTCGGCGGTGCCGGCGAAGGCCTCGTGGTCCCTGACGGACAGGGAGATCGGACCGATGGTCACGGCTCCATCCCGGCCGTCTGCAGGATGGGCCATGGCAGGGCGCCTGAGCAGCGCCTTGCATCTGCTGACCAGCTCCATCATGCCGAAGGGCTTGGCAAGGTAGTCGTCGGCCCCGGAATCAAGCCCCAAAACCTTGTCGAATTCGGTTCCCTTCGCGGTGAGCATCATGACCGGCACTTCTGCCATATCCGCGTTGTTGCGAATCCAGGAGAGAATGGAAAGGCCGTCTTCACCAGGCAGCATGATGTCAAGCAACACCAGGTCAGGACGTAATTTTGAACATGCTTTCTTGAAATCGCCGGCAGCAGCGAAGCCACAGGCTTCTAAACCCTGGGAAGACAGGGCGTACAATGCCAGCTCACGTATGTTCTGGTCATCTTCGACGTAGTAAATCATACGTTCATTATAGGCTAGCGGTTCCGATTCCCGTCCTATGCCATTGTCAAATTCTTGAAAAGTCGATTCAGCGGCGTCGGCTCGTCCCACGATGGCGCTCCTTTGTCGTTGAGTTGTTCCTGTTACGCTTGTTTTGCGGCTTCCATGTAGTCCGCAGCGCGGCAGTCGTCGGCTGCAATGGTCTTAAGCCGGCCCATACGGCGGGGTGCCGTCGTTCGCATCTGCGGTGCGTGGTGGCTGTTCGCTGTGGCGTTCGTCGTGGTCAGGCCGCTCGTTCTTAGGCGTTGTCGAAGAATCGTTCGGGCCCGTATGCCTGTGTTGCTTGATAAGGCGGACGATATACCTGATCACCTTTTGTGCGATCGACGTCTGCGGCGCATAGGGGTCGTAGTGGTTGTCCGGATCGTAATGCATGAAGGCGTCCGTTCGAAGGGGGGCTGTTTTACAGGACGAGCAGGAAGATGTAGGTGAACACGTAGGCGATAAGGCCGCATCCGGGGAAGGTCAGCACCCAGGTGAGCACCATGGTTCCGGCCAGGTCCCATTTGACGTTGCGCATGCTCTTCTCGGCACCGACGCCCATGATCGCCGTGGTCTTGGTGTGGGTTGTGGACACGGGGATGCCCGTGAACGTGGCCAAGGCGATGCAGAAGCAGGCGGCCAGGCAGGCGGCGAATCCCTGGTAGGTTTCCATCCTCACCATGTTCATGCCGACGGATTTGATGATCTTGCGTCCACCGACGGCGGTGCCCAAACTCATGGTGAGGCTGACGAGCACGACCATCCACAGGGGGAATGCGCTCATCTCGGTGGTGCCGTATATGCCCAGCATGACGGCGAGCATGCACAGCGACAGGAACTTCTGGCCGTCTTGGGCGCCGTGGAGGATGGCCACGCCTGCTCCAGCTGCGATCTGCATCCAGTCGAAGGCTTTGGTCGCACGCCTGCGGTGCATCTGCGAGCAAGTCATTTTAATGAGTCTCGTGAAGAGCCAACCTGTGCCGAATCCCAGACCGGTGCTCACGACCAGGCCGTATACGACCTTGATCCATTGGTCGGGATTCACGCCGCCCAAACCGCCCTGCAAGGCGATGGCAGCGCCGGTGATGCCGGCGATGAGCGAATGGCTCTGGCTGGTGGGAATGCCGAACGCCCATGCCGCAACGCCCCAGACGATGATGGCGACCATGGCGGCCGCAAGGGCCACAAGCGCCGCATGGGTGTCGCCGCCGAAGTCCACCATGCCGAAGATGGTGCTGGCAACGGCGGTGCTGACGGCGGTAATGCCCACCATGCCGATGAAATTGCAGATGGCAGCCATGATGATGGCGGGTGTCGGTGCCATGGCCTTCGTGCCGACCACGGTGGCGATGGCGTTGGGTGCGTCGGTGGCTCCGTTGACCATTGTCGCTCCCAGACAGAGCACAATGATGAGCAGCAGAATGGGATTCGCTGCAAACGCTGCTGCCACCGTCGCTAAAGATACCGTCATGATGCGTACCTTTCGTCATATGGTTCATTAACGGAGACGATGATACGAACCGACGGTTCGGCGGCTGTTAGGCGAATGTCAACTTTGTGCAAAGCCCGTTCGCACAAAAAAGGGGCGATCTGCCGGCAGCCGCGGCCTTTTGGGGGAGCGGTCGGGCGGCGCTTCTAGAACTATACATTAGAAGACTTGAATACTGAATTTTCATTCTGCCGTAGGTCTGTCATTATGGTCGTGCATGATTTAACAATCGGCACTGCAGCTGCAAGCCGACAGAGACGAGGGGAGTTCTCGTGGCGACGTTTCCTGAGATGATGAAGAGGGCCCGCAAACGTTCGCGGATTTCGACGAGAATCCGGTCGGGTCTGCTTCCATCGCGCAGGTGCACAAGGCGACGCTTCCCGACGGCACCGTCGTTGCCGTGAAGGTTCAGCGTCCCGGTATCGTCGATACGGTGACGAACGACTTGGCCATCATGGAGCGAATCGTCGACGTCTACGATTGCGTGGTGCCCGAAGGGGAGGGCCTGTCCGTCAAGGAGTTGGTTGACGAGATGGTGCGCACCTCCACCGAAGAGCTGGATTTCGAAAACGAGGCAAACAATCTGGAGAGGTTCTTTACCAACAACGAGTCTCGCGAGCGCGTGACATCGCCTCGTTGCTACCGCGACTACTCCACCTCGGCGGTGCTGACCGAGGATTTCGCGGGCAGCCCTTGCGTGGAGAAAATCGACGGCCTCGGGCTGTCCGACAATCAGCGCGACGACTTGGCCTATCTGGTGGCCCATAACTATATGGAGCAGTTCATGGAGGATGGTTTCTATCATGCCGACCCGCATGCGGGCAACGTCCTCGTCCTGCCCGATGACGGCGGTATCGAATGGATCGATTTCGGCATGATGGGCACGATGACCTCGGGGCAACGCGATACGCTTGAACAGCTTATTTTGGCCCTGGTGAAAGGTGATGCTTACGGGTTGAAGCGCCAGGTCCTCAAAATCGCCAAGCCCCGCGGGGCGGTTGACCATGCGGCTTTGCTCGAACTGTGCGAAACCATGTCGGACCAGTTCATCGGGGTGGATTTGGAAAGCTTCGACACAGGTGCGCTTGAACATGGAGCTTTCCAGCAACGAGCGTTTCGCCAAGGACCTGCGTGCCGTTGCCTCGATCGTATCGCTGGCGTTGGTGAGTTCGGCCTTCATCCTGGGGTGCTGCATCCTGGGGGCGTCGGAGGTCTCGCCCGGCTTTGGCGGCGTGCCGATCATCGGCATCATAGGGCTCGGTTTCAGCCTGGTTTCGGTGGTCTACATCTTCATAAAGGGGCGGCCGTATTTGAAATAGACTGTCTGGTCAAAGGCCGATGGCGCAAGGCGATACGGTTGATTCCAAGGGAGGGTGCAGGGCGCCCTCCCTTCGTGTATGGGGGCGGCTTCGTGCCGGAGCTTGTACGTCTGTGGATTCGCACGTTCGTTTCTCCACAAATGTTGACGCATCAACAAATGGTCTCTACAATCCCGACGTTGATGCATCAACATCTATGCGTGAACATTCGGTTTTGCAGACTTGAAAGGGGGCTTGCATGGCAAGCTCTTCGAACATACAGGTGATCATCGATTCGACCACCGATATGCCCGCCCGTTTCCAGGATCGGTTGGAAACGGTGCCTCTGACCGTGTCCTTCGGCGACCAGGAGTACCTAGACGGCATCAACTTGAGCCGCGACGAGTTTTACGAGAAGCTGGAATCGGGAGTCATCATGCCGAAGACCAGCCAGGCGACCCCGATGGCTTTCGAGCAGGTCTATTCCGAAATCCGAAAAAGGGGCCAGCAAGGCATCGTCATCACTGTGGCGTCGCAGTTTTCCGGTACCTACCAAAGCGCCTGCATCGCGGCGGATGCCTACCCGGAAATTCGTGTAATCGACAGCGGCAGCGTATCCATCGGGGCCGGCATTCTGGTCGAGCACGCCCTTGCGTGCGCCGAAGCAGGCATGGGGCTCGATGAGCTCGCGGCCGAAATCGAGGAGAAGCGCGAGCGCATCTGTCTGATGGCGGTGCTTGACACGCTGGAGTACCTGAAGCGCGGCGGTCGCATCTCCAAAACCACGGCGTTCGCGGACGGCGTCCTGAACGTTAAGCCGGTGGTCAGGGTGAAGGAAGGTGAGATCCTGTTTCTGGGCAAGGCCCGCGGTTCCAAGAAGGCCAACAACTTTCTCATCAAACAGACGGAAGAAAGCGGAATCGACTATGCCTTGCCGATTCTACTCGGCTATACTGGGACGTCAGACGAGCAATTGCAGAACTACATAGAGGACAGCCGTGCTCTATGGGAAGATTACCGGGATGAGCTGGACTGCGCGCAGATCTGCAGCGTTGTGGGAACCCATGTGGGCCCGGGCGGCGTTGTGGCCGCGTTCTTCATGGTGCAGACTGTCTAGGGTTGTCGGCGACTGGGTATTACCGGTCCGAGGGAACTAGGTGCTTGAATGGAACGATTCGAACAATATACCTTGTCGCTTTTCACCATCAACCGGTATTGGAACAGGATTGCCGCCGAGGAGATGCAGCAATACGGCATGAAGGGCACCTATGCGCTGTACCTGGAGGTTCTGGCGGCTGCCGGCAAGGAGCTTACGGCCGCCCGCCTAGCCGAGATAACCCAGCGCGACAAGGCCGACATCTCGCGGGCCGTCGCCGTGTTTCAGGAAAAAGGCCTGGTGGAACCTTATGGTGAGAAACGCTACCGCGCCCCGATCATCCTGACGGACGAAGGCCGGGCCGTGGCCGAGCAGGTCCAGCGCAAAGCCGCTGCAACCCTCGAGGCCGCCGGCCAGGGTCTTTCCGAAGAGGTGCGTGAAAACGTGTACCAAGGCCTGGCGGTCATCGCCAAGAACATGAGGGAATTCGCCGAACGAAACGAGTGACAACCACCCGAACCTGCGTCAGTCGAAGAGCACGCCTTTCAGACAGATTTGCTGGCGGTTGGCGTCAAAATCCCAGCTATGGCAGGCGCCGCCGCGGCAGAAGCGCATGTGCTCGCAGGAGCAACACTCCTCGCAGGAGTCGCCGATATCGCGCCTGAACAAGGTGAACTCGTTTTCCCACACATCGCGTAGCCGACGCTTGCGAATGTTGCCCTGCACGGTGTCGGGTCGGCGGGGGATGTCCAGGCATGCGGCGATGTCGCCGTTGGACGTGACGCTCGCCGTGTACACGCCCGCGTTGCACAGCCAGTACCAGGGGCGCACCTCCACCTCGAAGTCCAGTCCCAGATAGTGGCTGCAGCCGTACTCCACGGGCCAGCCCTGGGCGCGCTTCTCGCGGATGAACCCGAACATGCGGCGCAAGTCGTCAGGCGTGCACATCAGGTCGGGGCGTTGCAGCGCGCGACCGATGGGTTCCACGTTGATGACGCGCCACGAATCGATGTCCACGTCGCCAAGCATGTCGAACATCGCGTCCAGCTCGTTCACGGTCACGTGGTTCACCACAGTGGTCACCTGTACGCTGGAAAAGGCGCCTTCGTCGATGAGGCTCTGCACGCCTGCCATCGCGCGGTCGAACCCGCTGGAGCTCGCGCGGAACCGGTCGTGGCTTTCAGGCGTTCCGTCTATCGATATCGAAACGGTGCGCATGCCGCATGCCGCCAGTTTGTGGGCCACTTCGGGCGTGATGAGCGTGCCGTTGCTGGTCATGCCCCAGTCGAATCCCAGCCTGTGCGCATGCCCCATGATGTCGAAGAAATCGTGGCGCAGCAAAGGCTCGCCGCCCGTGATGCACAGGTAGGGGAGCTTGTCGGCGAAGTCTATCTTCACCTGGTCTATGACGCTGCAGAATTCCTGGGTCGACAGCTCGTCGCCGCGGGCAGCGGTGCAGCTGCTGCCGCAGTGCCAGCAATGCTCGTTGCATTGCAGTGTGAGTTCCAGAAACAGCTTGCGCAGCTCGGGAGCGCGGTAAAGCTGCCGGGTGTAATCGGCCAGCTGGTTGAGGTGCTGTTCTTTCAAGGCATGCATGTGGTTTCGGCCGATCCGTATCGGTTCGTTATCGTTGCTCGTCCGCGCCCTCGGAGGGTTCGCTGGTTTCAGACTCGTTTTCCGACGTGCCGCCCTGATCGGGCTTATCGGGGTTGCCGCCGTGCTGTTCGAACCACTCCGGCGGCCCGTACACGCACACGTTCTCGTTGCTGCTGGCGATGAATTCCGGCTTGTCGGAATCATCGTAATATTCGGGCGGACCGTACACGTCGACGTTCTGGTTGTTGGTCGGGTCGTATCCGGGCTCGAACCATTCCGGAGGCCCGTACACGCACACGTTCTCGTTTTCGTCGACTACGAAGAAGCCGGGGCCGGCTGCATTTGCGGCTTCTGCCGAGGAGGGAATCGTCTGCTCGGGGTCTTTCGCGGGTTCGTAATCGACGGACTGGATGTCGGCTTCGTCAGCGTACGCGGATTGGGCGGAAGATGACGTATACGACGTCTGGCCGGTGGTTACGACCCCGGAAGAGGCGCTGGCCTGGTCGGCGTTCGCCTTATCGGCGGTTTCGGCTTCGTCCTCGGATGCGTCGGGGGATTCGTGTTCGGCTTCGTCCACAATGTCTGCGGAGTCGTTGTCGTCGAAGTATTCGGGCGGGCCGTAAACATCCTCGTTCTCGTTGTTCGCCGGATCGTAGACGGGTTCGGGGTCGGGAGGGCCGTATACGGCTACAGGCTGGTTGCAGCTGGGAATGAAGAGCGCGCCTGCCACAGCCGCCCCTGCCACCAGGGAAGATGCCGTGACGAGTCCGATTGTGCGCTTCTTCATGACGCTGCTTGCCTCCCTTTGTGCACCGATTGCACCGACCTCATTATACCGTCGAGCCATAGACGCCGCAAATTTGCGTCAGCAGGCAAGCTCGCTGACGTTGGGCATTCGTGGTTATACGAAAGGATGTTTTCGGAAATGCGAAGCGTCGCTACCAGGCGAACACGGCAATTCGGTTGTTCAGGTTCTTGCCGACGGTGGCGGCGAACAGCTTGCCGCGCAGCGTGTGCTTGCGCATCTCCTCGTTGTAGCTGCGTTCGGACACAAGCTGCATCCTCGGCTCCAGCTCGACGAATTCCGCACCAGACTTCGTGCCCCATTTGAACGTGGCGTTCGTGTTCTTGATGGCGTCGTGCTTGTCGGAATGCTTGGCCATAACCGGCGAATTCATCTCGCACACAAGCCAGCCGTGCTCGAAGCTGTCGCACAGCATGTGCAGGCATGTGGCCGTCTGCTCCTTCGTGAAATATTCGACAACGCCTTCTAGCACGATTATGTAGTCCCGGCCCTTGGGAAGCTGTGCGGTCCAGCCGCCGTCAAGCGCGTCGCCGTCCATCATGGTGCAACGCGGACGGTCTTCATACACCTTGCGTCGCACGGCGATCTGGTCGGGCAAGTCCACGTCGAACCACTCGATGCGCCCGTTGTCCACCTGGCTGAACTTGTCGTCGAAGCCGCACCCCAGGTTTATGCAGACCGCGTCGGGAAACTTCTCGATAAGCGCGCGCAGCGCATCTGCGAACATGATGGTGCGCGCCACCACGCCTTCATGGGAGAGGAAGGGGTCGTATTTGCTCACGTCCACGCCCAGGGTGCGGATGATCTCGGCCGCCTTCTCGTCTCGGATGCGCGGGTTGGGGCGCGCGGTTTCGCTTGCGCGTATGGCCAGTGTGACCAGCGCTGTCTCTTGGATGTCGCCGAATGTGATGTCCATAGGCCTCCTATCGATTGACGTGTGACGACCCTATTATATAGGTAGAAGTTAGAAAACGCTAACATTGGGTTGGGCCAATGGCGCTTGGTGTCGGAACCATCGCAGGGGTGATGTCCGATGTCGGAATTTCTGGCAGATTGAAAGAATTGGTTATACGTTAGTTATGAAATGCCAATGGATACGTTAGAATCCATCGCGTCACACGTGGCGCCTGCGGTCGCTGCGGTACAGAAACGGTATCCCCGAAGCGAAAGACGGTCTATCCTCCATGAGCCCACTGCAGGGAAACATCTGCCTTCTCGCCGTCACGTTCGTCTGGTCGTTCGAGGTGATCGTCCATGCCGCCATCCCGCACGGCATCAGCCCCTTCGCCACATCCTGCGTCACGTCGCTCATCGGTGCAGTGCTTCTGTGGGGGTACTTCTTCAGGCGCATCATCCTGGTCCTCAAATGGCATCGCGATGTGTATGCGCGCCGGCTGCTTCTGCTCGGCGTTTTGAACGCGATTTACAACGTGCTCTACCTCATCGGCCTTGAGTATTTCAACGTTTCCGTCGGCGCCTTCACGGCCTCGATGACCGCGGTCATCCTGCCGGTCATGGTCCTGGTGATGAAGCACTCCATCAGCGCGCGCAGCTGGATTTCGGCGGGAATGATCCTTTTCGGCATCTTGGTCGCGGTTTCGCCGAACGTCGGTCAAAACGAGATTCCGGGCCTGGCGCTCATGGCGTTGGGCGCCATGTTCCGAGCCCTGTTCATCGTCAAGTTGAACGAGTACGCCCAGGTGTACGATCCCGTGACGCTGGCCGCCGGCCTGACGGGCGTAAGCGCCGTCCTTTCGTTCATCCCCTGGGCAATCGTGCAGCCTGCGACCTTCCTGGCGCTGCCGTGGAGCGGCAGGCTCATCGCCACGTATTTCATCTACGGATACTTCATCGTGGCGTTCGCGACCGTGCTGAACATCTACGCCCAGAAGCGTACGTCTGCGACGCATGCGACCATCATCTACTCTACCGAGATCGTCTTCACCACCGTGTGGGCGATGTTCCTTCCCTCTGTCATCGTGCACCATGTCGAGATCACGCTGCCGGTCGTCATCGGCTGCCTGTTCGTCGTGGCGGGCAACCTGATCGAAATCTCGCCCAGCAAAGACGACGAGAAAGGCCACTGGAAGAAGGATGCTGAAGACGACGTCATGATCAGAGTTTCGCACCCGTATGCACGTCTGCTGGACAGCACGAAGACCCCGTTCGGCAGAAGCGTCTTGCTGTTCGCCGCGTTGCTCGTGGTCTACTTGGTCATTGCGCTGCCGTTCAAGGTATTGCTGGTCATACCGGGGTTCTCAGACATTCGGCCCGTGTACATGCTCTATCCCGTGTACGGCATCTTCTTCGGTGTGCCGGGATGTTTGGCCACCGCCTTCGGGAACCTCATTTGCGACGTCGTATCCGACGGCCTGCGGTTGTCATCCATATCGGGTTTCATAGCGAACTTCCTGTACCCGTACATCCTCTATATCCTGTGGACGAAGGTGCCGAAGACACGGTTCTGTCTGCGCAGACGGCGCATGTTGACGGCGTTCGTCGCAAGCTTCGCTATCTGCTCGGTCTTGCAGGCGCTGATCATCACGCCCGCTGTCGCACATTTCTATCCGGATGTGGACGCCGGCCTGTTCGCCCTTTCGGTCATAGGGAATGGAACGCTGTTCCCGTTTTTCTTCGCGGTTCCGTTCATCATGCTGATGCAGGAGGAATTGGGCTACAAGCCTCTCACCGGCCCCCGCATGGCCAAGGCGCAAGAAGCCTAGCCTGTGGCATTTGACTGAACAGGGGAATGGCGCAAAATTCGGCTGTCCGCCTCTTCAAACCCTCTTCGATCCCCCTGATTCATTGCCGACGCTCGCGCACGCGGGCAATCAGTTCGGTGCGGCTGAACACGTTGTACTTGTCGAAGATGTGCGACACGTGCTTCTTCACGGTGGCCTCGCTGATTCCCATGATGCGGGCGATCTCGGCATTCGAGCGTCCGTCTGTAATGTGCACCAGCACTTCTTGCTCGCGCGGGGTCAGCGCATCTCCCTTGGGCTTGGCGGGTTCGATGGTGCTTTTCACAATGCGGCTGTAGCGTTCCTGCGTCATGCGGCGCTTGGCGGGGGAGTCGCTGGCTATGCGGCGATCGCGCTGCCCGTCCAGAAGCCGCCAACCGCGGGAAAGCGCGCGCGGAGCCCCCGTTTCCTGTTTGAACAAATCGCAGTTCAGGGCAATAACCTGCTGTGTGAAGCTCTCGAGCGCGTTGATGAGCTCGCGGCCATGCGCTGGCTTTGTATATGTCGACCGCATCAGCATCGGGGCAATGTGCCGGGTGATGGACAGGGTGCTAGAGAGGAACGAGGCGAACAGCGTGAGTTCGGTCTCGTAGGGGTCGTCGAGCACATCGCCCGTGTGGTTCAGGTACGTGTATGCAGAATAGTCGCCCGAATCCAGGCAATCGGCGATCTCGTGGATCGCATCGACAGTCCACCCGTGAATGGCCTCGTAGTCCAGCACGTTCGCACGGGCTCGGGGGTACTCCTGCACGAACGACGCCTCAAGCTCTTCTCCGATGTCGTCGACGTTGTCCAGAAGGAACTGCGCTATTTCCTTCCATGCGGCAGTCTGTTCCATGCATGCTCCTTGGTAGTAATGCTACTTTCGTATAAGTATATACCTAAAGGGGAACAACATACTACCTGAGTAGTACGACAAAAGAGAACACCAGATACTACCTTCGATGATGTTGAAAAAGCTTCTGACCAGGCAGAATACGCAGCAGAAGGAAGCGCGGGGCAGAAGGGCCCGGCGCTCGCGATTCGAAGGGGGATATATGAGCGAACTGCTCAAGCGCGACGGTCTGAGCCGCCGCACCTTTCTGAAGGGCTCGCTGGCCGCAGGTGCGGCTGCGGGTGCAACGTACCTAACGGCATGCGCGCCTCAATCTCAGGGCGAAACCGCCGAAGAGACCGCCGCATCGGAGCAGGAGCACGTCATGACGCCGGAAGAGGCCGGAGAGCAGCTGTTCCCGGGCGTGTGCCGCGGCAACTGCTACGGCGGATGCTTCCTGAACGTGCACGTGCGCGATGGCAAGGTGGTCAAGACTTCCGCGCGCGACCTGCCGGACACCCAGTGGAACCGCATCTGCTCGAAGGGCCTTTCGCACGTGTACCGCGTGTACGACCCCGAGCGTGTGAAGTACCCCATGAAGCGCGTCGAGGGCACCGAGCGCGGCGCCGGCGAGTGGGAGCAGATCACCTGGGACGAGGCGTTCGACCTGATTGCCGAGAAGTTCACGGGCTACGCCGATGAGTTCGGCCCCGAGTCGGTGGCCTACTGGTACGGCTCTGGCAACGACAGCTTCGTGAACACCATCCAGCCGTTCATGAACATGATCGGTGCGTCGCAGGTGAACCAGACGCTGGACAACGCCATCTTCTACGCCAGCCAGAAAACCGTGGGCGTGGGCATGAACTTCAACGGCAACGAGATGACCGATCTGGTGAACGCCAAGACCATCGTCATCTGGGGCTCTAACCCCGCCGTGTCGCAGATGCAGGGCATGCACTTCTTCATGGACGCCAAAGAGGCTGGCGCCAAGCTCATCTGCATCGACCCCGTGTATTCTGCGTCGGCCGCCAAGTGCGATCAGTGGGTGCCCATCAAGCCCGGCACCGACGGTCTTTTGGCCATCGCCATCATGAATACCATCATCGAAAAGGGCTGGCACGACATCGACTTCCTGAAGGCCCACACCGTGGCCCCCTTCCTGGTGAAGGAAGACGGCAAGTACCTGCGCCTGAGCGACCTTGGCCAGGCCGAGGCCGGCAGCGAGACCGACGCCATCGTGGTCACCGACGGAAACGGCACCTTCGACGTTCCCGAGAACATCGCCGACCCCGCCATCGAGGGCACCTTCGACGCCAACGGCATCGCTGTGACCTGCGCCTACATGCTGCTGCTTGAGCGCTTGGCCCAGTACCCGGTCGACCAGGCCGTCCAGATGTGCGAAGTGCCGCTGGAGACCATCGAGCAGCTGGCCGAGGACCTGGCCGTGAACACGCCGTCCACCATCTACATGATTCTGGGCCTGGACCACTACGTGAACGGCTTCTACAACATGTACGACATCCTGTGCATCGCAGCGCTGACCGGCTGCGCCGGCACCCCGGGTTCCTACTACGGCTCCAGCGAGTGCCTGCACATGTTCTACGCGAACCCCAACGCCCAGCTGGCCGTGTCGCCCGACGCCATCGGCACCAAGTACGTTCTGCCCGCGCCGCGCATGAACGAGATTTTCGAGGCCGGCGAGTTCCTGGGCAACCCCTTCACGCTGAAGGCCCTGTGGTCGTTCCGCGCGAACATCATCGGCAACATGACCGAGGCCAGCTACACCAAGAGCTGGCTTGACAAGGTGGAGTTCCTGGTGGCCTCCGAGACCATCATGAACGACACCGCCCGCAACGCCGACCTGGTGCTTCCCGTGGCCCACTGGTTCGAGCAGGAGGACTTCGGCGCAACGTACCCGCAGAACGTCTACATCGAGTACCAGGCGAAAGCCATCGACCCGCTGTACGAGAGCAAGTCGGACTTCGACTGCATCAAGGGCATCGCGGACCGCATGGGCCTGGGCGAGTACTTCGACTTCACGCCCGCCGAGTTCTTCGACGACCACGTGGTGAACGACCTCGCGGCTTCGATGGGCATCAGCGCCGCCGCCCTGCAGGAAACGGGTGCGGTGCGCGGCCTTCCGGGCAGCGCCGAGGAGCCCTTCGTGCATGGCGCGGGCTTCGCGTTCCCGACGGCAACCGGCCGCATCCAGTTCTATGAGGAGAACCCCGCTCCCAACATGAACTTCGGCCAGACCCCCGACCTGTCCAATGAAACCTTGCCGTACTGGGAGTCGCCCAACGAGCTGCCCGGCTTCGACGACAACGAGAACGCGGGCAAGTTCCCGTTCCAGATCCTGTCCGACCACCAGAAGCTGCGCACGCACACCCAGTGGGCGAACGTCGCCGCCTCCAAGGAGATCGACCCCGAGCCCACGGCGAAGATGCATCCCGACACGGCGGCCGAGCGCGGCGTGGCCGAGGGCGACTACATCCGCGTGTTCAACGACCGCGGCTCCATGACGGTTCTGGCCCACATCAGCGAGGGCGTGCGTCCCGGCATCCTGCTGTGCTCGCGCGGCTGGGACTCCCGCTCGTTCAAGGAAGGCAGCTTCCAGAGCCTGCTCAACCATAAGGTAAGCGAAATCTGCGTTACCCAGGCGTTCTTCGACGCCGCCGGCGACTTCGAGAAAGTGGAGGCGTAAACCATGACCCGTTACGCAATGGCAGTGGACAAGACCCGCTGCATCGGATGCCATGCCTGCGCCATGGCCTGCAAGGTGAACAACAATCTGCCCAAGGACGTATGGTGGAACACGATCCGCATGTCCGAAGGCCAGCCTTTCGACTGCAGCGTCGGCGAATACGGCGGAGAGCTGAGCCTTGAATACCATCCCGTGAACTGCCAGCACTGTGCGAATCCGTCGTGCTTGACCGTGTGCCCCACGGGCGCCACGCAGCAGCGCGAGGACGGCATCGTGTGGGTGGACACCGAGCTGTGCATCGGCTGCGACTCCTGCATAAACGCATGCCCCTATGACGTGCGCCGGCATTTGGCCGACGACCTGGAGTTCTACACCGAGCACGCCATCGGCGACGTGGCAGCTCCCCAGCATGCGGCCGGCAAGGTGGGCAAGTGCGACTTCTGCAAGGGCCGCATCGACCGCGGCGAGGCGCCCGCCTGCATGGTGCTGTGCCCGGGCCGCGCCCGCTACTGGGGCGACATCGACGACCCCGAAAGCGAGATCTCCAAGGCCATCGCGGGCCGCGAGATCGAGCTCTTGTTCGAAGAGGCCGGCACCGAGCCCCAGTTCTTCTACTTCAAGTAATCCCTTGGCAAGGCCGCCCGCATCCCCCTCCTTCTTCGGCGGGCGGCCGTTGCCTTCGCAGGCGTTTGCAACATGCGCAGGCGCCTTTCTTCCAGCCGTCTTGGCGGGCCGCATGCCGGCCCGCCATCAAGCCCAAGGAGGCGCCCAATGTCCGAACCCATCGTAGAGCTTCAGGTGAAATCCGATGCCTACCGGCTGATCTCGCTGTTCCTGCACCTTCCCACGAAGGAGCTGTGGGCCGGCGTAGCCGACGGGTCCGTTGCCGCCGACGCGCAGGCCATCGTCTCCGAGCTGGGCATGGGCGAGGACGCCGTTGCGGATATGGCGGGCTTTGCAGACGCGGGTGTTTCCCTAGATGGTCTGCGTGCCGACTACACGGCTCTCTATACGAGTCCCAGCGGTCCGAAAGTTCCCATCTACGAGGCGATTTTCCGCGACCGCGACGACTTCGACACCAGCAAGCTCACGTTCATATCCCCGAACGCATTGAGCGCCGAGAGGTTCTACAGATCCTACGGCCTGAAGATGGGCGGTACGGACAACAACTCCGCCGACCATATGGCTGCCGAATGCGAGTTCGCATCGTTTTTGCTAGCGGAACAGGCCTCCGCGGTCGAAGCCTGCGACGCGGCCCGCGCCCTAAAGGCAGCCGAGACCTGGTCGGACTTCCAGGTCAGGCACCTGGCCAAATGGTCGGAGGCCTTCTTCGGGCGCAGCTTGGAGGCTGCTCGGACCCCTGCTTACCGGGCCGTCGCCAAGTTGGGCGCGCTCCTGTCCCGCATGTGACAAACACCCGAACCTTGCGTGTCACATTTTGCGGCAGCCGCCCCGGCCTCTCCTGCGCAGCCGCTTGCGGACGCGCGCCTTCAGCAGGTGCGACGGTTTCGCCGATCGCTTCCAGAAAGGAACAGACATGAGCTTCGCCATCGTTCTCGCCGTGACTGTGGCCTGCGTGTTCGTGCTGCGCAACGCCATCATGAAGTGTCCGGCCGCGTTCTATGCGCTTTCCGTCGCTGCCGTTGCGGCGCTTTTGGCGGGTGTGAACGGAATGCTGCCTGTGGCGACGCTTCGTCCGTTGGTCCTGGTGGTTCAGCGGTGCATGGTGGCGTTGGCTCTGTTCGTCGTGGTCATGTTCATAGGCGTGCTGCCGCGAGGCTCGAAGCCTGACTTGTGGCTGCGTCCGATCCGCGCCGAGCTTTCGATCATCGCGTGCATTCTCGCCCTCGGACACATGTTCCAGTACCTGCTCCCGTATGCCCGTTCGGCTTTCGGAGGCGCACTGCCGACGAGCACGATGGTGTCGTTCGTAGTGGCTTGCGTGCTGTTCGTTCTGCTGACGGTGCTGGGCGTCACGTCCTTCAGAACGGTCAAGCGCCGTATGAGCGGTCGCGTGTGGAAGAACGTGCAGCGGTTCGCCTATCTGTTCTACGGGTTGATCTACCTGCACCTGATGTTCATGCTCGCGCCGGCTGCAATGCGGGGCGGACATCAGGCGTTGGCCAGCGTGGTTGTGTATAGCGTCGTGTTCGCCGCATACACCATCCTGCGAGTAATGCGGTACCTGCTGGACAAGCGCGCCCGTTAGCACAGAAAAACGACCGAAGACGATACGCCTCGACTTTCGTCAGCTTGGTCGAGGCTTTTCGCGTGCGTTAGGCGGCGCGGAGATTTTCTGTCTCGCTTTGTGTATATTTCCTAAAACATAGAGACTATTCAATAAATATCAAAAAGCGTGTTGCGCAAACGGCTATAGAAGTGCATAATGCCGATTTGCGATTCCTATGAGGCTTTCGGAATCGGGCGTTCGGCCTGAAACCGGAAGCGGAGGAAACTCTGGAGAACTCTTAAGTGAGTGCCGAAGGTGCAAGGCTTAAACAGCCGAATCTCTCAGGCAAACGGACAGAGCAAACGCGCGTCTTTCTGCCGCGCCGTTTCTTTCTCCAGAACATATAGAGGCTCCGTGTACGTGCATGGTGTATACGGAAGGAGAAAGGTAAACGAGTGTTAGATTCATTGAACGCAACCCTGGTCGCCATCGACGACGCGGTGTGGGGCATCCCGCTGATCTGCCTTATTCTGTTCGGCGGCATCTGGCTGACCATTCGCGTCCGCGGCCTGCAGTTCCACAAGCTGGGCCGTGCGCTTCGCTACATGGTGAAGAACGAAAAGGACGGCAAGGGCGAGGTCACCAGCTTCGGAGCCCTGTGCACGGCGCTTTCGGCCACCATCGGCACCGGCAACATCGTCGGCGTGGCCACGGCGGTCGTGGCCGGCGGTCCCGGCGCCCTGTTCTGGATGTGGATTGCCGCGCTGTTTGGCATGGCCACCAAGTTCTCCGAGGGTTTGCTGGCCGTCAAGTACCGCACCCATGACGCCGAGACCGGCCATGTGCTGGGCGGCCCGTTCTACTACATCGAGCGCGGCATGGGTGCCAATTGGAAGTGGCTGGCCAAGCTTTTCGCGTTCTTCGGCGTGTGCGTCGGCCTGTTCGGCATCGGCACGTTCACGCAGGTGAACAGCATTTCCGGTGCCATCCTGTCGTTCTTCGACCCCGACAAGCAGGCCATCGCCTTCTCGCTGTTCGGCCTTGATTACTCCTGGGCGACGGTCCTCGGCGGTCTGGCCTTGGCGTTCTTCGTCGCGCTGGTCGTCATCGGCGGACTGAAGCGCATCGCCTCTGTCGCCGAGCGCGTCATTCCCGCCATGGTTGTCATCTACCTGGCGCTTTCGCTGCTGCTCATCGTCTGCAACATCACGGCGGTTCCGGCCGCGTTCGCCGAGATCTTCGCCGACGCCTTCGGGTTCCGCGCTGCTGCCGGCGGTGCCATGGGTGCCATCATCATCGCCATGCAGAAGGGCATCGCCCGCGGCATCTTCTCCAACGAGGCCGGCTTGGGTTCCGCCCCCATTGCCGCTGCGGCCGCCCAGACCAAGGAACCTGTGCGTCAGGGTCTGGTGTCTATGACCGGCACCTTCCTGGACACCATCATCGTGTGCTCCATGACCGGTCTTGCCCTGGTCATGTCCGGCGCCTACATCGACCCGACGGCCGAGGGCGCGGCGCTTACCGTGCAGGCCTTCCAGATTGGCCTGCCTTTCCTGCCCGAGGTGCTGGTGAGCTTCCTCATCATGCTGTGCATGGCCCTGTTCGGCTTCACCACCATCCTGGGCTGGGACTACTACTCCGAGCGCTGCCTCGAGTACCTGAGCGGTGGCAACATGAAGGCCGTCAAGGTCTACCGCTGGCTGTACATCCTAGCTGTGCTCATCGGCCCCTACATGACGGTTTCCGCCGTGTGGACCATCGCTGACATCTTCAACGGCCTGATGGCGCTGCCCAATATGATCGCCTTGATCGCCCTGTCCGGTGTGGTGGCTCGCGAGACTGCTGACTACCTGCGCCGTTTGAAGGAGGCGGGCGACGACGAGGACGCCATGGAGCCCTACGTCAACGACCCTGCAACATGGAAGAGCGGAGCCCCCGAGGCATAAGCTTCAGCACAACGATATGGCTGAAAAGCGCGCGGACCGACGCCATGGCCCGCGCGCTTCGTTTTTGGCGCGGCTCTTCGGGAGGCGCGCCTGGTAATCGGCTCTTGCGCGATGGCGTCGACAGTCCCGATAGGGCCCTTCGGTCGGTGTCAGTTGGCGTTTTGGCCATGTTTTGCACGAGATTCGAAGTTGTGCATTGCGGGCTCTGCCCAGATGGATTCTCCAGCGGCATAACCCCAGGTCGCGATTTCTCCCAGGAGCCGGTTTTCCGAGGTCGCTGAGGAGACGCTCATTGTTCCCGACAAGGAGATTTCGCCGCGCTTTCTCCATAGGTACTACGAAGCCATGAAGCAGGTCGGCTTCAAGGTGAAGCATGGGGGACGGGGAGAGGACTACGGCGCTGCGCTCACCCTGGTGGAATCGGGTTTGGGTTTCGGTTGCATTCCGATTTCCTTCTGCAGGAATGATTCCCGGTTCAAAGCGATTCCCTTCAACGATCTGGATGTTCATTTGAGCTATCGCCTTGCTTGGGCTCGCGAGAACGTGAGTGCAGCCACATCGACGTTCGCCAGTTTTCTTGAAAACGAAGACTGGCCCTGCGACGCCGTGGAATAATCGGGGGTATCGGGCGGGACGACGGGGACGGAGCCTTTTGTCCCGTGCGCTGCGCGGGACAAAAGGCTCCGTCCCCGTCGTCCCGCGCCTCGTCGTCCTGCGGCGAAAGATTACATCCTTGTGAACTCTTGCTCCTGCGCAGGTGCCCATGGGCTGCTTCTGCTATCCTCGTGCGTTAATGAATTCCGAAACGATTCCGAGGTACCGAGATGTCTATTAGAACGTCTGCTGCGATCGCCGTGTGCCACGCCGCGTACAACGCCATGCGTGCTTTGGGCCGAAACGGCCGTGCGCTTCCCGGCATGATTGCCATGAAGATTGACGGCAACATCATCCATAAGCTGAGCGATGGCCACAAGACCATCATGATCAGCGGCACCAACGGCAAGACCACCACCACCCACATGGTGCAGCAGGCCATCATCAACACGTTCGGCGGGGCGGCCTACGACCCCTCCAGCACCAACCTGGAGCAGGGCATTGCCACCACGCTGTGCCTGGACAGCACTATCGGCGGCAAGCGCAAGAGCGACTGGGCCGTCATCGAAAGCGACGAGGGGGCCTCGAAGATCCTCATGCCTGCAACGTTTCCGCAGGTCCTGGTCGTGACCAATCTGTACCGCGACCAGGTGGACCGTTATCCCACCTGGACTACGGCCCGCGACTACATCATCGAGGCCATCAAGAAGTCGCCCGACACCGTGCTGGTGCTCGACGCTGACTGCCAGGTGACGGCATCGATCGCCGATTTCGTGCCCAACAAGGTGGTGTGGTACGGCATGGAGTGCGACGCCTACGACGACGGCGTGGCCGACTTTGACGAGCAGGTGGACTGCATCAAGTGCGGCGAGCCTCTGTCCTTCGAGCACCGCACTTTCGCTCATCTGGGAACGTTCACGTGTCCGAGCTGCGGATATACGCACCATAAGGCCGACATCGCCGTGGTGGGCATAACCGACAAGCAGGAGAAGAGCTGCACGCTCACGCTGCGGGTCCACGACCATGAGCTTACCCTGCCGGTGAACGTGCGCGCCGGCTACGACGTCTACAACGCGGTGGCCGCCTTTGCGGGCCTTACCACGCTGGGTCTGACCGAACAGCAGGCGGCCGATGCGCTGGCGCACTTCAAGCACGCCGCGCACCGCTTCGAGATCTTCAACGTGGAAGGCACCGAGGCGCGTCTGTTGCTCATGAAGAACACCGCGGGCTGCAACCAGCTCATCAACATGCTGGTGTCCGAGGACAATCCGCCGAAGAACCTGGTGTGCCTGCTGGGCAACGAAATCATGGACGGCATCTACACCGACTGGATCAAGGGCGTGCATTGGGAGAAGCTCATCACGCCGGAGACGAAGGTCATCGTGGGCGGCCCGTGCTTCGAGGACATGAAGGCGCGTCTGGTCGAAGCGGGCGTCGACGAGTCCAGGATGCGAATCCAGACCGACTACGCCGGGCTTGTGGCCGATATCGCAGCCATGGACGAGCCGGTGACGGTCATCGCCAACTGCTCGACCATCGAGGCGCTCCGCGTGGAGCTGGTCAAGAGCTACCAACCCATGGATTACTGGGAAGAATAGAAACGGAAAGGGCGGCTTAAGGGCCGCCCTTCTAACGTTAGCGGAATTCGATGGCGCCGGTGTCCGGGTCCATCTTCTCGATGATGGCGAGGGATTCCAGCTGGTAGCCGTGGGCTCGGATGGATTCGCCGCCGGGTTGGAAGCCCTTCTCCACGGCGATGCCGATGCCTTCGACGGTGGCGCCCGCCTGTTCGGCGATGTCCAAAAGACCCGTCAGGGCAGAACCCGTGGCCAAGAAGTCATCGATGATCAGGATGTGGTCGCCGGGTTTAAGCAGCCGGCGCTCCATGACGATGTCGAAAACGCCGCCGCGGGTGAAGCTTTCCACCTGCGTCGCGTAAAGGTCGCCGTCCAGGTTCATGGACCGGGACTTCTTCGCGACAATCACAGGGCAGTTCCCGAAGTGGCGGGCGGCGATGGCCGCAAGGGCGATGCCGCTGGACTCGATGGTCACGATCTTGTCGACGGGCTTGCCTGCGAACCTGCGGGCCCATTCGGCACCCAGCTCGTCGACCAGTGCGGTGTCGATCTGGTGGTTCAAGAAGCTGCCTACCTTGATGACGTATTCGGTTTTCACGACGCCGTCGCGGACGATGCGGTCTTCCAACAGTTTCATAAGGCTGTCCTTCCGGCCTGGATAAGTTGCATGCATCGCATTGTACTCCATATGGAACAAGTCGGTGCTTGATTCGATTTCCGTGCGGTGCCGAAGAATGCTTGCGTATCTTCGCGTGCTGCGGGAACCGGTTGTGGGGTCAGACGCATCAGCGTTCGGCGACCGCCTTCTTCTCCAACAGTACCAGCTGCACGTCGGGGATATTGTTGAACACGGTGGGTACGATACCGACTTCCGTATAGCCCAGCTTCGCATACAGGGCTCGCGCCCGGGCGTTGCGGGCATTGGTGTCGATGCGCAGGTAGGGGCAGCCATGGTCTAGCGCATATTGCTCGTAGAACGCTGCGAACCTGGTGCCGAACCCGTGTTTGCCCTCGTCAGGCGCCACGGTAAGCGTGTGCAGCACCATGACTTGGTCGTTCGGCACGTCGTATCGCCAATCGCCGCCGGCATAGGAGTTCTCCTGGCTCTGGTTGATCTTCCCCGAGGCCACGATGCGCCCGTCGAACTCCTCGACGAACATCTCGTCTGCGCGGATGGCGGCTTGGGCCGTGTCGCGGGTGGGATACACGCCGCGGATCCAACCGACGGTGATCTTGCCCTGCTCTTCCAAATCGTGGATCATCTCGTAGATCTCCGAGATGCGGTCCAGATCGTCCATGGTGGCTTTGCGGAAAGAAACGTCCTTGCTCATGGGGCACTCCTGTTCGGTTCGTCGGGTCGAAGCCTGTTTTCGGGCTATTGGTCTTCGGCCATTTCGCGTTCCCAGTCGATGTCCGTGGGCCTCCCGATTTCGTCGGTAGGCACGCGGTGCCACAGGCAGGCGTCCAGATCGACATGGGTGTCGTCGAGGAACGGCACGCCTTCGGCTTCCAGCAGGAGCTTCTGCAGGCTGGGGCTGCCGTCCTCGTTTTCGAAGACGCGTCCGTCCTTGTAGACCACGCGGTGGCACGGCGGGTCGTCCGGGTCGGCGCTGGAGTGCATGGCGAAGCCTACGAACAGGGCTTTTCGCGGCTGGCCGATGGCCCGCGCAACGGCGCCGTAGGTCGTTACGCGCCCATAGGGAATCTCGCGCACCACTTCATACACCTTGTCGTTGAACGATCCCATGGCGTCTCCAATCCTCCGGACGAACGTCGATTCCGCTTCTCGGTTCTGATTCTACACGTCGGCAGGGTTGAGGTGCCCGCCGGAGGCATGCGAAAGGACGAACGATTCATAGGCCGGGGCATGGGGCGTATCCCGTCCCATAAAAAAGCCCCGCCGGTGTGAGGCGGGGCGATCGGTCGGATGCGGCTGGCCCGTTAGGGGAGCATGAAGTTGAGGATGTTCGTCTGCAGGAAGACCAGGATGCACAGCGCAACCAGGAATCCGATGCTCCAGGGGAGGACCGCCTTCATGATGTCGGCTTCCTTTTCGCCCGTTGCAACGGCCGCGATGGCCAGGGACTGAGGGCTGATCATCTTGCCCACAACGCCGCCCATGGTGTTGGCCGCCAGGAACAGGTCGGGGGTCACGCCCACAAGCGCAGGGTTCGCTTGGGCTGCGGAATACTGCAGGCCGGAGAACAGGGCGTTCGCGCTGGTGTCGCTGCCGGTCACGGCGGTGCCCACCCAGCCAAGCGTGGGGGAGATGAATGCGAAGGCGGGGCCGGAGCCGGCCAGGAACTGTCCGATGCTGATGGTCTGGCCGCTGAAGTTCATCACGTAAGCCAACGACAGGACGAACACGATGGTGAATGCGGAGTAGCGCATGCGGTAGCAGCAATTCATAAGCGAGTTGGCGGCGGCTCCCATGGACATCTGGTAGCGGCCGTCCTCGGTGAACATCGTGTAGATGGCCGCGGAGATCACGCCAGCGACAAGAATCATGGTGCCGGGGCAGGATAGGAGGTTCAGCGTGTATGTGGTGCCCGGGTCCTTGCCGGCTGCGGACAGGATGCTTCCGTCGGAAATGAAGGGCCAGGGAATCTTGATGTCGGTCATGGCCAACTGCTGCGGTATGCCGAGCTTGCAGATGCCGAAAACCGCCACGACGACGATGTAAGGGACAAGCGCCATGAAGATGCGGGATGCCGTGAGCTCGGAGGCGGAGGAGCCGTCTGTGGGAGGCAGACCGAAGTCGGCGCGGACGTCGTTGACGCCGCGGGGCTTCCAGACCTTCATGAACAGGACCAGAGCGGCCATGGAGACGAGTGCGGCGATAACGTCGGTCAGCTCGTAGGCGAAGAAGTTTGAGCACCACCATTGGGTGATGGCGAAGCTCCCGCCCACCACGAAGGCGGGCGCCCAGCAGTCGCGCGCGCCGCGCTTCCCGTCGAGGATGATGACGAGCAGCAGCGGGACGAAGAAAGCGAACAAGGGGGCTTGGTGGCCTACGATTGCCGCGATGTGCTGCGCGGTTGCCGACGCCGCTGCGGCATCGCCGCTTGCGACCATGTTGCCTGCGGTGGTGATAGGCGTGCCCACCGCGCCGTAAGCGACGGGGGCGGTGTTGGCAAGCATGACTGCCAACGCTGCGCGTTTGGGCTTGACGCCCAAGGCCAGGATCATCGTGGCGGTGATGGCGATGGGTGCACCGAAGCCGGCGAGGGCCTCGAGCAGTCCGCCGAAGCTGAAGGCGACGAGCATAGCCTGGATGCGGATGTCGCCGCCGCCTACCATGTCGAAAAACTTACGCAGGTCTTCGCTGCGGCCCGCCTTCACGGTCACTTCGTAGAACCATACGGCCAAGACGATGATAAACACGATAGGGAAGGCGCCGAACGCAGCGCCTTGCGTTGCCGAGATAAGGGCGTATCCGACAGGCATCTTCCATCCGACGATGGCGACGATGACCGCCACAGCCAATGCCGTCACCGCAGCCAGATGGGCTTGGGCCTTCACCCCTATAAGCATGATGAAGAACGTAATCAAAGGAACGCATGCAACGAGCGCCGAAAGCGCGAGGTTGCCGGCGATGGGGTCGACGAGTGCCTGAAACATATGCCGCCTGCCTCTTTAACCGGGGTTATGGATTCTTTTGCCTACATATGATGGGTACAAGATATCATATGAATTTACTATAACGTGTCGTGCGAATGACATCGACCGCCATTCTCGGCGAAATGACGGTCGATTGTCCCGTTCTTCTGTTTCGTATGGGCGGCAGGGCGCTACACGTCGCTGTGCATATTGTTGATCTCTTCCACCGTGAAGATGGGTCCGTCCAGGCAGATGAAATGTCCGCCCAGGTTGCAACGGCCGCATTTGCCGACGCCGCACTTCATGCGCATCTCCAATGTGGTGATGATGCCGCCTTCGTCGTAGCCTGCTTTCAGCAGACTCTCGCGGACGGTGCGAGAAAGAGAAGGCCCACCGCAGAAGACGGCCACGCGGTTGCCGTCTTCGGGACCCAGTTCCAGCGTCTCCAAGAAGGGAGCGGTGTAGTCCACGGGGCCTTCCCAACGCTCGTCGCTGTGGTATAGGGACACGTGCACGTGCATGTCGGGCTCGTTGGGCCAGACGTCGAAGAGCTGGTCTTTGAATACCAGGTCATCATAGGTAGAGCCGGAATAGACCAAATCGATGCGGCCGTAGTCCTCGCGGTGCTCCAGGCAGTACAGGAGGAACGAACGCACCGGGGGAAGGCCGATGCCGCCGCTGACGAAGAGCATGTCCTTGCCCTTGCAGGCCTCAACCGGCCACCAGTTGCCATACGGTCCGCGCAGGGTGACTTCGTCGCCTTCGGCCAAGGCGTGCAGCTGCTCGGTGACCAGGCCCACCTTCTTTACGGTGAACTGAACCCACTCGTCGGATTGGGCCGACACCACGAACATGCACTCGCCGTAGGGCAAAAGGCCGAACATGCCTAGCTGCCCGGGGCGGCAGTCGAAGGGTTTTCTTCCGTCGAGCGTCACCAGACGGAACGACTTCACGTCGGGGGTTTCCTGGGTGATCTTGAGCACGCGGCATACTTGAGGGACCAGCGGGCGGTCGCCTTTGGCGCAACCGTGAGAAATCTCGATGCTAGGCATTCGCTCCTCCAATCTCCGCAAATTCGGCGGCCGCCAGGCTTCCGACGTCGTCGATGAGCCGCGTGATATCCAGCGCCACCGGGCACTTCTCCACGCAGCGTCCGCATCCGACGCAAAGCGACATGCCGTAGCGACGCTCGAAGAAGTTCAGCTTATGCATGAAGCGGTTGCGCACGCGCTCTTTCTTGGTCGGGCGCGGGTTGTGTCCGCCGGCCATGGCGGTGTACTCCGAGAACATGCAACTGTCCCAGCAGCGGAAACGCACCCCTTCCTTCATCTTGAGGTCCTGGCTGATGTCGAAGCAGTGGCAGGTGGGGCACACGTAGGTGCAGGTGCCGCAGTTCAGGCACTTGACGCTCAGGTCATCCCAGATGGGATGGTTATACATGTTCTCCAGGGCGTCCACGACGCCGTCCATGCTGACGCGCAGCGTCACGTCGCAGGCCGTCGGCTCGGCTCGGCCGTCTTCGATAAGGTCGCCCCAAAGGGCCACCTCGGCTTCGCCCTTCTCGGTCTGAGCCACCACGTTGTACGTCTCGCCGCAGTCCTGCAGCATGATATCGGCGTTGGGGGCGGCTTGAGGGTCGGTGCCCATGGACTCGCAGAAGCAGGTCTCTGAGGCCTGGGTGCAGCCGATGCAGACGGTCAGCAGTTTTTCTCGGGCGTTGGCGTAGAACTCATCCACGAAGCCTTTGGTCAGAAACACCTGGTCAAGGCAAACGATCGAGCGCATGTCGCAGGGTCGGATGCCCACCACGGCACGTTCGCGAGACTCGTCGTATTCGAGGATCTCGTAGTTGCCCTCGTCGTTCACACGAAAGCCGTACATGCGTTGCGTCTGCGGGAATAGCAGGTCTTTCGGCGGCATGGTGGTGTTTATCAGGTCGAACCTCGGATCGACGTTCTCATCGTACTGGGCGAACTTCGTCACGCCATTGACTTCGGCAGGAACGAACACCTCGCGGCGCCCAGCCATGCTCTGCAGCAGAGGCGCCAGGTTCTGTTTGGAGAGAATCATCTGCAGCCTCCTTACATGAATTCTTCTCGGTCGTTGACGTCATAGGTGGTGAGCACCTCGGGCGGATCGTTGAGTCCCATGGACGATTCGAACTCGCCGAACAGCGCGTTCATGTCCTGAATCACCTTGCGGTTGAGCTTCATGAGGGGAAGCCCCATGGGGCAGGCCCGTTCGCATTCGCCGCATTCGATGCAACGGTCGCCGATGTGCATCACGCGGGTCAGACTGTAGAAGCGGTTCTCGGCTACGTTGTTCTGCTTGCCCACCCAGCCTTCGCGGCGCTGGTCGACGAAGCACTCGCGGCAGGTGCAGCAGGGGCACACGTCGCGGCAGGCATAGCAGCGGATGCAGCTGGCGTACATGTTCTCGAAGTAATTCGAGCGCTCGGGCTGCGTCATGGCTTCGATCGAGGCGACCTCGGAGAAACGGTTCTCAGGTACGGGTTTCCCCACGGGCTCGCCGATCATCTCGTCGCAGAGCACCGGGTTGTTGTGGCGGCATTCGGTGCATTTCTTGAGCATCTCACCGGTCTTGCGGTCCAGCACGCCGGCGCATCCCACGCCCAGCAGGTAGACGTCATCGCGTGAAATGACCATGTCGTTGATCAGGCGCACAATGCCGCGGCTGTCGCATCCGCGGACCACCATGCCAACCTTGCCACGACCTACCAGGTCACGGGCGTATTTGGCCAGGGTGTTCACGCAATAATCGTTGTAGACCAGGCGATCTGCCTGGGCGGGGTCGGACATGACGAAAGGCGTGGTCTGGTTCTCCAGGCGTCCGGCCTCCCAGCCCACGAACACGGCGATGTCGCCCGATGCAAGCAGCTCTGCCGCACGGATTCGGATGTCGTCCTGGATAGTCATTACTGCGTCACCTCCTCAGGCACCGCATCGAAGGCTCCGTCGTCGTCATCGGGCATGGGCGGGAATTCCAAGGCGGGAATCTCGCGGGTCAGGTTCAGCGGGCCCAAGGCGCGCACCTGTTCGACCGTTTCCATGACGGTGTCGCGGAACTTGCCGGCTTCGGCGCCGGAAATCCAGCGCACCTGGAAGCGTTCGGGTTCAAGCCCCTCGTATTCCAACAGGCGCTTGAACACCATCATGCGTCGACGGGCGAAGTAGTTGCCGGTCGCATAGTGGCAGTCGCCGGGATGGCAGCCGCACACCAGCACACCGTCGCACCCCTTGTTGATGGCTTCGATGGCGTATTGCGGATTCATGCGGCCCGAGCAGGGGATGCGCAGCACGCGCACATTGGCTGGGTAGTTCATGCGGTTCAATCCCGCCAGGTCGGCACCGGTGTAGGTGCACCAATGGCAGCAAAACGCCACGATCTTCGGCTCCCAATCCTCGGGAATCCGGGCAGCATTGCTGTTCTCTACCACTGACACAGCGCATCAACCTCCCTCATGATGGACTCGTTGGTGTAGCCGAGCAGATCCATAGCTCCGGCGCGACAGGTGACGGTGCAGGCGCCGCAGCCCTGGCAGAGGCCGGGGTTCACCTGTGCCACCGGGCGCGTGACCTTCTTCGAGTTCTCGCGGAACTGCTTCTGCACGATGGAGATGGCGCCGTAGGGGCAGGTGTTCACGCAGGCACCATCGCCTTGGCACAGGCTCTCGTTCACGCGTGAGATCTGCGGGTTGGACTGCAGCATGTCTTTGTTGAGCAGACCGATGACCTTCGATGCGGCAGCGCCTGCCTGGCAGACCGTGTCGGGGATGTCTTTAGGGCCCTGGCAGGTGCCTGCCAGATAGATGCCGGCTGTGTTCGTCTCGACGGGACGCAGCTTGGCATGGGCTTCCACCAGCCAGCTGTCGGCGTCGCGGCCCACGGTGCATTTCGCAGCAAGCTCGTCGATGCCGTCGGCGGGCACCATCGCGGTTTCGAGCACTACCATATCCGCAGCGACGCTGACCTGCCGGCTTGTGAGGGTGTCCTCGCCCTTGCAGATGAGCTTGTCGCCTTCCTTAAAGATCTTCGATACGCGGCCGCGCAGATACTGGGCACCTTCATGCACCGTGTTCACATAGAACTCGTCGTAGCCTTTGCCCGGCGTGCGTACATCCATGTAGAAGACGTAGCAGCGGCCGTCGGACACCTTTTCAAGATACTGGTGGGCGTGCTTGGCCGAATACATGCAGCAGGCACGGGAACAGTAGGCTTTACCCTTGGTAGGGTCGCGGCTACCGACGCACTTGACGATGACCACCGTCTTGGGCTCGGTGCCGTCGGAGGGGCGCAGGATGTGGCCTTCGGTGGGGCCGGAGGCGTTGACCAGGCGTTCGAACTGCAGGCCTGTGATGACGTCGGGGTATTTGCCTCCGCCGTATTCGGGATACAGAGGCTTCCAGTCGATGAGCTGGTATCCGGTGGCGAAGATGATCGCGCCGTAGGTTTCGGTGGTCACCTTGTCCTCGTCGTCATAGCGGATGGCGCCGGTGGGGCACACCCGAGCGCACACGCCGCACTTGCCTTCGGTGAGCTTGCGGCAATGCGCGGCGTCGATGACCGGCTTGGCGGGCACGGCCTGGGGGAACATCTTGTAGATGGCCGTGCGTTTCTTCATGCCTTGCTCGAAATCGCTGTCCACGCGCACGGGGCATTTGGTCTCGCAGGCGCCGCAACCGGTGCACAGGTTGTAATCGATGTACTTGGCTTTCTCGCGGATGGTCACTTCGAAGTTGCCGATGTAGCCGGAGACGTTCTCCACCTCGGCCAGGGTCTTCACCGTGATGTTGGGGTGGTTGCCCACTTCCGACATCTTCGGTGTGCAGATGCAGGCCGAGCAGTCCATGGTGGGGAAGGTCTTGTCCAGCATGACCATCTTGCCGCCCAACGACGTTTCCCGTTCGACAATGGTCACAGGGAATCCGGCGTCGGCGATGTCCAAGGCCGTCTGCATGCCGGCGATGCCGCCGCCGATGACCAAGGCGCGCTTGTGCACGGGGATTTCCGTGGAATGCAGGGGCTGCAGGCGGGCCACCTTGGCCACGGCCATCTTCACCAGGTCGATGGCCTTTTCCGTGGCCACGCTGCGGTCCTTGTGCACCCAGGAGCACTGCTCACGGATGTTCGCTACTTCCAGCATGTAGGGGTTCACGGGCGTGTCGGCCAGAAGCTTTCGCCAGGTCGCCTCATGCATGCGGGGCGAACAGGCGGCGACGACCACGCGGTCGATCCCATGGTCGACGATGGCCTGGCGCAGGCCTTCCTGGCCCGGGTCGGAGCACGTGTACTTATTGGTTTCGACATGCACCACTTCGGGCAGCTTGCGGGCGGCGGCGGCTACGGCTTCCACGTCCACCGTCGCTGCGATGTTGGTGCCGCAGTGGCAGATGAACACTCCGATTCGACTCATTCTGCGGCCTCCTTTCCTTCAGGTGTCGCAGGTGCGGCAGCCGCCTTGGCAGCCTTCTCCTTCGCGGCCTTCTTGGCGGCGATCTTGGCAGCTATCTCGGCCTTCTTGCGCGCCTCTTCACGAGCGGCTGCAAGTTCCTGCTCCTCGAGCTCGAGGGCGTCCAGCTCGCGCTGCAGCAGCAGCCTCTCGGCAGGGTGGAAGTGGGTGTCGATGCCGAGTTCCTTCTGCGTGGCGCCGAAGGCCAGTCCGATCAGCTCGGTGAAGTAGTAGCAGGGGATGTCGAATGGCTCGAGGCCGCGGGCGATGCGGCTTTTGTTGATCTCGGCCTCGCGCATGTCCAAGTTGAGCATGCACAGCGGGCAGGACGTGACGATACAGTCGGCACCGTTGGCCTGGGCGTTTTGGAAGATGCGTTCGATCATCGGACGGGCTTCCTTGGGAACCGTCATCTGCTGGGCGGCGCCGCAGCATTCGGTCTTGAAGGCCCATTCCACCGGCTCGGCGCCGATGAGAGACATGATCTCCTCCATGCTCCGGGGGTCTTCCACATCGTCGAAACCGCAGACCTCGGCGGGACGCACCATGGCACATCCGTAGTAGCAGGCCACCTTCAGCGTGCGCAGGCGGCGCTGCACCTTCTCGGCGATGGCCGCCTTCACCTCGTCGTTGGAGAAGGCTTCGAGCAGGCTCACCACGTCGGCTTTCGCCTCGTAGGGCATGTCGATCAGGGCTTGCACCTCTTCCAGGTTCTCCTGGCTTTCGCGGGCGTAGACCACCGACGTCTTGAGGGAGCGGAAGCATCCGGCACAGGGCGCCACCACGTCAAGGCCTGGGTATTCGCGCTCGGATATGGCCAAGCTGCGGGCGGGCAGGGCCACGGCAAGCTCGGGGCTCGTAAGCGAGGCGGCTGAGGTGCCGCAGCAGTTCCAGTCGGGAATCTCCAACATTTCAAAACCGATGGCGCGGGTCACGTAATCGGTCGATACGGTGAACGACTTGCCGGTCGAATTGGCTGAGCAGCCGGGGAAATAGGAATACTTCATCATGATGGTTGCGCCTCCCCGTTCTGGCTGGCGTCGGAAGCCTTTCGGCGAGCCTCGTCGGCGGCCAGCGCACGGTCGATGAGCGCGGCCACGTCGGCTTTGCCTTTTATGTTGTGCATAGCCGGGCCAACCATCCTGCGCTTGAGCATGCGCGTGGCGTTGCCCATGTCCTGCATCAGGTGGCCGGACTTCAGGTTGTACGCCGCGGCCAGGTATTGTTCGTTGGACACTCCGTGCGAACGCACGTTGGCGATGAACTCGTCATCGAAGATGTCCGCCTCTGGAAC
Organism: Slackia heliotrinireducens DSM 20476; assembly: GCF_000023885.1. NCBI lineage: Bacteria > Bacillati > Actinomycetota > Coriobacteriia > Eggerthellales > Eggerthellaceae > Slackia > Slackia heliotrinireducens. The sequence goes on along the minus strand of NC_013165.1, from coordinate 2,006,782 downwards.
AGGGCGTTTGCCGGCGTGCTTGGCGGCAAGGCGAACCGCACGCATGGTGGAGCAAATGTCCACGCCTTGCGGGCAGCGGCTGGAACACACGGAGCATTGGGCGCAGATCCACGGCGTTCTCGATTCGAGCACCGTGTCGATGGCGCCAAGTTGCAGGTACCGAATGACTTCGCGAGGCATGAGATCCATGCTTTCGGCCAGCGGGCAACCCGCTGTGCATTTGCCGCATTGGTAGCAATCCTTCAGATCGATACCGGCCTCGTCGGCAATGGCTTGGCATGCCCGAATGTCATCGGCGGAAACGCTTGATAGGTCCATGGAATGCATGGGCCGCCCCCTTTCATTTCCGATGCGCGCGAATGACCTGCATTGATTCCGTCTGATACGGAGCGAAAGCGTCAGATTGCCAAGGGCTCCGTATGAACCATGCTTGTCGCACGCATGCTTAGTTCATTGTATGGATGAGGCGGATGGCTGGCGGTGGCACAATCCGCCGTACGGCGCACACGGGCGTACGGACGGAGTCATTTTTCCTGGTTGTTAATTGTCCTTTATAAAAGATTACATATGCTAGCTTCCGGAAAATGCGAGTTCAGGCGCATTCTGCGGGTTCGGCCTGGTTTGCGGCAGCAGCGTCTCGTGGGTCTACGGTCTTTTTCGATCCGTCCCGATTCGTAAGAAGTAACCTTCCTATAACAATCTTGCGCATTGGAGCATTATTATTGCCAAAGAGTGGCAGCCTTGGCTAACTCTTTGTACCGTAAGAACCAACGATGCAGATTGTAGGGTTGTATGATTGACTACGTGGGTGAATTCGCCATTCCTGAGGGATGGGCTATCGAAACCAAAGAAGACGACCTTTGGGTCTTTTGTTGCGCCGATGGGGATCGATATGCGCATGTGGCGTATTACTCCGTCGTGCCTGGCGTGTTGCTTCTCGACATCGACTTGAAATGCCATCGGCTCCCGCAATTCGAATTGGGCCGACGTACGTTCATGACGGTCAACTGGTGTACCCAGGGCCGATGCGAGGCCTCGTCGCCCCAACGCGGGTCGACGGTTGTGGACGAGGGTCTGCTCTGCATATCGTCCTCCGTGGCAAGGACGTGTTCCTATCCGACGGGTTCCTATCGCGGATACGAGCTTGTGGTGGAGCTGGATAAGGTGATGGAAGAGCCGGGCGTGTTCGGGCAATTCGGCATACGTTTCGGCGACCTTGAGAAGCGGCTTTGTCGTCCTGCGTACGCGCTTACGGTCGAGCCGCCCGAGGCATGCCGCCATGCCATGCGGGCCATAGAGGATATTCTGGATGCGGAAGTGCCTGATAGAAACGCCATGCGTGCTGCCGTGTGCCTGCTTCTCGCAGGTTTTTCGGACATCGACCCGGCAAGAAGCCGCGTGTCCTCGTCGTACCTTCAGAAGAGCCAGAGGGAATTGGCCCAAATGCTGCACGACGCCATTCTCGAAGACCCGACCGCTCCCTTGCCCGTGTCGCGTATCGCAAATGCGCACGGCATCAGCGAGGCCAGCCTGCGCGGGTATTTCGGACGCATCTACGGCACTACTCCGACGGCGTTCGCGCGGGGCCTTGCCATGGGACGTGCCGCCAAGCTGTTGGCCAACACCGACGAGCCTGTGGGAGATGTTGCCTTGAGCTGCGGATATGTCAACCCGAGCAAATTCTCGGCTGCGTTCAAGAAGGAATTCGACGTCAACCCCCTCGAGTACCGGCGCAGGTCGCGTTTGGAATCGCGTGGGTGATCCGAGTGGTTTACGGCAGGTTGCAATGCTGCTGTGGGAAAGGAGAAATGCCAGATGACAAGGTTGAACGAAGTTGCGCCCGGCACCACCGTGCGCGTGAAGGGAGTGTCGGGCAACGTCCGGTTGCTGACACGCCTGTCAAGCGTGGGCATCATGCCGGGCAGCACCGTGGTGGTGCGCAGGAACGACAAGCATCGTCCTGTGCTGGTGTTCGAACGCGATACGCTTCTGGCCATCAACCGCGAAGAGGCGCAGCACATCGAAGTTGAGGAGGTGGCCTAGATTATGGAAGCGACGTTGAGCCTTGCCCTGCTCGGGCAGCCGAACTCAGGAAAGTCGACCCTGTTCAACGGGCTGACAGGCAGCCATCAGAAGGTTGGCAACTGGCCTGGCAAGACCGTCGAGAAGAAACTCGGAACCTGCACCCGCTCAGGCACGACCTACACGGTATGCGACCTGCCGGGCGCCTACAGCCTTTCGGCCATGAGCGACGAGGAGCAGATCACGCAGGCGTACATCGAAAGCGGCGAAGCCGATGTGGTATGCGTGATGGTGGATGCTTCCCAACTTTCGCGAAGCCTGTACATGCTGGCCGACTTCGTGGGCACCAAGGTGCCGGCCGTGCTGGTGCTGAACATGATGGATGTGGCGAAAGACCAGGGCAAACGCATTAATGCGGGACTGCTCGAACAGCGTCTGGGCATCCCTGTGGTGCCTTTCGTGGCAAACGACTCGAGCTATTACGACGCGTTCATGAAGGCTGTTGACAAGGCTGCCGCCAACAAGACCTGCGTGGACTCGCAGGCGCTGCGGAACCTGTACGCCCACTACTCGCCTGAATGGACGGCGGCCTACGAGGGCCTTGCGGGCACGAGGTCTGCGAAGCAGGAGCGTTTCGACGACGTGTGGCTGGCGGCCCAGCAGGCCACGCAGTCCGAAGACGGCGCTACGACCTGCGCCTTCGCCCGCTTCAAATGGGTTGACCAGATGCTCGAGAACGTGCAGGTGGAAGAAGGGGATGCGGCGCCTGCCTTCATGAAATGGCTGGATGCCGCCCTCATGCATCCGCGGTGGGGAAAGCCCGCCGGCGTGCTGACGTGTCTGGTCGCATTGCTGGGTGCCATGCTCATTGGTTCGCCGCTCATGATGCTGGGCCAGATTCCCGTCATGCTGTCCGGTCCGCTCGCTTCAGCCCTGACCGCCATCGGCCTGCCTGCGTTCGTCACGAACTACCTCTCAAGCGCCCTGATGACGGCCCTGTTCTTCGTGTTCTCGATGGCGGGTTTCGTGTTCGGCGTAACCTTCGTGTTCGGCATTCTTGACGAGATAGGCATCGTCGCCCGCATCAGCTACCTGTTCGACGGCACCATGGCGCGCCTGGGCCTTCCGGGCAAGGTGATGATGCCCTTCCTGTCCGGCTTCGGGTGCAACATCGCATCGGTCCACGGTATGCGCGTGGTTGATTCCTGGGGCCAGCGCATGTTGGGCATCGCCATGTGCTGGGCGGTGCCGTGCGGCTCCACCATGTCCATCATCCCCGTGCTGGCCTTCACGTTCTTCGGGTTCGGCGGCATGATCCTGGTGGTTTTGGGCATGGCTTTGGGCGTGGTTCTGGTCATGCTTCTGGTGGCGAAGGTGTTCGGGCGCAGGCTGGTTCCCGAGGAGGAGAGGGCCGGTCTGGTCATGGAGCTTCCTCCGTACCACCGTCCCAAGTTCAAGCACATCTTCATCCTGGCGCTGCGCCGCTACAAGAGCCTGGCCTGGCGCGCCTTCAAGGTCATCTTCGTGATCACCACGGTGTTCTGGCTGCTCACCTATTCGGGCACCGGCAGCATCGAGGACAGCTTCCTCTACATCGCGGGTTCCACGCTTGAGCCTATCACCAGGTTCTTCGGCATGGGCTGGCGTCTGTTCATCGCGTTTCTGAGCTCGCTTCTGGCCAAGGAGGCCATGCTGGGCGTGCTGGCGGCCCTGTTCGCATCCGCCGATCCCAACATGCTGTCCGCAGCGTCCGGCGCCTCCGCCGCAGGTTTCTCTCTTGACATGCTGGTGGGGCAGGTGTCGCCGGCCGAGGCTCTGGCCTTCATGTTCGCCTGCACCTTCAACGTGCCCTGCGTCATGGTGTTGGGTTCGACCCGTGCGGAGACCCACTCGCTGAAGTGGACGGCGATCATCGCGCTGTTCTACTTCTGCCTGGCCCTGTGCATCAGCTTCGTCGTTTACCACGTGGCGGTGCTGTTCCTGTAGGAATGCATCCGGCGCATGATTCTGAAGGGGCCCTGCACGCGGGGCCTCTTTCTTTATGGTTGGAAAACTTGTGTTGTGCCTAGGGGTCGCTTTCTTCACTATACAGTCGGTCCCAACGGGCGCGTTCGGTAAAGAGAACACTGCGGGATTACGTGCGATCGAATACGCTTGAACAGGGGTTATATCCGTCTATTTAGAAGGTTCCAATCATGCTGCAATAGATGCCTTTATCCTATTTTGTGATAATGCGGAGTTGTTGTACTTGGGGCGAATCGCAAGCCCGAAGGTTCATAAGATGTTAAGCTTTGAAACGTTCTTACGAGATGGAAGGAGTCGCAGGCTTTGGCCCGTAAAAGGAATGAAGAGACCGTAGCTGCCATTCGGAAAGCCGCATTCGAGATCATGCTCGAGTCGGGCTACGTGGCTTGCACCTATACCGAGCTCGCAAAACTCACGGGCATACCCCGCACCACCGTGCAGCATTACCTTCCCGAGAAGAACATGATCGCAAACGAGTTCATGTCTTGCATTGCCGAGCTTTGCCTGCAGCACGGCCGCATGCTTGCGGGGGAGGACCAGCGTCCCGTGGTCGTGTACTTCCTTACGGGACAGACGTCCCATGGCCTGTATTACTCGACGCCGGGCCTGCGTCAGTTCCTGCTCGACGTCTCCGCCAGCCGGGATTTGCAATACGCCGTCACGCCCGACTTCTACGACTGGTATCTCCAGATGCAGGACATCGAGGCCCCGGACGTGTGCGACTCCGTGCAAGACGCGATGACCTTCGACAACGGCGGCGTCTACGAGGTCCATTACAAGTGTATCAAAGACGGTCGGGTCCCGAACATCGCGTTTCTGAACAGGCGCGCTTTGGAGACGCTTGCCGGAATCATGGGCGTCTCGTCCGAAGAGTTCGACGATGTGGTGAAGCGCTATTCCATTGACAACGATACGCTCTTGAAGGCCGGTGCGGAACTGGCCGCCAAGCTGCGCCCTTAGGCGTCGCGCGTCTCGTTGAGCTCCTTTGCCAGACGGTACATGACGGCGGCGTTGGCTTCCAGCTGCTCACGGCTCACCAATCCCGTTTTCAGGCCTTCGACCAGGACCTTGTAGTCCTCTTTGCTGCCGGGCATGACCACGTTGCCGCCCGCCTTGGCTATCTTCCACGATTGGGGCTCGGCGTATTTGCCGCCCTTGAACATGGGGTGTACGATCCAGTCGGTCATGACCACGCCGTTAAAGCCGAACTCGTCGCGCAGGATGCGTTCGATCAACCCCTTGTGCTCTGCGGTGCGTACGCCGTTGACCAGGTTGTACGATGTCATTGCCGCTTTCGGCGCAGCCTCGCGCACGCAGATGCCGAACCCCTTCAGATAGATGTCGCGCATGGCGCGTTCCGACACCAGCGAATTGTTCTTGTAGCGGTTGGTCTCCTGGTTGTTGGCGGCGTAATGCTTGATGGTGACGCCGCATCCCGAATGCGCCTGAACGCCGCGTGTTACCGCAGCGGCCATTTTGCCCGACAGCAGCGGGTCTTCCGAGTAGTATTCGAAGTTGCGGCCGCAGCGGATGTTGCGGTGGATGTTCAGCGCCGGGGCCAGCCACAGATCCACCCCGAAGCGTTCCATCTCGCTGCCGACGATGTCGCCGAGCGCTTCGGCAACCTGTACGTTGAAGCTCTGGGCCACAGCGGTGGCGATGGGAATCATGGTGCAGTACTGCTCGTGGACGGTCTCGCCGCGCTTGGGTCTGCGGGCGAACCGGTCGGACAAGGCTACGATGGATTTCGGTAGGGCGTCGCCGATGATCGTTAGCTTGTCGTTGCCGATGGGCTGCACCACGCCTTTCTTGTCGACGACGTATTCGCGGCTGATGCGCAGACCCGCCGGACCGTCGGCGGTGACCGTGAGCGGGAACCCGCGATCGACGAACGCGCTTGTGAAGTCGCCTGCCGCGCCCGCCACCTTGTTGCTGGCGTTGCCCACGACGCTTAAAAAGCCTCCGGAGATGTTGCCGATGTTGACCAGGCACAGCTCCTCGTCGGTCATTTGCTTGACGATCGTCGGGATGTCGCCTGCCGGAGCCGGGGAGGTTTCCACGGTGGTGAAGGCCTCCGCATCGATGCGCAGCGTTCGGGGTGCGGGGTCTTCGCAGGCGTCGGTCGGCACGCACGGCGCCCAGTCCTTGAATCCGCAGCTGCCCAGGACCGCCTTCGCCCGGCGCACCGTGACCTGTCGGTCAAGCACGACCTCGGCTTCCGCCTGTGTGTCGACACTCGACGAACCTACGCGCAGGATGTAGCTGCCCGGTTCCAGGATGTAGGCCTGGTCATCAACGTCGTAGGACGCCAGGTCCTCCATGGCGAAGCGCATCGTCACGTCGCAGGATTCTCCCGGCGCCAGCTCGGGGGTTTTCGCGAATGCGGCGAGCGCCTGGTAAGGCTGGTCCAGCTTGCCCGACGGCACCGATACGTAGAGCTGCACAACCTCCTTGCCGCGGAATCCGCCCATGTTGGTGATGTGCGCGCGTGCTTGCACGGTGGTGCCATCTGCGGTTACGTCGGTCGTCTGGATGTCGAAGGCGGTGTAGGAAAGTCCGAATCCGAAGGGGAAGAGGGCTTTCACGCCAACCGAGTCGAAGTAGCGGTAACCCACGTAGACGCCTTCGAGATAACGGGTGTCGTCCTGGTTGCCGAACTCGCCGATGGGGCAGTAGTCCTCAAGTGCCGACCAGGTGGTGGACAGCTTTCCGCTGGGGTAGGAGCGGCCCAGCAAAAGGTCGGCGAAAACCAGTCCCGATTGCGCTCCTATCTGGGACAACAGCAGGATGTTGCGCACGTCGGGAATTTCGGACAGGTCGATGACGCCGCTTACGTTCAGGACGAGCAGGAACTTCTCGAACTTCTTGTCCAGCGCTTGGATGTCACGGATCTCGGTTTCTGACAGGCGCATGTCGCCGCGGGCCTCGGTTCGGTCCATCCCTTCGCCCGAAATGCGCGAAACGACGTAAACCGCCGCATAGCCATCATAATCGATGGGCAGGTCGTAGTCGGGTTCGGGCATGGCGCTTCCCATGGCGCTCATGATGGCGGCAAATCCCCGCTTGCCCTTCTTGAGGTTGGTGCGCCACTCGTCTTTCGCCGCTGCGTACAATGCGTCGTAGTCGTCGAGCCATTTCTTGGTCGTGACGGTGAATCCGGCTTCTGCCAGGCCTTGCTCGATCCCTGTGATCTCGCGCGAATAGACGTCGCCCGATCCCGTGCCGCCGCGCAAGGTGTTTCGCGCGCCGTTGCCGAACAAGGCGATGCGGCAGGGCGCCTCCAAGGGGAACGACCCGTCGGAACGAAGCAGCAACGTGCATTCCGGGGCCAGTGTGCGTACGGTCTGGTTGTGCTCGATCTCGTAATCGTTCAGCGGCATGGCGGCCTCCTGCGTAGCGATGAGCTGATTGGGTGACGTGCAAGATTTTATTCCATCGCAACACGAGGTTCTAGGTCGAGATGTCGCCGGCCTGGGGCTCGAAAGCAGTTTCGTCGGATGCATGCTTCATGGTTTACGCTCTGCCTCTTGTCTCGCGCCCAGATCAGCCCCATGCGCCCCGTGCTCAAACAGTCCTGCTTTGGTGAAATGTCCACTGGACATTTCACGTCGTGCGGAACTGCGCGCGGGACGCATGGGCCTGATCTGAGCTGATTGGGGTTGACCAGCAACACCCGTATCATGAGCTGTTCCGTTTATCGAACAGCTCGTCCCCTGCACTCTGTTAGAATGGGTCCTGTTGTGTATTGCTCTCGTTAACATGTTGTTAGGACGGACCATGAAATACTCTGAGCTTGTCGAATCCGGAGCGAACTCATCCGAGATTCAGGCCTACCTCGTGGATTCGGAGCTCGTTCCCGTGACGATCCGCATCCCGAGGAGCCTGCGCGACTCGGCGAAGGAGGCGGCTTCGCTTTCGGGGCTCACCTTCACGTCCTTCGTCAAGCAGAGCATGATCGAGAAGCTCAGCGCCCGCAGCATTCGGAAGTAGGTGCCAGGAATGTTTGACGACAAAGCCTCCTTCCGCTACTCTGCCGCCACGATGCCGATGAACGAGGACTTCTTCGAGCAGGTCATCATCGAGCACCTTCGGGACGAGCACGGCTACGAGTTCCTGCACGGCCCCGACGTGCCGCGCACCACCCCCGACTACCGCGACGTTTTCCTGCCGGCCGTCCTGCCGGACAGTCTAAGGCGCATCAACCCGGGCCTTCCCACAGCCGCCATCGAGCAGGCGGTCCTCAAGATCTCGAACATCGAGGCCGGCGGGCTCTACCAGAAGAACGAGGTGTTCAACGACTACCTGCAGTCGGGCGTTGAGGTGCACTTCTACGACGGAAAGGAGGAGCGGGACGACATCGTCTACCTGCTGGACTTCGATGACCCCGAGAACAACTCCTTCCACGTGGTCAACCAGTGGACCTTCGTGGAGTACTCGCAGAAGCGCCCCGACGTCGTCGTGTTCGTGAACGGCATGCCGCTCGTCGTCTTCGAGCTCAAGAGCCCGTCCCGCGAGGAGACCGACGCGTCGGATGCCTACCTGCAGCTGCGGCAGTACATGAAACAGATTCCCAGCATGTTCGTGCCGAACGTGTTCTGCGTGATGAGCGACATGAGCGAGACGCGCGTGGGAACCATCACCGCCGACGAGGACCGCTACGTCTCCTGGAAGAGCGTGGACGGCGACTACTCCGGCACGAAGGGGGCCACATGGAGGACGATGCTCGACGGCATGATGCCGAAGGCGCGGCTGCTCGACATCGTCAGGAACTTCGTATGCTTCAACGACGACTCGTCCAGGGTCGTCAAGATCCTCGCGGGCTACCACCAGTATTTCGGCGTGACGAAGGCGGCCGACCGGGCCGTGGAGGCGGTGGCGGGCGACGGCAAGATCGGCGTGTTCTGGCACACGCAGGGCTCGGGCAAATCGCTCTCGATGGTCTTCTTCGCCCACCTGCTGCAGGAGCGGCTGGAGAGCCCCACCATCGTGGTCATCACCGACCGAAACGACCTGGACGATCAGCTCTACGGGCAGTTCTGCCGCTGCGCGCCGTTCCTTCGCCAGACGGCCGTGCAGGCGACGAGCCGGGACGGAGCGAACGACAGCACCAGCCTGAAGCGGCTGCTCGTCGGGCGCGAGGCGAACGGCATCGTCTTCACGACGATGCAGAAGTTCATGGACGGCGAGGAGCCTTTGTGCGACCGCAGCAACGTGGTGGTGATGGTTGACGAGGCGCACCGAGGGCAGTACGGGCTCACCGAGCGCATGGACGCAGAGGGCAACGTGCGAGTCGGCGCCGCCCGCGTCGTGCGCAAGGCGCTACCGAACGCGAGCTACATCGGCTTCACCGGCACCCCGATATCGACCGAGGACAAGAACACCCGCGAGATCTTCGGCGACTACATCGACGTGTACGACATGACCCAGGCGGTTGAGGACAACGCGACCCGCCCCGTCTACTACGAGAGCCGCGTGGTGGCGCTGAAGCTGGACGAGGCCAAGCTCGCGCAACTCGACGCCGCCTACGCCGAGTTCGCATCCGAGGCCAACGCGGTCAGCGTGGAGAAGGCCAAACGCGACACGGGAGGACTCGACGCAATATTCGGCGCGCCCGAGACCATCGACGCGCTCTGCCGCGACATCATAGACCACTACGAGAACAACCGCGCCGACATCCTGGCGGGAAAGGCCCTCATAGTCGCGTACAGCAGGCCCGTGGCCATGAAGATCTACTACCGCATGATGGAGCTGCGTCCCGAGTGGAAAGACAAGCTCGGCGTCGTGATGACGATGGGCAACCAGGACCCCGAGGAGTGGTTCGACGTCTGCGGCGGCAAGACGCACAAGAAGGAGATGGAGCGCCGGTTCAAGGACGACTGCGACCCGCTCAAGATCGCCATCGTCGTGGACATGTGGCTCACCGGCTTCGACGTGCCGAGCCTCGCCACCATGTACGTGTTCAAGCCTATGAGGGGCCACAACCTCATGCAGGCCATCGCCCGCGTTAACCGAGTGTGCAAGGGCAAGGAGGGCGGCCTGGTCGTGGACTACATCGGCATAGCCCGCGCCCTCAAGCAGGCGATGAAGGACTACACCAACCGCGACCAGTCCAACTACGGCGACATGGACGTAGCGGCCACCGCCTACCCGAAGTTCCTGGAGAAGCTGGACGTGTGCCGCGACCTCATGTACGGCTTCGACTACCGCAAGGCCATCTTCACCGACAGTAAGGCGCAGCTCGCGTCCGCCATCGCAGAGGGCACCGACTGGCTGCTGGAGCCCTCGCGCGAGGAGGACCGCGAGGACTTCATCAAGCAGTGCCAGCTGATGAACCAGGCGCTCAGCCTATGCAAGAGCCTGGTATCCGAGGAGGACCAGCACGAGGCGGCCTACCTCTCCGTCCTGCGCGTGCAGGTGCTGCGGCTGACGGGCCGGCAGGGCTCCGGCGGAGGCGGCATGACCTACGCCGAGTTCAACAAGCGCGTGACCGCCATTCTCGAGCAGACAGTGCAGGCCGACGGCGTCATCGACCTGTTCGAGAAGGACAGCGTGGAGATATCACTCTTCGACGAGGCGTTCTTGCAGGAGCTCGCCAACATGAAGCAGAAGAACATCGCCGTCGAGAGCCTCAAACGCCTCATCAAGGAGCGCGTGCGCGCCTATCAGCGCACGAGCGTGGTGAAGGCGGAGAAGTTCAGCGACATGCTGCAGGGCACGCTCAACGCCTACCTGAACGGCATGCTCACCAACGCGCAGGTCATCGAAGAGCTCGTGAACATGGCCAAGGAGATGATGAAGGACCGCACCGACGCCGAGAAGCTGGGGCTATCCGACGAGGAGATGGCCTTCTACGACGCGATAACCAAGCCGCGGGCCGTGAAGGACTTCTACGACAACGACCAGCTCGTCGCCATCACGCGGGAGCTGACCGAGGCGATGCGCACGAACGCCACCATCGACTGGCAGCGCAAGGAGTCGGCGCGCGCCGGCATGCGCCGCGCCATCAAGCGGCTTCTGAGGAAGTACAAGTATCCGCCCGAGGGCGCCGATGAGGCCATGACCACCGTCATGGCTCAGTGCGAGCTCTGGGCAGACACCAAGATCTAAGCATAAGGAGAAGAAGTGGCACGCAAGAAGGCAGACAACACCGCGGAGATCGGCTTCGAGCAGCAGATATGGTCTGCCGCCGACAAGCTGCGCGGCAACATGGACGCGTCCGAGTACAAGAACGTCGTGCTGGGGCTGATCTTCCTCAAGTACATCTCAGACAAGTTCGAGCAGCGCTACCAGGAGCTGGTCGACGAGGGCGAGGGCTTCGAGGAGGACCGCGACGAGTACACCTACAAGAACATCTTCTTCGTGCCCCCAGAGGCCAGGTGGGGCGTGATCGCCGGCGCCGCCCACACGCCCGAGATCGGCAAGGCAATCGACAACGCCATGCGCCTCATCGAGGCGGAGAACGACAAGCTCAAGAACATCCTGCCCAAGAACTTCGCGCGACAGGAGCTTGACAAGCGCAGGCTCGGCGAGGTCGTGGACCTGTTCACCAACGTGCAGATGGCCGAGAAGGGCGACACCCGCGACATCCTGGGCCGCACCTACGAGTACTGCCTCTCCAAGTTCGCCGAGGCCGAGGGCAAGAACGCGGGAGAGTTCTACACGCCCGCCTGCGTCGTGCGCACGCTGGTCGAGATCATCGAGCCGTACCGCGGCCGCGTATACGACCCGTGCTGCGGGTCCGGCGGCATGTTCGTGCAGTCGGCCCAGTTCGTGAAGAACCACCAGGGCAGGATCGACGACCTGTCCGTGTACGGCCAGGAATCCAACCCGACCACATGGAAGATGGCGATGATGAACCTCGCCATCCGGGGCATCGACGCGGACCTGGGCACCTTCAACGCCGACACTTTCTTCAACGACATCCACAAGAACGAGCGCTTCGACTTCGTGCTGGCGAACCCGCCGTTCAACATGAGCGACTGGGGCGGCGAGCAGCTGAAGGAGGACCCGCGCTGGGACTTCGGCACGCCTCCTGCAGGCAACGCCAACTTCGCCTGGATGCAGCATATGATCCACCACCTGGCCGACGACGGGCGCATGGGCATGGTGCTCGCGAACGGCTCGCTTTCTTCGCAAACGAACAACGAGGGTGCTATCAGGCAGAAGATCGTGGATGCAGGCCTGGTTGAAGGCATCGTGGCCATGCCGGACCGCCTCTTCTACAGTACGGGCATCCCCGTGAGCCTGTGGATCATCAGCAAGGAATCGAACCGACAGCGCAGGACACTCTTCGTGGACGCCCGCGAGATGGGCACGATGGTGAGTCGCCGTCTGCGCGAGTTCACAGACGAGGACATAGCAAAGGTCGCCGAAACTTTCGATGCCTTCCGCAAAGGTGAGCTTGAGGACGAGAAGGGCTTCTGCGCCGCCGTCGACATCGAGGACATCGCCAAGCAGGACTACATCCTCACACCCGGCCGCTACGTTGGCATAAAGGACGAAGAAGACGACGGCGAGCCCTTCGAGGAGAAGATGGAGCGCCTGACCGGTGAGCTTGCCAAGTGTTTTGATGAGTCTAACCGGCTGCAGCAGCAGATTCGCAAGAACTTGGAGGCTATCGGCTATGGGTTCTAATGTCGTGAGTCTTGGGGACGTTGTCGATTTGTTCTCCGGTGGCACGCCATCGAAGAAGAATCATGAGTACTGGGGTGGCGATATCCCATGGGTTAGCGCGAAGTCCATGGACGCCGACAGCATTAACAGCGGTGTGCTGTATATAACCGATAAAGGGCTTGCCTCGGGAAGCAGGCTAGCTGAGAAGGGCACGATGCTCTTTCTTACACGCGGAAGTGGCTTATTCTCACGCATTCCAGTTATCTGGGTGGAGAGCCCAGTTGCCTTTAATCAAGACATAAAGTGCCTACAGGCCAAGAAACCCGATGACGCTCGATACATATATCACTGGCTAGTTGCGCAAAGGCCGGTGTTTTCTAAGATGCTTGATGTAACCGGGATAGGTGCGGGCAAAATCAATACCGATCAACTTTTAGACATGGAAATCTACTGGCCTGATGTTTTGACAAGACAGCGCATTACGCAAATCGCAGACCCCCTCATTCATGCCATTCATAGCAACAGTTGCACAAATGATTATTTGGCTGAGAGTATCAGGGCTCTTTTCTCTCACTGGTTTGTTGACTTTGCGCCCTTTACGGGTGAGCCATACGTTGAAAGCGAAATCGGAAGAATACCGTCCTCAATACGGCTAGTGCCGCTTAAAGATTTGACGAAAACAATTACGAAAGGCACAACGCCGACAACACTTGGATATAGATTCACTGAACATGGTATTAACTACATAAAAGGGGAAAGCATCCTGGATGACCATTCATTTGATTACAGCAAGTTTGCCCATATCGACGATGAAACAAACATTGCGCTGAAACGCTCGATTATCGAGAATCGCGATTTGTTATTTACGATTGCGGGGACGCTCGGTCGCTTTGCTATGGCGGTTCCCGAAATACTGCCAGCAAACACTAATCAAGCTGTTGGAATAATTCGTCCAGACGTAGAAAAAATAGCTCCTGAAGTGCTTCTATCATATTTCATAAGCGGTTGGCAAAATGACTATTACTCCCGCCGCGTGCAGCAGGCTGTTCAGGCAAATCTAAGTCTAACAACACTGAAGTCCCTGCCAGTGCCAATGCTTATCGGGGAAAGAAGAATCGAGTATGAGGATTTGATCGTTCCGATTGTCCACGCCATCGAATCCAACAATGCCCAAAACAGGAAACTGACCGACCTTCGTGATACGCTGTTGCCAAAACTCATGTCAGGCGAGATTGATATGTCGGAGATTGCGGTTTTTTAGTTTGGGAGCTACATGATGAAAAGCGCAGCTCAACTACATTGGGATTACTTCCTACTCCTCGAAAAGGATTTGATTGCCATTGCGGAAACGCTAGAACTAAGTGAAAACAACTACTCTGCATATGGACCCAGGCTGGTGCAACTGATTCTTTCAGCTGGTAGTGAGTTGGATGTTGCGCTGAAAAGCCTGGCCCTTGCCATGTGCCCAGAGAATGACGCGGCCACCAACAATCAGCCGAACATGTGTCACTTCAAGTACATGCTCATTGAGTATGCGCAGGATCAATTCGCCACCGCAAGTGTCAAATTCTTGCGTTCAGAGATTGTGCTGACTCCATGGGCTTCACTAAAAGATGGTCCAAACTGCGTTTTCGATTGGTGGGCGAGCTATAACAATATCAAGCATAAGAGGGCTGAGTATTATGAGTCGGCCAATCTGAAAACCGCATTAGAGCTAGTCGGCGCCCTCTTTGTGGTTGATGCCTATATATCAGAAGTTACACTCGAGCCGCATCATGGTTTTACGCAGATTGTCGATTGGGATAGCCATAAGCATATGCCGCAACTTGAGCAGTACTACGCCGCCAAATATTCAATTGGAAAGAAATAAATAAACTCGGTCTTGCCTATCTATTACATGATTGATGCAAATCGAACGGCTCCGTATGTATATCTGCTATATCTGAGAACAAGACGCTAGCTATGCTCCTGTGAGGGCATTATAAAAATGAAACAAATGATTATAATAGCGATATAAATGACAATCTTTTGAATCTTTGGATGTCTGTTAACGGGGGATTATGCAGGATATTTTTGAGTTTCTATCTATCGTCAACAGAGATTTCTCAGGGATTCTTTCCTTTCTGGTCGCTTTTCTGCTCCTGATCGTGACGACAATTTACGTTCTCCAGACGAAAAAGCAAGTCGAAGCCACTCTTCTTGCGGTGAGGAAGAGTTCGTTGCCTCAGCTTGTCGTCGAATACGATTCGGGGCATTTGTCGGAGGTGTTTAACGAGCGCGGAAGAAGACAGCTTAGCTTTAATTGTTCTATTACAAACTACGGTCAGGACCCCGCGCTTTCCATCTATTGTTTTGGCGAGGCGAGGCTTCAGAACGGAACCGATTCGAACAAGGCTGTGGCTGCCAGTCATGATTCTGAGTTGATTGCAGGGCTTAAAGGCGGGGATGAAACAAGTTTTTCTATTGTATTTGAGACCGCGGAGATAGAAGCCATTCTGAATGATCTATCTATCACGCACAAAAAGAATATTCAAAGGCTTCAAAATGGCGGGCATGAAGAGCCCTTTTCCGGCGTGATTATTGCCGTGATGGTTGTTTATGCAAATTGCTTCAATGAGCTCAGCTTTTCGGAAACGCTCGTTGAGCTCTCGTGGTTTAATCCGGACAATTTGAACGATCTTGAGAAATCGCCGAATCGCAACAAATATACGGTTCCCCCAAATCAGCTCAAGAACGATTTGGGCTATACCCCGATGACGATAAATCCGCGTTTCACTCCTGCGCGGTATGGGAGTATCACCGAAGAGGAACTAAAGCTGTTGCTTACTAAAAGGAGCGACCAGCTGACACGAGTTTGCGCAAGAGAGCTCAACATTTAAGGCCCGAAGGATAAAACGATTCGATAATGACGAGCGAGGTTCATATCGTGAAAGCGCAGGTATCATGAGTTCTTCTTATAGCGAGTTGAAGGAACTTAGCGACGAGGAACTGATTGCTCGACACGACAATCATGCGAGAACAACATCGGTGGGCGTTAGTTATTACCTTGACGAACTTGCAAGGCGTGAATCTGGGCGGATAAACGAGTCTATGCTGAAATGCACCAAATGGATAACGGCCATGACCACAGTAATGCTTGGGGCCACTATCGCCAACGTGATCCTTGCTATTGTTCGGTAAGCAATTGCCTAAAGGGCAACGAAAGCCCTTTTCATTTGCAAGTGCTAGCCGGCATTGTTAAACGTTTCCACATGACGTTATATATCTTTTCGCCATGATAAATAATCATTTTACGAATCAGAGTCACTGCCACGCGCACACTGGAGAAGTCGCTTCTACAACGTTGCGAAAACTCGCGGATTCGTCAGACGGAGCAAGCGAATCCGCGCTTCAACATCAGAAAAGGCTGGGGCAGTATTGGGCCGCCTTCAGCATGATGACTTGCGCCGCCCAGTCGTAGCCGCGCAAAACCTGGTTGTTGGAATTCGTGCAGATTCCCATGAGGTACATAATGCCGGAGCTTCGCTTGTCCTCGTTGCTGCCAACTGCGCGGACATACGAGTCGATGCAGTCAGAAAGCATCTCTGCGCCGTATTGCTCGCCACGCCTGCCTGTTCCGATATGGGATTGGATGACGGTTACGGCCGAGCTGATGGCCTGTTTGGCTTCGGCGGACATGGGCTCGCCGAAGGTCCGCCTGTAGAACACGTCGAAGTGGTCGCCTGCGTTGCTGCCCGATTTTGCTGCCAAAAAGCTTCCGAGGATTCCCATGGTCGTCCTTTCGTCGGTTGTGTGCTGCAACCATGGTAAAGGAGGCGTTGCCTGGCCATTGGGCAATGGGCGGGGTAGCGGCAGGACGAAAAAAGGCAGGTCGTGCGACCTGCCTTTCGATTACGCTTCGGGTGGTTCCTATTACGCCTGGGCGCCCAGCTTGACGGCGTCGATGTTCTTCTGAACGTATGCCGCTTTGCGGGCGGGAACCACGTGGCGGATGGCTTCCTCCAGGGTTTCCGCAGAGCAGAAGCTGGTTTCGGCGAACAGTTTGCCCACCAGCACGATGTTGGCCAGGCCTTTCAGCCCCGCCTCTTCGGCCATCTTGGTGGCGTTCAGCGTGAAGATCTTGACGTCGTCACGCTCGGGAACATGGTTCACCAGCGACTCGTCGATAAGCACGATGCCGCCGGGGACGACCTCGTCGATGAACTTATCCACGCTGGGCTGGTTCATGGCGATCAGCACGGTGGGATCGGTCACCAGGGGAGACCCGATGGGGTCGTCGGAGATGATGACGGAGCAGTTGGCGGTGCCGCCACGCATTTCGGGGCCGTAGGATGGCAGCCACGAGACCTCGTGGTTGTCGATCAGGGCCGCATGGGCCATGACCTTGCCTGCAAACAGCAGGCCCTGGCCGCCGAAGCCGGCCAAAACGACGCGCATCTCTTCCATTATTGCGCACCTCCCTGAGCCTTGTTCATGGCATCCTGCACTGCAGCCTTCGACGAGATGGCTCCACGCAGTTCTTCCGACAGGTTGTCGACCACGATGGGGCAGTCGACGGCGCGGGCCGCCGCTGCTTCAGCGGCGTTGGCGAAGCCTTCGGCCTTCACGTCGCGGTACACGCCCAGCGGGTAGTAGGGCAGCATGTTCTCGTCCATCCACTTGAACGCGTCCGTCGGCGTCATACCCCAGTTGGTGGGGCAGGTGGAAACTACTTCGACCAGAGAGTAGCCGACACCGTCGATCTGGTTCTGGAACGCCTTCTTGATGGCGCGCTTCGCCTTGCGGATGTTCTTGGGCGAATCGCAGCAGACGCGCTCCAGGTAGGCGACGCCGTCCAGGGTGGACAGCATCTCGCAGACGCGCACGGGGTAGCCGGCGCTGGAGACGTCGCGGCCGTACGGGGAGGTCTGCGTAATCTGGTTGGGCAGGCTGGTAGGGGCCATCTGGCCGCCGGTCATGCCGTAGATCGCGTTGTTGATGAAGATGACGGTGATCTTCTCGCCGCGGGTTGCCGCATGCACGGTTTCGGCCATGCCGATGCTGGCCAGGTCGCCGTCGCCCTGATAGGCGAACACCACATTGTCAGGGTTCACGCGCTTGACGGCGGTGGCCACTGCGGGCGCGCGGCCGTGGGCGGCTTCGATCATGTCGCAGGCGAAGAAATCGTATGCCATGACCGAGCAGCCGACGGGGGCGATGCCGATGGTCTGGCCCTCGATGCCGAGCTCGTCGATGACCTCGGCGACCAGACGGATGACGATGCCGTGCGTGCAGCCGGGGCAGAAGTTCGTGACAACGGGCAGCAGCGACTTCGGGCGTTCGAACACGACTTTCTCTTCACGTTCTTCCATCGTTACTCACCTGCCTTTCCGCTCATAGCGCGTAGTTTGTCGAGCACTTCGGCGGGCGTCGGGATGACGCCGCCGGTGCGGCCGAAGAATTCGACGGGTGCCTGGTCGTGAATGGACAGGCGCACGTCTTCGATCATCTGGCCCATGTTCATCTCCACGGACAGGTACTGCTTGGCCGTGGAGACGGTTGCCGCCAGTTCCTTCTCGGGGAACGGCCACAGGGTAATGGGGCGGAACAGGCCTGCCTTGATGCCTTCCTTGCGAGCGGCGACCACGGCGTTGCGGGCGATGCGTGCGCAGGCGCCGAACGCCACGACGACGATTTCCGCGTCTTCGACCTGGAAGGTTTCGGCCAGGGCCTCGTCACGCTTGATGGTCTCGTAACGCTCGAAGCGGTCGACGACGGTCTGCTCCAGCTTGTCGGCCACCAGGTACAGCGAGTTGACCACGTTGTGGGTGCGCTGGCACTTGGTGCCGGTGGTTGCCCAAGGCTTTTCGGGCAGGTCGGTCTTCTCCTCGGGAAGCTCGACCGGCTCCATCATCTGGCCCAGCATGCCGTCGGCCAGAATCATGACTGGCGTGCGGTACTTGTCGGCGATGTCGAAGGCCTTGTAGGCGTAATCGGCCATTTCCTGCACGGTGGCCGGGGCATAGACGACCATCTGGTAGTCGCCGTGGCCCAGGGCACGGGTGGCCTGCCAGTAGTCGGACTGCGAGGGCTGGATTGATCCCAGACCCGGGCCGCCACGCTCGACGTTGACGATGACGCCCGGCAGGTCGGCACCGGCCATGTAGGAAACGCCTTCACTCTTGAGCGAGATGCCCGGCGAGGACGAGGACGTCATGACGCGTGCGCCTGCGGCGGAAGCGCCGTAGACCATGTTGATGGCGGCGATTTCGCTTTCGGCCTGCAGGAAGGTGCCGCCGATCTTGGGCATGCGCTTGGACATGTACGCGGCCAGCTCGGTCTGCGGCGTGATGGGATATCCGAAATAGAAGCGGCAGCCGGCGCGCAAGGCTGCTTCAGCCATGGCCTCGTTGCCCTTCATGAGGACTTTCTCAGACATCAGATCACCTCCAAACCTTAATTGCAACGTCGGGGCACATGGTTGCGCATGTGGCGCAACCGGTGCAGCGCTCCTGGTCGGTGCAGTGCGCCGGGTGGTACCCCTTGTCGGTGATGCGAGTGGCATCGAGTTCTACGATGTGCATGGGGCACACGGTGGTGCAGAGCCCGCAGCCCTTGCAGAAGAACTCATCAACTTCTATTCTTGCCATATGGTTCCCCTTTGACGGTAATCTTCGGCATTCCTGAAAGCAGGCGATCGGACGACGCCTTGCGACGCCGGTGGGATGCCTTGCCCGATCGCTTTACTCCCATGGAGTGCGAACATACATCTTGACAGAATACCTGTTTTCTACCGCAGATATGTCGACATTCGGAGAAGCGGTCGTGCAAACCAGGGGAAGCATCGCCTGGTTTGCTACTTCTTGGGCATATGCGATGCCCTCCGCGATGGTCTCGGCGGTCGTCGACGCCTTGAGATGCGAGTTGTTGACCAACGCCGTGGCTTTCAGGCGGGCCGCGGCCTCCACTTCGCGCAGGTTCTCCACGGCGTCTGCCGGATTCTGGACCAGGTTCCTGAACTTGTTAAGCACATAGAAGACGGCGTGGTCACGCTCGGCGATGTTTCGGGAGAAGCGGCCGAGGGCCGTGGCGCCTGCGTCGTCGCCGCCCACGTCCAACAGCACGATGTGGTCCTCGCCGGCTCGGTTGATGGCCGGGATTATCTTGCCGGTCAGGCTCGGGACGTCAAGGCTCGAGCCGGCCTCGGCGAACACGGGGGCGATGAGATTGACGCCGTGTTCCTCCAGAAGCGTTCGGCTTTCCGTCGCGCGGAAGTAGGGGTTCACCACGTCCAGGTCGACCAACGTCACCGAACGCCCGCTCTGGACCAGGTCCAGAGCAAGGTTCAGCGAGAAGTTGGTCTTGCCTACGCCGTAGTGACCGACGATGACGGTAATCGGCTTGACAGCCTGCAGCAATGTTTCCGGAATATTCGCCATTACACCAATCCGTCGATGTTCTTCTCGGCATCGTTCTGGCGGATGGCCACGCGGCGGATCTTGCCGTTGACCGTGCGCGGCAGCTCGTCCACGTACTCGATGATGCGCGGGTATTTGTAAGGAGCGGTGTTGCGCTTGACCCAACGCTGCAGCTCGGCGGTAAGGGCGTCGCTGCCCTTGAAGCCGTCGGCCAGCACCACGGTCGCCTTGACGGCGAAGCCGCGGAGCGGATCGGGCACGCCGGTGACGGCGCATTCGCGAACGGCATCATGTTCGAGCATGACGCTCTCGATCTCGAAGGGGCCGATGCGGTAGCCGCTGGATTTGATGACGTCGTCGTTGCGACCGACGTACCAAAACAGGCCGTGCTCGTCGCACCAGGCGGTGTCGCCGGTGTGGTACCAGCCGTCATGAATGGCCTCGGCGGTCTTTTCGGGATTGCGGTAGTACTCCATCATGATGCCTGCAGGGCGCGGGTCCATCTTGATGCAGATCTCACCGGTCTCGCCGGTCTTGCAGCGGGAGCCGTCTTCGCGCTTGATCTCCACCGTGTACAGCGGGCTCGGACGACCCATGGAGCCGGGCTTCGGCACCGAGTTGGTCAGGTTTGCCACGGTGAGCGGGGTTTCGGTCTGGCCGAATCCCTCGAAGATGGTAAGACCCGTCTTCTCTTTCCAGAATGCGAACAGGTCGGGGTTGAGGGCCTCGCCTGCGGTGGTGGAGTATTCCAGCGACGACAGGTCGTACTTGTCGAAGTCGGCTTCCATCATCAGGCGGTACATCGTGGGCGGGCAGCACAGCGTGGTGATGCGGTAGCGGGCGATGAGCCCCAGGATCTCTTCGGCGTGGAAGCGGTCGAAGTCGTAGGTGAACACGCAGGACTCCATGATCCACTGGCCGTAGAACTTGCCCCAGACGGCCTTGCCCCAGCCGGTGTCTGCGATGGTGAAGTGGACGCCGTGGGGACGCACGTTGTGCCAATGCTTGGCGG
Source organism: Slackia heliotrinireducens DSM 20476 (assembly GCF_000023885.1). Classification (NCBI taxonomy): domain Bacteria; kingdom Bacillati; phylum Actinomycetota; class Coriobacteriia; order Eggerthellales; family Eggerthellaceae; genus Slackia; species Slackia heliotrinireducens. The sequence continues at coordinate 1,985,713 of NC_013165.1, read as the reverse complement.
TGACGATGTGTGCGATGGCGTAGGACGAATCGTGCAGCACCATCTTGGGGTTGCCGGACGTGCCGCTGGAGAAGTACATCAGCATGGGGTCGGCGGCCAGCGTGTCGCGGCGGGCGAACTCGTCGTCGGCTTCGCGGACGCCGGTGTTGAAGTCGATCCACCCCTCGCGCTGGGCGGGCAGGGTGCAAACCTTGTCGGGGCCGCTGAGGTGCCTGCCGATGGGCGTGTCGCAGATGGGGTCGCCCATCTCGTCCAAAGGCGTTTTGCCACCGCCGCCGCCTGCCACCAGGAAGAGCTTCTCAACGCTGGGACATTCAGGCACGGTATTGTCGATGATGTCGGCGATGTCTCCCACATCGGTTGCCACGATGGCTTTGATGGAGGCGCCGTCCAAACGGTATTTAAGGTCGTGTTCCTTCAGCATGAACGTTGCCGGGACCATGACGCATCCGATTTTCGCAAGGGCCAGAGCCGTGAACCAGAACTGGTAGTGGCGGCGCAGGATGACCATCACGTAATCGCCGCGCTTCAGGCCGTGGTCGGTGAAGAAATTCGCCGTCTTGTCGGACCACTTCTTCATGTCGCCGAAGGTGAAGGTGTGCTCTTCGCCTTCGGGGTTGCACCAGACCATGGCGCGACGGCCGGGCTCGTGGCCGGCGATTTCGTCGACGATGTCGTAGCCGAAGTTGAAGTTCTCGGGCCACTGCGCGGTGATTTTCCTTACGCGATCGAGTTTGTCGTAGCGTTCAGTAAGGTAACGTTCATTCAGATTCAGCATGGTTTTGTTTTCTTTCGTAATGAGAGGGTTGTTAGCGGGCATGGGCACAACACACCAACTGCCACGCCTCTAAAAGCGTGGTCAGGGGTGCTGTGTTTCGGCGCCGACGCAAAATAACAAGCGCGGCGCCTAGATAATGCCTGCGTTCCCTTCGGGCTTCATTACGATAGCGAGGAATACGACTGGCTCGCCTTCGATGGCAATCATGCCGTGGCCTTTGCCGGAGTCGTACATGAGAAGGTCGCCGGGACCGAGTTCTTCGATGGCGACATCGCCGCCGTCTTCGTATGCGAAGCGCATGCGGCCGGAGATGATGTAGTCGAGCTCCTGGCCCTCATGATAGGAGAGGTGGATGGGCTTGCCCTGCTCTTCCTCCTCGTAGGGTTGGGTAACCAGGAACGGTTCAGCCAGGCGGTGCCTGAGGTTCGGTGCCTTATGCAGGTATTCGAAGCTACCCTTGCGCTGGATGGAAAGGCCTTCGCTCTTGCGAACGAGGGAGCATCCGGTCAGGTGCGGCGTTTCGCCCGTCAGCAACTCGACGACGTCAACGCCCAGTTCCTTTGCGCATTTGTGCAGGAACGTGAAGGAAAGATCCGTTTCTCCCGATTCCTGCGCCGCGTATTCGGCAAGGGTGCGGCCCGTGGCAGTTGCCATTTCCTGCATGGACAGACCAAGATCCTCGCGGAGCGCACGGATGCGATCTGCGGCTTGCTTGATGTTGGTGATCTCCATGTGTTGGCCTCCTTTAAAAACTATAGAGCCATGATACCGTTTTTCATAAAGCGTTGGATGTGTTTTTTCGAATCACCACTTTTACACACTAAAGCGCTATCGGTCCTTATCGATGCATGTGCTTCGGTTTAAAGGTGTCCGAGGGAGGCCTGGTGCACGGCAAGCTGACACCGGTTTGTTACGCAGGGCCTTTGAATATTACACCGCGGTAGCGATTCGGTCGGTATTCGGTACGAGGTGGTACGATGTACCCAGAAACTTGGTGCGGCACGCAATGATGTAGGAGCTGCCGACACCTCGCCACCATATGGAGGAACGTGCATGGCAACCTATCCGAACAACAGCAACGGCAATTCGCAAGGCGTTATCTCCCAGGTCGTTTCGACTGGGGCAGATGCCGTCGTTCGCGCGACAAAGGCTGCCAACCGGGCCGTTTCCTCCCTTGACTTCGACGGGTTGGGCGCTACGCTTGCGAATGCTGCGCAGCACGCCATTGACCAGGTCAGAGGGTATTCGCAGGCTCCCGTCCGCTCGCCTTACGTCATCACGCCGAAGCGCACGGGGCTGGTGGGCGGCCTTCAGGTTGCGGGCGGAGTCGTCCTGCTGGCCACGGCCGTCAGCTCGCTGGTGTTCTCGCTCATCTTCACCCAGATCAACGGCGTTCTCGCTGCCATGGGGTTTCTTTCTACGGCCGCATTCGTGGCAGGCGGCGTTGCTCTGGTGTCCCGCGGCACCGACACCTTCGGCCTTGGTGCCTATATAGATAGGATTGCCTACGCGTTGGCGGACCGCCTTGTCGTTCCGGTGAGGGAGCTTTCCGTGGCGACGGGCATCCCCATGCTGAGGCTTCGCAAGATCCTCAAGCGCGCCTTGAGCTGCGGATCCATACCGCAGGGACGCCTGGAGGGCGACGGCGTGAACGAAACGCTGTACCTGACCAGTGCTTCCTACAACGCGCATCTTCAATCCCAGGCGAACATCCAGAAGGCGCAGGCCTATGAGCAGGCCCGCCGGCAGGCCGATTCCCAAATGCCCGACGATGCCCAGCGCGTCGTTTCGGCGTGCCAGCGTTTCGCGATGTCCATGATGAAGGCATCGGAGCGCATCACCCATGAGGACACGCGCCGCCGCATGGCCGATCTGACCGACCGCATCGCCCGCATGTCCGAGGCCGTGCGTAGCCATCCTGACGTGGCCCCGAAGCTGGACCGCTACGTTGAATACTATCTACCCACCACCGAGAAGCTTGTCAACGCCTATGCCGAGCTCGATGCTGTCCAGGCGACGGGCGCCAATGCCGACGCGACGCGCCAGGAGGTCGACGAGATGCTCGACCTGCTCACGTCCGCGACGGATAAGCAGCTGGACGACCTCCGCCTGGATCAGGTATGGGACGTGTCCGGCGACGCGTACGTAATGCGCACGATGCTGAGCCAGGACGGTTTGACGGGCCAGCGTTAAGGCAATTCGGTATCAATCGCCGTTTCAGGTGCAACTTTGGAAAGGAAAGAACAGATGGCAAACGAATTCGACTTCAACCAGGACGGAAGCATACCCACTCCGAAGCTTGAGTTCGGCACTCCCGTTCCCGCTGCCCCTGCGGCCCCCGAGGTCACGCCCACGACCATCATGCCGGCGCCGCCCGAGGGCTCTGCTCTTACGGCCGAGGAGCGCGCCCAGGTCACGGAATTCGTGAAGCAGATTGACCTTGAAGACTCGTCCGCCGTTCTTTCCTACGGCGTCGGCGCCCAGCACAAGGTGGCCGACTTCTCCGAGCGCGCCCTTGAGAACGTGCGCACCAAAGACCTGGGGGAGATGGGCCAGCAGCTCTCGACGCTGGTTGTCCAGCTTGGCAAGATGGGTCCCGACGAGGAGGAGCAAGGCGGTTTCCTGGGCCTGTTCAAGAAAGGCCGCGACAAGACCGCCGCGCTGAAGGCCAACTACAGCACCGTCGAAGCCAACGTGCGCGAGATCTCCAACCAGCTTGAGGCGCACCAGCGCGAGCTGCTGAAGGACATCGGCGTTCTGGACCGCATGTACGAGCTGAACGCAGCGTACTTCAAAGAGCTGTCCATGTACGTGCTGGCGGGCAAGGAGAAGATTGCCCAGGTCCGCGCATACGACATTCCGGCCGCCATTGCCAAAGCCGACGAATCCGGCAAGCCCGAAGACGCCCAGGCCGCACGCGACTTGGCCGTCAAGTGCGACCGCTTCGAGAAGCGTGTCTACGACCTGGAGCTGACCCGCGAGATCGCGCTTCAGACGGCGCCGCAGATCCGCATGGTCCAGGCAAGCGACGCGCTTATGGCCGAAAAGATCCAGAGCACCGTGGTGAACACCATCCCGCTGTGGAAGAACCAGATGGTCATCGCGTTGGGCGTTGAGCATGCCAACCAGGCCGCTGCGGCGACGCACCAGGTAACGGAGATGACCAACGAGCTGCTCAGGCGCAATGCCGACGCTCTGAAGACTGCTACGGTGGCGGCTGCCCGCGAAAGCGAACGCGGCATCGTCGACATCGAAACGCTGCGTCACACCAACGAGCAGCTGATCGCCACGCTGGACGAGGTCATGCAGATCCAGCGCGAAGGTTCTGAGAAGCGCGCTGCGGCCGAGGCCGAGCTCGCCCAGATCGAAGGCCAGCTGCATCAGAAACTCATCGAGGCTGCAAAGTAGCCTGAACCTGCTTGAACACCGGGGCGCGTCGCATAAACGGCGCGCCCTTTTTTTGTTGTGTGCAGGGCCTTAGCGGGGTGGCGGTCGGCTCTTTCGTTCCCTGGAAAACAATTTCGAATCGTCCCTTGACGACTATTACGAAATATGTAATATTACAAATAACGATACAACGTTTTACGTAATAGAAGGAGTGAAATCATGGGACGAGCGGCGAAAAGCGGAGCACTTACCGAGTCCGTCTTCTATATTCTTCTGCGGCTTCACCGTCCGGCACATGGGTACGCCTTGATGAAGGAGATCTCGCAGATGACGAACGGCCGGGTCAATCTGGGTGCAGGGTCTTTGTACGGAGCGTTGGACGCGTTGCAGAAGAAGGGCTGGATTAAGGCGTTGGACGAACATCCGACGGACAGAAAGGTCGAGTACATAATCACGGATACAGGTAAGCAGTTCTTTGAGAAGGAACTTGATCGTTTGGAAGAGATGCTGACGAACGCATCGAATATGAAGGAGGCGACCGATGAGGACGACCGTTAAGAAAGCATTCTTGGATATCCAGAAAGAGCAGGAATGGCTCAACGAGCAGGGCAAGGACGGACGCCTGCTCATCGGGTACGACAATGGCGTCTACGAGTTCGAAGATGTGGCCCCCGCTCAGTTTCACTATGCAGTCGACCTGCCGAAGTACTCTGGGTCCAAAAGGAAGGAATACCTGGCTTTTCTGGAGCAAAGCGGAATCACCGTCGTTGCCGAGTACGCGGACAGGGTGTACCTACGGAAAAATGTGGCTGACGGCCCCTTGGATTTGTATACCGACAAGAAAGACATCGAGCGGCACCTTGGGAAAAGCTACTCGCATTTCTTCACAATCGGCGCACCGCAGCTCGCGATTGGATCGGGGATGCTTGCCTACACGCTGCATGAATTGAGCCCTATCAACGTGACAGACCTCTTCCCGATTGCGGTCGAGGTCGGGCTGATTATCTCCGGCACCGTGTTCTTGATTCTCGGCGTGCGCAAATACAGGGAGCAGCGTGCTGCCGCCCGTACGGATTCTCTTTGGGAATAGGGGCTGACGTATCTGCCCCAGCAAGCTTGCGGCGCCTTCGCCCGTCCCGTTTAAATCGTGGGGGAAGGCGCCTTCGCCGACAGTTCGGGTGCCAATCGGGTATCCTGTCTCCAAGAAACATGTCTACGCATGGCTTTGATTGCTGCAACAATGGATCGAGGAGGATTCTGGCAATGAGCATCATTCGCGACATCGATTTGGCGCCCTCTGGGGAGAACAAAATCGAATGGGTGAAAAGGAACTGCCCGCTTCTGAGGAGTTTGGAAGAGGACTTCAGCCAAACCCAGCCTTTTAAGGGGATTCGCATCGCGCTATCCATCCATCTGGAGGCGAAGACCGCATACCTGTGCAAGGTCTTGGCCGCGGGCGGCGCCGAGATGTTCGTGACGGGCTCCAACCCGCTCTCCACGCAGGACGATGTCGCGGCCGCCCTGGTCAAAGCCGGGCTGAACGTGTTCGCATGGCACGGGGCCACGGACCAGGAGTACAACGCGCACATCAAGGAGGCGCTGTCGCATCACGCGAACATCATCATCGACGACGGCGGTGATTTGGTCCATATGCTGCACACCGAGATGCAAGACGAGCTGCAATACGTGATCGGCGGCTGCGAAGAGACCACCACGGGCATCGTCCGCCTTACGGCCATGGACAACGCAGGTCAGCTGCGTTTCCCCATGGTGAAGGTGAACAACGCCGACTGCAAGCACCTGTTCGACAACCGCTACGGCACGGGCCAGTCCGTCTGGGACGGCATCAACCGCACCACGAACCTCATCGTCGCAGGCAAGAACGTTGTCGTGGCCGGCTATGGCTGGTGCGGCAAGGGCGTGGCCATGCGCGCGAAGGGCCTGGGCGCCAAGGTGGTCGTCACCGAGATCGACCCCATCAAGGCCATCGAGGCGTATATGGACGGCTTCGAGGTCATGCCCATGAACGAGGCGTCCAAGATCGGCGACTTCTTCGTCACCGTCACCGGCTGCAACGGGGTCATCACCGAGCCCGACTTCATGGTGATGAAGGAAGGCGCAATCCTGTGCAACGCGGGCCACTTCGACGTGGAAATCGACATGAAGCGCCTGCGCGAGATCGCCGTCGAGGCGCGCGAGATGCGCAACAACATCATGGGCTACACGCTGCCCAACGGCACGCACGTGTACGTGCTGGCGGAAGGCAGGCTGGTGAACCTGGCCGCCGGTGACGGGCATCCCGCGGAGATCATGGACATGAGCTTCGCCATCCAGGCGCTGTCCGCGAAATACCTGGTCGAGCACCAGGGCACGCTGACTGAAAAGCTCATCGACGTGCCGCGAGAGGTCGACCTGGAGGTCGCGCACAGGAAGCTGGCCTTCCTGGGCATTGAAATCGACACGCTGACGCCCGAACAGGAAGCGTATCTGAACAACTCGACGATTTAGGCCGCCGTCGCAAGAGGGTAGAGGAGTGCCGATGAATACCCTGATCAAGAACGGTCTCGTTCTGCTGCACGGAGAGTCCGGATGGACCTGTGAAAAACGCGATGTCCTCATCGCCGGTAACCGCATCGAACGCATCGCGCCCGATGTTGAGCCGCAGGATTGCACGGTCATCGATGCGACGGGAATGCTTGCCATGCCCGGGCTTATCAACGCGCATACCCACGCCTACATGACGTTCCATCGCAACTACGCGGACGACATGGCCTTTTTCGACTGGCTGGACAAGGTGCAGGTGCTTGAGGACTACATGACCGAGGAAGACGTCTACTGGGCGACGTTGCTGGCCGCCTGCGAGATGATTCGCAGCGGCACCACCTGCTTCGTGGATATGACGATCAAGTCGGCCCAGGAGACAGACGGTCCGCGCTCCGCGGCGGCAGGCGCCGTGCGCGACAGCGGCATGCGCGCGGTCATTTCCCGCGGCCTTGCGGGCGTGGCCGACTCCGAGGAGTCCATCATGAAATTCGGCCAGGCCGTGCGGGAAATGGAGCTGTTCAAGGACGAAAGCCGGCTCCAATTCATCCACGGCCCCCATGCTCCGTACAGCTGCATGGCCGACTACCTGCAGAAGCTTACGCAATCGTGCAAGGAGCGTGGCATCGGCCAGACCATACACCTGTCCGAGAGCCGCACCGAGATGGCAGGCGTTGCGGAAGATCACGGCACCACGCCGATCCAGTACGTCGACGGACTCGGTGTCTTCGACGTGCCGGTAATCGCCGCGCATTGCGTGTACGCGACCGACGAGGACATCCGCCTTATGGCGGAAAAGGGCGTGAGCGTTGCGCTGAACCCCAAGAGCAACATGAAACTGGGCAACGGGTTCGCGCCTGCCCAGAAGTTCCTGGATGCCGGCATCAACGTGTGCCTGGGTACGGACGGCTGCGGCAGCAACAACAGCTTGAACCTGTTTTCCGAGATGAACGTCGCGTCGCTTGTGTACAAAGGTGCCACCGAGCAGGCGCAATGCGTGAGCGCCGCCGACGTGCTGCGCATGGCGACGTTGAACGGCGCAAAGGCGATCGGACGTGAAGGCGAGCTGGGCGTACTTGCAGAAGGCGCCTTGGCGGACGTGATTCTGGTCAATCTGAACGAACCCCAGTTCATGCCGGCGAACAACATCGTTTCGGGTCTTGTGTATTCCGCCAAAGGCAGCGAGGTGGATACGGTCATCGTCGACGGTGAGCTGCTTATGGAGCACCGAAGGCTCGTGAGCATCGACGAGGCGAAGGTGTTCGAAGAGTGCCGCGCAATCATGGAGCGGTTGGACGCGCAAGTGCAAGAGCGCCTGTAACGGCGGCGGGGATTTTGGGACGGAGCGATTGCCAATGGGCCATACGGTTGTGATCGGCACGACGTTCGTGGATGTCAAAGGGGTTCCGAAGGGCGCATACGACCCGCAGGGCCGCAATGTGGGCGATGTCAAAATCGTTCACGGCGGGGTGGGGCGCAACGTTGCCGAGAACTTCGCGAACGTTGGCAAGCCGGTCTCCTTCGTGGGTACGATGGAGGATTCCGCCTTCGGTCGGGATGTTCGGCGGCGTTTGCTCGAGCGCGGTGTGAATCTGGACCATGCGCCGCAGGCTTCGGACAACGGCATCGGCATGTGGCTGGTCATCCTCGACGAGAACGGCGACCTTGCCGGGTCCATATCCAAAATGCCGGAGCTGGACCTTCTGGAAGAGCACCTTTCGCGCGAAATCGACACCATCGCGGCCGGGGCCGACGCGATTGTTCTGGAGTTGGACCTGAACGAGCGCATCGCCGAGGTGGTCGTGGACGCGGCGAAAAGGCATGGCAAGCCGCTGTACGCCATCGTGGGCAACATGAGCGTCGTGCTCAGCCGAAAAGACCTGGTCAAGCAGACGGATTGCTTCATCTGCAACGTGATCGAAGCCGCCAAGTACTTCGGCTTGGGCGCGCTGGCGGACTATTCGCCGACCCAGATGCTGGAGTTCCTGCCCGATGCTGCTTCTCGGGAGGGCATTGCCTCCATGGTCGTCACTATGGGCGCCGAAGGTGCGGTCTATTTCGACGGACGCGCCGGCAGCGCTGGCATCTGCCCGCCGTATCCCGCCAAAATGGTAGACAGCACCGGTGCCGGAGACGCGTTCTTCTCGGGAACGGTCATGAAGCTTGTCGAAGGGTGTGTGCTGGCGGATGCCGTGGCTTTCGGTGCCCGCCTTGCATCGGCGACCATCGGAAGCGAAGAAGCCACCTGTCCTGTCGGCGGCGGTTTCTAAGCCATCGCCCCGACGATTGCAACAGGGTGTCCGCCGCGGCAACGACTCCGCTTGAGCCGCAGAATGGTGGCTGAGCGACAAGCCAGAATTGTGCGGAGGAAGGGTTATGCTGCGGAAATACAACCTTGGTTTCGAATGGCGCGGACTGGTGCTGTTTTTAGCCGTCATGGTGCCGAACTTTATTTGGTTTGCGATTCCTGCGCCCAATGACATATTGAGAGCAGATTCGTTGACGCCCGAGATAGACTCTGTAGCCACGGTGTGTCAGATCGCTTTTGTTCTATGCCTTTGCCTTTTGATGCGGGTGGATCAAAACCCGTTTTGCCTGAACCGGACGACAAAATGCACGGTAGCTTCGGTGTTGTTGTATTACGTTTGCTGGGCCTTGTACTATCAAGGAGTTACGGGCGCAGCGGTCATCTTGGGATTAACGCTGTTCCCGTGCATTGCATTTTTACTATTCGCAGTTGACAGGCGTAACACCGTTGCCGTGATACTGATAGTTCTATTCACGGCATGCCACCTTGCACATACGTTCATGCATTTCATAGCGTGACGAATCCGAATCTGCACGGGGGTGGGTCGGACTTAGGCCCTGTGCATTGCCTTCATATCGTCAAAAAAAGGCCAGGCGGGCGCCTGACCTCTTGATGTAGAGCGTGTTTTGCGGGCTTACGCCATGACGAAACCGGCGACGATGTACATCACAAGCGTGATGGCGGTTACGATGCCGATGTAGGGCAGCTGGGCCACGGCGTAGTCGACGTTGTTGATTCGGCAGGCCGATGCCGACAGCAGCGTGACGTCCGAGTAGAAGCAGGCCTGTGCACCGAAGCAAGCTGCGGAAATGACAGCGCCGAGGGTCAGCGGAATGCTGGCACCGGTGGCAGCGGCCAGAGGCAGGATGATGGGCGTGCACACGGCGGGGATGCTCCAGATGTTCGCCGTTGCGAAGCAGACTAGGCCGATCAGCACGAAGGCGATGGCAGGCAGCCAGGCGGCGTTCATGAACGGGGCGGCGACTTCGATGAGGTAGTCGGGCAGGCCGATCAGGTTGATGGAGTTCCTGAAGAACAGCGAAGTGACCAGAACGGCGGCGATGAACAGCATGTCCTCGAGGCCCTTGTAGCAGGCGTCGCAGAACTTGCCCAGGCTCATGGTGCGGGTGGGCAGGTAGGTGATGAAGCAGGTGAAGATGCCCAAGGCGACGCCGTAAAGGATGTCGCCCAGCCAGATGGTGCTGACGATGACCACGGCCATGGGAACGAGGAACGCCCACAGATGCGGCTCGGCGGCTGCTTCCTCTTTGGCCTTGTCGTCGGTGATCGCGCCGAGGACCTCGCCCAGCTCGCCGCTCTGGTTCTGAGCCGCGCTGGACTCGGGCCACAGAGGACCGCCTGCGGCTACGCGTTCGTATGCCTTCTTAATGCCGCCCATCTTGGGCACGACGCCCAGAATGACAAGCAGCACGAAGATGACGCACAGGAACGGGTAGAAGAAGTACGGCATGATGTGGTAGTAGATCTCCATGGCGCTGCTGCCGACAACGGCGGCTTCGGCCTGCTCGCCGAAGATGCCCGAGAAGAACACGACCCACGCGGAGATGGGGATGATCAGGCAGACCGGCGCCGAAGTGGTGTTGATGATGTAGCACAGCATCTCGCGGGGGGTCTTGTGCTCGTCTGCCAGGGGCAGCACGGTGTTGGCGGTTACCAGGATGGACAGGTAGTCATCGATGAAGATGATGATGCCGCACAGCCAGGTCAGAAGCAGAACCTGCTTCTGGGACTTGACGTAGTTGCGGGCCCAGTTGCCCATGGCCGTCGCGCCGTTCGATTGCCTCAGCAGTTGCACCAAGCAGCCGAACAGCAAGCAGATGATAACGATGTAGTTGTTATCCCAGTCGCTTGCCGCATCGACGATGGCGTCCATCGTGGGCATGAAGAAGCCGGGGCCGTAATAGAACATATAGCCCATCAGGCCTGAGAGCATGATGCTCAGAATGCACTTCCTCGTGACAAACGCGAATACGAAGAAGCTCAATGCGGGAATCAAGGTGATGATTCCTAGATTGCCTCCGTCCACAGTTCCCTTCCTTTTCTCTCCAGTTTGCAGTTTCCCTTTATAACTTCCCTAGAATTCCGACCTCTAGGTTGTCAACGTGTTGCAGGCGCTCGGCAATGGCTGCCATGCGCTTCTCGTCCGGGGCCTCGAACTCCCGCTGGCTCCGGCCGACGTTTCTGGCTTTGCCGACCCCCAGATTGTGGTAGGGCAGCAGGTTCACCTGGGTGATTCCCAATTCCCTGTACAGCTCGGCAGTGCGCTCGATCATGTCTTCGTCGTCGTTGACGCCTTTGATGAGCGGCATGCGCATGACGATCTTGCTTCGCGTGCGTTCGTCGGCTGCCAGAAGCCTCAGGTTGGCCAGGATCGTTTCGTTTCCAACGCCCGTGTACTCGCGGTGGACCTCGTCGTCGATGGATTTCAGGTCGTAGAGCACCGTGGTGACGCTGTCTTTGGACGCCAGGTCCAGAAGCGCCTCGGCATCGCCGTAGCCTGTGGTATCGATGCATGTGCTGATGCCGCGGCGTGCAGCCTCGTCTATGAGCTCGCCCACGAACGCGGCGTGCGTCAGCATCTCTCCGCCGCTGATGGTGATGCCGCCGCCGGTGTTGTCGTAGAACTCCTTGTCCTGCTCGGCGTCGGCCAGGATCTCGTCGATCGTCATGGGTTTGGCAACGGCACGAAGCGCCTTGGCGTAGCACTGGTCGGCACAGGCCAAACACAGCGTGCACGAAGCCCTGTCGATGACGACGCCTTCGTCAGAATCCATGCGGATTGCTCCGACAGGGCACACGTTCACGCACTCGCCGCAGCCTATGCAGTTGTTCGGCGACTGGATGAGCTGCTGCTCGAAGCTGATGAGCTCGGGGTTGTGGCACCATGCGCAACGCAGAGGGCAGCCCTTCAGGAACACGGTCGTCCGTATACCCGGGCCGTCCTCGATCGAGAACTTCTGGATGCTTCCCACCAGTGTGCTGTCGGCGTTGCGTGTCATGCGGCGCTAAACCCCTGCGGTATTCTATCTGGACAGATGCGGCGTGCGCCGGATGATGGTGTCCTGGGCCTGTTTGTCCAGCTCGGTGAAGTACGCCATGTAGCCGGCGACGCGGACCATCAGACCGCGGTGCAGCTCGGGGTGCTTCTGGGCGTCGATCAGCGTGTCGTTGTCCACGACGTTGATCTGGATATGTTCGCCGCCGTTCTGGAAGAAGGTCTTCACCACGCCTTCGATGATGTCGATGCCTTTCTCGCCCTGGACGCCCTTGGGGTCGAAGCGCAGGTTGAACAGCGCGCCTTCCTGCAGGATGTCCTGGTCGATGGCGGCCACAGACTTCACCGTGGAGGTGGGGCCGCAGATGTCGCGTCCCATCATGGGCGAAGATGCGTCGCACAGCGACTCTCCGGCCAGACGTCCGTCAGGCAGCGCGCCTGTTACCTGGCCGTGGGGGAGGTTCATGGTCTGCGAGTCGATGCCGAAGGCGTAGTGTCCGCCGCGGGCGTCGGGCCACTGCTGCACGGTTTCGGCGATATGGTGCATCATCTCGCGGTATATGGCGTCCACATGGGGGTCGTCGTTGCCGTATTTCGGAGGCTTGTTCAGCAGCATCTGGCGAAGACGCTCCTGACCTTCGAAATTCGTGTCGCAGGCGCGGATCAGCTCCTCCATCGTCAGGTCGTGGTCCTCGAAGACGCACTTCTCGACGGCGGCGATGGAGTCCGCCAGGTTCGCCGCGCCTGTGACGTACATGCCTGCCGTGGATACGTTGGCGCCGCCGTGCTGGACGGACTTGCCGTTTTCGACGCATCCGCGGGTGACCATGGACGCGAAAATGACGGGGTAGCGGTTCATATGGATGGACTGCATCAGGTTGTAGCCGATGCGGATCTGGTCGTAGGCGTGGACAATCTGCTTCTTGAGGGCGTCCTTGAACTGTTCGATGTTCTTGAATTCGCGGGGATCGCCCGTGCGCAGGCCCATGAGCTTGCCTGTTGCCGGGTCGACGCCGTCGTGGAGCACGAACTCGATCATCTTGCCCATGTTCACGTATCCGGCGTCAGGCGAGCCGTCGGTTCCGCCGCCGCCGGGGCCGGCCTGGATGCATCCGACGATGGTCCAATCGCGGGCGTCCTCCAACGTGCCGCCCTTGGCAAGCGCCATCTTCATGGCGGTGGCGTCGTTGAAGAAGCCGGGGTTGGCCTGGCCTTCCTGGGTCATCTTGCAGCCGAAGCGGATAAGCTCTTCCGGTGTGGTGTCGCACACGCGCAGCGCCATGACGGGCTGCGTGGTCTGCAGGGCATCGGCGGCCTCGAGGCACAGCATGGACAGGTCGTTGGATGCGTCCTTACCGTCTCGGGTCTGTCCGCCCACCACCAGGATCTGCCACATGGGGTAGCCCGCGAACGACGTGGCGTACCAGCTGTCGCGCACCTCGTACACCTCGCAGGATTTCAGATACAGGCTCTCGAGAATCTCCAAGGCCTGGTCGCGGGTGATGTTCTTCTCGTCGATGACATCCTTCTTGTAGAAGGGCCACATGTACTGGTCGAAGCGTCCGAAGCCGATGGCGGTGGTGCACACTTCGATATAGAACGCCACGTGGATGAACCACACCATCTGGCAGGCCTGCCAGAACGTTTGCGGCGGGTTTTCGGGAACCACGCGGCAGTTTTCGGCCATCTGGCGCAGTTCTGCGGCACGCACGGGGTCGTCGCAGGCGTCGGCCAGCCGGTCGGCTTCGTCGGCCATGCGGTGGGCGTAGGTGATAAGCCCTTCGGACTGGATGATGCAAGCCTTCCAGAAATCGACCTTGGCCTGGTCTTCCATGGTCTGCGGCACGATGGCGTCGATGTTGCGCTGGCACTCGTCGATGTAGCCGCGGATGCCGACAGCCATGATCTTCTCATGGTCGCAGGTGGTTTCGCCGGACACGCCGTTCTCGAGGCCCACGCACAGGATGTCGTCGGATTCAAGCTCCTTGATGTAGGCGGGCATGGCCTCCTCGGCGACGTCTTCCATGGCTTTGCCCTCCCAGTAGGGAAGGGTGGCCAGGATGGTTTCGCGGTCTTCGGCGGAAATGTAGTAGGGGTCCTTGGTGCGGGTCTGGAACTCGTCGATGTCGCTTATATACCAAGAACTGGATTGGAACTCGGGGTGCAGGTTGGCGCCGCGGTAGGCGTTCGTGGCGGTGCCCACGATGAGCTCATCGTCAAGCACGAGGGTGGTCATGCGCTCGAGGATGTAATTCACGACCTTCGCGCGGAAGATGGGCACGGCGTCGCCCGCGAACTTCTGGTACGCCTCGGTTTCGAGCACGAGGCGCTCTGCGGTGATCGACGGGATGGTGTTGAAGTACCGGTCCCGCATCCTCTGAATCCTCGGTGTAAGCATAAGCCCTCCAAAACAAAACAACCATGGATGCGTTGCGCACATGGTTGCTGAGGATTCGGCAATCACGATAGCGCTCCACATCACTGTGACAGTCCGCCGGATGTTCTCCGACGTCCCAAGGAGCGGCAATCGAATTCTTGCTGGTCCCTTCGGCTTCTGGCCTTCCCTCGCGACGGCGGGCAATTCGTCCCGTGTGTCCGTCGGGAATGCCGAGAAGCTCCTCTATCAGGATTTCTGTTGCAGGACATACTACAGTATGCGAAAGCACCGCATGGCGGATGTTGGCTCCGTCTTGCGGTATTTAACGAAAAGTCAACAAATTTCCGCATATATGACGTCGGATATATGGAGAATTCCGACTATCGTTGAAGGCCCAGGTCAATTTGGAGAAGGGGAAAGGGCGTGAACGTCCGAAGACATGCCCCGCCTGCTGGTTTTAGTTCCAGCCTCCCAGGTCCTCGGGCTCGATGGTGCTCAGGATCTCCTTGTTCCCGCGGGCTTCTTCCAGACCGACCACGCGGGTGGCGTGGTTGCTGATGGCGTGCTCCATGTAGTTGCGAATGTCGCGAGCGTTTGCGAAGTTGTCGGGCTTGTGGTTCACACGGTAGCGAATCTGTCTGCGGGCCTTCTTGTCGGCTTCGGGGGAAAGCTTGTATTCGCGTTTCTCCAGATTCTGATGGAGGATGGCGATAAGCTCGTTGGCCGTGTAGTCCGGGAAGAAGATGAAGTTGCTGAAGCGGCTGCGCAGGCCGGGGTTGGAATCGAGGAACTGCTCCATCAGGTCGGTGTAGCCCGCCACGATGACCACCAGGTCGTCGCGGTTGTCCTCCATCGCTTTGAGCAGGGTGTCCACGGCCTCCTGCCCGAAGTCGTTGTCGCCCTTCTTGACGGTGAGCGCATAGGCCTCGTCCACGAAGAGCACGCCGCCCAAGGCCTCTTCGACAACTTCCTGCACGCGGGTGGCCGTCTGTCCGACATAGCCGCGGACCAGGCCCGACCGGTCCACCTCCACCAGCTGGCCTTTGCGCAGGACGCCCAGGTAGTGGTAGATCTCCGCCAGCATGCGGGCCACGGTGGTCTTGCCGGTTCCCGGGTTGCCCGAAAACACCATGTGCTTGGACACGCCGTCGGTCTTCATGCCCAGCTCCTGGCGCATCTTCTGCACCTGGATGAGGTTCACCAGGTCGTGGACCTGGCGCTTGACGGCGTCCAATCCCACCAGCGAGTCCAGGTTGGCCAGAAGCTCCTCCAGCTTCTCCTGTTTCTCCTCGGCGGATTCGGGGTCTTCCACGACGGCTTCGGCCACGCGGTAGAACTTCTGCGGGCCCGAGTGCCAGACCGCGTACTCTTTGACGAACTTCTCCAGCATGTCGATGTAAGAGGTGAACCTCCGCACTGCGGTGTCGCTAACGTCGCGCGTGCGGGTGGCCAAGATGGTCTGGCCGAACAGCTTGAACGTGTCGAAGAAGACCATGGCGCGCTGGCCCTTGTGCGGGTCGGGCTTGACCTTGCAGCCCGCATCTGCCAGCACGGCGTACTTCAGGGAGAGCGGCACGGTTTCTGCGAAGGCGGCCGTGGGTTTCGGCCTCGCAATGATTTGGCGTTTGTTGAGCTCGTTTGCCGGCTTGCCGAGGCCCTGCAGGATGAGCGTGGCCTCGTCGTCCCCGATTTTGCCGTCGGCATCGGCCAGGTAGGCGCCGAACCGCTCCAGATCCTCGTAGAACCTCTCCTTCGGGGTTTTTCCGCTGGTGGAAAGCCCTTTGACGTTCGAATGCGCGATGTCGCGGCAAACTTCGTCCGACGTTTCCAGAAGCGATTGCAGGTCGAGCTGTTCCATGAAGTGCGGTTCCTTCTCTAGTCCCAAGATGCGCCGCAGGGCGCATGTCCACGCCTATGATACCCCTGTGCGGTTCCTTCGTCATTTACGGCTCGGCAAATACATCGAAGCAGGTTTTCAACGATTTCGCTTCACGTCCGCCATGCGCGGGTTTCCCGAAACAAAGGCGCCGCCCCGAAATCGGAGCGGCGCCTTGTGCAAGTGCGACGTGAATGCGCAGGCAACGTTAGATGGTAATGATGCCTGCGGTGTTCAGCGTGTAGGAGATCAGGATGACCACCAGCAGCACGGGTGCCACGTACTTGATCATGACGACGAACAGCTTCTCGCCCTTGAATGCCGAGGACAGCTTCACTTCGTCGATAATGGCCTGCGGCTTCACGATGTAGCCGATGAAGATGCAGGTCAGCAGAGCCACGATGGGCATCAGGATGGTGTTGGAGATGAAGTCGAAGAAGTCCAGCAGCTGGAAGTCCTGGTATTCGCCCAAGCCGAACAGCGAGTGCATCGGGTCCATCCACAGCAGGTTGTCGTAACCCATGTTGACGAAGATGCCCATGGCCACGACGAAGATGCCGCTTGCAAGGATGGCGGTCTTGCGCGACAGCTTGAAGCCGTCGGCGATGATGGACGTGCAGGTCTCGAACAGGCTGATGCAGCTGGTCATTGCCGCGAAGAACACGAGCATGAAGAACAGGAAGCCCAGCATGGGGCCCAAAGCGCCGATGCTGTTGAACACGGTGGGCAGGACGCCGAACATGAGGCCCGGGCCCGCATGGGTCATGACGGCCTCGCCGCTGCCCAGTGCCGCGAAGGAGGCCGGGATGATCATAAATCCGGCCAGCATGGCGATGCTGGTGTCGAAGATCTCGATGCGGCGGACGGAGTGCTCAAGGTCGTGTTCCCTGGAGAAGTACGAGCCGTAGGTGATCATGATGCCCATTGCCAGCGACAGGCTGTAGAACATCTGGCCCAACGCGCCCAGCACCAGCTCGACGGAGAACTTGCTGAAGTCCGGAATGAGGTAGAAGGCCAGGCCGGACAGGGCGCCCGGCAGCGTGAGAGCATAGATGCTGATGCCGATGGACATGAGGATGAGCAGCGGCATGAGCACGCGGTTGACGTTCTCGATGCCTTTGTTCACGCCCAAAGCGACAATCAGGATGGTGAGCAGCAGGAAGATGATCAGATAGAAATACGTCTCGGGGTTCTGCAGGATGAAGCCGGTGAAGTAGCCGTCAGAGGCGATTTCGGAAGCGGGGGTGGTGATGTAGGCGATCATGTACTTGGTGACCCAGCCGCCGATGAGCGCATAGTACGGCGTGATGACGAAGGGAACGATGCTGGCCAGGATGCCGACGAACTTCCATTTCTTGTTCAATGTGGAGAAGGCGCCGATGGCGCTCTGTCCGGTTTTCCTGCCCAGGGCCGTTTCGGCCATCATCAAAGCGAAGCCGAAGGTGACCACCAGAACGACGTACACGAGCAAGAAGATGCCGCCGCCGTACTTGGCCGCCAAGTACGGGAAGCGCCACATGTTGCCCAAGCCGACCGCGCTGGCGGAAGCCGCGAGGATGAAGCCCCATTTGCCCGACCAGGAACTGCGGATCGGGGCCGGGGAGCTTGTGTTGTCTGCCATAGGAATGCTCCTTCAGGTACGTTGTGCTATCTGCATATAAACGGCAATTATACCCATGATTCGCCTACGGCGATACGGCGAAGCTGCGAAAATGCGCAATCGGCCTTTGCGCCTGTTCTTATGGGAACGGGGCGGCGTATCGGAGGACGTCGGGATGAAGAAACGGGGCGGCCGACGAATCGACCGCTCCGCACAGAAAGCGCGATATGGGAATTACGCTACTTCACAGGCTGGGCAGGCTCTTTGCCGGGAGCGCCCTTCATGCCCTTGTACTTGCCCCACATGCGGTTGCCGTCGGCATCCCACATGCCGATGTTGGTGGCGGCGCAGACGACTGCGGCGATCGGCACCAGGAAGATGAACCAGCAGTACGGGATGTATTCCAGACCGCAGCCCAGGGTGGCCATGACGAACAGCGTGGCGACGCCCCACGGAACGATAGGTGCGGACAGGGTTGCGGAGTCCTCGAGGCAGCGCGACAGCACGCGGCGGTCGACGTTGAGGCGCTCGTAGGCCTCTTCGAAGGTCTGCTGCGTCACGATGATGGAGACGGTCTGACCGCCGGCGGCCAGGAAGTTCACCACGTAACCGTAGATGAGCGTGACGACGACCAGGGCGGTCTTGCCCTTGATGACCTTCAGCAGGACCTCGTTGGCGATGACTTCCAGGATGCCCGTTGCCTTGATGATGCCGCCCATGAGGGAGGCGACCATGAACGTGACCAGGAGGACGGTCATCGAGGAGATGCCGCCGCGGTTGAGCATGTTGTCGACCATGGGGCCTGCGCCGGTTTCGATGGAGAATCCGTTAGCCGCGTAGTTCATGATGTCGACGAAGCCGACGCCCTGGGTGAGCATCGCGAAGATGACGGACACGATGATGGTCAGTCCGAAGCCGAGGAACGCAGGCATGCGCAGCGCGGAGACGACCAGCACCATGAGGGCGGGAAGGACGAGCCAGATGCTCATGTTGTAGTTTTCGGTCAGAGCATTCATGATGATCTGCTGGCTTTCGGGGTCGGTGTGACCGCCGCCCATGGCGATGCCGGCGATGGCGAACATCACGAACGCGATCACGGCAGCCGGCACGGCAGAGTACAGCATGGAGTTGATGTGCGTGTACAGCGGCACACGGGAGACGCCGGAGGCCAGGTTGGTGGTGTCGGACATGGGGGACATGCGGTCACCGAACCAGGCACCGCAGACCACTGCGCCGATGACCAGGGCCATGGGGATGTTGGTGGTCGAGGCGATGCCGACGAAGGCCACGCCCATGGTGGCGATGGAACCGAAGGACGTTCCGGTGAACTCAGAGGTCAGGAAGCACAGGATGAATGCCAGCGGTACCAGGATTGAAGGCGACACGATTTTCATGCCGTAATACATCAGAGCGGGAACGGTTCCGCCTGCAATCCAGATACCCACAAGCATGCCGACCATGATGACGATGATGAACGTCGGAATGCAGTCTGCGACTGTCTTGAGCAGCACGCTTTCGGTTTCTTTCCAAGGGATCTTCAGCGCAAAGGCAACAAGCGCCGCCATGATGGTTGCTACGAACAGCGACATCGTGGTGTCGACGTTCAGGTTGATCAGCACAACCAGAACCGCGACGATCGCCAAGAACGAGACGACCGCCACGGCAGCACTGGGCTGCCTGCGACTGCTCGCGGTTTCTTCTGCCATCGGTTTGCTCCTTTCGTGTGTTGCGAAGGCCTCCTGATGACCTTCTCCTTCTGTATGCAGCAACTGGAATAATCCAGGTATGCCCGGGTGTGCGAAGGGCTATTCGGCCAGTTCGCGGGTGAGGAATTCCATAGCGGAGTTCATGCGTGCGGCGCGGAAGTCCACCGACTTGAACCGGTGCTCGGCCCCGTGCACGACGGTGTAGGAGCAGCGGTCGCCGTAGATTTCCTTGTAGCGCTCAGAGCAGGTGCACGACGCAGTGGTGTCCGCGTCGCCGTGGACGGTGTTGACGGGGCCGTGGTAGTGCGCCGCCACTGCGAAGGGGTCGATGTTCAGGCAGTCTTCGTAGAACCCGACGCCCACCTGCAGTCCTTCGACGTCTACGTAGCCTTTTTCGCGGATGTCGCTGGCGTCGATGCCGCAGAGCAGCATGCGTTCCTTCATGTTGTAGACCACATCTGGGGCGGGGCACCACAGCGACAGGCATTTGACCTCGTCAGGACGCGTGCCGGCAACCATGGACGCCACGCATCCGCCCATGGACAGGCCGTGGATGGCGATGCGGTCGACGTCGACGAAGTCCAGGGTTTTGGCCCAGTCCAGAATGACCAGGCCGTCAGACACTTCGCCGGAGACGGTCATGTCGATGAACTCCCCGTCGGACTCTCCGCTGCCCGCGAAGTCGAACCGGGCGCTGCCGATGCCGGCTTTCTCCAGGCGGCGTGAAAGGTCGATGTGGACGAAGTTGATTTCGGCCCGGTCGTCGCAGAACCCGTGGAACAAGATGACGAAGGGGATCTTCCCCTCGGCATTTGCGGTCTTGCGGGTTGCTTCGGCGTCGGGGATGTGGAGCATGCCGCGCAGGATGGTTCCCTCTGCGTTCGGCAATTCTATGTAACGTTCCATGGTTCCGGTCTTTCGCTCGATGACTTCAGTTCGAATAAAGCATATTACATGAATGCCTATTGAAGTGACTATATATTTTCATATGTGAACGGTGTTGTGCGTGCGGTGTTTTCGTCTGTTTGCGGTTGGTCGGCAGGAGACGCAGGACGGAAAATAGGGGCACCAGCCCGAAACGCTGCGCATCCCCATGCGTACTCATCCGCCTCGCGCGGTACTATAGGGGTGCCACCATAAGAAGGAGGCCAACTATGGGCATTCAAGCAGCGTTCGCCGTTCCGCATCCGCCGTTGATCATCCCCGCTGTGGGAAACGGTCGTGAGCGGGGCATTCAGAAGACCATCGATTCGTATAGGGAAGTGGCGCGTCGCATTGTGGCTCTTTCGCCGGACACGGTGGTGATCACATCTCCCCACGCGACGCTTTATCGCGATTGGTTCCACGTGAGCCCAGGCCGTAAGGCCGTAGGCGACCTGAACGGTTTCGGCGCCTTCGGCACGCGTCTTGAAACCGACTACGACGAGGAGCTTACGGCGCTCATATCGCAGCGGGCTTACGAGACGGGGTTTCCGGCAGGAACGCAGGGGGAGCGCGACCCGAAGCTGGACCACGCCACCTACATCCCTCTGTGGTTCCTGCGCGAGGCGGGCTTCCGCGGCCGAACGGTTCGTATCGGGCTTTCTGGGTTCAATCCGCACATGCACTACCGGATGGGCCAGTTGATTGCCGAATGTGCCGATGAGCTGGGGCGCAACTGGGTTCATGTAGCAAGCGGCGACCTGTCGCACAAGCTTTTGGACGACGGCCCGTACGGGTTCGTGCCCGAAGGGCCAAGGTTCGACGCCGAGATAACCCGGGCCATGGACCAGGGCGATTTCCTTTACTTCCTCAGCGTGGACCCGACGTTTGCCGACACCGCTGCCGAATGCGGCCTGCGGTCGTTCCAAATCATGGCGGGCGCGCTGGACGGACTTTCCGTCAGAAGCGAGCTGCTCAGCTACGAAGGGCCCTTCGGCGTGGGCTACGGCGTGGCGGCGTTCGACGTGACCGGCGAAGATGCCGGAAGGCACATCGGCGAGATTTATCTGCAAAACGCCATCGACGAAGTGGCGCGAAAGCGTGCGACGGAAGACATCTACGTCAAGCTGGCGCGGGCCACGGTGGAGCGCTACGTGCTGCATGGCGAAACGCCCACCGTTGAGGACGTCTGCGCGAATCCCGAAAGGTACGGCCTTGTTCCCGACGCCTTCGAAGTGGACGGCAAACCCAGCCCGCTGCCTGCGGATATGCTGAATCGAAACGCTCGGGCATTCGTGTCGCTGCACACCTTCGGCCAGCTGCGCGGCTGCATGGGCACGGTGTCGCCTGCGCCTTTGGCCCGCACCATCATCGAGTTCGCCGTCACCGCGTGCAGCGCCGATCCACGATTCGACCCCGTCGAGCCCGACGAGCTGGATGTTCTGGACATGAGCGTGGACGTGCTGACCGACCCGGAGCCCATCGATTCCGCCGACGATCTCGACCCAAAGCGCTACGGCGTCATCGTCACGCGTGGCGTGCAACGCGGGCTGCTGCTGCCCGATTTGGACGGCGTCGATACGGCTGAGCAGCAGATCTCCATCGCGAAAAGGAAGGCGGGCATCGCCGAGGGCGCGCCGGTTCGGCTGCAGCGCTTCGAAGTCGTCCGCCACGTGTAGAAGGTGGTGACCATGGAAATCTGCTCAATCGCGCTCGACCCCATCGAGAAGAAGCCTTTGGCTCGTTTTTATCCCGGTTCGCGCATCCTGAGCGTAGGCGGTGTGGGCTGCACGCTGCACTGCCCCTGGTGCCAAAACCACGAGATCGCGTTGCCCGAGGATCCTTCTGCAGTGCCGACGCGCACCATAACCCCTGATGAGCTGGCGGAGGCGGCGGCATCTTACATCCCTTACGGCAACATCGGCGTTGCTTACACCTACAACGAGCCGTTGCTCCGATGGCGGCAGGTGCTGGAATGCGCGAAGGCGGTCAGGGCGCAGGAGGCGCCTGACCTGGTCGGTCCCGACCATCTGGTGAACGTGCTTGTCACCAACGGCATGGTGGGGGAAGGCCCTCTGGAGGAGCTGCTGGAGTGGATCGACGCCTGGAACATCGACCTGAAGGCATTCACTCAGGAGGGATACGACGTGTGCGGTGGCAAGCTCGATGTGGTGAAGCGAACCATCCGGCGGGCGGCGGCCTGCTCCCACGTGGAGGTGACCACGCTGGTCATTCCCGGATACAACGACGACATGGACGGTTTCGAGCGGGCAGCGGCGTGGCTTGCCGATGTGGATCCCGACTTGACCTGGCATTTGTCGCGGTTTCATCCCGCTTACCGCTGGATGCACCTGCCGCGCACTCCCTTGGACACGCTCTATCGGGCCCAAGAGATCGCGCGTCGCCATCTGAACCACGTGGTTCTCGGCAACGTGCCCCTGGCCTAGCGGGACAAAAGGGACTGTCCCGCAATGGGACAAAGGGGACTGTCCCCTTTGTCCCATTGTTGGTTACCAGGCGATTTCGACCAGGTCGTAGAAACCTTGGCGCTCGTCGTTCAGACGGATGGTGTCAAGCTGGTCCAGGACGTCGCCGGTGTCGAGCCCTTCGGCGAACTCGGAATCGGAGGCGATCATGCCGAACTCGATGACGGAGCTGGCGAAAACCCAGTCGTCGGAGGGGGATTCCGTCTGGCTGTCGGCACCCACGACCAGATCCTGGCTGCGGACGGCCTTGTCGTCGTCGACGGCCTTGTACCTCATGGAGCAGGTGAGCCACTCGTCGGTGCTGCTATCGCCGGCGGCTTCGCCGGAGCCGTACTTCAGGTCGGGCACGTCGGCCACGTCGTAATCGGAATCGGCCAGAACCAGCTCGTATGCAACGGTGAACTGCGCGCCTGCGCCCACCTCGGCCGCGTCGGCGGCCTCGTTCAGGAAGTCCTCATCAGCCATGGCGCGGTTCTCGTAGCCGATCAGGCGGTAGGCCTTCACCTGCGCAGGGTTGAATTCCACCTGCAGCTTCACGTCGTCGGCGACGGGCACGAAGTTCGCGGTCAGGTCTTCGCCCAGCACCCGTTCGGCCTCTTCGACACAGTCGATGTAGTGGTAGGTGCCGTTGCCGTGGTCGGCCAGGGTCTCCATCTTCGTGTCCTTGTAGTTGCCCGACCCGAATCCCAGCACCGACAGGTACACGCCGGTCTCGCGCTTCTCCTCCACGAAGTCGTACAGGTCGCTTTCGCTGGTGATGCCCACGTTCAAATCGCCGTCGGAGGCCATGACGATCCGGTTCACGCCCCCTTCTATATAGTTACGCTCGGCAACTTCGTAGGCCATTTCCAGACCGGCTTCTCCGTTGGTCGACCCGTCGGCCTCGAGGCGGTTCAGGGCGCGCATGATCTTGCGGGTGTCGTCGCCCGAAGCCCCTTCCAGCAACACGTCCTCGCCGGCGGCATAGGTGACGATGGATACGCGGTCGTTCGGCCCGAGGTTTTCAAGAAGCGTGCCGAAGGAGTCCTTCAGCAGGTCCAGCTTGTCCGGCTCGTCCATCGAGCCGCTGATGTCGATAAGGAACACCAGGTTGGAGCCTTTGCTTGCGGTTTGGGCCTTGTCAGAGGCGGTAAAGGTCATGACCAGCAGCTGCGTCTGGTCGTTCCAGGGGCACCGGGCCGATTCGGCACGGACCGCGAACAGGTCGTTGCCTTCAGGCTCGCCGGAGTCGTAATGGAAGTAGTTCAGCATCTCCTCGATGCGCACGGCTCCATCGGGAATCTCGTCCAACGAGTAACCGTCGTTGATCATGCGGCGCAGGTTGCAGTAGGACGCGGTGTCCACGTCTGCGGAGCAGGTCGACAGGGGACGGGTGACCGTGGAGACGAATCCGTTCTCTTCGATGGCGGCGTACTCTTCGGTATTGAAGTCTTCCATCGGGGCGCCCTCGTCGAGGGTGTCGAAGGTTTCGTAGGCCTCATCCGTCTCATACGCGAGTCCGCCGTCGGGCGCGTAGGAGTTTGCGGAGCCGGCCATCGTGTCCTCGGAGGCGGCTTTCGTCTCGGCCACGGGCATCTCGGCATTGGATCCGAGCAGATTGGTGCCGACGCCGACGCCGATGGCGACCAGCAGCAGGCATGCCGCCACGGGCACGGCTATCTTCCAGGCGGCGGGGCGTTTCTTGCGGGGCGCAGGGGCGCCGGGGATGACCTGCATCCGTGGCTGGTCGAAAGCGGCAGCTTGGGCCTGGGCCTCGGGTTGTGCTTGGGCCTGGCCTTCGGCCTGGGCCTGGGCCTCGGCTGCGGTCAGGTTTGCAAGAATCCGGGCCGACGCCTCGTCGGACAGCCGGACGTTTTCGTCAAAGGCGCCGCGGAGCGCCTGCTCAAGTTCGAAATCGCGGTTGTTATCGGTCATGATGTCCACCTTCCAGTGCGCTGCGCAGGATTTTTCGAGCATCGGCGAGCCTGTTTCTGACCGTGGAAGGCGGTGTTCCGGTCATAACGGAGATCTCGTCGGTCTTGTACCCTTCGTAATAGTGCAGGTACACGCAGTCTTTGTAGATATCGGGAAGCGCCAGCACCGCCGCCATCAGGTCGCTTTCGCCTTCGGCAGAAGCAGTGCGGTCCACCAGTTCGTCGGGCATGTCGGCCGATCGGGTGCGCCGGGCGCTCTTCAGCTCGTCCTTGCACAGGTTGGCTGCACAGGTGAGCAGCCAGGCCTTCTCATGTTCGGCGTTCACGAACTCGCGCGGGTTGGCGACAAGCTTCATGAACGTGGCCTGCGTCGCGTCCTCGGCGTCGGCTGTGGACCCGAGGTACGAGTAGCAGAGCCGGTACACGCTCTGCGCGTGCCGGCTGAATATGTCGGCAATGGGGTTAGAGGTTGCCATGGCCCTTCTCCTTTCCGCCTTCTGCCATATACACGATTGGGCGCGCGGAAATGTCGGCAAGATTTGAAAAAAATTGTGCGTTCCTATGGTACTATTGCACACTAAAGCGATGCGACGGCCGTTTTGCTTCGCGAACCGCTATAATTCCTTATTTACGAATCCGACTATCCGACAAGCGTCCGCGGGTCGTTCCGCGGATTACAACGCATCTGTCTGAAGGGAGCGATATGGCTAAAGGCGAAAAGGAGATGCGCGAGATCGGCATGCGCATCGAAGGTCTGCGCGAGGCGTGCGACGTTACGCGTGAGGAGATGGCCGAAGAGCTCGAGGTTAGCCTCGAGAAGTACACGCGTTGGGAAGAGACCGGCGCCGATGTACCCATTTCCGCCATCTATCATATCGCTTGCAAGTTCGGCGTCGAGTTCACCGAGATCCTGACCGGCACCGCCGCCAAGCTGGACACCTTCCAGCTGGTGCGCAAGGGTCAGGGCCGAGAGGTCGAGCGCTATCCGGGCTACCACTTCGAGGACCTGGCGTACCACTACGCCGGCAAGATCATGCAGCCGTTGGAAGTGACCATCGACCCCTCCGACGCGCCGGCCAAGCTGGTAACCCATTCGGGCCAGGAATTCAACCTGGTGCTGGAAGGCTCCGTCATGGTGGTTTGGGGCGACCGCGAGTTCATCCTGAATGCCGGCGACAGCATCTACTTCAATCCGCAGATTCCGCACGGTCAGCGCTGCGCCAGCGACGTGCCCTGCAAGTTCGTCACCGTCATCGCCGAATAGGCGCCGCCAACAACAGTACGTACAAGAACCACAACATCGAGGAACCCCATGGATTACATCCTGAAGAAATACTGTCCCCGGATCACCTTCGAGAGCTACGAGGACTTCTACGAGAACTTCCGCATCGACGTGCCCGAGGATTTCAACTTCGCATACGACGTCGTGGACGAATGGGCCAGGGTCGAGCCCGATAAGATGGCGCTTCTGTGGTGCAACGACGACGGGGAGGAACGCGAGTTCACGTTCACGGACATCTCCCGACTGTCGAACCGTGCGGCCAACGCCTTCACCAAGATGGGCATCGTGAAAGGCGACGTGGTCATGTGCATCCTGCGCCGCCGCTGGGAGTACTGGGTCATCGCCATGGCCCTGTGCAAGATCGGCGCCACCATCATTCCCGCCACGTTGCAGCTGACCACCAAGGACATCGCATACCGTGCCAACAGCGTCGGCATCAAGGCGCTGGTCTGCGTCAACGACGATTACGTTTGCACCCAGGCGGAAGGTGCCGTCAAGCAGGCGCCCTCCGTGGAGCAGAAGGTCGTCGTCGCCGGCGAGCGCGAGGGCTGGCTGTCCTTCGACCACATGATCGCCGACGAGTCCGAGGAATGGACCCGCCCCGAGCCCGGCAGCCCCCAGGCCACGAAGTCCGACGAGCTCATGCTCATCTACTTCACCAGCGGCACCACGGGCAACCCCAAGGCGGTCATGCATAATTTCGCACACCCGCTGGGGCACATCATCACGGCCAAGTACTGGCAGCAGGTCCGTGAGAACGGCCTGCACATGAGCGTGACCGATAGCGGCTGGGCCAAGTTCGGCTGGGGCAAGATCTACGGCCAGTGGCTTTCGGGCGCCGAGATCTTCTGCTACGACATGATGAAGTTCATTCCCGCCAAGCTGCTGCAGCACATGCAGGATTACGACCTGAAAACCTTCTGCGCGCCTCCCACCATGTACCGTTTCATGCTGCAGGAGGACGTGGCGTCCTACGACCTGTCCAGCATCGAGAACTTCGCCACGGCGGGCGAGCCCCTGAACGCCGAGGTCTCCATCAAATGGGAGCAGCTCACGGGCAAGAAGATCCGCGAAGGCTTCGGCCAGAGCGAAGGCCCGGTGCTCGTGGCCACGTTCCCGTGGATCGAGCCGCGTCCCGGCGCGCTGGGCAAACCCAGCCCGCTGCTGAACATCAAGCTGCTCGACGACGACGGCCGCGAGGTGGAGGATGGTGAAGAAGGAGCCATCTGCATCACCCGTCTGAAGGAGGCGTACCCGCCGGGGTTGTTCGTGGGCTATTTCGGCCTGCCCGAGCAGACCGCCGAAACCGTGGGCGGCGAGTATTACAACCTGCACGACATGGCATGGCGCGACGTCGAGGGCTATATCTCGTTCGTCGGCCGCAACGACGACGTCATCAAGTGCTCCGGCTACCGCATCGGTCCCTTCGAGGTTGAAAGCGCCCTGGTCAAGCACGACGCCGTTGTCGAGTGCGCGGTTACGGCGGCGCCCGACCCGATCCGCGGCAAGGTCGTGAAAGCCACCATCGTGCTGGCTCGTGGCTACGAGCCCAGCCCCGAGCTGACCAAGGAGCTGCAGAATTGGGTGAAGAAGGAGACGGCGCCGTACAAGTATCCCCGCATCGTGGAGTACGTGGACGAGCTGCCCAAGACTGTCGGCGGCAAGATCAAGCGCAAGCTCATCCGCCAGCAGGACGGCATCACCGATGACGATAAGATCCATTCCATCGGCAGCGACAGGAGTGCCGTGGACGAGTCCTGGAAGTCCAACGAGTCGTAGCGGCAACCCAGCATATGTACGGTAAAGGCGCAGGTCGTTCGGTCTGCGCCTTTTTGTTGTTTGTCGAGCGTGCAAGGCGTTGGGCGGCGGCGCTTGTCCTGCATCCCAAAGCATTGCCGCGATTCCGTCGATCCTGGGCGTGCAGGGATCGCCACGGCAACGGTTACGCTTCGGGATTGGCTAAAGGTGGAGCGGTCTGGGCCTCGTGCAACGAAAATCGGCCCAGTGGAGCGCTTGAGGGGGATAATCCGCGTAAAACTTCTTACCAAATGCGTTTGAACGTCGATTTGGGGGAGAGGTGTATAGATATATGCAACAGAAAAACTAAAAATGTGGCATAACGTGTTGAACCGAGCATTCAGAAGATGGCCGCGGAAGGCCTTTCGCGCGGATTATCCCCCTCAAGTGCTCCACGAATCGAAATATCGTTGCACGGCAGGGCATCGGCGCTTCTCTTCTGGGCCTGCGCAAGGGCAAACGGCCCTGCATCGGCCTGAATCCTCTGTTGCCGGCATGTCGCGGTCCGCACTATGCCGAGGGTTAGAGCACCTATAGGTGCAAATGATGCGAAACGCCCGCCAGGATTGATACAATGCAGGGGTACCAACGAAGCATTTCGAGGAGGCCTCGTATGACCACGATTGACATGCAAACCCTTGAACACTTGAGCGAAACGTATCCGACCGCGCAGGCCGCTCGCGCAGAGGCGGAAGCTAGCGCCCGGCAGCTGGCCGACCTCAAGGGCGCGGTGGTTTTCGCATCCGACGTGCATGGCGAATACAACGCGTTCGACCACATCCTGCGTAGCGGCTGCGGCTCCATCCGCCAGACGATCGACAGTCTGTTCGCCGACGAGCTGACCGAAGAGGAGCGGGCCGAACTGGCAACGCTCGTGTACTATCCCCGCGAGAAGGCGGAGCTGCTCCTGTCCCAGCCAGAAGACCAGACAACCTGGCTGGGCAAGGTGTTGCCGCAGCTGGCGGCTGTGCTGCAAGCCGTTGCCGAAGGACGCCCCGAGGCGCTTCGTCGCGAGATGCCCGAAGGTGCAGCCGACACGATCGGGGCCCTGCTTGCGGGCGATGCTGAACCTGCTCTTAGGGCGGGCGACCCGGCGGGTATCGTGGAGGCCGTGGGCACGTTGATCCAGCGCCTGTCGATTTCGCATTTGCATATGGTGGGCGACGTGTACGACCGCGGGCCGTCGCCGGAACTCATCATGGACATGATGATGGGCTACCACTCCATCGACATCCAGTGGGGCAACCACGACGTCCTGTGGATGGGCGCCGCTTTGGGCCAGCGGGGCTGCGTGGCCAACGTTGTGCGCATCTGCGCACGCTACGGCAATTTCCCCATTCTGGAGGATTCCTACGGCATCAGCATGAAACCCCTGGTGGACTTCGCGTTGGAAACCTACAAGGACGACCCCTGCGTGGGCTTCGCGCCGAAGATCAAGGGCGATTTCACGCCCGAGGAGCTGGCCCGTTGGTCGAAGATCCAGAAGGCCATCGCATACATCCAGTTCAAGGTGGAGGCCAAGCTTATCGCCGAGAACCCGTCCTTCGGTCTGGACGACCGCAACCTGCTGCACCTTATCGACCGCGAGCGCGGCACGGTGGTGGTGGACGGTGTGGAATACGAGGTCCAGGACATGGTGTTCCCGACGGTGGACTGGGACGACCCGTACCGCCTGTCGGATGAGGAATCGGCCGTGATGGATTACCTCGAGCAGGCCTTCATGAACTGCGAGAAGCTCCAGCGCCACATCCGTTTCTTCCTGGATGCGGGCAGCTTCTACAAAATCTGCGGCGACTTTCTGCTGTACCACGCGTGCGTTCCGCTGAACGCCGACGGCTCTCTGAAGGAAGTCACCGTGCTCGGCGAAACGTACAAGGGCCGTTCGCTGTTCGACGCCATGGAGCGCTACACCCGCCAAGCATTCGACGACCCTGACCCTGCCAAGCGCAAGGTCGGCCGCGACATGATTTGGTACATGTGGCTCGGCCAAGGCTCGCCCCTGTTCGCGAAGAGCAAGATGGCCACCTTCGAGATTTACATGATCGCCGACAAAGCCGCCCGCAAGGAGGTCAAGAACCCGTACTACTCGCTGCTCGAGGACGAGCAGGTGCTGGCGGGCATCTTCGAGGACTTCGGCATGGATCCGGCCGTCTCGCGCATCGTGAGCGGGCATGTGCCGGTGAAGGTGAAGGACGGCGAAGATCCCGTGAAATGCGGCGGGAAGGCCATGATCATCGACGGCGGCTTCTCGCGTGCGTATCAGTCCGCTACGGGCATTGCCGGGTTTGCCCTGGTCAACGATGCGAACGGGTTGCGTCTGGGCTATCTGGAACCGCTGGAGTCGCAGCAGGCCGCCATCGAGCGCAACCTGGACATCGTGCCGAAATGGCGTACGCTTGCCGAAAACGAATCCCCGCTACACGTGGGCGATACCGAATACGGCCTGGTACTGCGCGACAAGATCGATGCACTGACTCGCTTGGCCGAAGCCTACGAGGCGGGCGATATGCCCGAGCGCGCGTAAGCGATGCCTAAGCCTGCAACCAAACAAGACCTGATTGCGGCGGACGCGGCCCGCGACATCGCCGTGTGCGGGCTATCCCTGTCCGCGTGGCAGCCGACCAGCCACGCGGATAAGGGCGCCCATGACCCGACGCCTACGTTCTACTTCGTGCTGGAAGAGCTGTTCGCGCACGTTGCGTTTTCAGAGGAAAGCCATCTGCTGGATGTGGGGTGCGGGTCGGGCCGCGTGCTGGCATACTTTCTTGAACAGGGGTTTCCCGGCAGGGCGACCGGCGTCGAGCTTGATGCAAATCTGGCCCGGCGCTGCCGTGCGTGGACGTCTCGTTTCCCGAGCGTCGACGTGGTCGAAGGCGACGTGCTGGACCTGCCGTTTGCAGACTACACGGATTTTTACCTGTTCAACCCCTTCGACACCTTCGTGCTGGAGCGGTTCATTCCCAAGGTGGAGCGCGAAGCGACCGGCGCCGTGACCGTCATCCATATGTCCGACAACGGGGAAACCTATTCCTACCTGGGACGACCCGGCTGGCAGCGGTTGGCGGAAGGCCGAATTCGCACACATGCGGGCATCGCGGCCTACGAGAGCCCGCAGCACTATACGGTGTGGCGGTTCGAACCGCCAACGCCGTAGCCTGCAGGATGGCTGGCGCTCGGGAGTCTGTCGTTGTGGGAGGATTGCCGAAAGCTACAGGATGCCTTCGGCCGAAAGGGCCTGCTGCAGCCGGCTGAAATGCAGAAACTCGCCGCGATTATGGATGGCGCAGATGTCATCCCAGGTCGCGAGCATGCAGTCCACGGCCTCTTCCTTCTGAAGGGACACGTCGTCGCGCGTGAAATCTAGATGGAAGTGGTAGATGTCCACGATGTAGTTGTCGCCGCGGGCCAGATCCACGTTCTTGTAGCTGTACACGGGGCTGATGTCCTGGTCGGAAACGTCTAGACCGGTCTCTTCGCCAACTTCGCGGGTCACGGCGTCGTGGGGCGTTTCGCCCGAAAGCACGCCGCCGCCGGTGACTTCCCACCAGCCTGCCGCCCAGTGTTTGTCCAACGAGCGCTGCGTGATGAGGATCTTTCCCTCCTGGTTTTCCAGAATGGCCAGAACGTACAGCATGAACTGGCCTTCCTTCAAAAACGCGCCCTCGCGGGGTATGGAGACGCCGGTGTTGACGCGGTCTTCGGTGTAGATGTCGATAAGCTCTTCCATGGATCCTCTGTTTCGGCTCGGTGTTTTGCGCGCACCATTGTATACCAATCGGCGCTCGCCTCATGGGCGAGGCGGCGGGCGGGTGGCGGCGCAACGCGTTTCCTCACATTCGGGGCAGCGAGATGACGTCGAAGCGGACGGCCTTGCCGGCAACCGAATGGCTGGGTTTGCGGCCTGCCAGGTACGGGCCCTTCGGCGGGCGTTTCACGACGATCTTGCGCGGATTCGCATCGATTGCCGCCTGGAGCAGGGCCTCCTCATCGGTGCAGGGCGCCTCGAGCATCTGGAACAGCTGCATCTTCTTCTTGCTGACAGCGCTTTTCTGCCGCATGGGAAACATGGGGTCCAACACGACGACGTCCGGCAGAAAATCCAGGTGGGCAAGAGCCTGCACGCTATCGCCTTGGGTCAGGTGCATGCGGCGGACGATGTCGGCCAACTGCGGCACCTGCGCGGCGCGGTCCAAGGCGTCTTCCAGCAGGGCGAAAATGACCTCGTCCCTCTCATACATATATACTGTGAACCCCGCGGCGGCCAGCAAAAGCGAATCCTCGCCGAGTCCAGCGGTGGCGTCCACGGCCACAGGAGCGTCCACGCCTTTCACCTTTGCAGCTTTGACCAGCAGCTCGCGTTGCACGGTGCCGGGTTTAAGACGGGGGAGCAGCCGCGTGAAATCGCCCCGCAACGACATGCCGTCGCCGACGAGCGTGAGCCCTTCGGGCTCCCTATGCAGTTCCACATCCGGCACGGCGCTCCTTCCAATCCAAGTGCGGCGGCACCCATTGTGCCATGTTTTGCGCTAGACTTGCAGGCGGTACACAAAAACGATTCGAGCGGAGGCGCGGTTCATGATGACTCGCAGGAAGATGATCGAAACCACTGCGGTAGGCATGGGTGCCGTTGCGATGGGCGCCATGCCGTTGGCGGCATGCGCATCGCAGCCCGAGGCGGAGACGGTTTCGAAGGCGGGGGCCCGCCCCGAACCTGCTTCCGCAAACGACGGAAGCAGCCTGTTTGAGGACGCATTTGCCTCAGATGCCGCTTCGAAGGCGCAGTCCGCATCGGCACCGGTGCCTTCCATACGCATGCTGGACATGCATTGCGACACCGTGGACGAACTGTGCATGCACGGCCTGGGCGAATACCGTGACGGCCGGGGCGCGGGCACGCTCGTCAGCAACAACCTTCAGATAGCCGCCGACCGCATGGGGGACGTTGCCTGGGCGCAGTGCTACGCCGTATGGACTCCGGACGAGTGCCCGGACATCAGCTACGCGTCCTGGTACCGCCACGGCGCCGCATACTTCAAGGCCCAGATGGCGGCCTATCCCGACGTGTTCACCCAAGTGTTCGACTGGGCTGATGTGGACGGCATTCTGGATGAGGGCAAGGTTGCGGCGATTCTTACCGTCGAAAGTGCCCGCATCCTTGAGGAAGGCCTGGACATCGTGGACGAGTTCGTTTCCGACGGCGTGAAGATCGCCTCCATTAGCTGGAACGGTGTGAACTCCATGGCCAGCGGGTTCAAAAGCGACGCCGGCTTGAGCGACTACGGCCGGCAGGCCTTGGCCGCGTTGGAGTCGGCGGGCATCGTGTTCGACGTGTCGCACCTCAACGATGCCGGGTTCTGGGATGTCGAGGCCGCAGCCACCAAGCCCTATATCGCCACCCATTCAAATTCCCGGGCCATGTGCGACACGCCTCGCAATCTGACCGACGACCAGTTCCGGGCCATCGTCGCCCGCGGCGGGCTGGTCGGTCTCAACTACTACCAGGCCTTCATCCGGGCGAACTGGATGGAAGGCGACGCCGACACGGGTTTCGACGAGACGATCGCGCACGTGGAGCATTGGCTGGATATCGAAGGCGGCCAGGACGTCATTGCCCTGGGAGGCGATAGGGATGGGTCGGACGTGGCTCCGTGGCTTGCGGGGTGCGAGACCCAGGCCGAGTTTTACCGGCTCACGGTCGAGCGGCTGGGTCAGGAACTGGCCGACAAGCTGTTCTACACCAACGCCCGAGACTTCTTCAACCGTTACGTGAAAGCTTAGGATTCGACGAACTCAAGTATCGCATCGACGGTTTGGCGCTGCTGCTCTTCGGCGGACACGGCTGCGTCGCCGTCGTTTTTCTGCTGTCCGTAGTTGCCGAACTGGGCGTGGTTGCCGCCCTCGATGACCGTCTGCACGGCGGCATCGGGCAGGTTTGCCAAGTTCTCATCGTAAGAGGACCGGTTCAGCACGCCGTCGTCGCTGCCGTATATGGAAAGCGCCGAGAACCCTTCGCCATTCAGGTCGTCGACGGAATACGAGGCCAGAAGCACGATGCCGTCCAACTGGTCCATGTGCTTTGCGGCGTATGAGGCCGCCGCCACACCGCCCAGGGAATGGCCACCCATGTACCACTGGTCGAAATCGTAGGCGTCTTGGATGCTCGCCGCCTTGTCGACTCCGAAAAACGCCAGGTTGAAGGGCATGTCCACAAGAAAGCAGTCCACGCCGCCCTCGGCCAGGGCATGTAGCAGCTCCGCATAGGCCTGAGCCTCCACTTTGCCGCCGGGGTAGAACACCAGGGCACTTTCGGTACCGGGCCCGTCGAAATACCATCCTTGGCGAATCTGCGTCACGGCCACGGTATCCGAGGATTCAAGGGCGGCTTCGGCCGTTTTGTCAGGCTGGTAGGAATCGCTCGTATAGATGACCAGCGCCGCATAGAAGCCGAAGGCCAGAAGCTGGATGACCAGGAACAACGGCACCAGGATGCGGAAGCGGCGTTTCTGGGTCTTGTGGTGGAACACGCCCATGCCCAGTCGGGCTCCCAACGCTCCGCCCAGTGCCGCCAGCAACAGCAACGTGCGTTCGGGAATGCGCCATCGGCCCAGGCGGGCGCGGCGTTTGTCGATGCCGTATGCGGAAAACGCTGCCACGTTCACGACAGCCAGCACCGCAGCAACAATCATCAACACCGTCACGTTCCTCACCTTCCGAAAGAGCCTTTGCATCGGTCAAGCATTGTAGCGCAAGCACGGGGTGCGCGCCTGCATGCGCCCCGAGACGCCTGATGGTAAACAGATTCTTGCCAAAGGGTCGGCTTTGCGCAAAGGCGGTATACACTGGCACCGACCATCGAAACGTCAACGGAGGTTCCCAATGTATCTGTATCACGGGTCCAGCCAGGCCATTGAGCATCCGATAGCCGCCATGAACAGCGGTTATTCCGATCTGGGTCGCGGATTCTATCTTACGGACGATGCGGATGCCGCCGCTGGACGCGCCGCCTCGCGGGCCCGCATCGACGGCGTGCCCGAAGGCGTCGTGTCCCGGTACCGCTTCGACGAGGGTTGCGTCCCCTGGATCCATGCGGGCGGAGCCGAAGCCGACGCCGCGTCGCACGACGGCCCCTTCGGCCTTCGGTTCGAGCCGACGGTCGAGGGGTTTCGCGCGTGGCTTGCCTATATCGCTGCCTGCCGGAAAGGGGAGACCGCGTGGGGGTCGGCGGGGGAGCCTGCCGTAGTGCGCGCCTGGATCGCCAACGACATCGTGGAGATGGTTTCGTCGGGCATGGTCTCTGCCGGCGAGCTGGCGGAATACATCGAACCAGGTGAGCTGGTCGTCCAGTACTGCCTTCGCGACCAGTCGCTTATCGACACCTCGCTGGTTTTCGACGGCATTGCCGGTTAGCGGAACACGCGCTTGTGGTGGGAAATGCCTGCGCGTGCCCCGCTTGCTTTCGCACGTGTGATAGGCTCTTGCCGTCAGACAAACGAGGAGGTTCTTATGGCAGAAAAGACCGTCGGCATCATCGGCGCCATGGAGGTTGAAGTCACCAACCTGATTGCGGCGCTCGAGAACCACACCGCCGAAACCATCGCCGGCATGGAATTCCACTGCGGCACGTTGGACGGCACGCCGGCCGTCATCGCGCTGTGCGGCATCGGCAAGGTCAATGCGGGTATGGCCGCTACGCTCATAGTGGACCATTTCGGGGCAACCCATGTGGTGAACACGGGCGTCGCCGGCACGCTCAGCGATCAGGTGGGCATCGGCGACTTCGTGGTGTCCACGGGGGCAGGATACCATGATTTCGATGTGTCGCCTTTGGGCTTCCGCTACGGCGAGGTCCCCTACACGAAGCTGTGCGTGTTCCCCAACGACGAGGCCATGCGCGCCGTGGCGGTGGACGTCATCTCGGCCGGCGGGTACAAGGTGCACGAGGGCATCGTGGCTTCCGGCGACCAGTTCATCGGCTCGGCGGGCCAGAAACAGGACATTCTGAAGCATCTGGACGGCATGTGCTGCGAGATGGAGGGCGCGGCCATTTCGCATGTTTGCTACCTGATGGGCGTGCCTTGCTTGGTCGTGCGTGCCATTTCCGACGGCGCCAACGAGCAGAGCATCGATGACTTTCCCGCATGGTGCGCCAAGATGGGCGCGGCCAGCGCCGACATGGTGCGCCAGATGCTGCCTCGCTTCTAAGCGCGCTGTTTGGCAAACGCATCGCAAGGACGGCTTCGGCCGTCCTTTTTCGTGTGCAGGGCGAAGCTTGCGCCGGTCCGATTGGCATAACAAACGCGCCGCGGAAGGTCCGCGGCGCGCGCAATGGTTCTTGTCGGGGCCGGTTACTTCTTCAAGCCCAGCAGCGAGGTGGCGAAGCCGATGACGTCATCCAGGCCGATGCCGTCGGAGAGATCGACGCCGGGGATGAGGCCTGAGCCGGCCAGCTTGGTCAAGTTGGCGATGGTGTCGGCGCTGGCGGCCGCAGGAGCCGTGGCGCCCGAGGTCTCGTCGACGGGAGCGGCTACGGCGCCGCCCAGCATGCTGGATGCCAGAGCGTGCACGCTGTCGCCGTTTTCGGACAGCAGCTTGGCGGCCATGGTGGCCAGCGAACCGTAGTCCACCTGGTTGCCGGCGGCCAAGGCGGAGACGCCTGCCACGACCTGGCTGGCTTCTTCCTTGGAAACGTTCTCTTCACCGGTGGCTTGGCGAACCGTCGAGTACGGATGCTCCATCAAGGTCGTGAGAACCTCAGGGTTCTGGATGACGGCTTTTGCAACCATTCCGATGATGTCTTGAACCTGCATAGCCATTGCTTCCTCCTTGTTGACCTTTGCGCCGCAACACGTCTGGCGCGATGGTGGAATATGACGGTCCTATTGTACTCCATGCATGCGCATAGTGATGCACAAACATGAAGCGGCAAGCCGTTGACATGCACGAATGGTCCGATTCGTCACCCTCGCGTACAGATCGCCTCGGCGCATGACGGACTATCCGCGGGAGAAGATGCCCTTGGTCTTCTCGACGGTGTGCCTGGCGGCGCTTGCCACCTTGTCGGTTACGGAGTGGGCCGCATTGCTGCCGGCCTCCTTGGCTTCGCGTACGGCGTTGCTTCCCGCTTGCTTGACGGCGTCGCCCATGCTGAATCCGACCTGCTTCATGGTCTCGCCCACGGTGGAGGCGAAGTCGCTGTCGCGCATGAGGCGCAGGGCCTCCTTGTACGAGGTGCGGCGCAGGGTGCGCATCTGTGCGGGGCCGTCCTCGGAGGTGAGCCAGCGTTTGGTGATGACGCCCACGCGGAACACGAGGAAGGCGCTGACCAGGCCGTCGGTTGCCGATCCGAGCACGAATCCGCCGGCCCGTGCCGCACCGCCGCCCCCGAGCAGCTGGCCCAGCATGTCGGACAGGTCGGCGTCCTCGATGCCGCCGATGACCAGCGCGCTCAGCATGACGCGTCCGTACAGCTTGGCGAGGCCCAGGTTGGTGGGCCGGAATCCGCAGTGCTCCACGATGGCACGCACCAGGTCGAGACATATCGAAAGCATGGTGACGGTGCTGATCAGCGGCGAGTGGGAGATGGCCGCCACGAAGAACGCCGTGGTGGCGGCGCGTTTGGTCTCGTCGTCGATGCCGGGGGCGATGCGTTCGTCGAAGAACTTGATGAGCTCGTCGTCGGCGTTCTCGCTGTCTTGCAGGTAGCCTTCCAGACGGGCGATCTCCTCGTCGGTCAGGTCGCAGTTTTCTTTCAGGTTGTCCACGAGCATGCGGCAATGCCGTGCCTTGGCATGCCCGTGCTCGTCACGCAGCTGGTAGAGCGAGAAAATGGGCCGTTTTGCGATGCTGAGCAGGGGCCAGACGATGCCGACGGCCACCAGCACGGCAAGGACCGCGTAGAACATCCATCCCAGAATCGGGTGCAGCCTGAAGAGGTGGTCGCCCACGTTCATGAGCGATCCGAGCAGCGTCAACGCAAGCAGCGCCACGATGCAGCCGACGATGATGTAGGTTGTGGTCCGCGAACCGCCCGGAGCCTTTCGTGCAGTCGGGTCGGTTTTCGCAGGCGGCAATGCCGGCGTATCTGCGGAAGGCAGGGCCTTCGGCTCGTCGGGTTCGGCCATGGCGGGTTCGTTTTCGGGATTCATGTGCGCCCCTTTCTGTACAGCGCAAGTGTAGCACGCCTGCAGCGTCGCCAGTGCATCTGCCGCGTGACGGTGCCGCCCCGTTCCGTTAACGAATCGGTAATCAGTCGAACGCGCGTGGACTGAACGGCTGGAAAAGCGTTTCGAAAGCGGTACGCCGACGCAGGGTTTCATGCAGCACCAATATATAAATTGTTGGAAAAATGGGGAGTTCTTTCTGCCTGAGAATGTGTCCCGATGGAACGGCGGTTCGGTGGTAGGATATCGAATTCGACAGGTATGCAGGATTCTGCTTATTAACAAATTGTGCTAATGCTGATTAAGCCAGATGAAAGGGGGTTTCCGT
The DNA here is from genome assembly GCF_000023885.1 of Slackia heliotrinireducens DSM 20476. NCBI lineage: Bacteria > Bacillati > Actinomycetota > Coriobacteriia > Eggerthellales > Eggerthellaceae > Slackia > Slackia heliotrinireducens. The sequence goes on along the minus strand of NC_013165.1, from coordinate 1,947,237 downwards.
CGTATGCAGCTGTATTCGATCCAGTTCGTGGCGTTCCTCTGCGTCGCGCTGGTTGCGTATTATGCGCTTGGACGGGCCAAACCTTCCTATCAGTGGACCGTACTGCTTGCCGCCAGCATGGTGTTCTATTATGCCACGGGGTGGCAGAACTTCTTCTTCATCCTGCTGACTGCGGCATCCACCTGGGGTGTTGGATTGGCGTTCGGCGCCATAGAAAAACGCTCCAAGGAGGCCCGTGCGTCCATTAAGGATCGGAAAGAGAAGAAGGCCGTAAAAGCGAAGTACAACCGTTACAAATGGTATGTGCTGCTTGCCGCGCTCATCCTCAACTTCGGGGTGCTCGCGTATATCAAATATTGGAATGCGCTGCTGACAGCGGTGGGGTTCGGCGACTCGTTCTTGGCGTCCAGCCTGCTGCTGCCGCTGGGCCTGTCGTTCTACACGTTCCAATCGGCGAGCTACGTCATCGACACGTACAACGCCAAGTATGAGCCTGAGCGGAACTTCGCCAAATACCTGCTGTTCGTGTCCTTCTTCCCGCAGCTGATCCAGGGCCCCATCAACAGGTTCGACGCGTTGGCCCACCAGCTCTTCGAGAGCCACGGCTTCGACGCGGAACGCTCCAGGCGCGCGCTGGTGCTCATCGGCTACGGCATGCTGAAGAAGTATGTCGTCGCCGACCTGCTTGTCACCACCATCGCGGCGTGTTTGGACAACGTGACCGGCGACACGCCCGGCTCCATCATCCTGTTCGGCATCCTGCTGTATTCCGCCCAGCAGTACGGCGACTTCTCCGGCGGCATCGACATGGTGCGCGGCGTGGCCATGCTTTTCGGTATCGACATGGCGCAGAACTTCCGCCAGCCGTATTTCTCCATCTCACTGGGCGACTTCTGGCGCCGCTGGCACATCACCCTGGGTGCTTGGATGCGTGACTACGTGTTCTATCCCTTTGCGCTGACCGGCGCAATGCAGAACCTAGGCAAATGGTGCGGCGCCCACCTGGGCCGCCATTGGGGCCGTACGGTTCCGGCGTCCATCGCCAACATCCTGGTGTTCTTCCTGGTGGGCCTGTGGCACGGCGCCGACGCCCACTTCATCTGGTGGGGCCTGTACAACGGCATCGTCATTGCGGCGGCCGACCTCGCCACGCCTTTGTGGGAGTTCCTTATCGCGAAGTTCCATGTGAACGTGGAGTCCGCCGGCTGGCATCTGTGGCGCATCCTGCGCACCTTCATCGTGGTGAACATAGGCTGGTACTTCGACCGCATCCTCGTGTTCGGCGACGTGCTCACCGGGTTCTACAACACGTTGTTCAACTTCGCGCCCAGCGAGTTCTGGCCGGTGTTCCAGACGTTCCATATCCATCATGTGAAACTGTGCCTGGTCGCATCTGCCATCGGGTGCATCATTGTGTTCATCGTGAGCGTCCTGCGCGAGCGCGGCGTGGACGTGACCGGTGAGCTGCTCAAGAAGCCTGTGGTCGTGCGCTACGCCATCTACGCGTTCTGCATGCTCATGGTGATCTGCTCATTCGTTATCGCGCCTGCCGGGGGAGGGTTTATCTATGCGAATTTTTAAGCCTGTCCTTACAGTCCTCGCCGTGCTGGCGTTCGTGGCCTGCTTGAATGCGGCGATCACCTTCGCACTGTTCCCATACGGTTCGAAGAGCGAAGTGATGTGGACCGACTATCGCCTTGAAGAAGGCGTCGACATGGTGTTCACGGGCACGTCCATTTCGGAGCGCGCCTTCGACCCCGCTGTGGTGGACGAGGCCTGCGGCGTGCACTCCTACAACGCCTCCACCCCCAGCCAGCTTCTGGAGGAGACTTACCTGGGCCTCGACGTGCTGCTGGAGGACGGCCAGGTGCACACCGTGGTGTACGGTCTGGAATACAGCAGCCTGATCGGCGAGAAGTTCCCCGATCCCGCCAGGTCGTATCTGATCTGGAAGAACAAGGGCCGTCCCGCCGACGCGCTGCACGACACGCTGTGGTGCCTGACCCATGAGCGCTGCTATACGGCTACCGACTCGCTGAACTGGGTGTTCCCATGGGTCAACAACCACGTAGGCCTGTCGCCTTCGGACGTGTGGGGAAACATCCAGCGCAAAACCGACGGCACATCGGTCTATGATGCGGCGGTGGCTCTCGAGCCTGACTGGGTCTATTACGGCCGGGGCTACGGCAACTACGATTACATTCAGAATTACAACTGCGGATCGGCGAAGACCTATGAGGACGACTACCATTGTGCCGATTTCGACGAGCAGAAGATGGCCGCACTGGCGGACGTGTGCGATGCCTGTGTTGAACGGGGCGTCGACATCCTGGTGGTCATGCCGCCGATTCCTGTGTTCAACGTCTACGAGTACGGCGACAAGTATTTCGAACAGTCCGACCAGGTCCGCGCGTTGGTCGAGTCCCATGGCGGCGAGTTCTACGATCTGAACATGGCAAAGCCTGAGCTGCTCGATTTGGACCGCACGGACATCTTCGCTGACTTCCAGCATCTCAACCACACCGGTGCGGAAGAAGTCAGCAAGGCATTCAGCGTGATTTACAACGCCCGGGCGGCAGGGGAGGACGTGAGCCGTTACTTCTACACGCCTGAAGAGTACAAGGCCGTTTCGACCCGCGTCGACTTCGTCATGCTGCATTCCGAAAAGAACGACGAAGGCTTCGCCATGCAGGCGGAGGCTCTGGCGGGTGCCAGTGCGCAGCTGGAATACCAGTACATGCTTAAAAACGAGGCGGGCGAATGGGAAGTCATTCGCGATTGGTCCGACGACCCTGCATATCTGTTCGCGCCCGAAGAACCCGGCGAGTACAAGGTTTGCGTGAACGTCCGTACCCAGGGAAGCGATGCGGAATACGACAGGTACCGCACGGTTAAAGTGAACAAGGAGGCCTAGATCCTTGAAGAACGTTCTTGAATGGTTGGAAGCGACGGCGAAGCGCGTTCCGGACAAGCCCGCCGTCTGCGATGTGGAATCCACGTTGACGTATGCCCAGTTGGAAGCTGAGGCGCGTCGCATCGGCACCTGGTTGGCCTCTCGCGTGCAGCCTCATGTGCCGGTGGCTCTCTATATGGAGAAGAGCACCGAGTGCCTGGCGCTTATGTTGGGTGCGACGTATGCTCGGTGCCCCTATTCGGTCATCGACGTCCGGCAGCCCGCCAATCGTGTGGCTTCAATTCTGGATACGCTGCAACCGGGCATCGTGCTGACGGATGCCCGCAACGCCGAGCATGCGGCGGAGATGTTCACCGAAACGCCTTATGAGCCTGTGCTCGCATCGTCCATCGACGCCGTCGCAGATGACGGGGCCATCGCCCGCCTGCGCGCCGAGGCGCTGGACACCGATCCGCTCTACGTCAACTTCACCAGCGGCAGCACCGGCACGCCGAAGGGCGTGTGCGTCGCGCACCGTTCGGTCATCGACTTCATCGGGTGCTTCACGGACACCTTCGGCTTCACGCAGGACGACGAAATTGCCAACCAGGCTCCTTTCGACTTCGACGTGTCGGTCAAGGACCTCTACAGCGGCATGCGCGTCGGCGCCACCGTGCACCTGATCCCCCGCGAGTACTTCAGCCAGCCGGCGTTGCTCATGGATTACCTGGTGGAACGCCGGGTGACCGTTTGCACCTGGGCCGTGAGCGCCATGTGCTTCGTGTCCATCATGGGCGGATTCGAATACAAGGTCCCCGAAACCATTTCGAAGGTCCTGTTCTCCGGCGAGGTCATGCCGCCCAAGCAGCTGGCCAAGTGGAAGAAGTATCTGCCCCATGCCATGTATGTGAACCTGTACGGCCCCACCGAGGTCACCTGCAACTGCACGTACCATATCGTCGACCGCGACTACGCAAAGGACGAGACCATTCCCGCCGGCAGGGCTTTCGACAACGAGCGGGTGTTCCTGCTGGATGAGGACGACCGCGAAGTGACCGAGGCCGGCGAGCAGGGCGAAGTCTGCGTCTGCGGCACGTGCCTGGCGCTGGGCTACTACAACGCTCCCGAACGCACGGCCAAGGCTTTCATGCAGAACCCGCTGAACACCCGTACCATCGAGATGATGTACCGCACCGGCGACATCGCGACGTGGACCGAAGAAGGCGAGCTCATGTACGTGGGTCGCAAAGACCACCAGATCAAACATCTGGGGCAGCGCATCGAGCTGGGCGAGATTGAAACGGCTGCCCAGGCCTTGGATGGCATCACCCGCGCATGCTGCGTCTACAACGCCCGCAAGAAGCGCATCCTCATGTTCTATACTGGGTCCATCGGTTCCGACGAGCTGCTGGAAGGCATGCGTGCCGTGGTGCCGCAGTACATGGTGCCCAGCAAGGTGTTCCAGCTTGACGAGATGCCCATGACCAAGAACGGCAAGGTAGACCGTAACGCGCTTGCCCAGATGAAGGGAGCCAACTGATGGAGACCTCCGAATTGCGTGCGATTGCCCAGGACTACGGCACGCCGTCCTACGTGTTCGACCTGGAAGCGTTCCGCAACCGTCTGCGCGAATGTCAGGCCATCGTCGGCCCCGAGGTGCACCTGTGCTTCGCCATGAAGGCCAATCCCTGGCTCATCAACGCCGCCGCCCAGGTGGCGTCGAAGCTCGAGGTGTGCAGCCCGGGCGAGCTGGACCTGTGCGAACGCGCTAACATCAACCCTGATCAGATTGTGTATTCAGGCGTCAACAAGGAGATCTGCGACATCACCCACGCCATCGAGTACGGCGCAGGCGTCCTGACCGCAGAGTCGCTTCTGCATGTCGAATACATCGACCAGGTGGCCCGCGAGCACAACCTGGTGGTCGACGTGCTGCCGCGCCTGAACGCGGGTTCCCAGTTCGGCATGTCCAAAGACGAGCTGCTGTGGCTGGTGGACAACCGCGACCGGTTCCCGGGGCTTAAGTTGGTCGGCATCCATTACTTCGTATACACCCAGCGTTTGAAACTCAAGCACCAGCGCAAAGAGATGGCTATGCTGAGCGACTTGATCGATGAGCTTGCGAACGAGCACGATTTCGTCGTTGAACGTCTGGAATACGGCCCTGGCCTGGGTGTTCCTTACTTCATGGATGACGACTTCTCCGACGACCTGCTGCCCATCCGCGAGATTGCGGACGACCTGCGTGCCCTGGCAGCAAAGACCGAGCTGACCATCGAGATGGGCCGGTTCTTCGCTTCGCCGTGCGGTACGTATTTTACGAAGGCTATGGACCTGAAGAGCAACAAGGGCACGAATTACGCTATCCTTGACGGTGGTATGCACCACATCACGTACTTCGGCCAGATGATGGGCATGCATGTGCCGCCGATCGTCAACCTGACCCGCGAAGCGGAAGACCGCGAAAGCGAGGTTGCGGAATGGTGCCTGTGCGGCAGCCTGTGCACCGTCAACGACGTGCTGGTACGTGCCGTGGAACTGGACAGCCTGCAGCGCGGCGACGTGCTGGCGTTCGGAAGGTGCGGCGCCTACGCCGTGACCGAGGGCGTGTCGCTGTTCCTGAGCCGGAGGCTGCCCCGCGTGTTGTTGCGCGAGGCGGACGGTTCGGTGGTGCTTGCCCGCGACTTTATCGAGAGCAGCCAGTTCAACGGCCTGGCCGTTGGGTAGGAAAGGAGACCAGCAATGGACGAAATCACGCTTGAGGACGTCATCGAGATGCTCGAAGACGTAAAGGAGGGCGTCGACTACGAGAACGTGACCACGTTGGTGGACGACCGCTACATCGACTCGTTCGATATCTTGGCGATCGTATCGGCCATCGACGACGAGTTCGACGTGTCTGTTCCCGCCAAGGAGATCGTGCCTGCGAACTTCAACAGCGCCACGTCGCTGTGCGCCATGATCCAGCGCCTCGCCGACGAGGACTAACGGCACCTGCATCGTATGTGGAAGGCCCCGCTTCGGCGGGGCTTTTTGTTTGGAGTGCGTATGCCCGCGACGGCACGGTGCTGGGCGCGTGCTCCAGAGCCTGAGTTTGGCTCGCTCGACTCGAGGCCGGCGTTTCGTCTGGCGGTTCGGCCGCTGCAGTTGGGTTTCGCCCAGACGAAACCTCTCGGCAAGGTCTGCTTCGGCATCCGACGGAGCAACTGCGGGCTTGGCGGCGGGGGTGGCGCCTGGTATGCCGCAAGCGAATGGGCGGGCATGCGTACCAGGCATTTGCATTCCGTATCCAGTCGTATATACAATGCAGTTATATTTAGAGAAAGGATACATGCACCTTGCTTACCCGGAGGGCCTTCATGAGCGGAGCATCGGCGCTGGTCGCGTCGGCTGCGCTATGGGGCTGTACCGACCGTTCGGGCTCTGCAGCAGGTGCTGAATCCATCGACGGAGAAAATCAGGAGGCTCCCATGACCAACGCACAGCCTACGCCTGGAACCGGCGGAAACATCTACGTGCCCTTCGACAAGCGTACGGGCGAATCGTCCGTGGTGTTCTTCACTCGTGACCTGACCGCTGCGGGCCTGATGAAGGCCTATGACGCCGTGGCTTCGGTGCTGGAAGGCAAGGTTGCCGTCAAGCTGCACACAGGCGAGGAGCACGGCCCCAACATCATCCCGCGCCCGTGGGTGAAAAACCTCATGGAGCAGAGGTTGCCCAACGGCACCATCGTCGAGACCAACACGTATTACGAAGGCGACCGCGACACCACCGAAAAGCATCGCGCCACCATTGAAGCCAACGGTTGGACCTTTGCGGACGTCGACATCATGGACGAGTTCGGCACGGCCGAGCTGCCTGTGGCGGGCGGCAAGTGGTTTACCGAAATGACCGTGGGCGAACACCTGCTGAACTATGATTCGTTCCTGGCGCTAACGCATTTCAAGGGACACACCATGGGCGGTTTCGGCGGGTCCAACAAGAACATCGGCATCGGCTGCGCCGACGCACACATTGGCAAGAAGGCCATTCACACCGCCGAAGGCTCCAGCGACATGTGGTCCATCGCCGAAGAGGAGCTGATGGAGCGCATATCCGAGTCCACCAAGGCCACGGCCGACTACTTCGCGGGCAAGATCGCCTATGTGAACGTGATGCGCAACATGTCTGTGAGCTGCGACTGCGAGGGCCGCGCTGCCCAGCCGGTGGTTACGCCGGACGTGGGCATTTTGGCGTCGCTGGACATCCTGGCCCTTGACCAGGCCTGCGTCGATCTGGTGTATGCGCTGCCGGAGGAAAGCCACAAGGCTTTGGTGGAGCGCATCGAGACCCGCCACGGCCTGCGCCAGCTGAGCTACATGAAAGAGCTCGGCATGGGTAACGACCGCTACACCTTGATCGATCTGGACAACGGCGGGTGCGAGATCACCCAGGCCGAAGCTGTGGCCCATGCTAAGCCCACGTGGGAAGACGACGGGCAGGGCGCCTACGAGTAGGCGTTTGGCCACTTTGCAAGACCGTCGGCCCCGCATGCGTCCTGTAAAGGATTCGCATGCGGGGCCTTTTGCGTCGGGGAGGGCCTATCGCAACGCGGCTCGGATGCGGGTTTGACCGCCTTCTGCGGGCCAGCCGGCCTGGTTTCTCGTGTGCGGCGCGTTCGTTCACGACGCTTTCGACGGAGTGCCCATCGCGAAATTTGATGGGTTCGTGTGGTATTCGGCATATCTGACCATATATGAAAGATTTTCTTCGCCCTGCATCGAAATGAAGCATACAATGTTCGGACGCTCTACCATCGCACTCTAGCGCGCTGGTGTGAAGCGGCAAAATATACACCTTTAAGTAAGAAGAGGAGGCTGAAGATGAGAGACGTGCGAGTCAGCGACGTGACGATGCGCCAGGCGGAGGTTTCGGGGTCCCTAGCGCTAACGTTCAAAGAGAAGTTGGAGACCGCAAAGCTATTAGATAGTCTCGGAGTTTCCTCTATTGAAATCGAGGGTGTCGAGCGTTCTAAAGCCGATGCGCTGCGCATCAAATCCATCGCTTCCATCGTCAAGAACAGCGTTCTGGCGGTTCCTGTGAAAATGGACGACGAGAATATCCAGGTGGTCTGGGGCGCCCTGAAGAACGCCGCATTCCCGCGCTTGCAGGTTGTGGCAGCTGTGAGCCCCGCACGCATGGAGTATGTCTACCATAAGAAGGCGGACGGCATGATGAAGGACGTTGCGGCCACCATCGCCAAGTGCGCGGCCCTGACGGACGACGTCGAGTTCGTGGCCGACGACGCCACTCGCGCCGACAGCGTATACCTGCGTTCCGTCATCAAGGAGGCCATCCAGGCCGGTGCGAAGACCATCACCGTGTGCGACGACGCCGGCACCATGCTTCCCGAAGAGTTCGCCCAGTTCATCGATGATCTGCGCAAGGACCTTCCCGAACTGGCCGATGTGGCTCTGGGCATCTCCTGCTCCAACGACCTGTTCATGGCCGACGCCTGCGCCATTGCGGGCATCATGTCCGGGGTCGACGAGATCAAGGCCACCACGTACCCCATGAACGTCATCTCCCTGGAGAAGGTCTGCAAGGTGCTGGCCGCCAAGCCTGAGATCTGCCAGGCGCAGACCACCGTCCGCGTCACGGAACTCAAGCGCACGGCCGCCCAGGTCGCCCGCATCTGCGAGCAGGGCCGCTCCAAGTATTCGGCGTTCAACCCCAACGTCACCGGCAGCGACGAATCCTTCGTCCTGACCGTCAATGACGACATCGACGCCGTCATGGAATGCGTTGCGAAGCTGGGCTACGAGCTGTCCGAAGAAGACGCCACCAACGTGTACGAGGCGTTCTTGCGCATCGCATCCAAGAAGGACAGCGTGAGCAACCTGGAGTTGGACGCCATCGTCGCGTCCGCCGCGCTGCAGGTTCCTGCCACCTACGTTCTGGAGAACTACGTCATCAACTCGGGCAACGCCATCAAGGCTACGGCCAACGTGCGCATGCGCAAGGGCGACGAGGTGCTGGAAGCCGTCTGCATCGGCGACGGTCCCATCGACGCGTCGTTCTTGGCCATCGAGAAGATTTCCGGCAAGCGTTACGAGCTCGACGACTGGCAGATGCAGTCCGTCACCGAGGGCCAGGAGGCCATGGGCCAGGCCATCGTGAAACTGGTCGCCGACGGCAAGATCTATTCCGGCCGCGGCATCTCCACGGACATCGTGGGCTCCAGCATCCGTGCATACGTGAACGCTTTGAACAAGATCGTCTATGAGGAGGAGAACTAATGAAGCTTTCTTTCTCTACGCGAGGCTGGTCCGACTGCACGTGGGACGAGCTGGTTGATGCATCCCTCGAGATGGGCTTTGCCGGCATCGAGGTGTACGACCTGTTCAAGCAGCAGAACTTCGTCGGAAAAGGCTGCGCTTTCGACAAATACAACACCCGCGCAACGGCCCGTGCCTTGCGCGACAAGAAGCTGACGCTTCCCGTGTTCGACTCGTCCGTCGACATTTCGCTGGAAGGCGCCGTCGACGAGGCGAAGAGGCTCATCGACGTGGCCGGTGAAATCCATGTCGAATACGTCTGCTTCAAGGCCCAGAAGGGCGAAGAGTCCGTCGTCAAGGCCGCCCTCGACGAGCTGGTGCCTTACGCCAGGGCCCTCGAGGTCACCATCCTCATGGAGACCAGCGGCATCTACGGCGACACGGCGCGTCTGACCGCCATGTTGGACGAGTACGCCAGCGATTACCTGGCGGCGCTGTGGGACATCCACCATCCGTACCGCGACAACGGCGAACAGCCGGCCGATACCATCAAGAACCTGGGCGCCTACGTCAAGCACGTGCATATGCGCGACTCCGACGATGACGGCACCTACAACCTGGTGGGAGAGGGCACGATGCCCCTCGACAGCTTCGTGCTGGCCCTGTCCTCCATCGACTACGACGGCTTCGTCTCCTTGGAGTGGAAGCCCGAATGGATGGAAGACCTCACGGACATGGACATCATCCTGCCGCACTTCGTGAACTATATGGAGCGCTTCGAGGATACCCGTGGCAAGCGCCGCACGATGTATTTGAACCATGACGGCACCGGCGAGTACCTCTGGAAGAAGGACGAGCTCATCGACCTCACCTTCCCGCAAGTGCTGGACCGCATGGTGGAGGCGTTCCCCAACCAGTACGCCTTCAAATACACCACGCTGGACTACACCCGCACCTACGAGGAATTCCGCGACGACGTGGACAACTTCGCACGTGCGCTCGTGTCCATGGGTGTCAAGCCCGGCAGCAAGGTTGCCATCTGGGCGACGAACGTGCCTGCCTGGTACATCACCTTCTGGGCGGCCACGAAGATCGGCGCCGTTCTGGTCACGGTGAACACCGCCTATAAGGTCTACGAGGCCGAGTACCTGCTGCGCCAGTCCGACACGCACACGCTGGTCATGATCGAAAGCGCGCTGGATTCGAACTACCGCGAGATCATCAACGAGCTCTGCCCGGAGATCAAGGACACCAAGCCCGGCGAGCCTCTGCACTGCAAGCGCCTGCCGTTCTTGCGCAACGTCATCACCGTGGGCTTCGACATGCCTGGCTGCCTTAACTTCGACCAGGCGTTCGACCGCGCCGAGCTGGTGCCGCTGGAAAAGATCCAGCGCATGGCCGACGAGGTCCGTCCCAACGACGTGTGCAACATGCAGTACACCTCCGGCACCACCGGATTCCCCAAGGGCGTCATGCTGACCCATCGCAACGTGGTCAACGACGGCAAGTGCATCGGCGACCGCATGGGACTTTCCACTGCGGACCGCATGATGATCCAGGTGCCTATGTTCCACTGCTTCGGCATGACGCTGTCCATGACGTCGTCCATGACCCATGGCGCAACCATGTGCCCCATGCCGTACTTCAGTGCGAAGGCGTCGCTGTCCTGCATCACGCAGGAACGCATCACCTGCTTCAACGGCGTGCCGACCATGTTCATCGCCATGTTCAACCATCCCGACTATCGTAAGACCGACTTCTCGCATATGCGCACGGGCATCATGGCCGGTTCCGGCTGCCCGCCCGAGCTCATGAAGAAGGCCGCCCAGCCGGACGAGATGAACATGACGGGCATCGTCAGCGTGTACGGCCAGACGGAGTCGTCGCCCGGCTCGGTCATGACAACCTGGACCGATCCTTTGGATTGGCGTACCGAGACGGTGGGTTACGAGTACCCGCACATCCAGTGCAAGGTCATCAACCCGTACACCGGCGAGGAGATGCCCGACGGCCACATCGGCGAGTTCTGCTCCCGCGGCTACAACACCATGAAGGGCTACTACAAGATGCCCGACGCCACGGCCAAGACCGTCGACGCCGACGGCTGGCTGCATTCCGGCGACTTGGTGATGCGCGACGAGAACGGGAACTTCCGCGTGACCGGACGTTTGAAGGACATGATCATCCGCGGCGGCGAGAACATCTATCCCAAGGAGATCGAGGACTTCCTGATCACCCATCCGAAGGTGAGCGACGCACAGGTTATCGGCGTGCCGGACAAGAAGTACGGCGAAGAGGCCATGGCGTGCATCATCCTGATGGAGGGTGAGGAGATGACCGAGGACGAGATCCGCGAGTTCATCAAGACCAACATCGCCCGTCACAAGGTGCCTCGTTACATCAAGTTCGTGGATTCGTTCCCGATGAACGCCGCTGGCAAGATTCTGAAGTACAAGATGCGCGAAGCCGCCGTCGAAGAACTCGGCCTGCAGGACATCGCGAAATAGCGGAAAGCCCGCAAACGCTTCGAGCCCCGACAACCGTCGGGGCTCTTCTGTTTTCAGGGGTGTTTTCCGTTGACGGGCGCAGCCGGCGTCACGCCGAAGGGAGCCGCTCCGCCGGTGCACCCGGGCGCAATCGGCGGCGGACGGGACCTGGAATGCCTCGCGGAATCAATACCCACGCCGTGTTTTTCGAATACTCCCAAAATGTAAAAGGCCTGATAAACGGTACACCCAAATGGGTATTTCCGAAATAGGCCCGTATGGGGCCTTCAAACGGCACCTGTCCGTCCCGTAATCTTGCGCCATCGACGGCAGGGGGTCGCGAAAGCCTCCGAGGTCGAAGACAGGCATTCGAAAACAGCGATTATCGAGGGGGCGCAAGAATGCACGAGATGGGTTTGGTCCATCCTTTGGTGGACATGGTGGTCGATTACGCAGTGCAGGCGGGGGCCAGCGAAGTCAAGGCCGTGTACGTGACGATCGGCGACGGACGCGACATCGTCATGGATCTGATGGAAGGTCTCTTCAAGCACCTTGTCCGCGGCACGCTTGCCGAAAACGCAGAGCTGATCGTCGAGCATGTGCCGTACCGTGCCGAATGCAACGAATGCCAGGGACATTTCACAATCAACCAATTCAAGCGGTCGACGTGGACGTGCCCGCATTGCGGGGCGGAGCGGAAGTACCGCATCGTCTCCGGTTTGGAGTTCATGGTCAACCGGATCGAAATCGTCAGGGGTACGCAATTCGCGGATCCCAACGCAACGCGAGGGGCAGCTTAGGCCTGAGGCGAACGACGGAGTCGATTCGCTGGCAATACAAAAAGAGGAAACAGTAACAACAACAACGAGGAAGAGCGAGGGATTATCATGATGGGAATGAGCCGCAGGAATTTTTTGCGTGGCATGGGCGTTATGGGAGCCGCCGGTGCTGCAGCTGCGTTGACCGGTTGCGCGTCGGGCGCTGCTGCCGGTGACGCCAAAGAAGCCGCCGCCGAAAGCACGGGCACCGAGGTCAAGCTGAGCGACGGCACCGTTTGGTACGGCACTCCCCGCGAGATCGTCGAGAAGGGCGGCTCCACCATGCCGCTCGAGGAGCTGACCCGCCGCCGCAAGGAGTACGTGGACTCCCAGACCGAGTTCACGGCCGAGGACGGAACGGTTGTTCCGGCCCCGTATGTGAAGATGCGCGCCCTGGTGCACAGCTACGGCTTGGGCGGCGGCGAAGGCGCCATGACCAAGAGCATGTTCAGCCGCGTCATGGACCAGTTCACTGAAGAGGAAGTCGAAGCCTACCTGCAGATGCCCTGGGACCGCAAGTTCACGGCGAACGAGTACTACTACAAGTGCCAGGTGGAAGGCATCGACCGCACCTACGAAGAGTGCAAGGAGATCTGCGAGAAGTTCAGCAAGGCCGGCTTCCTGCCGTTCCGCACCATCAACGAGGGCCGCACGTACAACATCCCCTCCATCGCGCCCGAAGGCATCATCACCTACAGCTACTGCGAAGAGTTCTATGAGGATCCATACAGCTTCGAGTGGCCCTTCACCAACTGGGACCTGGGCGGCGACTACGCCCTCGAAGGCACAGCGTGCTACCTGTCGGTGCCGCTGAACAAGGACATCATGGCCGAAGGCAGCCAGATCCTGGCCTACGACGACGTGCGCCAGATGCTCGCCGACCACGAGTACTTCGCACTGCAGCCCTGCTCCTGCCGTTACGAGACGTTCGCCTACGAGTGGTATGAGGAGCATGGCCTGGACGGCGAGAAGTTCCCGACGTTCACCGACTTCATGACCGGCGATTTCACCGATTTCACCGACAACAACGGCGACGTCATCGAGACGTGCCTGACCATGGGCGACGACGCCGAGTACCTGGTCTCGCTGGGCCTTGCACGCCGCGTCGATCTGGAAGAGGCCCTCGAGGTCATCGACGCCCGCGTCGAAGAAGGCTGCATCATCCACTGCCTGCACGGCAAGGAGCATGCATGGGTGTGCTTCTGCAACCCCAAGACCTGCGGCATCATCGCACAGTGGGAGAACGGCAAAGAGGCTCTGGGCGGCTGGGACGTGCTCGAAGAGAAGTCCATCGCCTTCAACCACCGCTCGCACTACAGCCTCGAGGTCGATGCCAACAAGTGCATCGCCTGCGGCACATGCGCAGGTCGCTGCCCCATGGGCGCCATCTCGATGGACACGGGCGTGCCGGTGGTCACCAGCTACCTGTGCCGTATCTGCGGCCAGTGCTGCTACGTGTGCCCGCAGGAGGCCCGCAAGCTTGCCAACCGTCCGATCGACGACTTCATCGAGCTTCCGCACCAGATGGAAGACGACAACAACCTCAAGGCTGCGTTCCGTTTCGAGCATGGCCTGGTCGGTCGCGGCGAGACTCCCTCCATCGACGCCTACATCGAGTAGCCCGTACTGACGTTTCCGAGCCTGTTCGCTGCGGGGGCGCCCCCTCCTAAGAAATCCCTGCTCGAGCTGTGCCGCCCCACGTTACCTCGCTGGGGGCGGCACAGCGTCTTTGCATATGGACGCGAAATCCTGCCCTGCGGCATATTCAGGCACCAAGCGAGAGGAATGCATACCCATGAAACATGCGATGACCGCCCTTGCGGCTGCGCTCGGCCTGTCGGTGTCGTTGCTGTCCGCATGCGCAGGCGCACCGGCCCAAAGCGCAAACGATGCGGCGGGTGCGGGTGAAGCCGTGTCGCAGGAAGCCGTGGAAGCAGGCGAGCCGGCCGAAGAGCAAGGCTGCGTTTTTCGTACGGACGAGACCGCTGCGGACGTGGATGCAAGCGTGAAGACGTTCAGCGTGCAGGAGGAAGCGGGCGAAGGCGCCGTAGTGGCGAACATCGCCGTGGCGACGGCGGCGTGCGACGGCTCGGGCGACATGCCGGAGGCATCGTACACAACCGTAACGGTGACCCTGCGCGACGAGAGCGGCGAAGGGGGCCTTTCCGAACGTCCGATGGATGCCGTGTGCGGCATGGCGGTGGCTGTCGATTCGGCGGGAGGCGCGCCTGTCGTACGGGCAGCGGGATCGAGCGGGCAGGCGAGTGTGACAGGCGCTTCCGGCGCCTCATACGATGTCGCTGTGTCGCAACCCGCAGACGACGGCATGACCGTGTCTGTGACGGATGAGAACGGCGAAGCGGCTGTGGTCACCATCGCGCTTGCCGACGAAGACGGGCCGGCGGCGATGGGGGTCGCGTTGACGATGTCTCCTTCGCCGGAAAGCGGATTGACGGTTGTGGAATCCGACGCGACCGAATCGGCATCCATCACGTGCTATGCCGTTTCCGAAGCGGACAACCACGGTGCGGCGATTGCGCGCACAGTGCTGGTGGATGTGCCTGGGACGAGAACCCGCGACATCGAGGGTCAGACGGCCGGCGAGACGACGAGCGAATCCACGACGGCGAGAAGCAGCTGGAACAAAGAGGTGACCACCACGGTCGAGAGCACGCCGACAACGCTCGACGTGCACGACATCGCACCTTCCGTCACGGTCGTGGCAACCTATTGCGGCGACGAGGCGCAGCTGTCGGATGCGCTTGACGTGGTATTGACGGTCAACGAGTCCGACGCGACGGTCGTGTCGACCGAAACGCGCACGAAGCGAGAAATGGCCGCCAAGGACGGCGGTGTGGACGTGTGGGAATACACGGAGCTGGAATACGACGTGGAGACGACCGAAGAGGTGCAATCGATGGATGCATCGTATGCATGCGTGTCTGCAGCCCGCTCGGCCGATGCCGTCGAGGCGGAGGCGCTCGGTTCGGACGGCTCGTTCGCCTATCGCGTGTCGAGCAGCTCCACGCCTGGCGCGAAAACGGGTGACGCAGGCGACACCGAACCTCTGACCCACGTGGTGGTCACGGTCGAGGCGGCGGACGGATCCCTTCCGCCTGCGGTCCTGACCGTGCAATCGGCGGGAGGCGGTGCGTCCGAACGCATCGTGGAAGGCGTTTTCGGCACGCTGTAAGGCCGCATCCGCGGCGCATGGGGCAAACGGCTGAAGAAGGCGTCCATGAAGCCGGAGGTCTTCGCGGCCGCAAGGGGGGCACTCGGACGGTTTTGCCTGATAAACGGTGCACCCAAAAGGGTATTTCTCGAAAAAGCCCTTATGGGGCCTTTGCCCGGTCGGTGTGCGTCCCGTAATCTTGCGCCAGAGGGCAAAGGTCGAGAGGCCCTTCGGCCCGGAAACCAAGCATTCATCCAACGGCGATCATCGAGGGGGAACGCAAACCATGGATGAGAACAAGATCATCGAAGTGAAGCGCAACATCCTTGCGGCGAACGACCAGGCTGCAGATGTGTTCCGCGCCAAGCGCAAGGAGGAAGGCACCTTCGTCGTCGACATCATGGCATCACCGGGCGCCGGCAAGACCACGCTCCTGATCGCGCTCATCGAGCGCTTGCGTGAGCGCGGCACCGCCGGGGTCATCGAGGCCGACCTCGAATCCGACGTCGACGCTCTGAAAATGAAGGAAGCGGGTGTCACGTCCGTGGAGCTCAACACCCTTGGCGTATGCCATGTCGAGATGAACATGATGCAGAAGGCGTTCGACGCGTTCGGCGAAATGAGGTTCGACTACCTGTTCCTCGAGAACATCGGCAATCTGGTCTGCCCGGCCGACTTCGATACCGGCGCGCACCTGCGAGTGATGCTTCTGTCCGTACCGGAAGGCTACGACAAAGTGTACAAGTATCCACCCATGTTCGCGGTGTGCGACGCCCTTGTCGTGACGAAATCCGACTACCTGCCCATGAACCCGGATTTCGACATGGAGGCGCTTAAGAAGCAGGCCAGGGTGCTGAACCCGAACCTCGAGATTCTCGTGACCTCCGCCCGCACGGGGGAGGGCATGGACGAGCTGGCCGGCTGGATCGAACGGCGCCGCGCCGCTGAAATAGGTTAACTGACAGACAGGAGGCACCGTCATGTGCACCAACGGAGTGAACACCGCCCAGTTCGAGCAGATGCTCGATCAGCTCGACGACCATGTCGCATTGGAGTATCGCTGGTCCCACAAGCTGGCGCATACTGCCGAAGACGCCGGATACGAGAACGTGTCCGAAAACCTGCATAGGGCCCAGGCGTTGCTTGCCGACGTGCGGGCCTTGATCGACGAGTCGAAGATGGCTCTCGAAGACGACGCTGAGGCCGCGGCATCCGCAACGGTCAGGCTCGTTTAACGGCTCGTAATGCGTCCTTAGGCAAACCCCTCAACGGCTTGGGGACGCATTGCGTATAGATTCGCCCCTCACCCCGGTGTTCCGTATTGCGGAAGCCGGGGTTTTCGTGTGTCGGGCATGGCGAAGCTATTCCGCGTGGCTGCGGTTACAGCCTGTCGTCGGAAGCCAGCTGGACGAGCTCCTTGTAGGAATGGATGCCGCATTTCTTGTAGATCGAGCTGATGCGAGACTTGATCGTCCAGGCGCTCAGGCACATCTCGTCGGCGATCTGGTTGCGGTTCTTCCCTTGGAGCAGCAGGTTCAGCACGGCGGTTTCGCCTTCGCTCAGCGAGTACTTCTGCGCCATGCGGTCGCGCATCAAAGCCACGTTGGTCTCGTAGCCTTCGTCTTCGGGAAGCTTCTTGAGCGCGAACACCATCGCTTCGCTGGACCGGCTTGGCAGGAAGGGAATCACGACCAGGACCGCCCAGGAGGAAACTGTGG
The DNA here is from genome assembly GCF_000023885.1 of Slackia heliotrinireducens DSM 20476. Lineage (NCBI taxonomy): Bacteria > Bacillati > Actinomycetota > Coriobacteriia > Eggerthellales > Eggerthellaceae > Slackia > Slackia heliotrinireducens. The sequence goes on along the minus strand of NC_013165.1, from coordinate 1,929,893 downwards.
CCACGATCCACCATGCGTATTGACCGTCCACCCATGCGAAAGTTGCCAGAAAGAATACGCTGGCGATGCTGATGGCGCCTGCGAACAGCAGAAAGTTGCTTGCAAACACGTCTGCGAGAGGCTTTCCCTCGTTGCTGCAGAGGTCGATGGTAAACGCGAACACCGCCACCTCGGCCGTGGTTATGGCAAGCGAGCAAACCGCGTGGAGCAGCGACGGGAACAGTGCGACGGCAAGGGGGATGGATACCGTGGCGGCACCGCACAGCACGATGGAGACCCTGATGAAGAACCCGAACCTCATGTCGTCGTGGGGGTGGTAGAGCTGCATCGCCAGGGCTAGCACAACTAGGATTGCGAAGCTGATGAAGAACATGGCCATGGTGCTGGAAGACATGTTGGCTCCCAGGGTGACGATGCTTGCCGCCTGCACGATGCCCCATGTGAAGCCCAGGCAAGCCAGGACCGAGCCCGAATATACGGACAAACGGTAGGGCTCGGAGTCCTCGCCGTGCTTGGGGACGGCTTCATCCAGACGCTTGGACAGGACGACTTGGATCGCCGCGGAACCCAGCGCGCATACGAGTGTCACGATCGAGAAGATGTAGAACACATCGGCGAAGGGCGACAACGCGGCCGTCACCAGCGGGTTGAATATGTAGCAGGGAATGAACGCCGCAATGAAGTCGGAGCGTTTGCCCGTCTGGCGAATATGCAGGAAGCGCTCGGTCCAGAACAACAGGGACTGAGCATACAGCGCTCCGAGGACGGGGGACAGCACGATTCGGACGATGTAGTCGGCCTGGATGCTTAATTGGGCCAAGACGGGTTGGGCGATAAGTCCGATGAGCGCGGCAGCGACGTAGCAGGCTACGCCGATAGTCCCGATCTGCCGCGTGGGGTTTTTGCGCAGGACAGTTTTTACGCCTAGGCATCCCAGAGCCGATCCCGCGATGAACGCCGTATGTGCAAGGATGACCGAATACCACGGGTATTCCCGCCCGATGGGCCCCGAGATCAGCCCCAAAGGACCGCCGCTCCATGTGGCCAGGAACAATCCGAATCCAATCCAGAGAGCGATTCTCATGCCCCAATTGGTTTCGGATGCGTTTTGAGAAGACATCTGCAATACCCCCCCCGATCGGTCCAACCTTGCGCGAACGGCAATAACCGCCATGGTTCATCCAAAAGATGAAACCCGCAAGTCGGCAACGGAATCGAACGGTGCGATCCGTGATGCAGCCCCTCTCTGCCTGCCGTGCTATTCGTTGTTTCCATTATAAGTTAGAATCGACCGGAGACGGCGAGACATTGTCGTTTGAATATGCGGCGACGTTGGTCGGAGGCGGTGCCTGGGGCCATGCTGCAGGGCAGGGCCATGGACGCGCCCCGCCTGCTTTGCCGGACGCCGGGCGATTCAAGGGGGGTTCGTTATGAAACACATGTGCAAGGTGACGGTTATCGACAAGAAATGCTTCGAGGATTTCCAGCAGCGTTATCTGGCCGACCCGGCAAGCGGGCCGTGCCCGTGCTTCGAGGTGGGACAGGAGTATCTGTTCGAACGCCAGGACGGCAAGGACGATTTCTGGCATTTCGGGCGCGATTTGGATCCGGCGTTTCCCTGTGCCGAGGCGTGGGACTGCGTGAGCCGCTACATCTACACGGCGCTGCAGGGCGGCTCAATCATGCGCGGCTGGACCAACGACGAGCGCATCATGATCGCCTGCTGCAACGACGGCACGCGTCCGGTGGTGTTCAAGATCGAACGCATCGACGTGCCCGAGACCGACGAAGACCGTGCTTGGCTCGATACGCACGATTTCTCCTGCGGTGCCGAAGATGCCTACACGGGTGCGTAATCCCCATCTTGAAACACACGAACGGCCCCGGCATCCGTCGGAGCCTTCTTCGTCTTAGAGCGGGGCCGCACGGATGCCGACGATGGAAAGGGACGGCCGCAGTTAATCGTGAGCTCCGTTCCGCATCGAGAAACCGTTATACTGGTAGCCATGAATCCTCTTGAAGAGATGAGGAAGTTGCCTGCATGGACCAGCCGAGCCGTACCAATCTGAATCTGCCGGATGCCGACTTATATTTGTTCGGCCATGGGGATGCGCGTCGGGCATACCTGCTGTTCGGTTGCCACGAGCTGCCTCGCGAAAGCGAATCCGACGTCCGCACGTTCCGGTTCGTGCTTTGGGCCCCTCATGCCCGGTCGGTAAGCCTTGTGGGCTCCTTCAACCAATGGGACCAGGCGGCAACGCCCATGGAGCAGGTGAGCGAAGGCATCTGGTGCTGCGTGGTGGAAGGCCTTGAGAACGGCGACCCTTACAAATACGCCATCGAAGGTGCCGACGGCACCGTGCAGCTGAAAGCCGACCCCTTCGCGTTTCATGCGGAAAACGGCCTGTCCACCGCTTCCAAGGTGTGGACGCTGGACGGCTACGACTGGCATGATGCCGACTGGATGGATGCCCGAGCCGCATCCGACCCGCTGCACGGACCCATGTCCATCTACGAGCTGCACCTGGGTTCGTGGCGCGTGGGCGAGCAGGAAACCTTCCCCAACTACCGTATTGTGGCTGACCAACTGGTGGAATACTGCCAGCAGATGGGCTATACCCATGTGGAGCTCATGCCGCTGACGGAATTCCCGCTGCCGGCATCTTGGGGCTACCAGGCCACCGGCTACTATGCGGTGTCGTCGCGATACGGCACGCCCCAGGATTTCATGTACATGGTGGACACGCTGCACGCCGCAGGCATCGGCGTCATCCTGGACTGGGTACCGGCGCACTTCCCGAAGGACGCCTTCGCCTTGGCTCGCTTCGACGGCACGCCGCTTTTCGAATACGCCGACCCGCGCAAGGGCGAGCATGCCGAATGGGGCACGCTCGTGTTTGATTACGGAAAGCCCCAGGTGGTAAGCTTTCTGGTGTCGTCGGCCATGTTCTTTTTGGACGTCTACCACATAGACGGTATCCGTGTGGACGCCGTCACGTCCATGCTGTACCTGGATTACGCCCGCACCGAATGGGTGCCCAACATCCACGGCGGCAACATCAACCTGGAGGCCGTCGATTTCATTCGCAAGCTCAACACGGCCGTTCGGGAAACCTATCCCGGCGCGGTGACCATCGCCGAGGAATCCACATCGTATCCCAAGGTCACAGCCCCGGTGGAATACGACGGCCTGGGATTCACCTTCAAATGGGACATGGGTTTCATGCACGACATGCTGGAGTACTGCTCCATGGACCCGCTGTTCCGCCGCGACCACCACGACAAGCTCACCTTCGGCATGGTGTACGCCTTCTCCGAGCATTTCGTGCTGGCCTTCAGCCATGACGAGGTGGTGCACGGCAAGAAATCCATGGTGGACAAGATGTTCGGCGACTACCTGCAGAAATTCGCGAACCTGAGGGTGCTCATGGGTTGGCAGTTCGCCCGCCCCGGCAAGAAGCTCACCTTCATGGGTTCGGAGTTCGGCCAGTTCATCGAGTGGGATTTCGCCAAGCAGCTGGACTGGTTCATGCTGAAGTACCCCATACACAACGGGCTTCACCTGTACAGCGCAGCCCTGAACAAGATGTACGCGGCCCATCCCGCCCTGTGGCAGATCGACGACTGCTGGGACGGGTTCCAATGGGCCAACGTGGACGACCGGGACGAAAGCGCGGTGGCATGCCTGCGCCAGGCTCGTGACGGATCGCCCGACGTCCTGTGCTGCTGCAACTTCACGCCCAACGCGGTCGAAGGATTCACGGTCGGGCTTCCGACCTGCGGCGAGCTGCATCTGCTGCTGGACAGCGACATCGAGCTGTACGGCGGCACCGATTGCGGCGCGGCCGTGATCGAGGCGCCTGCCGAGGAGCCTTTCGAAGGGCACCCCTGCAGCGCCAAACTGAAACTGCCGCCCATGTCGGCCGTGTTCTTCGAGTTCGTGCGGAGTAATCCTCCCAAGGAGACCGAGGACGCGTTGCCAGGCGGCCCCGAAACGAAAGAATAGGACCTTTACCTCTATACGACCTGCGGATAAGGAGCTGGTATGAGCAATCGGAAGAGAAGCGTGGCCATGATTCTGGCGGGTGGCCAGGGAAGCCGCCTGGGCGTGCTCACCAGGCTGCGCGCCAAGCCGGCGGTACCCTACGGCGGCAAATACAGGATTATCGATTTCCCCCTGTCGAACTGCGCCAATTCCGGCATCGACGTGGTGGGTGTGCTTACTCAGTACGAACCCTTCGTGCTGAACAGCTATATCGGCAACGGCGCGCCATGGGACCTGAACACCTCCACCGGCGGCGCGTATCTGCTGTCGCCCCACACCCGCGTGGGCGATGTGGGCAGCTGGTATGCCGGCACAGCCGACGCCATCTACCAGAACATCCAGTTCATCGACCGGTTCGATCCGCAGTACGTGGTGGTGCTTTCCGGCGACCATATCTACAAGATGGACTACAGCCAGATGATCGCCTTCCACGAGGAGAACGGGGCGGACGCCACCATCGCCGTCATGCCCGTGCCCATCGAGGAGGCCAGCCGCTTCGGCATCCTGGCCACCGACGAGGCCGGCCGCGTGACGGACTTCGTGGAGAAGCCGGCAGACCCGCCTAGCAACCTGGCGTCCATGGGCATCTACGTGTTCGACTGGGCGAAGGTTCGCCGCTATTTGGAGGACGACGCGGCCGATGCTTTCAGCAGCCACGACTTCGGCAAGAATGTCATTCCCGCCATGCTCGGTGGCGGCGAGCGCCTGTTCGCCTTCCGGTTCGAAGGCTACTGGCGCGACGTCGGCACCATCGACAGCCTGTGGGAAGCCAACATGGACCTGTTGGAAGAAGGGGGAGACCTCGACCTTTCCGACAACCGCTGGACCATCTACTCGCGCAACCCCGACCTGCCCGCGGCCCGCATCGGAACGGGCGCCATTTTGGGCGGCAGCATGATCGCCGAAGGCTGCGACGTGGAGGGTTCGGTGCTGCACAGCATGCTCTTCCAGGGTGTGAGCGTAGGCTCCCGGGCCCAGATCGTCGACAGCCTGGTCATGGCCGGCGCAAAGGTCGGCGCGGGCACCGACATCCAACGGGCGGTCATCGCAGAGGACGTTATTATCGGCGAGGACTGCATCATCGGCCGTGCCGGAGCCGACCTGGCCGTCATCGGGCCCGGTGCCGTCATCGAGTCCGGGGTGGTCATCGCACCGGGCGAATCCGTCGAACCGAACGCCGTCGTGTCGGTCGAAGCATAGGGGAGGATTACCATGAACAACACCTTCGCCATCGTGTACGCCGGCCACGGCAACCAGCTTCTGGGCGACCTGCTTTCGTACCGCTGCGTCGCGGGCATGCCTCTGGCGGGCCGCTTCCGCAACATAGACTTTCTGTTCACGAATCTGGCCGACAGCGGCGTGCGCAACGTCGGCCTTATCACGCAGCGCAACTACCAGTCGCTGGTGGAGCATGTCGGCTCCGGCGCGGCTTGGGATATGAACAAGAAGCAGGGCGGCCTTGCGGTGCTTGCACCCTTCGACCAGGGCACGGGCACGGAGCTTTACCGCGGCTTCGGGGACGCCATGTTCGCCAAGAGGTATTTCCTCAACCGCCAGCTGGGCCAGTACTGCCTGGTGCTCGATACCGACGTGGTCTACCGCGAGGACTACAACCGCATGCTCGACGCGCTCAACGAGAAGGAAGCCGACATCGTGCTTCTGTACTCCCATGACGCGCGCCTTATCTCCAACGAGGTCATGGGGGCCGCGCGCCTCGATGTGGATGCGGACGGCTTCATCCGCGGCGTGGACTATTCCGACGAGGTCGGCGAGGACTCCTGCTTCAGCCTGGGCGCCTGCCTTATGGACAAGAACCTGCTGCAGCGTCTGATCGAAGACGCCTGCGCCGAGGGCCGCTACAACTTCGTGACCGACGTGCTCGAACCGGCGTTGAGGAAGTACAAGGTGGCCGGCGTCGAGCATACGGGGTACGCGGCCCGCATCAGCAGCGTCAAATCGTACTTTGACATCTCCAAGGACATGATCGACCCCGAGGTCCGCGAAGAGCTCTTCGTGGCCCACGGCCCCGTTCACACCCGCATCAAAGATGCGCCCCCGGTGCGTTTCGCCGCGGGCTGCCGTGTGGAGGAAAGCGTGTTCGGCAACGGGTGCGACGTGTTCGGCCGCGTGTCCGGAAGCGTCGTGTTCCGCGGCGTGACCATCGATCGAGGCGCCGACGTCAAGAACTGCGTCGTCATGCAGAACGCCCGTATAGGCCAAGGGGCACACCTTCGCAACGCCATTATCGACAAGGACGTCGTGGTAAGGCCGAACGCCCGCATCGTCGGCACGCCCGACCTGCCCGTCGTCATCCGCAAGGGTTCCATCATAGAAGCGTAGCGTCACAATCGGCGAAAGCCATCCGCGAGGCAGACCTGTAGAGGGTCTGCCTACGGCTGCTCGGCGGCAGAGCGTATGCCGAACCGCAGGGCATTGCCCGCCTGCGCAAGCGGCAGACCCTCAACAGGTCTGCCTCGCACGCGTCCTTCATCGGGCAGAGACGTATGCAGCTCGGATGGTGATTGCCGGAAAGGGCGCTGCGTTTCTGTACAATCGGGTGCTATGAAACACTGATTCCATTCATGTGACCGAGGAGAACGAAATGTCCGAATCTGCTTACGAGAACTTGCCCGGCGTCCTGATCGCTTCCGCGGAATGCGCCCCCTTGGTGAAGATCGGCGGATTGGCCGACGTGGTGGGCGCCCTGCCGAAGTACCTGGGCGAGCTGGGCATCGACGCCCGCGTCATCATGCCGTTCCACCGTCAGATCAAAGACCGCTACGCCGCGCAGGCCGAGCACCTGTGCGACTTCCACGTGGGGCTTGGCTGGCGCTCGCAGTATGTGGGCGTGGAGAAGCTGGTGCTCGACGGCGTGACCTACTATTTCATCGACAACGAGTTCTACTTCGGCGGGCCTGTGTACTGCGGCGGCGAGTTCGAAGGCGAGCAGTACGCGTTCTTCACCCGCGCCACGTTGGAAGCCATCCCGTGCCTCGACTTCGAGCCGGGCATCCTGCACTGCAACGACTGGCACACCGCCATGATGCCGCTGCTGGTCAAGACCCAGTACCAAGGCGCTATGCAAGGCGGGCTTCGCACGGTGCTCACCATCCACAACCTGCACTTCCAAGGCCAGTTCTCCCATGAGTTCGACCGCGACCTTCTGGGTGTGGACGACTCGTTGGCAACGCCTGACTTCGTGGGGCATTACGGCTGCGACAACATGCTGAAGGCGGGCATCGTCTTCGCCGACAAGGTGAGCACGGTTAGCCCAACCTACGCGCAGGAAATCTGCACCCCCGAGCTGGGCGAAAGCCTGGACGGCGTGCTGCGCTCCCGCGGAAGCGACCTGTCCGGCATTTTGAACGGCATCGACCGCGAAATCTGGAACCCGTCCGACGATGCCGCGCTGCCTGCACGTTTCTCGGCGAAAAGCGCTTGGCGCAAACGCCTGGTGAAGGCCGCGCTTCTGGAGGAGCTGGGCCTGGACCCCATTGGGGAAGGGGAGGACGTGCCGCTGATCGGCATGGTGGGACGCCTTACGCCTCAGAAGGGCATCGACCTTCTGTGTCCCGTGCTGGACGACATCATGGCCCGCAACGTGCGCATGGTTGTGCTGGGCTCCGGCGACGCCGACCTGGAGAACTTCCTGCGTGACGGCGAGAACCGCTACAAGGGGCGTTTGTGCTCCTACATCGGCTACAACGGCGACCTGTCCCACCGCATCTATGCGGCCAGCGACCTGTTCCTCATGCCGTCGGCCTTCGAGCCCTGCGGCATCTCCCAGATGATCGCGCTGGCCTACGGCACGCTGCCCATCGTGCGCGAGACGGGCGGCCTGAAGGACACGGTGGTTCCGTACAACCGCTACACCGGCGAAGGCACCGGCTTCTCATTTGCGAACTACGACGCCTACGAGATGCTCGGCTGCATCGACTACGCGCTGGAGACGTGGCACGACAAGCCCGCACGCAAGCGGCTCATTCAGCAGGCCATGGCATGTGATTTTGGTTTCGGAAGGTGCGCACGCGCCTACGCCGACCTGTACCTGACGCTTTAGTTGTACACTGGGACAATTGATTTTTCGGCGGACGGCCGGCTTCGTGCCGGCTCTGCCTTTTTTGAACCGAGCATGAGGAGACAAGGCATGGGCCTTACATCGAATATGAACAAGCAGACGGTGGACGAGGTGCGCGACCGCATCGCACGGCGGGTGCGCCGCGAATTCGGCGTGACCGTGAAGTCGGCCGCCATCCAGCAGGTATATCAGGCGGCGGCGCTGTGCGTCCGCGACGACATCATGGACGTGTGGGCCGACGAGCGCGAACGCTCGAAGGGCGACGGCCGCAAGAACGTGGTCTATCTGTGTGCGGAATACCTGATCGGCCGTGCCTTCACGAACAACCTCATCAACTTAGGCATGTACGAGACCTACGAGAAGGCCCTGGAGGAGCTCGGGTTCGACATCGGCGCCATCGAGGAGCAGGAGGCCGACGCGGGTCTGGGCAACGGTGGCCTGGGGCGCCTGGCCGCGTGCTTTTTGGACAGCCTGTCCACGCTGAACATACCTTCCATCGGCTTCGGCATCCGCTACGAGTACGGGTTCTTCCGTCAGGAGATCCACGACGGCATGCAGCGCGAAATGCCCGACACCTGGTCCATCGACCGCGACGTGTGGGAAGCCGAGCGTGCCGACCGCGTGTTCCCCGTGCAGTTCGGCGGCCAGGTCGAGGAGCAGTGGGGCGCCGACGGCCGCCTGAAGGTGGTCTACCACAACGCCCAGACGGTGCTGGCCGAGGCCTGCGACATCCCCATCGTGGGCTACCGGAGCAAGCTTCCGGCCACCCTGCGCCTGTGGCGCGCCCATGCGCCCAGCTCCTTCGACCTGACCCGGTTCAACCAGGGCGACTTCGAAGGCGCCGTGGCCGAGCGCGAGCTGGCGGAATCCATCTCCAAGGTGCTCTATCCCGATGACAGCCACAACCAGGGTCAGGAGCTGCGCCTGCGCCAGTTCTACTTCCTGGTGTCGGCCACCATGCAGTTCCTGGTGCAGTCGCACAAGAACCAATACGGCGACCTGCGCACGTTCGCCGACAAGATTGCCGTGCAGATCAACGACACGCATCCGGCGCTTGCCGTTCCCGAGTTCATCCGCATCCTCATCGACGAGGAGGGATTCACCTGGGAAGAGGCCGTCGACCTGGCGCAACGTACCTTCAACTACACGAACCACACCATCTTGCCCGAGGCGTTGGAGTGCTGGCCGGCCGAAACGATGCAGCGTCTGCTGCCGCGCATCTACCGCATCATCGAGACCATCGACGCCCGCTTCCGCGACCGCGTGTGGCGCAACCATCCGGGCGACGCCGATCTGGTGGGCCGCATGGCCATCATCAACGGCGGCAAGGTGCGCATGGCCAATCTCTGCGTGCTGAGCTGCGGACATGTGAACGGCGTTTCCCAGCTGCACGGCCGCATCCTGCAATCGACGGTGTTCAGGGACTTCTACACGGTGTACCCCGAGCGGTTCTGCGGCATCACCAACGGCGTGACCCAGCGCCGCTGGCTGGGCGTTGCCAACCCGCGTTTGCGCCGCCTGGTGGACGACACCATCGGCGAAGGCTTCATGACCGATTGGCGCAAGATCTCGGAACTTGAGCCCTTTGCGGCCGACGCCTCCTTCCGACAGGCCTACGACCAGGTGAAGGCCGCCAACAAGGTGGAGTTCTCCAATTGGATGCTGAAGAGCCGCGGCGTGGAGGTCGACCCCGCCATGGTGATCGACGCCCAGGCCAAACGCCTGCACGAATACAAGCGCCAGCTCATGAAGGCGCTGCATATCCTGGCCATCTACGACGGCATCGTCGAGGGACGCGCCCACAAGATGCCTCCGACCACCTTCGTGTTCGCAGCGAAGGCTGCTCCCGGCTACAAGCGGGCAAAGGACATCATCCGTCTGATCAACTCCGTGGCGAAGTTGGTCTCCTCCGACGAGCGCACCCGCGACTTGATCCGTGTGGTGTTCTTGGAGAATTATGACGTGACGGCCGCCCAGCACCTGGTGGCTGCGGCGGACATATCCGAGCAGATTTCCACCGCCGGCATGGAGGCTTCCGGTACCAGCAACATGAAGTTCATGCTGAACGGCGCCCTTACCCTGGGCACCATGGACGGGGCCAACATCGAGATTGCCGAGCAGGTGGGGCCCAAGAACATCTTCATCTTCGGCGCGCGTGTGGAGGAGTTGGACCGCATGAAAGCTGAGGGTTCCTACAACCCGCGCGCGGTGGTTGAGGCGAACCCGCATCTGCAGCGCGTGCTGCGCCATCTGGTGGACGGCAGCCTGCCCACCAGCGACGGCAGCCGGTTCGAAGACATCTACTACTCGCTGGCACCCGAAGGCGGGCAGGGCGACGCCTACTTCGTACTGCATGACTTCGCATCGTACGACCAGGTGTTCGCGCAGGTCATGAGCGCATACGTCGACCGCGACCGCTGGATTTCCAGCGCGGTGGTCAACACGGCCAAGGCGGGGTATTTCAGCTCGGACCGCGCCATCGAGGATTACGCCAACCAAATCTGGCAGCTGTAGGCAGTTTTTTCTGGCGTCGGGAAGGTTGTCCGGATGGCGGGTTTCGAACAGCTGAAGTGGTCGGTCGCGCACGATCCGTGCTCGGCCCGCTTCCGGTTGCCCCAGGGCGCGCTGCCCTTGGGCGCGTCCGTGCGGATTGTCCTGCGAGTAGACGAAAACGCCCGGCAGGCCGTTCGGAAGGCGAGCCTGCTCACAGGCGAATACGACGGGCGGGCGCAGCGCCTCGTGTGGTGCGAGCAGTCCATGGACGCCTGCGGCGAAGGGTATTCCGCCGTGTTCGAGCCTACGCCGAACCTGCACGTGGCCTATTACGCCTTCGCCATCTATACGGCGGATGACCTGCTGCTGTACTACGTCCCTCGCGCCGACGGCCGCGCCACGTTCGGGGAGCTGGTCCGTCCCGGTACCGATGGGGAATGGACCGAAGACGGCTGGCGCCCCGCGAGCGTTTCCGACGGGGCGGATGCGTCCTTCGGCGTGCCCGATGCTCTGGGCGGCTTTCAGGTCACGGTGTTCGACCCGGCGTTCACCACGCCGGATTGGTTCGCCGGATCCGTCATGTACCAGGCCTTTCCCGACCGCTTCGCCCGCGGCCGAGGCGGCGTGCGTGAAGAAGGCGTCCACAGCCACGAGGCGCTGGGTCGTCCGGTGCACCTGCATGCGTCCTGGGACGACCCCGTAGAATGGGACGACGTCGAAAACCCTGATGGAATCGCGGCCTACGACCCGGTGGATTTCCACGGCGGCACGCTGGAAGGCATTGCGGAAAAGCTTTCGTACCTGGCGTCGCTGGGCGTGGAGACGCTGTATCTGAATCCGGTGTTCGAGGCGCGGTCGAACCATCGCTACGACACGGCCGACTATTTGGCAATCGATCCTTTGCTGGGTACTGCAGAAGATTTCGAACGGCTCGTCGATGCGGCCCGTGAGCAGGGTATATCCATCATGCTGGATGCGGTGCTTTCGCACACCGGCAACGACAGTCGGTACTTCGATGCGGCGGATGTCTACGACGAGCCGGGTGCCGCGCAGGGACCTTCCTCACGCTTTTACAGCTGGTACGATTTCACGCCGACGGAAAGCGGCGTGCCGTATCGGTGTTGGTGGGGGCATCCGACGCTGCCCGAGGTGAACGAGCACGACCCGTCGTGGCAGAGCTTTATGCTGGGCGGCCATGGCCAGCAGGGGGTGCTGCCGCATTGGCTGACCCGCGGTGCGCGGGGCTACAGGCTGGATGTGGCCGACGAACTTCCCGACGACGTGCTGGAGCTCATCCGCACGTGCGTGAAGCGGACGGATCCCGAGGCCGTGGTGCTCGGCGAGGTGTGGGAAGACGCCACCACCAAGACGAGCTACGGTTCGCCGCGAACCTACGCGTTCGGCCGCTCGCTGGACTGCGTGATGAACTATCCGATGCGAAACGCGCTTCTGGGCTTCGCGCTCGGGTCGGTGGACGCCCTGCAGCTGGCGACGTTCTTGAAGCTGCAGCAGGCGAACTATCCCGCCGCCATGCACAGGTGCCTGATGAACCTGCTTTCCTCCCACGATGTCGAACGGGTGCGCAGCGTGCTGGCGCTGGGTCGCTCGCTCAAGGATGAGGACCGTGCGGGGCAGCTTCGCTTGACGAACGCCATCACACCAGATCAGGACCGTAAAGGGGCGCGGCTGCAGCGTCTGGTGGCGGCGCTTCTGTACGCGATTCCCGGTGTGCCGTGCCTGTACTACGGTGACGAGTCCGGGCTGCAGGGTGGAGGCGACCCCTTCTGCCGGCAGACCATGCCTTGGGGCGACGCGTCGCGGGCCGGGCGTTCCGATTGCGGCGAGGATTTGACCAGGTTCTACCAGGATCTGGGCCAGGTGCGCAAGGGCAGCCCCGTGCTTCGCGCGGGTCAGACCGCCTATGCGGCGCCTGCCTCCGACGTGCTGTGCGTGCTGCGTTGGGACGACCGGAACGGAGAAACCGTGCTTGCGGTTGCGAACCAGGACGAAGCGGACCGGCCGGCGGTCGTGGATTTGGCCAAGCTGGACGTGCCTCTGCCGTGCGCCCTTTCGAAGACCGTGATGACCGAAGCGGTCGCATGCCCCGTGCTGTTCGATTCGGAGGCGAAGGCACGGCCATGCGCCCCGACGGCGAATCTGTGCGACGGTATCGTCCACGCCCAGGCGCCTGCGCTGTCCACGGTCATATTCCGGATTCCTGCTGGCGGGGCCCAGTAGGGTTCTGGCCTGCGGCTACGCTTCAAGCGAAGCGTTTCTCATGTCGACCAGCGCATGCAGGGTAGCACCTGTCTGGCGCAGGGCCTGCCTGTCGGCCTGCCACGTCCAGTTGCCCTGCGACGTGCCCGGGGTGTTCATGCGCGCGTCGTCGTCGAGTCCCATCAGGTCCTGCAGGGGCAGCACCGCCACGGGCGCTTCGCAGGTGACCACATCCCGCATCAGCCTGTCCACCGCAGCCTGGCAGTCCAGGTCAGGGTAGCGCTTCCGCACGTAGCCCACCAGCGTCTGGTTGTCGTGGGTGCCCGTGTAGGCAACCTTGGCGGGGCGCGGGCGCCAGCCCGAAAGCGGGTCGTTGCCGTCGGCGAACTGCACGACGTCCATGCCCGGGAACCCGCACGCGGCGGCCAGCGCGCGCACGGCAGGCGTGATGGAGCCAAGATCCTCAGCGATCACGGGCAGTGGCCCGAACTGTTCGTAGGCGGTGCGGAACAGGTCCGCGCCCGGGCCCGGGCAGTAGTTTCCCTCCGTGGCCGGCTTGCCTTTGGGGATGCGGTAGTAGCGCGAAAACCCGATGAAGTGGTCCAGGCGCACGAAATCGTAGAGCCTGAAGGCCCGCTGCAGACGGCGCAGCCACCAGTCGTAGCCGCTTTCCCGCAAAGCGTCCCAGTTGTAGACGGGGTTTCCCCACAGCTGGCCCTCTTCGGCGAAGGCATCCGGAGGGCAGCCTGCCACGGCGGCGGGCCTCCCGTCGGGTTCCAGCTGGAACAGCTCGGGGTTGGCCCACACGTCGGCGCTGTCCGCGCTTACATATATAGGCATGTCGCCTACTATGAGCACGCCTCGTGCGTTGGCGTATCGGCGCAGGTCGTCCCACTGCTGCTCGAACTCGAATTGGGCGCGGCGGCACCGTTCGGCATGTTCTCGCAGTTCAGGATCGGCCTGAATGACGGAAGGGTCGAAGCTGCGGTACGCATTGGGCCAGTCCTGCCAGGGGAGGGGTTCGACGTCCGACGTCGCGGCCAGCTTCTGTCGGATGGCCATAAATGCCGCATAGGGTTCCAGCCAGTCGGCTTCGCGTGTGCAGAACCTGCGGTACGCATCAGGGTCGCGGTCGGCGGCATCGCCTGTATCGGGCGCCGACGGTCTCTCCAACAGACGTGTGTTGCCGGCGAAGGCGCTTATGCCGGCGTAAGGGCTGCCGTACTCGTCGGTGGGGTTAACCGGCAGCACCTGCCAGTACCGCGCGCCCGCCTGGGCCAGCCAATCCACGAACTCCCGCGCCGGCGCGCCCAATGTGCCTGGGTTTTTGTCGGGTACGCCCGAGGGGTCGCGTTCGGCTTCGGCCTTCTCGGATGCGGCTGGAGCGGTGCGTCCGGCGTCGGCTTTATCGGACGCCTCCGGAGCATTCGGGTTTTTCGATACGGGAAGGCTCGTTATATGCGCCAGCACGCCCAGCCCTGCATCCATGGGCAGCTGCAGCCGTTGTGTGGGATGGAAATACACCACGGCCGAGCCGATTTGGGACAGGCGCACCCGCGCGTACCGCTGCGCTTTTGGCGGAGCGTCGACGCGCCCGTCCAGCTCGGAGGCGTCGCACACCGGCACATCGTAGCCGCCTATCACCTCGGATACCGCTTCGCCCGTCATAGGGACGAACACGTCGTGCGCGTTTTGAAGCGAGCCGTTGACCAGGACGCATGCCGATGTCCCGTCGGCCCCGCGCCGCCAAAAGCCCAGCACGTCTTCGTTCGCCGCAAAGCAGGAGAACGTTCCGTCCATAAATAGGGGAAGCGTTTCGCGCAGGTCCCGTGCGTTGTCGAAAATGGCCTGGCAGTCGCGGTCCGTGTGCACGACCGGGCACGATTCCGTCTGTCGCGTGCCAGCCGGCGAAAGCATCTGCAGCAGGCTTGCGCACCACAAGCGTCCTTTCGCGATGCCCGCATGGTGGTCATCCAGAACCAGGGGTCCACCGTCATTTAATGTCAGTTCGCTTTCGGGAAGGCCGCTGAACAATCCAAGCAGTCGGTCATCGTCCATTCCTTCCAGAAACGCCAGCGCATGGCGGAAGGTTTCATCGGGGTAGTTCTCACGTAGCGCCTCGATCATTTCGGCCAGCTCAGGTGCCGAAATTCGCCCTAGCAGAAAATCGGCGACGGGACCCAACATCGATTGGCTCCGGCGCAGATCGTCTTCGTCCCGCGACGGGGCGATGCCGTTCGGGTCGCACACGGTCAGCTGGAAGCTGGGCGGCTCCCAGTCGTACAGGCGGCCTTCGCCTCCGGTCTTGCCGTCGCAGGCTCCGTAGCGCAGGACGCGGCCGTCTGCCATCTGGATGATGAAGTGGTACCACACGATGCCCGCGCCGTCGAATGCGAGCTCAACCTTGTGCCGCACGGCCCCGTGCAGCTCTACAACGGCATCCATGGGGTATATGCGTTCGCCCGATTCGGCGGTCCAGGTGCGCAGCCGAACGATGGCGCCTTGTGCGTCCCAAAGGTCTATCGAAAGCGCAACCGATTCGCCCTGTTGAACGGCGCCGTAAGGCAGTCGGTACGCGACGTCTCGCGAATTATGGCAGGCCTGCATGTTCGAAACTCCCATTTCCCTATCGGTCGGCGCGCCTGCGGTCTTGGCCTGCATACAGCCTCAAGCTGCATGCGAAGGGGTGCGCCGTGCTCTTCTGTGTGCGGATGTCCATTGCCGAAGGATACTACAACCTCTGGCTTGGCTCACCATGTCCGTCACATTCTGATTTTGCCGTTCCTATCCTCTTTTGGGCGGGGTCCGCTCTCGTTTGAAGGCGTCGTGCAACGAGAATCGGTTTTCGTGTGCACTTAAGGGGATAATCTGTACGGAATCGTCCTTCGGACGCACTTTGAAGGCATTCGGGCGGCGTGTATGCCAAAAGATACGCAACAGAATGGTCGAATATGTGGCGAAACATGATGTTCGTAAGGCTACGCGGCATCATGTCGAGGGTCTTTCTGTGCAGATTATCCCCTTAAGTGCACAGCAAATTGAGTTCTCGTTGCACAGCGAGGTTCTGGAGGGGCGAAACCCATCATGCATGGGTGGAATCGCCGATCCGTGCGCGTGTCCGAATGCCGCTGCGAGCCCATACGCGACATAATATAGAGTGTTGCACGTCGCTAACTTGTGCTAGAGTGGCGGATGGCGCAACGACAAGGAGCGAGTATGGACAAGATGCATATCGAAAAAGATACGGTTCAGGAAACCCTGGTCATTCCGCTGTATGGCCGCAAGCTGTGCACGGAGCGGTTCCCGAGCCTGTTCCAGGACCCGAAGGCCGTTGAGCTCATCGACAGGCTGGATTACGATTACGAGGCCTTTGCGACGAAAGCCTCGAAGCTGTCCCAGGAGTTCGGAGCGCTCGAGGTTGCCATGCGCCAGACTGACCTGGCCTTTGAGGTGCGGGACTACCTGTCCACGCATCCGAATGCGGCCGTCGTCAACTTGGGGTGCGGCCTCGACCAAACGGGGGAGAACTGCGACAACGGAACCTGTAAGATCTACAACGTGGATTTCCCGGACATCATCGAGATTCGCGACCAGCTCGTGGAGAAGAACGACCGCACGTTCACGGTTGCCGCCGATCTGAACGACCTGGTCTGGTTCGATCGGATCGACGCTTCAGACGGGGCGGTGTTCTTTGCGGCTGGCGTGTTCTATTACTTCAAAAAGGAAGACATCCAGCGCCTGTTCACGGCCATGGCGAAAAGGTTTCCGGGCGGCAGGCTCGCGTTCGACGCTGCAGGGACCCGGGCTGTCAAGATCATGTTCAAGACGATGGTGAAGGATGCCGGCATCACAAGCGTCACGGATTACTTCAGTGTGGACGATTTGCAGCGCGACGTGGCCTCGTGGATGATTGATGGCAAGGTGTCGTCCCGCGGCTACATGCTCGGCTACAACGATTTGAAGGACCCTAGCGTGCCCGGGCTGTTCCGCCTGCTTGCAAAAGTGGCCGACGGGTTCATGAAAATGTGCATCGTGCGCATCGACTTCAACGGGTAGCGCCCGGCGTCTCGGCTTTTTGCCGATACGACGTGTATCGTCCTTAAAAGAGAATCTTCGGTTCGGGCGGCCTTTGTCCAGACGTTTCGGCGTGTTGGCGAAAGTGTTGCGTTGACGCAACAATTCGTTTGCGATTAAATGCTTCTATGGGTATTTGCTGCGGAATACGTGTTTTGCAGCGCAAGGACGAAGGAGGAAGCATGGAGCTGAAACGGGTGTGGTATGGACTGGCGGCGATGGTTGCGGCCGTGTTCGCGCTTGCGTTCGTCGCGCTGCCGAATGCGTATGCCGACGAGGCGGTGATCGACGGCAACCTTTCCGACATGGTGGCATCGGTTGACGATTCGGCGGATGCATCGGTCGATGATTCGGCTGTCGAGGGCGATCTGGAGGTCGTCCCTCTGGACTTGAAGGACGCCGACTATCAGTACGTTAGGAAGATCGGCGACAAGTATTATTACTATTACAAAGGAACGTACTACGACGGTTGGATTACGTTTAAAAAAGATGGGGCCAGGTACTATTTCGACCCCAACGACTACGGTGCTGCTGCAAATGGCTGGCTGAAGATTTCCGGGAAATGGTATTACTTCGATGACGGTAGTTACTACCACAGTGGTGCGGTCACGATTGACGGATATAAGTATCTGTTCAATGACGACGGTACAATGTTCACTGGCTGGTACCAAAACGACGAAGGCTATTGGTTCTATTTCGCACCCTCTGGCAAGATGCAGACCGGCTGGGTCAAAGTTTCCGGTACCTGGTATTACATGGTCGGTTCGGGCACCATGCAGACAGGACTGCAGGAGATTTCCGGCAAATATTACTACTTCGGCAACAACGGAAAGATGCGTACCGGTTGGCAGAAAATCGAGGGCTACTGGCGCTATTTCAAATCCTCAGGCGCCATGGCGTTCGGTTGGACCAAGGTGTCGAACAAGTGGTACTACCTTGATCCCAACAACGGTGCCATGTATTCCAACTGCAAGGAGATGATCGGTGGCAGCTACTACATCTTCAAGTCCTCCGGCGAGATGGTGACCGGTTGGGCGAAGGTGCAGGGCATCTGGTGCTACTGCAAGTCGAACGGCGTGGCGTATGACGGCTGGCTGAAGTCGGGCGGCTACTGGTATTACCTGTACAAGGGCGAGATGCAGAAGAGCGACACGTACAAAATCGGCGGCAAGGCATACACCTTCGACAGCTCGGGCCATTGGGTCGGCTAATTCCGATTCGCACATGGTTTAAAGAAAGGGCGGCGTCTTCGGGGCGCCGCCCTTTTTCGTGCGTACCGGTTATTGCACGATGATCATTTCTTCACCCCAAGACATGCTCTCCACCACCCGTTCGACCTTGCCGTCGCGAACCAGGGCGATGCGTGTACGTCCGCCGGCCAGGTGCCAAACCCATTGGCCGTCGACGCACGTGCCGCCTTCGTCCGGGTTGCCGTAAGCCTGAATGAGAACGGACGCGTCGGCGCCTTTCATGACGGGGCTGTTTGGGGAGGTATCCGTTGGCTCATTGTGGGCATCCAGGTCCTCTCCGTTGTAGGATGCGGTTCCCACCAGGATCATTTGGCGTTCGTTTTCCAGGCGCGTGGATACGACCTGCTGCTTCTGGTTCGGGCGGCCCCAGTCGGTGTAAACCGTAAGCGTGCAGGTGGCGGGCCCGAAAACCGTCTGCTGGTGCGATGCGTAGTAGTGGGCGCGCACGGTGTAGACGCCGTCTTCCGCTTTGCGGATCTCGTACACTTCGGGACCGTAGCCGTCGGTGATGTCCTCGGATACGCGTCCGCCGTGGTAGGTGAGGCGGTTGCCATAATAGGCCTCCTCCCCACAGGGTTCGGTCACGTGCAGGTCGATATCGGTCTCATCAGCGTCCCACGCCAGCGTGACGCGCAGGTCGCAGGCAAGCACGCCTTCGAGCCCGGCGGCAAGCGGCTCCAGGCGAGGCGCCGCGCTCCACGTTTGCGCCTCGGCCCAGGCCCGCAGCACGTTGTATTCCTCAACGGCGAACAGGCCGATGGCCATAGGCCTGCGGTCCCACGGGGTCAGGGCGATCTTGCGGTATATCGCGGCGGCCTCCTCGGCGTATGCCCGGGACGTGTCTTCGTCGTGGCAGGCGTAGGCCTTACGTGCCAGTTCGTCCAGCACCAAGGCCACGTCGCGGTGGCTCTGGGAGTCTTCGGGGCGAAGACTTTGCACGCGCTTCAAGATGACCAGCGCCTGTTCCAGATCGCCTGCTTCCCGCAGACGCCATGCCAGAACTCGCAGCAGGCCTGCGTCTTCGATGCGCAGCTCGGCCAGGTTCTTCAGCACGCGGATTCCGAAATCCTTGGCGTCATGGGCCATGAACCAGCCCGCGCAGTCGATGAAGAACGACGGCGATGCGGCGTATTCGCGGCGCAGCTCGAAGTACGCGTCGATGGCGGCCAGCGGCCCGCGGGCTTGCGCCGTGTCAAGCGCGCCCAGGTACGGGGCGTTCGGCATCCAAGGCTGCACCTGTACGCGGGGCCCTGTCGGGGTTGTTGCGGAGGCTTCGTCGGGTGCGGCACCGAAAGCGGCATCGAATGGGCGGTCGGATTCGGCGGCGTCGGCCATGGCCATCATGGGCGCGCCACTGAAAACGGGGGCGGAGGCCATGCGCATGTGCATGCGGGGTCGGCTTCCGGACATGTTGGGTAGGCCCTCGGACACAGGCGCCATAGAGCCGGTGTCCAGCCAGCTCTGCCCGACAGTCGGCAGGCTATCGGCAGGGCTCGCATAGGCCGGCATATCAACATGGGTGCCGCATTGGGGGCAGAATCGAGCGTTGTCGCTGATGGCCGCACCGCAGTACGTGCATCGCCTGTCGCCTCGCGCGTCGGAGACCGGCGTTTCCGGCTCCGGCATAGGTCGGTTGTACCAGTCCTGCAGCTGGCTCCACTGCGCCCGTAGGTTGCGCAGATGGACGGCCTTACGCTCGGCTTCCGAAGACAGGTTCATGCGTCCGCTTTGGGCATCGGTCCATTTGCGGTGCATGGAGGCCCAGGTCGAAGGCGGTTCGATGTCGTAGCGAAGCCACTGGTCCAAGGTCTCCAGGACCAGAAGCGATGTGGAGGGCGACACGACGCCGTGTCGACGGCCGAGTGCCAGCAGCTCGTCGGCGTTGTCATCGGCGTGGGTCGACAGCTGGGCCACGCGCTGGGCCGCCCAGGCGCGGGCGATGGTGCAGCCGAGCCTCGCGTCGTCGGCCGAGACCTTGAACGTCGTGCCGGTGTTTTCGAACGTGATGGCGGCCGTCTGCCCGGCAAGCCTTCCGATGACCGCGAAGCGTCCGTCAACACCCGATCCGATGCCGACCACGTCGGCGAACCCTTCGCCGAGCACAGCCGAGAGCGTTTCGGGGCAGAAGAGCATGCGAGCCAGGTCACAGGCGTCTTTCGGGGCGTTGGCCAGGTCGAACACGCGGCCTTTGCAGGCCTGGCGAAGCGATTCCGTATCGCGCTGGGAACCCGACACGACAGCGATGATCGCCAGTGGGTCCGGAAACGTTGCAGCCTTGCCGGACAGGGTGTCCATGCCGTCTGTGAACAGGATGAACGCCTCGTTCGGTTCAGTATTGCCCGTATCGACGAGTTCCGTCAGGAAGTCTTTCAGAGCCCGGAAGTCGGTTGCGCCGTCGTAGCGCAGCGCACCGACCTTGCGCACCAGTTCATCGGCATTGCTGCAGGTGCAAGGGGGCTCGGCACCGTCCCCGAAGGGGACGAGTCGCATTGTTCGGATGGACGCGCCGGAGCAGTACGAGCGCAACAGTTCGAGTTCCGCCGCATGGTCCATGGCGGCGCGGGACCCGGAAACGTCCCAAAGCACCGTGAGCGATGTGATGTCGGGCACGGGTTTCGTCTTTACGCGTGACGCCTGTTCGGATGCGGAGAACCACACGGTTCCGTCGTCGTCGCGCTGCGTCAGAACGAAGGATGCGGGAAGCTCGGGCAGGGCGACTCGCACCGGCGCCGCGGCCGTAACGTCGGTTTCCTCGGATGCGATGCTCCAGCAGGTCCCGAGGTCCGTGAACTGCGGGCCGTCGATGCCTGTGACGGCGGGCGCAGGGCAGTCGAGCCGCTCCACGTCGATGCGGATGGTGCGCTTGGCCAGGTGTTCCTGCGGCATGGGGAGGTCCAAAACGGCACCGTTCGCTTCGGTCAGCAGCAGCGGTGCCACGTAGGTCAGCCGCACCGTACGGCTCCCATGGCCGGGGACAGGGTAGACGCGCGTCTGATAGGCGTTGCCCTTGACGGATTCAACCAGACCGGGGTCGGCGCCGCGACGCTGCTCGGTTTCGAAGGCGACCCGCGCCTTCTCCTTGGGCACGACCACACCGTCGATGAGCTGTCCGTCGATGTCCAGCGCATACCCGCACACGACCGCGCGGTCCGGCATGGGAACGGTAACGGAGACGCTTAAGCTGCGGTTGTTGGGGTTCGCAATGACCAGGGTTTGCGTGACCTGGGCGTAAAGCCCGCTGACATGCGCCTCGAGATTGAGCTCGGCAAGCCTGCAGGGCTTGTCCTTCGACTGGACGGGCGTGGTGTCGAGCCAATGGACCAATGTGGGATAGGTCTGGACATGAGACCTGGTGAAATGCCTGATGAATTCGAACATGCCGACTCCTTTTCCGCGTTGTCTGTCATCTGAAAAAAGTGTAGCACGCACGTCCAATGGGCATGTCGCTTGAGAAGCGACAGTCGTCGACGCGCCTGATCGGCTCGGCGTCGCATCAAGAAGAAGCCCCGTGCGAATCCGGGTGTTCGCACGGGGCTGGCATTGGCAAGGGGTGTCGGGCCGATGGGCCGGGGTTAGCAGACTTCGGTGAAGATGTCCATGACGGGTTCGCCGACTAGCATCTCTTGCATTGCGGCGGCGGCCTTCTGGAAATGCGGCTGGGCCATGTGGTTCTGGATGGCGGCCTGGTCCTCCCAGCACTCGATGAAGGCGTATTCGTTGGGGACCTTGGTGTTGGCGTTCAGCGTGTAGTACACATTGCCCGGATCGTTGACGGAGGCTGCTACGAGCTCCTTGCACAAGGCGAGGAAATCCTCTACGCACCCTTCGCGGATGGTCTGCTTTGCAACGATCTTGATCATGGCACGCTCCTTTCTGGAAATGCGGAAGGCTGCATCCGACCGCTTCACGGGAAAGCCTATCACGTCGAGGGCCTAGTCGGAAGGCGATTCGGCCGCTGCATGCACGATGTGCCGAAAGCGTATAGCCGATGTCTGCTGCCGCTCAAACGATGGCTGGTAGCGGCGGCGGACGTAGTATGCCGAATCAGAATGCTCACGGGCTCTGATTACGCATTGGAATTAGTTAATGCAAGCTGCGGTTGATAGAATGACGGTACGGAACCATGCATCGTTAATGGGAATTGGGGGATTTCCGGTGTCTGATGTGTTGAACTTCCTGGCGCGCTTGGAGGCTGCTCCTCTCGCTGTTGAGCAGCGCAGATGCGTGCGCGTCCGCAACAGGAACGCGAAATGCATGAGGTGTTTGGAATCCTGCGCCGGCGGTTGCATCGGATACGAGGACAACGAGATCACGGTCGACCCCACGAAGTGCATCGGCTGCGGCACCTGCGCTACCGTATGCCCGACCGATGCCATCCATCCCAAAAAGCCTACGGATGCGGAGCTGGCCCAGCAATGCCTTGATGCTGCGCGAGCCAACTCGGGCCGCGTCGTCATAGCATGCAAGAATATGCTCGACCGCGCAGACGGGCTTTACGACCGTTCGAAAGTAGTGCGGGTGCCTTGCCTGGGCCGGGTCGACGAAAGCCTCGTCCTGCATCTTGCCGTATGCGGTGCACAATCGATTCGCCTGGTCAGGGATGCGTGCGACGAATGCGCGCATAAGAAGGGCTATGTCGCATGCCAGCATGTCTGCGCCTCTGCGAACGAGCTTCTTGAAGCATGGAACGCTCCGCAGCGCGTATCGACCTCGCAGAAGCTTCCTGGTTCGGTTCGTGCGCGCGAACTGGGTTACGACCAGTCCCGACGTGCGTTTTTCGCGACGGTGAGGGAAGGTACCGCCGATGCGGCATCCGCTGCGGTCGATACTGTGTGCGAAGACAAGCTCGGCATGGCTCCGCCGAAAGAGGACAGGTTCGTCCATGTAGACTCCAGGGGCACGTTGCCCCATGAGGTTTCGCAGCGCCGCAAAACCATCATCGGCGCCCTCGATGTCCTGGAGTCCCGCTACGGCGCTCCTCTCGACACGATGATCGACACGCGTCTTTGGGGCGAAGTCCTTATCAACACCGACGAATGCCGTGGTTGCCGCATGTGCGCCACGTTCTGCCCGACCGGGGCGAATTTCAAGTTCCAGACGAAATCGGGAAGCGTCGGGGTCAAGCACCGGGTGCTTCAGTGTGCGAACTGCAGGCTCTGCCTGGACATCTGCCCCGACAAGGCGCTGCAGCTGTCCGAAGAGGTGTTCGCACGCGACATATCCGACGGGGTGACCGAGCGGTATCTGATGGGCGCACTCCAGAGCGGCTTGGACGGTCATGATACGATGGCTTCGTCCATGAGACGCCTGTTCAACGACAATGTGAGTGTTTCCAGCTACACGACGAACTAGTCGAGAGGGAAGAGGAGGGGCAATGGATATCGAGTATCTGCGGGAGTTCCTCGAATTGACGCGTTGCTTGAACTATACGAAGACCGCTGCGAAAGTGCACATCACGCAGCCGACCTTATCCAAGCACATCGTCAGCCTGGAGAAAGAGCTGGGCTGCAAGCTTTTGGAGCGCGACAGGCGCAAGGTCATCCTGACGCCGGAAGGAAACATTCTCGCAGCCGCAGCAACGGAAATCGTCGAGTCGTACGATTCGGCTCAGGCCAGGATCTCGGAAGTCCAGAGAAGCGCGCCTATCCATGTCGGCGGCGTGCTGCATGACGCGACCATCTCGTCTATCGTCAGCATCGGAGCCACGTTCATCGACCAGGCGGGGTTGTCGCCCGTCATCTACCATTACAACGATTCAAGCTCCATCGACGACCTCATACAGGACGAAATCGACATCTCCGTCACCAACTGCGGTACGGACGAGATGGAGGAGATGGGCCTTCGCTTCCTCCCCATGACGCGGTCCCGTTTCGTGGCGTTGGTCAGTGCGGACAACCCGTTGGCGGGCTACTCGAGCATCACCATGGACCAGCTGCGCAATGCGCGGTTCATCAAGTTCGCCGACAGATACGCTTCGAGCGGTTGGCGCACCATCGAGTCGGTGTGCCACAACCATGGGATTGTGCCGAGGACCCGCATCGTGCTCGACCACAACGCGACGAATTACTGCACCGTTCCTCTGGATGACAACGACGTCATGATTTTGCAGGCCAACATGCCTCAGCTTCGCTTCTTGAGCGATTTCTCCCGCGTGGCGGTCGTGCCGATCGACGACGACGATGCCGCGTTCCATCTCTATTGTATATACAAGGCCGAAAATGAAGAACGGCTGCGGCCGGTTCTGGAAGCGTATTCCCGCGCTCGGAAGATCGTCCTGTCCCACGGCATGAATGCCGGAGGAGGGTTGCTGGTCGGCAAAAGATGATGCCGACCAGCCGGTCTATTCGCTCTGTCTTTTCTCTCTGGCTGCCTTCGCCTTGGCGCGGGCAGCCTCTTTCTTGTGTGCAAA
The DNA here is from genome assembly GCF_000023885.1 of Slackia heliotrinireducens DSM 20476. Classification (NCBI taxonomy): domain Bacteria; kingdom Bacillati; phylum Actinomycetota; class Coriobacteriia; order Eggerthellales; family Eggerthellaceae; genus Slackia; species Slackia heliotrinireducens. Next base: position 1,905,327 of record NC_013165.1, on the reverse strand, counting down.
GGCCTGGGCCTCGCGTATGTCTTCAGGCTTGTTCGTGGCCTGCGGGTCCTGCAGGTTTGGCGTCTTAAGGAAGCGTGCGTAGCGCGTTCCGATGGCGTTCGGGCTCGAAGGGCTCCATCCGATGGGATTCATCTCGAAGCGGATCTTGGCGCCGCTGACGAACTCGTCGAGGGAGACCGTGTCGGACACGGTTATAGCGTGCTCGGGGCAGATGGTCTCGCACAGGCGGCACTGCATGCACAGGGCGCTTCGGTGTTCGACGCCGAACGCGTCGTCCTTCGTGTCGAATCGGCTGATGGCGCCCGTGGGGCAGAACACCGTGCACATGCGGCACGAGCGGCAGATGTCGGTGTCGATGTTCACCTGTCCCCACAAACGCGTCTTGACTGTTTCGCATGTGGGTATGCCCAGGTGCTTCAAGCTGTTGAACAGACGCAACCTGCGCGACGGTGTGAAATGGGGCAGCGTGCCGTCGGTCTGGACGTGGCGCAGGGCCGGCTCCTCCAGCTGCACGCGTTTCGAGGCGACGGCGTTGCGCTTGGCGTACTCGGCGATGGTGTCCACGTCGGCGCTGGCCTTGGTCACATCGTTGAGGATGCGGCGCGGGTCGGCAGCGGGGGCGTCTGCCTTCCATTCGTAGGCGGGACGGGCGGCGGCCGCCTTCTCCTCGGGCGTGAAGGGGCGGTGGCGCATGTCAACTTGGGACACGGGGATCTTCTCCAGTACGGCATCCGAGTCGAATGCGCGGAGCAGGTTGTTCGCCTCCTGCAGGATGGTGCTGCAGAACGATCCCCCCTTGGTGTGTTCGCAGGTGGAACATGAGCCTTCGATCAAGGTGATGCGTACAGCGCCACGGGCGACGGTTTCCACGAGCACCGACTCGTCGACGCGACCCAGGCATTCCACCGAGACGACGGGCGTGCCGTCATGCAGCGTCCATACGCCTTCGTCGTCCTTGGAGGCGCCCGACAGCATGCGGGCGTTTCTGCAGGCCACGGCGACATGCCCGCCGCCGGCCTTTTGGCCCTGGCGCATCTGGAAGAACATGGTCTCGTCCGAAGGGTTCATGGCCTCCAGGCAGCAGCTCGGGCATGCGGTGGCGCAGGTCCCGCAACCAATGCATTTGTCGGGGTCCACCGTCACGCCGGCTTCGCTTTTGGAAATGGCGCCGGTGGTGCACACCGAGGCGCAGCGCAGGCAGTCGGCATTGCGGTTCCTGACAAAGACGCAGCGGTTGGCGTGCACTGAGAGCTTCGGGCTGTTCATCTCGCTGATCACGTACATCAGGTGCGAGGTTTTACTCATGGAACGACACCCCTGTCAGGCTTCGGATGGTTTCGCTGGGATGGATTTCGCAAAGACGCTGGCTACGGATGAGCCGGATGCGCTCGATTTTGAGTTTGAGCTGCTCGGCGTCCTTGAGCGGCGCCTGTTCGAAGTAGGTGAAGCGCAGCTCGGAGTCGGCGCTGCGGGCGAACGAGTAGATGCGGCGCATGTCGCCGGCAAGGATCTTGGGGCGCTTGTCCCTCTCGACTATGGTTGGGTCGAAGTACGCGCGTGAAGGCACGAACCCGTTCACCATGCCGCCTGCAACGGCGCAATGTGCACGCAGGCCGACGAAGTCTTCGAGCATGCCGACGCGCACGCCTGCAGATGCGAACTGCGCAAAGAACACGGCGTCTTGGATGGCATCCAACAATGCGGAAGGCGCGGCGTTTGCGGCCTTGTGCCCGATGGCAAGCTCCAGGGTGCGGGGCAGGGTTGCCGACCGGTCGTTTGAAAGCTCGGCGGCGATGCGCGCCACCAAGTCGAGACCGGTTGCGCCGAGGATGCGGCCGATGACGGTTCGGGCGCTTTCGAGGCTGTCCAGAACGGCGCCCCCTTGCTGCTCCAAAAGCGCGTTGCCTTCGCCTGCCAGGTCGAGCCGGGCAGAGGAAAGGGACAGCGGATAGTCCTGTTCGCATAGCATGCGCGCAATGGCACTGTTGCCCAGGTAATCGCCGAAGGCGTACCAGCACCGCAGCGCCAAAGGGTCGTCGGGATTTGCCATCAGCCGGAGGATCGTGACGATGCGCGCCTCCAGGCAGAGGTCGGTGTCGCGCATGTCGCCTGCGATCTTCAAGGTGGGGAAGACGGCCACAGGAACGCCCTGCTCGGCAAGGGTCCGCGCGATGACCTTCATCCACTTTCTGTTGGGCGATGCAACGTGGACAAGCTCGGGCTCGACGCCCGCGTCCAGGGCCGTGCGCACGATCTCGGCGACGCGGTTGAATTCGTCGTCGGGAAGCGGGGCTGCGATGGCGTCGCACGTGCCGTTCGACGCTCCGTCGCAGCTGTCGAGGGGTTGTGCGGCTATGGCTTCGTCGGTCAGCAGGCCGTTGAGCCCGTCGACAACGCTTCGGGATGCATTTGATTCGTTCATCTTGTGCACCTGCGCATGCGGGTTGCCTGCGACAAGCTCAGAAAGGCCCTTGGGGTAGGGGAAATCTTCGGCGCCGACGTTTACCTGGCCATCGCCTGCGACCCATAGGCCCTGGGAGGCAAGAAGCCCGGCGAAGCACTGGGAAGCCTTGGACAGCGATTGGTAGTCATCCACGAACACGTAGCCCACCCTGTGGTTCTGCAGGGCGTCCGCGTTGCCGTCCAAAAACCGATAGGCGGCTGCGGCCACTTCGTTTTTCAGGTACACGCGGTAGTAGCGCAGGTACGCCTCAAGCAGCGCGTGGGTGTTCTCTTCTTCGTCCGAATAGAACCAACTGTGGTCCATGGGCTCAAGCTCGGTCCAGCTCCGGTAGAAGAACCGCAGCATTTCGGACAGGCGCCGGCTTTGCATGCCGCAGGTCTTCATGTCCTCCATGAGGATGTTCTCCTCGAAGCGGTGCGCGATGCGAGGCTCCCTTCCGGTTCGCGCGACGGCTTCGGGCGTGGCGAGCACTTCGAGCTGGGCCTGAAGCGGCGTGGTCACGCGCGGAGCGGCATCGGGCTCGAGTGCCTGGCAGAAAAGGTCCGCCGTGCGCTGGGCGGCGCTTGGCGTGGCGGCTAGAAAAAGAATCTCATTTGGGGATACGCCCGCTCTGAGCAGTTTGCAGGCGCTGTTCACGAGGGAGGTCGTCTTGCCGGTGGCGGCGTGTCCCGAATAGCAGCATACCGCCGCCGATGTGGAATACGTCGTTGCGTTCATCGCTAAGCCTCGGCTTCCGCATCCGCATCTTCGGAGTTGTCGCCCACCAGCGAGGCAAGGAGATCGGTCTCGGTTTGGAGGAAACCGTCCGTAAGCTCGGCGATGCCCTGGTAGAAGGACGTGTTCGAAAAGCGGCGGATGTCGGCCGTGAATACCGGCGTCCAAATGCAGATATGCTGCTCGAGAAAGCCCTGCTGAGTCTTGAACAGGCGGAATGCACGGTCCATGTCGCCTTCGGAAAGCGCCCGGGCGGCGCGCAGGCACAGGATGCGCATGAACTCCAGCTCGACGGAGATGTGGTCCTCGCCGACGGTCCATTTGTCGGACTTGTCCAGGCCGTTCGCGCGGTAGATGGCCAGCACCTCGTCGCGAGCGTCCGCCATGAGCAGGCGCCGTTCGGATGTATACACGCTCTCGAAAGGATAGGCGGCCGCGTAGGTGTCTATGCCCGACCCCAAAAACGTGCGGCCGTAGTCGACGGACAGGTCGGTCAAAGGCTCCACCCAGCTGTTGCTGAGGTATTTGGCGATGTGGTAGTGGCCTTCGTTCATGAGCTCGTTGCCCGATTCGACGGGGTAGAGCATCTCTTTAAGGGCGTTCAGGTACTTCTCGTCGACTTCCAGGTTGTACAGGCGCGAAAGCAGCGCATATGTGGCGGCGCGCGCCTCGCATTCGGCAGCCAGCTCGGCAGGTGTAAGTTCCTCGGCCTCGGCAGCCGTATCGACGGTATCCAGCATGGTGGTGTCAGCGGTATCGCTCATGGTGTCCCCTTTGTGTGTTGATTCGGAAAGCAGTTGGCAGTGCGGCCGATGCGGCTAGGCGTTCAGCTCGGCGAGGAAGTCCTTGCCGGCTTGGATCGCGACCCAAGCGCCGCGCCATTGGATGCCGCCTGCGCGTTCGAGCTTGTCGATGAAGTACATCGCGTAACGTCGTGGGCTTTGCAGGATGGGGTCGTCGCTGACCAGGTCGTCGATGTTCTTGACGGACTCGCCGCCGTCTGCCGCCGTGGCGCTGAGCACCATGCGGAAGATCTCCTCGTATTGCGGCTCGTTCTGCACCATCTGCCTTAGAAGCTCCATGGGCTGATAGGCCTGGAAATGGGCAAGGCCTGCGGGCGTGGCCGTCCAGTACACGTCGGGTGCGGCGGCTACCTTCCAGTATTCGACGCCTTCGACCACGACCTTGTCGGGCTCGACTTCGACTTCCTTAAGGGGAAGACCCTCGTTGTTCGTCTGTTCGATGGCGCCGGCGCGCTCGAGCAGACGGCAATACGACATGGGGGAGTACACGGAGTGGTGGTGCTGCTTCAGCTCCTCGACCTTCTGCTCAAGGTCATCGGTGAAGATCGGCGTCTGGGATGCGTCGAGAATGCCCAAGAGCAGGTCGTCTTGAGTCGGCATCTGGTTGAACAGCGTTTCGATGCGCTCTTCCGGCGTCTCGGCGTTGTCGAACGAGACGCTCTTGAACTTCGGCTTGTTGTCGGCGTTGGGTATGGAATACGGGCCGTCGTCAAGGATGCCGGAGACGATGTCGTCATCGTCGTCGATGTCGTCGAACGCGAAGTCTTCCAAAGGGTTGAAATCAAACGCGTCGTTGTCGTCTTCGAACACGCGGCTCGATGTGGCGAAGTCGTCCATTAGGTCCTCCTCGGGGGTTGTGCTGCGGGAAGCGCGAAGCCGTCTCGGCGGCTCCGAGGTTGATGATAGAACGGGCCGCATTTGCCTGGCAAGCTTTCAAAAGCCCAGCTAGATAGCGATTTGGAACGGTGTTATTCCAAAACGGAAAGACGGAGCGGTCCTCGCTTGACAAGCAATCGGGCTTCCGTCATACCTTGCAGCAACATCTTCGGTTGCCTCTCCGAAAGCCGGCGAGAAACCGGATGGACGAATCACGTTGAAGGGGTGAATGCCATGTCGTTGGTGCGACCGTCCACGATCATACAGATCATGCTCATGCCTGAAGATTATCGCGATGGTGTCGATGTCGAACTCAAGCGCAGCTATATCCATCTGGCTCAGGCCATCGTGTCCGAGCTGCCCGAAGACGCCCGCGACGACGGGTCCATCATGCGGTTGAGCGCCCGTTTGATGAAGCCGTTCTGGGACACCGACGACCCTGCGGCCTGCGAGCTGTGGAACGTGTCCATGATGCGTTGGCTGCGCAACACCACCCGTATCATGTCGAACGACATGAAGCAGTACAACGAGTGCGCCCATCCGGGCGGATTGCCCGCCATCAATTACTCCTATGTGGATTTCGACTTCGGCCGCGGCAAGGGCGTGTTCCGGATCAAACTGCTGGATGAAAACCAGATTCCCGAAAACGCGCCGCATATGGTTTCCAAAGGTAGGGAACTCTTGAACGACCAGGCGTTTGGAGATGCCGACATCGTTCTTGTGCGCATGCCGTCAAAGGCCAGCTACACCCGACAGCTCGAGGCGTTCGCGGAAGAGACGGCCGCCTACGAGGAGGAGAAGCGCCGCCGCGAACAGCTTGCCGCCGAAGCCGAGGACATGCAGGCAGAACATGCGCAGGACCCCTCTGCGTCAGGCGATCGCCTTGCAGTCGACGGAGGCGATGCCGATGCGGCGTCGGAGCCCGAACCGCTCGTCAAGCCCGAATTCACCTTGGACTACAGCGTGTGGGGCATCGAGTATGCCGACGGCACCGTTTTGGAATTCGACGCAAAGGCGTAGCCCAGCATTCACCCGCATCATCCCCAAAGAACCGAACCCCTCCCAGAGCCGGCGCAAGCCGGCTCTTCTGCGTTTACGGAGAAGCGAAAACCCCTGGGAATCGACTTATTCTTCGGCGGAATAAGCTATGAAAGCTTCGAATCGTTTATGCGGCATCGCGCATGTTTGGAAATTCCTTATTCGACTTCATCAAACCATACTTTGAACCACAGGGGGATTCAGATCCATGCCGTCATTCCGGCGAGCATCGAATCCAAGGAACTACATGAGAAGGAGGAGGAAATGGGCAAACTGAACATGACGCGCCGTTCGTTCGTCAAGAGCGTCGCCGCGTCTGCCGCAGCTGCCGCACTCGTCGGATCCGCCGCTCCCATCACGGCGCTGGCAGAAAACGAGAATGCAGCAACTACGGAATCCACCGTTACCCGCATTCGCTCGTGCTGCCGTGGCTGCGGCAAAGTCGAATGCGGCGTGTGGGTATACGTTCAGGATGGCAAGGTCATTCGCAGCGAAGGCGACCCGGATTGCTACCTGACCATGGGAAACCATTGCGCCAAGGGCCAGGCGTCCATCCAGGCCGCGTACCATCCCGACCGCATCAAGTATCCCATGAAGCGTACGAACCCCAAGGGCGACGACGATCCCGGCTGGGTCCGCATCTCTTGGGATGAGGCGTACCAGACCATCGCAGACAACATTCTCGAGATTACGGAAAAGTACGGTCGCGAGTCCACGTTCTCTTGGTGCGGCACCGGCCGCCAGTGGTGCATGCAATCCGACGCCGGCATGGCGCTTTTGCTGTTCGGTTCGCCGAACATCGTCGCTGCCTACCAGGTGTGCAAGGGCCCGCGCCACTTCTCGTCGCGTATCGACAACATGCAGGCTTGGTCCTGGAGCGAGGTCATCAACCATTCCACCAAGTTCGTGCAATGGGCGACCGAGCAGTCCCAGTCCAACTACGACGACGCCGCCCGTACCGTCGTCGACGTGGCCCGTTGCGCGGACGCCTTCATCAGCATCGACCCCCGTCAGACCAACCTCGGCCGTACCGCCAAATACTGGCTGCCCATCCGTCCCGGTACCGACTCAGCTCTAGCCTTGGGCTGGTGCCATCTGATTCTTGAGAACGACCTGTGCGACTACCAGTTCATCAAGCGCTGGTCCAACGCGCCGTTTATCGTGGTGCCCGACATGGATGCCACTGGCTACACCGAGGCCGTTCTCAACGGCGGGTACCCCTACACCTATCAGACCCGCCTTCTCACCGAGGCCGACATCGATCCCGAGATGGTGGATTGGGAGATCGAAGGTGACGGCGACCCGCAGCGCTACCTGGTGTACGACCAGCTCAACGAGCGCTGGACGTACTGGCAGGCCCATCCCGAGGTGGGCGGCGCCCACTGGGAGGGTGAAGACTGGCAGCGCCCCGACATCTCCGAGGCCTGGGACCAGGATCTGTCCCGTCTGCGCGACGACGAGTCCAAGAAGCCCGGCCACATCTTCGACCTGTCCGAATTCAACCCGCTGATCGACCCCGCCCTGCACGGCGAATTCGAAGTCAAGCTGAAGGACGGCACCACCCATACCGGCCGTCCCGTGTGGGACTTGTGGGCTGATTACCTGGAAGGATTCACCCCCGACGTGGTTGCCGACATCACCGGCGTCGACGAGAACCTTATCGTCGATTCCTGCCTCGAATGGGCGACCCGCGACGACCCGCGCCTGCCCAACAGCGGCATCAACTACGGCTTGGCCATCGAGCACCACGGCAACTCCACGCAGAACTGCCGTGCCATCATGGCGGCATGCGCTATGGTCGGCGCCATCGACACCCCGGGCGGCCAGCGCGGCGCAACCGTGGGTTGGACCACCCAGTCCGGTCCTACGTCCATGTATCCTGGATCCGACTTCTCGCCGCTGCCGTTCAGCCGTTTCCCCATGGACATCTACCACCGCATCGCCGGTTACGAGAAGTTCCCCATGCTGTACTGGTACGCCGTTTGGGCGGACGCCAACACCGTTATGGAATATGCGCATCGTGACGGCAACGCCCCTTACGAGGTCCATGGCGGCATGATCGGTTCCGGCGACCATATGAACATGGCCAACGCTTCCTACAACTGGGAGGCCTTGAACATGCTCGACTTCCTGTTCGAAGCCAACCTCTGGCATTCTCCCACGTCCGGCGCCGCAGACATCCTGCTGCCCGTCAGCCACTGGACCGAAATGAACGCAACGCGCATTGCCCAGGGCGCCGGTGGATCGTTCAGCCTGTGCGTCCGCGCGGTCGATCCTCCGGGAGAAGTCAAGTCCGACCCGCTGTACTTCATGGAGCTCGCCCCGTACTTCGGCGTCAACTCCTCGGGCGATCCCGACGACCCCTACTGGCTGAAGAAGAAGGAAGAGACCGGCAAGGACCTGGACATCCTGGCTCTTGAGCATGAATGCTTCAATTATGAGATGGGCGGCGGCTGCGCTCCCTACGAGTCCTGGGAGGAATTCGTCCAGGCGTATCAGGAGCATGGCACGTGGAACATGAAGGAAGTGTTCCCGACCGATTGGGGCGTCTACCGCCGTTACGAGTACGGTCAGGCCTACCGCAAGCCGCCTCATCAGAAACCGGCGCTGCTCGACATCAACATCCCGGGCTTCACGACGCCTACCATGAAACACGAGTTCTGGTCGACCGCTATCGAATCGCACTTCCCGAACGGCTCCGACGGCCCGGAGATCCTGCCCGGATTCCACACCGAGGCGCTGCCGTACTACGTCGAAGGCATCCATTCCGAGCGCCGCGACCCCGAGCTGTACAAGGAATACCCCATCCTGTGCATCACCGGCCGCCGCATCCCGGTGTACTTCCACTCCGAACACCGCCAGCTTCCGTGGTGCCGCGAGCTCTGGCCCGTGCCGCGCATGGAGATCAATCCCGTCACGGCGAAGGAGCTCGGTCTTGAGCAGGGCGATTGGGCTTGGATCGAATCTCCGTGGGGCAAGGTCCGCCAGACGGTCGACCTGTACTACGGCATCCGCCCGAACATGATCAACGCCGAACATCAGTGGTGGTATCCAGAGCTTGCCCAGGCCGACAAGGGCTTCCAACTGTCGTGCATCAACTGCATCGTGGACCGCACGGCCCAGGACAAGTACAACGGTTCGTCCACCGTCCGCGGATATCCGGTCAAGGTTTACAAGGCAACCCCCGAGAACAGCCCCTTCGGCAATCCGGTTCCCTGTGGCAATGACGGCACCGAGATCATCCACGACTCCAGCGACCCGCGCCTGAAGCTTTGGGTCATTGGCGGCGAAGGCATCAACCCTGACCATTTCGAGGACTAGAAAGGAGCCAATTGAAATGACGCAATTAGCTATTGCCACCGACCTTGACCGCTGCGTCGGTTGTCTTGCATGCAGCGTAGCATGCAAGGTTGTCAATGGTGTTCCGATTGGCAACTTCTGGAACAAGACCCTTCGCGTCGGCCCTACGCCCAAGGAGGGCGGGTCCGGCCAGTATCCTGACGTTGAGATGTACTTCCTCAACGTCCAGTGCCAGCACTGCGAAAACCCCGAATGCGTCAAGGTGTGCCCGACGGAGGCCTCCCGCAAGATGCCCGACGGCACCGTGCAGATCGACAAAGCCAAATGCATCGGCTGCCAGTTCTGCGTCATGTCGTGCCCCTACGGCGTCCGCTACCTCAACGAGGAGGAAGGCGTCGTCGAGAAGTGCACGTTGTGCCAGCAGCGCACCGCCCAGGGCGAGCTTCCGCAATGCGTGTCCCAGTGCTGCGGCATGGCCCGCTGGTATGGCGACATCGAGCAGGGACTGGAATCCTTCCAAGGTCCCCGCGGCGAAAAGCTGGGCGATTTCCTGAACGAGTTCGACGAGTCGCAGGTGCATAAGCTTACCGACACGGGCAACGGCCCGAGCATGGTCTACATCATGCGCGACATCAAATGGCAGGGGGTTGAATAATGGAAGTTCAGATTCCTCTTGTGATCTTCACGTCCTTCTTGGCTTGGGCGGCCGGCTCGTACGCGACCCAGTGCATTCTGGCCTTCAAGGGCAAGGCCCGTTCCATCCAGCAGCTGGCCATCATAGTTTCCGTGGTCATCCTGGCCGTCGGCGGCATCGCCGTCACGTTCCATCTGACGCACCTGTTCAACATCTTCAAGGGCTTCGGGCATCTGAGCTCGGGCATCACCCAGGAGCTCATCGCCATCGTGCTGATGGTCGTCGTCATGCTGATCCATTTCCTGATGGTGCGCCGTTCCGAATCCGGCGACACCCCGAAATGGGTTGCCGTTGCGGGCGTTTTGGTGTCGCTGGTTCTGATCGTCGCTATGGGCCATTCCTACATGATGCCAGCGCGCCCTGCATGGGATTCCGTGCTGCAGCTGCTGTCGCTGCTCGGCGCCGCTTGCATCCTGGGTCCCGCGACGGTGGCTGTGCTTGCCGCCGTCAAGGGCGAACAGGTCGAAGAGCTCGGCATGTACAACCTGATCGGCACCGCGGCCAACGCCGTGCTGGCAGCGGCCTACCTGGGATTCATGCAGGTCGCATCGTCCTCGCTGCAGTCGTTCGCCTACTACTTCGACCCTACGCATCCGAACTACGCCCTGAAGGCGTCCGCCGATGTGAGCATCTTCTCCGGCAGCGCGCTGCCTGCGACCGTTATCGCTATTGTCGCCATCGTGGTGTCCCTGCTGGCGGTGTTCATGGGGAAGAAGGACGGCAACTGGAAGCTGTGGGGAGCCGTGATCGTTGCGGCTGGGCTTGTGTGCGCCTTCGCGCTGCGCGTCGTCATGTACGTGATGGGTGCGTCCCTGTTCATGATCTACTAAGTACGCATCGTGCGGCGGGTTCCCGCCCGCCGCACCGGGCCTTGCGCCCGGGAAAAGCAATCAACGCTTCTATTTGAAAAGATCGGAGGTTCTCATGCGAGCACCTACTACATGGGGAGTGGCGCTGCTGACCTGCGTGCTTGCAGCCGGTATGGTCGGATGCGCCGCAGAAAGCTCCACGGGCACCGGCGACAACTCGTCGCTGCTTATCACCACCCAGCAGCAGGCTGAGGTGCAGGAGTTCGAAACGGTGACGTTCGGCTCGTACGCACAGGGCGGCGAGTCGGCTTCTCCCGAACCTATCGAATGGTACGTCCTTGCCGAAGACGGCGATAAGACGCTGCTGGTCAGCAAATACGTCCTGGATGCCGTTCCCTTCAACCAGGGTAACACCGGCCAGCTTTGGAGCAACGACAACACCCGTGCCACGGTTGACGTCGAATGGGCCGACAGCTCCATCCGCGCCTGGCTCAACGGCGAGTTCTACAACGCTGCGTTCAGCGCCGACGAGCAGGCCCAGATCGTCGCCGCGGACCTGAGCACCGCCAAGAACGCGGTTCCTCCTGCAGCAGGCGAAGAGCTGTCCTATCAGGATAGCCGCGCCGGCACGGACACCACGGACAACGTGTTCCTGCTGAGCCGCATCGAGGCGATGGACCTGTTCAACAACGACGCCGCCCGCGCCGCCGCACCCACGGAATACGCCATCGCCAAGGGCGTGTACACAGGCGTCGAATCCGATGCGTCGGGCGCCATCGACGAAGAGGCGTCGGGCAACGCACCGTATTGGCTGCGCTCCGAGGGCTATTACGCAGGCTATGCGTCCGTTGTTCTGGACAGCGGCTACGTCAACGGCGACGGCTTCCGCCAGGACGGCGAGGTCAAGGACGGCAACGCCGACCATGGTACCGAGCTGACTTCGGACTACGGTGGAAACTTCGGCGTCCGCCCGTGCATCTGGGTGGAAACCGCGGCTCTGTCGTAAGGTTTCGGCGGATTATCCGCAAGGGGCGGCCGAATCGATCGGCTGCCCCTGTTTTCAAGTGTAAGGGGGAGTGCATGGCTGCATCTGATGCCGGTATGGTGCGCGAGGATGAGGTCCACGGCTCTGCGGGCGTCGACCGCCGCACGTTGCTCATCGGAGCGGGTTCCACTGCCGTATTGCTGGGGGTCGGCGGCCTGCGCTACGTCGGTTCCGTTCCCCAGGTCCGTCCGCCTGGAGGACAGGACGAAGATCACCTTATCGCAGCATGCATACGTTGCAACCGCTGCGTCGAGGCATGCCCCATGCAAGTCATCGTTCCGTCGAGGATCGAGTACGGCATCCTGGGCATGCGTACACCCCGCCTGGAGTTCTCCGAGAACCCTCCGGGCGACATGGACGGGATCGCGTTTTGCGATTTCTGCGCCGAGGCGAACGACGGCGTTCCGCTCTGCGTGCAGGTATGCCCTACGGAAGCCCTCAAAGTGCCCGAAGGCGAAGTGGTCGAAGACACGATTCTCGGCGTCGCCGAGCTCGACAAGGACCTCTGCATGGCGTACCGAAGCGGCTTCTGCGCCTTCTGCCATGACGCGTGCATCGAAGCGCGCGGCGAGGAAGCAGCTGCAATCTATTATGTCGGTTCGGAAGACGGCACCAGCATGCTGCCCGTCGTGGATGCCGAGAGATGCAACGGGTGCGGAGCCTGCGAATCCGTATGCGTGTCGATTCAAGACGGATCGGTGGTCAATGCGAAGGAGCGCGCCATCGTCGTCAGGTCTCTGGAGTATCTGGAGGTGGCGGAATGAAATTAAGGAATGTGCGGACGATAGTCGCCAGCGCCGTGTTCTTGGTGCTTGCCGTCTGCCTGGTCACCGGCGTGTCCACCGGCACGCTCTGCGGTTTCGGATGGGGCGACATCGCCTTGCTTTGCCCCTTGGGGGCCATCGAGACCATGATCGCATCGCGGATGCTTGCGCCCAGAGCCCTTGTCAGCATCGTCGTTATGGCCGGTCTGGTGTTCTTCGTCGGACGGGCGTTCTGCAGCTGGGTCTGTCCTGTGACTGTGCTTAACCATGTGCGGGATTTCTTCACGCCTCAGAAGAAGCGTCGCGAGGCGCAGGCTCAACGCGAGAGCGAGAACAGGGACATCGCCCGGTTCGAGATTGCCAAGTCGTTGGGGCACGACTGCTCGTCGTGCAAGGCCGTGCGCAGCAAGCAGTCCAAACTGGACAGCCGCCATGCCGTGCTGGGCGGAGCCATTCTCTCGGCTGCGGTTTTCGGATTCCCGGTGTTCTGCCTGGTGTGTCCTGTCGGATTATCGTTTGCGACGGTGCTCGTGGTCGTGCGCCTCTTCGGTGTCGGCGACGTGACCTGGTCGGCGGTCATCATTCCCGCCATGCTGCTTATCGAGGTCCTGTTCCTGCGCAAGTGGTGCACCCGGTTCTGCCCGCTGTCGGCGCTGATGAACCTGGTGGGTCGTTTCAGCAGGACGACGGTGCCCGAAATCGACAACGCGCTGTGCCTGGAGACGTCGAAGGGTAGCCCCTGCAGCAAATGCGCCAGCGTGTGCTCGTTCGACATCAATTTACGTCATCCTGAGTACGGCGAGCTAGGCAAACGCGATTGCAGCCGATGCATGGATTGCGTGCAGGAATGCCCGGCGGGAGCCATCAGGATGGTTGCGATTAACAATGCCGAAGAGCCGTTCGCGGTGCTGCCGCAGGTTGAGAAGGTGTCCGAATCCGCTTCGACCACGAACGGCGCATAAACGCCGCATAGTCGGACGAAAAACCAACCAGAAATGCCGAAGGCCCGCCTGAGCGGGCCTTCTTGTGGAGGGGGAGGGGTTACAGCGTTTCTATCCAGGCTGTTACCTGCTCGTCGGGGGTTTCCTGGCAGGATGCGTCCTCGTCTTCGAAACGTATCTCCATTCCAGGAATCACAGTGCAGGATTCGGGAAGCAGCGACTCCATGTCTTCGATCGCCCAGGGCTTGCGGCCGTAATTGGTAATGAAGCAGGAAACGGTCTTGCCTGCAAGGCGGCGTCGGTTCTTGACCAGGAACGTGCGAACAGGGGAGCTCATCTTCTGCCACCAGCACGGCCCGCCGATGATGATCTCGTCGTAATCTTCAAGGTTCGATTGCATGGGTTTGATTTTCGGCTCGAAATTGCATCCGACTTCCCGCTTGGCACGTTCCATGGCCAAATCGTAATTGCCGTTGTAGGCAAGTTCGGGAACAATGCCTTCTATGTCCGCACCGATTGCGTCGGCGATGCGTTGTGCCATGTATGACGCCGCGCTGTTCTTCCAGCTGTAGTACACGACGAGCTTGCGCGCCATGGCGTCCCCCTTTCGTCCAGATTCAACTCACGCGTCTGATTATAGGCGACTGACCAGGCGCAGGACGTGTTTCGGTTATTCCAATTCGGATGGTTGAATGGAATAAGAGAATCCCTGTTCGGCCACACAGGGCGCGTCGCTGTCTGTGCGTTGCCTGGTGTTTGCGATGGGCGGGGCAAGCCGGCTGATGCGTGGGGTACCATGTTTCTGCAAATACAACCACGACCGTTGGAGACATCATGGCTTACGTAACCTGGAGTTTGGAAACCCTCGAGCGCTTCTGCAAAGACGTGTTCACCACCTTCGGATTCAGCGTCGAGGAAAGCGCCCAGATCAGCGATGTGCTCTTGACTGCCGATTTGTTCGGCATCGAAAGCCACGGCATGCAGCGCATGGTCCGCTACCACAAGGGCATCGAGAAGGGGCAGATTCACCTGGACGCGCAGCCCGAGGTCGTTTTCGAAACACCCATCAGCGCCACCATCGACGGCCATTCGGCCATGGGTCAGCTGGTCAGCGTGTTCGCCATGAAAAAGGCCATCGAGAAGGCGAAAACCTGCGGTATCGGCATCGTCACCGTGCGCGAGTCGAACCACTACGGCATTGCGGGCTACTACGCCAAGATGGCTTCCGACCAGGGGCTCATCGGCTTCTCCTGCACGAACTCCGAGGCCATTATGGTGCCGACCTTCGCCCGCCAGGCCATGATCGGGTCCAACCCCATCGCCGTGGCCGTGCCCGCCGACCCCGTACCGTTCTTGTTCGACGCCTCCACCACGGTTGTGACCAGGGGCAAGCTCGAAATGTACAACAAGATGGGCAAGCCTTTGCCCGAAGGGTGGGCGCTGGACGAGAACGGCGTGCCCTGCAGCGAGGCCCCGCGCGTGCTATCGAACATCGTGGGGAAGAACGGCGGCGGCATCATGCCGCTGGGCGGTTCGTCGGAAACCCTGGGCAGCCACAAGGGCTACGGCTGGGGCATGGTGGCCGAACTGTTCAGCTCCATTCTTTCCCAAGGCGTGACCAGCAACGAATGCTGCACGTTCGAGGGCAGGACAGGCATCTGCCACGGGTTCGCGGCCATCGACCCGGCTGCTTTCGGCGACCCGGACGCCATCCGCGAGCATTTCTCCGAGTATCTCAAGGAGCTCCGTTGCGCCCCGCTGGCCGACGGCGCCACCCGCATTTACACCCATGGTGAGAAGGAGGTGCTCGCCCAGGAGCATCGCCGCAAGAACGGCGTGCCCGTCAACGACGGAACCATGGTCGAACTGCTCGACCTGTGCGACTACCTGAAGCTGGATTTCGCGTCTTACTTCCCGGGCTACGAGCCGCCCGCCGAGTTCGCGGGATTCGCTGGAAACTACTAGTGCGACGGTTTCGGGGCCGCAGCGGAAGCCGGACGGCCCATCGCGCCGGAAAACGAAACCGACAGGGTGCCCTAGGGGCACCCTTTTCGTTTGGTGCGCCGTTTCGGCGGACGTGCGGACCTGATTTAGACGGTAGTAGAAATATTCTCAACGACGAATTAATTCCAGCTGCAAAAACGAAAACGGGGTTCGGACAAAGCCGCCGATCCTTGAACGATGCGCCCTCCGCGGCATCGTTTCCCAAGAAAGCTCCCCCTAGGGGAGCTTTGTGCTCAAATTGCTGTAAAACACCAGTTCAAAATGCATATCTGACCCCTTGAAACCTCCGTTGGGGGAGTGCCTAGACTTCTGGATGGTTACACATGTCCATCGGAAGGAAAAAGGTGAGGGGGATGAAGGACGTAAGCAGAAGGAGCCTGCTCGCATGTGCGGCGCTCGGTGCGGCTTCGTTCGCGGCGGCTTCGGTCGGCGAGGCCGGCCCTGCGGCGTATGCCGCGGCGGACGGCGAAGCAACCGAGGATGCATACCAGGTGAGCAGCCGGGGAGACGCCGACGCGCAGTACGGGTTCCTCATGAACGTGCAGCGCTGCATCGACTGCGGCAAATGCGTCGAGGCATGCCGCCGCGCGAACGGTACGCCGGAGAGCCTGCCGGCGCGGCGCCGCATCGAGTGCTACATCGACGAGCAGGGGATCGAACGGTACGTCTCCGTGTCGTGCATGCATTGCGAGAAGCCGGCGTGCTTGGAGGTGTGCCCTGCAGGAGCTATCAGCAAGACGATCGGCGGCATCGTGGTTGTGGACAAGGATCTGTGCATCGGTTGCAAGTACTGCTACCAGGCCTGTCCGTTCCAGGCGCCGCACTACGACGCCGTCAGCATGTACAAATGCGATTACTGCCTGGGTGCGGGCGTCGCCCTCGGCGACACGCCCAACTGTGTGCGGGCATGCAAGACCCAAGCCCTGCGATTCGGCAAGCTCGACGAGCTGCTTGAGCTGAGCGATCGCGTACGCCGCGTCGGAGGAACCACGGACCCGTCTGCGGTCCTGGTGTAGCGGCGCGGGATTGGAGGAGTAACGCACATGGAGAACCTGCAATTGATCTGGAACTGGCAACCTGCCATGTACCTGTTTTTGGGCGGCATGGGCGCTGGCGCGTTCGTGACCGCAGCGATCATGTTCCTGCGCAACCGCGACGCGCACCGGCCGGTGGTGAACGCGAGCGCCTGGGTTGCCGTCGTAAGTCTCGGTGTAGGCCTGTTGCTGCTGGTCACCGAGCTCGTCTCGCCCTTGCGCGGCCTCATGCTGTGGCAGAGCTTCAGCCACTTCACGTCGTGGATGACCATCGGCGCATGGATCATCTTCTGCGCCGTCATCGCGTTCGGTGTCTTCGCGCTGCTGACCACGCCTGCTATCCAGGACCGCATGGGTGCGAAGCAGTCGTCCGACGACGGTTCCGCTGAGGGTGCGAAGGCCCCGCTGCGTTTCGGCGGCCTGCTTGCCGCCTTGGCCGTGCTCGGCATCGTGCTGGGATTCGCAGTGGCCGTCTACACCGGCGTGCTGCTCATGAGCGCCCCTGGCGTCCCGCTGTGGAACACGCCCATTCTGCCCGTTTTGTTTACCGTGTCGGCGTTCGATACGGGCATAGCGGCCGTGGAGGTCGTGGCGTGGGCCATGGAGAAGCGCGACCCGGTGGATGCGGCGGTGCTTCGGAAACTGGATCGCGCGGTGGTGCTGCTGGCGTCTTTGGAAATCGTGGTGCTCGCGGTGTTCATCGGCACGATGCTGGTCGGAAACCCGCTGGGCGGCTCAGATTCCGCATCGTTCGCCGCAACCGCACAGCAGTCGGTCCGGCTGATGCTGTCTGGCGTCCTGGCCCCGTTCTTCTGGGTCTTGCTGGTCGTCGTCGGCCTGGCGGTGCCGCTGTATGTGGCGTTCCGCGGCTCAAGGGCCCATATCTCCCTGAAGACCATGGCGACGGGCGCCGCTTGCGCGCTGGTCGGCGGATGCGTGCTGCGCTTCGCGGTGGTGCTGGCGGGCATGCATGTGGACTACGTCGCGGACACGTTCATAAACGTGCTGATCTAGCCCGTTGTTCCGGTGCGGGAAGGCACCGATTTTGAAAACCGCAATCAAAAGGAATGTGAGAAGAGAAGCAAGGGAGGAACCGCAGTGAGTAGGAAGAAGAAACTGTTCGCCTTGGGCGCCACGGCGCTTTTGGCGGGCGCGCTCTGCGCAGTGGGATGCGCGCAGACGGAAGCCGAGAATCCCGACGATGCGTCGTCGGTCGTCATCGAGAACCCCGCCGTGTTCGTGGACGACGACGGCGACTTGATCCAGTTGGCGCCGTTCGACGACCGTACGAACGCCGCATGGTACCAGCAGGACCCGTTCAAGCAGTTCAACACGAACTATCTCCACGCCGATCAGCGCGGATGCAAGTCGTGCCATTCCGACCTCGCCGATTTGGTCTGGAACTCGGAGTACTACCATCCCGGTCGCTACGGCTTGAACGTGGAGTGGACCGTGCAGACGTGCCGTGGCTGTCATAGCACGTCGGGCTACGGCATCGACATCACCGAAGACAACAAGTTCGGCGACATCATGCATGCCACGCACATGAACGTGGAGACCGAATGCTGGAGCTGCCACGCCACGTCGTCTTCGAACCTTATCTACGATTCCGACACCGAGGGCACTATGCTTCTGTGGGAGGACGCGCGCACCGAGGAACTGCGCGGCTTCACCGACATCGCGTCCGATGACATGGACGGTGAGTTCACCTACAACCAGGACCTGGTCATGGATGTCGAGGATCTTCCCAGCATCGACGTGCAGTTCTACGAGTGGGATTACAAGCGCATCGAGAACGAAGCGAACGACGTGCCGCTGGACGCGCAGATGATGAAGGACTGGACCATCACGATGTCCGGCAAGGTGAAGGAAGAGAAGACCTGGAATCTGCAGGATCTCATCGACGACCCGAACGTCCCGAAAGAGACCAAGGTCGTGAAGTGGCACTGCGTGCTGAATGCCTTCGGCGGCAATGTGATCGGCCAGGCCGAGGTGACGGGCATCCCGTACTCGTGGCTCATCGAGCAGTGCGGCGGTTTGACCGAAGACGCCAACGGCATCGAGAACTTCTCGGCCGACGGTTTCAGCGACGGCGCGTCGGTTCCTCTGGAACTTGTGACCGACGGCACCGCACTGGTGGTGTATGAGGTGAACGGCGAACCTCTGACCTGGAGCGTCGGCTATCCGTGCTTCGGCATGGCAGGCGGCACCGCATGCGGCAGCTGGGCCAAGCAGCTGAGCGACATCGTGGTGACCGGCCCCGAGACCCCGTTCTTCAACATGGTCACCGGACGTCCGGCAAGCGCCGACGAGAACGACACGCTTCAGTACAACAACCCCAACGTCGGCATCATCGGCCTGAAGGACGGCCAGGTTGTGCAGGCCGGCGAGCCGCTGACCATTCAGGGCTACGCCGACGCCTTCGACAAGGAGATCACGGCCGTCGAGCTCTCCTTCGACCGCGGCGCCACCTGGAAGACGTTCCCTGTATCCGGGACCGACCTTGAGAAGCTGCTGATCTGGGAGTATACCTTCACGCCGGACGCGGGCAGCTACTACGTCGAGGCGCGCGCCGTCAACAGTGACGGAAAGACCTCGTCGCTGAACTTCAGCCGCATGTTCACCGCCGTGGAGGACATCGACTCGGTGAGCGCTGTGCCGGCCGCGGACGCCGAAGAGGAAGAATAGGAGGGAATGCAGATGAGGAACAGGATCGGAGCCGTGGGACTGGCCGTCATGGCAGGAACCACGTTGATGGCGGTGCAGGCCCTTCCCGCTGTGGCGCAAGCGGATGTGCCGGACGAAGCGCAGGGCGGCGTTTTGGAAACGCAGGGCTTGAAGACGATCTCCGACCAGTGCGTGAGCCTGAGCACGGTCGAAGGCATATTCTCGTTCAACCAGGACCAGCTGTCTTCCATCGAGGAGATCCGGCTTGCATTGGGCACCGTGCCTGAGTACCTGTGCGGTCCCCAAGGGGTCGAGGCGGCCCCCCAGCAGCTCGGACAGGCGAGCGTCACGAACATCCTGGTGTCGGGAAACGTGGATCAGCAGATAGCCGTGGACCTTACCGACACCAAGCAGAACAAGATCACCGTGGTCATGGGCTGCAGCTGCGCAGGCAACCTGGCAGGCGGGCGAGGCACCGCCAACGCCGAGATCACCGGCGTGAAGGTGACCGACCTGATGGAGCAGGCGGGCGCGGCCGAAGACGTGAACACCGTCGTCTTCACCTCGGCCGACGGCTACGAGGTGGCCATGCCCCTGAGCTATGTGACCCAGCGCCACAGCGTCATCGTGACCGAAGTGAACGGCGAGCCCATAGGGGAGTCCGTCGGCAGCTCGAACCAGCTATGGCTGGGTTCGACGTCGGCCCGCTATTTCGCGAAGGACATCACGAACGTCGCATTCGAGCAGCGCCAGACGCCTCCGCCGAACCCTTACACCGACGAGGGCGACGAGTATTACGGAAACTTCCCGGGCGTCGGCGTGTCCAGCGCGGAGGTCTAGCGCCATGATTCCCCAGGTCGTATGCGAAGCCGGGCATCCCGTCCTTCTCAAGGGATACGCCATCGATGTCGGACACGCCGTGTCGGCGGTGCAGTTCAGTCTGGACGACGGAAGGAACTGGACCACGTACCCCACGGAGAACACCGATGACGAACGCCGTGTGAACTGGTCGTTCGTGTTCACGCCGCCTCAGGCGGGAGTGTTCGAGCTGAAGGTCCGCTCGGTCAACGATGAGGGACGGTGCAGCCCGCAGGTGGATACGGTGTACATATCCGCCTCCTAGCGGGGCGGTTCGAACCGCACAAGAAGGCCGGAGTCCGTAACGGGTTCCGGCCTTGTGCGTTCGGACGGGGTTATTCCTCCAGGATGCGCAGCCGCGTGCGGTTCAGGGTCTCGACGGCGGAGGACCGCAGCGCCAACGGGTCGGGAAGGCATTCGGTGTAGCACATCCCGTCGGTCTTGAACCGGTGCTTCTCGGCGAACTCGAACAGGCGGTCCATGCACACCTTCGTCATGCACTGGCCGCTGCACATGCCCACCATGTCGGTGCACTCGCCGCCGAGGGTCAGGTAGGTTCCCGCGGGCAGCTCGGTGCTCCTCTTCAAAACGTCGGCAAGGGCAGCGTCGATGCCGATGAACACCTTCCGGCAATACCGGACGCGGCCGTCGTGGTCGTCTTTCTCGTTCACGACTCCGACGCGGTGGAACAGCAAGGGGATGGGAACGTCGATGCCGGATTCGTCGACCAGCTCGGCGATCATGCGCTTCGTGCTGTCCATGACGCGGTACCACTGGTCCAGACAATCCGGGTGCATGCCGTAGGTGATGGGCGGAATGCCCAGCTCTTCGCAGGTGAACACCAGCATGGGGAAGGCCTCGCACTCCTGGATCTGCACCGAGGGCAGGGCATGGGGCCGGCGGTCGATTTCCATGCGCATGCGTATGCCTTCCAGCAGTTCGCGGTTGGTGTTCATGGCGACTCCGAGGGAGACCTGCTTCTGACGGTTCAGTTCGAGCTGATGCTCCAGCAGCTTTTTGAGCTCTTCGGCATCCGTCTCGTTGACGGCCTCGTTGATTTCCGAAAGCGACATGCCTATGGCCTGCAGTCGCTGGATCGCGTCGAGGACGTAGCGCTGGTCCTCGTTGTAGTAGCGGCGGCCGTTCGATTCGTCGACGTATTCGGGCACGAGCAGGCCCAGGTCATGGTAGAGGCGAAGCGTTTTGCGGCTGACGCAGTTCCGTTCGGCCATCTGGCCTATGGTCAGGTGTTCCATACATTCCCCCGTAGATCCTTTCTGCGGATTATACACCAGCGGGGTGTCCGGAATCGTGCGGTGCGGAGCCTGCCTATGCTGCAAACGCTGCGCGACCTGCCGAACGTTGCAAATCGGCATAGCCTGGAGGTCGGGGTGCATGCCGGCCTCGGTTCGCGATACAATACCGGTGTGCAGGCAACTCCGACAGAAAGGTGCTGTTATGAAGAAGCTGATCGCTGTTGTGTCATGCGCCGCCTTGATGTGCTGCGTCGCGCTTGCCGGTTGCGCCGGAAACGACGCCGCCGAGGAAACGCAGGCGCAGGGGGAGAACACCCAGATCGCCAACCCCTGGATCGATGCCGCCGACGCCGCAGAGGCGGTCGAGTTCTCGGGCATCGAATTCGACGTCGACGAGACGCTCGACGCCGGGGTCGGCGAACCTTTCGAGGTCACCTACCGCGCCATGGAAGGCTTGGTGGAAGTCACCTATGACAACGCCGCGAACCAGGTCATCGTGCGCAAGGGCGACCCGAGCCTGGCCGAAGGCGGGGACATCTCCGGCGACTACGGCGAGTATCCTCTGGAGTGGACCATGCAGTTGGATTCCGATGTCGAAGCGACCTGCTACGGGTACGTGGAGGACGCGGCGGCCAA
This sequence comes from Slackia heliotrinireducens DSM 20476, assembly GCF_000023885.1. NCBI lineage: Bacteria > Bacillati > Actinomycetota > Coriobacteriia > Eggerthellales > Eggerthellaceae > Slackia > Slackia heliotrinireducens. The sequence goes on along the minus strand of NC_013165.1, from coordinate 1,883,424 downwards.
GACCGTCTGGACCGATGACGGCTACGCCTATTCCATCCTGGCCATCCCGCTGGGAGGGGATGACGAGTTCGGGCTGAGCGCCCAAAGCGTGGAAGCCTACGCCGACACCATCGACTAGCGCTGCGTATACATAGGTAGAGAACGGAAGCCGGGCCTTCGCGCCCGGCTTTTTTGCGGTGCGGGCAGGCGGCCGCGCGGAGCGAGCTATGCGTCCAGACCCGCGACGAACCGTTCGATTTGCACGTTCACGAATTCCGGATTGTCGACGTTGGCGTTGTGGCCCGCGCCGGGCACCCACACCAGGGGGATTCCTTCGCCGGCGGTCCATTCCCGATTGAACGCCTTCACGTCGCCGGCATGGTCCTTTTCGCCGCACAGCAGCAGGGCGGGGCAGTCGATGTCGTACGTCCGGCCCGATTCCAGCGCGTCGGCAAGCATCCGGTAGCCGTGCCCGGCCAGTTCGCAGTATTCCCGTTTGGCGAAGCCGTCCATGAACGAGCGCATGTTGGCCCGGCCCTGCGGCGTTTCGGCGGCGCCCCATGCGCCCCAGGGTTTGAGCAGCGCCCAGGGAATGGACAGGTACATGCCCTTGGTGTGGCGCAGGAACTTCACTTCCCAGGTGGGGTAGTACTTCCGCTTGAGCGTCGACGAGTCGATCGAGACGAACCCGGCCGCGGTTCCGGGGAAGAGGTCCATGTACGCCTGGGAGACGTAGCCGCCCAGCGACTGGCCGATCAGCACAGGGCGCGAAGCCCCTTCGCTTTGCAGGATGTCATGGAGGATGCAGGCGTAGTCGTCCATGGTGAAGTCCAGCGGGTAGGGGCGCGATGCCCCGTGGGCGGGCGCGTCCCACACCAGGCAGTTCGCCCTTCCGGAGAAGTGTTCCATCTGCGCGTCGAACAGCGTGTGGTCGGCGGTAAGGCCGGGTAGGAACACGAGCCAAGGCGCATCCGGGCCGGCGGTGGTGTCGGTCCAATAGTGCACGGTTCCGCTTTCGGTCCGGTACGTTCTGGCGTCCATGGCCGCATCCCCTCCAGTTCGGTTTCAAGGCTTGTTCTGGTGCGCGTTGCCTGCGCTCGGCTAGCCACAACAGTGTCATATGCCCTCATGAAGAACGATGCCGTGGCGGCTGCCGTATAATGTCACTATCAGATTATACATAGCGAAGGGCACCTGTCACAGACGCTACGGGAGAATGCGAGGACTTGCCATGACGAGCAACGGCCATGACCATGCCGACGGTCCCGATATGAACGCGCAGGTCCAGGGCGGGACACAAGCGTCCGAGGCCGGGCAGGAGCAGCGCTACGTGGATGTGCGGCTATTCACGGGCGAGCAGATCTACATGCCCATTTGGGAAGGGCGCACGTCGGCGCCGCTGGAGGTGCAGCTTGGGTGCAGCTGGCATAGGTGCAAATTCTGCGACTTCGCCAACGACGAGCGCTACGTGTTCTCCCTGCCGGAAATCGCCGCGAAGGCCCAGATGCTCATTCCGTACGCGCAGGACAAACACCGGGTGTTCCTGCTGGGCGAAAACCCGCTTTCGCTTCCCATGGACATGCTCAGGCAGATTTTCGAGATTATCGCCTATTTCATGCCGTGGGTGGACGAGATAGCCATGTACGCCCGCTTCGACGACGTGCTCGCGAAGACCGAAGAAGAACTGGAGGAGCTTGCCGACGCGGGTTTGCGCGAGGTGCACATCGGGCTGGAAAGCGGCGCGCAGGAGATTCTCGATTTCATGTGCAAGGGCATCAAGATTGACGACGCCTTGGAGGCCTGCCGCAGGCTGCATAAGCTGGACATCGACTTCTCATTCACCATGATCGCAGGTCTGGGCGGTACGGAACTGACGCATCTGCATGCGCCGGGCTCCATCGCGTTTCTGAATGCGGCTCAGCCGAAGCGCATCTGGGTGACGGGCCTGCTTCTGTGGCCCAACACGCCGTTGTTCAAAATCGCCCAGGAGGGCGGCTTCCATCAGCTCACCTTCCACCAGCGGCTTATCGAGACCCGGAACATGGTTGCGGGCCTCGAGCTGGACGACTGCGAGTTTGTGGATTCCACCGTGCTCGGCGACTGCACGGTGCGCGGACATTTCCCCGAGCAGAAGGCGGAGGTGCTGGCCGCCATGAACCAGCTGCTCGAAAAGCCGGGGTACGACCATGTGCCGCCCATACCCATCCCCGGCATGACCGAGCGCGGGTGACGTTTCGTCCCCGTACGGTTGCGATCTGCGAAAAGGCCCTTCCGACGTTGAATCGGAAGGGCCTTCTGCATACCAGGTGTTATCAGGCGTTATTCGAATTCGACCGTGCCGATGGGCTTGGGGGACAGGTCGTAGAGCACACGGCAGATGCCGGGCACTTCGCCCAGGATGCGGTCGGTGATCTTCTTAAGAAGCGCCCAGTCGAGCTCGGGCACCTCGGCGGTCATGACGTCGACCGTGTTGATGCAGCGGATGATGCAAGGCCACTCGTAGGCGCGCTGGCCGTCGCGCACGCCGGTGGCGCGCATGTCGGGCACCACGGCGAAGTACTGCCAGATGTCAAGGCCGGCGGCTTCGATCTCTTCGCGGACGATGGCATCCGCCTCGCGCAGTGCGGCCAGACGGTCGCGGGTGATGGCGCCGGTGCAGCGCACGCCCAGGCCGGGACCGGGGAAGGGCTGGCGGTAGACCATGCCGTCAGGCAGGCCCAGCTGCTTGCCGACCACACGGACCTCGTCCTTGAACAGCAGTTTGACGGGCTCGACCAGTTCCCAGTTCAGCTCTTCGGGCAGCCCGCCCACGTTGTGGTGGGCCTTCACGCCGGCTTCGGACTCCAGGATGTCGGGGTAGATGGTGCCCTGGCCCAAGAAGCCGATGCCGTCAAGCTTTGCGGCCTCCTCGTCGAAGACTTTGATGAACTCCTCGCCGATGATGTGGCGCTTGGTTTCGGGATCGGCCTGGCCGGCCAGCAGGTCCAGGAAGCGGTCGGTGGCGTCCACATAGATGAGGTTGGCGTCCATCTGGTTCTGGAACACCTCGATGACCTGCTCGGATTCGCCTTTGCGCATGAGGCCATGGTTCACGTGCACGCACACGAGCTGCTTGCCGATGGCTTTGATCAGCAGCGCGGCGACCACGCTGGAGTCGACGCCGCCGGACAGTGCCAGCAGCACCTTGCCGTCGCCGACCTGCTCGCGCGTGTACGCGACGGCCTCTTCGATGAAGGCGTCGGCCAGTTCGGGGGTGGTGATGCGCACCATATCGTCAGGGCGTTTGTTGGAAGTGAAGTCCATGGGCAGCTCCTTTGCGCGTAGGGGTTGAGACACCTGCCTATTGTAACGGATTCGACACGTATTGTGGGTGGGTGAGCAGGGAGCATAGGTAGGTTTGTGCTTTGTTGAGCGAACCTGCGTCTCCTGTCCACGGTTCAGCTGCGGGTTATTCCTCAAAGAGTTGTTGGAATCGGGCCAGCTCGGCGTTCAGCTCGCGGGCTTGGGCGGAGTCGTGCAGCCACGAGAAAAGCCTGGCCAGCACGTAAATCCCCAGCACGCTGCCCGCAATGGCCGCAACCACCGACGCCCGGTCCGTGTCGATGGCGGGGCTCGTGAACGCAAGGGCAAGCACGACCGCTTCGATTAGTGCCAGCTCCAGCGCCATGCGCGCCTTCATCTGGCGGGGCGTAAGCTCATGGCGCGAATACGTCACCAGCGTGGGAATCACGCACAGGGCGGCGATGCGCACGGGCGTCAGCAGCTCGTTGTAGCCGAACTGCGCATCCGCGTCCAAGTACAGCCCGAACGCGCATATCACAAGGGTGATCAGAGTGGTCAGCATAAAGAACAGCGACAGTTTTTGAACAAGAAACTGCTTCAGGTCCATGCTCTATTCTCCTCTCAGAGCGGCTTTGAGACCCTTTACGTAGCTGCGGGATACGATAACTTCCTCACCCGACCGCAACACGGCCACGAAGCGTCCGTTGAACGCCGGCCGGATGGAACCCACCTTCATCAGGTTCAGCAGCATCGACTTCGAGATGCGCAGGAATTGCTTGCCTGCAAGCCGGTTTTCAAGTTCGTAAATGCGGTACGGCGTCTCGAAGACCTGGTCTTTCGTGTACAGAAAGGTTCTGCCGTCCACCGACTCGATGTAATGCACGTCCGGCAGCGGCACCTCGTACTGCATGCCTTCCAGCACGCCCATCAGCCTGCCTTGGCGTGACTTGACGAAGTCGGCGATTTCGCGCACTTCGTCGGTCACCGCGCGGCAGCGGATCAGGACGAGCTCCTTTTCGCCTTCGCCAATGCGTTCGATTTCAACATCCATGTTTCGTTTCGCGGGCGATCAGTACACGTCTTGCACCGAGAAAGCGCCCTGTCCTTTCAGATAGCAGTCGAAAAAGTCCAGCACAACCGAGTTGACGATGGTCATCGTCTCCGCTGAGTCGCGCTCGCCACTGCCCAGCATGTTGCCCAGGGTGGGGGACAGCAGCGGCAGGTCGGTGAAGTCCATGTGCTCCGTGTCGCGAATTGTGACGGTGTAGCCGTCCGCAGCGTTGCGCATCAGCTCGTCGTTGGCGTACGCGCCGCCTTCTGCGCGGAACTCCTCCATACCTTTGGCCAATTCGTTATAGGTCTCCCAGTTCACGAATTCAAGCACGGGAACCGTGTAGGGCTCTTCGTTTACGGTGAGTTTGCCGTCGGATACGCCCGTGTACTCTCCGAGCATCGTGCCGTCCAGATCGATGACGGCCGTTACGTCGTCGCGCTCGCGCCCCAGCTGAACGCTGGTCGCGCCGCCCATGGAGTGTCCCATCAGGCCGATTTTCGAGTAGTCGATGGTGCCCAGGATGCCCAGGATTTCATCGTCGTTGTTGTCCGCTGTAAACCAGCTGCCGTCCAGCACGGCGCTTTCGCCGGCCTGCTCCAGCTCATCAAGCACGAATCCCATGTCCGCCGTGCGCAGTGCCATCCAATCCTGATAGATGGCGAGCTGCTCCTGCGGGTCCAGCTTGGTGGCGTCCTGCGACGAGATGTCGAGCGCGGTGTTCAGGAAATCCCGGTTGACGATGACCGTCTGCCCGGTGGTGTCGGTGGTGAAGAAGGCATGGTGCGGATGGTCCAGCGCCACGACAACGTAACCGTTGCTTGCGAGCTCCATGTATGTGGAGGTGTTGTTCTGATAGTAGCCGAATGCGCCGTGCGAGAACACGACCAGCGGAAACTCGCTTGCGTGGCCGTTCGTGGCAGCGGGGTAATAGAAGTGGACCGGCACTTCGCGGGCGCTTCCGTCTTGCTCGAACGGGTCGATGCGCGAGCCGTCGACCAGAATGGCGGAGGTTTCCGCGACCTGGTATTCGCCTGTGGTCGGCAGACCGGAATATCCCGTGAACACGAATGCGGGAACCAGCAGAACGCTCAGCGCTGACACGCACGCCACGCAGGAGGCAATAACGCCGGCTTGCTTGCGGGGCTTGCCTGCAATGTTCCGTTTGGCCAGCGCAACTATGACTGCGATGACCAGCAGCAATGTCAGGAAGCAGAGCACAGGAACGAACCGCCATTTCTGCCCGGTGGGCACAATCAGCGCAACCGATACCACAGCCAGCTGGACTACGCGGACGAAGATGCGGGCCTCTCGCTGCTTCGAGTTTTCGTGCCTCTTCGTGTATGTCCGCACCGCGAGCGCGATTTCCAAAGCCGCCAATACAACGAACACCGCCAAACCCATGGTTGCTGCCTTTCTTATTGGATTCGGCGGCATTGTATCTGTCGAGTTGTCGTCGTTCGACCGCGTGGCGCCAAGATGCATTCTGGGCCAATAAGATGCACGGTTGACTGCAAACATGAACAGGGGCCAGCCCGAAAACCCGTGTCGCGACGCTGTCGGCTGATGTCCTTTTGAAGCTCCGCAGACCCGCGCGGCGCCATGCCGATTGCCGTACCTCTTTCCGAATGCGCGTTGGTACAATGTGTGTGGGTACGTGGAAAGGGACTGTGTTGGGTATGCGTTTGGATGTGGCGCTGGTGGAGCGCGGCCTTGAGCCCTCTCGGGCCAAGGCGAAGGCGTCGATTGCGGCGGGACTGGTGTTCGTCAACGGACGGAATGTGACAAAGGCGAGTCTTGGTGTTGACGACGGCGATGCTATCGAGGTGCAGGGCACGGCTTGCGCGTATGTGGGCCGCGGGGGATTGAAGCTCGAACATGCCCTGCGGGCGTTCGGTCTGGATATACAGGGTATGACCTGCGTGGATGTGGGCTCGTCTACGGGCGGGTTCACCGATTGCATGCTGTCGTTCGGAGCGGCGCGCGTGTTCTCCATCGACGTCGGTCACGACCAGCTGGCCCCGAAGCTTCTGGCTGACCCCCGGGTGGTGAGCCTCGAGGGCATCGACGCTCGTTCGGTCACGTCCGAAACCCTGGGAGGGCCTGCGGATTTCGCGGCGACGGACGTTTCGTTCATTTCGCTTGACAAAGTGCTTACGCCCATGGCGGGCATGATTCGCGAAGGCGCCTCGGCGGTGTGCTTGATCAAGCCTCAGTTCGAAGCGGGCCGCACCGCCTTGAACAAAAAGGGTGTGGTAAAGGACGTTCGGGTGCACCAATCCGTTATCGAACAGGTGCTTTCCGAGGCGCAGTGCGCCGGGTTTACGGTGTGCGGCCTGGACTTTTCGCCCATTTCCGGCGGAGACGGCAACATCGAATATCTCATGCACATCCGCAAGGGTTCGCCGTCGCCAGACGAATCTGTGCCGATTTTCGACATTCCCGCGCTTGTGCAGGCGGCTCATGCCGTACATGCAGGTTAAACGGATAAACTGTAGGGGCATCATGTAACCGAAGAGAAAAGAGAACCATGAACGCTGATGCCGACATACATAAGCTCTTGAAGCCGGTCCGACTGATCACCCACAGCTGCGTGCGCCTAGAGGCGTCCGACGGATTCGTGGTGTACGTCGATCCTTACGATGTTCCTGATGAGCCCCACGACGCCGATGTGGTGCTGGTCACTCACGACCACTACGACCACTTCTCGCCCGAGGACATCGCGAAGGTGTCCAAGCCCGGCACCCGCGTGGGCACCCCGGAAAGCACGGCCAAGGATGCTGCCGCGCTTCCCGACGTCGAGACCTTCGTTCTTGCCATAGGCGATTCCGTCGCGTTGAGCGATACGGTATCCGTCGAGACGGTTCCTTCCTACAACATCGGTAAGAAGTTCCATCCCAAGGCAAACGGCTGGCTGGGCTACATCGTCAGCGTTGACGGCAAGCTCTACTTCCATATGGGCGATACCGACCAGAACCCCGACAACGAGCACGTGGATTGCGACGTGTTGCTCATTCCCGTGGGCGGCACGTACACGATGAACGTGGACGAGGCTGTGACCTGCGCGCTTTCGGTTGTTCCAACGGTCGCGGTGCCTATGCACTACGGCACGGTGGCGGGCGACGCCGATTGCGGCAAGCGCTTTGCCGACGAGCTCGCGGCCTGCCAGGTGGGCATCGCTTCGCCAATCGCCTCGGCAGTCATCATGGGCGAGTAGCCCGGCTGCGTGACGTTCCCCCGAACCTTTTTGTCATTGTTCAGACCTGACGCCGATATTTCGGCGGCAGGCCTGTTTGTTTGTCTGCGCTTCGTTACCGTCGTGCGGTCGGTGGACCTGATCTACTCTGGGATGGTTGCCGTTTTCGCCGTGCGGGTCCGCCGCTGAATCGGATGGTTTCCGTTGCGAATCAGCAGCGGAACGTGGAATCGGCCTGATTTGATGGGTTCGAAGTATCGAGGTGCGATTGATTCTCGTTCGTCTGCAGAGAAATCACCGAGGTCGTCGCCGAACGACGCATCGAACGTTGATAACCCCGGTCGCGAACGTATCGGTCGGAAATCGAATCGGAAGAGAGGTCTACCGTCATGAACAACCAAGCCATTGCTTCTCCCAAGGCGCCTGCCGCAGTCGGTCCGTACAGCCAGGCGATCCGCGCGGAGGGCGTTTCCATCAACATTTCGGGCCAGCTGCCCATCGACCCGGCAACCGGGAAATTTCCTGGTGACGACATCGAAAGTCAGACCCGCCAAAGCCTGACCAACATGAAGGTCATCCTGGAAGAGGCAGGCACCGACATGTCTTCTGTGGTGGAGACCACGGTTCTTCTGGCCGACATCGCCGATTTCGCGGCCATGAACGCCGTCTACTCCGAGTTCTTCAGCGAGCCGTATCCCGCTCGCGCCGCTTTCCAAGTGGGCGCGCTGCCTTTGGGCGCCAGGGTCGAGATCAAGGCTGTAGCCCGCATCTAGTTTGCTTAAGGCAAACGTTCTTAAAGGGGGGCGCATTCGGTCGTTTCGCGCCGATCGGATGCGTCCCCTTGTCGTTTCCATTCGCCGAAACGGCCCAAGAGCTTCGCGGGCATAAAAAACCGCCGGCCGTCGAAGGAGAATAGACGGCCGGCGGGATTTGGCAAGTGTTATGTGTGGTGGAAGCTTACGCCTCGACGGGCATTTCGCTGATCCACTTGACGGCGCCGCACTTGGTGCATTTGAGGGCGTACCTGAAGGAGGAGCCGGTGCCGGTTGCGGCGGTGCGCTCCATCTCAGCGCTGCCTTCACGCTGGAAGTCGTGCTCGTCGTCGGCGCACAGGACGCGCGGCTCGATCATGGCCTTGTTCCACAGCTTCATGGCGTTGTCCTTGACGTTCTTCTCGGTGAAATGAACCGTCCAAGGAGCCTTGGCGGGCAGCTCGATGCCCTGTTCGGCGAGGTACGCCTTGATTTCTTCGCGAGAACCTGCCTTCATGGCGGCCATAATCTGCTCAGCGGTGATGTCCTTGAAGTCCATGATGAATCCTTTCCCAACCCTTGCACGGGCAATAAGCGTAATGAGTGTAAAAAACCAGACCACAGGCTGTGCGGTCGTTGCTTGCATAGGTGCAGATATGGTGTGTGAGAAACCGGCTGGGCAATAGGTCCTGCTTGCAGATGGGACCCTTTTGTCGCAGATACAGCCTGTGGGCATTGTATCGCAGAAAAGCGTCACGTGATTCTTAATGGGACGGGTAGGAGAATACTGTGGCAATTGACCCTTGCGTATGGGATGAGGGACTTATGCCGCAGCGTGTTCTTCAGTTCGAAGGGGTCGCACTCAAGACCTTGCGCACCAGCCGAGCGTATGCCCCGATCGAGGACGGCTGTGCGTCGGGGCATCACGCGCTGGGCGGTCATGCGCCCCGATCAAGAACAGCGATCTTCGGGGACTCGCGCGCCGCCTTGGTGTGCGCCCCGAGATGCAGGCGTATACATGAAGGGCCGGCGGTTACGCACCGCCGGCCCTGAAGGAAGGAGGGGAGGTTCTTGTTGGTTCGGCTGTGTGCGGGTTAGTGCCTGCAGGCCTTGTTCGGATCCATGGGCATGACCAGGCCCAGTGCGAACAGCTGGGCGACATCGCCCACCATGGGGGTGTTGGTCTCGGAGTACACGGTGATGCCGTTGTTCGTGAATGCGGTGTAGGGAGGCATACCCATGCCGACGGTCAGGATGCCGTCGATGCCCAGGGTAAGGGCGTACTGGATCACGCCGCCGCAGCCGTACTGGTCGTGGTCGACGTTCTTGACCACTTCGACATCTTTGACCTGGCGGTCTTCAATCGTCACGATGGTGAAGTAGGGCGCATGGCCGAAATGTCCGCTGCGGACACTCTGCAGGCCGGCATCGGTTTCGGAGGGGATGGCGATTCTCATGGATGTCCTTTCATCTGGTTCGGTTTGAGCGGCTTCGCCGCTATTGGTTTCTGATTTCTTTGCGTCGATGGGTTCGGCGGCATTGGCAATGCCGTACAGGCAGCCGCTTGTGCCGTCGCCGAGCAGGTACGCGCAGGATTCCTGCTGCGAGTGGCAGCTCAGGACATTCTCGGCGCGTTCCTGCCACAGGTGTAGCTCGTCTGAAAGCTCGGCCAAGGCCTCAGTGTTGAGCACGTAATGCATGTGATATCCATGTCGATAGGAGCTTACCAGCCCCACGCGTTTCAAAACGGTCATATGCTGGGAAACGGCCGGTTCGCTGATGCCCAACGTTTGGGAAAGCGAGCGTGCGCAGTGATGCCGCTCGGTGAGCAGGCGCACGATTTTCAGGCGAGTCGGTTCCCCCAGTGCCTTGAAGAGTGATTCCAGATCGGCCACGTTCCTCCTTTAATTAAGTCGTCACTTAATCGCATGGTATACCAATCTTTTCTATATGCAAGTCATCATAGTCAAAAGGAAGAATTTCGACATCCGGTCTGTGGGTCCGCGTGTCCTTCGGGTCTGAGGAGCAGCCGATACCGGGGCAGCCGTGTCTTGCATTCCTGCATGGGCCGATGCCGAGGGTGTTCCTTCGAAAGACCGCCGTTTCGCTTTGTTCGCGGCTCCTAGCGAGGGCGTCGTGCAACGAAAAACCGATCCAAGGAGCACTTGAGGGGGATAATCCGCCCGGAATTGCCTTCGTGGTGCTCTCGAGAGGCGATGCAACGTCGCTTACTTTTATGCAACAAACCGATAAAACTGTGGCGAAACATGTCCGCAAATGGGTTCCGAGGGTCGCGTTACAAGTCTTTATGCGCGGATTATCCCCCTCAAGTGCTCCACAGGCTGAAAACTCGTTGCACAGCAGCGTTTGTTGTTGGACGCGCAGTCGGATACCACCAGGCCGGCATGATGCCGGGTCTAGGAATGAAAAACGGCACCCTGCAGGAGGGTGCCGTTTCTTTTCCATCGGGGCTGACAGGTGGAGGGGTGGGCCGCCCGATGCTGAAAAGCGGTTCGGTTATGCCAAGGCGGCAGCGTTCTGGCCTGCGATCATGCCGAAGACCATGCACATACCGCAGCTCAGGCCCTTGAGCGAGATGGGATACTGGACGTTGAAGCGGCCGCCCTGCGGAGCGCCGCACACGTACAGGCCGGGGATGCGCTCGCGGTCGGTGTTGTACACGTGGCAGTCGGCGTCGGATTCGAAGCCGCCCAGGTTGCCCAGGGTCAGGGCGCAGCCGCATTCGGCGGCGTAGAACGGGCCGTTCTCCAGGGCGAACAGGCGCTGGCTGGCCTTGCCGAAGTCGGAGTCCTGGCCGGCGTTGCACAGCTCGTTGTAGCGCTCGATGGAGGCCTTGGCGGTTTCCACGTCCATGCCTTCGATCTGGGCGAGCAGGTCCTCGACGGTGTCTGCGGTCAGGCAGCGGCCGTCGGCGATGGCTGCGTCGATGTCCTCCTTGGTGCGGACGTTGATGCGCAGGCCGGATGCGGTGTAATCGGGCAGGGCTTCCTCACGGTAGATGCAGGCGACGCCGTGGGCCATGGGGAAGTAGGCCAGCTGCTCGGGCCACTTCGAATCGAAGAACTGGTAGGCCTTGCGCTGCGGCTGCAGCTCCACCTGGTTCTCCAGCTGCTGGCCGGGCAGGTCCTCGTTCATGAAGCGCTCGCCGCGCAGGTTCAGCCACAGGTAGCCGTTGTTGCCGATGACGCCGCGGCCGTCGGGGCCTGCACCGCCGCCCATGTGGTGGATGATGGGTGCGTGCCACTGCTCGATGGCGCCGCCGACCCAGGCGCCCATCTTGTGGCCGTCGCCCACGTTGGTGTAGTTGCCGTCGGCGTCCATATCAAGGCTCAGAATGGGGATCTGGTTCTCGATGCACTCGGGGGCGAAGTACTTCATCATGTCCTCGTTGGCCAGGTAGTCGCCGGTTGCCAGGATGACGGCGGGCGCGTTCACCTTGATGTAGCCCTCGGATCCCTTCGCCTGGCCGTATGCGCCGATGACGGCTCCGGAGTCGTCGGTGATCAGCTCGATGCCGCGGGTGTCGTAGCGGATGTCGGCGCCGGCGTCGATGGCGATCTGCAGGTTGTCCTTCATGACGGTACCCAGGCTACTGAAACCGACGGACGTGGGATAGCAGGGCATCTCCTCTTTGGTCCAGTCATAGGTGTCGGGCACGGGGTAGCAGTAGGGGAACATGTAGTTGGCCTGGCCCTCTTCGGGAATCTCCTCGTAGGCGTCATCCTTCACGAAGTACAGGCTGGGGCTGCCGGCCACGAACCAGTCCAGAGCCGCGCCGGACACGTCGGCCCAGCGGTTCATGATGGCGTAGTTGCCGTGGTGGCTGCATTCCTTCATGTGCTCGTTGATGATGGTCCAGCGGTCGATGTAGCCTTCGCCGCGGCCCCACATGGCCTGGGTCTCGCCGCCGAGGATGGCCATGTCGCTGGCGACGCTGTTCAGATGGGAAGAGGCTTCGAAGGCCACGACCTTGGCGCCGGCTTCCGCAGCAGCGCGGCATGCAGGCACGCCGGCTGCGCCCAGACCGATGACCAGAACGTCGGCGTCGAGCTCTTCCTCAACGGAAGCATCGTCGATGACGGGCATCTCGCCGAGCCAGGGCATGTTGCCGGTGCCGTCGTATCCGAGGGTGCCTTCGCCGGTTGCTGCTGCAGCGGTTTCGCCGTCGGCGGCGGCTGCGCTTTCGCCCGTGCCGGATGCGCTGGGCGAGCATGCGGCCAAGCCGGCCGCGGCTACGCCTGCGAGGGCGGCGCCGGACAGGAATCCGCGACGGGACAGGTTCTTGGTGTTCTTGGACATGATCTCCACCTTTCTGAGGTCGGCGCACCCTCCCACGATGCGCCTTTGTCGGACAACCCGAACTATGCACCGTTTTCCTGGTTTTGAAACCGACCGCCATGGTCGAAAAACGCCGGGGACGAGGGTCTGGTGTATCGACCGAAAGGGTTGATTTTCTCTCGACTGTGGATGATGAGTGCGGCAAATAACCAGCTCAGGCAGGTGTTGGTGGCTGATGGCCCAAAAGCCAGAGTGTTGTCCAGCCTCGGCAGGATGGAAAAGACGAACGTGGTCGCGCCGTGGGTCGTTCGGGGCTATCGGAGCATGCGGATTGCGGTCGGAGTCGCGGGTGGGCGGTGTTTCGGGCTCGTCAGGCGTGGATCGGAGCGTCCGTGCAACGAGATTTGGTTTTCGAGCGCACTTGAGGGGATAATCTGCCGCAAATCTCTCAACTGTGCGTTGCAAAAGGTTGTACAGGTGGTAAATACGCCACAGAACAACTAATAGTGTGGTCTAACATTTGTCCGATATGGGCGAAGACGACCAAGATCGGTCGAGTGCGTGCAGATTATCCCCCTAAGTGCGCACGAATTCCCATTTTCGTTGCAAAGGGCTTTCGGAAGGGGTTCGCAATCCTTCGGTCCGGATGCCACAAGCCCCAAATCTTGTCTGCATGACGGAGGTCCTTGACTCCATGCTGGATAAGGTAGCTGAGGTCCCGCTCTGAGGTTCGCCGTGACGCCAGGAGGGCAGATGGCTTCTTGAACTCGTGTTATAAGCGCCAACGCAGGCAGAGTCGATGCGGATCGACAGTTCTCGGACGCTTTTTTCAATCGTTATGTTCGTTCATTCGTTTCTGTGGAATAATGGAACCTCAATAATGAGGAGGGATCATCGTGACGCATGCGTCAGCCATCGGCGTGCGGCCTGAACATATCGCATATACGCTTGGGTACAGCCTTACCAGCGTGTGGGCCACCGTCGTGTTGCTTTCGCCGACGTTGGTGCAGGCCCAGGGCACGCATGTCGTCACCGGGTCGATGCTTTCGGGCGTGATCGCCTGTTTGGGCCTGCTGCTCTTCCGCGGCAAACTCCCGGCGTTCAACGGGCGCACCACCTTCTCGGCTCTGGCGGCAACCGGCATGTCGGTGGGCACGTTTTTGTGCACCTATCCAGTGGTCGCCGCGGTAGGGCCGATGCGCTCCGTCGGGCTGGCGGTTTCGGGATTCTTCGCCATCATCCTCATCATGACCTGGTTCGATGCGTTCGTCAGACTGTCTGCGCGCGCCATCGTCATGCTGTCGGGCTTCGCTTTGATGGCAAGTTCCGTCATATGCTTTTTCGTGCTGGGCCTGCCCGCCGAAATCGAAAGCCTGGTGGCGGTGGCGGCGCCGCTCGTCTCTTTCGCACTGCTGCCGATGCTCTCCTGTGCCGACGGTTCCAGCTCGACGTCGGACGGGGTCATGCGACATGACTCGACGGGTTCGGCCAGCTTCATGCGCGTTACCTCCGAAGCGATTACCCGACGCACGCTGCTGGGCGTGGTGATCGTGTTCTTCGTCATCGGGTCCATCAGCGTCATCGCGCCGGACATGGACCGTTTCGGCACGGTGATGTCCCCGGTCTATCTTGTGCTGCCCATCGGCCTGGGCCTGTTCTTCATCGCGAGTTCCCTGGTCGTGAAGAAGCGCTTCGACGCATCGCTTCTGTACAAGTGTTTCCTTCTGGTGTTGGCCGGCGGCGCATTCCTGATCGCCTATTTCGGAGGCGTGCGGTCGTCGCTAGTGTTCTATTCCTACATTGCGGCGGACGTTCTTCTGTGGGTCGTGCTGGCGCTTAGTGCGAAGTCCACGCCGGTGGCCCCGTTCGCGGTGTTCGCCATGGGCTGGCTCGCCGAATGCTTGGGCAACGTGCTGGGCCACAATGTGGCGCCGTTCATTTCGGACACGCCGATGTTCCTCGGGGTGGTCGTGCTGCTGATTATCGTTGCGGTGGGGTTCGCGTTTTCCGACGGACTGTTCGTGCTCGATTTGGGTGAGGACTCGATGGATTCTGGAGAAGACGCGTCGGATGCGGCTGGTGGAAATGAGGCGGAATCCGGAGAACCCCAAGACGCACCGGTGGATGCGGCGGGTGCCCAGGCTTCGTTCGATGCCCGTGCCGCGGCCTTCGTGGAGGCCCATGGGCTGTCGCGCCGCGAATCGGACGTGTTCAAGCTGTGGGTGACCGGGCACGGGCTGAAATACATCCAAGACACTTTGTTCATCTCGGAATCCACGGTCAAGACGCACATGCGCAGCATCTACCGCAAATGCGACGTGCATAACCGTGAGGAAATCATCGGTCTGTTCGACCGGGAGCAGATGCAGTAGGGGTCGCGGCGTCAGTCCACCACGTGGATGACGTAATCGTCGCCGATGATGATCTCGTAGGTGTTCAGGTCTGGACGGGGGATCCAGCCGAGGCGCTGCCAAAAGCGGTTGCCGCCCTCGTTGCTTTCGAAGGCCACCAGCGTGACCTTGCTGATCTTTTCGGCCTTCAGGGCTTCCAGACAGAAATCCACCATCTTGCGTCCGATGTGGTGCTCGCGGTAGTCGCTGTCCACGGCGACGTGGTACATGCTGCCCTGGCGGCCGTCGTGCCCGCACAGGATGGTGCCCACGATGCGTTCGCCGTCCAGAGCGACGACGCTGGTGGTGGGGTTGCGGCGCAGGAACCGTTCGACGTATTCGCGGGAATCGTCGGTCGACCGCAGGGCGAAGCCCGAGGTGCGCTTCCACAGATCGTAGACGCCGTCGTAGTCGTCTGCGGTCATGACGCGGAGGGTGATATGCACTTTGCTTGCGGCCATGAAACTCCGTTTCCAATCGAACAACGGATGCGAGTATACATGAACGAAGGTTCCGATTCGACGTGTAATGCGGTGCGCGTATAATAAACAACCGTAAAGCGAACAAACCGGCGTTCTAAGGGGGAACCATGAGCTACCTGGGCGAATCCATTCCCAAACTGGGTTTCGGGCTGATGCGTCTGCCGAAGCTGGAGGACGGCACCGACGACGTCGAGCAGGTCAAGCAGATGGTCGACGCCTTTTTGGACGCGGGGCTTACCTATTTCGACACGGCCCGTGCGTACGGTTCAAGCGAAGCCACCATCAAGGCGGCGCTGGTCGACCGCTATCCTCGGGAGAGTTATCAGCTTGCGACCAAGAATGCGGCCTGGATCGGCGAAAAGACCGCTGAAGAGGCGAAGGCCGATTTCGATGTGAGCCTGGAGACCACCGGCGCGGGCTATTTCGACTTCTACCTGATTCACAACGTGGGGAACAACCGCACGAAGGTGTTCGACGATTTCGGCATGTGGGATTTCGTGAAGCAGCTCAAGGCGGAAGGCAAGGTCAAGCACATCGGGTTCTCGCTGCACGACACCGCCGACGAACTGGAGCGGATCATCGGGCTTCATCCCGAGATGGAGTTCGTGCAGCTGCAGATCAACTACGCGGATTGGGAAAACGAGGCCATCCAATCCCGCAAGTGCTACGAGGTGGCGCGCAAGCACGGTCTGCCGGTCATCATCATGGAGCCGGTCCGCGGCGGCACGCTGGCCGACCCGCCGGCCGTTGTGGCCGACGTGCTGAACGGCTCCGGGTCGAATATGACCCCCGTGGAATGGGCGCTTCGCTTCGTCTGGGGGCTGGAAGGCACCATCACCACGCTTTCCGGCATGTCCTCGCTGGAGCAGATGCGTCAAAACATCGCCACCTACCAGGCGTTCAAGCCGCTGACAGAGGCCGAGCGATCCACGTTGGAGAAGGCTCAGCGGGCGTTGGCCGACGCCATCGCCGTGCCGTGCACCAGCTGCAAGTACTGCATGAAGGAATGCCCCATGAACATCAACATCGCCGGCATTTTCGACGCTGTGAACCGGGGCGCGCAATTCGGCAACGACCGGGCGAAACGCACGTATAAGATGAACGTTCAGAGCTACGGCAAAGCCAGCGACTGCATCCATTGCGGCCAGTGCGAAGACGCCTGCCCGCAGCACATCGCCGTTATGGACGAGCTGGAAAAGGCAGCCGAACTGTTCGAATAGGGAAGGGTCCGAACGGCTGGTCGCCGCGGCCGCTTCTCTGGTGCCGCCATCGCCAACATATATAAATATGGGATAATCTAGCGGTCCGTCCGACCGATCTTGGAGGTATGCCAATGGGGCTCTTCGACATGTTCTCAAGACCGAATATCAACGATGGGGCGAAGGCCTGCGCGGACATGCCGGGTGCGGTGCTGCTGGATGTGCGCGAGCCGGACGAATTCGCCCGCGGTCGCATACCCGGAGCGGTCAACCTGAGCGTGAAGCGGATTTCCGAGGTCGAAGCCGTGGTGCCGGACAAGTCGACGCCCGTCTTCATCTACTGCTTCGGCGGCGGGCGGGCCGACAAGGCCGAACTGTCCATGCGCGCCATGGGATACGAAAACGTGAAATCGATCGGCGGCATCTCCGGATATCGCGGACCTGTTGAAAGGTAGGACCATGAAGGTAGTCATCGTCGGCGGAGTGGCGGGCGGAGCTTCTGCGGCCGCGCGCATCAGGCGTTTGGATGAAACCGCGGAAATCATCGTGTTCGAGCGCACGGGGTACGTGTCGTATGCCAATTGCGGTCTGCCGTACTTTGTGGGCGGCGTGATCACCGATCCGGGCGCCCTGACGCTTCAGACCCCTGAAAGCTTCCTGCGCAGGTTCCGTGTGGACATGCGCGTGCATCATGAGGTCGAGGCCATTAACCCTGATCTAAAGACCGTGACCGTGCGCAATCTGGAAACCGGCGAGGTGTTCGACGAACCCTACGACAAGCTGTTGCTGTCGCCCGGGGCCAAGCCCACCGTGCCGCGCCTGGCGGGTGTGGACGGCAAGCGCGTGTTCACCCTGCGTACGGTCGAGGACACCTTCGCCATGCGCAACTTCGTGGTGGAGAAGGCGCCGAAGTCGGCCGTCGTCGCAGGCGGCGGCTTCATCGGTCTGGAAGTGGCCGAGAATCTGTGTGAGATGGGCGTCGAGGTCACCATCGTGCAGCGCCCGAAGCAGGTGCTGGCGCCGCTGGATGCCGACATGGCCTGCCAGCTGCATGCGCTGCTGCGCAGCCACGGCATCGGGCTGAAGCTTGGCAGTTCTGTGGCCGGGTTTGAAGAGCGCGACGGCAAGGTGTCCACGCTGCTGGAAGGGGAGGAGCCCCTGGTTTCGGACATGGTGGTGCTGGCCATCGGCGTGACGCCCGACACGGCCATCGCCCAGGCGGCCGGCCTTGAGATGGGTCCGAAGGGTTCCATCGTGGTGAACGACCGCATGGAGACCTCCGTTCCCGACATCTATGCGGTGGGCGACGCCGTGCAGGTCGTCGACGCCGTTACGGGGCTGGATGCCCTGGTGCCGCTGGCGGGCCCCGCGAACAAACAGGGGCGCATCGCTGCGGACAACATCTGCGGCGGTTACAGCTACTACCGCGGCTCGCAGCGCTCCTCGGTGATCAAGCTGTTCAACATGACGGCCGCCACTACCGGCATCAACGAGAAGCTGGCCCAGGCCGCCGGCATCGATTACGAGAAGGTGGTCCTGTCGCCTGCGAACCATGCGGGCTACTATCCGGGCGGCAAGGTCATGACCTGCAAGATTCTGTATGAGCGCGGCAGCCTTCGTCTGCTGGGTGCCCAGATTGTGGGTTACGAAGGCGTCGATAAGCGCATCGACGTGCTGGCGACGGCCATTTTTGCAGGTCTGAACGCCGTCGACCTGAAAGATCTGGATCTGGCCTACGCGCCGCCGTACTCTTCTGCCAAGGACCCCGTGAACATGGCGGGCTTCATGATCGAGAACATCGAAGAGGGCCGCGTAAAGCAGTTCCACTGGCATGATGTGGCCGACCTGCCGCGAGACGGAAGCGTGACGCTGTTGGATGCCCGCACGCCCGCCGAGTACGCCCGCGGCTGTGCGGAAGGATTCGTGAACATCCCCTTGGATGAGCTGCGCGGCCGTTTGGACGAGATTCCGCTGGACAAGCCGCTGTATGTGATGTGCCAGAGCGGCCTGCGCAGTTATCTGGCATGCTGCATCCTGGCCCAGAACGGATACGACTGCTACAACTTCTCCGGTGGGTACCGCTTCTACAACATGGTGACGTCCGACCTTTTGGCCGCCGACCAGGCCCATCCCTGCGGCGCCGACAAATAGAATCGGGACAAAGGGGACAGCCCCCTTTGTCCCAAATACATAAAAAACGATACCGATGTGTCAATCGGAAACGTCCCTACTGACTCAAAAATGTGTCAGTAGGGACGTTTCCTTTTGACACAATAACGAGTCGGTGGGGACATATCTATGTGCACATGCGAGGCGAAATTGAACTTTGACCGAAAGGTTGTCCCGTTTTGTCCATAAATTGAACTTTTGCTTTCTTTTCGTCGTAGTGCGCGGTATCCTCCTTCCATACAAAATTGAACTTCTGAATTGAACGAAGGAGGCGAGATGGCAAGCACGACTTTTGCGGAGCGGCTGAAGCGGTCCATGGCTGAACAAGGCCTTAAGCAGGCGGATTTGCTGCGATTGGCTGCGGCGGCAGAGCAAAAACTAGGGAAAAGCCAGCTCAGCCAGTATGTGAGCGGCAAAACCATACCGCGACGCGATACGTTGCACTTCTTGGCAGACGCGCTGCACGTCAATCCCGATTGGCTGTTGAACGGCGCAGCTGCACAAACTCAAGCCATTGAAGCTCCCGCGCCTGTTTCTGAAATTGAACTTTCCAAACCTATCTCTTCGGAAGGAAGACCCATGCGTACTTTCAAAAAATCCTCCAAGCTCGATAACGTGCTGTACGACGTCCGCGGTCCTGTGGTCGACGAGGCCATGCGCATGGAGCAGGACGGCGTCAACGTGTTGAAATTGAACATCGGCAACCCGGCGCCCTTCGGATTCCGCACGCCCGACGAAGTAGTCTACGACATGGCCCACCAGCTTACGGAGTGCGAAGGCTACTCCGACAGCAGGGGATTGTTCAGCGCCCGCAAGGCCATCATGCAGTACTCGCAGATCAAGGGCCTTCCCAACGTCACTATGGACGACATCTACACAGGCAACGGCGTCAGCGAGCTTATCAATATATGTATGTCGGCGCTGCTGGATTCCGGAGACGAGATTCTCATCCCGTCTCCCGACTATCCGCTTTGGACCGCATGCGCAACGCTGGCAGGCGGCAAGCCCGTGCATTACATTTGCGACGAAGAAGCCAACTGGTATCCCGACCTCGACGACATGCGCTCCAAAGTGACCGACCGCACCAAAGCCATCGTCATCATCAACCCGAACAACCCCACCGGCGTCCTCTACCCGCCGGAGATCTTGCAGGGCATCATCGACATCGCCCGCGAGCATCAGCTCATGATCTTCTCCGATGAAATCTACGACCGCCTGGTGATGGACGGTAAGGAGCACATCAGCATCGCGTCCATGTGCCCCGACCTGTTCTGCGTCACCTTCAGCGGCCTGTCCAAGAGCCACATGATTGCCGGCTACCGCATCGGCTGGATGGTCCTTTCCGGCAACAAACGCCTGGCCAAGGATTACATCCTGGGCCTTAACATGCTTTCCAACATGCGCTTGTGCTCCAACGTGCCTGCCCAATCCATCGTTCAGACCGCGCTGTGGGGCCATCAGAGCGTCAAAGGTTACGTCACGCCGGGCGGCCGCATCTACGAGCAGCGTGAATACGTGTACAACGCGCTCAAGGACATCCCGGGCATCAGCGTGGTGAAGCCCGACGCGGCGTTCTACATCTTCCCGAAGATCGATGTGAAGAAGTTCAACATTACCGACGACGTCCAGTTCGCATTGGATCTGCTCAAGGACAAGAAGATCCTCGTTGTGCAGGGCTCCGGTTTCAATTGGAAGGAACCGGACCACTTCCGCGTGGTGTACCTGCCGCGCATCGAGGTCCTCTCCGAGTGCATGACCAAGCTGGCGGACTTCCTGAGCTACTACCGCCAGTAGTCGGCTCAACAATCTCATACCTTGAAATCGGGCGTTGCTATGCGGCGCCCGTCGTGGTTGAATGGGGCTGCACCATCGCCCCTTGAAGAAAGGATCCGCCCATGATCGACGGAACGTACGCCATAGCCGCGCGAGTCGGAAACGAGGAGAAAAAGGGTACGGTTACCCTCAAAACCGCCGGGTCCAAGGTGAAAGCCAAGCTTGATGCCTTCATCATCAAGGGCGAGTTCGAAGGCACAGCGTCAGGGGATTCGTTTCGGTTCGACGGCGTGGTGAAGGTGCTGTTCAAAAAGGCGCGTTTCCAGGTCGACGGTAAGGTCGACGGCGACAGGTTGACTGCAGTGGCCAAGGCAGAGGGGGCCTCGCTCAACATCGAGGGCACCCGGATGTAGCATCCCGATCGTCGGCGGGGAGGGCTGGTTGCGGCTTTTGTTGCTGCTCGGACGTTTCCATTTAGCTCGAAACGTCTGGCGGGCGCTTTGCCGATGCGGAGTTGCTCGAACAGAAGCGTATGCGCGTGGCCCGAACGATAGGGCGAAACCTGGGTGTGAACGGTGGCTGGCAGCACCCTGCGGCCCAGCTTTCGGACGCGGGGTTGTTCTGCGGGTTGGATATGCCGTCAACCAACGTTTTACCAGCTCCAGTTTCGTTGGACAACTCGGGCAGTTTATCGCTCGAGCCGCTGTCGATCTGGCAAAGTTACTCACATGCAACTCATATATAAGTATTGCAAAATCAAATCCCAAATCATATAATTTAATAAACGCGATTATCTAAAGGGGGTGTCGCGTTTAACCTGCTGGTATGGGGCAGGTTTGGCCAATCAATAAATAAGGGGGTAGGCTATGGGTAAACTGTCCATTGGATCCTACGTTGATGACGCGAAGCGCGCCGGCGCCTTCTTGGAGCCGTACATGCGTCGCGTCGAGTCGATGCCGCCGGGGACGTGCCCGATCGCGGTGCAGCAGGCAATGCTGCAGACGTGCGCGGCTCAGACGTGCGGCAAGTGCACGCCTTGCCGTGAGGGCATTCCTAAAATCCTCGCCGATTACGAGCTGCTGCTCGACTTCGACGCGGACGCAAGCGTTGTGGAAGACATCCGCAAGCGCGCCCAGCTGCTGTGCGACACGGCAGACTGCGCCATCGGCTATCATGCTGGCGAACTGGTCCTGGAGGGCCTCAAAGAGTTCGCAGCCGAGTTCGACAGTCATGTGAACCGCGGCGTGTGCGCCGACAACAGCGAACAGACGGTTCCCTGTGTCACGCTCTGCCCGGCCCATGTGAACGTTCCCGCCTACATCTCCCTGGTGCAGGAAGGCGATTGCGCCGGCGCCATCAAGATGATTCGCAAGGACAATCCGTTCCCGACGGCGTGCGCGCTCGTCTGCGAGCATCCTTGCGAGGCTCGTTGCCGCCGTACCCTGGTTGATGCTCCGATCAACATCCGCGGCATCAAGAAGTTCGCCGTCGACACCATCGCTGCCGACAAGGTTGAAACCCCTGCCCGCGCAGAATCCACCGGCAAGAAGGTCGCCGTCATCGGTGGCGGCCCCTCTGGCATGACCTGCGCATACTTCAGCGCCCTCATGGGCCATGACGTCACCGTGTTCGAAGGCCGCAAGAAGCTCGGCGGTATGATGCGCTACGGCATCCCTGCGTACCGCTTCCCGCGTGAGCGTCTTGACGAAGACATCCGCGCCATCCTGGGCGTGGGCGGCATCGAGGTCAATTACGAGCATGCCGTCGACGCAGCCGAGATGAAGCGCATCGCCGATGAGTTCGACGCCGTGTACGTCGCCATCGGTGCCCAGGGCGGCAAGACGCTGGCCCTCGACGGCGCCGACGCCGCAGGCGTCATGAGTGCCGTGGAACTGCTCGGCAAGATCGGTGACGGCGAGTATCCCGACTTCACCGGCAAGAAGGTAGCCGTTATCGGTGGCGGCAACGTTGCCATGGACTGCGCCCGCACGTCCATCCGCGCCGGTGCCGAAGAGGTCACCGTCGCTTACCGCCGTCGTCTCGAGGACATGACCGCTCTCGACGCAGAAATCGAAAGCGCCATCGCCGAAGGCATCGAGATGATGTGCCTGCAGGCTCCCGTCCGCATCGAGAAGGACGCCGAAGGCAACGCCTGCGCCCTGATCTGCCAGCCCCAGTACATCGGCGCTGTCAAGCGCGGCCGTCCGGCCCCCGTCAACGCCGCCAAGCCCGAGATCCGCATCGACGCGGACATCGTGCTCATCGCTGTCGGCCAGGCAATCGAGTCCGCACCCTTCGAAGAGGCCGGCATGGAAGCCGATCGCACCTTCTTCGTCGCCGACGAGTACCTGGCTGTCAAGAATTTCGACAACGTCTACGTCGGTGGCGACTGCCAGTGGGGTCCCAAGACCGTCATCATGGCTATCGCCGCAGGCAAGACCGCTGCCCGCAACATCGACACGATGCTCGGCTTCGATCATCAGATCGACTTCGGCATCGAGGTCCCGCAGGCCCGCCGCAACGATCGTTGCGCATACGGTCGCGTCCAGGTCGCCGAGCGTCCTGCACGTGAGCGCAAGAACGATTTCGATTACGTTGAGTGCCCTGTCAGCGCCGAAGAAGCGGCGCAGGAATGCGGTCGCTGCCTCCGCTGCGACGTGTTCGGCATTGGCGCTCTGACCGGAAGGGGACTTGAGCAATGGTAAAGCTGACCATCGACGGCAAGACTATTGAGGTTAAGGACAACGCCACCATCCTCGGCGCCTGCAAACAGGCCGGGGCCGACATCCCCACGCTGTGCTGGATGAAGGGCCTGAACGACATCGGCTCCTGCCGTGTCTGCGTTGTCGACTGCGACGGCGAACTCGTGCCGTCCTGCAACACCAACGTTCGCGAAGGCATGGTCATCAAGACCGGCACGCCGCGCGTGGTTGCCGCCCGCAAGGCCAACATCGAAACGCTCATGGAAAGCCATCGCGGCGAGTGCTCCTCCTGCGTGCGTCAGGAGACCTGCGCGCTGCGTGCCCTGGCAAGCGACTTCAACGTGGGCGAATCCGCCTACTGCCTGCCCGAGAAGGGCATCTGGGATGAGGACTTCCCGCTGATCCGCGACGCCTCCAAGTGCATCAAGTGCATGCGCTGCGTGGCCGAGTGCTCCAAGGTCCAGTACTGCTCCGTCTGGGAGCATTCCGGCCCCGGCCCGCACATGAACGTGTTCGTCAAGGACGGCCTGGCCATCGACGCCGCCGGCTGCGCCCTGTGCGGCCAGTGCATCACGCACTGCCCGACGGGTGCCCTGACCGCTCGCGACGATACGGGCAAGGTCATGAAGGCCCTGCTCGATCCCGAGGTCATCACGGTTGTCCAGGTTGCTCCCGCCGTCCGCGCCGCTTGGGGCGAAGGCGTGGGCCTCACCCGCGAGCAGGCCACGCCTAAGCGCATGGCTTCCGCCCTGCGCGCCCTCGGCTTCGACAAGGTGTTCGACACCGACTTCGCCGCAGACCTCACCATCATGGAAGAGGGCAGCGAGTTCGTCGAGTTCCTGAGCTCCGACAAGCCTCGCCCCATGTTCACCAGCTGCTGCCCGGGCTGGGTGCGCTTCGTCAAGCTGCATTACCCCCAGTTCGTTCCTCAGCTGTCCTCGGCCAAGTCTCCCCATCAGATGGAGGGCGCGGTCGTCAAGAACACCATGAAGGCCCAGGCCGAAGAAGAAGGCAAGCGCCTGTTCGTCGTGTCCGTCATGCCCTGCGTGGCCAAGAAGTACGAATGCGACGTCCCGCAGCTGTCCACCGAGGCCGGCCGTGACGTCGACGCCGTTCTGACGGTTCGCGAATTCGACCGCATGCTGCATATGTTCCGCGTTGATTGCGCGGCTCTGGAAGAGACCGACTTCGACAACCCGCTGGGTCTGTCGACGGGCGCTGGCACCATCTTCGGTCGTACCGGCGGCGTTATGGAAGCCGCCCTGCGTTCCGCTGTGTTCCTGATCACGGGCCAGAACCCGGACTTCTCCGCTTGCGACACCACCGAGTCGACCCCCGAGAAGCCTTGGATCTCCAAAGAACTCGACGTTGCCGGCACCAAGGTGAATATCGCCGTTGCCAGCGGCTTGGGCAACACCGCCAAGCTGCTCGACGCCCTCGAGGCTGGCGAAGTCCACTTCGACTTCGTCGAGATCATGGCGTGCCCCGGTGGCTGCGTCGGCGGTGGCGGACAGCCCATCGAGTTCAACAAGGAGCTCGCGCTTGAGCGTGCTGCCAACCTGAACGCTCTGGACGAGGCCGACACCCTGCGTTACTCGCATGAGAACCCGGATATCCAGAAGCTCTACGCCGATTGGGTCGGCAAGCCGCTGTCTCATGTTGCGCATGAGTGGCTGCACACCGATCAGACCACGTGGGACATCTAATCTAGTTCCGAAAGCGCCGGCCCCGCCTGGGGTCGGCGCTGCACCCAGGACCCCTGCGCACGATGCGCTCGGGTCCTTACCTTAAAGACGAGCCGCCCGAGAGGCGGAGAATCGAGGCACCCGATGCAAACACGTGTTGCAATCATGGGCATCATCGTCGACAACCCCGATGCAGTCGAGGGGCTCAACGCCACGCTGCATGATTACGCAGCCTACATCATCGGCAGGATGGGCATCCCCTACAAGGAGCGCAATGTAAGCATCATCAGCGTCGCTTTGGATGCTCCTGAAGACGAGATTTCCGCTCTTGCCGGTAAACTGGGCAACCTGGACGGCGTGAGCGTGAAGACCGCCTATTCCGGCGTCGTCTCGTAGAGCCGAACCGACGTAAGGCCCCCGATGGATCCGCGTTCTTGCGAACTGATCGAGAAGCTCGGCGAGACCCGTTGCCTTGAGCTGCATGAATACGAGCACCTCGTGTCCCATATGAATGCCGAGGTTGCCCGGTTCGCGGCGGAGCGTGCCCTGCGTGCGCGCAAGGCCGTGTACGGAAACGGGGTGTTCACGCGAGGTCTGATAGAGGTTTCGAACTTCTGCAAGAACGACTGCCTGTACTGCGGGATTCGTCGCAGCAACCGCTCGTGCCATCGGTACCGCCTGGCTGTCGACCAGATTCTGGCCTGCGCCGACGTGGGATACGAAGTGGGTTTCCGCACCTTCGTGTTGCAGGGTGGGGAAGACCCGTGGTTTACCGACGAGCGCGTATGCGACTGCGTGCGGCGTCTGAAGCAGCGGCATCCCGACTGCGCCGTCACCCTGTCGCTCGGCGAGCGCAGCCCCGAAAGCTACCAGGCGCTTCGTGAGGCAGGGGCCGACAGGTACCTGCTTCGCCACGAAACTGCGACGCCCGGGCATTATGCAAGGCTGCATCCCGCCGACATGAGCTGGGATGCGCGGATGGCATGTCTTTACAGCTTGCGGGAGGCAGGTTTCACGGTCGGATGCGGATTCATGGTGGGCTCGCCGTTCCAAACGCCCGCCGACCTGGCAGCCGATCTGAAGTTCATCGAAACCTTCGCTCCCGAGATGTGCGGCATAGGACCCTTCATTCCGCACCATGCAACGCCCTTTGCGGCAGAGCCTGCGGGAACGGTGGACATGACCTGCTTTCTGCTGTCGCTTCTGCGGATCATGCAGCCAAACCTGCTTCTGCCCGCAACCACGGCTTTGGGCACGGCGGATCCCTTCGGAAGGGAAAAGGGCATGCTTGCCGGCGCGAACGTCGTCATGCCGAACCTGTCGCCACAGGACGTGCGCCAGGATTACGAGCTGTACGACGACAAGGTCTCGACGGGTGGCGAATCCGCCGAAGGCTTGAACGAACTGGCCGAACGTATGGTCGCTATCGGCTTCGAGCTTCTAGTCGATAGGGGCGATCCGAGGCCCATGAAGTAATGCATGCCTTTCGCGCATGCGGATATATACCGTTCTGATGGGGAAGATGGTTCTGACCCAGAAGGAGATGATCAAATGACGGAACACGTCTACAACCCGAGTTCGCCGCATGCCGACGAATTCATCAATCACCAGGAGATTCTCGATACGCTTCAGTACGCCCAGGAGCACAAGGACGACCTTGAGCTGTGCCGTAGCATCCTGAAGAAGGCACACCCCAACCTGGCGCCGAAGAAGGAGCATTGCACCTGCATCACGCATCGCGAGGCGGCTGTGCTGTTGGCCTGCGAGGACCCCGAAATCAACGAGGAAATCAAGACGCTGGCGCGTCAGATCAAGCTTGCCTACTATGGCAATCGCATCGTGCTGTTCGCGCCGCTGTACCTTTCCAACTACTGCGTGAACGGTTGCCTGTACTGCCCATACCACGCCAAGAACCGCGAGATCCCCCGCCGCAAGCTGACTCAGGACGAGATCAGGGCGGAAGTCATCGCACTGCAGGACATGGGGCACAAGCGCCTGGCCATCGAAGCGGGCGAGGATCCCAAGCACAATCCCATCGAGTACATCCTGGAGTCGATGCAGACCATCTACTCCATCAAGCACAAGAACGGCGCCATCCGCCGTGTGAACGTCAACATCGCGGCCACGACCGTCGAAGAGTACCGCATGCTCAAAGAGGCCGAGATCGGCACGTACATCCTGTTCCAGGAAACCTATAACCGCGCCCGTTACGAGGAGCTGCATCCCACGGGACCGAAGTCCGATTACGAATGGCACACCGAGGCGCATGACCGTGCCCAGGAGGCCGGCATCGACGACGTGGGTCTGGGCGTTCTGTTCGGTCTGGAAGGCTACGCCTACGAGTTCTGCGGACTCATCATGCATGCCGAGCACCTCGAGGCGCGTTTCGGCGTGGGTCCGCACACCATCAGCGTGCCCCGCGTGAAGCCCGCCATGGACATTGACCCCGACGTGTTCGACAACGGTATTCCCGACGAGATGTTCGAGAAGATCATCGCCCTCATCCGCATCACCGTGCCTTACACCGGCATGATCATCAGCACCCGCGAGTCGGAGGCCGTTCGTTCTGCCGCGCTGCAGTACGGCATCTCGCAGATTTCGGGCGGTTCGCGCACCAGCGTGGGCGGCTACACCGAGGAGGAGCGTCCCCACGACACCGAGCAGTTCGACGTGTCCGACCAGCGTACGCTCGACGAGGTCATTGCCTGGCTTATGGATTGCGGCCACATCCCCAGCTTCTGCACGGCATGCTACCGCGCAGGGCGCACGGGCGACCGCTTCATGAGCTTCTGCAAATCGGGCGAGATTCTGAACTACTGCCATCCGAACGCGCTTATGACGCTGTCCGAGTACCTGGTCGACTACGCGACCCCGGCAACGGCCGAGCGCGGCTGGGAGATGATTCGCGAGGAGCTTACCAAGATCCCCGACGCCCGCAGGCGCGAGCTGTGCGCGGCCCACATCGAGGAGATCCGCACCGGCAACGCCCGCGACTTCAGGTTCTAGAACATGGGGCGGGCCGGCGGGGCGAACCTTGCCGGCCCGTCTTTTTCGAATAGAGGTGAATCATGGCTCATGTGGATGAACACACCATGGCGGGATTGAACGAGACGCCGTCGGGCGAGCGCGTGCACATCGGATTCTTCGGCGTGCGCAATGCCGGCAAATCAAGCTTGGTGAATGCGGTGACCGGTCAGAATCTGGCAGTCGTGTCCGATACTCCCGGTACCACTACCGACCCGGTCCGCAAGGCGATGGAGCTTCTGCCTGTCGGCCCGGTGGTCATCGTGGACACGCCCGGCATCGACGACACGGGCGAGCTTGGCGAACTCCGTGTGGAGAAAGCGCGTCGCGCCATGGACTCGGCGGACGTCGCCGTGCTCGTGGTGGACGGCACGCAGGGGCTCGGCGCCGTCGACGAACAGCTGATCGATGAGTTCCGCAAACGTGAGGTACCCTACGCCGTCGTGCTGAACAAGGCCGACCTGGCGGGGGAGCAGACGGCGAGCGCACCTGCCGTTCCCGAACCCGACGAGGCGGGCGTCAAGCACGTCAAGGTGAGCGTCTCGGCCCTGGAGGGCTGGGGCATCAACGAGCTCAAGGAATCCATCGCCGCCCTGGCGGGAACCCAGACCGTTGAGCGCAGGGTCGTGGGTGACCTGGTCGATGCAGGCGACATGGTCGTTTTGGTTATCCCCACCGACTCTGCCGCGCCCAAGGGCAGAATCATCCTGCCGCAGCAGCAGGTCATCCGCGACCTGTTGGAGGCCGGCGCCTCCGCGTGCGCCACGTCGGTGGAGTGCCTGCCTGCGATGCTTTCCGCCCTTTCCGAACCGCCCCGTCTGGTCATCACCGACTCGCAGGCCTTCAAACCTGTGGCGGAAATCGTACCTGCGGACGTGCCTATGACGTCGTTTTCCATCCTCATGGCTCGCTATAAAGGCACGCTTGAGGCCCAGATGCAGGCCGTAAACGCGTTGGAGAACCTGACGGACAAGAGCAACGTGCTCATTTCCGAAGGGTGCACGCACCATCGCCAGTGCGACGACATCGGCACGAAGAAGCTTCCTCGGCTCATCAAGCAGATGTGCAAGGCCGAGCCCACGTTCTCGTTCACGTCGGGACGCGAGTTCCCGCAAAGCCTCGAGGGCTACGACGTCGTGGTCCATTGCGGCGGGTGCATGCTGAATGCCCGCGAGATGGAGCATCGCATGCAGGTGGCGGCCGAGCAGGGCGTTCCCTTCACCAATTACGGCATGGCCATCGCGAAGGCCCACGGCATCCTGGAACGCTCCTTGGCTCCGCTGAACCAGGAATAGGCGCAGCAGCGCTTTCGCATCGACGCATTCGGTCGGGACGGATTTCGATCCGTCCCGATTCTGTTTTGCAGGGGTGGGGTCGGCGGACCAGGCGCGAAGTCTTGGGATTCTACCTTCGCGGCCTATGCAAACCGACCGCTTCCTGCGACTTTTGATGTAAACGGCTGCAACTTATACCGCTAATGGGTATAATTGGCGGACTGCATAACGGAAGTATTGATAGAGGTAAGAATGGAAAAAGGCAACGTTAAAGCACTTCTTCCCATCGGAGTGTTCCTTGTTCTGTATCTGGGCTTCGGCATTCTGTTCGAGTACGTGCTGAAGATCCCGATGGGCTTCTATAACATCCCCATCGTCGTCGTGTTCCTGGTCGCGCTGTGTGTGGCGTGCTTCCAGAACCGCGGCATGTCATTCGACGACAAGCTCGTGTCGATGGGCAAGGGCATTGGCGATAAGACCATCGTCACCATGATCCTCATCTTCATGGCTGCCGGCGTGTTCGTGGGCACCGTGGGCCGCAACAGCGCCGAAAGCGTTGCGTACCTGCTGCTCACCATCATCCCGCCCGAGTTCGCCGTGGCGGTCCTGTTCGTGGTCAGCTGCTTCGTATCCATCTCCATGGGCACGTCGGTGGGCACCATCACCCTGATCACGCCCATCGCCGTGGCGGTTTCCACCGCGTCCGGCTTCAACCTGCCGCTGTGCGTGGCTTCCGTCATGGGCGGCGCCATGTTCGGCGACAACCTGTCGTTCATCTCCGACACCACCATCGCCGCATGCCAGGGCCAGGGGTGCGAGATGAAGGACAAGTTCCGCGAGAACTTCAAGATCGCGTTGCCGGCCGCACTGGTCACGCTGGTCATCATTCTGATCATGTCCTTTAACGCCGACATCTCCGGCAGCGTGAGCAACGACTACGAGCTCATCGAGCTCATCCCGTACCTCATCGTCCTCATCGGCGGCATCGTGGGTGTGAACGTGTTCGTCGTGCTGCTTCTGGGCATCGTCTCAGGCGCTCTCATCGTCATGGGCACGGGCGCCGTCGCTCCCACCGACCTGCTTGCCAACATGGGCTCCGGCGCCGCCGGCATGTTCGAAACCACCATGGTGGCCGTGCTGGTATCCGCCATCTGTGCGCTGATCCGCGACTACGGCGGATTCGTCGCGCTGCTCAACGGCATCAAGAGAGTGTTCAAGGGCCGCAAGGGCGGCCAGTTCGGCATGGGCCTGCTGGTCGTGGCCATGGACATCGCAACCGCCAACAACACGGTAGCCATCGTCATGGCCAACCCCATCGCAGCTGAGATGGCCAAGGACTACGGCATCTCCAAGCGCAAGACCGCTTCTATTCTGGACACCTTCTCCTGCGTCGCCCAGGGAATCATTCCTTACGGCGCGCAGATGCTGGTCGCAATCTCCGCAGCCACCGAACTGGGCTACGCGGTTTCGGCCTTCGACATCATCCCGTGCCTGTTCTATCCGTTCATGCTGCTTATCAGCTCGCTGGTCTTCATTTTCCTGGTTCCGGCCAAGGAGCCGAAGGCCGCAGATCAGCAGGCATAACCGCGCAGCGCTGCGCATAGCACAGCCCTAAAGGCGTCCCTGACAGGGACGCCTTTTCAACGCTCGAGGAGTCACCGTGGACAACACCAAGCACGCCCCAGCCAAAAAACGCGACGGGTTCCGCTCCCGCTGGGGATTCATCCTGGCCTGCATCGGCAGCGCCGTGGGCATGGGCAACATCTGGCTGTTCCCGACCCGCATTTCCGCGTACGGGGGAGCGACGTTTCTCATCCCGTACCTGATATTCGTGGTGCTTATCGCCTCCACGGGCGTCATCGGCGAGATGTGCTTCGGCCGCGCCACCCGCCAAGGGCCCGTGGGCGCTTTCGGCCAGGCTACGCTGGAGCGGTTCGGCACACGGTCCTACGGCATGGCGGCGGGCCTGTTCCCGGTGGCGAACTCCTTGGCCATGGCCATCGGCTACTCGGTCATCGTGGGCTGGATCTGCAAGTACACCTTCGACGCATTCGCCGGCATCTACGCGGGCATGTCGGGCGCCGATGCGTTCGGCGCCGCATTCGGCGAGGTGGCTGCCGGAAACGCCCTTTGGCAGACCGTGGGAATGGTGGCCTGCATCGCCATTTTGGTGTTCGGCATCGGCGGCGGCATCGAGAAGGCCAACAAGGTCATGATGCCCCTGTTCTTCCTGCTGTTCGTAGGTTTGGCTGTGTACGTGGCCACGCTTCCTGGAGCCATGGAAGGCTACAAGTACATCTTCCTGCTGAAGCCGGAAGGCCTGACCGACCCTATGGTCTGGGTGTATGCGCTGGGCCAGGCGTTCTTCTCACTGTCCATCGCGGGATGCGGCACGCTCATCTACGGGTCGTATCTGGGGGAAGACGTCGACGTGCCCGGCAGCGCCGCCATGGTGGCGCTCTTCGACACGCTGGCGGCTCTGTTGGCCTCGCTGGTCATCATCCCCGTCATGGCGGTGGCGGGTCAGCAGCTGGAAAGCGGCGGCCCGGGGCTGCTTTTCATCTATCTGCCCACACTGTTCGCGGAAATGCCGGGCGGCCGCATCTTCATGATCGTGTTCTTCGTGGCGGTGCTGTTCGGCGGCCTGTCGTCCCTCATCAACCTCTTCGAGGCGCCCATCGCGTCGCTGCAAGAGTTCTTCGGCATGTCCCGACGTGTGTCCTGCCTGGTCATCGGCCTGGTGGGTTTGGTCGTGGGCCTGCTTATCCAGCTCATTGTGGCGCAGTGGATGGACGTGTGCTCCGTGTACTTCTGTCCGATAGGCGCCTTCCTGGCGGCGGTGATGTTCTTCTGGGTCATGGGCCGCGAACGGGTGGAAGACGAAGTGAACAAGGGCCGCACCGCCCCGGTGGGAGCCTGGTTCTTCCCTCTGGCCAAGTACGTGTTTTGCGGCGTGACCATCGTCGTGCTGGTGGCAGGTGTCGTGTTCGGCGGCATCGGCTAGGCTGCACCTTCGGGTCTTGAGTCTTTTGTTGACGGTTGGGCATCGCGCCTGAGTTCCGCGTGCAACGCACCACGGGGCGTGGTAAGGTGTCCGACGAAACACGAGACTTGTGTCCGGCGGCAGACCGGACGAAAGGGGATACCCATGGCCCAAACCGATCCGACGCTGACGCGTCGCACCCTTCATTATTATTGGCAGGCAACCCGCAACCACCTGGGGCTGTTTATCGCGATGGTGTGTTCCACCATCGGCTTCGGCGTGCTGCTCACTTATGGCAACCCGTTCATGATGAGCCTCATCGTGGACCGGGTGAGCGCCGGACCAGTGGCAGCCGACCAGGTGTTCCAGGTATTCTGGCCCTATATTGTTGCGCTTATCGCCATCAACCTTCTGGGTCAGGCGTCCAGCAAGCTTCAGGACTACACGCTCTGGAAGCTCGAAATCGCCGTGTCCTACGACTTGGCCACGCAGGCCTTCGACGCGCTGAGCAACCAATCGATGACGTTCCATTCCAACCGTTTCGGCGGCACACTGGTCAGCCAGACCACGAAGTACATGAACGCGTACTCGCAGTTGGTGGAAACGCTCACGTTCCCGTTTTTGCCTGTGCTGGAATCGGTGGTCATGGTGTGCATCATCCTGCTGCCTAGGGTGCCTGTCTACGTGGCCATCCTCATGGCGATGCTCGTGGTGTACGCGTTCATCAGCTACCGCATGTACAAGCGCATCCTGCGGTTGAACGAACAGGCCGCAGGCGCGCAGAACAACCTGTCCGGCGAGCTTTCCGACAGCGTGACGAACATCCTCGCCGTCAAGACCTACGGCCGCGAGGATTACGAACGCGCTCTGTTCGACCAGGCGAACCGCGAAGTGGTGGCACGCGACAGCAAGCGTATGATGGCCAGCCTGGCCCGCGGCGTCATTACGGCATGCATCGCGCTGTGCATCATGTCGATGGTCACCGTGTTCATCGCGGGCGGCAACGCCTGGTTCGGCATCACCCCGGGCACGCTGGTGCTCATGTTCACCTACACCTACACCATCACGAACCAGTTCAATTTCATCAACAGCGGCCTGCAGCGTCTGAACCGCGCATTCGGCGACGCAGCCGGCATGACTACGGTGCTGGACGAGCCGCGCCTGGTGGCCGACGCAGAAGATGCGCAGCCCCTGGTGGTGACCGAGGGCCGTATCGAGTTCAAAGACCTTGACTTCTGGTATACCGACGGCGACGTGAAGACCCAGGTGTTCGACAAGTTCAACATGACCATCGAGCCGGGCGAACGCATCGGCCTGGTGGGTATGAGCGGTGCCGGCAAAAGCACGCTGACCAAACTGCTGCTCCGCCTGTCCGACATCCAGGAGGGCGAGATCCTGGTGGACGGCCAGAACGTGGCCGAAACCACCCAGCAGAGCCTGCGCCGACAGATTGCCTATGTTCCCCAGGAGGCGCTGCTGTTCCACAGAACCATCGCTGAGAACATAGCCTACGGCAAGCCCGACGCCACCATGGAGGAGATCCGCGAGGCCGCGCGTCAGGCGAACGCCTTGGAGTTCATCGAGAAGCTGCCCGAAGGGTTTGAGACCGTCACCGGCGAGCGCGGCATCAAGCTGTCCGGCGGCCAGCGCCAGCGCATCGCCATCGCCCGCGCAATGCTGGCGGATTGCCCCATCCTGGTTCTTGACGAGGCCACAAGCGCCCTTGACTCCGAAAGCGAGCGCTTGGTCCAGGATGCGTTGGCGCGGCTTATGGCGGGACGCACGGCCATCGTCGTGGCGCACCGATTGTCCACGGTTGCCAGCCTCGACCGCATCGTCGTGCTGCGCGATGGTAAAATCGCAGAGGACGGTCCGCACGAGGAACTTATCCAGGCGGGTGGCGAATACGCCTACCTGTGGGGTCGTCAGACGGGTGCTTATTTGGAAAGCTAGGAGTTGCCATGAACCTGCAAGAAGCCGAGGCGTTCTTCAAGAGCTACTACGGAAGCACGTATCTGATGGATGCGGAAAGCCATGCCGTCTACGACGCCTATGAGGAATTGGGCGTGTCGGCCGAGCAGGAGGACCTCTGGCGTGCCGAACTCGCCGACGACCTGCTGTCCAAGATGATGGGCGACCCTGACAACGCGGGAAGTCGCGTGGCGGCGATCGTCGATGTGGTGGGCGATATGCGCACGGGGTTCGTTGACCCCATGAAGGCCCTTTCTGACAAGCTGGAATGGATGCTGACCTGCAACGCGCTCAACCATCGGCAGCGCATTCTCGTGCTGGAGGCCATGGCAGGTTCCGGTCGTGAGGACGGCGGCATCCGCCTGGCCATGAAGGCTCCCATGCTGCGCGACCGCTACAAGCGCCTGGTCGTCGCCTTGGCGGATTTCAACTGCGAACCTTCCGACAGCGGAAACGTTCCTGGCTGGACCAATGCGTCCGCCCGCTACGACAACGCGGTTGCTGCCTGCAGGCTGGCCTTCAAGCGGTTCGCCTAAAGACGCTCAAAAGAAACGGCCCCGACAATTTTGCCGGGGCCGTTTTTTACGTCAAGAGGGAGTTACTCGTGGCGGGAGATGAAGTTCTCCACCGCTTCGAAGTATTCCTTGGCGTGGGTGGCGTTGCCGATGTGCGCCGCGCCCTGGACCAGCACCCACTCGGTGCCTGCGGGCATGGCGTCATAGCATTCCTTGATCAGGTACGGGGTGGCCTCGTCGTTGGTGCCGGACAGCAGCATGGTGGGCACCTTGATGTCTTTGACCTGGTCCTTGATGTAGAAGTCCTTCATCTTGCCGGTCATGACGAACTCGCTGGAACCCTGCATGACGCCGAAGCATTCGCCCACGTTCTCAGGTTTGAAGGCCTCCTGAACATAGTCGGGCCAGGGGTCGCAGCCCACCACGTGGCGGCGGTAGTACTCCATGTAGGCGGCTTCGCGCTCAGGCGTGTTGTACAGGCCGCCTTCGGCCTCGGCGTCGGCGATGGCCTGCTGCATCTCCTCGGGCAGGTACATGATCAGGCGATTCGCCTCGGACAGCCAGGTGTGGTTGTCGACAGGCGAGCCGTTGACAACCATGGAGGCCACGCCACGGTCGTCCTTGATCATGCACATCATGGCCAGCATGCCGCCCCAGCTGTTGCCGAACAGATGGAAGTCGTCCAGACCCAGAGCGTCGATCACGGTGTAATATTCGTCGATCCACAGGTCGTAGTTATAGAAGTCGTCCTCCTGGTGCGGGATGTTGGACTTGCCGCAGCCGATCTGGTCGTAGAAGATGATCTGGCGGTCGTACAAATCTGCCATGTCGCGGTAGTTGAGCAGGTACAGATGCGTGTCGCCTGGGCCACCGTGCAGGATGAGCAGGGGTTTCTTGCCGTTGTCCTTGCGCTCGCCATAGATCTCGTAGTAGGTTTTGAAGCCCTTGTAATCCACGTATCCCGACTTCATCTCGGCCATGTTGGCTCCTTCCGATGGGTTTTGGAGGGCGCCGTCGGGTAGGCCGCGGCGCCGTTGCTTCAAGAATCATACTCTTGTCTGCGATATGGAGCAATTCGAAGGAAACGCTTGTGGCCAAAGTGCGGTTTGAAGTCGGATCGGCTGGGTTTTCAGCATGCGGTGCGCACGCGGTGCCGGGGATGCGCCGGCTGAGGGGGCAGGCGTGCTTGTCCGGTCGATTCTCTGGCGCGGTGCCCAGGATTCCCGTAGCTTTCTTCCGTGCGCTAGGCGTCGAATTCGCCGTATTCGCAGCCCACGTTTTCCGCCAGGATCTCGTCGATCAGGGTGAGCACGCCGTGCTTTTTGCTGTACAGGCGCAGCAGGCCTTCGCCGTTGCCGCCGTTCCACAGTCGGTTGTAGCGCTTCGACCCGTCGGGCGCTTCGTAGTCGATCAGCAGCATATCCGCCTTCGAGCAGCGTATATCCGTTTCCAGACGCGCCGTATGCGTGTCCTGGACTACGTGCCACACGACGTCCTCGTCGGTCTCGCGGCAGTCGAATTCCGTCGTGCTGCCCGTCCAGGCCTTGCTGAAATTGAACTCGTAGGTCTTGCCTTCGTAGACGATGCTGCCGAGCAGCTTGTGGGGCAGGGCCATGGCGTACACCTTGGGCCTGCCGCCGCCGATGTCGAAGGCGCTGTTTTCGAGCGACTTGCCGGTTAACGTGCTGGTCAGGTGGCTGGAGGCGAGCCACACCCACGGGCTCGTGAAATTCTTGCCCCAGTTCTTATCCGCGTATCCGTAGCTTGTGGGGCCGTCCACCGTGTAGGTGCGCCCATCGAGCCTAACCGTGCCGTTGACCAGGGTCTTCATGCCTTCAACGTGCCAATACATCTCGAAGGCCTCGGCTTGGCGCATGGGTGCGGAGGCTCCGTAACCCACGTTGAAGGCGATTTGCTTGTCCAACAGCAGGTTCCATTCCATGGTGCCCGCATCGCTCATCCATTCGGGATGGGCGGCGGCGTCCTCGCAGCTCACGGAGACGCTGCCGCGAAGGACGTTTTCGCTGGCATAGCAGTCGCCG
Source organism: Slackia heliotrinireducens DSM 20476 (assembly GCF_000023885.1). Taxonomy (NCBI): domain Bacteria; kingdom Bacillati; phylum Actinomycetota; class Coriobacteriia; order Eggerthellales; family Eggerthellaceae; genus Slackia; species Slackia heliotrinireducens. The sequence continues at coordinate 1,846,656 of NC_013165.1, read as the reverse complement.
GCCTTGACGGAAAACGGCACGCCGCCTTTGACCGTCGCTTGATTCCATCCGAAGAAACGATGCATCTGGCGGGCGTCCTTGCCCCAGCAGCCCGCCTTCACCATGACGTAGCTCGGCTTGATGCCGGCCGCCTTGTTTTCAGGCAGCTGGCCGAAAACGGGCTCGTCGCCTCCCAAGGCGGGGTTGCAGGCGAATACCTCGATGAAGAACGGCTTCTCTTCGCCGGTCTGCGCATCGCGGCCTGTGAACGAATGCCACCACCAGTCGTAACCTTGGCGGGCCAACCCTCCGGTGAGCATGAACTGGTTGCGGGCTATATCGTGGGTGTTCGAATCCATGGGTCTTCCCTCACTTCTATCGAAGGGGCAGGGTTTTTCAGCAAGTATAGCCGCATTCTCCGGACTACGCCCGTCGAAACCACCATAAGTCCTCTGATACCTGCTGCAAGGTTCGGCCGGGCCGCAAGGCGCGTGAAGGTTTGCGACTCCATCGGATGGAAGGCGCCGTAGCAGCAAAACACTGCGCCGCCACGCCTAGCTCGCGTGAAATTCAGCGACGGTGCAGTCGGTCCACTGGTCTCCCGGAAACACCTCGTTGATCGTTAAGCGCACGAACGTCGTTTTCACGGGCTTGTCCAGGTCAAGTGTGATTTCCTGACCCATGATGTCTTCAATCTCCACATCGATGCTTGTGCCGTCGCTGAAACTGACGGTGACGTTTTTCGGGCGGCAGTTGTTGTTGTAGACCAACTCGGATTTGGGATATCCGGGCACGAATCTGACCTGCGTGCACACCTGCTCGGTGTCAGCGTAGATCTCGATCCATTCGCCTTCGCCGTTGTTGGACTCGTTGCCCTCGTTCCAAGCGGTGGCCATGTCGTTGTCGACGGCGTTGTTCACGCCGTAATAGGAGTTGTATTCGTCGGGTGGCAGTTCGGAGGACGCCCGCACGTGGTCGAACACGGCGGGAACGGAGGCGTCGAGGGCCTCTTCCTTTGCGGCATCCGTGTTTGCGGGGTCTGCCTGGGGTTCTTCTTCGGAATCGGCCGTGGCATCAGCCGCGCCGTCGGAATCGGCCGTTGCATCGGATGCGTCTTCGGTCTCGGCGTCGTCCTTGTCGGCTTTATGGGCGACGGCCGGCTCGGATTTCGCATCGGGCTCATCGTGCGCCCAAGGTTGGATTATGGCGAGGGTGGCCGCAACGGCTGCCACGATAATGACCGCTGCCGCAACGGCTGCGACCAGCGTCTTGTTGGGCCCCTTTGCCGTCGGCTGCGTCGGGGGAGCGGCCACCGGCGCGTCCAGATAGTGCCCGCAGGAGGTGCAGAACGGCATGCCGTCGGCAACGGCCGCATGGCAGTTGGGGCAGATGCGCTGCTGCGTGGAGGGCTTCCGAACTTCGGTCTGCGTGTTTGCGGACGCGACGGGTGCTCCGCACGAGGTGCAGAAGTTGCGCCCCTCTTGAACGGGGGCACCGCAGGAGGTGCAGAATTGCTGGCTCATGGCAGCCCTTTCGTTTCGGTGCATGTCGGCGCGTCGGACGCCGAGGCTGCGTTCATTGTACCTGTTCGTACTCCGTTGGCTGACGACGAGGCATTTTCCGTAGGGGAATCGGCTCGAGCGTTTACAATGCAGGTATGCCGCATTCGCGCGTTTGGGTGCGTATTTCCGAGTGTTGCCCTGTCTGCGTTTGGAGGAAGCCGTATGCCTGCACCGTCTGGAAGGGGGCCGGGAGGTCCCGGCGCCGTGTTTCTGACCGAAGAGGAGAAGAGAAACCAGCCGAAGCTCACCTGGCCGCTGATTAAGCGCGTCTTCTCGTATTTCGGGCCGTACAAATGGCGTCTTGCGCTCATCCTGGTCTGCATCATCGCGTCGTCGGTACTGTCGCTTCTGCCTACCATTCTGACGGGCAAGATCATCGACGACGGCCTTATCGGTCGCAACCTCGCCGTGCTGGTACAGCTCATCCTGCTGTCCTTCGGCGTTACCGTGGTGGCGCAGCTCATCGGCGTGGCGGAAAGCTACCTCAACTCGTGGGTGTCGCAGCACATCGGCTACGACATGCGCAACGCCATGTACCGCCATCTGCAGACCATGTCGCAGCGGTTCTTCACCACCAACAACCAGGGCGACATCATCACACGCATGACCAGTGACATCGCCGGTGCCGAATCGGTCATTTCCAGCAACCTGTCAAGTGTGCTGTCCAACACCATCACGCTCATCGTGGCCATGGTGGCCATGTTCTCCAAAAACTGGATCCTTGCGCTGGTCAGCATCGCGCTCATCCCGCTGTTCGTCATCCCCACGCGCCGTGCCGGCCGCGTGCGTTGGAACCTGACGAGCCAGGCCCAGGAGTGCAACGACCAGATCAACGGCATCCTCAACGAGACCCTGTCCGTGTCGGGCCAAACCTTGGTGAAGCTGTTCGGCGCCGAGGACCGCGAGTACGAGCGCTACGAGGCGGCCAACAAGAAGATGATCGGCCTGAACATTAAGGAGAGCATGGCCGGCCGCTGGTTCTTCGTCACCATGCACACCATTTCGAGCGTGGGTCCCATGCTGCTCTACCTGGGCGGCGGCATCCTCATGATGCGGTACGACTCGTCGCTCACCGTCGGCGACATCACCGTCATGGTGACGCTGCTCGGCCGCATGTACGGGCCGGTGAATTCGCTGCTGAACATCCAGGTCAACTGGGTGCGCTCCATGGCCATGTTCACCCGCATCTTTGAATACTTCGACATGAAGCCCGAGGTCGAGAACGCTCCCGACGCCATCGTTCCCGACCATGCCGAAGGGTCCGTGGCATTTGAGCACGTGGATTTCGCCTACGACCCCGAGCGGCAGATTCTGCACGATGTCAGCTTCACGCTGGACAAGGGGAAGAGCATCGCGCTGGTGGGTCCGTCGGGCAGCGGCAAGAGCACCATCGTGAACCTGATACCGCGCCTATATGATGTGGCCGCCGGCTCCGTCAAGTTCGACGGCGTGGACGTGCGTCAGCTGGACCTGCATTTCCTTAGGGCCAACGTGGGCGTGGTGACGCAGGAGACGTACCTGTTCAACGGCACGATTCGCGACAACCTGCTGTATGTGAAGCCCGACGCCACCGAAGAGGAGCTCCTCGAGGTGTGCGACAAGGCCAACATCCTCGAGTTCATACAGCGCCAGGAACATGGCCTGGACACCATGGTAGGCAACCGCGGGCTGAAGCTTTCCGGCGGCGAGAAACAGCGCATATCCATCGCACGCGTGCTGCTGAAGGACCCGGCGCTGCTCATCTTCGACGAGGCCACCAGCGCTTTGGACTCGATTTCCGAGGCGAAGATCCAGGACGCCATAAACTCGCTGGTGCAGACCCACACGTCTATTCTGATCGCGCATCGCCTGTCCACCATTCTGGCGGCCGACGAGATCCTGGTCATCAAGGACGGTCATGTGGTGGAGCGTGGCCAGCATGCGGATCTGGTCAAAACGGGCGGCGTGTATTCGCAGCTCTACGATACCCAGTTCAAGGGCGCGACGGTGCCCGACCTCGGTAAGCCCGCATTCGAGCCGCCCGCCGAGGATGAGTTTGCCTACGAGCCCATGTTCGGGCGCGACTTCGATGCGATGTACGAGGGCGCCGACCCCGATCTGGCGCTGCGCTTGCAGGAAAGCGAACGGGAGCGCCGCGTGATCGGACGGCTCTACGAGAACGATCCCTATCTGGAACTGGCCAGCTATTTCGGGCCGCCGTTCTGCTTCACGCGCAAGTAGGTACCGAATCGAATGCTGCGATCCGGGTGCGGCGGCTTCGTTAGCGGTGTCGAATGCTGTTCTTAGGAGCGCATGAGGCCCTGGATGTACTCGATTAGCGCGTCCATCTTGGCGTCGAAGCCCTGGCCGTTGCGCAAGGTGACAAGCCTGGGGTGCGCCGACCAGCTGGCGGCATGCCGGGCGTCGACGGCGGCAGCCTGGGCCAGGGTTTCGCGGCGGGCGGCATTGCCTGTGGTCTCGTAGTGATCTTCTGCTCCGATTGCGCATGTTACCAGGTGAAACACAACATCGTAGCGCAGCAGGGCGCTTTCGGGCGTCATCCCGTACGTGGCCAAGGCCTGCCGGTATTCGGCCGGGGCAAGATACGCATCGCTGTCGGGGACTCCTCGGTCGAATACGACGACCGTGTCGGAGTCCGATTGTCTCGCAAGCTCAAGAGCGTCCTGCTCGCGCACGAGCTGCCGCTCGATCACGCGGCACTGGAACGCGTACTGCTCGCCGCAGGACTCCCTGGTCACACCCGCTTTGATGAGCGCCGTGGCGGACTCTTCGACGAAAACGACCTGCCAGCCTGCGGGCCACGCATGTGCGTGCAGGAGGCGCTCGGCCGTCGACTTACCGCCGCAGGGACCGCCCGTCAGCACGACGGTGATGATGCGTGGCGTCCGCTTCATGCAGCTCCTTGTCCTTCGATTTTGAAACCCTGCCTATCTTAAGGCTTTTCGGGGTATAGTGGGTGAAACGAACGCTAGAAGGGATCTGCCATGCGCATACTCATGCTGGGAAACAGTCTGACCACGGCGAACCACATGCCGGACATGCTGGCCGAGCTCCTGACGGCCGAAGTCCGGGTGCATGCGCGGGGCGGGGCGCGCCTGGCCGAGCATCTCAACCCGAAGACCCGCAACGGGGCCCTCACTCAGGCGGCGCTTGCAAACGAGGCCTGGGATTTCGTGGTGATGCAGGAGATGAGCCACGGCCCTGCCACGTCGCCTACGGCCTATGCCCGCAGCGTGGCGTCGCTGTCGGAAGCCGCCAAGGCAGCGGGGGCGCAGCCGGTAATCTACGGCACCTGGCCTTATCGGGCGGGATGCGCAAAGCTCGTCAAACTGGGGATGTCCCACGACGACATGAGCCTGCGCATGGCCGAGGCCTTTGCTCAGGCGGCCGCCGATTCGGGGGCGCTTCTGGCGGATGTCGCCGCGCCGTTTCGTGCGGGATCGGCCGATGAGCTGTATGCTGCAGACGGCGTGCATCCGAGTCCTGCGGGGTCGCGGCTCGCGGCGCTCGTGCTGGCAGAAACGATGGGGAAGGGCATTCGGCCATGGTAGACGACATAACATTGCAACAGGCCCAGGGTTTGGCGCACTACTCCGTCACCCCGCTGCACACCGAAGACGGCGCGGTGGCGCCCCATTTCCTCAAGTTCGCCGAAGACATGGGTTACAGCTGGGACAACCTTATGCTGGACCCGCGGTTCGCCGAGATCATCGGCAAGGAGGTCGCTACGGAATCCATGGCGAACGGTCCCTTGCATGCTCTGGCCGAGCTGGCTCCATCCGAGCGAGCCCGCGACACGTTTCTGCGCTGGCTGGCGTTCATCAACACGGATTTGAACCCTTGGACCACGGGCGGTTCCATCCATTTCCGTCCCCACTGGGGCCGGGTGCTCATGCTGTCCCAGGCGTTGGGTGAGCTCGAGGGCCTGTCCGACACCGACCTGGAGGCGCTGGCTGCGGCGGCGTCGTTTCACGACTCGCGACGCGCCGACCCTTATCTGGACACGGGCCACGGGGCCCGCGCCGCCAAATACTACAAGCGCTTCTGCGAAGACACCCAGCGCGGATACGCCCGCGCCACGCTGGCGGGGCGATCCATCGCCTATGACGACAGGGTGTACTTCGCCGTCGCATGGCACGACCGTGAGGATGCGGAGGGGGAGGAAGCCATCCGCGCGTTTTTCAGCGGTCGCCCGGTTTCCGGGGTGGATGCGGTGCGCTTCTATCGAATTCTCAAGGACGCGGACGGGCTAGACCGTGTGCGCCTGGGCGGCAACGATTTCGATCCCAGCTACCTGCGCTGCTCACACGCGCCGGAGCTGATCGGCTACGCGCAGCGGCTGTACATGTATCTCGAAGCGTAGTTCCACGGAGGTTTCACGCACTTTCATCTGTGGTTCCACCGTGTATTTGACCACGTCCGCATTCGACGTGCTAATATGCAACCTTGTGTTATCACTCCTGATTGGAAGAGGTCCTGATGAAGGTTTTATATAACGACGGCCATGTGGACGAGTGCCCGGCTGAGGAAGAGGTGCATGTCCTGCGCCACTCCGCTGCGCACATCATGGCGCAGGCCATCAAGCGTCTGTACCCGCAGGCCGACTTCGGCTACGGCCCTGCCACGGAAAACGGCTTCTACTACGACGTCGACCTGGGCGACGAGAAGATCTCCGAGGACGACCTGCCCGCCATCGAAGCCGAGATGAAGAAGATCTGCAAAGAGAACCTGAAGTTCTCCACCTACGAGCTGCCCCGCGAAGAGGCCATCAAGCACATGGAAGAACGTCAGGAGCAGTACAAGGTCGAGCACATCGGCGATTTGGACCCCGACGCCCGCATCACCTTCTACAAGCAGGGCGAATACGTCGACATGTGCGTCGGCCCCCACATCCTGTACACCAAGGCCCTGAAGGCCTTCAAGCTGACCGCCGTGTCCGGCGCCTACTGGAAGGGCGACAAGGACAACAAGATGCTCACCCGCATCAACGGCATCGCCTTCGCCTCCAAGGAAGAGCTCGCCGAGTACGAGCGCATCCAGGAAGAGGCCAAGAAGCGCGACCACCGCAAGATCGGCCAGGAGATGGAACTGTTCATGTTCGCCGACGAGGGCCCGGGCTTCCCGTTCTGGCTGCCCAACGGCACCAAGCTGAAGAACGCCCTCATCGAGTACTGGCATGACATGATGGCCAAGTACAACTACGACGAGGTGGAAACGCCTCAGATCCTGTCCCGCAAGCTATGGGAGACCTCCGGCCACTGGGACCACTACAAAGAGAACATGTACACCACGGTCATCGACGAAGAGGATTACGCCGTCAAGCCGATGAACTGCCCCGGCGCGTGCCTCATCTACAAGAGCCGCCCGCGCAGCTACCGCGACCTGCCGCTGAAGCTGGCCGAGGCCGGTCTCGACCACCGTCATGAGCTGAAGGGCGCCCTGCACGGCCTGTTCCGCGTGCGCGCCTTCACGCAGGACGACGGCCATATCTACGTCACGCCCGAGCAGATTTCCGACATCGTGCTGGAGACTGCACGCCTGTTCGACGAGTACTATCAGCAGTTCGGCTTCGAGTACAAGGTGGAGCTGTCCACCCGCCCCGAGGACTCCATGGGTTCCGACGAGGATTGGGAGCGCGCCGAAAACGGCCTGCGCGAGGCGCTGGAGAAGATGGGCAAGGATTACATCCTCAACGAGGGCGACGGCGCCTTCTACGGTCCCAAGATCGACTTCCACCTGAAGGACTGCTTGGGCCGTACCTGGCAGTGCGGCACCATCCAGCTGGACTTCCAGCTGCCCCAGAACTTCGAACTTGAGTACATGGCCGCCGACGGCACCAAGAAGCGCCCCATCATGATCCATCGCGCCGGCTTCGGCAGCTTCGAGCGCTTCATCGGCATGCTGACCGAGCAGTACGCGGGCAAGTTCCCCACGTGGCTTGCTCCGCTGCAGGTGAAGATCCTGCCCGTGTCTGAGAAGACCCGCGATTACGCCCTCGAGGTGGGCCAGGTCCTTCGCGACGCCGGTGTCCGTGCCGTCGTCGACACCCGCGACGAGAAGATCGGCTATAAGATCCGCGAGGCACGCTCCACCGACCGTGTTCCCTACATGCTCATCCTTGGCGAGCAGGAACGCGACGGCAAATACATCAGCGTCCGCGACCGCTCCAACGAGACGGTCGCCCGCCAGCTCGACGAGTTCATCGCCGATATCACGGCCGAGATCGCCGAACGCCGCTAGCTGCATACCTGGGGCAAAGGGGACAGTCCCCTTTGCCCCATTTTTCCGAACGACCGCTTTCCTGGGCGGTCGTTCTGTGTCAGTAGGGACGTTTCCAACTGGCACGTTTTTGAGTCAGTGGGGACACTTCTTGGTATCTCCAGCCCGCTCCTTCAGCCCAAAACCAGCTTCTGCGCCAAGAAAATCAACTAGTGCACGACCATTCGGCCCCGCTTCGCTCCCAGAGACATGCAACCATGCGTAACCCCAGGTCAAAAGCTCGCCGATATGACATGCGCGACCCATGTCTTCCCAAAGTCGTACACTACTTGTTTTTTCTGGCGGAAAACGAGGTTTTCGAACCGAGGAGCAGGATGCCGCGGGGTTGCACGCCGGCCCAACCTTCACCTCGCCGGTAATGGGCAAAAGTGGTCCTTCCCCGTGGCCTCCCTTGCCAAACGGGACAAAGGGCTCCGTCCCCAACGTCCTCCAATGCCCCGTGGCCTCCCTTGCCAAACGGGACAAAGGGCTCCGTCCCCAACGTCCCGTTCGTCTAAACGGGTGGTGCTCTGGGCGGTCGTTCTGTTCCTTTTGTCGGAACGGAGGGGCAGCGGGGCCGTGGCCGTTGCCAGCCTATAGAATAGCCTCCGTGGAAAACCGGGCGGCATGTCCTTCGGTGGGCCGTTCGCGAAAGCGACGCGCCGTCGAACCGGCCGTCGGCCGAGCCGCATTCCGCAAGATGCCGGCATCATCGGGATCGTCGCCATGGCGAACGACTCGTGGCCGCACCGGCGCATGCACATGCAGCGTCCGAGCTCGGTACGGCCGCCGTGCTTCCACCTGTTGCGAACCGCCCGGAGCGGATCGGCGTCGTCGGGCATCGGCATTAAGTAGAAAGCAGAACCATACATGTTGTTTGAAATACTGAAGGCCTTCCTCATCGGCGTAGTGGAGGGCGTTACCGAATGGCTGCCCATTTCGTCGACGGGCCACATGATCCTGGTCGACGAATTCGTGAAGCTCAACGTTTCCGACGACTTCCTCAAGCTGTTCCTGGTGGTCATCCAGATCGGTGCCATCCTGGCCGTCATCATCCTGTATTTCAACAAGCTGAACCCGTTTTCTGGCAAGAAGGCCGCGCAGGAACGGCGTGCCACGTGGCGCCTGTGGGGCATGGTCGTCATCGGATGCTTGCCCGCTGCGGTAGTCGGCCTGCTGCTGGACGACTGGGTGGGCGATCACTTCTACAACGCCGCCGTCGTGGCATCCATGCTGATCCTCTACGGCGTCGTGTTTATCGTGCTTGAACGACGCAACCGCGAGAAACTGGCAAACTACGAGGCTCTGGTCGAGCAGGGCGGGGCCATCGGTGCCCAAGCGCCTCGGCTGGAGGACGGTTCGGTCGATCCGGACGGTATGTTCGCCATCCAGACGGTGGACGACATCGACTGGAAGGCCGCTCTGAAGATCGGCCTGTTCCAGTGCCTGGCCATTATCCCCGGCACCAGCCGTTCCGGCGCCACCATCATCGGCGGCATGCTCACCGGATGCTCGCGCACCGCGGCGGCCGAGTTCACGTTCTTTTTGGCCATCCCCATCATGTTCGGCTGGGGCTTGGTCAAAATCGTCAAGTACATGGCGGCTATGGCGTCTGCCACCGGCCCCATCATGACCTCGGTGGAAGCGGTTGTCCTGCTGGTGGGCATCGTGACGGCCTTCGTCGTGTCGGTCATCTCGATCAAGTTCCTTATGGGCTACATCAAGAAGAACGACTTTGCTCTCTTCGGCGTGTACCGCATCGTCGTCGGCATTTTGGTGTTGGCCTACTTCGGCGTGAAGGCGCTGCTTTTCTAGATTTTTTCTTGCTGGGTCGTTCCGTGGACACGTGGTGTCTGCAGGTTGTGAGAAGATGCCCGGCCTTTTGCTTAACATAGCCGGTTGCGGCGAACAGACGGGTGGAACGGAGAGAACATGCTGGATATCGATTCGCTGAACGAGCCGCAGCGCGAGGCCGTGCTGTGCACCGAGGGTCCGCTCCTGGTGCTTGCGGGCGCAGGCAGCGGCAAAACCCGTGTGCTCACGTACCGCATCGCCCATATGGTTCAGGATCTGAATGTGCCGCCTTGGCAGATTATGGCCATCACCTTCACCAACAAGGCCGCCAACGAGATGCGCGAACGTCTCGGGCGCCTGGTGGGCCCTTCGGCCCGCGGCATGTGGGTGTCCACGTTCCACAGCATGTGCGTGCGCATCCTCAGGGTCGATTGCGAGCTGCTCGGCTTCTCCAAAAGCTTCACCATTTACGATGACGACGATACGAAACGCCTGTTGAAAGATGTTATGGCAGGGCTTGACCTGGATCCCAAGCGCTGGCCGGTCAATTCTATCCGCGGCAAGATCTCCCAGGCGAAAAACGAGCTCAAGGCGCCCGGCGTGTATGCCGACGAGGCCCGCGACCCCGTCTCCAAAGTCACGGCGCGCGTGTACGCGGTGTATCAGGAACGCCTGAAGATGGCTAACGCCTTCGACTTCGACGACCTGCTCATGTACACGTATCTGCTGTTCAAGAACCATCCCGATGTGCTGGAGGCCTATCAGGACCGGTTCCGCTACCTGCTGGTGGACGAGTATCAGGACACGAACCACGCCCAGTACGCCATTACCAAGCTGTTGGCTGCCAAGCATCAGAACATCATGGTGGTAGGCGACGACGACCAGTCCATTTACTCATGGCGCGGCGCCGACATCCGCAACATCCTCGAGTTCGAGCAGGACTACCCTCAGGCCAGGTCCATCAAACTCGAGCAGAACTACCGCAGCTCGGGCAACATCCTGAACGCTGCCAACGCCGTGGTCGCGCATAACACCAAGCGCAAGCAGAAGCGCCTGTTCACCGAGTCGGGCGACGGCGAGAAGATCCTCGTGTACATGGCGTCCGACGAACGCGACGAGGGGCGCTGGATCGCCGGCGAAATCGACAAGCTGCATAACGAAGGCGTCTCATACGAGGAGATGGCCGTGTTCTATCGCACGAACGCGCAGTCACGATCCTTGGAAGACATGCTGTTGCGTGCCGGCGTGCCGTACCGCATCGTGGGCGGAACGAAGTTCTTCGACCGCGCCGAGATCCGCGACGTCATAGCGTACCTCACCCTGTGCATCAACCCTGCCGACGACATGGCGGCCAAGCGCGTCATCAACCAGCCGCGCCGCGGCATCGGCAAAACCACCATCGAGCACATCGAGAACGTGGCCCGCAATTCCAACCTCACGTTCATGCAGGCGGCCGAGTGGTGCCTTGCCGACGAGACGCTGCAGATGCGCACCCGTAACGCCATCGGCGGTTTCGTGGGGCTGATCAACGACGCGCAGAGCTACGGCGGCGAGCTGCGCAAGGTGATCGAGGCGGTTATCGACCGAAGCCAGCTCATCCAGGCCCTGGAGCAGGAGCGAACCGACGAGGCCGAAAGCCGCATCGAGAACATCAAGGAGTTCCTCTCCGTAGTCGACGAATATGTGGAAAGCCACGAGATTGACGAGAGCGCCCTTCCTCCCGAAGGGATCAACCTGCTGGCGGACACGCGCCAGCTTTCGCCGGATAGCTTGGAGGACTTCCTGGAGTGGGTGCGTCTGCGCACCGATCTGGACGCCGCTACCGACGACGACCAGTTCGTCACGCTTATGACCGTGCACTCGTCGAAGGGTTTGGAGTTCGATTGCGTCTTCGTGGCCGGCATGGAAGAGACCCTGTTCCCGCACTCCAATTCCAGCCGCGACCCGCAAGGGTTGGAGGAGGAGCGCCGATTGGCCTATGTCGCCATCACCCGCGCCCGCAAGCGCTTGTATCTGACCTGCGCTTACGCGCGTCAGATTTTCGGCGAGACCCATGCCAACCCCGTTTCGCGGTTCGTGGGCGAAATTCCCTCCGAGCTGCGCAAGAGCGCGGGTCTGGGAAGTTCCGGCTTCGCGGGAACCGGCTGGGAGAAGCGCGGCAGCCGTCGCGGCATCTCGGGCAGCGGCAAGGAGGCCGGCGGCGGGCGCGTCTTCGGACAGTCGAGCGCCGGCGGAACGCGGCCCCGCAGCTACACGGGACGGACCAGCCCCAACGCTGAGAAGAAATCCGCCGCGCGGGTCACGTTCGCCGTGGGGGACATCGTGGACCACAAAACCTTCGGCCGCGGTCGCGTGACGAAGGTGGACGGCGATACGCTGCACATCAAATTCAGCAAGGGCAACGTCACCAAGAAGCTCCTGAAGGACTACGCGCCCATCGTGAAAATCAACCTGTAGCGTGAAGCCGGCGCGCCCGACCCGCCTAGCGGTGCAAAGGTGCCAGCCAGCGTTCGTAGAACACGGCGAACAGGTTCATGGCCAGGTGTAGAAGGAAAGGTGCGATCACGGAGTTCGTGGTCAGAGCCAGCACGCCCAACGCCATGCCCGAGAAGGTGACTTGGGCGACAGATAATCCTGTGCGGTACTGCGGGTGGGCAGCCAAAAACACCGCCATGCTCACGCCCAGTGCGCAGGTGGCAGAAATGCCCGGGTCGAACCGATTCATGACGTCGACGACCAGGCCCATGACGGCGCCGCGGTACAGAAGCTCCTCGATAAGCGCCGCCAATGCGGGCAGGCCGTAGGCTTGAAGGGCCCCGGTTCCGAACGGTCTGCCGCCTCGACCCCGACTGACGGATGCGTCCTTATCGTCGGGGGAGTCCAGAAAGTCGAACGCTGCGGTTGCGACAGGTCCCACGCCGACGGCGATGAGCACGCAGTTCACAATGGCGACGGTGTTCGCCTGGTATCCTGATGCGAAGGGGATGCCGCCTTCGCCGCCCAAGGCCAGCTTGTCGAAGGCGGCAACCGCCGCGATCGCCAGAAGCTCCGTGATGAGAGCTGCGACCTGGAAGAAGAGCGTCGGGTCGGTCTGTCTGCGCTCGGGGTCCAAAGGCTACCGTCTGCTCTCGCAGTACGCGCAGGCCGCGGGCGTGTTCGCAAGGCCACCCAATGCGCTTTCCCGCAGTTCGAAGGGAAGGGACTTGCCTACGCGGTGCATGGCCTCGACCGTTTGGTCGAAGTCCACCATGTTGCCGATTCCTGCCAGTGCGATTTGAGCGCTCACCAGGGCGTTTGCAGCGCCTGTGGCGTTGCGTTTCTGACAAGGGACCTCCACCAGGCCCGCTACGGGGTCGCATACCAAACCCATCAGGCCGACGATCGCGTTGCCTGCGGCGTTCAGACATTGCTCGGGCGTGCCGCCGAACAGCTGGACGGCGGCGGCTGCGGCCATGGCGGATGCGGCTCCCACCTCGGCCTGGCAGCCGCCTTCGGCTCCGGACACGGTGGCGTTTCGGGTGATGATGTAACCGACGGCAGCCGCGCAGGCCAACGCCTCGCGGACCTGTTCGTCGTCGAATCCGTATCGGTCCTGGCATGAGAAGAGCACGGCAGGCACGACGCCGGAAGACCCTGCGGTAGGTGCGGCGACGATGCGTCCCATGGAAGCGTTGGTCTCCAGCACCGCCATGGCGTAGCGGGTGGCCGTCGACAGCAGCGAGTCGCCGATTCCTCCGTCGAAATCGGCCAGCTTGCGGGCCTCGCCGCCCAGAAGCCCGCCCATGGAGGGGGAGGGGTCGTCCAAGGCCGTCGTCACGGATTCCCGCATGACGGCAAGCGCGTGCTGCAAGTAATGTTTCGTGTCGTCCACGGCGATGCCGTTGGATGCCAGGATGCAGCGTTCGCGGCGGCAGATGGCTTCGCTCAACGCAAGGTTCTCGGCGTTGCAGTACGCCAGCAGGTCGGCCGCCGATGCGAAGTCGATCTGTTCGAAAAGCACCTCGGCGTCATGCGGGTCCATGCCGACGCCGAACCCCTGCATGGTATCGGCCTCGTCGGCGCGCACGGGTGCACGGGTGTCGGACATCAGGTCGCTCTTGATGATGCGCGCGTCGAAGATCAGCGGGTTGCAGCAGATTGCTTCGCGGGCCGCCTCGGGAATCTCGTCGTCGGTCTGCATGATGGTGAACGCCACGTCGCCCTTGCGTTTGCGGTACATGCGGGTGGTGGCGATGTTGATGCCGAAGACGTTCAGGCAGTTGGCGATGTAGGCCAGCACGCCCTTGGCGTCTTTCTGGCTGATGACCAGGCTGTGGTATTCGCCGTCCAGCCTGACGTCCACGCCGTTGATGCGGGTGATGACCGCAGCTCCGCCGCCGATGCTTTCGCCGCGGACGTCCATGACGGTGCCGTCTACGTCCACCACATGGATGTCGACGGTGTTCGGGTGGCTTACACGTTCGGTGGCATTCGGAATGAATTCGAATGCCAGCCCCGCCTGTTCGGCGATCTGAAACGAGTTGCGGATGCGGATGTCGTCGGCCGCCATGCCAAGAAGGCCCGCCAGCAAGGCGCGGTCGGTTCCGTGGCCGAAGCTGGTATGGGCGAAGCTTCCGTACAGGGTGAACGTGACCTGAGCGGGTTCGGCAGAAAGGAGCCGCCGGCACATCGACGCGATGCGCAGCGCGCCTGCCGTGTGGGAGCTCGAGGGGCCGATCATAATGGGCCCGATGATGTCGCGGATTCCCAGTGCCTTCAAAACGCTCGCCTCCAAACATCCAACGTGTGCGTTTCACGGGCAAAAGAGCCCAGGTTGTTCTGTCTCCAAGTAGGGCTATGGTACACTAGCCAATTGTAATTTCACGGCAATTACGAAAGGAACACAATGACTGAAACCATTTACGTCGTCGGTCACAAGAACCCTGACAACGATGCTATTTCCGCCGCCATCGGCTTTGCTGCTTTCAAGAACGCCATCTGCGCCCGCGACGGCATCGATGCTGTCTATAAGCCCGTCCGCCTGGGCCCGCTGCCCGTTGAAACGGCCTTCAACCTCGAACGCTACGGCGTGGAGGAGCCCGAGCTCATCGAGCGTGTTGGCGAAGGCGACAAGGTGGCCCTGGTCGACCATAACGAGGTCCGCCAGTCCGTGGACGGCATCGAGGACGCCGAGATCGTCGAAATCGTCGACCACCATCGCATCGGCGGCATGGTGACCGCGGCTCCCATTCCGTTCACCAACCGTCCCACCGGCTCCACCGCAGGCATTGTGACCAGTCTGTTCCGCGCCGAGGACCTGCCCATCCCGCAGCCCATCGCCGCGTGCCTGCTGTCCGCCTGCCTGACCGACACGGTCATCCTGAAGTCGCCCACCACCACGCCCTTCGACCACAACCAGGTGGCCTACCTGTCCACGCTGCTGAGCGTCGATCCTGTCGAATTCGGCATGGAGCTCTTCCGTAAGCGCGGCGGCGAGTCCGAAATGGACATCGACAAGCTGGTCGGCGCCGACTCCAAGGAATTCGCGTACCGCGACAAGGTCGTCTACATCGCACAGCGAGAGACCGTCGACCTGAAGGCCGTGCTCGACCGCGAGGACGAAATCCGCGAATACATGAAGGGCCTGTGCGAGTCCAAGGGCTATGAGTTCGCAATCCTCATGGCCACCGACATCCTGGCCGAAGGCACGCAGCTGCTGGTGGAAGGCAACACCGCCGCAGTTGACGCTATCTTCGACATCACCTGCCAGCCCGGCGGCGTGTGGATGCCCGGCGTGCTCTCCCGCAAGAAGCAGATCGCGGCAGCGGTCCTTGGCGCCTAAGCACTTCCCGAACAGACAATCGAACAGCCACGGCTTGGCCGTGGCTGTCTTCATTCAAGATGCAGGGCGGCCCCAATCGTTCTGCTCGAACAGGTGAAAGGCATGCATATGTATAAAATCGGTTTCATCGGCTGCGGCAACATGGGTTCCGCCATGCTGCGCGGCGTCGTGTCCAAGGGCGACGTGGCCCCGTCCGACATCATCGTGGCCGAACCCCTTCAGGAGAAGGCCGATGCTGTGGCGGCCGAGTTCGGCGTGAACGTGACCACCGACAACACGGTTGCCGCGCAGTCCGAGCTGCTGGTCCTGGCTATCAAGCCTCAGGTGTATGCCGTGGTGCTCGAAGGGCTTTCCGAAGCCCTGGGACCCGATACGCTTCTTCTGTCGCTTGCCCCCGGCAAAACCCTTGCCTATCTTGCTGAAGCAACCAAGTGCACCCGCATCACGCGGCTCATGCCGAACACGCCAGCGGCGGTGGGAGAGGGCATGACCTCCGTCGTCTACAACGACGCCTGCACCGAAGCGGACAAGCAGGCGGTCATGGATTTCGTCACATCGTTCGGACGCGCACAGGTCATCCCCGAGCATCTGATCGACGCGGCAACCGCCATCGCAGGCTGCTCTCCTGCCTATGTATATATGTTCATCGAGGCTATGGCCGACGCCGCGGTTATCGAGGGCATGCCCCGCGCGCAGGCCTACCAATACGCCGCGCAGGCGGTGCTGGGCTCTGCCAAGATGGTCATCGAGTCTGGCAAGCACCCTGCCGAGCTGAAGGATGCGGTCTGCTCGCCTGGCGGCACCACCATAGCCGGCCTGCGTGCGTTGGAGAAGGCCGGGTTCCGCTCGGCAGTCATCGAAGGGCTTGAGGCGACCTGCGAAAAGGCCCGCAACCTGTAAGCTGTTCTGTATCATGCGGGATATTCATCCTGTATAATGTAGGTGCAGCCACGCTTGGGGCTTTCGATTCAGACGGTCGAAGCCGGAATACGTGGTGAAGTCAATGAGACAAGCAACAGGGAGGAGAAGAAGACCAATGATTTACAACCATATCCTGGTGCCTTACGACGGTTCGGATCTTTCCCAGAAGGCGCTGTTTACGGCGCTGGATTATATCAACATGTACGATCCGAAGATCACGGTGCTCAACGTCGAGGAATCCGATACGTCCAAATACATGTTCCTGCAGGCTGCGCAGGCCTCGGGCTTCGGCCAGGATCCCATGCGCACCTTTGAAGAGGGCGAGGTCTCCGAAGAGCTCATCAAGGACATCGAGCAGACGTTCGGCCCCATCGACGGTCGCTTCAACGTGGTCCAGATGACCGGCAAACCCGATCAGGTGATCTGCGAATACGTTGACAGCCACAATGTTGACCTCATCATTATGGGCTGCCGCGGCTTGGGCGCCGTCCGCGCTGCGTTCGGCTCCGTCAGCACTGCTGTGCTGCGTGGTGCAAATTGCCCCATCTTCATCATCAAGTAGATTTATACATGAAGGGCCTGCCCGCAAAAGGGGCGGGCCCTTCATGTTTTAGCAGGCTTGCAGGCCAGGCGCCTGCATTATGCCCCCTCTTTCTCGAAACTTTTTTCCTGAAATGTCGGCAAAGTGTGTGCATTCATGCGCACGGTTCTTACGAATACCCATCTGAACTGGGAAAACGAAATATGGAGAGTATGGATACACCCGGACGCGTGGCGTTTGACACCCCACGTCAGGGCTGGTAAAGTACCACTTCGCGTCCCGAGGGGGCGCTTGTTTTCGTGCGCTTCAGCTGCGTGGAAAACACAAGGTCATGCCAGGTGAGCCCTTGATGTCACGGCGAACCGGGCAGGCCGACGTAGGAAATAGGCGAAAGAAGGAGAAGAACTTTGCCTACCATTAACCAGCTGGTCCGCAAGGGCCGCGCCAAGCAGGTCGACAAAAGGAAGACCCCGGCGCTCAAGGGTAACCCCCAGAAGCGTGGCGTGTGCACTCGTGTGTACACCACCACCCCTAAAAAGCCGAACTCGGCACTGCGCAAGGTCGCACGTGTCCGTCTGGTCAACGGCATGGAAGTCACCGCGTACATCCCCGGTGAAGGCCACAAACTTCAGGAGCACTCCATGGTGCTCATCCGTGGCGGTCGTGTTAAGGACCTCCCCGGCGTTCGTTACAAGATCATCCGTGCAGCTCTCGACTGCACGCCCGTTGATGGTCGCAAGCAGGCCCGCAGCCGTTACGGTGCGAAGCGCCCCAAGTAGTAAGTAGGATTAAGCCGTGCGGGCTTTAAAGGAAAGCCTAATGGACGAAAACATGTACGTCCCGAAGCACGCACAGAACATGAAGGAGCAATAATATGCCGCGTCGTGCAGCAGCAACCCGCCGCGAAGTGCAGCCGGATGCAAGGTACAACAATCGTTTGGTCACGCAGCTGATCAATAAGGTCCTCCTGGACGGCAAGAAGTCCGTCGCAGAAGGCATTGTCTATGGTGCGTTTGACATCGTCGCCGAAAAGACCGGCCAGGATCCGCTGACCGTCTTCAAGAAGGCCATGGACAACGTTCGCCCCACGCTGGAGGTCAAGCCCAAGCGTATCGGTGGCGCTACCTATCAGGTCCCCATGGAGGTCGCACCCCGTCGTGCCACCACCCTGGCCATCCGCTGGCTCGTCGACTTCTCCCGCAAGCGCAAGGAGCACACCATGGCTCAGCGCCTTGCTCAGGAGATCATCGACGCCTCTGAGAACACCGGTGCTTCCGTGAAGCGTCGCGAGGATCTCTACAAGATGGCCGAATCCAACCGTGCGTTCTCGCACTATCGTTTCTAGTAGTAGAGGGCTATCAATATGGCAGATAAGAAAACATCCCTCAAGAATACGCGCAACATCGGCATCATGGCCCACATCGACGCGGGCAAGACGACGACCACCGAGCGTATTCTGTATTACACCGGCAAGACCCATAAGATCGGTGAGGTGCATGAGGGCGCTGCAACCATGGACTGGATGGTCCAGGAGCAGGAGCGCGGCGTAACCATTACGTCCGCCGCTACCACCACCTTCTGGGAGAAGGATGGCGTCGAGCACCGCATCCAGATCATCGACACCCCGGGCCACGTGGACTTCACGGCCGAGGTCGAGCGCTCCCTGCGCGTTCTTGACGGCGCCGTCGCCGTCTTCGACGCTGTCGCCGGCGTTCAGCCCCAGTCCGAAACCGTTTGGCGCCAGGCTCATCGTTACGGCGTTCCCCGCATCGCCTACATCAACAAGTACGACCGCGTCGGTTCCGACTTCTTCCATGCTATCGACACCATGAAGACCCGTCTGGACGCCCCCGCAGTCGCCGCCCAGATCCCCATGGGCGCAGAGGACAACTTCTGGGGCCTGGTGGACCTGGTTACCATGACCGCCTGGGACTTCAAGGCTGACGATAAGGGCATGACCTATCCCGAGCAGCTGCCTGAGATTCCTGCCGAGTTCGTCGAGCAGGCTCAGGAGTACCGCCAGATCCTCGTTGACGCCGCCGCCGACTTCGACGACGACCTCATGGAGAAGGTCCTGATGGACGAGGAGTTCACCGTCGAGGAGCTCAAGAACGCCATCCGCAAGGGCACCATCGCCTGCGAGCTGAACCCTGTTTTCGTCGGTTCTTCCTACAAGAACAAGGGCGTCCAGGAACTGCTCGACGCAGTGTGCGACTACCTGCCCAGCCCGGTCGACGTGCCCGCCATCAAGGGCACCATCCCCGGCAAGGACGAGGAAGGCGAGCGCCCCTCCGACGAGAAGGCTCCCTTCGCAGCCTTGGCATTCAAGATCATGACCGACCCCTACGTCGGCAAGCTGACCTACTTCCGCGTGTACTCCGGCAAGGTCGAAGCTGGCTCTTACGTCCTGAACTCCACGAAGGACAAGAAGGAGCGCATCGGCCGCATCCTGGAGATGAACGCCAACGAGCGTATCGACCGCGACTACTGCGCCGCCGGTGACATCGTCGCCGCCGTCGGTCTGAAGAACACCACCACGGGTGACACGCTGTGCGCCGAGAACGCACCCATCATCCTGGAGTCCATGGAGTTCGCCGACCCGGTTATCGACATCGCCATCGAGCCCAAGACCAAGGCTGAGCAGGACAAGATGGGCATCGCCCTTCAGAAGCTCGCCGAAGAGGACCCGACGTTCCGCGTGTCCACCAACCATGAGACCGGCCAGACCATCATCGCCGGCATGGGCGAGCTGCACCTGGAGATCATCGTCGACCGTCTGCTCCGCGAGTTCAAGGTCGAGGCTAACGTCGGCAAACCGCAGGTTGCCTACCGCGAGAAGGCCACCGTGCCTGCTCTCAACGTTCAGGGCAAGTTCGTCCGCCAGTCCGGCGGCCGCGGCCAGTACGGCGACTGCGTCATCAACATGTACCCTGCCGAGCCTGGCGAGGGCTACAAGTTCGAGAACAAGATCGTCGGCGGCGTTGTGCCCAAGGAGTACATCCCGTCCATCGATAAGGGCATCCAGGAGGCTCTGGAGTCCGGCGTTCTGGCCGGCTTCCCGGTCGAGGACGTCCGCGTCGAGCTCATCGACGGTTCTTACCATGACGTCGACTCCTCCGAAGCCGCCTTCAAGGTTGCCGGCTCCATGGCCATCAAGGCCGCTCTGCGCAAGGGCCAGCCGGTCATCCTCGAGCCGGTCATGGCTGTCGAGGTCGAGACCCCCGAAGAGTACATCGGCTTCGTCATGGGCGACATCCCGAGCCGCCGTGGCCTGATCCAGGGCCAGGAGCAGCGTGGCAACGCCGTCTGCATCAGCGCCAAGGTTCCGCTGAGCAACATGTTCGGCTACGCCACCGACCTGCGTTCCGGCACTCAGGGCCGTGCTGTGTACACCATGCAGTTCGACTCTTACGAGCCTGTGCCGAAGAGCGTTCAGGAAGAAATCATCAGCAAGGCTGGCGGAAGCGCTTCTTAATGCGTGACGCAAACTTCTATGGAGGAAATTAAAGTGGCTAATCAAAAGATCCGCATCCGCCTGAAGGGCTACGATCATGAAATCGTGGATCAGTCCACGAAGCTGATTGTGGACACCGCCCAGAAGACCGGTGCAAAGGTCTCCGGACCTATTCCCCTGCCCACCGAGCGCAACCTGTACTGCGTCGTTCGCGGTCCCCATGTCGACAAGGACTCCCGTGAACAGTTCGAGATGCGTACGCACAAGCGCCTGATCGACATCCTGGAGCCGACCCAGAGCACCGTTGACTCGCTCATGCGTCTCGATCTCCCGGCTGGTGTCGACATCGAGATCAAGCTGTAAGGAGTGACCGAATTATGATCAATGCCATCTACGGCAAGAAGATCGGCATGACCCAGCTCTTCAACGAGGACGAGAAGGTTGTCCCTTGCACCGTCATCGTGGCCGAGCCCAACAAGGTCTGCCAGATCAAGACTACTGATACCGACGGCTACGAGGCTGTTCAGCTCGGCTTCGGCGCCATCAAGCCCCAGAAGGTCAACAAGCCCATGGCTGGCCATTTCGCCAAGCTGGGCACCGAACCTACCCGCTACCTGCGTGAGGTTCGCGTCGAGAACGCCGCTGACTACAAGGTCGGCGACCTGCAGACCGTCGAGGCTTTCGCCGACGTCAAGAAGGTCCATGTGACCGGCACGTCCATCGGCAAGGGCTTCCAGGGCGTCATCAAGCGTCACGGCTTCCGTGGCGGCCCCGGCGGACATGGTGCGCACTTCCATCGCGCTCCCGGTTCGGTCGGCATGTGCGCTACGCCTTCTCGCGTTCTGAAGGGCGTTCGTATGCCTGGCCACATGGGCTGCAACACCGTGACCACCAAGAATCTCGAAGTTGTCCGCATCGACGCAGAGCAGAACCTGATCCTGGTGAAGGGTGCTGTGCCCGGTGCCAAGGGCGGCATCGTGCGCGTCCGCATGGCTTAATAAGAGGAGTTCAACACAATGGCTACTATTGAAATCAAGAATGCCAGCGGCGAGAAGGCCTCCGAGGTCGAGCTCGAGTCCGCTGTGTTCGGCATCGAGCCGAACGTGCATGTGATGCATACGGTCGTCCGCTCCCAGCAGGCGGCCATGCGTCAGGGCACGCATGACACCAAGACCCGCGGCGAAGTTCGCGGCGGCGGCAAGAAGCCGTGGCGTCAGAAGGGCACCGGCCGTGCCCGTCAGGGTACCATCCGTGCACCCCAGTGGGCTGGCGGCGGCACCGTCTTCGGTCCTCATCCCCGCAGCTACGCCTTCCGCGTGAACCGTAAGGAAGTCAAGCTGGCCATGCGCTCTGCGCTGTCTGCCAAGCTTGCCGATGGCCAGCTGATGGTCGTCGAGGACTTCAAGTTCGAGAAGCCTTGCACCAAGGAAGCCGTCGCTTTCCTGAAGGCCAACGGTCTTGACCGTCGCACCACCATCGTCATTCCGAATGACGACGTGAACGCGTACCTGTCCTTCCGCAACATCCCCAAGGTCAACGTCATCTCCGTCGGAGAGGCCAACACCATGGAACTGATCGACAACAAGGTCCTGGTGCTCACCGCATCGACCCTGAAGCGTCTCGAGGAGGTGCTGAAGTAAATGAAGGATCCCCGCGAGGTCATCATCCGCCCGGTCATCACCGAGCATAGCTATGACATGATGGAGAAGAACACCTACACCTTCGAGGTTGCCAAGGATTCCAACAAGGTTGAGATTGCCAAGGCTGTCGAAGAGATCTTCAAGGTTAAGGTTGTCAAGGTCAACACCATCAACGTCAAGCCGAAGCCGAAGCGTGTTCGCTACCAGGCCGGTTACACCCGTTCCTGGAAGAAGGCCATGGTCACCCTGGCCGAAGGCGACTCTATCGAGCTGTTCGCCGTCAACTAACATATGGTTGATTGCCAACGACCCCCGAAACCCTCGGGGGTCGTTTTATATTTCCGACACCAGCGTAGGTGGGGGGAGTGCAACAGGACCTTCCGTGCGGATGCTCCACGTCTAGGGTGTTTGTTGCCTGCGGTCGCTCACCGTGCGTTTTATGAGGCAACGCCATAACAGGGGGAAACGCCCCTGAGTTGCAGGTATAATAGCGGGTTATGAATACGTTTAACTTGCTTACCAAAGAGATGATTGCGCAGGCCGTTTACGAGGCGATACCGCAGACCGCCTGCGTGCTGCCCGCCGATGTGCGGGATGCTCTCGTGCGCGCCCGCGGCCTTGAGGGCCCATCGCGCGGCGCCATCGTTTTAGACCAACTGCTGGAAAACGCCGATATCGCTGAAGCCGACCGCGTGCCCATCTGTCAGGATACGGGCACTACGTGGGTATGTCTAGAGATCGGGCCGGACGTGTTGCTGCCGGGAGACGCGTTCTCCCTGGTGAACGATGCTGTGGCTCGGGCTTATACGGAGGCCAACCTGCGCAAGAGCGTCGTCAAGGACGCCCTTGTGGACCGCAGCAACACCGGCGACAACACGCCGGCCTTCGTGGACGTGGAGTTCGTGGACGCCCCCGGCGCCCGCGTGCACGTGCTGTTGAAGGGCGGCGGATCCGACAACGCATCCCGCGTGGTCATGCTCACCCCTGGCGCCGGCCGTGAAGGCATTGTGCGCGAGGTCATGGACTGCGTCCGCCACAAGGCGGCAAACGCTTGCCCGCCGCTGGTCATCGGCATCGGCGTGGGCGGCACCTTCGACAAGGTGGCCCACCTGGCGAAAACGGCGCTTCTGCGTCCTGTGGGTTGTGCGAGCGAAAACCCCGAGGTGGCAGCATTCGAGCGGGAGCTTCTGGACATGGTCAACGCCACTGGCATGGGTCCCGGCGCCTTGGGCGGAAAGACTTTGGCCTTGGACGTCCACGTGAACACGGCACCGTGCCACATCGCGGCCCTGCCGCTTGCCATCAACATGGGATGCTCGGCCATGCGCCGCATGACCATTGAGCTAGAAACCACGCCGGTGGGAGGGGTCCGATGACAGAACAGCGCCGGCTTTCCCTCCCTCTGAACCGCGATGAGCTGAAAACCCTGGCCATGGGCGATGCCTGCTTGCTCACGGGCACGATGTACATGCTGCGCGACGCAGGCCACATCCGCCTTCTGGCCGAACTGCATGAACAGGGAAGCCTTCCGTACGGCCTTGACGGGCAGGCGATCTTCTACGCAGGACCCACGCCTCCTTCCGCAGGACGTCCCTTCGGCGCTGTTGGTCCCACCACGGCCTCACGCATGGATTTCGCGGCACCGGAGCTCTACCATGCCGGCATCGCTGCAACGCTTGGCAAAGGCGTGCGCTCCGATGAAGTTCGCCAGGCCTGCATCGACACCGGGTCGGTGTATTTCGTCACCACGGGCGGCGCCGCCGCGCTGTTGGCGAAGTGCGTGACGTCGGGCGAGGTCGTAGCCTACGACGACCTGGGCACCGAGGCGCTGCGACGCATCGAGGTCGTCGACTTCCCGGCGTTTGTCGGCATCGATACTGCAGGAGCATGCATCTATGACTGACGCGGCTGCACATACGGGCGTTTTCATCACTTTCGAAGGTGGGGAAGGCGCTGGAAAATCTACCCATATCAACTTCCTGGCGCAGACTCTCGAGGCCTGCGGCTTCGAGGTGGTGCGCGTTCGCGAACCCGGCTCGACTCGCATAGGCGAGCAACTGCGCGGCGTCGTGCTGGATCCCGAGAACGCCGAGATGGCCGATTGGACCGAGCTTTTCATCTACGAGGCGGCACGCGCACAGCTGGTGGCCGAAGCCATCAAGCCTGCGCTTGAACGGGGCGCCATCGTGCTCTGCGACCGGTTCACCGATTCGACGCTGGCCTACCAGGGCTATGGTCGGGGATTGGAGCTGGACCGTGTTCGAAGGGCGAATGAGCTTGCCTGCCAGGGCATAGTCCCTGATGCCACCGTGCTCATGGTGGCTCCGAACGCCTTGGAGGGGCTCTACCGCGCCACCAAGGATGACGGCGCCGACCGCCTCGAGTCCGCCGGACATGATTTCCATGTGCGTGTGAACCAGGCGTTCGTCGAGCTTGCCGCCCAAAGCAAGAAGCGCATCCGCATGGTTCAGTCCGCCAGTGCGAAATCCCTCACGTCCCAGTCGGTCTTCAAGGCCCTGGCAGATGTCCTGCCCCAGCTGGAGCGGTTCATCGGCAACGAGGATCATTTCGCATCCTTAGACGTGAAGAAGGTCGACTGATGTCGGACGCCTTCGACACCATATACGGACAGCCGAAAGTACGCGAATACCTGCGCACCTGTGTCGCATCGGGCAAGGTGAGCCAGGCTTACCTGTTCACGGGCATGGCAGGCTCCAACAAGACCGCCGCCGCGTACGCCTTCGCCGAGGAGATCTTGAAGAGCGACACGGCCGACGCGAACGAGAAGATGGAAATCCGCCGGAAGGTGACCCGCCGGGTGCATCCCGACGTGCGCTACGTCGTGCCCGAAGGCGCCCAGGGGTACCTGGTCGAGCAGATCCGCGAGATCGTCTCCGACTGCGCCATGGCACCTGTCCAGGCGAAACGCAAGGTCTATATTCTGGACCGCGTGGACCTCATGGGCACGTCCCCGGCGAACGCCTTCCTGAAGACCTTGGAGGAGCCCCCGTCGGACGTTGTGTTCCTGCTTCTAGGCCGCACGTCTTCGGCGGTGCTTTCGACCATCGTGTCGCGCTGCCAGGTGGTGCCTTTCCGTAACATCCCTGCGTCGGAGGCCACGGCCATCCTGGTGCAGAACAGCCAGGCGTCCACTCCGCAGGCCATGATAGCCATCCAGGCCTGCAACGGCTCGGTGACCAAGGGCCTGGAGTTCCTCAAATCCCCGGAGCGGCAGGCCTATCGCGACAAGGTGCTGCTGGTGCTGGCGTCGCTGGCCCGTGCCGACGATTTGGACGTGCTATCGTACGCATCGGACATCGTATCCGCCACCAAGACTCCGTTGGACGCGGTCAGGCGCGAGCAGGAACGGACGCTTGAGGAAAGCTCGGAGTTTCTGCAGCGCAGCGCCCTGAAGGCGCTTGAGGCCCGTCAGAAACGCCTTTTGTCCCAGGCATCTTTCGAGCTGCTGCGCCAGATGACATCGGTGGTGCGCTCGTGGCTGCGGGATGTGGCGGTGGTGTGCGCCGGCACACCGGATTTGGTCCTCAACATCGACGCCGCGGATGCCATTCGCGATGCGGCCCGACATACAACCGTGGAGGCCGCGTGTAAGGCCGAGAAATGCGTTGATGCCGCGGAGGTCGCCATTACGTATAATGTTTCACCACAAGTGAGCATCGAAGCGATGCTTTTTGAGATAAGAGAGGTTTTATATGCCTAAGGTCGCACCGGTCCGGTTGACCTACAATCCGAAGATACTGTGGTTCGACCCGGTTGACATAGATATCCACGCAGGCGACAAGCTTATTGTGAGCACCGAGCGCGGCACCGAATTCGGCACTGCCGACAGCGATCTGAAAGAGGTCCCCGAGGAGGCCATCGAAGCGCTGGACAGTCCGCTGAAGCCCGTGCTGCGCATCGCCACCGAGGAAGACGAAGCCCACTGGGAAGAGCAGATGCGTCTTGCTGAAGCCGCCGTCCCCGTTTTCAAGCGCATGGTGGAGGAGCAGGGTCTGGATATGCGCCCCGTCACGGTCGAGTACTTGTTCGACGGCGACAAGGGCATCTTCTACTTCGAATCCGAAGAGCGTGTGGACTTCCGCAACCTGGTCCGCTCGCTGGCGTCCGAATTCCACATCCGCGTTGATATGCGCCAGATCGGCGTCCGCGACGAGGCTCGCATCGTGGGTGGCTACGGCCACTGCGGCCAGGAGCTGTGCTGCGCGCGCATGGGCGGTAAATTCAATCCCGTCACCATCCGCATGGCCAAGGATCAGGACCTGTCGCTGAACCCGCAGAAGATCTCCGGTGTTTGCGGTCGCCTCATGTGCTGTTTGCGCTACGAGTCGGATGTCTACAAGGAGTTCAAGACGGGGTGTCCCAAGCTGAATGCCAAGGTCGATACGCCGGAAGGCGAGGCCAAGGTGGTCGAAGTGAACGTTCCGCGTGAGACGGTGACCATTTTGACCTCGGACAACAAGCGCATCCGCGTACCTGTCGCCGACATGACCGTGGAACGCGAGAACAATCCCAACGGCAAGCCGGACACGGTTCCCGAGGACGTCTACTTCGAGTGCAAGGACGCCAACAACGCGGCCAAGACCACGGCGCTTCTGGTGGACAAGCTCTTCACCGGAAACGACAAGGTGGCTGAGAATCCGCGTGCGGTGCACAATCCTTCCCGCAGGCGCGCAGACGGTGCTGCCAAGGAAGGCGAGGGCGCATCGAAGCGTTCGCGCAGGCGCCGGAGCCGCTCCAAGAACGGATCGGACGCCCAGGCGGGCCAGCCCAAGCAGCAGCAGGCGAAGCAGCCCAAGAAGGCCAAGGGCCAGCAGGACAAGAACGCCCAGCAGAAAACTGCCAAGGAACAGCAGCAGGCCAAGTCCCAGCGCACCAACCAGAAGCCGCGCCGCAGGCATGTGACGACGGGCGGCGCTGCAGGTGCGGGCGCATCCGCGGAAAAGCAGCCGCAGCAGGCCCAACAGCAGAAGCAGCAGAAGCCCCAGAAACAGCAGTCGAACCGCAAGCCGCGTCCGCAGAAGCAGAACACAGGCGCCCGTCCGGGCCAGCGTTCTTCTGGATTGGCGGAGACACGTTCCGGGCAGGGGACATCCAACCATCAATCAAACAACGGCGCCGCCGGTGAGCACCGTCGCACCCGCAGGCGCAGCCATAAAGCACAGGGTTCCGAAGGACAACAACAACAGGAAAACTAACACCAGGGGATGATTGTCTATGACCAGGAATGAACTCAAATACGCATTGTTGACGGACCTCTACCAGCTCACCATGGCCCAGGGCTATTGGGAATCCGGCAAGGGTGACGAAGAGGCCTGCTTCTTCATGTACTTCCGCGACAACCCGTTCAACGGCGGCTTCGCCGTATCCTGCGGTCAGGCCCAGCTTGCCGAAATGATCGACGGCTTCCGCTTCGAAGACGCGGATATCGAGTATCTGGCCTCGCTGAACGCTCCTCTGGGCGGTCCGCTGTTCGAGAAGGAATTCCTCGAATACCTGCGCGGCATGAGGCTTACGGTCGACATCGACGCCGTCCGCGAAGGCACCATCGTGTTTCCCATGGAACCGCTGGTGCGTGTGAGCGGCCCCATCATGCAGTGCCAGCTTCTGGAGACGGCGCTGCTGTGCTGCATCAACTTCCAGACGCTGATCGCCACCAAGGCCGCCCGCGTCTGCCTTGCCGCCGAGACCCCTGTGGCCGAATTCGGCCTGCGCCGCGCCCAGGGTGCGGGCGGGTCGCTTTGGGCGAGCCGCGCCGCGGTCGTCGGAGGCTGCTCTTCGACTTCCAACGTCATGGCCGGCAAGATGTACGACATCCCGGTTTCGGGAACGCACGCCCATTCCTGGGTCATGTCCTTCGACGACGAGCTGGAGGCGTTCCGCGCCTACGCGAAAATCTTCCCCAACAACTGCGTGCTGCTGGTGGACACCTACGACGTGAAGCGCGGCATCGAGAACGCCATCACCGTCGGTCTCGAGATGCGCGAGCGCGGCGAGCGCCTCATCGGCATCCGTATCGACTCCGGCGACCTTGAATGGCTTGCCAAATACGCCCGCGAGCGTTTGGACGAGGCGGGGCTGACGGATTGCGGCATCGTGCTGTCCAACGACCTGGACGAATACAGCATCGCCTCCATCAAGGCAAGCGGTGCCAAGGTCAACTCCTGGGGCGTGGGCACGAAACTCGCCTGCGCGTACGACCAGCCTTCGCTGGGCGGCGTGTACAAGCTCTGCGCAACCCGCATGCCGGGCGAAGAGCGCTGGACCGGCCGCATGAAGGTGTCCGAGAGCACAGCCAAGCTTACCATCCCGGGCGTTCTGGACATCCGACGTTACATCGATGAGAACGGCAAACTGGCCGGCGACATGGTGTTCGATGTGAACGAAGCGGTCAATGAGCACGGCGTTATCGTCGACCCTGCCGACGTGCTGCGCCGCAAGACCCTAGGCGAGCATGAATTCGAAACGCTGCTCATCCCTCTGGCCCGCAACGGCGAGTCGGTGCTCAGCGACGAGGACCGCAACGCCATGGCGGCCCAGAAGCGCGTGAAGGCAGGGTTGGAGCAGCTGGACGAATCCCAGAAGCGCCAGTTGAATCCGCATTCCTATCCCGTGGGCTTGGAGCAGGGCCTTTGGGACCGTCGAGCAAAGCTCGCAACGGAGCTTCGCGGCCGGTAGTTAGTCAGTTGTTATGTCTGACGGCCCGGCGCTCAACGCCGGGCCGTTTTTTGTGCGTTGCGAGGAGCGCCGTATGATCCGTCTGATAACAGATTCCGTGGCTTCGATTCCTGCAGATGTGGCTGAACGTGAGAACATCCGCGTCATCAGCATGTTTCTGCATGAGGGCGACAAGGAGCACGTCGAAACCACCATGGATATCGACGAGTTCTACGACCGCATCGGGGACATGGTGGACAACATCCCCACGTCATCTCAGCCGCCGATGGGTGAGTTGGAGGACATGTTCGAAGAGGCCGCCCAGGCGGGGGACAGCGTCATAGCCGTTTTCATCACCATGGGCCTGTCGGGCACGGCGGCCAACGCCGCTAGCGTTGCCGAGAAGGTCAAGGCCCGACACGCCGGGTTCGACATCGTAGTGATTGATTCCGGGTCCTGCGGCCTTGACGAGGGGTTCTGCGTTTTGGAATGCGCCAAAGCCATCAAGGAGGGCAAATCCTTCGAGGAGTGCGTCCAGATTACCGTGGATGCGGCGGCTCGTTCGCGCTTCGTGTTCGCTCCGCAGACCTTGGCGTTTTTGAAGGCGGGCGGGCGCATCGGCCATGCGGCCGCGCTTTTGGGAAGCCTTATCCAGCTGACACCCATCCTGACGGTGGTCAACGGCATCGTGGAGGCTCCGGTGAAGGTGCGTACCTACAAGCGCGCCAAGCGGGCCATCGTCGACCAGCTCAAACGGGATATGGACGAGTGCGGCCTGCAGGAATGCGTGGTGCAGTACATCGGCCCGAAGTCTGCGGCGGTGGACTTCGCGAAGGAATACGTGGAGCCGCTGCTGGGCCATGCCGTCGACATCATACCCGTCAGCCCCTGCGTGGGTCTGCATGTTGGACCCACGGTCGCGGTGGCTTACATCGCGCAGAGGAAGCTTCCCGGCAAGATCGACGATCCAAATTCGTTGATTTACCGCATATAGAAGATTGTGGCTGTTGACGTCGGTTCCTGCGGATACTATGAACCGATGCATACACTCTCCCGTAAAGCGGGAATTACGAAAGGCTCATATGACCGCACAATGCAATTTGATCATCGACTCCTGCAGCGACCTGCCGGCTTCCGTTGTGGACCGGGAGGGCATCACGCTGCTCGAGTTTCCGTTCTTCTTCGGCGAAGAGGAGCATAAAGACGACCTCTGGCGATCGATGACCGTCAGCGAGTTCTACGGTCGCATGCGCAAAGGCGAACAGCCTTCCACCGCGCAGCTTCCCATTTCTGAACTGACCGACGTCTTCACCAAGGCCGCGCAAAGCGGCGTGCCGACGGTGTACATCAGCTTCACGGCCGGCCTGTCCGGCTCCTTCGACCTGGCTTGCATGATCCGCGACCAGGTGGTTGCCGAATACCCCGAGGCTGAACTGTACGTCGTCGATACGCTTCTGGCATCCACGGCCGAGGCATTCATCGTGTATGAAGCCCTTCGCCAGCGCGAGAAGGGTCTGACCGCCAAGGAGATGGTGGCGTGGGTCGAAGAGGCGCGCTATTTCGTGAACTGCATGTTCATGGTGGATGATTTGGAATCGCTGCGTCGCGGCGGACGCATTCCCGATGCCGTCGCCTATGCCGGCGCCAAGCTTGATGTGAAACCCATGCTCACCATCGGTCTGGACGGCAGGCTGTCCATGCGCGGCGTAGCCCGCGGCCGCAAGAAGGGCATTCGCCAGATGGCCGAGTTCTACAACAGCCATGTGGACCGCAACAACCCGTCGCAGACCGTCGCCACCGGCAACGCCGACTGCCCGAAGGACGCGCAGCGTCTGCAGGAGCTTATCTCCAAGGAGAACGACGGCGTCATGTTCCTGGATTCCACGATCGGCCCCGTCATCGGCTGCCACGTGGGACCCGACATGGTGTCCATCGTGTTCTGGGGCGGCGACCGCCGCGAGGACCTTTCGGTGGCTGACCGCATCGCCCGCCGCGTCCGCGGCGCCTAACGGGCGCATCCGGCGTTCGAACCGCCATGGTGGCCTCGTCAGGAAAACCTACGTTTGATTTGAGAGGAGCCGCAGCTACGCGGCTCCTTGCTTCGTGCGAGCTGTGCCCGCGCATGTGCGGGGCGGACCGCCTAGCGGGAAAACGCGGCGTATGCGGCGCTGCCGACGAGCTGCGTGTGGCCCGCTCGGCTCTGCATTTCTGGGAGGAGCCTCCTATTTCCGGGGAGGCGGGAAGCGGCACGGTGTTTTTCAGCCACTGTCCGTTGCACTGCATCTATTGCCAGAATGCCGGAATTGCAAATGGCCAGGTAGGTCGCGATATTACGGTCGAACGGCTTGCCGAATGCTACCTTGAGCTGCAATCCCAGGGGGCGCTCAACATCAATCTGGTCACAGCTACGCACTACGCCGTGCAGGCCGTGGCCGCCCTTGACCGGGCCCGAGCATGCGGCCTTTCCATTCCTGTGGTCTGGAACACGTCGGGCTACGAGCGGGCGGAACTGGTGCGCGCCCTGAACGGCACGGTGGACGTGTGGCTTACGGACCTTCGCTACGCCCGTCCCGAAACCGCCAAGGCATTTTCCGCCGCGCCGGATTACCCCGAGGTGGCACGGTCGGCCATCGCCGCCATGGCGCAGTCGGATGCTCAGGTCATCGTGCGGATCCTGGCGCTTCCCGGGCACGTCGAGGAAGCCTTCGAGAACGTGGCCTGGCTGGTGAATACGTTCGGCGAACGCGTCACGCTGAGCATGATGAGCCAGTACACGCCCATGGGGGCGTTCCCGCAGCATCCCGAACTCGAGCAGAGGGTCGATCCCGACGAGTTCGATGCGTTGCTCGACTTCGTGGATTCCTTGGGTGTGGAGGAGTACTTCTGGCAGGAGGGCGAAGCAGCCCTGGAAAGCTTCATCCCCGATTTCGAGGCGTGCGAAGGGGTGTAGGCGAGCCGCCTGTGCAAATCCATTCAGAATAGTTTCGTGCGCATCTGCGATTTCAGGTGCGTTGCTTTCATATGCGGTTTCGCACGGGCGAAACTGTTGAGATTCATTGACGAACGGGAAAATGCAATCTAGCTGCCCTTCGGTGGAATACCGAAATGCAATAATGGTATATACCACATGATAGGGGGAACAATTGGCGAATGGGAACATGGCGGGCGAAAGCCCGATGACGCTTGATGCGCTTGAAAAGGGGCGGTGCGCCATCGTGAAGGCGGTCGGCGGGCAAGGCGCGCTCCGGCAGCATCTTCTTGATATGGGCGTGATCCCCGGCGCGCGGATGGAGTTCGTGAAAAGCGCGCCTTTGGGCGATCCGCTGGAATACCGCATCCACGGCTACGAATTGACGCTGCGCCGCGAGGACGCTTCGCAAATCGAGGTCGAACCGATAGCATCCGACCAGGCGGGGCATACGTCGTATTTCGAATCGGACCTTTCCGACGACGAGGCGGAGCACCCCGGTTTGGGCGAAGGCGGCCGGTTCCATTCCCGTGCCGACGAGAACCCGTTGCCTGACGACACCGTGCTCACCTTCGCGCTTGCCGGCAACCAGAACTGCGGCAAGACGACGCTGTTCAACCAGCTCACCGGGGCCAACCAGCGGGTCGGCAACTTCCCGGGCGTGACGGTGGACCGAAAAGAAGGCGTCATCAAGGGGCATCCGAACACCAGCATAGTGGACCTGCCGGGCATCTACTCGATGTCGCCGTACAGCAGCGAAGAGGTCCTTTCGCGCGCATACATTCTGGATGAGAAGCCCACGGGCATCATCAACATCGTCGACGCCACGAACATCGAGCGCAATCTGTACCTGACCATGCAGCTCATGGAGCTCAACGTGCCCATGGTGCTCGCGCTCAACATGATGGACGAGGTGCAGAGCAACGGCGGATCCATCCGCGTGAACGAGATGGAGGCCATGCTGGGCATCCCTGTTGTGCCCATCTCGGCAGCCCATAACGAAGGTGTTGAGGAACTGGTCGACCACGCCTTGCATGTGGCCCATTACCAGGAACGTCCCGGGCGCCAGGACTTCTGTGACGTGCACGACCGAGGAGGTGCGGTGCACCGGTGCCTGCACGGCATCATGCACTTGATCGAGGACCATGCCGAGCGTGCGGGCATTCCGGTGCGTTTCGCTGCGACCAAGCTTGCCGAAGGCGACTCCCGCGTGGCCGAGGCGCTCGATTTGTCCCGCAACGAGACGGAAATGGTGGAGCACATCGTGGGGCAGATGGAGGAGGAGTGCGGGCTTGACCGTGCGGCCGCCATCGCCGACATGCGGTTCTCCTTCATCGGCAAGGTGGTCTCGCGAACTGTTGTGAAACCCCAGGAGAACAAGGAGCATGCCCGCAGCGCCGCCATCGACCGGCTGCTTACGGGCCGCTGGACCGCCATCCCGGTCTTCGTCGCCATCATGGCGGCCATCTTCATTCTGACCTTCAACGTCATCGGCCCCTTCTTCCAGGACCTGATCCAGCTGGGAATCGACGGGGTCACCTCCGCCACGGCAGGAGCGCTCGACGCTTGGGGCGTCAGTCCCGTCATCGAGTCGTTCATTCTCGACGGCGTGTTCAACGGTGTGGGCACGGTGCTTCTGTTCTTCCCGATCATCGTCGTGATGTTCTTCTTCCTCTCGTTGCTGCAAGACACGGGCTACATGGCGCGCGTGGCGTTCTTCATGGACCGCTCGCTGCGCCGCATCGGCTTGTCGGGCTCATCCATCGTCCCTATGGTCATGGGGTTCGGCTGCACGGTGCCGGCGGTCATGGCTGCCCGAACGCTGCCATCGGAGCGCGACCGTAAGCTGACCATCCTGCTCACGCCGTTCATGAGCTGCGCAACCAAGCTCACCATCTACGGATTCGTGGCCGAGGCGTTCTTCCCGCGCAACGCCGGATGGGTCATGGTGGGGCTTTACCTGCTCGGCATCCTCGTTGCCGTGGTCATCGGTGTCGTGTCGCACAAATCGGTGTTCAAAGGCGAAGCGATCCCCTTCGTCATGGAGCTCCCGAACTACCGCATGCCTTCGGCGAAGAGCGTCGGCCGCCTGGTGTGGGACAAGTCGAAGGACTTCATCACCAGGGCCTTCACGGTCATCTTCGTGGCAACCATCATCGTCTGGTTCCTCCAGTCCTTCTCCATCCGCTTCGAGCTGGTAGAGGCGGCGGACGACAGTATCCTGGCCATGCTTGCGGGATGGCTGGCGCCCCTGTTCGCACCGCTGGGTTTCGGCGACTGGCGCTTCGTCACGGCCCTCATCGCGGGCTTCATGGCCAAAGAGACGGTCGTTTCAACGCTGTCTGTGCTGTTCAACGGAACGGGTGCTTTGGTCTCGGCGCTGTCGCCGGCTGCGGCGCTGTCGTTTTTGGTGTTCTGCCTGCTCTACACCCCGTGTGTGGCGGCCGTCGCCGCCATCAAGCGCGACCTGGGCGGCAAATGGGCCGTCGGCATCGTGGTCATGCAATGCGCGGTTGCCTGGGTGGTTGCGTTCGCGGTGTACCTGATAGCTTCGCTGGTGATATAGCCTGCATCTCGCATTTCGTTTGGATTCGGGAAGCCGTCCGTACAGGGCGGCTTCTTTCGTTCGCGGGCAAGTCGGCGGGTGTCTGCCAAGGTGCGAAATGCCAACGGATTGGAAACGGTTTGCAACGTGCCAATAACGGTATTACTGTATGACCGCAATTGATGCGGTGGTTTGCTACCATGGCGGTGCCTGATGAGGAGAGGGGGCACTGTGGACCTGAGCATGTTCGAACTGATGGACAAGGACAAGGTACTGGCCGCTGCAGGGCGCACGCGCTCGGACGGGACCTGCACGTTTACCGCCGACGGTTCGATATTGCTGTGCTGCGACAAGGACGTTGAGACCTACCGGGTGCCCGCCGGAACCCGCGCCATCGGGCCTCACGCCTTCGAATATCGCAGGCGACTGACCCGAATCGAGTTGCCGGAAGGGTTGGAAGACATCGGCGAAGCGGCCTTTTTGGCGTGCAACGCGCTGGTCAAGGCCGATTTCCCCACGACGCTCAAACATATCGGCGACATCGCCTTTTTCGCAACCAAGCTCAAGAGCATACGCATTCCTGCCGGTTTCGAATTCATGGGCGATGCTCCGTTTCTGTACATGCCCCGGCCCGCCGGCCGCAGCGGCTCTATGCTTGCGCCTGAATGCGCGGTCGAGGTGGAGCCCGGCAACCTGCGGTACAGCACTTCCGACGGCTTTCTTCTGGAACGCATGGACGACGGTCGGCTGCAGGCGGTGTACTACTTCGGCCCTGGCGGCGCCGTGACGATTCCCGACGGCGTGTCGCGTGCGGGTGCTTATGCGTTGACCTGCTCTGTCACCGTCGATGAGCTGAATATTCCCGCCTCGCTTCGCGAGGTAGGCACAAACGGGCTGTCCATGCACAACCACCCCGACGCGATCCGTCTTGCCGTCGGACAGGGCGAGGTGCTGGAGATTCTTCCGTCGAAGGAATCGCTCAAGACACGTCAATATGTGCGCATGTTCTCCGACGGCGTGATTGACGCTGCCCAGCTGGCGAAGGAGTATGACGCCGGACTGCGTGCCATGAAGCCGACGGAGGAGCGGACCCGCCGTATCGTGCGCCGCCTGCAGAACGGGGTTCTTCTGGACGGAAAGGACCGATCGGCGTTTCTGAACCTGCTTGCCAGGGACCTGGACCGCATCGTCGAGCGGTGCGCCCGAAGCGACGATGTCCAAACGGCGGGAGCCCTGTGCGATTTGGGGGTCATTTGCCGGAGCAACATGTCCCACGCGATCGACGTGGCCAACGCTGTGGGCGGCGTGGCGGTGTGCGGTCGGCTGATACAGGCCAGCCGCAACATGGCCAGCCGACTGTCTTTGGACCTATAACCAGGAAAACGTGGAAGGAAAGCAGGTTCGCATCATGGCAGTGCAAAGCCGAAACGAACGGGATGCCCAGGTGAGGGACGTGGCTCTGCGTTGTCTGGAAGGAAGCCGGGTGCGCCTGATGATGGCATTTCGGTTTTTAGACCGGGCACTGTGGCAGATGCCTTTGGCGGCCGGCGACGTAGAAGGGCTGCTGGCGACCGACGGCTTGGAGCTGCGTTTCGATGCGCACGGCGTCATGAAGGCCTATCGCAAGAACCCCGATGCGGTGGTCAGGGCGTTTCTCCACAGCGTGCTGCACTGCATCTTCCGCCATCCGCTGCGCACGGTGCGCAAGGATCCGGCTGTATGGAACCTGGCCTGCGACATATGCGTCGAAGCGGTAGCGCTGCAGCTGTGCGGCCTACGGTTCGAAACGCCCGAGGACAAAGCAATCCGCAAGGTCGTCGACCGGTTGGAAGACGAGGGTTGCGCGCTGGTGCCGTCGCAGGTTTACCGCAGGCTGCTGATGGCGCGCACGAATCCCGATGCGCATCGGTGGCTTCAGCCCTACGCCGAAGACCCCGAGACCTTCGGCGCGCCGTTCGCGCGGGACAGCCACGAGCTGTGGGACATTGCTGCGCCAAAGGTTCAAGAGGATTCCGACGAGGACATCCAGACGCAGCCTGGCCCGCACGACCAAGGAGCCAGTCAGGGCGAAAGCCAGGCGCCCGGCGTCGACAGCGCCGACGGCGAGGATTCGGACGTCGGCGATTCTGAGGACGGGGGCGAAGGCGACGCGAAAGACGACCTTTCCGGCGAAGGCGCCGACGACGGACGCGCCGGACAGGGCGGCACGGACGGCTCCCCTCAGCTCGAGATGGGAGAGGAAACGGCTGGTTCCGAAGACGGGCAGGCCCGTGAGGCGTCAGTCCCGGACGCATCGGTGCAGGACCGGGAGGAGACCGGCGCCGAGCAGGCCTGGCAAGACATTGCCCAACAGGTCCAAACCGAGATGCAGTCGTTTTTGCAGGCCCAAGGCACGCAAACCGGCCGCATGGACGAGAACCTCACGTTGGCGAACCGCAAACCTGTGGATTACGAAGACTTCCTTAGGAGGTTCTGCGCCCTGAACGAGCGGATCAAGACCAACGATGAGGAATTCGACTACGTGTTCTACACCTACGGGCTGCAGCGTTACGGCAACATGCCCCTCATCGAGCCTTTGGAGTACCAGGAGTCCTTCGGCCTGCGCGAATTCGTGATCGCCATCGACACCAGCGGGTCCTGTTCTGGCGAGCTGGTGCGGCAGTTCCTTACGCGCACCTGCGACATCCTGGGCCAGGCGCACCTGTCGGGCACGCGGGTGAACATCCATGTGGTGCAATGCGACGCGGCGGTACAAAGCGACACCGTCATCACCCAGGAGAGCGACCTTCGCGACCTTGTGGACAATCTGACGGTCCGAGGCTTCGGCGGCACCGATTTCCGCCCTGTGTTCGCCTATGTTGACGAACTGGTGCAGCGTGGCGAATTCTCCGACCTGCGCGGACTTGTCTATTTCACTGACGGGTTCGGGGCGTTCCCGAAGAATCCGCCAGGATACGACGTAGCCTTCGTGTTCGTAGAGGAGGAAGGCAGGCAGTGGCGCGTGCCGCCATGGGCCTGCAAAGCGGTCATCGGTGAGGATGACATATTGCAGATAGACGCGCAGGGCAAGGCCCTCGAGGGGAACAGGAGTTGATGATGGATATCGCACAGGCGAAACAACAGGTCAAAGATGCGGTTACCGCCTACTTGGCTCTGGATGGGTTGGGGGCGCCGCGTCTGGCAGCCTCCGGACAGCGTCCGCTGTTCCTGCTGGGGGCGCCAGGCATCGGCAAGACCGCCATCATGTCCCAGGTCGCCCATGAGCTGGGCATCGGACTGGTGAGCTACTCCATGACGCATCACACCCGCCAAAGCGCGCTGGGCCTGCCTTTCATCGTGCATAAGGAATACGGCTCAGGCGAAGCATTCGACGTGAGCGAATACACCATGAGCGAAATCATCGCGAGCATCTACGACTACATGGAGGAAACCGGGCTTGACCGGGGAATACTCTTCCTGGACGAGATCAACTGCGTGTCGGAGACGCTCTATCCCAGCATGCTGCAGTTCCTGCAGTTCAAGACCTTCGGCCGTCACCGCGTGCCGAAGGGGTGGGTGGTGGTGTGCGCCGGCAACCCACCCGAATACAACCGAAGCGTGCATGAGTTTGACATCGTTACGCTGGACCGCCTGCGCAAGGTGGAGATAGAGCCCGGCCTTGCCGCTTGGCGCGACTACATGCGAACCATCCGGTCGCACCCATCGGTCACAACCTACCTGGAGCTGCGCCCCGACGACTTCTACGTGGTGGAAAGCACACCCGGCGGCAAGAGCTTCGTGACGGCGCGCAGCTGGAGCGAGCTTTCCGACCTGCTGGTGCTCTATGAGGACCTGGGGCTGAACGTGGACCGCACCGTGATCGGACAGTACCTGCAGCATGAAGACGTGGCGGCGCGGTTCTCGTCGTACTACGGGCTCTTCTCCAAGTACCGAAGCGACTATCGGATTGAGGACGTCCTTTCGGGCCATGTGCCTGCGGATATCTCGCAACGTGCCCGCGATGCGGCCTTCGACGAGCGGCTGGCTCTGATGGCGCTCATGCTTGACGCGCTGGAAAGCGAGGCCCGCGACGTCATGGAGCGCCACGATGCGCTGGCATCGGTGCGGGAGGTGCTGAAACGTGCGGAAGGCTGCGAAGGCCTGGCCTTGACCGACGTGTTGGAATCGGCCGTTCATAGGGAAGAGACAGCGGCGGCAGGCGATGCGGACGCTCGGTCGAAACGCAGGGCCATGCAGACGACCGTTCTGCTGAAGGAGCTTCAGCCTGCAGCCGATTATGAGGAAGCTGCGCAGCTGTACCGCGAGGCAGTAGCCCGTTTCGAATCGTCCGCCGATGGCATGCGGTCTAAAATGGACTGCGCCTACGACTTCGTCGACAATGTGTTCGGCATGGGGAGCGAAGCGCTTGTGTTCACCACGGAGCTTGCGGCGCGGCGCGACCTTGCCCAGTTCGTTGCGCTGTTCGGCTGCGACGGGTATTTCAGGCACAGCGCCAAGCTGGCGACGGACGTCGAGAGGGATGCCATCTTCGACGAGATAGACGCTTTGAACGCCGAGGCGTAAAAGAAAAAGGCCCTGGAAGCTGCCAGGGCCTTGCTTGTGCAAAAAGGAAGCTACATTTCGATACGCACGCCTCGGGTGTCGCAGTCGAGCACCATCACGTCGAACGTGGGGTGCAGCTGCTTGATGCGTGCGCGCAGGCTTTCGGCCACCAGCCCGTCGTCGACGCAGGCCATAAGTGTGGAGCCTGAACCTGAGATCCACATGGCCACGGCGCCGCCGCGTTTGCAGGTTTCGAA
Organism: Slackia heliotrinireducens DSM 20476; assembly: GCF_000023885.1. Lineage (NCBI taxonomy): Bacteria > Bacillati > Actinomycetota > Coriobacteriia > Eggerthellales > Eggerthellaceae > Slackia > Slackia heliotrinireducens. The sequence goes on along the minus strand of NC_013165.1, from coordinate 1,807,699 downwards.
CACGTCGTCGTAATCGGGAATCAGCTTTCGGCGGTAAGGCTCCTGCAGGCGGTCTTCGCAGGCGGCGGAGATCAGCTTCGCGTCGCCCGTTTCCAAACCGCGGGTCAGGCCCGAGATGCGACCCATCTGCCAGATGGCCGTGGACAGCGGCACTTCCGTAGGCACCACCTTGCGTGCGTCGGAGGTGTGCACTTCGTAAGGCGGCACGATGGTGACGAAGTGCAGCTTCTTGTGCACGTCGTAGCGGATGCAGTGGGGAAGCCCGCCTTCGGGTGAAAACGAGCAGACCAGCGAACCCATGATGGCGGGCGCCACATTGTCGGGGTGGCCTTCCATCTCGGTGGCGATGGCCACGGCCTCTTCGCGGCGGATGATGCGTCCCGTGAGCGACGCCGCGCCCATGATGCCTGCCACGGTGCAGGCGCTCGAGGAACCCAGGCCTCGGGCCAGCGGGATGGGCGAGTCGATATCGATGGAGATGGGGAACGGTTTTTCACCCCAATGCTCCAGCGCCAGCTCAAAGGAACGGTACACCAGGTTCTGCTCGTTGGCGAACTCTTCAGGGCAGCCGGTGATGGTCAGCTCGTCGGCGTGGTCGAAGGTGAACGTGGCGTACAGCGATACGGCCATGCCCAGGCAGTCGTAGCCGATGCCTACGTTGGCCGATGTGGCCGGTACGGTGATGGTAACGCTCACAGCAGCTCACCGCATTTGGCTTCGACGAACGCCGGCATCTCGTCCTTGGCGATGACGTCTTCGAAGCGCACGTCGGCGGATTCGAGCGCGGCCAGTGCGGCGGGGGCGGCAAGTCCGGTCTGTTTTTCAAGTTCACGCAGGCAGTCGAAGTCGGAGCCTTCGGCGTTGAAACCAAGAGCGTCGCATACGTCGCGGCAGAACTTGAAGGGGCTTGCGGTGGACAGCACCACGCGCGCCGCGGCTTTACACGGGATGCGCTTGGACACGTTCCAGCCCACGGCGGTGTGCGGGTCCAGCACATAACCGGTCTGCTTGTAGCATTCGGCCATGGACTCGCGGGCCATGTCGTCGTCGGCGCAGCCGCAGTCGAACAGCTCGCGGATGCCGGCCAGGATGTCTTCGCGGACCTCGTAGCGGCCGGTCTCCTTCAGGTCGGCCATGAGCTGGGCCACATATGCGGTGTCGCCCTTGGACGCGTAGTACAGCAGGCGCTCCAGGTTGGACGAGATGAGGATGTCCATCGAAGGCGAGATGGTCTTGTGGAACGGGCGGTTGCGGTCGTAGACGCCCGTGGTCAAAAAGTCGGTGAGGATGTTGTTGGCGTTGCTGGCCACGATGAGCTTGGCTACGGGCAGGCCCATGTTCTTGGCGAAGTAGCCTGCCAGCACGTCGCCGAAGTTGCCGGTGGGCACGCAGAACTCGACTTCGTCACCCACGTTGATCTTGCCGGCGCGGACCAGCTGCGCATAGGCGTCGAAGTAATAGGTGACCTGAGGTGCCAGACGGCCCACATTGATGGAGTTGGCGCTGGACAGGACGATGTTCTTTTCGGCCAGACGCGCTGCCAGCTCCTTGTCGGCGAAAATGGCTTTGACGGTGCTTTGAGTGTCGTCGAAGTTACCGCGGACGGCAGCCACTGCCACGTTGTCGCCCGGCTGGGTGACCATCTGCAGGCGCTGGATGGCGCTGGTGCCGCCGTGGGGGAAGAAGACCGAGATGCCCAGGCCCGGCGTGTTCGCGAAGCCCGCCAGGGCCGCTTTGCCAGTGTCGCCGCTGGTGGCGGTCAGAATCATGATGTGCTGCTCGCCGGTGGCGCGGCTCATGAGCTGCGGCAGCATCTGCAAGGCAACGTCCTTGAAGGCGCTGGTGGGACCGTGGAAGAGCTCCAGCACGTACTGGTCTTCCACGGGTACCAGAGGCGTGACCTCGGGCGCGTCGAAGGTGCCGACGTAGGCGGCGTCGACGCAGGACTCGATTTCTTCGCGGGTGTAATCGTCAAGCAGGGTGGCCAGCACGTCGGCGGCGATCTGCTGGAACGTCTGGCCGACGACCTTGTTCAAATCGAGGGCTGCGCTGCCCAGTGCGTCGGTGACGTACAGGCCGCCGTCGGGGGCGATGCCGTTCAAGACGGCTTCCTTGGCGCCGCAAACCTGGTCGGTGCCGCGGGTGCTGTGGTAAATCGAAGCCATGGATCCTCCTCGTTAGATTTCGGAATTCCGAGAGTGTATCAGAGAAACTCCAACGGAGTGGAGTGCAGCCGCCAATCCGCACTATATATACGGCTCAGGCGTTCGTATTTGCCGTGCATGCACCGCTGCGGTCGGCCAGCCCGGATGCGCGACGTCGGATGCGGGGCCGTGCGCGTCGGCTTCCCACTCGCACGTGGAAAAATACCGCGATGGCACGCCTGGCTACTTGCGCGCCTTGGGTGTTTGGTACTATTGCACAGCATTGTAAGAAAGGACGAGGCGGACACATGATTAAAGTAACCAAATTCGGCGGCTCCTCGGTGAGCTCCGCCGTTCAATTCAAGAAGATCAAGGGGATCATCGAATCGGACGAGGCGCGCAAGTTCGTCGTGGTTTCCGCAGCCGGCAAGCGCGACAAGACCGACACGAAGGTCACGGACCTTCTGTATCTGGTCAACGCTCACCTGCAGTACCACGTCTCATGCGACGACCTGATGGGCAATATCGCGTCCCGTTTCATCGAGATCGCCCATGACCTCGAGCTGGCCTATCCCATCGCTCAGGAGTTCGGTGCCTTCCACGAGCGTGCCAAACGCGGCGAATTCACGCCCGAATACATTGTCAGCCGCGGCGAGTACTTCACGGCCAAGCTCATGTCCGAGTATCTGGGCTTCGCCTTCGTGGACGCGGCCGACGTCGTACGATTCAACTACGACGGCAGCTTCGACATGGATACGACCACGGAACTCATCCAGGCGGCCGCCCGCGAGCACGCCTGCTTCGTGCTTCCCGGCTTCTACGGTTCTGACCCCGACGGCGAAATTCGCCTGATGGAGCGCGGCGGCGGCGACATCACCGGCGCCATCGTGGCCAAGTGCCTGGGTGCGGGCCTGTACGAGAACTGGACCGACGTGTCCGGCTTCCTGACCGCCGACCCCCGCATCGTGGACAACCCCAAGTCCATTTCCCGCATCACCTACGCCGAGATGCGCGAGCTGTCCTACATGGGCGCAAGCGTCCTGCATGAGGAGGCCATCTTCCCGGTGAAGGACGCAGGCATCCCGCTGGCCATCCTGAACACGAACCGCCCGCAGGACGCCGGCACGATCATCAGCGAGGAGACCGAGCCCGGCACCGTCGAGCCCATCATCACGGGTGTGGCCGGCAAGAAGGGCTTCAAGGCCATCCATGTCAAGATGAACCACATGTCCAACATGGTCGGCATCGTCCGCCGTACGCTGACCATCTTCGAACGCTACGGCGTTTCCGTCGAGCACATCCCCACTGGCATCGACACCTTCGCCGTGGTGGTGCACGGCAGCGACGTGCGCGACTGCCTGTACAAGCTGGTGGCAGACATCCAGCTGGAGCTGCCCACCGCCGACATCTCCATCGCGGACCACATCGCGCTGATCTCCACCGTAGGCCGTAACATGTCCAACAGGCCCGGCATCTCCGGCCGTCTGTTCGGCGAACTCGGCCGCGCAGGCATCAATATCCGCATGATCGCCCAGGGTTCCGAAGAACTTGATATCATTTGCGGCGTGAACGACGATGACTTCGAACGCGCCATCAACGTCATCTACAAGGCGTTCGTCGATTCTGAAGACAACATCATCACTATTGACGAACTTGAAGCAAGGGGAGGTTCTTTCGATGCGTAAGTACAACGTTGCAATCCTCGGCGCCACCGGCGTGGTCGGCCAGCAGATGCTGAAGTGCCTGGACGAACAGGATTTTCCGGTAGGAAACATCAAGCTTCTTGCCAGCGCCCGCAGCGCCGGCAAGACCGTTAAGTTCCAGGACACGGACATCGCCATCGAGGAGGCCCGTGACGAGGCCTTCGATGGCGTGGACATCGTGCTGGGCGCCGCCGAGAACGACATCGCGCAGCGTTTCATCCCCGTGGCCCGCGAGAAGGGCTGCGTGACGGTGGACAATTCCAGCGCCTACCGCCTGGACCCCGATGTGCCGCTGGTGGTTCCCGAGATCAACCCCGAGGATATCGCCAAGCACAAGGGCATCATCGCCAACCCCAACTGCGCGACCATCATCGGCCTGGTGCCGGTGTTCCCGCTGCATAAGGCCGCAGGCGTCAAGCGCATCATCGCCTCCACCTATCAGGCTGCCTCCGGCGCCGGCATCAACGGTCTGCGCGAGCTTGAGGACCAGATAGGCCGCTTCGGCCGCGGCGAGGAGATGTCCGACCCCAAGGCCTTCGCCTACCAGCTGGCCTTCAACCTGATTCCGCAGATCGGCGGCTTCGACGAGAATGGCTACACTTCCGAAGAGATGAAGATGCAGAACGAGGGCCGCAAGATCATGCACGTCCCCGAGCTGCGCGTGAACTGCACCTGCATTCGCGTTCCGGTCATGCGCTCCCACTCCGAGAGCATCACCATCGAGCTCGAGAATAAGCTGACTCCCGACGAGGCCCGCGCCATTCTGGCCACCGCGCCTGGCGTCAAGCTGGTCGACGACCCGGCTGCCCAGCAGTATCCCATGCCGCTGGACACCACCGACCAGGACCTCATCTTCGTCGGCCGCATCCGCGAGGACATCTCCGCAGCCGATGGCACCTACGGACTGACGCTGTGGTGCGCAGGCGACCAGATCCGCAAGGGCGCCGCGACCAACGCCGTCCAGATTGCGAAGCTGCTCACCGTGTAGTTACGCATCGTGCGTCTGCAGGGTAAACGCGCTTGCAAGCCATAATCGAAGGCCGAGGCATGAACGCCTCGGCCTTTTTATATTGAGGGAATGCCCCGGCGGTTTTATGGGCTAGATCCAACCGAAATGCTCGCAGGCTTTGCGGATTCCGTCGTCGTCGGCGTTCGCCGTGATGTAGTCGGCGGCGTCCTTCAGGGGCTGCACCGCGTTGCCCATGGCGATGGACAGCCAGCGCGGGTCGAACATGCTCAGGTCGTTCATGCCGTCGCCGAACACCACCACGTCTTCGATCGGCGCGCCCAGATGCTCCATGATGCGCATGATGCCCCGGCTTTTGTCGATGGGTTCCACGAACAGGCATGTGTCGCTGAAATGCACGTGGGGAACCAGATCAAGCGTGGTGATGCGTTTCTCGTCTTCAGCGTTGACCGCGATGTAGAGCTTGTAGAAACGGGGGATGGCGTGGTAGTCGAGGTTGGGGACGGTCTTCGTGACCATGTAGCCCTTTTCAACCAGGTCGGCGAAGCGTCCGTCGATAGAAAGACGCGTATTGCTGTCGTCGGCCGACACGGCCCAGGGGATCTTCAGCCTGTCGCATTCTTCCAGAACCTGGATGCATCTCTTCCTGTCCAGAGGCTCGATGCCCAGAAGATTTCCGTCGATGACGGTGCTGTTGCCTCCGTCGGCGACCATGTTGGTGAACCCCTGCTCTTCCATATAGCTGCGGGCCATGGCATGGCTTCGGCCGGTGCAGATGGCTGTAAAGTGGCCGTTTTTGCGAAGGCGCAGCAAAGCGTCGCGGGTTCCTTCCGGAACGACGCGGTTGCCGATGGGTCCTGCAGCCAAGGTGCCGTCTATGTCGAAAAACAGATACTTCGTCATGGTTTCGTTCTGATGGGCCAACACACGGACTCCATTGTAGCAACGAACCGCGGCGCCGCACATGCAGGAATTCACAAATTGTCAGAAGGCATGCAAGACGGTTTTTATGCGGCAGGCTTTATGATCGCGTTCCACTTGATGCCCATGATGGCGTCGAAGGGCTTGCGGATGACGTCGATGGAACACACGGCAACCACGGCGAGCGAAAGCGCTATCAGGATGACCGGCCCCCACACGGGGTCAAGCAGGACTGGCAGCTTGAAGAAGCCGAAGATGCTGAACACCTGGCGGATGATGCGGTGCAGGATGTAGATCTGCAAGGTGCGTTCGCCCAGGTAGCACAGGAATGTATGTTTCGACGGCATGACGAAGAGCAGGGCCAGCGACATGAGGACGGCGATGGCGAACATCACCGTGCGGGCGGCCATGCCCACCAGGTTGCTGCCGGTGTAGCCCGAGTTGTAGTAGCCGGTCTGCCAGAGTTCGGCCGTGCAGGTGCCGAAGATGCAATACCACACCATGAACGCCACGGCGGCAAGGGCGACCCATTTGAGCCACGAGGATTCCTTTATTGCGCTGAGCTGCTCTTTCGTACAGTACATGCCCATGAGGAAGAAGGGCAGGAAACCGACGGTGCGCACCAGCGACATATAGGTGGTAAGGCCGTCGCAGCAGCCGGCTAGCAAAGCCAGCGCGAAGGCGCCGATGATGGCGGGCTTGGGTTTGAGGGTGAGGAACAGCGGTACCAGAAGGTTCCAGCAGGCCAACGACACCAGGTACCATGGCGCAGAGTTGAAGTTGAGGAACGAGTCGAAGGACCAGTCCCATTTGAGTGCCATGATGGTGAGCTGGAACAATGCGGCCATAAGCAGCATCGAGAAGATCTTGTTGGAGCGCAGGCGCCCGTTCTTGAAGATGCTTGCCGCGAAGAATCCCGAGACGAACACGAACAGCGGCATGTGGAACACGTAGATGAGGTAGTAGATCGGAGTGATCACGGCGTTGTCGTTGTGCACCGGCAGCAGGAAATGCCCGATGACCACCAGGATGATGAGCACGCCCTTCAGGTTGTCGAAAAAATCGATGCGTTTCTTGGGTGCCGGTATCGGCATGCTGGTCTCTGCCACAATGTCCTCCCTATATACAGAAAGCCGCATTGTACCACGACCCCTGGTGTGGCGCTCACCCGAACGCAGCCGCGTCTATTCCGCCGTTTTGCCGGTCGTGCGCGCCTGTTCAATATAGGCGTAGAACCCGTCGTGGAGCTCGCGCATCTCGTCGGGCGCCTTCATGGAGTGGCGGTACATGAACACGTCACCGAAGCGGCTTTCGAACACGCGCCCGAGGATGGGCGCGACCAGGCCAGAGGGTAACACGGCGAACAGGTTCATCTTCGCCGGAGTCAGACGGATGCCGACAGATCGCAAGGCTTTGAAGTTCGTCTTGATGCGTGAGGCGCAGGTGCGCATGAGTTTGCGGTCGCGTCCCGCATGCGCGGGGTCGGCCGCTTCGTAGTACGCGTCGGCGATGGGCACCACCATGGCCAGGTGGCAGATCTGCCATGCGCGCATGTCGCGTACGATCTGGTAGGGGATGCGCGCGTTGCGGAACATGTGCGCGAGCTGCGTCAGACGCGCCGTGGATGCCCCCGATATCTCGCCGAACGTGGTGGGCTGCACGAGGCGCGGCGTAAGGGACGCATGCAGGACGTCGTTTTCGAATCCGCCGCCTGCACCGGGAAACGCGGGGAGGATGCGGCCTGCACCGCAGATGTCTTCCCAGGTTTCGTAAGGGTCCAAGGAATTGACCATGGTGACGATGGTGGGGCTGACGTTTCGGCTCAGCTCGGCCAGCGCGGTGCGGACCTGGTTCTCCTTGACCGTCAGGAACACGTAGTCATAGGAATCGTCCGGGTCAAGCGCGCCGATCGCCTTGACGAGTGCCTTCCGTATGCTTTCGCCTTGCGTGTGGCGAAGGCCTTGGGTCCGCAGGCTTTCAAGCCGCGCCCCGCGGGCGTATACGGTCACGTCGACGCCGCTTTCGGAAAGCAGGGCCGCGTAGAGGCACCCGATTACGCCGGCGCCGTAAACAAGAACCCTCATGCCGAATCACCCGACCGGGTCCAGCAGCAGCGCTGCCAGAAGCGGCGAGTACAGTTTGAAATGCTCGAGGGAGCGGCCTGGGAAATACTTCGCCATGGTTTCCAGATTGTCGAACTCGGTGTTCATGATCATGCCGCTCACGCCGATAGAGGGGTCGCCTACGTCGGTGTAGCCGATGTAGGCGCGCTTGGGGTTGTCGGATGGCGAGAACCAGTTCGTGGCCTCGAGGTACAGGTAGGGAATGCCCAGCTCGTCGAAGGCGGCGTGATCGCTCATCGGGATGGTTGTGGGCGAGTAGGCGCGCCACTCTTCCCGAACCGTGTCTTCAGGTGCGGGGTTGTTCGGCGTCCACGGACTTGTGAACAGGCCCAACGGATCGAGCGCGGGGCCTTCGCCATGGGCTGCGAAGTATCCGTCCAGCTCATCGGGGCCCCACACGTGGAAGCCGAGCTTACGGGCCTTGGCACATGCCTGCGTGTAGCCTTGCAGGAGCGTGATCTTTTTCGTGTCCGGGTCCTGGTGGCCGCCGTAGGCGTTGCAGTAATCGCCGAACGCGATGGCGTCGATGTTGATCATACACACCGTAGATGCCGCCTGCTCGGGCGTGAGGCTTGCGGCGAAGGCGGCCGATCCGTTGCATCCGGTTTCTTCCTCGTCGAAAAACACCGCATACGTGGTGAAGGGGAGCGGCTCGCCTTTAAGCCCGCACAGCGTGGACAGCAGCAGGGCCACGCCCGATCCGTTGTCGCCGACGCCGTCGCCGTCATAATGGGCGCCCACGATGAGCAAGCGGCTGGGGTCCTGCCCGTCTATCTTCAGGACGATGTTCGTGCCCGGGTGCTCTTCGATGTCCTGCAAGGTTATCTGGGTGCGCGAATATCCGGCGCCTACCAGGTGTTTGACAATCCAGTTCTGAGCGGCCTTGTGGTCGGGTGAGTCGCCGGAACGGTTGGTCAGGTGCGTGCCGATGTATTCGAAATACCGTTGGGCTTCTGCCGAGAAATCGTGATGCATGGCTCTCTCCGTAATGCGCGGGGTGCGGACGCTGTGTGCGCCGCCGTGTTCTTCATCCTGTACTACCCGAGAACGTGCCGTATGTCAAACGCTACCCGAACAACACAGTCGCGGCCGCCGGTCGGGCGTCTTGGCGGCTGTATAATCGCAGTGCAGGAAGAAACCGCATATGGGGCAAGGAGTTTCCTATGAGGTGTCGAGCGAACCTTCTGTTTCGGGCCGCGATAGTGCTTGCAGCCTGCTGCCTGACGCTGGGTATGGCCACCGCTGCATATGCCCAAACCGGCTGGGTCAAGGATTCCGGCGTGTGGCGCTACTATTCGGAGGAAGGGGAGTTCTATTCAGGCGGCGTCTACACGATTGACGACGTGAATTACGGCTTCGACCAGGGCGGCGTCATGCAGACGGGCTGGTTTAAACCCGATGGTCGGTGGTGCTATTTCGAGAAGAACGGCAAGGGCCGTACAGGCTGGGTCAAATCGGGAAGCAAGTGGTACTACGCCGTGAACGGCTGGACGGTATGCGACCGAATCTACAAGCTCGGCAACAACCGGTATTACTTCGATGCCGGCGGCGTCATGAAAACCGGATGGGTGAGTTTCGAAGGCTCCTGGTACTATTTCGACAGCGACGGAAGCGGCCGCACCGGATGGTTGAGTTCGGGCGGCAAACGCTATTACATAGACCGCGGGAGCATGGTGCTGGGCTGGAGCGAAATCGACGGTTACTATTATTATTTCGGCGGCAACGGCGTCATGCGGACCGGGTGGTTCAAATGGCAAGACGAAACGGGCGTTTCCATCTGGAGCTATATGGACGCGGACGGCAGGGGACATGAGGGCTGGTTGAAGTCCGGCGGCAAGTGGTACTACTGCATCGCGGCTGACATGCGCTCGAACGAATGGGTGTACTCCGGCGGCAAGTGGTACTGGCTATCCAGCAGCGGAGCCATGCAGACCGGCTGGGCGAATATCGACGGGAGCTGGTATTGGTTCGGTAGCGACGGCGTTATGAAGCGCGGTTGGCAGAAGATCGGCGGCTATTGGTATTGGTTCAGCCCGGGCGGTGCCATGCAGACGGGAACCAAAACCATCGATGGGAAGAAATACGTGTTCGACGGCTCTGGACGGATGAAGTAGCTTCAGGTCGGACGCGAATGAAAAGGGCCGCAGGGCACGATGCCGCTGCGACCCCTTTCGCTTTAAGAGAGTCCGCCTGCCAAGAAGGTCCAGACCGCAACGCAGATTGCGGCGAGAACGAGTCCGAATGCGGCCCCCGCAAGCGCCTTGAGCGCCGATGAAGTCCATGCCGGCATCGACGATTCCGCGTCGTCGGGAACGGGCTCGCCGTCCATGAAAGCTTTGATCTGCGCATAGGTCTGCAGGTTGTGGGCCTTCTTGATGCGTTCGATGGCGTAGGCCGAAATCATGGATGCCGCCCAGAACACGACGAACCATACGACGGCCGCGGCGACCGAATCGGCAACCAGGAAGTATGCGGCGCCTGCAATGGACACGACGAGCAGGCCCGTCATGCTTCCTGCAAGGGTTTTCATGCGGCTTGCGCTGCGGTCGAGCTCTTCGTTCATGGCCACGATGTCTCCTTTCACAAGGCTGTCTATGGACACTCCGAAAAGGTTGCTCATCAGAAGCAGGCTCTGCACATCGGGATAGGTCTTGCCGGTTTCCCAATTGCTGACCGTCTGGCGGGAAACGAAGATCTTCTCGGCCAAGCCTTCCTGGGACAGGTTGGCCCGGTCGCGTTCCTCCCGAATGCGGTTGCCTACTTCCATGGTGCTCCTTTTCGTCGTGCCCCTTCTTACGGGGACAACCGTGCCATGTTTTCGTCTACTGTACCACCAAATGGTTTTGACATGGTATGCCTGCGGGTCCCAAATCGTTTGCAAAAAGGTTTTGACATGACAATGACCAGGTCGTTTGTATGTCGTGAAGGATACGCGCCGATGTGTCGGCTGCGCTTCGGCCGTGGCATGCGCCGCTGCGTGCAGGGAGACACCCGCGCGTGTCTGCTACAATGTCTTGTGGTTTGGCCGCCCGATGGGTGGGCGGCTGGGCTTGTCGCTTAGGGAAGCAAGGGTACGAATCGCAGTTGGGTGTGGGCGCAACGAATCGCAGACATACTGAGGAAACCATCTGGAGCGCTCCGTTTGTCATCTTGATGGCGTCGAACTTCTTCCAGAGTCTGGCGGCGTTCACGGCCAACACTACGTTGCCGCTCTACATCGACCGCATGGGCGCAAGCGCCGGCATGGTGGGCGTCATCATCGGCGCCTTCGCGATAACGGCCCTGCTGATCAGGCCGTTCGCGGGTCCCGCATTCGACAGCTTCTCGCGCAAGAGGATTCTTCTGGCGGCGCAAGGCATCATCGCCCTGGCCTTCTTGCTGTACAGCTTCGCACGTACCTCTTGGGCCTTGTTCGCGGTGCGTCTTCTTCACGGGCTTGGCATAGGGTGCGCAGGCCCCGTGGCTATGTCGCTGGTCAGCGAGTACCTCCCCATGTCCAAATTTGCCAGCGGTGTGAGCATCTACATGCTGTCGCAATCCTTCGCCCAGGTCATAGGGCCTGCGGCAGGCCTTTGGATGGCAGATGCGTTTGGGTTCCAGGTAACATACCGCATCGCCGCATGCATGCTGCTGTTTTCGGTTTTAGCCATCACGCGAGTGAGGGAGACCCCGCGCGAACGCCCACCGTACCAGTTAAGGCTGGACCGCATGTTCGCTCGCGAGGCGGTGGGCAAGGCCATTGTGCTGACGCTGTTCGCGGCGGCGTTCGCATGCGTGGGGTCGTATCTGGTGCTGTATGCAAACAGGCTCGGCATTGCCGACATCGGCAGCTATTTTGTGGTGTATGCGATTTGTCTTCTGGGCACGCGGCCGCTTTTCGGTCGCCTGGCGGACAACTTCGGAGCCGAGCGGGTTTTGCTTGCGGGCGTAGCGTGTTTTGCACTCTCCTATGTGGTGCTTTCCCAGGCTGCGACGTTGCCAGGCTTTCTTGTGGCGGCTGTCATCGGGGCGGCGGGCTTCGGCTCATGCGTGCCCTTGGTGCAGACCTTGGCCATGGCCAGCGTGGATGCGGAGAGGCGGGGTGCGGCCAGCAATACCAGCTTCACCGGGATGGATCTCGGTTTTCTTGTAGGCCCGGCTGTCGCAGGTGCCGTGATCGAGCTGCTCGACATGGCCACAGGCAGCATCCTTGAGGCGTACAGTCTTGTGTGGCTTGTCATGTTGGTGCCTTTGGCCTGCGCTTTTGCCATTATCCTTCGATGGAACCTCCGCAGGGGTAGCGGGCAGCGCCAAAGGTAGCTGCTTTCGTCGATGCCCCTGCTACCACATTCGAGACATGGATGAGGTAGGAAATGCGCCTCTTTTGCATTGCCAAGCCAATCGAAGGCGGTTTTTCGATCGAAAGTATCGTCATCCAGGCTCGAAAGACGGTCGATCGGCGTTATTAACCCTTAAAAACGGCAGTCGTCATGCAAAAGAGGCACGTTTCCTACCGCAAGGGCCTTTGGAGTCTGGTAGCCCCGCCCGTACGGACCGCAACGAGATGAATCTGCGCCTCCGTATTGGCGGATTTTGGTGTACAGTTGCGGTGTTGACAACGTTTGAGAACTGAAAGGTCATGGGGCGCACCCCCGAAGCATCCATGGCGGAAAACCGAATCTACATTGACGAACATTACATCGCCGGCCTGTCCGACACGTTCGGCGCCAAGCTGCACAGGCATCCTCTTATCGAGCTGTATGCGTCGGCGGCGGGCGTCGGCCATGTCGCAACGGATGCTGAACGTGTGGAAGGTCAGGTCATCGTTGTAGGGCCAGATGTCGTGCATGCGATTGCCGATGCAGGCACACCTGGCATAGCCATATTCGTTGACGGGTTGACGGAGTTCGGATATCCCCTGGCTGCCTACGCTCTGCGTGGCAACGGTATCCGCGTGTTCGAATCCGAGCGGCTCGGACCTTGCTTGCGGGCGATTGTGGAAAGCCCGTCCGAGGCCGATGTGAAACGCATATGCGAAGCGGTGCTCGATGCGGTGCAGGCGCCTATGGTGCGGCGCCCGTTCGGCGAGGCGGTCTGCGAGGTCATCTCGCTTTTGGACAGCAGCGATGCCGAATTCGCCATGGGTGCCCTGGCGAACCGGGTGTGCCTCTCGAAAAGCCGACTGGCTCACGTGTTTTCGGAGCAGACCGGTATCACCCTGAAAGAATACATCCAGTACAAGAGGCTTGAACGTGCATGCCGCAAGATGGTCGGCGGCCAAAGCATCACGCAGGCCGCCTACGACACTGGTTTTTCGGGGTCGTCCCACATCGCGACGTCGAGCATGAAGCTGACCGGCATGCAGCTCCGGAAGCTGCTCAGCCTGTAGCGCCTGCGAAAACAGCGACTTTTTGAAAGCGCGAATCGGAGGGGAGCGGTAGGTTAAGGCAAAGCATGCATCAGATTCCTGAAAGGAGCAGCTCATATGAGCCTGATCGACTATTTTGCCACCCATATCGTTCCTCGGATGTATCGGGGCAAGGGCGCGCTGCACCCCTGCGAAACGGGTCGTCTAACTGATGTCGTGAGTTGCGTGCGTGAATACGACGTTAACATTTTCCTGCTCAGGAAAGGGAAGGCGACTATCGCCATCGACGCCGGGTACAAGGGGCACCCCGGGCTTGTTCCTGGGTGTGAAGCCGTTGGCATCAAACCCGAATCGGTGGAGGCGCTGTTTTTGACCCATGCGGATCCCGACCACGCCGGAGGGTTGGACGTCCGTCAGGAGAACCGCTTCTCTCATGCGCAGGTGTACTTGGGCGAGATTGAAGAGAACTACCTGACCAACACCTACCACCGCAAGCAGATAGGGCCTTTCGGGTTGAAGAACTCCGTCACGATTGCGGATGGGTACCGTCTGCTGGCTGATGGGGAAGAGGTCCAGGTGGGGGAGTTCACGGTCCAAGCACTGCTTGTCCCTGGGCACACGCTGGGGCATCTGTGCTACCTGGTAGACGGGACCATGCTCTTCACGGGCGACGCGATCGCTCTTAACAAAGATGGCGGATGGTGTTTTTTCGGCATGTTCAATTACGATAGCGACCTGAACCGGCGGTCGCTGGAAGCTCTGAGGCGTCGCATCGATTTGAACGGGGTCGAATACGTGTTCACTTCGCACAACGGGTACACCGATGACGCCAAGAAGGCGTTTTCCCACATAGAAGTCCTGCCTGACCTGAACGCGAAGGGGTTTTTATTCGACGAGACCGCCCCTTACGATTGCTTTGCGGAATAGCGGGGCTGCCATGTGCGCAGATGCGAAGCAAAAATCGAGGAATTGATGAGAAAAGCTGGCTTCCGAGAGGTGTCGTATCGGAAGATCTCCCCGTTCTCATTCCAATGCGCGTTCGAAAGCAGGGCGCGGCGCGTAGTTGATTCTCGGCGATCAACCTGCTTCGGCAGGCGACACGGTTGCTGCGTCCGGGGCGGGAACAGGTAGGGAACAAGTAGGGAACAACTTAGGCGCATTTAGGCACGATATTACACACTTCCGGCCGATTTGGGGTGCGAGAAAAGGAGCAAAAAAAGAGGCCAGAAACAGGCTCTGACCTCGTGTTATGCTATGGAGCCAGCGACAGGAATCGAACCCGCAACCCACTGATTACAAAAACGGTCCCCGCACGCCCTCCACCTGGCGTTACGCCGTGTCGAGCGGGAACAGAGAAGGAATGTCCGGAAGGTCCGGGTCGGGCGTGCAGAGGTACTCCGCCAGGTTGTCGGCGATCATCGCGAGCCCGGCGATCGTGCGCTGCTGGTAGTGCCGGCCCTTGGTCGTGCCGTCCGTGTGGCCCATCGCGAGGGCCACCATGGAGTCCTGCGAGCCGGCCTCGCCGTGCAGCGTGGCGAACGTCGAGCGCAGGTCCCTCGGGCACACGTACCTGATGCCGTGTTTCCTGCACCATTCGCGGTAGTTGTGGGTGATCGTCGCGGGGTTCGCGTATATGTCGCACGGGCTGCGCACGTCCGTGCCGGGCGCGGACGGGACCAGCGGCCCCTTGCCCCTCAGCTCGAGGACCCTGGACGCGAACGGCTCGCCCATGATGCAGACGCGCTCGCTGTCGGCCGTCTTCGTGCCCTTGAGCTCCCTGCGGCCGTTGACGGTCGTGAGCGCCTTGTTCACCCGCAGGACGGCCTTGCCGTTCCATTCGGCCACGTCCTCCCAAGTGAGGGCGCACGCCTCCTCGTGCCGGAGTCCCGCACCGAGCTCGCAAATGAGCGCGGCCTCGTATTTGGAGCCGCGCATGCCCCGCAGCCAGGCCTCGACCTCCCTCGCGGTGTAGGGCTCCTTGCGGCGCCTGCCCGCGCGGGCCGTCTTCGCGCCGACGAACGGGTTGCGCTCCAGTATGCCCTCGCGGACGGCCATGTTGCAGATCTTGCGCCCCAGGGCCTTCGCCGCCTTCTGGGACGCGGGGCTCGCTATCCGCGCCAGGGCCCTGTCGGCCGCCTGCGCGTTTGTCGACGCGACGGTCCTCCGCCCGAGCGTCGGCGCCAGGTGGCGCTCCCATATCCGCCTGTAGTTGTGGACGGTCTTGGCCGCCAGCCCGTCGAAGGAGGGCTCCACCACCGCCGCCCAGAACTCGCGCCAGGTGGTGCGGTCCGAGCACCCCGCGAGGCCGATCCTGCGGGAGGCGAGGAAGTCCTTCGCGTCGTCCAGCGACCCGTGCACGCGGTGGGAGCGGCGCCTGCCGTCCTCATGCCAATAGCATCTGTACAGGTTCTTGCCAAGACGTTCAATATGCCCGAAAGTGGATTTGGGCATGGTATAATGCCTCCGTCCTCGTATTCCGTATCGTGGACACTTTTGCAGAGCCCGGGGGGCCGCCACCCTCCGGGCATCTCCGTCTTTTCACTTGTTATGCGAATCTATGCGGCGCCTTCAGCACCGTCAGACCTCGGGCGAGAAACGCTTTTTTCCGCCTGCATGGAGGCGATGCCGCGGACTGCGGCCATTGCTGCGTCCTTCCCCTCGTTATCTAGCCTGGCGAAGTCCTCGTTGAGGGTCTCCTGCCGCCTGTCCGTGTAGAGGTGAGGGGCCTCCCTGCCCGCGAGCTCGTCAAGCGAGCATCCGAGCACGTCGCAGCATTGGCACGCCTGAGCGAGGTTCATCATTCGCTCGCCACGCTCCCAAGTTCCGTAGCGGCTCTTCTTGATTCCTAATCTTTGTGCCATGTCCTCTTGCGACAGCCCCCTAAGATTTCGAAGCCTGTTCAGCTGTATTTCCATCGCTTCACCTCCTCACTTTAACGCAAATCATACATTGCTTTTAACAGAAGTTCAACAAAAAGTTAAACTTATGTCTTGACAGATAAACGGAAAGCTGATTCAATAATCCCAGAGTTCAACGCAAAGTTGAACTTAATAGGAAATTGGAGGAAGCCATGCCGTTGGATATCAGAAAGATGGCCCGCTCGTTAAAGGTTCAACGAGCAATTAAGGGCTGGAGCCAGGGGGAACTGGCAAAGGAATCGGGTATATCCCAAAACTCTATTGCTCGCTACGAAAGCGAAATGAGCATGCCTGGCTTTGACGCCGCATGCAGATTGGCCGACGCGTTCGGCTGCACGCTCGACGAGCTGGCGGGCCGCGAAGCGAGGTAGCGGAAAAATGACCACGATACGGAATCGGAGGTGCGGCCGTGGGCATGTTCATGACCGTGAGGGAGCTGGCGGAGCAATGGGGGTGCGACATCCACACCGTGTACGCGCTCGCGAGGGACAAGGGCCTGCCGCTGCGCTACCTGCCGGGACACAGCAGGGGCGGCGCGGTCCTGTCGGAGGACCTGGCGGACTGGTGGCGGGACAACGCCGTCCCGTACTCGGAGAGGAAGAACGTCGCGCGGTGACCGCGCGCGGGCTTGCGGAGGACCTGGCGTTCGCGGCCGAGGCCCTGGGGCTGCCGGGGCTGGCCGAGGCGCTGGGCGACCCCGCGCTCCTGGCGAAGGGCGCGGCCGGGGCCGCGCTGGCGTACGCGGCGGCGCTTTCGCTGCTGCTGGCAGGTTAGGAGGCCGAGACATGGCGAGGACCGTCGAATACGCCTACGAGGCCGGCGAGTGGGCCCGCGCGACGTGCCCGGGCGACCGCGACTGCCGGACGCGGTGGGAGCTGCTGGTGCAGCGCACGCGGAGCCAGGCGCGGATGCCCGGCCGCGTGCTCGTCAAGCGCGACCAGGTGAGCGTGCCTGGGGGCGTGAACCATAACCTGTGGCCAGCTCTGAGCCGCATGCTGATCATGGCGGACCCGGCGCTCGCGAGGACCATATTCCCGCGCGCCGTCGCCGACCTGGACGGCCCGGAGGGGGCGGAGGTGCTGGCCCGCGCGTACGAGCGCGCGACAGGAGGGCCGCCCCCCTGGAGGGACTGGCGCGAGGCCGCGGAGCTCGCCAGGGGCGCCTCGCCGGCGTCCGGGGCGGGGACGGGGTAGCGCCGTGGACTGCCAGGCCGACCGCCGCCCCGCGAGGGGCGAAGGGGCCGGCGGCGCCCGGGGCGACGATCTCCGGTGCCTCGCCGTCGGCTCGGCCGCCGTGCTGCTCGGCTCGGCGGCTACGGCGTGGGGAGCCTTCGCGCTCCTCGCCGTAATGACAGGGCTCTTCTGAGCCCGCCCGAAATCCGCAAGTCCGGTGTGCTACGCGTGCGCGGCGGCGGGATGCCACACCCGTTCTCTGCGCGGCCCCCGCACGGGGCCGAAAACTCCCTTTCAGGCATTTCACGAAGCACATTGCGGCGGCGTTCTGCGTTTCCGCCGCCGCCCGCCGCCCCGCACGCGGCGCACACCGGACGCAAGGCATCCGAACGGGGGAACGATCATGGGAGACGAAGCGAGGCGCCGCAGGCGCGCCGTGCCGGGCGTGCTGCCCGAGGTCGCCGCGGTCATGCGCGACAACGCCAGGCTGCGCGCCGAGAACGCCAGGCTGCGCGCCGAGGCGGCGCGCCTGCGCGCGCTCGGGCCCGGGAGGTGGCGCCGATGATGGGGGAGAAGCACGAGGTGGCCGTCGACTTCAGGGCCGGCGGCGCGTGGAAGAGGCAGACGGTCGGCGCCGCAAGGCTCGACGGGTTCTGCCACGAGGCGATAGAGCTCGCCGCGGCCGACGCCTGGGACATGCCCGGCGACGGCTGCTCCGAGCGCAGGTCGCACGCGGACTTCGCCATGGGGTTCGTCGCCGCGCTCGACGCGCTCGCGTCGGGGGCGGTGGACTTCTCCGACCCCTGGCGCACGATCGGCGACGCGATAGCGGACTACGAGGACATCGCCGGCCGCGAGCCCAAGGTGAGCGACGTGCTCGCGCGGCACGAGTGGGACCCGTCATGACGGGCCTGAGGGTCTGGTACGAGGGCGGCATGTGGAGGGCGAGGGCGTACCTCGCCAAGGCCGACGTGGTCGAGGGCGGGAACCGCCGCCCCTACCGCAGCCTGCCCGGCGCCGGATGCGAGGACGAGGCGAGGCAGCAGGCCCGGGAGTGGCTCTCGGGTCTGCTGCGCGTCCGCGGCGCGAGCGCGTCGGGGCTGGTCCGGGACCTCGTGCGCGCCTACGTCGCGAGCCGCGAGGGCGCCGGCGACATAGCCGTTAGCACCGCGAAGACGTACAGGACGATCTGCCGCAGGTACGTGGAGCCCTACATCGGGCACATGGACGCATCGGAGGTGCGGCCGCACCACCTGGAGGAGCTGTACGGGACGCTGCTGGACGACGGCGCCATACGGGGCGGCGGGATCGCGCCCGCGAAGGTGCTCGGCGTCCACTGGTTCCTGTCGGCGGCCTTCGACTGGATGGTCGCCCAGGGCTTCTGCGCGTCGAACCCGGCGGCCAGCGCGTCGAAGCCGAGGCCCGCCAGGGCCGAGGCGAGGGCGCTCACGGAGGGCGAGATATCCATCCTGGCCGCCGAGCTGGAGGCCAGGATGGCCGACGGCTCGCGCGACGCCGACGGGATCCGGCGCAGGACGGTCGCGTTCGCGGCCTGGCTGGCGCTCAACACGGGCGTCCGCTGCGGCGAGGCCTGCGCGCTGTCCCGATCCGACGTGAGCCTGCCCCTGGGCGACCTGTACGTGCACTGCACGATGACCGAGCCCGCGGGAGGGCCGCCCGCGAGGTCGCGCGCCAAGACCGCGAGCTCCGTGCGGCACGTGCTGATGGGCCCGTCGGCCGCGCAGGCGGCCGCGGAGCATATCGCCTGGCAGGACTCGTGGCTGCCGGCGGCGCGCCGCGACGCGCCGCTGCTGTGCGCCCCCGACGGGTCGTGGATGCGCCCGTCCGCCGTCTCGCGCGGGTTCTCCGCCCTGCGCGACGAGGTCGGGCTGCCGCGGGACACGCACTTCCACACACTCAGGCACACCCACGCGACGCACCTCCTGCGCGAGGGCGTCCCGATGAACGAGGTGAGCCGGCGCCTGGGGCACTCCAAGGTGGCCCTGACGCTGGAGTGGTACGGGCACGTGCTGCCCGGGGAGGACAGGGCCGCGGCGGAGGCGTTCGAGAGGGTTTCGAGAAGGGTTCGAGGGAAGTGAGGCCGCGACATGGGGACGAGGCAGGAGGCGGCTGCGGTCGAGAGGTACATTCGCGTGCAGGCCGCCTGGCTGAGGTCGCCCGTCTGGCAGAGCCTCTCGAAGAGGCAGGCGGACGTGTTCCTGGCGATGATGATGTTCGCCAGGATCGACAAGGCGACGCCCAAGGGCCACGTGAGGACGAGCCTGGCGGCGGTAGGGAAGGAGGTCGGGATGACCCGGCAGCAGGTGCACGACAACATCAAGGCCCTCGTGAGGAAGGGCGCGCTGGTGGTCGTCGACGGTGGCGGCCACGGGCGCCGCGCCGAGTACAGGATCGCGAGCCCGGTCAGCATCGAGCTGGAGGCTGTAAACGCCCAGGGCGCTGACAGCCGGGGGGAGGATGTCAACCCCCAGGCGCTGACAGGAGGCGGGGATGTCAACCCCCAGGCGCTGACAGGCGTGGGCGCGGACGGCCCCGGACCGTTGACAGCGGGGGGCGCACCTGTAAGCACCCAGGGCGTTGACAATGTACCCACTCCCAACAAGGGAGGGGTGCGTCAAGCAACCCCTCCCTTGGTTGGGGACGTCCAGAAGGGCGGGGGCGACGCGCCGAGGTGCCCGTGCTGCGGGGCGCCGCTGCTGCCCGTCTCGAAGGTCGTCGACAGCCCGAAGGACCCCACCAAGCTCGCGTGCAAGGCGTGCCGCAGGACCTTCCCCTCCCCGATGACCGGGTGGGTGAGCTTCGGCGGCCAGGACCGGGCGCTGGGGAAGGACCGGTGGTGACATGGCCGGCGACGCGATGGCCGCGCTGTTCATCGGGGCGCGGGAGCTCGCCCTGCTGGGCGCGGCGGAATGCCAGGTGTTCGCCGAGTGCTGCCGCTGGTGCGCGCTCAGGGACCCGTCGCGGGGGGTCTGCGGCTGCCCGGGCTTCCGGCTGCCGGGCAACGGGGCGATATCGTGCGCCGGGATGGTCGAGGGCGGCGCCGCTGAGGCCGGGCCGCGGAAGGAGGCGATGCGGGGATGAACAACATGGGGACGCTCAACGACGCGCTTTTCAGGGAGCTCGAGAGGCTCGAGTCGGCGGAGGGCGACGGGCTGCAGCGGGAGGTCGAGCGCGCGAAGGCCGTGGCCGACCTCGCCGGCAAGGTGATCGACAACGCCAGGACGTCGCTGCAGGCCGTGAGGCTGCAGCGGGAGGCCGAGGACGGCGTCGCGGCTTCGGTGTCCGTGCCCCGGTTCCTGATGGGGGAATGACATGCGCAGGTACACGGAAGAGCAGGAGGGGTGGCTGCGCGCCAACTACGGCCGCGGCACCGTCCGCGACACCCTGGACGCCTTCGAGGCGCGCTTCGGCTGGAGGCCCTCCAGCGGCGCGCTCTATCAGAAGGCCCACAAGATGAGGCTGGAGAAGGCCGTCGGGGAGGCCGACAGGGCGGCGAGAGCCCAGGTCCGCATGCGATGGTCGTCGCCCGAGTGCGCGGAGATGCGCGAGTGGATGCTCGAGAACGACTCCACCGAGGGCGTGCAGGCCACGATCGACGCCTTCGAGGCGCGCTTCGGCATCAGGCTGTGCCGCTCGCAGGTCACGCTGTTCAGGTCCTCGCACGGCACCCAGAAGAGGTCGCCGCGCCGCCCCGCCGAAGGGCTGCCCGTCGGCACGGAGAGGAAGGGCCGCGGAGGGCTCGTCAAGGTCAAGGTCAAGGCCCACCCCGACGTGCCGTGCTCCAAGGACAACTGGCGCTACAAGCACCACCTTGCCTGGGAGGAGGCGAACGGCAGGCCCGTGCCGGAGGGATGCGCGATCGTGTTCGCCGACGGCGACCCCGGCAACTGCGACCCGGGCAACCTCGTGGCGGTCCCGAAGAGGTACGCGGGGCAGCTGAACAACCCGCGCCTGCCGGGGTACGGGGACGCCGAGACCCTGCGGGCGTGCGTCGCGCTGGCGGACCTCAGAAGCGCGGTGGGCGCGGCCGAGAAGGGCTCGCCGAGGCGGTGCGGCGTCTGCGGCGCCACGTTCACGCCGACCGAGAAGCAGCGCGGCTACCGCAGGGGCGTGCAGACGTGCCCGGCGTGCCTGGCCGCGGGCAGGCACGCCCCGGGCGTCCGCGACGGCGGCGAGGACGGGACGTGCTCGGTGTGCGGCGCGACGTACAGGAAGAGCATCAGGACGCAGACGCGCTGCCCGGGCTGCATCGCGGCGGCGCGGGAGGCGTCCGCACGGAGGAAGAGGAAGAAGGAGGACGGGAGATGATCGGGTATTCGGGCGCGGCCGAGGAGCTGCGCAGCATGGCGTCCCTGCCCGGGCCGCCGAAGGACTGGCGGGGCGCGCTCAGAAGGGCGGCCGACGCGGTGGAGGACGAGGGGCGCAGGCGCGCGGGGTCCTGGACGGGGCTGCCGGGCGGGATGGAGTGGCCCTCGGAGGACGGCGCGCCTGTGGTGCCGGGCTCGGTGGCCACCTTCGGGCCCGGCTTCACGGGGGTGGTGCGCGAGGTCGCGTTCACCACGGAGGGCTGGTCGGTCCGTGGCATGCCGCAGCAGGCGGCGGGCAGGCCCGGCAGGTTCTGGACGCCGAGCGTCGAGCAGGGAGACGCGCGATGAGGCCCTGGGACGCCGCGTGGCTCGCGGTCGTCTCCGCGCTCATCGTCGCGGCCGCCCTCGCGGTGCTGGCGATCAACACGGTGTCGATGTGAGAGGAGAGAAGCATGGGTTACGAGGCAAGGTGCGCGGCCTGGATCGACCGCGCGAGCTTCGCCGGGATGCTCGGCGACTGCTACGAGGTGGCGGTGCGCGCGGCCTTCGGCCAGCGCGTCGGAGGGCTGACCGGGGACGGCGACGTCGAACGCTGGGAGGACGCGACGCGCGAGGAGTGCGCCCGCGAGGCCGCCTTCGCGCTCGACGCCGCGGCCAGGCACGCCTTGGAGCTGTGCGCGAGCGGCAGGGCCATGGAGGCCGTCTCCGGGGTGCTGCGCGGCGACGACTTCTTCGCGTACATGAAGGAGCACGCGGAGCGTTCGCGTGAGCTGCAGGGCGCCTACGAGGGGCGGAAGCTCGCCTGCGAGGTCGAGCTGGGACTGACGGAGGTGGAGTAATGACCGAGCTAAAGAGCTGTCCCTTCTGCGGCGCGCCCGCAGAGCTGGCGCACAACAAGACGTGGGACTACTTCGTGCGCTGCACCGCCAAGGGCTGCGCGGCCAGGACGCGGCAGTACCACGAGAACGACGCCGGGGCCGCGTCGGCCTGGAACGCCAGGGCCGGGGAAACCGCGCAGGTGCGCGGGCGGCTGACCGCCGACCAGGTGCGCGAGATTGTCGAGCTGACCCACTGCTGCACCCTCGAACCGAGCGGGGGATCGGAGTACGAGGTCGTCATCGACTACGCAGCGATCGCCGACGCGCTGAACGCCGCGGCAGGGCCCGCGGAGCCGGAGGCCGGCGAATGAGGATGGACGCAGGCGAGGCCGTAGGCCTGTGCGCCGAGTGCTCCCTGCGCATCCTGGGGCTGCTCGTGCTCGTGGCCGAGGCCGTGATGCCCCGCCGGTGGCGGCATGCGAGGGAGTACGTGGCGGCGCAGCGGAGGTGGCTGGGCATGAAGCACGACGAGATGGAGCTGGCCGAAGCGGTCGATGACGTTTTTGGAGGTGAGGAATGAGCGCGATGGAAGAGCTGCGGCAGATGCTGGATCGGCTCGGCACGGAGCACACAGACCTCGGCGGCATGACGGAGTGGACGAACGGATGCGGGCGCATATGCCGCGCGTACACGCGGCACGAGCCGCTGACCGTGGACGTGGCGATCCTGGCTGTGCCGCCCGCCCAGGCCGTCGAGGCCACGCTGGGACGCGGGGAAGGAGAGACGGAATGACGGTCGTCGACAAGCTGCTCAAATGGGACGAGCTTCGCGTGCAGCTCAAAGCCGCCACGGCGGCCGGCAAGGAGCTTGCTTGCGAGAATGCCGATTTGCGCATCGCGAACGAGATGCTGAGGCGCGAGAACGAGAGGCTGCGGGACTCCGCAGGCTCCATTCCGAGCGTCAACTACGAGCGAAAGACCGGCCCCGACGAAGCCGCGGAAGCCGGCGCCGACGGGATCGTGAACACGGAGGTTGGCTGATGGGAGGCGGAACGATGACGGAGCTCAAGGCTTGCCCCTTCTGCGGCAAGCAGACGGCGACCGTGAAGCACAGCCGCAACTGGGGCTACTTCGTGTCGTGCCAGTGCACGGCGGTCGGGCCCGGGCGCGCGACGGCGCAGGCCGCGAAGGACGCCTGGAACAAGAGGACGGAACCGGCGCAGGCGGTGCTGCCGCTATGACGAACCGGGCTCTCAAACCCTGCCCGTGGTGCGGCTGCGAAGCGGAGCTGCACGAAACCACGGACGGGTGGATTGCGGCGTGCGGCTCGGAGCAGAGCGTGCTTGACGGACTCACCCATAAGGCCCATGCCTACGGTGCGACCGAGGCCGAAGCGGCGAAAGCGTGGAACGCCCGCGCCACGCTTGGGAGCGGCAAGCTGACCGCCGAGCAGGTGCAAGAAGCCATCGAGCGGAACTTCGGGAAGGTTGCCGTGCTCGATGACGGAGGCCCCGTCGAATGGCGCGATGACTGGGTGTGCAAGGTGGGCATCAATTACAGGGCAATCGCCGACGAGCTGAATGCCGCGCTGCGCGGGACGTGCCGCATGGAGCCGGTGGGGCATTACGGCAGCTTCCACGACATATGGCGATGCGGCGAGCACGACGCGCTCACGTTCTGTCCTGAGCAGACCGTGCGCGACCTGGAACGGCTGGCGCGCGACCTCTACGCCCTGCTCACCGCCCCTGAGCCGTACACGCCCGCCGAGATGGCCGCCCGCATAGCGGCGATGGACTACGCGAAGGTGCGCATGTCAGAGCTGGGATTGGAGGTGGACTGATGCTGAAGCCATACACGCTGACAATCCACATGACGCGCGGCGAACATCGAATCGCCGACGAGCTGCGCGAGCAATTCGGCGGTTTCGAACGTTTCGCAATCATTGTGGACGGCGAGCGGCACGAATTCGACGCGGATAGCCTGATTGGGCTGCTCGAAAGCTACGAGGGCGCAGGGGACAGGCTGAACGCGACGCTAGGCGGCGGCGAGTGCAGGATGGCATTCGGCGAGGACATGTTGCCAGAGTGCGGCAACTGCGGCGAACCGCTCAACTACTACACGAGGCGACACGGCCTACGCGACAGAGACCGTCGGAGCGCGAAGTTCTGCCCGCAATGCGGGAAGGCGGTGAAGCGATGAGCATGTTGAGTTCGCAAGTGGACGAGCTGCGCGAAAAGGCTGAGAAGCTGAGCCAGCTAGCGAACGGGGCCGTGAACCAGGGCTTCCCCGCACGGCAAGAATTGTTCGAGAGCGCCGACGAGATGCGCGATGCCGCCGACACCATCGAGAGATTGCGCAAGCAGGTGGCGGAGTGCCAAATCGCGGAACTGAAAGCAGATTACGACACGTCGCGGTATTTCGAGCTGTTCGGCACCCCCGAGCGTGCGGCGCGGACGCTGGAAAACGGTACGCCTTTGTGCGGCTGGTGCGATACCCAGACATGCGACAAGAAGGGCGGCGAATGCTCGTTGCTCGATTACAACGCATTACTCGAATGGTTGAGGAAGGAGACGGAATGAGCGAATCGAAAGTCAAGCGGTTCAGGCTTGAGGAGAACTGGGAAGGAGGTTACTTCGGTGACCGCCACGAGCAAGGCGTGTACGACGCAGACAGCGGCAAGAACGTCTATTGGGTGCAAGACCTTGCTGGCGAATGCCCAGAAGATGCGACAATCACCCGAGACCTCATGAGCGCATACGGTTGGCTCGAAGTCGTGAATTACGGCATCGAGCTAGGAAAGCATGGGTTCGATAAAGCCGAGCTTTTCGAGCTGGGTGGTGATGCGTAATGAGCTGGACGAATCTCAAGCTAGGTAGCTTCTGGCAAGGCTCATGGCCCGAGCACGTGGACGTTATGTCGCCCGATTGCGAGCAGCATGTCAACTATGTTCCGCTCGTACCCTGGGACGGCGAGAGGTACCACTGTATCCACTGCGGCGCGGAGCTTCACGGTTATCAGCGCAGGTGCGCATGCGGTCAGAGGATTTACGGCTACGAGGACAACGGAGCGCGGGCGGTGCTAGACGCTTGCGAGCTGAGGGGTGATGCGGAATGACGGACAACCGCACGGCGATGGAGCTGCACGTGCTGCGCCACGAGAACGCCGGGCTGCGGCGGCTGGTGAGCGACATGCACCTCACGTGGAAGCGGCTCGACCTGGAGGGCGACTGGCCCGAGAGCGGCCACAACGGCTGGAGGGCGTTCGAGAGGCGGATGGCCGAGCTGGGGGTGTGTTCGGACGGCGCCGAGCGACGGGCGGGGCGGCCCTGAGGGTGTGCCAGCGGCGTGCCAGCGGGCGAGCCGGGGCGGCCCCGCCGCGCGGTGCGAGTCATGCCAGGTCGCGCCCCGTGCGGGAACCCTCCGCCGCGTGCGTCCCGGCAAAGTTCAGGTAATTCTTTGCAACAGGTCTGGAGGTGGCGGTCCATGCCCATGTCGACGCTCGTCTGCGAGCGGTGCGGCGGCTCCATGTTCGTCCGGCGTCGGAGCGGCAGGCAGCGCAAGCGCGTGACGCGGCACCGCGAAAGGTACTGAGTGGTAACATTGGACTGTCGATACGTAACACCGAAAGGAAGGGGTCCTATGGCGTCGAGGGTCAACGTGACGGCGAAGGCGACCGGCGGGGCCGCGGGGCTCGGGTGCCTCGCTGCAATCGCCGCGTTCTGCGGGCTGGGGGTCGCCGTCGCGCTCGTCGGGATGTGGAAGCTGCTGCTATGGCTTCTGGCTCTGTGACGGAGGAGGCGAGGCGCTGGAAGGCCGAGCAGGCCCACGGCTACCTCGAGGAGATCAGGCGCGCCGGCGAGTCGTGCGCGGGCATGCGCGAGCTCGTGGACGACGCCAGGTCCCGTGCGTCGGGGCTGAGCGGCATCGACTACGCCGCGCCGCGGACGTCCTCGGCCCGGGGCCCCGACGCCATCCCCGACGCGGTGGCCAGGATCCAGGAGATGGCCGCGGCGTACGTGGCCGAGCTGTGCGCCTACGAGGAGGCCCGCCACGAGGCGAACGTCTCGATGCTGTCCATGGGCGACGCGTCGAGCGCGAAGGTGCTCCGCCTGCGGTACCTCTGCGGATGGAGCTGGGAGCGCATCTGCACCGAGACGGGCTACAGCTGGGACGGCATGATGTCGCTCAGGCGCAGGGCCCTCGCGGAGTTCTGGGACGTCATGCCCAGGGGCGCGCGTGACCCGGTCCCGCCCGCGATCTAGGAAACGGCACACACAAACACACATGGAAACCTGCTAACCTGGCAGCGTGCAATACGAGGGGGCGGACGCGGTCCGCCCCCTTTCCGTTGGGGCGTCCGCCCGCAAGCGCGGCCGGGGCGCGCGAGGGGAGGCGTGCGGGCATCATGGTCTCGTTGGGCTACATCAGGGAGCAGGCGCTGCGGCTCGACACCGCCGTCGCGATGGCGTTCCGCAGGGCGCTCGGCCTGCGGGCCGGGGCGGCGCGCGGGGCCGGGCGCAGGCGCGGGCGAGGCGCGGGCGGCCGCGACCGGGCGTACCGCGGCCTGGACGAGTGCCGGCGCCAGACGCACGGGGTGGTGTGGCGTGGCCAGTAACCCGCGCCAGAGCGCGGCTCGGGCGAGGGTCAGGCAGGCCAGGCGCTACGCCGCGGCGAACGCGGAGTGCGCGCTGTGCAACGGAGCCCGCGGCCCCATCGACTACTCCGCGCCCCGCGACCACATGCACCCGCTTTCCCTCGTGATAGACGAGATCGCGCCCGTCGCCCGCTGGCGGGAGTTCGGGTACGAGTCGCGGCGCGCGTGCGCGTGCGACCCGGCGAACTGGCAGCCGGCGCACTGGATATGCAACGCGCTCGCGTCGGACAAGAGGGGCCGGCGCAAGGGCCCTCGCGGAAGGGACGAGGCGAGCGGCACGTTCTGACCCTGGGGGCACCCCCTCCCCCCCGCCCCGGGCGGCTACGCCCCGCGGCATTGTGACGATTTAGACAGACAGGATTTTCCACAGGCTCTCCATACCGGAGGGCCTGTTTCGCGTCCTGCGGACCGGAAAGGAGGACCGCGCATGGCAGACCTGTACGCGGCCGCCAAAAGCGGCAACCGGAGGAAGACGCTCGAGTGCCTCAGGGACGAGCTCGCGCGCACCATCGCGGTGTGCGACAGCGGCAGGGACATGGCCGCCCTGTCGAAGCGGCTCATGGAGGTCATGGACGAGATCGACGGCCTGCCGAAGCCCAGGGGCGAGTCGCCGCTGGCGAAGGCGAGACGGAATGGCTCGTAGGCTGGGCGGCCAGGCGCCGACGTTCGAGCGCACCGGCCCGTACGCGAGCACCCGCGGCCCGGAGGCCGTGGCCATGTTCGAGGACTACGGGCGCAGGTACTACGGGTCGCAGAAGCGCGAGATGGACGTGTTCTTCGCCAGGGACGCCTCCGGCGGCTTCGCGGCCAAGTCCGTGGGCATCACGAAGCCCCGGCAGAACGGCAAGTCCTTCGCACTGCGCGACTACGCCATGTGGATGGCCGCGGTCGAGGGCAGGTGCGTCCTCTACACGGCCCACCACGGGCGGACCGTGCGCAAGATGTTCAAGGAGATGTGCGACTTCATAGAGGCCCACGGCGACTTCCGCGACGAGCTGGACTACGTCTACAAGGCGGGCGGATACGAGGGCATCTACTTCAAGGGCGGCGCGTGCATCGAGTTCCAGACCCGCACGGAGAGCGGCGGGCGCGGCGGCACGTACCAGATCGTCGTGTTCGACGAGGCCCAGCAGCTGACCCGGGCGCAGCAGGAGGCAATCCTTCCCGCCGTGTCCGCGGGCGGCGAGATAGACGAGGGCGAGGGCGACCCGCAGAAGATCTACGTGGGGACCGTGCCGGGCCCCGAATGCCAGGGGACCGTGTTCCGCGAGCTCCACGACCGGGCGCACGCCGACGGGTCCGCCGTCTGGTGGCTCGAGTGGGGCGCCGTCGGGGAGAGCCTCGACGACGTGGCGGTCGACGACGTCGACCTCTGGTACGCGTGCAACCCGGCGATGGGCAGGCGCATATCCGAGGCGACGGTCCGCGACGAGCGCGAGACCATGAGCGCCGACGGGTTCGCCCGGGAGAGGCTCGGATGGTGGTCGCCGACCGCGGGCCTGCCCGACCTCGCGCTGCCCTCGTCCGTGTTCGAGTCGCTCGCCGTAGACGAGCCGCCCCGGGACGGGCGCGCGGCCTACGGCGTGAAGTTCAGCGCGGACGGATCCGAGGTCTCGCTCGCGGCGGCGAGGCTGCACGACGGCCGCGCCTACGTAGAGCAGATCCGCCGGGAGCCGGTGCGCCTCGGCCTGTCCTGGCTGGCGGAGTGGGTGGCCGAGCGCAAGTCGCGCGGGTGCTGCTGCGTCATCGACGGGAAGAGCGGCGCGCAGACCCTGGCCGACAGGCTGGGGCAGATGGGCATGCCGAAGGGATACATACTCACGCCGAGCGCCGCGCAGGCCATATCCGCCGCGTCGACGCTCGCGGACTACGTGAACGAGCGCCGGCTGGAATGGTGGCGGCCCCAGGCCGACCTGCTCGACTCGGCGACCACGTCCACGAGGCGCAGGATCGGCTCCGCCGGCGGGTGGGGCTTCGGCGGGGACAACCCCATGCCGGTCGACGCGGCGTCGCTCGCGCTTTGGGGCGCGCTCAACAGCGACCGGGACCCCAGACGGAAAGGAAGGGCGGGATGCTAGGGAAGCCCGACACTTGGAAGCCCGCGCAGGCCATCGTGGACCTGGGCGGCATCGCCGATGCGGACGGCATCACGGAGGACGCCCGGGCCTGGGTGTCATGCCTGGCCGACGAGTACTCGAGCCACACGGCGCACAACGCGCTCGTGCGCGACTACTACGACGGGCGCGTGGGCGTGTCCGACTACGGCGTGACCGCCGACATCCCCAACGATCAGACGTGCCACTGGCCCCAGAAGGCCGTCGACGCGCTGGCAGACCGGATAAGGCTCAAGTCGCTCTCGGTGCCCGAGGGCGACCAGGAGGCGCTCGACGGCATCGTGGCGCGCAACGACCTCGTGAGCAACTACAACAGGCACCTGCCCGTCAAGCTGCTCTACGGCTGCATGGCCGCCACGGTCACCAAGGGCGCGGACGGCCACGCGCGCGTCAGGTTCCACTCGGCCGAGACGTTCACCGCGCTCCCGTCGCCGGACTTCACCGACGGCGTGGTGGCGGGAGGACTCGCCATCGCGCGACGCGAGCGCACGCCCTGGAGCGGCGGTGCGGCCGTGCCGACCGTCGTGAACCTGCACGTGCCGAACAACATCGGCGAGTTCAGGCAGGTGGGCCGCGGCGTCTGGGCGTACGAGCCCGGGGAGACGCGCGAGCCGGTTCCTACGCTCTACGTGTTCAGCCACAACGGCATCGGGACGCTCGCGCCGTTCGGGCGCACGCGCATCACGGAGTTCGTCCGCACGCTCACCGACGACGCGATTAGGTGCATGTGGCACATGCAGGTGTCGGGCGCGTTCTACTCGATGGCCAAGCTCTACATGACGGGGCTCACCGACGAGCAGTTCGACGCCGTGATGGAGAACAAGAGCAAGTACCAGCTCTCCCGCCTGCTCGCGCTCACGGCGGCCGGCGACGGCCCGGGCCCCAACGTGGGGCAGCTATCCGGCAACTCGCCTCAGCCCTTCATCGACGAGCTGCGCGCGCTCGCGTGCCAGTTCTCAGGCGCGACGGGCGTGCCGCTGAACTCGCTCGGCATCGTCCAGGACAACCCGTCCTCCGCCGAGGCCATCCAGGCCGCGCGAGAGGACATATGCCTGGTTGCCGAGCGCGACATCGAGGCCGACAAGGCCACGCTGCGCCGCGTGCTGCGCGCCGCCATGGCGATAGAGAAGAACGTGACCGTGGACGAGCTCGACCCCGCCGACGCGGGCGTCATGGCCAGCTTCGCGAGCCCGATGCTCTACTCGCTGGCCGCGAGGACCGACTCCGCACTCAAGATCGCGACCGTGGACGAGGGCTTCGCGGGGAGCCGCCCCTTCCACGAGATGGTCGGCTTCGACGAGGCCACGACGGCCGCGCTCGAGAGCGACAGGCGGCGCGCCCAGGCTGTGGACGCCGTCGCGGCGCTGAACTCGACGGGCATCGAGCCGGAGGGCGGCGGCGATGCCGGCGAAGGACTATAAGGCGTACGTCTCGGCGCTGAACAACGCGTCGCTTCTGGCGCAGAGGGACTTGTCGGCCGTGTGGGAGAGGGTCGAGGGCATGCCGCCCGATGGCGCGAGGGACGCGCTTCTGGCGCTCGTTCCCGGCATCGTCTACCGGTACGGCCGCATGGCGGCGCTCGCGGCCGCGCAGTACTACGAGGCCGAGAGGCTGCAGGCTGGAGGCCCCGAGGGGTTTTCCGCCGAGGTGTCCGACGGCGTGCCGATGGAGCAGATAGAGGCGTCCGTGCGCTTCGCGTGCGGCCACCTGTTCCCAGGAGACGGAGATGGAACACAACCCGAGCAAGACGGCGGCCTATTTGGCGGGCAAGGTCGACGAGTACGTGAAGTTCCAGGCGCGCGACACGATTAGGCGCAACGCCGCACGG
The DNA here is from genome assembly GCF_000023885.1 of Slackia heliotrinireducens DSM 20476. Taxonomy (NCBI): domain Bacteria; kingdom Bacillati; phylum Actinomycetota; class Coriobacteriia; order Eggerthellales; family Eggerthellaceae; genus Slackia; species Slackia heliotrinireducens. Next base: position 1,776,664 of record NC_013165.1, on the reverse strand, counting down.
GACCGCAACGCCCGCTACGCCCGCATACCCGACGGCAAGGCGTGCGACTTCTGCCGCATGCTCGGAAGCCGCGGCTTCGTGTACCACAGCGAGGCGAGCGCGGGCGGCGACGACCAGTACCACCCGTTCTGCAACTGCCAGCTGGCCGTGTGCTTCGACCCGTTCGTCGAGGAGTACTGGGTCGGCACCGTGAAGGTGACGCGCGGCCACGGCGACGGCGAGGTAGTGCGCGCGGGACGCGACGGCTCTATGCGCATGCGCGACGTCGACGTGGACGGGCTCTACGACGAGTACAGGCGCATGGGGCAGGACTTCAACAAGGGCTCGCGCTACAGGGACTACTCCAAGACCGGCAGGAACGACGACCGCGGCCGCGGGGCGCGCCTTTCCGACGAGGAGTTCGACGCCGCCATGAAGAGGCTCGCCGACTGCACGTCCCTGGAGGAGCTGCACCGCGTGGGAGCCGAGATCGTGCGCGAGTGGAAGCCCAACGGGCACGGCCGCAACAACGCCCAGTGGGACGAGATGAGCCGCCACGCGCGGGAGCTCGAGAGGCGGTTTGCAGGCTCGGGAAACACGAGGCGTTTCGACCCAGAGTATCAACTTGAAATCTTGCATGAGAGGGCTGACAAGAAGAGCAATCGAGCGAATCGGGGAGCTAAAGTTGATATGGACGCTATCGATTCGGAAGATTATCGCGCGTTGTTTGACCGTATAGGTAATTCGGAACTTGCTGAGAATCTATGTGAGAAAGCTCGCGAGTTCTTAAGGCATAGAAGTGGGACAGTGTTCGAAGATTTCGGCCTTTTTGGGGTCAAAGGCGGAGTTGTCTATGACACCATCACGACTGTCAGCACTCCGCATGCGGTCGAATTGACTAGAAAATCTAAGCTGCTAATGAACACCTCAAAGCCGCGGTCTTTGGTTGCAATGCACACCCATCCGGATAGCATGCCACCAAGTGCAGCAGATTTTCTTACAAGCTTCGCTCCGTCGGTGAGATTTGGAGTAATTGCCAACCATGATGGCTCTCTGGTAAAATATGAGGTAGTCGATAGAAGTAAATTCCTGGGCATCTTCGAAGAAGGTAAAATTCAGGAGATTGACGATTTGTTTGCCGACATGCTAGATGAATACGGCACTAGCACGGGGGATAGGAATATCAACGAGATTCTCGAGAGGAGGTACGGCGTAAAGTATGAGAGATTCAGAGTTTAACTGGGATGAGTACTGGGCCGCATTTCCGCTCAGCGACAACGGTTTACCGGTTATTACCGAGATAGATCCCGACCGTAAACCCGAGCTATCGCCAGAATTGAAGCAGGAAATCGATAGGGTGAGAGAACAGAACAGAACAGATCATCGTAGAGTCGACGATGATAAATCAAATTAACGACAAGCCGCCTCCGGGCGGCTTTCGCGTACAGGGGAGGAACATGCGAGACTACGTCTTAATGCGCCAGCTGATGGCCCTTGCCGCCAAGGACGGCGGCCCTGCTCCGACGAGCGACTACTACGATGTTGGGAGGCCGGAGAGCGTCACCGCGGAGCTGAAGCGTCTGAAAGCCGACGGGCTCATCGACGCCGAGTTCAAGCACGACTTCAACGGCGTCTGCGTCGGCTGCGAGGTCGTAGGCGCCACCGAGGAGGGCAAGGCCTTCTTCAGGCTCGTCGAGAACCCCGACGTCTGGAGGATCGTCTGCCAAACGCTCGAGTCGGCCGGCATCGACGTGTCCTACCCGCTGCTCAAGGAAGTGTGCGAGGAGATACTCAAACGCTACGTGACGAGCTTCATACCCGAGATAAAACCCTGTAAGTAGATCCACTTACTTACCGACCGATTTCGGAATCAAGCGTCCTTCGGGGCGCTTTTTTCATGCCGTCAGAAGGCGGCGTACGCAGGCCGCGGAAAGCGGCCTTTTTCATGCCCGGAAAGGGCGGGAAGGAGCCGACATGGCTGAAGAGGCAAACGAGGCGCAGGCGTCAGCGCAGGCCCAGGAGGCGGGCAAGCCCACCGACTGGCAGGCCAAGTACGAGGCGATGCGCCAGCACTCCCGCGAGTGGGAGCGCAAGGCCAAGGAGAACCAGGGCGCGGCCGACGAGCTGGAAAAGCTCCGCGAGTCGCAGCAGACCGAGCAGGAGAAGGCCGTCAAAAGGGCCGAAAAGGCCGAGGCGGAGCTGAACGAGCTCAAGGCCCGCGCGGCGCGCGCCGAGACGGTCGCGAAGGTGGCCGACGCGGCCGGTGTCCCCGCAGAGGTCGTGGACATGCTCAACGGCTCCGACGAGGGCGAGCTTGAGGCGCAGGTGGCGCGCCTGCTGAAGCTGCTGCCCGCGTACCCCACCAGGACCGACGACGGCGGCAGCAGGGCCGCCGCCAAGAAGACCAACGCCGACCGCTTCGCAGAGGCGCTCGGCATCTAGAGAGGAGCGGAAATGACCGCATTCGACATCTCCCGCGAGACAGCCAACGTCATCTTCGACAAGGAGGTCTCCGCCGAGATCATCAGCAAGGCCGTCGAGGAGTCCGCGTTCATGCAGCTGGCCCCGAAGATGGAGATCGCCGGCAACGGCAAGAAGTACCAGACCATCACCGGCGACCCGGTCCCCGAGTGGGTCGGCGAGACCGAGGCCAAGCCCGTGGGCAAGTTCGACTTCGGCATCAAGGAGGTCGAGCCCTACAAGATGGCCATCATCGTGCCGTTCTCGACCGAGTTCCGCCGCGACAAGGCCGCGCTCTACAACGAGTGCGTCAACCGCCTGCCGAAGCTGTTCGGCCGCCAGTTCGACGCGACCGTCATGGGGACCGCCGCCCCCGGCCAGAACTTCGACGTGCTCGGCGGCGCGCAGGCCGTCAGCCTGACCCCCGCCGAGGGCAAGACCCTCTACGACCAGTTCGTGGCGGCAGACCAGCTCATCGGCGCCAACGACGGCATCATGAGCGGAGTCGCGCTCTCCCCGCAGGGCCGCTCCGCCGTCCTCGGCGCGACCGACTCCACCGGTCACCCGCTGTTCACCGCCGGCGTGCAGTCCGGCACCGTGGACCCCATCCTGGGGGCGAACGTGTCCGTGCGCAAGGGCGTGTACGCGGCGGGCTCGCCCGCCACGCTCGGCATCGCGGGCGACTTCGACAACTGCGCGTGGGGGGCCGTGGACGCCATCCAGGGCGCCGTGTCCGACCAGGCGTCCATCGAGTACACGGTGGGCGACGAGACCAAGACGCTCCACCTGTGGCAGCACAACATGTTCGCCGTCCGCTTCGAGATCGAGCTGGCGTTCATGGTCCGCGACGCGGGCACCTTCGTCCGCCTGACGGCCTAGCGATGGTCGCGCTCACAGCGCCCAACGGCGTCGAGGTCGAGGTGCCGGAGCACTCCAGGGAGAGGCTGCTGGCGCTCGGCTACGCCGAGGCGAGGACGGAACCTAAGCCGAAGGCGGCGCCCCGCAAGAGGCCCGCGAAACCTAAGGCCGCAGGAGGGAGGGGGCGCTGATGGCGTACGCGACTCTGGAGGAGCTCGAGGTGCGCATGCGCACGGCCCTGGCGGGGGCCGACGCCGACTACGCCGAGATGCTGCTCGACGAGGCGTCCGGCTACCTCGCCCAGCTCGTGGCCGTGGACAAGGAGGACGCCGTGCAGGCGGCCAACCTCAGGTACGCCTGCCTGTCCATGGTGTCGAGGGCGATGCAGTCCGCGCAGGCCTCGGACGTCGCGTCGACCACCACGTCCGCCGGCGTCTACAGCCAGACGGTGACGTACGCCGCGCCGTACCCGACCAACAACTGGTGGAAGCTGCTCCGCTCGAGCGGCTACGCCGAGCGGCTGGGGCTGGACGCCGGCGCAGGCCGCGTCGGCTGGGCTCCGATCGGGGGCGGGGATGATTAGGGGCGCGACGGTCGCCGTGGAGCTGCGCGACTGGTCCGCCACGGACAGGCTCGGCAACCACGTGGAAGCCTACGCGCCCCCGGAGCCCGTCACCGGGGTGCTCGTGGCTCCCGGCGCCACCGCCGACATGGACGCCGGCAGGCCCGAGGGCGTGCGCGTGGCTCTCACGCTCCACTTCCCGAAGACGTGGTCGGGCGACCTGCGCGGCGCGAAGGTGACGCTGGGCGGGCCCTGGGCTGGCACGTACCGCGTGGTGGGCGAGCCGCACCCGTACATGGACGAGAACTGCCCGACGCCCTGGAACATGCCCGTGGAGGTGGAGCGCCATGACGGCTAAGGTCACCTACAGGCCGAACAAGGCCTTCGCGCGCACCGTGCTCAACGACGGGGCGGTGTGCGCTCTCGCCGACGCCAAGGCCGACGAGATATGCGCCCGCGCCGTCGGCATGTACGACGCGACGGGGTACTCGGTGCGCAAGGCCAAGCCCGGCAAGAAGCGGTGCCACGCGTTCGTGCACACCGCAGACATGCACGCCGTCAACAGCAACCGCGTGCACAGCACGCTTCTGAAATCGATCTGACAAGGAGGCCGCGATGGCCCAGTTCTGGTCGAGCCTGGAGACGGTGGTCAGGTGGACCGCGTCCACGCTCGGTGTCCCCTGCGCCACCTACCCGCCAGCGGGCGCGCCCGGGGAGTTCGCCACCGTGCAGCGCGTGGGCGGGGAGTGCGACTACCCGCACGACTCGCCGCGCTTCGCGGTGACCGTTTTCACCGGGTCCGAGGGCGAGTCGGAGCAGGCCGCGCTCGCGCTGGCCACGGTGCTCCGCACCCTGGCGGACGCCGACGCGCGCATCAACGCCGTGGGCCCGCCGTCGCTCGTGTCCGTGGGGTACGGCGCCGACGGGCGGTTCGCATGGCAGCTCGTGTTCCAGCTCGAAACCAACATACGCATAGACTAAGGAGATACACCCATGGCAATCGACACTGCGAAGGTGCTCGTAGGGGCGCCGATGCAATCCGGCACGACGGGCGCGGTCCAGTACGCCGACGTCGGCACGGACCTGCCGGCCGACGCGCGCACGGCGTGGGCCGCAGGAACATCCTGCGGCTACGTCAGCGAGGACGGCCTGACCCTGACCGCCGAGTACAGCACGGTAGACATCAAGGACTGGTCCAAGAACACGGTCCGCACGCTGCTGGAGGAGTTCACGGGCGAGATCTCGTTCTCGTTCATCCAGACCGACTACGAGGGCCTCTGCGTCCTGTTCGGCGAGGACCACGTGCACCGCACACCGGCCACCTCCGCCGCCGGCGAGACCATCACGATCGACATGGGCGCGCACCTCGCGCCCGCCCGGACCTTCGTGTTCAACATGAAGGACGGCGACGCCCGCATGCGCGTGGTCGTGCCCAACGGCCAGCCTGTGCTCGACGGCGACCTGACCTTCGTGGCCAACGAGCCCATCAAGTGGAACGTCAAGATCGTCTGCTCCGTGGACGGCGCCGGCGAGCGCGTCTACATCCACACCGACGACGGCGTGGTGAGCGCCTAATGGCCGCGGCGCTGAAGCTCGCCGCGGAGCGACCGGCGCTCGAGGTGGACGTGGCGGGCGACGTGTACCGCGTCCCGCTGACGTTCAACCGCAGGGAGCTTGCCGAGCTGGCCGCGGCGGAGGACGACGCCGAGGCGATGTTCGCGTTCTTCGGCAGGTACCTGCCGTGCGTGGACGATCTGGGCGACGACGCCCTGGCCGCGCTCACGCAGGCGTGGATGGCCGCGCGCGAGGGGATCGGCGCGCCGTCGATGGGGGAACCTGCGGCCTCGCCGACTGCCTAGCGAAGCACGGCGGGGCGGTCAACTACGAGCTGATGTGCCGGACGAGGTTCACGCTGGACGACCTGGGAGGGGCGCTCACCGAGGCTTCCCTCCTGGACTTCCTGGCGTACCTGCCGCCCGACTGCGCGCTGCGGCGCGAGACGGAGGGCGAGGACGCGCTGTGGCAGTCGCCCTACCTGGTGCCGCAGCTGCTGGCGCGCATCAGCGACACGCTGGACGTGTTCCAGTGGGCGTTCATCGCCTCGAAGGTCGAGAAGGGCAAGAGGCCGCCCGTGCCCAGGCCCATCCCTCGCCCGGGCGTGGACCCCGACGCGGGGGCTCGGCGCATCGGGCGCGGCCCCATCCCCATTGAGGACTTCGACGATTGGTACTACGGAGGTGAGTAGATGGCTTCTACGGAAGTCGGCGCGGCCCACATATCGATATTCCCGCAGATGGACAAGTCCTTCGCGCCGAAGTGCGACCAGGCGGCGCAGTCCGCCGGCGACAGCTTCGGGGCCAAGTTCGGCGGCGTGGCGAAGGCCGCCGTCGCCGCGGCCGGGCTCGCCGCCGTCGGCAAGGCCGCGGCGGACTTCACGACCGCGGCGCTGTCCAGCTACGCCAACTACGAGCAGCTGGTCGGCGGCGTGGACAAGCTGTACGGCGACGCCAGCGGCAAGCTGCAGCAGTACGCAGCCGAGGCGTACGCGACCGCCGGCATGTCCAGCGCGCAGTACATGGAGCAGGCAACCAGCTTCAGCGCCGCGCTGGTGAGCAGCATGGGCGGCGACGTGGACGCCGCGGCCGACATGACCGACGTGGCGATGCGCGCCATCAGCGACAACGTGAACGTGTTCGGCTCCGACATGCAGTCGGTGCAGGACGCGTACCAGGGCTTCGCCAAGCAGAACTACACGATGCTGGACAACCTGAAGCTCGGCTACGGCGGCACGAAGTCGGAGATGGAGAGGCTCATCGCCGACGCGAACGCGTACGCCGAGGCGAACGGGCTGGCGGCCGACCTGTCGATCGACAACTTCGGCGACATCGTCCAGGCCATCCAGTACATCCAGGAGGAGCAGGGCATAGCCGGCACGACGGCCAAGGAGGCCAGCCAGACCATCAGCGGGTCCATCGAGATGACGAAGGCGGCGTGGGCCAACCTCCTGCAGGAGCTGGGCAACCCCGACGGCGACGTGGCCGCCAGGGTCGGCGAGCTGGTGGACAGCGCCGTCACCGCGGCGGGCAACATCATCCCCGCCGTGATCCAGATCGGCAAGGGCGTGGCGCAGGCCGTCCCCGCGGTGCTGGACGAGGCGGCGGCGGCCGTCAGGGCGTACGCGCCGACCGCCATCGAGGAGGCCGTGAACGGCGCGGAACGACTCATCGAGAAGGCCCTGTGGGACATCTTCCCGTTCATCCAGCTGCCGCGCATCGACGGCGAGCAGGCGTTCGCGTCGCTCTCCGAGGCGTTCGAGACGGCGGCGTCCGAGGCGTCCCGCTGGCTCTCTCCGCTGCGGACCGTGTTCGCCGACGTGGTGAGGATGGTCGCGCCGCTCGGCGAGAACGTCCAGGGGCTGCTCGGCCCCGTCGGCGCGGCGTTCGGGTCCCTCTACGGCGACGTGCACCAGGTGTGGGTCGGCATCACGGGCGTCGTCCGCGGCGCGGTGCAGGAGATCTCCCCGTACGTCCAGCAGATAGGCGACATCGTCCAGGAGTTCATCACGAGGGCGCTGCCCGTCGTGCAGGGCTTCGCCAGCATGGCGACCGACCTGATAACGGGCGTCATCATCCCCGCCGTCAACGCGACGGTGGACACGCTGTCGAACGTGCTGGGCCCCGTGCTGGATACCATCCAGGCCAACATCGGCCCGCTGTACGACTCCATAGCTCCGTTCATGGACGCGCTGCAGAACGCCGCGGCCGTGGTGATACCCGCGCTCCACGACGCGTTCCAGGGCGCGTTCGCGGGCATCCAGACCGTCATCGACACGGTCATGCCGTACGTCCAGTCCGCGATAGACGTCGGCTTCCAGGCCATCAAGGACGTGTTCGCGGTCTTCACCGCCGCGCTGAACGGGGACTGGAGCGGGTGCTGGACGGCGATCCTGACGCTCGTCTCGAACGTCCTGAGCGGCATCTGGAACGGCATCGTGACGCCGGCGATGTCGGGCATAGGGCAGACGGTCGGCGCCGCGCTCGACGCCGTCAAGGGCTTCTTCAGCGACAAGCTCAACGCCGCCAAGTCGGCCGTCACCAACGCGCTGTCCGCGATCGCGTCGGGGTTCCGTGAGAAGCTGAACGTCATCAAGACGACGGTCGGCGGCATCTTCGAGAGCGTCAAGAACATAATCGGCGACAAGATCAATTCGGCCAGGCAGAAGGTCAGCGACGGCATATCCCGCATCAAGAGCCTGTTCAGCAACCTCACGCTCTCGCTGCCGCACATCAAGGTGCCCCACTTCCACATCAGCGGAGGCACGCCTCCCTACGGCATCGGCGGCGCGGGCACGAAGCCCTCCATCAGCATCACGTGGGCCGCGAAGGGCGGCATCGTGGACGGCGCGACGCTCATAGGAGCCGGCGAGGCGGGCAAGGAGGCAATCATGCCGCTGCAGGGCCGCAACATGCGGCCGTTCGCCCAGGCCGTCGCCGCGCACATGGACGGCGGCGAGGACGCCGACCGCGTGGTGCGGGAGCTGCAGGCCATGCGCCGCGACATGGCGAACATGAAGCTCTACCTGGACGGGCGCGCCCTGGTCGGCGGCATCGCCGGCCGCATGGACGCCGCCCTCGGGGCGCGGCAGGCCGCCGCAGCGAGGGGGTTCTAGATGGCAAGCCCGTACATGACCGTGGACGGCGTGAACCTGGAGGAGGCGTACGGCGCGCTTCTGATGGAAGGGGGGACCGCCGACCCTCCCGCGCCCAAGAGCTACACCGTGGACATACCGGGCGGAGACGGGGAGATCGACCTGTCCGAGTTCGCGGGATACCCCGTCTTCGAGAACCGCGAGATGCGCTTCGAGTTCTGGCTTAAGGACGGCGCGCCGCTCGAGCCGCTCCTGGCCTACCTGCACGGGCGCCGGCACGAGTTCGCCCTGTCCTGGGACGAAGGCTACACGTACCGCGGCCGGTTCAACGTGACCGGACGGGGGTACCGGCACAACACGTTCGAGCTGGAGATCGTCGCGGACCCCTACAAGACCCGCGGCGTCCAGGCGTTCTACGTCGACGCCTTCGGCGGCCACGAGGTCGTCCTGCCCAACGGGTCGGGGCGCGCCGTGCCCACCGTCGAGACGTCCACGGAGAAGACGATCGTCACCATGCGCGGCGAGTCGTGGACGGTCCCCGCGGGCACGTGGGAGCTGCCGGGCTTCTGGCTGCGCCAGGGGGACAACGTCGTGACGGTGAACAGCGCGCCCGACGAGGGCGACGCCACGTGGGCCGACTTCGGCCCGGACGCGTGGCGGCAGTACGGCGGCGTGAGGCTGTCCGACCTGGCCTGCGCGCACGGCCGGGCGGAATGGACGAGCATCGACACCGCGCAGACCTGGGCCGCCGTCGACGCGGATTACAGCGCATGGGCCGAGATGGCGGGCGAGAGCCGCGAGGAATCGGCCGACTACCGCGTCTATTTCGCTTACGAATGGAGGGACCTCTAAATGGCAACAGTATCCGACGTAATGGGCCTCACGAAGCCCGACGTGAACGACCGCGTGGCGGACACCATCGCCGCGCTGGCGGAGAACTTCAACATCATCGACGCGCTCTACCCCGTGGGCACCATCTACACGAGCACGCGCCCGACGAACCCCGGCACGTTCATCGGCGGGACGTGGACGGCCATCCAGGGACGCTTCCTGGTCGGCCAGTCCACCGACTATCCGGCGGGCAGCACGGGCGGCCGGGCGTCCACCACGCTCACCGTCGCCAACATGCCCAACCACAAGCACAACGTGAAATGGGCGAAGAAGAACGACTGGGTCGGCGCGTGGAAGTCGAACGCGGGCAACGGCACGGGCTGGATCGTCGCGTCGACATACAGCGGCGGCGACAAGGACGCGTCCAACGACTGGGTCGACACCGAGGCCAAGGGCAGCGGGACCGCGTTCACGAACCTGCCGCCGTACAAGTCCGTATACATGTGGGAGCGCACCGCGTAGCGAGGGGGCGCCATGTACACGTTGCACTACGACGGGCGGCTTCTGCACGACCCGCGCAGCGAAACGGCCCGGCTTGTGTCCGCCCGCCTGTCGCTCGAGGTCAACGCGGGCGGCAGGCTCGAGTTCGAGATGGCGCCAGGCCATCCGCTGTTCGGGCGCCTCGCGCCCATGAGCGCGGAGCACGAGGTCACCGTCGAGAGCGACGGCCGCGAGATATTCCGCGGGCGCGTCCTGAAGACCGAGGAGGACATGACGCGGGCAACGGAGATCGAGGCCGAGGGCCAGCTGGCGTACCTCAACGACACCGTGTCCCGACCGTTCGGCACGTACGCCGACACGGGCGACCCGCCCGCGTGGACGGACATCGCGCCGCGCCCCGCGGCCGAGTTCGCCCAGTGGATGGTGGACCGCCACAACGCGGCGGCTGACCCGTCCAAGCGTTTCGACGTGACCGTCAACGAGCTGACCCAGACGAAGCTGACGCGCAGCAGCACGCGGCGTTCGTCGACGGCCGCCGACCTCATAGACGGCGTCCTGGAGCCGCTCACGTGCTACCTCTTCGCGTCCTTCGAGGGCGGGAGGCGCACGCTGGAGTTCCGCACGGAGCCGCGCAAGGCCGCGCAGCCCATCGAGTTCGGGCGCAACCTGCTGGACTACGCCAGCGCCCGCGAGGGCGGCGGCGTGCTGACCGCCATCATCCCGACCGGCAAGGACCCGGACGGCAACGAGTTCGACCTCTCGTCGTACGAGGACGGCGCGGTCGCCGAGCGCGCTGGGTACTCGAAGAAGGGCGACCGCGTCTACTCCGAGGCGGGCTACGCCGCATACGGCATCATCGAGGCCACGCGCTCCTACGAGGCCGAGAGCGTGTCGGGGATGGTCAGGCAGGCGTGCGACGAGCTGGCGGAGTCGGTCATGCTGCTCGAGTCCGTGGAGGTGTCGGCGGTCGACCTGAACCTCGCAGACCCGTCCGTCATGCCTTGGAGGCTCGGCGACCACATCAGGGTCGTGAGCCGCCCCCACGGCGTCAACCAGTGGATGATGCTCACCCAATGCACGCTGGACATATGCGAGCCCACCAAGAGCACCTACAAGCTGGGCGACACCGCCGCGAGCATGAGCGCGTCCAATGTGCTCAGGACGCGCAGCTTCGCCGCCGACGTGGACGAGCTGGCCACGGCCGTCTCGCCGCTGCCAGATGCGGTGAGGGATGCGGCGGAGAAGGCAGAGGACGCGCAGGCTGCAGCGGAGTCGGCCCTCGACTCGGCCACCCTGACCGTCACGTCCACCCACGGCCTGCTTTTCAAGAACGGCTCCGAATCGACCGTCCTGCAGGTGGCCGTGTTCCCCAACGGCGGGGACAGGCTCGACACCATCGAGCAGGTGAGGGCCAGGTTCGGCTCAGGCTCTTACATCGAGTGGAAGTGGAAGCACGAGAACGGCGATTGGGGAACGCTCCCCAGCAGCGATCCGCACCTCTCCCATGGGGGGATGTGGCTCACGGTAACTCCCGAGGATGTGGCGGACAAGACCTCGTTCTCGGCATCTCTTGTAACGCCATAGCGGAAGGAGCAATCACATGGCGGTTAAGGCAACGAACCAGGTAGACATCGTCGACCTGACGGACGGCTACTCGGTGGTCATGAGCAGCGAGGCCGTGTCCCTCGTCGGCGGCACGACCTACGCGAACGCCGCGACGGCCACCACGACCATCTACGCATATTGCGGAAGCGAGCAGGTGGCGTGCTCGGTGGACGTGACGGCGGTCACGTTCTCCGGCAGCCACGGCGGCGGCATCACGGTGACGAAGGACAATAACGCCACCCAGCCGACCTTGACCTTCGCCGTTGCGGCGAACAAGGTCAACGGCAACTGCGAGGCCACCATACCCGTGGTCATCACCGACGCTGGGGTGACGCTCAACAAGAAGTTCTCCTTCTCCGTGTCGAAGTCCGGCACGAACGGCACGAGCGTGACGGTCAGCAGCATCAAGTACGCGGTCAGCACGACCGAGAGCCAGCCTGCGGACAGCTCGTTCACCCACACGAGCGTCCCGTCGGTGGCCGAAGGGTCGTGGCTTTGGACGCTCGTGACGTTCAGCGACTCGTCCAAGGCGTACTCGAAGTCAAAGCAGGGCAAGGGCGGTACGAACGGCACCAGCTATTACACGCACATCCGCTACTCCGCGAACTCGGACGGCAGCGGCATGGTCGCCACGCCCACGGCGTCGACCATATACATCGGCGTCTACAGCGGCACCAGCTCGTCGGCCCCCACGACCGCCAGCTCCTACACCTGGAGCAAGTACAAGGGCGACAAGGGCGATGCCGGTGATGACGCGATAACCCTCGTCATCGAGTCCTCGGCTGGATTCATCTTCAAGAACACCCAGGCCGTCACCACGCTCACCGCGAGGGTGTTCCAGGGTGCGACCGAGCTGACCAGCTCGCAAATCGCGGCCCTCGGGGCGGTGAAGTGGTACAAGGACGGCGGCTCCACGGCGGTCGGCACGGGCACGACCCTGCAGATAACGGCAGGCACCGTGACGAACCACGCGAGTTACACGGCTAACCTGGAGGCTTAGGATGGCTCTTACTCAGCTGGACATTCTTTCTGGTAAGAGTGACGGTTATCGAATCAGCTCTGATGGAGGAGCATTCGGCCACGAAACGCACACTTTGAGCGATTACCTAGCAGTGAGCGATGAGCTTGCCATCATGGTAAGCAGCTCGTTTCCTAGAACGAATAACATGTACCTCGCGCTCGCGTTCTATACGTCAAGCAGGCAGTTCATCAGCAGGCCAGTCATGATGTACTACGAGTGGGACGAAGGCTGGATAGTGCCCGAAATACCCGAGAACGCCTCCTATGCGCGTTTGAGTTGCCCGACGACGGAATACGGCGAAGCCATCACCCTCTACAGTTCGGGGGGGGGTGGCTCAATGAGCGATAGCGCCATCACGTATACAAGGGGCGGCAGGCTTGCGTTCACGGCGGGCACCCTGCGCGAACACGTCGGCGAGACGTGCACGCTTTCGTTTTGGATTAAACTCGCCGACGGCGCAGTCGAGGGTCATGACGTCATCGTGTACCACTACCAAAACAGTGGCTGCGCTATCGCAGTCGGCAACTACGCGATTCACCCAACATCCGAATGGCAACTCATCGAAGTTTCTGGAAATGTCGTGAGCCTCGCTCCAAGAGACGGCTCGACCTACGATGGGTCGAGCGAGTTCTACCTCGTGAACGGCACGGCGTACTCCTACGGCGAGATGTGGTTCTACGATCGGACCGCATCCCAGAAGTACGATGTGTACGGCATCCAGCTCACTCTCGCGGGGGGGGGGTGGCTCCATGCTAGGTAACGGCAGGAACATCGCCACCAACTCCAAGACCCTCGACCTCATAATCAACAAGGGCACGACCAACGTCGGTCGGTACAACAACAACGAGCTGCTCGTCGAGCGCGAGGACGGCTTCACGGAGATCGTGACGAATGGCACGTGGCGCGGCATCGGCATGTACGTGAACCAGACCAACCCGCAGGTCGGCGAGTCGTTCACGTTCAGTGCTAACGTGCGCAACGACACCGAGTCGGCGCTGCCCGTGTCCATCTTCCTGATGTGCGTGAACGCGTCCGGAACCCGCGTATACCCGCCGTTCCCGAATCACTGGACGGAAACGGGTTCGGGCGGAACGGTCAGCATCGCGCCCGGCGAGGAGAAGCGCATCGCCTACGTGTTCACGTGGACGCAGGAAGCCGTCGACCTGCTCGCAGACGGCGGCAACGTGCGCTGCACGATGCAGCGCGGCAGCACGGAGGCGCTGGCGTTCTGGAAGCCGAAGCTGGAACGCGGCACCGAGCCGACCGAGTACAGGCAAGCGCCAGAAGACCTTCCAGGCCCGTCCGACACCATCATCGCCACCGACACCGACACCCTCGCCGTGACGGTGGACGTCGAGAACGTCGAGACCTACTACTACCAGACCGCCTCGACGGGAAGCCAGCCCGCGAGGCCAACGACGGCCTCCCCGTCGGGCTGGCAGACCACCGAGTTCGCCTTCGACGCCACAAAGGCCATCTGGTCATGCCAGAAGACCACCCTCACCGACGGGACGTTCTTCTGGGGGCAGGTTTCCAAGGCCAGCGCCTACCAGGGGAGCATCGAGGCGTGGAACAAGGCGGATGCGGCGCAGCAGACGGCAGACGCCGCTTCCGAGGCCGCGAACAGCGCAATTGACACGATAAATGGTACCCGCGTCTGGTATGCGACCTGCTCGACGGCCGCAGGCACCGTGGCTAAGGTCGCTACGGTTTCACCGGCCTCCGATAAGTTTACGCTCACCGCAGGCCGCGTGGTGCTCGTCAAGTTCACGGTTACGAACTCGGGAGCGGTGGGGAGCCTTACGCTCAACGTCAACGGAACCGGTGCGAAGCCGATCAAGTATATCTACAACGGCTCGCTCAGCAACATTCCGGGAGCCAATTATCTCAGGCAGAACCAGATGTATACGTTCGTGTACGACGGCTCCCACTGGGTAGTCGAGATGAACTACAACACCAACGACGTCAACAGGACCAAGTACGACCGTAACATCAAGGCCAAAGACGACATCACGTCAGGTCATATTATCTGCGGAGATGCATCGGGCTATCAGGACATCGCGGCCGGCATGTCCTTCTCTCTGTCGTATCCGCTGCTGTACGCGTCCACCACGATCAGCGCGGGCGCCACGTCCGGCACGCGCAACAACAACTTCCTGGAACTCAACAACATCAACTTCGGTAACAACGTCACGGTACAGAGCGGTGCTAATGACAAGGTCGTGTACCTCAAGGGTACCGTGTCGGGCAATACGTTCACGGTCGCCAGCTCGAACTGGCTCACGACGGTTGAACCCACATCGGCGAGCGATACCGTGTACATCCCGCTTGGCATTATGACGAGTGCTTCTAACGGGTATTTCCGCTCTTCATCGACGCTCATGGGATACCGTAACGGGGCCTTCCAGGATCTCGCCGTCGCCGGTCTGCTCATCGCCGAGAGCACCGAGCAGTTCTTCTGGGGCGACACCGACGGCGCACACGTAGCAACGGCCAGGCCGATCACGGCCTCCACGCCTAATGCGCTGATGCAAGCCAATGGCATGGATGTGCGTCTAGGCACCACCTCCCTAGCTGAGTTCACGTCCTCTGACGCACGTATCGGGCCTGCCTCCGGTAACAACGTCCTGGTGGACTCTGACAGCGTTGACATCCGCAACGGGGCAAATACGTTTGCTAGCTTCGATGACGGTGGAGTTGTACTGTCTGAGGACGGTTCTCCATACATGACGATCGGCAAGCATGAGGATCCTGATAACCCGTATCTAAGTATTGTCGGAATGAGAAATTTGAAGCCTGCGTCATGGCTACGGCTAGAGAACAGCACTAAACTTGATGCCGATGATGAGGCTTTGAACTGGGTTGACGTGTCTGCAAGTTCAGGCGATACTTCTGTCTCCGGCGGTCGGCAGGCGAGTAGCTTCATGACCTGTTCGACGGATCTTTCTACTTTCTCGATCGGAGTCCCGAAGGCCGATCTTCTTCTCGAGGCGTCTCTCCAGAAAAATACTGATGGAGTTGTGAGCACGTTAGCGGACGCCTTTATCGAGCTGACGACAGGGTATGATGTCAATGAGGGGCTAATCCGAACAAAGGCACCGTTCAGGACGGTTGACAGCGGTTTCGAATTCCGGATCCCCGCATACAACAACGTGTTCCGGAGAATGCTGTTCACATCCATCGGCAACCTTCGTGTTGATACCAGCGACAACGAAACCTCATGGGCGGCGGATTCCTACTTCGTCCATGCCCCCGCAGCCCTCGGCACGGGGGCGGCGGATGACTACATCGTGGATGTCGGCTCCAACTGGGGCACAACGGCCAACCCGCAATGGCGTTGGATGAAGTTCGCATCGGGATACGCTATCGCTTGGGGTTACTACTCAGGCGGCAGCTGGACCGCGACGACCGCCTGGGGCTCGCTGTACTACAAGGAGACCACCCGCCTCTCCAACCCCTTCACCTGGGCCGCAGCTCCTTATGAATGGATGCAGCCGCGAGGGACGAGCTACTTCTGGTGCATCAACCACAACGATGCGACTGCATCCCAGACCGGCACCTACTACCTCATGAGCCCTACCAAGCAGACCACCGCACGCGCGGCCACGCTCAATTTCCTGCAAATAGGACGCTGGAAGTAAAGGAGAACCTATGACCTACATCGTGATCGAGCTACAGACCAACGCAGCCGGCCAGACGGCCAACATCGTCACGGCCTACGACAACCAGCCCCAGGCGGAGAACAAGTTCCACTCCATCCTCGCCGCTGCGGCCGTGTCTGCGGTGCCGAAGCATGCGGCCGTGATCCTCAACGAGGACGGCCTCATCGTCAAGCAGTGGTGCTACGACCACAGCTAATAGGAAGGAACCGAAATGGCACCGGTATACATCGAAGTCTTCGTCGCGCCCCTGGCCGACTCGCAGACCGCACAGGTCGCGCTGGCGGCGATGCTGCTCCTCATCGTCCTGGACGTGCTGTTCGGGCTCGCCAACGCCTGCATAAGCGGCACGTTCCGCAGCGGCAAGATGCGGGAGGGCGTGCAGCACAAGCTGGCCGAGCTCGGATACGCCCTGGCCGCCCTGGTCATCGACGGCACCATCGTGGGCGGGCTCGACCTCGGGTTCCCCGCGCCAGTGCTGGTGGGCACGTGCGGCTACATCTGCCTCATGGAGCTGGGGAGCCTGATGGAGATCTTCAACCGCATGAACCCCGAGCTGGGGCGGTCGAAGCTGTTCAGAATCCTCGACGACGCGAAAGGGGACGCAACCCATGAGCTACGAGATTAACAAGCACCACGGAAGCTACAACATCCAGCCGCGCAGCGCGTCGGCGGTGAAATACATCGTCGTGCACTACACCGGCAGCGGCACGAGCGCGGCGCCCGCCGCGCTGAACAACTGCCAGTATTTCAGCGGCGGCGACCGCCAGGCGAGCGCCCACTACTTCATCGACGATGAAACCATCTACGAGTACGCCGATCCGTCGCGCCACCTCACGTGGCACGTGGGGGACGGCCGCGGCAAGTACGGCATCACCAACACCAACAGCATCGGAATCGAGGTGTGCCAGGACGGCGACCGCCCGTTCACCGAGGCCGAGACCAAGCGGCTGCAGTGGCTCGTGCGCAGGCTCATGGACGAATACGGCGTGCCCGCCGACCGCGTGGTGCGCCACTACGACGCGAGCCGCAAGCTGTGCCCCTACTACTACACGCCGGGCGGAAGCGGCGGCGACGCGGCCTGGAAGGCGCTGCACCGCCGCATCACGGCGGACGGCGCCTCGAAGGCCGGGTGGGTCAAGTCGGCCAAGGGCTGGTGGTACCGCCGGGCCGACGGCACCTGGCCCGCGTCGAAGTGGGAGCGCATCGGCGGGGACTGGTACTGCTTCGACAAGGACGGCTACGCGATGGCGGATTGCTGGAAGAAGTCCGGGGGTAAGTGGTACTGGCTGCGCGGCGACTGCCGCATGGCGAAGTCCACGGTCCTGCACAAGGACGGCAGGTGGTACGCCCTCGGGGCCGACGGCGCGATGCTGCGGTCCGTCGCCACGGACAAGTCGGGCGCTCTGAGGCTTTAGCCGCAACGCTTTTTCAGACGGGAAGACATGCAAACCGGGCACCCTTCGGGGTGCCCGGTTTTTTCGTTTTTCAGGCGTCCGGGGCGGGAACAGGTAGGGAACAAGTAGGGAACAACTTAGGCGCATTTAGGCACGATATTACACACTTTCGGCCGATTTGGGGTGCGAGAAAAGGGGCAAAAAAAGAGGCCAGAAACAGGCTCTGACCTCGTGTTATGCTATGGAGCCAGCGACAGGAATCGAACCCGCAACCCACTGATTACAAATCAGTTGCTCTACCGTTGAGCCACGCTGGCACGTGCAAAACAGCAGGTATTCTAACATAGGCTTGCACATTTATGCCTTGCGGATTATGTGAGCGTGTAAAACTACTGCTTGTTGCGCTTGTTGATGGGCAGTGCGTCAAACGTCTTCTTCCACTTGTAATTCGGATGGTTGTGGAGAAAGCGCTGCCTGCAGTACACGTTGATGGCCAGAAGCACAATCATCATAATAGCGCAGGTCAGGAAGAACTCCGCCACGAACATGTTGCCTTCTGCCCAAGCATAAAGCGTGGCCAGAACGAATAATGCCGACAGGACCGAATTGATGCCCAAGAAGATTTTGATAAGCAGCTCTTTGGCGCGCGTGTCCGTGTATTTCCACGACACGAATGCGTAAATGATTGCCGCCACCACCGCAAGCACGATGAGGAGGGGAAGCAACCTATATAGACGTGCGCCGATTCCGACCAAAGCGGGCATACGGCCTCCTACCTAACGACGAGTTTCTTAAAAACATAATACCAGTTTAGAAGAAGAATCAATCCTCATCTTGAAACGAACAAACTTTCGTATTAGAATTGACACGAATAGATGTTCGATTAGGAGGGTGCCGTGGAACTGCTACGCAAGTTGGAAATACTTGCCGACGCCGCAAAATACGATGTAGCGTGCACATCCAGCGGCGTTGAGCGAAAAGCCAAGGGCGGGCAGCTCGGTGCGGCAAGCCCGTCGGGGTGTTGCCATAGTTTCACGCCGGACGGTCGCTGCGTCACGCTTCTCAAGGTGTTGTATACGAATTGCTGCGTGTACGACTGCGCCTACTGCGTGAACCGCAAAAGCAACGATGTGCCCAGGGCGGCTTTCTCGCCCCGAGAACTGGCGGATCTGACCATCGAATTCTATCGTCGCAACTATATTGAAGGGCTGTTCATCTCGAGCGGGGTCATTGTCAGTCCTGACAGAACCATGGAGCTTATGTCCGAAGCGATGCGCATTCTCAGAATCGAGTACGGGTTCAGGGGCTACATCCATGCGAAGGCGGTTCCAGGGGCTTCGCCTGAGCTTGTGGAGCAGATGGGCTTTCTTGCGGACCGCATGAGTGTGAACATGGAGCTCCCCTCGGAGGAAAGCCTGAAGGCGCTCTGTCCGCAGAAGGACAGGGCAAGCATCCTGGCGCCCATGCG
Organism: Slackia heliotrinireducens DSM 20476; assembly: GCF_000023885.1. Taxonomy (NCBI): domain Bacteria; kingdom Bacillati; phylum Actinomycetota; class Coriobacteriia; order Eggerthellales; family Eggerthellaceae; genus Slackia; species Slackia heliotrinireducens. The sequence goes on along the minus strand of NC_013165.1, from coordinate 1,757,675 downwards.
CCAGATAAAAGAAGGCGTTGCGGAGGACAAGGAGTCGAAGGCAATCGCTACGCGCAATCCGGTCACCTCGGTTCGCGCACGGGCGAAAAAGGCCCAGCGTGCTTTCGTGCCAGCGGGCCAGAGCACGCAGATGATCATCGGCGCCACGCCGGAGTCCGATCTGCACATCTTGTCGCTGTCGTCATCGCTGTACCGAAACTTCAATCTGAAACGCGTGTTCTTCTCGGCATACCTGCCAGTGTCGCAAGATGCACGTTTGCCGCAAGGCGGTGCTGTGCAGCTGGACAGGGAACATCGTCTCTATCAGGCGGATTGGCTCATGCGCTTCTATAGTTTCGCAGCGGATGAGATTGTGAGCGAAAAACACCCGTTTCTCGACATCGACCTGGATCCAAAGGCGTATTGGGCCATCAATCATCTTGAAACGTTTCCCGTCGAGGTGAACACCGCACCGTATGAGCTGCTTCTGAGGGTGCCAGGCATCGGCGTTCGGGGTGCGAAGCTCATCGTGCGTGCTCGGAAGAGCCAGGGTTTGGACGAGCAGAAGCTTCGCAAACTCGGTATCGCATTCAAACGGGCGAAGTACTTCATCACCTGCGGCGGCAAATACCAGGGCAAAGGGACGGATTTCACGACGGAAGCGTTGCGGGCGGTACTGAAGGGTCCCATCGACGGCGGCAAGCACGGTCGGCGCTCTGCGCGCGTCCACCCCAACCAGCTGACGCTGTTCTAGGTGAGCGCTATGGAACCGATAGCCTATGTGTACGACGATACGCTCGAGGGGCTGCTCACGGCCATATTTACAGCCTATGCGCGACATGAAGACCCCGAGGATGTGGTTCCTGCGGGGCTCATCCAGCCGCGCCTTGGGCAGGAGGTCGTGTCGGTGGAAACTGATTTCGAGTTGGCGGAACGCGTCCGGGCTGGATTGGTCAAAACATGCGGCAAGCATGCGTTCGAAGTGTTGAAGCGCGTGTCTTTGGCGGCGGATGGCAGACGCGGGTCAATCGGGCTGGCGTTCGTACGCTACGCCATGAACCATGGCAGGCAGACCTTTTCGAATTCGATGCATCCGGCGGTGTTCGATGCGGAACGGCTTGTGAAATCGGTTGAGGAGGAACGTGAGAAATGGAAACAGTTCCTCCGATTTTCCGAAGTGGACGGCGGCGTGTATGTGGCCAGGTGCAATCCCTGTGCAAATGTCGTTCCTTTGCTTATGCCGGGGTTCGCCGCCCGATTCAACGTGCAGCCTTTCATGATTTACGACGAGGTCCATAACCTTGCGGGTGTCTACGACATGCGAAGGTGGGTGTTGGTAACCACTGATGCCGTGCACGTTCCTGATCCAACGCTGAAAGACAACCTTATGAGAGCTGCATGGAAGACGTTCTATGACGCGCTATCGGTGGAGGACCGATACAACCCTGAACTGCGACGTCAGCTCATGCCCAAACGGTATTGGAAGTACCTGGTCGAGCTCAAACCGAACCAGGCGGGGCTTTCAACTCTGGGCGATTAGGCTCTGGCAAGCGTGAGGCAGCGCACCGTTTGCGCCCCGGCATCTTTGAGGGCGGTCGTGGCAGCTTCGAGCGTCGCGCCAGTGGTCATGACGTCGTCGATGAGCAACACGTTCTGCGGAGGTTTGGTGTCGGGCAGGACTTTCAGGACGTGGCGCATGTTGGCCGAACGCTGCCGGCGGCCCAAGCCACGTTGGTCCTTGACGTTTCCGACTACAAGCAGCGGCCGGTAGGGCAGGCCGAGGTTGGACGCCAGCTGCTGCGCTAACGGCTCGGTGTGGTTGAACCCGCGTTTCCGGATGGCCGCTTTCGATGCGGGCACGCAGGTTACGCAATCGGCCTCGTCCAGCCACGGGGGAGGCACGATGCGTGCAAGTATCAAGGCGAAGGGCTTGTACAGGCGGGTTTCGCCCGCGTCCTTGTACGCGTGGATTGCCTTCGCCATGCGCCCTGTGAACATCGCCGCCGACCTGCACTCGAGCGTGCGGACCCGGTGTTCGGGGTCTTCGACGGGGGCGTTGCAACGCGTGCAGACGCGCAGGCCGGCGGGATCGCCGCAGATAGGGCAGGCGGCATAGGCGTCGATGTATTCCATGTTCCGTATGCAGTCGTCGCAAAGCACCTTGCCCGCGCGTTCGCACCCTGCGCATCGGGTAGGCCAAAGCGTTTCAAGCAGAGCCTCTTTGAGCATCGTTCACCTCCGTTCCCTTCCCACCATACGCTTCGGACCTTGCCGAAACCTATGCAGAAACCTTGCCGAAACCTGACGGCAAACCCTGATTGCAGGTTCAAATTCGGGATTCGGGTTCGGAAATGGTTAAGGCGACATGTAACCTAAAAGACATATGCTTAACAGGTGCTTTATATGTTAGTTGCATACCGTGTATCGAACTTTTCCGAAATCTGCTAGACTGAACTTCGTTTTCTTTCGGGTCTGTAGTTGCGGAAGTCGAATTCTCGCTTCTTAGCCCATGGCAGATGCGGTCTAAAGGGTCCACGTAAGCTGCGTTCACCCGCAGCGAGCACGGCGTATCCTAGGAGTAAGTCGCACCTCCCGGTGGTTTTGCGACAAGTGGTCGCCCGGGGGAGAGGGCAGAGCGCAAGCGAACCCCCCGTGCGCGAGTGTGGGGTCGAAAACTAGGTCAGCCGAAAGAACTACATTGCAAAGGAATCGAAGCGGAGGCTTGGATGAAAAGTAAGCTAATACGTGTGTGCGCCATCGTCTGTGCGCTGTGCATCGGCTTCGTGCTCGCGGGCTGCAGCAACGACGACGCATATGAACCTGCAGAGCTCTCGCCGGTGGTCGATACGCCGACCATCTTGGAATCCGGTGTGCTCACGGTCGGTTTGAACGCCGACAACGCTCCGTTCACCGGAACATCCAACGGCAAGTTGGTAGGTCTGTATGTGGACTCGGCGTATGCCTTGGCCGACCAGATGGGCCTTACGGTCAAGTTCGTTGACGTGGGAGCCGACGGGGGCCTTGACGCCCTGAACAGCGGCACCGTCGACATCGTGTTCGGCATGGACGCCTCCGTAGTGGATGAAACCGTCTGGCTGAGCGATTCCGTTGCCGAGACCGGCGTGACCCTGTTCGCAGCCCCCGACAACGCTACCGCTCCGGCGGCAGATTCCGCTCCCATGATTGCAGCCCAGGTATCCTCCAAGAGCGCTTGGGCCGTCGAGAACGTGTTCGGCAGCTCCTCGGTGGTGGCCGCCAGCAATCTTGAGTCCGCCTTCTCCTCTCTGGAAACCGGCGATGCGGCTTACGTTGCGGCCGACGGCGTTATCGGCAGCTACGCCGCAAAGGACTTCAAAGTCGAGGTCGTCCCTGTGGCCGTGCTCGAGCAGCCCACCGCCCAGTGCATCGCGGTTTTGGCTTCCAACCAGGACCTTGTCGACGCTGTTACCGCGGCGGTCGCCTCTGTGAACGACGGCGGAATCCTGGACCTCGTAGCCAAGAAGTGGCTTGGATCCCCTGTCGATCTTGCATCCCTTCCGCTGATTGAAGGTACAGCCGCACCTGCTGAAACCGCTGAAGAGGGCGGCGAAGCCGCAATTGACGAGGAAGGCGCTGCAACCGAAGAGGGTGCAGGGTCCGAGGAAGGCGCCGCTGCTGAAGAGGGCAGCGTCGAGGCCGACTTGTCCGACAGCCTTGATTCCGACACATCCTCCGCAGGCGCGAACGCAGTTCTGCCGAGCGGCGGCACGGCAGCCGATGCCGGGTTGGCGTAAGCGGGGCGTACATGGCGAAAAAGGATGCCCGCAAACAACCCGTCGATGAGCGGCTCGACGTTCCTCCTATGAGCAAGATGCAGAAGGGCGTTTTGCTGGGTGCGTTATTGATCATCGTGGTATTTGTCATCTCCGTCATAATGTCCTAGTACACCATTGTTTTTCCGACGCGCCTTCACGGCGCGTCATCGGTATTTCGAAAGGTGGTTCCCAATGGCCGAAAAGACTACTGGAAAGCACGCTGCGAAACCCGTCAGCACTGCAGATAGCACCGGCGCCTTCGATGCGCCGGCATCCGAAACCAGCTTCGACGCGGAAGTGTCGCATCGCAAGCGCATCAAGGGCCACAAGCAGCGTTCCCGCAGGACGCGCATCGTGCTCATCTTCGTCATCCTGTTGCTTCTGGCGGGTCTTGGCTTCTTGGGCTACACCGCCTGGAACATAGTCATGGAGGCGAACCAGGAGGCAAGCCAGACCGCGGCCTCGCATGGCGAGTCTTCAACTATCGAGGGCGATACTAAATCCGACGCAGGCACGACTGATAAGGTGAAGCCGCAGGTCAGCATCCCTAATTTGGCGAATCTTGTGGGTCTGACCACTGATGAGGCCATCTCTTACCTGGGCAGCGGAGCCGAGGTTTCCTCCACGACCGACATCACCGAAGAGGTGGAGAAGACCCGCGAGGTCGAAGTTGAAGTCAAGTCGGATGACCCGAAGGCCGAACCGACGACCGAGGTTCAGACCGAAACCTATACCGAAGAAGAGGTTGTTGGCCATCATGTGACCATCTCCATGAAGAACGACAAGACCGACTCGCAGGGCAACAGGCCTTCGGTGTATCTGACCACGGACAAGGATGAGAAGACCACCATCGTGGGGTATTCCATCTCCATGGAGTCTTTGGGTTACGGCGATATGTCGTTCAGCGATGCCGTCAACGTTGCGAGAATCGTTCAGAACACCTTGTCCAACGTCGGCGTGACCCCCGCAGACGGAAACATCGCCCTGCCCGAGGACGAATCCGAATACCGCACCTTCGGGGAGGACGGGACGACTGTTGCTGAAGAAAGCTACACTTTCAAGGGCGACGGCACGACCGGCGAGGGAACGGCCATCACATGGTCGCTCCGCCTGACGTATGATTACTCCGCCTACAACGTCTCGAAGAACTGGGACGATGTCATCAAGCTGGTGTATGTGACCGTGGAGGCGACGGAGTAGGACCGGTTCGAAGACCGAGATAAGGCCACGTCCCGGCTGTGGGGTGTGGCCTTTTGCCGTCTTAGCGGGATACGTGATGCCTTCATGGTCTCGCTGCGAGAATGGATTCGCGGGTACTCTATTGTGCTAAAGTACCCCTGCTATTGAGAGTTGTGTGAAAGGACTGAGACCCGTGATACCGGTTACGCCAAGGGGGTTCAGGGATATTCTTCCCGAAGAGGCCCTGAAACGTGAAGAAATCACCGATAAAGTCAAGGCGTGTTTTTCCGCCCACGGTTACCTGCCGGTGGAAACGCCGCTTTTGGAGGACCGCCATTCCATGGAGCGTGCCACGGCGGTCGAGGACACGCCGTTTCAGATGTTCGATGACGGCGGCCGCCTGCTTATCCTTCGATCTGACCTGACGTTGCCCATCGCGCGTCTGGTCGCCACGCGCATGCATGCCGACGAAAGCCCGGTGCGCCTGCGCTACGCCGCGCCAATCGTGCGTGACACCACGGTGTTCATGGGGAAGTCGCGCCAGGTAACCCAGCTGGGTATCGAGCTTATCGGCCAGTCCGGCAAGAAAGCCGATGTCGAGGTGCTTTCGCTACTTGCTGAATCGTTGAATGCCGCCGGCCTTGCCGGGTGGCGCATCGTCTGCGGCGATGTGAAGTTGGCCCGTGCGGCGCTGGATGCAGCTGGAATATATGGCGAGGACCGCACCGAGGTGCTTCGATTCATCCACCGTTCCGACCTTGTCGGTCTGGATGTTTTCCTGGAGACGTTGGGCATTTCCGAAAACGCCCGTCGCGCCGTGTCGCAGCTTATGCGTGTGAGCGGCGACGCTGCGGCGCTGGATGAGGCTACGGCCATTTTGGAATCCATCGGGGCAGACACCACAGGCATCGAGGAGCTGCAGGTTGGCTTCGATGCGGCTCGGGAACTCGGGTTCTCCGATGCGCTGTCGATGGACCTGTCCGTTTTGAACTCGTTCGACTACTACACCGGATTGGTGTTCGAGGCCCATGCGCCGGGGCTTTCCGCTCCGCTGGCATCTGGCGGACGCTACGACGGTGTGCTTGCCCAATGGGGCGTCGACGCTCCTGCGGCCGGCTTCTCCATATCGCTTGACGGACTGGAAGAAGCCATCGGAGCATGTGTCGAGGACCGTCCGCTGCGCATCGCGGTTCCTAAGGGTTCGCTGTTCGAGGAGTCCGTCAACGTGCTGGAATCCGTTGGCTTCGACGTGTCGGAGCTGCGCAACCCAGGCCGCCATCTAATCATCCGCACCGACGATGTGGAATACATCATCGTGCGAGCCAGCGACGCCCCTGCCTTTGTAGCTACGGGCGGCGCCGACTGCGGCATATGCGGCCGCGACTCGCTCATCGAGGCGAACCTCGACGTTGTGCAGCTGGTTGATCTGGGCTACGGCACCTGCCGGTTCGTGGTCGCCGAGCCTGCCGAAGCCAAGGGCGCCGCTGATGCGGCCTACGCCCGCCGTGGCACGGTTCGCGTGGCTACGAAATACCCCCGCATCACCCAGAGGTACTACGACCGCATAGGCAAGCAGGTGGATATTATCACGCTGCACGGCAACATCGAGCTGGGCCCGGTGGTCGGGCTTTCCGACCGCATTGTGGACATCACGGCCACGGGCACCACGCTGCGTGAAAACAACCTGGTCATCGTCGACGACGTCATGGAGTGTTCGGCCAGGTTCTTCGCCAACCCGGTCCGCGTCCGTTGCGATGCGCGCATCCGCGAGCTTGCTCGTAAGCTCGCTGCTTTGGAAGGAGCTGAATAACAATGAGGAACATCACGCTTGCGCAGGGCGAGTACCTGAAGGCCGGACAGCTGCCCCGTCAGGGCGTTCTGCCTGCCAAGGTGGTTACCGCCGCCGCAGGCATCGTCGAGGAGGTGCGCGAGCGCGGTGACGCGGCCCTGCGCGATTTCTGCCTGAAATTCGACGGTGTCGAAATGGACGATTTCCGTGTGGACCCGTCTGCCATGGACGCGGCCATCGACCGCGTGGACCTCGAATTCGTCGAAGCCGTCAAAAAGGCTGCGGCCCAGATTCGCGACTTCCACGAGCGTGAGGTCCGCCAGTCCTGGATCACCACGCGTCCGGACGGCACCATCTTGGGTCAGAAGGTCACGCCGCTTTCTGCCGCCGGCGTATACGTGCCGGGCGGCCGTGCCCAGTATCCTTCCACCGTCCTTATGGACGTCATTCCAGCCAAGGTCGCCGGCGTCGAGAAGATCGTTATGGTGACGCCTCCGCAGAAGGAGGGCGGCATTTCGCCATACACGTTGGCGGCTGCCAAGGTCGCCGGCGTAGACGAAATCTACGCTGTTGGCGGAGCCCAGGCCATCGCCGCAGTGGCGTACGGCACCGAATCCATCCCCAAGGTGGACAAGATCGTGGGCCCCGGCAATGCGTTCGTGGCCGCAGCCAAGCGCATCGTCTCCGGCGATGTGGGCATCGACATGGTGGCGGGCCCCTCCGAGGTCTGCGTGCTGGCCGATGACAGCGCCAACCCGGTGGTTGTGGCTGCCGACCTTATGGCCCAAGCCGAACACGACCCGCTGGCCGCATGCTATCTGGTTACGAGCAGCGCCGAGCTGGCCCAGGCCGTGCAGGAGAAGCTTCCTGCCATGGTGGCCGCAAGCCCACGTGCTGAAATCACCGCAGCATCGCTTGACAACGAGGGCGTCGTCATCGTCGCGCCCACGTTGGACCAGGCCATCGAGGCCGTGAACGTCATCGCGCCCGAGCATCTGGAGCTGCATTGCGACGATGCCATGAGCCTTCTGGGCCGCATCAAGAACGCAGGCGCCATCTTCATCGGGCACTGGAGCTCCGAGCCGCTGGGCGACTACGTTGCCGGTCCCAACCACACGCTGCCCACAGGCGGCACCGCGGTGTTCTCGAACCCGCTGGGTGTGGACGATTTCGTGAAGCATTCCTCCATCATCAACTACACGAAGGAGGGTCTGGAGATCGACGGCCCTGCCGTGCAGGTCATGGCACAAGCTGAAGGCCTGTGGGCCCATGCCCTTTCCGTCGGCGTGCGTCGCAAGATGCTGGCCGATGGGGAAGAGGCCCTCAACGCCGTGACGCCCGACGAGCTGTTCGCCATCGCCTGGCCCCGCATCCTGAACACGCCGAAGGAGGCATAAGTGCCGCAGCGTTCGTTCATCCGCCCCGATTTCGAGGATTTGGAACCCTACGACCCGAAATACGTTGCCTGCGACGTGATGATTTCGGCCAACGAAAATACCTACGGCCTTCCTGAAGGCGTGAAAGACCAGATGGTGGCCGCCGTGGCTGAACAAGCGTTCAACCGTTATCCCGACCCCATGGCCAACGGGCTGCGCGACGCCGTCGCGCAATGGCACGGTGTAGGCCGCGACAATGTCATCATCGGCAACGGCGGCGACGAGCTGCTGTTCAACCTGCTGTTCTCCTGCGGGGGCAACGGCGGCGTTCTGGTGTCGTGCCCGCCTGAGTTCAGCATCTACGCCCTGTACGCCCGCATGGCCGGCATGCGTCATGTTCCGGTGATGCGCGACCTTGCTACCTTCGAAGTGGACCAGGCGGGTGTCGAAGCGGTCGCCAAGGACGCCCGCATCATCATCATCACCTCGCCTAACAATCCTACGGGCAACCTGGTCGACCCCGCATGGGTTGAGCGGCTATCGGGCATGACCGATGCGCTCATCCTGGTGGATGAGGCTTATATCGATTTCGCACGGGACGAGGACAGCTGCAGGCGCCTGGTGCGCGACGACGGAAACGTGGCCGTGCTCGGCACCTTCTCCAAGGCGTTCGCGCTGGCGGGTGTCCGCTGCGGATATATCCTGGCGCCGAAGTCCGCCGTCGACGCCATGTCTGCGGTGCGCCAGCCCTATTCGGTTGACGTGTGTGCCCAGGCCATCGCCACGGTGGCGGTCCGCAACCGCGAGTCGTTCTCGCCCATTCTGACCCAGATCGCCTCGGAACGCGAGCGCATGCTCGCCGAATTGCCGGCCGTTTCCAGCGATATTCAGGTGTGGCCCTCGGCTGCGAACTTCTATACTGCACGTATACCGGGCGCCCACGATGTGTGGAACCGTCTGCGTGACGAATATTCCGTCCTGGTGCGCGACTTCTCGTCCACGCCGGGGCTTGAAGACTGCCTGCGCATCACCGTGGGCACGCCCGAAGAGAACGACCGCCTGGTGGCGGCTTTGGCTGAGCTCGTGAAAGGATAACCATGAGACAGGCACATGTGGCTCGCGCCACGAAAGAGACCGATATCGCAATCGAGCTGGAGCTGGACGGAACCGGTTGTGTGGACGTGTCCACTGGCGTGGGGTTCTTCGACCACATGCTGGACGCCTTCGGACGCCACGGCCTGTTCGACCTCAAGGTTCAGGCTAAAGGCGACATCCAGGTGGACGACCACCACACCGTCGAGGACTGCGGCATCGTGCTGGGCCAGGCGTTCGCCCAGGCCATCGGCGACAAGAAGGGCATCCGCCGCTTCGGGTCGTCATACGTGCCCATGGACGAGACGCTGGTGCTTGCCGCCGTCGACTTCTCCGGCCGCGGCCAGGCATACTACGAGGTGCCTGTCGCCACGCAGAAGGTGGGCACGTTCGACACGGAGTTGGCGAAGGAATTCTTCATCGCGTTCGCCCGTGAGGCCGGCGTCACGCTGCACGTTCGTCTGATCTGCGGGGAGAATTCGCACCACATCATCGAGGCCGCCTTCAAGGCTTGCGGACGCGCGCTGCGCGAAGCCTGCGAGGACGATCCCCGTGTGGAGGGCGTGCCTTCCACCAAGGGTTCGCTGTAGGGGGAACGCATGACCAAGAACATCGTCGTGGTCGACTACCATAAAGGCAATCTTTCCAGCGTCGAGCGCGGGCTGGACGATGCCGGCGCATCCGCGTTGATTTCCGACAAGCCCGCCGACATCGAATCCGCCGATGGCGTGGTGATTCCCGGCGTCGGGGCGTTCGCCGATGCCATGGCGTTCATGAACGAAAGCGGCCAGGCCGAAGCCTTGCGCACGGCCATCGCACAGGGCAAGCCCTTCCTGGGCATCTGCCTAGGAACGCAGCTCATGTTCGACCGCGGGTGCGAGAACGTGCCGCAGGACGGCTCGGTCGGCTTCGAGCGCGACGGTGTGTACTGGGTAGAAGGCCTGGGGTTTTTGAAGGGTGCATGCGTGCGTCTGCCCGAGGTGGGGCTCAAGGTTCCCCATGTGGGTTGGGACCAAGTCTCCATTACGGAGGCGGGTCAGACCTGCGCGCTGCTTACGCCTGACATGGACGGCCGGAACTTCTACTTCACCCACTCGTACGTGTCGGTGCCTGAAGACCCCGAAGTAATCGCGGCAACCACCGACTATGCGAAGGTGTTCCCATCCATCGTGTGCAAGGGCAACGCCTTCGGCTGCCAGTTCCATCCTGAGAAATCATCCCGCACCGGCGCGCTCATCATGCAGCGCTTCGTCGAGCTGGTGTAGCACAAGGAGCATTCCATGGAGTTCTTTCCCGCAATCGACATCTTCAACGGCAATGTGGTGCGTCTGTCGCAAGGTGACTACAACCGCGTGACCGTATACGAGGAGGATCCGTCCGTGATGGCCCGCGCGTTCCGCGACGCTGGCGCATCTTGGATTCACGTGGTCGATCTGAACGGCGCCCGCGGAGAGGCAGGCGTCAACGACGAGGCTATCCGCGCGCTGTGCGAGACCGAGGGCATCGGCATCGAGGTAGGCGGCGGCGTGCGCAGCATCGAGCGCATCCGTGAGCTGCGCGAGCTAGGCGTTTCCCGCATCGTGCTGGGAACGAAGCTGGCCCGCGACCCAGAATTCGCCCGTCAGGCCGCCGAGCAGTTCGGCGAGTACCTGGTGGCCGGCGTGGATGCCAAAGACGGCATCGTCGCAGTTCAGGGCTGGATGGAGACGGACGGCTTGACCGCCGACGATCTTTTGGCCAACCTGTCTGACATGAGGTTCCGCCATGTGGTGTACACCGACATCGCCCGCGACGGCATGCAGACCGGCATCGACCAGGCGACGTACCGCCATGCGGCCGAGGTTGCAGGATTTCCCGTGGTGGTTTCAGGCGGCGTGTCCACGCTCGACGACATCAAGGACATCGCGAGCTGGGGCGAAGGCATCGTCGAGGGCATTATATCGGGACGCGCCATCTACGAGGGCGTTTTCACGGTTGAAGAGGCCCTGGCCGCGTGCCGCGGAGAGGAGTAGCCGTGCTTACGAAACGCGTCATCCCGTGCTTGGACGTCAACGACGGCCGCGTGGTCAAAGGCGTCAACTTCGTCGACCTCATCGATGCAGGCGATCCGGTGGAGCTAGCGCAGGCCTACGACAGGGAAGGTGCCGACGAGGTCATCTTTCTGGACATCACGGCTACGTCTGACGACCGCAAGACCACCATCGAACTGGCCTCGCACGCATCCGAGCAGCTCCGCATACCCTACACGGTGGGAGGCGGATTCCGCGATATCGACTCCATGCGCACGATGGTGGCCGCCGGAGCCGACAAGGTGTCCCTGAATTCTGCTGCAGTCAAGAATCCGCAGCTCATCACGATGGCAGCTCAGGCGTTCGGCAGCCAGGCAGTCATCTGCGCCATCGATGCCAAGCGCGTCGGTAAGGGCGACAAGTGGGAAGTCTACGTGGCGGGCGGCCGAAAGCCGACCGGCATCGACGCCGTAGAGTGGGCCGTTGCCGCAGCCAAGGCCGGAGCCGGCGAGATCCTTCTGACCTCTATGGACCGCGACGGCACTAAGGACGGCTTCGATTTGGCCTTGACCAGGACCGTTGCGCGCGCTGTGCCCATCCCGGTCATCGCATCGGGCGGCGTGGGCTCGCTTGAGCACTTCGCAGAAGGCGTTATCGAAGGCGAAGCCGATGCCGTGCTGGCAGCCAGCGTGTTCCATTTCGGTACATACACCATCCGCCAGGTGAAGGAGTACATGGCAAGCCAGGGCATTCCTGTCCGCCTCGATTTCTAACCGATCGGAACCACCATGCGGCGTTGCGCCTAAGACGGCTGGACCTCCTGGCGCATTGCGGATTCAGAAAGTGGATTGACATGGATATAAAATACGACGACCGCGGATTGGTGCCGGCCATCGTGCAACAGTACGACACGGGCGAGGTGCTCATGATGGCGTGGATGAACGCCGAATCGCTGGAGCTTACGCGTAAGACGGGCACCACCTGGTTCTGGTCGCGTTCACGTCAGGAATTGTGGAACAAGGGCGCCACCAGCGGAAACATGCAGCAGGTCAAAAGCATCGCAATGGATTGCGACGGTGATACGCTGCTGGTGCAGGTGGATTCGCCGGGCCCGGCATGCCATACCGGCAACCGAACCTGCTTCTTCACGGATATCACGTCCTAGCAGCCGAAACAATAGGGAAGCGCGGTCCTACAGCTCGAAGGTCGTCCAACCGCCCAGCGCACGCGGGACGTCCAGCGTGCGGTAGCCGGTTTCGAAGGCGAACCGGTAAGCGTCCTGGATACCGGCGCACACGTCTTGTGCCTTGTGGGCGTCGGACCCTACGGTAATCGGTACCTCCGCATCGAAGAACGCACGCAAAAGCCCGGGGGAAGGGTAGAACTCTCCCAGGTGCTTGCGGAGCGCCGCCGTGTTGATCTCCACATGGACATCGGCCTCGCGGGCGGCTTCGGCCATCTGGCCCCACATCTGCTCCAAGGGCCGCGAGGGTGCGTGTTCGCCGCGGCCGAAAAGCTTGATCAGGTCGGGGTGCGCCATGGAGTCGAAACCGAAGGGGCAAAAGCATGCCTCGCACCAGTCGTCCACGTAGCGCTTCCAGACGTCGTCGGCGGACATGAGTTCCCAGATTTGCAGGTCGCCATCCCAGTCAATCGCGTATTCGTCCAGGTAATGGACGGAACCCAGCACATAGGTGGCGGCGGGCCGGATGAAGGAGATGTCGTTTTCCACGCCGGGGTACCAGTCGGCTTCGAACCCGCAGACTATCTCGATTTCCGGATGGCGACCACGTGCTTCGGCGATGTCCTGCCAATAGGCCTCGATGCGATCGCGTTCGATGGAGCAGTCCATCCATTCGGCAAGCGCCAAGTGGTCTGTGGCGGCCATGATGCGGCATCCGGCGGCCAGTGCCGCCTGCACGTTCTCTTCTACGGAAGGCTCTCCGTCGGAGTGGAATGTATGCATGTGGCAATCTACGATGGGCGCACGCTGCATGGTGTCTCCTGTTCGTGCACGAGTTGTGGACGTGCGAAATATTGGTTGCAACGGTTTTTCGGTATGGTATCATAGCGAAGCTCTTTCAAGTGAGAGTGAAAGCTCTCCACCTGGTTCGGCGCAAGCTGATGGGTCCTGCGAATACAACATGTATGTGTTTTTCCAGCCCTGACGTATGCGTGCAGGGTTTTTTTTATTGGTTCTGATTGCAGAAATGCAAAAGGAGGTGGGCGCAATAGCAGCTCAAGAGCCCAGGCTCAACGACGAGATCAACGTTCGTGAGTGCCGTCTGATCGGATACGATGGAACGCAGATGGGTATCTACGATGTGCGTGAAGCGCTTCGTATTGCTGAGAACCAGCAGCTCGACCTGGTCGAGATCGCCCCGAATGCGAATCCGCCCGTGTGCCGTATCATGGACTACGGGAAGTTCAAGTACGACCAGGCCATCAAGGCCAAGCAGGCGCGCAAGAAGCAGACGAAGGTCGAAATCAAGGAGATGAAGTTCCGTCCGAAGATCGACATCGGGGACTACACCACCAAGAAGAAGCACATCATCCGCTTCCTTCAGGACGGTGCCAAGGTGAAGATCACCATCATGTTCCGCGGTCGTGAAATGGCCCACCCCGACCAGGGTCTGTCCATTCTCGAGCGTCTGGCTGATGATCTCAAAGACGTCGCAGTCGTCGAGAACCAGCCCAAGATGGAAGGCCGTAACATGCACATGCTTATCGCGCCTCTGCCTTCCACGGTCAAGAAGACCGCCAAGGCCAATAAAGAAGAGAAGTAACAACGTCGGCGCATGCCGGTTATGCTGAAACAGAAAGGATTCGTCATGCCTAAGATGAAGACTCACAGCGGCAGCAAGAAGCGCTTCCGCGTCACGCCCACGGGCAAGATCATGCGTGGCAAGGCATACAAGAGCCACATCAAGACCAAGAAGAGCCCCAAGCGTATCCGTAATTTCCGCAAGGACACTGAGCTGGCTGCCGCCGACCGCAAGGTCGTCGCCACCCGCCTTGGCCTCCGCTAATAAGAAGGAAGTGATTATCAATGCCTCGCGTTAAACGTGCAGTCCATGCCCACAAGAAGCGTCGCGTCGTTCTGAAGCGCGCCAAGGGTTACTACGGTGCGAAATCCCGTTCTTACCGTGCCGCTAAAGAACAGGTCCAGCATTCTCTTCAGTATGCCTATCGTGACCGTCGCAACAAGAAGCGTGAGATCCGTCGTCTCTGGATCACCCGCATCAACGCTGCGTGCCGCATCAACGACATGTCCTACAGCCGTTTCATGAACGGTCTGAAGAAGGCCGGCGTCGAGCTCGACCGCAAGGTGCTCTCCGACATGGCTATCACCGACCCTGACGCATTTGCCCAGCTGGTCCAGGTTGCCAAGGCAGCTCTGTAACAGAAAACTGTTGCGCCAATCAAGCCCCGGTTCAACCGGGGCTTTCTTTATTTCATCGGACGGCGGGCCGAGACATATGGTTTTAGGGTGCGACGCTTCACGTGGGACCGTGTTTTTGAGAGAATACGAATTTGCAAAAGGGCTTTCAGCCTCGAACTCCAAAGATCAACTAAAGAGAGGTTCGCAATGTCCAAGGAAATGTTTGTCATCGAAGGCGGCACTCCGCTGAAAGGCGAGGTCGCCATTTCGGGAGCGAAGAACTCCGCCCTTAAGCTTATGGCCGCAGCCATCCTGGGCCAAGGCAAATCGACCATCCATAACGTGCCCGATATTTCTGACATCTTCATCATGTCGAAGGTGCTTGAGAGGCTCGGCGCCGTCATCACCCGTGAAGACCACACGCTGGTCATCGACACCGCAGACATGGACACCTGGGAGACCCCTTATGAGCTGGTCTCCAAGATGCGTGCTTCGATCGCCGTGCTGGGTCCGTTGGTGGCCCGCTTCGGCCAAGCCCGCGTGGCCAAGCCGGGCGGATGCAACCTGGGTGCCCGCAACATCGACATCCACATGGTCGGCATGCAGGCGCTGGGCGTCGCATTCGACGAAGACCACGGCAACATCGTGGCCACCACACCCAACGGCCTGAAAGGCGCATACGTCGCGCTCGATTTCCCGAGCGTGGGCGCTACCGAGAACACCATGATGTGCGCGGTTACCGCCGAAGGCACCACCACCATCGAGAACGCCGCCCGCGAGCCCGAGATCGAGGACCTTGCCAACATGCTCAACGCCATGGGCGCCAAGGTTTCCGGCGCAGGCACGTCCACCATCACGGTCGAGGGCGTTTCCCTGTCCGACCTGCACCCCTGCGAACATACGACCTGCGGCGACCGTATCGAGGCGGGCACCTTCATGGTGGCCGGCGCCTTGATGGGCGGCCCCGTAACGGCCCGCGGCATCGATCCCGACTACCTGCGCATGGCGATCATGAAACTTACCGCCATGGGCTGCGACGTGGAGACGGGGGAGGATTGGATCACGGTGTCCCGCACCAAGCCGCTCAAGGCAGTGGAAATCCAGACGCTGCCTCATCCGGGGTTCCCCACCGACTTGCAGGCCCAGTTCATGCTGCTAGCGGCTGTGGCCGAGGGCAACTCGTCCATCACGGAGAACGTGTTCGAGAACCGCTTCATGTTCGCCGCTGAAATCGCACGCATGGGCGCGCAGATCTCCATCGAAGACCACCACGCGACGGTGGAGGGGGTTTCGTCCCTTGAAGGCACCGGCGTGAAGGCCACCGACCTGCGCTGCGGCGCAGCGCTCGTGCTTGCGGGCGTCTTCGCCGAAGGCACCACGGAGGTCCATCGCGCCTACCATGTCGACCGTGGTTACGAAGACTACGTCGGCAAGCTGACGAAACTCGGCGCCAAGGTTCACCGCGAGCCCGATGACGAGATCTACTATTAGAGCCCCGAGGGTTTCCGACTATGCCGATCAAACGTAGACCGCCCAGCTCGTCGCAGATCAACCGAACCTCGCAGCAGGTACGCAACGCGAGCGTTACCAACCGAATAACCACGAACCGCATCACGTCGACGTCCAAGCGCCGTCAGATCAGCAACACGCGAAAAACCAGGGCCGTTCGCCAGGGCGAGATCAGCCATGTGCTGCCCGATTCATCCTCGAGGGAGTCGCGTCGCGAATACGAATCGCGCATGGCGCGCCCGCAGTATTTCGAACGGGAGAGCATAAACAGGCGCAAGCAGTCGATGCATGCGCTCATACCCATTATCCTGGGGGCGCTGCTCGTTGCGGCGATCATTTTCGGGTTCGTGTACCTGAAAGTGCTGGACAGCCGTGTAATGTACAACGATGACGCCCTGGACGCCGTCCTTGCCGAACCTGCGTCTGGCGAGCCGTACTACCTGCTGTTGGCAGGCGACTTCGCAAAAGACGGCGAGGCCTCCGAAACCGATGCGGTTGTGCTGGTCAGAATCGACGAGGCCGCCAAC
Organism: Slackia heliotrinireducens DSM 20476; assembly: GCF_000023885.1. Lineage (NCBI taxonomy): Bacteria > Bacillati > Actinomycetota > Coriobacteriia > Eggerthellales > Eggerthellaceae > Slackia > Slackia heliotrinireducens. The sequence goes on along the minus strand of NC_013165.1, from coordinate 1,741,039 downwards.
AGGGCCGATGTGATCGGCATCCCTTCGAACACGCGGATTTCCGTATCCGACGGGTCGAATGTTCTGCTTAAAGACGTGATTTCCTCGTCGGGCCCCGCCGAGATGGTCTACGGGCTGCAGAACCTGTTGGGCATCGACATTGCACACGTCATGACCACGGATGCCGACGGCTTCGTCGAGCTGGTCGACATGCTCGACGGGGTCACAGTGGTGGTCGAAGACAACGTGGTCGACCAGGACGCCGGCGACATCATTTTGTCTCCCGGACGCCAGCACCTCACAGGCGAGGAGGCGCTGTACCTATGCCGCGCCAACGATTACGCATCGACGGACAACGTTCGCGAACGCATGGTTTCGGCCGTGGCCATCGGCCTATACCACGACGCCTGCAATCTGGGCACCTTGAAGTACGCTGTCAGCATGGACCGCATGTCGAAGCTCTTTAAGAGCGATATGGGCACGCGCGAAATGCGTTCGCTTCTGAAAGACCTGAAGGACCTGCGCAAGGGCGAGCTGTACGCGGCCTCCATCCAGACCTACACCGCGTCCGAAGAGGGGAGCATGTACGAGACGGTTGATCTAGACAACTGGGCTGAGATGCTCGAACGCATCGATGCCGGCGAAGAGCCCCAGGTCGACCCGCTGGCAGCCATTAAGGCCGTCGATCCCGCATCGTTCACCGTCACCGTGAACAACGGAGGCGAGGTTGTGGGCGCCGCCACCCAGGCAGGCGAAATCTTGACCGACCAGGGCTTCAAGGTCGAATCCATCGGAAACGCCAACATGGCCGTGTATGACGAGACGCTGGTTGTGTACCAAGATATGGACCTGGCCGATTCCGCCGAGGCGGTCGTCACCACCTTGGGCATCGGCCGTGCCATATACGACCCTGTGTACTACGCGTTCAACACCGACGTGCTTGTGGTCGTGGGCAACGACTGGGATGTGGATTCGCGTACCATAGCGGAAGCCGAAGCCGCTAAGGCCATCTCCGGCGAAGGTTCCGGTGACGTCGATGCGGTCCAAGACGAAACAACCCAAACCCAGGAAACCCAGGAATAGCATGTTGAACGACATCTACCAATCGTTGGACCCTGTCGCCCTTACGCTGGGTCCGCTTCAAATCCGTTGGTACGGACTGGCGTACATCTTCGGCTTCATCTTGGCGGGATTGCTGCTTGTGCACCTTTCGCGCCGCTGGAAGCTCAAGATGAGCGAAGACTCCATCTACACGGTGCTCATGTGCATCGTGCTGGGCATCATCCTAGGTGCCCGCATCGGCTACTGTCTCTTCTACGGAGATGGATATTACCTGGCGCATCCGCTCAAGATCCTGGCCATTAACGAAGGCGGCATGAGCTTCCACGGAGGTCTTCTGGGCGTGCTCATCGGTGGATTCGTTGCGTCGCGCATCACGCACGTTCCCTTCGCCACGCTGACCGACCTGGGTGCGGTCATGGCTCCGTTGGGGCTGTTTTTGGGCCGTTGCGCCAATTTCGTCAACGGCGAGCTGTGGGGAGGACCCACCGACCTGCCCTGGGGCGTCGTGTTCGGCGGCGTTGCGGGTAATATGCCCCGGCATCCGTCCCAGCTGTACGAAGCCGTCCTCGAGGGTCTTGTCCTGTTCGCCATCCTGTATTGCCTGGCGCGTAGGAACCCGCCGCATCCGCGAGGCACCTACATCGGCACTTTTCTTTTGGGCTACGGCGTGTTCCGGTTCCTTATCGAGTTCATCCGCCAGCCCGACGCCCAGATCGGGTACCTCCTGGGCGATTGGTTCACCATGGGTCAGCTGCTGTCGTTGCCGCTGGTGGTCGCAGGAGTTGCATTGTTGATATATGCACGGGTGAAAAAACTTCCGCAACAGGGCGAACCCGAGGGAGAATAGCAGGTATACTGTTGGCAGCGCGGATAAATACTGCGCGTATTGTCAGAATCGAACCAAGGGGGTTTCTCATGGATGTCAAATTCTTGAAATGCGAAAAGTGCGGTTCCGTCGTCATCAACCTGTGGCCCGGTGAGGAAGGCGTCTGCGAAGGCGGCCCGACCGAGCTTGTCGCCGGTTCTGTGGATGCCGCCCGCGAGAAGCACATTCCCGTCGTGACCGTCGACGGCCAGAAGGTTCACGTCGAGGTGGGCGAAGTTCCTCATCCCATGACCGAGCCCCATCTGATCGCCCGCATCGTCCTGGTCACCAAGAAGGGCTACCAGGTTGCCGAGCTTACGCCCGAAGATGCCCCCGTGGCCGACTTCATGATGGTCGAGGGCGACGAGGCCGTTAAGGTGTACGAGTATTGCAACCTTCATGGGCTGTGGGTGAAGGAGCTCTAGGCTTTTTCGGCCGAACAGAGATTATTCGTGTGCGAAACGGGTAGTTCCTGATGGGATTACCCGTTTTTTGCTGTCGAGTTGGTAACGATAGAGGCGATTCTCCTAAAGTGTGCTAGAGTGCTTCCAGACAAAGTAGGCGTCAATGGCCCAAAGCGGCGTTTTGACGAAAATCATGCGCACTACGTGTGCTGAGGGGAGAATTATTATGGCAGTAGATAGGGAACGTATCGAGAGGGTTCTGGAGCTCATCCGTCCGAGCCTGCAGGCTGACGGCGGCGACCTGGAACTGGTCGATGTCGGCGACGACGGAGTTGTGACCGTCCATCTGACCGGCGCGTGCAACGGTTGCCCGCTGAGCCAGCTCACATTGGCAAACGGCGTCAGGCGCGTCCTGAAGGAGCGTGTGCCTTCCGTTACCGATGTTCGTGCTGTGTAAGCTGTTCTTTTGGTATGAAGCAGGGTCGGCCTTGGCCGGCCCTTTGCTTTTTTACGACAATGGTCGCGGCCGTGGCCGAACGCGCCAGGCCGAAGCACGTTTTCAGAGGGGAATGGATATGGCTTGTTGGAATATGCGCGGTTGCGACGACGAGATGCAGAGTCGCTGTCCTCACAATTTGGGAAACGACTATTGTCCCGGCGATTGCAAATTCGCCGCGTGCGACCGTCCCACCCATAAGGTCGCAGTCGGCTGGGACCTGCTGCTGAACCCCGAAGTCGACCGCTCGGCGGCCGTTAAGGAAGTCTGTCGGACCTGCATGTTCTTCATCGAGCACGGTCCGGTCATCAATAGGAATGCGGAGTAGTACATGAAGAAAGTCGCTGTTCTCGGCGGAGGCGCATCGGGTCTGGCCGCGGCAATCGCCGCCGGACGCTGCGGTGCCGACGTCACGGTGTTCGAAGCCTCGGACCGCGTGGGCAAGCCGATTCTGGCTACCGGAAACGGTCGCTGCAATTTCAGCAACGCCGACATCATGAGTTCCGACTACAACCGGCCCGACTTCGTGCAGGCTGCCATGAACATGCTTCCTCCCGAAGACGTGTTGCTGTTTTTCGCCGACGCCGGCCTGCTGTTCAGGCAGGAGGACGAAGGCCGCATGTACCCCTACAGCAACAAGGCCAACACGGTGGTGGACGTGCTCCGCATGTGCGCGGCCGAGGCGGGCGTTGTGGAGCAATGCGGCGTGGCGGCCAAATCCGTAGAGGAAGCAGGCGGCCGATGGCGCGTGCTGTTCGAGGACGGCACGTGCGACGAGTTCGACAGCGTGATTGTGGCGGTTGGCGGCGGTCCTGCCAAGGGTCTGGTTCCGTCCGACATCCGCTATAAGAAAACCCATCCGGTCCTGGCTCCCCTGAAAACCGACACGAAAGCCATCAAGGGCCTCAACGGCACCAGGGTGAAGGCCCGCCTGTATCTGGACGATGACGGCAAGGTGTTGTCCGAAGCGTGGATGGACGTCGTTGATCCCGAGGTTGAGCAGGCCTACCAGGGCCCAGAGACCTATGGTGAGGTTCTGTTCCGCGAGTACGGCATTTCCGGCATCGCGGTGTTCGACCTGTCCAGGATGGTGCAGCCTGGCAACACGGTGTATATCGACTTTCTGCCGGACATGGATCCGCAGGAGAAGGTGGACTACATCTACGGGCAGGTCATGACCCATCCGAACCGCACAGCGGCCCAGATCATGTCCGGCATCCTGCCTTCCAATGTGGCGAGGGCCATCGTGGTCGCGGCCGGGTTGAACCCCGACGACGTGATTCTGGCCGAGCAGGAGGTCGTTGTGCTCGCCATGGTGTCCGAATCCTTCAGCCTGGAGGTGAAGGGTGTGGCCAATCCGAAGCAGGCCCAGGTCACGCGTGGCGGATACAATGTGAAGGACTTCGACCCGAGCACCATGGAATGCCTGTCGCATGCGGGTCTGTACGCTGCGGGCGAAGCGCTCGACATCGATGCCAGATGTGGCGGATACAACCTGCACTGGGCCTGGACCAGCGGCATTCTTGCCGGTGTGGCTGCTGCGGGCGGGTCGATGCTCGACGGCGTGCCTCTGTCGGATGTCATGGCGAGCGCCATGGCGGGAAATGCGGCCGCAGGTGCTGAAACCGGCGTGTACGTGAGCCTTCCTGACGGATCGCAGCGCGAAGACTGATGCTCGAGGTCAGCAACATTGCCCTGCCTCTCGACGCAGGCCTGCCCGAAGGCGGGCCTTCGGTTCGTGCCGCACTGGCGCGGGTTCTGGGGCTGGATGTTTTAGATATTCAGGGTTTCAACCTTTTGAAGCGCAGCGTCGATGCCCGCAAGAAGCACGACGTTCATTTCGTGTGCACCTATGCGGTCCAGGTGGACCACGCGGTGCAGGAACGCGTGCTCGAGCGCGGCGTGAAGCCGCCTGTCAATGTGAAGTTGCATGTGCCATATGCAGGGTATCGGGCGCCCGAACCCGAACGAGCACTGCCCGAACGGCCGGTGGTCGTGGGGTTTGGCCCGGCGGGTCTTTTCTGCGCGTGGGTGCTGGCTCAGGCGGGCACCAATCCCATCGTGCTGGAGCGCGGCCGCGACGTGGACGCGCGTACGGCCGATGTTGAGGCGTTCTCGAAGGGCGGCCCGCTTGATGCGAACTCCAACGTGCAGTTCGGCGAAGGCGGGGCCGGCACGTTTTCGGACGGGAAGCTGACCAGCGGCATCAAGAACCCTCGATGCGCCGATGTGCTGCATGCCTTTGTCGACTTCGGAGCACCTGCGGAGATTCTTTGGCAGGCGAAGCCCCATATCGGCACAGACAGGCTGGCAGGCACGGTACGAGCCATGCGCGAGAGGATAATCGAGCTGGGCGGCGAGGTCCGCTTTAACACGCGGCTCGATGGCTTAGACCTTGTCGATGACAGGGTGCGTGCCGTGCGGTGCACCGATGTGCGCAGCGGCGATAGCGAAGTGATACCTGCAAGCGACGTGGTTTTGGCCTGCGGGCACTCGGCCCGCGATACCTTCGCCATGCTGAAGGATGCCGGGTTTGCCATGGAGCGGAAGTCCTTTGCCGCTGGTGTGCGCATCGAGCATCTGCAGCGCGACATCAACCGTGCCCAGTACGGATCTGCGGCAACGCATCCAGCCCTTGGGGCTGCCGACTACAAACTGGCGGTGCATCTCCCTGCCGGCCGCGGCGTGTACACGTTCTGCATGTGTCCGGGCGGCGAGGTTGTATGCGCCGCTTCGGAGGATGGCGGCGTGTGCGTGAACGGCATGAGCCGGTTCGCGCGTGACGGGCGAAACGCCAACGCTGCGGTCCTGGTGGGCATCGATCCTGAGGACCTGCCGGGTGACGACGTGCTTGCGGGCGTCGAGCTGCAGCGGCAGATGGAGCAGGCGGCCTACGCTGCGGCAGGCGGCACTTACGCCGCGCCGGCGCAGACGGTGGGTGACTACCTCGCGAACAGGTCGAGCAGCGGCCCAGCACGTGGCAAGCATGCAGTGCAGCCCACATATGCACGTGGCGTGGTCTGGTGTGACCTGCGGCGGGTGCTGCCTGGATTCATCGGTGACGCACTGGCCGACGCTCTGCCTCTTTTGGACAGGCGCTTGAAGGGCTTCGCGAATCCTGCAGCCGTATTGACGGGCGTGGAGGCTCGAAGCTCGAGTCCCGTTCGCATCGTGCGCGACCGAACAACGTGCATGGCCGACGCTCCTGACGGCACCGCCGGCTGCGGGCTGTACCCATGCGGCGAAGGCGCCGGATATGCGGGCGGCATCATGTCGGCGGCAGTGGACGGCATCCGCGTCGCAGAGTGCCTCATAGGACGTTATCAAAGGTAGTGCTGAAAGGGGCGCTTCCCGCGTTTCATTTTCCGCCAAAGCGCGTTCATGGTATGCTTTCCGAAGCGTTCGAACCGTTTCCGCACGATTCCATAGGAGGAAGCATGTCTGTCCTGTTCGTCGAGTATCCGAAATGTTCCACTTGCAAGAAGGCCAAGGCGTGGCTTGACGCAAAGGGCGTCGAATACACCGACCGTCACATCGTCGAGGAGAACCCGACTGCTGCCGAGCTGGCCGAGTGGCATGCGCGCAGCGGCCTTGCGGTGCGCAGGTTCTTCAACACGTCCGGCATGAAATACCGCGAGCAGAACATCAAGGCGAAGCTGGATGCGGGCATGACGCCTGAGGAATGCTTCGACTTGCTGGCGACCGACGGCATGCTGGTGAAACGCCCGATCATCGTGGCTGATGAATTCGTGCTCGTGGGCTTCCGCGAGGCCGAATGGGCGGCCGCGTTGCTATGATTGAACCCGAAGAACGTTAGAAGGGGTTACATGGAAGCGTTGATTGCAATTCTGAACGGCATCGTCGGTAAGGGCAACGTGATGTTGAACGAACCGATGAGCAAGCACACCACGTTTGAGATCGGCGGGCCCGCCGAGGTGATGGTGACGCCCGAAACCGCGGACGAGGTTGCGGAGGTTGTGAAGGCCTGCAACGAGGCCGGGGTAGCCTGGCGCGTGCTTGGCAACGGCAGCGACCTGCTGGTGTCCGACGAGGGCGTGGGCGGCGTGGTCATCCAGCTGCTCGACAAGTTCAACGGGCTGCATGTGCACGGCAACGTCATAGCGGCCATGGCCGGCGCCACGAACGCCCAGGTGGCCGAAGCCGCCCAGGCGGCAGGGCTTGCCGGATACGAATTCGCCTGCGGAATCCCAGGCACCATTGGAGGCGCAGCCATCATGAATGCAGGCGCCTACGACGGACAGTTCGCCGACGCTGCGACCGAGGTGCTGTGCTGCACGCCGGAAGGGGAGTTCGCCCTGGTGTTTCGTGAAGAGGCCGATTGGACGTACCGTCACAGCATGATGAGTGACGAGGGATACATCGTGCTTGGCGTCATCTTCGAGCTGACCGAGGACGACCCCGATGCCATCCAGGCGCGTATGGACGACCTACAGGAGCGTCGTTCGTCCAAACAGCCTTTGGAGATGCCCTCGGCTGGCAGCACCTTCAAGCGTCCGGAAGGCTATTTCGCCGGCAAGTTGATCCAGGACGCAGGCCTTCGCGGATACAGCGTGGGCGGCGCCCAGGTGTCGACGAAGCATACCGGTTTCGTGGTGAACACGGGCGGTGCAACCGCAGCGGATGTCCGGCAGCTCATTTCCGATGTGCAAGCCGCTGTAGAAAAGGAATTCGGCGTGAAGCTGGAGCCTGAAGTCCGCTTCTGGGAGTAGATGAATTCACGGTGTTAGAGGTGCGCGCCGGCGGGATGCGATTCTGTCGGCGCGTTCTGCATTGTGAGGGTGATGCTGTAGCCGAATCATCCGATGGTTGGGCTGTATGCATTCAGAACGTGGTGCAGTAAAAACCTGTACATAAGCTAGGATTCATCTGGCGGGACCGTGGGGCCGTTTCCCGATCGGAGGCGTTGCCTGCGCTGTTCAACCGCGTTCACCAGGGCCCAGGCGGCAAAGCCGCTGGCGATTCCGAACAGGGTGCCGAACAGTACGTCGGTCGGGAAATGGACTCCGAAATAAAGCCGCGAGAAGGCGGTTGCCGCCGCCAGAACCACGGCCGCCACCTTGATCCAGCGGTGCTTAAGCGGCATCAGGCATATGACGGTGGCTGCGGCGAAAGATACGCTGGAGTGCGTCGAGGGGAACGATGTCGACGAGGGAAGTCGTACGAACGTGTTGAGCAGGGCAGGGTCGACGATGAACGGCCGCGGCCTTTGCACCAGGTTTTTGATCAGCCCGCTGGTAAGCGCCGAAGCGAACAGCATGGCTAGAAGCAGCATGACGCCGTAGATGCGGTATTCCTTCTTGAACAGGAGCGCTAGACCGCAGACGATGCCGATGGCGCCGATTTCGCCCTGGAGGGTGAGGAATCCGAGAAACCAATCCAGAGGCATGCAGGTCAGCGTCGATTTGATGGCATGCAGGATGGACAGGTCAGTCGCAAGTATGGCGTCGTACATGGGTCTCCTTGGTCGGCTTCGTTTCAACTATGATAAACGAAGGGCGCAGGATACGCACGAGGCTTCTCCATTGGTGCGATTCTGTAAAGCAGGAGAACCCTCCGTGTATCGGCAAGGCGGTCGTGGACACGGTACGTCGTGGCGAGGCGGAAAGAAAAAGGAGGGCACGAAGCCCTCCTCGATGTCCGAAGCTGTGTGGATGAGCGCTACAGCGTCAACGCGGAAGTGCCTGCTACCAGGGCAGCGCTTGCGAAGTTCACCACCAAGCCGAGCACGAAGCCGATGATGGCGCCGATGCCGGCAACCTTGGCGCATTTCGGCTTGGTGTTCTTCCAGACCAGGAAGAGGATTAGTCCGACGATCGGGAAGAAGAAACCGAGCACGCCCCATCCGATACTGCCGGAGTCGTTCACGACGGGCGGTTGGTTCTGCGGGTAATTGTCGTAAGGCTGCTGGTATTGCTGGTTGAAATCGTCCATTTCAATCCCTTCTCATTAGACTGCAGTATATATAAGATATGATAGCACTATTGGAGCAATCGGTTGGAATATGTGCTCAGTTGTGGCGAATGCAACACAAATGTCGCAATGGACGCTGGGTTCATGAGCTAGGATGGCTTGAACGCATCGGGCGGTTGACGTGCGTGTATGCATGGCGAAGCGGAGTGCGAACGGCTTGCTACCACGAAATAGGGGCGACCGCCTTTGAACTGCGTCCCAAAACTTGGACGCGATAAATAGCGGGCTATGCCGCTAGGGACTGATTCCGGAACTCTTCCGGGGTCAGTCCCTTCAGTTTGACCTGCCTCCTCTGCGTGTTCCAGTATACGATGTATTCCTCCAGCTCTTTCTTGAACGTGTCGAAGTCCGGGAACTCCCTGCCGCGGAAGAATTCGTCTTTGATATGTCCGAACACCTGCTCGGTCGCGCCGTTGTCGATGCAGTTGCCCTTCCTCGACATGCTCTGCACGATGCCCGCCTCCTCGAGCCTGCTGCAATAACCGTCGTGCTGGTACTGCCATCCCATATCCGATTGCATGATCGGATGCGCGCCCTCGGGCATCTTCGGGATAAGCATGTCGAGCATCTCCTCCTGCTGCGCCAGGTCCGGATGCCGCGATATCGACCAGGCGGCTATCTCCTTGCTCCCGAAGTCGTAGACGGGCGCGAAGTACGCCTTCCCCCAGCCTTGCTTGAACTCGGTCACGTCCGTCCCCAGCTTCTGCCACGGACCGTCCGCCGAGAAGTCGCGCCCCAGCACGTTCTCGAAGGTCTTGCCCACGACGCCTCTGTAGGAGTTGTACTTATGGTAGTCGGTCTCGCGGCGTATGCCGCACCTGATGCCGATCTCGCGCATCATCTTGAGCACCGTCTTGTCGGCGATGACGGCCCCCTCCTCGGCGCGCAGGCACATCGCTATCTGACGGTGGCCGCAGCCGTTGGGCGAGCGGGAGAAGATCTCGACGGCCTTGCCCCAGAGCTCCGGCCTCGTGGGCGGCTTCGCAGGCCTCAGCTTGTTGTAGTGGTAGGTCGACGCCGGGACGCCCGACGCGGCCAGGAGGTCCTTGAGCGCATGCCCTTGCCCTGAAAGCTCCCTGATCACCTGGCATTTCTCCCAGGCGCTCGCTTTGCCGCCTCCAGGGCTCTCAATTTTTTTAGGTACGCCACCTCGGCCCTGAGCCTCCGGTTCTCCGCCTCGAGCTCCCGCTCGCGGGTCGGGGGCAGGCCCGCCTCGCCGTCGGACTTGCGCGGGCGCCCCTTGGGCTTGGGCGCGAGAGCCTCGGGGCCGCCCTCCCGGTACGCTTTTACCCAGCGCTCGAAGGCGGTCAGGCTTGCTATCGCGTGCTTGGCCATGGCCTCCTGCTTCGTCAGCCCTCCCTCGAGGAAGTCGAGGACCGCCGCCAGCTTCGTTTCCTGATCGTAGGTTCTATGCTTGGACCCCATGCCTAGAAAGACCTCCTTGCCGACAGCCTTGTATGCGTGGATCCAATGTTCGGCGATGCTGACCGATATTGCAAGCTCCCTGGCAAGGGCAATCTTGCCATACCCCGAATCGATCAGCTCGGTCGCTTTCTTGCGAACTTCTACGTCGTGTCTGCCCATAAAGATACTGCACCTCCGGAACTCGAACTTTTATTCTTGAGTCCAAGTTCCGGGGTGCAGTTCACTTTCGGCAACCGCCCCGCTTGTCGGAGTGATGTAAGGCCATGCGCTAGTATCGGCGCGCCTTACCAGAATTAGATGGCGTCCAGCGCCTGGGCAACGTCGGCAATCAGGTCCTCGGTGCCTTCGATGCCGCAGGACAGGCGAACCAGGTCGGGGGACACGCCGGCGGCCAGAAGCTCCTCGTCGGTCATCTGGCGATGGGTGGAGCTGGCGGGATGCAGGCAGCAGGTGCGGGCGTCGGCCACATGGGTGGCGATCTGCGCCATCTTCAGGCCGGCCATGAACTTCTCAGCTGCAGGACGGCCGCCTTCGACACCGAAGCTCACGACGCCGCAGCCTCCGTTGGGCAGGTACTTCTTGGCGACTTCGTAATAGGGGTCGGTGGGAAGTCCGGAATAGCGCACCCAGGTGACCTTCGGGTGGTTCTGCAGGAACTCGGCCATGGCCTGGCCGTTCTTCACGTGCTGGGCCATGCGCACATGCAGGCTCTCCAGACCCATGTTCAGCAGAAACGCGTTCTGCGGGCTCTGGATGCTGCCGAAGTCGCGCATGAGCTGGGCGGTTGCCTTGGTGATGAAGGCGCCCTCCAGACCGAACTGCTTGGTGTAGGTTACGCCATGGTAAGAGTCGTCAGGAGTGGTGAGGCCGGGGAACTTGTCGGCGTGGGCATCCCAGTCGAACTTGCCGGAGTCGACGATGGCGCCGCCGACCGCCGCACCGTGACCGTCCATGTACTTGGTGGTGGAGTGGGTCACAATGTCGGCGCCCCACTCGATGGGACGGCAGTTGATGGGCGTGGGGAAGGTGTTGTCCACTATCAGCGGCACGCCGTGGGCGTGTGCGGCTTTGGCGAAGCGCTCGATGTCAAGCACGGTGAGCGCCGGGTTGGCGATGGTTTCGCCGAACACGGCCTTGGTATTCGGCTTGAACGCGGCCTCCAGCTCTTCGTCGGTACAATTCGGGTCGACGAACGTGAAATCGATGCCCATGCGCTTCATGGTGACGGCGAACAGGTTGAAGGTGCCGCCGTAGATTGAGGTGCTGGACACGATGTGGTCGCCGCAGCCGGCGATGTTGAAGATGGCGAAGAAGTTCGCGGCCTGGCCGGAGGAGGTCAGCATGCCTGCGGTGCCACCTTCAAGCTCTGCGATCTTGGCAGCCACGGCATCGTTGGTGGGGTTCTGCAGACGTGTGTAGAAGTAACCGGATTCCTGCAGGTCGAACAGGCGGCCCATATGCTCGGAAGTCTCATACTTCCAGGTGGTGGACTGGTAGATGGGAATCTGCCTTGGTTCGGCGTCGCCCGGGTGGTAACCGCCCTGCACGCAGATGGTATCGATGTTGGCCATGAGCCGTCCTTTCAAGCGTCGGATAGTGCGATTTGCATCTGGGTATTATACGCAACTCCAGCGTAATGGAGCAGACCGAGGGGCAAACGTCCGTGAAAGGAACTCATGACGCTTACCCAGTTGTTAAGCTACGGGTGTGTCCCAATGTGTCGAATTGAGCTACAATATCCAGACCTGTAAATACGAGGAAAGAGGAAGACATGCCTATCAGGATTCCAGACGCGTTGCCGGCAACAGCTATTCTCGAAAAGGAGAATATCTTCGTCATGACCGAGCATCGCGCCATGCATCAGGACATCCGCCCGCTTCGCGTTCTCATCCTCAACCTCATGCCCACCAAAATCGTGACGGAGACGCAGCTCATGCGCCGTTTGTCGAATACGCCGCTGCAGGTGGAGATCGACCTGCTTCGCACCGCCACGCACGCTTCGGCCCATGTGTCCGCCAATCACCTCGAGTCGTTCTACAAGACCTTCGACGATGTGAAGGATTACCGCTACGACGGCATGATCATCACCGGTGCGCCGGTCGAGAAGTTCGACTACGAAGACGTGGATTATTGGGACGAATACGTCACCATTCTGGATTGGGCCGTCGACCACGTGCATTCGATCTACCACATCTGCTGGGCTGCCCAAGCTGCGCTGTATCACCTGTACGGCGTGCCGAAATACCTGACTGACAAGAAGATTTTCGGCGTGTTCCCGCAGCGTCTGCTCAAATCCAGCTCGCCTTTGGTTCGCGGCTTCAACGACATTTCGTATTCGCCGCAGTCGCGTCACGCTACCTGCCGCTACGAGGACATCGTCGAACATCAGGAGCTCGAGGTCATCGCATATTCCGACGAGATAGGCCCCACCATCGTCAAGTCCACGAACTCGAAGCACTTCTTCGTGTTCGGCCATCCTGAGTACGATCGCGACACGCTGAAGCTCGAGTACGACCGCGACGTTGCAGCGGGCAAGCCTATCGAGATTCCCGTGAACTACTATCCCGATGACGACCCCGAGCAGCGCCCCGTTGTGACCTGGCGTGCAGAAGGGCAGCTCATCTATTCCAACTGGTTGAACTATTACGTCTACCAGACCACGCCTTACGATTTGACCAAGATCTAAATCGTTTCGGGAACCTGTTCTTGCGAGCGCCGGCGGATGCACCGTCGGCGCTTTTTGTTCCTGCTGATTCGGGATTGCGTCGGCCGGTTTATGACAGGGGGTTCGTTCAGATTCGTTGCGGACGTATCCGGATTCTATACACTTTCCCGGATTCGACAGAGTGAAGCGATCGGCTCCGCAGCTGGCCGGACCGTATGCTCTTCCACGGTTTCTGCAGGAGCGAAGCGTACAGATTTGCAACTCAAGCTGCCGTTGAATCTTGGCAGAAAAGCCCGATTTCATGAAAAGGAGTGGGCACGGATGGTTTCCGGGCGAACGTGCGCGATTGCGGCGTTTGTGCCTGCCAAGGTTCTGGTAGGTGTTGCACACGTCTAGGTGACATGCTGGTAGGCGTAACAGGTGCTGCACGAAGAAAGCGCCAGCAGGCGAATCCCACTGGCGCTAAAAGTGTGAAACTCCTGTTTGCTGCCAAACCCCAATTCTAGAGTCTTCCACCGTTCACAGAAGACATCGAGTCAACAAAGGTTTGGGTGGATATCACATCTCTGATTGCTGTTCGGGTTGGGGTGCGGAAGGGGCAGCCTTCAGCTTGTCCTCCATGTTCTTAAGCTCGGCGACGGCAAGCTTCTCGGCGGCACGCTGGGTGCCCAGGAACGCCGTTGCCTCCTGGCGCAATGCGGCTTTGCCGTGCTTCGGCAGGAGCTTGTTCACGATACGCTGGTTGTTACGGGCGTCGCAGATATCTCCGAGCTGGTCCTGAACGGCCTTCATGTCGGAAGTCATGCGGGCGTGGTCGGCCCCCAGCAGGCTGGAAAGCTCTTTGGAGATGTAGCGCAGACGCTTCGCACGCTTGCGCAGGATGTGCGTTTCCTCGTGGTCCTCGAAGTCGGTATGGGCCAGAATCTTGAGGTACTTGCGTCGCATGGTTTCGAAGCGGTCCCTGATGTCCTCGCGGGAGATGCCCTCGATTTCGACATCGCTGCGCCACTCGGTGTTGATCAGCTCGTCGGAAGCCTCCTCGACCAGCTTGCGCGTGGAAGCCTTGGCCATGCGGTTGCTGTAGCGCAGACGTTCCTCGTCGCGCTGGCGCTTGGCGGCTTCGGCCAGCCTGGGGAAGGCGTTCGAACCCGTAGGCGAGCCGAACTTCTCCATGGATTCAAGCACCAGCTTGGCTTCCTGCTTGGCGATGGTCTTGCAGAGCATGTCGTATTCGCGCAGGTCGGAGGTGTCGTCCTGCAGACGCTTGAGCAGGTGTTCGATGTTGCGGTTCTGTTTGAGCTTCTGGTAGGGTTCGATGAACGCGAGAAGCGAACGTGCGCTGCGCAGCGAGATGCGGTATTGATGCAGGGCCTCTTCGTCGTAGGGGTTGTCCAGCATGGCCTGGTAGTTGTTGGCGATGCGCATGCCGGCGGCCACGGTGACATCCTCCAGCTTGGTCAGCACCTTCCAGCGCGAAGACTCGGGGCCCTGAGCAAACCAAAGCAGGTCTGCGTGGCTGAAATCGGGCTCGATGTTGCCGAGCACCGCGACGGCAGCCTTGCCGAACGCATGCTCGTTGCCAGACAGGGTGGTGAGGATGTCCTGCAGCACAGGGTTGTGGCCCACAACGATGACGCAGCCTTCGGCCTGCTTCAGCTCCTCGACCAGTTGGTCGGGGGTGTCGGCGTAGATGGAATCGTGAATCGAGCCGTATTCGATCTTCAGAACGCGACCGACGATCTTCGCGGTCTGGCGGGCGCGGCGCGCGGGGCTTGTCCAGATCTGCATGTCTTTGCGGTCGGTCTTAGCGAAGTACGAGAACGCCTGAGTGGCGGTGGTTTCGAAGGAACGGCGACCGGCAAGCGTGAGCTTCCTGTCGATATCATCGAGGCCCTCGACCCGCTTTTGTGCCTTTGCGTGTCGAACGAGTACCAATGTTTCAACCATAGGGGCCTCCTCTTAATCATAAAGAGCGGAACGTACATATCAATGATACCCGAAACGCTGTATTGCGCGAGCATTACTTTCAGGTTGTTTTACGGACGGTGCGTTCTCAATCGCATTTTGTCCCACCGCCCAGCTCGGGCGCATGCATCCCATGCTCAAACAGTCCTGCTTTGGCGAGATGTCCACTGGACATTTCGCGTCGTGCGGAACTGCACGTGGGACGCATGCGCCCGAACTGGGCTGCGAGTGCCTGATGTCGGATTATGCAACCGGACGATTCGGGCGCGTTTCGGCATGATAGGGTCGTTTCCTGAAAAGAACCTTGCAAGCCATGCGCCGTTTCGGGGCTTGCGTATAATGAACGGGTTTGAAACTCGTGAGACGGAAGAGGCGCGCGTGGCGTTTATGTTCGGATGCGAAGGCATCCATCTGGAATATGCAACCAAGAAGGTATTGGACGATGTGACGTTGGGCGTCCATGGCGGCGACCGCATCGGCATCGTCGGACAGAACGGCGAAGGGAAGTCGTCGCTGCTCGGCGTGCTGGCCCAGACCATCGAACCGGACGAGGGAAGCGTCACCTGCACCCGCGGCCTGACCATGGGCATGCTGGGGCAGTCTGACCAGCTGGACGACGACGCCACCGTCGGCTTCTCCATCGTGGGCGACGCGCCCGAGTACCAATGGGCCTCGGACCCGCGCATCCGCGAGGTTATCGCATCGCTGATCGCAGACATCTCTTGGGATGCGAAAGTGGGCACGCTGTCTGGTGGCCAGAGGCGCCGCGTCGACTTGGCCCGGCTGCTGGTGGGGGACGACGACGTGCTGCTTCTGGACGAGCCTACCAACCATCTGGACATGCGAGCCATCGCCTGGCTTGCGCACCACCTGCAGAACCGCTGGCAGCGCAACGTCGGCGCCCTGCTGGTCGTGACGCACGACCGCTGGTTTTTGGACGAGGTATCCAATCACATGTGGGAAGTTCACGATGGACACGTGTATCCCTTCGAGGGCGGCTACTCGGCGTACATGCTGCAACGGGTTGAGCGTGACCGCGTTGCCCGCGTGACCGAGCAGCGCCGCCAGAACCTGGCCCGCAAAGAGCTGGCCTGGCTTTCCCGCGGCGCCCGCGCACGATCGACAAAGCCCAAGTTCCACGTAGAAGCCGCCGAGGCCTTGATTGCAGACGTGCCGCCCATGCGCAACCCCTTGGAGCTGAAGACACTGGCCATGCAGCGGCTGGGCAAGCAGGTTGTGGACCTGACGAACGTCACCGTCACGTTGGGCGGAAAGACGGTGCTTGACCATGTGGACTGGGGCGTGGGTCCCGGCGACCGCATCGGCATCCTCGGCGAGAACGGCGCAGGCAAGACGACCCTGCTGAACGTTTTGCAGGGCAAGGTCCGCCTGGACAGCGGCTGGGTGAAGATCGGCAAGACCGTGAAGTTCGCCGTCATGTCGCAGCGACTGGACGAGCTGGAGGAATCCGCAAAATACCGGGTCACCGAGGTGCTGAGCCGGCACCCGCAGCGCGTCGTTGTGGACGGGAAGGAGACGTCGCCGGCAAAACTTCTGGAGCGCCTGGGCTTTTCCAGCAAGCAGCTTTACGACCGTGTCGGCGAGCTTTCGGGCGGCCAGAAGCGCAGGCTGCAGCTCATGCTCACTTTGATTCAGGAGCCCAACGTGCTGATTCTGGACGAGCCCGGCAACGACCTTGACACCGACATGCTGGCGGTGCTCGAAGACGTGCTGGACACCTGGGCGGGCACCCTCATCATGGTCACACACGACCGCCATCTGGTGGAGCGCGTGACGGACGATCAATACGCCCTGATCAACGGGCATATAAAACACTGTCCTCGCGGCATCGACGAGTATCTTGAGATGGTGAACGCCCACAACGACGCGAAGGGAACGACCTTCGCCGACGTGGTTTCTACATCCTCGGAGAAGACCGCGACCGCCACGTCGAGCGGTCTGTCCAACGCCGAGATGCGTGGACTGAAGAAGCGCCTGAGCGGTCTGACCAGGCGCATCAACACCGCAGGCAACAAGCTGGACGCCAAACGTGAGGAAATGGCGTCGGCAGACCCGACCGATTACGAGCTGCTCGGGCGCCTGCAGGGCGAACTTGACCGGTTGGCGGCCGAAAAGGAGGCCCTCGAAGACGAGTGGCTCGAGGTGGCCGAAGAACTGGGAGAGGAATAGAGCCTGTTCAGGTGAGCAGCTATTCCGAAGGTTCCACAATGGGAGCCGGCGTTAAAGATGCCAGCGGCCCTTCCATATAACCTTGCAACGTGCTCGAATCCACTTCGGACATGGAGAACAGCGTGGTGGCGGTCATACCGGCCTTGTTCATGACGGCTTCGCGTCCGTCGGCAAGCCATCCTGTGGTCGTGCCAATGTAGAGCAGCAACGCCAGCAGCAGCGCCAGGGGGATGGCAAGAAACGAGGCCAAAGACGACGTCGTCAAGCGGAACGTAGCGGAACGGTTGCCAGACATAAGCTACCTCCCCAGGAAATACAGGATGATGAGCAGAAGGATGATCACAGGAAGCAACGCGATTACCAGTTGGGTGAACAGGAACACGGCCGCCATGGCAAAGGGCGCGGCGCACAGCAGGCACACCGACGGGAAACCTTTCGATGAGGGTAGAAACCGTGCCAGAAGCGCGTAGGCCGCAAGGGCCACGACGACGTTGGCAATCTGCAGGATGTCAGCGGGTATACATCCTCCGACGGTGGTGGAGTGGGCAATCGCTGCGGTGCTGCCGTGCATGGTGAAGGCGAGCATGCTCAGGGCGCAGGTTGCGGTGCCGACCCAGAACAGAACGTTGCAGAACGTGGAGCTTGCGGTGCCGGTGGAATTCTCCTCTGCACGCTCGAGCTGCCTGGATGCCTCGCAGATGCGCGGGATGGGGCCCGGGTTGCCCTTCTCCCACCAGGCGCGCAGAGCATCGTTGTTCGTGTTGAAACGCGAGGCCTCGGATTCGATGCGCTGCGAGAGGTGTTCGATTCGCGCCGACGTTGCGTTTGCGGTCACGTGGCGGACCAGCTTTGCGACCCGCGGGGCCATCGAAGCGCCGGTGGCCGTGATAAATCCGATCAGGGCGAGCGATGTATAGGTGGTTGGTGCGAACCGCAGGCCGTCGAACACGTCTTCGGCAAGATAGAACAAAAAGTAATCGTTCATCTGAGGGATGCCCATGGGCAGATATCCCCAGAACATGCCGACGACCAGCACAAAGGCGACGGTAAGCAGAATCTTGAGCACCGGTTTGAAGAACGCCCTGCCGCTGCGCTGGTTCTGCGAGGCGGTCTTCAGGTCGCCTGCCACCCGTTCGACCACATCGCGGGCATCGTTTGCGTAGTGGGACGGCAGGCGCTCGACGCCGTCGGAACGCAGCTCGCTTGCGAACGCCGGCTCGGCCGTCGAGGCGTCGGCAACGGCGCGCGCATAGCCGCGGGGCACTTCGGACCCCGCGAAGTATCCCGTGAAGTACGAATCCGAATAGTTCGCCTTGACGGTCGATCCTGGCTGGTCGATGCCCAGATAGGCCAGGTAGGGGTTGTCCGCCAGGCTCGATTGCAGCTTAATGACGTCGGTTTGCAACGCGCCTAGCTTTTGTATAGCGTTTTCGATCGAAGTGACGGCGGTCTTGGCCCCGGAGAGCTTCCGCAGCAGGGCGCGGCTGTCGTCGTCTGTGGCAGTGTAATAGTCCGCGTGGCGGCAGACCCAGGTCACATGCCCGTAGGGCCCGTACAGCTCGTAGAACCTTCGGACGGCTGCGGGGTTCGCGCATGACTTCTCGAACAGCACCAGCACGTTGTTGGCGACGGCTTCGGCTCCGTTTTTGATGCTGCGGTCGAATTCGAGGGACTGGGCGAAGCGCCCGCAGGCCGCGTTGAAACCTGCGATGCGGTGGAGGAAGGCCGTATCGTCGATGCGGCGGTAGAAACCCGCCGGTGTGCGACACAGCCATGCGAACAGCTGGTCAGGCGTGGTGCAGCCCTCAAGGGAAGCGCCTTGGGGCGAAAGCATCTGCAAAGCGGCTTCGACGGCGAAATCCTCGTTGTCCGAAGCGGCCTCTTCAAGCCTTTGCAGCACGTCCAAGATGCGCGGGTCGGCGCCTGCGCGTTGGGCATTCCAGGACAGCTGCCCCGTCTGGACGAAGGCCAGAAGCTCCGCGCGGCTCAGACGGCCGTTGTCGTGGGCCGCCCGAAATCCCATGAGCCCGAATGCGGTGCCGTGCCAGTGGTACGTGGAGAAGTCGCCGCCGATGACCGAGATGGCCCGGGAAAGACCCAGGTCGTGGTTCTTCACAGTTGCGCGGTCGACCTCGACGATGTCGTTCAGGGCTACGGCCAGGTCGTTTTCGCCATGGGTGCGGAAGAAGTTCTCCAACAGCTTGGTGTAGAGGTGACGTTTGCCTCGTTCCCAATTGGCGGAAAGGGCCTCGGCCAGCTTCGTGTAGTCGGTGTACAGCGTGCCCTCGAACTGGTAGCCGGCCCGGGGCGCGGGTTGCGCGGACTCGGCATAGGTGAAGCCCTGCGGGTCGTCGAGCCAGCGTTGCACGTCATCGTATCCCATGCGGTCTACCGACGAAGCCCTGGTCAGACCGTAGATGAGCTTGCCTAGGCATTCATGCTCGGGGCGCTTCGCCACGAAGGCCACGGGACGCTTGCCCACGAGCACGGCGGAAAGGTCATCCGCGTCGATGAGGGCCTGGTGCGGGTGCACGCCGCCGTTGTAGAGCGTCCAGATTGTGTAGCCCAGCGAGTACCAGTCGTTCTCGCGCTGGATGACCGACGAATGAGGCGAATACCCCGGAGTGCGGCGGTCGATTTTGGTCGTGCCGGTGTCGCGTCCCTCGTCGAGCACCGAGGATATGCCGAAATCGCCTACGACCAGCTGATTTTCCAGATAGTAGAGGTTTTTCGGCTTGATGTCGCGGTGCACGATGCGATGCTCGTGCAACAGATGAAGCGCCTGGGCCGTTTGAGGCAGTATGACGTCGCGAATCTCTTCGAAGGACACGTCGGTGCGGGACGAAAGCGCATCGGAGCATACGGGCATGATGGCCACGTCGTACGTGGTGGACCCCAGTTCGGGCACGGTGTCGGTAATGCTTCCCGATGCCACGATGGGCATGAGGTGCGTCTCGGTAAAATGACGTTCGCCCAGCGGGTGCGTGGCCGTGAGATTGCGCAGGAACGTGATGACCGCCCGCCGCGACATGCGGTCGCGGGCGCTTTGGGCCTGCCAGCTTATTTTGGCCGCGTAGGTGCGCCCGTCGAACGCGCGGTCGGCCAGCACCACGGTGCCCTGGCCGCCGGCGCCTAAGGCCTGCGACGTGCGGAGGATGTACGCTTCGCCCGAATCGTCGTAGAAGTCCAGGTCGGCTCCGGAAAGCACCGGGGAGTCGCCGGCCACGTCGACGATGGTGCCGGGTCCTGATACGATTGTGGGTGCCACGTTTCGGCGGGGCGTGCGGTCGATGGCCATGGTTTATGTCTCCTGAATGTCCACCGCGCACAGAGCCACCGCGGTTGTGTCGTCATATGCGTTGCGGCTGTATGCCCTGGCCACAAGCTCGTCCAAGGCCATTGCGAGGGCCAGTTCGACTTTCGTGGCGTTGGGAGCGGGCGCCTGTTCGGCGTCTTCCGCCTCGGCATCGGCTTCCTCTTCGGATTCCGTGTTGAGGGATGAGATCACCTCGGCCACTTCCGCCAGGGCGATCTCGATCTCCTCGTCGGTGACGCAATCCCAAATGCCGTCGGAGCAGATGAGGAACACGTCGCCCTCGAGCACGGGGACGGGGTTTTCGACGTCTACCTGGTCGAGGCGCTCGTCGCCCAAGCATCGGGTGATCACATGGGCGATGTCCGCGGGGACCTCGGCGTCTTCGCCGTGTTCGTCTCGGTATTGTTGGGCCAGCGAATGGTCGCGGGTCAGTCGCATGGCATAGGGGCTGCGGAAGCGGAGGGCCCGCACGTCGCCTGCATGGAACACGGTTGCGGTGTCCTGGTCGAAGGCTATGCCCGCGACGGCGGCCAGCGCGGTGCCGTTGATGGTCTCCTGCAGCTCCGATGTGGCTATGCGGCATGCCTCGATGCCGGCGTCCAAGGCGTGGTCGAAGGGCTGCCCCTTCTTAAGGGCGTAGGAAAACCCCAGCTCAAGCGCCTCTGCGGCCGTTTGCGCCGCAGCATCGCCGCAGGTGCTACCCCCAACTCCGTCGAACACGGCCGCCAGAAACGGCTGCGAAACCGTGCCTTGCCGGTTGTCGGACTCGTCGGGAAGTCGCCCGCCGGCCAGTATGCCGTCCATCAGGGCGCGGTCCTCGTTTGCCTCATGGGAGCGTCCGCATGCCGTGAACGCGGCGTATGCGAATCGAAGGGTCATCATGCCACCTCGTCTGCCGAGCCGCGTGCGAAGGTGACATGGTCGTCGACTGCGTCAACCACCACGGTCTGGCCGGCTTCGATTCGGGCGTCGAAGATGTAACTCGACAGGGGATTCAAATAGTTCGCCTCGATCAGGTTGCCGATACCGCGGCCACCTTTCTCACGGACGGGAGCATCAAGGGCGTGGGTGCAGAACCAATCCAGACAGGCATCGGTCGGCGTGACGCGGATCTCGTGGCGCTTGAGGATGTTGCCGTTGATCTTCTTCAGCTGCGAGCGTGCGATGAGCGACGACGCCTCGGGGCTGATGTAGTCGAACACCACGATGTTGTCGCCGATGCGGTTGAGCACCTCCGGCTTGAAATGGATGGCCATGGCTTCGGATACTTTGCGCTCGATGTCTTCGTAAGGTTCGCCGGGCTCGACGATGTTGCGGCGTCCGACGGCGCGGCCGTGTTCGTCTAGGATCTCCTCAGATATGCCTACGTTGCTGGTGAAGAAGATGAGCGTCTCGCTGAAATACACCGTGTTGCCCTGGCCGTCGGTCATGCGCCCGTCTTCCAGAATCTGCAGGAATTTGTCCATGATGGAGGGGTGGGCCTTCTCGACCTCGTCGAACAGCAGCACCGAGAAGGGGTTCGCCTTGACGGCGTTGGTCAGCTGACCGCCTTCCTCGTATCCGACGTATCCCGGAGGCGCACCGAACAGCTTCTGGTCGGAGTTCTCGGAGGCGTATTCGCTCATGTCGAAACGCAGGTAGCTACGCTCGTCGCCGAACAAGAGCTCGGTGACGGCCTTGACCACTTCGGTCTTGCCCGTGCCTGTGGGGCCTGCCAAAAACAGCACGCCTTTGGGCTTGGAGCCCGATGAATGCTGCATGCCGGAAAAGCCCATGACGCTGCGCTTGAGCACGGTGACTATCTTGCTCAAGGCGCGGTCCTGACCCTTGACGCGGCGACGGAGCTTCTCTTCGGGGTCATCGCGGAGCTTGTCCACGATGGACGCCCACTTGTTCTCCTTCAGGCCGTATTTGTAGATGTCCACCAGCTCGGGGAACTGTTCGGGCGACGTGTCGCCCTTGATGCGTAGGCGGCGCAACTCGTCGAGCTCGAGTACCTTCATGGAGTCGGTCACGTCGATGAACTTCTCGCGGACGTCTTCCAGGTTGTCGTCGGAAAGCGACGAGAAGGCATAATCCACGAAGGCGGCGCGGGTGTCGCGATCCGGGTTCGGCACGATGACTGAACGGACCTCGGGGTTGTTGGTGAAAAACCAGCTGGGCACGTCGGCGACCTTGTTGACGATGAGCACCAGGGTGTTTCGGTTCGACCCGTCCACGCGGATGGCCTCGGTGACCGCCAGATACAGGTTCAGGAACACGGCGTTCTCTTCGGCCGATAGGTCGCTGGGGCGGGACGTGAGGCGCGATGCAAAGGAATAAACGCAGGCCACAGGGGTGTTATCCATAGCGGGAATGTCGATGCGTCGGGTAAGCGCCGCCCGCAGCAGCAAGGAGTTCTGCACCAGACGGCTTTGGGCGTTCGGGTCGTTTCCGACATTGGGGTTGTAGGACTCGTTCTCGCGGCCAAGCACGTCGGCTTCCTTGGCGGCGGCTTTCGTGATGGCCGCCAGGTCCGCGTCCCCCAACGGGTTGCTGATGCCGCGCAGCGGATCGCAGTAGATGAACCGATACGGGCGGCCGCTTTCGCCAGCGTGGGCGGTGCCGCGTTCGAACAGACGGGGGAGCAGTTCGTTGAGGGTGAGGAACTCGATGTCGTCCTCGTCGTCGCCTTCGAGGAACGGGTACAGGTCGAACACGTTGCCTTCGATGATGAGGGCCGATTTGATGCCGACGAAGTTTTCGATTTCCTTCTGCCATTGAGGCGTTGTGAACATGGCTACTCCTTCTACGCCTGTGCGTTTGTACCCATTGTAGGGCAATCGCCGTGGATTCGTTGCGCAACCTTGTGTATGCCGACGGACATGGCGCGGTTGTCGAAATACAGGTTCTGCACGCGCCTCGGTTCGGACAGCGCATCGTCGTATGCGGCCTGAAGCACAGGGTTGAGGACCATTACCCGCTGGTTGGTGGAGCCGCGAAGCGCGCAGACGCCGTCGTTGAGGCTCTCGACGTACGGCCCGTCGATCAAGACATCGATCAGGCCGTCGAATTCGGAATCGAGGAGGTCCTGCACGTCTTCGGCGACATAGCCTGTGTAGACGAGGACGTCGTCGAATGCGGGGCGTATGGAGCGAAGGACCCATGCAAGGTCGTCCGGTTGTTCGAGGGGGTCTCCGCCTGTGAAGGTGATAGCCCGCGTGCCCGATGCCTTCGCCATGCGCACCAGCGCCTCGGCCAGCTGATCGTTGTCAATCCGGTTCGCGTCTGACGCCTCCCATAGCTCGGGGTTCGCGCAACCCGGACAACGCTTGCTGCAGCCGACGGTCCAGACCACGATGCGGCTGCCGGGCCCCAGCGTTTCGATGTTGTTGATGACGCGGTCGACGAACATGGGCTTAGGCCTCCGCCACCTCGATTTGGCGGGGCAGCGCGCGCTTGATTTTGCGGCGGTCCAGGTCGTCCACGCATGACGAGCATGTTTTGATGCGTGCGTCCGGGCCGTCCACACGATGCTCAGTTCCGCATACGGGGCACCGCACCGACCATGCCAGAACGGCAGGCGACTCATCCTCGGCGGGCTCTTCCGCCACGTCGTCGCAGGTAACGGGTATAACGCTCAATCGGAACAGCATGTCGGCCATCTTAAGGAGCTCGCCGCCGCGCACGGTGCGGGGCATGCCCGCAACAAGAGGCACCCATTCGCCTGCGGCATTGATGGAAGTGGCGTTGCGGCCCACGAACTCAAGCGTCCAGGTGCCATCGGTGCATTCGGCAATAAGGTGCACGCCCGAAACCTGGGGGCTGAAGCTGTCGGGTGCGAAATCGCCCGCTCGCCCCAGGATGCCGCCGGGCATTGTGACCTCGATGGTCTCATGGGTGCGGGCGTTTTCAAGCATAAGACTGCCTGAGGCGAAGGCCGCGTCGCTTGACGGTTCGGTTTGACAGGCAGGTTCGATGCGTTCGGCCTGTTCGGGAGCGGGCGCAGGCGCGGAAGCATGCATGCCGTCAGAGCGGGCTGCGCCGCAGGCGGAGCATGCCTGGCTGGAGTCGGGGTTTGCGAAGCCGCAGGTACAGAGCCACATGGTTACCTCATTTCACGGGCGCGCTGCTGCACCTGGTCGCGTCGGCGCCGGTCGTCCGCCAGGCCGATCTGGGTGTCGGCCGAGAAATCGGACTGGTCGCTCGCCAGGTGGATCTGCTTGCAATGGGCCACGTCGGGGGCTGCCTTGTAGCGCACCGCATTGCGGATGCCCATCGCCGCCAGCTCCTCTTCTATCTCGGCGTAGACCGCGCAGAACTCGTTTTGCGCGTTGAACAGGTGTGCGATGTCGTCGTCGTCGGTCACGGCGGTAATGCTGGTTCCGCTTTCTGCCGGAGCGGGTGCGCCGAGCCCCACGACTTCGAGCATCATGTCGCCGGAATCGGACAGGAACGCGTGGATGCCCGTGTCTTTGGCGTCGCCGCTGAACAGCGTGTGGCTGCCTTGGACGGCGCCCAGCTCAACCGAGCGCGCCACGTCGTAGCCGTGGCGGCGCATGATGGTGTCGATGGCTTCGTGGACATAGCGCTCCTCGCGGCGGCGCTGGGCCAGATGCTTCAGGTTGTCGAGATGTCTGACCGCCTCGTCCAGGTTGCTGAAGCCTGCGGGGCGGCGAGGAGCGGATCCTTTCAACTCGGCTTCGATGACCGACATGCGCGCGGCTAATTCCTGCATGCGTTCGGCCCGAGCGGCTACAGCAGGCGCGATGAGCTCGTATTGGGCCAGCACCGATGCCGCCTTCTGGGCGTCCGGCCCGGAAATTCCGACGATGTCCTGCGCCATGCCAACCATGACGGCGCGGTCCTTCTCCAAGGTAAAGGGGGAAGCGATGGCGGTGCGGACGCCGTCGAGCATGGCAGCGAACCGTTCCTGGATGTCCTCTTCGGACTCTGCTGCTGCGGCGGTTCGGCCGCTTTCTGCTGGGCTTTGAGGTTTGAAGGCTTTGAGCAGCTCGAGGCTTTCCATCAACCCGGCATCGTCGCTGTCGTGGTCGGCCATGGTTCGGGAAAACGCCTTCAGGCTGGTCTGGAGGTCGGTGCTCCTGCGAAGGGCCTTCTCAGCTGCCAGAAGCGGGGCGAAGCGCTGCTTGGCGTCGAAAGCAAGGCTGTCTGCCAGGTGCGTTAGCTTGCTGCAGGCGGCTTCGAGGACGTCAACGTCGTTGTTGTCCAGTGCTTTCGACAGCTCGCTTTCGAATTCGGATTCGAGCTGGGCAACTATCGCGTTGACTTGGGCTGATATGTCTTCATCGGTGCACAAGGCGAACTGCGACAGCAGAAGCTGGAGCTCATGTCTAAACGAGACGGACGCCGTTTCGGCACGGTCGCGTGCCGCCTGCATACGGGCGCGCATCTGCCGTTCGATTTCGAGCTGACTGGTTTTGGGACCGCTCATGGCAACCTTCCTCACGATGTTTGCGAGAATTGTACCATCAGGTGTACGGGCTTTAGTTGCGCAACCCGAATGAGAAGCGGCCTTAAAACGCGGCGTCGAACGGTCCGTCCACGAGCACGTCTTCGTTGCCGCGGCACAGAGCGGTCAGCTCGTCTAAAAGCGCTTGCTGGGTGCCGTCGAGCATGCGCAGCGTGACAGTAACAGAGTCGGCGTAACTTGTATCCACCGTTTTGGCACCGCAACGTTCGGCCAGGTGCATGAGCTGGTCGTAAAGAGGGTAGCCTATGGCGATGACTACGTCCACGCATCGCGACATGACCACCGTATCGGCTGCGGCGACGGCTTCCTGCGCGGCCTGCGTGTACGCGCGCACCAGGCCTCCGGTTCCGAGCAACGTCCCGCCGAAATACCTGGTGGTCACGCAGATGACGTCGGAAAGCCCCGCATGTTGGATGACTTCCAGCGTCGGCATGCCGGCGGTTTTCTGGGGTTCGCCGTCGTCGGAGTAACGTATGCGCTGCGTGCCTCCTGCTCCGCCTTCTCTAAGTATGTAGGCGTAGACGTTATGGCGGGCAAGCCGGTTGGCTGCCTGTATGCTGGCGAGGAACGCAAGCGCCTCGTCTTCGGTCTCGACATGGGCCAGGCTCGCGATGAACCTGCTCTTTTTGATCTCGATTTCGGCCGTTGCCGTGCCGCGTATGGTTGCGTAGGAATCCATGCGCCAACTATACCAGTTCGTGCGTGCGCGGAATGCATGGTTCGTCGGTTGAATTCACCTCTTGTCCCGACGTTCAGCCCAAGCGCACGCATCCCGTGCTCAAACAGTCCTGCTTTGGCGAAATGTCCACTGGACATTTCGCGTCGTGCGGAACTGCGCGCGGGACGCATGCGCTTGGGCTGGACTGCGGATGAAAGTTCCAGGTATGTGCCGCTCATCTTGGGTTTCTTCGGAGTGTGAACTGAGGTGGCTCTGGATTATTAGGGCGGAATCGAAGATGCGGATTGTAACGTGCGGCTGCGTTTGGTAGTATGCGCTCCATTCCGCCGCCGGGTGGAGGGCAAAAGCTCGAATGAACTGCTTCGTTAGGCCTAAGAAGAAGCAGCTGATTCGGGCTTTTTCTTGTATCCGGACGGGGGCCGTCTGAATGCGGAAAGGTTCGGTTACATCGCTGAGGACATGTTCTACAATATGAAGCGCCAATCGTTTGATAAGAGAGAGAAAGGAACCGCCCATGCAGAAGTTCATCGCCGAAGAGTCGTTCTGGAACCTGTTCCCGGGTGCGTCCATCGGCATCGTCGTCGCTCGCAACATGAAGAAGACCGAGGACGTGCCTGAAGAGGACATCAACGCCATCGCGCAGATTCTCAACGACGCCAACAGCGCCGCCGACCAGCACCTGACCAGCAACACCATCTCGCAGAACGAAGTGGTTGCGGTATGGCGTGCTGCCTATCAGAAGTTTAAGACCAAGAAAGGCGCCCGCTGTTCGGTCGAGAACCTGCTCAAGCGCGTCCTGAAGGGCAATCCGGTTGGTCACATCACGCCGTCTGTCGACATCTACAACGCCATCTCCCTGAAATACGCCCTGCCCGTGGGCGGCGAGGATATCGACGCGTTCGTGGGCGATGTTCGCCTGGGGCTTACCGACGGCGGTCTTGCGTTCCGTCCGCTAGGCGAGGACGAAGACGACCCCACGCTGCCTGGCGAGATCTGCTACCACGACGACGAGGGCGCCATCTGCCGCTGCCTGAACTGGCGCGACGGCGTGCGCACGGCGCTGTCCGACGATTCCCAGAACGCGTTTTTGGTCATCGAGTGCGTCGATGAGAACCGCGTTGGCGACCTCCGTGCCGCCGTGGACGAGTTCGCCCAGCTTATGGAGCGTTATCTGGGTGCCACCATCGAGGCCAAAGAGATCATCACCCGCGAAAACCCTGAAATGGTCATCGTCGCGTAAGTTCTGGATGCCTGTATGCTGTTCGTTCTGACAGGCGACATACAAACCGGAAAGACACGTTGGCTGGAGGCCCTGGTGTCCGAGCTCGAGCGCTCGGGTGCCGGGGTCTTCGGCGTTGTGTCCCCAGGCGTCTGGGAACAGGGCCCACGTGAAGGTGAATTCCGCAAGCTGGCAATCGACAACGTGCTGCTTCCCGGATGCAGACGCATCCGGATGGCCGACTGGATCGACCCGTCCGACACGAATCGGGACGACCAGGGGTCCGTGGTGCGGGACTGGCTGGCGGATCGGGTGGTTTCGCGATATGAGGACACGTGGCGGAAGGTGCGCGTCATCGGCCCGTGCGCAGAGTCTCGGGAGGTCGTTCTGGGCGCATGTGTTCCTGATTCTGTGTCAGATGTTCGATAACGTGGGCATTTGTTTTCCTGAAGTGGTACTATGTCGAAATTGCACATACATACCCGATGGAGGTTCACATATGCCTAACGTAGGAAGCTTCGACGTGTCTTTGAAGCGCAGCAACGACATCCGTGCGGATATCGCCGTCAACCCCGGCAACTACCGCATGCTCACTGGCGACCGCCCCACAGGCCGCTTGCACCTGGGGCACTATTTCGGAAGCATCATGAATCGTGTGGCCATGCAGAACGCCGGCGTTCCCACGATGATCCTCATTGCCGACTACCAGGTCATCACCGACCGCGACACCACTGCCAACATCCAGGACAACGTCTACAACATGGTCATGGATTATATCGCCGCCGGCATCGACCCCGATAAAACCCCCATCTACATCCATTCCGCCGTGCCTGCCTGCAACCAGCTCATGCTGCCGTTTTTGAGCCTGGTCTCCGAGGCCGAGCTCCAGCGCAACCCCACGGTCAAGGCTGAGATGGAGGCCTCGGGCCATGAGCTGACCGGCCTGCTTCTGACCTATCCTGTGCATCAGGCCTGCGACATCCTGTTCTGCAAGGCGAACATCGTGCCGGTTGGCAAGGACCAGCTTCCGCACATCGAACTCACCCGACAGATCGCCCGTCGCTTCAACAAGCGTTACGCCAAGGTGTTCCCGGAGCCCGACGGCATCCTGTCCGACGCCATCGAGATTCCTGGTCTGGACGGCCGCAAGATGTCCAAGAGCTACGGCAACTCCATTATGCTGAGCGCAACGGCCGAAGAGACCGCCAAGCTCATCAAGAAGAGCCAGACCGACTCCGATCGCAACATCACTTTCGATCCCGAGAACCGCCCCGGTGTGTCTGCGCTGCTGACCACTGCTGCACTGTGCACCGGCCGTAAAGAGGTTGAAATCGCCGAGGAAATCGGCATGGGCGGCGGCGGAGCCCTCAAGAAGTACGTGACCGAAAGCGTGAACGAGTTTTTGGCCCCGCATCGCGAGCGCCGCGCAGAGCTTGCCAAGGACATGGACTACATCAAAGACGTCCTGCACGAAGGCAACAAGAAGGCCAACGAAATCGCCGAAGCCACCCTCAACGAGGTTCGCGAGGCCATGGGCATGGTCTACTAGCCGCGGTTTCACCTGTGTGGGACAAAGGGGACAGTCCCCTTTGTCCCATTTTTTATAGGTCGAGGTCCTCGAAGAACCCGACCTGGTAGTTTTTGAAGATGACCTCGCCCGCTTCCTGCGTGGCATCCAGGTCCACGTCGGCATCGATGAAGAAGTCCCGGGAGTCGTCCTCGTCCTTGAAGGTCTGGCGAACATGCCAGGTATGGTTGAAGTGCTCGTTGGCCTCGTCGATGGAAAGGTATGCGGCGCTTCGGGCGTCGGCGTCGATGAGAATCTCATCATGCTCGGCGAAGTAGTCGTCCAGGACCTGGCCCCATGTGCGTTCCCCGAAACCCCATTCCGCATCGAGCTCGCCGAGATCGTAGGCGCGATCGGCCGCTGCAAGGCGTATGCGTTGGAACAGGGCGTTCCGAACCAACAGGGTGACGGCTCGACGGTCGTGCACCACGGCTTCCGCAGCTTCGGGCGGCGCCTCCTCGAAGGTGGAGCCGGCCGATTCCCACTCGTCGACCAAGCTGGAATCGACGGAGCGGACCACCAGGCGAAGCCATCCGATGATCTCGAGCAGGCGGTCGTCGCGCTTTTCGAAAGGAATCGTGCGGTCCAGAACGCGGTATGCGTCGGACAGGTATCGCAGCAGCAGGCCCTCGCATCGGGCGATGCCGTACCGGCCGATATACTCCTTGAAGTTCGAGGCCGTCTCGATCATGTCCCGCAGGATGGACTTGGGACGCAGCTCGTAGTCGTTGGCCCATGGTACAGCCTTGCAGTACTGATGGAACGCGGGGATGAGCACATCTTCCAGCGGTTTGGGGTAGGTGACCTCCGCCAAACGGTCCATGCGCTCCTCGTATTCGATTCCATCGGCCTTCATCTGAGCCATGGCCTTATCCTTCGCCTTGCGTTCCTGCGAACGAAGAATCTGGCGCGGGTCTTCCAGCGTGGCCTCCACCATGGAGATGACGTCCAGCGCGTACGTATCGCTTTCGGGGTCCAGAAGTTCCAGCGCTGCCAGCATGAAGGGCGAAAGGGGCTGGTCTAGTGCAAAATCCTCCGGCAAATCGACCATCAGGGCGTATTCGGTAGCGCCGTCTTCGGTCGGATGGCGTTCGACCACGTCGGCATCGATCAAGGTTTGGAACACCTCGTTCGCACGGTTGTACAGCGCCGTCTTCTGCTCGTCGTTCTGGGCCGAATCCGCAATGAGCTTGCGGACGCGGGCGGATGCGTCGCCGCCCTGCATGACCTCGGCAAGCACCATGGAGTGGGTGATGCGCATGCGGGGTATGAGAGTTTCGGGCGGCGCGTCGATCAGGCGCTCGAAGGTCTTCTTGTTCCAGGAGACGAAGCCCTCCGGAGGTTGCTTCTTCTTGATCTTCTTGAGCTTCTTCGGGTCGCCGGCGGCTTTGGCAACGGCTCGCGCGTTCTCGATGTCGTGTTCAGGTGCTTCGGCTATGACCAGGCCTTCCGTATCGAATCCGGAGCGGCCTGCGCGGCCTGCAATCTGATGGAACTCACGGGCCTTCAGCTTGCGCATGCGGGTTCCGTCGAACTTGGACAGCGCCGTGAGGATGACGGTGTGGATGGGCACGTTGATGCCGACGCCGAGGGTGTCGGTGCCGCAGATGATGGGCAACAGCCCCTGCTGGGCAAGCTTTTCGACCAGAAGGCGGTATCGGGGGAGCATGCCAGCGTGGTGGACGCCGATGCCGGCTTCAAGCAGGCGCCGCAGCGTCTTGCCGAAGGCGGTGGTGAACTTGGTTCCCTTGATGGCGTCCTTGATCAGCGCGCGCTGCTCTTTGTCCACCAAACCGAAGCTGATCAGGGCCTGCGCCGACGAAAGGGCTGCGTCCTGGGAGAAGTGGACGATGTAGATGGGTGCGTCGCCTGCGCGGATGGCAAGCTCCACTGTGGCTTCCAAGGGCGATTCCACGTAGTCGTAGCTCAACGGCACAGGGCGTTCGGCGTCGTCCACCACGTCCACGGCGTTTCCCGTCTGGCGTTCCAGGGTCTCGGCGATGGACGTCATGTCACCCAACGTGGCGCTCATCAGCATGAAGCGGGCCTTCGGCATGGTGAGCAGCGGCACCTGCCATGCCCACCCGCGGTCGGGCTCGCCGTAAAAATGGAACTCGTCCATGGCCACGTAGTCGATGGGGGCGTCCACGCCCAGCCTGAGGGCGTCGTTGGCGAGGATCTCCGCCGTGCAGCAGATGACCGGGGCATCCGAGTTGATGGCGGCGTCGCCTGTGATCATGCCTACGTTCTCGCGTCCGAAAAGCTCCACCATGTTGAAGAACTTCTCGCTGACCAGAGCCTTGATCGGCGCCGTGTAATACGAACGGCAGCCCATGGCAAGCGATAGGAACTGCATGAACGTGGCCACCAGCGATTTGCCCGATCCGGTGGGCGTGCCCAGGATCACGTGGTTTCCTGCGGCGATGCTCAGGCAGGCATCCACCTGGTGCGGCCACATGTCGAATCCGACCCCTTCGGTCCATTCGATGAACGCGTCGAAAACCTCGTCGGGGGAAAGCGTCTCCTGGGCGTTCAGGTCGTCGGCCAGACGTCCCAGGTATCCTGGAGAGCGCGGGTCGTCTTCGGGATTCCAAGCGGTTGTTTCGGTGTCGGTCATAAGGTATCCGTTCGTTACGAGAGCAAGTCAAGAAGCTCTTCTTTGGTCAAGGTGGCAAGCGAGGAGCCTTCGGTGGCGCCTATGATCTGTTCCGCCAGGTCGCGTTTGGCGTCTTGCAGGGCCATGATACGCTCTTCGATGGTGTCTTTGGCTATGATCTTGTGGACGCTGACCACATGGGTCTGCCCGATGCGATGGGCCCTGTCGGTGGCCTGGTTTTGGGCGGCGGCGTTCCACCAGGGGTCCGCATGGATCACCACGCTGGCCCCCGTCAGGTTCAGGCCCGTGCCGCCCGCCTTGAGCGAGATGAGGAACACCGGCGTGTCGTCGGCGTTGAAGCGTTCCACAAGTTCGAGCCGTTTGGCCGACGGCGTGTCGCCAGTGATGGCGAAATGGGCGATGCGCTGTTCGTCCAGCCTGTCCGCAATAATGTCGAGAAAGCTCTTGAACTGGGAGAACACAAGCATCTTCTGGCCGGCGTCCATGCAAGATCCGATTAAATCGGACAAGGCGTCCAGCTTGGCGGCGGGGCCGTTGTATCGGCTTGTCATGAGGTGCGGGTCGCAGCAGATCTGGCGCAGGTGCATGAGCTCGGCCAACACCTCGATCTTCTGCGTTCCATCCTTCATGTCTTCGTCGGTCTGGCTGGCGATCTTCTGACGAAGCATCTGCTCATGGGCGCGATACAGCTCCAGCTGCTTGCCTTCCAGGTGTGCGTAGATGACCGATTCCAGCTTTTCGGGAAGGTCGGTCAGCACATCCTTCTTCAAGCGGCGCAAGATGAACGGCGCCACTGCGGATTGGAGACGTTTGGACACGTTCGTATCGCCGTCGAAGATGGGTTGCTCGTACCGGTCGCGGAACCGCTTGTAGCTGCCGAGCAGGCCCGGCATGAGGAAATCGAAAATGCTCCAGAGCTCGCTCAGGCGGTTTTCGATAGGCGTGCCGGTCAGGGCGAAGCGGTGCAAGGCATCAAGCCGCTTGACCGCGCGTGCGGTGATCGTGGCCTGGTTCTTGATGTACTGGGCTTCGTCGAGCACTTCGCAAAAGAAATGCATGGACTCGTAGTCGCCGATGTCGCGGCGCAGCAGGTCGTAGGAAGTGACCAGCACGTCCGCTCTGCTTGCACGTGCGGCGACCCGCTCCGCAGCCGTGCCGCTTACGGTGACCACGTCCAGCTGCGGTGCGAACCGCTCGAATTCGGCCTTCCAGTTGTAGACCAGCGAAGCCGGGCACACGATGAGCGAAGGTCCCGTGAGCCGCGCTTCGCTTCGGCGGTCCAGAAGAAGAGTGATAAGTTGAAGCGACTTGCCCAGGCCCATCTCGTCTGCCAGGATGCCGCCGAATCCGGCGTCGCACAGGCCCGACAGCCATTGGAAGCCCAGCACCTGGTAAGGACGCAGCGTGGCGTTGAGCCCTATGGGCGGGATGTACTGGTCGGGGTCGATGCCCTTGAAGCCGTCTACCCAGGTGGTGAACGTGGCATCCTTGGCGTCGTCGTCCACAAGCTCGTCCAGCAGGAACGCTTCGTAAACCGGGACCTCCGCTTCGCCCGACGTTATCTGGCGGGATGATAGGCCGAGTTCCTGGATGACCGCGTCCGCCTGGAACAGGTCGAATCCGGACATGTCCAAAAACGAGCCGTCCTTCATACGGTGGTACTTTCGCTCTTCGCGATAGGATGCCAGCACGGCGGCCAGCTCGTTTGCGGGCAGGTCGTCGGCGTGGATGCTCACGTCGATCAGATTCGATTTGATGGACAGCCCCACCGACACCGACGGGCGCCGCTTGGACGCCAGCCTGTCAAAGGCTTCCGTTGTGAACACGTCGCCGAGCTTCTGCAGTTCAAGCACGCCTTCGAATGCGAATCGGGCCATCGCCTCGGAGTTTCCGTCTTCGATGTGGCCGGTGCCGTCGTCGTCGAAGGATGCGATATAGCGCTGCACAGTTTCGCGGGCGCGGGCCTCTGCAGCCAGGTCGCGCACGATATGCGAATCGTGGGGCGCGCTTCTTTCGAACAGGTTGAAGGTGCGCTGCCCGTACAGGGACTTGCACACGGCTTCGACGCCTGAACTGTCGCGGTCCAGGTAGAACTCCAGTTTGCAGGGCGCAGGTCGCAGCGACTCAAGGGTTTCGGGCACGTCGACCTGGGCGATGCGCTCGATTGCCGGAAGCATGATGCCTGTAAAACGGGGGAGGTCGTCTTCGGCTACGAACAGCTGGTTCACGGGGTTCGAATACACGTGCGTGAGGAACCCGGCAACGCTGCGGAACTCGTCGGTGCACTGGAAGAACCTGTTGTTCTGCCATGCGTACATATGCGAACTGCAGTTGACAAAGTTCACCGGGCGGCCGCGGACGATTTCGAATCCGCCGGCACTCAGCTCCTTCAGTTGTATGGATACGTCGGGATTGCCCTGTTCAAGCACGACCTTCGTGGTTTTGGCCCCGCTTTGGGATTCATCCTTGAACATGAACGGCCTACCGTCCGCATGCATCTGCAGAAGCTCGTCGAGCTCGGGTGTGGACAGGTGCAGGTCGCGGGCGATGCGGTTCAAGCCGTATCCCCGGTAGGAGTGGTTCTCGAACGATCGGCGCTGCGATTGGGCCTTCTCCAAAAACTGCAGCACGGCAAGCCCGTAAGGCGTGAAGGAATCCTTCGTGTGGGTGAATCCCAGTTTCTTGCCGTACGCATGGTATTCCCCGTGGCGGCAGTGTTCCAGCAGGTCTGTGATGTCCGAAACCACATACGAGCCTCGGGCACCTTGGATTTTGAATCGGACGTTCCAGTCGCCGAAATAGTGGATCAGCTCCATTTCGAAGGTCACGGTGCCCGTTTCAGGGGCCTCGAGCTGAAGGTCCATGGTCGGTTTCTGCTCGTTTTCATCAAGATAGTCGGCGATGCATGCGGACGTGCGGACGAACCGCAGCGGGTCGTAGCCAGCATACGAGCGCATGTTCCTGTTGAAATCCAGCACCACCGCCAGGCAATGCTTGCAGGGGCCAGGATGGCTCTTCGGTTCGGCATCCGTGCAGGTGCAGGAGTAGCCGACGACCGTGTTTTTGGCCTCGTCGATGGTGACGGTGCTCTCGAAGGGACCGTTCCAATCCGTTTCGGTGTCGACGGCTGCGCGCAGTACTGTAAGCTTTTTGCGATAGGAGACCTGACGGTTGAAGATGGGGTATCCGCGCGCAGCGATGGTCCGTGCTCGATTGAGCACTACCGAGCTGCTTATTCGCTTCAATGCGCTTTCGGTAATCATGAACCATCCTCTCGTACGGAATGCATCGCAAACAACCACTATAACATCTGACGCAAGGGTCGTGCTTGCGAGAAATCGATGACGTATGTCCGCCTGGTGCGGGCCATGCATTCCGTGCTCAAACAGTCCTGACTTTGGCGGAGAATCCAACGGATTCTCCGCGTCGTGCGGAACTCGCGCGGAACGCATGGCCCACACCAGGCTGCGTGGCCACGGGTTCCGAGAGCAAGTGGTCCTGACTTTGTCGGATGTTCCAACGCGATCTCCGCTTGCGCGGAGATCGCGTTGGAACGCGTAAGGCGGCTTCGGGCTGAATGGTTTCTTCTTCCGTGCTAAATGCGTTCTGAGGGGGGCCGCTTTCTTTGTTATTGGCTTCTCGCGGCGACGTGGAAGGGCTTCATTCGTCGTGGTTCGATGGAGCGAAATACGAAAAAGCCCGGATGCGGTGCGGGCATCCGGGCTTGGTAAAACTGATGTAGGCGAAAGGTTTACAGGGGCTCGACGGTGACGGCGGTGCCGCTGGAGGTGACCATGAGCATGCCGTTGTCGGCTCCGAGCACTTCGTAGTCGATGTCCACGCCGACGATTGCGTGGGCGCCCATGGCAGCTGCGCGCTGTTCCATCTCGGCCAGGGCTTCCTGGCGTGCGTTCGTGAGCTCCTGCTCGTAGCCGGTGCTGCGTCCGCCGACAAGGTTGCGGATGCCTGCGCCAAGGTCCTTGAACATGTTCACGCCGGTGATGACCTCGCCGAACACGATGCCGTAATAGCCCGTGATCTTGTAGTCTTCGATTGCGTTCGTGGTGGTGACAATCATGGATGCATCCTTTCTATCGGGGTTTCAAGCGGTCCGCGCGCAAGGCGCCGTCCGCTGCAAGACCGTAATAGAGACGTGCCTAGTCGCGGGACTGCCCGCGGCGCGGCGCCAGCAGGTCGTCGGT
Organism: Slackia heliotrinireducens DSM 20476; assembly: GCF_000023885.1. Classification (NCBI taxonomy): domain Bacteria; kingdom Bacillati; phylum Actinomycetota; class Coriobacteriia; order Eggerthellales; family Eggerthellaceae; genus Slackia; species Slackia heliotrinireducens. Next base: position 1,704,924 of record NC_013165.1, on the reverse strand, counting down.
GTCAAGCAGGATGGTGAAGGGGCCGTCGTTGACGAGCTCCACCTGCATGTCGGCACCGAAAGATCCGGTGGAGATGGTTTCGATGTCCTGTTTGGCACGCTCGACGAATTGCTGGTACAGCTCGTCTGCCTGGAAAGGTGCGGCGGCATCGGTGAACGAGGGCCGGTTGCCGTTGCGGCAGTTCGCGTACAGGGTGAACTGGCTGACAATCATTACCTCGCCGTTGACGTCCTTCAGCGACAGGTTCGTTTTCCCATCGTCGTCGGCGAAGATGCGCAACTTGAGGATTTTCTCCCAAAGCTTGTTGCCCAGTTCGGGAGTGTCGTCGTTGCCGATGCCCAGCAGGATGACGTAGCCCCGCCCGATGTCTTTGCCTGCCATGCCGTCGATTGTTATGCTTGCGCGGGTAACGCGCTGTATGACTGCTCTCATGATGCTCCTTGTGTAAAATGACGCTTACGCCATATTACTATTTCCAAGGGCGTGGAGGTCCGAAATGATATTGAAAGCAGCTCTTTTCGACAATGACGGCACGCTGGTTGACTCCGAGGAACTCATTCTTTCCAGTTTCAGGTACGCCACGAAGTCGGTGCTGGGCGAGGCTTTGCCCGACGAGGTGCTTAGGCGCAAGGTGGGCCAGCCCTTAAGGACCCAGATGGCCGATTTCACGCCCGATGTCGACAAGCGGGAGGAGCTGTTCCGCGTCTACCAGGAATTCAACGCTCGGGAACATGACCGCATGATTCGGTTGTTTCCCGACGTTGCGAATACGCTCGGCACCATGCTGCAGCGCGGTTTGCGGCTGGGCGTGGTCACATCGAAGCTTTCGGAGAACTGCTTGCAGAATCTGAGCCATCTAGGAATCGACGGGTACTTCGAATGCATCGTGGCGCCGGACAACTGCCCGTTGCATAAGCCGGACCCAGGTCCTGTGCTGGAGGGCGCGAAGCTGCTCGGCGCGCGACCTGAGCAATGTGTCTATGTGGGCGACAGCCCCTACGACATCGCCGCAGGCCGTGATGCGGGCTGCACTACCATCGCGGTTACATACGGCGTTTTCTCACGCGAAGACCTTAAGCCCGAACGGCCCGACTACTTCTGCGATTCGTTCGCCGAGCTGCTTTCGGTGCTCGACGGGATTGTGCGGCGCGGCTAGTTCCAGGGGTCTTGCTGGAACAGCGGCTCGGGGGTTGCGGGACGGTCGGAATACGGATCGTACCCGTCGTCGTCTTCGTTTTCAGGGCGGCGGAACTGCTCGTCGGGTTTGCCTGGGGCTGGTGCGTCGGCCGGCTGCTCCTCGGGTTCGTCCGGCTGGGTTTCATCAAGATAAGGCCGTGTGTAGGCGATGGGCGCCACGGTTACGTTGCCGCAGTAGGTGAAGGCCCATGGGCGCTCCAATCCCACCTTAGATGTGATCATGGTCACCGTTTCGTCGGCTTTGATGCATGGCGAAGCCGCTTTGCCGGTTTCTGCCGAGTATCCGCTGGGGCAGTCGGCGGCGATGACGGCGGTTCCGGATTCGCGGCATGCGCACGCTTCTTCAATCCATCGGGCGAAGGGTTCCTTGACGGAGTCGCCCGAAAAACCGGTGCCGAGGATGGCGTCTATTATGACGTCGGCGGCCTTCAACTCGGCCGCAACCGCGTCGGCTTCGGGGGCGATCAGGATTCGGCAAGATTCCGGCAAGGCCTGCATAAGCTTTTGTGCAGCTGATTTTGCGGGTTCGGCACGAAGTTCGTCGGCGGATCTGGGGGTTATAAGCACCACGTCATGGCCTGCTTCGGCCAGCCAGCCGGCGGCGACCCAACCGTCGCCTCCGTTGTTGCCCGTCCCGCACAAAACGGCAATGCGGCCTTCCGGATGCAGCGTGTGGGTGTAAAACGCCAGGAATCCGCCGGCCCGGTCCATAAGCTCGGCCAAAGACGTTCCGTCTGCGGCGATAGCCTGTTCGAGCGCGACGACCTCAGGCACATGAAGCGCCACGTGACGGGGCGCTTCAAGGTGGTCCAGAATGACCTGGTAGGCGGCCGTCAAGGTCTCGGTATCCATAGCCGCATTGGCGGGGCTGGTCGAGGGCAGCTGGACTGCGGGTATGCCCGTTTGGGATTCGCAGTAGCGGCGGTAAAGCTCGGCGGATTTGGCTCCGGTGCAGAACACGGCCTCGATGGGTGCTGCCGAGGTGATGCGCGTCAGGTCGTTCGGCTTCGCGTTTTTGATGCTCGCGTCGGAAGCTCCTTCGATGTCGCAGGATGCCAGCACGTCCCAAAGCGCGATGCCGTGGCGCAGCAGCAGGTCGCGTTTGCGCTGGTTTGTTGCAGGCACCGGCTCATGGAACAGGCTGGCGAGCACCGTCCAGAAGCGGTTGCGCGGATGCCCGTAGAAGAAGCCTTCCTCACGGGATTTGGGGGAGGGCATGGTTCCCAGTATAAGGACGCGCGAATGCCGGTCGAACACGGGCTCGATTTCGTGGACGATATGTTCGGACGATGCTGTCATGATGTGCTCCTATCGGTTGCGGTTCCGTTCCATATTACGTGCTCATGTGCGATTGCGGAAGAAGGTTTTCGCAAGGTTCCGTTCAGGTTGGATTCGAATGCAGGTCAGGCAAATATCAGGTTTCGGCAAGGGTCAGGTTCTCGGCGATTCGGGCTTGCGTCTGGGGGATAATAGGGGTAGACGAAACGGACCGAAAGGCAGGAAATGTTAGACGAGCTCCACGTGCAGAACGTTGCGTTAATCGAAGATGCCGTGTTCAGCCCTTGCGATGGGCTGACCGTTGTGACGGGCGAGACCGGCGCCGGCAAGACGGCGCTGCTATCCGCCATCAAGCTGCTGGTGGGGGAGCGCGCCGACTCGTCGGCCGTCCGCGACGGGTCGGATGCGGCTAGGGTCGAAGGCAGGTTCTTCGTCGGCGACGAGGAAGTGGTTGCTGAGCGTCGGCTGACGTCTGACGGCCGCAGCCGCGGCACGATCAACGGCGACATGGCCACGGTGAAGATGCTTGCGGCAACCCTGGGATCGACGGTTGACCTGTGCGGCCAGCACGAACACCAGCACCTGCTGAAGCCTGCGAACCACGCCGTCATGCTGGACGCCTGGGCGAAAGACGAAGCCGAGCTAGCCGCGTACCGAAAGGCGCTCGCGGCTGCGAAAGAGGCACAGGAGCATTTGGAATCTGTGCGTCAGGCCGGCAAGGCCTCGTCGGCGATGCTTGAGGAGGCGCGTTTCGTGCTGGCCCGCATCGACGAGGTGGATCCCCGCGAGGGCGAGTATGAGGAGATCGAGGAACGGCTTCCGCGTGTCGAGCATGCCGAGGAGCTGGCATCTTCGGCCGATCAGGCATACCGCTGCATCTCTGCCGACGGGGCGGCGTTGGAGCTTGTGCGCGAAGCTGCGGCGCTGCTTGACGACATGGCAGAATACGACGAGTCGCTGCGGTCGAGCGCCGGGTCCTTGCAGGAGGCGTCCTATCTTCTTGAGGACGTGGCGAGGGACGTGCGCCGGTATCGGGACGGAGTGGACAGGGACCCAGAACTACTGCAGCAGCTGCAGGAACGCATGGGTGCCTTCCACGGGTTGATTCGCCTGTGGGGACCGCGCATGGAGGACGTGCTGGCCAAGCGTGCCGAAGCGGCCGAGATCGTGGCTGGCGTGGATGATTCCCACAACCGTCTGAAGGAGGCTGAACAGGCTGTTGAGGTGGCTGAAGCGCAACTACGGGAAGCTGCCGAAGCTTTGGATAAGGCCCGCAACGCTGCCGCGCCGAACTTTTCGAAAGCCGTGAACGTCCAGCTCGGACGTTTGAAGATGGGCGGTGCCGAAGTGGTATGCCAGGTGGCTCCGCTCGAGCGTTCGAAATGGACGGCATCTGGTCCGTCAAGCGTGGAGTTCATGTACCGGGCATCTGAGGGGATGACGCTGCGTCCGTTGGCGCGCATCGCTTCCGGCGGTGAGATTAGCCGCGTCATGTTGGCATGCAAGGTGGTCCTGGGCGAGGTGGATGCTCGCGATACGCTGGTGTTCGACGAGGTGGACGCTGGCGTCGGCGGATCCGTTGCCGTGTCGTTGGCCGATGTGCTTGCCGACCTTGCGAAAACGCACCAAGTCATCGTCGTGACGCACCTTCCTCAGGTGGCTGTTCGCGCCGATCGGCATTTCGTGGTCAGCAAGTCGCAGAACGCCGACGGTATGAATGTCACCTTGTTAGATGTGGTTGAAGGCGACGATCGGGTGTTCGAGGTTGCGCGCATGCTGGCAGGCGATACCAGCGCGGCGTCCTTGGCCCATGCTCGCGAGCTTTTGGCTGACTAGCAAAGGGATATTCAAACTGGCTGGAAGGAAACTTCGAACGAAGGCTTCGATACGCGCGGCAGGTCTATCGAGAAGATGATGCGTGGGGCTTTATGGCCTGCAGCTTGGACTCGTACGTGAAAGAGCAACGGTGCTTTTTGAAGGCAAGAGCAATGGTGGTTCTATAAAAGATGAGGTCCGGCGAAGTGCCGGACCTCATACAAGGAGGGGATCAAGCGGCATTGTGTGCCGCTTCTGCTTGGGAAAGCAGATACGCGGTAGTTTTTTTGGAGGGAGGGATTCCGCGTACAGCGTAATTGTAGCAACTTCGTTTCAAGAACGTATGGTGTGCCTGTGTTGGTATCGTGAAGCAAAGCTGTACTAAATTGCGGACACGTACTTTTGACAAGGGAATTTAACCAAGGCTTACATTTGCCTTTGACATATGAATGCAATTGCATACGCATAACGGCTTGGATGCGCTTCTTGGGAGAAGACGTTTCCTTGGGGATTCGGGCGGCATCAAAAGGATATACTATGTGACACACGCGGCGAATTCACGTTGGCCGCAAAGCGGATTCTAATGACGAATGGAGGGCCTGTATGGCCGATATTCAATTGCGATTCCATAAAGACATGCTGGTCATGAGCGCACCTATTGATTACGCGTTGACTCGCCAGGGCGTCGATCTGGACAATGACGCCGAGTTCGTGAGCCTTTTCGAAGGGGACACCGTCCACGACGCGCTTTCGATGGAGCAGCTTGCCGGTGCGGCGTGCCTGGTCACGAACACCGAAGGCATCTGCAAGGCGCGCTTGGCGCACAAGCGCATGGAACTCCATGCTCAGGAGATTGCCGATAGCGCCATTGAGGCCGCACAGGAATGCACGCCTCAGCACATCGTTTTCGAAATCGGTCCATGCGGGTTGCCTTTGGACCCCGAAAGCGGCGCCTCCCGCAAGCAGAGCCGAAAGCAGTACGCCGACGCGGCTTCTTTGGTCGCCGGGGCCGAGATAGACGGCGTGTTCCTCAACGGAATGCGCACCGCGGCGGATATGCAGTGCGCCATCGCGGGCGTGCGCGACGCGACCGACATGCCGCTGTTCGCATCTGTCACGCTGGACGCCGACGGGTTCTTCGACGGCATGCCCGCACATGAGGCCGTAAGCTGTATGGAGGGCGCCGATGTCGTGGGCATACGAACAGCTGCGGACACGGACGCCGTTGCTGCCATAGTCGCGAAGATGGCGCAAGAAATCGACAAGCCCATCCTGGTGCAGGTTGAAATCAAGCAGGCTACCGAAGCAGAGAAGCGCCGCGCCACGTTGGGGCCGCTGCCAGACAACCCGTACCCCACGCCCGACCACCTGGCCCAGGCTGCCGTGCAGTACTTCAAGGCGGGAGCGCAGTTTCTGCGTGCTGTTGGCGAAGCGACCCCGGCCTACACGGGCGCCCTCGCGGCGGTGTGCTACGGCTTGGACGCGCGAAGGTAGACGGTATGGCGCTGTTGGAACGAAGCGAAGCCTACGGACAGCTTCAGATCGTGGTCGATCACCTGTATAAGAACGCGGAGGAAGTCCGCCGTATTGACGTTATCATCGCGGCGGAGTCCTTCGATATCCATCCGGACCTGCTGGCCGTTGTCGAGCGGCTGCCTCCGGGAGTGTATACACGCATCATGCTGGTGACGCAGCTCAACTCGACCATTGCGGGACACGGTTGGGGTTACGTGTACGGCACGGTCGAATAACGATTGGAAAAACGGATTCAAAACGACGGCCGCATGCGCTAGGCGCGCGTTCGGCCGTCGTTTTCGGTTTTGGGACGAGCTTGCACAGCTGGGTCTTCGATGGTGCCGTGGGCTGCATCCGATTCTGTTGGCTCTGCGAACTTAGTCGAAACCGCCTTTAATTTTCATGCAACGCGAATAGAATGGTGCGTCGGACTGCAAAAGGCACTGTAGAAGAAGGTGACCGCGCCAAGGCGCATCGATACCATGAGAAATCACTACGAACGCGTGATCACGTTCTGCTGCTTCCTTTTCGTTCTGATTAACATCGGATTCCCCAGCACATCCTTCAACGTGTACCAACCCTATGTAGTCGAACTCGTGGGCGACACCGCAGGATCGATGATCCTTGCGGCGCGTACGCTGGTGTCCATGGTGGCCGTCATGTTCGTCGACCGCTGGTACTCGTTGCTCAACTGCCGGGTCGGCATCTTCTTGGGCACCCTCTGCACCATGGCTGGCTTCATCGTGTACGGGTTCGCCCACTCGTTCGTCATGTTCCTCGTGGGCGCCATGATATCCGGGCTTGGATACGCCCTGGGCGGCATGGTGGGCGCAACGCTTTTGACCAACCGCTGGTATCGCTCGGGTATCGGAAACGCCCTGGGCATCAATGCGGTCGGTAGCGGCGTGGCGGGCATCGTGGTGCCGCTGCTTGCCGTGCCGGTGATCCACGATGTATCGCTGTCCGCGGCGTTCTTCGGAGAGGCTGCCTTCGCCGGTTGCGGAGCGCTGGTCATTCTGGCACTCTTGCGGAACTATCCGGCCGACATGGGCTTGGAGCCGTATTCGGATGAAGGGGAGAACGTTGCGAACCCACGGCCTTCCCATCACACGGGAATGGGCGCCTCCCTCACCAAAACGGAGCGGTTCCTCCTGGTTATGGCCATGCTTTTCGTCGGTGTTGTGGCCGTAGGCTCGCCCGCCTACATTTCGGTCCTTTACAACGGCGAAGGCTTCAACCCGCATTTCGTGGCTATGCTGCTGTCGTTTGTGGGCGTCAGCCTGACCGCAGGTAAATACCTGTCGGGCAGGCTCATGGACACTTTGGGAACATACCGATCCTCGCGCATCCTGTTCGGCTTCAGCATCATAGGCCTTCTCACGTGCTGCATGGCTCCGCTGGGGCTCAAGGCTCTGGCGCTTTTGAGCGTCGTGTTCTACGGATTCGGGCTAACCCTTGGATCTGTGGGCATCAGCATCTGGTCCATCGAGATGGCCGACCCGAAGAACTACGCGCGCTCGGTCAAAAATTTCCAGGTGGCGTATTCGGCGGGAGGTTTCGTCGCGAATCTGTTCCCAGGTGTCTTGTGCGACATCTTCGGAACTTATGTCGTGTCGTACGGCATCTTCCTGGTGCTTGCGGTGGCCGCATCCGTCATCGTGCTGAGCACCTACGTACGCCATCGCAGCGTTCCTGCCTAGACCGCCGCGGCTTAGGGGAACTGCGGTACAATAAGCGGGCTCATCGGCGCTTGCGCGCCACCGAACACGAAAGGATACCCATGTCTCAATACGATTACCTTGTCGTCGGTGCAGGCCTGACGGGTGCCGTATTCGCCAATGCTGCGCGTCGGGCTGGCAAAACCTGCCTGGTCATCGATCGTCGCAACCATATTGCCGGCAATGTGTACACGAAAGAGACCGAAGGCATCAACGTCCACGTCTACGGAGCCCATATCTTCCATACGTCTCTCAAGGACGTGTGGGAATACGTCAACCGGTTCGCGGAGTTCAACAACTACGTGAACAGCCCCGTTGCCCTGTACAAGGGGCAGACGTACAACATGCCTTTCAACATGAACACGTTCTCGAAGATGTGGGGCGTGGTCACGCCGGCCGAAGCGCGCGCCAAGATAGACGAGCAGATTGCTGCCGAAGGCATCGGCGAGCCCGAGAACCTTGAGGAGCAGGCGCTTTCCCTCGTGGGACGCGACATCTTCGAGCGCCTGGTCAAGGGCTACACCGAGAAGCAGTGGGGTCGCGACTGCAAAGACCTCCCGGCTTCCATCATCAAGCGTCTCCCGTGCCGTTTCACCTACGACAACAACTACTTCAACGACCGGTTCCAGGGCATCCCTATGGGCGGCTACACGGCCATGGTCGAGCGCATGCTGGAAGGAGTGGACATCCGGCTGAACACCGAGTACCGCGACCTGATCGCTGCGGAACCGGACATCGCCGACCGTATCATCTATTGTGGTCCCATCGACGATTTTTACGACTTTAAACTGGGCAAACTGGAGTACCGGTCACTTCGCTTCGAAAGCGAGGTGCTCGACGAGGAAAACCACCAGGGTGTGGCCGTGGTGAACTACACAGAGCGCGAGGTGCCTTGGACCCGCATTATCGAACATAAGCATTTCGAGTTCGGCACCCAGCCCAAGACCGTCATCACCCGCGAGTATCCGTCGGATTGGAAGCCTGGCGACGAGCCTTACTATCCCGTGAACGACGCACGCAACGAAGCGCTGTACAAGCAGTATGCGGAGCTTGCGGAAGGCGAGGGTCGCGTGGTGTTTGCGGGCCGTCTGGGCGGATACAAGTACTACGACATGGACAAGGCTATCGCCGCTGCCTTCGAACTGGTGCGGGCGGAGCTGAAAATCGAGCCGTAAAGCCCCACTCGTATAAACTTCGGGGTATAACGCGGTACAGCGCGTGCTGTTTGGGTATAATTGAATTGTCTATGAACCTGACGAAAGGAGCTTCCATGGCTTTCAATAACGTACTTGTTCCTTACGACGGATCCGATCACTCCAAGAAGGCGCTCTCCACCGCCGTCGAGCTGGTTGCCGCGCTTCCCGATGCCAAGCTCACGGCGCTTACGGTGGTTCCGGCCTACCGCGTCGAAACCGCGGGCAGCTTCCACGACGTGGAAACCCAGGGCGGCGTTCCGGCCGGCATCGTCGAGTACGACCAGTACAAGCAAGCCGTCCAGCTCGTTCTTGACAAGGCCAAGGCCGAGCAGGTAGAAAGCATCGGCGACATCATGGCTCCTCTGGGCGAGCGCGCCATCGTCGATGCCGTTGCGGAATCCTCCGTCGTCGAGGGCATCGTCGAATACGCCGAGAAGCACGAGGTGGACCTCATCGTCATGGGCCGTCGCGGCCTTGGCGCCATTCGTGCCATGCTTGGCAGCGTGAGCTACGGCGTTCTGCACTCCACCGACATCTCCGTCATGACGGTGAAGTAAACCTCATCAAATAAGGTTTCCAAAAGCGGCGAGGATTCACCTCGTCGCTTTTTGTATGGTGGCTTCGCGTTGCGTGCCGGAATTCTGAGGTGTGAAATTACTGGTTCGGCAGGCGACCCTGGACGCATGTTCTTCCGAAAATAATATAATCATGTTCACGCAACGAAAGGAGATGCTTGATGGTCGAGCACGGTGAACGCATAGCATTCTTTCTCTGCAAGCGCTTGAACGTGAACATGGGTGGTTTGACCCACGCCACCCTGAACAGGGCAAGGGTGTTCGCGAACCATGGCATTCGTGTCGTGGTTCTGACCATGGATTTCAATCCGGAATACCCCAACATCTACGAAGCCCTGAGGGCTAGGCACGGTCTGCCCGAAAACGCGACGTTTCTGAATATCCACGAGTTTCTTTCGGGGGAGCACTACGGGGTCGAAGGTGTCGAAACGACCGAAATGATCGCCGGTATGGAAGTCACCCAATTCAAGGCGGAATGCGGGCTCTCGAAGCGCATTGCGCGCAAGCCCGACGAGGTGCCTTTCGACGAGCGATACTATGATTCGAACGGTCTGATGTACCTGGCCCGCAGGTATGACAAAGACAAAAAGGATTATTTCTGCATCGTCACGGCAAACGGTGAGCGCCGCGTGTATCCGTCCCTTCTGTCCTTGCGTCAGCATTTCATATCCGTCTTGCATGCGAAGTATCCCGACGCGTATTTCATCCTGGACAGCCGTTTCCATGAAGGGGTTTTCTCCGACAATCCCTTCGACATGTCGATCAAGAAGGCGGCCGTGTTCCATGCGAGCCATGTCCGTTCGCCAATGGAAATCGATTCGCCGCTTGAGGACCTTTCGCACAGGATTGTGACGCATCATGAGCAGTTCGACGCGTTGGTGTTTCTGACCGAGCGGCAGCGGTCGTATTTCCAAAACCGCTACGGCCATCGTGACGGCACGTTCATCATCAAACACCCTATCGTGGAGCCTGAGCTGAAGCCCAAGGACTCAAACGGCAAGCGTGCCGTGATGGTGACCCGGCTGGTGGATACCAAGCAGGTCGATCAGGCCATCGAGGCAGTGGCCCTGGCGGCGAAGTCCATCGAGGGCCTGACACTGGACGTGTATGGCGAAGGTGCCCAGATGGCGTATCTGAAGGACATGGCCATACAGTGCGGCGTCGCCGACATCGTCAACTTCCGCGGATACGTGGAGCATGCCTCCGAGATCGTAGCGGACTACGACGTGTCGCTGCTCACGTCGAGCACCGAGGCGCTGTGCCTGGCCATTCCCGAAAGCCTTGTGGCCGGCACGCCTGTTATCGCGTACGACTGCAAGTTCGGACCCGCCGAGCTCATTCAGGACGGCGTGAACGGACGGTTGGTGCCGCTGAACAATGTGAACGCCTTGGCACGTGCCATCGTGGAAGTGCTGGGCAACGACGAGCTTCTGGCTGAAATGTCGCAGCATGCCCTTGAGACCCGCGGTCTGTTTACCGACGACGCGATCATGGAACGTTGGGAAGAAGTCCTGGCCTGGATGGATGCCCGCGAGGCGTCGTATGCCGACAGGTTCTTAGAGCGCACGGCCTATGTGGAATGGTGGGAAGCCTCTGCTTGCGTGGCGCAGCTCAACGAGGCCGGCGATTTCAATATCCGCTTCGAGCTCGACAGCAGGATTGTGGCCGACTGCCTGGAGTCGGAGCCCGAGGTGTGCGTGTACTCAAGGGATTTCGCCATGTACCCGCGGCTCGGCAACACGCTCAAACTCAATCCTGTGAACGGGACGAACATATTCGAGGTCGTGCTCACGCCAGAGCAGCTGCAAGGGCTCATCGACCATGATAAGCCCCTGGCGCTCAGCGTCCACGTGGGCACGCATGTGCACATGTTAGAGGCGAACCATGCGGTCACACACCTCACGCGCCTTGCGTTCAGAAGTGTGATCAGCACCACTGCGGCGAAGTCGGCGCTCAAGCGGGTGTTGGCGAAAACCCGTTGGGCGAAATGCTTCGACGGGCAGAAGCCTTGGCCCGAAATGACCTTGGCCACCGAGCCCGCACCCGACGTGAATCTGCACGACGTGGCGTCGGTCCTCGCCAGCAAGAAGTTTACCGTGTGCGGCAAGGCCGTCTTCGAGCACGGCACCTTCGAACATGCGCGCATCGTATTGGTTGCCGAAGGGGAGCATGCCAGGCTCGAGCGGGAGGTTTGCCCCGACAGCACCGGTGATTGGAAGATCGAGGTGGATGCAAACGATTTCTCGAAATCGACGGGGAATTGGAAGTTGAAGCTGCTGACGTACTACGACACCGAACAGCGCGAGACAACCAAGCTCAAGGGGCTGTCCGTCAACAAGGTGGGCCCTGCGCACTTGCTGTCACACCAGGGAAAACGGCTTGTCGTACGGTAAGCCGACCGAAAAGAACAGGGGTGAGGAAGCGGATTCCTCACCCCTGAAACGTTTATGGGCGTTGCGCGGTTACTCCTGCGGCTGCTCATACAGCTCGATGGCCTTGGGCAGATATTTCTTGGCGTAGCGGTAGTAGGTGTAGAGCCACTCGCCGACATAGTCGCCTTCGGATTCCTTCTGTAGCGACCACACGTACCAGCACCAGCCGGCCAGGCCGACGAACGCGTAGTTGTGGCGGCGCTCCTCGAGGGTGGGCGTGCGGCCGAAGTAGTGCTCCAGTGCGCGGTCGGCTTCTTCGTCGTTCAGCATGCAGGTCACAACGAAGGTGCCGTAATCGCTGGCGTAGTCGGACATGCCGGCGTATTCCCAGTCGATGAGCGACAGGTTGCCTTCTTCGTCGTAGAGCAGGTTGAGGTTGAAGAAGTCGTTGTGGGTCAGGCATTCAGGCGCGTTGTCCTGCGCGGCGTAGGCGCGGGCCTTTTCGGCTTGGGCTTTCAGCTCTTCATACCCTGGCACGTTGATCGGGCCCTTTTTGAGCAGCAGCTTTTCGTACTTCAGGCCTTCCTGCAGGTAGTCGAAGTGGCGGTCCAGCGACACGTTCTGCCCATGCAGCTTGTGGGCCACCTGCATGGCTTCGGCCAGCTGCGCGTCGTCGCGTGGGTCCAGTTCACGGCAGTTCTTGATGAACTTGGAGATCTTCCATCCGGTCTTGGCGTTCTCGAACACGAAGGTCTTGTCGATGCCGATTGATTTCGCCAGGTTGAGCGCCTGAACCTCGGCGCTGCGGTCGATCATCTGCTCGGTGCCCACGCCGGGGTGGCGGTACACGTATTCGCCGTCGTCAGTGGTGAAGTGGCAGGAGAGGTTGGTCAGGCCCTGCTTGAGCGGGTACACGTCCCGGATTTCCGATTTGTCGCAACCGAGCACCGCCACGATGTTGTCGAAAATGCTGGAGTCGACGTTCTCCAGGAACAGCGGGTCGAAGTCGCGCAGCTCGTCCAGGGAATCGAACTCGAAGATGACGTCGGGTTCGTATTCCTTAATCTCCATGTCGAACTCGTCGATGTGCTCGATGTAGAGCTCTTCCCACAGCTTGTCGGCCGTTCGGGGGTCGTCGTACTCGGCTTCCAGAATCTCGACGAAACGGTCGGAAAACGCCTTGTCGAAATAGGCATGGCCCGTCATGTACCAGGCGTTTTCGCCACCGACGGTCACTTTCTCGATGCGGCCCTTGCGATCGGTCTCCATGCACCATTCGCGGGTGGGGCCCTCGGAGAACTCCGCGGAGTAGTAGGCCTTCCACACGTACTGCTCGAAGGGGTTGGTGGTGAAATAGTCGTCCGAGGAGCAGATGTAGGTGTTGCCTAGCATCTCGCGGACGCGCATCAGGGTGGAGTGGTTGTTCTTGGACGCGTACTCGTGGTTCACGACGATCTGCACGCCGTACTTTTCTTCAAGATAGAAGAAGAGCTCGCACTTGTAGCCGACCACCACGACGATTTCGTTCACGCCAGCTTCCATGAGCTGCTCGATCTGGCGCTCGATCAGCACCTCCCCGCGGACCTTCAGCAGGCCTTTGGGGCGCTCGTAGGAGATGGGCGCGAATCGGGAGGAGAGGCCGGCCGCCATGATGACCGCGTTTTCGACCTTGTAAGGACGCAGCTCCTTCAGACCGCGCGCCGTGATGCGGCCCTCTTCGATGAGCTTGGCTTTCGTGAGGCTGCGGTGCACGTTGTTGACGGTTCCGAGGGACACGCCCAATGCGTCGGCGAGTTCGCGTTGCGTGGCGCCAGGGTTCTGGCGGATTGCGCAGAGGGTCTCGAATTCGTTTCGTGTGATCATGTGTAAGGCCATCCTTGAATCTTGTTTGTGTTCACGTTGGATGAACGTATTGTATCTGCATGAACAGTATACAGGGGCGGGAAGTATGTTCACAATGAAAAATCCAAACGGAATTCCGAGGATTGCTCAGTTAGGGGCTCAGTGTTTGAAAATCGGGATAAACGGTTCTGTTCTGGGCGAATGATGTCTAAATGTCCAAAAGTTGTGAAATGTCCAAACAAATTGAACAAGTATTGCTATACTGCACGCCATGGAAATGACAGAGCGTGTGGAACCTTCCACACCGCTTCGTTGAGAGGAGAGTGTCGCACATGGATGCGAACGTTGCCGCACTTCGCGAAGAGCGACGTCGGAAGTACTTCGTCAGGGGCATCGCCTTCGCCATCGCCTCCGGCATCTGCTACGGCCTGTATACGGGCTTTCTGACCCTTGCCGAAACGCAGGGTGTCTGGGGCGAGTGGTTCGCCGGAACCGAGTGGGGCAATGGCAACCCTGCACTGAGCCCGTTCGTGATCACCTTCGTGCTGGCTGCGCTCGCCGCAGGCATCAATGACTTCTTCAGCGGCGTGTGGTCGCTTGTCATGTGCGCGAAGAACCGTCAGCTGGGAGACCTTTGGAAGACGGTCAAGACGAAGCCCGGCTGGATTATGATCGTGTGCGCCATGGTGGGCGGACCGCTTGCCACCACGGCCTACATCGTGGGTTTGAACTCCGCCACGGCGGCGGGCAACCCCGGCGTCATCGTTCCTATTGCAGCTTTGAACTGCGCTATCGGCGCCATCCTGGGCCGCATCTTCTTCAAGCAGGAGCTGAACGGCCATAAGATCCTGGGTATCTTCATTTGCCTGGTTGCAGGCGCAATCATCGGCGGCACCAGCTTCGCCACCATCGGACCGGAAGCGCTGCTCGGCTGCCTGTTCGCGTTCTTCGCGGCGTTCGGCTGGGGTTTCGAAGGCTGCGTCGCCGGATTCGGCACCATCCTCATCGATTACCGCATCGGCATCACCATCCGCCAGGTCACGGCAGGTCTTCTGGAGCTTCTGGTCATGTTCCCGCTGCTGTCCATGATCGGCGGCGAACCCAGTGCCATCCCACAGCTCGCGGCGGCTGCGTTCACGAACCCGGCTCTGCTCATCTTCGTCATCTCCGGTTTCTTCGCCATGCCTGCCTATTCCTTCTGGTACAAGGGCAACTCCATGTGCGGCGCTGCGCTCGGCATGGCTTGCAATGGCATGTATGCTTTCTGGGGCCCGTTCTTCATCTGGGTCATCATGGGTCTGCTCAACATCGGTGGCATGGCAGAGTTCTATCCGCCGCTGGCGCCCATCCAGTGGTTCGGCGCCATCATCATGGTCATCGGCATCTTCTGCATCGCTGTCAACCCGCTTGACGTGCTTGGCCGTAAGGGAAAGGTGAACGCATAATGAGCAACGAACTGATGCCTCTGTATTACGCCATCGTGAAGCATTTCGTTGGTGGCAGCCAGGATTGCGCCCAAGGTGTGGTGGCGGCCCTCAAGCCTCAATACGGCGACTACAAGCTTCTGACCTTGAAGGATGTTGAAGAAGCGTTGGCCACCGCCAAGGAGAACGGGCTTCTTGACGAGTCCAATTGCGACCTTGACGACAACGGCGAGCTTCGCATCTGGTACCAGGTGACCGAGTTCGGCGAGGACATGATCGACCGCTACATCGGTAAGTACAGCAATCCCGCCTAATACGTCTTTCCCACAGGAATGAGAAAGGCCCCAACGTCTGACCAGCTTTTGATCGGTCAGGCGGAGGGGCTTTTTTATGCACCGAGCAAGCGCTTTCCCTCGAACCCGTCAGATGCACGAATTCCTTGCGACGTTAATCGCAGCCAATGGAAACGGCCTCGCGTCATTTGATGCGAGGCCGGCGCGGGCTTCGAGGCGGAGCCTTGCGAGCTCACTTGAGGCCGAATGTCTTTTCATGAGGCACGCGCTACACGTCGAACACCTTGTTGATGACGCGTTCGGCGGCGTGGCCGTCGTCTTTGGGGCAGAAGGTCTGGCGGAACTCGGCGTAGGCCTCGCCGTACATTTCGTCGTAGGAATCGAGCTTGCCGATGGCCTCGACAACGTCATCCATGTTGAAGCAGTGCGGTCCGGGCAGCTCCTTCAAGTCGAAGTAGAACCCGCGGATGGCATTGGCGTAGTGCTCCCAGTCGGGCCAGAAGAACAGGATCGGGCGCTTCGTAATGGCGTAGTCGAAGAACACGCTCGAGTAGTCGGTCATAAGCGCATCGGAGATGATGTACAGGTCGTTGATGTCCACGCCGCGCGACACGTCGTAGACGAAGCCTTCGTAGGGTTCGAAGTCGAATTTGTTGGCGATGTAGTAGTGCGCGCGGAACAGCACGATCCAACCGTCGGCCTCCATGGTTTCGCGCAGGCGGTTGAAGTCCAGCAGCGTGTCCTCCATTACGTATCCCTTACCAGCCTGATAGGCGTCGTCGCGCCAGGTGGGGGCGTACAGGAAGAGCTTCTTGTCCTGAGGGATGCCCAGCTTCTCGCAGATTTCGGCCTTTGCAGCCGCAAGCGTGTCCGGATCGGCGCAGGTGGCGGCTATGCGGTCGTTGCGAGGGTAGCCCTCTTCAAGCACGACGTCGGCACGGCGCTCTTCAGGAAGGCCGAAGGCGTCGGCCAGATGAAGCGACGTGTAGGGCGAAGGGGAGAGCAGGTAGCTCCACTTTTCGGAGTCGATTCCGAAACGCCAGGCCAGCTCCTCGGTGGAGTTCAAGGCGTTCTGCGAATCGATGGCCACGTCGAATCCGAGGCATTTCAGAGGCGTGCCGTGCCAGCACTGCACATATACCTGGTCGTCTTTGGGATGCACGTACTCCGGCACACGGGTATTGACAACCCAGTATTTCGCCTGCTGCATGATCTCGAAGTAGTCGTCATAGCAGCGGGCCACAAGCTGCGCCCGTTCCATCATCGGATCTTGCTGCATTTTCTTGATGGAGCGCTTGCGGAAGGACCACACGAACGTCCAGTCGTCGAACCGAGGATCGGCCAGCATGGCCTCGTAGATGGCGCGCGGCGAGCAGCTGACCTGGCGGCCGCCGAAGCTCTCGAACACCACCATCTTCTCGTTGGTCGGGACCTTGCTCGCCTGGTTCTTGTAAAGCTGCCCGCGGAAGTCGTAATACACCTTGCGGCCGTTGCGGCGGAACCTGGGATGCTTCTTCATGAATGCAAGCATGGGCTTGCGGAACTTGCGGTTCAACGTAACCATTATCGACATAGCTGTAACCCTCCATGTATCAGCTTGTAATGCAGGGCATTTTAACATGAGGGGTGAGATATAATTGCATAGTTTGATGTGATGATCGGAATTGATGCTCCAGCGAAGGGAACGGCGTGTTCATCTATACGATAGCGCTCAACGCAATGGACGCCGTGTATGCGGCCTGCTCCATACGCGGCAAACGCGACCGCATCGTCCTCATGTCGCGGCAGGGGAGCAAGCCGTCGCTGGATCTGCGTATGCTCGCCGACGAGTTGCATCGTCGCCTGCCGCAGGCCGAAGTGGTGCTGTGCACCACCGACTCGGAGCGCAAGAACATGTTCGCCTTCATCAAATCCCTGTTCGTAATGGTCAACCAATGCGCGCGGTCCCGCGTGTGCGTGCTTGAAAGCGCCATTCCGTCGGTCAGCATCCCGAGGCATCTAGACAAACAGACCCGCGTCGTGCAGATCTGGCATGCGTTCGGCGCCATCAAGAAGTTCGGCTACCAATCGCTGGATACGCCTGCGAACTATTCGTCAGAGGCTGCATACGCCATGCGTATGCACCGCAATTACGACTACATCGTCGCCGCAGGTCCAGGCGCTATCGATGCGTATTCGAAGGCGTTCAACTACGAACCGGACCGCATCGTGCCGTTGGGCCTGCCGCGCATGGACTACCTGTTGGATACAGCTCCCGAATCGCCGCATATGCGCAATGTAGAACGGCTTCGCCAAAAGCATCCGTGTTTGGCAGACGATGCGTTCAAGGTGCTGTACGTGCCAACCCTGCGACGAGGTGCCGGCACCGAGGGCTGGATGACGCGAGAGGTGGCGCGGCTTTCCCAGGCGCTGCAGCCTTGCGGCTGCCGGCTTCTGGTGGCAGGCCACCCCTTGGATCCGGGCTGCGACAAGGAAGCGGCGAAAGCCATGCGCAACGTTGAGTTCGTGCCGGGTGCCCCCAGCCGTGACCTGCTGTCTTTCGCCGACCGCGTAGTCACGGACTATTCGGCCATATCGTTCGAAGCGGCGCTGGTGGGCAAGCCCGTGTATTTCTATGTGCCCGACATCGTCGAGTACCGGCAATCCCCAGGGCTCAACATCGATCCACTGGAGATATTCCCCGAGGGGACGTTCGTCGACCCTGACGAGCTGGCGGCAGTTGTTTCGCAGGAAGACACGTATGCGTCCGAGGCGTTTTCGAGGTTTGTGGACGGTTATTTTGAAGGAATTGGCCCAGGTTCATGCTCTCGCGTGGCGGAATTCATCGAAGAATGCTATCGTGATACACTCATTGAGCAGAAAGGCCATCGTTAGAAATGTTTGCTGATTTTTGCGGGGAGGCTGCATGTTAGATACCCTGCGTGAAATATGCCAAGAACATTGGCAGTGGCGCCACCAGCTGATGAACCTAGCCGTATTTGACTTGAAGAAGGAAGTCCGCGGCACGGCGTTCCGTTGGGTTTGGCTTATGATCAAACCGTTGATGTACATCGGAGTTTTCTGGTTCGCTCTCGCCCTCGGTCTTCGTGCCGGACACAGCGTCGGCGATTATCCGTATATCCTTTGGCTCAGCTGCGGCTTG
This sequence comes from Slackia heliotrinireducens DSM 20476, assembly GCF_000023885.1. Taxonomy (NCBI): domain Bacteria; kingdom Bacillati; phylum Actinomycetota; class Coriobacteriia; order Eggerthellales; family Eggerthellaceae; genus Slackia; species Slackia heliotrinireducens. Next base: position 1,686,557 of record NC_013165.1, on the reverse strand, counting down.
ATCCCCTGGTTCTTCATGCAGTCCATGCTCAACACGGGTACGAGCATTTACCGTCGGTATCCGTATCTGGTAAACCGCATGCATTTCCCTATGTCGATCATTTCGACGTTCTACGCCTTGGCACAGTTCATCGTGTTCACCATTTTGGTTGTGGGTATGATTGCGCTTTGCATCCTTACCGGCACCAGCCTGGATATACATGTGCTGCAGGTTATTCCAAGTGCGCTGCTCATGCTTGTGTACTTCATCATGCTGTCCATGCTCACATCGCCGCTTTGCGCCATCAGCAAGGACTTCCACCAGCTCATCAAAGCGCTGACGCAGCCTCTGTTCTGGCTTTCGGGCATTATATACAACGTGTCGAACCTGCCCATCGATTGGCTGCAGACGTTTCTGGCGTTCAACCCCATCACATTTTTCTGCACCTGCCTGAGGGCTTCGCTGTGCGACAAGTATTGGATTTGGGAGAAGCCGGAAATCCTTGTTCCTTTCGTCGTCGTGTTCGTCGCGACCACGGTCATCATGCTGTATTTCTACGGTAAGCTGAGGAAGGATGTGGCCGATGTCCTCTAACAGTGATACCGCTCAGATTCCCTACGAGCGTCCTGTCATCATTCGTGATGAAGACGCCACGAATCCCATAGCCATTTCGTTCGAGCACGTAACGAAAACCTACAAGCTCTTTAAGAACGACCGTGCCCGATTCAAGGCTACGCTGAGCAAGAAGGTTCCGTACAAGGAAATCAACGCCTCCGACGACCTGTCGTTCACCATCGCCCGAGGCGAGGCAGTGGCGTTTCTAGGCAACAACGGCGCCGGCAAGTCCACGGCGCTGAAGATCATCACCGGCGTAACGTATCCGACACACGGAAAGGTCGAGGTGCACGGCCGTGTAAGCGCCCTGCTCGAGCTGTCCGCCGGTTTCGACTCGCAGCTGTCGGGGCGTGAGAACATCAAGTTCCGTGGTCAACTGTGGGGCATTTCCGACGAGCAGATGGCCGAGCTTGAACCCGGCATCATCGAGTTCGCCGAGCTCGGCGACTACATCGACCAGCCCCTGCGTACCTACTCCAGCGGCATGAAAGCCCGCCTGGGGTTCGCATTCGCCAGTTCTATCAAACCCGATATCCTCGTCGTGGATGAAGCATTGTCCGTTGGCGACAGGAAGTTCTCGAAGAAGTGCCAGCAGTGCGTCCATGAGATCATGTCCGACCGCCATGTGTCGGTCCTGTTCGTAACCCATTCCAGCTCGGCGGCGAAGGAGTTCTGCAGCCGCGGCATTGTGCTCGAGCATGGGAAGGATATCTTCGAGGGCAGCATCAAGGACGCCATCGCGTTCTACGAGAATCGAAACTAGTCGACATGGTATCGAAGCTGCCACATCTCCTGCTGCTCATGGCGGTTGCCTTTCTGGTGACCTACGTCATGGTGCCCGTGGTCAAGCGCTTGGCCTTCAGGCTGAATGCCATCGACTACCCGGGCTATCGCCGCGTGAACAAGACGCCTATCCCGCGCATGGGCGGATTGGCCATGTATACAGGCGTTATGGCGGCTTTGCTGGTCGAATTCATAGGGGAGCAGTTCCTGGATTGGAACGTGTTCTACCAGTCGGCGTTTACGCTGAGCGTGTTCTATCCTGGTGTTGTGCTGGGATTCACAGCTATCGTCATCACCGGTGTGATCGACGACGTGAAGGCGTTGCGGCCTTTCCATAAGATGATCGGCCAGATTATCGCTGCGGTCATTCTTGTTGCTTCGGGTATTCTGCTGGAATCGATCAAGAACCCCTTCGGCGCAGGATTCATCACGTTCGGGTGGTTCGCCTATCCTTTGACGGTGCTGTATCTAATGGCGTTCATGAACGTCATCAACCTGATCGACGGCTTGGACGGCTTGGCGGCTGGCATCACGGCCATCGCCACGTTCACGCTGTTTTTGGTCGCGCTGGGCAAGTTTCGTATGGAAACGGCCATGTTCTGCGTCGTTACCCTGGGCGTCACGTTGGCGTTCTTGCGGTACAACTTCAACCCTGCAAGCATATTCATGGGAGACTCGGGGTCGTTGTTCCTAGGAACCATGCTGGGCGTCATCTCGCTTCTGGGCGTGATCAGGTCGTCGACCGTGGTCGTTCTGGCGGCGTCGCTCATCATCGCGGCCATTCCCATTATGGACTCGGTGGTTGCGGTCATCCGAAGGGTTCTGGCGCATCAGCCCATCCAGCAGGCTGACGCGAAGCACCTGCATCACAAGCTGCTGCGCGAAGGCTACTCCATGCGCACGTCGGTGTTGATCCTGTACGCTTGGACAGCGTTTCTTGCCATCGGTGCATTCGCCATTTCGAATACGGCAGGCATGCTTGTTTTCGTCGTGTTCGTCATTCTGGCGATCGGGTCGTTTATGATTGTATGGCGGCTGGGTATTCTTGAACCCGTGCTGCGCCACTATTACAATAAGCGGATAGGCCGCATTCCGTCATCCCACAGGCATGGCGGAAAGAAGCCGGAAGAAGTCGAGAAGGCTGCACCGAAGGACAACTAGAAGGAGGCCGCTATGCCTCAAGTCGAGAACAACAACGCCGAGATTCCTCAAGTGCGTTTCGCCAATGATGAAGAATACCGCAAACCGGTACGTGTGCTGACCTACGGCACTTACGATCTTCTGCACTACGGACATATCCGCCTGTTGCGTCGTGCCTCCAAGCTGGGTGACTATCTTGTGGTGGCTCTTTCTACCGATGAATTCAACGCCGGCAAAGGCAAGGCGAGCTTCTATTCCTACGGCGTGCGTAAGGAGATGCTTGAAAGCATCCGCTATGTCGACCTGGTCATTCCCGAGGAACGTTGGGACCAGAAGATCGACGACGTGAAGAAATACGACATCGATATCGTGGTCATGGGCGGCGACTGGCGCGGCGACCCGCGGTTCGAGGTGCTGAAGGACTATTGCGAGGTCGTGTATCTGGACCGCACCGACGGCATCTCGTCCACCGACGTCAAAAACGAGCTGAAGCACTAGCGAGCCAAACGCATGAAGAAGGTTCTGTATTGGATCGCCCGCTGGGGCATTCGGGCTGTATACGCCATGTACACGGTGCTTCCGCTGAGGCATCGTGTGGTCATGATGTCGCGGCAGTCCAACAGCAAGAAGCTTGCGTTGGACATGCGCCTTTTGAAGGAGGAGCTGCTCAGGAAGCGCCCTGATTTGGACATCGTGGTGCTTTGCAAGCGCGACGACCACTCGTTGCGGGCTTTTGTCGAGAACGGCTTCTTCATGCTGACCCAGCTGCGCTACGCCGCCACATCCACGGTCATCGTGGTGGACGGCTACGTGCCGGCGGTGTGCATTCCCAACCTGCGCCAGGAGGTGTGGGTGCTGCAACTGTGGCATGCGCTGGGCGGTTTCAAGAAGTTCTCTCTCATGACGGTGGGGCAGCCGGGCGGCCATTCCGAAGATCAGGCGCGCATCCTATGCATGCATCGCAACTACGACGCCATCGTCTCATCGGGTACGAAGACGTCCGAAATCGTGGGTCCGGCTTTCGGATACCCGGCGTCCAGGTTCCTGCCGCTGGGCCTTCCGCGTGCCGACAGCGTGTTAGAGCCGCCGAAGTTCGACCCCGAAGACGAAGAGGCTCTGGTCGACGACGGATCGGTGACGCGCATTCTGTATGCGCCCACCCTGGAGAACAAGCAGGGTACTGTCGAGGCCACGTTCAAGGAGATTCAGGAGGCCTTTGCCGACGACGATTCCATCGAGGTTATCTTCTCGGCGCACCCCGTCAGCAAGCTTCTGTCCGGTGGAACGAAGGGGTCCACGCCGACGATCGAGCTCATGAAGCGGTCGGATTTTGTGGTGACGGACTATTCGTCCATTATTTTCGAGGCGGCGCTTCTGGGTAAGAAGGTGTTGTTCCTGACGCCTGACATCGAGGACTACAAGCAGCGGGTGGGTTTCATTCGGGACTTCCCCGAGGATCATCCTGCCACCATGGCCATGAGCGTTTCCGAATTGGCCGACAAGGTTCACAACCTGCCGCAAACGGCGTACGACGAGTTGCAGGACGACCTGATGTCCTATCTCGACGGCTGCACCCCAGGCTCGTCTTCGCGCATAGCCTCGGAAATCCTGAAACACGTATAACGAACCTATCCTTGAAATGTGTCAGTAGGGACGTTTCCTTTTGACACAAAAATGTGTCAGTTGCATGCGTCCCTACTGACACAGTGGGACTAGGCCTTCAGGATGGTTTCGTCGATGATGCGGTCGCAGGCGTGACCGTCGATGTGCTTGAAGTTCTTGCGGACGAAATCCTGGAGCCTTTCCAGCTCGAAGTCCTCGTTGGCGATGGCGTCGAGCAGCTCGTCGAAGGTGTAGACGATCTTGCCGCTGACGAAATCGTCGTAGGACTCGTAGAAGTCGCGCTCGCTGATGTATTCCTCCTTGTCGAAGGCGTAATAGAGCGTGGGGATGCCCAAAAGCGACGCTTCATAAACGACAGAGGAGTAATCCGTGATCAGGATGTCGGTGCTGGGCAGAATGTCGTTGATCTCGCGAATTGGCGTTCCGTTGGCGAACACATCGTCGCAGCCCGCGGGGATGGGCGGCTCCTGCAGCACGAAAGGGTGCATCTTGAAAATGAAGAACAGGTTGTGCTCGCGGCAGAACTGCGCCAGCCGTTCGGGCTGCAGCAGGTCGTAATCGTAGTAGGCGGTGCGACGGCCTTCGCCACGGAACGTCGGGGCGAACACCACCACGCGTTTGCCGTCGGCGTTGGGGAAGGTCTCCTGGAAGGTCTTCTTCTTTTCGGCCTGCCAATCCTTGTCCAGCAGCCAGTCGTGGCGGGGGATGCCTAAGGGCTTCACGCGGTTGTCGGGGATGCCGAAGGCTTCACCGTAGATGGGCACGTCGCTGTCAGATGCCACAATGACGTCGGTGTAGGTGCGATGGCTGATGTTGAAAGGCGAGACGGCTGCAAGCGTGCCGATGCGCCCCAATCCGACCGTCTTGAAATGGCCGCATGCGTGCCAAAGCTGGATCTGACGCTGTTCGGGCCTATAGTTCAGGCGGTACAGCATCGACTGGTAGTCGTCGCAGAAAATGAGCTTCGACGTGGCCAGATGGTAATGCAGGTTGATGAGCGACCACAAACTGCGGCGATGCACGGCATCCTCTTTAAACGAGAACACGACCTTGTAGTTGTCGGTAATGCCGCGTTCCTGCATGCGCTTATACAGTGGCTCCATGTTGCCGGACAGGTTGGCCCGGCTGTCTGAAGTGAATAGGATCTTTTTGGGGTTGACCCTGCATGTCTTCTTGAAGAAGTTGAAGAACGAGATGAGCAGCCCTGCTTTGTAGTTGTGGATCAGGAGCCGATGGTTCTCGGCGATTTCGGCCTTGTTGCTGTAATGGGCCGAAGGCTTGTGGCCCGGGGCGGCTTTGCTCGTGACCTTGAAAGCGAGCTCTCCGTCGCGATCGACGGGGACGGCTGCATAGTAGCATTCGGCACGAATGTACAGGAACACGTCTGAGCGCTTGTTGTCCAGCGAAAGCAGCGGAATGCCTATTTCGGAAACGTCGACGGGCGTGAATGCTCCGTCGCGCTGCACAAGGGCACGGTAGGTGCCTGCAGGCACCGGGTCGTTCGCGACGCCCATGAGGAAGCGCACGGACATGACCGTGTCGGAGATCCGTGCGCAGTTATCAACCGCGAAAGGTTCGGGTGCTTCGGAATCGTCTGCAGGAATGAGCTGCAGATACAGTTTCTCATCGGCCGCAAAGGGCGTGGCGGGGTCAACTTCGAGGAACAGGATGGTGCGTTCCCACCAATACCGTGCGAGTTTCATGCAATCTCTTTTCGTGCTGTAAACGGTTCGTTATTCCGAAATGGGCGTGTCCCAGAGCATGACCGTCTTGAAGGGGCTGTGCATGTCGAACCGGAAGGCTTCTTGGGCGTCGTCGATGCCGGCGACGGGGAAGACGTCCTTGTCGATTTTGCGGACCTGGCGAGCAACCTCGGGGCGGGCGAAGAGTTCGACCGCGCGCTCGAAGTCGCCCTTGCTGCTGCGGGAGTTGCCCTGCAGCGTAAGGCCCTTCTCGAGGACCATGCGGGTGTTGATGGGCACGGGCATCTCGCTCACGCCCATGAGCCCGATGACGCCCTGGGGGCGGATCAGGTCGATGATCTGGTTGATGGCGCTGGTGCAGCCGCCCACGCCGCCGACGCATTCGAAGGCGTGGTCCACGGCGGGAAGGTCCTCGGTGCGCTCGATGCGGACGTTGTGCTTCTCGTCCACGAAGTCGTTCATGGCCATCTTGTCCTCGTCGGCGCCGAACAGGATCAGGTGCGTGTCCGGGAACTCCTGGTGCAGCACCATGGCCATGAGGTATCCCACGGCGCCGTCGCCCCAGATGCCGATGACGTTGTTGCGGTCCACATGGCGGACCTGGTTGAAGGCTTCGACAGCGTTGGTGGCCACGCTCGTGAGCTCGGCCATGACGGCGACCATGGGATCCACGTTGTTGCCGAAGGGCACCAGGCGCTCGGTGGGGATGGTGACGTAGTCGCGCATGAAGCCGTCCATGCTGCTGGAGCAGAACTTGCTCGCGCGGGAGTAGTTCTCCTTGCTCAGCTTGTCGGGGTCGTCCGGGTCGGGCATGTTCGGCACCATGACGACCTTTGTGCCCGGGGCGTACGTGCCCGTGGAGTCGCTCACGACAACGCCGATGCCCTCGTGGATAAGCGCCATGGGGAGCTTCTTCTTGAGGGCCTTCGGGTCGCGGTTGCCGGACCAGTAGCGCTGGTCCGCGGCGCAGATGGCCAGATGGGTCGGACGGATGGTGGCGTAGCCTTCGGTCTCGACGAGCTCTTCGGTATGGACCGCGAAGGTCTCGGGCCTTTCAAGCCTATAAATATTGTTCAGCATATGCATTCCTTACGGGTGTGTGCTTGTATCGGTAATCGTGTTTTGCCCATTGTAATTCGACGGTGCCGTTTTGTCCCGACTGCCAACAAAAGCACGCATGTTTCAGCCGCCGATTGGGCAAAGATGCGCCATAGAGAAAAAGACGCCCGGGCGCAATTGCTCAGGCGTCTGATCGATTCGGTCCTAAACGCTGTCCGCCACGAGGGCCTATTTGGCACCGCGCTCGCTTAAGATGCTTTCGGCAACATGGATATCGTAGGGCGTGGTGATTTTGATGTTGCTGTATTCGCCCATGACCAGGTGCACGGGCTTGTTGTTGAACAGATACACCTTGCAGGCGTCGGTCAGGATGGCCTTCTGCTCATCGGTCAGCGCGTTGTACGCCTCGAGGTACTCCTTGATCGAGAAGCTCTGCGGCGTCTGTCCCTGATAGAACTGGCTGCGCGGCGGGATCTCGTCGATGGTCTTGCCTTCGACGCTGACGACGATGGTGTCCGTAGAAGGAACTACGGTGTCGACGCACCCGACTTCTCGGGCGAAGCGCACGTTTTCTTCGATAATGCGCTGGGTGACGAAGGGGCGAACGGCGTCATGGCTCACCAGGATGTCGTCGTCGGTCAGCCCCCAAGTGTCTTCGATGTACGTACAGATGTTGTCCAGAGAGTCGCTGCGCTCTTTGCCGCCTTGGATGACGGTAATGCGGCTGCAGGATTCTTCGTCGAAGTTCTCGTATACCAGGACCTCGGTGTATTCCACCCAGGCCAGAGGCGTGGCGATGATGATGCGATCGATGTCCTTGCAGGTCAGAAAGGCTTCGATGGTATAGATGATGATGGGCTTCTCTTCGGCGCCCAGACGCAGAAACTGCTTAGGGCGTTCGGTAATGCCCATGCGCGTGCCTTTTCCGCCCGCCAGAATGCCTGCGTAGTTCATATATGCTCCTTTAAGTCAGCGGTATGCCGCGATCAAGTCGTGGTGTGGCAGAATACTAACTCAAATGAAGCCCCGCCCGAACGCTGTTCGCGCAATCTCAGAATTACGATAGAAGACGTGTTGGGTCGGCGCACATTGGGCGCCGGCAGTCTGTCTGCCGTTCCTTGTTGTGGATGCGAATTACCTTGCGCGCTTTGCAGATGGACTGCCTGCTTGTACCGGGTGCCGAGCCTCAATGGTTATGTAGGGCGTGAGTAGCCTTGCAGTACTATTTCGCAGCTGTTGTTTTGACGGCTTGGCATGTGCGTATAATCCATCATCGAAAGGGTTTTCGGCGTGGTATTTTCGTCGTCTGCTTTTCTGCTGTTCTATTGCCCGATCATGCTGCTGGTGTACTTTGCCTGTAGAACGCGGGTCCTTCGCAATGTGTGGCTGCTCGTGGCATCGCTCTTGTTCTATTCCTGGGGAGAGCCCGTCTACGTCTTGCTTATGGTGCTTTCCATTTTCATGAATTGGGCGTTGTCGCTTGCGATAGGCGGCTCTTCGAAGGTCGGCGTACGAAAAGCCTTGCTGTTTATTGCGGTCGTCGCAAACGTTCTGGTAATCGGATTCTTCAAATACCAGGGGTTTGTGGCAGATAACATCAATGCGCTTGCGGGTGCTGAAGTCATCGGAAACATGAACCTTCCGCTTCCTATCGGCATTTCGTTTTACACGCTGCAAGCCCTCTCATACGTCATCGATGTGTACCGTAAGCAGGTGGAACCGCAACGCAACATTCTCTTTTTGGGAATGTACGTCGCCTGCTTCCCGCAGCTTATCGCCGGGCCCATCGTGCGGTACTCCACCATTCATGAGCAGGTTCTAGGCCGTAAAGAAAACCTGGAAGACTTTGCTAGCGGGTTGCGCCTTTTCGTCGTGGGCCTGAGTAAAAAGGTGCTCCTTGCGAACACCTGCGCGATACTCGCCGATTCGATGCTGTCCCAGGGCGGTTCTGCAATCGGGTTCGTGGGAGCCTGGGGCGGTCTGATCGCCTATACGTTCCAGATATTCTTCGACTTCAGCGGGTATTCGGATATGGCCATCGGCCTTGGTCGCATGATGGGATTCAAGTATCTGCGCAACTTCAATTATCCCTACATTTCAACATCGGTTACTGAATTCTGGCGTCGTTGGCACATCAGCCTGTCGACGTTCTTTCGCGATTACATCTACATCCCTTTGGGCGGCAGCCGATGCACTACCAGCAGGCACATATTCAATATCGCCGTTGTATGGACCGTTACCGGCCTTTGGCACGGCGCCGCTTGGAACTACGTGCTGTGGGGCGTGTACTACGGCGTGCTTCTGATATGCGAGAAGTACCTTTGGGGCATGCGTTTGGCGAAAACGCCCAGACTGGTTCAGCACGTGTACTGCATCGTCATTTACGTGTTCGGTTGGTCGTTCTTTTGGATTACGGATTCAACGCAGCTCGTGCCGTATTGGCAGGCACTGGTCGGGATGTACGGCCTTACGGGTTCTGCATCGTTTTGGGAGCTGGGCGTTTGGGAGTATTGGGTTGTGTTCGCAATTTGCGTCGCAGCGTCCACTCCGATATGCCCGTATGTGAAGGAGCGTTTCCTGGCTTGGGTCGAAGGTCGGCAGCTCGTCGATTTCCTCAAGATCAGCGTTGTGAACCCTGAAAGGTACGAAGCCGATTCGCTGTGCGTGCTGGAAGCGGAGCCGGTAGGGAAGAGCCAGGCGCGTCTGCTCGCATGGGCGAACGTTGCGGTCGATGTGCTGCTGGTCATGCTTTTCCTGACCAGTCTGGCTTCGGTCATTTCCGGCTCGTTCAACCCGTTCATTTATTTCCAGTTCTAAGGACCATTATGCAGAAGGTGCGTTCGATAGCATTCATCGTGTCGGTTTTGGCGGTCATGGGCAGTATGGTTCTGTATCAGGCTGCGGGTTTTCTTTTGCCTGGGTTCGAAACCAAGACGACGTCGAGTATCGAGGGGCGAGCTTTTCTGACCCTGCATGATTTGGCTGAAGATTCCTTTGATGACGGTTCATTCCAGTCGGATTTCGAGCAATACGCCGCCGACGCCTTTCCTTTCAAGGATGAGTTCTCGCTATGCAATGCGGGCATTCAGAGGGCCGAGATCAAACTTGCCGCTGTTCCGTTCGGATACGATGCATATCCGACGTTCTTCGGCTCGGACGTATTCGCGCTTGAGTCCGAAGGTGTGCTCAACTCATACCACCAGCCCATACAGCTTCCTGGTACCGCTTCATACGCTCACGTCGAGGCATGGTGCGGCGCTTTGAACGCTGCAGCGGAGTCGCATCCCGACGTGGCGTTTGACGTGTGCGTGACGCTTCAGCTGCGGCAGAGCGAACGTGACCCCATGTACGGTTATGTCCGCGGGTATCCTCTTATGGACAAGGAATCGGTCGAGGATCTTTGGGGCGGGTTTTTGGGTGAAAGTATCGACCTGCATGTGTTCGATGCGCCATTGGAAATGTCTGTGGATGAGGCGTGGTATAGAAACGACCATCATTGGCAGGCGCCTTATGCTGTCGACTCGTATGGGGTCTTGGCGGCGGAATCAGGTTGGGCGCCAGTGTCCTGGGACGATGCCGACCACATACAGGTTGTGCCTGCTTGGTACGGATCGAATGCTCGAAACGGATTGGATTTGGGGTTCCAAAGTGCATTCGTTGACCACGCCTATGACTTTTCCGATTACAGGTATTACAAGTTGACGGACTCCGGAAAAGGCGAGATGTTCGAACTCGGAAAACGCCAGGGTTATCTGGACGGTGCGGTTGGCGAAAACGACATAGACATGACGAACGTATACTCCGAATATTACGGCAACGGTGCTGTTTGGATTGAGAACCCGAATGCTCAAAAGGGTACAACGTGCCTGGTCGTAGGCGATTCCATGAGCTACTCTATCAGGCGCTACATTGCCTTGAACTTTGAATCCACCATCTGCATTGTGCCTGGCAATGTATCGACGGACGGCAACGTCGATTGGTATGCAGACCGATACGATGTGGACCATGTGGTCGTCCTCGGGCACGCCTATGCGCCGGATTTCATCTACAGCATGTCGCCGGGGTTCCTTGGGACGGACTAACCCATAAACGAAAACGAGGGCGATTGCATTTTCGCAAAGGCCCTCGTTGAATACGTTTCGGTGTGGACGATCGGCTTATGCCGCGCGAGGTTTACCGCTTATTCTCTTTATGAACGGATCGGTCAGCTTATATGCCGCGAATGCAAGCAGGATGGCCAAAGCCACCACCACCAGATAACCCGGCAGCCAACCTTCGTTGTAGAAGCCGAAGCTGCGATACACCTGGTTAAGCATGATGTGCGACACGTACAACTCCAGGGAGAAGCCGCCCAGCCAGCCCATGAATCTGCCGAGGTACGAAGCGCCTTTTCCGCCTCGGAGCTGATCCAATCCGGCAAAAGCCAAGGACCAAACGTATGCCCAAGCGATGCCGCCGACCGTGTAGAAATAGCGTCGGACGACGCCGTGCAGAACACCCAGGAAGCAGATGTAGATGAATGCGACGGCCGCGATGACGGCCAGCGCGATCCAAAGGTTCTTATAGGGGAGCGTCTTCTTCTCGTAAACGTATTTTCCGAACCAGCAGCCGATAATGAACACGGGAATGCGTGTGAGGGCGATTTCCGTTCCGTCGAAGAATCCCGGCCAGATGCGTCCGAGGATGTGGTTCATGAGCAGCGCGCCCAACACCAGGATGACACATCGGATTTCGGGGTTTGCGCCCTTGGCGAACAAGAAGTCATGGATATAGGGATAAGCGAAGTACAGGATGATGATCAGAGACACGAACCACACGCTGGCGTCGTACGTTAGCCAGAAGTGCATAAGGGAGAGTCTGCTGAGCAGATACGTCCAGCCTCCGCTATGTTGGATGATGCTCTTGAAGAACCACCATATGAAGAAAACGGCGATAACGGGGATGTATACCCGAGCCAGCCGTTTCTTGATGAACGCATAGTGGTCGTGGTTTTTCACGAACGAAAAATACAGGCATACGCCCGATAGGAACAGGAAGATGTCGACACCGACGTTTCCAACCTTGATGAACTCGTAGAACCACTGCAGCCATGATTGCCCGAAGGAGTAATCGACCAAATCTTTGGCATACCCGTGGAAAAGCATAATCCAGAAAATGCTGATTCCGTACAGCGGTGCCCTGTACTTGCTGATGATGTTCAAGTCAAAGCGCGATTCGTCCATTGTTCTCCTACCTGCCTGCAATATGTATGGTCATTATGCTGTTCGGGCACTACGGGGTAGTAACAAACCCTCCATGGCGGGGCATGTCACAGCAATTCCGTTTTGCCTGGCTGGTAATCCGCATCGCCTTGTGACCGGATGTGCTTCAGCGGAAATCCAAAAACGAATAGAGGCTGCAAGTATGATTCGTGCATATAGGTTGGGTCTTGCGTAAGATGAATACATGCGTTTGAAGGCAGAAATGGTACAGTAAAACTCTCGAAAAGCAGCCCGTTGCATTGTTGTGGTGATGCCGAGTTGCGGAATCGGCCGATACTGTTAGGTAAGTCTCGAGTCGCATCCATTCGTGGCCTATCAGGGTCAACGGGCGAGAGATTAGGATTGAATCGTATGGAAACAGTGAAACTACTGAGCATTGTTGTTCCCGTCTATAACGCCGGGGAGTACTTCAGGCCGTGTTTGGATTCGCTGGTCAGGCAGACCATGCCTAGCGAGGACTTCGAAATCATCATAATCGACGATGGGTCCGACGACGGTTCTGAAGACGTTTGCGACGAATATGCGGAAAGACATGAGAATATCCGATGCTTTCATCAGCCTGGTTCCGGATTTGCATCTGCGCCAAGGAACAAGGGAATCGAACATGCCTGCGGAGAGTACGTCTTGTTCCATGATGCGGATGACATTCTTTGGCCAGAATCATGCGAACGCCTTGTGCGCCATGCCTTGGAATGGGGCTCGGACGTTGTCGGATTTACCCAAAGGGTGGTCGACCCTTCCACGGGGTCATTCGCTGTCGTTCCGACGCATAGTGAGCAACTATACTCTTGCATCCCAAGTGGACATCGATTCATGTTGCCGATGGTGGAGGTTTTGGATGCCAGAAAGCTATTCCGCCTGTCAACAATCAAGGAGAATGGTATTCGCTTTGCAAACACGTATTCCGAGGACTTCCTGTTTGCAATCGAGGTTCTTCTAAAGGCGAACGTTGTGTCGTTTGCCTCTGACTATCCTTACGTTGATTACATTCAGAGAAACGAAAGCATCATACATAGCAATGACCTGCATCCTCTGAAGACGTTCGAGAAAAGACTCGAAGGAATCCAAGCTATGCTGGATGCCATCCGCGACAGTCATGCAGAGTGCGAAGCGTATCCGTATTTGTATGAGAAGATCTTCGGGCATTCTGCATATAAACTCATTACAACCTCAATGGATCGAGGATGGGGTAATGAGGTTGAGAAAATGCCTCAACTGAGGATGGCTCTGCTGCCGTACTGGGATGAAGAGATCGCTGGGCATTTGAAGTTTACCGAGCATGCAGTGCTCGACGCCTTGATGAATGAACGATATGGGCAGATACCCGAAATACGAACCTTGGCGAAAAGGGTGGCTTCGTCCCGACGTAGCCACAAAGTTGCTGTCAACTCTCTTGAGGAAAAGCATCCGGTGAAGCCCATTCATGATTTGCTCGGTCGTATCCCGCTCTTTCTGGAGCGGGCGTGTCTGGTCTGTCAGCTGGATAAAACCTTGTTTTCTTCAGTGGGCATTCTAAGTACCGGGAAACGCGATTACGTGGTTGGGGCCTATAGGGCCAATCCCGCAATCGCCTACATCGATTCTCTATGTGTTCGCATTCACGACAGCAACGATGGTTGGCTGGAAGCCGAATTATTCGAATACGTCCTGCCTTTGAAGGGCGATCAAGAGCTTGGCGGCTTATGGTGCGTCCCGGTGGATGAGGGTTTGGTCGGGGTTGACGGCTTGCGATACGACCTCAAGATGCAGGTTGGCACCTGTGAAGTCACCTGCAACAATGTTGCGGCGTCGAGGGGTATAAGCACCTGGCTAACGTCTTCCGACACCTCGTTCAACGGAAGGTTGACTGGTTTGAAGGCGCTGTTGGAATGCATTCGTGGTGCACAAACGGAGGAGTTGGAGGAGCCGTTGGTTGCCCTTTTGCTCCAAAAGCCAACATATGCGATCATCACTACGTCAATGGACAAAAGAAGTTGGGAAGAGGAGAAGCCCCTATTGCCCGAACTCAAGGACACCATCGAACCGCTGTGGCGACCTGGAATTCTTGATAGGCTTTCGTATACGGAAAGGGCCGTTCTCGAATGCGTCATTCGAGAGGACTATGATTCGATACCCAACGTTCGTGCTGCAAGAAAAGCTGAAGCTGCCAAGAATGCGGAAGCCAAGGGAAAGACGAAAGCTGCCTTAAAGTCCGATGCCGCATCGAAAACCGAGAACAATTCGATGGTGCGCAAGTTCCAAAGCCGCTTTTTTAAAGGTTAGTTTCACCAAAGGCCCTATTGCGGATTGCCTGTTGCGTATGCGTGTCTGATTTTGCGTTATCCAGGCGGGGTATCGTGTCGGATCGCCTATGCGAACTAAAATGCACCTTCGTGTTTTATGCCTCCGTACGATGTCATAACGAAATGAATTATGGAAATTAACCAAGGCTAATTTTTAAGATAACGTGATTTTGGTCAGGAACTCCCAAAACAAGTAGAGATATGTCTATAGTGGACAAACACATGTTTTCAGGCAATTTCACTTTAAGGAGCTCGTTTTGACGACACGTTATAAGAAGTACTTGCTGCTCATGATGGGCGGCTCCGGTACGCGTTTCGGTGCTGACGTGCCCAAACAGTTTGTTGAAGTTGAGGGAAAGCCCACGTTCAGCTACCTCGTGGAGAAGTATGCCGAGCTTGGTTTCGCCGACTACACCGTTATCGTCTGCCATCGCAAATGGGTCGACTTCACGGACAAGTGGATTGCGGACCTTGGGCTTGAAGGCTTCGATTACTGCGTGGTCCCAGGTGGCTCCAGCCGCTCGGAATCTGTCAAAAACGGCTTGACCAAGGTGGCCGAAATGGCAACCGACGACGACATCGTATTCATCCACGACACCACGCATCCTTATGTGGATGCCGCCCATTTGGGTGACCTGTCCTCCGCTGCGGCGAACTTCGGCGGAGCGACCATGGCCGAATGCCAGTACGACACCGTGTATGGCATGGATCCCGAAAGCAAGGAGCTCGTAAGCGTTATCCCACGTCAGACCGTGGTGACCGGCGCAAGCCCCGAGGCTTTTAAATTCGGTCTGATCTGGCCCATCTATAAAGAGATGGACGAGGAGCATCTTGAATTGTACACGTCGGCCGGTGCTTTGGCATTGGCCCACGACATCAAGATGAAGATCGTTCCGACCGACCTCATCAACCTGAAGATTACGTACCGCCACGACATGGACGCCTTCAGGGAGCTGTTCCATAACTACTACTTCTAGGAGTGCTTTAGATGTTTGCCGCTCAGCTGCAAGACACGAAGACAATGGAATACCTGGAACTGCCGACGCCTGAGCCGGGTGCCGGCCAGGTGCAGGTGCGCGTGCACTTCACGGGCATCTGCGGATCGGACGTGCCGCGCTTCCATAAAGGCGCTGTCCATAACTTCCCGCTGGTTTTAGGCCACGAGTTCTCCGGCGAAATCACCGCGGTGGGCCAGGGCGTCGACGCTTCTCTGGTCGGCACCCGCGTTTCGGGCATTCCTCTGGAGCCCTGCGGCGAATGCGAGGACTGCAAGAACGGAAACTTCTCCTTGTGCGGCCATTACGGCTTCGTCGGCTCCCGTTCTCAGGGCAGCATGGCCGAATACGTGGTCCTGCCTGTCGAGAACGTCTTTCCGCTGGGTGAGAAAGTGACCGACATGGAAGGCGCGCTCTACGAGCCGGCCACGGTTGCCCTCCACGGCATCGAGCTGGCGAATTTCCGTGAAGGCGCCTCGGCTATCGTCATCGGCGCCGGCACCATCGGCATTCTGCTGGGACAGGCCCTGTCCGGTTACGGCGCAGGTGTTGTGGTGGTTTCGAACCACTCCCAGGTGCGACTCGACGCTGCGAAGGCGGCAGGGCTGGAAAACCTGGTCAACACTTCTGAAGAGGGCTGGCTGGAAACCGCCAAGGCTTTCAACGGCGGCAAGGGCTTTGATTACGTGTTCGATACTGCCGGCACGCCCAAGACCATCATCGATGCGATGGCCGTCGCGGGCAGCAAGGGCACGGTGGTGTTCGTCGGCACGCCAAAAGACGATGTGGCCTTCACCATCCGCGAATGGGAGATGCTCAATCGCAAGGAACTTACCCTGATCGGTTCGTGGATGTCCTATTCCGCACCGTGGCCCGGTGTCGAATGGGTAAACGTAGACGATTTCTTCAACCGGGGCATCATGCGCGTGGTGCCCGAGATGATTGATGGTGTTTATAAATTGCAGGAGACGGCTACGGCTTTCGACCGCTTCGTCGGGACGGAAAAGGTCCGTGGCAAGATCCTCATTGACTCATGGAAAGAGGTCAACTAATGCATACCATGCAGGAAATTGTCCAGAAGAACAAGTCTGGACGTCGTGTCGGCATCTATTCGTGCTGCTCGGCAAACGAGGACGTCATCCGTGCGGCGCTGCTGCGTGCCTACAAGACCGGCACGCCGGCCCTGATCGAGTCCACCTCCAACCAGGTGAACCAGATGGGCGGCTACACGGGCATGACCCCGTTTGATTTCGCTGATTTCGTCAAGGGCCTGGCCGAGGAACTCTGCGTTCCGTTCTCCCAGGTCATTTTGGGCGGCGACCATCTGGGCCCGCTGCCTTGGACGAACCTGAACGAAGACGAGGCCATGGAGAATGCCTGCCGCCTGGCAGCAGACTGCGTGCTTGCGGGTTATGAGAAGATCCACCTGGACACCAGCATGCGCGTCGCCTCCGACGACCCCGACCAGCCTTTCCTGACCGCCACCTGCGCCGAGCGCGGTGCCCGTATGTGCCAGGCCGCTGAAGAGGCCTTCAAGGAGTACAAGAAGAGCCATCCTGACGCAGTGCAGCCCGTGTACGTCATCGGCAGCGAGGTTCCCGTTCCCGGCGGCGACTTCAACGCCGGCGAGATGGGTGTGACCACGGCCAGCGACGCCACCAACACCATCCGCATTTACAGGGAAGCCTTCGAGCGCCATGGCCTGCATGACGTGTTCGACCGCGTCGTCGGTATCGTCATCGAGATGGGCGTCGAGTTCCACGAGTTCCATCTGGACGAGTACAACCGCCCGCGCGCTGCCGAAACCGTTGCCGCTATGCGCGAGGAGCCGCTGTGCATCGAGGGTCACTCCACCGACTACCAGACTCAAAAGAACCTGGGCCGTATGGTTGAAGACGGCGTGGCCATCCTCAAGGTGGGCCCGGCTCTGACGTTCGCCCTGCGCGAATCCCTGTTCGCCCTGGAGAACATCGAGCGCGAGATTTACGCCGAGACCCCCGAAGTGTGGTCCAACTACCGCGACACGCTGGAAAAGGTCATGATGGACGACCCGTCCTCCTGGGAATCCTATTATCAGGGTACGCCCAACGAGCAGCGCATCGCGCGTGCGTACAGCTTCTACGACCGTTGCCGCTACTATTTCGCTAAGCCCGAAATCAAAGCCGCGCGTAACAAACTTGTTGAGAATCTGAGCGGAAATGTCATTCCGCACTGCATGCTCAGCCAATTCTTGCCCATTCAGTATTATCGTGTACGTCGTGGCGAAATTCGCAACGAAGCTGCCGATATCATCTGGGACCACATTGGCGACAGCATCGACGGCTACCTGCGCGCTACCGATTATTGCGGAATGGGGGCTCCCGAAATCCCCATGGAACCGCGATAATGAACGCTGAGGGGTAACTACACGTTCGAATAGAAAGTTTTTGCATTATGGCGGACATCAAAACGGCCAGAACGCAAAAAGAACTCGACCTCATCGAAGACGTGATGGGGTCGAGCTTCTTAGAGCACCAGTCGTATGTCACGTACCGTGACACGCTTCTGCTCAAAGCGACGCGAGAGGCCAACCTTGAGCTGATGCGCAAGATCGACGCGTTCTGCGAAGAGCACGGCATCAAGTACTTCGTGTACGGCAAAACCCTTGCCGGCATTGTTGCATACCAGGACTTCCTGCCTGGCTATTCCCGCATCGACCTTGGATTCCTCCGTCCTGAGATGGATAAGTTCGAGGCGGCGTTCAACGCGCTGACCGATGAGCAGATTGAAGAGCTGGGATTCAAGTACAACCCGTTCTTCACGGATAAACGGTACAAGAACATCCGCCGAATCTATGCGCACATCGACGCCATCGAATACACGTACGTTGAAGATGATTTGGACATCCTGTACGGTGACAACACGTTGCCCATGGTCATCCGCGGCATGATCCAGGCCACGGTGTTCGATGAGGTGCCCGACGACTTCTTCACCCGTAAGAAGTTTTACCGCCAGATGAAGCGCCGCAGCGTCACGTTCAGGCGCACCATCGCTTGCCGCCACATGAACGAGGCGAACTATGAAGACGGTTACGGCGCCATCATCGACCGCCATATGCTGCGATACAAGATCATGCCTTTGCGTCTGGCGTCCTGGCGCATCCACCATCTGGCCAAGCGGTATCAGGGCCGCGGCATGAGCAATGTGACCCGCATGCTCAGCTGGCGTTCATACACGGTGCCGAAATCCGACATCGGCGAAATCCAGCGCATGAACCTTGCCGGCCTTATGGTGCGCTGCCCCGACCGTCCTGACATCTGGGGCAAGGAGCCCATTCTGGAAACCACCCCTGAACTGCGCCGTCTGCAGAACGACGCGAAGGAGATCGTGGTCGAGATCGACCGCGTCTGCCAGGAGCTGGGCATCCAGTACTTCGCCTGCGGCGGCACTATGCTGGGATATGTCCGCCACGGCGGCTTCATTCCCTGGGACGACGACATCGATATCGGCATGCTGCGCGCCGACTACGAGCGGTTCAAGGCCGAAGCCGGTGCAATTCTTGACGGCGATCGCTTCTTCCTGCAGACTCGCGAGAGCGACCCGAACATTCCGTACCTGTTCTCGAAGGTTCGCATGAACGATACGGAATACATTACTGACTACAACAAGTTCCGCCCGTTCCACAAGGGCATCTGCGTGGATGTGTTCCCGTTCGACTACATTCCGAATGATTTCGCCGAGCAGCGTTCGTTCAAGAGCAAGGTCCGCGGTAAGGCCAAGGCGCATCATCGCGTGGTCAACCGTCAGTATCCGAAAGCACAGGCCGAAGAGATGCCCACGGACCGCAAGAATCTGGACTGGATGATTGCCCAGAACAACGGCAAGATTCTGGCCAAGCACTACTGGGGCATTTCGTTGGATGAGACCCAGAAGGACTACGACGAGACGGTTACCTGCTACAACGATGTGGCCGAAGAAGAAGGTCTGGAATACGTGGCCAGTTTCGTTCCGTCTTACACGATGGCGAAGGTGGAAGATCTCTATCCGGCCCAGCGTGTTGAATTCGACGGCATCGAAATCATGCTTCCGAAGAACCCTGAGAAGTTCCTGCGCATGCAATACGGTGACTACATGGTTCCGCCGTATCCGCATCAACGAGTCGGCCATGATTTGTTATTCTGGGCCGATGCGGAAGGCGTCGGAGGAGGCCGTGAGGCTGAAAACGACTTCTTCTCAGGCGAGAACAACGCTGGCGAAGAGTAAAGAAGCATGAAGGCATGGGCATGTCCCATGCCTTTTGCGAAAGGATGAAACATATGCATAGCGTGAAATGCGAAGCTCGTTTTCTGCCCATCGCCATGATGGTTGCGGCAGTGGTTTTGCTCGTCTTCCTTTCGGGCGGAGTGGCTTTTGCTGACGATACGGTTGCGGCGGATGCAATGGATGCAGAAGCCGTCGGCCAAGAGCAACCTGCCGACGATGCGTCCGATAGTGCCGTTGCAGATGCCGATGTGCCGGTTGCGGATGGTGATTCTGCGGTCGAGTCCGAAGCTACGGGCGGTGAAGAGCCTTCCATTGCTCCTGATGCCGCAGAACCTGATGAGGCCGAAGCGGAGACGCTTGCAGACGGGGACGACCAGGATACTGGCGAGACTCCCGAAGAACCTGCCATTGCAGATGGCTGGCAAGAGGTTGACGGTGCCAAATACTACGGCCAGAACGGCGAGTATGTGCGTGGATGGCTGAAGATCGATGGCATCTGGTATTACTTCGACGAGAATACCGGTGCCATGACCACAGGCTGGCAGAAGGTGAAAAACGTCTGGTACTACATGGATTCCGATGGAAAAATGACCACGGGCTGGCAGAAAGTCAACGGAACCTGGTATTACATGGCGAAAAGCGGCGCCATGCAGACGGGATGGCTGAAGCTCGAAGATGGCACGTACTACATGAAGCCAGGCGGATCCATGTCCAAGGGCTGGCAGAAGATCGACGATGCCTGGTACTACTTTGCCAACTCCGGCAGGATGCGTACCGGCTGGCTTACCCTTGATGGCGAAAAGTACTACCTGAAGGATAACGGTGCGGCCGCCGTCGGGCCGACGACGGTCGATGGCAAGACGTACCTTATGCGGGCCAATTGCAAGATGGTTCAGAAATCCGGGTGGGCGTCCTACAACGGCAAGTACTATTATCTTGCTTCGGACTTTACGCTGGTCAAAGGCTGGAAGCAGATTGACGGCAAGTGGTATTACCTCAAGTCCGGCGGCGACATGGCCACTGGCTGGCTGAAGGGCACCAACTGCTGGTACTACATGCGCGAATCGGGCAGCATGGCTACAGGATGGCAGAAAGTATCTGGCAAATGGTATTACTTCAACAGCAACGGAAAAATGAAGACCGGCTGGCTGAAGGAAGACGGTTATTACTACAGGCTGGGCACGAACGGTGCCATGCTGACCGGTTGGTACAAGGTTGATTCCACCTGGTACTACTCTTACAAGGGCGGCAAGATGGCCACGGATACTTGGATTGGCGACTACTACGTCATGCCTAACGGTGCGTATTCGAGCTACTCGACCACGTACAAGGCCGGCTATCAAAACCCGTCGCAATACTACCAGGTCAGCAGCAAAAACGTGTATGTGGACGGCCACGGAACCAATTTCGATTACGTCACGCCGAGCCGCATCACACGTAAGGCGACGCGTTCCGAATGTGTCGACGTGTTCATCGCACGCGCGTACCAATACCTGGGCACGCCGTACATGTGGAACTACTCGCTGCAGCCCGGCGTGGGCGTCGACTGCATCGGCCTGGTGTACCAATGCGCCTATGCCTGCGGCATGGACCTGGGGGAGTTCAACCCCTATAACCACTACGCCACAGGTCCGAACGGTTGGCACAGCCACGACGCCAACAATTTCTGGAACTACGGCAGTGTGAAGCACGTGGCTCTGGCTGATAGGCAGCGCGGCGACATCCTTTCCTGGAACGGCCATGTAGGCATCTACATCGGTAACGACCAGATGATCGAAGCGACCACTGTCTCGGGTAACGTTCGCATCGCAAGCATCTGGGCGCACGGCGTTCCGCGCGGCTGCATGCGCCTGTTCGTCTAGGTGCCAACGCATAAACACCAAAACGCCCGCTCGGTTTGAACTGCACCCCAGTTCCTGGACGGGCTAATAAACGGCCTACGCCGCACGTAGGGACTGATTCCGGAATTCCTCCGGGGTCAGTCCCTTCAGTTTAACCTGACGCCTCCTCGTGTTCCAGTGGACGATGTATGCATCTAGGTCGCGCCTGAACTCTTCGAAGCTTGGCCATGTCTGGTTCCGGAAGAATTCGTCTTTCAGATGGCCGAACACCTGCTCCGTCGCGCCGTTGTCGATGCAGTTGCCCTTCCTGGACATGCTCTGCACGATGCCGGCCTCCTTCAGCCTGTTGCACCACCCGGCCTGCTGGTATTGCCAGCCCATATTGGAATGCAGTATTGGGGCACAACCCTCCGGCTTCTTGGAAAGCAGCTGGTCGAGCAGCTCGTGCTGCTGGGCCATGTTGGGGTGCAGCGACGTCGACCAGGCGACGATCTCCTTGCTGCCGAAGTCGTAGACCGGCGCGAAGTAGGCCTTGCCCCAGGGCTGCTTGAACTCGGTGACGTCGGTGCCCATCTTCTCCCACGGCCCGTCGGCTGCGAAGTCGCGGCCGATGATGTTCTCGAAGGTCTTGCCGACTGCGCCCCTGTACGAGTTGTACCTGTGGTAGTCGGTCTCGCGGCGGATCCCGCAGCTGATCCCCATCTCGTGCATCATCTTGAGCACGGTCTTGTCGGCTATGCGCACGCCCTGCTCGGCGCGCAGGCACATGGCGATCTGCCTGTGGCCGCAGCCGTTGGCGGTGCGCGAGAATATCTCGGCGGCGGCCTCCCAGAGCTCCGGCCTGGTCGGGGCCTTCGGGTGCGACAGCGCGTAGTAGTAGCTCGACCTGGCAAGATCGGCGCATTCCAGCAGGTCGGCGAGGGGGTATCGCCCCGAAAGCTCGCTCACGGCCGCGGCTTTCTCGCGGTTCGAGAGCGCTTCTCCGCCTTCAGGGCTATCGATTTTTTTAGGTACGCGTTCTCCGCTTCGAGCTTCTGTATCCGACGTTCTAGCTCCTGCTCGCGCGTTAGCTCTTTAGGCGGGGAGCCGGACCCCCTCGGCCTCCCCTTGGGCTTCGGCTTGAGCGCCTCGGGGCCCTCCTCCCTGTACGCCTTCAGCCATTTCTTGAAGGAGCTTGGCGAGGCTATCCCGAACTTGGCCATGGCCTCGGGCCTCGTCATGCCCTCGTCCACGACCGCCCTGACGGCGGCCAGCTTCGTCTCGAACGAGTAGGTGGTGTGCTTCTTTCCCATCATGGCCAGGACCTCGATGCCAACGGATCTGTATACGTCTAGCCATTTTCTCACGGTTTCACGCGGAATGTCCAGCAGGCTGGCGACAGCCTTGTAGCCCATGCCCTTTTCGAAAAGGGCTACAGCCCGCCGCCGCGTCGTCTCGTCATAAAGCACTCTTCCATCCATAAAGAAGTCTCCCATTTCTCATGTCCAAGAAATGGGAGACGGTTCAGTTGAGCGGGCGTTTTACGTTGCAGGCGATTCTTTACTCGAGCGTAGAGCCGAATACCTCGGTGCAGATGCGGTCGGTGCTGTGGCCATCGCAGGCGCGCATGAACTTGTCGCGGAACTCCGCGATGCGGTCATTCGAGAACCGATGCGCGGTTGCATCGACCCAGTTCACGACGTCTTCAGAGGTCGTGAATACGGGGCCCGGCGTCATCTCTTCGAAGTCGTAATAGAAATCACGCCACGATCGGTAGTCTTCCAGGTCGGTGGCGAAAAAGCAGATCGGCCGGTCGAGCAGGCTGTATTCGAATACGATGGAAGAATAGTCCGTGATGCAGACGTCGGCGCAAGCCAGAAGCTCCGAAATCGAAAGCTCGCCCGAAACCTCGTATGCGAACGATGCGCATTCTACGGGAATGGCGTAAGGGTCCTTCACGAAAGGATGCTGCTTGATGATGAGCACATGGGTGTCTGCGAAACGCTCCTTGAGCAATTGGATGTCAAGATCATGGGGCGTTGCTGCCGTTGCGGGACGGCCCCTGAACGTGGGCGCGTACAGAATGACTTGTTTCCCGTCTGCGGCAGGGAAGAGCCTTGCGAGCTTCTCCTTCGACCGGACAAGGAAGCCTTGATTGAAGAACACATCGGTGCGGCTTACACCTAAGGGCTTGATGGTGGACGCATCGGCGATGCCCATGGCCTCCTGATATGCCCAGGAAACATCCGGGGAAGACACGCTGACCAGAGAAAGATTGGCATAGTACGGGTGTTTCTTGAACATGCGGGCGTCGGCACCGTATTTCAGGTCGACGCAGCTCAAGCCCCATTTCTTGAATGCACCGCACGCATGCCACAGCTGGAAGGCGCGCGTGCCGTCACGCAGCGGCAAGCAGCTTACCAGCTGCGAGGCGTCGTTGAGGAAGATGTATTCCGCTTCCGCCAAAACCCTCATGGAAGCCTTCGAGTTGTCCAGACGGCCCTTCAAGCCTGCTGTGGTTTCATGCAGAAACACGGCCTCCTGAGAGTATTCGGGATGCTTTTCCAAACGCTGGCTGATGAGGCTGAAGTTCTCGGACAGGGTGGACCCGTTGTTCTCGACAAAAACGACACGACCCTTGACCATGGGATACTGGGCACATGCCTTCCGATAAGCGTTCGGAAGCATGTGCCCATACACGGCATCCGCGGCCAAGAACTTCAATGTCGACTTGAGCGAGCCCATGCAGCCGTGCTACTCCTTGGTGGTTGAGAAACGCGGCGTTTCGGACGGTCCGACCTGTTGGATGGCACGGTTCATGACGAAACCGTCAACGGCCGTATCTCGAAGCCTGACATAGATCTCGTTCGCCTGTTCTCTTTCGCCCATGAACCGAAGCGCATCGGCCTTGGCTTCCCATGCGTATTCGTTGTCGGGGCTTTCGACCAGTATCTCTTCTGCAGAGTTCAGAACGGATTGCCAATCATCGGCTGTTTCCGCCAGTCCGCTGTCAACCATAAGTTGCATTGTTTTGAAGTTGCTGTTCGTACCGTGGCGCTCGACACACCAGTCGATGTGCTCCTGGGATTTAGCGAATTCGCGATACAGGATGAACTTCTTTGCGGCGCGGTAATGACGGGCGTAATCAACCAGGTTCTGAATACGGTCCGTCATGGGAACGCGGTTGACGGTCCTTACTGAGATCATATCGTCGAAGGCGGCTCTGTCTCCTTTTAGCAACAAGGCTGTGTATAGCGCTGCGTACTCAAGATCCTCGCCGAGGGCAAGATGGCATTTGGCATAGACCACCGTCGAGGAGGTCTGCCGCTCGATATACAGATTGAACAAATTGCGGAGTACTTCGTCACCCTCTGGAGTGGGGTTGTTCACAAGGTCCATGACGTCGATGTTCTTTTCGGCGATCTCGTCTTCGATGTCCATCTTCAACATGAGGCCGAGGCAGGACGTGTAGTCGAGATAGGCATCGGTCCACATGGCGCCTTCCTGCATCATGTTGTTTTTCCAGGTGGCGCGCTTGCCCAAAAACTCCGGCATGTCGATGCACGCGCGGAACTCATCTGAATAGTATTTGCAGGGGATGTGGTTGTGGGACATCTCCGTATGGATCTGCTTTTTGTCGGGAATGAGCCCAAACGTATCGCCGTAGTAATACACCATCAAGTCGAAGTAGTCTTCCGGAATCGGAACCATGTGTCCCTCGAAGGACACGTATGCGACCTTTTCGAAAGGTGCGCGAGGCAGGATGTTGTATCCGTTGGCGCTGGTCACCATGTACCATTGGGAGCCTTCATAGGTGTGGCCGAAGATTTTAGGCTCAACCTCCGCCAAGAAAGCGTCGCGGTCGGTCTCGTACGCTTTGAGGTATTCGTTGTACCGATCCATGGTGTAGCTGCGCTTACGGCGCAAATGGCGGAAGCTCCGGTTGACCACCTCGTCGTAAGCGTTGTAGCGGACCTCTGCCTCGTAGATGTCTTCCGGATCGGCGGGCAGTTCGACCATGCAGAACACATCGATGCTCTGTCCGATGTAGTCGTCCCAGAACAACGTGGTGTTGTTGATGCGGCAGGTTTCACGGTCGATGTAACGACCGAATACGCTGGGATATTCGCGGTTGCGGCGATTGTCGGCCATGACGCGTTTCGTCGGGTCGAGCTCTTGCTGGCACACTTCCACAAACCGGTTGTAATCGGCCTCTTTCATGGTGATGTCGAGGTCATTGTCCCAGGGGATGAATCCGTTGTGACGCACGGCGCCGAGCAGCGTGCCGGCTTCTAGGAAATATGTGATGTCATGCCTTCTGCAAATCTCGTCGATTTCGAGCAGGAGCTTGAGCAGATGTTCTTGAGTGGGGGTCATGATTACTTCTCGCTCCTTTCGGCCAGAAAAGCACCGACGGTTTCGTCGAGATTGCGGGTTTTCAAAGCGGGGGGCACGCAGCTTAAAACCTTGGCTCCCTTTTCTTTATCTCCGTCATGTTCCCAGATGGCAGCAGCAATATCGTGCAATTCCTGCGAAACGAAGAATCCGAGCCCCATTTTCAAATACTTGTCGGTGTATTCGAGGTAACTGTGCATGATGGCTTTGGCCTGTGTGAAGTTTCCTGCAGCAATCAAGCGATGAAGCTCGTCCTCTTTACCACGGAGCTCGGCATACGTATCGATGCGATGCCCGCATAGCGTGGCAATGTGGTAATCGTGATCCGTGTTCTTTTTCGAGACAGGAAGCACGTCGCGCAGCAGGTCTTCGTACTTGACATATCTGGCGTCCAAGTCGTCGAAATCCACTCCAATACCCTTGAATGCCTCGATCGACTCTTTATACGGGCGCGTTGCGGAGGAGATGACTGCGGATGTATTTGCGGGGCGCTGCTTCTTCTTGCTCTCTTCTTTCCATTTGCTGCCGAAATAGGCCTTGAGATAACTCTCGTAAGAAACCAGAACGGGCAGGTCCAGGCCTTCGAACGAAACCTTCTTCGTGTTCGTTAAATCCAGTTTCTCAACGGTCTTGATGGCGCCGTCGAGGGTTTCCAAGCATCCGCGGCCGGCTTTAAGCGATCCGCTCTTTTTGCAGAAGCCCTCAAGGTAATTCGCGACGCGTTGTTCGCCGAGGTACTGTACGGTTTTCCTGTAATACCCGTATGCCGTTTCCTGTTTTTCGTTCTTGAATTTGAAAGACACGGACGGCTTCAAATGGGCTGCATGGTTGCCGAGCGAAAGCGCCGCCCGGATTTTGGAAGGTCCCTTGCTGTACACGGGATGGATTTCCAGCGCCACGCCGCGGCATTTGAAATGCAGGAAATCATCGCGGTTCACCAGCGTGGTTCCTGCGTGCACGTAGCGGTACGTGTTCCAGCGGAGCAGGGGATTGGTTGCCAGGCTTTCAACTTCGCGCTGGTCGCCGCCCTGCTTGAGTAGCGCATCCAAAACGGAATGGACCTTGTTGGCCGGCATCATGACGTGGAATTCGTAGGTTGAGTTGCGAAATTCTTTGTGATTGCGAGCCAGCATGTCTGTCTGCCCGAAAAGGGCATAGGGCACGTGCTGTTGCGCGCACTCGCTGTCGAATTCGCGCACTAAATCGAGCAGTTTCTTCTGCAAGGGTGTGGCCATATTAATATCCTCGGTAGTCCTGCATATGTACGCAACGATTATAAGCGATTGTCATGCTATATGTGCGTTTGTTGGCATTGCATTTACCGTAAAGATATGTTGTTCAGCCAGCCCCATTTCGGCGTGTGGGTAATCCCGTACCAGTACATCCATGATCCCAGGTCGACTGTACGCAGACCTGCACTGGCGCTGTCGACGACCTTGCCGTTGCCTGCGTAGATGCCGACGTGTCCGTAGTAGTATCCCGCCCACGTATGCGTATGCGAGGGCACGGCAATAATCATGCCCGTTCGAAGGTTGTTCAAATTGCCGGAATCGCCCCAGCCGTAGTACATGTCGTCAGCATTTCCCAACGCCGGGTATTTCTTGGAACCGAAAGCGTTGCTGAACACGGTGTTGACCCAACCTGCACAATAGCCGGGACCAGGCCAGGGGGTCTTGGAGGTGTATTTCAGCACCGATTGCTGCTTGCTGGTCAGGGATCCCTCGGTAGGATAATTTACCGACGGGACGTCTCCGTGCGGCTTGAAGTAGTAGTAGACGCCACCGATGCGTAGCCAGGTATCGCTTACCATCATGCCGTTGGACAGAAGGTAGTACCAGGAGCCTTTGTATTTCAGCCACCCGGTGTCCATCTTGCCGTTATCGGACAGGTAATACCATTCGCCACCCACGGCCTGCCAGCCGGTGCGCATGGCGCCGTTGCCGCCGAGGTAATACCAGAAGCCGCCGGATTTCGTCCAGCCCGTGTACATGCGGCCGCCGCCGTCGAAGCGGAACCACGTTTTGGCGCCGTTGTAGTCGATCGACTGCCAGCCTGTGCGCACGGCGCCGTTCCTGCCCAGGTAGAACCAATAGCCGTCATCTTTCAGCCAGCCGGTGCGCATGGCGCCGTCTTTGCCCAGGTAATACCAATGGCCGTCGTATTTCAGCCATCCGGTGCGCATCTTGCCGTTGCCGCCCAGGTAGTACCAGGCTTTCTTCGAGTCCCAAGACAGTTTCTTCCAGCCGGTCTCCATGGCGCCGGAACCGTTGAAGTGATACCAGGAACCAGACCTCTGCTGCCATCCGGTCAGCATGACGCCTTTGGAGTTGAGCAGGTAGTACTTGTTTTTGTACACGAGCCAGCCGGTTTTCAGTTTCCCGTTTTGGCGATAGTGCCATCCGGCGTTGTCTTCGAACCATCCGTCGGGCGGCGTGGGGTCTTCTTCAGGATCGGGGTCGACCGGGTCGGGGTCCACAGGAGGGTCGGGCTCGGTGCCCGGGTCATCTGTGGAATCGGCGCCCTGTCCTCCTTGGTCGTCCGGCGCGGGGTTTCCGTCCTGGCTGTCCGAGTCGCCGTCTGCGGCGTTGCCGTCGTTTGCTCCGGATTCGGCATCGGGTGCTTCGTCGGATGCGTCGACGGCTTCCGACTCGCCCGTGCCGTTCGATTCGGTGTCGCCGGTCACGGCGGTGTTCCCGTCCGGCGTGCTCTGCTCCGTTGCGTTCAGGCCCGCATCAGGCGAAACCGTGTCGTCGGCATAGGCGGCTCCCGACAGGAGAAGCATCGAGGTCAAGCAGGCGGCTGTCAGCAGGCCTGCGAATGCGCGTGTACCTTTGTGAGTTGTGAATGAGATGTGCATACTATGTCCGTTTATTCGTCGTATTCGTGTTTTTGCTGTATCGATTATACGTGTTATGGGGCCATTCAGGGTTCTTCCAACCGTAACAATTTGGCACCTCGTGTAAAATGGCTGTTCAGACCGACAAACGAGGATTGACCTATGAAACACGCCTTAAAAACAACACTTGTTTGCCTGGTGACCGTTGCCCTTTGCACCATGGGGATCGTTCCCGAGGCCTTCGCAGACGAGACCGTTGACGCGGATGCAAACCAGGCTCTTGAAACTACAACCGAAGACGCTGATTCTGCCGCAGTGCAGGATGCAGAAAATGAAACGCAAGCTGCCGAGCAGGACGAAATGGTCGAGGAGCTGCTTGCTGCCCTAGACGAGGAAGAAGCTGCTTCTCAATCTGTCGAGTCTGCGGATGAGCAGGCGGAGGAGGATCCATACGAGGTGGTCGACACGTCCGTGCCGGAGCCTTCCGGTTACGACAAGATGGACTTCTATGCCGAAGCTTCCGACGAAGACGGCCAGGTGAGAACTCTGGCTGAACCCACAGTAACACCGATGTATCTCTCCGATGAGATGAAATACTTCGCAAAATACGAGAGCAATCAGAACTATGACCAGGGGTTGAGCTACTTCGACGGATACCACGCCGTCGGATACTATCAGTTCGACAACCGCTACGACCTGCTTGAGTTCCTGATCGCCTGCTACAACTACAATCCGAAGACCTATTCCATGTTCAAGTCGTACACCACGATGACGGAAAGCAAATTCAAAGCCTGGAACGCCATGTACGACGGCGGTCTGACGTCTGTGGGCGCCACGCTGAACGCTTCCTGGCACGCCGCCTACAAGGCCAATCCCAAGGAATTCGCGGCGCTTCAGGACGGCTGGGCCTACAAGAACTATTACATTATCGCGGAAGCGCACATGACCAGCATCGGAGTTCCCATCAAGAACCGCGCCGATTGTGTAAAAGGCCTTTGCTGGGGTATGTGCAATCTGTTCGGATCCGGAGGGTGGCGTCAGTTCGTGGGCGGCTACTACTACGGTAACAACCCTGGTGCTGGGCTTAAGAAGTCCATGTCGGACAGGCAATTCGTCACGGTGCTCTGCAACTACGTGGTTAACAACGTGGCATACTTCTATCCGAGCCAGCCTCAATACCATCAAGGCTGGCAAAACAGGTACCGCAACGAGCTGAAAGACTGCGAGAACTATCTGGGCACCATCGAGGTGGTAAACGGCCATATCATGCTGAAGGAAGGCGGGTCCTACGTGAAGAACGCTTGGGGCTTCGCTGACGGGTATTGGTACCGTTTCGATGCCAACGGCTACGCTCTGACAAGTTGCTGGTGGAAATCGGGCAGCACCTGGTACCGTTTCGACGCCAACGGCAAAATGTATGCTAATAGCTGGGCGAAAGTGAACGGCTCCTGGTATTACTTCAAGAGCTCGGGCGCCATGGTCACCGGATGGTGCAAGGTCAACGGCTCGTGGTATTACATGAATGCCAGCGGCAGGATGCTGACCGGTTGGCAGACCATCACCTACAACGGTGTGGACCAAAGGTTCTACTTCAGCGCAAGCGGGAAGATGCTGACCGGTTGGCAGACCATAGATGACGGGGCACAGTTTTACTTCGACAGCGCCGGCATCATGCAAAAGGGTTGGCAGAAGCTCGACAAGGGCGACGTGAAGGGGAAGTGGTATTACCTCGATCCCGATAGCGGCGTGATGCTGACCGGATTCCAAAAACTGCTGTACAAGGGCGCAACCAGTACGTTCTATTTCGACTCCACGGGTGCCATGGCCACAGAGTGGAAGAAGCTGTCGGGTGTCTGGTACTACTTCAACTCAGCAGGCATCATGCAGACGGGCCTGCAGAAGATCACGTCCGGGTCTACCTCCAGATACTATTACTTCAACGACGCGGGCAAGATGCTCACGGGCTGGCGGCAGATCGAATCGAACGGCGTCGTGAAGCGGTATTACTTCAACGCCAACGGTGCCGCAGCCATCGGCTGGAAGAGTCTTGACGGCACCTGGTACTATTTCAACACCGAAGGCGTCATGCAGACCGGGTGGCAGAAGGTGGGCTCTGGAACCTCTGCCAAATGGTATTTCTTCGATACCGAGGGAAAGATGCTGACAGGCTTCCAGAAGATTGTATACGGGGGTGTTGAGAAGACGTTCTATTTCAACGCGAACGGAGCCATGCAGACCGGCTGGCAGAAGCTTGCTCTTAACGGAAGAACCAGCTGGTTCAGGTTCGCTTCGAACGGCACCATGCTGACCGGGTGGCAGACCATTGCCTACAACGGCAAGAACGAGAAATTCTTCTTCACGCCTGAAGGACGCATGGTCACTGGCGTTGTGACCATCAATGACATGAAGTGCACGTTCGACAGCAACGGCGTCTTAAAGTCGCAGGTGGCCGTTGCGCCAAAGGCAGCATAGGTATATCTGCGAATATTACAGTTAAGGGCCGTTGGCAGTTTTAGACAGATGTCTATGTCGATTTGGCCTATACTGAAGCAGTTCGCACTAAGATGGAAAGGGTAAATCATGTACGTGAAGCAACAGAACGCCAACGTTGCGCTTCGTTTGGCTTTGGCTTCTCTTCTCGCGACTGTGGCGGTTGCGTTCGTCTGCGGCATGACTTCTGTTCAGGCTTTTGCCGATGAAGTCGCTGCCGACGGCCAAACGGACCTTGCTGCCGAAGCCACTCTCGACGAAGCTGCGGAGCCTGCTGAAGGGACGCTTGAGACCGAAGCCGGCATGGTTGGCGAAGATGCCGAAGGCGTTGTAGCCGACATCGAAAACGCTGAAGATGCCGATGCCGTCCAGGAACCTGAGGTTGAGGCTCCTGCCGAAGCCGCTGTTGAGGAAGATGGGTCTGAAGATACCGTACAAACCCTCACAGATCCCGAAGAGGAAGAGCTTACCCCTGGTTGGCACGACACCGAAGACGGCACCGGAAAGTTCTACGTGCTTGAGGACAAGACGAAGGCCAAGGGCTGGCAGGACATCGACGGCAAGCGCTACTACTTCGACACCGAGACCGCCATCATGAAGACCGGCTGGCTGGACGATGCCGGCACGTGGTACTACCTCGATACTAAGACCGGCATCATGAAGACCGGTTGGGTGAAGAGCGGTTCCAAGTGGTACTTCATGAGCGATCCCGATGGAGCCATGAAGACCGGCTGGGTTAAGGACAAGGGTCTTTGGTACTACATGGATTCCCCTTCCGGCGTTATGCAGAAGGGCCTTATCTCCGTCAATGGCAAAACGTATTATATGAACGGCAGCGGCGCCATGCAGACCGGCTGGAAGAAGGTCGACGGTTCGTGGTACCACTTCGATTCCAAGAGCGGCGCCGCATCGACCGGTTGGGTACATGACGGCTCCGACTATTACTTCATGAATGGCGACGGCACCATGAAGACCGGCTGGATGAAAGAAGGAACCACCTGGTACTACTTCAAGGGGTCTGGCCGCATGGCTTACGACCAGTGGATTCAGGACGGCAGCGATTGGTACCATTTCGCTGCGAGCGGCGCCATGCAGAAGGGCTGGAAGCAGATCAAAGGCTCTTGGTACTACTTCCGCGACAGCGGCCGCATGGTGAACAGCCAGTGGCTGAAGGTGAAGAACGACTGGTACTACTTCTACTCCAGCGGTGCCATGGCATCCAACACCTACGTGGGCAATTACTATGTGAATGCTAACGGAAAGTGGGTTAAGGACACGAACCTTGCCAAGGCGAACTCCCTGTACAGCGCTACGAATTGGGTGGTCATTATCGACACCCATAAGAATTGGATTTACATCTACAAGGGTCCCAACGGCAACCGTTACCTGTATGATTACTGGCGCGTTTCCACCGGAGCCGCCGCGACGCCTACCGTGAAGGGAGAATTCACCGTAGGCAGCAAGGGTTACTCCTTCGGCAACCAGTACTATCAGTGCTACTACTACACGCAGTTCTTCAACGACTACCTGATGCACTCCATCCTGTACTACAGCAGGCCTTCCGCAGATGACGTGAAGGACGGACGCATGGGCATGAACATCTCGCACGGTTGCGTTCGTATGCCGATCGAGCGTGCTAAATGGATTCAGAACAACATTCCATATGGCACAAAGGTGTACATCTACTAATGAAACAGGGGCGCTCTTCGGGGCGCCCTTTTTTACTGGTTGCTACGTCTGTGGCGTTCTGGGTTAATGGTGAATGCGGCTGTATCCTCACGGAAAGCATGGTAAGGTGCAGACCTGTCAACTAATCCGTAAGGTGCTGCCTGAATGAAGCCCGCAATACACTACATAGGCGCCCCGATCCAGAAGATGTGCGTCTGTCTGGTTTGGCTGTGCATGCTCGTTGTACTGGGCGGATGTTCTGTACAGCAAGATTATAATCCGAGCGATATATCTTTTGACACTATCGACGATGCCGCTTTGCAGGTTGTCGATGAGGGAGACTCAAATGAATCCGATGTTTATGAACCACTCGCCGATCCAGCTGTCACCAAGGGTACCGACTCGGTTGTAGAAGCGTCGGATGAGCCGGGACTACCCGATAGCGAGATAGAGGATTTCGAGCAGCTGCTCGTGGGCGGCTCCGGGGAATCAGGCACCGTCGCCGATGTGCCAACAGACGCGTATGATGGCTACATCGTCTCCGTTGACGAAGAGCGGTTGGCAGACTTCCAATTCGCAATGGAGCTCGAAGCCGCTGTCGATGCTGGAGTGCTGACACCTGTAGCGGGCAACTTCTACACCTGCAACGATTACAGGAGCCTCCCCGGAACTATTCATGCCGACATGGTCGAGTCGATTGAGCCTGATTACTATGTCGAGGCGTTTGACGATGGATCGGACGAAGGCATTGTTCCCGATGTGCGTCCAGTGCTGGAGTCGGAAAGCGGCCTTGATCAGGCTCCTGAAACCGCATCCGACACGGAAGTGATGGGCGACGCCGTTACATCGGATACGCACGAAGCAGACGCTTCCGACGAATCCTCGGAGCCTGATACGGACGAATCTGCTGACGTTTCCGAAGCTGCGAAGTCTGAAGCGCAGCCTGAGTCAGAAGAGACGGACGAAACCTCGGAAGAGCCGGTGGAGACGCAAGCGATCAAGGGGTACAACGATCCGCGCATATCGGAGCAATGGTACCTTACATCTACAAATGCCTCCGCAGCGTGGGCGGCGGGATACACCGGTGCGGTCAGCGAATCTGCTAAGGGCGTCAGACCGCTGGTCGCGATCGTCGACACGGGATTGTGCGGAACGGGGTCTTCTTCCGTAAAGCATGAAGACATCAATTATGGCAACGTTGTAGCTGGCTGGAACGTCGTCGCAGGTTCGTACGATACCGCACCGGTGTCTCGTCACGGCACCATGTGCGCCGGCATAATCGGTGCCGAACAGAACAACGGCAAGGGCATAGCAGGCCTGGTGCCCGATGCCGCTATGGCTCCCGTAATGATCTTCGGCGATTCGGGCAGCACGAGCGTGAGTAACCTTATAGCCGGTATTTATGCTGGTGTCGACTATACGGGTGCAAATGTCATGAACCTCAGCGTGGGTGTGTCCGAAATGTACTTTGAGAACCACAGCATCTCGCCGTTGCAGGCGGCCGTCGATTATGCGGCATCCAAAAACGTGCTTATGGTTGCGGCTGTCGGCAACTACGGCACCGGGTCAAATCCCCTCATGTACCCTGCAGGGTTCAGCAACGTTGTGGGTGTAGGCGGCGTTTCGCAGGGAAGCCTAGACCACTATCCGTCATCCGAGTTCAACGATAGCGTTTATTGCGTGGCGCCTGGCCAAAACATTCTCAGCACGGCAATAGCGAATAAGTCTGCGTATTCCGCAGGAAGCGGAACGTCCTACGCTGCGCCTATGGTGAGTGCTCTTGCCGCCATGTGCAAATCCGTCGACGGCAGCATGACGGTCTCCGAATTCAAGAAGTTCATCAGGTCGACCAGCACCGATTTGGGTGCTTCGGGGTACGACATCTATTACGGCTACGGCGTTATCAACTTCAACGCGGCGGCCAAGCAGCTGAATGCTATGGGAGGCCACGTGAGCCGGGAGGGCTGGGTCCTCGAAGACGGGGGCCAGTACTATTATGTGAACGACAGCCCCGTTTGCAACGCATGGAAGAGAATCGACGGGTACTGGTATTACTTTAAGTCCGATGGGCGCGCGGCTGCCAGCGAATGGGAGAAAGTGGGTTCGTACTGGTATCACTTCGACAGCAGCGGGCACATGCAGAAGAACCGCTGGCTTAAATCCGGTGGCGGCTGGTACTACCTTGGAAGCAACGGAGCTGCGCTTACGGGGTGGCAGAAGCTGTCCTACGGAGGCTCTTCGAAATGGTTCTATTTCAACGGTGACTGCAAGATGCTGACCGGGTTGCAGACTATACGATACGGCGGTTCTGACAAGGTGTTCTATTTCGACGGTTCGGGCGTCATGGTCACTGGCTGGCAGAAGGCCGGCGGGCATTGGTACTACTTCGGAGGCGACGGTGCCGGTGTAACCGGTTGGCAGAAGCTGGCGTATGGGTCGTCTACCAGGTGGTATTACTTTAACGGCGACGCCACGATGGCCACCGGATGGAAGAAGATCAGGTATGCGGGAGCTGACACGTGGTTCTATTTCGGCGGCGACGGCGCCATGCGAACCGGCACGCAGACGATAGGTGGAAAAACTTATCGCTTCGCCTCCAACGGCGCGTGGATAGGGTAAGATATCTACGTTTCAAGAGGTGCAGCGGGCGGCGCTGCAGAGTGCAGGAAGGTGCTGCTCCATGTCCATCAACGGCGTCATCACTCGTTTGCAGCCGAAATGCGCGGCAATGGAGGCTGCCGTTGACAGGTTTGCGGCAAGCCCCGTACGAAGGTTTCTTTTTGCTGCGCTGTTCGGTTTGTTCCTGTTCGCCCTGGGTTGCCTGACAAATAAATACTACGGTCCCAATGACGACTGGACCATGGGCGTTCTGTTGAGCGGCCATTACGACGTAGGCGGAAACTGTCTTTTCATCGGATCCACATTGGCTCATCTGGTGTACTGGCTGAACACCCATATCGTGGGGCTTAACTGGTTTCTGATCGCCGAGCGATTTATGGCGCTGGTGGCCTTTGTTCTGTTCGTGTACATCGCGTTGGGAAGCACCCGTTTGGGCGCGGCCGCCATCGGTCTTTGCTTCATCGAGTTCTTCCTCTTTTCCGGTGTTTCGCATGCGTCCAATTTCTCCTATGTATCAGGCCTCGTAACAGCCGCCGGATGGCTCACGCTGCTCGCCACGTTCAGGGGCGACAAGGTCCCTGTCTGGGCGCAGGTTACGGCCGTGCTGTTGTGCGTGTTCGGTCTCGAATGGCGCTACGAGGTGTTCTTCATCAGTCTTCCGTTCATCGGCCTTACGGCCTTGATTATCTTCGTTGACATCTGGACCAGTGGATTTGCGCTTGAGGGGAAGGAATGGGTCCGCCGGCTTCTTCCTACCGTGGTTGCACTCGTCCTGTGTGGGTGCGCATATGCCTATACGACTGCCCAGTGGGAGTTGGACGGCTGGCAGGATTGGCGGGAATACAACCATTGGCGTTCGAACATCTCGGACTTCCTCATGCCCGAATACGATGAGGCCGAAGACCAGCTTCAGGCTCTGGGCGTATCGAAAAACGACTACGTTTTGGCTGACAGTTGGGTTACCGCCGACCCTGAGTATTTCACGAGCGAAAAGCTTGAAGACATCGTGAGCGTAGGTCACGGCACGTTGCGCACGCCCCTTGACACCGCAAAATGGTTCGCATCCACGCTGCTCATCCACGACCGGACGTTCTTCTTGGGCATCCTTGCGGTTACCATCGGCGGGTTGCTCATGGCCAACGGCAAACGCGGACGACGCATGGTGTACGGACTGATAGGCATGATGGCCCTTGTCGCCATTGTGCTGGTGTTTATCGGTAGATTCCCTAACCGTGTCGAGCACACCGTATGGCTCTTCGTCGTGATCGGCATTATGCTGGCTTCGAGGGAGGGCGGACGAACTACGTCGGAAAAAGAGGCCAAAGCCCAGGCAAGGGCCATGGTGGTTTCGGGGGCATCGGGCGTCGTATGGGTGCTGGCCACACTGTTCGTGGTCGCGCATCTTGTGCCTGCGTTCAACCCCGCCAAGATAGACACCTTCGTCATGTCGGACGAGCCCGTTATGGAGAAGGCGTCCCTGCAGTTCGCAAGCGACCCCGATGTCATCCGCATCTGGGATGTCAAGGCCTACACCCGCATCGAGCAGGGATTCGAGTACCGGTACATTCCCAGCAAGGACTTCCTCGAGAGCAACCAGTTCTTAGGCGGCTGGACCATCAATTCGCCCATGTCCAATTCCTCTTTGGAGAACATCGGAATCGACAACACCATCAAGTCCTTGGTTGAAGACGACAGAACGGTGCTGGTTACGCACAATCCCGATATTGCCGACGGCGTGCTGCTGCATCTTCAGGAGCATTACTACCCGAATGCCACCATGCAGGTTGTGGATGAGGTGAACATCGGAAACGACAAGGCCTACTGGGTTTCCGTGTACGACTATTCTGCGAATGATTAGCGATATTAGACGCACGTTTTACATGTTCTGAGTGCGGTCGCGGTATACTTATGCCTTGATATTGACGGGCCAGGATAGGGACTGATTGTTTTGACGTGCGTTTCGGTTGTCATACCGTGTTATTACTCGAAGGACATGATTGGGAAAGTGGTTGCCCTGACCCGGGCCGAGCTGACGGGTGCGGGATACGACTACGAATTCGTCCTGGTAAACGACGGTTCCACCGACGGCACGTTCGACGTCATCCGCTCTCTTCATGAAGAAGACCCGAAGATCATCGGTGTTAACCTGGCGAAGAACTTCGGCCAGCATAACGCCATCATGGCCGGATTGGGCCGCACGACCGGCGACTACGTCATGCTGATGGATGACGACATGCAGACCCATCCTTCGCAATGCCTGAAGCTGGTCCGTGAGATGGAAAACGGTTGGGACGTGGTGTTCGCCGAGTTCCCCGAGCAGCATGAGGCCTGGTGGCGACGTATGGGATCCGCTTTCACCATGTGGACCATGCGCACGTTGCAGCACCGTCCAAAGGGTGTCGAGTCCAGCAACTTCTTCGTCATGCGCGACTACATCGCCAAAGAAGCCGCCAAATACGAAGGTCCCTACGTATACGTGCAGGGCATCCTGTTCCGCATCACGCATAACATGACGAATGTGCCGGTCGAGCATTTCGACCGTGAGAGCGGCGTGTCGGGATACAACCTGAAAAGCCTGGTCCGCTTGTGGTCCATCGTGCTGAACTTCTCCATGGCGCCGCTTCGGGCGGCGGCAATCGTGGGCGCGGCGCTCGGCTCGATCGGCCTGATCGGCGCCATCGCGCTCATTATCAGGCGTTTGCTGGATCCGACTGTGGCCATGGGCTGGAGCTCGCTTATGGTCACCATGCTTGTGTGCTCGGGTGCCATCATCATGTTCTTGGGGCTCATCGGTGAATACCTGGGACGCTTGTTCATGACCATGAACAAAGCGCCGCAGTACGTTGTAAAAGAGGTTCTTGATGATAAGGCCGACCATGACGAATAACGAAACGCAGCATCGACTCATGGTTCTGGGGTCTGCCCAGGAGTTCATCGAGCTGGTACGCAGGGCCCAGGCCCGGGGAATCTACGTCATATCTTGCGATGGGTATCCCAACGGCTTAGCAAAAGCCATAGCCGATGCGTCTTTCAATATTGACGTGCGCGACACGCAGGCAATCGCGAAGCTGTGCCAAGAGCAGCGGGTCGACGGAATCATCGCATCGTTTTCCGATCTGCTGGCGGAATGCCTGGTGAACATCGCCGACGCTGCGGGGCTGCCGTGCTACGCGAAGCCAGACAGGTTCGCATATGTTCGCGATAAAACCCTGATGAAAGGGATGTTCGACGAGCTGGGCATTCCCCACGCGAAATCTGTGCAGGTGCATAAGGACACGCTCGAGGACGACCTTTCCGGCATAACGTTTCCCTGTGTGACGAAACCCGTGGATTCGTACGGGTCCCGCGGCGTGTACGTGCTGGATACCGCCGAAGAGGTGCGTGAATGCTTCGACGAGGTGGAGGCCTATTCGAACCGCGGCTACATCATCGTCGAAGAGTACGTGCAAGGTGATGAAATCAACGCCATGACCTGGGTATGCGACGGGAAGGCGACGGTCATCGGATTGGCCGACCGCGAAAAGTCCGTGGAGCTGGCCCATGCCATTCCCCATGTGAGCCGCATCATCCAGCCATCCAAGCACCTTCGTGCGGTGCAGGACGACGTGTGCGCCATGGCCGAGAAGATCGCCGCATACATCGGCATTGAGACCGGGCCTTTGTCCATGCAGTTCTTCTACGACGAGAAGCGAGGCATCACGGTGTGCGAAGCCGCAGGCCGGCTTTTCGGATACGAGCATGAGCTGGTGCAGAACGCCTACGGCTTCTCCATCGAGGAACTGCTCATCGATTACGTGTACGACCGGGAAGCCATGAAAGAACGGCTTTCCGGGCTGCAGCTTGAAGGTCGTCGTCACAGCGCCGGGCTGTATTTCCATGCGCACGAGGGTGACATCGCGAAGATTCTCGGCATGCCGTCGGAGGATATCGGCGAGGTCACCTTGGACGAGTCCCTGTCGTATTATGCGGAAGGGGAGCGTGCGCTGCGCGGGGCCGGAGCCATGCCCTATGCTGCGCGCATCTACATCACGGCGGATACCCGCAAGGCGCTCGACGTCGTTACGGCGGATCTGTACCGCGATGTGAAGTTCTTAAACGGCGAAGGTGAGAACCTTCTGTTCGGCAACCAGCTACCGGCAGGGCATTAACGCCGTGCCACATACGACTGAAAGGACCACCATGAAAGGCATAATTTTGGCGGGCGGTTCCGGTACGCGGCTGTATCCGTTGACCCGTGTCACTTCCAAACAGCTGCTGCCTATTTACGACAAGCCCATGATCTACTATCCGCTTTCGACGCTGATGTTGGGAGGCATCCGCGAGATTCTCATCATCTCCACGCCGGATGACCTACCGCGGTTCGAAGCGCTGCTGGGCGACGGTTCGCAGTTCGGCTTGGAGCTGAGCTATGCCGTTCAGGAGAGGCCTGAGGGCTTGGCACAGGCGTTCATCATCGGCGAGGATTTCATCAACGGCGAGCCCTGCGCGCTCATTCTGGGCGATAACATCTTCTACGGCAACGGCATTTCCCGCCATCTGATGCAAGCGGTTGCTGACGCAGAGTCCGGCAAGGGCGCCACTGTTTTCGGATACTGGGTCGACGACCCGGAGCGCTACGGCATCGTGGAATTCGACGAGAACAACAACGCCGTGTCGCTGGAGGAGAAGCCCGAACATCCGAAGAGCAACTACGCGGTTACGGGCCTGTACTTCTACGACAGCCGGGTCTGCGAATTCGCCAAGCAGGTGAAACCTTCTGAACGCGGCGAGCTTGAGATTACCACATTGAACCAGATGTATCTCGCCGACGGCACCTTGAATGTGGTCACGTTGGGCCGCGGCTACGCCTGGCTGGACACGGGCACCATGGACTCTCTGTACGAGGCCAGCGAATTCGTGCGCACTATCGAGAAGAGCCAGGGTCTGGCCATTTCCGTTCCTGAGGAAATCGCCTACATCATGGGCTGGATCGGAAGGGAGCAGGTCGTCGAAGCCGCCGAGAAGTACGGCAAATCGAATTACGGGCATCACCTGAAGCGTGTTGCCCAGAACCGCATTTTCATGAGCAAGGAAGGTGACTAATGGCTAAAACGTACCTGGTCACAGGTGGTGCAGGATTCATCGGCAGCAACTTCGTGCTGTATATGCTGAAAAAGTACGATGACATCCGCATCGTGAATGTCGACAAGCTGACGTACGCAGGCAACCTCGAGAATCTGAAGTCCGTCGAGGACGATCCCCGCTACGCGTTCCGTCAGGTCGACATCTGCGACCGTGAAGCTGTGAAGGCCGTGTTTGACGAATTCGACGTGGATTACGTTGTGAATTTCGCCGCCGAATCCCATGTGGACCGCTCCATCGCGAACCCCCAGGCATTCGTGGAGACCAACGTGGACGGTACGGTGAACATGCTGCAGTGCGCGAAGGAGGCGTGGCTGACCGGCGACGACACCTATAAGGACGGCGTGAAATACCTCCAGGTCTCCACCGACGAGGTGTACGGCACGCTTTCATTGGACCGCCCCGACGAGTTCTTCGTCGAGACCCGACCGTTGGATCCGCACAGCCCCTACAGCGCATCCAAGGCGTCTGCCGACTTCTTCGTCAAGGCGTTCGGCGACACGTACAAGCTGCCCTACAACATCACGCGGTGCTCCAACAACTACGGTCCGTACCAGTTCCCTGAGAAGCTCATTCCGCTCATGTTGAACAACTGCCTGCAGCACCGTGACCTGCCGGTATACGGCGACGGCATGCAGGTTCGTGACTGGCTGTATGTGGAGGATCACTGCAAGGCCATCGACATGGTCATCAACGACGGCGTGCTGGGCGAGGTGTACAACGTGGGCGGCCATAACGAACGCTCGAACATCTTCATCGTCGAGACGATCATCGACTATGTGAAGAACAACGTTGATCCTGAGGTAGGGGAGCAGTTGATCAAACACGTGACCGACCGCAAGGGCCACGACCGTCGCTACGGCATCGACCCCGAGAAGATCAAGCGTGATCTGGGCTGGTATCCTGAAACGAAATTCGAAGACGGCATCAAGAAGACCATCGCCTGGTACCTGGACAATCAGGACTGGGTAGCGAACGTCGTTTCCGGCGAGTACATGAACTATTACAGGAACATGTATTCAGAAAGGTAGGACATGGCCGACATACATCGCCGACCGAATCGAATACTCTATTATGGATTGCTGTGGTGCGCCTGCCTGTTGGGGCTGGCGCTCACTTCTATCGTGCTCATGCGTCATGGGCTTACGCATGTCTGGGCCAATGACAGCGTGCCCCAGGACATCAACTTCTTCATCTATACCGGCGAATGGATCCGCGCCTTCTTGGCCGGCCTCGTCACGGGGGAGTTCACGGCGCCCATGTTCACGTACAACCTGGGTTACGGTACCGATGTCTTTTGGTCGGTCATGGGCTTTTGGAACGACCCCTTCAACCTGCTTTCGGTAATCTGGCCGCCTCAGCATGCCGAAATCGCCTACGAGCTGCTTTTGTATGCGCGCATCGGCCTGTGCGCAACCTTTTTCGTCTGGTATGCGAAAAGCAAGGGGCACGGACCTTGGGCCTGTTTCGTCGGGGCCTTGGTCTACGCGTTTTCCGGTTATGTCATATTCCAAGCCATCATGCACCATGCTTCGTTTGTGAACGTCGCGTTGGTGTTTCCGCTGGTCCTGCTGGGAGCCGACCGGCTCTTCGAGGGCAAATCGCCCATCATGTATATTCTTGCCCTGGCGTTCTCGCTGTACACGACCTTCTATTTCACATACATGGTAGCGTTGGCTCTTATCGTGTACTGCATAGCGAAATACGTGTTCGAACGCGAGCAGAAATCCTTATCTGACCTGGCGAAGCTTGTGGCTCAGTTCATCGGCTACGCGTTGTTGGGGCTCTGCATCGCGGGCGTTTCGGTGTTGCCCGGCTTGTCCGTCGTGTTAAGCATGAGCCGTGTAGGCCTCGAGCGGTCTATACCGCTTCTCTACGACGGCGGCAGGTATTGGAGCTTCGCCACGGATCTGATCGGCGGAAGCTCCTACGTCGGCGGCCTGTGCATAGGCGCTGTCGGCGCTTTCTGTCTGATCGTGTTCCTGGTCGGACGCAAACGCATTGATCGCAACACCTGGCGAATCGTCCTTGTGGCGTTGATTGTGAGCCTGGTCATCGTTTGCGTGCCCAAGCTTGGTTCGGTCACGAACGGCTTCGCGTATGTGAGCGACCGATGGCTGTTCGTATTCGATTTTGTCGCGGCCTATGCAACGGTATGCGCTGTTCCTGTGGTGAAAGGCCTATCTAAGCAGGAATGGGGCCGTGTGTGTTTGGTGTCCGGCATCCTTCTGGTGCTATCTGGAAGCTACGGTTTTGTGTACGAATCGCGCTGGGCTCTCATCATGTGTGTCGGCTTTGTGCTTGTTGTTGCGGCTTCTGTGGCGCTGGCGACGCGCATTCCCGACGGCGCGTATGCGTTTTGCCTTGCTGCAGCCGTGCTTGTGGGCGCCGGGGCCACGGGCTGTTTGTATACGGTGGCCTGGGGCGGAAATCATCTCGGAGAGTTCAACTCATCGGGCGTTTCTGTACCCCAGCTCGATGATGCGGCCGTGGGGAAGGCGAGCGATCTTGAAAGCCAAGGTCTTTGGCGGCTGAGTCCTGTCGACCGTAAGGGTCCGAGGAACGCAAGCCTCTACCACGATGTAATGGCCATCGATTTCTTCGGCAGCTACTACAACCAGAATGTGGATACATTCCGCAGTGCATTAGGCGTTGCCGACAAGGATTCTTGCTATATTTTCGCGGGCAACGACGGTCGTACCGCCTTGGAGTACCTGACCGGTTCGAAATACGTCATCGTGGCCGACGGCACCGATTGGCGCGTTCCTTATGGATACGAGGATACGGGCATCGACGCAGCCGAGGGGTATTCGTTCTACGTCACGACGCATGCCGCACCGCTTGCATTCATGTACGATAACTCCTTATCGCTTGAAGCATTCAACCAGCTGAATCTGGCGCAGCGTCAAGAAGCCATGCTTTCGGCATGCGTCTTGGAGGGCGGCGATGTCCAGGACGGTCGCAGCATGG
Organism: Slackia heliotrinireducens DSM 20476; assembly: GCF_000023885.1. Lineage (NCBI taxonomy): Bacteria > Bacillati > Actinomycetota > Coriobacteriia > Eggerthellales > Eggerthellaceae > Slackia > Slackia heliotrinireducens. The sequence goes on along the minus strand of NC_013165.1, from coordinate 1,642,956 downwards.
ATTTGACGAGCGAAGCGTTGCCGTATCGAATCGAAGACGCCGATGGTATCGAATTCCGCGACGGCATGATATACGCATCTAAGGACAAGGCTTCGTTTGACCTTGTGCTTCCCGAAGGCACGCAGGTGCCGGCCGGCTCGTTTGAGACCGAGGTCTGCTTCACGGGTCTGCAATACGCTCCCGATCCGCAGGACATGGCCGAACGCCTGGCGGTGGATGAGCCGCTTAAAAACAAGATCAAGCGGCTGTGCAGCAACCAGAACAACGAATACACCGAAATATACGTGTACACCGATGATCGCGAAACGTACCTATGCCTGTACGATAATTTCAACAAGCAATACAGCGGACGCGAGAATTGGGCGTTCAACCTGGGAACCTCTGAGGAGGCTCCCGAGACGATTACGGTATGGCTCTCCAAGAAAGGCTTCTATACCTACGACACGTTGGATGTGCTGGCTCAGCCCGGCGAGCCTCTGGCTGAGAAGGCCCAGGCGTTGCAGGCCGTTGCGGCCAGCCGGTTGGAGCTGGGTGAGAATCGGATCGACGCTCGTTTCGAGGTATCGGATGAGGCCGTCCATTACGCGTTCGTTTCCGTCCCGTATTCTAAGGGCTGGTCGGCTATCGTCGATGGCAAACCGGCTGAAATCCTTCAGGCGAACGTCGGGTTCATGGCGCTGCGTTTGCAGGGCGAAGGCGTCCACGACGTGCAGCTAACCTACCGAACGCCCTTGCTGCTCGAAGGCCTTGCCTGCACAATCGCTGGCATAGCGGTCACGGTTGTGATCGGGATTCTGTTCGCGAGGAAGCGGGCCCGGTCGGCCTATGACGAACAACGTACAAAGCTAGCGGGTTTGAGTGAATAGGTCAAAACTGACATATTACGTTGCGCTGTTCTTTTTCATCACATTCGCTTTCGCAGCGTTTGTCTTGTACATGCGCTATTTCCACGGGCGAACCGTCCTGTGGAAGACCGATGCGTTGCCTTTGTACCTGAACTTCTTCATCTACGAGGGTGAATGGCTACGCGAAGGATTCGCAAGCCTGGCATCCGGCCAGGGCTGGGCGTTTCCGGCTTACAGCTTCGATATGGGTTACGGCGCCGATATGTTCGTCGCCATGAACGGCATGGTAAGCGACCCGTTGAATCTGGTGTCGGCGATCTGCCCGAGCCGGTATGCAGCCCATATGCTCGTCCTGCTAATCCTGGTCCGTCTGCTGCTGGCGAGTGCGGCGTTTTCTGAATACTGCTTCTCGAAGGGATTGTCCAGAAGCCAGACGTTCATCGGAAGCATCTGCTATGCCACCTCGGGATATGTGCTGTTCTGGGGTGTGCTCAGACATCCCGGTTTCTTGAACGTGGCCATCCTGTTCCCTTTGCTGTTGATGGGCATCGACCGCGTGTTCGACAGAAAGCCTGCGTATCTGCTCGTTGCTTCGGCAGCGCTGCTCTTCGGATTCTCTCTGTATCACTCCTATATGGTGTGCCTTGTGCTTGTTGCGTATTGCCTGCTCAAGTTCTGTATTGAGGAAGATGCGAAAAGCCTGAGGGCCTTCGGTTCGTTCTTCGTGCGAGTAGCGGGTCCGCTGGTCTTGGCGGGTCTCATAGCCGCCGTGCTGTGGCTGCCGGTGCTGCTGACCATGACGCAGATGGGCCGCATCGGTCTTGAGCGGGTCATACCCGTCATCGATGATTTCGGATACTACCTTTATCTGCCGCTGAGCTGGGTCGGGGGATGCGCTGCGCCGCGCGGCGCCTACATCGGCCCGCTTCCCTTGGTCATCCTGCTGACGGTGGTTCTGGCGGGTCGGAACCGTCTTGCGGACAAGACCTGGAAGTTCATTACGGCGGCATTTATCCTGTGCCTTGTGGCAATGCTTGTGCCGGCATTCGGCTCGGCGTTCAACGGATTCGGGTACGTCACGGATCGCTGGATGTTCGCATTCGGCTTTCTGACTTCCTACAGCGTTGCGGCTGGCATCCCTCTGATCGGGAAGCTGCGGCGGAAGGACTACGTCGGCGTTGCTGCAGTATGTCTGCTGCTGTGCGCGATCTTCGCCGCCGGCGCTTACGGATGGAAGAACCCTTGGGCCAAGCAAGGGGCTGTCTGCTTTGTCGTCGTGTGTGTTCTGGTCGGATGTATAGTTGCGTGCACGAGGATCAAGCGCGGCGGAAACCATGCGGCGCATGCGGGGTTGTCGCAACGCGCTGTCGTTGTGATGCTGATGGTGCCGCTTCTGGTTGGTACGGCATCCATGTTGGAAGGCATGTTTTCCTCCAACAAGGGCGACTACGTTTCCGAATACATGGCTTTGGATGAGCCTTGGACCGAGATGCACCATGAAAACGTCGGACGTCTGGTCAGCAATCTTGACGGGATGAATTCCGGCGGAGTGTCCATTGACAACGACCTGCGGGGCCTCGGCGATTCGCAGGAAAACCCGTCACGCGTGAGCACGCCGGTCATCTACGGCATGAAGAACGCCACCGTTGCCCATGGCGTCATGTCGGACAACTTCTATTCTTCTTTCTACAACCAATATGTGGACGATTTCCGTACCGAGCTGGGAGTTTCCGACCACTTCTTGAACTACAGCTTCACAGGTGTGGACTCTCGGTTCGCACTGCTCAGCCTTACGGGCAGCAGGTATTTCATCGCCAGCGATTACGGCGCATGGCGCACGCCGCTGACGTATAGACCCGTCGATACGGGCAGTCTGGTGTTCGAAGGGGATACGCGCTACACCGTAAGCGAAACGCCGTACGCACTGCCTTTGGTGGTGGGCTTCGACGAAGCGGCATCCGAAGACACATACCGGTCGCTGGACATGGTCCAGCGTCAGGAGCTGCTGCTTCATGCCTGCGTGCTGAACGATTGCGAAGCAGACCCTACGCTGAAGGACTTCGCAGGCGAATCCCATGATGTCGATTTCGACATCGGTCTGGATGACGGCATCGTGATGACGGACGGCGAATTCACGGTTTCTGACAACGGGTTGCCCGTGCAATTCACGTTCCAAGGCAAGCCCAACTGTGAATACTACCTGGTCATCGAAGGGTTGGACTTCGAGGGCATCTCGCCGACTGAATACGCGGAAATGAAAGGCGAATCGGTCACATGGGAGACCCGTTGGAAGGAATGGGTTTGGGAAGCGCCCAGCGAGGGCCTCATACTCGTAGGTTCGCAGGGCAACACCCGAGAGCTTCGCATCGCCAATGCAACCAGCAGCGCGTATGGCGGTAAGCATGACTGGGTGTTCATGGGTGCTGTTTCCGGCGACGAACCCGCGTCCGAAATCACATTGACCTTCGATGCATGGGGCCGATACACGTTTGACAGCATCCGGATTGTGGAGCAGCCCGTCGAACCTTTGGTGGACCAGGCGGAGCATGTGCTCTCTCTGTCGAATCCGACGATTGTCCTCGGCAACGACGCCGTTTGGGCTAAGCTGGATTCTTGTCAGGAGTGCAAGTACGCTCTCGTCACGGTGCCGTATTCCGAAGGCTGGTCCGCAACCGTAAACGGCGAACCGGCCGAGGTGCTGAGGGCCGACACCGCTTTCATGGCGGTTGCGCTGCCCGGTGATGAACATTGCGATGTTGAACTGCACTACGTCACGCCCGGTTTGAAGGCTGGAGCCCTCATTTCCATAATCGGCGTTACGCTTGCGGTTGTTCTGACCATACGAAGAAGGAAAACTCGGAGGAGGATTGAGCATGATTCCGTTTAATCGGCCGCCTTATGTTGGCAATGAGATGGATTACGTACGCGAGGCGGCGGAGGTTAACCGCAAGATCTGCGGCGACGGACCCTTCACGAAGAAATGCCATGCTTGGATGCAGGAGCGCTTCCATGCGCAGAAGGCCCTGCTTACCACATCAGGCACCACTGCATTGGAGATGGCCGCCCTGTTGTGCGAAATCGAGCCCGGTGACGAGGTCATCCTGCCCAGCTACACATTTTCGACCACCGCTACGGCGTTCGTGTTGGCAGGTGCGAAACTGGTGTTCGTGGACATCAGGCCCGACACCATGAACATCGACGAGACGAAGATCGAGGCTGCAATCACGGACAAGACTCGCGTGATAGTTCCGGTTCACTATGCCGGCGTTGCCTGCGATATGGACGCCATCATGGACATCGCCCGCAGGCACAACCTGCTGGTGGTGGAAGACGCCGCCCAAGGTGTTATGAGCACCTACAAGGGCAAAGCGCTCGGCACGATAGGCGATTTCGGATGCTACTCGTTCCACGAGACGAAGAACTACTCCATGGGCGAAGGCGGTGCGTTGGTGATCAACGACGAGCGTTTCAACGAGCGTGCTGAGATCATTCGCGAAAAGGGCACCAACCGCTCGCGTTTCCTGCGCGGACAGGTCGATAAATACACGTGGGTCGAGTACGGCAGCAGCTATCTGCCCAGCGACATGAACGCCGCGTACCTGTTGGCGCAGCTGGAGCGGGCTGACGAGATCAACGACAGCCGCATCCACGCCTGGAACCGCTACAACGAGAACTTGGCGGATCTGGCCGCCGATGGCAGCATCGAGCTTCCCTTCATACCCGAAGGATGCGGGCACAATGCGCACATGTTCTATATCAAATGCAAAGACCTGGAAGAGCGTACGAGTCTGATCTCCTATTTGGGTGATCGCGACATCATGTCGGTCTTCCACTACGTGCCGCTCCACTCGTCGCCGGCAGGTTTGCGCTACGGCCGCACGGCGGCCGACATGTCGGTTACCGACCGCGAAAGCAACAGGCTCACGCGACTGCCTATGTACTACGGTTTGACCGACGAGGACGTGGATCGCGTGTGCGATGCCGTCCACGGCTTCTACGCACAGTAAGAACGCGGCGCGGTTCTCGCTTCGTTACAAACGGAAGGTCCCGGGACGTGCAAACCTAACTGGTTGCAGGTTCCGGGGCCTCCTTCATGGGTTCGAACATGCGTTATTGGTGTTTCACGAAAACGTAATCCATGGCGGCAATGCGGGAGCCAACGCTTTCCTGGCAGCGGATGATGGGCGGGTTGTTGCTGGACACATGGGTGGACGATGCCGTGCATCCCTGTTCTTTCGAAGCGATGAGCGATTCGATGACCAGCGCTTTGCCAAGGCCGCGCCCGCGGGCCTCGGGGAACAGGCCGATCAGGTAGGGGTAGGAAACATGCTCTTCAGGTTCCTTGTAGGCGAAGAACCCGACCAGCTCATCGTCTACAAGAACGTCGAATAGCGGGTTGCCGCGCTCGAGCTCGTCTTCGATCCAGTGCACGTAGCGTTTGGCTGCAGTTTCTTGCGAGAAAGCCGGATCGAGGAATACCCGGTCGCTGTTGAACAGGCCGTTGCCCACTTGTTCGAGAATGACGTCTTCGTTGCGTGTAAGCCGATGGGTCATGATGGACCCAGTCGGCAGAACCTGGCGTTCCGGAAGGTCCTGCAAATCATGACGGAAGTTGATTTGGCATTCCGAAAAGGTGAACCCCGCGTCTTGCATCAGCTTCAGCGTGAGCGGAGATTGTTGCGGCACCTTGGCTACGATGTATTCGTAACCTTCGATGGCGCGTGCGATTTCATCCACGGGAACTGTCTCATTGGCATCGAATTTGAGCTCCGCAGTGCGTACGCCCAGATTGCGCGTGTCCCAGAAGGCGTCCGTAAAAATCATGTCGAGTTCCTTTCGTTTTAAAAGTATTATGCCATGCGGACGTTGATGCCACCCGACCAGTGTTCGTGATTTCTCTCATAATACAGTTCCAGCGCACATTCTCTACGTATATAATCAATCGGAATGTACAAGCGGAGGAGCAGAAGGAAGTGGACTTTCATGGATTCCGAACAGAAACTGTCCGTCGTCATACCATGTTACCGATCCCAGGATATGATCGAAGGCGTTATCGAGCGACTGGTCGGAACGTTGACGCAACGTTTGGATGAAGAGCACTTCGAGATAATCCTTATCGACGACTGCTCGCCTGACGATACGTACAAAGTGCTTTCCGACATCGCCGCGGCGCGCCCTTACGTCAAAGTGATTCACATGGCACGGAACTTCGGCCAGCACTCGGCCCTTATGGCGGGCTTTGCATTCGTCACCGGCGACATTGTCGTGTGCATGGACGACGACGGCCAAACGCCTCCGGAAGAAATCTTCAAGCTTGTCGATAAGATCGGCGAAGGGTACGACCTGGTGTATGCCAAGTATCACTCGAAGAAACATTCGCTGATCCGCAACTGGGGTTCGCAGCTCAACGAGCTGATGGCGCAGTCGCTCATCGGTAAGCCCAAAGAAATCACCATGTCCAGCTATTTCGCTGCGGAGCGGTTCCTTATCGATGAGGCGCTCCGGTACCAGAACCCCTATCCCTATGTCGAAGGCCTTATGCTCCGCGCGACGAAGAACATCGCCAACGTGGATGTGGAGCATTCCGAACGCCTGGCAGGGGAGTCGGGCTATAGCTTCGTTAAGCTGGTCGGTCTGTGGCTCAACGGATTCACGGCGTTTTCCGTCAAACCGCTTCGTCTGGGTTCGGTAGTGGGCACCCTGTTCGCGGCCATCGGCTTCATAAGCGCCATCGTCGTTGTCATCCGACGCTTCATCAATCCGGTGGTGGCCATCGGCTGGGCTTCCACGTTTTCCGCTATGCTCATCATCGGAGGTATGATTCTGGCAATGCTCGGCATGCTGGGAGAATACATCGGCCGCATATACATCTCGCTGAACAACAGCCCGCAATACGTCATAAAGAGCACGTTGAACTGCGGCGATGAGACGTATTCGCAAGGTCGGTTGAAGGCTTCGGAAACGAATCGCCTGGGTGACGGCAAGTAGCATGGGAAGCAGAACGACAACGCTTTTGGGACTGCATCTGCTGTTGGTCCTATACTCGTGCAGCGGCATTTTCAGCAAACTGGCTTCGGGCGTCGAGTTCCTGAGCCTGCGCTTCTGCCTGTACTATGCCGCCATTCTGGCCATTCTCTTCATCTACGCCATCGGGTGGCAGCAGGCGCTTAAGCGCATGCCTTTGACATCGGCCTTCGCAAATAAGGCCATCACGGTGTTCTGGGGCATCGTCTGGGGTCTTGTCGTGTTCGGGGAATCCATCACGTTACCGAAAATCGTTGGAGCCGCCCTCATCATCTCGGGCGTCATTCTGTTCGCCTTTGCCGACGGAGAGCTGCACAAGCAGGACCAGGCTGAAGCGGGTCAGGACGGCGATGCATGATGAACACCACCTTGCTCCTGTATTCCGGCATCATGCTTTTGGGGACGTTCATCAGCGCCGTTTCGCAGGTTATTCTGAAAAAGGAAGCCCAAAAGGAACACGCTAGCAAGCTGAAGGAATACCTGAATTTCCCTGTGATGTTCGCGTATGCACTGTTCTTCCTGACGACGTTCATGTGCATTGTGGCTTATCAGGTAGTTCCTCTGTCGTTCGGCCCGGTGCTCGAATCGACAAGCTATTTGTACGTTACTGTTTTCGGCGTACTCATCTTCCACGAGAAGATAACCGCGAAGAAGGTCATCGCACTCGTCCTTATACTGTCGGGCATCTTCATCTATTCGTTCGGCATCTAGTCGAGCAGGTGCGTCTTCGTTTTGATGGCCTTCGTGATGGGCTGTTCGATGCAATAGAACGATACGGCGCCGACGGCGAACGTGAGCGCGGCGAAAGCAAGCATGGTCAGATGCGAGCTGAAATGCGGGTTTATGCTGAGCAGCCGCGTGACGTAGAGAACCGCCTGCAGGCACACCACATGCCAGATGTAGACGTCGAAGGAAACCTTGCTCAGGGTCTCGATCCACTTGAATTCGAAAAGCCTGTTCACCTGTGGCACGCGTGCGATGACAATCAGCGACGGGTAGAAGATGAAGACCAGCAGGTAGCGCAGGTTCTCGATGTCCGGGTGGAAATGGATGAGGGCAGGGAACGCTACGAGGATGACAGCGCAGATCCCGACCAGCGGTTTCGGCAGATTCGGCCTGGCCTTGAACGCTGCGGCCAGCAATACGCCCGTGAAGAAGGCGCAGTATCCGCGGCCCGAAGTGTATGTCATGAAAGGCAGATTCAGTTCGTAGGTGTTGATGGCGATGCCCCACAGGACCACGGCACCGTACAGGTAGTATGGACTCACCTTCAGGCGGTGGGCCAGCGCCGTCGTCAGATAGAAAACCAGATAGCACAGCAGCAGAACGCTCACGTACCACGTCGGGTTGTTCACGCCCGGGTTGGCGAACACCCAGCCGTCCTGCACGCCCAGCGAATCGATGACGATGCCCCAAAGGTCAAACGTCTTGCCGAAGAGGCGCTCATGAAACGTATGCCAATAGATGAGCACCATGAATTCATAGGCGCAGGCGGCAATCGCCACAAGCGGAAGCAGACGCAACGCGCGCTTGAGGTAAAACCGTTTGAGCGTAAGTCCATCGCCGATACGCTTGATATAGGGGAGCATGAACATGCCGGAAAGGATGAAGAACAGTTCGACCACGTACCCGAAATAGAAGTTGCCGTGGTAGAAGTTGATACCCCAGTCGAAGTATGCACCCGAATCCTGCTGGTAATGGTGGAACACGATAAGCAGGATGGCGACAACTTTGATGAAGTCCAGGGCGTGGTCGCGTCGGTGAACAGGCGTTGTTCCGGTGGTCGATGTACGTTCGTTTCCCATAGTCTGCTTTCGTGGTTCGGGTTGCAAAAGATGCTTGAGTGTAGGCCTCTTTTGGCTGACGAGCTGCTAGATTCGGTGATTCTACAACATGATGCGTCGGGGAGTCCACATGATCGGGTGCGGATGCTTGTTGCTGACCGTTGCCATCGGCATGTCCTGAGCGTATTGCATGAAAAAGCAATGGCATGTGATTCATGTAGTATCATTCCATCATCAGGTATTGATTCAGGCTGTATCGCCTTATGTAAATAATTGAACGGAAGGATTCGCTCTTGAACTCCAGGAGTAGGAATACGCCGCTCGTCGTGCAGGGAACGAGCTTCATAACGATTGGTGCTTATGCGATAGCGATTGTCGCTACTTATTTCATGACCATGCGCCAGATGGGGGTTTACTACTCGGATTTTGCAATTCATGCAACGTGGTCCATTGACGGCACGGTCATGATGTATCCGCTCTGGCATTTGACAACCAGGTTCTTTTACGCGGTGCTTTCGCTACCTTTGAATGTGGCCGCCAGCATTTCTGCTTGCGTGTTCGCACTTGCGACCGTTGTAATCATGCGATGGGCCATGTTGCGAATGGCGGATGGGGCCGTCCCCGTCTGGTTGGTCGACGTGGCTTTGATCGTGGCCATTTTCGCCGGATCACTGTATATACCATGGATACGTGAGACGTATTACCTTGGCACAGGGGGGCCTGTCACCTGGCATAACCCCACGAATGCAACCGTGAAGCCTTTCGCGCTCTGGACCTGCTTCCTGTATGCTTTCGTGTATGCGACATCCAGAAGGCACGACACCGAAGGGGCCTTCGACCGTAAAGACACCATCGGGTATGTTTGCGTATCGCTGCTGCTGGTCGTGTGCAATTTGGCCAAGCCGTCGTTCTTCCAGGTCTTCATGCCTGCGGTCTTCTGCATGGTGGTAGCGGACTTCATCTTGACGAAGGGCGCAACGAAGAAATCCATGATCGCATCGTTTCTCATGGTCGTGCCGACAATGCTTGTCTTCGTGATTCAGTACGGATACTATTTCGTGCTTGGCGAGGGCCCGGCGGGAGAGGCCCATGTGGTGATCGCCCCGCTGCTCGTTTGGAGTTACTATAGCGAGAACATCCCGTATTCCCTTTTGTGCCTGGTTGCTTTTCCTCTGTATGCTTACTTGCTTTCCGGGCGTGAGGAGCTGAAGAATCCGTATGCCATTCTTCCGGTGCTCTGTTTCGTCTTCGGAATAGCGGAATATGCGCTGTTCGCCCAAACGGGGAAGAGCACCTATGCGGGTAACTTCGCGTGGGGATACTATATTGCCTGCGCGATTCTGTGGACAAGCTCCCTTGTGCTTCTTGCGAAGCAGATTAGCGGCTGGGAGAAGGCGTCCAAAACCCGCCGAATAGCCGTGTTCGGCTGCTGCATGCTCCTTCTGGCATGCTTCATCGGCGGGGTGTATTACTATTGGCTTGTCATGACCGGGGCGCACTGGTTCTAGCGGTTAGCGGCGGATACTCCTCATGCAAGCTTGGCAGATACCGATCGGTTAGCGTGCAAGATAGGCCGAAAGCGCGTCCCACTGCTCGGCGGCATGGGCATAGCCTTGCTCATACAACGCGAAAAGTTTGGCCGGATCCTTCTCCATGTTCGCCACCTCCACCGGTTCGGGCGGGAAGATTGCGAAGATGACACCCTCGTCGTGCAGGCGGCGTATCATGCGGTACAGGCGGTTGTATTCGTAATGGCGGTACTCCAACCGCTCCACGAACAACGGGTAGTCGCTGTACACGCGGTTTGCCAACGGCATCACCCGGTTGGGGCGCTTCACGAAGTCGGCATGGTGGGTCAAAACGACGATGTGCTTGTCCGTATTGCCTAGCAGGCGCGAATAGGTGACCGGCACGCTGTCGCAGCTGCCTCCGTCCAGCAGCTTCTTTCCGTCAAGCTCGATGATCTGCGATACCAGGGGAATGCTCGCGCTTGCCAGCAGGTAGCGGGTGTCGCGGCCGTTTTCCATCACATGGTAGTCGGCTTCGCCAAGCTCGATGTTGCTTGCGACCGTGATGAGTTTCATGGGGGATTCGTCGAAGTGGCTGTAGTTCAACGGATCCAGATTGTTGGGAATCTCGTCGAACATGTAGTCCTCGCGAATCGCGTTGCCCGTCAGGGCGAAGTTGCGCATGGAGAGGTACTGGGGGTCGTTGCAGTATTTCATGTTCAGGTAGCAGGTGCGCCCGACTTCGCCGGCCACGTAGTTGTAGCCGCTCAGGGCCCCTGCGCTCACGCCGATGACCGTTTCGCACCACAGGTCGTTGTCCATGAAATAATCTAGAACGCCAGCCGTGAACATGCAGCGCATGGCGCCACCTTCAAGAACCAGGTTTGCGTTGACGGTGGGTTTTCCTACATAGGCAGCCTTCTCGTTGAGCTGCACTGAATCCGTATCGATGAGCTTCATACCTTGCCTCGCTTTCTGTTATGAATACTGGTTGTTCGGGGGCGAATCGTCAATACGCGCCACGTTTTCACCTGATTTGGAGAACGGCGTTGTGGTGGTCGTGCGGGAAACGACACGCTTGTGGCCACTTCTTGACGAGGGCAACGAAACAACAACGGCTATTCAGGGGAGTCTGCATCACATGGTATCCTGCTCACGAACATAAACAACGCGCGAAGCGAAAGATTCGTGGCAATCGTTTCGCGGATACGAAAGGAGGCCAACATGGCCGATGTCATCAGCTCTGCTGAGTTTGAAGAGAAAGTACTGAAAGCGACCGAGCCCGTTATCGTGGACCTGTTCGCAACCTGGTGCGGCCCTTGCAAAGCAATGGCGCCCACGCTTGACAAGGTTGCTGCCGAACATGCAGATGAGGTTTCCATCTACAAGGTAGACGTCGACGAGTCCCCCGAAATCGCGCAGAAGTTCCGCGTTATGAGCGTCCCGACGCTGCTGGCGTTCAAGAACGGCGAGCTTGTGAACCGCGCTGTGGGCGCTCAGCCCGAAGACGCGATTGTCGCGCTGTTCAAATAACCGATCGGGTTCAGATTAAGCCCGCCTGCATGGCGGGTTTTTCTGTTTTCGGACCGCTGGCATGAAGGCGAGATGGGGCAGGCGTTTTCCCTAAATGCATCAATCATGCAGGGCAGATGTTTTTTGGCTTCGTATGGTCTACTTCTGACTAGGAATGGCCGCATGGCAAGCTCGATTTGAGGTATAATGATTCGGCAACATTGTCTTAAAGGAAGGAATGACATGAAGAAGTGGATGCTGGCTGTGGCATGCGTTGTAACCGCGATGCTTGCGCTGGTCGGATGCGCATCTGACGCTTCGGACGCCGAATCCGAAAGCGGCGGGTCCAACCGCGAGCTGACCATGACCATCGGCACGCTGCCGACGGAAGACTCGCTTCCGTTCTGGGTTGCGCAGGAGCGCTCCTACTTCGACGCGTGCGGCGTCTCCGTCACCATCGAAACCTTCCAGAGCGCTCAGGAGCTGGCCACGGCGTTTGCCGCCGGCACCATCGACGGCGCCATGACCGACGTGCAGACCGCGGCATCGCTGCAGACTTCCGGCACCGACGTCGTACTGGAGTGGGTCACGCTGGGAACCGATCCGTCCCAGGGCCGTTTCGGTATCATGACTTCGCCCAACAGCGGCATCACCTCCCTTGAGGATTTGAAAGGCGTGCCTGTGGGCGTCGGCTCCAACACCGTACCCGAGTATGTGATGGACAAGCTGATGGAGGACGCCGGGTTCACTGAGGACGAAATCGTCAACGAGGAAATCAAGAAGCTTCCCATCCGTTTCGAATCCATGGCGAACAACAAGGTCGCTGCTGCCGCGCTGCCTGCCAGCCTGCTGGCTCTGGGCGAAGCGAATGGCATGGTGCTGCTTGCCGATGACACGCAGGGCGACAACATCAGCCAGTCTGTGTTCGTAGTCCGCGCCGATTTCGCCAACGGCGGCGGTTCCGGTGCAGTGGTTTCCGTTGAAGAGGCCTGGAACCAGTCCGTTTCTACGATCAATTCCGACCCCGAGAGCTTCCGCGATCTGTTGGTGGACAAGTGCAACGTGAACGCCGAGATTGTTTCCACGTATCCCATCTGCACGTATCCCGAAGCCAGCGATCCTACGGCCGACATGGTTCAGCCGGTGCTGGATTGGATGCTCGAGAAGGGCTATCTGAGCTCGGCCATGACCTACGATGAGGCAACCGGCACGATGGCTTAGCTTGACATAGGATTGCAGGGGCCGCGCAGGTCCCTGTATTTGACGGGCGCGTAGAGTTTTATCGCGCCCGTTTTGTGTGGCAATGGCAATGCGGATTCGCATGGTATCATTGCTGCTCGTGCGTTAGGAACCGTGCGGCTGAGTGTCGCATACACGATAAAGGATTGAACATGCGAGACAAACTTTCGAAGATTGTTGCAGGCTACAAGGAGCTGGAGCAGAAGCTCGGCGATCCTGCGGTGCTTGCAGACCAAAAGGAATATACGCGTCTGTCCAAGGAGTACTCCAAACAGGGTCCGCTGGTTGAAAAGGCCCGCGAGTACCTGCAGGCATGCGAAGACATCGACGACGCGAAGTCCATGTTGGGTGATGCCGACATGCGCGAGTTCGCCCAGGAGACCATCGCCGAGTGCGAGGCGAAGCTTCCCGGGTTGGAGGAAGACATCAAGTTCATGCTGATTCCCGAGGACCCCGCCGATGAGAAGGACATCATCGTCGAGATCCGCGGCGCAGCCGGCGGCGACGAGGCCGCCATCTTCGCAGGCGACCTGTACAAGATGTACGCCCGATTCTGCGAGAGCCAGCGTTGGAAGATCGAGACCATGGACGTGTCCGCCTCCGAAGCCGGTGGATACAAAGAGATCCAGTTCAAGGTGAAGGGCGATCACGTCTATTCGCTCATGAAGTTTGAATCTGGCGTGCATCGCGTGCAGCGCGTTCCCAAGACCGAGAGCCAGGGGCGCATCCACACCTCCACGGCCACGGTGGCTGTTCTGCCTGAAGCCGATGAAATCGACGTCGAGATCAACGAGAACGACCTGCGTATCGACGTGTACCGCGCCGGCGGCCCTGGCGGACAGTGCGTTAACACCACCGACTCCGCCGTGCGTATCACGCACCTTCCTTCTGGCTTGGTAGTGCAGTCTCAGGACCAGAAGTCTCAGCTGCAGAACAAGATTGCCGCCATGGCCGTTCTGCGTTCGCGTCTGTATGAGAAGATGCTGGCCGAACAGCAGGCTGCCGAAGGCGCTGAGCGCCTGGCCCAGATCGGTTCCGGCGACCGCGCCGAGAAGATCCGCACCTACAACGCTCCGCAGGACCGCGTGACCGACCATCGCATCGGCTACAACGGAACCTACAACGGCGTCCTTTTAGGCGACGGTTTGGGAGACCTGATCACGGCCTTGCAGGCCGCCGACCGCGCCCGCAAGCTGGAGCAGGCCGTCTAACCTGCGAAATCGCTAGAGTGGGACAAAGGGGGCAGTCCCCTTTGTCCCATTTTGTGTCAGTAGGGACGTTTCCTATTGACACAAAAATGTGTCAATAGGGACAGGTCTTGTAGATCGGAAGGCAGTGCACTCCAGACGGATGTGTCCCTACTGACACGAAAATGTGTCAGTAAGAAACGTCCCTACTGACACATCCACGGGGGAGCTGGAGGAATCATGCCTGAAGTGTGGACAGTGAAGAATACGCTGGATTGGTGCCAGGAGTATCTGCAGCGCCACGGCGACGAGAACCCGCGTCTGTCGGCGCAGTGGCTCATGTCCCACGCAACGGGTCTTTCCCGCGTCGAGATCTACACCAATTACGAACGGCCGCTTTCCACCGAGGAGCGCGACGTCCTGCGCGACGCGCTGCGCCGCCGTGGATCCGGGGAGCCGCTGCAGTACATCCAGGGCAGTGCGCCTTTCCGGTTCATCGAGGTGAAGGTGCGCCCGGGCGTGCTTATACCCCGGCCTGAAACGGAAGTCCTGGTGGATGAGGCCATGCGTGAGCTGAAAAGCATCATGCCCGATGCGTTTACCCATCGCACCGCCCGCGACTCGATGTCCGTAGACGGGGAAGAACCCGTTCCTGCCGAGGCGTTCAAGATTCCGACCTTCAACGTGGTGGACGCCTGCACGGGGTCTGGCTGCATCGCCTGCGCAATCGCATCCGAGCACGCCAACGCGCAAGTTGTAGCGACGGACGTTTCCGAAACCGCAGTCGAGCTTGCCCGGGAGAACGCGGCCGATCTGGGCTTGGGGGACCGTATCGAGGTGCGTCTGTGCGATTTGCTTGCCGATGCGGAAGACTCCTGGGCCGACCTGATCGTTTCGAACCCGCCCTACGTTCCTACCGCAGTGGTCGATTCCGAGATTCCGGCCGAGGTTGCCGATTTCGAGCCGCGGCTGGCGCTGGACGGGGGAGAGGACGGACTGGACATCTACCGACGCCTGCTGGCCGACGGCAAGCGCGTCCTGAAAGCTGACGGAATACTTGCATGCGAGTTGCACGAGACCTGCTTGGAGGAAGCAGCACGGCTTGCCGAAGAGGCACACTACACCCAGGTGCGAATAGCGAAAGACCTGGCCGGGCGTCCGCGCATCATCGTGGCTCACGCATAGGAAGCGCATGCAGGCGACCTGCTCGAAGGCGTGTACCTGGGCCTTCTGGACTCGGTTTCGACACGCCGGCTGAACTCACCTCAATGGCTTCACAAGCGCGTCAAAGATAACCCCTGGTCAGAAGCTTGCGATGTGTCAGGTGGAATTCGGAGGTTCTGACAAGTCGTACACTACTTGATTATTTTGGCGCGAAAGGGCCATTTCGGGAAAAGTTGTGGACCGGTGGACCGGTGGGGCATGTGTTCGCAAAAAGATTCACCCCCTTGGAGCAGCTTGTTGCGGGAGCATTTCGGCAACGCTGGAAAATTTCGTAGGATTGTGTGCAGCAGGCTACTCTTTCGGTATGGGTATTCTGCTTGTGATAGAATCAAACTCCCTATGTATAGGCTCTAACAAAAGGATAAAACGCAACATGCCTATCGGAGACTTTCTCGGTAACCTGCTCGGAGGCTTTGGTGGCGCTACTTCTAGCGACCTCGCCATCGACCTGGGCACCGCTAATACTTTGGTGGCCGTCACCGGCCAGGGCGTCGTCTTGAACGAGCCCAGCGTCGTCGCCATCGAGCGCAGCACCCATCGTGTGCTGGCTGTTGGCCATGAGGCGAAACAGATGATCAACCACACGCCTGACGCGTTTTCGGCGGAACATCCGCTGCGCGACGGCGTGATTGCAGACTACGATGTGACCGAGGCTATGCTGTCGGCCTTCATCAACAAGGCCATCGACCGCCGCTATCCGTGGCAGGCCAAGCCCCGCATCGTCATCTGCATCCCCTGCGGCGCAACTTCCGTCGAGAAGCGCGCCGTGTTCGAGGCGGCCATCCAGTCCGGCGCCCGTCAGGCCTATCTGATCGAAGAGCCCATGGCTGCAGCTATGGGTGCCGATCTGCCCGTTACCGAGCCTACGGGCTCGATGGTGGTGGACATCGGCGGCGGCACCACGGAAGTGGCCGTCATCTCGCTTGGAGGCATCGTGACCAGCTCCAGCCTACGTCTGGCCGGCAACAAGATGGACGAAGCCATCGCCATGCACCTGCGTGACCTGCTGGGCATCAAGGTCGGCGAGCGCACCGCTGAAATCATCAAGATTAAAATCGGTTCCATCCTTCCGTTCGAAGACGGCCGCGAGAAGGACATGATCATCTCCGGCCAGGACGTGGTCACCGAGCAGCCTCGCGAGGTCACCATCCAGTCCGAAGACGTGCGCACGGCTCTGCAGCCGCCAATTGAAGAGATGGTCGTGCACATCAAGGAAACGTTCAAGAAAACCAACCCCGACCTGGCGTCGGACATCATTTCCAACGGCATCCTCCTGACGGGTGGCGGCGGCCTGCTTTCCGGTTTGGACCGCTTCCTCACCAACCGTCTTGAAATCCCCGTATGGACGTCCGACACGGCGTTGACGAACGTGGCTATGGGCTGTTTGAAGGTGCTGGAGACTCCCTCCGCACTCAAGCAGACGCTGCTGCGTTCCAAATAAACTGAAGGAACCGCATGCCATACGGCAACTCGAACCAACACATGAGCGGATCTTCCAAGGGCAACATTCTTATGGTTGCCCTTTTGGCATTATCTCTGGTGGTCGCCAGCGTGTATGCCCGGGAGTCCGACGAAGGCATCCTGCATAACGTACAAGACGTGTTCGCGGTGGCGTCCACCCCCTTCGCGTACATGAACGGCGCTATTGGCTCGGCCGAACAGGCGGCGGGCGAAAGCATCGCCGACGCGCGTGCAGATGCCTCATCCCTGACGGAGCTTCAGCAGGAGAACGCCGAGCTGCGCGCTGCGTTGGCGGAAGCCGAAGAGTACCGTCTCGAGGCCGAGCGCCTGCAGGGGCTGCTGGAGCTACAAGACATGTATTCCTTCAACCTGGTCACCGGGCGCATTATCGGCGCGGTGCCGAACGCCTGGGACAGGGTCATTACGGTCAACGTGGGCACGAAGCAGGGTCTCGAAGCGGGCATGCCCGTCATCGGCCCGGGCGGGCTTATCGGGCAGGTTATCGACGTCACGCCTGTGACCTGCGAAATCCGTTTGCTCGACGACCCGGCCAGCGGCGTTTCCGTCATGTTGCAGTCCAGCCGCGGAACCGGCGTCGTCAGCGGTTCGCTCGAGGGGCTTCTCTATCTGGAAAACGTCGACCCCTCCGTCAACGTTGAAGTGGGCGATGTGGTCATGACCAGCGGCATGGGTGGAACCTACTATGCGGGTTTGCCTGTGGGAACGGTGCTGAATGTCGACGCGTCTTCGGGCACATCGGACCGCACCATCATCGTAGCGCCCTTTGCAAGCACGGGGTCGCTTGAAGAAGTGAGCATCATACTGTCGATGGCGGAAGTCGGAGAGACTGACCTTGAGGCCGAAGGCTCCGACGAAGTCGTAGCAGATGGGGAAGGGGCGTAAGCGATCATGGCCGATACATTCAAGATCATCATCGGCGCTCTCATCTCGATCGTGCTACAGATCGTGGTGTCGCCCAACATATCCATTTTCGGGGCACAGCCAAACATCATCATGGTGTACGTGGTTGTGGTCTCCATGCTGCGCAGCGATAACCGCTCCGTCTGGTTAGCGTTCATCATGGGTCTGGCGTATGACCTGTTCTGCAACGGGCATCTGGGCCTTACTGCCGCGTTGCTGCTGATCGCATCCTTCGTTTCGAGCAAAGCCTTCGAGGCGTTCAACAACGACACGCTGCTCATCCCCATGGTCGTGTCCATCCTGACGGCCATGTTCGTGGAGATTGTCATGGCGATGGCTTACACGGCCCTGAGCTCCGATGTGTCGTTGCTTGACGCGCTTATCCAAAGGTCCGTGCCTTGCGCCCTGTTCGATTCGGCTATGGTGCTCATCGTGCTGCCCATCTGCATGCGCGTGTTCGGCTCGACCACGACCATCCATCCGACTCCGCAGTCGACCAACCTCCGCTTGGGGTAGCCCATGCTGATTGCTGCGCTTATAGCCCTTGCCATTGCCATAGTCATTGTCGTGACGGTGCTCGTCGTGCGCAGCATGCGCGGGCGCGGTTCCGTTTCCGTACGCGACGACGTGTCTTCCATCGGGTCGGCGACCCCCTTGGACATGGGCGGCGGCTCGAGCACCAAGACCAACAACGCCTCGGGCACGAGCACGGGGCATTCGCCGTATGACCGCATCAGGCCGCGGTTCATGGCCATGTACGTGCTTATCGCAGCCATTTTCGGGTCGTTGGGCACCAAGCTGTGGAGCATGCAGGTCTTGAACTCGGAGAAGTATCTTTCCGACTCCCAGGACAACCTGCTCACCACCATCAAGACCCCTGCATCACGCGGGCGAATCTTCGATACTGAAGGGATCGAACTGGTCAGAAACCAGATCAACGCGACCATCCTCGCCGATGCCGACGTGGCGTCCCAACACGACGTCATCGTCCGCTTGTCGGCGCTGCTCGGCCTTCCGTACAACGTGATTCGCCAGCGCATCCAGGACTCCACAAACGGAGCCCAGGCCCAGCGCGTGGTCACGTCGTCTCCGCGCGAACGCGACGTTGCCTACATCGCCGAACACCCCGACGCCTTCAACGGCATCTCCATCGAGGACCGTCCGCACCGTGTGTATCCGTACGAGGCGCTGGCCTGCCAGCTGCTGGGATACGCGGGCACCGTGTCGCAGGAAGAGCTGGACAACGCCCCGGAAGGCTCCGACTACCAGAGCGGTGACGAGGTGGGCAAGTCCGGCATAGAGGCCACATATGAAAGCCTGCTTTCGGGAACACATGGCGAAAGGGTCGTGGTGGCCGACGTGGACGGCACGGTCCATGAGGTGAAAAGCGAGACCAGGCCCACCCAGGGCAACGACGTGTACCTCACCATCTCTGCGCGGGTTCAGGCTGTGGCCGAGCAGGCCATGGCGAAGCTGATCGCACCCTACGGCACCATCGGTGACGGCATCGGCACGGCCGGTGCGGTCGTGGGCATGGACCTGAGCAACGGCGATGTGGTGTGCCTTGCCAACTTCCCCAACTTCAATCCTGCCAACTTCATCGGCGGCATCTCGCAGGATGACTGGGACCGCTACAACGACGACGACGGTTATCGCCCGCTCATGAACCGCGCCATAGCTGGCACCTACCCCGCTGCTTCCACATTCAAGTCGTTTACGGGTGCTGCCGCCATCCACTACGGCTTCGTGACCGAAGGGTCCGGATGGAACTGCACGGGCGAGTGGACGGGCTTCGGCGACGACTACGCCCAGAAGTGCTGGGACACCGACGGCCACGGATACCTGAATTTCCGCGAAGGCATCGTGTATTCCTGCGACGTGGTGTTCTACGACATTGCGGCCCAGTTCTACTACGCTCGGAACGAAATCGGCGACGCAGCCATGCAGGAATATGTGAAACTGTTCGGATTCAGCCAGGCCACCGGCATTCCGCTGTCGGGCGAAGCCACCGGTGTCGTTCCTACTCCGGAATGGAAGAAGGAGTACTACTCCAACCAGCCCGAAGAGGCCCAGTGGGTTCCTGGCGATATGACCAACACGGCCATTGGACAGGGCAACGTGCTCATCACGCCCATCCAGCTTGCCGTCGCTTACGGCGGCATTGCCACAGGCAAACTTTTCACGCCGAACCTGCTCAAAGAGGTCCGCAACTCTGAAGGCGAAATCGTCCTTGAAGGCGAACGCTCTTCCCGTGACCTGGATACGAGCCTCATCGACGACAAAGTCATGGACACCATCCGCGACGCGCTTCGGGGCGTGGCGTTGGAGGACGGCGACATACCCAAGATGATTGAGGAATACGGCTATCAGGCTGCGTGCAAGACCGGCTCCGGCGAGGCCGGCAACGGCCGGGACGCATATTCCTGGTTCGCCGTATACGCGCCTTACGACAACCCGAAGTATGTGGTTACCTGCGTCATCGAGGACGGCGGCTTCGGCGTGGATGCAGGCGTGCCTGTGGCTTTGGAGGTCATGGACGCCTGCCTGAAGTTCGGCGACGGAGAACTGACCGACGACGTGCCGGTGATTCCCGAAGTGACCTCGTGGCATGCATACGTTCCGACGAACAGCGGCGAGCGTGGTGAGTAACATGGCCGATTTCAACCAGATTTCATTCCTGCGCACGCCTGTGGACAGCCCGTCTGGTGCCCAGACGCAGAAGCACGCCAATCCAAGCGGCTCCAAGAAGACCGGTACGGTGCCAGTACCGTTGCTTCTTATTGTCACGGCGCTTGTGGGCTACGGCCTGGTGGTGGTCTATGCGGCTGTGGCCAGCAACTCGGACTACTCCTTCTCGCATCAGCTGGTCGGCATCGCCATGGGCATCGTGGTCATGCTCATCGTGCGCATGTTCGACTATCGGATGCTTGCGGGCTACACCATCATGCTGTTGATCGTGAACGTGGTCCTTATCATGTCGCCCCACCTGCCTGTCATCGGCGTGACCAGCCACGGCGCCACCAGTTGGATCAATGTGGGCATGCAGCTGCAGCCAGGCGAGTTCGCCAAGGTCACGGTCATCCTGCTGGATGCAAGCCTGATGGCCCGCTACGGTGCCAACCTGGACGACCCCAGGGAATACATGAAGGTGTTGGGCATCATGGCCATACCGTTTTTGTGCATCATGACCCAGCCCGACCTGGGCACGGGCCTGGTATACCTGTTCATCGACGCTGTGGCGCTGGTCATCGGCGGAGCGAAAACGCGGTACCTGCTCATCACCTTGGCCGTTTGCGTTATGCTGGTCGCCGTGATGTTCGGCATCGACGAGCTCATCAAAAACTCCACCGGCGAATACAAGCTGCTCAAGCAGTACCAACGCAACCGCCTGCTGGTGTTCTTGGACCCCGAGGCCGACACTTCGGGCAGCGGTTACAACCTGCAGCAGGCCATGATCGCCATCGGCTCCGGCGGTCTATTCGGCAAGGGCTACATGAACGCGACGCAGTCGAGCCTGGGTTTCGTGCCTGAGTCGGCCACCGACTTCATCTTCTGCGTGCTGGCCGAGCAGTTCGGGTTCTTCGGTTCCCTGCTCCTTCTGGCGCTGTATCTGGCCCTTATCTTCATATGTATAAGCATTGCACGCAATGCCGGCGATTTGCATGGTACTATCATCGTAATGTGCGTTGTCGGCATGTGGCTGTTCCAGATCCTTGAGAACATCGGGATGGACATCGGCCTTATGCCGATTACAGGCATCCCGCTTCCGTTCATGAGCTACGGCACATCGTTCATGATGGTGAACTTCATCTTGCTCGGCGTCGTATGGTCGGTCTACGCCCATAAGGGCAGCAAGCAGGACGTGTAAGGCAACAACGCGCCGCGGCGCTTGGGATTTCGTGAGGTGTTCGTATGAAACTGCCGGTTGATGTTTCGGCATTGATTCGGGAAACCGCCGATGTCGAGGCGGCACGTTCTGTGCCGTTGAGCGTTTCGGTGCTGCTGGACGATGCCGCGCCCGACGACTTGATTGCCTTCGTGCGGTCCCGTTTCGCCAGTGCATCGCCGCAGGCCCGCGTGTCCGTGAACTACTTCCGCGACGGGCGTGCCATGTACGATCCGAGAAGCGATATGGCGGTCATCGCCGCAGGCCCCACCTTCCAAGTGGGCCAGATCGCCGAGGACCTGCGCTTCGCGGGCATTCCCACCTTGATCGTAACCACCATGCCCGAAACCGTGAAGGGCATCGCTGAGGAGAACGATACCGACATTCCCCAGGGCGACCTGATCGCTCCGGTCATCAATGACGGCGACATCCTGATGCTGCCGGAAACCATGACCGTGTCCAGCAAGGACGGCGTCGATGCGACGGTGGGGGATTACGACCCGATGAAGGAGCATTCCTTCGAACCGTACATCTTGGACAAGACCTTGGAGAAGGAACTTGCTTACCGTATGGGCGAATGGGTGGTTGCAGCCTTCCCGCAGAAGAAACTCGCCTTCGCCCAGGCCTTCGATTTCGTGCGCAAACCGCTTTCGCGTGAAGCCATCAACGCGACGGCTTTGCAAAACGCCGGCGTCGGCTTCGTCGTGTTCATCCCCGGCGCCGACATGCCCATCATGACTGCGAACCAGGCCAAGATGGTCATCCAGATTGCCGCCGCATATGGCCAGGAGCTTACCCGCGAACGTGTGAAGGAATTGGTCGCCGTGGTGGCTGGAGGATTCGCATGCCGCGCCGCCGCACGGCAGATATGCACGGCGGTTCCAGCATTGGGCTGGGCCGTCAAGGCCGCCGTTGGCTACGGCGGAACGCAGGCCATGGGTATGGCTGCCATCGAGTACTTCGAAGGTGGCGGGTCCGTGTCCGGCTTGATGAACACGCTGGCAACCGCAAAAGACAAGGCCATGGCAACCGTCGAGTCCACCCGGGCGGGACGGGGCTTCAAGGCGGCCGTCGCGGATTTGGGGAACAAGGCCCGCAAGGCAGCCGTGGACAAGGCCGTCGATGTGGTCAGGCAGGCTCCTGACAAATCTGTCGAAGCGGTCCGCGCCGTTGCCATGTCCGTTTTGGATTCCATCGAATACGCTGCCAATCCGGAAAAGAGAGGCAACTAAGTGACAACCGATTTGTGGCCGCAGGTGGAGCGCCTGCTGCGCGAGTCAGGCCGGTCCATCGAGCGGCCTACCCGTTATTTGAATCATGAGTGGGGCTGCACCTACAAGCCCGACGCTGCATACCGCTTCTGCATGGTGTATCCCGATACTTACGAGCTGGGCCAGGCCAACCAGGCGGTACGCATCCTGTGCAACCGAGTCAACCTGGTGGAAGGCATGGCGGCTGAACGCGCCTACGTGCCTGCCGACGACATGGCGGACGCCATGCGCGCGGCGGGCATTCCGGCGTTCTCTATGGAAAGCTGTGCGCCCATCGCCGAATTCGATGCTGTGGGTATCACACTTCCTCATGAGCTGGCCGCCACCAACGTGCTGCAGCTGCTCGATCTGGCGGGAATTCCGCTTCGGACTGAAAACCGCACAGAAAACGATCCGCTCGTCATGGGCGGCGGCCCCTGTGTGCTGAACGCGGAGCCCTACGCCCCGTTTTTCGACGTGCTGATGCTCGGCGAAGGCGAGGAGGTACTGCCTGAGCTCCTGCGAATGCACCGCGACATGCTGGCCCAAGGCGTGTCCCGGGCCGATATGCTGCATGCCATGGCGAAGGTGCCGGGCGTGTACGTGCCTTCTCTTTATGATGTGGTGTCGGAAGCGGAAGCCCAGGAGCGCGGCAGCTGGATCGTCCCGAAATACGACGACATCCCAACCGTCATCGAGAAGCGGATCTGGGAGGGTTTCGCCACGTCGGATGCCTACGAGCCTCAGGTCGTACCTTACGCGGAGCTCATTCACGACCGTTTGAACATCGAGATTCTACGCGGCTGCACCCGCGGCTGTCGTTTCTGCCAGGCGGGCATGATGTACCGTCCGGTGCGCGAACGTTCGGCTGACAACATTGTCGCCGCCGCAATCCGCGGCCTTTCCGAAACGGGATACGACGAAGTGAGCCTGACCTCGCTTTCAACCACGGACCACAGCCAGATCGAGGATATCCTTCGCCGCTTGAACAGGACGTTCGAAGGCACGGGCATCTCCGTGAGCATCCCGAGCCAGCGCCTGGACTCCTTCGGCGTGGACATGGCCGAACTTGTGGCAGGCGGCAAGCGCGGTGGACTCACTTTCGCCCCTGAGGCCGGCACGCAGCGTCTTCGCGACGTCATCAACAAGAATGTTACGGAAGAGGACCTGTTCACAGCTGTAAGGGCTTCGTTTGAAGCCGGATGGCGCCGCTGCAAGCTCTATTTCATGATCGGCCTTCCTACGGAGACCGACGACGACATAAAAGGCATCGCCAGCCTGGTGCAGCGAGCGTATGACGTGGCCAAACAGGCAACGCCGGAAGGGCAGCGCGGCAACATCCGCATGAGCGCATCATGCGCCCTGTTCGTGCCGAAGGCCCAGACGCCGTTTCAGTGGGACGGCCAGATTGCGCCCGAAGAGGCAATCCGCCGCATCAACTTGCTTCGAAACTCCGTCAAGTACCGTGCAATCGACATCCATTGGCACGCGCCCGATGTCTCGCAGGTGGAAGCCATGATGAGCCGCGGCGGTAGGGAAGTAGCCGATGTCGTTGAGGCGGCTTGGCGAAAAGGCGAGCACTTCGACGCGTGGACCGAGAAGTTCTCCTTGGATGCGTGGAAGGAAGCGTGTGCCGAGTGCGGCGTTGATTTCGAAGGCACCGCGCAGCGCACCTACGACACTGATTACATTCCGCCCTGGGCGCATCTTTCCTTGGGCATACAGACACGGTATTTCCAGCGGGAACGCCAGCTTGCCGACGAAGCCAAAACCACGCCGGATTGCACCTATGAGCACTGCACGGTGTGCGGCGTGTGCATGGGCCTGGGTTCCAAGATCCAGTTGCAGGGGGTGCGCTCATGATGGAAGGCGAATTCAAGATCCGCGTGACATATGCCATGCGGGGCCGTCTTGTCATGCTGTCGCATCTCGAGGTGGCGCGCGCGTTGGAACGAGCGGTTCGCCGTGCCGATCTGCCATTTGCCGTCACGCAGGGCTTCTCGCCCCATATGAAGCTGGCTTTCGGAGCTGCGCTTCCTGTTGGCGTGGGCGGCGACCACGAGATCTTCGACGTCACCATGACGGAATACGTCGACCCAGACGAGGCGCTCAGGCGCCTGCAGGACGCGAGCCCATACGACCTGATGCCCGAATCGGTGGAATACATCACACGAGAGGTGAAGGCTGCAAGCGTCGCGTATCCGTTCGGCACCTATCGGGCCGTGTTCGACGGTCCTGTGGATGGCCTGCAAGTGCCTGATTCGATTACGGTCATCCGCAAGAAGAAGGAGAAACAGCTGCGTCCGGCGGACTTCTTGGTGGGCGCCCTCGAGAAGAACGGGAACGAGATGCTATTCACCCTGGAGGCCAAACCTTCTGGGTCGCTTCGACCGGACGTGCTGGTCAACGCCATGCTTGACGGAGCCGAAGACGGTTTGGTGAACACCGACCTCGGTGCCGCAAGGTCCGATACGCGCCTTCATGTGGTGTCGCTCATGCGCATCGCGCAGCGGGCCGAGTAGGCGACTTGTCGGGTTTTCGTGAGCAGGAAATTGGTTCTTGCGCTCAGGCTTAAGGTTGGTTACTATAAGCAAGCTGCTTCGCAAGGGGCGGAAACGGGGTGTTAGCTCAGTTGGTTAGAGCGCCGGCCTGTCACGTCGGAGGTCGCGAGTTCAAGTCTCGTACATCCCGCCACGAAACTCCTGGTCAGCCCGTTATGTGGCTGGCCTTTTTGCTTCTCCGAGGCCAGGAATCGCGGCGGCTAAGCCAAAGCTAAGCCAACCGCATCGGGTTTTTCGCGAAAAGTCTCTGCGTGCGGAGAGTTTTCGACGAGGTTGATGATTTTCGATTGTCCGCGTTGTGTCCGCTTCGAAGGCGTCCCGAAGAGGTTTCCAACAAGCTGCGCTGCCTTCTGGTCGTTCTCGGGGATGGCGTGCGCATACCAGTTCAAGGTGATTGCGCCGTTGGCGTGGCCCATGCGGTCCTGGACCGTCTTGAGGTCGGTTCCGTTTGCCAGGAGCAACGTGGCCTGACTGTGACGCAGTTCGTGAAAACGAAGCCCTTCGAAACCTGCGTCATCGCGGAAGGAACGCCACCAACGCTCGAAGTTCGCGAGGTTGACCCACTCGCCGCGTTCGCTGCAGCACACGGGCGTGGCGTCTCCGAGCTTGATTGCCAGCTTCGCGAGCTCTTCGCGCTGGCGCTTGCGCCACATCCTGAGGTGGGCTGCCGTGCTCTCGTCGATGCTTATGGTGCGCCTTCCGGCACCGGTCTTGGGATCTTTAATCTCGCCTTCTTTGGTGAGCGTTTGGGCTACGGTAATCGTGTTCTGCCGCAGGTTCACGTTCTTCCACGTGAGGCCGAAGACCTCGCCACGGTGGAGGCCGGTTGCCAACGCTATGCGCGTGCCGATGGTGAAGCCGAGGTTGGCCAGGCCGCGAATCGAGCTGCGGCCGAACTGGTTGCCCTTCTTCACCTGGCGCTCCTCCTTCTCGTCCATTTCCTGGATGATGCGCGCCTCCTCCAGGTCGAGCTTGTGCAGGAGCGTTGCGCCTTCTTCCTGGGTGAGGGACTTGCGGTCAGGCTTATCGACGCTGGGAGACTCGACCTTGTTGCACGGGTTGCGCAGGATGAGGTCGTAGTCGCACGCCTTCTCGAAGACCGACTTCAGGAGGATATGGAGCTTGTTGAGCGTGGTGTCCGACAGGCTCTTCTTCGCCTTGAGCTGAGCATAGGCGCGCTCGATCTCGGCGGCGGTCACCTTGTTGAGCTTCTTCTTGCCGATGTAGGGCTCGATGGTCTTGAGCCTTGCGTGGTAGTTCTTGATGGTGAACTCGCTGACCTTGCCAGTGGTCTGGCGCGCTTCGAGCCACGTCTCGATGAACTCCGAGACCGTTACCTTGCCGGCGTCGATTGCGAGACCCTCCTCGTGCTGACGGCGGATCTCATCGCGCTTCTTCTTAGCCTCTGCCTTGGTTCCGCGCACGGTGCACTGCACGCGTTGACGGTCGCCGCCTGCGCTGCCGAATGAGACGCTGATGCGCCAGCAGTTCGGAATGGGCTTACCATTCTTGTCTTTAGCCTGGTAGATGCTGCCATCTCCTCTATTATTTGCCATTTCTTATCACCTTCCTTTCCGGCAATACGCAACTTGAACAGGGAATATGTATCCATCACGCCCTATTGGGCGGGAGTGGCGTCGTCTTTCGAGGGCTTCTTCATAGAAGCCTTCTTCTTCGCTTGCTTCTGTTTGTATCCGGCAGATTCGCGATGCCGGCGCTGGGTGTTCTTGTTCTTGCACTTATCACAGCAGAACTTGCTGTCGGAATGGGCGCGCTTCGTCGCACGAGCGGTTTGCTTAACGATGAAAATTTCACCGCACTCAGCACATTGATGCGCGTCGCTCAGGTGGATGTTGAAGTCGCGGATTTGCAGGGCGACTGCGTTCATAAACGACGCTGACATCGCTCCTTCGCTATCGTGGATATCAAACAAATCGCAGTGGTATGTCGGGTTACCCGGTACACCGTCAAGTATGTATTGGAACCCAACCTTGGGATGATATACATGCAAGAGACCATTGAGCATTTCGTCGAGGTACAGGATCTCGTCAAAAAGACCGCTCCGATCGATCCCTAGCGCCTCGGCGAGCGGATCTTCTTCTTCGTATTGAGATGCCGCCTTGGCAAGCTTAACCATCTCGAAGACCAAGCCGATATTCTCTTTGACCTCGCCATACGACACGAGAAACTGCTTCGGCTCGAATGAAGACCAGTCGTCGCTTTCCGCGCAGGCACGCATTCTCTTGTATTCGGCTTCCCACAGCATCTTCGTGTTATAGCGGTTTTCCGTATACCATGCCCTCGGCGTAATCCAAGAACCTTCGATCCTGGCCATTGCGTCGATGCTCTCAACCGAGGGGCGGCCGTAGCTTTCAACGTTTACGAACCTGTTGTACTGCGCCATCTCGCTAATGTTGCCCGCCCAGCTATCGAATATCATTCCGTATTCGGTCATGAACTCGGCAACGGCTTCCGGGTCATCAACGTCGAGCTCTTTGAGTTGATGGTTGAATATCTCGGGAGGCAGGCTGTCGCGGTAGCTCTTTACATCAATCCCATGAGCCCAGGGCTTCCAAAAATGGTAGAACCCGATTACGTTTCCGTCGTCATCGCGCAGGAGCTCGACCTTGCCCGTCTTCCACAGAACGGGTTTGAAGTCGTTATAGATGTTCGCGACGCGCCGTAAAAGAACCTCTTCGGGTTCAACGTAATCGTTGAATTCCGGAAGCTCATTATTCTGTGTCTTGGATTCTTCCACCGTGTAACCTCAAACGTAATAAGTCGCGTGTAACCGTAAAACACCCTTGTATTAGGTTACGTATCACTCTACCATGGTATCTGTACAAGCGCAATGGCAAGTATGAGTCGAAAGGAAAAAAGATGCGCGAAATGACACCGACGGCGCTTTCGAAATATCGGGAAGCACGTGGTATGAACCGCTCGGATCTCGCCCGCGCAACCGGCATGCAGGCGGGAACCATCGCCTGGATCGAGACCGGAAGGTTTGTGCCGTATCCCTCCCAACTGCAGAAGATAGCCGACGCCCTCGACGTTGACGATCCCGAGTCGCTGCTCGCCGAGATTCACGAAATGCAGGCGACATCGTAATGAGCAACGTTTCTCGCATGGCATCTTCCGGGATGTTCGAGGAATACCCGGACCTCCTGACACCGAATCACCTCTCAGAGATCACCGGGATGACGGCCCATTACATTCGCAAGATGTGCCGCAACGGAGACCTGCCTGCCGTGCAGGTCGGCAAGGCTCGCTGGTATGTCCCGAAATGCCGTTTCATCGAGTATGTTATGGGCGGTGCAGATGAAAACTAGGGCGATGGAGCTGGCATCGAGCGGCCTGGCTGTATTTCCGTTGCACCCGAGGAGCAAAAGACCTCTTACCGAGCACGGTTTCAAAGATGCGAGCGTCGACCCTATGCATCTTCCGCGAACGCGGCATTACGGATTCGAGCTACCAGTCATCGTCTTCCGAGTCATAATCGTCATCCCAGGGATCGTCGCTGCGGCGTTTCTTCCGCTTCCGATTTCCGAATTCATCGTATTCGTCGTCATCGTCGTCCCATGGGTAGCTTTCGCGTTCAGCTTCACGAGTGGAGCGTTCCATTTCACTAGCGAACATCGCGCCCATGCCTCCCATGAATGCAGCTTCACCGAGGTCGAGCGAACCGTCGCGATCTAAGTCGAACATTCCGCCAAGGAATGGATGGTTGTTGAAGAAGTCATTGCTCATGGCGATTCCTTCCCTTCGTGAACCTGATACCTGCATGGTAGCTGACGGAAGGTGGCTAGGAGTACGGGGGATGGGACACATGCTGAGGACTTTTCTGCAACCATATCATCGGGGCATTCTATCGAGATGTTCACCGTGGAGTCATCGCAATGGCAGCTCGGCGGGATATAATTTGACGAGCGCGGTTTTCCGCGTTGTTAGGCGATTTGGTAGGAGTTCACATGGCTTCCGTAACGCATATCACGAGCAGGGCGCATCAGCCGCGTGGCGGTTACATCAACCTCGAGAGATTCGACGAGCACGCCTTCGAGGACGGGCTTCCCTTCCACGGGGAGTACAGCATCGTTCCGGGCACGCTGGGTACGACCGTGGATTACCTTTCGCGTGCGCTTCTCGGCTTCTCCGTGAAGAAGGCTTTCGAGATTGCCATCATGGGCGCTCACATCATTGGAGCCAAGGAGACCGGCTACGCCAACGACCTTGCGAACCAGCTTCAGGACGCCATCGACTCCGGAGAGCTTACCGATAACGACATCCGGAACGCCGTGAGGCTCGCACGATACGACGCAGCCTATCGGGCAGGTGCCAAGTCGCACAACCCGAACGAGGGCGCAGAGGTCGACGAGAAGACGGTTTCGGACATCCGCACGCTCGTGAGGCGTACCGTTTCCTTCTTCGAGGAGAACGGCCCTGTCGTCGATGCCGGGATTACGTTCGAGGGCGGCTACGGCGACGTGCTCGACTCCGGGGACGCCGACCTGCTGACGGAGGACACTCTCTGGGACCTGAAGACTTCCAAGGACAAGCCGAGCCCGGCTGACACGCTTCAGCTCGCCGTGTACTACCTGCTCTCGCTTCGCAGCTCGAAGGAAGAGTTCAAGCCGATTCGAAAGCTCGGCTTCTACAACCCGCGCTTGAACAAGTCGTGGACGATAGACGTGCTGGACCTCGATGAGGATGTTCTCGACCAGATCCAGACCGACATCCTCGGTTTCGAAAAGCACAAGGCTCAGCGCGTTAACTGGAGCAAGGAGCCGAGCCAGACGATCTACTACGTCATCGACTGGATTCGCGACACGGCGGAATCGGAATCGGACAAGGGAACGAAGTTCGAACGCGCGAGCCGCTACTACCTGAAGAACGACCCGCTGTATTCGGCGCGTTTCACCGACGTCTGGATGTGGAAGGACGCTCCCACGAACAACGGCCACGACATCGGCATCGATTTGGTCGCCCAGGACGCCGAGGACGGCAGCTACTGGGCCATCCAGTGCAAGTGCTACGACGAGGAGTCGACGCTCGACTACAAGACGGTCTCCACGTTCTTCGGAGCGCAGGGCAACAACGACACGTACGCGCACAACATGCTGATCTCGACGACGGAGAACCTGACGCCGAACCTCGACAAGGTTCTGACCGACTGGAGCACCGTGCGGCTATTCCCTAGCGAGATGGACCAGGCCGAGATTGACTGGCAGCCGTTCATCGAGGGCAAGGAAATTGCCGAACGCAGTGTTTACGACCCACTACCGCATCAAGAGCGCGCCATCGAAGACTGCATCCGAGGATTCAGTATTAGCGACCGTGGCAAACTCATTATGGCCTGTGGAACGGGCAAGACGTTGACGAGCCTTAGGCTAACTGAAAAGCTCGTCGGCAAAGGTGGATTCATATTGTTCCTAGCGCCTTCCATTTCACTTGTCGGGCAATCGATGCGTGCATGGATTAATCAATCGAAATTGCCCATGAGGGTTGCCGTTGTCTGCTCAGACGAGAAGGCGTCATCTGTGGAGGGCGATACTTGGGATACATCCCTCAAGGATTTACCATATCCAGCTACGACGAACCCTGATTTGCTCTTTGCGCAGATGAACAGGAAGATTGCGTCCGATGGATTGACGGTTGTCTTTAGCACCTATCAGTCGATACAGGTTGTATCGGATGCGCAAGCAATGGGATTGCCAGAATTCGATCTCGTCATTTGCGACGAAGCGCACAGAACAACGGGAGCCAAAGAAGCCTCAGCTGCTAAAGAAGATATTAGTCAGTATGTAAAAGTGCACGACAACAGCATCATCATTGCGAAGAAGCGTTTGTATATGACGGCTACGCCACGAATCTATGGCGACAACATCAAGAAAGTCGCCAAAGCAGATGATTATGTTGTTGCATCAATGGATGACGAAACGGTATACGGCCCTGAGTTCCATAGGTTGACGTTTGGCCAAGCCGTTGATGAGCAATTGCTCACTGATTACAAAGTTATCGCGCTCACCGTCAGCGAGAGCATGGTCGACGCCGTATATCAAATGGCAATGGCTGGTGACACTGGCTTTGAGATTCCAGATGCAGCCAAGATTATAGGGTGCTGGAAAGGACTGCTAGACCAGGGTAGAAAAGAAGGAGGAACTCGCCTGAAGAATGCGGTTGCATTCTGTTCGACTATTCGCGAAAGCCAACGAATCGAGAAATTCTTTACGCGGACAGTCGCCTCATACATAAATTATGAACGGGAAGAGAAAGGCGTAGATCTTCCTGAATTCTATTGCGACATCCAGCATGTTGACGGGTCCATGAATGCGAAGGACCGCAAAGACAAGCTAGCTTGGTTGGCGGATGTCGACGAAGAACGGTGTCGAATTCTATCTAACGCTCGATGCCTAGCTGAAGGTATCGATGTCCCGAATCTTGATGCCGTATTATTCCTCCAGCCGAAGAAAAGCCAAATCGACATCATCCAAGCCGTTGGTCGCGTTATGCGCAAGTTCGAGGGCAAGGAATACGGCTATATCATTCTGCCCATAGTTGTTCCAGCGGGCATGACTGCCGTCGAGGCACTCGATGAAAGCGAGCCATATGCTGTTGTATGGCAGGTCCTGAAGGCGCTGCGAAGCCACGATGAACGTCTGGATGCAACTATCAATGCCCTGCCTTACGACAAGGACGGTACTGGCAAAGACGTTGTCGATATCATCGACCTGGCACAACAGATTGCCGAAGAAGAGGCAAAAGCGAAACACGAGCAGCTGAAGATTTACTTCAGCGAACAAGAACTTCAGGAAGCCGTGAACGCAATGATCGTCCGCAAATGCGGGACGAAAGTCTATTGGGAAGAATGGGCAAAGGATATCGCCCAGATTGCGAAACGTCACATTTCGCGCATTGAGGAACTTGTGAGCATTGGCGGTATTGCGCGAGAGCCGTTTGAAAGATTCTTGAAAGGGCTTCGTGATTCGCTAAATGACGGCATTACCGAACCGGAAGCCGTCGACATGCTCGCGCAGCATATCATCACGCTTCCTGTATTCGAAGCATTATTCCGAGGCGCACAGTTTGCGGACAGCAATCCGGTATCAATCGCAATGGAAAAGATGATCGACGCCCTGCGTGAATACACGCTCGAGACGGAAGACGAGAAAAGAGAACTTGCCGAACTATACCGCAGCGTGGAAATCAGAGCAGAATCAATCCACACCGACTCAGGCAGACAGAGGATCATCAAAGAATTGTACGAAAAGTTCTTCAGCCAGGCATTCACCAAGACGAGCGAAAAGATGGGAATCGTCTACACTCCCAACCAAATCGTCGATTTCATATTGCGATCAACGAATGCGCTTCTCCATCACGAGTTCGGTCAAACATTCGCTGACGAAGGCGTGCATATTCTCGACCCGTTTACCGGAACGGGAACGTTTATTGTAAATCTGCTTAACGACGACGCCCTCATGCCGAGCGACAAGATTGAATACAAATACGCTAACGAACTGCACTGCAATGAGATTATGCTCTTGGCTTATTACATTGCGACGATCAACATCGAGCACGCCTACCATTCACGTATCGAGGGAGATTACATTCCCTTCCCTGGAGCAGTGTTGACCGACACCTTCCAAATGACCGAAGAGGGAGACCCTCTCGATCTCGAGGTTTTTACCCAGAATTCTAAACGCGTTGTAGAGCAAAACAGACTGCCGGTTCGAGTCATAATCGGCAATCCGCCTTATTCAATCGGGCAGAAGAACGCTAACGACAACAACCAAAACATGAAGTACAAAACGCTTGACGGAAGGATATCTGACACTTACGCGAAACAGTCCGAAGCAGGACTGGTCAAGAGTCTTTACGACCCATATATCAGGGCGTTCAGATGGTCGGGTGATCGTATAGGCGACAGAGGCATAA
The DNA here is from genome assembly GCF_000023885.1 of Slackia heliotrinireducens DSM 20476. Classification (NCBI taxonomy): domain Bacteria; kingdom Bacillati; phylum Actinomycetota; class Coriobacteriia; order Eggerthellales; family Eggerthellaceae; genus Slackia; species Slackia heliotrinireducens. Next base: position 1,609,625 of record NC_013165.1, on the reverse strand, counting down.
TCTGCTTTGTGACCAACTCAGGATGGCTCGATACGCGTAGCATGGATGGATTCAGAAAAGCGATGGAGGCCGAATACTCAACTGTTTATATCTACAATTTGCGCGGGAATCAGAAGAGCGTTAACTGGAAAGCTGAAGGCGGGAAAGTATTCGGCAGCGGCTCTCAAGCTGGAATTGCTATTACAATGCTCGTCAAAAACCCTGACCATAAAGGACCTGCTGTCATCAAATACCACGAAGTGGCTGACGGTATGAGTGCAGAGGAAAAGCTCGAAGAGCTTTCTATCGCAACGTTTAATCCAGACGACGAAGGATTTTGGACTGTCATCAAGCCCAATGAGCTTGGCGATTGGATTAATCAACGCGACATTTCTTATGCAAGCTTCATTCCAATATATTCGGATGACGGACGAGGTTTGTTTAGCCGTATTACGAATGGGGTGGTTACGAATCGCGACGCCTGGGCATACAACTATTCCAAAGAAAAAGTCGCAGCCAATATGGCTAGGCTCATAGAGGCTTACAACGATGAAACGGATAGATATCACAAGGCCGGAGCTCCGAGTGATATTCGCTCATTTGTCGATAGCGATCCCGCCCATATCAAGTGGACTCGTGGATTGCTGGGCAAAGCAAAACGCGGTAACAGACTACGCTTCAACAAGAAACACATTGTGTCATCAGAGTATCGACCCTTTTCAAAAAGATGGCTTTACTATTCACGAGACTTAAACGAAGTGCCCGGGCAACAAGACACATATTTCGGAATGACGAGAAAACGGAACCTTGCAATCGGATTCAATTCTCCTGGCTCAACAGAAAGCTTCGCATTCATTGTTGACAGAGTCGCGAATTCCTCTTTTGGCGGCAGCGAAGGAAGCCAGTGGGTTCCGCTTAAATGGTTTGAGAAACAAGAACCTTTAGGTGGGCTTTTTGGTAATGATGAAGGTGGAATTATTGAGCACGACGGAATAACTGATTGGGCTCTCGAGAAGTTTAGGGCCGCCTACGGCGACATTACGATAAGCAAGGATGACATCTTCTACTACGTATATGGAATTCTAAACTCACCAGAATACAAAGAACGATTTGGCAATGATCTTAAAAAACAAATACCGAGAATACCGCTATCAAAGCATTTCAAAGCTTTCTCTTCGGCTGGACGAAAGCTTGTAGAGCTTCACACTGGCTACGAAAAAATTGAACCATACCCGCTGAAAACGAACGTTCCTATTGTCTCCGGGAACAGCGAAGTGCGCCAAATGAAATTTGGAAAGCGCGCTGGCGAGAAAGACATGACGCGCATCGTAGTGAATGACAAGGTCGTAATAAGCGACATACCTCTTAAGGCATACGAATACCGCATTAAGGGCAGAAGTGCGATTGAGTGGATTGTTAAAGAATACGCCGTACAAAGCGATGTGAAAGGCAAATCGGGAATCGAGAACAATCCGAACGATTACTCAGATGACCCTATGTACATCATCGATCTCTTGAAAAAGGTTGTAAGGGTGTCGATGGAGACGCTTGAGACACTAAGCACCCTGCCGCCCATCGACGAGATGGAAGAAGCTGATAAGTAATCACTTTGCACCTGACATCAAGAAATACGACCAATTGGAAGATGCATGAATCGAGTCAACAACGAAAACACCGGTAGCATGAATGGAGAACCAAGCCTTATCCAAGAGCTCGGGATCGATCCACGCATTCTCGATGACAAGAAGGAACACACCACAAAGAAAATCGAATACGTCCGCAGCTATGTTGAAAAGTGGCTTTACGTATGGGTGAACAATCCCGACATCAAGACCATCACCTTCATTGACGCAATGACCAATGCCGGAATCTATCTTGACGGTGAGCTGGGTACCGCCACGGAAGTTTGTAAACTGTTCATCGAATTCGCCAAGCAACATCGCGATATCAAATTTTGCCTGTTCATAAACGATTGCGATGAAGCACGCGTTAAGGCATGCCTTGATGTATGCGATTATCTAGCAACTGACGATTGCCCGAACGTCCACCTCATCTACGCAAGCATGGACGTAAACGACTTCCTTGAGGATGCAGCGACTTCCGGAAAGATACCGCGAGGTTATGGGAACGCGGTTCTCTTATTCGTCGATCCCTACAACGCGAGAACCGTTCATCTCGATGCAATGGTGCAATTCATCAAGGCGCATTATTGTGAGGTGCTTTTCAATTGGTTCTCGAGTGACCTTAACAGGAACAAGAACGATCAAGCAATTTATGACTGCTTTGATGGCTTGGTAGTACCCGAAGGTGGCAATGCAACAAAGGCTGTTGCTGATGCTCTGAGGGTCGGCGACATTCGCTACGTGTTCAGCTATCCGTTCCGCATCGTATCCAACGTGGAGCTCTACCAGATTATTTTCCTGACGCCAAGCGATAAAGGGCTTGAGAAGCTCAAAGATGCGCTCTGGGATGTCTTCAAAGGCGCGGAGAACCATCGCAACAAAGGGAAGCTCCGAGTACAACAATCGCTTTTCGATTTCGATGAGTTCGAAGATGTACGAGCTGACCTCTACGCGCCTGACGCGCAAGAATTGCTCTTTGAAGAGTTCCAGGGACAAGAGCATGTTAAATACGATACGATATCGGCTTTCCTTCTTGAGCGTACGATGCTGCGCAAAGCGCACTTCAACAGGCATGTACTGCAGCCTCTAATAGACGAAGGAAAGCTGGTCAAAGAGACCAAGGTCAGACGAAATGCGTACAGCACAACAACGTATGCGTTCCTCTTACCTTAGGGAAAGGCACTTTGCGAGCTGTATTTATAATTGACAAGCAACAACGACGAAACTGATATAGGCTGGATGGATCAAGGACTAGGACATATCACGCGTAAAACCATGCTCTACCAAACAAAGGTTGAGTACGGCGATTGGGCAATGAACCACGTACAGGGATGCACTCACGGCTGCCTATATCCGTGTTATGCATTCATGATGGCGCGGCGTTTCGGGCGCGTGAAGACTTACGAAGACTGGCTACGCCCTTCAATTGTCGACAATACTATCGATTTGCTCAAGAAGGAATTACCGAAACACAAGGACGAGATCAAACAGGTTCAGCTCTGCTTCACCACCGATCCGTTCATGATGGGATACCCAGATGTTGAGCAAATGAGCGTCGAGGCAATCAAGCTTATCAATAGCTATGGCATACCTTGCGTCGTGCTTACCAAAGGCGTGCTTCCCAAATCACTTACTGAGCTGCCAAAGATTAATCAGTACGGCATCACTCTCGTTTCGCTGTCTGAGATATTCCGTAAAGATATGGAACCAGGAGCAGCGTGCATCGAAGATAGGCTTGAATCGTTGAAGGCGCTTGGCGAAGCCGGTTGCAAGACCTGGATAAGCATGGAGCCATATCCAACGCCCAACATATGCGAACAAGATCTCGACATCATCCTCGAAAGGGTCTCCTTCGTTGACCGAATTGTTTTTGGCCGCGTGCATTACGACAAGCGTGCGAACGAATACGCAGACGCCAAGGCGTTCTACAACGAATCGGCGCGAAAGGTAATCGAGTTCTGCGCTAGTCATGGTATCGATTACCACATCAAGAACGGCACGGCGGACTAGCTGACCTCATTCCACTTTGCGACATGACAGTACTCTTGCCTTGTAACTAACTGGGCAGATGGACTTGTGCAGTCTGCAAGTTGAAAGGCAAAACACTCATGAAAGAGAAAGACCATGACTCGGAAGAGACGCAGGGTGCGCAGCGGGAAGACGGGACGCAAGAACCGCAAGCGCAGCCGGTAGCATCCGGCGTGGACGCATCTGCTTATGAGGCGCAGATCGTCGAACGTGACGGGCGCATCAAGGAGCTTGAGGCGCAAGTCGCAGAGGCTGCGAAGACTGCGGAGGCGACCGAGGCGCTGAAATCCCAAATTGAGGAACTGAAAGCTCAGGGCGAATCCGACCGCATCGAATTCGAGCTGCGGCTTGCAGGCGTGCGCAACGTGAAGGCTGCACGCGCCATCCTCGATGAACACGATGGTGACGTTGCTGCGCTCAAGGAAGCGGAGCCATGGCTGTTCGCCGATGCGACACATAAGCAGAGCGGCAAGACGGGGCTTCCCAATGCAGGCACGAGTGCCGACGAGGGCAAGACCGTGAAACGCTGGCGGAAGCTCGCCGGCTTGGATGATTCCGGCGACGAATAGGAGGGCTGACGAATGTCCAACTCTATTGCATACACTCAGAACTACACCTCGATCCTTGACGCCGTTTACCAACGTGCATCCGTATCGGGCGTACTGACCAGCGGGCGGCGCATGGTTCGAGCCGGCCGCAATGCCAAGGAGATCATGATTCCGAAAATCGAGGTCTCAGGGCTGGGCGATTACACCCGCAACGTCGGCTACAAGACGGGCAGCATTAACTACGCCTTCGAGACGAAGACCTTCAACTACGACCGTGGAATCCGCTTGATGGCCGATGTCATGGACGTAGAGGAGGCCGGCGTTTTGGACTGGTTCGTCGAGGCTGGAGCGGAGCTGCAACGCACCCAGGTGGCACCGGAGGCCGACGCCTTCACCTTCGCGAAAATCGCAGGGCACGCTGGTGTCACAAGCGAAAGCGAGAGCTACGCATCCGCAACAGCTGAGACGCTTCTTGAGCGGCTCCGCGAGGTGACAAGCGACATGGACGAGGACCAGGTATCCATGGGAAGCCGTATCCTGTTCATCACACCGACTCTTAAGGGCATGCTCGACGACTTCTCGCTTGCAAACCCGAACCGCTCCAACCGCGTACTGGAACGCTTCAGCCGTGTCGTTGAGGTGCCGCAGGTGCGCTTCTATACGGCGATCGATTTGCTATCCGGCGGGGACGACGGCTTCGGCTACCAGAAGCGTGCAGCGGTCTACGAGCTCACCGAGGACACTGAGGTCGACTCCTCCAAGACGTACTACACGCGTTCTGGCAGCGGCACTTCCGCGAGCCCATACGTGTACACCGAAGTCGCGAGTCCTACGAAAGCGAATCTCGGCACCTACTACGAAATGACGACTACGCCTGGCTGCGACATCAACTTCATGGTCGTGGAAAAATCGGCGGTCATCAAGTTCGACAAGCACGTAGCCTCGCGAGTGTTCTCGCCCGACGAGCTGGAGTCGCTCGACTCTTACATGATGAAGTACCGCAAATACGGCATCGTGGAGCTTTTCGACAACAAGCTCGACGGCATTTACGTGAGCGCGAGCACGTCCTAATGGCGGCTTCGGTCACATACCAGTTTTACTCTGAAGTATACGGGGGCGGTCTTTCTGAGGCCGCCTTCGGCGATTCAATCGGACTTGCCGAATCGCACGTGAGATGGCTGTGCTCGGGAAAACGCGTACGAAATTACTGCGCCGCCTACAAACGGGCAGTTTGTGCCGCATGCGATGCGTTTACGGAATTCGGAAGCGGCGAGACCAACGGGTTCAAGCTCGGCGACTTCGAGGTCAGACGCTATGCCGTCGACGATGCGGCTACTGGCGAGGACATGGCGACGAGAGCCGCTCTGCGCGAACTGGCGGATACGGGCATGGCTTTCTGCGGGGTGAGGTAATGGGCGCACTGTCGGCCATACCGAGGCGGTTCTTGCCGGATTCCATGCTGGTTCGCACGCCCGATTCGTTTGGCGACTTAGACGATGCCGTGGAGATATCGCACGTGCGTTTCGTGCGGAAGCAGTCTGTTTGTGATGACGGGCATCGTTCGGCCGATGCGGGTACCGGGAAGGTGTACCTGGATGCGGTGAACAGCACGGGAGCGTTTGAGGTTCCCGCTGGGTCGCGAGTCGAGATTAGAGGGCATTCGTATCTGGTTGCCGAATGCAAGCGGTGCGAAGGCTTTGGCGGCAAGGTGCACCATTGGGAGCTGGTGGTGAGATGAACGTAGCCGACCAAATAAAGAATATGCTTCTGAGCAGCGGATTCTCAAACGTATTCTCAACAATTCCCAGCGCCTTGGAATGCGCCGAGCCCATCGTCGTGTCCCAGGGCGAATTTTCGCGTGAGGCGCGGCTGCCTGAAGAGGAACGCGGAACGCTGCCCGTGACAGTGTTGGTTGTGCGCGATGTCGCAGCCGATGCCGAAGCGATGGCTGTCTCTTGCGAGAAGACTGTGCATGGGGCGGAATGGGAGCCCTTCGCTGAAGCCTGGCCATGGCGCATCGTGGGCATCGATACGACTGCACCGGCATTCAAGGAGCGCGACGGTTCTGGGCGTTTTGTCTGGGCGTTCGAAGCGGCTTGCACGGTGGTGAGGGCGCTATGAGCGATAAGGACGGCAAGGAGAAGGATGAGCGCAAGGACAATACGCGCATCGTCGGCAAGGATGCCAGAACCGCCATAGTAGCTGTCGACGCCTATTCCCTGGCTTCCCAGAGAAGGGCCATCGCTTACGGACGTGCGAGGGGCAACGTATGAGGTCGATCGTCTACAACGGGGTTGATCTTTCCAGCATCTGCTCGGCTGAAGTCGTCGAGAAGGTTGCGCAGCCAGTCGTGTCTGACGCGCTTGCGGTTCCTGGCCGCGCTGGTGCGATGATTGTTTCGGGGCACGTGCCGCCGAGGATGGTTCGCGTTCGATTGTTCTTGGATGCCGGGTTCAAACCCGATGTGAATGGCCTGGCGGATGCCCGGCACAAGTTGTACGCCGCGCTCTGCCATCCCGACGGCGGCACGTTGGTGTTGCCTGACGAGCCGGAGCTCTTCTATCACGATGCCGTGTGCACCGATGCGGGAGCATGGTCTTCGCTGTTTGAGGACGGGCACGGCGGAGTTGCGTTCACGCTGTACGACCCTGTCGCTTATGGAATGGAGCGTAACGAGCACTCGGCGAGTTTTGGGGTCGGCGGAAGCTGGCCGACGTGGCCGGTGTTCGAGCTTTCGGCGTCTGCGGGAGCTGCCGTGCAGGTTTGTTATGGCGGCAAGCTTCTCCGCATCGAGCATGCGTTTCTCGGAGGCGAGGTTATTGCCATCGATTGCGAGAGGGAGTCCGTTGCTATCAACGGGGTTGACGCACGTGCGGACGTGACGCTCTCGAGCGATTTCTTCGCTTTGTCGCCTGGGTTTTGTGACCTATTGGTCACAGGTTGCACGAGCTTCGAGGTGACGTTTCGGGAGAGGTGGCTGTGATGGCCGGCGCGATTCCCACACTCTTCTGGTTCGACCGGTTCGATGACCGCATCGGCATCCTGCCCGTTATCGGCGAGCTGGTACATACCGAGGAGCTCAACGGCGAGGATATCTTGGAGTTCCAGACGTACGAAGTTCCCGCAAAGGCGATCGGCTGCTATGGCAAGACGGAGCGACTTGGCACGAGCACGTCGTGGTGCGCACTGACGAGCCGCTAGAGGAGCTGTGCTCGGTGTATGCGGAATCGTCGCTCTGCGAGCTGCTGGACGATTTCATCGAGGAGGAACACCTTGTATCGCGGACGGCCGTTCAGGCGCTGGGCTACGCATTGGCTCCCACGAGGTGGGCGGTCGCGAGTTGCAACGTGACCGGCACAGCAGGATGCGTGCTGTACCACGTGAACGCGCTTTGGGCGCTGCGGCGCGTTGCGGAGGTATGGGGCGGCGAGGTGACACCGGTCATTTCGGTTTCGGGCGGGCGTGTTACTTCGCGTTCGGTACGGCTCGATGCGCAGCGAGGATCATGGCATGGCCTTCGCTTCACGTATGGCAAGAACATTGCAGGATGCACGCGCACGGTGCTCGAGCAGGACGTGTACACGGCTCTTTACGGCTTCGGTGCCGGACTGCCGCTCACTGACGAGGACGGGCGCTACACGGGCGGTTATCGCAAGAAGCTGACCTTCGGATCCGTGAACGGCGGCGTCAATTGGGTCGGCGACGAGGATGCGCTACTGGCCTGGGGACGCTGGAATGCAGATAGGACGGCCAAGGTCCATTCGTTTGGGCAGGTGACGTTCTCGGATTGCGAGGACCCTGCGAAGCTGCTGGCGCTTACGAGGAAGGCGCTCCGCGAAGCTGTGCAGCCCAAGGTGAGCTACGAGATCGACGTCGCTGCGCTGGATGGCGGGGACTGCGAGCTCGGTGATGAGGTTGCTGTTATCGATTCCTCCCGCACTCCCGAATGGCGGCTGAAGGCGCGGGTGGTTAGGCGGATGCGCACGTTCGGGGATGGCGTGCTTGCCCGTGTGACCATCGGCACGGTGCAGCCCGTCGACTATGCGAAGACCGCCTCCCTGGCCGCAGATGTGGCTGCGCTTCAGAACGACGTTGCTGGCATCGACGGCAACCTGAGCGTTGCGACGAGCACGGTCTACGTGCAGGAAACGGTGACCGAGGCCATCGACGAGCTGGACGATTTGAGCGGAGTTGATTTCTGATGCTTGATAACTACGGATTGCACGAACTCGTCTGGAATGTGGCCGACCAGACAATCAGCGACATACTGGTTGCCTCGCCTATGGACGCCGAGGGGCGCGGGATCGCGCTCTCCGTCCGTTAAGCCGGAGCTGCGGCGAACCTGACCGGCGCTACGGCATATCTCGTCTGGACGCATAGGCAGAACGGCAAACGTGGGACTACCGAGTTCGATGCGGTCGATGCTTCTGTCGGCACGTTCAAGGTGTTCTACCCGGCAGCGATGTGCGAGGCTGCTGGTGTCGTGGATGCGAGCATCATGTTGTCGCTGGGCGATGACCGCTACTTTTCCACGCGCAACTTCAACATCCGAGTCGAGAAGGTTTTGATTGATGGTTTGGAACCCGAGGATGGGTTCACGCTGTTTGTGCAGGCCATTGCAGCATACGAGAATGCAGCGGACATCAGCACGGAAGCCGCTGAGGCAGCCAATGAGGCGGCAGAGGCGGCAAACCAAGCCGTTAGCGACTTGCAGGATGCCGCCCAGCGCGGGGATTTCGATGGAGCCGATGGCGCTGACGGGTTCAGCCCGACTGCCACTGTGACGCAGACCGCCGATGGCGTGACCATTACCATCACCGACAAGAACGGCACTACGACGGCCGATGTCTCTAAAGGCGCAAAGGGAGACAAGGGCGATACCGGCGAGCAGGGTCCGAAAGGCGACAAGGGTGACACCGGAGATCGTGGACCTCAGGGAATTCAGGGTGAGACCGGACCCAAGGGAGATAAGGGCGATACAGGGGCTACCGGTGCTCAGGGACCTAAAGGCGAAACCGGAGAAACGGGCGCAACTGGTGCTACAGGACCAAAGGGGCCAAAGGGTGATACGGGCGCACAGGGGCCGCAGGGCATCCAGGGTGAAACAGGTCCCAAGGGCGAAACCGGTGCGACTGGAGCAGCCGGCAGCGACGGCGTGAGCTGCACGCATTCGTGGAATGGAACCGTGCTTTCCGTCACGAGCGCATCGGGCACGAGCTCCGCCGACCTTGTTGGGCCGCAGGGGCCAACCGGCGCTACAGGAGCTACGGGTCCCGCTGGCGCTGACGGCACGACATTCACTCCGCAGAACCCGCTTTCGCTTTCGAACGGCGAACTATCCGTCGATTTATCTGCAAACACGGATACCCAGCATTTAGCGCCGACGTTCTGGCAGAAGTGGACTTATCCGCGCCACCCGGACAGCGAGGGCCGCTACTGGGTCTCGCTCGGGCAGGACACGAGTCAGGGATACCGCTCATACGACATGATCTTCAACGGGCAATATCGCGAGCTCGACGTGATAACGATGGTGTCGAAGAACAGCGGGTACGCGAGCGCGATCCTGCAGCGCGTGGCCGAGTTCGGTTTGATGCGCAAGTTCGAGACGACCACCGACTTCGACGTAGACCCGGGCGATACGGAGGCGGTGACGATTCCTGCCGGTGACTTCTACTCGGTGCCCGCCGACTGCGTCTTCCTGAACACCACGACAGGCAACTTGATGATTAACACCGCCGAAGCGGCTCCCGCCAGCAGAATCGCCGCGACCTCTCTTACCGTGACGGGGCTTTGCAACATATACGACGTGGCTGCTGCATTCACGGCATCGTCGCCGCTTTCGCTCTCCAACGGCGTGCTCTCGATTGACCTCTCCGGTTATGCCGCGCTTACGGGTGCCACATTCACTGGGGCCGTTTCGGGTATCACACCGACCGCTGATGCGAACTTCGCCACGAAGAAGTACGTGGACGACGCCATTGCCGCACTTGACGACCTCTCGAACGAAAGCTTCTGATCATGGCCGTTGGAACGATAGCGACATCGATACTCACCGACATCGCCAACGCGATACGCTTCCAGGCTGGCGTTGCCACGCTGTACAAGCCCGGGCAGATGGCGGCTGCCATCACCGCCCTCGACGGGACGAACGCTGGCAACTACCAGGCGCAGCAGTATAAGCAACTTCAGAGCGGCGTGCTCTCCGATTCGGTATTTGAGGATATCGCTGATGCGATACGCGGGCAGAACGGGCTATCAACTCAGTACCGGCCAGGAGACATGGCGGCAGCGATACTGGCGTTGAACTGGGACGTGGGCCTGAAGCCCCGCGCGGTGCTGACCTCGCTTGGCACGTTGGAGTTCAACTACGTGGACGGACGGCACTGCTACTCGGGCGGCGTGCCGGTGGACGCATGGGAGATCAACCCCGCTGGCTACTCCTCGGCGTCTGCGAGGCCCTACGACTCAATCAAGCTGCAGGTGAAGAAGGTCGTGATCCACTCCTCCTGGACGCAGGTGGGCATGACCAACGCGAGCTACCTGTTCAACTCGTTCCAGAGCATGACCGAGGTCTCGGGCTTCGAGAACCTCTCCGGCATCACGAGCGCGGTCCAGATGTTCACGAGCTGCCCTGCGCTGGAGACGATCTTCGCCACGTCGTTCAGCAACGTGGGGCTTTCCGGGTCGCTCATGTTCAACGGGTGCAATCGCCTGGTCGGCGGCACCGACGGCTTTGTGCCGTCCAGCACGAGCGGTGCGAGCGTGTGCAAGCTCGGAAGCGGCGGCGTGCTTACCGACCCGAACAACGACGGGCGGCACTGGTTCTACGCTCACTACTACGACGACGGCGAGGGCGTACTCACGGCATCGGCCACTCCAGACAGTAACCGCACGCTAGTCGCATCTGGGCGCATCTGCGCGGAAGCGAAGTACGTGGGGCTCGGCTTCACGCCCTGGGACGGCGTCACCGGGCCGACGCACCGGCAGCAACTCACGAGCGCGACGTTCGCGGCGGACATGGCGGGATTCACGTACCTGAACTTCCAGTACCTGTTCTACAGCTGCACGAACCTAGCGAGCGTATCGGGACTGAGCAACCTCTCTGGAGTACGCTCGATGCGGTTCATGTTTGCCTCGTGCGCGGTTACCACGCTGGACTTCCGGGGCTTCGACCCGTCGACGCTGACGGACCTGTACTACGCGTTCTCCAGCTGCTCCTCGCTTGCCACTATCTACGCCGACTCCACGTGGGCGCTGCCTTTGAGCGGCATCAGCGGGTCACAGTGCTTCTATGCATGTTCCACGTCGCTTGTTGGCGGCAACGGGACGGTGTGGTCTAGCTCGAATACTAGCTATACGTACATGCGCATTGACGCGGCTGGGACGCCAGGATATATAACCTCTCTGTAAAAGCATCCATCTCAAGCAGAAACCAACTTGACCTCGCAATCATTTATAATTGAAACCATCATTTGACGTGGATGGCATTTGAATGGTTGGGTTGCGAGATGTCCGAGGATATAGTTAACGTACGCTGCGGCATTGCAGACAAATCTCACGAAAACGAGTTCTTCCGCTACTTCGCGAGAGCGGTTAAGGCTTTCTTTGAAAAGAAGGGTATCGACGCTCTTCTGATCGGCATGCCAAAATGCCTTGTAAACCAAGACCTTCAAATTGATGCGCTTCTTATCACAGACAGCAAGATGATAATCATCGATTTCAAGGACTACTCTGGCGAACTAACCCTTCCCGATGAGCAAGATTTCAGAAGAGGTCGATGGGAGACGTCGGCGGGAATCCAGGTAAAGGGCGGAAGCAGCCCTAATCCCTTCTATCAAACGGGCTTGCAAAGAGAACGCCTGGCAAGAATCCTTGAAACCTTCTGTCGTAATCTGAGCAAGTTCAATCCCCGGCACATTACCACCATGGTGTGTTTCCAGGGGGAGATGGATGTATTCGGCGTGATACCAGGGCAATATAGGCCATGCTTCTTTATAGCCGACAGAGGTAATTACCTCGAAAAGCTATACGACATCGTTTCAGTTGGCGACGAACCCGCTGGCCTGCTCGGCAGCAAATTCCTCGATTACTTCAATGATCGGGTTTTCAAGTCTGAAGAATACGACCTGACGATTACTCCCGAATCGCTCGGGGTGCTACCTAAGCCGATTGTCCCTGAAGGAAAATCGTCCATCGACGAAACAATCAAAGACAGGGTGGCTGAGTTCTTCGTGAGCGACATCCCCGTCCTTGCAATTACTGGAACCGTCGGATCTGGGAAGGCGGCCATTTCTTCCGAGATTAGAGAGGCGGCATTAGACGCCGGTTTTTCGTCGGCGAGAGTATTCGCCCTGTCGAATAGGGTCAAACACAACCTGCTCGGAAGCATCGATGAGGTCGAGAGCCTTTATTCGGCGATATTCGATTTCTCGTCGACGAAAGTCGCCGAGGATGGTAGCAAGTTCATTCCCCTTGCAGAACTCGAAGAACCAAGGGCTTTTGACGACTTGGATGGCGCAATGCCCGCTGACGATAAGCCTGCGAAGACAGCCTTCATCATCTACGAGAGCCAGATGGTTACAGACTCAATGCGCGTGGGCGAAGCCATTCAATTTGGATCCGGGAAGCTTCTCAGCGACCTTCTCGAACATCTTGGAATCGGCGAGGACAAGCTCGCAGGCAACAAAGTCGTGTTCGTCGGCGACAAGTTCCAGCTCGGTTTTGGCTCATGGAGCGAATCGTGTCTCAACCCTGAGTACTATCGTGGCCGAATCAGCATGACATCGATAGAATTGCCGGACACTCAAACTCCAACGGGAATCCAGCAAGTCTGCCTTGATATAGCAAACGCAATCAGGATCGGACGCCTTTCCCATCTCGTGTTAACCGCCAATGATCAGCTCGCCATTTGCGGACAGAACGACGAAGCTAAGCTCTTGAGGGAAGCTGAGAGCGACTGGCGCTCACACAAGGTTCTCTCGTACACCAACAGCCAGTCATGCGGTCTTAATGGATACATCAAGAGGCGAATCAGGCAAAACGGCCCTCGCTGTTCAATTGGAGACATAATCATCTTCGAGAACGAGGTTCTAGCTTACCCTTCGTCGTCGAGCGCCTCTTCCGAGGAAGGGTCTGTCTTCCAATTCGGATCGCCTGAACCAACGAGAATTCCCAACGGCACATTTGGAACCATCGTCGGACTTGGAAACGAGACATCAATTGATGTGGACATCAATGGTAGCGATGCTCCGATTAGGCTTACGCTGGTCGAGGCTGATGTACGGTTAAACGTTGACGGCTTCGACGAAACGCTCGAGATACGCTTCATCAAGGAACTCCTCGAATCGGAAGACTCAAAGCTGAGCACGATGGAGGACATTGCCCTGCGAATACATGTAGAAAAGCTCTTCAGAGAGGCTTTGGCGAGGAATCCTTTCGAAAAGAGCAGCTACTACAAAGAGATGATCGATAATGGCGACTTCGTCGAAACCAAAGAGGGCGTCTACCGGGACCCGAAAGACAAGAGGAGGCGAACCTCGTATGAGGAGAAGCACCGCCGAGAGGTTCAGAAGAAGAGCCTGACACGGGGAACGGAATACTATCTGTGGTCCAATGCGGCGCAAGTCAAATACGGATGGTGCATGACCGTCCATAAGGCTATGTCGTACAAATGGAACACCGTGACCTTCTCAACCAGGATAGATGGAGGAAGGCGCAACGAAAACTATTTCCGCTTCCTTTACACCGGAATCAGTCGTGCCGAGGAACATGTCAACCTTGTCCGTTGGGAGCCCGTGTCGCCGTTTGAGAAGACGGAATTTGGCACGAGCGGCCAAGGTGCTCCTTCGGCGTGCAACGATGTGATCTTCCGAGCAACCGGAGACGATATTGCCTCGGAGATACTTGCGGCCGTGGGAACCCTTGAACCGGATGGGTTCAAGGTGTCTTCGAGCAAGCTGGCACAATACCAGGTGATTTGCGAAATCGAAAAAGACACGACTACAGCTAAAGTTATCTTCTACTACAACAAGAAAGGTGAGGTCACAAGACTGACTCTGTCCACGGGCGACAAGGAATTGTTCGCCGATTTCAGGGCTGCATTCGGAAACGGCCAGGACGACCAAAGCCAAGCTAGTACCACCCCGATGAAATGGTTGTATGACCACCTGAATGAAGGCGCACTTGCTGATTCGGTGCTCGAAATCGAGGAGTCATCAAACTATCTGGACATCCTGAAGGCATGCCAAGACAGCGAGAGCGTCATCATCCGCGCAAACTATAGAAAAGACCAGACGGTGAGCAATTTCAAATACCTGTCTGGAAGCATGACCCTGTACGAACACATCGTCTCTGCGATAAAGACGTATTACGCACTCGACTAGCCCAAAACGACACTAAGGCGGAGCGATGGCTTACGGAAGCAGAAGATACGAGCCGAGTGAAGAGGCTAGCAGGATCACCGATCTGCGAAAAGGCGGTCAGCTCAAAGACGCATATAACCTTGCGAAAAGCTATTACTCACGAGGTAATAGAGAAGAGACGTTCATGCAAGCGTACACGTGGGTTCTGTACGACTGCTTGAAGCGATACTACGAGACCAATACAAAGTTCTGTGGTGATATTCGGGCATATTGCAGTGTCCTCGCGCAAATTCGGAAGTTTCCAACAAATCCGTCTCGAGATGAGATGTTCGTTGAAAACCTCGAAAAGCACGTTCTCAAAGTGGGATGGGCGCTCAGGAAGAACAACAAGATCAACGACCTGCAAATCCTTTGCAGCGAAATATGCCTCTGGCGACCGAGGTCTCCACTTTACACGGAGGACATTGCTAGGATGCTGATTGTTTGCCTAAAACCATACGATCAATCATCTGCTGTTGTGAGATGGCTGGGAATTGCAGACGCTCCATGGTCCGCTATCGTTTCCGGCCAGACCCAGGTGCGAGTGCCAAGCGAAATCGCAGGCAACGCACTTGCGTGGGCTTTCTACGATGACCTGAAGTCATACGCTGGCAACGAGCAAGGGAATGGCATGAACCTTCGCGGTTTCATCTACACCCTTTCAGCCATCCGAGCGATTATCCCGGACGTGTTCGATACGCACGAGGCCGCTGCATATGCAGCGGGAAAGTTTGCGGGCATAGGATGGAAGCTCCGAGAGAGAAAGAGCCTTGGCCAAATCGAAGAA
Source organism: Slackia heliotrinireducens DSM 20476 (assembly GCF_000023885.1). Lineage (NCBI taxonomy): Bacteria > Bacillati > Actinomycetota > Coriobacteriia > Eggerthellales > Eggerthellaceae > Slackia > Slackia heliotrinireducens. The sequence continues at coordinate 1,594,261 of NC_013165.1, read as the reverse complement.
ATGCTCAACGAAGCTGTTCACTGGGGGCGAGGTACAGCCTTGCATCGTCAAGAAGTGCTGACCATGTTCTTCGTCAGCCTGCAGGAAAGACCCGTTGATGTGTTGCAGCTCGTAGAATGGTACGGTCTTGATGCTCTCGATCGCGACGCATTCCAGCCGAGGGAGTACGAGGGCAAGCAAATGCCTTCCCATGCGCAGGACTTGGTCAAAGCATATCTTGACGCCCTGATGTCTAACGACGCTTCTGGAAATCCAATCGCCACTATCGAGATTAAAAACGCTGGGTGCGAGCGGGTGATACCTTTACTCGACGACCCGAGGTGTTCCGATTGGATATGGGAACCGTATAAGCTCGGAAAGCTTCTCTGCGAAGTGGGCAGGTATTCTGAGGCTCGTGAAAGGCTTGCCCCAATCGTGGCCAAGAGTCAGACAGAGCCATGGGCTTGGCGAGCATATGCAAAAACATGGGAAACGGAAGCTCCAGATAATTACGAGAAATGCCTTTTCATGGGGTTATCCATTTCGAATAACGACCAATTCTCGCGCAGCCTCCACGAAGATGCAGCGGTTTTGTTTGCTCGTACCGGTAGATACCCAGAGGCGAAAGCCGAGGTTCTTCTATTGGATAAGCTATGTGAAGCAAACGGATGGCGCACCTCTGAGGGCGCAGGCATTTTGAAGCAAGAGGATTGGTTCGCTAATACTGAATCAGTAGATAGCAACGAATTGCTATATTCCCAGCTTTCCCAGGGAGCAACTGAGCTAGTTGCTGAGGAATTGCCCTGGACCCAGTTCTATGTCGACAAGGTAATAGCGGACCAAAACCTTGCACATATCGTCGTGGATGACCCTTCGCGCGATTGCTATTTCCGCATCGCTGTAAAGCGGGAAGACATAGCATCATGCGTTTCCAATGGCTTATGCTATCGTGGTCGCTTCGGTTCAGAGCATAAATCAATAATTGGCGCGATTGAGCCTTTTCCTGAGGCCACGATGGCCAAGCAATTTACGTCCACGTACTCAGGTCAAATCGATCTCGTTCAAAACTTCGGATTTGTCAATTCAAGGCAAATGCGGGTTTGGGTTTCGCCCGCACTGCTCGATGGTAAGCAGGCAAAGCAGTTCCAGCAAGCTAGCGGATCATGTCGCAAGACCTACAAGCCACCGAAGTCAGCTTTGGTCAAAGGGACATGGGAGTGGGAAGCGACAACTCTTGAACTTGGAGCTGAAGCAGAGGAAGACAGCTATAAGCTCAAAGGAACTGGCAGGTTCCAATTTGCAAGAAGCCGATATGCCAAGAAAGACTTTGGCTTTGTAGAAGACGAGAATACGGGCGATGAGTACTATGTGCCAGCCAAACTCATCGAACTGCATCACCTGACTGATTACAAGACTATCGATTTTGTCGCGGAGAAATCATGGGATCGAAAGAAGAATCGTTGGGGTTGGAGAGTTACGGAAATTATTGATTGAGCCTAGTTGACCAGCGCAAAGAAATAGTCAGTAAATGAAGGGCGGAGAGAATGATCTCCGCCCTCAATTTCCATAGGCAGTCGGTTGCTTAACCGCCTTGTTTGCATGCTTTGAGCCAACGCTACTGGAACGTCATTCGATTCTCTTGCGACAAATCGCTCGGATGGGCGCCCAGTAAATCTTCCCACCACTGCCTTGTCTCGCAACCTGAAGAACCAAGCATGTCGAGGAGGCGGCTTCTTACTTCAGCCGGCATGGACCAGAAGTCTGCACGCATTGCAGCATCAATGGCCTTCGTGCTGGCATCCATGTCTTCGTAGATTTGACGCTTTTCTTCCAGGCTATAAGACTGAGGAGAGCCCAGGCAAATATCGGCTCGCAGATAAGCTATCTCGTGCTCTTCCCGTAGGTGATTCCAGTCTGCATTCATGCACATATCAACGCTCTCTTTCGACAGGGAAATCGATTAATTCTCGCGTAAGCGGTCGTCATTCATTCGTGACTACCTTTTCGGCTAAGCCAATCGGGTCAGAATTCGTGACCACCTTTTCAATTCAGCCAATCCTAAGCCAATGCTAAGCCAACGCGCGAATCTTTTCGATTCCGTTTGAAACCATCTGTTCACAGTTTACCCTGTTCAAGCGCACATTGCACACTATTTGAAACCATCCGTTCCCACCCGCTCAACCAACTGTTACGTCGGAGGTCGCGAGTTCAAGTCTCGTACATCCCGCCATCTGAAATCAAGCCAGGGAATGTTCCCTGGCTTTTTGCTGTATCTGTGGCCGCGGTCTGCCCACTTCTTTCGGCCAAAACCCCCTTCTGCGCCAAGAATTTCCCGTAGTGTACGACTTGGGAGCCGCCCGAGCGCCACTCCTCAGTTGTTGCGAATATACCCAAGAAAATTTCGGGAAAAGTTGCAGAGCGAGAAGGCAGGTGACCAGACACGGCCTCGTTCACAAGCAGAAGCATCAACATGTTTTAGGCCATGAACAATCTTTTCGATGCGGCATTCTGCTTCTGCCGATGATGCTTCTTTCCGAATTATGCTCCGTCGGACATGCCGTCCGATTTGCGTGATGAAATCGTCCTTTGGGCCCAGGCGATCTTTTTGCGGATGCGCTTCGTGGCTGACTTCGACCATACCTCAAGGTGGTCGAAACAACGTTCATCGCAACGCTGCGCAATAAGGTCGATAACGTCGAACTGAAGCTCATTCTCCATGTTGGCCATACGTTCCGCCATGCGAAACTCGCCGGTTTCGATATCGTTGCAGAACTTCTTGAACTTGCTGTATGCGGCCTGCGGCCTTTCGAGCTCCCAACCGAGTTCGGTATACATGAGCAGGGGATTTCTCCAGTCGTAGTAGTAGCTTAGAAACCCCTCCTCGATGGTCCAGTCGACCTTACGCGAAATGGCGTCGAGGGTGAGGTGTGAGAGCGCACCGTATGATTCGTCGGCGTCCAGCCCCAGTTCAAGGAGTTTCTTGTCCCGTGATCCCTTTAGTAGTTTGACGAGCAGGGATCGGCCGCCCCTGTGAACGACGGTGCCGGCACCGTGAAGAATAATCGCCAACTCTTCTGGAGTAATGTTTGCATCTTCGGAATTCAGATATACAGGGACGCGAGATCTGTTCTTTCTACCCATAGCCTGTCCTTTCGAGCGGTCCTAGATGCACGCGAAAGTATCGGCGATGTCGGCATCTCTGAGAGATAGCTCGCCGTTGCACCTCATAGATACCACCATAGCAGCACTTCTCGGACATTCCAATGGTTCGGTAATGGTGCGCACTGGAAACCGTCCGAGACATGCATATTGGAAAGTTGTGCAACGAAGCGCACGACTCTGTAATCTATACTGCGTATAGACAAGCGACATGCCATTAGCGAAGGAGAACGACAGCATGACAAGCGCCACAAAATACTGCCCCGAGTGCGGTCGCGAACTGCCTGCCGAAGCTCGTTTCTGCACGGGTTGCGGCACCGGTTTCACGACCGTTGCAGAAACGCCGGAGCCTATCGTCGCGCCGGCTTCTGAACAGCAGGCTGCGCAAAACACAAGTCCGGAAGTAACCGCGTTGAGCATCGAGCTTCAGCGGTTGAGCGACCTGTTGGAAAGCGGTTCGATAACGCAGGAGACGTACGAATCGAGCAAGGCGCAGGCGCTCGCAACCTTCGCAAACGCGCGGCAGCAGGCCAATGCGTCCGCTGCGGTTCAGCAGGCTGCAGCTGCTCCCGATACGGGCGGATTCGGATGGGCGGCCCTCGGATTCTTCTTCCCGATGGTGGGTCTGATTCTGTACCTGGTATGGAAGGACGACCGCCCGATAACGGCGAAAGCTGCAGGCAAAGGTGCGCTTATCGGCGTCATCGTGTCTGTCGTGCTATCGGTGCTTCTCGGCATCCTTTCGGCCGTGCTGCCGCTCATCATTATGAACTCTTACTATTAGGAGGCATGTCGTGACCGTAATCGCAACCCCCACGCAGAACCAAACGATCGACCCGCGTATTCGCAGTGCGGCCCGAATCGCCGGCGTCATGGGAATACTTGCCCTCGCATGCAGCGCATTAGGAATCCTTGGCCAGGTTTTGCTGGGATATTTGTATGGCTGGGCCTCTGAGGTGGCCCCGATTGTAGTAAACCCCTACAACATCATCTTGACCATCGGCATGCTGGTTTTGATAGTCGGTTCTTTCATGTGCAATCGCCCCGTTGTTGCTGTCGGCGCAGGCGTTTGTGCGGTAATCTTAGCTCTGTCGGTGTTTCAGCTGATCAGCTTAACCAGCATGACGTGGGTTCCTGTGTATGTTTACTTCGGCGCTGTTGGCAATATAATCGCCGCTTTCGCTTTCATCGGTATTGTCGTCCTGTCCTTCATAGGAGTCCGTTCTTCGCATGGCGTTCTTCGTGGGTTCGTCATGGTTTTCGCAGTCCTCGCATGCTTGGTGCAGGTGGCATACGCTCTCTCTACTTTTGTTTCTATGGTTGCTTCCGGCACCGATGCGGCAATGGGCGCGATGAACTTCCTGTGCGTGGGTCTGCCGAATATGCTGAACTCGCTTTTCGTGACCCTGCTCCTGTGCCTTTCTGCAAAGTGGCTCACCGCTATTCCTGGAGAGGGTGCGGCATCGTCGCATAGTGCGCCTGTTGGAGGAATCGCCTCTGTTCAATCTGCAGGATCTGATACAACGGCCGCTGATGTGCTTGAGCTCAATAGGCTTCATCAGAACGGATTGTTGACCGATCAAGAGCTGGCGCAAGCCCTGCGAGCTTTAAGCGGCAATTCGTAGGTGCATTTGCTAGGCGCTTACGCCGGGCATTTCGCTGCCAGCGTCGTACGCAGATTTGCAGCAGCGCGGTAGTGGTATGCACTACCGGACATGAAACGCGTGAGATATCCCGCATCTGCAAGTTTCTCCAGGTCGGCTCGGGCTGTCGAATAGGCGATGCCGTACGTCTTCTGATGCGCGGCTATGGCGAATTCGGTTTCGGGAGCAAGAACAGCTTGCTTCAACACATCCCGCTGGCGGTGGGTCAGATACGGAATGTTGCCGATGCCGGACATCGCACGCTCGTCGATGGCGGCGCGGTGCAGCAGCGATCGCTTCATGTCCTGTATCTCAAGCAGCAGAAGCGACATGACTGCATCGTAGTATGCCGTCCAGTCGCCGTTTTCGTGCGCGATTGCCATGGCTTCGTCGAACGAAAACGATGCAATGCCGTCATACGCCCCGTAGCGCCATTTTTCGAGAATGCGAATCTTCGGCACGTAGCGCATGACGGGGTAGCCTTCACGTACCAGATAGAACCTGCTTGCAATGCAGCCCATGAGGTTGTTGAGCGCCGGATACAGGTTCGTGCGCCAAAACTGGCAGTTGACGAGCATCGATTCCATAATCGGGTGGCGTCTGGGTGCTTCGGCGCGTCCGTTGGCGATGTCGATGGGCAGCGCGATCGACGATTCGGGTGCGGAGCCTGCTGCGCGGTAGTGGTCCTGGAGCGGAGATCGGGGCACCTTGCAGCCCGTTGAGATGTCGGCTTGTTCGATGCGGCGAACCTCGTCTTCGATGCCATGCGCAAGACGGGCGTACATGTCGCCCAGCGTTTGCTCATCGAACGGGCTATCAACCATGTCACCAAGCTCAACCATGAGCGAGTGGTAATTGGCCGCAATCGTTTCCGCGGCATCGACCGGCGGGCGGTCGCCGACCAATACGGCTCGGACGTCTTCGTAATTCGCCGTGAAGCCGTCGAAGTCGAGGTTTGTCACCATCTCCTCGATGTATTGCTGCGTGATGAATGCGGTACCCGCCCTGTCTCGGGCGATGATGTCCAGGTCGGACCCCTTGTACGTAAGATCTGCAATCTGCCTGCAGGTGTCCTGGAGCCGCACGGTGAAGTTGTGCCAATTGCCCGAAGAGTGACTGGCGCCGGCGAGCGAAACCGGGCTTCTGTAGGATTGGGCGTATCGGATCGCAGTGAGGGCATCCCATACCTGGTCTGCAGAAAAACCGCCTGGAACATATTCCGGCACGATGTCAGAGCGTCGGACGGGGGCCAGCCATGCAGCGCGAACGAGCTCTTTGAACTGCGGCGTATCTAGCAACTGAACGGATTGTTTCACTGCGCGCCCCTTACAAGCGAATGGTATTCTTCTCGGCTATTGTATCATCCCAGATGATAGCGGGTTTGATCGTTGCCTGCGCGCTGGAAGCGGGTTGCGAATAGCAATGCGAAATGCCCGCTCATGTTAGCGGGCATTTCGATCAGGGCAATATGCAGGGTTTATGCCCTGATTTACGAATGAGGGCTACTGCCAGTCGGTCAGATTCTGAATCTGATTGGCAGCGATTTCGCCATAAGCGATGCCGGGGCCGATCGTCCCGCCGCCGCCGACGTAGCAAGCACCGCCGGCACCGATGCCGGACACGTTGCCCTGGGCATACAGGCGGGAGATCACATTGCCGTCTGTATCGACGACTTCTGCGTTTGCATTCGTCTTCGCGCCGCCCATTGTGCCCAGCACCACCGGCACGATCTCGGCAGCATAGAACGGCGGGGTCGCGATGGGCTGCAGCGTGCGGAACGCGCCCTCGTAGTCGGTGGAGGTGTAGATGGAGTTCTGGCCGTAATAGTCCTGGCCGCGGCCGAAGTCGGGGTCCAGGCCCTGCTCGGCGTTCTCGTTGAAGCGGGCGATTTCCTCAAGCAGGCCTTCCTTGTCGATGCCGCAGGCGTCGGCCAGTTCCTCCAGCGTGTCGTACTTGGTGTAGCTGTTGCCCGGCGTTCCCAGCTCGCCGCTGTTGAACGTGTGGTTGTCGGCCGCCTCCTGGTCGATGATGGCCCAGGCAGGCAGGTTCGCCCAGCCGCGGTTCTCGCCGTTGTTCTCGAAACCGCCGAAGCTGCGGCCCACGCAGTCATAGCTGGCGCACTCGTTGGTGAAGCGCTTGCCGTGCTTGTTCACGAAGATGATGCCGCGCTTGGCATCGTCGCGGATGAGGGTGGAAAGCTGCGACATGCCCTGTTCGTGCGCATCTTCGAATTCCTTCTTGTAGCCAGGGGAGAGGAACGCTTCGGCCATGAAACGAAGGTCGGCGCCCAGGCGCATAGCCATCTTCTGGCCGTCTCCTTCGTCGGTGGCGATGCCCCAGCTGTATCGGGCGGGCGTGCGCAGGTAATTCTCCATCATGGACATGTTCCAGTCGAACCCGCCGCTGGCCAGCACCACGGCCTTACGGGCGCGCACGTTGATGCGCTTGCCGTTGCTTTCGGCGGCCACGCCCAGCACCTCGATGGTGCCGTCCTCGTTGGTGCGGCTGATGAAGCTCTTGGCGGGCGTGCTGGTCATGTAGCGCGCGCCCAGGTTCTGAGCAGCCTCGATGATGGGGCCGTTGAACTTGCCGATGCTGGTTTCGCCTTCGGGAACCTTCGGCAGGATGGCGCGGCCTCGCTCCTTGCCGCCAGGCAAAAAGACGCTGTAGTCGATGCCGGCAGGCCAGATGGCCCATTCCACACCGGCGATCTCGGTGGAGTTGCGCACGGCAGCGTTCACGTTGTCGATGTAGGCTGCGGCCTCATCCGGCATGAAGGTGTCGCCCGACAGCGCTTCGATATAGGTCAGGGCCTCTTCGCGGCTGTCTTCGATGCCTTCGGCAACAGACAGGTCGTTGCAAGGCGCCCACACGACGCTGGAGGAGAAGATGGTCGAGCCGCCAGCCTGCGCGTTCTTTTCGAGCACGATTACATCGAGCCCGTCGTTGGCGCAGCGCATGGCGGTGTACGAACCCGTACCGCTGCCGATGACCACGACGTCCGCCTCTTCATCCCAGGTGATGTCGGAAACGTCGGATGCGACAGCCTGGCCGCCGCCTTCGCCCGCAACCCGGGGCTGTCCGCCGCAACCTGCAAGACTTGCAGCCGCCATTGCGGAAAGGCCGGCGATGCCGCCCAGCTTGAACATGTCACGTCTGCTCATGTGCTTACTCATGGTGAACCTCCCTTTCGCCCCGCAGGGCCGGTCGCTTGCGGGGCTTACGCGATCCCTTCTTCGTTGGCTCGCACTATAAAACCGGTTGGAACAGGCGGGAAGATGGCGGTTTCGAATACTTTCGATACTGAGAAATGCCTGGTCATACGCCTATGTTGTTCTTTATGATCGCTAGGTATCGATTTTCGATACCTTGAAGCCGCACGCAGACTGAAACTGCAAAGGGTGTTTCGCGGATCGCGGGTTTGCATTTATAATCTACGAAACATTCGTTGACTCATACGTATGGGGGACATGCCATGCCAGCAAGTACGCAGAGGAACTACCCGTTCAGCGCCATCGTTGGACAAGAGGACATGAAGCTTGCCCTCAGCCTTATTTCGGTACAGCCGGCCATCGGCGGCGTGCTCATCTACGGAGAACGCGGCACGGCCAAAACAACTGCCGTGCGCGCCTTGCCTGCGTTGCTCGGGGGCGAGACCCGCGTGATCGAGCTTCCATTGAACGCTTCGGAGGACCGCGTGGTAGGTACGCTTCAGTTGGGTACCCTTATGAAGAGCGGCGAGCGCGAATTTGTGCCAGGTCTTATGGCCGAAGCGAACGGGCACATTCTGTATGTGGACGAGATCAACCTGCTGGAAGATTCGATCGTCGACTTGCTGCTGGACGCCGCCGCAACCGGCGTGTGCCGAGTTGAGCGCGAAGGCATGTCGCTGCGCTATCCGGCAAAATTCGTGCTCATCGGCACCATGAACCCTGAGGAAGGCACCCTGCGTCCGCAGCTGCTTGACCGATTCGGGCTGTCCGTCAAGGTAAGCGGCAGCCTGAACAAGGAGGAACGCCTCACCCTTATTCGTCGCCATACCGCCTTTGAGAACGACCCGGAAGCTTTCGTGCGTGAATGGCAGGAGCAGGAGAACCTGCTGGCACAGCGCATCCAGAAAGCCGCGAAGCTGTATGCCGATGTGTTTGTCCCCGACGACATCATCGAGTTCGCGACGGGCCTGTGCGTCGAGTTCGAAGTGGACGGCTACCGCGGCGATATCACGATGATGCGCACCGCGCGTGCAGCGGCGGCCCTTGAAGGCCGAACCGAGGTGACCGAAGAAGACGTGCTTCTGGCTGCTAGGTTCGTTCTGCCGCATCGTCTGAAGAAGCTTCCCTTCGAGGACATGGGCATGACCGACAAGATGCTCGAAAAGGCCGCCACCGCGTTGCACAAGGAGCCCGAGCCTGAGCAGGTTGCCGTTGCAGGCCCCGTGGCCCTTGTGGTCGAGGCCGACGAACCTGCCGACGATGGGGGAGCGGACGTCGCAAAAAAAGGGTAGGGGCAGCACCCGCTGTGGAGCTGCCGCAGTATGACGTCCCGACGATGCCGTTTCAGGCGAAGCCGCTGGAGACAACACAAAGCCGAGTGAGGCGTGCCCAAGAAGCCCGGAAGGGGCTTCGCATGAAGGGTGTGGCCAAAGGCCATGTGATAGGGCCGACCACAAACCCGGCCTCGGGTCGTGTACACCTGCCCGGCAGCATCCTGGCGCAGCTTTCACAGGGCGAAGGGCTGGGAAACGGCATCGAGGAAAGCAACCTGCGGTACCAAAAGATTGCGGGTCGCGGACGTCGAAACATTCTCTTCATTATCGACAGCAGCGGATCTATGGTTGCGGATGACAGGTTCGCGAAGGTGAAGGGGTGCGTCATCTCGCTTCTGGAAAGCGCGTATTCGAAACGCGTGCGCGTCGCCATCATCAGTTACGGCGGCGGCAAGGCCAGGCTCGTGCTTCCGTTCACCACGTCGGCGGAGCTGGCTGCGGAGCGCATCGACGAGCTTAAGGGCGGCGGGTCCACGCCGATGGTGGACGCCCTCGGCATAGCGGGCAACCTGCTGGAGCGCATGCGTGATGAGGACCTTTCCGTCTACCTTCTTTCCGACGGGCGGTACAACCGCAATTCCACCGGCCGCGAGAACTGGCAGATCCGTGAATTCGGTGACTTCTGCAAAAGTCGAAACATCCCGGTGACGCTTATCGATGCGGGTTCCGGCACGAAGACCGCCAAGAAGCGTTCGGCGTTTTTGGCGGGCATGCTGCATGCTGAATACAAGCGTATGGATGACTTGGAAGTTGAGATGTTCGATCCTGAAGAATAGCTTATCTATCAGGAAATACAATGCACATTATGATTGCTAATGCATGACCCGTATTCGGTACAGAAGAAAATCCAACTCAGAGTCAATATTTAACTAATCGCGTTCAGTTTAAGCCTGCAGTTCTGTATACTGGAATTCATAGGGCCGGCTTTGGATTCAGTACGGCATCGTCGTGTCGTGCGGCATGCGGCCGGCAATTCAACCCCTCAACGACTGGAGGATCACATGCTTACTACCATGAAGGCGAACGTACAGCCCACCGGCAAAGGCGTCCAGATGCAGTGCGAGTCTCGCGGCTTCAAATTCATTCTTGACGAGCCCCAGGAAGCCGGCGGTATGAATGAAGGCATGAATCCGCTGGAAGGCGCCCTGTGCGCAACCGGCGCCTGCCTCGGAATTGTCGCCGCATCCTTCGCCCAGGCCAAGGGCTTCACCTACGAATCCTTCAGCATCGACCTCGAAGGCGACGTGGACCCCGACGGCTTCATGGGCATCGCCGACGTGCCTAAGGGCTTCCAGGCCATTCGCTTCAACGTGAACTACAAGACCTCCGAGCCCCAGGAAAAGTGCGACGAGTTCACCAAGTTCATGGAGGAGACCTGCCCGCTGTGCTGCACCTTTGCCGAGGGCGTCAAGGTCACCTATTCCAACACGGTGGCTTAACCACTCATTCTGAATCATAGTTGCAGGGCCGCATGGCATTTCCCTTACGCCATGCGGCTTTATCTATAGGCAGTCGCGAAACCAATGCAGTTTGCTGCTTCGTGCTATGCGGATCGAGGTATTTCATGATCGCCATTACCATGCCGGCGTTGCCAGGGAACAAACCTAACATCGTTGCGAGCGTCCTGGTGAAAACGGGAGACGCCGTTGCAGAAGGGCAGGAGCTCTTCAACGTTGAGACGAGCAAGCGAGCCGTGCCTATAAAGGCTCCCGCCGATGGCGTGGTTTCGCGGGTGCTGGTGTGCGAAGGTGATGAAGTTGCCGCAGGAGATGTGTTGGCACATCTTGATGAAGCCGAGTCCGTTGCCCAGACGCTGGCGCCCTCTTCTGAAACGGCGCCGGAAGAACATCGGAAAGAAGCGGACGACGACCATGCTGAGCTGCTGATCATCGGCGGCGGCACCGGCGGATACGTTGCGGCCCTGTATGCTTCGAAAATGGGGAAGCACGTGACGCTTGTCGAGCAGGACAAGCTTGGCGGAACCTGCCTGAACAGGGGATGCATTCCCACGAAGACGCTTATATCATCTGCGGACCTGTACAGCAGGGTCCTTCGTGCGGACGAATGGGGCATCGAAGTTTCGGGGCATGTGCGGCCCAACATGGAAGCCATCATCGACCGCAAGAGCAGCGTTGTGGATGAGCTGGTAGGCGGCATCGAGTACCTCATGGACGAAAACCGCATTCGCGTGATCAACGGCACAGCGCGGTTCGAAGGCAACGGCGAAGTTTCCGTCGAATGCGGCTGCGACGTGCTGAAACTCACTTTTGACGACTGCATCGTCGCTACGGGTTCGTGCATTCGCCCGGTTTCGCTGCCAGGCACCGACTTGCCCAAGGTCCATACCACCGACGAGGCTCTGGACTGTAAAGAGCTTCCCGAATCTGTTGTCATAGTGGGTGGCGGGGTAACCGGTATGGAGTTTGCCTTCCTGTACGCGAACCTTGGGGTGGATGTGACCGTCCTGGCACGACGCCCCCGCATTCTGCACATGTTCGATCAGGAAGCTTCGGCAGAAATAACACGCGCCGCAGAAAACCGAGGGATCCGCATCATACCGAATGCCGATGTGAAGTGCTTCAGCATGATGCAGAACGGAAGCGTCCGCACCGTGTACGAGGTCGACGGCGAATTGCACTTTGTGGACAACGGCTACGTGCTTTTGGCTGGCGGGCGGGTGCCCAACACCGATGACATGCGAATCCAGAACACCGATGTGGAGCTGGACGCTTCGACCGGTGCCATCCTGGTGGATGGGCGCATGAGGACGAACGTCGCTCATGTGTATGCCATCGGCGATGTGAACGGGCTTGCTATGCTTGCTCACGCCGCGTCATACCAAGGACGCATCGCGGTTGATGACATCCTGGGCAATTCGGTCTCGTTCCGCCCTGAAATCATACCCAGCGTTGCCTACACCGACCCCGAAGTAGCTGCCGTAGGGCTTTCTGCCGACGATGCCAGGAAAGACCCATCCCGCTACAGGGTTGGGACGTTCTCATTCGCGCACAACGGCAAGGCGCTCGCCGAAAACTCAGGTCAGGGCTATGTGGCGTTGGTGAGCGACGCGGACGACGTCTTGAAAGGCGCCACTATCGTCGGAGGACATGCATCCGCCCTCATCGGATACATCGGGCTTGCAATATCGGCAGGTCTTTCCGGCGAGCAGGTTCGCGAAGCAGTATTCGCACATCCGACCACGTCGGAGGCCATCTACGAGGCGGCGTGCGACCTGACTTTCGGGGCGCTGCACGAGTAGCATGCGTCTGTTCGTTTCCGAAAGCCACGACATCTTCGAGAACCTTGCGTTCGAGGAATCCCTATTACGGCTCGACGGGGAATCGGCATTCCTTTGGGTGAACGACCCGTGCGTCGTGATCGGCCGCAACCAGAACCCGTATCAGGAAGTCGACCTTGTGTTTCTCGAATCGCAAGGCATCGCTTTGGCGCGGCGTTTGAGCGGCGGCGGAGCCGTGTATCAGGACGGAGGGAATCTGAACTACTCGGTCGTTTGCGACGAACCGAAAGCCGACGGCGCTGCCGGGTGGGCAATCGATTCCTTGGCGACGCTTGGCGTGTTCGCGTCGATAAGCGGGAGAAACGATATCGTGGTCGGGGGCGTGAAGGTTGGTGGCCTTGCGGAACGTTTCGACGGCCGGCTCATCCAACACGGCACAATCATGGTAGATGTCGATTTGGCAGTGCTCGAGCAGGCTCTCCGCCCTTCGCCCATGAAGCTTGCCAAACACGGCATTCGGTCTGTCCGCTCACGGGTTTCCAACCTTGCGCAGGCGGCTCCCGGACTGACCACAGAGCGGGTTCTCGAGGCCTTCGTGTGCAGTTCGCATGCCAATGCGGAACAAGCGGCCATGACCGAATCGATTCATTCGCGGGCCCAGGAACTGCGCGATCCAGCATGGGTTTTCGCGGACTACCAGTCAGGCGAAGCGGACCTCGAGCTCGAAATAGGCGGCGACCTGTACGGCTTTGCACTGGTATTCGAGGGGTGCGAAGTGGCCTCCGCAGTCGTCAGCACCGATTCGATTCATCCTGTCGGTACCGACGTTTTGAAGAACCGTCTAGCGCGAACGCTGCCCTGCAAGCCGGACGCAGCGGTTCGGTATTGCTAGATCAGGCCTACTCCTGGCCGCGTTTGGGAACGTTCTCGACGCAGTAATCGAAAAATGCCTGCGCATCGTCGTTTAAGCTGTTCGTAGGCTGGCACGCAATGCCGAACCCCCAGGTGGCTCCTTCAAGCGGAATGCCGACGACGCTCTCGTCTTCCTTGAACAGAGGCATATCCACGAGGTGCTGTGCGCTGAAGCCCAGCCCCTTGCCCATGCGGGCATACTCGAACAGCCGGAAGATCTCTGCAGATGCGAACACCTCAGAGAACTCGACGCCGGCATCGACGGCGCGGGATTGCAGGTACTCGAAGCATTTGAAGTCCTGACCGGGCAACGCTACGCCTTCGCCGTCGAAATCCTTGATGGTCAGAACGTCTCTTTCCGAAAGCGGATTGCTCTTGCTGACCCAGAAGCACATGTTCGTGCAGTAGAGCTGCTCGCAGAGGAAATCCGGGTCGAAAGGGGTCACGCACAGCGCCAGGTCGTATTTGCCCCGTTTCAAACCCTCGTCGCAAGCCTTGTCGTTCAGCTCTTCATACCGCAGGGTGATTTCCGGGTGTTGCTCGTTGAACCGCTTGATGAACCCGGGCCCAAGATAGCCTAAGATCCCCAAGCCTATGCCTACGTTCACTTCGTGGCTTTCGTGCTTGCGGATGGCTTCAAAGGAATTGGTGAGCTGCGCGAACCGTATACGGTAGTCGTTCACGAAATCCATGAGCTCTGCGGCGTAAGGAGTGGGCTCAAGCTTGCCGCTTGCGGCCGTTAGGAACAAAGGAACGCCGAGCTCCGTCTCCAAAGATCGAACGGCCTTCGTCAACCCCTGGGGTGACATGGGGATACGTTTCGCGGCGGCCGAAAAGCTCTCCAACCGATACGCCAATGCAAAGTAGCGCAATTGTTCGCCGTTCATTTTGCCCCTCCTGCTCAATGACGGATTGAACTGAATTGCCTTCACGTTTCCGAATGCTTAGAACTGTCATGGCCCATCAATATATCCTATACAATTTCTCTCCACAATTCCATCAACTATTGGATGAAAGCTGGAACTCATTGTTGAAGAAGTACACCTTGTCTAACTTCATTTCGGTTGCCACAATGGCGGCAGGCGGGCAGGAGGGCCCGCTGAAAACCAGAATGGGAGGGTCAATCATGATCAAATCTGGAATCACCCGTCGTAACTTCCTTACCGGTGCGAGCGTGGCCGCAGCAGGTGCCGCCGCCGTCTCGATGCTCGGCTGCTCGTCCGGTACGCCGGCCGCCAGCGAAGAAACCGCTGCTGCTGAGGGAAGCACTGCGACGAACCCCACGGCCGTCGACGATTCCGTCTGGGCGCTCGAAGTGGTGGGCGAGCCCACCGAGACCATCGATTGCGACGTCTGCGTCATCGGCGGAGGCGGCACCGGCATGGCCGCAACCATCCAGGCCACCGAGCAGGGCCTCAATGTTGTCCTGCTTGAGAAGGCAGGAGCTCTGGGCGGCGCATTCTCCGCTACAGAAGGCATGTTCGGCGTCGGTTCTCACTGGCAGGAAGAAGCCGGCGAACACGGCACCGTGGGCGAGGCCGTCCGCCGTTGCGTGAACTATCACCACTACATCCCCTCGACGGAGCTGTACTACAACTTCTTCAACCAGACCGCCGAGACCATCGACTGGCTGGAAGAGCACGACTGCACGTTCCGCGCAGTCGTCGATTACGGTGGAAACTTGGCTTGGCATGTCTACTACTATGACGAGAACGCCTCCAGCCCCGGCGCATACTTCACGGATAGCCTGCGTGTTGCCACCGAAGCCACCAACGCCAATATTCTGCTGAACACCGGCGCTAAGAAGATCCTGGTGGACAACGGCGCTGTGACCGGCGTTATCGCTGCCGACTCCGACGGCAAGGTCATCCAGGTCAACGCCCCGGTCGTCATGCTTGCTTCCGGCGGCTATTCCAGCAACATGGAGTTCCTGCATGCCGTTTCGCCGTACACGGTGAACAAGAACCTGGTGTCCCTGGGCGCTCCCGGCCGCGACGGCGACGGCATCAAGATGGGCGTTGACGCAGGCGTCGCCCTGTCCGAGGGCTACGGCACCGTCATGTGGTGCGGACCTGCCGCCATCGGCGCTCAGTGGGCCACCGATGCCTATTCCGCATCCGTCCAGCCCACCCTGTGGGTCAACCAGAACGCCAAGCGTTTCATCGCCGAGGATCTGTGGATCGGCAACTTCGCCGCGGGCGGCATCGCCTGCCGTGACCAGGAGCTGACCTACGTCATCTTCCGTGAGCAGGACCTGGCCGCTTGGGAGGCCAACGGACCGTACGGTACCGTCTTCACCTTCGGCACCCCGGGCGTTCCCATGGACGAGGCTCGCAGCCAGCTTGAATCCCTCGGCTCGGTGCATGTTGCCGACACCGTTGAGGAACTGGCCGAATCCGTCGGTCTGGATCCCGCTGCCCTGAAGGCCACCGTTGACGAGTACAACGGCTTCTGCGAAGCGGGTGAGGACCCGATCTTCGGCAAGGCAGCCGAGTATCTGACCCCGATTGACGAGGGCCCGTTCTGGATTCTTGAAGTTGCCGACGGCTACTACACCACCGTGGGCGGCCTGGAGATCAACGAGAAGCTGGAAGCCATCGACAACGAGCATATGCCCATCAAGGGTCTCTACGTCGGCGGATGCGACACCGGCAGCCTCTACGGCGACTCCTATGACGTGGCCACCGCACCTGGCAGCCAGGCATCCTGGGCCATCAACTCCGGCCGTCTGGCCATGAAGAACGCTGGAGAATATCTCGCCAGCTTGTAACCGCAGCGATTGCTGAATGCCGGCGCACCCTCCGCTTGCCGGCCGCAATCACGGAAGGGCGCCTAGTGGCGCCCTTTCTTATATTGGCGCATTCGGTGCATGCCTTATGGTTTGCGCGAGTCGTGTTGCGGCTTGCGACAGGATGCGTCGATGCGTGCTGCTATGATGGACGGGTATACCAGAAGCAATCGAAGGGGAGTTGCCATGCATTACACAGGTACGACGTTCAGGCCTCCGTACGAGGCGTATTCCTTGCTGCTGCAGGTGACCACGGGCTGTTCGCATAACCGCTGCACGTTCTGCAGCATGTACCGCGACGTGCCGTTCGAGGTTTCTCCCATCGAGGAAATCGAGGCCGACCTGGCAGAGGTTGCGGCACGTCCGAGGTTATACACGAGGGTGTTCTTGGTGAACGGCGATGCATTCTGCCTGCCCTTCGAGCAGTTGGTGAAGATCGCCGAGCTCATCCACAAGTACCTGCCGAGGGTGGAAACAATCGGCGGATATGCTTCCGTCAACAACATACTCACGAAAAGCGTTGATGAGCTGCGGAAACTGAAGGATTTGGGATACGCGGACTTCAACGTTGGGTTGGAATCGGGAAGCGACGAGACCTTGGCGTTCATGAACAAAGGCTATACGTTGGCGCAGGCTCGCCAGGCATTCGCTTGGCTGAATGAAGCGGGGATGCCTTTCAATCTGAACATCATCCTGGCAGCTGCAGGACCCGACCGCTGTGTCGATCAGGCCATTGCTAACGCGGAAATCGTCAACGAAGCCAAGCCTACGCTCGTGTTCGTATCGCCGCTCCATGTCGATCCTCATACCGAGCTCGAAGAGATGATTGAAAAGGGCCAGTTCAAAGAGTGCACTCTGCGGGATTACGTCACCGAGGAGATGGAGTTCCTGAAAAGGCTTGATGTTGAGGACTGTCGGTTCTTCGGGCTGCATATTTCGAACCCGGTGGGGGTCGACGGCATGCTTCCCCAGGACAAGGACACTTTGCTGCAGGAGCTGCAAGAGGGACTGAATGACTACACCGATTGGCAGCTCAATCGGGTTCCATCTAAGGGCCGCGAAGGTCTGATCATCGGGTAGCGTGCGATTCTCGACTAAGCGCATACCTGCCGTTTTCGCGTTTAAGACACGATATGGAAGCAGGTTCAAAGGTTCCGGCCGGTCGTGTATGTGTGGTCGATTTTAGAAAGTCACAAACAAGACCGTGTAGAGCAGCACCATGCACGCCAGAACGAATACGTTTGCGATGCTGAATTCGCGCATGAACCGGAGAATGTCCGCATCGCGAGTGTGCGTGTAGCAGCGGAAGGCGATGAGGCTCGCGAGAGATGCTATCGGGGTGCCCAGTCCGCCCAGGTCGACGCCTATCAGAAGCGAGTGCCAGTTCTGGGTGAACCCTGCCAGCAGTACGGCTGATGGGACGTTGCTGATGATTTGGCTCGCGAACAGGCTGGTCAGCATGGGGTGGTTTCCCATAAGCCCGCCCAGGAACTCCTGCATGGCAGGCATGTGCGCCATGTTGCCCGAGAACACGAAGAAGCACACGAACGTGACGAGCAACGCGTAGTCGACCTCGAGGAATATTCTCCTGTCGAACAGAAAGAGCGCCGCTACGACCGCAGTCAGTAGGACCAAATGGTCGAACACGTGGAAAACCGCCAGCAGGCTTATCGCGAACAGGCACGCATGCAGCGCGAATCTGCGGTATTGGACGGAGTGTTTGTCGACGGCGAGTTCGACATCGGCCTTCGTAGGGCCGAATGCCAGGCATGCGGCTGCTATCAGAACGAAGGCCAAGGCTCCGAAGGGAGCAAGCGTCATGAAGAAGTCAGCCAGCGTAAGATCGTATGTCGTGAAGATGAACAGGTTCTGAGGGTTTCCCACAGGCGTGACCATGCCGCCAAGGTTAGCTGCGATTGCCTGCAGGACGATCACGCGCACCAAGCCGTCTTGCCAACCGGCGGTCTCAAGGGCGAGAATCGCAATGGGCACGAACGTGAGCAATGCAACATCGTTGGTGATGAGCATAGACGTGACGAAGGGGAGCATGACCAAGGCCAAGCACACGACCCGCTTCGTCCGTCTGCCCGAGACGAGCGTCTGTGCGATTCTTGCTAAAACGCCGCTTTCACGTAGGCCGGCCACAGCCGCCATCAGGCAGAACAGCAGAATAATGACCCGCCAGTCTATATAGGAAGGGGCGGCCTCGACGTCTCCTGTGAGCGCCATGGAAATACATGCGCATATAAAGGCGATGCAGAGCACCGCTTCGTTTCTCAGGAATGTCACCAGCCGATCGAGCATCGTGCCATTATAGCAATGCGAAACCGTCGATAACGACTAAACCCAAGCGGAGGAATGGGTCTTTATGCACCAAGCGGGAGTCGAATCTCGGCTGTGGCGCCCGAAAGCTCGGGCTCGACGAACGCAACCGTGCCCCCATGTGATTCGACTATGCTCTTCACCACAGCCAGGCCCAGCCCTGTTCCGCCCTTCGAATCTGCACGGTTTTCGCCCAGGCATACGAACCTTCCGAAAACGCGTTCCCTGTCTTCAGGGGGGATGCCGCATCCGTCGTCGCTGACCCTGATCGAAACGGCGCCTTCGCCATCTTGCGAGCAGGAGACCTTCACCGTCGATTCTGCATAGCGGACTGCGTTTTCGAGAAGATTCCGTACCGCATGGGAAAGCAAATCGGGGTCGACCTTGCAAACGACCGGCTGGATACCGCTGATGTCGAAGTTGACGGAAGTGTGCGATTTGCTGGCCATGACCTCTTCTATCAGCATGTCCATCAAATCAACCGGCTCCGGGCGGCAGGCAAGCCTGCCTTCGTCATGTCGTGTAAGCGTGAGCATGTCGCCAACGATGGAAGACATGCGTACGTTTTCGTTCTTCAGATCCGCAATCGCCTTGGGTACATCGACGTTTTCCGGGTGCGTCGACATGGAATCCAGGATGATAGATGTTGCCGCAATAGGACTCTTGAGCTCATGGGATGCGTCCGACACGAAGCGTTTCTGCTCGTCAACCGATCGCTGGATTCGCGCGAGCATGTGGTTGAGCGTCTCGGCAAGCCTCGACAGGTCCTTGTCGCCGTCAGGCGCGTCGATGCGCCTGTCCAGGCTTTCGGCCGTAATGGTTGCAGCCTCGGACCTCATGTGTTCGACAGGTCGAAGGGTCCAGCCCGTGATGGCCCACGCGATTCCTACGACAGATACGAGCAGCGCGAACATGACCAGGGTAAGGATGACGGTCATGCGCTTGGCCAATTCGAAGGCGGATGCGAGGGAGGTGACCGCTATGAGCGTCATGGGGCCGTCGGGTCCGCTGACCGCCTCGCGTACGATAAGGTACGGCCCGTTGTCGCCCAGCACACTCGAAGCCTCGATCGTGTGTCCTGACTGTTGGGTTTCGCTCTGGCTCGGCGTGTCGGCCCACGCGATGCCGATGGGAAGCACGTTGACGCGATTGGCCTGCTTGAGCAGGCGATCGAAAAACGTTGCTCTGGAGCTGTCGATGCCGCTGTCCTCGTCGTAGTCTGTATCGTAGTCCTGATCGTCGTCCGTGTCGTAATCGACGTCGTAATCGGCCGAGTCATCTTCGTACGAGGCGCTTTTCGAGTACGCATCGTCATCAGCATCCGAGCTGCTGTCGTCGTAACTGTATGTTTCAACCGAATCTTCGTCGGCGTCATCATCCGGTTCCGATTGCAACGTTCCGTTCGAGGCCGCAGACTTGGATGCGGTGTCTTCGTCATCCTCGTCGTCATCAATGTCGTCGGCGTTGTCCTCGATGGCTTCGCCAAGCTGCAAGTGCAGTTGCGAAACCCTCGTTTCGCCATCTGCGTCGAAGGAATATGAGTCGCCGATCGGGCGCATGCCCCGGGCGTTGTCGGATTCGGCGACCACGCGTCCGTCGGCATCCAGCAACTGGACGATCTCTACACCGAACGAATCCACGGCCTGCGTGTAGTTGCCTTGTTCGACGAAGACAGCGGCCTGATCCATACGCTGATGCAGTGCGTCGGACAGCGCGTCTTCAAGAATCAGGCGCATGGCCACACCCATGAACGCCACAACAAGCACCATGGCGACAAAGGTCGCGACGGCTGAAAACAGCGTCATCTTGCCGCGTATGCTCTTAGGTGTCGGTGTATTCATTCCGGGTCCTTGTCTATGCAATAGCCTACGCCGCGCACGGTTCGGATGAGCTTCTTGTCGAAGGGCGCGTCCACCTTCCTGCGGAGGTAGCTGATGTATACCTCGACTACGTTCTCATCTGCAAGTATGGCGTAGCCCCATACGCGTTCGAGCAGCAGTTGTTTGGGTAGGGCGTTGCCGGCGTTCATCAAAAGCAGCTCAAGCAAAGCGAATTCGCGTGGCGTAAGCTCGATTTCCCTTCCTGCTCTGGTGACGCGTTTCGTGCGTGTATCTAGCATTAAGTCGGAAGCCTTAAGAACCGATCCTTTGGCTACGCCGCCGCGACGGACCAGCGCCCGCAGCCGTGCAAGCAATACGACCAGGGAAAACGGTTTGCGAAGGAAGTCGTCTGCACCCGTATCGAAGGCATCGGCCTCGTCGTATTCACCGTCTTTGGCCGTTAGCATGAGGATCGGGGTGGTGACACCGGAATCGCGAAGCTCTTTGCACACCGTATACCCGTTTTTACCAGGAAGGATAATGTCGAGTGTTATGGCGTCGTAGGGGTTTGCGAGTGCCATGTCGAAGCCGGTCGGACCGTCATACGCCACATCGGTCGTAAAGCCTTCCGACTCCAGGCTTTTGCGTAGGTATTCGGCGATGTTCGGATCGTCTTCAACAATCAATACTCGCATGGCTGACGCCTCTCCATAACGCGGACGCCGGCCATCAGCCGGCGTCCCAACCATTAATCCGACCTAGTTAGTCGTCGTACTCATCATCCCAGTCGTCGTCATCGTCGTCGTCCAGGTCGTCATAATCGTCGTCATCGTCCCAATCGTCGTCGTCCCAACCATCGTTATCGTACCATGTGGCACCCCCGTTGTTCTGGGAATATGCGGACGGTGCATTTGCGGTGCCAACGGATTGGTCATCGATGTCGAACACATCGTCCCATGGGCCTTCCATGTCGTAGTCCCAAACGTCATCGGCATCGCCATCGTCGTTGTCGCGATAGACGGTTACGGGCGTCTTATCGTCCTTGTACTTCTCATAGAACTGGCGAGCAGCTTCGGCTTCGCGGGCCGATTGCTCAGCCTCTGCAGCTTCTTCATACTTGTCCGGTGCGTTCATTCGCATTGCCAAGTCAGCTTCGATACGGTCCTCTTCCGCTTCTTGCAGTGCATCCTGGTATTCGGCATATGCCAGTTCCCCAACGGTGATTACCAAAGGTCCGTGTGCCTCTTTCGGAGGTGCCTGCTTTGCAGCAGGGGAATCAAGTGCGTACGATACGCCGCCGATTCCTAGGGCAAGCACAGCAGAGACGATTGCCACCATGCACGCAACGCGCTTCGCATTTCCTGTCATGACATGTCCTTTCTCGTAGAGGTGGTTTCGAACAAATACAGAATGCATTGTTTTGCTGAGAATTTCCTGAGAAACACGAGCTGACATCAGCATGGTTGAACGCCTGAGTAGGCGATGCGATTCAGCGTGATGCCATGCGGATATGATGCGGAATATAAACGACGGGATATACAGTGGTGTATACTAAAAGAGATAAACATCGGTACATACACTGAGATTGCCAACTGGCTCGAGGGGCGGATGATATGCAGCTTGACTACGTTATGCTTGGACTTATACGTATGAATCCGCATGTATCAGGATATCGCCTCAAAACAGTGGTGAACAACTCCGTCGGTTTCATCTTCACGGTTCACAACAGCCAGATTTACCCTACGCTTAAACGTTTGAAGGAGAAGGGATACCTGGTCAGCGAGCTGATACCTCAGGAGAACAAGCCCAGCATGAAGTGCTACACGATCACCGAAAGCGGGCTTAAGACCCTCAACGAGTGGCTCACAGAGCGCTTCAAACTTGAATGGACGCACAGCGCCATCAACACCTACTTCATGAAGCTTATGCTGATGGGGCATTTGGAAATGCAGACCATTGTCGATTACATCGATTGGGGTATTGATGAGGTTGGGAATCACCTGGCGCGCACCCAGGCCATCGATGCTGATGTTCAGGGGCAGAGTCTTGCCTCGGACACCGATGATGCCAAGCTCAGGAGTCATATCATTTGGTCGTGCGATTACGCCTATACGGTGGATGACATGCGTCGGCGTTTGGATGAACTTAAAGAAGTGCGGACCAAGCTTCAATCGCTTGGGGCAGAGGCGCTACCTGCAGAGTAGTCCGGGACTTGTCAAGATTTAGAGGAACCGAATTTCTTCTTGCCTGACTTGTCGAGAACTGGTATTCTAAACGGGCTGCAAAACACGGGGTGTTAGCTCAGTTGGTTAGAGCGCCGGCCTGTCACGTCGGAGGTCGCGAGTTCAAGTCTCGTACATCCCGCCATCTGAATTCGAGAGCCGTCCTTCGGGGCGGCTTCTTTGTTGTGGAATCATGGTTATCAGTAACCTTCGGAAAAAAGGGCAACGTACGAAGCCGTGGGATTTTACATGGTAGCCGCTTGGAATAGCCATTCGTAACCGCGTTGGAGTTCTATATTATCTGCGCAGCACGTATTTGTAATTGCGTTCAAGGACCTCTGCTCGAAATGATTTGTTTTAGAGGGTACCTTTAAAACGTCAGATGACTTCCCCATAGAGGAGACGAGAGAGGAAAAACAATGTCTGAGATCCGCATTCTTTCTGCAGAGGACATCGCAAAGGTCTTCACCGTTACCGACGCGCTGAAGGCCGTCGAGGACGCTTACGCACAAAAGGCGAACGGCACCGGCAAGGCATGGCCGATGGTGTATGCCCAGTTCGAGCCCGGTGTCGCCGATATGGACATCCGCAGCGGCGAACTGGCAGGAAGCGGGCTGTTCGGACTGAAACTCACGGCATGGTTCAGCAAGAACCCCTCCAACGGCCTGCCTGAGATCTTCGGTACCACCTTAATCTGCAGCGACATTACGGGCGAGCCACTTGCTCTGCTGAACGCAAGCGCCATTACCGCGCTTCGGACGGGGGCCGCAGCTGCCCTGGGCATCAAGCATCTTGCGCGCAAGAATCCGAAAAGCCTGCTCATGGCAGGTACGGGACACATGAGCGCGTACTGCGTCGCAGCAACGTTGGCTGCGTGCCCCAGCGTGAGCCGGGTGCTGCTCTGGAACCCTTCGAAATCGGAAGCTCCTGTTGCCCGCTTGACGCTAGCGGAAGAAACGGTGCATGCGGTTCTGACCGACGCGGGGATTGATCGCGACTTCGACATCGTGGCCGTCGCCGATGGCGAATCTGCCTGCGCCGAAGCAGACGCCATCATTACAGCGACTCCCTCCTATAACCCGTTCCTTAAGGCCGAATGGGTGAAGCCGGGCACGCACATTTCCACGGTCGGCGCCGACATGGAAGGTAAGCAGGAGACCGAAAGCGCCTTGCAGGCGGCGGCGAAGCTGTTCGTGGACGACCGTGAGCAGTCGATGGCCTCCGGCGAGCTGGAAATCCCCGTGAAAGAAGGCGCAATCAGTCCTGACGACATAGCGGGCGAACTCGGGCAGGTCATCGTCGGCCAGGTGCCTGGCAGGACCGCAGACGACCAAATCACTCTGTTCGATACGAGCGGCATTGCCGTTCAAGACCTGGCTTCGTGCAAACTGGTGTACGATCACGCAGTCGAACTTGGCTTGGGCTCGGTCGTGGCGCTCTAATGACGACGTTCAGGTTAGCCGACCTCTTGGCCGACACGCCTACAGAATTCGATATTGCACGCCAAGGCGAGCTGTTGCATGTCAGCAGGGTTCTTGTACGAGAGCCCCGTTTCTGCATATACCTTCTCCAGACGGTAGCGAATGGTGTTGGGGTGCTGCCCGAGCGCCTCGGCTGCCTGGGCGATGTTCTGCCCGTGATCGCAATAAGACTGCAAGGTTACCATGATCTGGCCGTTGTTTTCCGCATCGAACTCGCGGATAGGATTGAGAATCCGTTCGGCATAGCGATTCATCTGCGGCGATTGAGCGTGGGGCAACAGTGCCTGCAAGGGTCCCAGCGAGTCATAACGCACTTCCGGCACCTCTCGCAACCGCGCGATGCAGGCGCACTGCAGCGCTTCTGTGATGGCAGCGGCTGTTTCGGCAGGGCCGAAGTGAATCGAGCTTATGCCGACGATCGTGCTTTCTTCAAGGTTCAGGATGTCGGCCCGCAGCATGGCATGTGAGCGGTCGATGTCCAGAGGCCCTTCTTCGTCGCGGGACACAATCAGAAGCAGGCCGTTGCGGTAGCACAGGAGCGAAGATCCTGGACCGAAAAGCTTGCTACGCTCGAAACGTGACTGGTAGCGTGCGAACTGATCGGCGATAAGTTCGTCTTCGGCAGGGGAGTACAACGCTGCCACTTCGCCACGCAACGACGGGTTGAGCTGCAACGTCAGATGCTTCTGCTCGGATTCTTCTTGCGCTTGCAGCAGCGCATCGATCTGCTGCTGCACGAAAGCCGTCGTTCCCATGCGCTTTACAGCATTGCCGACATCCATTATCACGTTGTCGAACATGAGCTCGCCGTGGGTCGTGAACACCGGAAAGTTGCGGGCGTTAGCGTACCGAATGGCGGCTTCAGGAATTGCAAGATGCAGCACGTTCTTGATGACCAATCCGCTTGTACCCTGCGCCACCAGGTATTTTATTGCGTCCAGAATGAGGTACGGGTTGTCCTTCGCGTACAGGAACGTTGTCAGAACCAGCTGGTTCTCGTAGAAATTCACTCGCTGATAGGTGGTCTTTATGCCCGGCATGAGCTCGTAATCAAGAATGCCAACCTCCCGTACGGTTCGGGCCATGCCGCCGCTGCCGGCGATGAGTGTCAGGTTGCTTTCGAATGCGTTTGAGAAATCGGATACCGTGTAATACATGGCTGCTCCTGTTCGTTTCGGGAGACCGAAAGATCCGTGGCAGGGCTGGTTGCAACGTCAAATTGCATGGTATCAGATTATACGTTGTTACAAAACTGCGAAGCCTTCTTTGTCGTGTTGATTGAGGGTGCGGGTGCTATGCGCTACCGCTGGCTCATACGGATGCTCATATCGATGGGCTTCGCCGTGAACGGGGCTGTGGTGGCCAAGCCGTCGACGCCTGTAGCTGCATACTCCGCAGCGTTCGACGGGTTGATGCCGCCGGCGGCGATTATTGTGAGATGCGGGTCTATCGAGCGAAGCTCCTTCACCAATTCGGCCATTTCCGCCGCAGGGAGCTTGTCCAGCTGCACGCCGTCAACGCCCGCCTTGGCCAGAATTCGCGCATGCTCCGCATCCGCCTCCACGAAGAGCTTCTTCTCGATGCAACGGCTGCGGATTTCCGGAAGCTTCTCAAGGAATGCATCGAATCCGCCCATGAACGTGAGGTGGTGTTCGAACACCAGCACGGTTTCGGAAAGGCCGAGCCGGTGGGGGAAGGCGCCGCCGATGCGGACAGCATCCAGCAACAGGTCCTTGACGCCGGGCATGCTTTTGCGGGTGACCAGGATTTCGCATCCAGGGTTTTCTCCGTGTGCGGCATCGACCATCGTTCGTGTTTTCGTGGCAACAGCGGACAGGTGATCGAACATGTTCAGCCCCACCTTCCACAGTTGATGCAAATCTGCCGCTGTGCCCTCGACCGTCATGATGGTGTCGCCTTCGGCTAACTGCTCGCCGTTGCAACGCGAGTCCGTCACCTGGCAGTTCAGGGCATGCGCCATGCACCTGACCACATCGACGCCAGCAAGCACGCATGCTTCGCGCGTGAAATACTCCATGGTGCCCGGCTGGTCTGCCACGCCCAGAACTTCGCTGGTCAGGTCAAGATACGGCACGTCTTCGGCGATCAGATAGTCGATGCGGTTTTCCGGAATGAACATGACGTCGGCCCCCTTAAGCAAGCTGCGCCGGAATCCAGAATGCGGCGGACGTTGCTTGCTCCTCGAACATGATTAAACATGCATAAGAATAACTGAAACTAACGTTTCCCACAATCTTATAAATAGGCATTTGCCGATCTCCGCTTGCTTTCTTTCTGAATCGGCATGGGCTGGTATTTATGCAACGCCCCCTTGACGGTATCCGCGCAACCGTACAGCAACTCATATTCCGACTCTTACGCGAATTGCCGCACGCGGGGAAATGTAACTGGACAAAAGGCTCCGTCCCCATTGTCCCGCGCGTAACCGTACAGCAACGCATCCTTCCTGCCTCCATACGATTTGCCGCACACGGGACAATACTGCCCGTTTACTGCCTCTCGTAACGATGCGCATCAAGGCGTGCTGTGCTATAGTTGCATCACCTTAACGGGGAGCTGAGACGATCGCTCGGCTGAGAGGAAGGCGCGACGGCCTTCGACCCGCTGAACCTGTCTGGATAATGCCAGCGTAGGGAGTGCGTTTTCGCAATCAAGGCCCTGCTTTGGCGCGGGGCCTTTTTCATCGGGCCCCGTGGACGGCCGAAAGGCCAGAAAGGGGTGCACCATGGAATGTGCCATTGCCCTCCAATATCTGCCTATGGATTCGACGAGCGATGCCGAAACCTGTCGAGTGGTTGACGAGGTGATAGCCGCCATCGACGCCAGCGGACTTGACTATTACGTCGGCCCGTTCGAAACCACCGTGGAGGGCGACTTCGACAGCTGCATGGCGCTGCTGAAGACTTGTTTGGAAGCGGGTGCCGCCGCTGGGTGCAAAGAGAGCGCGAGCTATGTGAAGATCAGCTGGCGCCCGGGCGGACGTGTCATGTCTACGGATGACAAGATAGGCAAGTACCATCCGACGGATTCCGAATTCTCAGTTCGCAACATCGCATAACGTGGCCGGGCTGAAGAACATACAGAACAGGCAAGGCCGAAGCGGCATGAAGCGAATTGCCGTTCCATTGGCTACGCTTGCGCTCATCCTGTTGGTGTGGCAAGGGTCTGTGGATTTCGGGTTCATCCCGAATTTCCTTCTGCCTACGCCTACGCAGGTTGTGGCGTCCCTCGCAAACGACTGGCAACTGCTGGCGCACCATGCGGCGACCACGCTGTTGGAGGCCGCTGTGGGCTTGGCTCTCGGCGTGCTTCTGGGATTCATCGTTGCCGTGGCCATGGACCGTTTCGAAACGCTGTACCTGGCGCTTGAGCCCGTCGTAACCATCTCCCAAACGGTGCCGACCATCGCGATCGCACCTCTGCTGGTTTTGTGGCTCGGCTACGGTTTGCTTCCGAAGATCGTGCTCATCATCGTGACCACTTTCTTCCCGATCACCGTTTCGCTGGTGTCGGGATTCAAATCGGTGGATCCCGACGTGGTGGACCTGATGCGCACGATGAACGCTTCGCGCTGGCAGATCTTCCTGTATGCGAAGATCCCAGCTGCCAGCGACCAGTTCTTCGCGGGCCTGAAAATCAGCGCCACCTATGCCATCGTCGGCGCAGTCATCGCCGAATGGCTCGGCGGAAACGCGGGCTTGGGCGTCTATATGACGCGCGTCCGCAAATCGTTCTCCTATGACCGCATGTTCGCGGTCATCATCGTGATCAGCGCGCTGTCGCTGGTTCTTATGAAGCTCATCGACCTGCTTCAAAAGGTTTGCATGCCTTGGAAGCCTCAGGAAAGGAAATAAACATGTCTATCAATCCCGCATCTCTTGCTGGCTTGTCCCGTCGATCGTTCATGAAGGTTGCAGGTGCTGCATCGGTTATCGCCGCAGCAGGGCTTTCAGTCGGATGCGCCCAGCAGGGTGGAGATGGCGCCCCCGCAAACACGGACGGCCTTACGGAAATTTCCTTCGTGCTCGACTACACCCCCAATACCAACCATACCGGCGTGTACGTGGCCATTGCCAACGGTTACTACGAGGAGGAAGGCTTGGCCGTGACCATCGTCATGCCGCCCGAGGACGGCGCCGATGCGCTTATCGGATCGGGTGGCGCGCAGTTCGGCGTAACCTACCAAGACACCATGGCGAACTACCTTGCCAGCGAAACGCCGATGCCCTACACGGCTGTGGCTGCCGTGGTGCAGCACAACACCAGCGGCATTATGTCCCGCGCCGAAGACAACATCACCAGCCCCAAGAAGATGGAAGGCCATACCTACGCCACCTGGAACCTGGATGTTGAGCAGGCCACCATCCGCGACGTGGTGGAAGCTGACGGCGGCGATTTCAGCAAGGTCGAAATGGTTCCCTACGCCGTTGACGACGACGTTGCCGGCCTGCGCACCAAAGCTTTCGACACCGTGTGGGTGTACGAGGGTTGGGCCGTCCAGAATGCCAAGATCCAGGACTTCGAATACAACTACTTCCCGTTTATCGAATTCGACTCCGCGCTGGACTTCTACACGCCGGTCATCGCTGTCAACGACGAGTTCATGGCTGCGAACCCCGATGTGGTGAAGGCATTCCTGCGCGCCACGGCCAAAGGCTACGAGTTCGCGGTCAGCGACCCGCAGGCTGCTGCCGACATTCTTGTCGAGGCCGTGCCCGAGCTCGATCCTGAGCTTGTTGCCGAAAGCCAGGAGTATTTGGCAGGGCAGTATATCAGCGATGCCGAGCGTTGGGGCGAATTCGATGCGGATCGCTGGGCTGCCTACTACCAGTGGCTCAACGACGAGAAGCTGGTTGCAACCGAGCTCGCAGTAGACGCCGGCTACACCAACGACTACCTTGCATAGCGGTTGTCTGGACCATGCCTGATCGGAATCTGGACAAAACCTTGATTCAGCCTGAATCCGTTTTGACGGCGGATAGACTCACCCTTGCCTGGGAGGACGTCGTGGTGACTGAGGAAGTTTCACTGCACGTGCTTCCAGGGGAGGTGTGCTGCCTTGTCGGCAAGTCCGGCTGCGGAAAAACAACCATTCTGCATGCTTTGGCGGGCTTGACGAAGCCTGTTTCGGGACGGGTGCTGGTGCATGGCTGTGACGTCACGGGAAAGCCGGGGCGCGTGAGCTACATGCTGCAAAAAGACCTTCTGCTTGAACAGCGGCGCGTCATAGACAACGTCGCCTTGCCTTTGGTTCTTAAAGGGGTTTCGAAACGAGAGGCGCGGGCTGCTGCCGAGCCGTTGTTCGAGCGGTTCGGGCTGGCGGGAACCCAGATGAAGTGGCCTCATCAGCTTTCGGGCGGCATGCGGCAGAGGGCGGCGCTTCTGCGAACCCATCTTATGGGCAACGACTGCATCCTTTTGGACGAACCGTTCAGCGCGCTTGACGCCATGACGCGTATGGACATGCGCGAATGGTTCTTAGGGATAGTGAAGGACTTGGGTCTTTCGGCTTTAATCATCACCCACGATGTGGATGAGGCCGTATGCCTTTCAAGCCGCGTGTACGTGCTTTCAGGAAGCCCTTCCCATGGGACCCCGTCACGCATCGCCGACGAAATAACCATCGACCGCGGCGACCTGCCCCTCGACGAGTTCGAGCTGACCTATGCCTACGCCGACGCCAAACGCCGTATCCTCGATGCCATCCGCCACTAACCCAATGAGTCGGGGGCGTGTGTGTCACTAGGGACGTTTCCTTCTGACACATTTTTGCATTTTTGTGTCAGAAGGGACAGATTGAGACAGGGGGCAGCGGGCGTAGCCATTTATCCAGTAGCAGATCCGTCCGCAATGATGCAGGAATGCCTCAATTTGAAACGTACAGACTGGCACGCTGATACATGGGCAATAGTGGACAGCCCCTCGTCGCCCCAAACTGTCCCCACTGACACAAAAATGTGTCAAAACAATACGTCCCTACTGACACATCGCCTTAGAGGCCGCGGTCGAAAGCGAGGAGGTTGCGATAGCGTTCCTCGGTGGCGGCAAGGTGGGCGGGGGAGCCGTCCATCGCCAAGGCACCATCCTCGATGAACACGATGCGGTCGAACATGTCGGCGCCTTGCAGATGGTGCGTGATCATGATGAGCGTGCGGTCCGCACAGGTCTCGAACAGCGTCTCCAGCAAGGCTTGCTCGGTTATGGGGTCAAGGCCCACTGTCGGCTCATCCAGCAGCACGACGGGCGTGTTTGCCAGAAGGATTCGCGCGATGGCGATACGATGCCGCTCACCTCCTGAGAATCGTTTGCCGGCTTCGTCAACCATGGTATCCAGGCCGTCAGGCAGTCCAGCCACCAGCCCGCCTAGGTGTACGCGTTCCAATGCGTCAAGCACCTGCTCATCGGTGGCTTCGGGGTTACCCAGCTTAAGGTTGTCGCGCAACGTTTTATTGAACAGATAAGGATTCTGCTGGATCACGCCGATGTATTGTGTCAGAGCATCGCTTAATTCGAACGTGGGAACGCCGCCGATGCAAACGCTTCCCGTATCGGGAGCATATTCTCCACGTATGAGCGATGCCAGCGTGGATTTGCCCGAACCGCTTCGACCGAGGATTGCCACCTTCTGACCTGCGGGTATATGTAGGCTCACCTGATTTAGGACAAGACGCTCGGTACCAGGGTAGGAAAAACCCACGCCGTCGACGTGCATATCTGCCGAAGCGGGTGTCTTGCCGCAGTCCCGCCTAAGCTCCTCTGGCGGCAGCGCGTTCAGCCTGTCGATCGTGTCGCGGTAGATGTTGACCTGAGTCAACGCGGGAGAGAGGGGAGTGAAGGCGTCGATGAGCGGGAAGAACCCCAGCGCGAACGCCGCGATGTAGTTCGCTTCGATGCCTGGGTCGTAGCCCAGGCCTCCGCCTGCCCACACCAGCACCACACATACGCCGATGGCGAACACAATCGAAAGCACCAGGTTGTTGCCTCGCTCGTACCGGTTGAGCGACGCTTGCACGGCGCGTTCCTGAGCTGCAGCCGCCTGCGTGCGCCCTTGGCATTCTCCGGACCGGCCCGAGAACACCCAGTCGGTTGCGCCCAGCACGTTGTCTGCCAGATCCCCATACAGGCTGCTGCGCAAACTCTTGCGGCGCTCTATGCGGGCCCGGTTGACCAGCATCGATGCTAAAGGCAGAAGCACGCAGGTGGCTGCAAGTATCAACGCCATGGCAAGCGCGAACCGAATATCGAAAAGCCCCAGCGCGGCAATCAACAGCGCATACACCAGCCACGCGATAACCGTGGGGAAGATGGTGCGCAGGTACAGGTTCTGCACGTGCCCGATGTCTTCGGCGATGTATCCCAGGTAATCACCGGTGCGGTGCGTGCCGCGCATGCGGACGGCGTTCCGCTCGATCACATCGTACAGGCGCCGGCGCATGTCGCTTGTCATGCGGAATACCCAATCGTGGCTGAAGAGCCGCTCGAAATAATGCGTGACGGGTTTGCCTAACGCGCACACCTGTACGATGACGATAGGGATGAATACGGTCAGCACGCCGCCTTCGGGCCGCTCGCCGGTGGCGCTAATGGCGTACCCCGATTCGAACATGAGCATGGTCGCGGCCACATACGTAACAACACCCAGGAACAGCGCTGCTACCAACGGCTTGCGATACTTGCTGAAGTAGGGGCGAACCCACCTGTCTTCGCTACGGCTCATCGTGCACCCCCGTTCATGTTCTCGACCAAGCGCCAAAGCGCGCCCCGCTCGGCCAGGAGCTCGCGATAATCGCCCTGCTCTGCCACATCGCCATCTTCCATGACGATGATCCAATCCATGTCTGCCAGCCAGTGCAGTCGGTGCGTGGCGAATATCACCAACCTGCCTTCCATCAGCGGCAGCATGCGGGATTTAAGCTCCAGCTCCGTTTCGATGTCCAGATGTGCCGTGGGCTCGTCGAATATGAGGATGCGCCGTGAGTCGTCCAGAAGCACGCGGGCCAATGCGATGCGCTGCGCCTGGCCGCCCGACAAGGCGCGACCGCCTTCACCGATCACCGTGTCCAGCCCTTCGGGAAGCTGCGCGAGAAGCTCATCCAGGCCGACAAGTTCAACGGCTCGCATGACCTGCTCATCGGTGGATTCCGGCGCGTAAAACCTGATGTTGTCGCGCAGGCTCACGCCGAACACGTATGGGTCTTGGGGAATGTAGGCCACTTGATTCTGCCAATCGGAAAACCCGAGTCCGCCCTCGTCGGCGTCGAACGTGGCGCCGTCGATGGTGATTGTTCCTCCGTCGGGCGATGCAAAACCCGCAAGCAGACTTGCCAGAGTGGACTTTCCGGAGCCGCTTACGCCGACGACGCCCACCTTCTGGCAACCTTCGATAGACAGGTACACATCCTTTAAAGCAGGTGTATCAGCACCTGGGTAGGTGTAGGAGACCTCGTCAAGCTCCAGCATGCTATACGGCGACCATGGCGCTACAGCATGTTCGCGGGCCGGCACTGTTTCCTTTGCCGCATCGATCATCCCCACGATGGCAGCCAAAGCGTTCTTACCGTCCAAAGACGCATGGTAGTCGCTGCCGAACTGGCGGATGGGTTTGAAGTATTCGGGAGAAAGCACCAGCACTGCAAGCGCTGCGAACAGTCCGATGGAACCGTCTACCAGGTGAAATGCCAGCATGATGGCAACCCCTGCCACACCAAGCGTTGCTATCAGGTCAAGCACGGCGCTTGAAAGCGTGGCCACCTTCAATGTGTCGATGGTCGCTACCCTGAAATCCTCGCTGGTCTGATAGATCTGCTCGCCGTTTTGGCGACCGCGTCCGAAAGCCCGAAGGGTGTCCATGCCGCGCAGCGTGTCCACGAAATGGTTCGACATGCGCGTGTATTTAGCGTACTGGTTTTCGGCCCTGGCCTTCGCGACTTTGCCCAGCATGACCATATAGAAGATGATGACCGGGTACATGACCAGAAGGATGATGCCCGACGTAAGGTCAAGCACGAACGAGCAGATCAGAAGCACAAAGGGAATTACTACCACGCCAACGAGCTTGGGCAGTATGATGCGCAGGTAGTTTTCCGTCTGCGAGGCGCCTTCAAGCACCGACCAAGTCACAGCAGCCGTCCCGTTATCACGCACCATCTGCCCGCGCGTGCGGAACAGGCCTGCCAGAAGCTCACCGCGCAGGCACTCAACCTGTTTGTTGGCGAACCTGTCGAGCATGCCGTCTTGCAGGTGATGCACGAGCGCCTGCAGCGCGAAACACCCGAAGAACAACGCGATATGCGGCAGCGCATGTGCGAGAGAGCCGCCTTGCCACATGGTGGTTATGGCTGCGGATAGCGAAACCGCCTCGCCGATGATGCTTGCGGAAAGCACCAGCGCAAACACCACGAGCATTCCCATAACCGGCATGATGCCGGGCAGCGAGAAGAGCGATTTATCCATCATGGCGCGGTCCTAACGTCGGCGGATGCAATGCACCATATTTTACACAATACCCTTCGACTCACGGCCGCGCCACAGCGCTGAGCAGCATCGTTTTCCGAACCGTTGATGCAGAGGGCGCCTTCTCCAAAAGCGCCTGCCGAAAACGTCTCAATCGGCATTGCGCAATCCGCATATGCCCCGCACGGCACAATTCGGGCTGTCAGAAACGGCCCGAAGGGGTCGACAAGCGATCGGAGGAACAATGGGCATTTTCGGAAACAAAATCTGGCACCGACTCGGCGGCGACGACCAATCCTACGGCATGGTGCCCGCAGGTGGTCCTACCGAGCTTCTGGCTGGTGGAAACGCCGGTTGGGACAACGTGAGCGGCAACACGCAGGTGCTTGCGAACCTGGCTGTTCCGAACACTGCAATCCAAGCGTCTGCCACCTGCTACGAGCAGCCGTATCGCCGCTATGCGGCCGGCAACACCCGCGTTGCCAAGGAGGTCAACGTCAACATCGCCATCGACATGAGCGCATCGGTCCCGCCCGAAGGCGTGCGTTATTTCGCCGACAAGGGCCTGGACGCCATCTTCCAGGAGCTGACCAAGGCGTCGCTTGACAAGGGGTACCATTACAACATCCGCGTGGTCCTGTTCAACGGAGGACAGCGCGAGATCATCCCCTTCTGCGATCTGGAAGAGGCTAAACGCATCAAGGCCGCCGGCTTCGGCCACATCGACACCAGCGGCTGCACCGACCTTGAAGGCGTGGTCCGTAGCGATTTCGCCGCCATCGACCGCCTGAAGGCCGATCAGGACGCGAAGCACCTCATGCGCGCCTCCAGCCTGGAGATCATCGCAACGGATGCCCAGAACACCGACGCACAAGGCTATCAGGAAGACCTGTCCGAAAGTTTGAAGCAGGAGATCCTGCACCGCGTCGGAACGTCTAAGACCAACATGTTCGTCATCGGCTTCGGCAACGTGGACGACGACCTGCTGCGGGCGCTTGGTCCCAAGACCACCAAGGTGAGCAAGGCGAACGGAAAATCCTACGAGGTCATGCACGCCATCAAGCACGTGGGCGAGACCTATGACGACGTGGATTGCTGGCGCTTTATTTCCGACCTGATCGCCAAGCGTTCCAGCAACGTGGGTTCCAACCCCAACGTCGAGTACAAGGGCAACGAGGCCGCCCTCGCCGAAATCGGCGCCCTTGGCGTGGATCAGAGCGTATGGCAGATCATCGCCTAGCCCCATTAGAGAAAGGCACGTTCATGCTGTATTACAAGATGTCCGAAACCGGCCTTTCCCATAGGGCCGAGGGCCTTCCGAACCAGGACCGCGTCAAGATGGTTTGCTCGAACGATGTAGTGGTCCTGGCGGTGGCTGACGGCATGGGCGGCGAGGCCCTGGGCGAGCAGGCGGCCGAGATTGCCTGCAGCGCCGCGTACGCTGCGGCATGCTCGACCATCGTATGCGACAGGGAGGCGTTTCTCTACACTGCGATGCCCGCCGTTCAAGCTGGCTTCGGAGCCGCGTTCAACGCGTTGCAGAAGGCGAAGCTGGACCACGGCTGGAACCTGGGCGATTTGGGTACCACGCTCATGGTGGCCGCCTACAACGTCAAGACGGGCGATTTGTTCTACGGCTACGTTGGCGACGGGGGATTCGCCGTCAACCAGGCGGGAGAGTGTTTCATGGTTGAACAGCCGCAGAAAGGCGATAACGCCAACCAGACCTTCATGGTGCTCGACTGCGATCATTGGCGTTTCGGGCACATCGAACTTGTGCAGTCGTTTTACGTGGCAACCGACGGCATCGGCGACTGCATAGCCTCGTACAACCAGGAGCACGGCACCCAGGAAGTGAGCTTCGAAGGGGAGAACCTGCTGTCCTACCCGGTGGGGTGGACCCAATCACAGGTGGACGCGCGCATGGACGACATTTTCAAGGCGCCGGCCCTGGTGAAGCCTTCGGATCCTGTCGCACTGCAGGCGTACGACCCGGCGAAACTCCAGGCTGGGTCCATGCAACTACCGGCAGCTCCGGGCGAAACCCATGCGGCGAACCGTCCCTACGCGAAACGCTACACCGAAACGTATGCGGCCCGCAGCAAAGCTCGTTCCATACCCATCGAAGGAGCTGAACCGTCCATGCCCGAACCCGGGCCCGATCCGCTGCCGGGGCTCTTCGACCTAGTGGACGACGACCGTACGGTGGTTCTGGTCTGGAGCGACTCGGTGGATGTCCGCAACGAGTGGCCTTTCTACGAGCAGGCCGTCTACGCCAAGGTGAACCCTGCCGTGGCGCGCCGCATCTGCCGCAATCGTAAAAGCCCGCTGACCCGTATCCGCAATCTGTTTCAGTCAATCTAACCGACCCGCAAGGAGCGCATCATGCCCGCCTACTTCTCAGAAGACGGTAAGAACCTGGCTCTGACCTGCATGGACAACGGTGGTCGCGGCTTCGTGTTCGAAGTCGACGGCCAGCCGTCCTGCGTCTGCAAGATCGTCGACCCGATGTTTCGGAGCGAAGGCCGCCGCCGCAAGGTCCAGTGGCTTATCGACCACAGTTTCTTGGCCGACGGGCACGTCTCCATGTTGGTGTTGCCGAAGGGCAACGTCTACGATTCTCAAGGCGCATGGGCAGGCTACTTGATGCGGCGTGTGAAAGGCGTGTCCCTGAACCGACTGAGCCACTCCGACCAGGTCTCGCCCAGCTTCCGCGTCATGCTCGCACGCATGCTGTGCGAGAGCGTCATTGCGGCTCACGACGCCGATCTTGTGGTGGGCGACCTGTCGCTGGCAAACGTGGTCTTCGATCCGGAAGAGCGTCAGATGTGGATGCTCGACGCAGACTCCTTCCAGGTCAAGGACCGAATTGCCCACGTGGTCTACCCAGCCACCGAATCCCGTGAGAAGTCGCCTGAGATGCTCGGACGAAGCGAAGGGGCCGTGGTGCTCACGCCCCAGAGCGACTGGTTTTTGCTTGCAGTGGCCGTGTTCCAGCTGCTGTTTTTGGGCGAGCATCCTTTCGAGTGTCGCGAGTCCGACGTGGATCCCGTAGACGCCCGCATCGAACACACCCTGAACCGCGACTTCGCCTACAAACGCATCCCGGGTGCGCTTCCGGTCAACACATACGGGCCGCACCTGGCCGAATGTTTCGAGCGCGCATTCGCGCGGAGCGGGCCCATGCCTTCGCCGACCGAGCTGCGCGATGCTCTCAACGAGCTGTTGAACGCCAAGTTCACGTGCTGCTCGAACTGCGGATTCGAGCACTCGAACATGCTTGCGGCCTGTCCGAACTGCGGGTCGAAGCGCAGCCGCAAAGGCAAGGCCATCGCAAACCCTTTGGACGGCGAACGCTTGACTGATGCCACCGGGCAGTTCGCCGAAGCCATCCGCACCAAGTGGCACACCGTGGAGGAACGGATTCAGGAGCGTAGCGAGCAGCGCGAAGCCGCAAGGCTCAAGCTTGACCAGGAACGCAAGGCCGCCCGTGAGAAGCGCTCCCAGGCGCTGCAGCGAACCAGGCGCGATGCCCGCAAGGCGATCGACGGCATGCGCGAGGGCGTGCGGACGCAGATTGCGAAATGCATGGAGCCCGCTTCGCATAGCATATCCCTGGCGGTCAAGATGGTCATCGCGGTCATGCTCGCTTCGGTGGCCTTGCATTTCGCCCTGAACTGGAACGATGTAGCAGTTCTGTTGGAAACCGACCTGGAGGTGTTGATTATGGAAGCCGTCATCGTCGGCGTATTGGCGCTGTACCTGTTCACCATGTTCTCCAAGGACCTGGCCAAGGCAGGCGTCTTCGCCGCACTGTTCTTCCTGTTCGTCGTGTACGCCGTCGAACCCTCGTTCCTAAGCTACGCAGGGGAGTTCTTCGCCCTGATCGGCGGCTTGGTTCTGGACCTCGCGGGCATGGCGGCGAACTTCCTGATGGAAATCGTCACCTCGTATTAGGAGACGGCCATGCTGACCCTGGAAAGCCCGACCCCCTTCGCCGTCGGCGGATACGCCAGGCTCTACCGCGCCTACGACTCCGAGCTGCGCCGGACCGTCGCCCTCAAGGTGGACGGCGGTTCGAGCGGTTCGGACGAGCGCGGACTCATGCACGAGTACCGAGCCCTGCAGACCGTTTCCGGCAGCGCGTACTTTCCCGAGGTCTATTCCTGCAAGCGCATATTCTCCGAGAAGTATCCGCAGCTCAACGGTAACCTCTGCATGGCTATGGAGCTGCTTGAGGGCCATTCCCTCAAGAGCGTCATCGAATCCACCCGCCATCTGGGCGAGCGCAAGACCCTGGAATACGCCAAGCACGCCACCCTCGCGCTGTCGGTGCTCCACGGATGCGGGCTGGCCCATCGCGACCTGCATCCCGGAAACATCATGCTCACGCCAACAGGTTTGAAGATAATCGATCTGGGTATCAGCTGTACCACGGGCGGTCCGTACAACCCGGGGCTGCTCCGCAACGGCTACAGCCCCAACGCCGCGCTGAGCCTGGAGCAGGCCGACCTGTACATGCTGGCACTGGGGCTGGTAGCCGCGCGATACGGACGCCGTCTGAGCCCCAACTTGCTTCCCGACACCCGACTGGGCCGTTGGCTTGCATGCTGCATAGACCCCGACCCCCGCAAGCGCTTCATTCGTGCAAACCAGGCGTTTCAGGTGTTGATTGGAGCACATGTCGCCTAGCCGTCGAGCCAGGTTTCACGTGCGCCGTCTGATACAATTTCAGAAAACGAAAGGGAGGCGCACGATGTCCGTTAAAAGCATGAACCCTGAAATCGAAATATGTTACTCAGGCCTGCAGGCCTTCTGCGAAACTCTGGGCAAGATCTCTACCGGCTACGGACGCTTCGCCGGCCTTTCGGGCATGTCGAGCAGCGGCGACTATGAGGAATACAACCCGTACCACGACTATAAGCTGTCAGCAAAACTGCTGGCCACAGCCATATTCAACAACACTGACCGTTTCGAATCCAAATCGCGACTTTCCAACATCTGGAAGGCTGCCGACAAGCCCAAAGCCTTTGAGGAATGCTGGCTGGGCGCCGGCGGGGTGGGGAAGTCCGCGACCGCCCTGCGCAATGCGTCTGTCATGCTGCGCGACCCACATGCGACTGTGGCGCGCCTCGCAGGCATCGCAGTAGAGAGCCTGGACGCGGACCAGGACGATCTGGCCTGTCGCTTCATGTACCTGAAGGATTCGCTCGAGGGGATCTACAACCTGAAGGAAACGTTGGAAGACGAAATCCTGCCTGCCATGCGGCTGGGCTTCCGCGCCGAGCGGTACCGAGAATTCGAAATCGACGCCTTTGCCAACGGCATCGAGGCGTTGCTGCGCGACATGGACGCAAACAATATGGTAGAGATACCGTCGCCCGTGCGTGGCGGAAAGCCTTCTTTGGGAAGCGTATTCGACGTGCTTATCGAGCGGATGGTTTCAGCTGTCATCTACGGCCCGTCGTCTAAAGCCGCGCTGCCGCCGAACTACCAGGTCACCGATGCAAATGTTATCGGCTCTTCGGAAAGCGACGTCCTGCCTGCCGACGCCAAGAGCATTGCCTTGATCCAGATGTTCGACGGGGCCCCTGGGTTGCACGGCGTCATGGGAACCTTCTCCGATGCCGATGTGGTATTCATCGGGCGAAACGGAAAGGCCGACGACTACAAGGCGAAGGTCAAGAAGCTCAAATTCAGCCACCTGACCGAGAATCGACGTACCAAGGTGCTCCAGCTTTCTGATGCGAACGGCGGAGCTTCCGGTATCCACGCCATGGTGCTGTGCGACGGCGGCCGTTGGTACGTCTACGATTTGGATTCCAGCAACGGTACGTTCATCAGGGGCGACGACGCATATGTACAGGCGTCGCCAGTCGAGCGCCTGGAACCCGGCGACGAGATTGTTTGCGGCTATCTGGGCGCCGAATTCGGACCGTATTCTGAAAGCGCCCTGCTACGTTTCGCATATTGCCTGGATGCTGAGACTGTCATCCGCGAGCAGGACAAGCGCCACGTAAGCGCTTTGATCGACGCGGCGAAATAGAGGACTGACATGCGTCCGACCCAAACACCGCAGCCGAAATCACCCACCAGTGAACCTGATATCGTGTTCTTCGTCGATAGAATGTCGGGCGACGAGTTTTCCCTGCTCGACGGCCGGCTTGGATTCGTTCTCGATGCCGAGCTGGGCAAGGGCGGCCAGGCGCAGGTGCTGTCCGTCAGTCTGGACGGGCGCAGGTACGCTCTCAAGATGTACGCCAATAAGGACGATGCCGAAACCGAGTGGCAGGCGCTCCGCCTGCACGAGAACGACCTGACGGTTCCACGTCCCTACGCCTATGGTCTGGCCCTTCATAAGGCTGTTGACCTGGACCTCCACTCTGCGGTGGTCATGGAGCTCATCGAGGGAACCAATCTGGGTGCGCTTCTGAGCGATCCAGATGCATGCTCTGCACTGACCTGCGAGCAGGCGCTAGCCTACATCAAACCGATCGTCAGGTTCGGCTCGAACGCCTGCAACTCCCGTACGCAAATACCGCATCGCGACATCAAGCCCGACAACATCGTCATCAACGCCGACGGGCAGGCGCGTCTGCTGGACTTCGGGCTGTGCAAGGATGAGCGCGTCAACTCCGAGTCGGTGGGCACTTTCGGTTTTGCGGCCCCGGAGCAGATGTTCGCCGATGTCGATACGCAGATGCCCTCAAGCGGCCTGAAAGCAGATACCTACAGCATGTGCGCCACGCTCTACGCCATGCTCGCTAATGGCATATGCCCAGGTTATGCTGACGATTACTCACCGCTTGGCAGCCTGTACCACGACGAGGATTTCGTTTCACGCCTATATGGCAAGGTACGTCAGGAACTTCTCGAATCTTTCGGCGAGGTTGCATCGGATTCCGATTTGCAGGCCGCAGTGTCCGATTCTCTCGTATCCATGGACGCACGCATCTCGCGTGCTGTGGATGCCGGGCTTGCCGTAGACCCCAAAGTACGGGTGTTGCCTGATGCGCTCGAATCGATGCTGCCGCTCAACAAGGATGATTATGAGTACAGGCTCTTCACAGACGCATTGTTGAGCTACGTCCGCAGCGACACTGATGCCGAAACTGTTGCTTACCCACAGTTCGACACCGAGGAAGACCACGAGTTCATCGATGCGCTGGATTATTTTAACTGCGGCATGTATGACAAGGCTGTGCCCATATTCATGCAGCAGGAGGCAAAGCGCAACACGTCGGCAATGTATTACCTGGGGCTTTGCATTCGTGACGGGTTGGGCGGCCTGCCTCGCGACCCGCAAAGGGTTGCCGTGTTGTTCAGCCAAGCGGCTAAACAGGGCAATATCCTGGCTCAGAACGCATTCGGCGTCATGCTGTACGAGGGTGACGGCGTTGACCGCAACCAGGCCAAAGGCATTGAATGGATCCGGGAATCCGCCCGCGACGACGAGGCCTCGGGCCGCATCGGCTTCGGCATCGCCAAAGCCTGGCTCCGCGACCATGGTTTGGACTAGGCTCGAACGACTCATTACCAAATCTAAATCATGCTTGAGGTAGGATAAGCGCCTTTTTTGCATCCGAGGCGCCTTTGGAAGGTCGTTTTGGGTTGAACTGTTGTGCTTTGGGCCCTTCAAGGGTCAATAATCAACTCCAAAATGCTTTCAGAGGGTCAGTAGATGCAAAAAAGGCGCTTATCCTTCCTCATCGACCTCAGCAATTTGGTAGCCGCCTGGATTTGCCATGCCTGCCTTCGAGAACAGAGTGTTGTAAACTCTCTGTCGCGCTTGGATTACATCCAGCGAGGGCAGGTTTCGCTTAACTTTTATCATTCTTCCAAACGTCTTCATCTGATGGTCGAACTTGTTGAACGTATTGATATCCTCAAACGCAAGATGCATGATGTCGATTCCTCGCGCTTCCAGCACATGGGTTTTTGCGCGATCCCTGCCTCTGGCCTGCTCAGATCGATGTTGGCTACCATCGTATTCAAGTGCACCCCGATGGAGCTTTTGATGGCTGTCCCTATGCACAAACAAGAGGTCGATATAGAAAGAATGTCTGCCATCCAAAGGAGTCTCCGCAGATGAAAGCTGAATTTCATGATTACACCTAGGCAACCCGTATTCATATCCACCTTGCCTGGAGGACATTGCCATGCAAGTCGCAAGCTTCGATTCCATTGGCGACCAGCTTCCGCTAGCGATTCTACTTACCGCCTGCATGGCTGTTCTAGAACCTTTTACGCCCTTATGGTTTTCTATAAAATGTTGCAACTTTAAGGGTGTAGTGAGCGGATCGGGCCTGTCTGCAAACGGATTCTCGTACGGACCCAAAGAGTAGCAGCCGCAAAGCTCATAGCCCAGCTCGACCAGTTGGCATAGTGGCAGGTATCTAGCAGATAGTAGGAAATGGAATTCCACAGATGGAATGTACACATTGCGTTCCAGTTCGATGATCATCCCGGCAGTAATCGCTTCTGAGTACAGCCGATAGCTCACCTTGCTGGTATTGCGGGTTGCCTTCGGGTCTGTTACGAGCACCGTCGGAACCTCAGGTGGCCAAAGAATGTCATATTTGCGCAGGTCTACACTTAGGACATCCAGGATGTTGGAATGGGCGTTGCTCGACGCGACGGCTTGCCTAGCATCGCGGGCAAAAAGGGGCTGACCGAGTCCGCCGTAGCGATGAGCTCGGTAGTAATCCATAGCGGTCTGTCCAATAAAGATACACATGGTGCCAGCGTACACGTCAAACCTTGCCGAATCGTATGTAAAACTTGCTTCCAAACAGGGCCAAAACCTTACCTTGTTTCGAACTGAATCTGATGTACGCCTAACAGCCCAAGTCAGAACCTTGAAATTTTCGTCGTGCAGAATGGCGGCGCATTGCGCAATTCGTGAATTGCGCGTAGCGGATGATGGTTCCGCAAGAGAAGCCCCTCGGGGCGTTCACGAAAGGATCCATCATGCTTGACGAGTCGCGCATCCGCAAACAGGTTTCCAAGCTGACCTACGCCGAAGCGTCGGCACTCTCAAGGACGAAGTTCACCCTGTTTACAAACTTGTCCTGCGGATACAAGGGGCTGTGCACCGTAATCGCGGCCACTGTCGCGACGGCACCTAACGCCAGCGCGGCGACGCCGTCGTTTGTCGCGGTCAAGTTCAACACCGTGACGGGCGACCTTCTGCAAGAGCTTCAGGTAGTGAACAACGTCCAATTCAAATCCGAGAACGTGTCGAGCTACGGCGTTGCGCTGGCGTTGCGGTTCGTTGCGAAGCCTGAAGAGTTCGAGGGGCACAACAACACCTTGTCGCACACGTTGCCTCATATGGTCGAGATGCTCATCTCAAACAGGGCACACGGCATCCCCCTGCTTAAACCGGTACGCATCAGCATCCCCGACAGCAAATCGCCGTTCGGGAACAGCACGCTGTCCGTCACCGTTCCCGAAGAGGGGCAATCGTTCCAGTCCATGGACTGGGTACGGGACGTGCGCCATCTGCCGTCGCCATCCGCCGCTTGGGCGCTTGAGCACATGGATGGAAATCCGGGGCATGTCATGCAATTCTACTTCGACGCTAACCGCAGCGGTAGAATCTGGTGCGACGCCCGCGTGCTTTCAGGCGGAAGGAAACGCGGACTGCTCGATGCCGTTTCTGCAGGTCCGGATCGCGACCATGAAGAACAGGCCTATGCGCTTCTTAACCATCACGACTTCGAGCACTGCGACGGCGAGGAGTTCTTCCTGAAGCAATGCACGGAGCTCGATCAACTCATGGAATTCGTGACCGAAGGCGTGAAGGACTTTTCCAGGCTCGGGGAAGTGTTCGTGACCGATCTGTTCAAACGCATCAGCCAGCCAACGCCTATGCAACTGCAGGTGGGCGTTTCGGTCGAATCCGGCCTGCTCAATGTGCGTATCACGGGCGACGAGGTGCCTGACGAGGACATCAACCGCATCCTGCACGCCTACCGCTTGAAGAAGAAGTTCCATCGCCTGTCCAACGGCCGCATCGTGAGGCTAGACGATGAATCGTTGCAACAGGTCTACGAAATAGCCGATGACCTGGGCCTTGATGACAATGACCTGATGGATGGCCAAGCCAAGCTCCCCGGATACAAGGCTCTGCTTCTGCCGAAACCCGGCGAACACGACCGGGGATATGCTACCCAGGTCGACGACAGCGTAGGCGAATACCTCGCGCGCATAACGGATGTTCAGGAGGCGGAATACCAGGTGCCGATCGCGTTTACCGGCACGCTGCGCCCATATCAGCAGGAA
Organism: Slackia heliotrinireducens DSM 20476; assembly: GCF_000023885.1. Classification (NCBI taxonomy): domain Bacteria; kingdom Bacillati; phylum Actinomycetota; class Coriobacteriia; order Eggerthellales; family Eggerthellaceae; genus Slackia; species Slackia heliotrinireducens. Next base: position 1,550,390 of record NC_013165.1, on the reverse strand, counting down.
GGTTTCGCCTGGCTCAACTCACGAATGGAGAACGGGTTCGGTGGCGCGATTCTGGCCGACCAGATGGGCCTCGGCAAGACCGCCCAGACCATCGTCGTCATGGTGTATCGCCGAAACACGAAGAACCGCAGCCGTCCCTGCATGGTGGTGTGCCCGAGCTCGTTGGTGCAGAACTGGTTGGCAGAGTTCGAACGCTTCGCGCCAGACATGGACGTGGTGGCGGCCGTGGGCCCCCGCGCTAAACGCGCCCTCGACATCGCTCACGCTGTCGAGCACGACGTGCTTGTGACCAGCTACGATGCACTGTGGCGTGATATCGAGCTCTACGATAGGTCCGAATTCGACATCATCGCGCTTGATGAAGCGAACCGTATCAAGAACCCGGCAACCAAGTCCGCCCGCGCATGCAAACGTCTAAAAGGGGAGGGGCGCATCGCCATCACCGGCACGCCCGTTGAGAACCGGTTAAGCGAGCTCTACTCCATCATGGATTTCTGCATCCCAGGCATGCTGGCCCGCAACTACGAGCAGTTCCGCAGCCGCTACGAGACGCCGATCGTCCGCGGGAACGAAGAAGCGACCTCCAAGCTGAAAGCCCTGGTGGAGCCATTCATCCTGCGCCGTTTGACCCGCGAGGTGCTAACGGATTTGCCCGAGCTGGTCGAATCGGTGCACTACGCGCCCATGACTGTCGAGCAGAGCCGCCTGTACCACGCGCGCGAGCAGCGCCTGCAGAGCAAACTGGCCGAACGCGACATGGAGGACATCCAGCTGCTTGCAGAAATCACGCGCCTACGCCAGGTATGCTGCGACCCCGGATTGGTGTACGAAGATTACGACGGCGGGTCAGGCAAACTGGATGCCATCGTCAACCTTGTCGAACAGGCCCGCGAAGTGGGCAGCAAGACCGTCATATTCTCCCAATGGGTGTCGTTTCTGGAATCTATCTCGAAACGCCTCAACCGGAACGGCATCGCACACGACTGGATCATCGGCGACACGCCGGCTTCGGACCGCGTGGGCATCGTGGACGCTTTCAACAAGGATGAGACGCCGGTGCTGCTGGTATCCATGCGCGCAGGCGGCGTGGGATTGAACATGACCGGAGCCTCGACGGCGATCATCGCTGACCCGTTCTGGCATGAAGCCGCGCAGACCCAAGCCTATTCGCGCCTCTGGCGCCTGGGTCAGGACAGCAGCGTGTTCGTCTACCAGATCATTGCGGAAAACACCATCGAGGACCGCATCCTGGGCTTGCAGCACAAGAAGCACGACCTGGGCGAAAGCGTCATTTCGGCAGGCGCAGCAAGCATGCCGAACCATGAAGAGCTGATTGAGCTCGTAAGCGGGAGGTAATCGACAGCCGCAGGGCCACGTGTCCTGCGGCGGAAAGGAAGGATTATGTCGTTGTTCAACAAGACCGAAGACGTCAGGCCCACGATTGTCGCACCGGATCACCTGATGCAGGAAAACGAACCTGACCAGGCTGGACCTAAGCCGGGAACACCCGAGAGGGAACCTGATGAGAAAGATCGGGCGGACCTGGAACACGCGTCCGTAAAAGCCGGTACGCCAACCCGGAACGGGCGCGAATACCTGCCGGATCCGTTCGACGATGACGATGTGGAAACCGTCGTAGCCCGCAACGTGCCTCCGGAAGTGATGCATCTGTTCGAAGATTCCATCGAGCTGACATGGACGATGACTGATTGGAACAGGTTCTCCACCTCGGGCACGCATCTGGGAGCGATCGCCGTCGGCGAAGGACCGGATTGCATGATCAACACCCGGCTGACCATGTCCTACAGCGGCTGGGACAATGCGCTCGAATTCTATGTGAACACGCACTTCACGGTGCCCTGCGGGTTCGCCCGAGAAAACGCGGAAAAATTCCTTCGCCACACCAACCAGATGAAGATCCTCGGGGAATACAAGCTTATCGACGACACGGTGTATTTCGTGAGCTCGCGTCCCGTCTACCTGGAGGAATTCACCTCGGATAACCTGGGACACTTCGACGACTTCTGCAAAGCGCTCATCGTCGAAGCCTCGACCACCGTCGCCACAATCGCAGCGGTCGCCTGCGGGTGCGACCCGTGGGACGACCGCCTCTACTAGCTGAAAGGAACCGCCATGATCGTCGACAAAGCTGTTATTGAAGCCAGCGAAGATTTCGCCTGGGACATGCCCGACACCGAATGGATTCCTACGGGGCGCTCTTCTGCCATCCTGTACGTCCGCCGCGACTACGGATGCCTTGCGGTAAGCCTGCACTTGCAAAAGCACACCGTAGACGTGCTGGTCAGCCCTGCATTCATGCTTCCCGACATCGGCTTTATCCACGACTCTATCCGCCATTTCCTGTTCCAGCCAAACGACTTCGTTCCCGAGTGCGAAGGTGATTTCGCCGACATTATGCCCGTCATGCGCACTGGAGAGTTGACTTGGACGAAGACGGTCTTCAGGAACCGCGATATTATCCGAAACACCATTCAGGAAGGCATAGACCTTTTCGACAACGCCATGCCGCACATCATGGAGTTCGTGCGCCAGCAATGCCGTGGCGGCATGACGCAGTTGAGCCCGTGCGTGTTCGACGACACGAGCTGCATCGACATCTTCTAGAGTGCGGCTACCGGTAATCCTCGGGGTTCTTAGCTGCTGTGCCGGTGGTATTGGAACGCATCTTCAAATCGCGGCCGAACACCAGGGCGCCTTCACCGAACCGGTTCTTGACCAGGTCGGTCGCCGACGCGAGGTGCTCGCCTTGCTCCTTGGACATGACATGGCGCGAAGGTGGCTCCGGAGGCGCATCGTCGTACTCGGATGCGTCGAACAAGGAATCCTGCACCAGGTCATCGGCGTCGAAACCGGTGACCGCGACCCCGATAAGACGAACTTTCATGCCAGGCTTCCATAGGTGCCCGATCATGGCGTCGAGCAGCGGGATAAGCTCATGCTCATTGTCTGAGGGCTCTTCCAGCTGCTGCTGCACGCTTCGGGTGGATCGGTCCGAAAAGCGGATTTTCAGAGCCAACGTTGTGCCCTTCAGCCCCTTGGCACGCAGGCGCCGGCAGGTCTTGGCCGCCATCGAACCCGCCACTGCTGAAATGTCGTCGAAGGTGACAAGGTCGTCAGCCATGGTGGTTTCGCTGGACACGGATTTCACGGTGTCGTCCTGTGCAACCGCGGTTGCGTCAAGCCCCAGGCATCGGTTGCGCATCATGTCCGCATTCTTGCCGTAGATTGAATGCAGCAGCGATTCAGGGGCTTTTGCCATCTGCCCCAAGGTCTCCACGCCGTGGGCCTTCAGCAACTCTTCGGCCCGCGATCCCACGCCAGACATGGCGCGAACGGGAAGAGGGGAGAGGAAGTCGAGCTCACGACCGGGGAATACCACCGTAAGCCCCCGCGGCTTGTCCATGTCTGAGGCGATTTTGGCAATGGTCTTGCTGGTCCCGACGCCGATTGAGCACGTGATGCCGAGCTTCGCCACCCGAGACTGGATGCGTTGCGCGATGCTTACCGGGCTTTCACGGTTTACGCGCGTCGGCGACACGTCCACAAAAGCCTCGTCGATACTGACTTGCTGCACGTGAGGGCTCTCGTCGTGGATGATCGCCATAACCTTACGGGACATTTCACGATAACGGTCGAAATGTCCGGGCGTCCAGATGGCATGAGGGCACAGGCTGCGCGCCTGCGATGCGGGCATGGCGCTGTGCACACCGTACACGCGGGCCTCGTAACTGGCCGTGGACACCACGCCGTGCTTGTCCGCATTGCCTCCGACGATGACCGGTTTGCCACGCCATGCAGGATGGTCCAACTGTTCGACCGATGCGAAAAAGGCGTCCAGGTCAACCAGAAGGATGGCAGGGCCGTTCCATTCACCTTCAAAACCGAATACGGATATTTGTTCGTGTGTATCCAATTATAATCTTTCGTACGAAAATATGTTCGCATTTATCATAGCAGCTATCAGTTATAAATGAAAGATGCTGCTATACTCGAACTATCGTTAGAGCAAGCGAGAGAGGAGAGCCGCATGAGCGCACCTGTGAAGGAAACCATCAGCTTTGAGGACCTTGATAAGATCGATATCCGCGTGGGGTTGATCGAAAAGGTCGAGAACGTTGCGAAGTCCGACAAGTTGGTCAAGCTGACCGTAGACTTCGGCGACTTCAAACGGCAGATTCTAAGCGGCATGCGTGAAGAACGCGAGAACCCGCAAGAAATCGAAGGCTGCCAAGCGCTGTTCGTCGTGAACCTGGCCAAAAAGAAGATGGCAGGCGAATATTCCGAGGGGCTGCTGTACGACATCGGATACGAGGACGGCATCATGCCGGTCCTAGCCATGCCCGAAAAGCCCGTACCGAACGGCGTGCGTTGCTGCTAGGCTTATGTTCGTGTTTTTGTACTGAATACGAACATTTGTCCACTAGTTAAATACGGTCGTATATTTGTTCGTATTTGCATTTTGAAGCTAGCATACAGCATCGAACAAATCCTGCCAGCTCTTTGTGTTAAAGAAAACAAGAATCAGGGCTTGCACGCTTTCAGACATTTAGAATCGAACGCCTGCCGGACGACCAAGGCAACTTGCTATAGGCCGTTCGGCAGTTTCGGTCGCTTCTAATTTTGCTGAGTCGAGATTCATGGCGACTTGAAAGCTGTTTTCCAGATGCATGCATCCAAATATTGGCCAACGTCTGCGGTTCGGTTCCGACAAATGCATCCGAACCCTTTGAATCTTGCAATCTCGACGGCTAGCGATAATTCCGAAGGTAAAAACCTCATTTTCCACGAGTACTTAGTCGTCTGAAACTAAAACGGGGCCTTATAACGGCTCTCAGAGCGTCGCTATATAAAAGCGCAGGTCAGAGGCTTATAGGCAGCTTAGGATACTATAATGGAAGCCTGAAAACGATTGCCGGAGCATCAATTGATGACTAAGCTACTCGAAAACCAAAGACGAATCATTTGGAGGTCGGTTTCCAGCGAACCGACCAGAAGAGCGGCTTAAACGAAATAAAACGCAAGCGGCAAGCGACGAGCAATCCTAACGAACGTAACTCCATAGCGGTGTAAACCGGCGGCTTCAGATCCGGTTGTAACTGGCCGGGAACAGAAGTTGACAAAAGACTTCGGGATACATCAATCGGCTGCTCCCCCTATATTTTACACATGAAGCTGATAATATATCTTATGTAAAGTTGCATTGTTCTCATCCGAAGGCAGACAGAGGCGGAATATCCCCTACAAAAGCCACAAGATCGAAACTGGTCGATCAAAAGAGGCTCGGTTGCATTAAACCGCATGGAACACCATGCGGCCCACGGCTCGGCCGATGAGGATGCCGACGAAACAGATGCCGATGTTAGCGACGAAGTTGATGACGGCGTACCCGAAGGCACCGCGCTCGAACAGATTGATGGTTTCGAGCCCGAACGTGGAAAGCGTTGTGAATCCGCCCGTCATCCCGGTGATGGCGAAAATCCTCCAGGTGCCCAGGTTCTTTCCCATAGGCCCATCGAACACGACCGACATGAACCCTATAGCAAAGCATCCCACCGCGTTCACCACGAATGTCGACCATGGAAAATTGCTTGTGATGCCTGCAATACCGAACCAATAGCTGACCAAATATCGCAACGTAGCACCGATGCCGCCGCCGATAGCGACCGCCAGCACATTCAATCCCATACGTACACTTCCCTTCTTGCCACGGTTCATCCGCAGCAGTATGCAATTGTGCCACGCATATGTGAAGTGGTCATGTTGATGCATGTCTGTGGTACAATCTAAAAACCGAAACGTTCGATTCTAGGAGCATGCAGATGTCAAATCGTGATTTGATGGATAGCGAACAGGCGTACGACGCATTCACACCAAAGCTGATGTGGCAGGAAGTAGCTCCGCATACCTGGCCCGCATCCATCCTCCCTGTCTTAGCGGCAGTGTGTCTTGCCTGTTCAGGCCCTAATTATGTGGCATGTGGCGTTGGCGTTTGCTATTCCGGCACGGTTCCCGTTTCCCTTAGCATGACACTGGTGCTGTTAGCGATCAGCGTGCTCATGCAATCCTGTGTGAACGTTCTGAACGATTACTTCGACTATGTCAAAGGGGTCGATACGGTCGAGAACTCATCCGACGACGTGACCGATGCGGTGCTTGTGTATAACAACCTGAATCTGAAAAGCGTGCTGGCCTTCGCTGTAGGCTTGCTGGTCACGGCGTTTCTGCTGGGCATCTATGTCATCTACCACGCAGGGTTCATCCCGCTGGGCATCGCCCTTATCGGAGCCGCCATCGTGTTTCTGTACTCCGGCGGAAAAACGCCCATCTCCTATCTTCCTATCGGCGAGCTCGTCAGCGGCTTTGTCATGGGCGCCCTTATCTGTCTGGCCAGCTACTATTCCTTAACGAAAAGCTTCGATTGGATGGTGTTGCTGTACGCTTTGCCGCTCATCATCGGCATCGGCCTCATCATGATGACCAACAACACCTGCGACATCGACAAGGACATCGAAGCCGGCCGCAAGACGCTGCCTGTGCTTTTAGGGCACGACCGCGCGCTTAAGATGTACCACGCACTCATCGTCATCTGGATCGCCGCAATCTGCCTTCTATCCGTGTTGCGCGCGGCCTTGTACAACGGTTTTGAGGTTCCGGGCGATCTGGCCGCATCCCTCATCCTGGTACCGTTTATGCTGCTTACTGCATACCCGCAGCTGCGGGCACTGTGGCGCAATCCCATGGTTCCCGCATCCCGCGACGGCGCCATGCCGCAGATTCTCAGCGTGAACATCACTTTGAACGTGTACTACGCCCTAATGCTGGCGCTCCCCTGCGCCGTCAACTTCGTCCTCTAAAGGAAGGTGGAGAGCATGGAACGTATCATCTGCGTGTGCATCGAATGGCTGAACGACCAACAGAAGCGTCAGATCCAAGAAGTCGCGTCCAAGCTCGGATTCGACGCCCGATTCTACGTGAACGACCAGGTAGAAGGTGCGAAATCCCGCATAGCCGAGGCGGAGATCCTCTTCGCGCACTCGCCCGAGGCGCTGCAGGCCGCAACGGATCGCCTGAAATGGTATTGCTGCTCGTTTGCGGGTGTTGATCCCTACTGCGCGCACCCCGAGTGGTTCCCTACGCAGGAATGCCTGCTCAGCTGCTCCTCTGGAGCCTATGACGAAACCATCGGCGAACACTTGGTCATGACCACCCTCATGCTGCTGCGCCGCATGCCCGAATACGCTCGGATCACCGCTGAACGCCGTTGGGAAAACCAGCTTCCTATCAGGTCGATTCGTGAAGTCCAGATAGGCGTTCTGGGAGCCGGCAACATCGGTTCGGAATACGCCCGCAAGGTCTTGAGCCTGGGCGCCAGGCCCGTCATCGGCATCAGCCGAACAGGTGCGCCCCGCGAACCCTTCGACCAGGTCTTCCCTATCGCCCAGCTGGACGAAGTGCTCCCCCGCCTAGACGTCCTGGTCATGGCGCTGCCGGGCACCCCGGAAACGCAGGGCGTCCTGACGAAGGACCGCATCGCGCTGCTTCCCGAAGGCGCGCTTGTGATCAACGTGGGCCGCGGAACGGCCGTAGACCAGCCGGCGCTCATCGAGGCCCTCGAAAGTGGGCATCTGGCAGGCGCTGCGCTGGACGTGATGTCGCCTGAGCCCCTGCCGGCAGACCATCCGCTGTGGGACGCTAAGAACATCCTGATCACGCCCCATGTTTCAGGCAACATGACCATGGCATGGACCCGTGACGAGTGCGTGCGCCTGTTCTGCGAGGACCTGAAGAACTACGCTTCTGGCAGGCCGCTCGCCCGCCTGGTCGACCGCACATTGGGGTATTAGAGCGAACCTCTAGCGCCACTGGATTTGGACAAGATCGTCGAAGCAGGTTGAGAGCCGGCCGATCGTGAACGTCTCCAGAAGCTGTTCCGGCGTGGCGGGATCGCAGTTGGGCGCAAGCCCTGTAATGCCCGCGATATGCCCAACGATAGCTTCCGGACTCTTGAAACGCTCGAGCAAGCAGTCGATTGACGCGTCATGGTCACGCTTGGACAGGCGACGGTTCCTTTCTGCTACAAGGAGCGGCACATGGGCATACTGGGCCTCAGAAAGCCCCAGAATCCGCTGCAGGTAGATCTGCTGGGGCGTCGAGCACAGCAGGTCCATCCCACGAACCACGGAGTTCACGCCTTGGGCGGCGTCGTCGACCACAACGGCCAGCTGATAGGCGAAGGCGCCGTCCGACCTGCGGATGAGGAAGTCTCCGCAGTCGTGCGCCAGGTTCTGTTCGTAATGCCCTTGGACCAGATCGTCCAATGCGTACACCTCGTCGGGCACGATGAGGCGCTGGGCAGGTTTTCGGGAAAGCTCCCGTTGCGCACGCTGTGCGGCCGTCAGGTTTCGGCAGGTGCCGGCATAGATCAGCTTCTCTCCCCTGTGCGGAGCCGATGCGGCATGCAAATCGGCCCTGGTGCAGTAGCATGGGTAGACCAGGCCTTTCTCAACAAGCGTGTCGAAGGCCTGCTGGTACGCCTCGTCGCGCCCGCTCTGGAAATACGGCCCTTCGTCCCAGGTCAGCCCTAGGAATTCAAAATCGCGCTGCACCGCATCGATGTATTCATGCTTGGAGCGTTCCCTGTCCAGATCCTCGATGCGCAGCACGATGGATCCGCCTTGCGATTTCGCGACCAGCCAGGCGCACAGGGCAGCGTAGATGTTGCCGGCGTGCATGCGACCCGTAGGCGACGGAGCGAAACGCCCCTTCACAGGGGCGTTTTCTAAAGCGGTATGCGTTTCGACGGGCACGGTGCTATGCCTTTACATGCTCTTCGGCGAAGGCGCGACCAGCAGCGAAGGCCGCCAAGTTGATGTCCTTGAACTTCGGGGGCACGCGTTTTGCGATGACCTCGTTCCAGGTGTCGACCTCATACGGTAGGAAGTACGAAAGCACGCCCAGCAGCACCACGTTGACAGCCTTGGTGCTTCCCGCCTTGAAGGCAAGCTCTTCAGCATCCACCAGCAGGGCGCCGGCGTCGTTGAGCTGCTCGTGGACGCGTGCGGGCATCTTGGCCTTGCCGATTGCCACAGGAAGCGATTTGATGGTCTCATCAGCCACGATGAGCGTGCCGCCTTCGCGCAGGAAGGAGATGTTGCGCAAAGCCTCGATGGTTTCGAAGGAGATCAGGTAGTCCACGGCTCCCGTGTCGGCCACCATGGATTTGACCTCGTCGCCGATGCGGACCACAGTGGTCACGGATCCGCCTCGTTGAGCCATGCCGTGGATTTCGGACACCTTGACCTGCTGTCCGGATGCTGCGGTGGCACGAGCGAGCAGGTCGGCTGCAAGCAGGGCGCCCTGGCCGCCGACACCGCAGATGAGAATGGTTTTCGTATCGGCCATGGTTACTTCCCTTCATGCACGATGGCGTCGAACGGGCACAGCTGGCTGCACTGCGAGCAGCCGCAGCACAGCGATGGGTCGATGCTGGCCAGGCGCGACTCTGAGTCACGGGAAATGGCCGGGCAGCCCAGCGTGGTGCAGATGCCGCAGCCGCGGCAGTTGGCGTTGATCCAGTACTTCTCACGCTGCTTGCGCTCCAGAAGGACGCAGGGCGATTTGAAGATGATGACCGTCAGGTGGTCGTTCTTGGTGGCGTCGCCCAGCTCGCGCTTGACGGCTTCCAAGTCCTGCGGGTCAACGACGCGTACATCGTCCACGCCCATGGAACGCACGAATGCGGGCAGGTCCAGTTCGCGGCTGGGGCGGCCCTGCAGCGTAACGCCGTTGACGGGATTGCCCTGGCGGCCGGTCATGGCGGTCGTGCGGTTGTCCAGAATGCACACCGTGCCCGTGCCGCAGTTGTATACGGTGTTCAGCAGCGACGATGCGCCGGAATGGGCGAAGGTGGAGTCGCCGATGACCGCGACTACGGGGTTATGGGCCTTGTCCTGAAGCGCCAGTTCGACGCCATGCGCCATGGACACGGAAGCGCCCATGTCAAGCACGCTGTCGATGCCCTCAAGCGGAGCCAAGGCGCCCAGCGTATAGCATCCGATGTCGCCGGTCACGATGGCGTGGATGCGATGCAGTTCGCGAAACACCGGGCGATGCGGGCAACCAGGGCACAGCGCAGGCGGCCGGGGCGGCAGGTCTTCCGGGGACTCGATGTGGCTCGGGATATCCTTGCCGAAGGCGTAGCTGATCAGGCCAGGTGTCAACTCTCCTTCAGGCTTGAGCGGACGCACGGTTTCGGACAGCGTGACGCCCAGGGCCTTCACCTGATTGGACAGGTACTCGGAGCCCTCCTCGATCACGTAAACGTCCTTCACGGATGCCGCGAAATCGCGGATCTTCTTCTCGGGCAGCGGCCAGCTTACCCCGATCTTGAGCACGTTGGCTTCAGGCAGCGCCTCGATCACATGTTGGTAGGTGGAGCCGGCGCAGATGACGCCGATCTCGTTGTCGGCGCCTTCGACAACCTTGTTGTATTCGCATTCCTCGACAAAAGCCTTCATGTCTGCAACGCGCTGTTCCAGCACGACGCGGCGCACCTTGGCGTACAGCGGCATCATGACGTACTTGGAGGCGTCCTTCTTATAGGGCTTGGGCTCGAAGGGAACCTTCTCCCCCACTTCTACCAGGCACCTTGTGTGGGACACGCGCACGTTGGATCGGATCATGACCGGCGTGTCGAAGCGCTCGGACAGCTCGTAGGCGTCGCGGGTGAACTTCAGGGCCTCGGAGGAATCCGCAGGGTCGAGCATGGGGATATGGGCCGCCATGGCGTAGTAGCGGGAATCCTGCTCGTTCTGGGACGAATGCATGCCCGGGTCGTCGGCCGCCAGAATGACGAAGCCGCCGCCGATGCCCGTGTAAGCCGCCGTGAACAGCGGGTCTGCCGCCACGTTCACGCCAACGTGCTTCATGGTCGACAGCACGCGACGCCCGGCCATGGATGCACCCATGCCCACTTCGACGGCCACTTTCTCATTAGTGCACCATTCGGCGTATACGTCCTCGTACTTGCCGAAGTTCTCCATCGTTTCGGTGGAGGGGGTGCCGGGGTACGCCACGCCGATGGTGGCGCCGGCTTCCCACGCACCACGCGCTATGGCCTCGTTGCCCGATAGCAGTTCCATATAAGTCCCCCTTGTGTAGGATGCTTGTTAATGACCCGGATTGGTCTGATAGAGCAGGATGAAGGCGCCGACCTCGATTAGGTCGCCGTCGCGCAGCACGGCCTCGTGCACGTTCTCATGGTTGATCCACAGGCCGTTGAACGAACCCTGGTCGATAATTGCGTAGCCCGAACCGCGACGCTCGAACACGGCATGGTTGCGGGACACGGTCATATCGTTCAGGAAGATGTCGCAATGCGGGTTGCGGCCCATGGTGATGGTGTCTGCGGACAGATGGAAGATGCTGCCCACCTGGGCACCCTTGACGATGCGCAGCGTAGCCTCGTTGAGCAGGCCGGCATTGGCCGTGACGTCGTTGGGCTGCATGGCGATGGGAGTGAAGGCCTGGGTGCGTCCCAGCAGCTTGAACCCGCAGATGGGGCAAGCGGTCGCACCAGGGTCCAGAACGGTGTTGCAAACAGGGCATTTCTCAGTCATGTCGTTCCTCTCTACAAAACGCCGAGCGTTGTCGCTAGGCGGGAATGGCCTTGTTATAGCATGCGGACGGAGCAGGGGTTTCAGCACCTTCCATCATGCGCCTGAATCGATCGAAGTTATTGTACTGTGATTCCGTGAAGGTTGGTGCGGCAACATCCTCTGCGGCAATCAATTGCACCACCTTGAGCGTCTGGCCGTTGCGATGGAACTCCAAACGGCCCACGATGTCGCCCTTTTCCACATCGCCCATGATGCGCACGTAGGACACGACCTGCTCGATGTCGCCTTCCGGCAAGAACAGATCGAACACTTCGCCCTCGTCGTCGACGGTGGCCTTCACGGTGCGGTTTGGCCAGTCAAGCAGCGTGACGTCCGCTACGTACGGACGTGGATCCTCTTCGGAGATTACGAAGTCGGAATTGATGAAGTCGGTATGGACCGTGCTGCCGAACGCCCAGTCCATAAGGGTGATCGTATCGCCGAAGCGCTCGTCGCTCGTGGCGTTTCCCAGAACCACGGTGTAGAAGGTCTCGTCGCCCCGGGTGACGCAGCCCGAGAAGCAGAAGTCCGCCAGCACGCTGGAGCCCGTCTTCACGCCCCTCATGCCTTCGTATTCCTCCAACAGATCGTCGGTGGCATCAAGCCAGTTGTCCCGCGCCTTGTTATCCTTGCCAGTAACGGTAACCGTGGTATCGCCCATCTGCACAATCTCGGCGAAGGTGTCGTAGGACATGGCGTAGCGCGCCATGGTGACCACGTCTCGGGCCGAAGAATGCATGTCAGAGCCCCACTTGTCGGCGTCCAGGCCGTGAGGGTTCGTGAAGTGCGTGTTCGTGCAGCCGAGTTCTTCGGCCTTCGCGTTCATGGCGCTTACGAACACCGCCTGCGGGTCGGATGCCGACGGGTCCATGATGGTCCCCACGGTTTCCGCGATTGCGATGCCGGCGTCGTTTCCCGATGGGATGAGCAGGCACATGAGCGCGGTCCTGAGATCCATGGTATCGCCCTCTTTAAGGTTTGCGGAAGACTCGCCCACCGTGGCCGATGCCTTGCTGACGGTGACTTCGGTATTCAGGTCTGCATTCTCAAGGGCCACGATAGCCGTCATGATCTTGGTGATGGAAGCAATCTGATGCTGCTGGTCAGCGTTGCGCTCGTAATACACCGTTCCGTCGTCCCCCACCACGATGGCGCATTCCGAGGAGATGTCCGGGCAGTACTTTGCAGAAACCCCCCTGGCCTCAACGGTCTGGCCCATGATGATGTCATCATCTTCGACCGACGCGTAGGCAGGCGAAGACGATGCGAACAGGCATGCGAAAATCGCAGCAGCGCATGCCGCAGCTAACACAACGGCTGCCCGCACAGAGGGTGCGAGCAGCGCGAAGGATTCAGAGTTGGAGTATGTCGCGTTCGTGCGATCAGTCATCGAGCGTGTACACGTCCTTTGCCTCGTAGACTTCGAACCCCGCCTCGACGAGCTTGTCCTCGACGGAATCGTCGTCGATTTTCAGCACGTCCATGGCGCTTCCTTGGCTATGTGATACACAATACCCGTATTCGATGTTGAAATCGTTGGCATCCAAGAATTCCAGAAGTTTCGCCAATCCGCCGGGCTCGTCCGGCACCTTGACGGCTACGACGGAGTTCACGCGGGCCCGGTATCCAGCCGCATTCAGCACGTCGGCTGCCTTGCGGGGGGTATCGCAGAAGATGCGGACCACTCCGAATTCGGACGTATCCGCGATGAACAGCGCATGCAGGTTGATGTTGTTCTTCGCAAGGCGGCGGGTCAGATGGGCCAGCCGACCCTTGTCGTTTACCAGGAAAACGGAAAGCTGCTCGATCATTATGCCAACCCCTCTCGTTTGTCGATGATTCGTTTGGCCTTGCCTTCGCTGCGTGCGATGGTGTTCGGCTCCACGATGCGTACGTTCACCTTAATCTGCAGGTTGCTCTTGAACTCGGCCATCAGGTCGTTGCGGAGCTTCTCGAGTTTGCGGATCTCATCGAACGGGAAATCGTCCACAGTCTCGATCTGGACCTCGCAGTTGTCCAAGCCGTCTTTGGTGGTGAGCACGATCTGGTAGTGCGTAGCCACGTCGGGGAACTGCGTGATAACCTGCTCGATCTGGGACGGGAACACGTTCACGCCGCGGATGATGAGCATGTCGTCGGTGCGGCCCTTCAGACGGTCGAGTTTATGATGGGTGCGTCCGCAGGTGCAGGGCTCGGGAATGAGCCGCGTCAGGTCGCGGGTGCGGTAGCGAATCATGGGGCAGCATTCGCGGGTGAGCGTTGTGATGACGAGCTCGCCCCATTCGCCCACCGGCAGCGGCTCCATGGTTTCGGGGTCGACGATTTCAACCAAGAAGTGGTCCTCGGCGATATGCATGCCGTGGCCGTGGCCGCATTCCATGGCAACACCTGGACCCATGACCTCGGACAAGCCGTACACGTCGCAGTATTTCACGCCGAGCTTCTCCTGGATTTCCTCGCGCATGCCGGGCGACACAGGCTCGGCACCCAGGATTGCACCGGACACCTTCAAATCGGTACGCGGGTCGAGTCCTTCGGCTATCGCTTCGTCAGCGATGCGCAGCGCGTAGGAAGGCGTGCAGGCCAGAATGTCGACTTCGAAATCCTTCATGAGCTGGACCTGGCGCTTGGTGTTGCCGGTGGATGCAGGTACGATGGCGCAGCCCATGGCCTCGCCGCCCAGATGGGCGCCCAGTCCGCCGGAGAACAGACCGTAACCGTAGGAAATCTGGATGGTGGACTCTTCGCTGCCGCCCACCATGGCGATGCCACGGGCGAAACAGTCGCCCCAGTTCTTCAGGTCCTGCTCGGTGCTGCCAATGACGGTAGCCATGCCGGTGGTGCCGGAAGATGCGTGGATGCGCTTGAGGTCCTTTTTATCAGCTGCGAACATGCCGAACGGATAGTTGTCACGGATGTCCTGCTTTACCGTGAAGGGGAATTTGGCAAGATCGGTCAGTGACTTGACAGCATAGGGGTCGGCTCCTGCGGCGTCGAAACGCTCCTTGTAGAACGGAATCTTCTCATAGGCATGCACGAGGGATTGCTTGAGCCGTTCCAACTGCAGCTTCTCAAGCTCCTCACGAGGCATGCACTCGATGTCTTCCTGATAGTACATGTCAGGGTTCCTTCCTCGGTTAATCTGCGATTGCACAAAGTATGCCGATATCATAACGCGTATTTTCGCACATACCATGCAACGTGCAGATACAATCAGATGTGCGTCACATTACCTTGAACTTTTTGCAGACCCGCAAAGAAAAGAGCCGCCGAAACCGGCGGCTCAGTCATGCAATCGGCAGACGTATGCGCTTAGGCTTCTGCGCCGACGTCGTTGGCAGGCTCATCGACCGCTCCCTTGAGGGCGTCGCGCAACGTGTAGGTGCGCTCGTCGATGCGAACACCGTTTTCGTCATAATGACGGCAACGGGCAGCCCAGCCTTTGCGGATATAGATGATGGTCACGATAAGCGAGAGAATCAGACCCGCATAGACGAACCAAATGCCCCAAGAGCAGGCGACGCCGTTGAATCCAGGCAGCCAGGAGAAGTCCGTCACGTGGAGCCACGTACCCTGAGGCATGTTGAGCAACAGTCCCGCGAAGCCGATATAGAGCAATGTTGTTGCGACTTTACCTGGCAGTATGACGGCGATACGTTCGTTGTAGTGGTACATGAGGTGCGCAGCGGAAGCAACCAGATAGATATCGCGGGCAATCACGACGAGGATGACCCATAAGGGAAGCCTTCCTACGACAAGCAGGCAGACGACACCCGTGATGAGCAGCGCCCTGTCAACAAGCGGATCAAGAAACTGCCCGAGCTTGGAAACGTTGCCGGTGGAGCGGGCCAGATAGCCATCGATGAAGTCGCTGGATGCGGCGATGGCGAACACAAGGCAAGCCAACCCGTTGTGGCCGTCGAGCAAGAGCACGGCGAAAACGGGCACCAGACATAGCCGGGCGAACGATATAAGGTTCGGTATCGTGAATATCTTCGTTGTTACTTCTGATTTAGCTGCTGCCGACATACATTACTTTCTATTGAAAAGCCGTGGGGGGCCAAAACATCACTTGCGTTAAACCATTCTAGCAAGTTTTCCGTTTGCCACACCCACGGCTTTAGAATATTACCGTATTGAAAGAATATACATTCCTATTACAAACCGGCGTCCCTCTTTGCTTTCGCCAACCAGGCCGAGCGGAACTTCTCCGCTTTCTCCGGATCGAGGAGCTTCAGCTTCTCCTCAAGGTCGCGCGGCACGCGCAGCTCCTTCGGTTCGGCTGGCAGCTCCGGCACCGCAACCTTCTGAACAGGCGCTGCAGCCGGCTTGTCCGCAGCAGGTTCCGGCTTGGAGGCAGGCTCTGCACCGGCTCCCCCACCCATCTTCTTTGCGATCCAAGCTGCGCGGAACTTCTCCACCTTCTCAGGGGACATGTTGGCCAGCTTAGCGGCCACATGCTCGGGGAACACCACTTCGACCTCGTCCGATGCGGCAGCAGGCGCCGCGGCGGCCTGTTCCTTTTTGGCTTTGGCGATGCAGGCTGCACGGAACTTGGCTGCCTTCTCAGGCGGCATTGCAGCAATCTTCGCCTCCATCTCGGGCGACAGCTGAACGCTTTCGTCAGCAGATGCAGCAGGAGCAGTGGCCGGTGCAGCCTTGGCGGCCTCAGCCTTGCGCGCTTCGGCGGCCAGCCGCTTCTCACGATCCTTCTCGGATTCGGGAATCTCCACGACAGTTGCCGCATGTTCCTTGGAAGCGTCCGATTTTTCCATATGCATGCTCAAGCATTGCTTCGGACATGCGATGGCGCATTCGTTGCATCTGATGCAGCGGAACGGGTCGATAGTCCAAGTGCGTTCAGGCTTGCTGACGACGATGGCGTTCGCCGGGCATTTCTTCATGCAGATGCCGCACAGGATGCAGTCCTGCGGGGCATGGTTTTCAATGTGACCGCGGGTGTTCGCATGGCGCTTAGGCTCAACGACAGGATACAGAACAGTTTCCGGCGTTCCGAACAACGACCGCATGGTCATCTTGCCGAGTTTGAAACTTCCCACAAGAACCTACCTTTCCGTGCAGCTGATGCAGGGGTCGATGGTCAGAAGAATGTTCGGCACGTCGGCCAGCTCGGCACCTTCACAGGCGGCCACGAGGCCGGCGAGGTTCTGGCTGGTGGGCGTGCGCATGCGCATGCGTTCCAGGTTCTTGGAGCCGTTGCCGCGGGCGTAGTAGTAGCATTCGCCGCGGGGCTGCTCGAGCACGTTTGCGGCCTGAGCACCGTCGGGAGGCGTCAGCTTGCTGCGTTCGCCGATGCCGTCGTGCGGAATCTTAGCGATTAGCTCCTGGATGATATCGATGGACTGGATAACTTCCTTGCAGCGCACGCGAACGCGGGCGTAGCAGTCGCCTTCGTCGTCCAGAATGGGCTGGAAGTTCTCAAGCTCGCCGTAGGCACCGTTGCCCAGCATGCGGCAGTCGAATTTCACGTTGGATGCGCGGGCGAAGGGGCCGACCATGCACAGGTCTTCGGCCTGAGTCTGGGTCAGACGACCCACGTTGACAAGACGGCTGCGCACCGAAGTGTCGTTAAGGAACGTGGCCATGAGCTCGGCATATTCGCTCCTCATGCCGTCCAGCGTGGCGGAAATCTGCTTGAGCTCCTCATCGTCGATGTCGCGGATCACACCGCCGATCTGCACGGCGGACAGGATGACGCGGCCGCCCGTGGTGGCTTCGAAGATGTCCAGCACACGTTCGCGGATTCGCCAGGAGTGCATAAACAAAGCCTCGAACCCGAAGGCATCGGCGGCAAGGCCCAGCCACAACAGATGCGAATGGATACGGGACAGCTCGTGCAGGATGACACGCAGATACTCGGCGCGGCGCGGCACCTCGACCCCCATCAGCTTCTCTACGGTTTCGGCGTAACCGAGGCTGTGGCCGAAGCTGCAGATGCCGCAGATGCGTTCTGCAACGTAGATGAACTGGTGGATGTCTTTCTTCTCAACGAGCTTCTCGAGTCCGCGATGGATGAATCCGATCTGCGGGATGACTTCGATAACTTTCTCGTCCTGAACAACCAGGTCGAGATGCAGAGGCTCGGGCAGCACGGGGTGCTGGGGGCCGAACGGGATGACAGTCGCTTTACCCACGGCTACTCACCTCCCTTCTGAGCCGCGTCGCGTGCAGCCTTGGCTTCCATGGCGGCACGGAACTTCGCTGCCTTCTCAGGCGGCATGGCGGCGATCTTCGCTTCCAATTCAACGTCTTTTGCAGGCTGTGCCTTGGCTGGCGCCGGTGCGGGCTTCGCCTCAGGCTTGGCCTCGGCAGCGGGCTGCTTGGGCTTTTCGGCCGGCGCAGCTTCTTTGGCCGCCTTCGCTGCGGCAGCGGCGCGGCGCTTGTCACGGGCGGCCTTCTGTTCGGGCGTAATGACCGTCATAGGCGTGTCCATGGCGACGTCGTAGAATTTGCCCGCAAAATCGATGGCAATGTCGGTGATCTTGACGCCGTACAGGTCGTGGGCCTCGTTCTCGAAGGGGAACGCGGCCAGATACTTGCCCGTGATGGACGGGATGGTCTGTGTCTCTCGGTCGTAATCCTTGATGGTGTAGTTCTCAAGGACGCCTTCCCTGCTCATGAACGAATACACGACATCGATGCCGGGATCGACGAAATGGCAGAGCACCTGCACGAAACGGTAGCCGTCCGCCTTCTTCTGGGCGGCCACATCGAGCAGCTCGTCGATCGCGATGGTTTCGAATGTGGTCTGCAATGCCACGGCTACTCCCCCTTCTTGTTCTTCAAGGCCGCCGCCTTCTCCTCGAGGATGCCGATCGCTTCGACGACACCATCGATAATGGATTCAGGGCGCACAGCGCAGCCGGGTACGTACACATCCACGGGGATGGCGTTGTCCACGCCGCCCAGGACGTTATAGCAGTCGTGGAAGATGCCGCCGGAGCAGGCGCATGAACCGCAGGCCACGACGACCTTGGGTTCGACCATCTGCTCGTAGAGCTCCTTCACGACGTCGATGTTGCGTTCGTTGACAGATCCCGTGATGACGAAAATGTCAGCGTGCTTGGGGTTGCCCGTATTGATCACGCCGAAACGCTCGGCGTCGTAGACGGGCGACAGGGCCGCCAGCACCTCGATGTCGCAGCCGTTGCAGCTGCTGGCGTCGTAGTGCAAGACCCAGGGTGATTTAGAAATGCTGCTCATGCCGGACTCCTAAAGGACGTTGAAGATGACCAGTGCCGCGATATTGGCAATGCCCAGCACGCCGGAGATGATCCAGGCCCACTTGAGCATCGACTGCCACTTCACACGGGCGAAGTTGTTGTCGATGAAGATCTCGAGGAAGAACGCCAGGAAGGCGACCACGACAGCCAGTACCAACGACAGCGGGTTATGGCACACGAAGAACATGCCGACCCAGCCCAGGAACAGGACGCTCTCGCACCAGTGCATGACCTCGATCTTCGCCAGGGTCTTGCCGCTCATCTCGGTGGTGATGCCTTTGACCAGCTCCTGATGCGCATGGTGCGAATAGGACAGGTCGAACGGCGACTTGCGCAGCTTGATGGTCAGAATGAACATCAAGCCGATGAAGATGGGCCACAGGGCCACGATGGGCGGAGCATCGTAGAGGAACACGCCGGAGGCGTCGAAGGTGCCCAGCGTCAGGAACAGACCAACGGCCAAGAACATGAGCATGGGCTCATAGGACATGACCTGCAGAGCCTCGCGGTCGGCGCCGACTTCGGCGTAGGGCGAACGCGTGGAGTAGGCTGCCAGGATGAACATAAGGCCGGACAGGGTGACCAGGAACACGCACAGCAGGAAGTTTCCGCCGCCGTAGAAGATGCCGCCTGCCAGCACAGCGAAGATGAGTGCTGCGGTGACGTAGGTTCCCTCGACGGAGTTCACATGGACGTCGTCCTTGGCAATCAGCTTCTGCACGTCATAATAAGGCTGCAGCAGCGGAGGACCGACACGACCCTGCATCTTCGCTGTGAGCTTACGGTCGATGCCGGCAAGCAGGCAGCCGATAACAGGAGCCAGGATTGCGAACGCCAAGGTGCCGATGAGAATGCGCAGCAGCGTATTGCCAGTCGTTCCGACGGTTGCATACAGGACCAGCGACACCACGGTGGTCGGGCTGGTCATCGCGAAGTGGAACGAGGCGCAGATGCCGATGGCGATGGCGACGATGGGAAGCACGACGGAAGGATAGTCGAGCTTGGCCTCGCCGAAGATGTCGGCAAGGTACCAATTGCGGCCCGTTGCCGTGCGGACATTGCCAAGCGAACCCTTGAACGTGCGAGCCTCGTTGTCGACGGAGATGCCTGCCAGGTAGATGCTCGTCTGCTTGACGGGCTTCTTGCCCAGCGTGCCGAAAAGGACGACCACCAAAAGGGCGACGATCAGGCCCATCAGCAGCATGTTGTCCATGCCGATGGTGTTTCCGAAGGTGCCGTAGGTGTTGACCAGGAACGGCTCGACAAGGTAGGTGGAAAGCAGCGGCATGCAGACGCAGCAGAGGGCGACCAAGGCGGCCATGAGGCCTTGAGCAGCCCATTCGCTCTTATGAACGTCGAGCTCGATGTTCTCAGCATGCGCTGCGATGCCGGAGAGCTTACCCAGCCACTTGGCCCAGAAGAGGAAAGTTGCAGCAGAACCGAATGCCAGAAGCGCAATGAGCACGACCTGCCCGGTAGATGCGAAGGACTGCAGCGTCGCCCACTTGGAAATGAGCATGCCGAAGGGGGCCACGAACATGCCCATGATGCCGAGCATCATGAGGCGGGCCAGCCGCGGCATGCGGTTGAACAGCTCGTCCATGTCCTCGATGTCGCGAGAGCCGATGTGGTGCTCGGCGGTGCCGACGCAGAGGAACAGCAGCGACTTGGCCACAGCGTGGAAGATGACCAGGAAGACGCCCGCCCACACGGCCTCAGGCGTACCGACGCCGGCGCAAGCCGTGATCAGGCCGAGGTTGGCGATGGTCGAGTAAGCCAGGACGCGTTTGGCGTTGGTCTGTGAGATGGCCATAAGCGATGCCATCAGGAATGTGAAGCCGCCGACGAAGATGGTCATATAAGATGCAGTGGGGCACACGACGAACAGCGGAGCCAGACGCAGCAGCAGGAACGTGCCGGCCTTGACCATCGTGGAGGAGTGCAGAAGCGCACTGGTAGGCGTAGGTGCCACCATGGCTCCGAGCAGCCACGAATGGAAGGGCATCTGCGCGGCCTTCGTCATACCGGCCAGCGCCAGGCAGGCGACCGGGAAAGCGACGATGGCGTTGCCGGCGGAGCCGTAGGCGATGAACTCGCTGAAAAGCATAGGCAGGCCGTTCAAGCTGAGGAACGCGATGCCCACCTGGAAGGCGATGCCGCCGATCATGTTCAGCTTGATCTGCAGGAACGCGTTGTTGAGGGCCTCTTCAGTCTTGGCGAAGCCGATCAACAGGAACGAGCACAGCGTGGTGATTTCCCAGGCGGTGTAGATCCAGCCGAAGTCGTCGCTGATCACGATGTTGTACATGGCGGACAGGAAGGCGAACATGATGGCGAAGAACCACGGACGGCGATCCTTCTGGTCCTCATGATGGGCCTGCCAATCCTTCATGTAGCCCAGGGCGTATACGATGATGCCCGAACCCACGATGCCGATGATCAGCACCATGATGACCGTGAAGGAATCGATGTACATCTGGCTTGTGAAATGCTCGCCGCCACGCATGGTGAACTCCAGCCAGGTCGTAAGCACGATCTGGATGGCGATCAGCGCGAACGTGATCGTGCGGCGGTACTTCAACGCGTAGCACACGATGAACGCCGATACCGTCAGGTCTAAGATCAGATTGATCCGGCTGAGCCACGGCGTGTACTCGGGCGGCAGCATGAACACAGTGGGCTGTGAGCCCATGAACATGGCCGCAAACACGATGGACAGAATGGCGATTGCCGCCGCGAATGCGATGGTAAAAGCACATCGCGGGCTGAATCCGTCCGTGCTGCCAGCATCACCAGGGCGGCAATGCACGGCAGGAGCATAAGCGTTACGGTTAACAGCATGTTTGCTCTCTTTCGGTCCCCTTCTAAACAAAATGGCGATAATAATCGCCTGCTGCACTGTACCAAACAGACGTATACCCCATGGTGTATATGCGATTGGACGAGATACTACATCGGTCAACGGCAATTAGGTAACAATTGGTACCTAATCAGTAACATTATTCAACCGCTCGCGGCAGATATGCCACGGTCGACGCCGAACTTGCCTCAGCCAGGCTCAGCGGGGAACCCTTGCCGTGACGATCGTCTCTTCGAATTCCACGCACTCGACCGAGTCGACGCATGGAACCTTCGTGTCCTGCTTGTAGGCAGCGTCGGGCGTCAGCTTCTGCACGACAGTGCGCTGCACATCGATAAACCCCGCGTCGGACAGCCAACCCAAGAACTCGTCCTTCGAGGGGGCCGATTGCACGGCATTTCCCATCTTTCGTGCGGCACCAAGAACGGCAACATCCCGCTCCCCCGTCGCAAGCACCGTTTCTAACAACAAGGTTGCGCCAGGCCTGGCAGCCAACGCCATTTGACGCACGGCTTCGGGCATATTCTTGCAGAGGTTCAAGCTGCTGTTGGCATAGACCAAATCGAACGTGTGCTCTTCTCCCGGGCTCAGGCCGAGCATTTCGAAAAAGCCCTGTCGGATTTCGGTCGGCGCGAGCGGCTTGTCGGATTCCGCCCCCGCTTCGCGGATGCGATCCACAGCTTCGCGCACGAAGGCGTCGTTCGGCTCGACTCCCAGTACGAAACCGTCAGAACCGATGCGCGACGCGAACTTCTGCACGCCTTTGCCGCGTCGGCATCCGATGTCGATGACTCGCATTCCTTCTACATTTTGAGGAAGCGTCATCTTGCACATGCTGGCGAACCCAAACTCCTGAGGCATGGATGCATAGTATTGTCGCAGTTCATCTATGGTATATTCCATAATTGCACCTCTTGCCGTACAGCACCTTCATCCGAGAACATCCTACACGCTTCCCCCTGTATTCGGAATAACGTTTGCGCAAAAAACCGCCCCCGGAACGCCGGGGGCGGCAGGTTTCCAACCTCTGTCAGAATGCAGGACTTGAGGATACCCTCAGTCTGCGCAAGCAGGAACTACACGCAGGTGTAGCCGCCGTCAACGGCGAGCATCTGGCCGGTGACGTAGGAGGCCTCTTCGGCACCCAGGAACAGGGCGGCTGCGCAGAGCTCGCCGGCCTGGCCGTAGCGCTGCATGGGAACGGTGGACTTGGCGAAGTTCTGGAAGTACTCGGTGTCCAGGGTCTCGGTGGTCAGCTCGGTGTAGAAGTAGCCGGGGCAGATGGCGTTCACGGTGATGCCGGTGGGAGCGAACTCAGCGGCGGCAGCACGGGTGAAGTTCACGACAGCGCCCTTGGATGCGTGATAAGCGCATGTGGGCAGTGCAGTGTTGCCAACCAGACCATAGATGGAAGCGATGTTGATGATGCGGCCATAGGTCTGCTTGCCAGCCTCGATGTTCTTCTGCATGTAGCCACCGACCATCTTGCACATGCTGAAGATGGAGGTCAGGTCCAGGTTCATAGTGAAGTCCCAGTCGCTGCGCTGGAAGTCGACGATCTTGGTGCCAGTGCCCTTCTCGCCGCCGGCGGAGTTTACGAGAACCTCAATGTGGCCGAACTTGGCGTCGGCAGCATCGATGGCAGCCTGGATGGAAGCCTCGTCGGTAACGTCGCATGCGCAAGGAAGAACCTCGATGCCGTACTTCTCGGACCACTCAGCAGCGCTGGCCTCGAGGCGCTCGACGCGGCGAGCGAGGAGAACCAGGTTTGCGCCCTGCTGTGCATAGCCTTCGGCCATCTGCTTGCCCAGACCCGAAGAAGCGCCAGTGACGGCAACGACCTTACCGGAGAAATCGAAGTATGCCATTGGAACCACATCCTTTCTTGTTGGTTTTAAGACACCTAAAGCATAGTCACTTCGAGCTTTTTGGGGTCCAGTTAATCGTGAACGGTCGAAATACAGCGGCCAAATTAAATTCGCTGATATGGATTTAATTATCTTGATTACAAATTGCCGATTATGAACTCATTTGAATATCAATTTTGCAATCGTTTCTGGATTTCGCTAAGGTTCAAAACGTCTTGGAGACACGGCTCCTAAAAGATGACGGCGGTTTGGGGTTTAAGTTGGCAAATCGCATAACCCAAGTTCGTAATACATATACTCAATATGCATGACGAAGATTTCGGCCGATTCGGCTCGATTTCATGGGTTTGCACGATATGCGCCACGCCTCGAAAACCGTAGGATGCACCCATCGCAA
Source organism: Slackia heliotrinireducens DSM 20476 (assembly GCF_000023885.1). Classification (NCBI taxonomy): domain Bacteria; kingdom Bacillati; phylum Actinomycetota; class Coriobacteriia; order Eggerthellales; family Eggerthellaceae; genus Slackia; species Slackia heliotrinireducens. The sequence goes on along the minus strand of NC_013165.1, from coordinate 1,526,343 downwards.
GTGCAAGACCGCAAACAAATCGACATCCATTGGGGGTACGAACATGAAAATCGGCGGATTGGGTCTTCCCGAACTTCTCATCATCCTGGCTGTGGCGCTTCTGATCTTCGGACCGAAGCAGCTCCCGAAGCTGGGCGCAGCGCTCGGCAAGACGGTGCGCAACCTTCGACAGGGTATGGACTCTGAGATGAAGGAAGCCGAAGAAGAGGCCGCGAAGGAAGAGGAAGAACAGAAAACCGCAAAGCCTCGCAAGAAGAAGGCCGCCAAGAAGATCGAGGCTCCTCAGGCCGAAGAAGCTGCCGAAGAGACTGCCGAAGCCACCGAAAAGGTCGAAGCGTAAACCAACATATATATGTACGACGAGGGAGACGGACCGGTGCCGTCTCCCTTTTTTCATGATCGGTTTCTTTTTCAAGGTGTCGGCACTGCCCTATCTTCCAACGGATTTCCCCACAAGCGCTGCATCTAATATTGGTATCATGTACGGCGTTATACACGAGGAGAAGGAACCCATGCCGCAGACCGAGACCCATACCGACCAGCTTTCGTGGCGCAATGCTGTCGGGTTCGCGTGCCTGCTTGCGTTCATGTACGACGTCTTCTACATGGGCAGCAACGTCATCCTTCCTGTGGGCACTATCGGAATCGAACGTGCAGATATGCTTGCCATGCTTTTGGGGGCATGCCTGGCGCTTATCGTCTTCGTCGAGAACCGAAAGCTTCGTTCCGTTTCGACCGATGTGACGGCGAATGCGGTTGCGGGCATCGTCATGGCGGTCGCCTACGCGGCCACCGTCCTCTTTTCCAACAATACGCCGTTGCTTCTTGCCACCGATGCCGTGATTGGCGTTGGGCTGGCCGTTGGATTGACCGGCTGGGCGTCCAGGTTGGCTTCGGCATCGCCCCGCCTTGCGGCAGACGAGGTGTTTCTGGCCACAGGCGTGGCTGCAGCCCTATGCTTTGGGACGCTGTGCCTGCCCGAAGGCGTCGCCCGCTTTGTCCCCATCGCATTGCCGCTGGTCAGCTTCGTGTTGATGGTTCCCGCTCGCAGTGCTGCAGTACCCACCGACATGCAGGAGCGTGAGGATTTCAGCGCCACGATGAGCACCCGCATCGGAGCGGGCATATTTTTCTACGGCGTGTCCGCAGGCCTGATGGAAACCTTCCGCGCGAACCCTGACGGACCTGCGGCTCCCCTGTTCGCTGCGACGGCTGTGATTCTGCTTCTGTTCTGCTGGGCCGTGCTCCAGAGCATCTGGTCGGACAAACCCGCCGAACGCGACGCCTTCGGCGGCATGTACCGCATCGCGCTGCTCGTCATCATGACGGGTTTCCTGTTCCAACCGGTCATGACCCAAAGCGGCGTGCCGGGCGACACCCTGGTGCTCGCCGGCTTCCTCGGGCTCTGCTCCTGCTTCGTCGCGCTGTTTCTAGCAACCGCCACCGTATCGGGGCTCGACGCCCCGGTGCTTATCGCCCGCTGCTTCATGGCGGTGTTCGGCGGCGAGCTGGCGGGCATCGTCATCGGCAACATGTTCAACACGCAAAACGGCACCGCCATCACGCCCTATGTGGCCATGGCGACGGCGGGGCTGTTCGCCCTGATCGCATACCTCTTCCTGTTCACGGACCGCAGCTTCGGCGAGATGGCCGTAGTCGTGGACGACCTGGATTATGCCGACGAGGCCCGCAGGCGCATCATCGAGCGCTCGGGGCTTTCCGCTCGCGAATCCGAAGTATTCGTCCTGGCGCTGCGCGGACATACCAACGAGCGCATCGCCCAGGAGCTTTATCTGGCCAAAAGCACGGTGGACACACACCTGCGCCGCATCTACGGAAAATGCGGCGTGCACAGCCGTCAGGAGCTCATCGACCTTGCCGAATCCGAAGAGCAGTCCTTGCGGACGACCACCTCTCGTTAGTTCCGTTTCAGCCCGAGTGCCTACTTCCCCATCGTCTGCACGAACGACCAGACGGATGCCACCAGGTCGCCTTTGCCCGAGGCGTCGAAGTATTTGATGGGAAGCTGCAGCTTGCGAGCCGTTTTCGAATAACGTCCGCCGTAACGCCGCAGCGGTTTCATGTCGGCGTCCGTCAGTCCGATGGGTTCCATGGTCAGTTTGCCGCCCACCACGCTGATGGTTTTCACGTTGTGCTCGTTTGCCCACGCACGCAGGCGCGCCTTCGCGAAGAAGTTCACGCACTCCACGGGCTCTTCCCCATGGTTTTCTGCAAGGGCCCGTTCAATGTCGTCCACTGCCGAAATGGAATCGGCACTGGCGGCACGGCGGTACACCAGCACGCGTTCGTCGGTGTCAGGCACGTAGTCTTCGGGAATGAACGTGCTGGCAGGCAGGTTAACGGTGATGTCCGAAAGAGCCGGCGGCAGCGCGTCCTTCACGTCGGACCCTTCGCGTGCAGACGCGACTGCAGTGGCCAGCATCTGAGCGAACAGGTCGAAGCCCACGGCGCTCATGTTGCCGTGCTGCTCGGCGCCCAGAAGGCTTCCGGCGCCGCGTATCTCCAGGTCGCGCAGGGCAACTTGCATGCCGCTTCCCAGGTCGCGGTGTTCGTTGATGGCTTCCAGACGCGCCTGCGCCTCGTCGGTCAGCGGAATGGTGCTCGGGAACATAAAGTAGGCGTAGGCCTGCACGGAGCTGCGGCCGACACGCCCTTTGAGCTGGTACATCTGCGCCAGGCCCAGCCTCTGCGAATCCTCGATGATCAGCGTGTTCGTATGCGGGTTGTCGATGCCGCTTTCGATGATGGTGGTCGCCACCAGCACGTCGATGTCGCCCGCCGCGAAATCCTCCATAACCCGTTCGAGCTCGTCTTTGCTCATCTTGCCGTGGGCAACGCCGACGCGCGCTTCGGCAGCGGCCGCCCCGACGCGTTCGACGGCGTCATCGATGGTCCGCACACGATTCGATACGTAATACACCTGGCCACCGCGCTGCAGCTCGCGGCGGATGGCGTCGGACACCACGTCCACGTCCCATTCGCCCACGTGCACCTCGACGGGGCGTCGCTCGTCCGGCGGCGTCATGATCAGGCTCATGTCGCGAACGCCAGAAAGGCTCATCTGCATGGTGCGCGGGATGGGCGTAGCCGACATGGTGAGCACGTCGATCTGCTCGCGAAGGTTCTTCAGCTGCTCCTTGTGCCCCACACCGAAACGCTGCTCCTCGTCGATGATCACCAGCCCCAGATCGTGGGGGTTCACGTCCCGCGACAAAAGCCGGTGTGTGCCGACAAGCACGTTGACCTCGCCTTTTTCGAAATCTTCAAGCGTTGCCTTCTGCTGCTGGTTGGTACGGAAGCGCGACAGCACGTCGACGCGCACGCCGAAGGGGTCGAAGCGGTCCTTGAACGTGGTGTAGTGCTGCTGTGCCAGAATGGTGGTCGGGCACAGCACCATGACCTGCTTATGGTCCTGAACCGCCTTGAACGCCGCGCGTAGGGCCACCTCGGTTTTGCCGAATCCCACGTCGCCGCAGATCAGGCGGTCCATCGGCTTCGACGACTGCATGTCGGCCTTGATCTCGGCGATGGCCGCCAGCTGGATGGCGTCTCCTGGTACGGGAAGGATTCCTCCATCTCCTTCTGCCAGGGCGTGTCAGGCGAATAGCGGAATCCTTGCACGCTGGCGCGGCGGGCGTATACGTCCACCAAGTCGAAGGCAAGTTTCTTGGTGGCCTTGCGCGCCTTGGTGAGCGCACGTGACCAGTCGGATGTGTTGAGCCTGGTCAAACGCGGGTCGTTTCCTTCCGGACCCACATAGCGCGTCACGCGGTCAAGCTGTTCCACCGGAACGAAGAGCTTGTCGCCTTCGGCGTATTCCAGCTGAAGGTAATCGCGGGTCACGCCGCCCAAGTCCTGCTTGACGAGCCCCCTGAAGTAGGCGATGCCGTGGGCGGCATGCACCACATAGTCGCCTGGCTTGTACGGGAACGTAATCTCGGTTATGTCGATGTGGCGTCTTCGGCTTACGCTTGAAGCGCGTCCCTGCAGGTCATGTACGGAAACGATGGCCAGCTTCGCCTTGGGGATCACCATGCCCAAAGGCACGTCCACATCCACTATGTTGACCACGCCCCGTTTGAGCTTCTCGGGCGTCTGGCCTGTGACGTCCAGCACCTCCACAATCGGGATGCCGGCATCCACCAGCAAAAGCTTCATGTCCTGTCGCGCCCTGAAATCGGGCACGCTGAACACCGTGGTGTAATCCTGGTTGACGAAGCCGCGCAGGCGTCCCACCAGGCGTTCCGCATCGCCTGCCACATCGGTGCGCTTGACGGGCAGCTCAGCGTCCATCATGCCGCCCACCCGCATGATGGACGCCAGGGTGAGCCGTTCGTTTCGGCCGAAATCCAGGTCAGAGCCCGAAACGTAGAGGCCGTCAACGGAAATGTGGCTGCCTTGCGAGCGCTGCGAGGCGTCTTCGAAGGCGTGGTTCGCGTCGTCGATCAGGCTGCGGGGCTCGTCGAGCACCGTTAAGGCGCCTTTGCGCACGTATGCCCCCAGCGTTTGCGTCTTGTCGTACAGGAGGGGCAGCAATGCGTCTGCGCCTTCGAAATCGTTGCCGGTCGACGCTTTGTCGTACAGGTCGCGCCACACCGGGTCGGTTTCGGCGCGCTTGCCCAGCGGCTTCATGGCGCGGTTCAAAGTTGTTTTCGAAAGGGCGTACTCACGGACGGGGAAGATCTCGAACTTGTCCAACGAGGAGATGCTCTGCCCGGTCGACGGAACCACACGGCGGATCTCGTCGATCTCGTCTCCGAAGTAGTCAAGCCGCACAGGATAGACCCCCGTGCCCGGGAACACATCGATGATGCCGCCGCGGATGCAGAAGGTGCCGGGCCCGTCCAACTCTCCCGTGTTCTCATATCCCCTGGCCACTAAGGCATTCTGCATGTCTTCGAACGAGAGCACCTCGCCCGTGGCCGCATCGACCGCCTCGGCCTGGGCGCGACACACGACCGGGGCGAACGTGCGCGCGTCTGCGGGCGGAAGCATCCTCACCAGGGCAGATGCGCTCGCCACCACAACAACGGGACGACCGTCCTGCAGCGACCAGGCCGCCTTCGCACGCATGCCGATGTCGCGCAGGTCGGCCTTCTTCGGCGCGAAGGGAAAGTCCTTGCGGGCCGGGAACAGGGCTACGCGCTCCTCGCCCAGGTAGGCAGACAGGGTTCGCGCGTACGCTTCGGCACCTTCGGAGCCCGGCACGACGACGAACATCGTGCGAGGGTTCGCCGCATACACCGCAGCCGTTATGAAAGGCCTGGCAGATGCCGCAACGCCCAGGGCTGCGTCCTGTCCGGCACCCAGTTTCGCCCAAACTTCCTCCAACGCGTCACTTTTGACGAGCACGCGGGACAACGCATCGATCAACATGCGAAACACCTTCCGAACATGAACAAGCGCCGCATATCCGAACGAATACGCGGTGCTGCATAACACATATATAAGGGCCTGGCCCGAAGTCCATTGTACGCGCCGGCCGGGCCGCGCCGCAGTACAACACGATTGACCGTAATTTTCCCATCAACATTCGTAATTTTGCCATTCGCATACATCAGAAAGACACTATCAGGTATGATGAACTCGTTGGTTACTTCAATCAGGAAGCCTGGTTTCGTATGATTTATACGGTCACGTTCAATCCGGCGCTCGATTGCGTCGTGCGCGTTTCCAACGTCAAGCACGGCATCGTCAACCGTTGCGTTCAGCAGGACATCTACTACGGCGGAAAGGGCGTGAACGTTTCGGTTGTCCTGAACAACATCGGCATCCCGAACAAAGCCCTCGGTTTCGCCGCCGGCCCTACTGGACAGGCGCTGCTCACGGGCATCGAATCCATGGGCGTCGACCACGATTTCGTCATGCTTCCCGAAGGTCAGACCCGCATCAATGTGAAGATGGTCGAAATCGCCGATGCCGATGACGTGTATGCCGCTGGTGAGGAAACCGCTATCAACGCATCGGGGCCCAACATCGACGCTGCCTCTCTTTCTGCCTTGAATGAAACGCTGGAACAGACTCGTGAAGGCGACATCGTCGTTTTGTCAGGCGCAGCCCACAAGTCCGTCCCCGTTGATGCATACGCGAGCATCGTCGCCGCTCAGGCTGCCAAGGGTGTTCGCACCGTGGTTGACGTGACCGGCCCCGTGCTCGACTGCGCGCTTTCTGCCGGCCCCTTCCTGGTCAAGCCCAACGACGAGGAGATCGCCGAAATCCTGGATGTGGAAGACCCCACCTTCGACCAGATTGTCGAAGGAGCCCGCATGCTTCAGGAAAAAGGTGCTGTCAACGTCATCGTTTCCTTAGGATCGAAGGGCTCGGTGCTGTTGGACGAGTTCGGCAACCTTCACCAGGCGCCCCTCATCAAAGGCAAGCTCGTGAACTCCGTCGGCGCAGGCGACTCCATGGTCGCAGGTTTCGTCGGCGGCTACCAGCAGGCCGTCGAGGCGGGGCTTTCCGGCTACGAGCGCTACGAGCACGCTTTCAAGCTGGCCCAGGCCTGCGGATCGGCAACGGCGTTTTCCGCCGGACTTGCCGAAAAGGACCTGGTAGACGAACTGCTTGCACGTCTTTAGGAACTAACGGCCCCAAGGCCGTGGGTAATATCAGTTGCATCTCATTCGGAGAAAGGAACTAGGATGAGAATTGTCGACCTGCTGAAAGAAGGTAGCATTAAAATCGGCGCGACCGCGGCCGATAAGCCTGATGCTATCGAGCAGTTGATCGCCCTGCATGAAAAGGCAGGAAACCTCAACGACGTGGAGGAATACCGCAAGGCAATCCTCGCACGCGAGGCCGGCGGTACCACCGCCATCGGCGAGGGCATGGCAATCCCCCACGCCAAGACCGATGCTGTGGCGCAGCCTGCGCTTGCCGCGATGACCGTGCCCGACGGCGTCGACTACGAGGCGCCCGACGGAAAGCCGTCGAACCTCCTGTTCATGATCGCCGCCCCCTCCGATGGCGACGTTCACTTGGAGGTCCTCTCACGCCTGATGACCATGCTCATGGATATGGACTTCCGCAGCAAGCTTCTGGGCGCCTCCACGCCTGCCGAGTTCCTGCAGATCATCGATGCCAAGGAAATCGAGAAGTTCGGCGAGCCCGAGCCTGCAGCTGAAGCCACCGCTCCTGCTGCTGCAGCCGTTGCAACTGCTGAGCCCGAAGGCTACCGCGTCCTGGCGGTTACCGCCTGCCCCACCGGCATCGCGCATACCTACATGGCGGCCGAAGCCTTGGCACAGGAGGCCGAAAAGATGGGTGTGCCCATCAAAGTCGAGACCAACGGCTCCGGCGGTGCGAAGAACATCCTGACGGCCGATGAGATCGCCGCTGCCGAAGGCATCATCGTGGCTGCCGACAAGAACGTCGAAATGGCCCGCTTCGACGGCAAACCAGTCGTGATCACCAAGGTTGCCGACGGCATCAACAAGCCTAAGGAGCTCATCAACCGCGCCCTTGACGGGTCGGCTCCTCTGTACCACCATACCGGTGCCGTTGATTCCGCAGCCGATTCCGCCGAAGGCGAAAGCATCGGCCGCCAGATCTACAAACACCTGATGGAGGGCGTCTCCCACATGCTGCCCTTCGTCGTCGCAGGCGGTATCTTCATCGCCCTGGCGTTTTTGATCGACACCCTGCTGGGCGCTCCTCAGGACGGCAACTTCGGCAGCAACACGCCGGTCGCAGCCTGGTTCAAGGGCATCGGCGGCGTCAGCTTCGGTTTCATGCTGCCCATCCTCGCAGGCTACATCGGCCGCTCCATCGCCGACCGCCCCGGCCTTCTGGTCGGCTTCGTCGGCGGCTCCATGGCAGCTGCGGGCTGCACCTTCGCAGACCCCGCCGGCCAGGCCGTTTCCGCAGGCTTCTTGGGCGCCCTGCTCGCCGGCTTCGCGGGCGGCTACTTCATGCTCTGGTTCGAGAAGGTGTGTGAGAACATCCCGCAGGCGCTTGACGGCATGAAGCCCATGCTCATCTATCCTCTGGTCGGCCTCGCCTTCATCGGCATCTTCATGTGCGCCGTCAACCCCATCATGATCGCCATCAACGCCGGCATCAGCTCATTCCTGACCAGCCTCGGCAGCGCCAAGATTCTGCTCGGCATCCTGCTGGGCGGCATGATGGCCATCGACATGGGCGGCCCCATCAACAAGGCGGCTTACCTGTTCGGCCTGGCAGCCATCGAATCCGGCAACTACGACATGATGGCAGCCGTCATGATCGGCGGCATGGTTCCGCCGCTGGCTATCGCTCTGGCCTGCACCTTCTTCAAGGATCGCTGGACCGAGACCGAGCTTAAGAGCGCTCCTGTCAACTACATCATGGGCCTTTCCTTCATCACCGAAGGCGCCATCCCCTACGCCGCAGCCGACCCGCTGCGCGTCATCCCCGCATGCGTCGTAGGCTCCGCCGTCGCAGGCGCCATCTCCATGGCCTTCGGCTGCACGCTCATGGCTCCCCATGGCGGCATCTTCGTATTCGCCGTCGTCGGCAACTGGCCCATGTACCTGGTGGCCCTGGCCATCGGCGCCGTGGTCGGCGCCCTCATGCTGCGCGTCCTGAAGAAGAAGGTCGCATAACCGTACGCAATGCGTAAGCTGCTATAGGTAAACCGTTCACAGAGTGAAAGGACACTGACATGGTTTCTAAAACGGTAACGCTGATCAACCCCCAGGGATTCCACATGCGTCCCGCAGGCATCTTCGCCGGCAACCTGGCCAAGTTCGAAAGCTCCGTCAAGTTGGTCAAGAACGGCGTTGAGACCGACGCCAAGAGCCTGATGGGCATCATGGCCGCCTGCATCAAGTGCGGCGACACCATCGACATCGTCGCCGACGGCCCCGACGAGGCCGAGGCCCTGGCCTGCGCCGCCGAGGCGATCGAATCCGGCCTGGGCGACCTGTAAGCCACCGATCAGCCTGGAGCGCGCGTCCCTCGATGCGCGCTCCTTTTTGTAACGGGATGTGTCAGTAGGGACGTTTCCTTTTGACACATTTTTGTGTCAGTTGGAAACGTCCCTACTGACACATCCCCGCATCGCCACACATGAAAGGAGATGACGCCATGGAGACACTGACCGGCGTCGGCGCGTCCGCCGGCATCGGCATCGGCCGCGTCATGATCGTCGAGGAACCCACCCTCGAATACGTCTCGCACACGGTGACCGACACCGAGGCTGAAAAGGCCCGCTTCCAGGCAGCCGTCGACGCCTATATCGAAAAGACCCAGGCAGAAGCCGAGGCCATGAAGGAAACCGTCGGCGAGAAAGAAGCCGAGATCCTGACCGGACACATCCTCATGATCTCCGACCCCGGCATGACCGGCCAGATGACCGCAGCCATCGACGGCGGCACCTGCGCCGAGGACGCCCTGTCCCAGGTCTGCGACATGTTCGCCAGCATCTTCGAAGGCAGCGGCGACGAGCTGCTCATGCAGCGCGCCACCGACGTACGCGACATCAAGACGGGCATCCTTGCCAAGCTGCTGAACAAGCGCGAAGTCGACCTGTCGAAGCTTCCGGCCGACACCGTGGTGGTCACCCACGACCTGACGCCCTCTATGACCGCCGGCGTCAAACCGGGCGGCATCGCCGGCGTCATCACCGAGGTCGGCGGCATGACCAGCCACTCCGCCATTCTGGCCCGCGCCATGGAGATTCCCGCCATCCTGAGTATCCCTGGCGTCTGCAGCAAGCTTGCCGACGGCACCCAGGTCATCGTGAACGGCACGCTGGGCAGCGTCATCGCCGAACCCGACGAGGCCACACTGACCCAGGCCGAAGAGGCCCGCCATGCCTTTATCGTTCAGCAGGGCGAGCTCAAGAAGTTCATCGGCTGCGCAACGGTGACCGCCGACGGCGTGCACAAGGAGCTTTTCGCCAACATCGGCAAGCCGGACGACGCCAACCAGGCCAACGACAAAGACGCCGAGGGCATCGGTCTGTTCCGTACGGAATTCCTGTTCATGGACTCCCCTACGGTTCCCACCGAAGACCAGCAGTTCGACGCGTACAAGAAGACCGCCCTCATCATGAAGGGCAAGCCGGTCATCATCCGCACGCTCGACATCGGCGGCGACAAGGACGTGCCGTGCCTGGGGATGGAGAAGGAAGACAACCCGTTCATGGGCTTCCGCGCCATCCGCTACTGCCTGGCACGCGAGGATGTCTACCGCACCCAGCTGCGGGCGCTTTTGCGCGCAAGCGCTTTCGGCGACATCCGCATCATGGTTCCCCTGGTCACCTGCGTCGACGAAATCCGTCAGGTGAAAGCCCTGGTCAAGCGTTATATGGAAGAGTTCGACCGCGAAGGCGTGGAGTACAACCCCGACATCCAAGTGGGTGTGATGATGGAAACCCCCGCAGCCGCCCTGGTGGCAGACCTTCTGGCCGCCGAGGCCGACTTCTTCAGCATCGGCACCAACGACCTGACCGGCTACACCATGGCGGCCGACCGCGGCAATGACCGCGTGCGGTACCTGTACAACACCTATAACCCTGCCGTGCTGCGCAGCATCCGCAACATCATCGAATGCGGCAACGCCGCAGGCATCATGGTCGGCATGTGCGGCGAGGCAGCGGCCGATCCTCTGCTCATCCCGCTGTGGATCGCTTTCGGCCTGGGCGAATTCTCCGTGTCCGCCACGAGCGTCCTTGCAACCCGCAAGGAGATCTTCGGCTGGACTGTGGAAGACGCCAAAGAGCTGGCAGACCGCGTCATGGCCATGTCCACCGCCTCCGAGGTCTACGAGGCGCTGCAAGCGGCCCACGACGCCCGCATCTAGCACCGTTTGGGACAAAGGGGACAGTCCCCTTTGTCCCGTTATTTTGCGATGCGTCCCTGTTGACACAAAAATGTGTCAGAATGAAACGTCCCTATTGACACACTCCGAACCGAACCACCTAGGGGGAACGATGGCACGAGAGAATCTGACGAACATGCGGGCCAGAGCGGCAGCCATCGAAGAGCGCCTGTTCGCCATCTACGGCGAAGGCGAGTGCTCGCTTGACCACGCAGACCCCTTCTCGTTGACCGTTGCCGTCATCTTAAGCGCCCAATGCACCGACGCTGCCGTCAACAAGGTGACGCCTGCGCTGTTCGCGAAGTACCCCACCCCGGCCGACCTGGCCGCCGCAAAACTCCAGGATGTGGAAGACATAATCCATCCTTTGGGGTTCTTTCATTCTAAGGCGAAAAACCTCATCGCCTGCGCCCAGAAGGTCGTCGCCGACTACGGCGGAGAAATCCCCGAATCCATGGAGGGCCTGCAGAGCCTTCCCGGCGTTGGCCGAAAGACAGCCAACGTGGTCATGTGCCAAGCGTTCCGCAACGCTCAAGGCATCGCCGTGGACACCCACGTGTTCCGCATCGCCCACCGTTTGGGCTTCGCCACGCGAAACGACGACACGCCCGACAAGGTTGAAGCCAAGCTGCTCAAGGTTTACCCGCAGACAGACTGGCTTTACATCAACCACCAATGGGTGCACTTCGGACGGGAGTTCTGCAGCGCCCGAAATCCCAAATGCCTGACATGCCCCATCCACGACCTGTGCCCAAGGCGCGGCGTGTAGGCCTCAATCCGTATTCAGTATCAAATCACGATTTATTCGACTGCTTCAAGCTGTTTGAGCACGGCGTCTATAATCTCGTTCACTGGCGCCAGGGGTCCACGTCCCATATCGCCCGATGCAAGTCGACCTTCAGTAGGTCCCACAAGCATCACGCCGCGACGCTCAAGCGTCTTCAGATTCTCCTGCGTCGCCGTGTTGGCATACATGTTGGCGTGCATGGACGGGCACACCACAGCCGGACAGGTTGCCGCCAAATACGTCGATGTGACCATGTCGTCCGCAATGCCGTGCGCGAACTTTGCAATCAGGTTCGCCGTTGCAGGAGCCGCCACGAACACATCAGCCTGCTGAGCGAACACGATATGCTTGATGGACGCATCGTCGCTGAAGTCGAAGGTATCGGTGTACACTTTGTTGCCGGTCAGGGCCTCGAATGTCGCAGGAGCCACCAGCTCGGCGGCATGCTTGGTCATGATCACTCTGACTTCGCAACCCGCCTGACGCAGCTTGGACACCGCGTCGCAAGCCTTGTATGCGGCAATGCCGCCCGATACGGCGAAAAGGATGTTTCTGGACATATGGACTCCTAACCTGCGGATGCATTGCTCCCACAATACACCAAACCGCCCGCGCTCTGCACGCGGGCGGTTATCAAATCATAATTTGTCGGTCGCGTCGGCCGCTAACCCAGCTTCGGCACCGGAATGTCGAACTGGTTCAGATCCTGCAGCGCCCGCACATCAAGACTCTCGCTGCTGTCGACCAGGGTCTCCAAAGCCGCCAGGAGTGCACCTGCTGCAGACAGTGCCGTCACGCACGTGACGCCGTGCTTGATGGCCTGCGTGCGCAGGTAGTAGCCGTCGGAGCGGGTCTCGGAGCCGTATGGCGTGTTGATCATGAGCACGATCTCGTTGTTCGCGATCAGATCGCCGATGTTGGGCGACGGTTCTGAGATTTTTGCCACGGTTGTGCAGTGCACGTTGCCGCCCCGCAGAGCCTTGGCCGTGCCTTCGGTCGACACGATCTCGAATCCCATGTGGTCGATGGCGCGCGCGATGGGCAGGATGTGGCGCTTGTCGCGGTCGCACACCGAGATGAACACCTTGCCAGACTTAGGCAGCTCGTAGCTGATGGCCAGCTGCGATTTTGCGTACGCCTCCGGATACGACGTAGCGATGCCCATGACCTCGCCCGTGGATTTCATCTCGGGCCCGAGCACCACGTCGGCGCCGGGGAAACGGCCCCACGGCATGACGGCTTCCTTGATGCAGAAATAGTCCAGTTCGCGGTCGTCGGCCGGCAGATGCAGGTCGGCGATCTTCGCACCCGCCATGATGAGCGAGGCGCACTTGGCCAGCTGCACGCCGGTTGATTTCGAAATGAACGGAACCGTACGGCTGGCGCGCGGATTGGCCTCGATGACGTAGATGGTGTCGTTCTTGATGGCGTACTGCACGTTGATCAGGCCCTTGACCCCCAGACGCAACGCCAGCTGACGCGTGATGGAGCGCAGCTGGTTGACGATGCGATCCGAGAAGCTGAACGGCGGGATGCAGGTGGCCGAGTCGCCGGAGTGGATGCCGGCCTCCTCGATGTGCTCGAGCACGCCGCCGATGTAGACGTCTTCGCCGTCGCACAGCGCGTCCACGTCGCATTCGTAGCCGCCTTCGAGGTAATGGTCCAGATACACCGGATGGTCGGGCGACACACGCATGGCCTCGGCCATATAGGTCTCCAGCGTCTGCGGGTTGTAGGAGATGAACATGCCGCGACCGCCCAAAACATAGCTCGGGCGCACCAGCAGCGGGAAGCCGATGCGGCTCGCCACCTTGAGGGCCTCCTCGTAACTTGTGGCCATGCCGGCGGCCGGGTAGATGATCTTCAGCTCGTCGAGGATCGCCGAGAAGCGTTCGCGATCTTCCGCCAGGTCGATGGCTTCGGGCTGGGTACCCATGATGGGCACGCCGGAATCGGCAAGCGCACGGGCCAGCTTAAGCGGAGTCTGGCCGCCCAGGGTGACCACCACGCCGTCAGGACGCTCCACGTCCACAATGTCCATCACGTCTTCGTAGGTCAGAGGCTCGAAATACAGACGGTCGGAGGTGTCGTAGTCGGTGGACACGGTTTCGGGGTTGCAGTTGACCATAATGGTCTCGAATCCGGCGTCATGCAGCGCGTAGGCAGCATGCACGCAGCAGTAGTCGAACTCGATGCCCTGGCCGATGCGGTTGGGACCCGCGCCCAAGATCATGGCCTTGGGCTTGTCGGTATGGGCGATTTCCGCGGGAGCCTCGTACCAGCCGTCGGAGCCGGCGGCGCGGTACGGATCCTCGTAGGTCTTGTAATGGTATTCGGTTTTGCTGGCGAACTCTGCGGCGCAGGTGTCCACGGTCTTGAACGTGGGAATGACGCCCAAGCCCTTGCGGTACGCGCGCACGACCTTCTCTTCGCTGCTGGTCAGATAGCCGATCTGCGCGTCGGACAGGCCGTACTGCTTGGCCACGCGCATGGCTTTGGCGTCGATTTCCTCCAGCCTGTGCCCCTTCAGGGCCTGTTCGACCGCGATGATGTCTTTCATGCGCCAGAGGAACCACTCGTCGATGCCGGTTGCCTCATGCAGCTGCTCGACGGTCCAGCCACGGCGCAGCGCCTCGGCCATGTAGAAGATGCGGTCCTCGGTCGGACGAGCTACGTACTCGTCGAAATGCTCCTCATCGAAGGAGTCCTTGCCGTCGGCGCCCAGGCCGGCGCGTCCGTTCTCAAGCGAACGCATGGCCTTGCCGAAGGATTCCTCGAAGGTGCGGCCGATGGCCATGATCTCGCCTACGGCCTTCATGCGGGTGGACAGCGTGGTGTCGGTGCCCTTGAACTTCTCGAAGGCGAAGCGCGGCACCTTGACTACGCAGTAGTCGATGGAAGGCTCGAAGCATGCAGGGGTTGCCAGCGTGATGTCGTTGATGATCTCGTCGAGCGTGTAGCCCACGGCCAGACGCGCCGCGGCTTTGGCGATCGGGAAGCCGGTCGCCTTCGACGCCAGCGCCGAAGAGCGGGACACGCGTGGGTTCATCTCGATGACGATCAAGCGTCCGTTGTCGGGGTTCAGCGCGAACTGGACGTTGGACCCGCCGGTCTCGACGCCCACCTTCTCCAGAATGGCCAGCGAGGCCACGCGCATGCGCTGGTATTCAACGTCGGAAAGGGTCTGCGCCGGGGCCACCGTGATGGAGTCGCCGGTATGCACGCCCATGGCGTCGAAATTCTCGATGGAGCATACGATGATGCCGTTGCCGGCACGGTCGCGCATGACCTCCATCTCGTACTCTTTCCAACCGATGATGCTCTCCTCCACCAGCACCTCGTTGGCCGGCGAAAGCTCGAGGCCCTGCGCCACGATTTCACGCAGCTGCTTCTCGTCGTAGGCGATGCCGCCGCCTGCGCCGCCAAGCGTGAACGAAGGGCGCAAGACCAACGGGAACCCGATGGACTTCGAAAGCTCCACGGCGTCTTCCACGCTGTAGGCGTATCCGCTGCGGGCACATTCCAGACCTATCTCCTCCATGGCCTCGGCGAAGAGCTTGCGGTCCTCGCCGCGCTCGATGGCATCCAGGTCGCAGCCGATCATCTCCACGCCGTACTTGTCAAGCACGCCGGATTTGGCCAGCTCAACTGCGGTGTTCAGGCCAGTCTGGCCGCCGATGGTGGGCAGCAGCGCGTCGGGGCGTTCCTTGGCGATGATCTTCTCCACGAACTCAGGCGTAATGGGCTCGACGTATGTGCGGTCGGCCAGCTGCGGGTCGGTCATGATGGTTGCCGGATTGGAATTGACCAGGACGACCTCGTAGCCTTCCTCCTGCAGCACCTTGCAGGCCTGGGTGCCGGAATAATCGAATTCGCAGGCCTGGCCGATGACGATGGGGCCGGACCCGATAACGAGGATTCGCTTGATGTCGGTACGCTTAGGCATTGGCGGCCTCCTTCTCTGCACCGAAGACCCATCCGGCCAGACGGTCCTTGGACACGTCGATGTCGAGATAATCAGGGTCGCCATCCATCAGCCGCACGAACGCCGTGAACAGGTAGTGGGCGTCGGTGGGGCCAGGACTTGCCTCGGGATGGTACTGTACGGAAAACGCCGGCACGTCGAGAAGCTGGATGCCCTCGCAGGTGCCGTCGTTGAGATTGACATGGGTCAGGCGAATGCGTCCGAAGCGCGGGTTGCGCACCACGGGGGCCACGCCGTTGCGCACCCAGAATCGCAGGTCGTCAACGGGCTCGCTGAAGCCGCCGGATTCCTCGGGAATCAGCTCGCCCAAGCTGGGATATACCAGGCCGAATCCGTGGTTCTGAGCGGTGATCTCCACGCGGCCGCTGATCAGATTCATGACCGGCTGGTTGCCGCCGCGATGGCCGAACTTCAGCTTCTCGATCTGAGCGCCGCATGCCAGGCTGATCATCTGATGGCCAAGGCAGATGCCGAACACAGGCACCTTGCCCAGCAGCTTCTCCACCTGGGTGAAGGTCTCCTCCACCGCATCGGGGTCACCAGGACCGTTGCTCAAAAACACCCCGTCGGGGTTCTGGGCCAGCACCTCTTCGGCAGACGTGTTCCAAGGAACCACCTGCACGTCGCAGCCTGCGCGGACCAGGCCCTGCAGGATGGAACGCTTGACGCCGCAGTCGTAGGCGACGATGCGATGACGGGGCTTAAGGGGCGCAGCCACTGCGAAGGCATGGCTTTCTGGCAGCTCGTTGAAGGCGTACGGAGCATCGCAGCTCACCGTTTCAGCCAGGTTGATGCCCACGATGGAAGGCGATGCGGCCACCTTGGCGGCAAGATCGTCCAAGTCCACCGTGCCTGTGGCGCTGATGATGGCCTTCTGGGCGCCGTGGTCGCGAATGTGGCGTACCAACGCGCGGGTGTCGATGCCTTCGATGGCCACGATATTGTGCTCCACCAAAAAGTCCGGCAGCGACTGGGCCGAACGCCAGTTGGAAGGCGTGCGGCACATGTTGTTGACCACTAGGCCGCGAAGGGCGGGCTTGGCCGACTGCGTGTCGTCAAGGTTGACGCCATAATTGCCGATCTGGGGATACGTCATCGTGACGATTTGGCCCGCATAGGACGGGTCGGTAATGACTTCGAGATAGCCCTCGAGAGAAGTGTTGAAGCAGATCTCACCGGTGGCTTCGCCAGCTGCTCCGCAAGAGGTGCCGACGAAAGCCGTTCCGTCTTCCAGCACCAGTGCGGCGGGAGCCGCATTCCCCCTGGTGGTGGCGGCAAGCATCGCGCGCGAGAGCGATTCGCGCTCTTGCCGCATGACCTGACTCGATGATTGATTCGCTAGTGCCTGGTTTGCCATGGCTGCTCCTTTCCGGTCTCCCGTACCGGTTTAAAGGATGGATAGTTCATGCATATACCGAGTGTCAACGTGCATAATGGCAAGCATATATGCAGTCAGAGATTATACGGTTCTCATGTATTGCATGCAGGCGAAATCCGCCAAAGGACACAGCACGAACACGGAAAGCCGTGCAACACCAACGTACCTGTACCGTATTTAGAACACCAAACCCGGCACGTAGATGAGCGCGGCGAACGTGCCGACGCCCGCGACGATACACCAGGCCATGGATTTGGTCTTGACACCCACCACCACGACGATGGCCGCAGCGATCATCGGGAAGAGCCACGTTGACACGTCTTGGCTGAACAGCTCGGGTTTAAAGAGGTCGTTCGTGACAAGAGCCGCAAATGCTGCAGGCGGAATGAAGCCGAGCGCCGTGACGAAGGTGTCGGGAAGCTCCTTGCCTTTCAGCAAGAACATAGGCGCCACGCGGCTGATGAGCATGGTGATGGAACATAGCCCGAAAATGAGGAAGAAGGCCTGCACAGACATGTCAGCTCACCACCTTGATGTCGGTGGCGCCGCTTGGTTTTCCTTTTGCCGTGCGACGCAGCGAAAACGCCAGCGCCGAGAACACGCCCACAAGCGCGCCGATCAGAATGGCCGGACCCGAAAGCCCTGCGAGCTTGCACACGATCACGCCCAAGATGGATCCGACGACAGCCACGCCGTTTTCCACGCTCAGCTTCTGCATGCACAGCAGACAGATGAACAGAGACGTCATGGCGAACGAGGCCAAAGCCGCAGGAACGGAGATCGCCGTGCCGACGATGCACCCGACCACATTTGAAGAGAACCACATGGACTGCGACATGATGTTGACCAGCAGAGCCTTGCGCACCGTCCAGTTGCCGTTCATGAAACGGGCCAGGTTCACGCCGAAGCTCTCGTCGGTGACCGACGCCCCGAAATTGAAGGTGAGGAATTTGCCGGCCGTCCCGCAGAACTGCGACAGCGATGCGCCGTACAGCATCTGACGCGTGTTCACCAACGTGACCGAAAGCACGATGGCGCTTATCGGGTTGCCGGCCATCCACATGTTCGGAATCATATATTGACCTGCGCCGGAATAGAACAGTGCACCCATGAGCGCAACCATCCAGACGTCCATGCCCGCTGCGGCGCACAGTATGCCGCAGGGCAGGCCCAACACGATATAGCCCACCATGATGGGCCACGCCGCCTTGAATGCTTCTTTTACCTCTTCCAATGTCATAGTTTCGGTATTATACCCGCGGTTTTGCACTTCGCACGAATATTTGCATTCGTCTCGAAAGCTACAGGAATGCAACAAGTCCGGCCGATCCATCGGGGCCTTTGCCCCTCCGCATCGAACCGGACCTGCACGCCTACGATCAGAACCGCATCAATTGAACACCATGGCCGTAAGCACCGCCACAAGCACGCAGCCGACCTTCGCAACCTCCAGGCTCAGGTGCTTCGCCAAAGTGCTTCCGCTGAAACGCTCCGGCGCACTCATGCTTTACAGCACCTCCTTGGCGATGGGTGCCAGGCCGCAGGAGATCTTCAGGTTGCCGTTCAGGCAGCGCAGCTCGTCGATCATGGCCTTCTCGCTTTCGCCTTCCTTCATCTGGATGTTGTATTTCAGCTGGTAGAGCGCGCCCATGTTGGAGGTCTGCACGCTGGTAAGCTCGTTCTCCTCGGTGTAGCGCGTGAACACCTCGTCGAACATGCCTTCGAATTCCAGGTCCTCAGGAACCGTGATGGAGAGCACCTTGGGCGGCATCGGTTTCTTGCCGAAGGACGTGCGGGAGAACACGATGTTCAGTATCGACACGATGATGGTGAACACGATGGCCAGGCTTAGGAAACCCATGCCCGTCGCCAGGCCTATTGCCATGGACAGAAACACGCTGGCGATGTCCTTGGCGCTGCCGGGGATGGAACGGAAACGTACCAGATTGAACACGCCCATGACCGCCACGCCCGCGCCGATGTTGCCGTTGACCAGCATGATCACCATCTGCACGATGACCGGCAGAAGCGCGATGGTCACGACGAAGCTCTTCGAGTAGCTGTTGCGGTACATGTAGACCACGGCGACGATCAGGCCCAGCAGGATGGACGCGATGGTGCACAGGAAGTAGTCGCCGGACGTCACGCCAGCGGCTGCGGACTCGGTGGAACCGAGAATCGAAGTGAATACATAGTCAAGCATGGTGGATCTCCTTGGGTTATGCTGCAGCCTCGGTGCCGCTGAGGTGCGCCCTCACGGCGTTTCCGTACTTCGTATACGAGGATTTGACGGCCTTGGCAGAGCTCAAAAGCTCGCTCAGCCACATGGGGTAGGCTCCGAGCACCTTGACCTCCATCAGGACCAGGCCGTCCTCAAGCAGCCTATGGGAAGGCGCCTCGAAGCAGGAGCCGAAGTCCTGCGCGGCCGCTTCGCGGGAGATGTGCTGCAGGTCGGCGTATTCGATCGATTCGTCGAACGTGATGCGCACGTCTCCGATGCCCGCCGTTTCTTCGGAATGAATATTCGCATCAGACGCCCCGACCGGCTCCCAAGCCACGCGAACGGCGTTGATCAACATGGACGGGCATAGTCCTTCGTAGCGGTCGCGAGTGGCGACAAGCTCCGAAGCTATCTGGACCGACTTGGCCGTGCGGGCAGGTTCGCCCAAAACGGAACGCGCAGGCATGAAGGCATCCAGGGCATCCAGGTAACTCTTGTCGGCCAGCATGAGCGCGCCGGCGACGCCTTCGTTCACATGGACCCTGCGCTTGTAGGTGATGCCCTTGAATTTCTTCTTGAGTTCCACGAACACGGCGTCGCAATCCGCAGCCGGCACCACGTTGCTGTTGGCCGGGACGTAACGGCGCACGCGCAGCTTCTCTTTATAGACCTGCTTGCCGTCGTACCGCACGGCGATGGAGCGGTCCGGCGTGTCCAGATACACGCTCTGGATGAGCGATCGCCCGTACATGTCCGGCTGCATGTGCCCGACCAAACCCTGACGTATGGTTTCGTATTGCTCGAGTGTAAGCAGGTATTTGACTTCTTTTCGTTGGAAAACGTCTTTGCTCATGGGTGATTCCCCCTTCCCGACCGCCCCTGCGGCCGTCGTTTATGACAGTCAACATGCTAGGTCCCGTTCCTTAAACAAACCTTAAAGCCCGAAGCGATGTTGTTGCCGACCCGAACAGCAGACGCCTCGGCCCAAAACGACACCGTTGCCGATTCTCAACGGCGGACGCCGCAAACGAAGCACGACTTCTTTCAGGTTCATTTAAGTCTTGCGGGTACAATGGGACCATGCACAACGCGAGAAAGGTATGGACGGATGCAGGTCTTGATAGTTGAGGACGATGTGCGGCTGGCGTCGGCTCTGAAGCATATTCTGGAAGACAACGGCTACCTGGTCGACATGGTCCACAACGGCCAGTCCGGCTACGACTACGCCGTGGCAGGCATTTACGACGTGGTCATTTTAGATGTCATGCTGCCGAAGATGAACGGCTTCGAGGTAGTGGCGTCCCTACGTCGCGCGAACTTGGATACGCCCGTGCTGCTGCTGACGGCGCGCGATGCCATTCCCGACAAGATAACCGGACTGGATTCCGGAGCCGACGACTACATGACCAAGCCCTTCTCCCCCGCGGAGCTGCTGGCGCACCTTCGCGCGCTCACCCGCAGGCAGGGCCAGGTCGTTTTCGAGAAGCTGGAAGCTGGCGACCTGTCGCTCAACCTTGAGAGCCACGACCTTTCCAGCGGTCAGAAGACCATCAACCTCAGCTTCAAGGAGTACGAGATCGCGAACATCCTCATGTCCAACGCAGGCCAGATCATCTCGAAAGAGCAGCTCATCTCCAAGGTCTGGGGCGTGGAGTCCACCGCCGACGACAACAACGTCGAGGCGTACATTTCATTTTTGCGCAAGAAGCTGAAGTTTTTGGGTTCTTCCGTGTCCATCGACACCGTGCGCCGCGTAGGTTACAAGCTCAACGTCGATGGAGCGTCAAATGCTTAAGAATCTCCGCACGAAATTCGTCGCCTACACCATGGCCATGGTTTCCGCCGTGGTCATCGTCACGTTCGCTGGAATCGCCGCATACAGTTACCAGAACGAGATGAACAGCTTGGACATGGCGCTTGAACACGCGGTTTCCGATGACCGCGCCGTGGGTGGAAAAGACGGCATGGCAGGCCCGCGGTCGGACGACACGCAGGCGCCTTTTGCCGATGGGAACATGGACGAAGTACCGGACGGCCAGATGGCAGGACCGCAGATCGGCGGCGGTGCAGGACGCGAACAGCTCATTCCCGTTGCCGTGTACCTGCAGGCAGAAGACGGCTCCCTGAGTTCCCAACCGGGCCTTGCCACGGCGCTGATTTCCGACGAGGTCCTCGCATCCGTGAGCCCAGACATCTTGGACGCCGCCGACGGCAAAGGATACCTGAGCGACGCCGGGCTGTACTACCTGAAGCGCACCACCGATTCGTGCATTTACGTCGCTTTTGCCGACGAAAGCTCCGTCAGCAACTGGAAGTCACTGGCCTTGGCGCTGGTCTTCGCGGGCGTCGGCGTTCTGGCGCTGTTCTTCGTGCTGAGCATCTTCCTCTCCCGCTGGGCGCTGCGTCCCGTGGAGGAAGCCTGGACCGCTCAGAAGCAGTTCGTGGCCGACGCGTCGCACGAGCTCAAAACGCCGCTGACGGTGATTCTGGCGAACGCATCCATCCTGCTGAAGCACCCGGAGCGTTCCATCGCGCAAGAAAGCCAATGGATAGAATCCACCCAGGTGGAGGCTGAACGCATGCAGGATCTGGTAAGCGACATGCTCACGCTTGCGCAGGTGGAATCCGCATCCCGGCCCGAGCATTCCGACGTGGATTTCAGCACGCTGGTCGACGGCATATCGATGCAGTTCGACTCGGTCGCCTACGAGAACGGGGTGTATCTGGACACCCAGGTGGAAGAGGGCATCCATGTGAACGGCAACGTGAAGATGCTGGACAAGCTGGTGGCCACGCTTATCGAGAACGCCTGCAAGTACGCAGGCACAGGCGGCTCCATCGACGTGAAGCTGTTCCGCACGTCCCATCAGATCAGGCTCGACGTCCATAACACCGGAAACCCCATCCACCCTGAAGACCTGGCACATATCTTCGACCGGTTCTACCGTGCCGACAAGGCACGCACCCACGAGGACAGCAGCTTCGGATTGGGTCTGGCCATCGCCCGCTCGATCGCCGAGGAGCACGGCGGCACCATAGAGGCCACAAGCTCCGAGGCCGAAGGCACCACCTTCTCGGTCACGTTGCCGGCCATGTAGCAAACATCCGATAACACCAACGGGTCATCAAGCCGCGTGCGTTTCCATCAACTGATTGATGCCGTCATACACGGCGTTGTCCTCATGCGGAATGCAGTCCTGCACCCAGTTCCACCAAAAGCATCCGCCGATATAGCGTTGCGACGGAGCCTTTAGGCCGTAATAGAAGCCTGCCATGCGAAGCTTGCTCTCCTCAGTGGCATCCTCGGCTACGTTTCCGCACTCGCCGAACCCTACCGATGCATCAGGGAACGCATCCTCAAAGGAGTTGAATACCCCACTCCAATCAGGGATGTATCCCTCGTTGTCGTCCTCGTAGTAGCTGATCAGCGCATAATCCACGTTTTCACAGAGCGCTTCAGGAAGGTTCTCCTCCATCCATTCGAACATATCCTGGTCGTCAGGACGCGCGTAGTACATGGTCAACGCCGTTTTCGCATCACGGGAACGAAGCCAGTCGTTAACGACTTCGACCTTGGATACGATCAACGCCGGCTCCTGCCCGATCCACTCAACACCGTTTATCTCGTTGCCGATTTCCCACAGATCGACATACGGCCCAAGCACCTCGTACGCTTCTTGGAACCGTTCCAGATACGCCTGCTCGTCTTTGTAGGAATTCATTTCCGAAGAATCGACCGGACAGGCCATGATGTAGGCGACTTCGTGAATCTGTGCGAAGAGCGGTTCATAATCCTCAGCGGATAGCTCTGTAGACATGACCAGTCGCACAGTGGGCTTCACTGGCATGTCTTCTATTGCGGCAACGATGTCATCCGTACTGACGTCGTCATACCAGCTGTCATCCACGGTAATGCCGTACAGCCAGCGCTCGTTGACAGCCGCAGAAGGCTCGGTTTGCACGTTGGAGGTTCGATCCGCAACGCACGCAACCGATACGAGCAACAGGATTCCTGCCAGAACAGGCCCGATTATGCGTTTCATCTGATGTCCGTTTCAATTATGTCCGGATATAACAAAAAGCCCCTTGAGAAAGGGGCGGAAGTTCGATGGTGGATCGTCGGGGACTCGAACCCCGGACCTTGGGATTAAGAGTCCCCTGCTCTACCAACTAAGCTAACGATCCGTTCAAAGATATGTCAAAGTGCGTCTTTCGAAAAGCGCTCAGCTATTATATACCCTGTCGGCCAAAAAGCAAGAACTTTTTTCAAAAAAAGTCTGGGGTGGGTGAGGGGACTCGAACCCCCGATCTCCAGAGCCACAATCTGGCGCCTTAGCCAACTAGGCCACACCCACCGTTTGACGCGAAGCGTTACTATACGGATGTTTCACCTACTTCGCAAGGGGTGCCGCAGAATTTTTTCCAAATCCAAATGATGCACACGACTTTAGCATGATGCATCCCTGCACCTTCGCAAAGCACCTCCTGCGCATTACGTGCGAATTCTCTGCACAGCTCAAGCTTGCTGGTATAATATCCGACGCACTGCCCCTGTAGCTCAATGGATAGAGCACCAGACTTCTAATCTGATGGTTGTGGGTTCGATTCCCCCCAGGGGCACCATGATTGCATTGCCCGGTCGTTCAAGCGGATCGGGCTTTTCTTTTTCTTCACGAATACACGCAAACCATCCTCCGCTCCCCCCGTCGTCCGAAGGCAACGTTTCGTTGACACCCAGTTCGCGCGCCCGAACTGGACTATCAACCGCTACAATAAAAAAGTCAAACCATACAAGGAGCCCTATGGAAAGCAACATCTTCGACACTGCGCTTGTTTTCGAAGGCGGCGGCATGCGTTGCAGCTACTCGGCCGGCTTCGTGAACATGCTGCTCGAAAACGAAATCTACATCAACGACGTGTACGGTCTGTCCGCCGGCGCCAGCAACACCGTGAACTACCTTACCCGTGATAAGAACCGCGTGAAGGCATCGTTTGTCGACATCGCTTCGTTTCCCGGTTTCTGCGGGTTCGGAAGCTTCCTTACCGGCAAGGGCTACTTCGACGCCTACAACATCTACCAATGCATGGGCAAATCGGACGGCCCACTCCCCTTCAACCTGCAGGCGTTTCTCGACAATCCGGCACATGCCACCATCCAGTCGTTCAACCGCGATACCGGAGAAACCGTGTATTGGACCAAAGACGACATGCGCAGCCTGAACGACATCATGGTGCGCGTGCGGGCATCATCCACGTTGCCTGTGGCCATGCCTTCTCCCCAAATCGACGGCAACTGGTATTACGACGGCGGCCTTGGCATCGGTGCAGGATTCATTCTGCCGCGCGCCATCGACGACGGCTTCAAACGGTTCGTCATCGTGCGCAGCCGCCCGAAGAGCTACCGTAAAACCGACCCCGGGTTCTCGGGCAAGCTGATCAACGCCGCACTGCACAAATACCCCAAGGTTTGCGAGGCCCTGAACACCCGTAAGGAGCGCTACAACGCTTTCTGCGACCAGATTGAACAGCTGGAAGCGGAAGGGTCCGCGTTCGTGTTCTACGCGGAAAACCAGGCCTGCGAATCCGGCGATTCGGACATGGCGAAGCTGGAAGCGAACTATCAGGAAGGCTACAAGCAGGCCTACCGCGACCTGCCTGCGCTCAAGGAGTTCTTGGGCATCTAATCAGAATCGGACCGAGGGGCCGGCACGTCCCGCAGAAACTCGAAGAACGCCCGCGCTGCAGGCTCAAGGCGGTCGTCTTTGCGGGCGTGGGCCGCCACATCGAAGCCGCGTTCGGCGACGTTCCCGCGCAGCGGCACCTTCGCAATGTCCGGAAACGGAGCTAGGCTGGATGTGAGAAGCGAAAGCCCCACCAGGGCGTCTTTCTGAACCAGCGCGCCAAGCATGACCTCGTCCTCGTAGTTGCGAATCATGTCCATGCGCTCTAAGGCCTCCCCAACCGTGATGCCTTCTGCCTGCGCCTCGGATTCAAGCCATGCATCCACCGCGCTTCCAGGGTGCGTGCCCGCACGGTAAGTGACTAGCGGGCGCCCCATCAGGTCCGATAGCGTAACGCAGTCGTGGCCAGCAAGCACATGCCGCTTGGACATGATGGCCACCAGCTTCTCGTAGTACAGATGCTCGCTTTCAAGGGAGGAATCATCGACATTCGAGCAGATGGCGATGTCGAACCGACGATCTTTAAGCCCAGCCAGCAGATCGCGGGTGGATCCCTGCATGACCTGGAATTCCACATACGGCCCGTGCAGCTTCTGGAAACGCAGCATGGCGTCGGGCAGAAACGACGACCGAGCCGTGTCGATGCAGCCCACCTTCACCAATCCCGAAAGATGCCCCTGCCGGCCCTTGAGCTCGGCCTTCGCACGCTCCAGCGCACCCAAGGCTTCCTCTACCGCCTGCTGGAATATGCGTCCTTCCTCGGTCAGGCGCACGTTGCGGCCTTCGTGCTCCAGCAGTTTGCAGCCCAGCTCGTCTTCCAAGCTCTTCACGGCATGGGATATGGTCGATTGGCGCACGAACAGCTCGTCGGCTGCCTGCGAGTAATGCTCGTATTCGGCAAGTTTGCGGAAATACACAAGATGTTGCAAGTTCATAGAGCCTCAATCAGGATGTATGCAAAGCGTTCATACATCCTAGCACAACCTATGACAAACGTTCAGAGGTTGCTGCACGGGGTTTTGTGAAGTCCGTTGAACCTCCGCAGCCGCAGACGTACCTTGCCAATGTACCGAACACGCACCGAAGGAGTATGAGCTGTGAGCATTTTCGTAAGCGCCGCCAACCAGATGGCCATTCTGTTTGTAGTCATCGGCCTGGGGTTTTTCGCCCGCAAACGTGGGATGATGGACGACGGTTTCGATAAGAAGCTCTCCGCAGTGGTCATCAACATCTGCATGCCGGCCCTTATCGTGGCCTCGGTGCTTACCAGCGACAGCCTGCCCTCCACAAATACGTTGCTGCAGATCCTGGGCTGGTCCACGGTGGCATACCTCATGATCATCGGCATTGCGCTTATCGTGGGGCACCTCATCCGCACCGACGCCCGCAGGCGCGGCACGCTGGAGTACCTCATGACCTTCGGCAACGTCGGCTTCATCGGGTTTCCCGTGCTGCACGCCATCTTCGGCGCGCAAGGGGTGCTCTACGGCGCGGTGCTGAACATCCCCTCCACCATCTTCACCTGGTCTGCAGGCGTCATGATGCTGTGCGCCCGCGACGGCGGCGACGGCTCCGACAGCATGCTGAAAGCACAGCTCAAGCAAATGGCGAAAGCTCTGATCTGCCCCTGCATGATCAGCTGCTACGTGGCATTGGCCCTGGTGCTTCTGCACGTGACCGACAGCGGGTTCTTCGGCAGCACCACATCGCTCATCGGCCAAATGACCACTCCGGGCGCTATGCTCGTCATCGGTTCGTCTTTGGCGAAGCTTCCTGTCAAGCAGATGCTGACCAACGTGAGCCCCTACATCGGTTCGGCCGTACGCCTGATTCTGGTTCCTGTGGCGGTGTATTTCGGCCTCGGCCACTTCATTAGCAACCAGCTGCTGCTGGGCGTCATCACCATGTGCGTGGCGATGCCCGCCGCCTCCAGCGGCACCATGATGTGCATCGATTACGGTGGAGACCTCAAAACCATGACGCAAGGCACGTTCATCACCACCGTCGCCTCCATGGGCACCATTCCGGCGGTTTCGCTGCTGCTCATCTAAAGTGTTCCGGCGCACACCGGTATCCGACCGACCGCACTGCTGCGATGTTTCGGTTGATTCGCCTATTCTGTTTGCAGGATGATTCCACGCTTAACGGCGCTTGCGCTTCTCACAACGGCCCAGCAGCCAGTCGACGCTTACGTCAAGCTCGTCGGCCACAGCCAGTATGGACATTGTGGACGGAAGGGTCTCCCCTTTCTCGTACAGCCACAGTGCCGAATAAGAAATTCCCGTTGCCTTCGCAACGCTATAGAGAGACCGCTCTCCACGAGCGGTTTTCATTCGTTCTGAAAATACCTTCCTCAGGTCTTCAGATGCTTGGAGATAATCCCCACCAGTATTAGCCATTCCCGCACCTCAAGTTGTTATACGAAGCTTATTTATATAATGTTTGTAACATTCTCGGATGCGTAATATATATGCGTGTTTGGCATATGTCAATCTCCATACTATACCGAATCCAATAGATTCCGAACACACATGCTCAAAAGCTTCGAACCGCTGCGATATACTGAAATCGCACAAGAGCCACGAAGAGAGGGCATTCCATGAGCAACGAGGAATACGATTCTCGAAACTTTTCGTCCGCCGAGGACGGTCGTAAGAAGCATACGGTTTTCACGGATGCGGACCAAACTCCCATTGCAGCCACCGAGCCCGTCCGCCCGCCGGAGCCCGCTCCTCCCGCACCTGCAAGCCCGTATGAAACCTACAAGCCGGCCAAGGCCCAGGAGCCTTACTCGTCTCAGGTGTATTACCAGCCCACGGAGGACTTCGACCAGCATGACGGCGGGGCTCTTCTGAATGCGGATGACTTCGTGGCCCCGTCCGCCTCTGCGGCCTTGGTGTGCGGCGTGCTGGCCCTTGTGACGAGCAGCACCGTCATACCCAGCGTGATGCTGGGCATCGCAGCAATCGCACTGGCCAGGCGCCACGTGAACAACTACGGCCGCGACGGCAAGGCCACCGCAGGCAAGGTCTGCGGCATCGTGAGCCTGATCATTTCGGCGCTCATGCTCTTAGGCGTGACGGCTGCGATCATCGGGTCGTCCCTCGACGATTACAGCGAGGTGGAAGAGGTTGCCTGGTCGGACAGCGTCGATTTCTCAGACGATGCGGCCGACGAGGCCTTCGCGGCCATGTATGACCCGACCTGCGAGTACTTCACTCACCCCGACGAGGACTTCGAGGCGCATTTCAAGGAAGCCCTGAACAGTAGGTACCAGGACCAGCACGGCTACACCCTGACGGAAATGGGCGTTGATGTGGACGAGGTGTACGAGTTTCTGATCAGCGGCACCACCGTGGAGTTGGATTCCAGCTGCTTCTACGGATACACAGACGGAACAGCAACGGCATATCCGAGAATACACTGCTACAACCTGTACCTTCTTGATACCTTCACCTCTGCGTTCATGAACGAAGTAGGCTACGATGCATCTGCCCAGACCTATGGAGAGGCATTCACGAAGGGGTTCGAGGAGTTCAAAAAGGTCGACAAGACGGTGACCACCGACGGCTACACCGCCTATGTGTCTTACCAGAAGAACGGCGACACCTGGGAGTTCGCCGATCCTGATGCCCTTAAAGACGAAGCGTCCATGGCCTACGACATCTACTACTAGACCGAACACCCCATAAACGACAAACGCCCGCTTTCGAGCGGGCGTTTTCATGTTTCGGTATGTTTTTCCGATGCGCTACTGGGCGTTGGGATTGGGTTTTGGCTCGAAGGGAACCGTGGGTGCGTCGTTCCACACCTCGTCCAGACGGTAATAGTCGCGGCCTTCCGGTTGGAAGACGTGCACAACGAAATCGCCGAAGTCCATAAGCGACCAGAAGCCCTCGCGGGCGCCCTCCACATGAAGGGGCTTGACGCCTGCCAGCTTGATCTCGTCGTCTTCGATGGCGTTGATGACCGCGCTGATCTGGCGGTTGTTCTGCGCCGTGATGATAACGAAGTAGTCCGTAACCCCGATGAGGTCGCGGACGTCCTGAATGACGATGTCGGTAGCCTTCTTGTCGTCGGCGGCGTTGGCCGCGATCATGACCTTTTCGAGGGACGTGAGTCCTTTGTCCTGAGCCAAAGCGGGCTCCTTTCTCTGTATCACATGCGCACAGACGCATGGCAAGGTTCGTTTCGCAAGGGGATATCTTACCCAATGCGAACGGGAATTTACATCTTACAAGGTGTTTTCCGCAACCTCAGCAGAAGCGGTCGCGTCTTGGACGCGTTCGGCCAGCGACGCTTCGCGCCTCAGCACCAACGCATTCCACGTGCCAAGCGACCCTGGAAACACCGTCTTGCCAGAGCGTACCAGGTACAGGAGGGACTGCTGGTACGTCAGGTAATACAGCTCGTCCAGGTCCACTTCGCCCACGGCTGCACGCAGGTCCTCGACGCCTTCGAAGTCACGGCCCGGCTCGATCATGTCGGCCACGTAGATGACCATATCCAGATCGGTCATATCGGGATCTCCGCAGGTGTGGCGGTAGATTGCCTGCAGCACCGCATCGGAGAGCTCCGGGAACTCGTCGCGCAGGCTGGCTCCCGCCGTAAAGGAATGCAGCACGCCCACGGCGTTTTTCCGCACCTCTTTGGGAACCTCGGGGCACAGGCGCTTCGCCTTCTCGCGGACTTCCTTTTTGGACAAGGCCTTGTCCCAGTCGTGCAGAAGCCCCGCAACGGCTGCTTCCGACTCGTCCACGCCGTAGATGCGGGCAAGCTGCTCTGCAGTCTGAGAAACGCCCAGAGAATGCGTGTAACGGGTCGGTTTCACGCGGGCCTTCAGACGCTCGCGCATTTCGTCGAATCGGTTCACGTCGACCATCGGATGCTCCTAATCTTCCAACGGATACAATCCGTGCTCTTGTATGTAT
The DNA here is from genome assembly GCF_000023885.1 of Slackia heliotrinireducens DSM 20476. Classification (NCBI taxonomy): domain Bacteria; kingdom Bacillati; phylum Actinomycetota; class Coriobacteriia; order Eggerthellales; family Eggerthellaceae; genus Slackia; species Slackia heliotrinireducens. The sequence continues at coordinate 1,496,536 of NC_013165.1, read as the reverse complement.
TCCACCACCGGCTGCGGCGTGAGGTAGCGGATGGACTGACCGTTGCGCACCTTGGTGCGCAGATCCGTCGAGGATATGGCCAGGGCCGTGATTTCAAGTTGATGAAGGTCGAACAGGTCCTCCTGCGAGCGGAGGTACTCCTCGCGGGCTCGGTCCATGCTGTAGCCGGGCCGCGTCACTCCCACGAAATGGGCCAGAGCGCCCAGTTCGGCGGCGCCGCGCCACGACGCGATGTTGGCGATGGCGTCCGCTCCGGAAATGAAGTACAGCTCCACGTTGTCGGGATAATGGCTGCGCATGATGCGCAGCGTGTCCACCGTGTAGGTCTCCCCCGCCCGGTCGATCTCGATGCGGCTCACGCAGAACTTCGGATTGTCGGCCACGGCCAAACGGGTCATAGCGAAACGGTCCTCGGCTCCTGACACGCGGCGGTTGTGTTTCATCCACGGGTCGCCGGCCGGCATGAAGACCACACCGTCCAGATGGAAGGCATCGGCCACCTCCTCGGCGCAGGACAGGTGCCCCATATGGATGGGGTCGAAGGTGCCGCCCATGATGCCCAGACGGTAGGTGCGTGAGGGATCTTCCAACCCCAGCGTGTCGAAACGTTCGCAAATCGCAGCCACAGGGGCCTCCCGTTACTCGAACACCATCAGCTCGTCGCGGTGGATGACCACGCCCGAATCCTTGTTCAGACCCTCGGACGAGCACTTGGCCAGACCGCGGGCGATAACGAAGCCGTCCATGTCGATCACATCCAGCACGTCGCCCTCGTCGAAGTCGTTGTCCACGTGCTTGATCCCGGCCGCCAGCAGCGATTTGCCGTGCCCAAGCAGGGCTGCAGCGGCGCCCCTGTCCACCGTTATGCGGGCCTTGGTGGAGTTGCCCAGGGCAATCCACAGCTTGCGCGGCGTGATTTCGTGACGGGGCTCGTGGGCCGAAAACAGGGTGCCGATCCGAGGCTCGTCCTCAAGGCTGCGTACGATGACCTCCTCGGCGCGGCCGTGGCAGATGACCAGCGAGATGCCCGCTGCACCCAGCACGCGTGCCGAAGTGAGCTTGGTCACCATACCGCCCGATCCCACGCTGCTGCCGGCGCCAGAGGCACCCTGCATGATTTCGGGGGTGATGCGGTCCACTACGCGGATGATTTCGGCATCGGGGTTGGTCTGAGGATTAGCCGTGTACAGGCCGTCGATGTCGGACATGATGACCACACGGTCGGCGCCGATCAGGCAGGCGACCAGTGCCGCCAGCGTATCGTTGTCGCCGAACTTGATCTGTTCGACGGACACCGTGTCGTTCTCGTTGACGATGGGCACCACGCCCAGCTCGATAAGCCTCAGGAAGGTATCGCGGGCGTGCAGGTAGGCGTTGCGGTCTGCCGTGTCGCGGCGCGTGAGCAGGACCAGCGATGTGAGGATGCTGTAGGGCGAAAACGCTTGGTCATACGCGGCCAGCAGTACGCGGGTGCCGACGCTTGCCGCAGCCTGGACCGTCGGCATGTCTTTCGGTCGCTTGATGGGCAGGCCCATGGTGCGAAGCCCGCACGGAATGGCGCCGGAGCTTACGATGACCACGCCCCATCCCTTGTTGCGCATACGCCAGACCTGATGCGCAAGGTCCGCCAGGAACATCTGGTCGGCTTGACCGTCTGCGGTCGTCAGCGTGGACGAACCGATCTTGATGACGGCGACCTTCTGCTTCGCTTCCTCCATTAGATATCCAGCTCCTCAAACATATCCTCATGTTCGGATGTCTCGAAATTGAAGGCGCGGCCTACGATGCGGATCTCGTCGCCGTCCACAGCCCCTGCCTTGAGCAGGAGCTTCTCCAAGCCAAGACGGTCGAATCGGTGTTGCAGAAACGCCATAGCCTCTTCGTTTTCCCAGTCGGTCTGCACAACCATGCGCTCGATCTGCACGCCTTCCACGCGGAAGACGCCCTCGGAAAGCTTGCGCACATTGATGCGTTTGTCGCGGGCAGAACGTGCGTGCTCCCACACCTGGTCGTATTGCACGTCGGATGCGGCGGCCTCCTTTGCGGCTTCACGCAACTCGTGCACCTTGCTGCCAAGGGCGTCCACCATGGAGTCGATGCCCATGCCCGTAAGCGCGCTTACGCGGTACACCTTTGCCTCGGCCACGCTGTCGGCATACTCGTTGCCGCCGGCAGCCTTGATGGCGTCCTCTCGAACGGCGGCTTCCAGTTCGCGGAGTTTGCCCTCGATGCCGGGCATGTCGCACTTGTTGGCCACGACGATGCGGGGCCTATCCGCCAGCTCCTTGGCGTACAGTTCCAGCTCGCGGTTGATGATGTGGTAATCCTCCACCGGGTCGCGGCCCTCATAGCTGCCGGTCATGTCTATCACGTGCACGATGATGGCCGTACGCTCGATGTGGCGCAAGAATTCATGCCCCAAGCCCTTGCCCTCGTGGGCGCCTTCGATCAGGCCCGGTACGTCAGCAACGACGAAGTCGTACTCGTCGCCGCGCACGACGCCCAGATTGGGCACCAGCGTGGTGAAGGGATAGTCGGCGATCTTGGGACGTGCAGCGCTGATACGCGCGATGATGGAGCTCTTGCCAACCGACGGCATGCCCACCAAGGCAGCGTCGGCCATGAGCTTCATCTCCAGCTCCACCCACATCTCCTTTGCGGGTTCGCCCAGCTCGGCGAAGGTAGGCGCACGGCGGGTGGAGGTGACGAAGTGAATGTTGCCGCGGCCGCCCATGCCGCCTTCGGCTACGACGACCTGTTCGCCCTCATGGGTCAGGTCTGCGATCAGCTCGCCGGTTTCTTTGGTCTCTTCGTTGTATTCACGCACAACCGTGCCGATGGGAACCTTGAGCACCAGGTCCTCTCCGCGGGCGCCGTGCATGCGGCTGCCCTTGCCATGGGTGCCGCGCTCGGCCTTGAAATGGTGCTTGTAGCGGTATTCGATAAGGGACGACACCGAACCGTCGGCCTTCAGGATGACGTTGCCGCCATGACCGCCGTCGCCGCCGTCGGGACCGCCCTTGGGCACGTGGGCTTCTCGACGGAAGCTCATGCAGCCCGCGCCGCCATCGCCGCCTTTCAAATAGATGTGCACCTTGTCAGTAAACATAGTTCTCCGTTCCGGGATGCGCCGCCGCTATCAAGCGAATTGACGCCATTATAAGCAAAGAGCCCGCATATGCGAGCTCTCCCCTCCGATCCCCAAATGTATGAGGTTAGTTTTCGGCTTCGACCGCTTCCACCGGACGGACGTTAACGATGTGACGCGTCTTCTTGGTGCGGCGGGTGCTGGTGGTGAACTCAACAACACCTTCGGTCAGAGCGAACAGGGTGTCGTCCTTGCCACGACCGACGTTCTCGCCGGGATGGAAGTGGGTGCCGCGCTGGCGAACGATGATGTTGCCGGGGATGACGTACTCGCCACCGTAACGCTTGACGCCGAGTCGCTGTGCGTGAGAATCGCGGCCGTTGCGCGAAGAGCCAAGACCCTTTTTATGTGCCATTGTAAACTACCTGCCCTTCGAGTTACTGAGCGTCGGCAGCAACGCCGCCGATGCTGTCGATCTTGATGCGGGACAACTTCTGACGATGACCCTGCAGCTTCTTATAATTCTTGCGCTTCTTGAACTTGAAGACGAGCTGCTTCTCGCCCTTGAACTGCTCAAGAACAGTCGCGACAACCTTGGTTGCTGCGGCATCTTCGAGCTCGACCTTGCCGTCGTTGACGACGCAGATGGCCTCAAGCTCGACCTGTTCGCCCGTGGCAACGTCCAGCTTCTCGACGGAAAGGATGTCGCCGGGAGCAACCTTGTACTGTTTTCCACCGGTTTTTACGATAGCGTACATGTCTAAATCTCCTTGAATGTCTAAAAACGCAAGGCGATATTTTATCGGCGCCGTGGGTTTGCGTCAATACATATCACCAGACAAGACCCCGAAAACCTTGCAGTGTTCGCAATTTGCACACACTGTTGGGACCTCAGAGCCCATCCTTTTTTATGCCGTGCCTTACCCATGGGGAAACTTATGGTTAAAGCGCCGACGTATCATACCACCAATGCATGTCGAATGCACCTGATGAAGTGCACCTTCGCAACTTGCATACAATCGGTAGTTGAACGGGCCAAAATACTGTACGGTGTTCGGGCGCCACGCTTTCCTTCGGTGGCACCTGCCAAGAGCTTCCTTTACGGGCGTTTTGCGTCTGGCGTCAGCAAAATGGACCCGCACGAAGCGGGTCCTCGGTACATCCGTATCTCTAGTGCGCGGCTGCCCAGTTGGGACCGGACGACACATCCACCAGCAGCGGCACTTTGAGCTCGACGATGGTCGACATGACCTCTCGCACCATGTCGCTCAGGCGTTCCAGCTCATCGGCAGGCACGCTCAGGTCCAGTTCGTCGTGCACCTGCAGCATGAGCTGCGATTCGAAGCCGTCCTCGATCAGGCGGCGTTGGACCTCGTTCATGGCCAGCTTGATGATGTCGGCCGCCGAGCCTTGCATGGGGTGGTTCATGGCCGTGCGTTCACCGAACCCTCGCTGCACGGCGTTGCGCATCTTCAGCTCGGGGATGTGGCGCTTTCGTCCGAACATGGTGACGGCGTACCCCGTCTGCTTGGCGTCTTCCACGGTCTTGTCCAGATAGGAGCGGACGCCGGGATACGCCTCGAAGTAGCGGTCGATCATGTCCTGGGCCTCTTTGAACCCGATGTCCAGGCTCTGGGCCAGACCAAACGCCTGCTGTCCGTAGACGATGCCGAAGTTAACGGCCTTTGCGCGGCTGCGCAGCTGCGGCGTGACCTCGTCCACCGGAACGTCGAACACGCGAGCCGCCGTGGCAGCATGGAAATCGGCGCCGGAGCAGAACGCGTCCACCAGATGCTCGTCGCCGGACAGGTGCGCCAGCAGCCTGAGCTCGATTTGGGAATAGTCCGCCGACACGAACACGTCTCCTTCGTGCAGCGGCACGAAGCACTCGCGGATGCGGCGCCCGAAATCGGTGCGGACGGGAATGTTCTGCAGGTTCGGGTCGCTGGAGCTCAACCGGCCGGTGGTGGTCACCGTCTGGTTGAAATGCGTGTGCACGCGCCCGTCGTCGGCGCGCATGCGCGGCAACGCATCAATATAGGTAGAAGACATCTTGGCCAGCTCGCGGTAGCGCAGCACCTCGTCGGCTATGGGGTGGATGGACTGCAGCTTCTTGAGCGTGGCGGCATTGGTGGAATACCCCGTGCGCGTCTTCTTGCCGTGGGGGAGTCCCAGCTTGTCGAACAGGATGACGCCCAGCTGCTTGGGGGAATCCACGTTGAATTCCTCCCCTGCCAGCTCGTGGATATGCGCGCGCAGCGAGTCTATCTCACCGCGGGTGGCAGACCCCATAGCGGCCAGGGCGTCCACGTCAAGCTGCGCGCCCACACGTTCCATAAGCGTCAACGTGGAAACCAACGGCAGGTCGATCTTGTAATACACGTCCGCAGAGCCGTCTTTGTCGAGAGCTTCGCGCAGCGCATTCACCAAGCGGGGCGCAACCAGAACGTGGACGGCCGCCGCCGCGTCGTCGTCCTTGGTCTCGGGCAAGGACGATGCAAGGTATGTGTCAGCCAGCGCATCGTAGGCAAAGACGTCGGTGTTGGAATTCAGAAGGTAGGCGGCAAGGCCGATGTCGAAGTAGTCCGCATGGCGAACGTCGTCCGCGGTCAGTTCGGCATCCTTCGCGGTGTCGGCCGGATAGCCTTCCTGCAGGGTCTTCTTCACGTCCAACGCGCAGAACCGCGCTTCGCGGACCACCCTGCCGAAGGCAGGCGCCACTTCCTCGTCGGTAAACTTGAACACGGCTTCGGCCGTGCCGGCGAACATCGTTTTGAAGTCGTCGAACAGGCTGGCCTGGTCGGGCACGACGAATTCGAGCGCGATCATCTGGCCGGCGTCGATGGCCGCAGCCAGCCCTTCGGCGGCTTCGGCTCCCGTAAGCACGTCCGCTTTCGGCAACTCGATTGCGGCGGCAGCGGTTACCGGCGCCTCCTGCCCCGCCAGCCCCAGCATCTTCTGCAGGTGGGAATTGAACCGCACCGCGTGGAACGCATCGGTTACGGCCTGCGCGTCGAATGCCGGAAACGCCGCCGCTTCCAGGTCGACCTCCAGGTCCACGTCACGCACGATGGTAGCCACCTCGCGGCTGATGAACGCCACGTCGCGGTTGTTGGTCAGGTTCTCGAGCTGCTTGCCCTTGAGCTTGTCCAGATTCTCGTAGATGCCGTCCATGGTGCCGTAGTTCTGCAGCAGCTTGGCCGCGGTCTTGTCGCCGATGCCCGGCACGCCGGGGATGTTGTCGGCGGAGTCGCCCTTCAGCCCCAGAAAATCGGGGAACTGCTCGGGAGTCACGCCGTAGCGCTCCTCCACCTCGGCGGGGCCGTAGATGGCCACGTCGGTAATGCCCTTCTTGGTGGTGACGACGCGCGTCAGGTCGGTCACCAGCTGATACGCGTCTTTGTCGCCGGTGATCAACAGCGTTTCATACCCCAGCTCCTCGTCGCGGGCGGCGATGGTGCCAAGGATGTCGTCGCCTTCCCAACCCTTCAGGCGGACCACCGGCACGCTCATGGCCTCAAGCAGGCTTTCGATGACCGGGAACTGCACGCGCAGCTCGTCATCCATCGGCGGACGCTGCGCCTTGTATGTTTCAAGGGCCTTCATGCGGAACTCGGGCTTGCCGGCGTCGAACGCGCAGATGACCGCGTCGGGCTTGGCCATCTCGTAGAGCTTCAGGAACATGGCGATGAATCCGAACACCGCGTTGGTAGGCGTGCCGTCAGGCGCGTTCATGGTCGGCGGAACCGCGTGGTAGGCGCGGTACATGAGCGAGTTTCCGTCGATGACGGCTATTTTCTTGGGCATGGATTTCCTCCCATCGGCCGTTCGGCCTTTGCGATAGTTGTTCATAAAGTATAGCAGCCGTTCGACGCCTTCACGCAGCCGACACGCAAACCGTCACCGGGTCCGCAACGAAACGAGCCCCGCTAGGCAGGGCTCGCTGTGTCCGGAATAGGAAGACGCTACTTCTGCTTCGGTTTTGCCTGCCAGTACAGGTTGTCGTACAGCGCGATGTTGGGGTTTTCGCCGTTGACGTAATCTTTGCTCAGCTCGGCAAGGATCTCTTCGCTGTGGGTTGTGGGGTCGTCGTAGCTCACGCTGAGGGCCCACGCATCGACCAAGGGCTGTATGCGGCCGATCATGTACTCGTAGAGAAGCTTCTGGTTCTCCAGGTCCTCCACATACACCGAATCGTCCGCAAGCTCCATGGCGTTCAGGTTGTCCAGGTCGTTCTGCAAGTCCTCCAACAGCGACAACGCGTTCGCGTAATAGCCTTCTCGAACGGCCTGCGAGGGGTCCACGAATCCGTTGTTGAACTCGTCCAGGCACGTGAACAGTCGGTTCTTGTAGATGCCCAGATTCTCGTAATAGCTCACGAGCTGGGTGTACACTTCACTGTCAGACGGGGCGGCAGGGGCGTCGGCAATGTTCTCGGTGGGCGTGATGGCTTCGACCTGGGTGGTTTCCGTACCGTCCAGGCTGTTGCCGGAGGCAGGCAGGTCGACGTTCTTGTCGGCCCAGATGAAGTAGAAGCCAACGAGGGCGGCGACCAGACATGCCGCGGCAGCCACGCCGATGACGATGTGTTTCTTGCTCTTGGGAATGCCGGATTCGCTGGAATAACGCGTGGCCCGACCGCCGGACACGACCACACGGTCCGAGATGGCGCCTTTGTCCATACGCTGGGTGTCGGACGCGGGAATGGATTCGCCGCCGACGATGTCGATGCCGCGCATGCGGTCGATGGCATCCCGGGATCCGTCCACGGTGATGATCTCAGGCGCCCGTGCGCCGCATTCGTTACAGTAATGCGCGCCCGGCTCCAGCTCGGCACCGCACCATGAGCAGTAGTATTTGGCCACGCGTCCTCCTTTCCGCAAATGTGCCCTCACAATAATAGTGGTACTTGCCGCTTCGCGACAGTATGATTCGCTAGATTCCTTCGCCGTATCCGAATCGGCGGATCTGGTTCAGGTCGCGTCGCCAGTTCTTCTTGATCTTCACGTTGAGGTCCAGGTACACGCCGCAGCCCAGAAGCTGCTCCAGGTCCTTGCGGGCCTCGATGCCGATCTGTTTGATGGCCTGGCCGCCCTTGCCGATGATGATGCCCTTCTGGCTGTCACGCTCCACGTAGATGGTCGCGTAGATCTTATACAAGTCCTTCTTACGCTCGTATTGCATGTCCTCGGTGACCACGCCGATGCTGTGGGGCACTTCGTCGCGGAAGCTGCGCAGGATCTTCTCACGGATGAACTCGGCCACGATGACTTCCAGCGGCTGGTCGGTGTCCATGTCGTCCGGGAACCACTTGGGGCCTTCGGGAAGCCAGGTGGCCACGGCTTCTTCGAAGCCGGATACGTTCTTGCCGGTCTTGGCCGACAGAACAACGATCTCATCCCAGCGAGCCAGCCTCTTGGCGGCCTTCATCTGCTCTTCGATCACCTTGGGCTCGACCAGGTCGGCCTTGGTCAGAATGAGAATCTTATGGGGCGCATGCACCTCGTTCACCTGGGCAGCAACCCATTCGTCGCCGCGGCCGATGGGTTTGGAGCAGTCGATCAGCATGGCCACGACATCCACGTCCTCCATGGCCTTGATGGCAGAGGTGTTGAGCTCCTGGCCCAGCGCATCGTGAGGTTTGTGCAAGCCCGGCGTGTCAACCATGATGATCTGCATGTCATCGCGCGTCACAATCGCGCTGAAACGGTGCCGGGTGGTCTGGGCCGTGTTCGACGTGATGGCCACCTTATGGCCCACCACAGCGTTGATCAGCGTTGACTTGCCTGCGTTCGGGCGTCCCACCAACGTGACGAAGCCGCTCTTAAACGTATGTGCCATGGGTTACTCCCCTTCTGTATGCTTCTTGGAGCGCGTCGTTTCGGCGTGCTCATAGGCGTCGACGATGCGTGCGACCAGCGAATGGCGCACCACGTCCTTGCCGGAAAGGTCGCAGAAAGCGATGTCGTCGACATGCTCGAGCACCGCGCGGGCATGCCTCAGGCCCGATCGTCCCCCGGGCATGTCAACCTGGGTAACGTCGCCGGTGACGACCATCTTCGAATTGAACCCCAGCCGGGTCAAAAACATCTTCATCTGCTCTGGCGAGGTGTTTTGGGCCTCGTCCAGGATGATGAAACTGTCGTTGAAGGTGCGTCCGCGCATGAAGGCAAGAGGCGCGATCTCGATGACGCCGGTCTCCAGCAAATCGGCCGCCGCCCCCGCATCGGTCATGTCGAACAGCGCGTCGTAAAGCGGACGGATGTAGGGGTCCACCTTCTCCGTCAGGGTGCCTGGCAGAAAGCCCAGGTTCTCGCCGGCCTCAACGATAGGTCGCGTTAGGATGACGCGGTTCACTTCCTTACGCTTGAGGGCCGCAACCGCCATGGCCATGGCCAGGTAGGTCTTGCCCGTGCCGGCAGGTCCGATGGCGAAGGTGACGGTGTTGTCGCGTATTGCGTCCACGTAGCGTTTCTGGCCCGCCGTCTTGGGACGTATGGCCCGTCCGCGGTACGTCAGCAGGATGTCTTCCCTAAGCGCAGTAGGGCTGAACTCACCCATACGCAGCAGGTCAATGGCATGCTGGACGTAGTCCACGGTAGGCACGTCGCCCGACCCCGAAACTTTGATGAGGTCGCCGAACAGCGTTGCAAGGCTTTGGACCTCCAACGTGTCGCCTTTGATGGTGACCGTGTTGCCGCGCACCGTGATGCGGGCCGAGTAGGCCTTTTGGATGGTGTGAAGCACCGAATCCTGCGGACCCACGATAGACGCCATGTCTACATGGTCCGGGACGGTGAGTGTGATTTGCGTGTCGTTTGTCATGCGTCCATTATATACAACGTCACGCCCCGTCGAAACGTGGGGAGATTCATCCAAGATTTTCGCATTCGGCCAATTTATGCTCCACTCTGCTGGAGCAAAGGTCTAAAGTAATGCACATGCAATTCTGTACGCATCGAGAACGGAGACAACCGTGGAGAAGAAAGACCTTGACTGGGGCAACCTCGGCTTCGGCTACATGAAGACCGATTACAGCTACGTGTGCAACTACAAGAACGGCGCATGGGAGGAAGGCGGCCTGACCACCGACCACACCGTGCAGCTGAGCGAATGCGCAGGCATTCTGCATTACTGCCAGGAGTGCTTCGAGGGCCTGAAGGCCTACACCACCGCCAACGGCGACATCGTGTGCTTCCGCCCCGACCTGAACGCTGCCCGCATGGCCGATTCCGCACGCCGCCTGGTCATGCCTCCGTTCCCTGAGGACAAGTTCGTCGAGGCCGTCAAGATGGTCGTCGAAGCCAACGCCGCATGGGTCCCGCCCTTCGGCTCCGGCGCAGCCCTGTACGTGCGTCCGCTGATGTTCGCCACCGGCGAGGTCATCGGCGTGAAGCCTGCTGACGAGTACCAGTTCCGCATCCTGGTCACCCCCGTGGGCCCCTACTTCAAGGGCGGCGACACCGCCATCACCATCACCGTGGCCGATTACGACCGCGCCGCTCCCCATGGCACCGGCAACATCAAGGCTGGCCTGAACTACGCCATGAGCCTGTACCCCTATGAGCAGGCCCACAAGAACGGCTATGCCGAGAACCTGTATCTGGACTCCCAGACCCGCACCTATGTCGAGGAGACCGGCGGCGCCAACGTGCTGCTGGTGGCCAAGGACGGCACCCTGGTCGTTCCGCAGTCCCACACCGATTCCATCCTGCCCTCCATCACCCGTCGCTCGCTGGTCGTGGTAGCCAGGGACATCCTGGGAATGAACGTCGTCGAACGCCCGGTCAAGTTCGAGGAGATCACCAACGGCGATTTCGTCGAGTGCGGCCTGTGCGGCACCGCTGCGGTCATCTCCCCCGTCGGCCACATCAAGGCCGAGGGTGTGGACGTCACCTTCGTCGACGGCGCCGAATCCTCCGGTCCCGTCATGGCCAAGCTCCGTGGCACGCTCACCCAGATTCAGTCTGGCGACATCGAAGGCCCCGAAGGCTGGGTCTGCAAGATCTGCTAGCTCGATTTCGAATCGCATCGGCCGCCCTTCGGGGCGGCTTTTTTCTTTTTCGTTCTGATCTGTGTCAGTAGGGACGTTTCCGATTGACTCATTTTGGAGCACGGGGTATACCCCTTGCCCCAGCCGCCGCTTAAATGAAACCCTACAGTCAACCAACGTAGGCGTGACCGCGCTTGCGCGAGCTGCGGAAAGTGGCGTCGGCCATGAACAAATGGCGGAGCACCCTTTCCACTTTGGGCCATTTCTCCTCGGCCCGCTTGACCCTGAACAGGTACGCGTACCAGTTCAGATATGACTGCAGGTTCTTGACGTCCATGCCGACGTAGCCGTGCAGGTAGCGCCTGATCCAGGAGCACAGGTTGTTCACCATCGCCATCTTCTCGAGGTACTCCGGGTCCTTCGTGTCGGCCTTGTAGGGCCGGTCGACGCCCTTCACGGCCTTCACCAGCGACTTGTGGGACTTCTCCATGTCGTGGAAGATCTCGGAGCCCTCGGCGATGCTGGCCTGCAGCGCGTCCTTGATGCGCCTGGCCGAGGGCTTGCCGTGGCCGCAGCGCACGGCGACCACGTTCTTGTGGACGTCGATCGCGACCGCTATGCAGACCTTGTCCTTGCTCAGGCCCCTCTTCGGCCTCCAGCCCGGGCCTCCCTTCAGGTCGGAGTCCGTGACGTACATCTCGTCTATCCAGACCTTGTCCCGCAGGACGATGCGGTCCTGGTAGCCGTCTATCGTGCTCATGACCCGGTGGCGCCACTCCCAGGCCGTCTGGTGCGACATCCCGCAGAGCTCCGCCGCAGCGTCGAGCTGCACGTTGTAGCACATGAGGCGGATGAAGAGGACCCATGCGGACAGGGGCTTCTTCGAGGATTCGAATATCGTGCCGGCCAACGACGTGTACTTGCGACCGCAGTCGCGGCATTCCCAGAACCTGCGGCCGGCACCCGTGCGGCCTCGGCCGACGGTCTCGCCGGAACCGCATCTCGGGCACGGGGGCCGGGGCCTCCACTCGTCGGCAGCCTCGTCGTAATCTCCGACGCCGACGGACTCGCGGCACCTTCTCGTCTCGACGGCCTCTTGCAAGAGCGCGAAATCGCCCTCATCGAGGGCGTTGACCCGCTTCGCGAACGGGTTCGTACGGGTGGACATGGCGGTATCCCATCCGCCCAGGCGCCCATCCGATCGGGATCGTCGCCAAACAATGGACCGGATGGGCACCTGGGCTGATCATTGTTTGGCTCCGCCATTATAGCCTTTTGCACAGCACGGCGGCCGACTGCTCGGGAGTGCCTAGCATGCCTACGTTGGTTGACTGTAGGAAAATGAAAACGGGACAAAGGGCTACGTCCCCGTTGTCCCCCGTTGTCCCTCAGGGGCACGAAACAAGGAAGGCACCCCGAGGGGTGCCTTCCGATGCATCAAGATGCGGGACGTGAAAGCCTATGCTTCCAGGGCGTCCTCGCCGTCGATGACGTGGCGGTCGGGGTCGTAGGTCAGACCGCCATGCTCCTTACCGAAGAACATGAGCTTCGAAGGAGCGAGACCCTCGATGTTGGCCAGATAGATGTGGATGCACATGAAGATCAGGAAGCCGAACATCAAGAAGTAATGCAGGATACGCATGTTCATGGGGCCGCCGATGCCGTTGAGCAGGGCCTGGCAGAAGCCAAAGGAGGCCGTCGGAGTCCAGATGCAGATACCCGTGATGAACATGGCGATGATCAGGATGGGGATCAGCAGGTAGGAAATCTTCTGAGGCACGCCGAGCTTTGCCGACAGCGGATGGGTCTTACGCATGAACAGGTAGTACTTGATCCACTCGGGACCCTGGTGCTTATTGTCGGCCTGCGGCAGCCAGGTCTTGTAGTCCTGACGGTCTTACGGGTGCCGGCGGTAGGCGCGGACTCGACCACGAACGCCAGGATGACGCGGACCAGGCAGTTGATGAACAGCACGAAGCCGAAGAAGATGTGCAGACCACGGCACACACCCATGATGCCCGGAATGAACGGGAAGTGGATGATGCAACCAGAGAAGATCAGCACGATCATCGCGACCAGGTTGATCCAGTGGGTGATACGGAACGGCAGCGGATGCGCTTCCTTATAGTGTGCGAGATGCGCCATCTTACTTCACCCCCCAAGGGCTGGTAACGGTCTGGAAGGACTTGCCGGTCGCAGGCTCGACCACGTGAACTGCGCAAGCGGTGCAGGGGTCGAAGCTGTGAACCGTACGAAGAGCGTTGATAGGCTTCTCGACGTCGGCCACAGGCACGCCGATGAGCGCCTGCTCCATCGGGCCGTGGTTTCCGTCGGGATCCAGAGGAGCGATGTTCCAGGTCGTCGGAATGATGATCTGGTAATCGTCGACCAGGCCCTTCTTGACTTTCTCGGAGTGATACAGAGCGCCGCGCGGAGCTTCCCAGAAGCCCGTGCCTTCGCCCTGCTTGGCGTCGTGATCCACGAAGAACGTGGAGTCGCCGCCCTTGAGGCCCTCGACCAGCTCGTTCAGCCAATCCTTCATGAGCTGAGCGATGTACATGGTCTCGATCTGACGGGCAGCGGTACGGCCCAGGGTGTTCTGCAGGATGGAGTAATCGCCCTTCTTGCCACCCAACGCCGTGATGACCTGGTCGACGTACTCGACGACGAACGGGACGCCGCGCTTGTAGGCGACCAGCAGACGGGACAGACCGCCGGCTTCCAGCGGCTTGCCGTCGTAACGCGGGCACTTGTTCCAGGTGTAACGGTCTTCGACGTTGTATTCCGTGTACGCGGGGTGAACGCCCTGCTCGAACGGCGGCAGGTCCTTGTCGCCCTCGTACCAGGAGTGACCGACGTATTCGGTGATCTTGGACTCGTCGATGTCGTTGAGGGTGCCGTCGGCCTCGAGGATGCCAGCGGGCAGGTAGCGCTCGTTGTACTCGAAGGAAGGAGCCTCGAACACGCCCCAGGCGCCGTAGCGGCCGACGCCCTGGCCGAACGTGGCGGCCTCGGGATAGAACTGCGCGACAGCAAGCGTGTCGGGCAGCAGGGTTGCATACACCCAGTTGTAGATCTTATCGATGAGGCCCTTGAGGTCATCCAGGTTCTCAGCCGTGGGCACGAACATGGTGCCGCCGGGAACCAGCGTCATGACGTGGGGCATCTTGCCGCCGAGGATGCCGGAGATGCGGGATGCAGCAGCCTGCATCTCGAGGGCCTCCAGGTAATGGGCGGTCAGGATAAGGTCGGCTTCGGGAGTCAGGTTGTACTCGCCGGTGTCGAACCAGTTGCCGGAGAAGATGGACAGCTGGCCGTTGTCTGCGAACGCCTTCAGGCGGTCCTGCAGACCGGCGAAATCGGCACCTTCGGTACCCAGCTGCTCGGCCAGGTCATACGTGTCGCCGATCTTGGCCTTCAGGGCGTTGATCGGGTTGACGTAGTCGAGACCGGCCAGGTTGTAGAACCACAGGATGTGGCTGTGCAGGAACTGAGCGCCCTCCAGCATGTTACGGATGATGCGGGCATTGTTCGGAATGGTGATGCCGTAAGCCCTCTCGGCAGCGATGGTAGACGCGTGCGCGTGAGAAACGGGGCAAACACCGCAAATGCGCTGGACGATCTGGGCAGCATCTTCAGGACGGCGATTGCGAACAACGAGCTCCATGCCGCGGAAGGATCCGCCAGACACCCAAGCGTCGGTGACAACGCCATTGGTGACTTCCATCTCGGCGCGAAGGTGACCTTCGATTCGAGTGATCGGGTCGATAACGGAACGAGTCATTAGTTCTTGCCTCCCTTCTGAGCTTCCTTGGCGGCCGCGATGACAGCTTCATCATACTGGCCGACAGACTGATCCAGATGCTTGGCGTCCCAAACGCGGATGTCCTCGAAGTCGGCGCCGTGAGGAGCGCGGCCGGCGGCCTTCATGCCGAAGCCGTGGATGACCAGAGCGCCGGCGACGATGGCCGTGAGGCCCGCAGCGACGGTGGTCGGCTGGAAGATGAAGTTGCCGATGCGCAGCGTGCGATGACGCTTGTAGAACGGCGTGTTGACCTGGACCCAGTTCTGGGACGGATTGTTCGGGTTGGCCTCGCAGCAGCCGATGCAGGGAGCACCGGATGCGACGCACCAGCTGACGCCGGCGTTCCAACGAACGACGGAGCAGTTGGCATAGGTCTGGGGACCACGGCAGCCGAGCGGATACAGACAGTAGCCCAAAGCCTCTTCCTCGGAACCGAACTCGTAGACGAATTCGCCGTTCTCGAAGTGGCCGCGACGCTCGCAGTTGTCGTGGATGGTCTGGTTGAACATGGCCTTGGGCTTGCCTTCGCCATCAAGCTCGGGAACCTGGCCCAGCAGGATGACGGAAACGAGGGTTGCCACAAGGTTTTCCGGGTTCACAGGGCAGCCCGGAATGTTGATGACGGGAGTCGCGATGCCCGCCTCGGTCAAGATTTCCTGCACGCCGCAGGCGTCGGCAGGATTGGGGTCGGCGGCAAGCCAGCCACCGTTGACGGCGCAAGAGCCGGCAGCCACGACGGCTGCGGCGTTCTCGGCCGCATGCTTCAGGATCTCAATGCCGGTTTCTTCGGCGACGCGCAGCGACCAGCCGTCGAATGCGCGGGTAATGGCACCCTCGTACACGAGGATGTAATTACCGGCCTGAATGGTCTGCTCTTTGGCAAGTTCCATGCTGTGACCTGCCGCAGCGCTCAAGGTCTCGCAGTAGTTGCAAGAGATGAGCTCGAGCACGACGGATGCAGGATCGGGGTCGGCGGATTGTGCGAACGACTCCGTGCAGCCTGTGCAGGACGCACCTTCAATCCAGATGACCGGGAAAAGGTTGCCCTCGGTGGCGCCGATGACCGACTGTTCAAGAGCCTCTGCAACGCGCGGAGCAGCAGCTTGACCAAGTCCGGCCATGACCGCGACTGTGCCGCACATCTTCATGAAGCTACGACGAGAAACGCCGCGAGCCGACAGGATGTTCTCAGCACGAGAAGCGGTTGCCTGATTGTCCATGTGTACACCTCCTAGACACACTGGCGGTGAGCCTTCCGACTCACCAATATCACTATTTTTCGAGATACGTTGGACACCCCTTCGGCACTCCCCACAAAAGCGCTTTCGGACCATTCACGAATCCCCCTTTGCGGAATTGCTTCCGCACATTCAACCGCCCACCCATTAGACGGCTAAAATCAATTGGACATAATACCCATAGTGTAAAAAATTAACGCGGTTGGCAAAAAACTTTCGGGGATGTGCATATTTATGCACTTGAACTCCGCAAGAGTGTTACCACCGTCCCAGGTATTAATAATTCTCGGAACGAATCTCGAAGTGCGCCTGGGGATGGTTGCATACGGGGCACACTTCCGGCGGCTCGGTGCCGATGTGGATGTGCCCGCAGTTGTTGCACTTCCACGCGTACACTTCGCCACGCTTGAACACTTCACCGTTGTTGATGCGCTCGATCAGCTTGCGGTAACGCTCCTCGTGTTCCTTCTCAACACCGGCAACGCCGTCGAACAGCTCGGCCAGATCCTCGAACCCTTCTTCGCGGGCAGTGGCTGCGAACTCGGCGTACATGTCGGTCCATTCCTCATGTTCACCGTTGGCGGCGTCCTCCAGATTCTCAAGGGTGCTGGGGACGACGCCCCCGTGAAGTGCTTTGAACCACAGCTTGGCGTGCTCTTTCTCGTTCTTGGCCGTTTCCAGGAAGATGTTCTGGATCTGGACATATCCGTCCTTCTTGGCCTGGGATGCGTAATACTGATACTTAGTGTGGGCCTGCGCCTCACCTGCGAATGCATACATCAGGTTTTTCTCGGTTTTAGAACCTTTGAGATCCATAGCTACCCCCTGTTGTCGGTCATATTGCAACCATCTGAATGTGATGTTTACACGAAATCAGTATAGCACCATATCTAGAGACCGCCCTACAACAGTTTCCACAACATGATGGTCCAAATGACGGTAGAAATATCGAAAATTACGGAGTTGCCGGGGGTAACTTATAAGGGATGCTTCAGGTGTGCCGAAGATTACGCGATGCGCCACGAATCGCCGTCCAAACGCACGAATCCTTCCCGCTGCAGATCGGCCATGATGGAAGCGAACACGTCCGCATCTACACTGTCTCTTCCCTCTTCCAGTTCATGGGAATTCAGCTGGATCAGCAGCGTTTCCGACGAAACGCCGTCGGTCGCCATGACCTGCCGCACCAACCAGGCACGTTTCTGACGGCGGGAGCCTTCGAAGGCGCTTTGGCGCGTGTATGCCTTGGCCGCGCGTGTCGGATTGACAAACTCCTTTTTGAGCCATGCGCCGTAGTCCAGAAGCGCGTAGTACCAGCCGCGCACGTCCGAATCTGGGCAGCACGCCTCCACCAGCGGGCGGATCTCCTTGTCAGATACGCTGTCGCTTTCTGGAAAGAAATGATGGATGAACACCGCGCGCACGTTCGTTTCAATATATATAGAAGGCTCGTCGTAGGCGAAGGCCAGGATGCCTGCAGCCGTGGAGGGCCCGATGCCAGGCAGACCGATAAGCTCGTCATGGGTTTTCGGCAGGGCGCCTGCGAAATCGGCTGAGCATATGTCGGCGGCCCGCTTGAGAGCCAGCGCGCGGCGATTGTAGCCCATGCCTTGCCATTCCTCAAGCACGTCGGCGGATGCGGCGGCGGAAAGCGCGTCGACCGTAGGGAATCGCGTCATGAAGCGCTCCCAACGCGTGAGCACCCGGGGCACCTGGGTCTGCTGCAGCATAACTTCCGAAATCCATATGGCGTAAGGATCACGGGTATCGCGCCATGGCAAATCGCGATACAGGCGCTTTCCCTCCTCGCGGACGAGCTGGACGAATGCGTGCAGTTCAGATGTGGTGGGTGTCGGCGCCACGCCAATCCCCTCTCGGTCTTGCGGCTTGCGGACTGCCGGTTTTTGCGAGCGCCATGTGCGCGGCGCGCAAACCCAGGGCCGCCTTACGAACAAGACGTCGCGCACCACTGGCACGCGACGTCGGGCGTTTCAGTATTGAAGCGCGAACCCGCCTACTGGGCGGAAGGCGCGTCCGTCCCCTCGCCGGGCTCCAGCAGGGACAGTTCCTTCTCCAGGTCTTCGATTCCCGCGCGGAACTCCTGAACCACGGCCTCCTTCAGGCTGCTGAACTCCTCGGAATCGAGGGGCTGCATGCTTGCCAGACGTTCGAACACGATGTCCGGGGTGACGGGCACGTAGCGATGCGCCCTGAGGCCCGCCCGATAGGCGTCCTCGAGCGAGTCGCGGGCCACCAGCTGCAGCTCGCAGCGGGACAGGTTGCGCGACAGCTCGGTAAGCTTCTGCCTGTTGAGGCAGCGCATGGACGGATGACGGTCGGCCAGCTGGTCCCAGATGTCGCGGCGCTCCTGGTCGGTGGGCATGTAGATGTCCACGATCCGCATGGGATAGAGCAGCTCGTTGAGTGCCTGGCTGTCAGGCATGTCGCTTCCCACAGACGCCACCACGGTGATGCCCGGGTTCTCGACGGCGCCCTTCAGCATGCAGATGCTTTCGCGCGCCTGACGGATGGAGGCTGCTACCTGCTGGTCCTCAACTTCGCTGGCAAGGCACATTTCGAGCAGCTGCGGAGCCCACAGGTCGACGTCGTCAAGCACCAAGGTGCTGGGGGTGTCGAACTGGAATCGGCCCTGGCTGAATCGCGGATGACGGTCGGAGGACACGTTCACCTGAAGCACCGGCACGCCGGCGCCCGCGTCTACCATGGACACGCGCATGGCCGGATAGCCCAGTTCGCCCACAACGGCATCCATGAAGTGGCTGGCGTCGTCGCGCGAAGAGGTGCGCACGATGAAGCTTCCCGCACCGCTCAGACCGTCGACGCCGTGCTTGGCCTTCAGTTCTTTGATGAGTTCGGTGTAAGCCGGGTCGTTGCCCACGCAGAGCCCGACGCCGTGGGCTGCCTCGATGGCCGCGTCAAACCCCACCAAGCTGCTGAAATCGAACACGTTGTTCTTGCGCGCATTTTTTTCAGGAGCCTTGGCGGCTTGCTGGTCGTCGCCTTGGGCGGCTCCCATGATGGCGCCGGCAATGCGCTCCATGGCCTGCTGCGGGTTCTTCATGAAGTCCTCGATGGAGGGAACAACGTCCTCTAGCTGCGGGGTTTCTTCGTCATCTTCCGGCTCATCGTCGTCGATGACTTCGGCCTCCGCCTCGATATGCGCGATGGGCGTGACGGACCTGAGCTTGACCGAAGCACCGATCTCGTCGGAGATCATGTCGGCCACGTTCTCAAGCTCGGTGCGGGATATACCGTACTCGGACAGCTTGTCCAAGGCCAGGTTCTGCAGGCGCACCTCGTAGGTGCCCAGCTCCTCATCGGTCATGTACGGCTCGAGCCGGTCGTAGATGTGTTCGGCCAAGGAGCGTTCCTTCTGGTCGAAGGCCAGCTCCAACGCAGTGCGGAGGTTGTCGATGTCGCTCTGGTCGGGTTCGCCGCCATCGGCCGAGGCCTCTTCGAACGCCGCCAGATACAGGTGCACGGCCAGCCGGATGTCGCCGCTGTCCTGCGCCTTGTGGGCTTCGTTCGCGTGGTTGAATTCGTGGGCGCTATGGGAGTCTTCATTGGTCGTATCGAACATGTGTGCCCACCTCCGTTTCGTAATCACCTGTCAAAATGGTACACCTAAACATTAACAGATAGTGACGGTTTGCGATTAACAAACCGTAAACGTTCGAGAAAGGCTTGGTAAACAACGCGGAACGAACTACTTCTCGACGTCGATATCCCAATCCAGAATGGTCCAACCCCTGCGGGCCGCTTCGCGACGCAGCGGGTTGTCGGGGCTGATGGCGTAGGGCTCCTTCGCCATGGACAGCATGGGGCGGTCGGAATGGTGGTCGCCGAATGCCGCGACCAGCTCCCAGTTGCCCTTGCCGTAGGTCTTGTCGCCGTACTTTCTGATGGCTTTGACTTTTTCGTACCCTTCGATGCAGGGGCCGTCCACCCAGATGGTGTAGTTGCCGTTGTGGTCCACTTTCATCTTGGTGCAGATGACCTTGTCGAAGTCGTGCAGCTCGTGTGCGCGTTGGACGATGGGATCGAAGGTTGCCGACACCACGAGCACCTCGACGCCGCGACTCTTGAGCAGCTTGATGGCCGCGTCGGCCGCCGGACGGAAGCGCTTCTGAGCCAGGATGACATCGTCGTAGAAATCGCGCAGGAACGCGTCGACCTCCACCTGGGGACGACCTTCGAACGCCGTGAACACCAGACCGCGGACCCAAGCCTCGTTCTGCGGCAGGCGCAGCTTGTAGGCCGCCGCCCACGCGAGGATCTTGCCGATGACGCGCTTGCCCAGCATGCCGCGTTTCTGCAGGTAACGCACAAGTAGAACCGGGGAGTTCCCTTGGATGAGCGTTCCGTCGAAGTCGAAGGCGGCGATTTTATGCAGGGGTTCCTGCGTCATGCTGCATGGATCCTTTCTTTTCATCCCGTCGTGGTGAGGACGCTGTATAAGATACCACAGTCCATAAGGTTTGATGTAATCGATATAACCAGGTTTCACACACCGCAACCCGATTGGATCCCGGTTGCGCAAGCCTGGGCCGCAGCAGAGCCGGAATGGGACAATGGGGACTGTCCCCCTTGTCCCAAATGCGGCTAATCCTCGAACTGTGAGTCGTAGAGGTCGGCGTAGAAGCCGCCCGCTGCGATCAGCTCGTCATGCGTGCCCTGCTCGACGATATCGCCTTCGCGCATGACCAGAATAAGGTCGGCATTGCGAATGGTCGACAGGCGGTGTGCGATGACGAAGCTCGTGCGGTTGCGCATGAGGTTGTCCATGGCCTTTTGGATGCGGGCCTCGGTTCGGGTGTCAACCGAGCTTGTGGCCTCGTCCAGAATGAGCATGTCGCGGTTCGCGCAGAAGGCTCGCGCAATGGTGAGCAGCTGTCGCTGACCAGCGCTGATGTTGCTTGCATCTTCGTTTATGACCGTGTCGTACCCGTCCGGCAGCGTGCAGATGAAGTGGTGCGCCAACGCCGCCTTGGCAGCCTGCTCGACTTCTTCGTCGGTGGCGTCCAGCCGTCCGAAGCGGATGTTCTCGCGGATGGTGCCGCCATACAGCCACGTATCCTGCAGAACCATGCCGAACATGCTTCTGACCTGGGCGCGCGGCAGTTTCGAGATGTCGTGCCCGCCGATACGGATGGCACCGTGGTTGGTGTCGTAGAAGCGCATGAGCAGCTTCACCATCGTGGTTTTGCCGGCACCCGTCGGCCCGACAAGCGCCACAGTCTGGCCCGGTTCCACTTTGGCCGTGAAGTCCTTGATGACAAGCTTGTCCGGGTCGTAGCCGAAGGCCACGTGGTCGAATTCGACGGAGCACTCCATGTCGCCGAGGTCCGCAAACTCGCCATCGACGTCTTCCTCAGGCGCTTCCAAGAACTCGAAGATGCGCTCGCCTGCCGCCGCCATCTGCTGGAGCACGTTGGACACCTGTGCCAGCTGCGTGATGGGCTGCGTGAAGTTCTTCACATACTGGATGAATGCCTGGATGTCGCCCACCGTGATGGCCCCGACGATGGCGAAGTATGCCCCGACGATTGCCACCGCGGCATAGGCAAGGTTGCCCACGAAGTTCATGATGGGCATCATGAGGCCGCTTAGGAACTGCGACTTCCATGCGGATTCGTACAGCGCGTCGTTGTCGCGCATGAAGCTTTCGATGGCCCGGTCTTCCTGTCCGAACGCCTTCACCACGGTATGCCCCGAAAACGTTTCCTCCACCTGGGTGTTGATCTTGCCCAGATTCTCCTGCTGCGCGTAGAAATGCGGCTGGCTGCGCTTGACGATGACGCTCACGATGACGAGCGTGACCGGCACGATGAGCAGGGCGATCAGCGTCATGCGCACGTTGATGGAAAGCATCATGGCCACGACGCCCACGATGGTCACCGTGCTGGTAATGACCTGCGTGATGCCCTGGTTGAGACTCATGCCCAGCGTATCGACGTCATTGGTGATGCGCGACAGGATGTCGCCGGTGGCGTGCTTCTCGTAGTAGCCCACGGGCATGCGGTCGAACTTCTCTGTGATCCGCTTGCGCAGCAGATAGGCCGTCTGCTGCGACACATAGGACATGATCCAGCCCTGCGCGAAGCTGCACAGCGACGACAGAATGTAGATGGTGAACGTGATCAGCAGGATGTTGCGGACCGCTGCGAAGTCGATGCCGCCCGTGCCTGCGATTTTCGCCGTCAGGCCTTCGAAGATTTCGGTCGTGGCCGTGGAGAGCACCTTCGGACCTACCACATTGAAGGCGGTCGATGCGACGGCAAACAGCATGACCAGGCCGATTTGCCATTTGAACTGGGCCATGAACTTGAGAAGCTTCGCCACGGTGCCCTTGAAGTCCTTGGCCTTCTCGCCGGGCATCATGCGGCCCGCGGGCCCATGGGGTCTGGGATGGCTGTTGGTTTGCGCCATTAGCGACCACCTCCCTTCAGTTCAGATTCCGAGAGCTGCGACTGCGCTATTTCCAGGTAGGTCGGGCATCTTTCCAACAGCTCGGCGTGTGTGCCGGAACCGACGATTTCGCCGTTGTCCAGCACCAGGATGTTGTCGGCGTTCATGACCGTGGCGATGCGCTGCGCCACGACGATGACCGTGGCCTCCCCCATCTGGGAGTCGAGCGCACGGCGCAGCGCGGCGTCGGTCTTGAAGTCCAGCGCCGAGAAGCTGTCGTCGAACAGGTAGCCGCGTGGCTTGCTTGCAAGCGCTCGGGCGATGGACAGGCGTTGGCGCTGGCCACCGGAGACGTTTGTGCCTCCCTGAGACACTTCGGTGTTAAAGCCCTCCGGAAGCTTCTCCACGAACTCCGTCGCCTGGGCCACATCGGTCGCGGCGCGAACCACGTCCATATCAACGGCACCTTCGCCGTATGCCACGTTTTCGGCTACCGAGCCGCTGAACAAAAACGACTGCTGCGGCACATAGCCGAACTGGCTGCGCAGGTCGCGAAGCGGGATTTCGCGCACATCGACCCCGTCGACCAGGATACGTCCGTCGGTCACGTCGTAGAAACGCTCGATGAGCTTGAGCAGCGTGGATTTGCCGGAGCCCGTGGACCCGATGACGGCCGTGGTGGTGCCGGGCGCCGCCTCGAAGCTGATGTGGCTCAATGCAGGTTCCGAATCCTCGGCGAACGCGAAGCTCACGTCCTCGAAGGTCACGCGCACGCCGCCCGGTTGCGCAGCCGCAGGGTGCAGGTGGAACTCCTCGGGATCGCGGATGGAGGTTTCGCAGGTCAGCACCTCGTCGATACGCTGGGCACTGATTTCGGCGCGCGGGATGATGATGGACATCATGCCGATGATCATGAAGGACATCATGATGACCATGGCGTAGGTGATGAACGCGATCAGGTCGCCCGTCTGGATGACGCCCGTGTCGATTTTCGAGGCGCCCATCCACACGATGAGGACAGACATACCGTTCATGATGAGCGAGATGAACGGCATCATGAGAACCATGGCCCTGTTGGTGAACAGCTGCGTGGCCTTGAGGTTTGAGTTGGCGGTTTCAAAGGTTTGGCGCTCGAACGCCTGGCGGTTGAAGGCCCGCACCACCGAGATGCCGTTCAGCATTTCGCGGGCCACCTGGTTCACTCGGTCGACCTGCTTCTGCACGATGCGGAACTTCGGCATGACGATGGCGAACAGGGTTCCGACGACGACCGCCACCAGCGCCAGACCCAGCACGATGATCCAGCTCATGGAGGTGTTCGTGCGGGTGATCATGACGATGCCGCCGATGGCCAGGATGGGTGCATACAGAACCATGCGAAGGCCCATGGCAATGACGTTTTGAATCTGCTGGATGTCATTGGTGCCGCGGGTGATGAGCGATGCCACCGAGAACGATTGCACTTCCTTATCGGAAAAGGACACCACGTTGGTGAACAGGCGTCGGCGCAGGTCGCGGCCGACTCCAGCCGCGGTTCGCGATGCGACGTAGCCCACCGCCACCGAGGCCGCCATCATAATGGCCGCGATGGCAAGCATGATGCCGCCGATCCTGAACAGGTATCCCATCTGGATGGCAGTCGTGTCTTTTCCGATGGCGTCGTACTCGGCCTTTACGGCGTATGCGGCGTATTGCTGGACCAGCGCCGGGTCCATAGAACCATCGACCAGCGCCGTGATGGCTTCGGTCTGCGCCTTGTTGTCGACGGGTGCGTTTTCCAGCATCTGCCGGATTGCCTGCTCGTCTTCGAAGGCTGTGGGGTCGATGCCCGCTTGACCTGCGATGGACGCGAGCATAAGCGGCCTGGCGACGACAGCTTCCAACTCGGCGCGGTGCGCCTTGCCGTAATCGTTTATGACATAGGTCAAATCATCGGTCGCGTTGTAGCTTGCCTCGATGGTTTCGGCATCGTCGCCCGCCAGCTTCATGACGGCGTCGTACGTGACGTTTCGCATCTCATCGGGGGCGGAGCTTTCAATGCCCGACTGCTGGATGCCGACGTCAACCAAGTCGGCGGTGTATTTGGGAAGGGCGAGGTCGGCGGTGGCTTGTACCAGAAGCAATACCGCAATCACCAGGACGTATCTCCCCCATCCCTTGAGAAATTTCAGAATCTTCAAAGCGTCTGCTTTCTATAGGGGCGAAATGGCGCGTAACAAACGTCCATATTACAAGCGATATGAAACCGAGTCCTTTGCATCACAATCAAAACCGACTTTCGTTACCTATGCGTCAGATAACCAGCCGCGAAGATGGATGACCGAAACCGCCAGAAGGTAGGCTAGATAGCGTGCGCTTCCAGAGGACCAGCCACGAAGAAGGGCCCTCGCCACAAACCTTCGTGAATCTGCTCCTAAGACGCCCATTTGAGCCTCGCATACCCGATCGTGCAACGAGAATCCGGTTTCGTGTGCACTTAAGGGGATAATCTGCCGAATTTGAATCCAACTAAGCCATAAGGCAGCAATCTGAAATGGCGTTATGCAACACATACGCTGTTTTTGTGGCACATTTATATTCCTGGAGAAGCTTTGATGCCGTCAATTCGACTTGGGTTTGCAGATTATCCCCTTAAGTGCACGCGATTTGCGATTCTCGTTGCACGCGGCTGCGCGGAATAACGAGCCTTGGCGCGAAAGATTTCAGCTATAGCAGTCTGAACTGGGGTTTTTATTGCAAACGAAAAAAGAGCCTTACAGCCGTCATGGCCTTAAGGCCCGTATGGAGGAATCGGGCCGGTGGAGCCGAGGGCTAAACCTGCCCGGCACCGCCGCAACTCTCCGATCACGGGGTCGGACGACGCATCCGTAGTGGGTTTCTATCGTTAGTGGACGCATCATCCGTTGGCCGCCGCGCCGCTTGCTCTTGCTCGCGATGTCCATATTCTGAAACCGTCGCCCGCATCGGATTGCGCAACGGCGCCCCACAACCCCGCAACGTAGCAGAAGCCATTCGTTCGACTGTTTCGAATTTTTGTCAATATTTATACTTGACACCCCTACTCTGTCAGACTATAGTGCGATAGCAATTGAATAGCCTAAACCGATGAAACGGAAGTAAAACAGGTCAAGGACCTCACAGAGAGTGGGCGCAGCTGAGATTCCCGCAGGACACCGATCTGAATAATGGGCCGTTGAGGGAAAGGGGAACGGTTGCTTCGGCAACCCCATCCGATCCGTGAGTCCGCGTTAGAGACAAGATGTTTGATTGAACATCAAGAGTGGGTATCCTCTCGGGTATCAACGAAGGTGGCACCGCAGGTTTCGTATGGGACCTGTCCTTCGATGCAGAAGGACAGGTCCCTTTTCTTTCGGCCGCTGGTTGAAATCTGAGGGCTCGGTTCTTCCCCACCGTCGCACCGGAAAAGGCTGCAAGCAGGAGGCCTGGCAACAGGTCAGAACCGGTCCTCAGGACCAAGAAAGGAAACGAAAATGGCAGAACTTCGCGCAACCACCATCGCTGAGAGCAAGAACGGCCTCGGCACCCAGGACCTGATCCTCATCGCCGTACTGCTGGCGGCAGGCGCCGTCCTCAAACTGACCGTCGGCTCGCTTCTGTCCTCCATGGGCATGAAGCCCAACTTCATTATCGCCATGTACTGCCTGGCCATCATCCTGACCAAACCGAAGGTGGGCCAAGCTGCCATCATCGGCCTTCTGGCAGGTATCCTCTGCCAGCTGCCCATGCTGAACGCCACCCCGCTGCTCAACCTGGTGTCCGAGCTGCTGGGCGCCACGGTCTGCGGCCTGCTCATCAACGTGGGCATGAATATCGGCGGCAAACTCGACATCAACCCGCTGGTCAACACCTTCGTCTCCACCGTGGTATCCGGCGGCTCTTTCGCAGCCATGGCCATCTACATCAACGTCGTGTCCCAGGGCGGCGACGTGGCAGTGGCCGCAGCGACCTACGCCGCCATCGTGCTGGGCACCGCAACGTTCAACGCCATCCTGGTCCAGGTGCTCGTGCCGCCTATGCGCAAGGTCCTGAAGAAGTAAACACCTGGAAAACCCATCAATCCGAACCGGAGGAATCCCGTGATAGAGTTCAACGAGTTCTCGTTTCGATACCGCGAAGGCGCGCGGCCGGTGGTGCAAGACATCAACCTGTCCATCCCGGACGGAGCCTTCGTAGGCATCACCGGCGCTGCAGGCTCAGGCAAATCCACCCTGACCTACGCCATGAACGGCATCATCCCGCACTGCTACCCCGGCGATTTCTACGGTTCGGTCACGGTGGACGGCCTGGACACCTGCGACACTGGCCTGACCGACCTCTCGCAGCTGGTGGGAAGCGTCTGCCAGGATATCGACAGCCAGATCATCTCGCCCATCGTTGAGGACGAGGTTCTGTACGGCATCGAGAACTTCGGCGTGCCCCGCGACGAAATCGAGGGGCGCCTGACGGAAGCCCTCGAGGACATGGGCATCGCCGACCTGCGGGAACGCACCATCGCGAGCTTGTCCGGCGGCCAGAAGCAGAAGGTGGCCATTGCGTCGGTGCTGGCCATGAAGCCGAAGGTGCTGGTGCTGGACGAGCCCACCGCAGAGCTCGACCCTGCAAGCTCGCTCAGCGTGTTCGAGCTGCTTTCCCGCTACGCCCGCGAGCACGGCACCACCGTCGTGGTCGTCGAGCAGAAGATCGCGTTGCTGTCGCAGTTCGCCGACATGCTGGTCATTGTGGACGACGGCAGAATTCGGTTCGCCGACGCGCCCGCCAAGGTGCTCGAGCACAGCGACGAGCTGCTGGAAATCGGCGTGAACTGCCCGCGTTCCACCACCCTTATGAACCGCCTGGCAGCGCGCGGCGTGTACCAGGGCCCCGTGTGCCGCAACGTGGAAGAGGCCAGCTTGGCCATCGGGAAGGTGATCGCATGATCGAGTTCCAGCACGTGAGCGCCTCCTACGACGAGCAGATTCAGATTCTGCGCGACGTGAGCTTCACCATCCAAGACGGCGATTTCGTGGCGTTCGTCGGCACAAACGGCGCCGGCAAATCCACCACCATGCGCCTGATGAACGGCCTGCTCAAACCCGAATCGGGGACGGTTTTGATCGACGGCGTGCCCACCACGGAGCTGCGCACATCCGAACTTGCGCGCCGCGTGGGTTTCCTGTTCCAAAACCCCGACAACCAGATCTGCTGCAACACCGTGCGCGAGGAGCTGCTGTTCGGGTTCAAGGCCACGGGGGCCGACATGGCCCAGGCCGAACAGCGTGTCGACCGCGTGATCGAGCAGTTCGCCTTCAACCCCGACGACGACCCCTTCATGCTGAACCGAGGCACCCGCCAGCTTCTGGCGCTAGCCTCGGTCATCGTGATGGAGCCGCACGTGGTGGTGCTCGACGAACCGACTACCGGCCTGGACTTCCGCGAGTGCATCAAGGTGATGGACATCATCCGCGGGTTGCATGAGCGCGGCACCACCATCGTCATGGTGTGCCACGACATGGAGGTCGTGGGCGACTTCGCGAAAAGCGTCATCGTCATGAGCGCCGGCAAGGTTGTCGACCAGGGCGAGACGTTCGCCATACTGCGCAACCGAGAAACCCTTGCGAAGGCGTCGCTCATCCCACCGCAGATTGTGGACATTTCCATGGGGCTGTCGATCATGCATCCCGAACTGGCCGCCACGCCCATCGCCCAGGCCAACGACCTGCGCTCAATGGAAAGCGCCGTTCTGAACGCCGCGCAAGGAGGCGCGAACCGTGAATAAATTCCTCGAGTACGTGCCGGGCGACAGCCTGCTGCACACTATGAACCCCATCGCGAAACTCGGCGTGGCCGTGATGTTCGACATCGCCTGCTTTTCCACCTCCAACCTGCCGTTTTTGCTGTGCATGCTGGTGTTGGCGCTTGCCATGGCAGCCAGCTGCGGCATGACGAGGCAGACGTTCGGATTGATGAAGGCGGTGCTCGCTTTCTCGCTCATCCTGGCCGTGATTCTTATCCTAACCACACCGAAGGGCACGTCGCTGGTCGAGCTGCCGTGGGGATTCATCGGCACCGGCAGCCTGATGGCCGCACTCGTGACCATCGTGCGACTGGAGGCCGCCGCCATCCCGCTGTTCCTGACGTTCTACGTGACAAAGATCTCGGATTTGTCCAACGCCGTGGTGAAAGTACTGGGCGTGCCCTATAAATACGCATTCACGTTCACTTCCACCGTGCATTTCATACCGGTGTTCATGAATGACATGAGCGGCATCATGGAGGCTCAGACCGCCCGCGGCATCGAATTCGACAAAGGCGGCCTGCTGCACAAAGTGCGTCTGATGATTCCGCTGTGCGTGCCGCTGCTGGTCAGCTCCGTTCGCAAGACAAACAGCGCCGCCATTGCCGCCGAGGTCCGCGGATTCAACCTGCGCACCCGCCAGAGCGGTTTCAAGGAGTACCCCTTCTCTCCCGTCGACATCGCCGCCCTCGTGCTGGCCGTGATCTTGCTCGTAGCCGCCATCGCCCTGAACATCCTGTTCTAGCCCTCGGGACTTAGGGGACGCGGGACTTAGGGGACGGAGCCTTCTGTCCCTTCGTTGACGCTCGCGGGACTTAGGGGACGGAGCCTTCTGTCCGTTCGTTGACGCTCGGCGCGCCGACTAAGCTTTCGCAACGGTGGTTTTCGAAACCCCCGTCAACCGTTCTATTTGACGTAGAGACAGCCGCGCTGCCTTCAGGGTTTTGAGCGCCTCGTTCCTTTCTTCCCGCGGCATACCGGCCACCTCTTCGATTCGCACGGGCGCAAGAACCTCCTTCGCGACCACGATCGCCGCTTCGCCCTCGTAACGGCATCTTCCGGTATTCACGTCGATACACCCGGCACCAGGGTCATCTTGCCGATGGAATTCGACGAAACCATCGACGCCGTCAAGCATCGAAAGCGCCATGCCTGTATCCGTCCGCATAGGCTCGCCGATGTATTCCTGATAACTGCTCCACGTATAATCGCAAGTCGAAGTCATGCCAGCCTTCACCGGGTTTTGATGGATGTAGCGGAGCACCGTAAGAAAATATTGGTCGGTATCAACCGTTTCGCTTTTGAAACGGCCCTGGAACAGGTGCCCGACGCGCCCATGTCGAAGGTTGAAATACTGCGCATATTCCGAATCGAGCGCTCGCATACCGTCTGACAGGGCGGTCAGATCGCCTTTTATGAGCAAGTGGACATGATTGTCCATAAGACACCAGGCGAGCAGCGCAAGCTGATGCTTCTCGCGGGTTGTATCAAGTATTCCCAGGTATTTCTTGCGATCGGCGTCGTCTTCGAAAATGATGCAACGGCCGACGCCGCGAGCCACCACATGATAGATGTCGGAATCGCTCACTCTTCTTCGTTCGCGAACCATAAGCACCTCGATTCTCGAATCCCAGATTGAGGAACGCGAATGCTAGCACTGCCCATGGGTGTCTGCAAGACCGATGGCTCGGCTTGTCAGCCGATTGTTGAAATTGGCGAATACGCTGGGCAAATGCATTGACGCTATTCCAGATTCGTTAGCGAAGGGACAAACACCTCCGTCCCCGATGTCCCCCCGTTGTCCCCCGATGTCCCGAGCATATATATGGATTCGGTTGATTTGTGTATCGGAGTTGACTGCTCGCCCGATTGGCTTAGTATTTTATTAAGCCATGGCTTAAATGGTTAGCTGAACAGCCATGACCGCAGAACGGGTGTCCAATCGAAGGCCCAGCCAGAAACAGGCCCCCGAAAATGCGAATGCGAGCCATAAGGCCCGCACTTACCGAGCGAACCGGCGCTTGGCTTTCCAACCTGCCGACCTTCCCACCACCATGGTCGGTCGCATGCCAAGCGCAGGTCCTTCCTTCTCATGGGCGGGCCCTGACCTTCGAGTCGGGGCCCGCTCACGCGTTTGAAGCATAGCAGCACCCGGCACGCGGCACAACACCCCCGTTTCGCGTTCGGCGTCAGGCAGACAACAGCAAAAAGGCCGAGGCGCATCGGCCCCGACCCTCTCTTACAAAGCTGAATCACATATCGACCGCAGCCTCGCTAGCCCCATTTCTTAACGGCGCGCGCAAAGTCCTCGTAGTGCTCCGGGCAATGCGCGTCGCTCACGATGGCATCGCACAAACCTTCCTTTATCAGGCGTTTCGCGCACTTGGCGCCCTTGTCGAACATGCCGCGGTACAAATCTCCCGCGCTCACCTGCATGCGTATGCCCATGTCGGCGAACTGGTACACGATGTCGAAGTTCTCCAGCACCGTCGCGTACCGCTCGGGATGCGCCAGTGTGATGTCCAGCCCGTAGGTGCTCTGCAGCTTGTAGAACACGCGCTGCCAGTCGTCCGACACCACGGCGCCGCTGTTGAATTCCAGCAGGATCATGTTCGTGTCGCCGATGGTGAACTCGGGCGCATGCTCGATGCCGATCTCGAGCAGCCGCTTGTAATACACCTCGTAACCCAGCGTCCACTTGATGCTAGGCACCGCGCTGGACAGCCTTGCGAAGCGTTCCTGCACCACGCGCTTATCGAAGTCGCTCCAGCGCATGTGCGGCGTGCACACGATCTCGTCGATGCCGGCGGACAAGGCCGCCTTCACCATTTCGCGCGTCATGTCGAAGCTGTCGGACCCGTCGTCGACGCCCCAGATGATATGGCAATGTTCGTCTCGCATGGTTAACCTCTCAAAAGCAGGCGCTGACCCGAAGGTCAGCACCGATGCGTTTTTCGATTATTCCTTCCCGTGGCGGCCGATCTTCACGGCGCTTATGGGCGACTTCGAAGCCGGCTTTTTCTTAGCGGATCCGCTGGTGTATTTCGCGGCGGTCTTCAGAGCCTCTACAGCCTCGGGGCTTCCCTCGGGCACGGTCTTCTCTTCGTAATAGTAGCCGTAGTAGTAATCGTAGCCGCCGCCGCTGCCGGCCTTCACGCCGTTGAGCACGATGCCCAGCAGGTTGGCGCCGACGGATTGCATCTGCTCGGTGGCCAGCAAGGCGTCTTGACGCTTAGTCTGACCTTCGCGCAGCACCAGAATGGTGCCGTCGACCAGGCGGCTGAGCACCACGGCGTCGGCGAATGCGGCAACGGGCGGCGTATCGAAGATGACGAAGTTGAACGTGCGGCACAGCTGCTCGAGCATGGCCTTGAAGTGCTTCGACGAGATGATGGCCTCGGGATTGGGAATGCCCGGCTCGGCATCCAGGAAGTACACGTTCATGAGCGACGTGCCCACCACGGCGTTGTCGATGGTGGACGCGCCCGTCAGCACCGCATGCAGGCCTGCGGTGGGATGCACGTTGAGTGCTGCGCGAAGCGAACGGCGGCGCATGTCGCCCTCGATAAGCAGGCACGTTCGTCCCGACTGGCCGATGGCTGCGGCCAGCGAAAGCGCCGTGGTCGTCTTGCCCTCGTTGGGCGTGGCGGACGTGATGCAGATGGACTGGATGGGCTTGTCGACGCTGGAGAAGTCGATGTTCGCCAACAGCGTAGACGCCGCGTTGCGGATGCCCGTGCTCTGAGCGATGTCGAGCGTCGGGCGGAGGTTCTTGACCTTCTTCTTACGACCGGCCATTATCGGCGACCTCCCTTCTCAAGCGGATATCGTCCGATGACAGGCAGACCCAGAAGCTCCTGAACCTCCTGGTCGGAACGGACGGTGGTGTTCAGCATGTCTTCCAGAACCACCAGCGCGATGGCCAGGAACAGACCCGCCAGAACCGCCACCATGGCGTACATCAGGCGGTTGGGGCCGGACGGCGACGTGGGTGCCTTCGCGTCGGACACCACGTTGACGGCCTCGACCTCCATGACGCGGATGGCTGCGTCGGACAGCTGCGCCACCAGCTCGTTGGCAACCAAGGCCGCGGAGTCCGGGTCTTCGCTGGTCACGGCCACCTTGATAACACGCGTCGTGGTGGACGACGTGATTTGAATCTCGTAATCGTTCAGGTTCTCGAGACCCAAAACGTCAGCGGTCTGCGACTGTACCTGCTCGTTTTTGGCGAGCTCGGCAAAGTCGTTGGCCAGCATCTGAGAAGCGCTCAGGTCGCTGGACGTCACGTAATCGCCGTTCTGCGAGCTGGATTCCAGATGGGCCAGCGCGTAGATGCTCACCTCGGCGGTGTACTGGTTGGGCATGAAGCCCCAGCACACGATGGCCGCGATCAGCCCGAATATCACGGGAAGCGCAACCACCAGCGCCAAACGTTCGCGGAGCAGATGAAGCAACTCCAAAAGCGTCATCTGACGGCTCTCCTCTCCTCTAATCGATCTGCGTGTAGAACGCGGCCAGAACCGCCTCGGTCACGCTGTCTTCGTCCAAGTAATAGAATTCCAAAGGTTTGCCCAGTTCATCGGTCTTTTCGGTGGTGCCCGTAAGGGAAACCATGTCCAAGCTCGCATTCTCGCCGGAAATGAGGCAGCTGGCCATATAGGCGACTTCGCTGGCGCCCAGGTTGGTGACCATGTCAGCCGACAGGTCGTTGTACAGGCCAACCAGCTCGGTCACGCTCGAATTGCGGGCCTTTGACGCGAACGCCTTCACGAACTGCATCTGGCGCTCCTGGCGGTCCAGGGCAGATTCGGCCACAGACGTGTCGCGCCATTTCACATACTTGAGTGCGTCTTCACCGATGAGCAGGCATTCCTCACCTTCGACATAGTTGGTGCCGGGGATGGTCTGCAGCGCCGTGACGGTCACGCCGCCCAGCGCGTCGACCGACCCGACGAACGCGTCCTGCTCGATGCCCAGATAGTAGTTGATGGGCATGTTGTACATCAGACGCGAAACCGAACGCGCGACGTTTGCGGCCGCCTCGTCCTCGGTGCCACCCACCACTGTCGGATAAGCAAGCGTCAGAGGCAACGGGCGCGTTTCCACCAGCTTGGACCCTTCGTACATGTCCACTTCCGCCACGGAGTTACGGGGAACCACGATGAGCTTCATCTCGTTGGTTTCCGTATCCATAGCAACCAGGATGACTGCGTCGGCGCAGTGCGCATC
The DNA here is from genome assembly GCF_000023885.1 of Slackia heliotrinireducens DSM 20476. Lineage (NCBI taxonomy): Bacteria > Bacillati > Actinomycetota > Coriobacteriia > Eggerthellales > Eggerthellaceae > Slackia > Slackia heliotrinireducens. The sequence goes on along the minus strand of NC_013165.1, from coordinate 1,462,960 downwards.
CGGATTCCCGTCGTACATGGATTCGTCACTTAAGCCCATGACCAGGACCGATACAACATTCTCGTTGTATTCGTACGTGTGGCCGTTGTATTCGATGGTCTTGCCGTCGTTTTGGGTCACAACGGTTTCAGGCGCATGCACGATGCCCGTGAACTCGCCGTGCATCTTGGATTCGCCCGAATTCAGCATGTACACAAGCGTTCCTACGGCAATAGCCAGCAGCAACGCCAAAACCCCGATGATAATCAGGGCAATCTTCGTCTTTCTAGCCATGCCGCGCTTCTTGGAGCGACGTCCCTTGCGTTTGCGCTTGCGGGTGCGGATGACCACCATGCCGTCCTCGTCGGCTTTGGTCACCGTGACGCCTCGCGTAGCACCGCCCGAATGCCCCGACCCAGATTGAGGGTTGCGTTCGGGGGATTTCGGGGCAAACCGCGACGGATCGACCACGAATTGCTCTTCGGAACCCGAATCGATTTCGGGAAGGTCAAACCTATTTTGTTGAGGTGTCATCGATCATCACCCCACACACGAGATACCTGCTGTACTGTTCGATGGCGCCGGTGTTACAGGTGGAAAGCACCACAATACGCGAGTTTTCATCCATCTCCACCTCGCGCGTGTGCACGTCGATGGATTCGGGGGCTGCAATCCAGTCCTCGAACGAAGCGAAGTGGTCCGGGTTGGTGAAGTCGTACGTGGCCAGAATGTGGCTGTTGTCAGTGGTAAAAGCACTCACAATCTTGTACGTGTAGATGTGCCCCGGCGCATATATGTAGAACAGTTCGTTATCGTCGAAGAATTCATCCTCTTGGAACCTGTGCAGCGTGTAGAACTGCTGCTCGGCAGGTTCCCAATTGTGGCCGTACACCACGGTGACCGAATCGGTGAACTCGGGCGAATTGTACAGCTCGATGAATGCCGCACCGGGGTCGAAAGCCTCCCCCGCCTCGTTGTGCGTCAAGTAGAACGAATTGTCTTCGGGATGCTGCATGACTGCCTGATTGATATTGGTGTTCGGCACATACAGCCAGCCCATGGTGTTAGGCGCTTCTTCACGCAAAGCGTCGAAGTCCACCGGGTTATCGATAATCAGGGTTTCATCAGGCGTATCTTCCACCGTGCTGTCTGGGACTTCCGGGGTTTCGGGAATCTCGGTCTGTTCGGCGCGCTGCTCGAGCTCTGCAGTCTGCTCCCCCGCCTTCGCCAGATATGCGATGCCGCCAACCGCGCCTGCCAAAGCAAGCACAAGCACGACGATAACCGCAATCAATGCGGGGCTCAGTCGCTTTTCGGTTGTCTGTTCAGCTGCGTGGCGCATGGTAGTTCCTGCTTTTCGAAATGCGTGTCGACCTAGATGAGGCAGATGGTGTTTGCAGCATAAAAAATGGGCTGGCGCACAGAGTGCCAGCCCATCGTAGAGCCATTAGCTCAGAGATTTACTGAAGCTTCTTGCGAAGAACGCTGGCGGAAGCGCCGGCAACGGCCAGGCAAGCGATGGTGCCAAGAGCGGCAGCCGGGATTTCGGAACCGGTCTTAGGAGACTTCTTGTCGTCAGCCTTGGCAGGAGCGGTACCCTTATCCTTGGCCTTGTCCTTGTCAGCAGCCTTGTTGTCAGCAGCCTTGTCTTCGGTGACGGTGACCGTGTAGGAGTCGGACAGAGCGCCCTCTTCAGCCTGGGTGGCAACGCCAGCGGCCTCAGCGGTTGCGGTGATGGTGGTGTTGCCAGCAGCAACGGCGGTCACGGTGCCGTCAGCGGCGACGGTAGCGATGGCCTCGTTGGCAGAGGTGTAGGTGATCGTGTAATCAGCGGTCACGTCCTTGCCGTCCTGGGTGACGGTGGCAGCCTGTGCCTTGGACTCGCCAACGGCCAGAGTCATGTCAGGACCAGCATCGATGGCGACGTTACCCTTGACGTCTTCCTGGGTCGGGCTTTCAGTTCCCTCAGCTTGAGTGTCGACTGCAAACGCAGCGCTCATGGGCAATGCGGCAGCCAGAGCGAGGCTGCACATCATGATTGCGATCTTCTTCATTACAGTTCCCTTCTTGCGCAATACTCCGTGCATTAAACTGTCCCTGTAGTTTAGTCCAACTTCAACAAATGTGTGACCAGAATTTAAGTTCGCTCCAAGTTTTTTCATATTAGGGCGAAATAACCCTACAAACGGTCATATTTTGTGGCTCCAATATGCATTCCACCACAAAATCTTGAAAATTCTATGTCCAGATTGACTTACTCGACGTTGTTCTTTCGTTCTTTATACATGACCGAATTCGCCCGATTCAAGCACGTTCGCCCCTTTCGATAAGCAAATCCTAATCAGCGGTTATTAAATTATCAAATGCACCTATATAAAGGTGAATGTCGTACCGAACGGAGAGGAGTACTCCAATGGATCTTCAACTGACTGACAAAGTGGTTCTGGTTACCGGCGGCACGGGCGGCATCGGTTCCGCCATCGTCCGCGGCTATCTGGCCGAGGGCGCCAAGGTTGCTTTCTCGTCCACCCGCCAGGAAAAGGCCGACGCTCTGTGCGCCGAGCTGGGCGTGGGCGAAGACCGCGTGAAGGGTTTCGTCGCCGACCTGAACAGCGAAGAGGACATCAAGAACCTGGTCGAGGCTGCTAAGGCCCACTTCGGCACCATCAACATCGTGGTCCCCAATGCCGGTTACGAAGGCCAGGCTCTGCCCGTTCAGGATATGACCCTCGAGATCTTCGAGAAGACCTACGCCCTGAACGTCTACGCCGTGATGCTGACCATGAAGTACGCCGCCCCCACGCTGATTGAGAACGGCTCCGGCTCCATGGTGGTCGTGGCTTCCGCCGCCGCCTTCGAGCCCACCGCAGGCAACAGCGCCTACGTCAGCTCCAAGTACGCCGTCGCCGGCCTGACCAAGTGCGTCGCCATGGAACTCGGCCCCCTGGGCATCCATGTGAACTACGTCTGCCCCGGCCCGGTGGACACCCCGATGATGCTGCGCATCGAGAAGGACTTCTTCGGCGACAGCATGACCCACGAAGAGGCCCAGGCCATGCTGGCCGGCCAGTACGCCATGGACAAGCGCTATGCGAAGCCCGAAGAAGTGGCCACCGCCGTCATCTACCTGTCCAGCCCGGTTGCTTCCCACACCGCCGGCATGGGCATGCATGTCGACTCCAAGGTCGCCGCTGCCAACTAACCCGCCAGGCAACCACACTGGCAGAACCGCATTGTCAAGGCGCGCACCCGAAGGGGTGCGCGTTTTTCGTTCGGAACAAGAAAGCCCGTCGGCGCAAACCGACGGGCCCTACCCAACAAGCAAGCCCGCCGACGCAAACCGACGGGCTGTATCTATATAGTACTGACGCGACGAGGTGTTACACCACCTTGCCAGGGTTCAGGATACCCTTGGGGTCGAACGCGGCCTTGATGCCCGCCATGAGGCGCATCTGCGTGTCGCCCACCGATTGCGCCAGATAGGTCGCCTTGGCGGCGCCGATGCCGTGCTCGCCCGACACCTGGCCATTGAGCTCGGCACACTTCGCATAAGACGCATCCATGACCTTCTTGTTGCGAATGAGGAACTCCTCTTCGTCAAGCGTTTGCGAGCAGCAGTAGATATGCAGGTTGCCGTCGCCTGCATGCCCGAAGGAGCGGATGCGCAGGCCCACCTTCTCCCCTTCGCTATGGACGAATTCCAAGAACTCGGTGATCGAGTCCACCGGCACCACCACGTCCATCTCGTCGATGAGCTTCTCTTCGGCCTCGATGGCGGTCAGAAACGCCCCGCGCAGCTCCCACACAGCGCGCTTCTCGGAGCCTTCCAGTACCAACGTGTCGAAGGCTCCGGCCTCGTCGGCCAGTTCCGCCAGGGTTTCGGCGCGCTGGAAAATCTCGTCGATGTCGTTGCCGTCGAACGTGACCAAGATGTAGGCACCCGCCTCTTGACCTTGGACTTCCGTGGGGATGATGTAGTTGTCGGTATGCGCGGCCGAAGAATCCACAATATCGCGTTCCATGAACTCGATGGACTGCGGATCCAGACCTGACAGTTTGATCTTCGGCACCGACGCCATGGCCGCGTGGATGTCCACGAACGGCAGCAGGAAGCTTGCGTTCTCCTTCGGGTTGGGAATGAGGCGCAGCGTGAGCTCGGTGATGACTCCCAAGGTGCCTTCCGACCCGATCATCAGGTGCAACAGGCTGTAACCGGTGCTCGTCTTGGTGACGGGGCGGCCGATCTGCAGGATTTCGCCATCAGCCAGGACAACGGTCATGGCCAACACGTAGTCGCGGGTGGTTCCGTACTTAACGGCGCGCATGCCGCCCGCATTGGTGCTCACGTTTCCGCCGACGGAAGCGGTCTTCTCACCCGGATCGGGCGGATACATAAGGTCGTGCTCCAGCGCGTCGGCGGCCAGGTCGCACAGGCGAACGCCCGGCTGCACGCGCACGAACAGGTTGTTCATGTCGTACTCGAGGATCTTGTCCATACGCATGGTGCACAGCATGACGCCGCCTTCGACTGCGACACTGCCGCTGACCAGGCCCGTTCCCGCACCGCGCACCGTCACCGGCACGTTGGCTTCGTAACAGGCGCGCATGACGACCGAAACTTCTTCGGTGTTGGCCGGCTCGCACACCACATCGGGCATGTGGGCGCCGTAGATTGGCATTTCGTCGCGTGCGAAATCCGAATTGATGCGCTCGCCAACGTAGCAGTAGTCCTCGCCGACGATGGATTCGATCTGCTGGATAAGGTCCTGGGTGACTTCGTTGAATTGCGACATGGCATACCCCGTTCAAAACTATGTATAGGATGGCCGCATTATATCAAGCGAATCTTTCCAGATACGCGTGTATCTATAGGTTTTAGTCCGATGCACGGTTGCGTACAACGAGCGTTCAGTGGATCTGCCGGTGATGCCGCCGAAACCTTGCGCCTTGGAGCTTCCTGAACCGGTCTTGGCAACGTGCAGAAAGTCGCGAATTCACCGGGCGAGGCTTCTGATTTCAGGTGCTAGAGTCCGCGATTTATCTTCGATGCAGGGTGTAGCACGCATGCGCGCCAGGCTGCCTTATTGCACCAGGTCGATGAGGTCTTGCTGGCTGTGGACATCCAGTTTTGAATAGACGTGCTTGATATGGCTTTTCGCGGTGTTTCGGCTGATGACGAAGTGGTCCATGATGAAACGTCCGTTGCGCCCGCGGGCGAGCATCTCGAAAATCTCCGTCTCGCGCGGCGTCAGGCCGTGCTCCTCGGCCAAGGCTGCACATCGCTGCGCAATGACGTCAGCCTGAGGCTCGTCACTTTCAAGAACCTGCTCGACCTGGGCGTTTGCAGCAACCTGCGACAACTCGCGCACGCCGTTGATCGTGTCGCTGAAGCTGAAGGAACGAAAACCAACCCAAAGGAAGGCGAAAAAACCAAAGGCCAGCGACAGGCAAACCGCCATGGCATCGACCGGGTCGCCCAGGACGAAAGCATTGGCGGCATGCCCCGAAACCGCTCCGACGGTCGTGCCTACGCTGCCGCACGCAAGGGCGAACCCCAGAACCGGCAGCATCCCGAACAGGTTCCGCCGCCCCACGCCGGCAATGACCAACCACAATAGCACCGTGAAGCAATCGCCGCCGAACCGGATGAGGGTGTTCGGCGTGGCCGTGGTCTGACCTGTGGCAATGGCCAGGGGCGCCACCAAAAGACCTGCCGACACAAGCAGCGCCGCAAAGGAAAACAGCGTGTCCTCCTGGCGGTCGCCTTTGACGAACACCAGGTAAAGCGCCACCAGAACGATGGCGAATCCCTCTGCCCCTATCTGGACAGGAGCGTTCCCCACCTCGTTGAAGGTGATGGCGAACCCCGTGGCCGTGTGGAACAGAAAGACGCACACGAACAGGGCGTGGGTGGGTTTCAAAAACGCCCAGGGATCGGCCAGCTCCAGGTCGTCGACGGGTTGCGCCGAACTTACGCGGCCGATGCCGTCTTGCGCGAAGTGCCCGCAAAACGCAGCGCACGCAATACCTGCAGCCGCAATCCACACAGCCGTCAGCACAGGCGAAGGCACCGCATACACCAGCGGAGTGAGCAGGTAGTTTGCAAGGTATCCGAAGGCAATTACGGCCGCCACCTGGGCAAAGCTTTCAAGTCGCAAAAGGCAGAAGGCGAATATAACCACAAGCGACGCTGATGCCATGGTCCGCAAAAACAGCGCAGCAACGAACGCTATCAGCAAGTCGAAGCGAACAGCGACAACGATAAGCACGCCGAACGCGAGAAACAATGCCACGGTGAATACTGTAATGACCAGGGCGTTCAACGCTCGGGGCCTTCGACGCGCGATGAGGGCGTAAACAAGATACATGGCGGCGCCGAGCAGCGTGGCAATTTCGCGGGCCGCTCCGAAATCCTGCGCGACCGAGGCGTAGAACACGATGTTGACAGCGCTGCCGGAAATCCGAAGCACGGCGAACACGGCCGCACACATCCACAAGTAGCCGGAAGCCAGCGGCGTCAGGCCCTCCGATGTCTTGAAGCGTTCCATTTCCCTCCATAGGCGCTGCATTGATATGACCCCATAATACCAATTCCGATTGCACGCCTCCATAACGCCCATCTGGCCTTTTGTAGAAATCACCCCATCGGGGTTACAGGTTTTCAGAGTTCGATTCGGCCGAAAGACCCCATTGGGGTTACGCGTAGTGCCCTCGCGTCTGCAGAAATGCCCCCGGCAGGGCGATGACGTTGCCATCTTGAGCGGGCAGAATCGAAGTCGTCCAAGCGGGTACCCTGCACTCCCGCTTGGACGACCAAAAATGCAAGAAAGACATCCGAACAAGGAGGGAACATGTCTAAGCATTCCGAAACCATCACGGGCGGCATCTCGCGCCGCAACTTCCTCACCGGAGCCGCCGGCGTAAGCGCCCTGGCTGCGTTCGGCCTGGCCGGCTGCGGGCAGCCGACGGTTGCTGGCGAAGGCGAGTCTGCGGCTGAAGGCGAAGCCTCCGCCACTCAGGCTTCCAGCACTACCGCAACCGACTGGCTGGGCGAAGAGCCCGAAGTGGGCGAAGTGGCCAGCACCGTTGATGTTGACCTGCTCATCTGCGGCTGCGGCATGAGCGGCGCTGTGGCGGGTGCTACGGCCGCCGATCTTGGACTCAACTTCGCCATTATCGAAAAAGGCGCCGAAGTGGCCGCCAGCCACTACGATATCGGTGCCATCCACAGCCGCTACCAGCAGGAACTTGACCTGGATTTTGACGAGAAGCGCTGGCTGAACGAGTGGACCCGCTACGCAAGCTTCAAGAACGACCAGAGCGTTGCGCGCACCTGGGTCGAAAACTCCGGCGCCACCGTCGAATGGCTGGCCGACCTGTACACGGAGTTCTTAGGCACCGACATCGAAGTGGTTGTGGACGAGGAGAACGACAACGCCGGCGGCACCACGTACTTCATGCCGCCCGAATGCCATCACATCCAGAAGGCCGGGGTCGAAGGCCGCGACGGCTGGATCGAGCATGTCGAAGTGCTCTCCGAGTTCATGGCGAGCAAGGGCACCGAAGTGACCTACAACACCAAGCTGGTTCGCCTGCTGCATGAAGACGGCAAGGTGACCGGTGCGATCGCCGAAGGCCCCGACGGCCTGGTGCAGTACAACACCCCGAACGTGATTATCGCCACGGGCGGCTATGCAGCCAACCCCGACATGCTGAAGTCCCGCAACCCCATCGTTCCCAAGTGCGTGACCAGCCTGAACTACAACCAGAACAACGACGGCTCCGGCATTAAGGCGGCGCTGTGGGCGGGTGCCGACATGGACACCGAGGCGGCGGCCATGATCTTCGACCGCGGCATCGTCATGCCTGGCGTCGACGCCGGCTACACCGACGAAGCCGCCGGCCTGTGGCCCACGGGCGGCCAGTTCAACCTGGGCAGCCAGCCGTTCCTGAAGGTGGACCGTCTGGGCGAGCGCATCTGCAACGAGAGCGCCAACTACGACGCCATCTGCCATGCGGCTGCAAGCCATCCGGGCGGCGTGTGGTGCCAGGTCTTCGACGTGAACGCGCCCGAAGACGTACAGCGCTTCAAGACCCAGGGATGTTCCGCCACGACCTGGAAGATCACGTTGAAGGACACCACTGTGGACGAAGCCTACGCCGACAGGATTGACGAAGGCCTGATCTGCAAGGCCGACACGCTGGACGAGCTTGCCGACATGCTTGGTTTCGAAGGCGACGCTAAGACCCAGTTCCTGGCTACCATCGACGACTACAACGCCATGTACGACGCCCAGGAAGACACGCAGTTCGGCAAGGAAGCCTATCGCCTTTCCGCCATTCGCGAGGCCCCGTTCTACGGCGCATGGTACGGCGGCGCGCTGCTGACCACCATCGACGGCGTCCGCATCAACAGGCACTGCCAGGCGCTCGACGCCAACCGTCAGCCCATCGAGGGCCTGTACATGGTTGGCACCGCTTCGGGCAGCTACTACGCAGGCAACTACCCGGTCTATCTGGTCGGAAACTGCCTGGGACGTCAGGTCACCTTCGGCCGCTACGCCGTGCGCCACGCAGCCGGCGACATCGCGTAAGGCGGAACCGACCCCATACCCTACCCCCTCCGCAGAAAGGCCCGCAATTGCGCGGGCCTTTCTTGCGTTTGCAGATGCGGCTAAACCTGATTGAAAGCGCGAGCACCGGATGCACAGGTGCTCGCTTGAACAATGTTTCTCTCGTTCGTCAGTACCCCGATACAATCATCATGTCTGGCGATACCAGACAACTGAGAACCAAACCCAATACTTTATCCATACCTGCATCGTCAATCGTGCCGACCTTGACGGCATTGCGTGCGTCCAGGTCGAGAGATTTGAGTTGCTCAGCCTCAGCATATCCACGGACCATCTTTCCACCTGGTTCGCCAGGTACTATTCCTACATCGATGTGCAGCGGATATCCAGAGTCCGTTGATGTAATAGGGATGGTCATTGTCAGGTTGCATCGGAAATTGAATTTATCGTTGCTTACCACGATGAGTGGACGCCTTTTCGCCTGTTCATGACCCGCGGAGGGATCGAGGTCGGCCCAAACAACATCCCCACAATGCCACGCCATGCTACATCGCCTCCGACCCGACTGCGCCGGCGAATCCATCCTCATGCGCTACGAAACCGCCCTCGTAACCCGCAAACACATCGTCAAGATCGGGGACTGCAACTTCGCGGCGAACCGGAGCGATGGTCACCGCGCCCGATTGACGCTGCTGCGACGCAAGGGGGCGAACTTCGACCCAAGGCTTGTTGTTTTTCGTAATCACAAATGGAAGCCCCGTCTCGTTCGCGCTCGTAGTAAGCGCGCTCAAACGATTCTTCGCCTCGGCAAACCCTACGTACTCCATCGTTTCGTATGGCATAATCTGGCTCCTTTCATCTACTTATGGCCAGATTATATAATATATGGCTCGACATGTACAATATGTGGCCAACAATGCTGCAAATGCAGCTCAACTTGATAGCGGCGGTGCGACGGATCGCTAGTTCGCAACCTTCCCGAAATGAGCCAGCTGCTCCAGCACCCATTCACGGGCGGGTTTGCCTTCCACCATGCGCTCGGGGTGCCACTGCACGCCGAAAACCTTCTGCTCCTCGTGGCAGAACGCCTCGATGGTGCCGTTGGCGGGGTCGACGGCCATGGCCTGAACCCCCTGCCCCAGATCCTCAGGCAGAATCGAGTCCTTGTGGAAGTGGTTCACCTTGAAACGGATGCCGTCGGCGATTTCCACGGGATGCTTCTTGCCCGCCTTGCGGCTCTTCTTCAATCCGTCGGACGAGCTGATGCTGCCCCCGAAATATGCGTTCAGCTTGTGCATGCCGCGGCAGATGCCCAGCACGGGAATCCCTCGCTTGAACGCGATTTCGAGCAGGGCGTCTTCCATCCGGTCGCGTTCGTCCTGGTACCAGCCGGACACGTTGTAGCGGTAGACGCCCTTCTGGACGATGCCGCCGCCCGTCAGCACGATAAGGTCCGGCTTCACAACGTCGACGAACGCCGCCACATCGGTCGAAAACGACGATATCGGATACACCTCGTACCCCGCGTCATGTAAGAAGTCTACGTATTTGCGCTCCAGACTGTCGGCAGGCTCGCCATGCGCCCCGATGCTTTCCCTTTGGGTCACGATTGCTCGCATAACTATCTCCAATCTTTATAGAATGCGACCATTATACGCCTTGCGGTCTCACAGCAACCCCGCACTCGGAAATGTCGGACCGAACGGAAATCACCAAGCCGCGCGCTGGTGGATGAGGCCGGCAACGGTGACGATTTCGGCAGACTCATCGTAAATAGTCACAAGGTCGAAGGGACCCACCGGAATCTTACGCGCGCAGTTGCCGAAGGAATGCCTGATAGAGGCAGGCAAATCGCGCGACCCCAAAGTCGGCACCGTTTGAAGCATTTCGACGACATGGAGGATCTCCTCAAAAACCCGATCCGACTCGACCATCAGGAGATCCTCTTTGAAGCCATCGGTAATTCTCAGGCTAGCCACGGTTCGCCCTTTCCTCCGTTACCGAACGGCGGAATTCATCGAAGTCCGTCTCGTAGTGCCCTGCAGCAACGTCCTTAGCCGCCCGGCGAAGCGTATACCCAAGTTCTGCCTCATAACGCGCCGCCTCGCGAACGCGTTCGAGCTCGGAGGCGAACACCTCCTCCGAACAAAACACGAACGCGCCATTTCCGTTTTCCGTAATATGGACGATGCCTTCGCGGGCTGCGTCTTTAACCTCGCGCTGCTTGCTGGCCAGGGCCGTGGACGAATAAATCACCTGGGGCTTTTCGTATGACATTTCATATCCAATCTCTTATATGATTGAATATCATTTTATATGATGGCAAGGCCCGATTCAACGGCAAGGTGCATCCCGTCCATCTTATCAGGCCCGACCACTAGCCGTATTTTACCCTCGCAAGGCAACGCGAGCGCCGACCGTTAAGCGCCGGCCAGGTCCCTTCCCAGGTCATAGCCGAAGGTGATGCAGCGTCCGTGGCTGTTGCCGGCCACGTTGATCGGGTAGTCGACCGCGGTCACGTCGCCCATGACGTTGCCCAACGCATACAGCCCGCCGATCGGATACCCATCGAGGTCCAGGCACTCGAACTGCTCGTTGACGCGCAGACCGCCCGTCACGGTGAGCAGCGCGGGACCCACTTTCAGCGCGTAGAACGGCCCTTCCTTCACGGGCGTCAGGAACACGGGCTTCTTGTAGAAATCGGTGTCTTCGCCCGCGTCGCACATGCTGTTGTAGCGGTCCACGGTCGCGTTCAACGTGGACGCGTCGCAGCCGATCTGCTCGGCCAGCTCGTCGATGGTGTCGGCCTGATACGCGATGCCCTGCTCGATGTAGAGCGGAATCTGCGTCTCGAAGTACGCCGGCGCCTCCTCGAGCGGCGATCCGTACGCGCGGAAGCTGTCCCAGAACATGCCGCCGCCGTACGGCAGGCCGTTCACCAGGTCGGTCTGCCAGTTCGCGTCGAACACCGACCACGCTTCGCCGTTAGGCTGGCGGTTGATGGCCAGCGACTTGCCCTGCACCCAGGTGTCTTCGCACATGAAGCGCTCGCCGTTGTCGTTCACGAACAGGAACGGCCCGTGGAACCAGCAGAACGCCTGGGGGTGCATCATCGTAGGCAGCGGAAGGTCCTGAAGCTGCGCGCCGACCCACATGCCCATCTTGTGGCCGTCGCCGGTGTTCACGCCCACGGGGGTGTACTGGCTGCGCGGCTGGCCGTACTCGACGCAGATCGGCGCGTACGCCTTGCACATCTCCAGGTCGCCGCCGATGTCGCCCGTGCACAGCACCACGCCCCTCGAGGCGTTGTACTGCACGTACCCTTCGGCCGTTTCGCAAATGCAGCCCGTCACGCGGTTGCCGTCCTTCACTAGCTGCACGGCGGGAGAATCGAACACGAACTCGGCCCCGGCTTCGACCGCGTCCAGGTACAGCAGCTCGGCACCGGCAAAGCCCGTCGACGTGAGCTCGCCGCCCTCGGGCACCATGACCATGTGGTAGCCGGGCTGTTCGGCGTACACGTCGTCCTGGCTGTAGAAGGCGCCCACCATGACGAAGCATCCGCGCTTTTCGGCCTTGTCCAACAGCCAGTTGCTGGCTTCTTCGGAGTCGTTGAAGAACTTGCTGATCAGCTTCTCGTTGGCGCGGCTTGCGCACTGGGCGATCCAGTGCTGCTTGGCGTTCACTTTGTCGACGACGATGTTCTGCTCGTCCATGTAGCGCGACTTGATGGCGCCGAATCCGCCGCCGCGGCCGTTCCAGCTGGAGGTCTTCTCGACAACCGTCACCCTGCCGCCGTTTTCGGCAGCGGCGCATGCACACGCGCAGCCCGAAAGCCCGGCGCCGACTACCAGGATGTCCGTGTCGACGAATTCGGCTATGTCGGTAATGGGCTCGGGGGGCGTCTCCCATTCGTAGTTCGCAAACCCTGCCGCCACATCAGGGTCGGCAACGGTTTGAGGTTGGTTCGAGCAGCCAGTAAGACCCGCGCCCGCTGCGGCGATTCCGGCAACCGTCGCCCCGGTCAGGAAGCTTCGCCTTGAGATTTCGTTCTTCATGAATCTCCTCCTTGTGTTGTATGCGCTATCTGAGCATGGTTGGCGCTTTTATACAAAACACGCACCCATTACCAACATACGTTGAGGCAGACCTGGCGTTTGGCCAGTCCGGCGTTCGGCTGCCCAGACACCCTAGCCGACGAAACGGCCCTCGAAACCCTTCCGGTCGTAATACAGGTCGAAGCCACGGATGCCTCCGTCTTCATCCGTGAAGAGCACCAACGCGTTGTCCTTTTCTATCCAAATGTATGTCGTGCCAATGCTCCCGGGTGTCTTGATGGTTTCCGGCCCCGCAACCTGAGCGACGTCGTCGTATGTGCCTGTATCGGTGCGGACTCCCGCCAGCTTAATCACGCAATCCGTTACGTTTTCCTCCACGTCGTAATATATGGACGATACCTTCGGGTTCCTGTCGAAAACGCTTTGCGCAACGTTCACGCCGGTCAAGGCGTCGTCTTTACGAGGAACATACCCGTAAGAGATCGGGCTGGATTCCAATTGCGCGTCATCCATGGATTCCAGAAAGCTGCCCCATGATTGCCCCGTCCAAATACTCGCCCCGTCAACGTTGACCGAGTTCCAAACGGGATTTGAAAAGCGTTCGTTGCAGTAGATGGTGAATGCTGCGACCAGCATGACAGCAAGGCCGCCGCCAACAATGATCTTGCGAATAGCGAGTTTGCTCATAGATGTCCATATTCGTACGTAATCCGTTTGCATTCGGCATGAGGCCCTGCACAACCAACCAAGACGAATACACCAATGTTCGAATTAAACACCAAGTACACCAACGTGCGACCCACGCGCATTGTTCATGCAAGGGGGGGCGATTCTTAAAAGCGTGCTTAACCTGCCGAACACCTGGACCCTCGCGGTGTAAGCAATGCAGCGCGAAGCTGAAACGCCGCCCTCTACCACTTCGGAAGCATGGATGAGGTAGGATACGCACCTTTTTTGCATCAGCCGGAGGCTTTGGACGTTCCGGCACGGCCGTTTTCCAGGTTCAGGCCTCGGCCCAAGGCCGATCCGGCCCCGTTTACCCGTCCGAACACCGTCGTCGATATAGAAAAGGCGCCTATCCTACCTCATCGGGGTTCGCACAGTGGTAATCAAGGCTGTGGTTGTTCGGCACAGTCCGATGATTCACTGCTCGAAAGCTCGCGCGTTGACGCATCGGCCAACCCAAACCCACACCTCATCAGTCGGCGGGCTTAATAGCAAATGTGCATCGAAAGCTGCTCGGGAACGAGCACAACTGGATCAAACTGCAGTTGGGAGACCCTGCTCTGTTGCGCGATTGCGTCAATCAGCAAATCGCAGTCTGTTCGAGGCTGGTCATTGCCCAGCTGAGTATGCTTGGCGCGTAGCAGCCGTGCATTCTTCATCGCCTGAGGCAAGAGCGGATAGAGGATATCCATGTCGGGATGCTTGTTGTCTTCGCTATATTTGGGCAGATAACCGCTATCCCTCAACTCCTTTATAAGCTTGCCAACAGAATCGTACGACGCAGTAGTGTATCCGAAATGCAACCGCAACCAGAATTCGAAACTGGGATCGCTTATTGCAAGGTAAACCCTGTTGTCCTTGGCCTTCTGCACAACAGCAGACAAATCATGCGGACGGCCTTCGGTATCAAAAACAGCCCACCACTGGTCAATCAAGGCATCGTTGCCTCGTTTAGCCAATCGTGCATTTTGCTTCTTTGCTGACACAAGCTCATCAACGATGCCTTTGGGGTCGGTGTTACAGGCCTTTTTAATTATGACCAGTTCCTTAGGGAGACCCAACCTGGCGCATATTCCCTTAAGGTATTCAATCTCTGTGGCTTCTCCTTCTGTAAGGATATAGATCCTGTCCTTCGGAGGACGGTTGCCTGGCTTTCTCCTCAAATCCCGCTTACCCACGCAAATCACTCCATATCGAAACCATCGCATCTGCCGAAGCATTCAGGAATAACGGGGATAGCGGAGTATCTGCCATTCAGATACCCGGCAATCACGGTCTCTTCCTTACGGGGACTGAAGTCTGATAGCGGGTATAGTGCGGTGGCCCCCTCCTTATCCTTCTCCGTAAACCAGATTTGATCGCGCCTCAACAATCCATTCTCTAACAGACACGGGTTATGCGCGGTGAATATGAGCTGAGCCCCATTCGGGTTGCTTTCGGGGTGCAAGAACGTCCTAATCACCTCAGTCACGAGGACAGGATGAAGAGATGCGTCAACTTCATCGACGAACAAGGTCGATCCGCTCTCCAATGCCTGTGCGATATGGCCGCTGAGTCCGAAAAGCTGCTTCGTTCCGTCGGATTCATCCTCCATTTCGAGTTTCATCTTTTTTCCTGCGTTCTCGTGTTGGAAGACAACCGTCTTCACGACGTCGTCAATCCCGCCTTGCACGGGAGAGATATGCTCCAGAATCGCACGCATTTCCTCTGGCATGGGGCGCCTTTCAACCTCGGCGCGATATATTCCGACATCAGCCTGGCGCATCATGTTTTGAATGAACCGGCGCATGCCCTCTGTGCCGCGTTCTCCGCTAACAATCTCACCAGAGAATGGGAAGTCGTTTAGACTCTCGGGGGCCCGCGAATACATATCCAAACCGTTGATGAACCAGTCGACAACGGGAGCAACGCGCTTATAGCTTTCCGCATTCGGGAAGTTTGCAAGAAGAGAAAGCAGCAGCATGTTGTCGTTGAGGAAAGGTTTCACGGCCGCGGGCACCTTAAGATAGCCAGACCCCTTGATATTCGTAGCACCGTCTTCCATTGCACGCCTGAACCATGTTTGCCTGTGCCCCTTGGGATACGCACAAAGCTCCTCTTCTATAATGGCATTTTCCGTGTATGCAAAGCTGTACTCATATCGTATTGAATCCATGCCGGATGTGAACACCACAGTAAAGCGTGTGGGCTCGTCAAGCATTTCGGGATCCAACCTAAACGGGGCATGGTTGAACGCAGTGCTAGCCATATACGAAGCGGAGTTGAGCACGATGTCTTTCATCGTGGCAAGAGCCCGCCATATTGCGGTCTTTCCCGATGCGTTCGGCCCGAAAATAGCTGCCGACCGAAGGAAGCGGAGGCCGGACAATCCAGGCAACTCTGCATCGATGAGCTGTTCGGATGACTCCTTGTAATAGTTCACCGCGGTCATTTGCAGAACTACTGGGTATTTTATGGAACGGTAATTCTCGACCTCAAAGCTGATTAGCATTGCATACCTCCTTCGACAATCATCATAGTAAACCATTTTTTGCTATATTGCTGCAATTTTCGGCTTAGTTTTCAATTCTTCCAATCAATCGGCTTTTCACCCCAATTGCCATTTTGACATTCACAACCAAGTCGGAAGACGAAACGCCGCCCTCTACCACTTCAGAAGTATGGATGAGGTAGGATACGCACCTTTTTTGCATCAGCCGGAGGCTTTGGGGGCTCCGGCACGGCCGTTTTCCAGGTTCAGGCCTCGGCCCAAGGCCGATCCGGCCCCGTTTACCCGTCCGAACAACGTCGGCGATATAGAAAAGGCGCCTATCCTACCTCATCGGGGTTCGCACAGTGGTAGAACCGCCTCGGCCAACCCACCTCCGCCCATGAATGAACCATAGGCGCCACCAAAGCATCCCGCAGTCGCCCCTAGTACACGAGCGATACCGTCTCCCCCGGCTCCCACGTGACCACCATATCCATGAAGTCGTTTGCCAGGACCTGCTCCTCGTAGGTGCCGTCCACTAGTACCCGCATCAGTTCCTCCAGATAGAACCCCTCCTGCTGGGGCTTGGGCAGCTGCAGGATCTCGTCAAAGCTCAGGGGTGTGAGCATCGCCAGAAAGTCAACGTGCTCTTTGTCCAGAATCAGTATCCGATAGTGCTCCCCGTCCGGAAAACCGTCGGATTCCAGGGGCCAGCCATCTTCGGACCACCGCATCATGCCCATCCTTTCACGGTCGCAGGCCTAATCCCAGTACCCAATGATCTCTATGACATCGTCGTCGTTGCCGCGCGCGTCGTATTTGCCGTCGTATTCCCTTTCGGAAATGAAGGAAAGAATTGCTGGAAGGTTTATGCGGTGCGCCTTCACCACGGTCTCCCAACCGCCACACTCAAAGGTCTTGCTGATGCAAAGCTCTTCGGGGACGCTGTCAAGCAGCTTTCGCGCCCGGCTCCTGTAAGACGTGGAAACGGGCCTTCCAACGGCCGGATCCTTGAGAATGATCTCGACCGGCGTGGAGCTGAAATCGTCAGGAACCTGAATGCCAAACATAGTTTCCTCCATCATGCCAATACCGCCTTTCAGAACGTGAATGGCCTTGCCTGGACGCAGCGATGCCGCGAACCAGTGCGAATCCTCTAAAGTTGTGGGTTATGGAAAATATCTTGGCTGAAGTGCCGTTATCGCCATGAGCATCGCCCGAGCGTCGATTCGACTAAGCATTTTTTACCAACAAGGCAAACGGAAGAAATGCATCGGATGCCCTAATTGGACATGCTCAACGGCGTGGCGACGGTGCTGTGCATCGTGGGTTTCGTGCTCGATGGCGCGGAGCGAATTGTCATGCGGCGAAAGAGACATAGAAACAGCCGGCATAAAGTCGACCGTTAAACCTTGGCCAACAGGCAACCACGACTTGGACTCGAAAACCGGCGGGCACCGTCGACTTGCTGCATGTTAGCACTTGCCATGGAGAATGCGCGTTATCAAGCCTGGATATCACCGTAACCCCCACCGTGTCAAAACACGGCGTTACGACTCGTAATGCTAGCACCATTCGAAAAGGCCAACGCTAGGGCGCTCAATCCTTGTCGCTTTCTGATGGCTTCTTCACGATAGCCGCCTTCAGATCCTCGCGAAGGGTGTAGTAGCGACCGGCTTCACAATCGGCGCGCGACGCCTTCAACGCTTCGGCCATCGAGGCCGCCTTTTTGTCCCGCCGCACAACCAAACCGGGGCCAAAGGAAGACGTGCCCTTTGGCTCCGGTTTTTTTGCTGCCGCCGCTATGCGTGGATGCGGGTACCGCTTTTGCCAGCTATGGCGTCGGCGGCCTTGTCCAAGCTGCCGATGATGCACACGCGGCCCGATCGGCTCTTCGCGAACTTCACGCCCGCCATCACTTTGGGTTCCATGCTGCCCTTGCCAAACTGGCCTTCCGCAATATAGCGTTCGGCGTCCTCGACTGACAGGTCCTCCAGGTCAATCTGGTCAGGCTTTCCGAAGTTGAGAGCCACGTGGTCGACTGCCGTCAGCAGAATGAGCACGTCGGCCAGGCAGTCCTCCGCCAGGAGCTCACCGCCCAGATCCTTGTCGATAACAGCTGCCACACCCTTGTACGCGCCCTTATCGCTGAAGTCGCGCACCACCGGGACGCCACCGCCGCCCGAGCAAACCACGATGAACTCGTCATTCAGCAGGTTTAGAATACTGGGTGCTTCCACAATCTTGCGCGGTATGGGGCTCGCGACCACGCGGCGCCAGCCACGTCCCGAATCCTCAACGAACTTCTGGTCGGGATGCTTGGCCATTTCCTCTTCGGCCTGATCCTTAGTCAAAAACGCACCGATGGGCTTGGTAGGATTCCGAAATGCCGGATCCTCGGAATCCACCTCGGTCTGGGTGATGACGCTTGCCACGTGCCAGCGCTTATACGCTTTATGCAGCGCCACACCGATAGCCTGTTGCAGATGGTATCCGATGTAGCCCTGGCTCATGGCTCCACACTCGGGCAGGTCCATCATGGGAATGCCGTCGTTTACTTGGTGCGCATAGGTGAACGCTTTCTGAATCATGCCCACCTGCGGCCCGTTGCCATGCGTGATGATAATCTCGTTGCCCTGGCCGATCAGATCCAACAGCTTCGGGCCCACCTCACGCACACGCTGAATCTGTTCCTCGGGTGTGTCGCCCAATGCGTTACCGCCCAGCGCAATGACCACGCGTTTGTCGGAATTAATGCGAACTGACATTGCTGCCTCCTCTTGACTTTGCCTGCATTCGGTAAAGTCCTGTTTGACACCGGCAAAAACCGGCATGATTGTTTGCGTGATAGTACGTTTGATATCGAATAGGACGCGTGCAATACGCGTATTGCCAAGCGATGCGGCCGGCATCACTTACCCAACAGCCAGCTGCATCATATGGCAGCAAGCGTTACGCCATCACGAAGCCGCCTATGATAAGACACACCAGCGTAAGCCCGATGGCCATGCCCAGGTACGGCAAGGTGGCAAAGTAGTTTTCCATGAGGTCGTTCTTTACCGAAGTGGCGATGAGCATGTTGCCGTCGGAGAAGAAGCATACCTGCGTGCCCATGGTGCATCCGCACAAGATGGCGCCCATGGTCAGCATCATCGGTGCGCTCATGGCCGCAGCCAGCGGCAGAAGAATCGGCGTGACGATGGTGGACGTGCCCCAGAACGACCCGGTTGCGAAGGTGATGAAGCCCACCGCAACGAAGACGATGGCTGGGAACAGCGCAGGCAGCGGGAACCCGGCGGCAACGTCGATGACCCACTGCGTGAGGCCCATAGCGCCCGACGTGCCAGCCACCATGAACGCCGCCATAAGACAGATGAGCGTGGGGATCATGTCCGCGAAGCCTTCGTAGAGTTTCTCGGTCCACTCGGCGATAGTCATCTTCTTGCGGATGAGGTACTGCACCAGGCACACGGCCAAAGCCACCACGACACCGACCAGAATGTCCTGCACGAACGTAACGACGATCAGCGCCAGCATGGGAATCGCGAAGTCGATGAGCTTGCCCTCCCCGTGGCTGTCCGCAGGCGCCTGAGCTGCAGCTTCCAACTCAGCCTCGGCTTTCTCCACGGACTCGGCCATGGTCGGCCTTGCGGCGATGCCCAAAGCCTCGGCGTCCTCCTGGTTGATTTCCGCCGACTTCTCGCACCACGGCGTTCCGCCGTCCTCGACGCGCTTGTAGGCCTTCTTCATGGGCCCGATGGGAGGGATGATTCCCAGCGCGAACAGGAAGGTGATGAGAACCATGGTGATGGAGAAGAAGTTATAGGGAATGAAGTGCATGAACAGGTCGATGCTGCTGCTAAAGTTCATGGCCTGCACCTCGGCCTGCTGTTGGAACAGGGCGATGTAGAACGCTGCCCACGTGGAGAACGGCAGAAGCATGCACACTGGGGTGCCGGTTGCGCCGGTGATGAACGCCAGCGATTCGCGCGGCATCTTCAGCTTGTCGTTCACGGGACGCATGCAGTTGCCAACCGTGAGCATGTTCAGATAGTCGTCCACGAAGATGACCACGCCCAGGATGAACGTGACAACGCGGGTGGTGCGGCGGGTCTTGCAGAACTTCGTTGCCCACGCCGAGAAGCCTTCGGTCCCGCGCGCGGCCGTGAGCAGCGCAATCAAGCTTCCGAACAGGCCGCACACTGCAATGATCCAAACGTTGTCGGCAATGGTGGTCTGCAGCATGTTCGTCCACTCGGGCAGAAAGCCGCCGCCGTACATGATGATGCACCCGATGAGCGAACCCATCAGCAGACATTCGAATGGACGTCGCGTAATAAGGGAGCCGATAATGGCGATGAGTACAGGCAACACCGACAAAGCGCCAAGTTCCATGTGCTCCTCCTTGTTTTCTCTTGCCGCCCCACATGATGAAGCGGAAATGACATGTGTACGGGCTGCAGCAGATGCGGCCCGGTTCTTTACTTGTCCTGAAAGCCGGCCTCGGCAGCCTGCGCCGCTTGCGATTCACGCTTAACCTTGCCCGATACCAGGAAACCCCAAACCAACGTCACACCTATAACCGCAAGGTTCATGAACGAGAACGGCGCATACGCAATGGCCGAAACGCCCAGGAGCCCAGCGCAGTAGATGCCGCATGTGTTCCAAGGGATGAGCGGGCTCGAAACTGCGCCACCGCCCAGAAGCGAGTTCGAAAGCAGCGTGCGGTCGTAGCCGCGCTTGTCGTACTCGTCGGAGAACATCTGGCCCGGTACGGAAATTCCCAGATACTGATCGGGCAGAATGAGGTTGCTTGCCACCGTGAAGGCCTCGGACACGCCGTTGAGAGGGCCGAACGAATGGATTTTCGAAACAATGGGACGGATAATCGCTTCCATTTGACCCGTGCTCTTCATAAGGCCGCCGAAAGCCATTGCCACGATGATGATGGAAATGGTGTTCATCATCGACGCCAGGCCGCCCGCTGAAAGCAGTGTGTCAAGAAGCTCGGTGCCAGTGTTCAAGACGTAGCCGTTCTGGGCAATGTCGATAAGGCTGCCCACCGAAACGCCTTGCAGCGGAATGCCGATGACCACGCCGGTCAACGCCCCTGCAAGCATGGCGGGGATAGCGGGCACCTTCAGCAGTATGCACGCGACCATGACCACCATTGGGATCAGCGTAATGGGCGAGACTTTAAAGGCATTGGAAATTCCGTCCATAAGCTGGTCCGCACCTTCCGCGGAACCGCCCGTTCCGCCCATAATGAAGCCAACAACGAGGTACATGACCTCAGCGATTACGAAGCTAGCCAGCGCCAGCACCATCATGCGCTTCACCACATCGAACACATTGCGGCCAACCACTGCAGCCGTCAGGTTCGTTGCATCCGACAGCGGAGAAATGATCTCGCCCAAATACGAGCCCGAAATGACGGAGCCCGCAACCATGGGAGCCGGCAGCCCCAGGGCGATGCCGATGCCCATCAGCGCGATGCCGATGGTTCCGACAGTCCCCCACGAACCGATGGCGAACGCCACAATGGTGCAGATGAGCATGGACGCCGGCAGGAAGAACTTCGCGTTGATGATCATGAGGCCGTAGTAGATCATAGAGGGCACCGTGCCCGCCGCAATCCACACGCCCACCAAAACGCCGATCAGCAGCAGGATGAGGATGGCCTCCAGCGACTGCGTGATGCCGTCGATCATCCCCTCCAGAATCTCGTCCCAGCTGTAGCCGATGCGCAGGGCCACGATACCTGCCACCAGCGAGCCCATGATCAGCGGAATCTGAGGTTCGGCGTCGAACGCGATGATGCCGCCGAACATGAACGCCACCATGGCAACGACGCTGATGAGCGCATGCACGAACTTCGTCTCGCGCTCCTCCTTCACTGCTTCTTCCACAATTCCGCTCCTTTACATCCGTTTCGGCGCCCCTGCGACCGCTTCGTCGCGTGCAGAAGGAACCGGCGTTTCGGCTCTTAGGGTTCTCGTTGGTTATGGGAAAGGGCCTCGGCATCATCTGGCAACGACGTCGGCCCTTTCTGGCGATCCAGTCGGACGGTTCGGTGCTAGGCGAGCTTGCCCAGGACAGCGTCGATGCGGGCCTGGCAGTCAGCCACGACGTCGGGGTTGTACTGCTTCTTGGCCTCGGCCTGCTTGAACAGGTACACTAGGATGGCGCGGATGGAGTGCTTGCGGTTGTCCGCCTCGACCCAGCACAGGCTGCGTTCGGAGTCCGCCACCTCGTCCGTGACTTCCTCGCCGCGGGTGCAGGGCAGGCAGTGCATGAACTTGCTGTTGGGGCCGGCCGCGTTCATGAGGTCCATGTTCACCTGGTACTTGGGATAGAAGATGTCCATATAGGAACCACCTTCGACCTCAGCGTCGTACAGGCCGTACCACACGTCGGTGTACACGAAGTCGGCGCCTTTGATGGACTCGATATCGTCGGACACGGTGACGGAACCGCCGCTGACCTTGCAGTTCTCCTGAGCGATGGCAACCACGTCGATGTCGGTATCCACCTGCAGGCCGCCGTCGGTGACCTGATGGCCCTTAGGCCCGAAGTGCACGAAATCCATGCCCATGATGGAGCAGATGAACATCAGCGACACGCACACCTGGGTAGCGTCGCCGATGAAGGCGACCTTGCAGTCCTCGATGCTCTTGCCTTCAGGCAGGTTTTCAACCATGGTCAGTAGGTCGCCGACCTCCTGCGTGGGATGGTTGTACTCGCTCATGCCGTTGATGACCGGAGCAGGGGAATACTGGGCCAGGCTCTGCACGTCGGCGTGACGGTTCACGCGGGCCATAACGATGTCGCACAGGGTGCCGATAACGCGGGCGGAGTCCTCGAGCGACTCATGACCGCCCTTACCCAGCTGGATGGAGCCAGGGCCGAAGAACTGCGCATGGCCGCCCAGGTCGGTCATGGCGGCCTCGAACGAGATGCGCGTACGGGTGGACACCTGCTGGAAGATCATGCCCAACGTCTTGTTCTTCATGAGCTGCGGATACTCCCCGCCTTCCTTGATCATCTTCTTCATGGCCAAGGCGAGCTCGATGATGTCGAGAATCTCCTCTTTGGTGAAGTCGTTAGTGTCGATGAAGTCCTTGCAAGCCATACTGGTTACTTCCTTTCGTAACTCTGGGGAGCGCCTTTCGCCCCGCCGTTGACCCGATGAGGAAGAGGGCTTCATCGCACCGACAGCATTGTTGGTAGGGGTTCGGTACGACTGCCCCGCTTCACTGCGCACCATGCCACGGCGTGGATGTAGTTGAAAAGAAAGAAGCAGGATTATTTTGCTAGACAGGTTGCATAAACCAAGTTAAACCAGGCTATGACCTGGCATTATATTGAGCGCGTAAACTAGGAGGCATTTTCGTGGGTTTAGCACACGAGCTTTTATTTATACTTTGTCGCAAGAGATCCACTTCAACGACCAATAGCGTATCGATTGCGAGGTGGGCGTTTTGAGCTTGGCATTTTATTGCTACACCCTTCTTATACTTACGGCGTGCATGATGGCGGCATCGGTCTGCGCCTCCGCGTTTCTTGTCACGCGTCGTTCGACCCTTATGATCGGCGCAGCCATGTTTTTGCTCTACATGTTCAAGCTCGCCATCATCTTCGAAGCCGAGCACCTATCGCAGAACATCGCGTTCAATTGGAACTATTTCTACAGCATCACGCACCCATTGCTGCACACGGTGTTCAGCGCCGGATTCCTCACGTGCCTTTGGCTCATCATCTGCAGCGAGCTTGACGAAAAGCGCCCTGGCGTCCTGGCTGTACCCACCATCGTGTTCTTCGGCGCCCGCATGTTGTGCGTGGTTGCAATGAGCGACGGCCCTTGGAAGCAATGGACGTTCTATTCGCTGCATCAAGTTTATTTGCTATGGATTGCTGGGTTCGCTGGCGTGCGGTACTGGCGCACGGAGGAAAAGCAGGCGCGCATCCACTTGCTGCGCTACAAGAAATGGTATGTCGCATTCTGTGTGATCAGCATCCTTATTCTTCTGGAAGACACGATGAACATCCTGGTTATAAGCCCGAGTCTTTTCACCGAAGAGTTTTCTCTGTATTTGAGCGAACGCAACTTCTTCGACAACGTACTCATCGTCTTCCTGGGCGCTTTCGCCGTTCTGTCCTCGAGCAAAACGTTGGCGCTACGCTTCGAAAGGCCACCTTCGCGCGAGGAAGATTCCGTTCAGAGGCATATCGACGACCTTCTGCCGCTGTATGCGAGCCAGCACGGCCTTTCCAACCGCGAGGCGGAAGTGCTACGGCTGTTGCTTTTGGGCAAAGACAACCAGAACATCGCCAACGAGCTCACGCTGGCGCTGGGCACCATCAAAGCACATGTCCACAACATCCTGAAAAAGACCGGCCAGCCCGACCGCGAAAGCCTGAAACGCCATTTCTGGAGAGACTAAAAGGCGACCGCATCCAGCAATCGGAATAGCACCGACGTGCTTTTCGAAACACGGCGTAAAGTTCTCTCTACTCGACCCACAAAGCATCAGACTCTTAGTGATATTTCCAACCGCGCATTCTCCGAACAGCATTCGACTCGCCAACAACTCTATCCACTATGCCACCGCAAACCTTATCCAAACTATCTGGAAACAGCGTGGCTTCCGTGATACCCATTATTTTCAAGCTGCATAGCATGTTTTTCTTCGATTCTGCCGGCACTCGAAGCCTCGCAAAAACGAGTTTGCCGTCGTCCTTGCAAATCGGTTTAATTCTGTTCTCGAACACTGGGATTTCACCTTCACCCCACCATGAATCGCCGACGACATTCGGAAACAGAATATAACGCCCCGACTGAGCACTTTGCCTCTGCGACTCAACAGCACCGCGCACATGAATTAGCTTTTCACAACACTCGTGAATCCAGCCTTCTTTTCAAGCGTCATCAAAAAGCTTATCTTCAAGCCTGGGTCGCTGATACCGGAAGTAATCCAGTCCAATCATCCTGTCGTAAAAAGTAGACAATGGCGTTTGTTGACAATCTAGTAGATTGTAGGAATCGGCGATTGCTTCATATATCGGACTATTCCGTTCGTATGTGTCGTTGGTTTTAAAGATGACGATCTCACCATCAGCATCTTGGTTGTCTTTACAGGCAAAGAATAGAGCAGCCAGCGGATTCTCTGTCACATCGAGCAGGCGCGTTGGAACCCCGAAATGTTGGAGAAGCGCAAGCAGGTCGATTGGACCAAGCGTACTTTTAAACAGATTGGGCAAACTCCGCCTGGAGGCATAAATCAAGTCAGCTTCGTAGGATAACAGGCTGTCATATCCCTCGGGTGTGCCACCACGTGCAATTGACGGAATCAGTTCGTAAGAATCCTTGGAATGCCCCCTGAACAACAATACGGGATTCGGAAGCCTGTCGCTTCGAGACAATTCCCCAACAGAATGTTCCATCCATCTCACATACTCAGATAGAGAATCGACATCCGATTTGGGCACCTCCCGACATTTCTCATCATGTTCGTTTTGCCCCACAACCTGAGCCTTAACCCCAGACTGCACGCCATCTTCGCTGCCAATTTGCGTGTTTAAGTTCCCCATACCCATTCCCTTCATGCAACATCTTTTCGAAATAATACTAAGATCAAACCTTATCCTTTGATGTCCCATATTTGTCACATTTATTGAAAAACAATTCAGGAAATAATCTAATCAAAGCCCCCACAACTCCGAGTTCGGATATAATCGTCAGCTCGGCGGTGTTCGCTCATGCCGGGTTTGCCTTCCCAAACGAAGGGAGGTGAACTATGAATGACCTTATTGGACATGCTCAACGGCGTGGCCGCGGTGCTGTGCATCGTGGGTTTCGTGCTCGACGGCGCGGAGCGAATTGTCATGCGGC
The DNA here is from genome assembly GCF_000023885.1 of Slackia heliotrinireducens DSM 20476. Taxonomy (NCBI): domain Bacteria; kingdom Bacillati; phylum Actinomycetota; class Coriobacteriia; order Eggerthellales; family Eggerthellaceae; genus Slackia; species Slackia heliotrinireducens. Next base: position 1,437,262 of record NC_013165.1, on the reverse strand, counting down.
GAAAGAGACATAAAAACGGCCGGCATTAAGCCGACCGTTAATCCTTAGCCAACAGGCAACCCGGCTTGGCCCAGAAAACCGGCGGGCACCGTCGACTACATATATGTTATCACATACCATGCTGCAAATATGACATCGGACTTTAGAAAACGTCCGATGCATAGCAGCCCAGACTCTGGATGCAGGCGTAGTTCGCAAAGGCCAACGCCAGGGTGTTTAACCCTTGTCGCTTTCTGAACGCTTCTTCAAGATAGCTGCATTCTCAATCAATGAAGCAAAGCTCCTTTCGCGGTTTGCGGATCATCCGCTTGGCTTTCCGTCTTGCAGCATCGTTGTTCCAGGCATGCAGGTCGGTTTCGCTCATGCCCGCTGCCGGTACGGGGCGATTTAATTCTCGCCTTCGTCGACCCTGGTCTTGTGCACCATGCTCATCGACACCTTGTCGATACAGAATCGGTCCATGTCGACGATGGCGAATGTGACCTCAGTCTGTGCACCGGACACCGTAACGGTACCTTCAATGGTGGCTGTATCCCCTCTTCGGGAATGCGGCCGAAGACCTCAAAGAACAGACCGCCCACCGTGTCGCTGTCCTCCAACGCCACGGGTTCGAACCCGATGATGTCAATCAGCTCGTTGACGGGAACGCCGCCGTCAATCAGATAGGTGCCATCGGCCAACCGCTTGATTTCCTCGCTGTCATCGTGGAAGCACTCGTCGTCAATGGGGCCGACCACCTGCTCCATGATGTCGGCCATCGTGACCACGCCAGCCATACCGCCGTGCTCGTCGATAACGACCGCCATCTTCGAGCGCTCCGTCTGCAGCAACTGAAGAAGCTTGGCGGCAGGCATCGTCTCAGGAGCCGCAACCACAGGACGAATGGGCAGTTCGTTGAGCTCGGTGTCGCGAGGCAGCAGGTAGAGGTCCTTCACATGCACGAATCCAACGATGCTGTCTTTGTCGCCGCGGCATACCGGATAGCGGGTGAATTTGTGTTTCGAAACCTGCATCAGGCTTTCTTCGATGGTGTCCTCCAAGTCGAGGCATACGATGCTGGTCCGCGGTGTCATGATGGATGCAGCATCCCTGCTGCCCAAATCGAAGATGTTGTCCACGAATTCATTTTGGTCAGGATCGATTAACCCCGCTCGGTGCTTTCGTCGATCAGGATCTGAACCTCTTCCCCGGTATAAGCCTCATAATCGGAATTCGGGTCGTGCCCCGCCAGCTTCACGACGGCGTTTGTCAACGTGTTGAACACGAACATGATGGGATACGTGAGTCGGTAGAACCACACGAGCAAGGTTACCGTCGACAGAGCGTATCGTTCCGTTGAGAAGATGGCGAAAGACTTCGGGATAAGCTCGCCCACCACCACGTGCAGCGAGGTCATGACGAGGTAGCCCGCCGCAACGGAGATGGCCGATACCGTGACTCCTTCGATTCCCGGCGACGCAAGCAAAGGACGGAAGACTGCCGAAAACGCCGGTTCACCCAGCCAACCCAACGCCAAACTTGCCAGCGTAACACCAAGCTAACAGGCCGACAGATACCCGTTTATGTTCTCCTGAACCACCTTGGCGTTCTTCGCACCTCGAGCGCCGCGCTCAAGCGCCATGTCCACCTGAGACCGGTGAATGCGGACAAGCGAGAATTCCGCAATCACGAAGAATGCGTTCATCGCCAGAAATACCACCACTAAAGCCAAACTTATCGCTATTGACATGCGTTTATTCCTCTCATGAATAGTTCTGCGTTTTATATGCTAGTGTACATAGGAGTGCATCCCTTTAGGAAAACTATATGTAAAATGATGTCCGCCCGTTGGACGGATAGCAAACGTATCGGCACATGCACTGCGCACCCGACGTCATCTGTCGACCTGCCGCAAAATGAATCGATGTGCAGGCGGTCATCTTGGGGAGTGATACGGAAAGCGCGAAACGGGTGCTACTCAAACGGCACAATACTCAAGAGCGCATTTCACTGGTTCTGAATCACTCGTTTCGCTGTTTCGGGACCACCCAATTCGCGAACTGGCCATCATGGTATGCACTGGTGAAAAGATTTTACCTCGGCCAATCGCCTTATTTAAATATAATGAGAAGTCAAATCCCTACAGCTAAAACTGCAGAACCCAGAGAGCAGGAACCATCACGCATGAAGCCCGAAGAGAAAAAGAAGAATAACGAAAAGGACGTGTTGGAAACCGCACTTAAACTCGCTCGCAAACGTGGAGGTGAATCCAGGAGAAACATCGATAGGATTATGGGCACAATCACTTGCAGCGAGTCGCCCGACTTCATAATCGAATGCGATAAGCCATTCAAGGGGAAACATGTAACAGTGGCCATGGAGCATTTCAGGGTCGACCACTTTAGCGAAACCAACGTGAAATCAGGACACCAAGATTCCTTAGCCAAAATCGAGCAGAACAGAGCAAATAAGATCCAGCAGTCTTGGAAGCCGGAATCGCTCGAAGAAGATATACCTGATGATATTCTTCAATCAGTCGGATACAGTTTAGCGAAATGCATCGAAGCAAGGCATAAAGCCACATATGAGAGCTACATTAAGTCCTTTTCCAATGGGCTCGCAAAACACGCTTCAAAGCTTAGCAACTACGACAAGAACCCCCACTTAACAAGCTCTGACAGCAAGCCCGTAAAGCATTCTCTGCTCGTCGAGCTCCATTCGGACTTTTCTGATTGCCTTGCCCATATAGGCCCGAATTGTCGAAGACCAATTCCTGGTGAGTTACTTATATTTGACGACATGGTCGACGAGTTGAACCTGCTTGCAGGAAAGGTCGACTACGTTTTACTCGTCTCGTATCCTGCATTGATGGGCGATGCGGTTGACGCTGTAGCTATCCGCCCCAACTGCCTGAAGAAAGGTTTGGCCAGAACAAAGCAACGTATTATAAAATACATTGGGGAGAACGAGACGAGATCCACCTACGGTCGCGAACAGGTATCCTCCACGGTAAGCGTATCAGGCGACAGTATTAAGTTCTTATTCGAGTGCACCAACGAAGGAATATCAATTGCCGAACATATAACAGCAGTCATAAACATGCTCCCACTTGCAATTAAGGCATCTAAAAACGGGCAAAGCTTCGTCACCACAATCGCAATTCAATTGTTTCTCGATCTCTTTGAGGGCCTGCTACCTGACAAAAGGGCCATTACTCCGCACGACATTGGATGGGCCTGCAGTTATTTGGGAAAAGAAGAAGTCGACCGCAGAATCAAACAATTCGAGAAGAAATGGTTACAGAACCGAAATCAAAAGCAATAAAGGTCTAGCCAGCCTTAGTGGCGCCAGTTTTAATTAGCCACCCATAAGCGAAACTACAATCCTGGAATCGATTCATCCAATACAGCCGTTGCGACCCAGTCGGTCTCGAGCTGGTATATGCCAATACGCCAGCGAAAAAGTAGGTCCACGAATGACGGCGATCGCAATGTCCAGCCAAAGATTATAGACAAGCCACAAAAGACATAGCCCGCGATTCGGGCGATTCCCTCACACGCCGGGTAGCGGTACCAGAATCGGATTACCCGCGGTACCGTTCTTTTGCTGACTTACGGTACTAGGCCAGGTGATTGGCGGCACCGCGGGAGGTTACTACTCACCTGGAAACCGGGCTCCGTACATCGGCGAAGCATGAAACGCCTATCGACGCCTCGTGGAATTGCTATCGGCTATGCGTACTGTACGCATCATATCGCAGACGAGGAAATCGACGCATCGCCTTACGGATCGCTGTTCGAGCTTACGGTGATCATGTCGCACGACTACCATGGTTACGGCTCGTTTGCCACCGCATACGACGACGTGACCGTAGTCCTCCACATCGCCTATCCGGAGGCATTAAACGACGGAGAGCCGGGGACGTACCGCGCATTTTAAGGATGTCGACGGCTCGAAACGGGCGCCAGCGCCCGTAACGGGTGCCGTTACAGCCATAAATAACCAATCAGTGAGTTTTTCACAATCGCTCCTTTCAAAGAGACTAAGGATTCCTTCACACACATGAAGAATGTTGCGAGCGTCTTAGCAAATCTAGTTAGCGAGCTTCGCGACATCACCGGAACTATTCAGGGTTGCAATGAGTTCTTGTTTGTTTACTTTACAATGCACTCCCCCAACAGCCTCAACATTAAAATGACCGCTGCTATCAGAACTCAAAAAGAATAGCGGAGACGTATTCAGCAACCGTAATCTGCACTTACATGATTCTAAAGAGACTTTACTACTTGCAATCGGCTCCGAGCTACACAACTATAATTATGCAATAAGGCTTTTTAAAATGATTATTACGCCGTGGATGACTCACCGTTCCACAAGCGGCTGGTACACTGTTCCGCAACTCGGTGATACGTGCCACTGAGACGCCCCGCAAGGGGCGTCTACTTTTCTAGAATCTTGGATACGGCACATAGGGCGCCGCGGCCATGAGAAAAAAGGAAGACACGTGGTCAGTCAAGCATCGTGAGATCCTCATGTCGTTAGTATTGCGACGTCTGAGTAACACCCGATTCACGCTTTCCGTATCACCCGCCCGAGCTGACTGACAATTCGCGCAATCCGTAGCACCTGTTTCACGGGCGAGTACCGCCGTGCAGCCTCCGCACAATCTTTACGCCATATAACCGATTGTACGGAAGGATCTTACACCATGGCGAGAAAGACAAGGCTGAAGCCGATAATGGAGCTCCGTGAGCAGGGACCGTCGAGGATGCTGGCGCCAGGTTGAATTAGCCATTCCAGAGTCAAGACGTAATCGCCAGAATCGAGTCAACCTAAAACAGCCATTGCGATCCGTCGGTCATGTGCTGGCGTACGCCAATACGCCAGCGGATAAAGAGGCAATGAATGAAAGCGAGCGCAAGTGCTTGCGGGAAATTATAGACAGGCCATAAAGGGCAAAGCCCGCGAATCAGGCGATTCCCTATGGTATAGGTAGCATGAATCTGTCCGAGTTCTCGCGAAGAACCCCTTTCTGATCCGACGCCTCTGGAAGAGCATCGCAAATTTGCGCCGTTCACGTCCGGGCTACTCGCCGCTCGGTCTGGATGTCCGTTTTTGGCGGAACATTGTCCGCTTCGTTTCGAAAAAACCAGGGCTCGCATCGGTGCGCACCGACAGTTTATGGAACGGCACACCGACGCGCCGTGGAATTATGCGCCGATTATCGTGCTGCATTCATGTTGAATTGCTATAGGTCATGCATGCCGTACGTAGCTGCGCCGCAACGCATTGGCCCGTGCGATCCCAGCGCGGAACGCCGTACCAGTCCGATATGGAACCGTCACCAAAACCAACCCAGTCGGCAACAGCCATTCGAAAACCTCAACAGACCTCCAACTAGGCAGCTAATATATTGCAACCATGGAATCGGACTGAGGACTAAAAAAATCCATGCTCAGCAACGCAGGTATCAACTATTGAGAAGCGCGCGAGCCTTGATTCAACCCGCACGCTTCCAGACAGGTGGAGATAAGATAATCTACCAGCTTATCGACCAATCGCCATCCGCATGAACAATAAAAAACGACCCGCTTTCATTCCAGACCACTGTGCCTTCATAGGGGCCAATTTCGTTCACGAGAAGATCGAAGTCGTCCATTCCAATAGCCCAAACAGAGAAATTACTTTCTCCAGAGTGACTAAAATGCACCTTAGAAATAGACGCTTCATCGATATAGACAACATCATCTCCGTGGAATACTGATCCGTTTTCTGCCTTCTCCATATCCGTAAGTGGCGCAAAACAAATATCCCAATTTCCATCAGCATGTATTTCCAGCATGTTCGTCTCTTCAAAGTTCATATATGAAGTCACGGTACCTTCGTATGGGCCAATCGTGTTCACAAGCAAGTCGACGCTCTCGCCGGAATCTGTATAGCTCTCCACAACAAAGTTACTGGATCCATCATGCCTTATGCTCATAATACAGGGAGAAGGTACGCAAGGCACATCGACCACATCATCGCCCGAGCCCGATGCATTAGTCGGCTCAAACTGCCCCAGGCTTTGAAGGGCTTCAATGAAGTCATCGTTGCTCTCTGCCGTTGTCATGTCGAAATCCGAATCGAACTCGGTATCTGCCTTCGATGGCAAGCTGCACAGCCCTTCATCCACTTGCGAACTATCGAACCTTATTTGTTTAAACATTTCATTACGAAGTCCGATATTGGCAGAGCCAACGTACCTGCCGTGTAGATAAAACCTTGTTGCAAACCCAAGGCCATTATCCGCATAGCCAATCAGATATGATGAATAGGAATTCATGATAGGATTATACGCGGACATAACACGATACGTGCAGTCATCAATACGCCATTCACCCTCATCATAAAAAGTGTCACCATAATCTATAAACTCACTAGTATAGAGAGCGAAAGTGGCGGTATCTTTCGTTTCGCCGCGAGCATACGTTTCGGTGATTAGCGTGCCTGAACCATCGATGGACGATTCAGACTCGGGAATTATTCTGTACGTCATTTCGTGAGGCTGTATATCTAATTCAGAATCATAAGTAGAATGCTCCCACTTGCTGCACAGAGGCACTGTGACACCATTGAAGGTATCCACCGTGTCCAATTTGGAGTCATCGACACGCTCGCCTTCCGATTCAAACTCAATTGCATTAGCTATGTCTATCTCAGAATCCGCTGCCGAGTTATCAGACGACTTTAAAGATGGTGGCTCCTGGACGTTCCCCGATGCGCCCGACGAAACGCCTTCAGACGAAGCACAGCCAACTAAAGACAGTCCAAACAATACCACTATCGCAACAACAATTAGCTTCCTGATGTTCATCTTTCCCCCCGTTATCTCCTAGAAACTCAACCCAATTACTAATCGACCGTAGAAACAAATCAACATTCAAGCGATACATGGCTACAAATCAAGCACAACGAGCGACAAGGTCAATCTCAACGTAAGCGATATATACAGCTATACGGTTGCCATTCAGATGCCGCAAACCTTTTCATAACTAACAGCCCCCTTGAAATCTCAAGTATGATTCAGCCTACCTTAGTGTAACGGAAACGGGATCGAGCAAAAGAATGAACGTGTCGGGGCTGTACGATCCGACAACCGCTGTAACCCTGACGCTGTCCCCGATGGAAAGCCCGTCTACATCATCGGGAAGATTAAGGTCGAACCTATTGACGTTGTCGAATTTGAAGAGAGGGCCTTGCTGTCGATCGGGGTCATACTCCCCTGCTCCCAACATGAAATCGAATCGGGTTTTGTAGCTGCCATGATTCGTCCAGTACGTTATGCATCCATCGAATTCGATGGTATCGCCTTTATGCTCCTCGGCGAACTCAGCAATCGCAGGATCGCCTTCGTTGTGGGTCGCAAGAATGGCTGCAAGCTCAGGGCAATTATCAACCGTGAGCACAGCGTCCTCTTCGGGAGCCGATTCTTCAGCCGGCGCCGGCTCTTCAACTGGCTCCTCTTCAACGGCTTCCGGCTCTTCCTCAACAGGGGCCTTCTCCTCCGCTGGTTCCTCTTTCTCGGTCGAAGCCTCGGGCTCCTCTTCAGGCTCTTCTGTCTTTGTCGACTCAGCCTCTTTGGTCTCCTTAGAATGCCCAGCCGCAGCCGATGCAGTTTCAGCCTCGCTCTCGGGTTCGGTCTCGGCAACCTCTTCCACCTTGATTTCGCTGTGCTTGCATTGGATTTCATAGGACAGAGAGCAATCTTCAGCAACATCAATAACGACCGACCCGGTGGTAGTGCTGTCATCGACAGATGCAAACTTTATCCTGTGCTCGCCTTCATCAGCCTCAAGGGAATAATCTGCAACGTCCCCGTGAGGAATCGTGCCCAGCTTCTCGTCATCGAGATACACATCGACGTCGTACCTGCTGAAGATGATGTTCTCTTCGCAATCCACATGGAGAGCCACGTCATACGTAGGTACAACGGTTTCGGTCATCTCTTCGGACTCGGTGTCGTCGCAAGCGTACAGAGACGCCGCGAGTAAAGCGACCGCAAGCATCGCAAAAACTCGCTTGAGTTTCATGAGGCCCCTTTCAACAGTTGGCGGCACCGATGGAACCCATTCGATGCCGCAAAACAAAGCTTTCTATCAATACGAAGCGTATCTATCCACGCAAAGGCTCTTGTCGTAGTAGACGACGTCTCCTTCGACCAGCTTGAGCCCGTCGCCGTCACCCTCGAGGATGCTCACCGAGCAGTTGTAAGGAACGTGACCTTGCCAGAAGTCGTCAGGATTATCGTAGAGGCTGTTCAGCATGGCCCTCAAAGCAAATCCATGAGTCGAAACCAGCACCGTATCATAGTCATGCTTCGCAAGGTCGGTCAGGAATTCTTGAGTGCGTGCGCAAACACCCCTGGCGTCCTCGCCCTTCGGAAACCCGGGAAACGCAAATGCATCCTCGAAGAACAGTCGACACATTTCGGGATCGGCTTCCCGCTCCCCAGGACGGAACTTCTTGCCTTCGTAAACGCCCATGTCAATCTCTAGCAAGCGGTCGTCGAACGTAATCGGGACATCCGTATTTCCGCTTCCTATCAGCACTTCTTGCGCCGTGTTGCGTGCCCGCGAAAGAGGGCTCGAGAACACGGCGTCGAATTTCACACTCTGCAACGCCTCACCCGTGACCCTTGCAAGCTTATAGCCGCTCTCAAGCAATTGACCGTCCACACGGCCCTGAAAGATACCTGCGGCGTTGCCTTCGGTTTCGCCGTGCCTAATTACATACACACGCATAACTTAGTCAATCTTTCCATATTTCGCCTCGTAGCGCGGCAGACACCATTCAGCCAGCTTCTTGGTTTGCTTGAAGAAGAAAAGCATCCAGTCGCGGCTCGACTCTCCGATAGATTCCTTGTACAAGGCCCAACCAACGTAATACCAGTTGTGTATTGCCGAGTAGGCCATCCAGTGGAGATGTTCGCCCTCTGTTGCGGGACGTCCGAAGTAGGCTTCAAGAATGTCATCAATCTTCGGCTCGTCAACCTCGTAATCGAGGCCAGCAATCACGCGTCCGAAATCATAGCCCGGGTCGTTGTATCCCGCGAACTCCCAGTCGATGATGTCGAGGGTGTCCTCGGTCAACAACACGTTGTCGATGTTGATGTCGTTGTGGCACATCGTATGCTCGACGCCGTCCATATCCGCGTACTTCTGGAGAAGGTGCATCATCGCCCATTCCTTCTCAAATACCTTGAACAGGTCGCCTTTCATCTTGGATGCCTCTTTGAACAGGCGCTCCGTCTGATAAATCGGGTCGTAGTTGTACTCTTCCCAATTCTCCAGGCCACAACCCTCATCGTGGAACGCACGGATCTTCTTCGCCACGCGCTTCATCAATTCGACGTCTTCATAGTACACGCCGTGCAGGTCGATGCAGTTCTCGCGGAACTTGGAGATCTTAAGGCCGGTCTCGTCAATGTAGACATATGTATCATCCGCATGGGCAGCCGCACCCAGCTTCTGAGCAAGGCATTCGTTCTTACGGTAGATGAAGAATGCTGTGGAGTCTCCAGGATAGCGGAAAATGTAGCGCTCGCCGCGAACTACGAACGTGAACAAGATGTTCGAAAGACCCTTTTCAAGTACCACGATATCAGCGATCTCATCCTCGGTGCAATCCAGCACTTCGCATATCTTCGAGTTGATGCGACCGCTCACGTTGCCAAGGAACAGGCCTTCAATGTTCTGGATCTCCTGGATGTGGTCGAATTCGAGCACCATGTCGGCCGGGTATTCGTGCGCGTACATGTCCAAGTCGTCCACATGACGCGAAACGAATTCCTCCCAGAACAAATGGGAGATGCGGAAGTCAGGCTCCTCTTCTTCCATAAAGCGGACGAAGCGAGCTGCAAACGCGGGGTCCATATAAGCATGCCCGTAGATGCATTCACCACTTTTCGCACAGCTTTCGACCTTCAGGATTCGACCGCTTTCGTTCGTACGAACGACCAGCTCATCGGTAGCATCCTCCTTGAACACCGTTGCGTGGAAGGAATTGTATTCGTAGGAAGAGAATGGATTCTCTTCGAAGTAATTGTCGCAGTTGCAGATGTAGGTTCCGCCCAAACGGTCGCGAACCGTGTACAGCGAATGGATGTTGTTCTTCTTCAAATCAGGGTTGATTTCAAGTGTCACACCCCATTTGTCCTGCAGGAAGAAGTACAGCTCTTGCTTGTAAGCAATCACGACCGTAATGTCGTCGACGCCGACTTCCTTCAACTGGCGGATCTGACGTTCGATAAGCGTCTCGCCGTCTTTCATGAACAGACCCTTGGGCATGTTGTAAACAGACTTTGCAGTAATGTCCGCACCGCCAGCAGCAAGGATGACCGCATTGCGAACCTTGCAGGGCTCGATTTCGGCCATTCCGGATTCAGTCAGCTTGCCATCGGCGAGATAACCCTTGGCTTCAAGCCCGCGCATCAGCTCGGACACCTCGTCAGCGTCCTTAAACACATAGTGTCGCGTCTGCTTGTAAATCTGCTCTGCGTCTTTGACGGTACCGTCGAGCAGCGCCTTTACGACTTCGAATTCCTTATACGTAATCATCCCCAGTCTCCTTACCCACTTTTTAATCGGTATGATTAAAGCCGGCTATGGCTCAAGTTTCTGCCTGCGTTCTGTCCGCATCATCCTTCGGAAGCTTGGTTCTTCCTGCGCTCTTGCAGCAGGAGCCAGCCTTCGAAAAAGTCGATGTCGGATTTTCGAGTGATCTTCACCTGCGGCGAGGTGAACTTTGAGAACCAGATACGCTTGCCGAGTGCGAAGTACAGCGATGTCGTATGGGGCTCGAGTTCGTCAAGCATTCCAGTTGCAATCGCGTGCTCATAGGCATCCCTCAATTCCCCGTAGCGGAAGGTCCAGGGATTCGCGAAGCCCTTAAGCGTTTCTCTCACAACGCTTACCGTCGAAGACTCTTCATCAGCCTTTTCGCATGTGCACAAATCGATGTCAGTTGAAGAAATACCGTTGCCGTGCAGCTTGCAAACACGGATGGAGTCATCAATATCCTCTTGGGCAACCATAGGAGCTGCGCCGAATGCGCTCACAAGGATGTCGTCATCCGCAAGCACATCCTTCAGATTGAGCACGCCATTTGCTGTCGAACCCTGATAGGTATCGCCGCCTCGGCATATCCATTTCGCCTTGGTGATGCCATATTGCTCGATAATGGACTTTGCTTCATCAATCCATTCGGCATGACACACCAGCTCTATTGCATCTATGTTTTCGTTCTTCTGGAACTCTTCGAGGGTATACGCAAGCACCGGCTTGCCAAGAACCTTAATGAACTGCTTCGGCATACCAGCGCCAACACGGTTTCCCGTGCCGCCAGCAAGCACCATAGCCACAATCATGATCATAACCTCCAGTAGCTGCCTGCAAACATGGCGAGTCTATTTCTTTGTATTTGCTTGAATATTCATCATTGGCGAATGGCCGGCGAATCCAGTTGGAGCGACATACTGTGCGGCAAGCAGAGAAACAATGCGTCACTGTCAGGAAACAGCCTCGAAAGGAGGCCGCTCCGCTTAACCTTGCTGCTTTAATAGAGCCGTAGCAACAGCAACGTCCTCTTCCCTGAGGATTTTTATGTTGTTGCGAGCGCCTTCTCTGAAATTAAGAGTGAATCCGAGATTGTACATAAGCATGCCAATGTTGCTCTCAACCAGCTCATGACCTTCATTGTCTGCACGCTTGAATACATCTCTAACTACTGAAATCTTGTGCGCATCCGGAGACTGAAGGTCTATGATCTTATTGCGATCGAGATACTTCAGCCCGCCATTGTCATCCTGAAAGAATTGAACGTTATCCGATCTGACTTCACCCGTTATGACGCTGCCTTTTTCTCTCGTTGCCTGTATGAGTCCCGTAATCATTTCTTCGGTTACGAATGGGCGCGTTGATTCCTGGAACACAACTATGTCGCTAGGCCTGTACCCTTTGTCGCAAAGCGCCTGATAACCCTTGCGTGCAGAGAGCACCCCTGTCTTACCTGCGGGCAGAATCTTGACGAGCTTAGTAACTTTACGCCTTCTGGCGTAAGCATTCATAATGTCCTCAAAGCCCTCAAGGCATACAACGTAAATCTCATCCACCATTGGATGAGATTGGTAGGCCTCCATGCAATAGTCCACTACGGGCCTACCAAGAATGCTGATGAACTGGTTCGGAACGTTTCGCATGTTTCTTGAAGAACGTCCCCCAGCCAGGATTACCGCCGCGACTCGCGGCTGACCATGGTCCACTCGAGTCGCACGGCTCTCGCTACCAGCATCGGAATACGAAAACTCGCCCGCACCCTCCAATAGGCGTTCGGGCGTTGTATCAAGTGCCTGAGCCAACAAAAGAAGCTTCGATACCGGCAAGTCGGTCGCGTCAGATTCGATCTTCGCAACCGCCGAACGCGATCTGTAACCTATTGCGCGCGCAAGCTGGTCCTGCGTAAGACCAAGCTCAAGACGGCGGAGTTTGATATTAGTGGCGATGGTCACTTCGACGGAAACCCATCTCGCCAAAAAACCTTTGTCGGATGCGAATCGACGACAGGAACCCTCCAGTCTTTTCCATAGATTCGCTCTAAAACCCTTTCGGGATCTCGTGGCACAGAGAAATGATGCTCGCCTTCAAAAGCCAGTTTTAAACCAGGCACAAAATGGCTCGCATCCGCACTCTCCTGCTTATAGGTGTAACGCGAGAAACAGTTTAAGACCCGGCCATTTTTCTGCCCGCTATCAAGCGCGGCTTGAAAGCCTCGTTCATCAATAAGACGTTCGGGTACAAACCTAGCTAAGACTTTCTTTAGTATCCGTTTTGGCCCCTGAACGCTGCCAGCCTTATGCTTATACCACTTAATCTTCCTCAATCTCGATAACTTCTGCATTCTTTGGAAGAATGCTTCTCCCCCATCACAGTCGAGGGGAAACAAATCTATTGTAAGTCCATAATCATCAGGCCTAACGACGCTTTCGTGCCTATAGGCTGTCCTCTTGTCAAGAATCTTCGCCCATCCGAAGCCATATTCAGGCTGGAAAGGACGAATTAATCTGTATGTCTCATCCTCTTCGAATAAACTTAGGAAACGATCGTAATCCTTTCGAAGTAACCATACATCAGCATCGTCATCCCACGGGATAAATCCCCCATGTCTTATTGCACCAAGCAGCGTTCCGTAAGCAAGGTAATATGAAATATCGTGCTGCTCACAGAACGCATCCAGGCACTCCAACATCCCTAGCTCAGCTTCATGGATCTCATCCAGCGTCATCTCTACCATAAGGATTCCACCCCAGCAGACGAGCTACGGCGCTTCAAGTCAAGAAGCCCCTTTACGAACGCAAATGCGCGAATGGCCAGAATTAGCATCTGCGTAGCAACTGTGGCAATGCACATCGTATAAACGTCCAAATAGCCAAACAAGAACAAGACCGCCAAAACAGATGCGTGAAAAACGGCGCCCACGATAACGGAGACGTTAGTTACGACGTCTTTACCCATGGAGCCGAGACCTGCCCAACCAAATAGATACGTAAGCAACGTAATCGGAATCATAGGCAACATTATTCGAAGCATAGAAGTCATCCCGGCATACTCTGGGCCGAATACAAATATACAAAGAGGCTCAGCAATGATCGCGACTGCAACACAGCCAGAAATCAGAATAACCTCACCCCAAAACGCTACCTTTAAAACCATCTTATAGTTCTTCGTGCGTACGATGTTCGGGAATAGGCTACCTGTCACAGGCGTTATGGCCTGCTGTCCAGCATGAATAGCGGTATTAGTAGCTGTGTAGTATCCAAGCGTCGGACCTGTCGGGGCAATGAAGCCAAGCACCATAGTGTTCATGCTTGAGAATACCGTCCCGGCAATCCTAGACAGGAAATACAGCGAGGATTTTTTAACTTGATCCCATACGTCCCGAAAGGGTACTTTACGCACATGGAGACCTAAATGATTGCGCACATGCACATACATGATAATGAGCGCGACGGCGGCTCCCACAAAATGAAACACAGGGACAAGCATATACTGGCTATGCGATTGCACGAACAGAAATATGCATGCAGCGAACACCGCTTTAACAATGACGTTTCGAATGGTTACAGAAGACATGTTCTCAAGTCCACGGTACAGAAAATCTGGAACCATTGAATTCGAGACCGCGTAGAAATACCACCAGAAATAAAAAACGGGATCGGTGTTGAAACGGTCGACAAACAATATAATTACGCTTGCTACGATAGTTACGGGAATAGCCACCATCACTTTCGCAGACAATACAGCAGAATAAACGCGTTCTATCGAATCGCGATCGTCTCCACATTTCGCTATTTCTAACGTGCCCGACAATAGAAATCCAAAATCGAGGAACAGCAGGGCTATCGTGTAAAATGCGCTGCCGAACCCAATTTGTCCATACAAATCGGCACCGAGAACACGCGTGAGATATGGGACCGTGATAAGGCCGAACACATAATTCGACCCTGTCAACAGGAAAAGCATGAGCGTATTGTTTGCTAGAGATTTACGTTGAATATCCATCTTGAAGCCATTTACGCGAAAAATGCTATGCCAATTTTAATGACCAGACATAAATTCTTGGTACGTTTCGACAACGCCCTCTACAAGCGTAAACCCCGTACCCGCTACGAAATTCGGATTGGGCGTTTGCCAGTCATCACCATACACAGCTGCAACCATTTGTTCTGCATTAATCGGCACAGGGAGTTGGTACTCACCAACCTTTGTGTACCTCCGATTTTCAAAAACTGGCATGTCAATGTACTTGATTGACCTGTCTCTATCAGAATGGTACACACCTTCGTCTATACGACAATGGTAGAAAGACCGCAAATGCCTACCATCGGGTTCGCGCAAAAACCCCCAAACATCAAACGAGAAGCCATCCGCGCCATACGCTTGCTCGGTGATACTACCGGAATACGAATACTGCCTGAGCAGTTGATAACCGCCTTCTTCCAGTACGCTACGAACCTTGCGCCACGTTTCGTCGTCGTTATAATCAACGATAATACCAAGATCAATGTCGTTGTCCCCATGAATTAAATCATGTTCGCGAACAGCACCTAATAAAGTTCCGAACGAAAGAACGGGTTCGAATCCTGAATTTTCCATAATCGATACTACTGCGGAGGCCGTCTTCAATCCATTCTGCTCTACGGCCTTGCGCCCTTTTGAACCACGAATCCTTCGCCGTATAGTATTCATTTTCTTGAGGACAGAATAACGATTAACAATCTTTTTTATTCTCAAGTACGAACAGCGCTTCAATTCAAATAGCATAAGCAACCCCTCACAACAGAATCGTTCCAAAGAAACCCAACAGCACATGATTCATAAGCAATCCAATAGCAATGCGTCTGGGCACGTCGTACAAAGCAACCACAATGACCGCAAGGGAGAGCACAAAGAAGAGAACAGTGACTAAACCCCAGAAACCGCCTCGTTCGAAATCGTTAGTAATAGACGTATTTAGGATTGCGCCAGTGACAACAAGAATCGAAATGGGAACAGCCGTATATAGAAATCGCGCATACGAAGGAACGGTGATCAGTATTCCAAAGCTGACAACGTTGGCACAAAGCATTATTCCAATTATTACAAGATGCTCAAACCGTTCGTCGTTCTTACAAAACCTCGCAGCAATATGACACTGCAAAACCAATGCGACGCTAGCCCACGCAATTGAAGTCCATTTCTTGACCTGAAGATAATCGCTGCTAAGAACATGGAGGGCATATTCGCTTTCGCTGCCACCCACATATGCCTGAACCTTGTTCACAACGGAGAAGCCAAAATAAGAAAAAATAGGCTCAAGCGTATAAGCGCTAAAGAAGACCACCGGCAATAGCGCGATTGCCAATAGAACCGCAATCATAGGCCTGTTTTTCCCAATTTGACATAAGAAGACAAGCGGAATGAAAATGAAACCTACCGAATGAATAAGGATGGACACAATGAAAAGACTGAAAACCAAGGGGTTTTTAACCTCTTTAACAAAAACGAGGTAAAGGCCAAGTAATCCGATCGCCATCGCTGGAGTGCTCCTAACAGAGGCAACGGAATTATAGAGTGGCAAAGAGACAATCAACAAGACAAGAAGAAGCGCGTACTGACGCCTACTGTACCCACGGGTTGTTGAGTAATCAGTGAAGATGTATCCGATGATCGAATACTCCACAAAGGCTATGCTCGCAGGATAGAGTTGAGCATTTCCAGATTGACCAATCAACCAAAACCACACGATTGCCAATGGGGTATCATTTATGTGCGTTCTGGAGAACAAATCAAAGGACTGCCCGAGACTTAGACCGCTTGTTTGCATCGCTTGATTAGTATAAGTTGTCAAATCGCTATAGATGGACGTGCTATACAGCCCAAACGCAATACCCGACATTGCAATACCAACCACAACGCCTAGAAATACAGGATTGCAGTTACGTGAATAAGTTGCCACCTGCAAAAACAACGCAATGGCAGGCATTAATATTGCAATAATGGCTAAAAGAGCAGGCACACTTTCACCTATAATTCAAATGCTGATTTGTTGGGTAATAGTTTTTTCATAATACGCTGGCAACCGACTATGACCTGATCTGCCTTTTCGATAACTGCAGAATCATTAATGCACACCATTCTGCCATGCCCAGACTCAATATATGTTGCCATATCCTTCAAGGTGATCATTGGGGTATCCCTGAACTGAAACGCTTTACCCAATGCTGGGTTTCCAGGCATAAACTCGCCTTTGGCAAGCTGCCAGTTCTTTACCAGATACTGATTGACATCGAACGTACTTCGAACGCGATTGCGGCACGTTGAATCCAAAAGCGCCTCTTCTTTTTCCCAGACCTCAAGGTAAGCTTTCTTGGTAAGTGGGTTCGCAAGATGGAACTCCATTATTCCGCAGAAATATGGATAGGGAAGAACCGTAAGCGTTCGAAGCACATTTAAGCCGTATTTTGGATTGATCCACTTAAGAGGGTGTCTCTTGACTACGCCGTGAAAATCGAAGTGCTGGTTTATCACAGCATTGTCCACGATAGACATAAAGAACCAATCTCCATAGCCGACCTTTAAAGGGGTGCCAATTGCCGGTATTTTTGGTAGACCCTTTTCAAAGAAGTCTTCCGCTTTCGTCGGACGAATCAGAAACATATCATCATTGAAGTAAACAAAGCGGTCAGCTAATCCTTCAATGCGATGAAAATTAAGCTCGATAGTATTAGCACTGAACGTAGGCAGATACTCTTCGGGAATATAGTCCTCGTGTTTGACGAGATGCAACTTCGGATGATCCAAGTTAAGCCATTCGGGGTAATGCCCCCATGTTACAAAATGTATCTTGCGGACCCAAGGTGCGAATTGCTCGACCCCTCGAAACCAATAACGCAGAAGACCCCAATCGCGATAGCGCGCAATGCTATCCTCAATCCCCATGTCAGAACCGGAATAGTTGGCTTTCTCAGTAAGCCAAGCAGGGTCACTTCCATCAACCCAAGGTATCACGAAATCAATGTCATAATCCCTTGTCATCATTAATCTCCTTCGGGAAAGCCCGATGTCATATCTCGTTTCGCAATTGCGTCTTCGACAGCGGTTCCCAAATCAAATTCAAATACAATGTGCTTTTCACGAGCCTCCGGAGGCGGTGGAGTCATGTAATCCGCCCCGAAAGCTTGCGCCAGATAATCCTCTATGGAGTTCGGCCCCATAAGAAGCTTTCCTTCAAAATCCAGTCTGCGCATTGGAAGAATTACCGACCGCTCGTAAATCTCCCCGAAATACTTCTTACGTGCATTGGGGATAGTCAGTAATCGCGACTTTTCGTTTTTGCATAATGCGTTCCAACGATACCAAGCATGGGTCCATGCGTCGATGCTTGCAAATGAAAGCACTTTGCCAATGGCATTCTTCAGCTTGAATACGCGCGATAGCTGAGCGTCGCCTTGGGCCATGTTCAGATACGTATCGCCATACCATGCGAACCGCCTGCAGGAATACAAGAACCCTATCGCTAGTGAACCAAATCCATGCAACGCTCTAAGAATCGGATTATCAGGCGCCGACTCCCATATAAAAAGGTCTATGTAGACCCCGCATTCGCCATCAGTTAGTAGGTCATCGCGACATTTGAGAGTTGTTCCACGCTTACGAATGCGTGCAAACGTCAATCCGTATTCTTTCGTATCGAGCGGGGTTTGTAGAATGTACCCGTCACCGAGCTCATCGTTAAAGGCTTTGCAAAAACGCTCATAGCTCATACGATCCATTGCAATATCCAGATCGTCATCCCAAGGGATGAACCCACCATCCCTGTATGCCCCCAGACAGCTTCCGGCGAATAGCATATAGTCGATACATGCTCTTTTGCATGCGGCGTCAATATCCAACATCATATCCAACAAAACGATTTGCAGTGCTTGCAAATCGTCACCTTCAACCACCTTGTAGGCACCTTTGCCATGAAGATGCTTAAATGCTTCAAACGTAGAAAGCTTATTCATTCTGAAATCCATTCATTAAGACTAAAGCACGCCTTTGAATAGACGGTTATAAACTGGCATAGCTACGTCATATAGAATGGGTGCATACCTAAACAACGCCAAACGTGCCTTCTGCGCCCTACTGGCACGTTCACAACGGACCGCCTTCCGATAGCTCGCCTTGACAGAGGCCCTTGCCATCTCGTCTATCGTTCGTGCTTCCGATTCGTTCGCCATGCGTTTTGTGAAATCATGAACTCTTACATGCATCAATGAATCGAAAAATGCGAGGTCATTTTCAAAATTGTAGCCAAGCCTTCTAAAGTCATCTAATGCAGTTTGTATCGCTTCGACATACTCAGTGCCTTGCTCAATGGTGGCATTTTGCGCATGAACTATCGAACCTTCACGGATGACGTATCCATAGATAGGAGATTCAATCACACGCACTTCTTTGGCGCAGGCCATCAGTTTCCCTATCGTTCGAACCTCTTCATAACGAACGCCAAGAGGAAACGGGTGCTCTTTGTAATAGCGAAGGTTGAACAGCTTAGCCGGCGCACACGTCGGTAATCGCTTTGCTAATATTGCCTTGCATGCATCTTCGTGCGACAAATCTTTAGCAGCTGTAGAGCCAGGCATCTTCTCAAGCGCAGCCGCAACACAATCCTCATTCACGTCTAAGCAAGTCCCGATGATCAACCTATCTGGCGCATCTTCCATGGCTTGAGCCATAGAAGAGAGATAGCAGGGTGAAACGACATCATCACCGTCTATAAAGCTGACATATGTTCCCCTGCATGCAGCCACACCGCAATTCCTTGCATCGGATAATCCGCCGTTTTCTTTATGGATCACACGAATCCTAGCGTGATCCGATGCATATGCATCAAGGACGGCCGGGGTGCCGTCCACAGAACCGTCATCTACACAGATGATTTCATAGTCTTCGTACGTTTGCGAAAGAACCGAATCCAAGCATCTAGGCGCTTCCGCCTCAAGGTTGTAGAAGGGGATGACGACGCTTATGGTGGGCTTCGGTGCTGTTTCGAAGTGTAGAGCTGACTTAACCACGACTGCCAGCAACCTTTCTAGCCAAGAAGCTAGCCCCTTTCTTAAACCAGTGCTGGCTCTCAAGGTTTACCACGGGCATCTCTACATATGCAATGCCTCGCGATTCGACCCAATAATCCAGTAGCCGCTCACTCACGAAGCCGAACACTCGAGCATCGTTTGCGCTGTAGTTACTGATGTCCAGCCTATTCTCCAACTCAAATAAAACCTTAAAGAGCCACTCGCACCACTCATCTGCCACTGTGCGCTTCATGACAAACATGTTGAACCTATGCCCGTACGTGCGATTCATTACTTCGTCGTACAAACCAACGAGATGCGGTTCATACTCCGTCAGGATCTCCCGGGTAAAGGCAAGATCTTCTTCGTGGTGGGCATGGACATATTGGCTATAGTTAGTCTCAATAAAGTAATTCCGCGGCGTCGGCAGCAACACATCGACATGCGACAAAGCATTTTTAAGTTGATCACCACTTGCAACTCGAGATTTCTTATCTCCAAGCCTGCGTGCTGCGAAATGACGTCTGTAATGGGCAAGTCCCAGGTATTCCGATTCGAGGTTCTTCCAGGCCCAATACAATGCCGTGAGTTCGCAGTAATTTGGATTCTTTTCTGAAATATTATCCCCTACATTATCAGGCTGAAATCCTCTTATCGGCTGCATAGAGCCGGCATTTACCTGTACGGGAAGATAGCAAGGGTCATCCGGCATCCAGTAGGGCTTGTGAGTAGCAACTACAATCGTCAAATCCCTCCGATTGACTTCATGAGGCATGCTACTTCCCCGTCCCTTCAATCATGGTTTTAAAAGTCTTTAGAAATATTTCGGCATCAGTCTTCAAGCTGCAGTTGCGAGCGTAGAAGAGCTCGAGCTCCTGACGAGCTCCGCTTTCAAAAGTTGCCTTATTGCGCTCGCTTGTCTGCCAAAGTCCCGTAATTCCCGGCGGGACCGAAAGAAGGCAATCGCGATCCTTACCAAAATATCCCACTTCTTCAGCCGTAATCACACGTGGTCCGATAACACTAATCTGACCTAGTAACACATTAATGAACTGGGGAAACTCATCGATGCTCGACGACCTCAAAAACCGGCCAAGTTTGGTAATCCGGGGATCGTCCTCAACCTTATGCTCGAGATGCCAAAGCTCAAGCTGTTCAGGCGTAAAATACTTCTCGAGATTGTCCGAATCAGCAACCATCGAACGAAACTTGTATACCTTGAATGGTTTGCCCCCACGACCAATGCGTTCGGAAGAATAAATGGGACTTCCGCCAGTGTCCCTCATTATGAATCCACTCAATATCAGGCCAGGAAGAAACCCGACCACAATTACGCAAGCGCTAAAGCATATATCGAAAACCCGTTTAATAAACCGATAGTAAAGCGGTTTTTTGATTACGGGCTTTTCGACCTGAGTTGTTTCGTCAACCGCGGCAAGGCCCATGTCGTCAGGGCAAAGATTACAAGAACGATAATCGACTTCTCTATTTCCAAAACCATCAGCATTGACGACATTTTGCAGAATGCCATCACGGGAAATCCGAATCACATTATCACTGCCAGTTGTTTGTGTTCCAGAATCTATCATTGACTCTACTTGTTTAGAAGCAGCATTCATCGATGGAATCATGCGGAAAACCTCTGTAGCCTTTTCTTTCGAGCGCTCCATCAAAGGAGCGCTCACAACTCTGCCCTCGTCATCTTCTGGTTGTGCGAAGGCTTGCGTGTCACTCTTTAACTCTTGGAAACAATCTCGAGACCGACTTTGATCATCTTCTTACGACCCATGACCGTCATCTCGAGATACGCCAAACGCTTGTGACGGTCAATGCGCTTAATCAGGCCAGTTTGGCCTCTCAGCGGACCTTCGTTGATAATGATCTGATCGCCTTCGATCACGCCTTTGCTCATGCGAACAATCCGTCGATCTGGGGCCGTAAAAGCTTCGAGGAATTTAATCTCATCATCCAGCAATGGCGTAAAAGAGACGTCATTACCCAGGAGGCGCGTAAAAGCCGGTACATCGATAAGCGCCTGATTTAGCTTTTCGGGATCTGTCGCAATCACAAAGACGTATCCTGGTAGCAGAAGCTCCTTGCGCTTCTGCCATTGCCCCCTAGAACGGCGCATGACTTCGACCTGGGGTACAAACGCCTCTTTCAGGACATCCTTACCGACGAACGACCGAATGAGACCGATGACGCGGTCTTCTTGATTGGTTCCTACTTGGATTACGTACCACATAATGATTGTTGGTTTCTCAGACGTTCCAGCTTATCAAGGGAGTACAACGTTGTTAACGCGGCCGCCTGGCAGCCGCGCGATCCTGCGTTGTATTCATCCCCTTGACCAGCCAGAACGCGCCGAAGCGACGATTCTGCGAAACCAAGCTATGTCCCTTCCGTTAGTTGGCCAACATGAATGGCTAACTGGCTGAATTCAGCCCTTTTTGCGAGCACTTTGCCGTCAAGAATCGTTGACCCCAGCGGTGCACGTAAAACGAACGCTTATCTAACAAATTGATCGACAGAATTTTAGTTTGAGCGCGCTCCAACTCTATTCAAGGAACTTGTCTAGAAGGTGAATTGACACATAGAATTCAAATATGGTAATATGTACCTATGTTCTCTGGCATATATACCTTGAATGGTATGGTTTCGCTTCGACTCCGATTCGTTAAAAGCAGCTTTTGGGCTGGGTTTTAACATCGGCGCTTCTACATTGGCATGGCTGTAGTGCGAGTTGCAGTTTCCGGCTTGGTCAAGGGTGAATTGCGTTATATGCAGACGTTACGACGTCTGCATTATTGGCGCTGTATTCATCCTCTTGACCCAGCCAGAACGCGCCGAAGCGACGATTCTGCGAAACCAAGCTATGTCCTTTTTGGTTTGGCAACTTTGCAATGGTTGCCATGACCGCATACCCTCAGTCACGTTCCCCATTCGACAATTCCGTAAGAGCGAAACCACAACGCTTCATTCGCCCTACGTCGTTGATCGAATTGCTGAGCGTATTGTAGTTTGAGTTAGCTTTAATTGTTTTATGGATAGCGAAAATGTAGCGCAAACGGGCTTGTAGCCGCAAGAAACGACCCAGTTGCCGCCATGATGGGTATATCCAACCACTAAAACTGGCTTCCAGATGGCTCCTAACCGCATTTCAGGTGGGCATTCGGGTGCTTTAGCGAAGGGGTGCATCTGCTTTGGGTTTGAGTGTTTGCGCTAGCGATGGCCTGCCGAGCTCTTGCCAAGGATGGTATGGCGGCATGCATTGAGACGATAGTTGTTCATTGTTTGGACTGGCTACAGGTTTTGCTCGCAGGCGATGGGTCCAAGCCGGATGAGCCGCGCAGGCGGACGCTACGACGAGGTTTGGCCTTTCGGGCAATAGAACCTACTTGGCACACATTCTGCTGGCTCACTGGAGAGCCCTCCGGCATGCGCAATGTGTCCTATTGCTCACATTTATAAGTATCGGTACTTTCTTCACCCATTACGCAAAGCTGTGCACCTGGACATCGCCGCAGACACAGCAGCAAAATGAGCGATAATCCTTGTCGTGCCTCACACACCGCAAGAAGCCGCGCGCTAGATGAAGCGCGCGGCCCTCGATGTCACAGGTATATTACGATACTTCCCTGCTCGCTAATCTCCGTGCTTGAAAACCGTCCCCATGAAGACCGACAGGGCGATGATGATTGCGGCGCAGCCCAGCCCGATCCATAGCGTATCGATGCCCTGAGCCCCTTTCAGCACGTGGCCCAGGAAGAACACGCCGATCATCACAACGATGACGCCGGTCAACCGCTCCTTCAGGTCGTCGAAATCTCTGAACTCGAGCCATTTGGGAAGAGGGATGTTCTCGCTAATGAATAGGTTCACGAGGCCGATCGACAGTATGTACAGCGCAACGGCGAGCAGGAACGCGTCGGCGTCCTCGATGAAATCGATGGTCAGGTCGTGCAGGCTGATTTCGCCCATCAGGTATTCGCCCGACGAGACGACCAGCGCGACGAGCGTCTCTAACGCCAGCACGACCGAAGAGATCAGCAGGCCCACCGCAGGCACCGTTGCGACGAAACGCGTGCGCCCGGCCACCTTGCGCACAAGAAAGCCCCCGTCTTTGTCAACCGCATTGTTTTCAGGCATGTCATCCATTTGTCCACCCCGTTTCCCATCGTGCCCATTGTACACGCTCAAGAGACGCCCTGCCTGCCTACAGGAAAGCAAAAGTCAAAAGCCCGCTTCGCGCAAAGTGCCGTATGGGATTGGGAACGACCAAGCAGCCTTTTCAGCCGCGAATCGAAAACCTGCGTTGCCCTTATGGCCACCTGTTCCAGCGATGCACGATAATGGCTGCGTCGCTAACTGCACACGGACGGGGAAAGTGAGGTACGCCATGTGCACAGGGATTAGATTCGTCGACAATGACGGCAACATGTATTTCGGACGCAATCTCGACTGGAGCTGCTCCTACGGCGAGCAGGTCGTCATCACGCCCACCGGCTACACGCCTGTTTCGCCTTTCAACGCGATAACCGAAATCAAGCACGCCGTATTCGGCATGGGCATTGTCCAGCAACATGTCCCGCTGTATTTCGACTGCGCGAATGACGCCGGGCTGGCCGTCGCGGGCCTGAACTTTCCGGGCTATGCGCAATACGCTCCGAACGCCATAGACGGCAAGACCAACGTTGCGGCGTATGAGTTCCCCTTGTGGGTGACCGCGAGCTTCCGGACGGTCGACGAAGTGGAAGCCGCCCTTGCGCATGTCGCGATCGTCGATGAGCCCATCAACGAGAAGTATCCCTCGTCGCTTCTGCATTGGATTATCGGCGACGCGAAGCGCTCGATAGTCGTCGAATACACCGCCGACGGCATGCAGGTGTTCCATGACGAATTCGACGTGCTGACAAACCAACCCGGATTCGCGTGGCATGCTGAGAACCTCCGCAACTACATCAACGTGACGCCCGGTGTTCCCGGTCCGCTTTCGTGGGGCGCAGGCGAGCTGACCGCTTACGGCTCGGGCGGCGGGATGCGGGGGCTGCCTGGCGACTATTATTCGCCGTCGCGATTCGTGCGCGTGGCCTACCTCAACGCGCACTACCCCCGCAAGGACACCGAAGAGGAAAACGTGAGCCGCCTGTTCCACACGCTCGGCGGCGTTTCGATGGTCGACGGCGCCGCCCGCATGACCAACGGAGAGTTCGAGCTGACCATCTATACGGGCGGCGTTTCATGCCGCACCAACACCTATTACTACTCGACCTACGACGATCCCGCCATACGCTCGGTTTCCTTGTCGGATTACGATGCGCAAGGCTGCGACCTCGTCATCGTGTAGCGCGACGGATAGCATCATGTCATGTACGCCCGCTCGGAGGCTCCGTCGTCGCCGCTGAGCGGGCGTACGTCGCGGCCGAGCGTCGAATAGCAGAGGCCGCCCGGCCCCGGACACACGTATCCGCTTCTCGACTTCCTGCACAGTCGACGGCGCACACCCGCACGAATGGTCAATGCTCTTCGGGCTCGCCCCATCGCCCTTAGCCCCTGCACCCCTTTGTGCTTGACTACTCTTCGCTATCTCTCCATGGCCCCGGAGTGCCATCTGAGCCACCGACGTCGATTCTATAAAGGAAAAACCCAGCGATGCCGGACTTGGGACACGCATCAGTGCACACCGAAGGCTTGCGAAACCGCACACCGATGCGCCGTGGAATCATGCACCTATTTCCCTGAGGATTTCTTCAGTAGACCACATCGCGAACCTTTATGAACACGAATCCACCCTGCTGTGATTCTCGACCATAAAAAACGAGAAGGCCGCCTGGCTCCGATAAATCTTCAGGCGGCCTTGTCCTGCATCGACCCGCAGGCAATGCCGTCGTCGACCACGACTGTATTCATGACTCCGGACGCTGGTTCAGGCGGCCAGCGCCGTCATCACGAATCGACTTCGGCATCATCTCGAGTGGCGGTTTTCAGGCCCCGTCCAGGCACGAAAGTGGGTAGGGACTTATGGATACGGACTTTCGCAACTGATCTCATTCGGTTTTGCGACACGCGGACGGGGCCTGCGTAGAGGACACGGTTGGCTTCTCGATTCAAAACTGGCACAAGAGCCTTCCTGGCCGATATGGCATCCTCCCGCCTAAGTCAGCCTTTTGCAAGGGTGTCATCAGGCCAACGGGGTGCATCCTAACAGAGCAACACCAACCGCATACAAACCTGATTTGTAGCGCGTTCACATTTGCCCTGCGGGCGCCTTTTGCGTGCTTCGTCCGTGGTTTTCGCAACACAATTCCTCCAAGGCGCAGAGACCAGCGTTTCCGTATACGTCGCTCACCTGCGGCGATGTTGATTCGATTGCAAACTCGTACGTTTTTCGGCGCACGTCGCGTTTGTGGGGCGTTGCTCCCCTTCCTATACGATTCCTTTGGCTCCTGGGACCATGGAATCTCTAACACGCTCCCCGTCTAGTGGGTTTCTACCCGCAACACCCAGCAGACTTCCAGGAGCCCACTTTTCCAACATGCAGCGCCGCCGCACGCTTCGCACGACACGCGATCGAACGAGCGGCGCTTCCGCACACTCACGTCCGATCCGAAACACGCTTGGAGGCTCCCATGGCAAACGCAACCGTAAGGAAAAACGACGGATGGCAGGGCATTTTGGCCGAGTCCTGCAGCGACATTCAGCAGCTGCGCGACTTCCTGCAGCTTTCGGACGCGGATTCCACGATGCTGGAGTCCATTCAGGAGAACTACCCCTTGCTGGTCAACCCGTACTACCTGTCGTTGGTGAACCCTAACGACCCGGACGACCCCGTCAGGCGCATGTGCATCCCTGCGGCCGAGGAGCTGGATTTCTCCGGGCTGGCGGACACGAGCGGCGAATCCAAGAGCACCGTTTTGCCTGGTCTGCAGCACAAATATGCCGAGACTGCGCTGGTTCTTTCCACCAACCAGTGCGCCATGTACTGTCGGCATTGTTTCCGCAGGCGGCTTGTAGGGCGCGACGCCGACGAGACGGTGCGAAACATCGACGCCGTGGCCGACTACATCCGCGACCACGAGGAGATCACGAACGTCCTGATCAGCGGCGGCGACGCCCTCATGAACAGCAACGAGACGCTGTTCCGCTATCTTGAGGCGCTCGCCCCCATCCCGCATCTTAAAACCATCCGCCTGGGCACGCGCATTCCCGTGGTTCTGCCGCAGCGCATCACGGACGACCCCGGGCTTATCGACCTGCTTTCCGGCTTCAACCATATAGTGCAGCTGCATGTGGTGACGCAGTTCAACCACCCCAACGAGATTACGCCCGAGTCGCGCGACGCTATTCGCATACTGCTTGAACTGGGCATTCCTGTGCGCAACCAAACCGTGCTCCTGAAGGGCGTGAACGACACCCCCGAGACGCTTGCACGCCTGATGGACGACCTAGTCGGAATCGGCATTGTGCCGTATTACGTGTTCCAGTGCCGGCCCACCGTGGGCGTCAAGAACCGCTTCCAGGTGCCCATTCTTACGGGCTGCAACATTGTTGCGCAGGCGCGCGCCCAGCTGAGCGGCCTGGCCAAGAGCTTCCGCTACATCATGTCCCACGACGCCGGCAAGATCGAGCTGCTGGGGCCTTTGGGTGCACAAGGCGCGGCGGCCGATGCGCAGGATGCTGGTTCGAGCGGTGCTTCCGCCGAGCGCACGCCTGTGCTGGTCAGGTTCCACCAGGCGCGCAACCGTAAGCTGCTCAACAACGTTTTCCCTGTTGATGTTGCGCCCGATGATTGCTGGTTCGTCGACCCGCAGGCACAAGCCGAGTCGCCTGCATACGAGCTGACAAGGGTCTAGCGCGCGTATCGACGCCTCTCAGACGTGGCCAGATGTGTCCCCGCTGGCGCAAAAATGAGACGAAAGGAAACGTCCCTACTGACACATTACGAAAAGAGCCCCGGGCGGGGCTCTATCTGGTTAGTTGAACTTGAAGATCTTCTGGGCTACGTGGTAGCCGCCAAGGCCAATGCGTCGTCCCAGTTCGGTGGGCAGGTTCATGCCCAGGTTCAGGATGTTCGCACGCACCGGCAGGTACATGTCCGGCCTCGCGTCGCGCAGGTAGCCCCACAGCGAATTCAGCTCGCGGGTGTTCTCCTTCGTGCGCTTCATCCGCAAAAACACCGTGCAGATGCACATCATCATGGACAGGTAGCTCAGCATGTATTTGCGCAGCTTCTTGGACTCCACGGCGTCCACGTCCACCGAATCGATCATCACGCGCGTGATCAGTACCTGCTGGTCGCGGCGCTTGTACATGATGGACTCGTTGACGCTTTGGTCCTCGCGGCCGATGAAGTAGCGGTACATGTCCACGTCCAGGTAGTAGATGGTGCCCACATACGGCAGCGGCACGTACACGAAGATGTTGTCCACGTAGAACGTGTGCGCCGGCAGCTTGATGCCGGAGTCGCGCAGCACCTGCGTGCGGTACATGACCGAGTGCATGAGCAGGTATTGCGACGGGTTGAAGCGCTTGATGTCGTCCCAGCCGAACTCGCGGCCCTGCGGGAACACGTTGGTGTAGCGGATGGTGGTCGAAGTGCCCTCGTACACCTTCTCGTACACGTAGTTCGCGATGATCAGGTCGGTCGGGTCGGAGACTTCGACCTGCGTGCGGGCGTAGTTTATCACCTGCTGCAGTGCGTCTTTGTCCAGCCAGTCGTCGGAGTCCACCACCTTGAAATACAGCCCCGTGGCGTTCGCCAAGCCGGTGTTGACCGCCTGTCCATGGCCGCCGTTTTCCTGATGGATCGCGCGAATCGTGGTGGGATAATCCGCGGCCCACTGGTCCGCCTTCGCCGGGGTGTCGTCCTTGAACGACCCATCGTCGACGATGATGATTTCCAAATCGTCCTGCTCGTCGCGGCAGGCCAGGATGGATTCGATACATTTGTCCATGTACTCGGCCGAGTTGTAACACGGAATAGCGAATGTGATGGTCTTCATGAGGCTCCTTGCCGACAATTTCGAACACGTGACATTGTAACTGTCGCTGTGCCGCCCGTAGTGCTATATCATCGGAACACCAGATACGATTTATGCACATTTATGTACCGAAAGGATATTCCTAATGGCAAAGTTCAACGACTTCATGATCGAGCGCGCCAAAGCCGACGTGAAGACCATCGTGCTTCCCGAGGGCGCCGACCCCCGCACGCTCGAGGCCGCCGAGATCATCCTGGCCGAGAAGATTGCCGACCTGATCATCATCGGCAACGAGGCCGACATCGTCGCCAGCGGACGCAACCTGGAAGGCGCCACGATTATCGACAACACCACGTCCGAGCTGCGTGCCGAGCTGGCCGAGCAGCTCTACGAGATTCGCAAGAACAAGGGCATGACCCCCGAGGACGCCATGGCACTCATGGACGACGTCAACTACTTCGGCACCATGCTGCTCAAGACCCGCCGCGCTGACGGCCTGGTCAGCGGCGCGGCCCACTCCACCGCCGACGTGCTGAAGCCGGCACTGCGCATCATCCGCACCGCGCCCGGCACCAAGACCGTGAGCTCCTTCTTCATGATCGAAGTTCCCGACTGCCCCTACGGCGAAGACGGCCTGTTCATGTTCAGCGACTGCGGCGTTGTGATTCAGCCCTCCGCCGAGGAGCTGAGCGAGATCGCCATCGCCGCCGCGCACTCCTTCGAGGACCTGGTGCAGAAGCCCGCGCGCGTGGCCATGCTTTCGCACTCCACCAAGGGCAGCGCCAAGGACGCCGACGCCGACAAGGTTATCGAAGCCACACGCCTGGCCCAGGAGAAGGCCCCCGATCTGGCCATCGACGGCGAGCTGCAAGGCGACGCGGCAATCGTTCCCCATGTGGGAGAATCCAAGGCCCCGGGTTCGAAGATCGCAGGCCACGCCAACGTGCTGATCTTCCCCGACCTGGATGCCGGCAACATCGCCTACAAGATGGCCCAGCGCCTGGCCAAGGCCGACGCCTTCGGCCCCATCACCCAGGGTTTGGCCATGCCCATGAACGATTTGTCCCGCGGCTGCGTGGCTTACGACATCGTGGGAGCCGTTGCCATCACCTCCGTCCAGGCCCACTGCGCCGGCGTCTAACGCGTCAGTGTGTCACTAGGGACGTTTCCTACTGACACATTTCTGCGCCAGTAGGGACGTTTCTTACTGACACATTTCTGCGCCAGTAGGGACACATCCGACACCGACGAACCACATATGCCACCAAGCAAAGAGACCCTCTCGAACATCCCGAGAGGGTCTCTCTTTGGGACAAAAGGGACAGTCCCCATTGTCCCAACCCGGCTCTGCAACACTTCGTCGACATCCCCACAACCCATCGCCCCTTTTCTGCGCCAACGCGGTCGCCTACCCTCGCATTGCCTAAGCCGACAGCCATATCCGACCAGAGAACGAAAACAGGCGCGCAGGGACCTCCGACGCGCAGGTTCAACCCAGACAGCAAAAGCCGCGTTTTTTCGTGCGGCAACCACCGGATATACGAAGCGTAAATCCTGCTTGTCGTCCGATGCAATTTGGATTATCCGGCCAATGCGATCATGCCAAACCGCATACCGTTGCCAAGCGGGCTCCTTCACCTGTGAGACCTTGGCAAAAAGTGATTTTCACCAATCTTAACAGGCGCTTTGTTATTGTCGGCAGGTTATCCGTCATATCTGGATGATGATGTAAACCACCTCTATCCTTAAAATATCCCAATCACGAAAACCAGGGATGGGATGCAGTGCGCCGAAAGCCGCAAGCTTACGGCAGTAAATCAAAAACGAGTATGTCGACACTTGAGAGAACCACATATCGCATTGTCGTCACGACAGACGATTTCCGCCGCACATCGGAACTTTTCGAACCTCTTTTGGAGCAATTCCCTCTTGCCGACGCGGAAATCGTTCCGCAAACCCCCGACGAATTCGTGCGAGCGCTCGAAACCGCGAACGGCTTCCCTCAACCGAGCATCCTTATCACGAAGACAACGCTTCCCGACAAAACCGATGTCGTCGGGCTTCTCAACGCGCACCCGTTGGATAGCACGCAAGTCATCTTCGTCGGAAACGAGCCTGCTGACCACACGCGCGTCTACCTTGTTCCTCATGCAGGGTTCGTTAGCGAACCGATTGAAATCGACAACTTGCAATTGGCCCTTGAGCTAGCATTCCGCAATCTGAGACGGCAAGACAGGCAAACGCTGGTTGTGAAGAACGGCTCCTCGGTGTACGCAATCGACACCGGCGACATCCTTTATATGGAAAGCGACCTGCGCATCGTCAACATCCATACTGCGGACGAGGTCATCAAAACATACGCCACGCTTTCGGAGTTCTCTGCGAAGCTACCCGACACGTTCATCCAGTGCCACAAGAGCTTCATAGTCAACTCGAGCTACATTCGCGAAATCACCAACAGCGACCTCGTTCTTCAGGATGGGACGACCGTTCCGATCAGCCGCAGACGCCGCAAGTCTACAATAGACGCCTTTAATCGTCTGTTCCCAGCGGTTTAAAGGGTCCTCTGCGGCGCCATAAGCGTAAATCCAATCTCCAGATCCAGCAAATCGACGGGGCGGACCGAAGCCGTTTCGCTGCTGGAATTCACGCAATGCCGTTTGAGAGCCGCTTGGGTCCAGCAAGTTGCCATTGCACCGGACATGGTCAGGCGACACCGCTTACCACCGGATTACAGCCGACCCGTTTGCATATACCCTTTCGAATCGAAGTGGTGCCATTTGCCTGAAATCTCCTGCCGACAGCTCTTTGGGTGGCCGTCTTGAAACGGCGGCTTATCCTGTTGGAGAAGCCATACGAAGTTCCTACCTGGATGCAATGCGTTCCCGCCGGCGGTCCGATCGACGCGCACGCCTCATCCTTGAGCCGGTTTGCGTAGCATCTGCAGAACCGGATTTGCTTCTGGTTGGCATCGTGCGGTCTCAGATTCCGGAATCCCCCAATCGCCGCAGCCTGAACCGAACGCCATGTTTACCTTCCCTGGGGAAGACGGCGTGAACCTGCACCGACCATGGCAAGGTGTTCCAGTTGGGAGGTCGGAGTGACGTTGATTCGGTTCGGCGATTTGGTCATCATTGGCTCCTGCAATCGCACCATCGCCAGAATCCTCTGCCGAATCGGTCAGAATCGCAGCCTCGTTGTCCGCATCCAATTATGGTCAACGGCCTCATTGGCGAAATCGGACGCAGCATGCTTCATGATGCGCAACGCCGAGCGTTCCCCATCGCCTATCGAACCCTGTGCGAATTCCGGCGATTCGCAAATTACGCCCATAGCGAAAGCGCCCGGATTTCCGAGCGCTTGCGGCCTGTCCTTGGCGTGATTTGAGCTGTGCAGACTTGTCCCCGTTGACGCAATAACGTGTCGAACGGACGCGTCCCTGCTGACACATGGTCTTAGCAGTAGCCGTACTTGGCGGCGTTGGTGGCAGCGGGGCCCCAGTCCTGGTCGTTGGGACGCGGCATGTGCCCGCCGCCCAGGATGTGCACGTGCAGATGCTTCACGCTCTGGCTGGCATCGTCGCCGGTGTTCACCAGCACGCGGTAGCCGCCCTCGGTCACGCCCTTCATCTCGGCGATCTTGCCGACCAGGCCGAACACATGGCCCAGCGTTTCCTCGGGCACGCCGTCGCCGATGTTGGCGTAGTGGTCCTTGGGGATGATCAGCGTATGCACGGGCATCAGCGGGTCGTTGTCGTCGAACACGATGCACGTATCGTCCTCGTAGACCTTGCTCGTGGGCACCTCGCCCTTGGCTATCTTACAGAAAATGCAGTTCTCGTCTTGCATGGCAGAACCTTTCTCGAGTTTTCAGTTCCGCACATTCTAATGCAAGAACGCCGCCCTGTGAGCAGCTTCACTATAGCTTGATAAAGTGTTTTCGGATCCGACCGCGCGCGTGGCCCTCGGGACTTAGGGGACGCAGCCCATTGTCCATTCGGCGACACGTCGACGCATGCGTCAGCGAACAGACAATGGGGACGGAGCCTTCTGTCCGTTCGCTGCCAGATTGGCGTATGCGTCAGCGAAGGGACGAAGGCTCCGTCCCCGTTGTCCACCACCCTGCCTAGAGGGCCGAGACGATCTCTTGGGTGTCGGCGGCGATCATGTACTCTTCGCCGGCGGGGATGACGATGATCTTCACGGGGGAATCGTCTCGGGAGATGATGCGCTCATGGCCATTGTTGTGGGTGCGGTTCTTCTCCTGGTCAAGAATGATGCCCAGCGGCTGCAGGCCCGCGAACACGCGTCGGCGGATGATCTCGGCGTTTTCGCCAACGCCTGCGGTCAGCACGATGGCATCCACGCCGGCCATTTCCACGATGTACTGGCCCAGGTATTTCCTGATGGAGTGCGCGTACATGTCGTATGCCAGCGACGCGCGGGCATCGCCTTTCGACGCCGCCTCGGTAATGTCGCGCACGTCGTTTGAAATCCCCGAAATGCCAAGCAGACCCGACTGGCGGTTCATGATGTCCTCGACCTCGTCGGCGGAATACCCCGCCTTGATCAGGTACGTCACGATGGCCGGGTCGATTGAGCCGCAGCGCGTGCCCATCATCAGGCCGTCCAGCGGCGTGAAACCCATGGACGTGTCCACCGCGATGCCGTGGTCGACGGCCGCCATGGAGCATCCGTTTCCCAAATGGCACGTGACGATTTTCAGGTCCTCGACGTGCTGACCCAAAAGCGCGGCGCAGCGCTGTGCGATGTAGCGGTGCGAGGTGCCGTGCGCGCCGTACTTGCGGATGCGGTGCTCCTTGGCGAGCTCGTACGGCAGCGGGTACATATGTGTGCTGGGCGGCAGCGTTTGGAAGAACGCCGTGTCGAAAACGGCCACCTGCGGCAGGCCGGGCAGCAGCTTCTTACACGCATCGATGCAGGCCAGAGCCGGCGGATTGTGCAGCGGCGCAAGCTCGGACAGGCCGTCGATCTTCGCGATGACATCGTCGTCGATCAGCACCGATTTACTGAAAACGTCGCCGCCGTGCAGCACGCGGTGCCCGATGGCATCGATCTCGTCAAGGCTGGCCACGGCGGGCTTTTCGCCTGCGGTCAGTTCGGCCAGCACCGCGCCCAGGGCCTCTTCGTGATCGTCGAACCGCTGGTCGAAAATGCGCTCGAGCGTATCGGCGCCGTGCTTGACGCAGGGCTCGTCGCAGCCCACGCGTTCACAGAGCCCTTTCGCCAGGGTAACCGGCCCGTCTGCGTCGATGAGCTGGTATTTCAACGATGAAGAGCTCGCGTTTATTACGAGGATGTTCACGTGCTTGATCTCCTGTCGCCCTTACAGTGCCGGCGATCCTTCGTTCATCTTGGCGCCGCCGAGCACATGGATGTGCAGATGCTTCACGACCTGCTGGGCGTCTTCGCCGGTGTTGACGATCACGCGATAGCCGCTTTCGGCCACGCCCTTGATCTCGGCAACTTTCTTCACGGTGTTGAACAGGTGCCCCATCAGCTCGTCAGGCATGTCGTCGTTCATGTTCGCGTAATGAGCCTTCGGCACGATGAGCGTGTGCACGGGCATCTGCGGGTTGGCGTCCTCGAAGGCCATGACCAGGTCGTCTTCGTAAACCACCGTGGTCGGGATCTCTCCGTTGGCAATCTTGCAGAAAATGCAGTCGGACATGGTGCTCCGCCTCCCTAAACGCGTGTTGATGTGCGTTGTTAATGATACGGGAATGCGCGGCGAACGTTACGAAAGAGTGGTGTCAGTGGTCGCATCGTCGGCGCTAACGTCCAGTTGCCCCATCAAAACGTCCACTTTCTGCTGGGCCTCGGTCAGGCGGCCCTTGAGCGACGACAGCAGCTGGATGCCGCGTTCGTACAGCTTCAGGCTCTGCTCCAGCTCCAGCGTGTTGCTTTCCAGCTTCGCCACGATGGAATCCAGTTCGGACATGGCCTCGCGGAAGCTGAGCTCTTCGATGGCGGTCATTTCATCAGACATAGTAACACCTTTCTTGAACAGGGGTTATTCAGCAGGTTGCAGCGCGTCGACGGTGCAGTCGAGCGAACCGTCCGACACGCGGACTTCGATGCGGTCGCCGGGTTTGACCTGGTCCACGTTCTTGACCACGTGCCCTTCCCCATCGGTCGCCATGGCGTAGCCGCGGGACAACACCGTGAGCGGCGACAGGTCGTGCATGCGTCCGGCCGACAGGGCCAGCTCGTGGTTGAAGGGGTCCAGCATGCCGCCGGCCACCGTGCGCATGCGGGCTTCCAGCGTGTCCACGGCCGTCTTGTCGCGGGAGATTCCCAAGGGAAGCGCCCGGGCCAGACGGGCGGACGTGACCTCCAGGTCCCGCTCGAAGGGCGTGGTGGCTCCGGCTAAGGAGCGGGTCAGACGGCCCGCCGCAACGTCCAGCTGGTTGCGGTGCGGCGCGGTGGTGGCCTCAAGCGAGCGGGCCAGGCGCGCAGCCGCCGTGTCGACCTGCGTAGCGAAGGGAACGGTGGCGCCTGCCAACAGGCGCTCCAGGCGGTCCTGGGTCATGTCCAGCGTGAGCTCGTCGGTGGCGAACAAGGTGTGCGGATCCTTGAACAGCGGCCGGTCCTCGGCGCGACGCACGTTCATGGCAGCGCGGTCGATGGCGTACTGCACGCCCGAAGCCAGCGACGCCGCATAGGTGCCGAACGTTTCCTCCAGCATGTCCTGGCTCGGCGACACGAAGAGCGCCGCACCCGTGGGCGTGGATTGGCGCACGTCGGCCACCATGTCGGCGATGGTGGTGTCGGGTTCGTGTCCGATGCCCGTGACGATGGGAATCGGGCAGGCCACGATGGCCCGGCACAACGCCTCATCGTTGAAAGGCATCAGGTTCTCGAAGGACCCGCCGCCGCGCACCAGCAAAATGACGTCCACTTTGGCGCGATAGCATGCCCGCAGGCCTTCGATCATATATTCGGCGGCGTGCTCGCCCTCCACCGGCACGCCCGCCACCTGCACGGTTGCCACTGGGAAGCGGCGGCGCAGGGTGCGCAGCACGTCGTGGACGGCGTCGCCCCGAGGGGACGTGACCACGCCGATACGTTCCGGAAACGCCGGCACCGGCACCTTGCGCGCCGGGTCCATCAGGCCTTCGTTCTGAAGCTTGCGGGCCAAATCGGCCACCTTTTTGCGCAGGTCGCCTTCGCCCGCCTGCTTCAGCGTGAACACGTCGAAGTTCATGCGGCCCTGCTTGGGATACAGCGTGAACCGGCCGGTCATTTCGACCTTCATGCCGATGGTCACACCGTCGGTCTTGTCATAGCGGTTGAACCACATCATGCACGGCAACGCGGCCGACGCGTCCTTCACCGTGAAGTACGCAGCCTTGTAGCCGCGCTTCACGTTGACTTCGGACACTTCGCCCACGATGGTCACCGTGATGTGCTCGAGCGCCCCCTTGGCCAGGTTCATGGCCTCGGACACGGTAAGCGGCCGTTTGCCGTCGGCCGCTTGGGGCTCATCGGCGCGCGAGTCGCCGGCCGAAGAGGTCAGGTTCGGCAAATAGCCAGTTGAGGCGCCTGTGTGCGGCGCTTTGCGATAGGCCATAGGTTAGTTGTCGCGGGAGATGGCCAGCATGTAGAGCAGCTGCAGCAGCGCCGTAAGTGCGGCCGCCACATAGGTCAGGGCGCAGGCGCGCAGCACGCCGTGGGCTCCCTGGAGCTCGGTCTGGTTCACGCCGATCTGCTGCAGATACGCCAGGCCGCGGCGGGAGGCGTCGAATTCCACCGGCAGCGTGACCAGGTGGAACACCAACACGGCTGCGAACATGATGATGCCCAGCTTGACCATTGCCGTGCCCATGCCCGATGCACCCATGGCCAGACCGATGAAGAAGACGATCATCCAGCCGTTGGATGCCAGGTTGACCACCGGCACCATGGCGCTGCGCAGTTTCATGAAGGTGTAGCCCTCGGCGTACTGGCAGGCGTGGCCCACCTCGTGCACGGCGGTGGCGATGGCCGTGACCGACGGCACGTTGTAGGCCTCGGTGCCCAGCGTGACGGAGTTCGTGCGTGGGTCGAAATGGTCCACGTTGGGTCCGCCCGGCAAGATGCCGACCTGGGGAATTCCCTTGTCAAGCGTCATGCGGCGCGCCATCTGCGAGCCCGTCAGTCCGGTGGTGGTGGGCACGTTGCTGTATTTCTTCAACATGTGGTTCACATACAGCGACGCGCTACCGCCGATGACCAGCGTGATGAACATGGTGAACATGTAAAAGCCCATTTGGGTCCTCCTTGGTCGAGGCGTTTGTATCTTGTCTATTATACGGCTGTTGCGCCAGACTTCGGGTTAGGCGTCGGGGCCTTTTGGCTTTCGGGAAGACGACCGTGAACGGCGCGTTACCTTCAGGTTGCCGTCTTCGATGCGCAGGGCCAGCTCCCCGTTGACCAGCTTCAAGAGCTCGTCGCCAACCATGCGCTTGCGCCATCCCTTCAGCACGTCGCAGCGCTCGTAGTGGCCGCGGGCGATGTGGACCAGTTCGTCGTGGGACACCAGCACCTGGAAGGCCACGTTGTTCTCGCGGGCGCGCAGGCGCACCAACGCGGTCATCAGGTCAACCTGTGCATCCACGTTGCGTTCGCTCTTCGCAGGACGCGGCAGCTCAGGCCAGGTTTCCGGGTCCTCGCGGTAGGCGGCCTGGCACTCGCGCAGCACCTCGCGGGCATCGTCCAGCTTCAATATGCGATCCACGCCGCGCACCATGAACAGCTCGTCGATGCTTTGCGGCTCGCGCTTGCAGATTTCGACCAGCTGCTCGTCGGTGAGCACCCACTTGCGCGGGATGTTGCGTTTCATGGCCTTGCGTTCGCGCCATGCGGCCACGTTGCGCGCGCACGCCAGCTGCTGCTGGTTGAGCTGGTTGACGCGCTTGAGGTGCAAGAAGCGCTCCTCGGGCGGCTTCTCGTAGTTGGACGGGTCGGACAGGTCGCGGAAATCCGAGGCCAGCCAGTCCATGCGGTTGAGCTTCTTGAGCTTGCGCGACATGCTGTCGTAGAGCTTCGGCAGATAGATGACGTCATCGAGCGCGTACTGGAGCTGGGATTTCGTGAGCGGACGACGGGACCAGTCGGTGTAGGAGTCGGCCTTTTTCAGGTGGACCCCCAACTCGTTCATGACAAGCGGGCCGTAGCCGATCTGCGTGGTGTGGCCCAGCAGCGCGGCGGCGATCTGCGTGTCGAAAATCGGCGCGGGCAGGCAGCCCATTT
This sequence comes from Slackia heliotrinireducens DSM 20476, assembly GCF_000023885.1. Lineage (NCBI taxonomy): Bacteria > Bacillati > Actinomycetota > Coriobacteriia > Eggerthellales > Eggerthellaceae > Slackia > Slackia heliotrinireducens. The sequence goes on along the minus strand of NC_013165.1, from coordinate 1,399,412 downwards.
CGATGTTGATGATCTCCAGGTCCTGACGGGAGGCGTGGAACAGCTTGAGGATGTTCTCGTCCTGGAACAGGACGTTGAGCGCCGACAGATCGTGCAGGCGCAGCGGATCCACCGCCACGGCACGCTCCGGCGTGGCCAGTTGAATCAGGCACAGCTTGGGCCAATATGTCTTCTCGCGCATGAATTCCGTGTCGATGGCCAGCACCTTGTGAGCGCGGGCATGCTCCACGAATGCGTCGAGCTGGGTCTGTTCGGTAATCAACAATGCAAATCCTTATTGGTCGGTTGATTCGCTATTGTAGTACGACGGCCGCTTGCCATATAGATGTTGTGCCCGAACCTCCCGAAATCCCAATATGTACGCGCCCCCGGGACTTTGGGGACGGAGCCTTCTGTCCCTCTTTCCGGCATGTCAATTTGCCCCTCTTGCACGGCTTCCCCGCCCATCCGACCGCGGCCGTATTCCAGGGGTTGGACAAAGGGGACCGTCTCGCAACCGCGGATCTGTCCCTGCTGACACAAAATTGAGTCAAACGGAAACGTCCCTGCTGACACAGTGGGACAAGGGCCTGGTCCCACACAAAAAAGAGGGGACCCTTGCGGATCCCCTCCCTGTTCAGCTCGTTGCGCCAGGCGCGTTTCGACTTCGCGCGGTTGTACTTGGCATCGCCGTGGGCCCCATGCCCGCAGGCGAAACCGTTGTAACGCGGCTTGCCGGCAAGCGTCGCCTCCTCGGCGGACAGATGCCACACCGCACCGCTTTTCTGCGGTTTATGCTTCTTGCTAGCCATATGGTCACCTCCTCTCGCAGAAACGTCCGCAAGTATAGCACGCCCGCGCACGCCCCCGCGCTAGCTCAGCGCAACCATATGGCAACAAACGCTCGTCCCGCTCCCCCAGCCCTAGCGTTATACTGGTTTCGCACTATCAGAACTACGAAGGAGACTCGAATGGAACTCAAAGACTGCATCGTCGACGGCTCGAAGCATTTCCATATCGCCGACGCGCCCACTTCGGCGAAGATCCCGAAATCCGAACGCGAACACTACGAGGAGCTCACCGATGCCAACCGCCAGCGCATAATCGAGCTGCAGGACCGCCTGTACGCCCAAGGTTGCGAAGGCGTGCTGGTCATGTTCCAGGCCATGGACGCCGCCGGCAAGGACTCCACCATCAAGCACGTCATGAGCGGCATGAACCCGCAAGGCGTCGAAGTATACAGCTTCAAAACCCCGTCCAAGGAGGAACTGGCCCACGACTACCTGTGGCGCGCCTATTCCCACCTGCCCAAACGCGGCAACATCGGCGTGTTCAACCGCAGCTACTACGAGGACGTGCTGGTGGTGCGCACCCACGGCCTGTGGCACGACTACAACATGCCGAAACGCTGCCTCGACATGTCCGAAAAGGACTTCTTCGCGGCGCGCTACAAGCACATCGCCGGCTTCGAGAAGCACCTCTACGAAAACGGATATCGCCTGGTCAAGGTGTTTTTGAACGTGGGAATGGACGAACAGAAGAAACGCTTCATCGCACGCATCGACGAACCAGCCAAAAACTGGAAGTTCTCCCCCGCCGACCTTGACGAACGCCCCTTGTGGCCGAAGTACATGGAGGCCTTCGAGGACGCCATCAACGGCACGTCCACCAAGCATTGCCCCTGGTACGTGATTCCCGCCGACCAGAAGTGGTACGCCCGCTACCTGGTAAGCGAAGCGCTGCTGGCCACGCTTGAGGACATAAACCCGCAATACCCCACCGTCTCGGAAGAAGACCTGGAAACCATGGCCGTCTGCAAGGTGCGCCTGGAAACCGAATAGCCTTGTTGCAAGGCGCACGCGCCGCCAAAAGACCCGAACCGACCGCTGAAGGAGGCCCCATGGAAACCCGCCCCTACATCCCCTGGGACATGCTGAACTCGTTCATGATCGACGTGTTCAAGGCTTACGGGGTGCCCGAAGAAGACGCCGCCATCTGCGCCGACGTGCTGATCGAAAGCGACCGGCGCGGCATCGAGAGCCACGGCTGCAACCGCTTCAAGCCCATCTACCTGGACCGCATCAAAAACGGCACGCTGCTGCCTGTCACCAAGATAGACATCGTGAAGGAGACGCCCACCACGGTGGTCATGGACGCCAACAACGGCATGGGCATGGTGGCAAGCTACCGCATGATGGAGATGCTCGTCGAGAAGGCCCGCACCTACGGCATGGCCGGCGGCACCGTGTTCAACTCGACCCACTACGGCATAGCCGGCTACTGGACCGGCATGGCCGAGCGTGCCGGCATGATCGGCATCACGGGCACCAACGCACGCCCGTCCGTGGCTCCCACCTGGGGCGTCGAACCCATGATGGGCACCAACCCGCTCACCTTCACCATGCCCACCGACGAGGAGTTCCCCTTCAACTTCGACTGCGCCACGAGCACCGTGCAGAACGGCAAGATCGAATACTACGAGCGCATCGGCAAGCCCACGCCCGCAGGCCTGGTGGTAACCCCCGACGGCGGCACCATGACCGACTCCGGGCAGATTCTGCGCGACATGCGACAGGGCCAGTGCGCGCTAACGCCTTTGGGCGGGCTGGGCGAAGACACCGGCGGCTACAAGGGCTACGGCTTCACAACGATCGTCGAGATCCTGTCGGCGGCGCTGGCAGGCGGCCCCTACATGAAGGAGCTGTCCGGCAAGAACCCCGACGGCTCCAACAAGATGTACCGCCTGGGACATTTCTTCTTCGTCATCAACCCCGAGTTCTTCATGGGGCTGGACACGTTCCGCGAAACGGCGGGCGGGATCTGCCGAGAGCTGCGCGCCTCGCAGAAAGCCCCCGGCGCCGAGCGAATCTACACCGCCGGCGAAAAGGAATGGGACGCCTGGCAGGAACGTAAAGACAAAGGCTGCCCCGTGGGCGAATCCGTCCAGAAGGAGCTGCTGTACCTGCGCGACACGTGCAACCTGGACTACCGGTTCCCCTTCGAGGACTGACGCCCAGCACCCAGGCTCGCCAAGACCTTGGCACCACGCAGCCCGCACGGCAAAGCCGACGCGCCGAACGAAACGGCCGCGATCTGCATGCACCAACCAGGAGGCTCCCTTCGGGGGGCCTCCTTTCGTCTGCCGGCACGGCCCTTTCGGGGGGCCTCCTTTCGTTTGCCGCCACGGCACCTTCCCAACAGCCCCGCCGGAAAAGACCGGCAAGTTTTGTGTTTCTTGTCGTGGCCGGCGCGCGCACCGTGCATATATAGAAATCATCATCGCTGGTCACCCTAAGCTTCTGCCGAACATCCGCACCGCAGATCCGCCGAGCCCTGCGCACGCACGTACGCCGTGCGTTGGTGGAGCGTTGGGAACGTTACGGTTTAATACACCCTTAGGCGGTCCCGGTTGCAGTACCCAACACATGCCACTACGTTTCCCAGACTTCCGACTTCGCAGCTGTCCTTATACCCATCGCGGCTGACTCCTTACAGTCGCAAACAGCCCACAGTCAGAGCATGCAAAGGGGCCGCCGCCCAATTTCCCACCGTTCTGGCACGGGCGTCCGCTGCGCGACTGTTCTTCTCCCCACCGCTGTGGCGTCGCGGTCCAGAACGTGCACGATTCCCCCGCTGTGGCGTCGCCGCCTGAGACGAGAATACTCCTCACACCGAACACGCCCGAAGCCGCAACGACGAACGTCGAACCATCGACTCCCAAGTCGCGCGGCCTCACTCGTCACGCCCTGCGCGCCACGCAGAAGCGCGTTTTCCCATGTCGCATCTATGTGCGCGTTTGTCGCGGGTCGGTTGCACTCCAACATAATCGAAGACATCCATGCACCGGCACCGCAGGGCCAACGTCGACCGACGATGGAAACAAGATGGAAAGCCCCCTGAAAACGAAATCCATCCGCACATTCGGCGGCCATTTCGCGTTGTCATGGTTAGAGGAGGTGATGGCTTTGCCGCTCAGAAAGCAAAGCAACCTGGATTACGAGCAAGCGCGGCACATAGTTGAGGAATGCTACGATAGCATCTTGGCGTACTGCACCCGCCATGCCCCGGCCGGCTACGAAGCGGCCGACCTGGCCCAGGAGACGTTTTTGCGGTTCGTCCGCACGCGAAGCTACCAAGACCGCGGAAGGCCCATAGCGTATCTCATGACCATAGCCAGAAACGTCTGCATCGACGCCGGCCGTAAAAACCGGCTGCAAACGGTGCCGCTGGATTTCGAACCCGCAGATCCCGAAGACGAGTTCTGCGCGGACGTCCGCAAGGCCTTGGAATCGCTGCCCGATGAGCCCCGCGAGCTTCTGGAGATGCGGTACGGCTTCGGACTGCAGGTCAACGAGATAGCGCGCATGTTCGACGAAAGCCGCTATGCAACACGCAGGAAGATCAAGAAAGCGCTCGAGCTGTTGCACGAGGAATTGAAGGGGTGAGAACCGATGGAGGAAAGCAACACCGCACGGATGAAGATATCGATACGCAAATGCTTCGACGACCAGAAGCCCGAAACCGCATACGAGCATATGGACGTCCTGGCCCTGATGATGGTTGAGGAAGACAAGTGGGCGCGCGAAGACGCCAGGCGGCAGAGGGGGTTCGCGTGGTTCGTTCGCAGCCAAGTGCGCTACATACCGGCCTGGGTGTGGTTGACTCTGGCGGCGGTGGTTGTCCTGGTGTTCGTCGCAAGCCGGTACTCCGACACCGCCTCGGGCATGCCCTGGGCCCTGGGCATGATGGCTTCCATCTGCGTGCTGGCCTGCATGCCTTCGCTCTGCTCAAGCAGGACCTACCGACTTGACGAGCTTGAACAATCGTGCCAGAACAATGCGGCCAACGTGCTTATGGCGCGCCTGCTCATACTGGGTTGCGCCAGCGTCTTCTGCCTGACCCTGCTGATTGCCGCAGCCTGCACGTGGACAAACATCGGCTTGCTGTCCGCGGTCCTTTGGACCTGCCCGCCGTTTTTCCTGTGCACCGCGGGATCGCTTGTGCTGCTCAGGAGCCTTCGCCCCGAAGACGCTCCCCCGGCCTGCGTGGCCCTGACGGCCCTGTTCTGCACCGCTCTTCTGGCCATGGCGAAGATGTTCCCCTTGGCCTACGGGCAGGCGGCGCTTGCCGTGTGGGCGTTCGCGTTCGCGGTGTCGTTTATCTGGATGGTTGCAGAAACAATCGCCCTGATCCGCCGGACGGCCGAGGGCTTCGGAACGCTGCCGCACCGCAGGACGTCCGCAACGTCGTGAAAGGAGCTGACTCGTGAAGCTCATACTGGATAGAATTACCAAGTCCTACAGCGGGAAAACCGCCGTCAACGGCGTGTCCGCAACCCTTGTCCCCGGCGTGACGGGGCTGCTCGGCGCCAACGGAGCCGGCAAAACAACCTTGCTGCGCATAATCTGCGACATCCTGCAGCCGACAGGCGGACGGGTCCTTTACGACGGCGAAGACATCCGCGAGCTGGGACCCGCGTACCGCTCCCTGTTGGGATACCTTCCCCAGGATTTCGGATACTACCCCTCGTTCACCGCGCTGGACTTCATGTGCTACATGGGCGCGCTCAAGGGGTTCGACAAACGCGAAGCGCGCGAGGCCGGCGCGAAGCTGCTGGAGGAAGTGGGCCTTGGCGACGACGTGCACCGCAAGGTGAAAACGTTTTCGGGAGGCATGAAGCAGCGGTTGGGAATCGCCCAGGCCATGCTTGGAAACCCTGCCATCCTGGTGCTGGACGAACCCACGGCGGGCCTCGACCCCAAGGAACGGGTGCGCTTCCGCAACCTGATCGCAGGCTTCGCGCAGGACCGGATCGTGCTTCTGTCGACCCACATCGTAAACGACATCGAGTTTGCGGCCAACCGGATTCTCGTCATGAACGAAGGCATGCTCATTATGGACGGCGCGCCGGAACACGTGGTCGCGCAGGCTGCAGGCAAAGTGTGGGAATGCACCGTGGATGCGCAGCAGGCCGAAGAGATGACCGAGCAGATGCCCGTAGCGAACGTCCGGTACGCGCCGGACGGGCATGCGGTGGTGCGCGTTGTGACCGATACGTCCCCGATGGAAGGCGCCGTTGCGGTGGACCCCACGCTCGAGGACCTGTACCTGTATGTGTTCCGGACCGACGGCAATCAGGGGGTTCCAAATGGCAACGCTGATTAGATACGAGCTGAAAAAGATCCTGGGCAACAGGCCCGGCATGGTTGCATGCGTGTTGGTCCTGCTCATGCTCGTGTTCGCAAACGTGCTCAACCTGGCCATGATCCAGACGCGCGACATCGCCACCGGCGAGCGGATACGCGGCGCGGCCGCCGTCGAGGCCGACTCAAGCCTGGCCGCAGTCTGCATCCCCCTTTCGGCTTCGGTATTCTCGAAGCACCAAGTAAGCTAACGGCTTCGACCTGCGCTCAAACCCAGCCCGACAACAGTAAGGCGTGTGTGGTGCTCTGCTACCATGCACGCCTTTAGCATGCTGCACCGATATGCCGTGCGGAAAGAACTCCCCGACCACCCAAGGAGGAATACCGACACCTATGGAATCGACAGGAAAGGTTTTGAAAATGATCATCAAGATCGTCATCACCGTCATAGTCGTCATCGCCGTCGCAGGCATCGCAATTACTGTGTTGAATCGGTTCAACAGCAGCACTTACACGATCATGCAGGGCTCGTCCATGGACGGCAGCACCCGTTATGAGACCAACGAACAGGTCATATACATCGAAGGCGACTATATGAAAGGCTATCGTTTCAGCCCTGTGGAGCGTACGCACCCGGGCACCGTGGTCGTGTACGGAGGATCCGAAGGTTCGCCGAACTACTGGCAGGCGAAGATGATCGCGGACCAGGGCTACGAGGTGCTGGCTCTGTATTTCTGGGGCCAGGACGGCCAGGCGCCAACGCTGGCGAACGTGCCGCTCGAACAGTTCGACGAGGTGGAAGCATATATCCAGAAGAACGTCGAGCAGCCGACCCCCATCACCGTCATCGGGACGTCGAAGGGTGCCGAATTCAGTGCTGAACTTGCAGCACACGGCTTCGCCATCGACAACCTGGTCAACTTCGCTCCGGCCGACCACACCTACTTCGGGCTCGACTACACGAGCAGAGACGAGCTTCCGAGCTTCACCTACCGCGGCGAGCCCGTGCCCTTCGCCTCGCAGCGTACCATCGGCATCGGCACCTCGGCGAAGCTCATGTGGGACATGATGACCGGATATCCGCCTTCGTACCGCGCGACCTATGAATCCGCGGCGGAAGACTCCGGCGAACTCGGACGCATCGACCTTTCAAGCTTCGAAGGCAACGCCCTGTTCTTCGCAGGAGCCGCGGACGCCATGTGGCAAAGCGAGGTTGCGGCCGAAAACCTCGCCGCCCAAAGCGAGCGCTTCGAAGCCTACATCTACCCCGATGCCGGACATGTGTTTACCGACGACGTCGACAGGCTCGGCACCGGCTGGGAAATCATGTTCGGAGGAACCGCCGAGGGTTCGGCCGCGGCTTTCGAGGACTCTACGGACATCCTCTTCGACCACCTTGCCGCCTGGCACGGCTAGCCCGCACCGACAACCGAAAACATGTGCGAACGAAACAGCGCCGGAGCAGTGGTCAAGTGCTCCGGCGCGTTTCGTAAGAATGGGAATGTTTTTTTCGGTTTCTACTCCTCGTGCTTGCGTCCCTCGATCGCATCGTAGAGAAGGGCTGCGCACAAACCGCCGATCAGAGGCGCCACGATGAACACCCACACGCTGGACAAAGGCTCAGCGTTACCCGTGATGAACGCCATAACCGCAGGTCCAAGGCTTCGGGCGGGGTTGACGGACGTACCCGTGAGCCCGATGCCCAAGATGTGCACCAGCACGAGCGAAAGACCGATGACCAGGCCCGCAACGGGTTTGTGGTCGTACTTGCTGGACGTAGCGCCCAGCACCGCCATCACGAACACGAAGGTGAGTACGATTTCGACGGCCAGCCCCACCGAGGCCCGTCCGCCCACGCCGGCCAGGCCGTTTGCGCCCAAACCGCCGGTCATGTCGGTCACACCGCCTATCAAGAACAGCAGCCAAAGCAGGCAGGCACCCAGAAAAGCGCCAATGACCTGCGCGATTATGTAGCCCGCCAGGTCCTTTCCGCTCATGTCGCCGCGGACGAACACCGCCAACGACACGGCCGGGTTCACATGGCACCCCGACACGTTGCCGATGCTGTAGGCCATCGCCACGATGGCAAGGCCGAAGGCCAGCGCCGTCAGGAGATACCCTCCGTCAGGGCTGGTTCCCACAAGCATGGCTGTACCGCATCCCAAGAACACAAGGACGAACGTGCCGATGCATTCGGATACATACTTTCTCATATCGCTTCTCCTGTCTCTTATGTATCGCCGGGCCTGCCAGGTATCGCCCTGGACGAAACACGCAATGCAACCATGATAGACAGAAGGGTTCACGCACAACCAACACCGCATGCAAAACAAGCCCCTACGCAGGCGTTTTCCGCGTAGGGGCTTGCAACTGGCGTTACATGGCGCGCTAGAACGTCATGACCTCGCCGATGAGATATTCGCTCCAGGTGTATTCGGGCAGAAACTCGCCTTCGAACTTGCTTCTGGAGTCGGCCGTCTTGTCCTTCCAATCGTAGAAGTCGCAGTCGAAAAGCGACGTGTCCACCGTCTGGCCGCGGCGCGTGGACACCAGAAGTCCGCTGAGTCCGGCCTGGTCAAGCGCCACCCTGAGCCGTTTCAGGGCGTTGTAGTACACGCTCATCGAGGCGTTGTCGCAAGGGCGGCCTTCCCAAATGGTGGTGTAGATCTCCTCGTTGCTGATTTCCTTCCCGCGACGCGTCACGATCAGGGCCAGAATTTCCTTCGCCTTGCCGGTAAGCGGAACAGGCTGGCCGTTCTTCTTCACCAAAAAGCGGCCGAACATCTGGATGCGCACGTCCTTGTCCTGCTTCATCGCGAGCAGGCGCAGCTTCTCCATAGCCGTCTTCAGGACCTGCTCGGTATAAGGCTTCACGATGAAGTAATCGGCGCCGATCCGGTTGGATTCGTGAATGTAGGACTCGTAGGCGGTCACCGGCACGATAAGCATGTCGTGCCGTATGGCGCGCAGCCTGCGTGCCAGTTCGATTCCGTCCATCTCGGGCATCTCGATATCCAGAAACGCGACGTCGACGTCGTTCTCCTCCGCGAAATCCAGCGCGTCGAAGGGGTCGTCGAACGAGCCGATCACCTTCAAGTCGTCGATTCCCTCAGCCAGACGCATGAAGCGCCTTAACATAAGCCGCTCGTCATCAACCAAAATAGCTCTCAAAACCCGCTCCTTCCTTGGGGATTCTCACCGTAGCCAAAGTCCCTTTGTCAGGAACGCTTGCAACTTCAAGCTGAGCACCCATTATCTTTTCCAACCTGAAACGTATATTCTTAATGCCGGTGGAATCCGAACCGCCGTACATGACCGCGCGTTCGTACCCGTCCACATCGAATCCGATGCCGTCGTCCTCCACCTCTACCACCCAGAACCCACCTTCCGATCTGGTACGCAGCGTGACGGTGCCGCCCTGCTTGCCTCGGCGGTAGACGCCGTGCCTGATAGCGTTCTCAACCAGCGGTTGCACGCTCAGCGGCAGTATGGAGAAAGCCGTTTCTTCCAACTCGTAGTTCATCTTCAGCCGATCGCCGAGCCGCATCGCCTCGATGTGGGTGTACGCGCGGACGTACTCCAGTTCCGTTTCGAAGGGAATGGGCTCGTCGTTGTCCATGGCGCGTATGCAGCTGCGCAGATGCACCGTGAAATCGTCCAGCAGGCTTGCGGCCCGGGAAGGGTCTTCCACCATCACCTCTTGGATCGAGCCCAGCGCGTTGTACAGGAAATGAGGCTTCATCTGGCTTGCCGAGTTGCGGATGCGGCTCATTCGCAGGGCCGTGCGCATCTCGTCCATCTTCTCTTCCGTACGCTGCTGCTCGGTCCGGTCGTACATCACGCACAGCAGGCGGATGTCGTCGGTGGCCTTCTCGCGATACAGGTAGTACAAAGCGCGGCACGGGACCGGGTCCTTCCCCTCTGCCGCGATGGAGAACGAGACCGCCGCCCTGCGGCACCCGCGGTTGTAGCAGTCCAGAAGGTATTCCCGGCTGCTGATCCGCTTGTACGCATCCACGTTCCCGCACACCAGGTGTTCGGAAACCCAGTTCTGGAACTTGGTGTAGCAGGTGATCTTCTCCATGTCGGGCACCTGCTCCAGAACCCCTTTCCCGTAGGCGTCCTTGTTGCTCGAATGCGCGGCAAGCAGGTCCTTGGTCAGGTTCGCGTCGATGTACGCGGCGGCGGTGCCCAGAATGGCGCCGAGGTAGTTTTCGGACCTCTGGCGTTCCGAATACAGCTCCTCATCACGCCGAAGCATCTGGCGCATGACGTCGTCGATGTCCCGCACGCCCATAAGTAGGTGCTGCCGTCCGTCGGTCTCGACCAGCACCGCACGCAGCTGATGATAGACTAGCCTGTCATTCTTCCTGATGCGGTAGACCAACGTGTGCTTCTTGCCGTCCGCGACGCTGGGCAACAGCGTCTCTCTCGAGAGCATGTACACCACGTAGCTGAAGTCGTCCGGGGCCACAACCCTTTTGACTCCTTCGGGCAGCGCCTTGAAGAAGTCCGGGCCGCTTTTGGCAAGGTTCAGGCCCCGGTACGAATCGCTCATGTAGTACATGTCGTACGCGCCCGTCTCCGGGTCTATGTCGTAGATGGCTTCGTACACTTCCGCCATTGCATTCGCGAGCACTTCATATGGAATAGGCTCCGTGTTTCCTTGAGCCAACAGTACACCTCCGATACGTGCACGGCGCAAACCGGATTACGCCTTCTTCTTGCGCTTGGCCCTCAAAGCGATAATCAGGGCCGCAATAGCCGCAACCGCCAGCCCGCCAGCCAGCAAGATGACAGGCAACGTCCCGTCTCCGGTCTTGGGAACCGAAGGCTTGGACTTCGGTGCGGGATTCGCAGGCTTGGGCTTGGACTTGGATTTGGTCACGCTGTCCTTAGGCGTGTCGTCCTTCGGGTCGTGGGAATTGGTTACCACAAAGCCTGTTTCGGCATCGCCGGTAATCGACGCCGTGTAACCCGGGACGGACTCCTCTTCAACGGTGTAGCTGATCTTGGCGCCGGACTTCATTTCGTCCAGGTTCTCGAAGCTTCCCGTCCAGCCGTTTTCGGCGCTCAGCACAAGGGTTTGTCCGGTGTCCGCACCGTCCGCAAACAGGCGAATGGTAACGCTATCAGGACGAATGCCATCCTTGTCGGACTTGTCGTCCCAAGCCTTGGTTACGGTAAGGCTCGTCTTCCCAGGTTCATGGGTATTCACAATATCGAATCCGTCATAACTTGTCGAATACCCCGGCACCGTATCCTCAGTAACGGCATATATGATCTCGTGGCCGTCTTCGGCGTCGTACACGCGCAGGTTCGGGAACGACCATGCCCAGTCGTCATCGGCCGTCACGGTTAAAACCTGCGCCTCAACACCGTCGGCCAACAGGCGCACGGTTATGCTGTCGGGGCGCACGCCGTCCTGGTTGTCTGCATCGTCCCAGGTCTTCGTTCCGTTAATTTCCGTCACGGCGTCGTTGGTGTTCGTCACCACGAATCCGGTTTCCGCATCGCCCGAAATTTCGGACGAGTAGCCCTCCAAGGAGTCTTCTTCCACCGTGTACACAATCTCATGGCCATCGGAAGCGTCGTATTTGGGAAGGCCTTCGAACGTGTGGCTCCAGCCGCCTGCCTCATCCAGCACCACGGAATCCGCAATGGTCCCGTCCGCCAGCAGGTTCATGGTGACGGATTCGGCCGCAGGACCGACCCATTCCTTCTGCACGGGCACGTTCACCGTATCCGCGTTCAGGTTGGTCACAGTAAAGCCCTCGGTCGCGTTACCTTCGATGGAAATCAGGCGGAATGCGTCGCCGGGCTCCTCTTCCACCGTGTATGCGATCTCGATGCCGTCGCGGTCGTATGCGTCCAGACCTTCGAAAACATAGGTCCAATCATTGGCGTCATCCAGCGTTGCGCTGTCGACGATTTCACCGTTGGCCAGCAGGTTCACACGCGCGCTGGAAACAGCAGGGCCCTTCCATTCTTTGGTGACCGCGACCTGGGTCTTGATGCGCTCGTTGTTCACGTTCAGCGTGTCGCCCACGATGTCGAAATCCATCTGGCTTGTCGGGGTTTCGGTAAGCACGAAGTACACCGGTTCGGCGTTGATTTCGTAACCGGCCGGCGCCGCCGTTTCTACCAGGCAATACGTCCTGTCGGTCCACAGCGTCCAACCAAGGCTCTGCTGGTTGCCGGCAATCAGGACCTGGCCCGCGCCATCCGTGGTGAACGAGACCGCGTTGCCGTTGCTGTCCGTCACCGGCACGCGCACGTCGCCCCGCATGTAATAGAGCTCGAACGTGGCGCCTGCAAGGGTCGCCGTCTGGTCTTCAGCATCGCGTTTGACCAGCGTGATGCTCGGGTTGCTTGCCGTGCCGCCGCCCGAATGGGATACGGTCGTGGTCTCTTCGACCGTCTTCTCGTATTTGCCGAACTTGATCGTGTTCGAATACGACACGTTACCAGCACCCAGCACCCTGGCCTGATAGGTAATCTCGTAGGCCGTGTTGTCGGGAACGTTCGTAAAGGTCAACGTGTTCGTGGCGCTGTCGTGCTGCACGCCGATCGAGTCGTTCGCAGGGGTAATGGTCAGCGAATCCGGCAGGAACCGCAGGTTGGGCGACAGCTCGTCCAGAATGGTCAGCGTTTCGGACGTCGGGTCCAGATCCTCGGCGTACTGGTTGATCAGCACCTTGAATTCGGCCACGTATCCGTTGTCGGAAGAAGGCCTTTGCGTGAGCTCCTTATCCACATAGGGGAAATAGGTGTAGTTGACCGATTCGTCCGAGGTCAGGTCGTTCCAGGTAGCGGTGTTGTCAAGATACACGCCGCCCTGGGCAGACGCTGCCGCCTCGTTCAACGCGGCAAGCGCGGCTTCATCCTTCACCATCAAGGTGTATTCGATCTCATAGTAGGGGTAGAAATTCCCGTTGGCCTGCTTGGGGAACGACGCCACGTTGATCTGCATGCCCTCGGCGTTCGGCGTTGCCGTTGCCGATCCGCCCGTGACCAGGTTGGTCGCGCCGGAGCTCATGCCGCCGCGCACCACGATGCCGGACGCTTCGTCGTACTTGAGATACGTGGTGTCGAAGCTGTCCTGGATCGCGGCGCCGTCTTCGTAGACGCCCAGCAGCTGCAGCTTATAGGTGAACGCAGGGTAGGTCACGCCGTCCACCTGCGACTCCGTGCGCTCGAGGAAGCCCTTCTCGAAGTCCGGCTTCAAGGGGACCACGGAGGCCTGCGCGTTATCCGTGCGGTACGAGCCCGACCTGGCGTTCGCCACGTTGGTGTGGGTCCGAAGCGTGCTGCTGTTGTAGCCGTCCGCCGTGGCAAGCGACAGCCAATCCTGGTTCACGGCGGTCTTGAAGCGCACCACGATGTCGCGCGGTTCGCCGTTGGCCGTCGGCCGCGCGCCCGGCTGGGTCTGCGCTTCGTCCTGGTAGATGGTCAGGGTGTAGCTCTTCTTTTCCGTACCCACGTACAGCGACCAGGACTCGCCTTCCAGCAGGCCTTCGACGGTCATCGAATCCTCGATGTATGTGTCCACGTACTCCTGGCCTTCGTAGGTAAGCCTAGGCAGGTCGTCGACCACCCGCAGGTCAGGCAGGCCGGAGCCTGGCACCGTAACGGTGATCTTCCAGTCGGTCTGTTCGGCGGTCGTTCCTTCGGCGGTCTTGTCGATGTCGAAGGTACCTTCGCCGATGCCTTCCATGGTGACGCTGGCTTCGTCGTATGCGCTGTAAACCTGGGCGCCGTTGCGCAGGGTAAGGTCGCCCAGCGCGCCCTCGGTGTTGATGATCGTCTTGCACGTGATGACGTAGGACGCCTTGCCGTCGGATGCGGGCGTCAGGTATCCCCAACCATAGGTGCCGTATTCGCTGGTGTACAACCTCAAGTCATCCCAGGTCACGTTCCTGGTTTCGGTGGTTCCGTTCTCCATGGTCACGGCCACGCTGATGCCGTCGCCCGTGAACTGCATGAACGGGCGGCTGTTCTGGACGATCCAGTCCGAAATGTACGTTCCACCCATCGGCATCTTGTGATCGCCGTTCACCGTGATGGTCCAGGTCTGCTCGTAAAGCCCTTCCCCGATCTGGACCGGTTTCCCGGCCGGCTCCTTGTCGATACGGTTGAACTTGACCTGTCCGGAGAAATCAGCGCTGTCGGACTTGGGGTCGGGAATCTGGTCGGTATCCACAGTGGCCGTGTTGTTCGTCTGGGCAACGGTGCCGTTGGCGGTGATCTTCGTGTTGTCGACCGCGGCAGTATAGGTGAGCGTCAGCTCCTCGCCGTCGACCATGCTGGGGATTTCGACGCGGAACCCGTTAGGCACCGAGCCGTAGTCCGGGGTAACCGACAGTGCGCCCGCGACGCTCGACACCACGGAGACGTCCTGGTTGAAGACGAGCGCCGTGCCTGTCAGCCTGTCTTCGATGACCACGTTCTCATTCGTGCCCGTGGATGCGATGCGCAGCGTGTAGCGCGCGGTGTCCGAGTCGGCATCGTACACGACGCTCTTGTCGATGGTGACGTCGGCAGTGGTGTCGAACACGAAGTCCTTGATGATGGACGGTGCGAATTCAAGCTGCCCTTCCACCTGCTCGAAGGTGGAAGCGACGTTGATGTCGAATTTAACGTTCGACGTGGCGGAAAGCTTGTCGAAGTTCGGGTCGCTCTGGTTGAACCGCACGCGGAGCTGCCCGTCGACGATTTCGAAGGTGTTCCCTTCAACGGTGGCGGTGCCGGTGCTGTCGGTCACTGCGATGGAGAAGGTGGTGGCAGCCGCGTCGGCAACAGCCATGCCCGCGGGAAAGTCGTATGTCAGCACGGCATCGTCGTCGAACTGAAGGTCCTCGTTCTCGGCGAAGCGCATCTCTATTTCGTAGGTGCTGTTAGGCTTGATGATATATGCGCCATTATCATCCGTGGGCGCATCGATTGTAACGTTGACCAGGAAGTTTTCCAGATCGGTGCTCGTCTGGGATCGCACGTCACCCGCGTTGGCCCTGGTAGCCTCGGCCTCCGTTTCAGGCTCGGCCAAGGGTTGGACCTCTTGGTCAGGCTGAGGCTCGACCGCTTCGGCTGCGGCTGTGTCCGTTGCCTCTTGTGCCCGCGGAGCCTGGACGGTTTCGAAACCTTCTGTTTGGGCAGAGGGCTCTTGCTCGGTGGCAGGATCCTCCCCGACTGCGGGATCGGATGCTTCTACCTGGGGTTCTTCGGCGGATTCGGCCTCGCCATCGGCAAGGGCCGCCACAGTTTGCTCCTCAGCGGCGCCAACCGCGTCCACATCGCCGTCTTCTGCAAAGGCAATGCCTGTTGCTCCGAAGCAATTCAGAACCAGCAGAAAACTCATGAGTATCGAAACGATGTTGAGCGTTCTTTTGCTAACGTCCATGGCTCCTCCGTCAGGGTCTTCGATTTCTTCCGTTCCGTTTCACTCCAGAATGGATTGCGAAAGACCCGTTAACCCGCGGAGTCACCATCGACACATCCATCCCAGACAATCACGTGGAAAATAACAGACCGCCACAAACCCATAACCAATATGGACGTGTGTAAAGTGTGATGTTGAAGCGACGCCATGCCGCCCACCTGCCCCGTTTCCAACACCCCACTGCACTTCTTTTGGCGCCGAGCGACCTCCAACCAACACCGTCCCATCACCCGATCCCGCCTGCGGGCCCCGCGCCCGCGACCCAACCTGCGGCCCCCGCTCGGCTCAACCCGCGGGGCCCCGCCGCCCCGCGACCCAACCAACACCGCCCACGCTTCCAGCAGCCCCAGCTTCCCAACCTGCGGCCCCCCGCTCGGCTCAACCCGCGGTGCCCCGCCGCCCCGCGACCCAACCAACACCGCCCACGCTTCCCGCAGCCCCCGCTCCCCAACGAAAAAAGGCTCCCCGCAGGGAGCCTTCCGTTCAGCACTGTGTGCCGCTCGCCTTAGTAGTTCTCGGCATGGACCTCGAAGAAGCTCTTGGAGTATCCGCAGGCCGCGCACACCTCGGGGGCCTTGGTGCCCACGACGATGTGACCGCAGTTGCGGCATTCCCACACCTTGACCTCGGACTTCGAGAACACCTGGGCGGTCTCGACGTTCTTCAGCAGTGCGCGGTAACGCTCCTCATGATGCTTCTCGATGGCGGCGACCAGACGGAACTTGGCAGCCAACTCGGGGAAGCCCTCTTCCTCGGCGGTCTTCGCGAAGCCGTCGTACATGTCGGTCCACTCGTAGTTCTCGCCGTCAGCGGCGGCCTTCAGGTTGGCGGCCGTGTCACCGATGCCGCCCAGCTCGGTGAACCACATCTGCGCATGGGCGCGCTCGTTGTCGGCGGTCTTCAGGAACATGGCAGCGATCTGCTCGTAGCCTTCGCCCTGCGCCACGGATGCGAAGTAGGTGTACTTGTTGCGAGCCTGGGATTCGCCGGCGAAGGCGGTCTGCAGGTTCTTCTCGGTCTGGGTGCCGGCATACTTGTTGGTGGCTTCAGCCGGGGCATCCTCGATCAGCTCAAGATTGTCGCCGGTCGCGCCGCACAGCGGGCACACCGGGGTTTCGCCGTCGGCGACTTCGAAAATCTTTCCGCAGATCTTGCACTTGTATTTGGCCATTGTTAATCCCCCTATTCGGATTGGTCGGCACGAATTCGTTCATTCTTTCCTATGCTTCACCGGCAAGACGCACCGGTGCAGAAGGCAACG
The DNA here is from genome assembly GCF_000023885.1 of Slackia heliotrinireducens DSM 20476. Classification (NCBI taxonomy): domain Bacteria; kingdom Bacillati; phylum Actinomycetota; class Coriobacteriia; order Eggerthellales; family Eggerthellaceae; genus Slackia; species Slackia heliotrinireducens. The sequence continues at coordinate 1,382,590 of NC_013165.1, read as the reverse complement.
TTGCGGCCGATGGCGGTTTCGCCACCGCCCAGTCGGGGGTTTTCGCATCCGCTGCCCGCGCGTTGCACGTCGGACCGCCGACACGTTTTAATCGGAGCACGCATGCTGTTTCATCAACTTCGCAAATTTCTTGCGGAAACGCCATACGGCCCGCTTGAACCCCCTTCCGCCGTTCGAGCGTTGTTGTCTTAGGCGGCTTTTGATAGCTGTATCCTGCCATATTTGCACCCAAAAGGCTAGTCTAACTTATCGCGGTTTGTTATAAATTCGCAACCGTCCTAAAGCGCCTTGCCCGCCGTGCATCATCCCAAACGGCCGTCCTGGCCGCAGTTGATCCCGCCGCCTCACCAATCCCTCGCCTGCTGCGTCGCCGCATGCCCGTCGCGACGCCAGACTATCGCCCGCTGCTCCACAACGCCCTCATGCCCCGCGCCGCATCCGTTCGTTACGCATTCGTTCATTGCACCCGAGGCGCCTGCAGGCCTACCATGGACATGTATCGCAAAAAGGGCAGGAGCGGACATGAGGATCCTCGTCATCAACAATATTTCTTCGGGCCACAACGAAGGCACCATTTACGACTTCGTGCGGGCGTTCAACCGCGACGGCGACGAGGTGGTCATGCGCACCACCGACGGCCACACGCGCATCGAGCACATGTTGGACGACGCCGAGTCGTTCGACCTGGTGGTCGCATCCGGCGGCGACGGTACCGTCACCACGGTGCTCCATCGGCTCCGCAACACCGACACGCCCGTCCTGCCCTTCCCCGCCGGGACCGCCAACCTGCTCACGCTCAACCTGGAGCAGCCCACCGAGACCCATGCCCTGGCGCAACTGGCCCGAAACGGGCAGACGCTGGACTTCGACCTGGCCGAGCTCGAGACCTCGGCAGGCACCTTCGGCTTCTCCATCATGTCGGGCATCGGATACGACGCTTCCATCATGCAGATGGCCGAGGCCGGCAAGGAGGTCTTCGGCGAGCTGGCATACTTCCTGGCCGCGGGCGCAAACCTCGAGCCGCAGCACGCCGACATCAAGCTGGACATCGACGGCAAGGTCATCAACACTGACGGCATCGGCGTGATCTTCGTCAACTTCTCGAAAATCCAGTTCGACCTTTCGCTCACCCACAACAACCAGCCCCGCGACGGCAAGCTCGATGTCGTCGTCCTCAAGGCGAAATACGCCGTGGAGCTGCTGCCGGTCGTATTCGCTGCCATGCGCGACCGCGATGGCAGTTACCCTGGCCGCACCGACGCCATGGAAATCTACTCGGGACGCCAGATCAAGGTGGTCACCGACCCACCGCTGAGCTTGGAATACGACGGCGAACCGTTGGACGTAACCTCGCCGGTGACCGCGCGCATCCTGCCCGGAGCCGCCTGCATCGTAGTCGACGACGACACCCGCGCCCTGTTCTCGTAGCCAGCAGGCGATTTCCCGTTTCAAACGGTCGTTCCGCGGCTTCGTGCAACGAGAAATCATTTTCGTGTGCACTTAAGGGGATAATCGGTAACTACAGCGCCTTCGAGAAAACAATGTCGTACTCATTACGCCACACTTTATATCGTTATGTGGCTTATCTTTGGCCCCAAACCAGCATACACTCCTCCGACATGCCTCATCGGACCCTCTGATTTACCGATTATCCCGTTAAGTGCACAGAATTTCGGAATCTCGTTGCACGACGGGCGGTCGAGCACGATTTACGGCACAACCAGCCCCCAATCGTGCTTCAATTAAGGCCCAACTCACGATGGGGCCCCGACTACGCTCCAACCGCAGGTCGCAGCTCGCCACCTCGCTGCAAAAAAAGGCGGCGCAGGCCGAAACCTGACGCCGCCTTCGAATGACGCGTTGCACGCCGAGCCGAAAAGCCTTTACTGGGTTCCTCCCGAAACCGCAGCCTGCTCCGGCTTCACGTCCTTGATGTGAAGCTGGCCGCCGTCCTCGTCCGAATCGTCGTCGGCGGGAACGTACATCAACTCGGGGTGCTCTTCCTTCAGGTAGCCCACGGCCTTGCGGCGGTAGCTGATGCCCAGCATGGTGGTAAAGATCGAGAACACCATGGCGAAGTAGACCATCAGCTTCTCCATGTGCATGTCCAGCACCTCGATGCCGGAGTTGATGCCCAGGCCGTCCAGAGTCAGCAGGATGCCGATCATGACGATGAAGCTCAGGGCCAACAGCTTAATGGCCGGGTTGCTGTTGATGAATTTCGAGATAGTGTCGATGAAGACCATCATGAGGATGATGGCCAACATGACCGCAAGAATCATGATGATGAGGTGATTCGCCATGCCAACCGCGGTGATGACCGAATCGATGGAGAACACGATATCCATGACCATGATGGTGGCGATGGCCTGCGGCAGGCTGATCTTGCGGGTGAGGTTGTCGGGGTCGGCCACCTCTCCAGGCACCAGGTCGTTCAGCGTGAACATCGAGCGCATTTCGGAAACGCCCTTATAAATGAGGTACACGCCGCCAGCGAACAGCACCAGGTCGCGGATGCTGAACCCGTGCGCATAGAACCCAAGGTCGATCGAGAACAACGGGTCGACCAGATGCACCAAAAACGACGCGAAGCACAAAAACAGCGAGCGCATGATGAACGCGCCGGCAAGGCCGAGCTTACGGCCGATGTGCTGCTTGTTAACGGGCAGGCGGTCGGTGGTGATGACGATGAATACGATGTTGTCGACGCCCAAGATAATCTCCAGGAAGATGAGCGTCACGAGGCTGATCCAAGCCTCCGGGGTGGTGAAGATTGATAAATCCATTAGGCACCTTTCCTTTCCACGCGCAATCGGCCACGACTGGGACCAGATGCACTTCTACCAATGCACCGCAGGTCTCGTCGTTTAAGACACGCCAGGCTTGCGCCGAGATTGTTGACGTGCCACACCGGGATAGGTGCCAACTACTCCCCCAAGGTTCTGATGATGCTACCACATCATCATGTGCGTTGCGCTTTGTTATAATGAATCGGCTAACTTTCATCACAGAGGAGACGGAATGCCAAATCATACGCAGTTTCACACGCTTGCGCCGGCCGAGGAGGGCCAGACCGTTCGCTATATGGACGGCTCCGCCCTTCTGAAGGACTTCAAGATTCCCATTTATGTGAAGATTTTCGCCTTGATTGTTGCGGTTGTTGCGCTTTTCATGGGCGGCAAGGTGTTCTTGCAGGCGTCCGATTACATCCTGCACCACAGCGAGCACGTGGCGGAAGAAATCCAAGGCAACCTCACCCGCGAGGCGTCGCTCGAGCTTCCCGATGTGGCCGCGTTCACGGCCATGGACGACGAAACCTTCAAAGCGTCGCTTGACGAGGCGGGCATTCCCTACATCGACTACTCGACCGAGCAAGAAGGCCTGAAGATTGTGAAGCTCCCCTCCGACGCGGACGCCGCCGAGGCCAAGGAGATCATGGATTCCGGCATCAACACCATGGACGCCGTGACCGCGTCGTTCTATCTGCCGGGCTACTACCAGCTGACCCGCTCGGTTACCGAAGAAGGCACCGATATCCGCCTGCGGTTCGTGGATTTGAATTCGCAGGACCAGGAATCCGCCGTGGGCTCCACCAAGGATGCCCTGGGCTGGACCGACAACGAGAACGTGACCGTTGATGAAGAAGGCGTCGACAGCGTAGGCAACAACTACCAGACCGGCACCCTGTACACCGACGCCGGCACGTTCACCTGGACCATCAGCTCCTGTCCCATGTCGTCGATCTACGACATCTCCGGCATGCCCGAGAACGCCTCCTACGTCGGCCTGCACATTACCGACTAGAACCCTCCCCAAACCCTCTGAGCCGCTCTACGAGCGGCTCTTTTTGTTTTGCTGGGGTCATTTTTCGTGCATAGCGGGTTTGGGCTTGCAGCATCAACAGCGAGGGCCGCCCGAAGGCGGCCCTCACGTAACGTTAATGGAGCGGACAACGGGGTTCGAACCCGCGACCCCCACCTTGGCAAGGTGGTGCTCTACCAGCTGAGCCATGTCCGCATGCTGGAGGCGAGAACCGGATTCGAACCGGTGATGAGGGCTTTGCAGGCCCCTGCCTTACCACTTGGCCATCTCGCCAGCGCGAGGAAGTATATTACAGAACCGAACGCGTCGATGCAAGCCCTCCCCTGAAAATTCAAGAATCAGTTTCCCATCGACACATAACGCCTTGGGCCAAAGCCAACGGCCAAGCCATCGTCGCTATACCATGTAACCTGCGGAGTTGAAGGTGTAGTTCTTGTCGTTGATCTTCAGCGTCTGGTTCTTCGCGTACCAGCCGCTGGTGTCGCCGAACCACCACCCCTTCGAGCTCTGCTTCCACGAGCCCTTGTACGGGTAGGTCCAGGCGCCGCTGCCACTCAGCCACCAGCCGCCGTACCACTCGCCCGCCGCCATGGCGCCCGAGGGCTTGAAGCAGTACTGCTTGCCGCCGATGGTCTTCCAGCCCGTCACCATCTTGCCGTCGGTGCCGAGGTAGTACCACTTGCCGCCCACCTTCTGCCATCCCTTCAGCATGGCGCCTTGCGGGTCGCCCGCCGAGGTTTTCGCAGGGGCCAGGTAGTAGTAGGTGCCGCCGTCCTTCAGCCAGCCGGTCCTCATGGCGCCCGAAGACTTGTCGAAGAAGTACCAGCGCCCGCCTATCGCCTTCCAGCCCTTGGCCTTGGTGCCCTTGGCGTCGGTCATGTAGTACCACGAGCCGTCCACCTTGTTCCAGCCCTGCTTGTAGGACAGCACCACGGTGAGCTCGCTGTGGAAGTAGCCCTCGGGGTTGAGGCTTGCCGCTAGGTACCTGCGCTCGGGCGTGAGCTTGTACGTCACCGAACCCTCTAAGCTGCAGGCGGGAGCCTTCTTGAACGTCACGTAGCGCGCGTCCTTCCACGACTCCGTCACGTCGACATTGCCGTCTTTGTCCAGGTCGTAGCCATCGTCATCGTCGCCGGTGTCGGACGGCCTCCAATCGATAAGCTCGTCGCCATTCAAGTCGGTCCAGCTCAAGGAGTAAAACGTACTGTTAGGGGCAGCCTTCTTGGCGCTGGAGTAATCATATGTAACGCCGCCTGCGGTAAGGTCGATTGTCATCGCACCAAGGTCGCCGTCGACGCAGTCGAAGAGCCGTCCGCTATCGTGCGCGAAGTGGGCCGCTTCGGTGCCAGCGTAGCCGCGGATCACCAAGTCGTGGCCGCAAAGCCAAAACGCTCTGGTCCCAATCGACGTCACAGACTTGGGAACGTCGACCAGCCTGAGGCCCTCGAAGCCGTAGAACGCATAGTCGCCGATGGAGGTGACGCCGTCCTCGATCACGACGGCATCGGTGTCGTGGTACATGCCCATCCAAGGGGTCTCGCCCTCGAATTCGGTCATGTCGCCCACGCCGGAGATCGTGAGCGTCCTGCTCGCCGGGCTAAAGGACCAGCGGAGGTTGCCCCCGTCATCGCCCGACGGGTTCACCGTTATAGGCTCGGAGACGTACGTGCGCGAGTAGCTGTAGTCCTCTATTTCGATCCAGAAGGTCCCGCCCAGTAGAGACTCTGGAATATAGTAATAGGGGCAGAACCCTGCCTCGTACTCTTGGGAATACTCCGGATCCTGCGAGCTCACCGCGCTTCGGTAGCAGAACTGCACATACAAGGCCCTGTGGTCGTAGGCGTCGGCGAGCCCGGAATTGCTGTTGGCGTAGCCCACGTCGTCGAAGTCGATCTCCACGAATGCATCGACGGTGCCGTCGCTGTTCAGACCGGACTTTATGTACTCGTTGATAGTCGGGTCAGTCCTCTGTTCCCACGCTGCATAGGCCTCGCGCGGCTGCGCCGAACAAACCGCGCACGCTATCGCCACCATGCACGCGAGCATCGCGAGCATTGCGCGCCAGGGCGCAGACTTCACCTCCTGACGAGCTAGGGCGTTTTTCCAGGGAGGAATGACGGAGGTGCGTAACATGGCTTCCACGCTCCTTTTAGACTCGCTCATAGTGCTGCCTGCCTACGATTTGAGTCTATCATGCGCCTGCTTCGGCATAGGCTCCGTGCGACCGACACTTCTGCGTGCGGAAGAGAATGAGACACATGTCCCAGCTGGAAGAAAGGCGGAGGAAACGTGTCGGTAGAAAGATGGGGCAAAGGGGAAGATGGGACGGTCCCGGGGTCCATGTGTCCCCGGTGACACAAAAATGCGCCAAAGAGAAACGTCCCTAGTGGCACACCAAAGAGAAACGTCCCTAGTGACACAAAAAGCAAGGGCCGCCCGAAGGCGACCCTTGTGAATTTATGGAGCGGACAACGGGGTTCGAACCCGCGACCCCCACCTTGGCAAGGTGGTGCTCTACCAGCTGAGCCATGTCCGCAAGTGGTGGGCGATACAAGATTTGAACTTGTGACCCCTACCGTGTCAAGGTAGTGCTCTCCCCCTGAGCTAACCGCCCACATGCACTGGTTTCGAACCAGCGAGGAAGTATATTAGCCAAACCTTCCCCATAGCGCAAGCATTATTACGAAATTAGTTTCAAAGTGCCCAATCCATCGCAGTTTCTTCAAAACTCCAACCCGATGGAGCAGAAAAAGGGCCGGACACGTCGGGGGGAGATGACGTTCCGGCCTAAGCGAGATATCAGTGCTCTGCGAGAAGGAAGTTGTTTCGAGCACGGCTTTATTATACTCACTTACGGATAATACACAAGCGAAAATGCCAATTTATTTTCTACAGCGTATAAATTTTTCCTGGGGCGATAACGCTAGTTCAGTTTCGTTACGTTATCATCGACCGCCGCTTTGGCCTCGGCACGCCCGTGATGGTTGCTGTCGTAGGACGACGGGCAGCGGTATTCCCGCAACTCGACCTTGGACATGAGCTCGCTCACCCACTCGTCCACAGGCAGCTCCGCCTCGGCCGCCTCCACATCCGCCAGCTTCGCATGGGTCTCGGGGCTGCGCGGCATGAACAGCGTGCAGCAATCCGGTGCCGGGCTGCTGGAAATGTCGTAGGTGCCGATCTTCTTGGCGTCGGCGATGATCTCGAGCTTGTCGCTGCCGATGAGCGGCCGCAGCACAGGCATCTTCACCACGGCGTTCGTACAGTTGATGTTGTCCAGCGTCTGCGAGGCCACCTGACCCAGACTCTCCCCCGTCACGAGCGCCTTGGCGCCTTCGTCACGGGCGATGCGTTCGGCCACGCGCATCATGAACCGGCGGTAGATGATGATTCGCAGCGCCGGCGGCACCAAAGCCGCAATTTTGCGCTGGTGGTCGCCGAAGGGAACGGTGAAGATGCGCGCGATGCCGCCGAACTCCTCGAACACGTGCGCGATATCGTCCACCAGGTATTCCGATGTGGACTGGGTCTGCGGGCGGCCGGAGAAGTGGACGCCGATGCAGGTGGCGCCGCGACGCGCCATACGCCAGGTAGCAACCGGCGAGTCGATGCCGGAGCTGAGCAGGCACACCACCTTGCCCGCCGTGCCGATGGGCAGGCCCCCGATGCCGGGGATGGTGAGCGCGTACACGTACGCATAGCCCTGCACCACCTCGACGTGCACCTCCACGTCGGCGCCCTTCATCTGGACCTTTTTCTCGGGGAACCGGTCGCACAGGTACGCCCCCACCAAGCGGTTGAGCTCCATGGAGTCGATCGGGAAGTCGGTGTGGTTGCGCCTGGCCACCACTTTCCAGGTATAGAAGCCGTCCACCTCGGACAAGGCCTTGTGGGCTGCGTCGTTGATCTGGTCCATCTCACGCTCGCAGCGGTAGCCGCAGCTGACGCGGGCGACGCCCGGCACCTTGCGCAGGATGTTCACCGCGCGCTGACCCGCCTGAAGGTCGGCCTGGGCGGAAAGCAGCACCAGAACGCGTCCCGAAATGCGGGTCACCTTCTCCACAGGTTCGTGTTCGAGCAGCGCCTCCACATTGCGCATCAAATGGCGCTCGAAGGTGTTGCGGTTGCGGCCCTTCAGGCCGAGTTCGTGGTAATGCACCAAGCAGATGCGCTGGTAAGAGGTCATGTCATGCTCCTATGCTCGTCGGTGCCGCAGGCACTGCTTCGGCCCCGACACAGAGAAGGCCCGCTCAGGCGGGCCTTGCATTCCTGTTATTCAGCAACCGTCGACGGTTTAGTGAACCTTGGCGTCGATGGTGGCAGGGTCGTAGGAAACCTCGCCGCGGGAAACTTCCTCGAAGGCCATGGAAAGGGCCTTCTTGTCGGTTGCCTTGGCGATTTCCACGGCGCTGGAAAGCTGAATGGCACGTTCGCGCTGGCCGCGCATCATGTCGTTGATGTCGTGGGCGCGCTTCGAGGCGATGGCGCACAGCAGGAAGCTGTCGTTATCGGTCTGCGCCAACAGGGAGTCAATGCTGGGCTCGATGATAGTCATGTTACTCGTCCTTCTCTTCGGCCGACTGCTCTATGTATGCTACCAGAGCATCGGCACATTCGTCGAGGTCGTCGTTGATGAAACTGATATCGTACTCGTTTTTGAGCGCAAGCTCGGTTTCCGCGTTCTTCATCCGCAGGGCGATGACGTCCTCCGCTTCGGTTCCGCGGCCGCGCAGGCGGCTTTCCAGCACGTCCATGGACGGCGGCTCGATGAACACCAGCTTTGCGGAAGGCATCTTCTCGCGGACCTGCAGGGCGCCTTGGACGTCGATTTCCAGAATGACCTGGTTGCCAGCCGCAATGTGCTGCTCAACGGTTTCCCGCGGAGTGCCGTAACGGTTGGCGTGGACCTGTGCCCACTCCAGCAGGCGGTCCTGTTCGACCATGGCGTCGAATTCATCGTTGGACACGAAGAAGTAGTGCTGCCCGTCCACTTCCCCCTTGCGCGGTTTGCGCGTGGTGGCAGAAACGGAAAGCCATGCATCGCCTACACGGTGCATGGCCAGATTCACGAGAGTACCTTTACCTGCTCCGGAAGGTCCGGAAATGATGAAAAGGTTCCCTTTGCGCACGAGTTACCTCAACAGACTAGGCAAGACGCTCGAGGAGAGCAGCTTCCTGGCGAGCACCGAGGCCCTTCAGGCGACGGGATTCGGCGATCTTCAGCTCGTCCATGATCTTAGCGGTCTTGGCCTCGCCGTAACCAGGCAGGGTCTCGATGAGGGTGGAGACCTTCATGCGGCCGATGACGGGATCGTCCTTCATGTCCAGGACTTCCTTGAGGCTCAGCTTGCCGGCCTTCAGCTCTTCGCGAATCTCGGCGCGCTTGGTGCGGGCAGCCTTTGCCTTCTCGAGGGCGGCCTTGCGGTCTTCAGCACTCAGTTGAGGAATTGCCATTTTTCACTCCTTTAGATTTAACGCTGCTCGGTTTAGCAGCGAAGGGATACTAACACAACGCAGGCCATTATGGCACAAGCTGCCCGACTTCCCAAACGATTCGGGGCAATGCTTCAAAAAATATGCACTATATTGGCTCTTGACCTGTGCTTTTAATAGCGTTATGGGTGCAAAAGGGACAGATATGGCCGCAATTGTCAGCGAATTGCGGCCATTGGCTCCGTTCTATAGCTGGGCTGCGATGGCCTCGAACGCCGCCACAGGATCTTCGGCCTGAGTGATGGGGCGGCCGATGACGATGTGGGAAGCTCCCGCGTCGAAGGCCTCCTTCGGCGTAGCCACGCGGCTCTGATCGCCGCGGTCGGCGCCTGCGGGACGCACGCCGGGCGTAACTATATATGCATCCGGTCCCAGAAGCCTTCGCAGCATTCCCGCCTCCTGAGGCGAAGCCACCACGCCGGAAAGCCCTGCGTCGGATGCACGTGTTGCCAGCGCCTGCACCTGCTCGGGGATGGTGCGGTTCACGCCGGTCTGATGAAGCTGCTCCTCATCCATACTGGTCAGAACCGTGATGGCCAGCGTTGCGGCGTCGGAACCGGACTCGTCCACCGCCCTCTGGGCGGCTTCCATCATCTGCATGCCGCCGATGGCATGCATGGTGATCATGTCGGCACCGGCCAAAACGGCGGACTCGGCGGCACCCGCCACCTGATGCGGGATGTCGTGGAACTTCAGATCCAGAAACACCTTGTACCCCAGAAGCCCCAGGATTTCCACGATGTTGGGGCCTTCGGCGTAATACAGGGTCATGCCGACCTTCATCCATTTCGCCTTGCCCTGCAGCTGTTTGGCCAGCGACAGCGCCTCCGCACGATCGCAGTCCAGGGCCACGATGATGCGGTCCGAGCGCGGTACGGAATCGAACACGGTTAGCATTGCAATCCTCCAACCAATTCGTTGACATCTTCGACGCCGTTCTGTTCGCAATAAGCAATCATGCCGTCGAGCACGTCCGTGACGGCCGTTGGGTTGACGAAGTTCGCAGTGCCCACGGCGATGGCGGTGGCGCCGGCCAGCATGAACTCGATGGCGTCTTCACCCGTCATGATACCACCCATGCCCAAAATGGGGATGGAAACCGCGTTGTGGCACTGCCACACCATGCGCAGGGCGACGGGCTTGACCGCGGGGCCGGAAAGGCCGCCCACCACGCGGGACAGCACGGGTTTGCGGGTGCGCACGTCGATGGCCATGCCCAGAAGCGTGTTGATCATGGAAAGCGCGTCGGCGCCGGATGCTTCGGCGGCTCGGGCGATCTCGGTGATGTCGGTCACGTTGGGCGTCAGCTTGACGATCATCGGGCGCTTCGTGGCTGCTCGGCATGCGCCGACAACGGCCTCCACGCTGGGCACATGCGTGCCGAAGGTGAGCCCGCCCGCATCCACGTTGGGGCAGCTGATGTTGATCTCGTAGGCGTCCGCCTGGCCGTCAGCCTCCAGAGCCTCGACCACAGCGACGTATTCCTCCAGGCTGTGGCCGGACACGTTGACGATGGCCGGCACACCGATGGATTTGATCCACGGCAGGTCCACCTCGCACAGGTGCGCGACGCCAGGGTTCTGCAATCCGATGGAGTTCAGCATGCCGCTGGGTGTCTCGGCGATGCGGGGCGCGGCGTTGCCTTCCCACCCGTTGAGCGAAACGCCCTTGGTGGTGATGGCGCCCATCCGGGACACATCCGCGAAATCGGCGTATTCCCTACCTGCAGCGAAGGTGCCGGAAGCGTCCGTCACCGGATTGGCCATGACCAGCCCGCCCAGGTTTACTTGCATGTTCACACTCATGCCCACACCACATCCTTCGCGTTGAAAACGGGGCCGTCCACGCAGGAGCGCTTCTTGCCGTCCACGGTTTCCACCACGCAGGACAGGCACGCGCCGATGCCGCAGGCCATGCGCTTCTCCTCGGAGATCCAGCAGTCGATGCCCGCGTCGGCCACGATGCCGGACACGATGCGCATGAACGGGTCGGGCCCGCAGCAGTACACCGCGGAGTACTCCCCCGTTTCGAGCTGCTGCTGCATGGGCACGGTGGCGAACCCGGAGAACCCTTCGGTGCCGTCGTCGGTGGCGATGATCGGCTCGCGGCCCAGAAGCGCCGTGTAGTCGGCCTTCGTGACCAGCATGTCGGCCGTGCGCGCGCCCAGGATGACCTCGAAGTCGCGGCCTTCGGCCTTGAGCTGCTGCGCGAACATGAACAGGGGCGCCGCACCAACGCCGCCGCAGACCAGCAGCAACTTGCCGTCCACGGGCTGCCAGGTGTTGCCCAGCGCCGCCATGATGGATACGGTGTGCCCGGGCTCAAGTCCGGTCATCCATTGCGAGCCCGTGCCCACCACCTGGTAGATGATGTCCATGGTGCCTTCCTGCGTGTCGGCTTTGTACACGGAGAAGGGACGGCGCAGGATGTGGGCCTCGAAGCCGTCGAGGCGCATGTGGATGAATTGGCCGGGTTTGATGGCCGCCGCGGAGCGCGGGCAATGGAGCACCATCTTGAACAGGCCAGGCCCGACCTGCTCGTTGGAGCAGATCCGGGCCCTTTCCTCAAAGTGCTCCGAATTCGGAGTAATGCACATGATGAATTCCTATTAGTCGGTTACAACTCCGTCGACCATGGTGGGAACGCCCGCCAGGTAGACGTCGGTCGCGCGGCCCTTGAGCTGCGCACCCAAGAAGCCGGAATTGGCGGCCTTGGACTCGAAGATGTCCTCGGTCACGGTCCATTCCGCATTGGGGTCGAACACGGTGATGTCGGCCACGTTGCCCTCGGCGATGCTCACAGGCGCGATGCGCAGGATCTCGCGCGGGCGGATGGACATGAGTTCCACCATCTTGGCGTAGTCGATGACGCCCTTGTCCACCAGGTTGGTCAGGATGAGGGCCAGGCTGGTCTCAAGGCCGGTCATGCCGAAGGGCGCCAGCTCGAACTCGCGGGCCTTCTCCCAGGCGGCATGGGGTGCGTGGTCGGTCACGATGCAGTCCACGGTGCCGTCCAGGATGCCTTCCAGCAGCGCTGCGGAATCTTCCTTGGTGCGCAGCGGCGGGTTCACCTTCAGGTTGGTGTCGTAGGTGACGTCCAGGTCCTCTTCGCTCAGGAACAGGTGGTGCGGCGTGACTTCGCAGGTCACTTCCAGACCCTTGGCCTTGGCGCGGCGAACCATGTCAAGACCTGCGGCCGTGGTGATGTGCTGGATGTGCAGCGGACAGCCTGTGAGCTCGGCGATGGCGATGTCGCGGCCGATCTGGATTTCCTCGCCGGCGGCGGGCCAGCCCAGAAGGCCGAGGCGCGTGGAGACGGCACCCTCGTTGATCTGGCCGTCGCCCACCAGGCCTTCGTCCTGGCAGTGGCTCATGACCACCTTGTCGAACATCTTGCCGTAGTCCATGACGCGGCGCATCATGCCGGCGTCCTGGACACCGCGGCCGTCATCGGTAAAGGCCACGGCACCGTTTGCGACCATATCGCCCATCTCGGAGATGATCTCGCCCTTCAGGCCCTTCGTGCACGAGCCCGCCGGATGGATGCGGCATTTGCCGGCCTCTTCGCCGCGGGCGATCTGGTAGGCAACCGTGGCGCCGGTGTCGCAGATGGGGTCGGTGTTGGCCATGGTGCACACGTCGGTGAATCCGCCGTGGGCAGCCGCGCGAGAGCCGGTCTCGATGGTTTCTTTATACTCCAGACCCGGATCGCGGAAGTGAACGTGCAGGTCAACCAGGCCGGGAATGAGGTACTTGCCCGTCAGGTCGCGGACCTCGGCACCTTCCGCCTCGATGTTTTCGGCAACCTTGGCGATCATGCCGCCTTCGATAAGGACGTCGGCGACACCGTCAAGCTGGGCAGCGGGGTCGACGATGTGGGCGTTTTTAAGAATTAAGGCCATTATCAGCACCTCCCAAAAGCAGATACAGGACGGCCATGCGGACGCAGATGCCTGCATAGACCTGTTCGAGGATGACCGAACGCTGCGGATGGTCGGCCATGTAGCTGTCGAATTCGACGCCGCGGTTGATGGGGCCAGGGTGGCAGATGATGGCGTCGGGCTTCATGAGCTTCTCGCGCTTCTTGGTCAGGCCGAAGAGCTCGTGGTATTCCGTCAGGCTCGGGAACGGCGCGCCTTCGAGGCGTTCGCGCTGGACGCGCAGCATGTACACGACGTCCATGTCGGGCAGCACCTCGTCCAGATAGGGCGTGGCGTGGTCGGCGCCCAGCACCTCGGGGCGCGGCGGCATGAGGGTGCCCGGTGCGACCAAGGTGACTTCGGCACCCATGATCTTGAGGGCCGGGACCAGAGAGCCGCAGACGCGGGAATGCCCCACGTCGCCGACGATGGCCACCTTCAGGCCCTTGAAGTCCTGCTTGTGCTCCCAGATGGTGTAGAGGTCCAGCAGCGCCTGGGTGGGATGCTGGTGCTTGCCGTCGCCGGCGTCGATGACCGAAGCCGGGGTGTGCTGCGAGACGATGTAGGGGGCGCCTGCGTGCTTGTCGCGCACGACCACGGCGTCGATCTTGTATGCGTTCAGGGTTTCCACCGTGTCGATGAGGCTTTCGCCCTTGACCGAGGAGGTGGACGAGCCGCCGAAGTTCAGACAGTCGGCGGACAGGCGCTTTTCAGCCAGCTCGAAGGAGCTGCGGGTGCGGGTCGAGGGCTCGTTGAACATGTTCACGACGGTGATGCCCTTGAGCGTGGGGACCTTCTTGATCTTGCGCTCGTTCACGGACGAGAACGCTTTGGCGGTCTCCAGGATAGTCATGATATCGGTATCGGAATACTCTGTGATATCGATAAGGTGCTTATGGTCGAAGGCCATTCGCTACTCACCTCCCAGCGGTGCGGATCCGGCGCGGGTGCCGGGCTTGATGTCCAGAATTTCGACAGCGGTGATGCCGTCCACTTCCTCGAGGAACATGCGGACGTTCTCGTCGTGTGCGGAAGGGACGTTCTTGCCCACGAAATCGGCGCGAATGGGCAGTTCGCGATGGCCGCGGTCCACCAATACCGCCAGCTGGATGGTTTTCGGACGACCCAGGTCCATGAGGGCGTCCAGCGCCGCACGGATGGTGCGACCGGTGTACAGGACGTCGTCGACCAGGATGACGTCTTTGCCGGTCACGTCGAAGCTGATGCGGGTTTCATGGACTTCGGGGGCCAAGATGGTCAGGTAGTCGTCGCGGTAGAAGCTGATGTCCAGGCTTCCCAGCGGCACCTCCTTGCCCTCGATCCCCTCGATGATGCTGGCCAGGCGCTTCGCCAGCAGATCGCCGCGGGTGACGATGCCGACGAGCGCGATGTTGTCGCAGCCGTGGTTCGCCTCCAGGATTTGATGCGCGATGCGCGTCAGCGAGCGATCGATTTCCGCAGCGTCCATGACTACGGATTTCACCTGACTTTCGTCGCTCATACACACTCTCCTCTCTTTTCGCATGAGTGCGTACAGGTTGACTGAGGTCCGGCTCGCGGGTAAAAAAATACCTCGGCAAGCTGGGCCAAGGCGAGATGTTCGGGCGTCTGTTTATCCGCGTATGTATTGTTTGTTCGACGCCGTCGCGGTTGCCTTGCCGGTCTCTCTGTACCGTCTTAAAGGACCGCTTGATTATACCTTGCGAAACGCACCAATAGAAGAGCAGTTAAGATTTTCACAAGGGAGCATCAGAATCGCTTATAGGTGGCAGAATGGGGGTGGACTTTGGGGACGGAGCCCTTTGTCCCGCTATGCCCCGGCAGGGGCGCTCCCCCGCCGCTCCGGCCTGCTCCTCAAGCCCAAAACGGGCTTTCGCACCAAGAAAAACAAGTAATGTACGACTTGGGAGCCGCATCGGCACCGCGCTTCGGCCGCTTCGCGAATGCCTCTCAGAAAACCCCTGGTCAAACCGTTGCAGTATTTGGGGTTGGAAATTAACGCTCAAGCAGGTCGTACACTACTTGATTTTCCTGGCGGAAAACGAGGTTTTCGGACCGAGGAGCGGGATGCGTTAAAGTTACACGCCCGCCGAGCAGAATGAGCCGACGGGACAAAGGTGCCTGTCCTCTTTGTCCCGGGCTAAGGAGCGGGATGCGGAGGGATAGCGCCCGCATTCCCGCCTGCCAAAATGAGACAAAGGCGGGGTGCGGACGATTTTTTGGACCGCCTAAGACGCCAACCCCAGGCGCCTCCGGCGGTTGTCGATAGCGCAGGACATTGGGGGCATCGGAGCCCCCTATGTCCCGGCGCAGATCTGTCCCCAGTGGCGCAAAAATGAGTCAGAAGGAAACGTCCCTACTGACACAATGGGACCAGGTGCCGGTCCCCATTGTCCCATTAGACGGTTTCGTAGGTCGAGTAGCCGAGCATGCCGAGCGCCACGGTCAAGAGGATGCTGAGCACCATGGCGATGACCCACCAGATGAGGCCCGCGCGGGCCCAGTTCTTTTTGGACAACGGCGTGGTGGAGCCGAATGCCCAGACCAGAAGCAGGATAAAGCCTACCAGAGGAATGGCCGTCAGGAACATGGTGAGCATCCAATCGCCCGTTGAGACAGGCACTTCGACAGGCTGCTGGTAGTAGGGTTGCGGCTGCTGATAGTACTGCGGCTGGGGCTGGGGCTGCTGATAGTATTGCTGCTGATTGTAATCTGCCACGGCGAAACCTTTCTTCTTCCGAAACGATGACTGGACCATTGTAGTCAAAATCTTGAGTATACGCAGACTCGACCCAAATATGCATATGCCGTTCTGCTTGCATGCCGGCTTCGTCATGCGTGGGCAATTCGCAAAACGTTTGTTAGCGTAGAGTTTCTGCAGTTCATTACCCTATTTACAACGTCCCGCCAGGGGTAAAAGTCGCTGCATTGTTACTTTTGATGTAGGCATCTGCATGTATCATGAATGACATCGTATGCAATCCCGCGTGCAGGATGCCTCTTATCAAGCACTACATAGGCCTAATACAAGCCGTCAGGCGACGCTCAGCGTTTTCTCGTACGCGGCAATCGACCGAAAGGAGTGAACTATGACGTTCGGACCGAAACGCGTGGTTTGGATAGCGGGTGCAACGGGACGTCTTGGCCGGTCCATCGAATACCATCTTGACCATGACACTTACTCAATTCACACGACGGACAGGGAGCTGAACGTCACCAACCTTGACATGGTCACCACGTTCGCAGAATCATACCGACCCGAATTCATCATCAACTGCGCCGGCATCGCCGACAAGGACGTCTGCGCGGCCAACCCCGACGAAGCCTATCGGGTAAACGCATTGGGCGCGCGTAATCTGGCCGTGGCCAGCCATTACCTGGGGGCCACCATCATTCAGATCTCCACGGACGACGTGTTCCGCTCCACCAAGCCGAACTCAGCGCCGTTGAGCGAATTCGAGCGCACCAACCCCTCTTTCACGTATGGAAAGTCCAAAGAGGCGGGCGAAGTGCTCGTGCGCGAGCTTAACCCGCGCCATGTCATCCTGAGGTCGTCCTGGATTTACACCGCCCGGAAGGACGATTTTTTGCGCATGCATATCGCCGATGCCAAAGCCGGTAGGGAAATCGAAGTACCGGCCGACCAGTTCGGCTCCCCCACCAGCTCCGATACCTTCTGCAAGGTGCTGATGTCCATCATGGAGACCGGAGAGTACGGCACCTTCCATCTGTCCTGCGAGGGGCTGTGCAGCCGATACGAGTTCATCAAACGCGCGCTGGAACTGGCAGGCGCCTCCACCGTCAACATGGTTGGCACCTACGATCCCGACAAGGCTTTCCACGTGGAGCTGGACAACATGATGATCCGTCTGACCGGCCTTGCGAAGATGCCTTCTTGGAAAGACGACCTGGAAGAATATATGCGCAACCACAGACTCTTAGGTTAGGAGTGAGCAATGACAGAGACCGAAACCAAGAAAAGGAAGCTTGGCCTGACAAGCGTCATTTTGATTTCGCTGGGCCTGGGCATTGTCTGCGGCGTGCTGATTCATTACTTCATGCCCGGCGGGTTCGTACGCGACGCTCTGCTGGTAGACGGCGTGTTCTACGTTATCGGCCAAGGTTTCATCCGCCTGCTGCAGATGTTGGTCGTGCCCCTGGTGTTCTGCTCCATCGTATGCGGTGCCGCCGCCATCGGCGACGTGAAAACGCTGGGCACCGTCGGAGTGAAGACCCTGCTGTTCTACTTGTGCACCACCGCGCTGGCCATCTCGATCGCCCTGACCGTGGGCAATATCATCAACCCCGGGCGCGGCGTGGACATGTCCTCGATCGCATCCAGCGACCCGAGCACTCTGGCAACCGCCAGCGAAACCTCCATCGCCGAGACGCTGCTGAACATCATCCCGAAGAACCCCATCGGTGCAGCCGCCAACGGCGACATGCTGTGCGTCATCTTCTTCGCGCTGTTCGTGGGCATCATCCTGGCCATCCTGGGCCGCCGCGTCGAAACCGTGCATAAGTTCTTCACGCAGTTCAACGACATTATGATGCAGATGACCTCCATGGTCATGCACGTCGCACCCTTCGGCGTGTTCTGCCTGCTGTCACGCACCTTCGCCAACATCGGGTTCAGCGCGTTTCTGCCCATGGTCAAATACGTATTGGGCGTGCTTATCGCGCTGGCGTGCCAGCTGTTTTTGACCTACATGATCCTGCTGTTCGTGCTGGCCCGCGTCAGTCCCTTCAAATTCATGAAGAAGTTCGTGGCGGTCATGCTGTTCGCGTTCTCGACCGCAACGTCCAACGCCACCATCCCGCTGAACATCGAGACGTTGGAGAAGCGTATGGGCGTCGACCGCCGCATATCTTCGTTCACCATTCCCCTGGGCGCGACCATCAACATGGACGGCACCGCCATTATGCAAGGCGTGGCCGTCATATTTACGGCGCAGCTGTTCGGCGTGCCGCTGGGCCCCGTCGAGTACGTCACGGTCATCGCAACCGCCACGCTGGCATCCATCGGCACCGCAGGCGTTCCGTCGGTCGGCCTGATCACCCTGTCCATGGTGTTCAATTCCATCGGCCTGCCGCTTGAGGGCATCGCGCTTATCATGGGCATCGACCGAATTCTGGACATGTGCCGCACCGCCGTGAACATCACGGGCGACGCAGTGTGCACCATAGTTGTGGCCAAGCAGGAAGGCTGCGTGGACTTAGGCAAGTTCAACGACCCCAGTGCCGGCTCTGACCTGGAGGAAGTACGCATGGCAAGCTAGCTTCCGCGGAGAGACGTTTGCGGGACGACGGGACGACGGGCGGGACGACGGGGACGGAGGGTATTGTCCGTTCGTTGACGCGGGCGGGACAATCACCTCCGTCCCCGATGTCCCGCGCCCCTGCCCCGCGCGTGGTTGGCGCGGGCGGGACAATAGCCTCCCCAATGTCCCCGTTGTCGCGGGCTATTCCTCTTCGGGAATCTCGATGGGGTCGGTCTGGTAGATGAATTTGACCGAGCCGGAATGATCCTCGTCGATGCCGGAGAAGTTGGTGTAGGCTTTGCCGGCTTCGACCACCGCGTCGAGGCGATCGGTCATGCCGGTCACATCGTTGTTGAGCAGGTCGACGATCTTCTGGATGCCCTCCTTGTCGAACTCCTTCAGGCCGTCGGTCAGGGCCGCCGAGCCGTCGGATGCGGCCGCCATGCTCTCGGACAGGGCCGAGGTGCCTTCCGACAGGGCGCCGATGCCGCTTACCAGTTGGGGCGTCGCCTGTGCCAGGCCGGCCATGCCGTCGTCTATCTGGGCGTTGCCGTCGTAAAGAGCCTGGATGCCTGCCACCAACGCGGGCGTTGCGCCTGCGAGCTGGGACGTTCCCTTTGCCAGAGCATCGGCGCCCGATGCCGCCGTCTGCAGGCCATCCGTTAGCGAACCAGCGCCTCCCGACAGCTGGCTGGCCCCGTTGATGAGCGTGCCTGCGGTGGCTTCGTCACCCAACCCGACAAGGGCCGCGTCCACGCCGGACTTGGCGGCAACCAGACCGTCATGCACGGCACCGGCCCCGGCTTCAAGCCCTTGAACTGCGGATATCACCTCGTCAAGACCAGACGAAACCCCGGCTGCGCCGTCGACGGCACCCTGGGCGTACTGGGCCGCGCCTTCTGCATCGGCACGGGCGGACTCGATGTCCGTCGAAGCCGTCGCAAGCTGGTCCTGCGCCCCAGAAATACCGCTTTCCGCATCTGTGAGCTGGGCCGACGCCTCGTCGATCTTGCCGCTGGCAGCGCTCGCATCCACCGAGGCCGACGTGGGCAGCGAATCCCTCGCGGCCGTAAGCTCGGATATGACAGCGGCCTTTTCCTCGTCGGTCAGGGCGGAACCTTCCACCGTCGCGATGGCGTTATCGATGCCGACCTGGGCCGATGCCGTGTCGACGACAACATCGGAAGGCAGCGCCGCCTGCGCCTCGGCAAGGGCGTCCTGCGCTGCCGAAACACCCTCGGCCGCCGCGTCCACGTTGGCCTGCGCGCCGGAAACCGCACCCGCGGCACCTTCGTCACCCAATGCGGAAGCGGCCGATCCGGCATAGTCCCTGGATGCCTCCGCAGCACCCTGAACTGCAGTAACACCATTCTTCAAGCCGTACAGGCCTGTTGATTCGGATTCGCTTCCCTCCAAGTCGGCCAAACCCTTGGCCACCGTGTTGGTGACGCCGATCAGCGTTTGGGAGGCCTCGTCGCTTCCCAACGACACGCTGAGGTACGCCAGGCCGGTCTTGTCGGCGGCGCTCCCCTTCAGCTGGACCAGGCCGTCCAGCAGCTGCCGGGCGCCCGCCGCCAGCGACGAAGAGCCTTCCGTGGCGTCGGTCAGGCCGTCCGCCAAGGCGCCTGCACCGCCGGCCAGCTGCTTGGTGCTGGTGGGCAGCGTCGACGTCTGGGTCTTGAGCTGGTACAACCCGCCTTGCACCTGCGATGTGCCGTCCGCCAGGGCCTGCGTGCCCGCGGGCAGTTCGGACACGGACCCTGCCAGCGTGCCCACGCCGTCATCGAGCTGCGAAGCGCCTTCGGCCAGCTGGCCCAGCCCGTCGGACAATTCGCCCGAGCCGTTGATGATCTCGCGCATGGCGTCGGACAGCTCGTCGCCCGAGCCGCCCATGTCGCCGAAGTCCAGGTCGTCCGTATCGAAATCCGACAGCATATCGGGACTGACCAGGGTCAACATGCTGTGCATCTGGCAGTTCTCGACGTCCGCTTCGATGGTGAATCCCTCGGGGATCTCCACGTCCAGAGCTTTGCCGTCGGCGTCCTTCATGTCGTCCAGGCCCAGGCTTTCCTGCAGGCCCGGCACGGCGAAACCGACCACCACGGAATCGGCGCCGTTGTTGATGACCTTGCCGTTGTCCACCTCGATGTTCGTGAACACGTCGTTGTCCACGACGCAGCCGGTCACGCACACGAACGGCGTGTAGATCTTGGCAGTCTTGCCGTCGATTTTCTTCTCCACCCAGGACGTGTTCTCGAACGTCGCGCGGATGGTCAGATGCCCGCTTTTGCCAGCCAGCTCATCAGGGGAAATATCCTTGCCGTCCAGCTGGTATGCGAAATTGACCTTTACCGGCGGCTCCGCGTCGCTTGCGCCCGCGTAACGGACGTCTTCGCCGTCCGCTTCCCACACCATGGCGTCGCCCGAGCCGCTGAGCTCCTCGTCGCCCTGGTCGCCTTCGATGGCCGCCAACGTCGAACTGTCGTACAGCTGCGAGAGCTTCTGGGGGTTCTGCAGCCAGTCGGACACTTTGACCGAGGTCACGGCGCCGGTGGCGTCGGTGTAGACCCGCACCGTTTCCGATTTGGTGACGGACGTCTGGTCGCCCATGGTTTTGATTGTCTTCGTCGTGTCGTCGCCCTCAGCGGTCGTGTTTGCGGTCTGCTCGCCGCTTACCGCCCAGGCAGGCATGACGGAAAGGCTGCATAATGCCGCGCCAGCCAATATGTAGCCGGTTTTGGCGAACACGTTCTGAGCCTTCATACTTAAGCCTCCTTAAGCCGGGATTAGGGGGTATCCCGTCGCTCGAATTTATTAGCCGATTCTAACATTTTTGAAGGCAGTGCGTGGCGACATAGGACAGAACCGAAACATATTGCGGATTCGCCGTATGCCCGTTGCGTATCCGATGCGTTCTCTGCGAGCCCGACGACCTTGGCCCTTGGCGCAGGTCCTCGGCGCGATGCGCCCTCTAGCAGGCCTGGCGACCTAGCATACGCGTCTCCCGGCTCGGCATCGATGCTTTCCTGAGCGAGTTCAGCGACTCTGGGCGCAAGCTCCCGACTCGGCACCGATGCCTTCCCTACATATACAAAAAGGGCCCGAAGGCCCTGGTTGTGCGCGTGTCGCAGCGGCGCCTAGCCGACGATTTTCGGGTTGAGCGCCAGGTTGTAATAGGTGGCCACCGCAAGCGCCGCGATACCGATGATGACGGCCACCACGGCCCAGATGCGCTGCCGCTTCAGATAGGTCTCCTTGCTGACGCCCAGGCTGAGGGCCCGATGCAGCGCGAACGGCTGCGAGATGGTTGCGAAGCCGTAGGTGATGGCGACCATCAGGAAGAACACCGCCACGCCGATGGTGACGGCCAGCGGCGTGCGCATGACGTACGCGTTCACGAACGCGGTGTCGGCCATGACCCACAGCGGGTAGAACAGGATACTGACCCACAGGCCGTTGGCGGGACCCCAGATGGGAGGCGCGAAAAACGCCGCGATGTTGACCCGCGGCACGTCTTTGAGCAGCTCGCGCTCCTCGCGGTCCATCTCGTCGGAGATTTCGAATCCTTGGGGTTTTTTCTTTTTGGACATGGGTTCACGCCCCTATTCGCACGGATCGGGCTGGTCGCCTGCGGGCGGCACGAAGACGGACCCGTCGGCGTTGCGGATTTCCACACCGCGACCCAGAAGCTCCGCCAGCACCGCATCGCGCAGCAGCGGCAGCGCGTCGAAGACCGGCTGCGTAAGGCCTTCGGTCAGATCCAGCGGGTGCATGTTCAGCACCTTCATGCCGTAGCAGATGCCTTCGGCGTGGTAGCCGAGCAGCGCCGCAGCGTTGAACAGGTCGATAAGGCGCAGGTCATGCAGGGATTGCATGATGGCGACTCCCCCGCCGATGTCCTCCGGCGCGAAACGGAACACCGTGCCCGGATCCGCGTCCAGACCGTCGATGGCGTCCACCGTGATGATGTAGTCGAAGTCGCGAACCACGTGCAGCAGGTCCATGCTCATGCAGCCCGCATCGATGAGCTCGACGTTTTCCGGGAACCGATAGTCCTCGGTCAGGGCGTCGTACACCGCCGGCCCAATGCCGTCATCCAGCATCAGACGGTTGCCCACACATATGACAGCAATTTTCTCCATGGGGCAATTATAGGGATGCGCAGCGGGTTTGCATGCCTGGCCATGCGGAATCCACCGCAATCGGAAAGAACGCCCTCGGCCGGTTCGAAGCGGGGCGCGGCCGGCGCATGGCGGATGCCGCTTTGGCGGGTTCCGCAGGGCGCGGACCGCTTCGGCAGGTTCCACGAGGCGCCGATCGGGCGTGACCAAACCGACTCAAGCGGGTTCCACAGGGGCGCTGGCCTTGGATCTTGGCCTTCCGAGCAGCGCCATGCAACGAGAAATCGTTTTCGTGTGCACTTAAGGGGATAATCTGCAACTCGAACAGCTTCGAGCTCCCTTGGCAACAACAGTTGCGCCACACTTTGGGTGTTTCTGTTTCGTATCTTTTGGCCTTAAAACGGCTAGATAGGTCTTGAAAGGGCATTTCGCCTTGTCTTGCTGCGGATTATCCCCTTAAGTGCACCAAAAACCAGAATCTCGTTGCACGAAGCGGGTTCGACGGTCGTGGGGATGCAAGCCGAAGGAGCAGGACTAGAACAGGCCGCAGGTGAAGAGGAAATCGAGCGACTTGAGGCGCGTGCCCACGTGTTCGCGGCTCCAGGATTGGCAAAGCTGCATCACGTCGAAGGCCACGCGGCGTTCGCAAGGATGTTGAGCGATATCGGCAAACGTGGACATGAGCAGGTAGTTCGCCCATTGGATGGTCTCGGCGGGCAGGTGAACCACCTCGGAAAGCCGCGAACAGTCGTCGCACACGCAGCCGCCATCAAGCACCGAGAAGGACACCACGCTGGAGCGTCCGCCGGACAGGTCGATTTTCGATCCGCATTTGACGCACTCGTTGAAGCTGGGACGGAACCCCGCGAAGGAGAAAACCTTCAGCAGGCATGCCGCCGACAGCGAAAGCGTCTGGGCCGGGTCGGCGTCGCACGCGGCCTTAAGGCCCGCAACCGTGCAACTGAAAAGCTTCGGGTGGACCAGTTCAGGCTGGGCGATGATTCCCGCCAGTTCGAGAATGGGCGAAGCGGCCGCAGCGCGCTCCATGCTTTCGCGAATGCCCAGATTGGCATCGACCAGGCGCGCTTCCTTCAGGATGTCCAGATTGCGGCCCTCCACCAGCAGGGCATCGACCACGGAGAACAGCTCGATGCGCGATGAAAAGGTGGACGTGGGCTTGCGGGCCCCTTTCGCCACCGCACGCAGCAGCCGCCCGTCGTCAGCCAGCAACGTGACGATGAGGTCGGTTTCGCCCAGCTTGGTCTTGCGGACCACCAGGGCGTGGGCTGGATAGGTGGGCTGGGCCATGCGGTTCTCCTTTCGGCGCAGGTCGAGGCGGTTCGGTACAGGAAAAGCCGCCCGGAGGCGGCTTTGACAAATCAGTGTTCGCAGGCCTTAGCGCTGCTGGGCGGAATGGGATGCTGCCTGACGGCGGGAACCGGAACCAACCTGAGTGGCGCAATAGGGGCACACTTTCCAGGAAGGATCGAGGGCCTTGCCGCAGCGGCTGCACATGTTCTTCAGGCGCTGGTGGCAGTTGGGGCACAGCACGTAGTCGGCCTCGACGGGATAACCGCAGTTCGCGCACTCGCCGTATTGCATGAGTTGCCGTTGTTTCAACGCGACTTCGAGTTCCTGCTCGTCGCGGTCGATCTGCAGCAGCGGCGGGCGGAGCAGCGTGTACGCGATGACGCCCAGAATGGGGATAAGGGCGACGATGGCCCAGATGAACCAAACGGTGCCGCGCAGATACGCGTCGCGGACGACCCAGATGATAGAGAGCACATAAAGCACAACCAGAAACGCGATAACCGCGGTAACGGCCATCTGAACTTCCGGAGTCCAAAGCTCGGAGAGAATCTCGGACATGAACCTTCCCTTTCCAAACATGCGCCTCTCGCAGGCGCGCAACTTTCGTCATTGTAGCAAAAGTCGCCGCATTGCGCCGCAGAGAGTTCGTTTAGCCAGACGGCAGCACATAAACAGGACACGAGAAGTCTGCCGCGCCAATGGGACGGCCGACGAGGATGCGGCCTGTTTGCGATGCAGACAGGCGGCTGCGGGCGGGTGCGTTGGCGGATGGGACAAAGGGGCATCGTAGCACTTTGTCCCGTTTCGTCCTTTCAGTACGCATACCCTTGTCCCGCCGCGGATCTGTCCCTACTGACACAAAAATGCGCCAAAAGGAAACGTCCCTACTGACACAGTGGGATAACGGGGACTGTCCCTTTTGTCCCAAGTCATGAAAAAAGCCGCCGCACGGGGCGACGGCTTCAAGAAGGGACTGTGCCAATAAGGCGTTAGGCCAGTTCGGAAAGCTGGGCGGCAATCAGGGCAAGCTTGTCGCCGACCTCGGCAAACTGGGCCTTGGCCTTCTCGACCGCTTCGGGCTTGGCCTTCTGGACGAAGCCTTCGTTGGAAAGCTTCTTTTCCAGCTTGGCGTACTCGCCGGAAAGCTTCTTCTGCTCGGCCTCCAAGCGCTGGCGCTCGGCCGCGAAATCGACCAGACCGGACAGCACGCAGTAGACCTCGCAACCCTCGGCGATGACGGCGGCGCTTTCGGCGGGACGCTCGGCATTGGCAGCAACGGTCAGGTTGCTCACGCGGGCCAGCGACGTGATGAGCCCTGCCTGAGCGGCAAGCGCGGCCTCGGACGCTGCGGGCACCTTCACGACAACAGGCACGTCGGCCTTGGGCGACAGGCGGTACTGCGCGCGCGTGGAGCGGATGGCGCCCACGACGCCGCAGGCCATAGCCACAGCGACCTCGGAATTGTCGTCGACCCACTTTTCGTAATCGACCGGGTCGGGCCACTGGGCCACCATCAAGGCCGGCTGGCCCTCGGCCACGGGCAGATGCTCCCAGATGGCCTCGGTGACGAACGGCATGACCGGGTGCAGCAGGCGCAGGGCGGTATCGAGCACGTACACCAGGTTGCGCTGGGCAACGGCGCGCTCCTCCCCTTCGCCACGCAGGCGGTCCTTGGTCATTTCGATATACCAGTCGCAGAACTCGTTCCAGAAGAAGTCGTACAGTTCGCGCGACACGTCGCCGAACTCGTAGGCCTCGATGCCATCGGTAATGGACTTGGTCAGCTTGGCCAGGCGCGAGAAAATCCACGCGTCGGCGGCGGTTGCGGCCACAGGCTCACCGGGCGTGTAGCCGTCCAGGTTCATCATGACGAAGCGGCTCGCGTTCCAGATCTTGGTGACGAAACCGCGGGCGGCGTCGGTGCGCGGCGAGCCCAGCAGCTCGTGGGTCTTCGGGTCGATGTCGGCGTCGAACTTGACGTCCTGGCTGCCCGTGACCAGCGTGAGCAGGTTGTAGCGCATGGCGTCGGCGCCGTACATGTTGATGAGGTCCATGGGGTCCACGCCGTTGCCCTTGGATTTGGACATGCGACTGCCGTCCTTGGCCAGGATGGTTGCGTAGATGAACACGTCCTCGAAGGGAATCTGACCGGTGAAGTACAGCGAGCTCATGACCATGCGAGCCACCCACAGTGCGATGATGTCGCGGGCGGTGACCAGCACCTTTGTGGGATGGTGGCCTTCAAGCTCGTCCAGGTTATCAGGCCAGCCCTGCGTGGCGAAGGTCCACAGCTGGCTGGAGAACCAGGTGTCCAGCACGTCTTCGTCCTGATGCACGTGGCCGCCGCACTTCGGGCAGGTGTCCACATCCTCCATCAGGGCGTCTTCCCAACCGCACTCGTCGCAGTAGAACACGGGGATGCGATGGCCCCACCACAGCTGGCGCGAGATGCACCAGTCCTTGAGGTTCTCCATCCAGGTGGTGTAGGTCTGCGTCCAGCGGTCCGGGTGGAACTTGACCTGGCCGTTGTTGACGACGTCCAGCGCGGGGCCCTTCAGCTTGTCAACACCGACGAACCACTGCTCGGACAGCCAGGGTTCCAGGGTGGAGTCGCAGCGGTAGCAGTGCATGACGGAATGGTCGTGGTCGTCGACGTGATCCAGCAGGCCGTGGTCCTCGAACCACTTCACAATGGCTACGCGGCACTCGTCGCGGTCCATGCCGGTGAACTCGCCGTAGCCTTCCACAACCACCGCATGCTCGTCGAAGACGTTGATCTGCGGCAGGTCGTGGGCCTGGCCCATGGCGAAGTCGTTCGGGTCGTGAGCAGGGGTTACCTTCACGAAGCCCGTGCCGAAGCCCGCGTCCACGTGCCAATCGGAGAAGATGGGGATCTCGCGGTTGACGATGGGCAGCATGACGGTCTTGCCGATGAACTTGGCCTTGTCCGGATCATCGGGGCTCACGGCGATGCCGGTGTCGCCCAGCATGGTTTCGGGACGGGTGGTGGCCACAGTGATGTGCTCGATACCGTCGACCGGCTCGGTCAGCGGGTAGCGAAGGTGCCACAGATGGCCGTGCTCGTCCTGGTACTCGGCCTCGTCGTCGGAGATGGCCGTGGTGCAGTTGGGGCACCAGTTCACGATGCGTTTGCCGCGGTAGATCAGATCGTCGTGGTACCAGTCCACGAACACCTTGCGGACGGCCTTGGCGTATTCGGGCGACATGGTGAACTTCTCGTCGTCGAAATCGACCGAGCAGCCCATGCGCTTGATCTGCTCCACGATGATGCCGCCGTACTGGACGCGCCAGTCCTGGCAGGCCTCGAGGAACTTCTCGCGGCCGATTTCCAGACGCGAGATGCCTTCGGCCTTCAGCTTCTTGTCCACCTTGGTCTGCGTGGCGATGCCGGCGTGGTCGGTACCCAGAATCCAACGGGTGGAATAGCCGCGCATGCGGCAGTAGCGGATGAAGGTGTCCTGGATGGTGTCGTCGAGCGCGTGGCCCATGTGCAGCATGCCGGTGACGTTGGGCGGCGGGATGACCACCGTACGGTCCTCGGAACCCTTGCTGCGCGCGTAGAAGCCGCCGTCAAGCCATTTCTGGAGCATGCGCTCCTCGACCTGGGCAGCATCGTAATTCTTAGGCATTTCCTCCATGGTTGGCGACTCCTATTCTTCCTCGGAGGAAACCGCGTCGGCCGCATAGGCGATGGCGGGTTTCGTCGTGCCTTCAATATCGGATGCGTTGATGACGACCGTGGACGCGCCTTCCTGCTCGGGCAGGTCGAACATGATGTCCTGCAGCACGCGCTCGCAGATGGAACGCAGGCCTCGGGCGCCGGTGCCGTGGTCCACCGCCTCGTGCGCGATGGCGCGCAGGGCCTCGTCGGTGAACACCAGCTCGGAATCCTCGAAGGCGAACATGCGCTTGTACTGTTTGACCAGGGCGTTCTTCGGTTCGGTAAGGATGCGGACCAGGTCGTCTTCGGTCAGCTCATCCAGCGAGCACACCACAGGGATGCGGCCCACGAACTCGGGAATCATGCCGAACTTGTTCAGGTCCTCGGGCAGCACCTTGCGGAGCAGCTCGGCCTCTTCGTGCTTCTTGCTTTCGGGAAGCTCCGAGGTGAAGCCGATGCCCGTCTTGCCCACGCGCTGGCCCACGATGTCGGCCAGGCCCACGAACGCGCCGCCCAGGATGAACAGGATGTTCGTGGTGTCGATATGGATGAGCTCCTGCTGCGGGTGCTTGCGTCCGCCCTGGGGCGGCACAGCAGCCTCGGTGCCTTCCACAATCTTGAGCAGGGCCTGCTGCACGCCCTCGCCCGACACGTCGCGGGTGATGGACAGGTTCTCGGCCTTGCGGGCGATCTTGTCGATCTCGTCGATGTAGACGATGCCGATCTGGGCGCGCTCGATGTCGAAATCGGCAGCGGTGATCAGCTTGAGCAGGATGTTCTCCACGTCCTCGCCCACGTAGCCGGCTTCGGTCAGCGTGGTGGCGTCGGCGATGGCGAAGGGAACCTGCAGCGCGCGGGCCAGCGTCTGGGCCAGCAGCGTTTTGCCCGAACCAGTCGGGCCCAGCAGCAACACGTTACTTTTGGCCAGCTCCACGTCGTCTTCCTCATGGGACTGCCCCAGGCTGATGCGCTTGTAGTGGTTGTACACGGCCACGGCCAGCGCGCGCTTGGCGGCGTCCTGGCCCACGACGTGCTCGCTGAGCAGGTCGAAGATCTCGTGCGGACGCGGCAGGGTGTCCAGCACCTCTTCGGCGGTGGGCGTTTCGGAGTCGTACATGTCGTCGATCTCCTCGTAACCCACGGGCTGGCGGTTGTTGGAGAAATACCCGCGGCTCATAAGGATCTCCGAGGACATCTCCACGCACTCGTTGCAGATGCACACCTGGTCAGGCCCTTGGATGAGGCCAAGGACCTGATCGGCGGTCTTTCCGCAGAACGAGCAGCGCGCCACAGTGTCGTTGGACGTTGTGTCGTCGTGTTTCATCGGAACGGTTCTCCTCGTTTACTTCGAAGCGTTGGTTCCACGGGAGGTGATGATTTCGTCCACCAGGCCGTATGCCTTGGCCTCCTCGGCGGTCAGCCAGTGGTCGCGCTCGGAGTCGGCATGAATGGTCTCGATGGTCTGGCCGGTGTGCGCAGCCAGAATGCCTTCGAGGCGTTCGCGGGTCTTGCGCATCTCGGTTGCAGCGATCTCGAAATCGGTCTGCTGGGTGCGGGACTCGGCGCCGCCCATGGGCTGATGGATCATGATCTGGGAATTCGGCGTGATGAAGCGCTTGCCGGGGGTGCCGGCGGCGGTCAGAACCGAAGCCATGGATGCGGCCATGCCGATGCAGACGGTGGACACGTCGCAGCGGATGAACTGCATGGCGTCGTAGATGGCCATGCCTGCGGACACGCTTCCTCCCGGAGAGTTGATGTACAGCGAAATGTCCTTCTCGGGGTCGGAGCTCTCCAGGTGGAGCAGCTGCGCGACCACAAGGTTTGCCACGTTGTCGTCGATGGCATCGCCCAAAAAGATGATGCGGTCGTTCAGCAAGCGGCTGTAGATGTCATACGTGCGCTCGCCGCGCGGCGACTGCTCGATAACATACGGGATGGTGTAATTGGTCTTAAAGTCCATACTAACTATCCTTTCCTTAGATACAACCATGGCTCGCCCCTGTGCGGATGCGAGCCAATGGAAGATTATTGCTCGGTGGAGCCCTGTTCGAAAGCCGTTTGAGCCATAGGCGTTACGCGAAACGCCAGGTGCTATTCAGCATCCTCAGCCTGCTTGGCATGAGCGCCCATGGGCGTCTCGGCGTCAAGGATGGCTTCGATGAGCTCGGCCTTCTTCAGACCGGAGGTTGCCAGACCCTTGCCGGAGGCGATCTCCTTGAGCTCGGCGACCTTCAGCTTGTTCAGGGATTCTTCCGTCATCTCGACTTCTGCGGCCTCTTCGGCAGCTTCCTCGGCGGCCTCTTCCACTGCGGCGGCAGTGGCCTCGGCGGCAGCCTTGGCACGATTCTCCTCGGTGCGCTCGACCAGGTCGAAGCGGGTCACAACGGCCTCTTCCAGGACGGCCTTCATGGCCTCGCCGCGCAGGATGCCCTCGCGGATCTCATGCAGACGGCCGGCGTCCTTCCAGGACTTGAAAGCCTTCTTGGGATCCTCGACGCCGGAGTTGACGAACTCTTCCATCACGTCGTCGTTGGTGACGGTGATGCCCTTGTGGCGCGCGATGGCGTCCAGAGCCAGGTTGCCCTTGACGTCGTCGATGGCCTGCATGCGCAGGTGCTCCGGGAATTGCTCCGGGGAGATGTTGGCCTGCTGCAGGTACTGCATCAGCATCTGGTTTGCCAGATCCGGATTCTCGTCGATGAGCTTCTGGGCGTACTGCTGAGGGATGCCCATGTTGGCCAGCTGCTGGCCGATGAGGCGCTGCTGGTACTCGGCCATGGCGTCGTTGATCATGGCTTCGGGCAGCTCGATTTCGAAGCGCTTGCTGAGCTCCAGGGCCGCGTTGTTCTCCATGATGGTGGCGACCATCGGGGCCTTCTCCTCGGTGATCTGCTCGAAGAACTGCTGACGCAGAGCAGCCACGTCGGCGAGCTTGCCGCCGGAGGTTTCGCTGACCCACTCGTCGGTGACTTCAGGAGCCACCAGGGTTTCCACAGCGACGACCTCGGCCGTGAAGGTTGCGGTTTCGGTCTTGTCCTCAAGCAGGTCGGACACGCCGCACTTGTCCTCGGCAACGTTGATTTCAACGGTGATGGTGTCGCCCTTCTTCTTACCCACCAGGGCATCGTCGAAGGCCTTGGGATAGGTGTTCAGACCCAGCTCATAGTGGGAATCGTTGGCGGCGAGCTCCTCGATGGCGTTGCCTTCGGCGTCGGTCACGGTCAGGTTCAGCTTGGCTGCACCCTCGGCGACGATGACGGCGTCTTCGTCATCGGTGGGCTCGAACTTGGCGTAGTTGTTACGGGCAACCTCGACCTGCTCGTCGATTTCCTTCTCGGTGGCCTCTTCGAAGGGAGCCTCGATTTCGACCGGATCGTAGCTGTTCAGCTCAACGACGGGCTTGGCGTCGTAGATGACGGAGAAGACGAAGTCCTCGCCCTCGGCGACCAGAGCGGTCTGATCCTCGAGCTTGACCTGGGCGATGGGATAGACGTCGGCTTCGTCCATGGCGATGGGCAGCACGTCCTCGTAGATGTCCTCGGTGACGTCCATGAGCGCCTGCTCCTTGCCGACCTGGGCCTCAATCACAGGACGGGGCACATGACCCTTGCGGAAACCAGGGAAGACGTACTTGTTGCCGTAGTCCTTGTACTTCTTCGCGATACGGCTCTTGATTTCCTTGGCCTCGATGGTGATGGTCGCTTTCTCCTGACCGGATTCGAGGGTCTCAACCTGAGTATTCAACTGTTCCTCCATCTACAATCTCGCACTTACAGTGCCGGGTTCATCCGACACCAGCGGATGATCGTACCTATATTACTTGATGCTTGTTGGCTTACGTGGTGCGGGCGAAAGGACTTGAACCTTCACGAGTTACCCCACCAGAACCTAAATCTGGCGCGTCTGCCAATTCCGCCACGCCCGCGAACGTAAGACAAACATCTGCGCTTTCACGCAACGTGACATGATAACAAAAATGTTCGCATACACCTAGTATGCCCACAGAAAACGCCATATAGATGTTCGAAATCCGTAACCTGCCAGTCATTTGCCCTGCTGATGCGGCGCAATGGGTGCGTCCGCTCGACGCATTTTCACGTTTGGGACAATGGGGACAGGCACTTTTGACCCACGGGACATTGGGGACGCAGCCCTTTGTCCCGCCGCGGATCTGTCCACGGGACATTGGGGGCGGAGCGGGGTGCGGACGATTTTTCGGATCGCCTAAGACGCCAACCCCAGGCGCCTCCGGAGGTTGTCGATAGCGCGGGACATTGGGGGCGGAGCCCTGTGTCCCGCCGCGGATCTGTCCCTACTGACACAAAAATGTGCCAAAAGGAAACGTCCCTACTGACACAATGGGACAACTGTCCCCTTTGTCCTACGGGTTAGACGCGGTCTTCCAGGTCGATTTCCATCAGATGGACGTTCTGGCGCATGCGCATGGCGGTGGCGCGGGTGATGCGCTCTTCCTCATACATGGACTGGATGTGCTCAAGCTCGAAGCGCAGGCCCTGCTTGCGGATTTCCGTAATCTTATCCACCACCTGGTAGGCGTCGGCGACGCTGACCGAGTCGCGATCGATACGGCGCAGACGTCGCACGTTGCGCTGCAGCTCGACAATCAGCCTGGCGGCGTGCTCGGATGGAACCTCGTCGTCGGACAGCAGCTCGCGCAGCTTCTCGATGGAAGCCTGCATCGCCTCGATCTGCAGCTCGCGCACCAGGCGCTCGTCCTCGAACGCGTTCTGGAACGGCTCGCGGTCCTGAATGATGCGCTTGACCGCATGCACGGCGAACGATGCGTTCTGGCGGATGGCAAGCACCAGCTTCCGGATGCCGCGGTCGTGGCTAATCAGGGTTCTCGCACGGCCGATGCGGCGCAGCAGCGTGTAGCCCGCAACCTTAGGGAAGCCGTCGTAGGCCATCGCGGCCACCACGTATTCTTCCTGCCAGGTGTACACCTTCAGCCGCAGCTCGGTGTCGTCGCCGGTTTCAAGCACGTCGGACTGCTGCTTGAACCGGTCGATGCGGTCGTTGTACTGGTGGATTACGGCCTGCACCGCGCGGCGGTTGCCCTTGGTTTGGATGCCCGTGAGGTCCTCCACCACGGCGCGCAGCACGTCCACGCTGGCCTCGTCGTCGGACATGGTGGGTTCCACCTCGGCCTTCGGCAGCAGCAGCGGCAGTACGAAGTTGGCCAGCAGCAACGTGATCACGATGATGATGGATGCGATGAAGATGAGCAGTTCGCGCTGCTGGAAATACACGTCGTGCGCAAAGTACGGCATGGTGAACATGATCGACAACGAAATGGCGCCCTTGGGGCCGGCGAGCGACATGGCCAGCGCCTCGCGGAAGATGTTGAGCCACTCGGCGCGCTTCGCACGACGGTCGTCCAGCTCTTCGGGCGTGGACGTGGCTGCCATGGGCATGGTCGCGGCACCGGTCGGCTCCGCATCGAGCGTCTGCAGCGCGTGCGTCTTGTCGGCCCATGTTGCCTCCGGCGTTTCAGGGGCGGGCTGCTGCGGGTCGGCCGACGGGCGCGAGCTCACCTTCATGATGCGGCCGGACAGCTCGATGGTGCCCGTGGAACTGGGCCCGACGGGCCGCTTGGCGCGGTGCGGGCGCGGGCGGTTCTTCCTCCATTTGGAAAGCCTCTGCTCCGCATCCTCCCGGTTGCGCGCGCGGCGGCGCTTGCCCACCAGGTCGATTCCCACGAACCAGAACATGCGAACGACCACCGTGAGCAGCGCCAAAAACACCGCAGTGGCGGCCAGGCGCACGTCGGTCATCTGGGTGGATTCGAGCAGCGTGTCGGACATGGCGTTGGGAAGCTGCATGCCCAGCAACACGAAGACGATGCCGTTGAGCGAGAAGGACAGCACCTGCCACACGCTGCTGGAAATAATCTTCTGACGTGCGTCTTCGGGACTCATGCGGCGGTCCAGGAACGAATGGATCAGGCCCGCCGCCACGACTGCCAGAATGCCCGACACGCCGAGCTCCTCGGCGATCAGGAAGATGGCGAAGGGCGTGATTACCGCGTACATGACGTGGAACATGGTGTCTTCCAGGCCGAAGTCGCGCACGCGGGCGTTCACGTAGGAGAACAGCACCTGCAGCAGCAGGCCCAGGATAATGCCGCCGAAGAAGCTGACGAAGAACGTAGTGGTGGCGTCAATCAGGCTGAATGTGCCCGTGACCAGGGCCGCCGTGGCAAACTGGAAGGACACGACACCGGACGCGTCGTTGATCAGGCACTCGCCCGACAGCAGGATGCGCTGGTCGTTGCGCAGCGTGGCGCTCTTGCCCAGCGACGTGACGGCCACAGCATCGGTGGGGCCAAGTGCTGCGCCCAAAGCGAACGCCGCCGACAGAGGGATGGACGGTTCCAGGAAATGCAGCGAGAAGCCGACCATGAGCACGACCACCAGCACCAACCCGATGGCCAGCGACGTTACGGTGACGCGGTTGGTCCACAGTGCCACCTTGTCGACGTTTTGCGCCTCCAAGTACAAAAGCGGCGCGATGAACAGCACCAGGAACAGTTCGGAGTTAACGGTGAAGTTCATGCTGGTCAAACCCACCAATGCAAGAGCTGCGCCGATGGCGATCTGGATGAGCGGCATAGAAACGCCGCGGACGACCTGCGCGATGATGGCCGAGGCCAGCACGGCTACGGCAAGCGCCAGAATGAAGACGAAGGTGAACATATTAGAACGCCACCCCCTCGCCCGCCAGGACGCGAAGCGCGCCGGGATGCATGGTCACATGGAACGTGCTGCCCTCGATCTTTTCGCCGTCGGCCTGGGCCGCGGGGGCCTCGTCGAAGGCGATGTCCAGAGCGGTTGCGCGTTCCATCCGCACGTGGGGCGAGTTCACGTGTCCCCCGCTTTTGGCACGCAGGAACAGCGCCGCCGCATGAAGGTTCGCCAGAGGCGGCACGGCCCGGCAGATGTCGAAGCGGCCGTCGGTGGGATCCGCATCAGGGCATATGCGCCAGCCGCCGCCGTAGGTGGGCCCGTTCTGCACGGCAAACATGAGCATGCCGCCGCGCCGAGGCTCTCCCCCGTCGACGCTGGCAGTATATGTATAGGGGCGCAGCTTGCGCAGCAGCTGTTCGGCACCTTCCTCAAGGTAAAGGCGGGTGCCCGTGTGGCCCGTGCGCATGCGGCGCGTATGGGTGCCGATGGCGATGGCCGCGTCGAAGCCGAAGGACAGCGTCTCGATGAACCACTCCCCGTTGACGTTGCCGATGTCGTAGGGTACGACGCGGGCGCGACTGAGCGCGGCAAGCGAGCCGGCCTGGTCGAAGGGGATGCGCAGTGTGCGGGCAAGGTCGTTTCCGTTGCCGCAGGGCAAGATACCGAAGACGGGCCTGGCCTGCTCAGGCAAGGTCATAACGCCGTTGAGCACCTCGTGGATCACGCCGTCGCCGCCCAGGGCGATGAGCGTGTCGAAGTCGGCAGAGCCGGCGCCCAGCTCCCTGGCGTGGCCAGCGTGCTCGGTGGCAACCACCTGCAGGGATTCAACGGTTTCGGGAAGGGCGTTTTCGGCCTGACGGAGCGAGGCAATGCGCCGGGCACCGACGCCGTTTTGCGCCGCTGGGTTCGCGACGACAAGCACCCGACCGAATCGATGCACCTCCGACCAGCTCCTCTTCTCTTCCCTACACCTCGGGGCCCGGCCCCGAGTTCCGTCCAAAACAGAATACCAATGAAAAATGGGGCTTTCCAACCCCATTCGACAATACATGACGGTTCCAGCCAAACGCGGCAACAGCGACGTTTAGCGTCCTTCGTAGGGACGCCAGTTCTGGGTGAACTCATCGGCAGACTTGTACGGCAAACGGCACGTTTCCATGTCGTCGGTGACTTCAATCCAGAAGCCCTCCCTGCCGAACTTGCGATCCAACGCGGAGACTTTGTACGCACGGCCAGGTTCAAGGTCGAGACAATTTGCAAGCATCCGCCGCCCGACAAACACCATGATCTCGCTCATGCATGCCTCCTTACCAATGCGCTGCCATCGTTCATTCCAATGCGCATAAGCCTACATAATATAAGCCAGGCGCAAGCCGAAACACACTCATAATCGGCGAATGAAACACATTTGAAACATTCGTGGTGCCCCCTGGAGGATTCGAATCTCCGTTACCGACGTGAGAGGCCGGCGTCCTTGGCCGCTAGACGAAGGGGGCCGAAGTAGTATACGAGAATGAGCGAGCCGAGTGCAGTGCGAATTCGGCACGTTGTACAAATCCACATGATATGCGACATGCGCCCACGGTATTTCCAAACGATGCGGCAGGTGCGGGCGGTTGCCCGCCGATGCGGTGGTTAGCGCGCGGCAATGAAGCCGGGCACGGCAACGGGGCCAACAGGGCCGCCGCTTCGGACGGCCGGGAGCGGCAACGGGGCCGGGCACGGCAACGGGATCGCCGCTTTCGGTGCGCGGCATCGCGGTCGGGGGCGGCAACGGGGCCGGGCACGGCAACGGGATCGCCGCTTTCGGTGCGCGGCATCGCGATCAGCCGTTCCATCCTGTTCTGCAGCGGCTTGATGCGCTGCTACCAAATCTGGAGCCCCCTTGAGGTAGGATAAGCGAGTTTTCTATATTGGCGACCGCTATTTGACCGCCCGGAAAGCCGCTCGACGGACAAAACCTGAGATATCAGCCTTGGAAATACCCTTTTAGACCCCCCTACGAGGGTTGGACGATATAGAAAACTCGACAATCCTACCTCATCGGGGTCTCTGATTTGGTATTGGGTCGTTTTGGACGCGTCTCCTATATCAGGGGCGTCGCCCTGGTTACTCCGGACAACTTCTCGGTTGGAGATTTGCCCGATTTTTGCACGAGAATTGGAGTTGTGCATTCAGTTTCGCGCGGATTGCTGAAAAACAGGCTCCGTCGAGAAATCCGACCTGGGCTTTTGCCGTTGCCAAACAGCCTTCGGAGCCGAGGGGAATGCACAACTTCAAACCTGATGCAAAAATCGACTGATTCGCCAACGCAAACCGCAGAGCATCAGCATTCCCGACGCTGAAGGCAGCATGGATGCCTCGGCGGCCTGGCGGGTTGCCCCGATGGCGCGCGATTGTGCCAGAGTCGACAGCCATCTTTTGCACATCGGCCTGCTCCTGCCGCAGTGATGGAAGCGTCAGATGCCTTGGATGTCTTTAACGGAATGACTGCCAAAACCCCAGGTGGTTCACTTGTTGATCTGTCCCTTTTGACACAAAAATGTGTCAAAAGGAAACGTCCCTACTGACACAGTGGGGCAAAGGGGGCTGTCCCCTTTGCCCCAATCGGGTTACAGGGTCATGAGGGTGCGACGTGCTGCGGCGGCGAAGGCGCGGATGTCGTCCTCGGTGTGGGCCGCACTCACGAACAGGGCCTCGAACTGGCTCGGAGCAATGAGGTAGCCCTCCTCCAGCATGCCCTTGAAGTAACGGGCGAAGGCATCGGTGTCGCATTTCGCGGCGTCGGTCCAGTTGCGCACGGGTCCTTGGGTGAAGAACAGGGTGGCGACGCTGCCGAACTGGTTCACGCAGGCGGTCACGCCGGCGTCAGCTGCGGCCTCACGCAGCAGCTGAGCCAAAAGCGAGCCCTTGGCCTCCAGATCCTCATACACGCCCGGGGTCTGCAGCTTGGTAAGCTGGGCCAGCCCCGCAACCATGGCGACAGGATTGCCGGACAGCGTGCCCGCCTGATACACAGGGCCCGTGGGCGCCAAAGCCTCCATCACCTTGGCCGACCCGCCGACGCATCCTACCGGGAACCCACCGCCGATGATCTTGCCGAAGGTGCAGATGTCTGCGGTAATGCCGAACTTCTCCTGGGCGCCGCCCAAAGCCACACGGAATCCCGTGATGACCTCGTCGAATATCAGCAGCGCGCCGTATTGGGTGCACAGTTCGCGCAGGCCCTCGAGAAAACCCGGCTCGGGCGCTACCACGCCCATGTTGCCCGCCACGGGCTCCACGATGACGGCCGCGATGGTCTCGGGCTCGGCCTCGAACAGGGCACGCACCGCGTCAACGTCGTTGTAGGGCGCCACGATGGTGTCGCTGGCGGTCTTGGCGGTCACGCCCGGCGTATCGGGAATGCCCAGCGTGGCCACGCCACTGCCGGCGCTCACCAAAAGCGAGTCGCTGTGGCCGTGGTAGTTGCCTTCGAACTTGATGAACTTGTCGCGGCCGGTGTAGCCGCGGGCCAGACGGATGGCCGTCATGGTGGCCTCGGTGCCCGACGACACCATGCGCACCTGCTCAACCCCGGGTACGATCTCGCAGATCTTGTCGGCCAGGGCGATCTCGGCTTCACAGGGCGCGCCGTAGGACACGCCGCGATCGAGCTGTGCGCGAACGGCGCCCAGCACGTCCTCGTCTCCGTGGCCGAAGATCATCGGACCCCAGGAGCAGATGAAATCGACGTACTCGTTGCCGTCGACGTCCCACACGCGGCTTCCTTTGGCGTGGTCGTAGAACACGGGGTCGCACCCCACCTTGCCGAAGGCGCGCACAGGCGAATTCACCCCGCCGGGGATGACGGTGCGCGCGTGCGCGAAATCACGGGTGGAAGTCTGGCGGTCGAAAGTCATGACACTCTCCTATTCGGCCTCGTCGAAGTATTTCATCGACGTCTTTTTGAACTCCTTGGTGGACACCAGCACCTGCGGACCTTCGAAGTCCACGCCGGCGTCCGTAAGCGCCGCAGCGAGCTCCGCCGCGAAGGCGGCCATCTCCTCGTCGCTTTGCGCATGCACCATACCATACAGATTGGCGTTCCAGCCGCCCGTCCGCGGACGAGCATAGCAATGCGACACATGCGGGCTTGCGGCAAGCACCGCGCCAGCGGCGTCGGCCTGTTCGTCGGGAACGTTCCAGACCGTCATGCCGTTGACGGAGAAACCCATCTTGCGGTGGCGCACGATGGCACCCACACGCCGGGCCTCGCCGTTGCCGGCAAACTCGCCTAAACGCTTGATGACCTGCGCTTCCGTCACCTCGCGGCCCAGCGCCTCGCTCAGCTGCCGGGCACCCTCGGCATACGGGGCGTCAACCAGCTTGCCGCCGACTCGGGCGATGTCGCCCTGCGACCAGCGCACGAGCTCCACGTCGAAGGGGTCGCACGGATCGAAAGCCGGGCCCGGCTCGTAGGTCGGCGCCACATCCGCGGAGGGACGGGCCGCCTCGTCCTGAGCGGCCTTAAGCGAGCGGGGCTTCTTGTAGCTGGAGCCCGCGCCCTTCTTCAAATCCACGCGAATCTTGTAGGTCTTGCTGGCGGGCATGTCCAGCACGGGCAGGCCGCAGGCGGACTCGATCGCAGCCAGGATGTCGCGCTTGACCTGCAGGTCGCGGGCGATGACCGTGAACCACAGGTTGTATTCGGAATTCCTCAGGTAATTGTGGGTGACCTGGGGATATTCGCTCACGACAGCAGCAACCTCGTCCACGCGGCCCTCGGGCACGCGCATGGCGCACAGACTGGAGACGTAACCCAGCTTGGCCGCGGCGAAGCTGGCGCCGATGCGGCGGATCGTCCCCTTCTTGTACAGGCGCTCCACGGCCCCGCGCACGTCCTCCTCGTGGAAGCCGAGACGCTCCGCCATGGATGCATACGGGTTTTCGCACACCGGGAACCCGGTCTGGATGATATCCATGACGCGGTCCTCGGCGAACTTCCGGGGCACGTAGGCGCAATAGGGCTCTTCCTCCAGGTAGTCGCCGTACAGCGACAGCGCGCGGGCACGGCATCCGCCGCACACGCTCTTGTATTCGCAGGCGCCGCACTTGCCCTTGAGGCGGTCGTAATGACGCAGGTCATCGAAGACCGGCGAATTGGTCCAGATCTCCGAGAACGGGGTTTCCTTCACGTTGCCCAGCTGCATGTCGAAGTAGCCGCAGGGCTGCACGTCGCCCACATGACTGATGAAGACGAAGCTGATGCCGCCCAAGCAGCCGCGGGTCATGGCCTCCATGCCGTGCGTCTCGGGGGTCACCTTGATGCCGTCCAGGGCCGCCTGCTGGCGCATGATGCGGTAGTACTGGGGCGAGTCCGTTGGCTTGAAATGCATGGGCGAGGTCTTGTGGCGGTTATAGGCCCAGGTCAGAACCTCTTCGTACTCGTCGGGCGTCAGTTCAACGTCGATAAGGTCCTCGCCGCGGCCCGTGGGCACCAGCAAGAACGGGTGGAACGCCACCGCGCCCAGCTCCTGTGCCAGGTCGTGGATGTCGTCCACCAGCAGGTTGTTCATCTTGGTGATGGTGGTGTTGATCTGCACCCCCACGCCGTGCTTCTGCAGGTTCTTGATGCCTTCGACGGTGCCTTCGAAGGCACCCTTCTCGCCGCGGAAGGCGTCCTGGCCCTCAGCGTCGGGAAAGTCGATGGACACCGACACGCGCGGGATGCCGTGTTCGGCGATCTTTTTTGCGGTCTCGTCGTCGATCAGCGTGCCGTTGGTGCCGATGACCGGGTGCAGGCCCTTCTCATGGGCGTAGTCGATGATCTCCCAGATGTCCTTGCGCATGAGGGGCTCGCCGCCCGTCAGGATGAGGATCGGGTCGGTGATCGAGGCGATGTCGTCCATGACGGCCTTGCACTCGTCCAGCGACAGCTCGCCGGGATACGGGGTGCAGTGGGCCGCCGCGCGGCAATGGGCGCAGGCCAGGTTGCAGCTGCGGGTGATTTCCCATGCCACAATCTTGGGCGCCTTGATGCCCGTGCGCTCCTCGTAGGCCTGGGCGGCCGGGCCGGCGCCGGGACGGTAGCCGCGGCGTCCAGACATGGAGCTCTTGTCACCTTCGGCCAGCATCTTCTTCACCCATTCGGGCATCTTCCCGGTTTTAGGGATGCCTGCGGGGTGCTTCAGCGGTATACCGCCGGGATGTCCGCCGGGGTGCTTCTTCTCGTGTTCCATAGGCTATTCCTCAGAAAGCCAACGTGCAGCTTCTTTCGCATGATAGGTGATGATTACGTCTGCGCCGGCGCGCTTGATGGAGGTCAGAAGCTCCAGCACGACGCGCTTCTCGTCGATCCAGCCGTTGGCAGCCGCGGCCTTGATCATGGCGTATTCGCCCGACACGTTGTAGGCCGCCGTGGGGAAATTGAACTCGCGCTTCACGCGGTTCAGCACGTCCAGGTAAGGCAACGCGGGCTTGACCATGACGAAGTCGGCGCCCTCGGCGATGTCCAGGGCGGCTTCGCGCACGCCTTCCTCAACGTTGGCGGGATCCATCTGGTAGGCGCGGCGGTCGCCGAAGGCCGGGGCCGAATCGGCGGCGTCGCGGAAGGGCCCGTAGAAGCCGCTCGCGTACTTGGTGGAATAGGACATGATGGGCACGTTCTCGAATCCGGCCTGGTCAAGGGCGGAACGGATGGCGGCGATGCGCCCGTCCATCATGTCGGAGGGAGCCACCATGTCGGCTCCGGCGGCAGCATGGCTTACGGCCTCGGCGGCCAGAAGCTCAAGCGTGGGGTCGTTCATCACGTACCCCGTCTCGTCCAGCTTGCCGCAATGGCCGTGGCTGGTGTACTCGCACAGGCACACGTCGGTGATCACGTACATTTCGGGCGCATGGGCCTTGATCACGCGGCATGCCTCCTGCACGATGCCGTGCTCGTCGTAGGCTTCGCTTCCCACCTCGTCCTTGTGGGACGGCAGGCCGAACAGCAGCACCGCGGGCACGCCGCAATCGGTAAGCTCGTCGATCTCGGCGGGCAGCGTGTCCAGCGACACCTGGTACACGCCGGGCATGGAGGGAACCTCCTCGTGCTTGCCTTCGCCGGGCATGACGAACAGCGGGTAGATGAAGTCCGCGGCGGAAATCTGCGTCTCGCGGATGAAGGAGCGCACCGTGGCGTTGGCGCGCATGCGGCGCGGACGGTACGCAGGGAATTTTCCGTACTCGGTCATTAGGAGATCTCCTCATCGGTCAGGTAGCATGCAGGGTCGGGCGCCCACAAATCGCCCGTGGCGGCCTCGGCGCGCACGCGGAAGTTGCCGTTGCAGATGTCGAGCCACTTGCACGTGGCGCAGCGTCCCTTGACGAAGGGGCGCTTGTCCTTCAGGCGGAACATGAGCTCGCTGCGCTCGTCGGTGCGGGACTTGTCGCTCCAGATCTCGGAGAACGGACGGTCCTTCACGTTGCCGAAGGAGAAGTGGCGCCAGAACTGGTCGGCGTACACTTCGCCGTCCCAGCTCACACACCCGATGCCGTTGCCGGTGGAGTTGCCCTTGTTCATCATCAGGAGCTGGTACACGTCGGCGGCGCGCTCGGGGTCTTCTTTCAGCAGCTCGTGGTACACGAACACGCCGTCGGCGTGGTTGTCCACGGTCAGGATCTCGGGCTTTCCGCCCTCGTCGAACCACTGCTTGGTCAGGTCCATGATCAGGCGCACGGCCTGGCGGGTTTCCTCGTGGTTCAGATCCTCGTTCATGATCTCGCTGCCGCGGCCGGTGTAGACCAGGTGGTAGAAGCAGGCGCGGTTGATCTTCTCTTTCTTCATGATCTCGAAGACCTCGGGAAGCTCGCGCCAGTTGCGCTTGTTGATGGTCATGCGCAGGCCCACCTTGATGCCGGCGTTGCGGGAGTTGCGGATGCCTTCCATGGAGCGCTCGAAGGAGCCGGGCACGCCGCGGAACTTGTCGTGGGTCTCAGGCACGCCGTCGATGGACACGCCCACGTAAGACAGGCCCACCTTGGCGTACTCTTCGGCCTTTTCGGGCGTGATGAGCGTGCCGTTGGTGGAGATGACCACGCGCATGCCCTTCTGCTTGGCGTAGCCCATGAGCTCCACCAGGTCGGGGCGGATGGTGGGCTCGCCGCCGGAGAACAGCAGCACGGGGCAGCCGAACGCGGCCAAGTCGTCGATCATGGTCTTGGCTTCGTCGGTGGTCAGCTCGTCGTAGCGCTGGGCGTCGGAGCCAGCGTAGCAGTGCACGCACTTCAGGTTGCAGGT
Organism: Slackia heliotrinireducens DSM 20476; assembly: GCF_000023885.1. Lineage (NCBI taxonomy): Bacteria > Bacillati > Actinomycetota > Coriobacteriia > Eggerthellales > Eggerthellaceae > Slackia > Slackia heliotrinireducens. The sequence goes on along the minus strand of NC_013165.1, from coordinate 1,340,008 downwards.
GCGGGTGCAGTTCCACACCACCACGGGCTTCTTGTCCTCGGCGAACTGGAGCAGGTGGCTGGGCATGTCCTTGGCGGCATGGCCCCGGTAGCGAAGCGCATCGGACGCCTCGACGGCGCCGCAGTACAGTTTCGAAATTCCGATCATCAAATCCCCCTTTGACTGGTGGTGTTCTAACGTTCGTAGGCTTTGCGGATGCACGCGACCAAGCCCGGGATGGTGTAGGTGTCGGCCTGGTGCACGTTGGTCAGGCCCAGCTTGGCCAACGTCTGCGTAGTGATGGGCCCGATGGAGAACAAATCCAGTTTTGACAGCGTCTCAACTGCGCCTTCTCCCAACATGGCCACAAGGTTTCGGGCCGTGGACGACGAAGTGAACGTGACCGCGTCGACTTCGCCGTTGACGATGCGGCCGCACAGCTCGGCGGTCTGCTCGTCGGCGGGACGGCGGGTTTCGTACACAGGCGCCACGGTGGCTTCGCAACCTGCCTCCGCAAGCATTTCGGGCAACGTCTCGCGGGCCTCCTTCGCACGTGCGATGAGGATCTTGTCCCCCGCGGCCAGGCCGGCAGCTCGCATCGCGTCGAAGACAGCTTCGGCGCGGTATTCACCGGGGACCGCATCGGGCATGATTCCATGCCGTGTGAGGGCATCCGCGGTTGCAGGTCCGATGGCCGCCACCCGCAAACCTGCGAGAGTCCGTGTGTCACGGGTCTGCTTGGGGCTTCCACCGACAGCGGATGCGCAGGGCTCCGCGAGACGCTTGAAGAACCGATCGACCCCGTTCACACTGGTGAACACGAGCCAATCGTAGTCAGCGATGCGCTCGATGGCGGCATCGATGACGTCGAAAGATGAAGGGTCGCAGATTTCGATGGTCGGGATTTCGACCACGTCCGCGCCCAGGTCGCGCAACAGTACGGAGAAGGTTCCCGCCTGCGTGCGGGAGCGGGTCACCACGATGCGGCGGCCGAACAGCGGCGCGTTCTCGAACCACTGCAGGCGCTCGCGCAAGGCCACCACGGGCCCCACCACCGTCATGACCGGGGCCTCGAAGCCCTCCTCGCGGGCGCGCTCTGCCACGGTGTCCAGGGTGGCCGTCAGCGTACGCTGGCAGGCCATGGTTCCCCACTGGACCAGGGCCGCGGGCGTTTCGGGCGCCACGCCCCGCTCCGTCAGCTGAGCGCAGATGTTGGGCAGGTTGCGCATGCCCATGTAGAAGCAGAGCGTGCCGCCGCTTTTGGCGAGCCCTGCCAGGGTGTTCCAATCGATGTCGGATTCGGCCTTGGTCGGATCCTCGTTGCCGGTTATGAAGGTGACCGACGCCGCCACGCGGCGGTGGGTCACGGGGATGCCGGCATAGGCTGGTGCGGCAACGCCGCTGGTCACGCCAGGGACTATTTCGAAGGGCACGCCGGCCTGCTCAAGCGCCAGGGCCTCTTCCCCACCCCGTCCGAAAACGAAGGGGTCTCCGCCTTTGAGCCGCACGATGACGGGCGTCTTGGGTGCGTCGCCTTCGGCACGCAGATCGCCTTCCACGGCGGCCAGACGGGCCTGGTAGGCAGCGTCCAGCTCGAAGGCCTTGTCAACCAGCAGCTGGTTGATGCCGTCCTGGCCGATGTGCTTGGCGAAGCCCTTCTTGCCCACGTACATGAGCTCGGCGTCGGGCCGGGCGTAGGCCAGAAGCTCCGCGTTGGACAGGTAGTCGTACACCACCACATCGGCGCGGCCGATGAGCTGAGCGCCCTTGACGGTGATCAGGCCCGCATCGCCGGGACCAGCGCCCACCAGGTATATTTTCGTCGAGCACATCATTGTCCGGTGTCCTTGCCGTTCTTGATGTCGCGCAGGATGGCGCGGGCACCTTCGCCGATAAGTTCGCTCACAACTTCCCAGGCCATGTCCATGGGGTCGGCGGAATCCGCGTCGGCCTCCAGGTGGCAGCGGGCCGCCTTGGTACCGCCCAGCGAAAGCACGCAGGCGTCGAAGATGTACTTTCCGTCCTCAAGACGGCAGTGCGCGCCGATGGGGGCCGAGCAGCCGCCCTCAAGCGAGAACAGCACGAAGCGTTCGGCATCGGTGCAGGCCTTGGTCACGGGGTCGTTCAGGGCGCGGGCTATTTGATAGGCGCGCTCGTTTTTCTTCAGGACCTCCATAGCGATGGCGCCCTGACCAGGAGCGGGAATCATGTCTTCGATGGGAAGGTACGCCGCGATGTGGTCCTCGTAGCCCATGCGCTTCATGCCGGCGGCCGCCAGGATGGCGCCTTCGTAATCGTCGCCTTCGGCCTTGGCCACGCGGGTGTCAACGTTGCCGCGGATGCCTTCGGGCACCATGTTGGGGAAGTTGGCCTTCAGCTGGGCCACGCGGCGGCGCGACCCGGTGCCGATGCGGCTGCCTTCGGGCACCTCGGCCAAGCTTGCGGCCTGGATGCGCGGGCCGCACACCAGCACGTCGCGGGCGTCGGCGCGAGGCAGCACGCCCGCCACCACGCAGCCCTCGGGCTGTTCGGTCTCCAGGTCTTTAAGGGAATGGACGCACATGTCCACTTCGCCCAGCAAAAGGTCGGTTTCCAGCTCGCGGGTGAACAGGCCCTTGTCGCCGATTTCGGCCAAGGGCGAGGCAAGGTTGATGTCGCCGGTGGTGTTGCGCACGCGGATTTCCACCTCTATCTCGGGAAACGCGCGCATGATGGCACGACCCACGGTTTCGGTCTGCCACAAAGCAAGCTTGCTTCCGCGGGTGCCGATAACGAATCGTTCTGGCATTACTCTTTCTCCCCTGTTCTGCATTGGGTCTGATGGTCGGCGGGTACGCCGTGGGGGCACGGCAGGCCGTCTTTGCAGGGGTGCCCGCAAGGCCTGTGGTGCGTGCCGGCCGGGAACGTGTCCAACCCGAAGAGGTAGCGGGCGGCGCCGGTATAGTAGTAGGAATCGGCCGAATTGGCCTCTTTGCGCAGGCGGACGGTGGGTCCGTGCAGCAGCTTCTTCACGATGGCCTCGCCGTACGCGTGCAGGATGGCCTCTTCCTCGTCGGAAAGCTGCTGGCCGCGCTCTTTGGCAAGCGCCTTGGCTGCGCGGGAGAATTCCTGGTCAAGAAACGCGTTGCCCTTGTCGTACATGTCCTTGATGGTGGGCAGGACGTTGCGGGTCTGCATCCACTGGAGGAACTCCTCTTCGGCTTCGGCGACCATGCGCTCCACGTCGGCGACGGACGCCAGGCGCTCGGCCAGGCCGTCGTCCACGATGCCTTTGAGGCTTTCCAGGTTGTACAGGGAAACGCCTTCCAAGTCGTTGCAGGCGTCTTCTATGTCGCGGGGCACGGCCTCGTCCACCATGATCATGCGCTTGCCAGCGGTGCCGGCGGCTTCGCGGGCCTGCTCCAGCTTTGCGGCGCGGATAACAGGCTCGGGCGCGGCGGTCATGGAGAACACGATGTCGCTTTCGGCGGCCAGCTGGTACAGGTCGGCGAAATCGCCCGCCTTGATGCCGTGCTCGGCGGCGAAGGCCTGGGCATGCTCAAGGGAGCGGCTCACCACGGTGACGTCGGTCATTTTGGCGTCCACGAAGTACGTGGCTGCCAGGGCGGCCATCTCACCTGCGCCGACGATGAGCGCGCGGCACTTGGCGATGTTCGGGAACACCATGCTGGCCACCTTGAAGGCGGTGGTGGAAAGCGAGACGGAATCGGTGCCGATGCCGGTCTCGGTGCGGGCGCGCTTGCCCAGACGCAGGGCGCTCTTGAATAGCTCCGTCATGACGTCGTTGCAGGTGCCGGCTTCGGACGCGGCTTCGAAGGCGCGTTTGGTCTGGCCCAGGATCTGGGCCTCGCCCAGCACCTGGGAGTCCAGCGAGCACACCACGCGGAACAGGTGCTCGGTGGCGTCCATGCCGCGCTCTGTGTAGTAGAGCGAACGGTCCAGCGGCTCTCCGTTGCGTTTGGCGAACCATTCTTCCAGCACGTTCAAGCCGATGCGGTCGGTCTTGGCGTCCACGTACACTTCCACACGGTTGCAGGTGGAAAGCACCAAGGCGCCGTCGATGTCTTCGCAGGAGTTCAGGTCGATGTCGGCCTGGATGATTTCCTCGGCGGGGACGGCTACGCGCTCGCGGCATTCGATCGGAGCGGTCTTGTAGCTCATGCCCATGGTTACCATGCTCATGCCGCCACCTCGATTCCGAGGTCCTTGGCCAGAGGCATCACGATGGTTTCGAACACCTCAACGGCGGAGATGGTTTCGCCGTTCTTGATGCGGTCTTCCAGCCCGGCGGCGCTGACGGCCTCGTAGAGCGGCGTGCGGATGCTGGCGGGGCCGGGCACATGGGCCTTCACCAGGTTCCGGACGTCGCCCAGCAGGTCCACGTAGTCTTCCCAATACGCGGGGTATTGCTCTTCGAGCCTGCGGCGGATCTTTTTGGCCACCGTGGGCGCGGCGCCGGCGGTGGACACGGCCACCTGCAGCTTGCCGCGGCGCATGATGGACGGGACAATGCAGTTGCACAGGTGCGGCACGTCGACCACGTTGACGAGCATGTGGCGCTCGACCGCTTCGGCGTAGGCGGCTTCGTTCACGGGCGTATTGTCCGTAGCGACGACGGCCAGGATGGCGCCTTCCAGATCGCCATGCTTGTAGCAGCGCTGGATGTAGGAGATGCGGCCTTCTTCGGCCAGCTTCAGGACGGTCTGGGTGGCCTTCGGCGCGATGGCGGTAACCGTGGCGCCGCAATCCAGCAGCGTCTCGATCTTGCGTTCGGCGACACGACCGGCGCCGATGACGACGACGTCCAGCTCCTCAAGATAGATGAACAGCGGATAGGGCGCGAAGTCCTGGGTGGCTTCCTTTTGGGAGATGTTGAGACTTGGTTTGGTCATGGTACGTTTCTCTTTTGCGAGCCGCATGCAGCTCGCAAGACCCCCTTTTTGTAACTCGACAATTTTCGAAGCGCTCAGGCGCAATTCGACTTTTGCTGGAATACATGCTAGCGAACCAGATTCGAAAATCCACCTGCCCGTATTGCCAGTTTCCCGCATTGCTAGCCATTACCTACCTATCAGAGTTGCTAGGTATCTTCTGACCTGGCATTTTGCACACAATATAAAAGCGGTGCTTCTCACATAATGACAATTTGTAACCTAAAATGAGACACTTCCCAACCCTTTGTTCGGCTTCTGGATTTGCAGGTTTTGTGTCCGAAAACCATATCTAAACATTGGTTAATGCTGTTATCGCGATTAGAAAATGGAGCCTCCCCCATTAGATGTGAGGTCTTTTTCGCACCGGCGGAGCACTTCCCGCATGGACGTCGCGAGGGACGGGTTATTCTTGGGCGTTGGCGATTTCGATGAGCTCGGTGCGGGAGTGGATGTCCAGCTTGCGATAGACGTTCTGCTGATGGAAGCGCACCGTGCTGGCGGACACCACGAGCTTCTCGGCGATGTAGGTGGACGAGAAGCCCTGCGCGGTCAGGGCCGCTATCTCTTTCTCACGGGCCGTCAGGCCGTACTGTTTGCCGATCTGTTCGAAGCGCTCCTCGATGGTCATCGGGGCAGGCGCGGGTTCGGGCTCGGGCTCGGGTTCAGGCTCGGGTTCGGGCTGGGCTACGGCTGCGGTCTGCTCGGCTTCGGCCACCTCCATCTGCTGCGCGAGCTCGGGGTTTTCGCTCTTCAGCTGTTCGAAGGACTCGACAGCGATGCGCTCGATGCGCTCGGCCTCGCCATGATTGGAGGTGCGGCCCATGAAGCCCCACGAAACGGCGAACAGGATGATCATGCCCACGGCCATAAGGCCCGCCACGCTGCTCAGACTGCTGATGCTCTCGGGCAGGGCGCGGGCGGTGATGCCGCCCAGGTGCGACACCAAAAAGCTGTTGGTGAGCACCAGCACAACGCCGACGATCATGTGGCGCGGCACTTTGATCTCGTGGAAGATGGCCGGGAAAATCATCCAATGCAGGAAGTGGTAGCAGAACATGGAGGCCAGAAGGAAGCCCATGCACAGGGGCATGACGCTCTCGGCCACGAGGAAGCAGCTGCACAGCGAGCACATGAGCAGCACGAACGTAGGCAGCCACACGCGGTCGGCCCAGAGCTTGGTGCGCAGCATGATCAGGCACGACGCGCCGATGGTCAACAGGATGGAAATGCCGAACACGATGTAGTTGGCGCCGTCGCTGAAGGACCAGAAGAACTCGAGGGACATGCCGTACAGCACCGTGCCGATGGAGCCGCACACGATGATCATGATGAGGGTGAACCACGGGATCTGGCGCAGGTCGGCGCGGGTGAGCCTGCCGTCGGGGATGCACGATTCGAAATCGGGATCCACCGCCAGCATGCTGAACGACGACAGCAAGGCCGAAAGGATGACCACGGCCATCTGCGGCGCCGTGGGCAGATAGGGACCGCCCATGAGGATGGCGCCCGCCAGCACCAGGCCGGAAAGCGTCACCTCCATGATGCGCTTCATGTCGTAGCTGGACAGAAGCAGCATCCACGCGTACAGCAGAATGCCGTTGGACGCGCCGGCCATCAGGGCCACAAGGGCGCCCAGCGAGCCGTTGCCCGAGAAGGTGAAGATGGCCGTCGAGAACGTCATGAGCACGCCCGCTGCGACGACGGCGATGCCGTTGATGCGCAGGGTGTTGCGGTATCCGCCGATGGCGATGACCGCGATGGTGAACAGACGAGCGAAAGAACGCAGCAGATAGAACGTGTCTTGCGGCGTGGTGGAGCCGATTTGCATGTAACCTTCGAACCCTTCGCCAAGCATGCGGCTGTAGGCGATCATGCAGCCGAAACCGATGACCGCATAGATCAGCATCTTGCGGTCATGGGTTTGTGCACGTTGTTCTTTCAGGCTTTGCATAAATCCATATTGTACGGGTTTTTCTTGTTATGCGAGATTGCAATTCTGCAAACACCAAAATACAACGAAGTCACAAGGGGGGATGCGCAGGCACGGGCGTTATGACTGGTTGGGGGTATGCGGAGGCGCGGGCGTCATGCCTGGCTGGACGTGCACGAAGGCACGGGCGTCTTACCTGGCTGGGCGTACATGGAGGTGCATCGGCACGCACATCCTTCATTGCAATGCATTGAAAGGCGGCGGTCGCGGCGCAACCCATCGGTCCAGACGGCCTTTACCACTTCAGAGACCCGCTTGAGGTAGGATAAGCGAGTTTTCTATACGCGAGGGGCTGGTTTGCACGTCAAAAAGCGGGTTTTGAGCGCTCCAACCCCTTGCTTCAGCGCTCGGACGGCGCTTCGGGGCATCGTTTCGGGTCGCGGGATATAGAAAACTCGCTTATCCTACCTCATCCATGTCTGGAAAGTGGTAACGGACGGAAACGTGCCGCTTGCAGGAGCCACGTGCGCGCCTGCGAGCTCAGGCTTCGGCCGCGTGCCGCTTGCAGGAGCCACGTGTGCGTCTGCAAACGCGGGTTTCAGCACCAGGCCGAACGCGGACGCCGCGCCTGCGTCTGCGAGGCGCGGGCTTCAGCCCGCTCGAGCAAGCGCAGCATCGGCCGGCCTGCGCTTTCGGGAGAAACCCCAGGTCACAAAAAGGACGGGGCCCGCAAGAGCCCCGTCCCGAACAGGCGCCGGATACGCCGTGCAAGCGCTGCACCAGGCAAAACGCCAGCTAGTCGATTACCCAGTACGGGAGGCACTGGTACTGCCAGGCGATGTAGCCCTCCCCCTCTTTATGGAACAGCGTGTCCCTGTAGCTGTAACTGATTTCCAAAGGCTCGCCGGAGTCCGCCAGCACAGACTCGCACTGCTGATGTATATAGTAGGCGTCCGAGCCGATCGACGCTTGGGACGTGGCCGCATACAGGCGCTCGATGGCGGGTTTGGACTCGTAGGACAGGTTGCTGAGGTAGTCCACATCCGGATCGGCGATGTCGCCCGCCAGGTAATGGTCCACGTTGTAGTTCGCGATCTGCGTCGCGGGCATCGACACCGAGAAGCCGATCCACAGGGCAAGGCCTGCCACGAACGCCACGGCGAACACCTTGAACTCGCGGTAGAACAGGCGCACGGTCAGGGCCACGATGACCACCGCCACCCAAGCCATACCCACATAGGTGAGCGCGCGCTCCATAGAGAAGCCGTAGGCCTGCACGTACATGGTCATGCGCCACAGCGACGACACCAGTACCACCAGCGTGAGCACCTGAAGCAGAACCGCGAAGGCGCGCATGGCCGTTACCAGGCCGCGCTCCTTGTCCACGATGCGCATGCCCACATAGGTCATGACCACGTTGATGCACACGACCAGAATAAGCTGGAAGAAGCCCTGCCGAGCGTAGGCCGCGTAGCCGTCGGCAAGCACGGGAGATTCCACGCCGCCGAACAGGTAGACAACCTGCACGCCTGCGAACAGGAGATACACCGTGTCCATGATGACGAGTACGGTCAGCACGGTGGCGGGAGGCACAGTGCCGCGCGGCAGCGGCGGGTCGAACTGACGGCCGGCCAAGTAGCCGTCGTCGTGGGTGAGGTTCCACAGAAGCGCCGCCAGAGGAGCTGCGGCCAGCATGAGGTAGACCAGATGCCCCACGATGTCCCAGATGTCGAGGCGCGCAAGCCACTCGCCAATGCGGCCGAAGATGTGGCCGAACACAGCGTCGGCGGAAGCCAGCAGCGGCAGCACGACCACCAGCAGGCCGCAAGAGATCAGCACGCCGACAAGCACGCCCTCGGACAGGCGCTTGTCCGAGGCGGTCTGCCCCGCGGAGTCAACGGTGCCGCCCTTGCGGAAGACGGCCTTCATGGGCCAAGTTGCGCGGTAGAACATGCTCCGTATGGTGAAACCCCAGCTGGTCAGCAGCGTATGCATGCGCAGGAAGGCGCCGTTCCACATGCCGGAAAGAGCCAGCATGGCCATGGGGTAAAGCCCCAGAAGCACCAGGCAGCTGAAGAACCTGAGCTGGCCGTTGGCCGTAAGCGCAGGCAGGACGGACACGACTGCGGTGGCGCCCATAAGCGACAGGGACCATCGGTCGTAGCGCGCCCTCTTGCCCAGGGCGATGCATGCCAGCACCAGCGACGCGCAGGTCAGCACGGCAATGCCGATGCCGGGCGTGGTCGGCGTGCCCCAGTAGTAGTACCAGGGGAAGTCGTCGAAGTCGAACACCTGCACCCAGAAGATGGCCTGGACCAGGCCGAGTATCGCCACGAGGGTATCGTGCTGGGTGAACTCGTACGGGGGCTTGAGCGGCAATGCCGGGTTCGGGCCCCCGCCGAACGCGGCTTGGGGCTGCGGCTGCGGCGCGGAGCCCGGTGCGGTTGCGTACTGCGGCGCTGGCTGAGTCACAGGCTGGGCCTGAGGCGCGGGCGCGTACTGCGGCGCGGCAGCGGTTGCGGATTGGGAACCTGTCGCAGCTTGAGGCGCGGCTGCCGGCGCGGGCGCGGGCGCGGCGGGTTGCGGCGCGGAGCCGGGTGCGGGCGAACCCGCGGGTGCAGGCGCCGACGCGTTCCAGCCGACGGGCGGAACGGGCGCTCCCCCGCCTGTCTGGGGATTCGAAGGTGCGCTCTGCTGAGGGTACCCGTCGGGCACCCCGTTGAAACTCTGATTTGACATGGGGATCAGTCCTTCTCTTCTACGTACTCCAAAAGATCGCCGGGCTGGCAGTCCAGCACCTCGCACAGCGCTGCGAGCGTGGAGAACCGGATTGCCTTGGCCTTGCCGGTCTTGAGGTTCGACAGGTTTGCGATGGTAATGCCAACCTGGTCGCTGAGCTGGGTCAACGACATCTTGCGCTTGGCAAGCATCACATCCAGATTCACGACGATGCGCATACGCCACCTACACCGTCAGATCGTTTTCGGCTTGGAGCTGGGCCGCCTTAAGCGTGAGGTGCGAAAGTGCCGCCGCCACGATGGCCACCGAGCCCATAACGACGATGCCGGTCACCAGCGCCATGAACGCACCCAGGTACAACGCCCCGACGAACACGAACACCACGATGGCCACCAGCAGAAGCAGCACGTCGAACCCTGCCAGATAGCTGATCTTCTTCAGGATGCGCGCGTTCTCGTCGGTGAAGGAGTCGCCGTTTGCGATGTTGCGGAACATGGGGAACGCGATGACGGTCATGGCGAGTGGCGCCGCCAGGCCGATCCATCCCCCGATGAGGCACGGGACGAACAGGTACGCCAAATCGGGATGGAGTGCCGCCAGCTGCTGGCCCTTGACCGGCATGACCACGAAGGCCATGACGACGCAGCAAATGCCCAGGATGATGTCCAGCGCCTTGAGCTGTGTTCCCAGTTCGATGTGGTTCATAACCTGCTCCTTCGTGCGGAACGGACACGATACAGTTCGTCCGTTGGAAGGAATGATAGCCTTAAGTTTTTCGTTTTGCAATAAGTTTTTATCGTTTTTCGATAATATGACGGCCCTGTGAAGAAACCCAACGCCACGTTGCCGGGCGTATCGCCCAGCGGCGAAGCGGACGGGAATACGGAATCGGTTGGCGTCGGGTTCGGCCTGCCCCGACGGGCGCGTGGCCCCGAGTTCGCGTGACTTCCCCACAGGCCGAGTGCGGCCCTCGGCCGAGCGGGCCTGCCCCGACGGGCGTGTGGCCCCGAGCCCGCGGCGCTCGCCCACCGGCCGGGTGCTCCCCTCGAGCATGCGGGCCCGCTCCACCAGCCGGATGCGACCCTATGCGAAAAACGACGTCACGTGCACCGTGGTGAATGCGGAGCCGTCGCTTAAGGCATCGAGCGTCTTGACCGTATCCTCAACCAGCGCCACGCGCTGCTCGGGCAGGCCCAGGCCGTCGCGGAGCTCTTCCAGAAACGCCCGCTTCTCGGGTTTGGAGGACACCAGGCGCACATGGTCGGCGGGAATGCCGTAATGCCTGGTCACGAACGCAAGCTTGCCGGAAGCCTCATAATCTTCGGCCACCGAGCAGGCAAATACGCGGTCGGGTCCCTTCTCCTGGATGAACCTCTGCAGCACGGGCACGGGCAGCGCGGAGTCGTAGGGCCTTTGGTTCACGACGTAGGATTCCCAGTCGTCGTCGGGACAGGCGGAATGGCTCAGATCGCCGAACTCGTACACGCACAGCACGCCGTCGATGTCGAACACCACAGCGGTTTCGGGCTCGGCCAGATAATCGATCAGCTTCGTCATGATGTCTCCTACCAGAATCCAGGGTCCTCGTCTTCGTCCTCCACCGCGAACACATCAAGCAGGCGCTGCCAATGGGTATCGTCGCCTACAAACGCAGGGCGGTAGAACTCGTTGAATGCGTCGATGGGCTCGATGAACCCGGGGATGATGCGGATCAAGTCGTCGTCCACTTCGAAAGGCGCGGCAGCGTCGGCGGCGTCGAAGGGCTCGATCCAATACAGGCTGCGAAACTTCCACAGGAAGCCGTCTCCGTACGGGTCGCAGCCGGTGAGCTCGGCATAGCAGAGCGCCTTGCCGGGAATGGTGCCTTCGTCCTGCGAGGCACCCGACGCGCACACCAGCACATACCCCTTGAGGTCGGTGTCGAAGGGCAGCTGCAGCATATTGATGCGTGCTGTCAGGAAATCCGCGGCCTTGGCGGCGTCAACGGTTATCGCGAGCATGAATCCACCTTTCTTTCGTCGGAAGGCATTGTACCCCACTGCAGCGGGAGTCGCACGGCACTCGGACCGGTCGAGCGCAAGTTCCGCACCCCCATCGCGTCGGCTTTTGGCGGCGGTGGACCATACCCATCGCAGCGGGTGGCGCACGGCTTGCGAACCCGCCTGGCGCCCGCGCTGCACCTTGCCGTGTTAGGCGGCACACAGACCGAGCGAGCGCACGTTTCGCGCCCCATCGCATTGGGAGACAGGGCCGCGCGATCCGGCATTCGGATGTGCCTTATAGTTCACATTACCGCTTGCCGAAATACAAGTTCCACCTGCAGAATTTCGCTTGAATTTATGGCAATCGGTAGGAAGCATTGCTTTTTCGGATGTAGCAACTTATATTGAATGCGGCCGAGCGCACACAAAGGGGGTGTGGTCTTATGGAGTATGCGTCAGGGCTGGAACTACGGGGCCTGGAAACTATCCAAGAAGGTTACTCGTTCGAAAGTGACGGGTGGACTGTGGCCAACATTCCTGTAGGATCCCTCACGGAAGCCATGTCCCGATTCGCATACCTCGTCTGCCAAACCGCCCCGCTTCATTTCTTCATCGTGGTGCCGCTTCTGTACGATACCGATATCAACGATTCCTGCGGAAAGCCCACGCCTGCGCACACGGCAACGTATTTCATCACCAACATGAACTTCCGTCAATGCGACAAGCTGCTGGAGGATTACGGCGAGACCTTCGCCAACGATGGCTTTTGCGAGTTCGGGTTCGTGACCTCCGACCCCATGAAGCAGATCCGTGCCGACAGGATGAAAACCGTCACTATTTTTGGTCTTGACGAAAGGGAGGCTTCGCTGGTCCTGGACCCCTTGGGCATTCCCGAGGTCGAATCGCTGAAGACCGCAGGCGACCTGGTTGGGCCGGACAACCCCGCCATCGGGCGGCCGGCCTGCAGGAACGGCATTACGGCTGCGGACTTCGTATTCGGCCTCGACCACGACTTCGAGCTGATCAAAAACCCGAGCTACGGCGGTGACCCCTCGCTGATGTTCCACCCCGACGGAACGCTGCGTTGGACGTAGCGCAAACGAATCAACCTCTGTACAGGCAAGGGAGCGGCAGGCGCGTCGCTCCCCTTCTTTATATGGAAACCTGTCTGCAGACAGCGTTCTCTGGCGGCAGGAATGTCGCCGCTTCAGCATTTGAAAGGCCCCGGGGGTAGGATACGCGCGTTTTTTGCATCTTTGGACCTGGAAGAAGGGTCCAACACCCGACTCTTGGACGTCCGGGACCATGATTCGGGGTCTTAATGTGGTTACAACCACGAAACATAAGGCCCGCACGAGGGTGGCGATGCAAAAAACGCGCGTTTCCTACCTCCGAGAGGTTTTTATATTTGCAGGAACCATCGCAACGCACACAAATACAAAGAGGGGCGCCTGGGCGCCCCTCGTGGTTTTGCGGATTCGTATGCCTGACCGCGGACCTGGCTACTCGATGCCGGCCACCATGGCGGCCACCTCGTCCTCATTCATGCCCAGGTTGCCCTCGGCGGTGCTCACGCACCATACGTTGTAGGAGCAGTCCTCGGTCTCCCACTCCAGGAAGTTGGCGATGCCCTCCTCATACCCGTGGCAGGCCACCTCGACGCCGTCGACGTCCTGGGTCCAGTCGAACTGGTACTCGTTCAGGTCAGCGGAAAGGTCCTCGAGCGCCACGCCCTCGCCCTTGCGGATGGAAACCGCAATGCCGCCTCCGTCGTAGTCGGCCTGGGCGACGCCGTCCATGGCCGTGAAGTTGGGCGCAGACCACTCGTAGTCGCCGATGGGCAGCGGGTCGGGCACGACGAAATCGCCGGAGAAGCCGGCGCTTTCGCTGGCCGCGGCCTGGTCTTCCGCCTCGCTCCAGGCGATTTCGCCCTGGACGACGGTCTCGGTGGGCTCTTCGGCGGTTTCGGTGGCTTCGGCGTCGGTTGCGGCCTGGTCGGCCGATTCGGCATCGTTGGACGAGCAGCCCGCCAGCGTGAAGGCGAGCGCCGCAACGGTCATGAACACTGCAATCTTCTTCATGTTGTACTCCTTCGCGTTCGTTACGCATATTTGAGTTTGCGTCAACGATACGTCATTCTGCGGCAGCGTGGCCGCAATCGACAAAAACTTGACAGCCGAGCGTTCGGAATCCGCGGTGCGGCTGGCACCCTGGGCCGGGATTCGTTCGCGGTACTGAAACGCCCGTCGCTGGGATTCGCTCCAGGTTGCAGAAAGCGCTCGGGTCGGGACTGCCTCCGCGGGTGCGGAAAGCGTCCAAGGTCAGGACTCCCCTCGCCGGTGCGGAAAGCTCCCAACGCGGAACTTCCCTCGCCGGTGCGGAAAGCTCCCGGGTCGGGACTCCCCCGCACGCATCGGCTCCGAAAAACCGCCCCGCAAATCGGTTGAAATGCGGGGCGGTGGCGGTGCCTACGGGAGGCTGACCTCCCTCGTCGTCAGGCTGATGGCGTTACTCCTCCATCATGCGACGACGCTTGGCGCCGGCTGCGACGAGCACAGCCAGGCTGGACAGTGCCAGCAGGCCGAGCGGCTCGACCGGGACGCTGTCGCCGGTCTGGGGCAGCTTCTTCGGCTCGGGCTTGGGCTCAGGCTTGGGCTCGGGCTTCGGCGCCGGCTTCTCTTCGGCCACCCACTGGGCCGTGAAGGTGTGGTCACCGGTCACGGTATAGGCGTCGCCGGGCTGGTACTCGGAACCGAACCAGTAGTCGAACACGTAGCCCTCGCGGACAGGCGCCTCGATGATGGTGATGACCTCGCCGTACTTGGCATGGACGATCACGTTGTCGGTGCTGCCGTCGAAGTTGCCGCCGTTCGGGTCGTAGATGATCGTGAAGATGACCTCGACAGGCTGCTCATCGGTCGGGTTGACCGGTTCGGGGTCGCCGCCCTCGGTGGTGGCGGTGACGGTGGCCTCGTTGAACACGGAGCCGGCGGCCACGTCTTCAGCGGTCACGGTGTAGTTCTGGGTCAGGACGTCGACGGTCTCGCCAGGAGCGATGGTGCCCTCGTAGACGAACGGGCTGTCCTCGGTGTAGCCGAGCTTCTCGTCGACGACCGTGATGCCGGAGGCGGTCAGGTTGCCGTCGTTGGTGACGGTGATCGTATAGGTCAGCTCGTCGCCCTCGGCGTAGGCCGCGTTGCCCTGGGCGTCCTTACCGGTCATGGTGCCGGTGGAGGACTTCTCGGAGCTCAGGCTCGGGTTCTTGTCCTCGATCGGCGGGTTCGGGCCGTCAGGGTCGTCCTCGTCGCCGGTGGTCGTGGAGTCCTCACCCTCGGGGGTCTTCGGGTTCTCGGGGTCCTTCGGGTCGTCAATCGGGTCGGCCTTGGCCGTCACCGTGTTGGTGTAGGAGCCGGCCAGGATGTCGGCCTCATCCACCACGTGGGTGGTGGTGAAGGTCTTGGTCTCGCCCACAGCCAGCTTGTCGATGGTGGTGGCGAAGCCGGTGTCGGCGTCCTCGACGTTGACGTTCTCGTAGGCCACGTTGCCGTCGTTGGTGACGTCGATCGTGTACTCGATGGTCTCGCCCAGCTTGTAGGCCTTGCCGTCGGCAGGCTGGCTGGAGATCTTCTTGTTGACCGTCAGCGTGGTGTCCAGGTCCTCAACCGGGTCGTCGGTGGTGCCGGGCTCGCCGGGGTCGGTCGGGTCGTCGGACGGGTTGGTGCCGTCGGCCGTGGCCTCGTTCTTGACGGAGCCGGCCAGGATGTCCTGCTCGGTCACGACGTGCGTGAACGTGGCCTTGGCGGTCTCGCCGGGCTTGAGCTCGGTCTTGTCGAGGTTGGCGGTGATGTCCTCGGCCTCGTAGCCCGCCACCGTATCGGTGACGGTGATGTCGGAGACGGTCAGGTTGCCGTCGTTGGTGACGGTGATCTCGTAGGAGATCGTGTCGCCCAGAGCGTAGCCGCCCTCAGGCGCCTCGCTCGTGGTCTTCTTCTCGACGCTCAGGCTGGGCTCGGGATCCTCGGTCGGGTCCTCGGTGGTGCCGGGCTCGCCGGGGTCGGTCGGGTCGTCGGACGGGTTGGTGCCGTCGGCCGTGGCCTCGTTCTTGACGGAGCCGGCCAGGATGTCCTGCTCGGTCACGACGTGCGTGAACGTGGCGGTTGCCTTCTCGCCGGGCGCAAGCTCGGTCTTGTCCAGGCTGGACGTGATGTCCTCGGCCTCGTAGCCCGCCACCGTGTCGGTGACGGTGATGTCGGAGACGGTCAGGTTGCCGTCGTTGGTGACGGTGATCTCGTAGGAGATGGTCTCACCGAGCGCGTAGGACTCGCCGTTGGCGGGTTCGGAGGTGGTCGTCTTAACCACGCTCAGGCTCGGATCCGGCTCGTCGGTCGGGTCGTCGGTGGTGCCGGGCTCGCCGGGGTCGGTCGGGTCGTCGGACGGGTTGGTGCCGTCGGCCGTGGCCTCGTTCTTGACGGAGCCGGCCAGGATGTCGGCCTCGGTCACGGTGTACTCGGCATCGAACGTCTCGGATGCGCCAGGAGCCAGGCTCTCGACGGTCCATTCGTCCTCGGTCAGCTCGTCGGAAACCTTCACATCGGTGATCGTCAGGTTACCGTTATTGGTGACCGTAATCTTGTAGGTAATGGTCTCGTTCAGAGCGTAGGTCTCGCCATTGGCGGGCGTGGACGTCGTCTCCTTCTTGACGTTCAGGCTCGGATCGGGATCGGCGATCTCTTCGGCCGTCACCGTGTCGGTAGCGGTCTTGGTGATGTCGCCCACCTGAGCCGTCACGGTGTTCGTGAACGTGCCCTTCAGGATGTCGGCCTCGGTGATGGTGTAGGTCGCGGTGGTTTCAACCGTCTCGCCGCCAGCCACGTTCTCGAAGACGGACTGCGCAAGCGTCACGCCGTCGATCTCGGTCAGCGTAATGGTGCGGGCATCCTCGTAGATGTTGGTAGCGGAGATGTCGAACGTCACCGTGTCGCCCAGGCCGAACTCGCCAGCCTCGTGGCTCTTGGTCACGACCAGGTCGTCGTCAACGGGATCCTCGCCGGGGTTGGTGCCGTCAGTGACGGTCAGGGTGCCGTTCACGGTATCGATGGTGTAGTTGTCGGCCTTGGTGCCGTCGTTCAACGTGTAGTCGAACACGTTCTCGGACTTGCCGACCAGCGTCTGCGTGCCGGTGACGTAGTACGTGGCACCTTCGCCCTCGACGAAGCCTTCGCCGCCGACGGTGATTTCTTCATTGGTCAGGGCCGTGCCGTCGTAGACCTTGGAGTCGGTCGCGGACGTCAGCGTGACGGAGCGCCTGTCGATGCTCAGCGTGCCGGGTTCAGCGGTCACATCGCCGTAGCTGTCGGCGTTGTCAACCAGGTAGGTGAAGGTGTTGTTGCCTTCGGCCGTGTCGGCGACGCTCTTAACACCCTCGGCGGTTGCGGTGATAGTCACCTTGTCGCCGGTGGGCAGCGTGAACACCTTGCCGGACTCGTCGGCCTCGACCTCGGTGCCGTCGTAGGTCACGGCGTAGACCTCGTCGGTGTGCGTGGCGCCGTCATAGGTCCAGGTCTTGTCGGAGGAGCCGATCACCAGCGCTGCTTCGCTCTCGGTGATCTTCAGCGTGCCCTCGTCCTTGGTGATGGTGTAGTTGTCGGCCTTGAACGCTTCGCCTTCGGTGTAGACGATGGCGTTCGTGACCTCGCCCTCGGCAACCGTGGTCACGGAGCCGGTGGCCTTGATGTCGCTCACCTCGGTCTGGAAGACCTCGGCGCCGTTGCCGATTACCTCGACCTCGGGCTTAGTCAGCGGCGTGCCGTCGTAGGCCTTCTCTCCGGACTCGGAGGTCAGGGTCACGTTGGCCTTCTCGATGGAGAGCGTGCCGACGTTGGCCGTGACGCTGTTGTAGCTGCCGGCGTTGGTCAGTTCGTAGGTGTACGTGTTGTTCTTGCTGTAGTCGGCGCTGTAGTCCTTCACACCCTCGGCGGTGGCGGTGATGGTCAGCGTGTCGCCGGTGGGCAGCGTGAACACCTTGCCGGACTCGTCGGCCTCGACCGCGGCGCCGTCGTAGGTCACGGTGTAGACCTCGTCGGTGTGGTTCTGGCCGTCATAGGTCCAGCTCTTGGTGGAGGACTCGATCACAACAGCCTTCTCGGACGCGGTCACGGTCAGCGTGCCAGGCGTAGTCGTAATCGTGTAGTTGCCGGCCTTCGTGCCCTCGTTCAGGGTGTACGTGAAGGTGTTATCGGACTGACCGATCGTGGTCTGCGAGCCGGTCACGTTGTAGGTTGCGCCTTCGTTGCCCACGAAGCCGTCGCCCGTAACGGTGACGTTGTTGTTGGTCAGGGCCGTGCCGTCGTACGCCTTGGTGGCATCGGCGGAGGTCATGACCACGGTACGCGGGGTGATCTTCAGCGTGCCGTCGACGATGACGAACTCGACGTTGCTGAAGTTCTTCGAGATGTTCTCGAAGTCGTCAGCGGTGAGCTCCATGTCGTACGTATCGGCGTCGGTTCCCTTGACGGTCGCGTCGCCGCTGAACTCGAAGTCGGCCTCGGTGTACAGCTCGTTGTCGATGTCGACGTCGTAGCCGGTCGCGGTCTTCTCGGTGCCGTCGTACTTGTACTCGCCGGAGTGCTCGGTGATGGTCACGGTGACCTTATCGGTAACCGGAGTGACCGTCAACGTACCAGGCTCATACGTAATGGTGTAGTTGTCGGCAACGTAGCCGTCGCCCGGGGTGAGGACGATATCGTTCGTGACCTCGCCCACCTCGGTGATGGTGCCGGTGGCCTCGGCGGTAGCCTCAGCAGCCAGGACCTCGTCTCCGATGGTGACGTTCGGGCGCTCGAGCGCCGTGCCGTTATACACCTGGGTCGCGGTCTCGGAGGTCAACGTAACCTCGCGCTTGGCGATTTCCAGGGTGCCGTCCTTGGTCGTGACGTCGAACTGGGCGGTCACGTCGTTGCCCGCGGCGTCCTTCACCACGGCGGTGCCGGAGATGGCGTTGTTGTAGATGCCCGCGTTGGCCTGCGTCGGGTCGGACGTGGTCAGGCCGGAGACGGTGTAGGTGTTGCCGTTGACGGTGAACTCGAGCGTCTCGAAGCCGGCGGCAGTGTGCTGCTTGCCGTCGTAGGTGGCCTTGGCGGAGTTCGCCACAACCTCGATCTGGTACTTGTCGGTGCGGTCGGTCACCTTGAGGGTGCCCTCAACCTTGGTGATGTCGTAGTTGCCGGCCTTCGTGTTCGCGTTCAGGGCGTACTCGAACGCGTTGACGCTGGAGCCGACCACTGTCTGGCTGCCGGTGACATTGTACGTGGCGCCCTCGCCTGAGACGAAGCCGTCACCGGAGACGGTGACCTCGTCGTTGGTCAGCGGGGTGCCGTCGTACTGCTTCTGATCGTCAGCAGAGGTCATGGTCACGGTGCGCTTGGCGATCTCGAGCTTGCCGTCGGTGGTCTTGACCGTGAACTGGTCGGTCACGTCGTTGCCCGCGGCGTCCTTCACCACGGCGGTGCCGCTGATGGCATTGGCCACGGTGACGACGTCGGTGCTGACGGGATCGGAGGTGGTCAGGCCCTCGACGGTGTAGGTATTGCCGTCGACCGTGAAGGTCAGGGTCTCGAAGCCCTTGGCGGACTTCTCCGTGCCGTCGTAAGTGTTGCCGGTGTTGGAGTTGGCCACGATCTCGATCTCATACTTGTCGGTACGGTCGGTAATGGTCAGCTTGCCAGCGGTCTTCGTGGTCAGGTTGTAGTTCGCAGTCACGTCGGTGCCGTCCGCGTCGACGACCTTTAGATCGTCAGCGTAGGCGCCGTTGTCGTAGGTGCCGACCAGCGTGCCCTTGGACGGGGTGTAGCCAATCGTCGCCGTCTGGCCGTCAACGACATTCGTGAAGGCGTACTTAGTCTCGCCTTGCTGCTCGTAGCCGTTGTACTCGACGGTCTTGTCCTCAACGGACACGGTAATGTCGCGCTTGGTAACCTCAAGGGTGCCGTCAACGCTCTCGCCGAACGTGTAGTTTGCGGTAACGTCGGTCTCGCCGCGCATGACCTTGTAGCTCGTGACTTTGTTGGCCGCAGTGCCCGCATCGGTGATGGTGCCTTCGACCACGGCCGTGAGCACGTCGCCGTCGGCCAGAACGCCCTCGGTGTAGGTGATGCCGTCGTTGGTCAGCGGCTTGCCGTCGTAGACCTTGGAGTCGGACTCAGCCGTGATGACGATCTCCTTGGAGACCTTGTTCACCGTCAGGGTGCCCTCGGTCTTCGTGATGTCGTAGTTGTCGGCCTTCGTGCCGTCCTTCAGGGTGTAAGTGAAGGAATTCGCCACGGTGCCCGGATCGGTAATCGTGCCGGTCACGGTGTAGGTTGCGCCCTCGCCGTCCGCGAAGCCTTCGCCGCCCACGGTCACTTCGTTGTTGGTCAGAGGAGTGCCGTCGTAAGTCTTGGAAGCGGTCGCGGAGGTCAGCGTCACGGGACGCTTGGTTACCGTGAGGGTGCCCTTCACGCTCTCGCCGAAGGTGTAGTTCTCGGTGACGTCGGTCTCGCCGCGCATGACCTTGTAGCTGGTCACCACGTTGTCGGCGGTGCCCGCATCGGTGATGGCGCCCTCGACCACGGCCGTGAGCACGTCGCCCTCGGCCAGGATGCCCTGGGTGTAGGTGTAGCCGTTGTCGGTCAGCGCTGTGCCGTCGTAGACCTTGCTGTTAGAGTCGGCGGTGATGACGATCTCGTTCTCGACCTTCTTCACCGTGAGCGTGCCTTCAACCGTAGAGATGTCATAGTTGCCGGCCTTGGTGTTGCCGCTCAGCGTGTAGGTGAAGGCGTTCTTGCTAGAGCCGATTGTAGTCCTGGAACCGGTCACGTCGTAGGTCGCGCCCTCGCCTGTCGCGAAGCCGTCGCCGCCCACGGTGACCTCGCTATTGGTCAGCGGGGTGCCATCGTAGACCTTTTCAGCATTGCCGGAAGTCAGGGTGACGGTGCGCTTCGAGATTTCGAGCGTGCCGTCGACGATGACGAACTCGACGTTGGAGAAGTTCTTGCTGATGTTGGTGAAGTCGCTCGCCTTGAGCTCCATCGGGTAGCTGCCGGCATCGGTGCCCTTGACGGTGGCGTTACCGGAGAACGTGAAGTCGCTTTCCTTGTACAGATTGTTGTCGATGGACACCGTGTAGCCAGTGACCGTCTTCTCGGCGCCGTCGTACTTCTCGGAGCCGGAGTTCTCGGTGATGGTCACGGTCACCTTGTCGGTGAGCGCGGTCACGGTCAGGTCGCCCTCGACAGTCGTGATGTCGTAGTTGGCGGCCTTCGTGCCGTCGTTCAGCGTGTAGGTGAAGGCATTCTTGCTGGTGCCGACCTCAGTCTGGGTGCCCGTGATGTTGTACGTGGCGCCCTCGCCTTCGGCGAAGCCGTCGCCACCCACGGTCACATCAGTCTGGGCGTTCTTGGTGAGCGCGGTGCCGTCATAAACCTTGGTGTCGGTCGCGGAGGTCAGCGTCACAGGGCGCTTAGTGATCTCAAGCGAGCCGTCGGTCACGTTGAAGGTGACAGTCTTGAAGTTCGTGTTGTTGTTCTTGAACTGGTCAGTGGCCAGGCCCATCGGATAGGTGTTCACATCGGTGCCCTTGGCGACCGCCTCGCCTGTGAAGGTGAAGTCGGTTTCCTTGTAGAGCGGGTTTTCAATGGATACCGTGTAGCCCTCGACCTGCTGCTCAGAGCCGTTGTAGACCTTCGAATCCTTGTTGCCCGTAATGGTCACGGCAACATCAATCGGGATGATGGTCTGGAAGCCGTCGGTCACGACGAAGGTAACCTTGGAGAAGTTCTTGTTGGTATTCGTGAACTGGTCAGCGGCCAGACCCATATTGGTGGTGCCGTCGGCGTCGGTGCCTTCGACCACGTTGGTGCGAGCCGCGGTTGCGGTGCCGGAGAACGTGAAGTCGGTTTCCTTGTACAGCGGGTTGCTGATTTCCACGTCGTAGCCGGAGACGCTGTGTTCAGCGCCGTCGTAATCCGCAGTGTTGTTGTGGCCGGTAATGGTCACGACAACCTCGTCGACCGGAACGATGGTCTGGTAGCCGTCGGTCACGTTGAAGGTGACGGTGCCGAAGTTCGTGTTGGCGTTCGCGAACTGCTCAGCGGTCAGGCCCATGTTCGTGGTGCCCTCTTCGGTACGAGACGCAGTGGCCTGTCCGGAGAAGGTGAAGTCTGCCTCGGTGTAGAGGTCGCTAGAAATGCTGGTAACGTCGTAACCAGTCACAGTGTGCGCCGTGCCGTCATAGGTCGTTGAGTTGTTGTGGCCAACGATGGTGACAGTCACGTCGATCGGGGTGATCTTCTGGTAACCGTCGGTCACGACGAACTCGACGTTGGTGAAGTTCGTCGAGGTGTTGGCGAAGTCGTTCTTCGTCAGACCCATGTCGGTCTGGCCGTCGGCGTCCTCACCCTCGACCACGTTGGTGCGAGCGGCCTTGACATCGGCCTGGGCGGGCTTGGAGAAGTCAGCCTCGGTGTAGAGCGTGTTGTCGATGGTTACATCGTAGCCAGACACGCTGTGCTCGGTGCCGTCATACGGGTTGGTCGCATTGTGACCGATGATAGTCACCGTGACCTTTTCGGTGACGGGCGTGATGCTCAGCTTGCCATCGGTGACCACGAACGTGACATCGAAGTTGTCGTTGTTGTTGGTGAACTGGCTCTCAGCCAGGCCCATCGGGTACTCGTTAACGTTCGTGCCCTTGGCAACAGCAGTGCCGGAGAAGGAGAAGTCTTTCTCGGTGTAGAGCTTGTCCGAAATCTCAACCTCGTAGCCCTCGACGCTCTGCTCAGCACCGTTGTAGACCTTGCTGTCGGTGTTACCGGTAATGGTAACGGTGACGGCCTTCTTGGTGACCTCGAGGGTGCCGTTGGCGTAGGTGATCTCGTAGGACGCGGTGACGTCCTCGCCCGCCGCGTTCTTGATGACTGCAGCGGATGCGACGTTGTCGGACTTGCCGACGACGGTCTGAGATCCGGTGACGGTGACGGACTCGATAGAGTCGCCCTCGGCCAGCGCCGTGTTGGTGTAGGAGTCCTTGGTCAGGGCCGTGCCGTCGTAGACCTTCGTGTCGCTGCCTGCCGTGATGGTGACGGCCTTCTTGGTGACCTCGAGGGTGCCGTTGGCATACTCGATAGTGTAGTTTGCGGTGACATCCTTGCCATTGGCGTTGACGATCTTCGCGGCGCTCGGGACGTTGTCGGACTTGCCGACGGTCGTCTGGGAGCCGGTCACGGTGACGGACTCGATGGAGTCGCCCTCGGCCAGCGCCGTGTTGGTGTAGGAGTCCTTGGTCAGGGCCGTGCCGTCGTACGCCTTCGTTGCGGAGTCGGCCGTGATGGTGACGGCCTTCTTGGTGACCTCGAGGGTGCCGTTGGCGTAGATGATCTCGTAGGACTCGGTGACGTCCTCGCCCGCGGCGTTGACGATCTTCGCGGCGCTCGGGACGTTGTCACTCGAGCCGGCCACAGTCTGCGAGCCGGTGATGGTGACGGACTCGACCGAGTCTCCCTCTGCAAGACCAGCGACCTGATAGGAGTTCTTGGTCAGCTCGGTGCCGTCGTAGACCTTTGTGGCGGAGTCAGCCGTAATGGTGACGCCGACATTCTTGGTTACGATCAGCGTGCCGTTGGCGTAGGTGATATCGTAGCTGGAAGTGACATCCTCGCCCGCGGCGTTGACGATCTTCGCGGCGCTCGGGACGTTTGCGCTCGAGCCGACGACCGTCTGGGAGCCGATGACGGTGACGGACTCGATGGAGTCGCCCGCCGCCAGGTCCGTGTTGGTGTAGGAGTTCTTCGTCAGAGCCTTGCCGTCGTAGACCTTGGTGTCGGAGTCGGCCGTGATGGTGACGGCCTTCTTCGTGACCTCGAGGGTGCCGTTGACGTAGGTAATCTCGTAGCAGGAAGTGACATCCTTACCGCCCGCGTTGACGATCTTCGCAGCGGAGGGCACGTTGTCGTTCGTGCCGACAACCGTCTGAGAGCCGGTCACCGTGACGGACTCGATGGAGTCGCCGGACGCGAGATCGGTGCTGGTGTAGCTGTCCTTGTTCAGGGCCGTGCCGTCGTAGACCTTGGTGTCGGAGCCGGCCGTGATGGTGACGGCCTTCTTCGTCACCTCGAGCGTGCCGTTGGCGTAGGTGATGTTGTAGGACGCGGTCACGTCCTCGTCGTTCGCGTTGACGATCTTGGCCGCGCTCGGGACGTTGTCGGAGGTACCGACATCGGTCTGGGAGCCGGTGACGGTGACGGACTCGATGGAGTCGCCCTCGGCCAGCGCCGTGTTGGTGTAGGAGTCCTTGGTCAGGGCCGTGCCGTCGTACACCTTCGTGTCGCTGACGGCCGTGATCGTAAGGGTCTTAGCCGTAACCTCGAGCGAGCCGTTCACGTAGGTAATCTCGTAGGATGCGGTCACGTCTGCACCGGCCGCGTTCTTGATGACAGCGGCAGAAGGCACGTTATTGCTCGTGCCGACAACTGTCTGAGAGCCGGTGACGGTGACAGAGTCGATGACGTCGCCGACCGCCAAGTCCGTGTTGGTGTAGCTGTTCTTGGTCAGGGCCGTGCCGTCGTAGGTCTTGCTGTCGCTGTCGGCCGTGATGGTGACTGTCTTCTTGGTGACCTCGAGGGTGCCGTTTGCGTAGGTGACCTCGTAGCTGGCGGTCACGTCGTCGCCCGCAGAGTTGACGATCTTCGCGGCGCTCGGGACGTTTTCGGAGCTGCCCACCTCGGTCTGGCTGCCGGTCACGGTGACGGACGAGATGCTGTCTCCGGAGGCCAGGGCAGTATAGGTGTAAGAGTCCTTCGTCAGGGCCGTGCCGTCGTACACCTTGGTGTCGGAGTCGGCCGTGATGGTGACTGTCTTCTTGGTGACCTCGAGGGTGCCGTTGGCGTACGTGATGTTGTAGGACGCGGTCACGTCCTCGTCGTTCGCGTTGACGATCTTGGCCGCGCTCGGGACGTTGTCGGAGCTGCCGACCACGGTCTGCGAGCCGGTCACGGTGACGGACGAGATGCTGTCGCCGGTCGCAAGGTCGGTGCTGGTGTAGCTGTCCTTGGTCAGCGCGGTGCCGTCGTACACCTTGGTGTCAGAGCCGGCCGTGATGGTGAGACCCTTCTCGGTAACGGTCAGGGTACCGTTGACCTTCTTCACGTTGGTGAAGTTAGCAGTCTTGTCCTCGCCCGCTGCGTTCTTGATGACGTAACCGTCGTTCACAACATTGGAGCTGCTGCCAGCAACAGTCTGGCTGCCAGAAGCAGTGGCCTCGCAAGTGAAGCCCTCGGGCAGACCGGAGGCGGTGACGGTCGCGTTAGCCAAAGCGGCACCGTCGTAAACCTTGGTGTCGCTCGCTGCGGTCAAGGTCACTTCATCGGAGTTCTCGGTAATCGTCAGCGTACCAAGGCTTTCGGTTACGGTGTAATTGTCCTTGTTCGTGGTGCCCCAGTCGATGCTGTACGTGTTGGACGTGCTGCCAACCTCGGTGATGGTACCCGTAGCGGTGACAGTCGCAGTCTCGTCGTTCACAAGACCATTGATCGACGCCTCGTCCTTGGTCAGGGCGGTGCCGTCGTAGGCCTTGGAGTCGGAGCCTGTCGTGATGGTCACGGGGGCCTTGTTGACGGTCAGCTTGCCGTCGACCCTCTCCACGTTGGTGAAGTTGTCGGTAACATCTTCACCCTGAGCGTCCTTGATGACATAGCCATCGTTCACGACGTTAGCAGATTCGCCGGCATTGATCTGGGAGCCGGTCGCGGTTGCCTCAACCGTGAAGCCCTCGGGCAGGCCGGTGGCCGTGACCTTCTTCTCGCCGGTGCCGTCGCAGGTCAACGCGGTGCCGTCGTAGGTCTTGGAATCGCTCGGGGCCGTGAGAACAACCTTTACGTCGCTCTTGGTCACGGTCAGCGTGCCGAGATTCTCGGTGACGATGTAGTTGGTAGCCTTGGCGTTGTCCCACGTAATGCTATAGGTGTTGCTGGAATACCCAACCGGCGTCTGGGAGCCGGTCGTCGTTAGGGTCACCGTCTCGTTCCTAGCCAGACCAGCGATGCTCGCCTCAGAACTGGTAAGAGGCGTGCCGTCGTAAGCCTTGCTGGCGGAACCGGTAGTGATGGTGACGGGGGCCGGAGTGATGGTTATATAGCCGTCAGTGACTACAAAGGTAACGTTGAAGTTATT
Organism: Slackia heliotrinireducens DSM 20476; assembly: GCF_000023885.1. Classification (NCBI taxonomy): domain Bacteria; kingdom Bacillati; phylum Actinomycetota; class Coriobacteriia; order Eggerthellales; family Eggerthellaceae; genus Slackia; species Slackia heliotrinireducens. The sequence goes on along the minus strand of NC_013165.1, from coordinate 1,314,242 downwards.
GTTGTTGTTGACGAAGTTTTCGTCAGTCAAGCCCATGGTGTTGGTTCCAACATCCTTTTGGCTTGCCATGGACTGAGTGTCCCGTGTGTCGAAATAACGACCATCACCCTCAACTATATAAAGCGAATCCTACAGTCAACCAACGTAGGCATGCTAGGCACTCCCGAGCAGTCGGCCGCCGTGCTGTGCAAAAGGCTATAATGGCGGAGCCAAACAATGATCAGCCCAGGTGCCCATCCGGTCCATTGTTTGGCGACGATCCCGATCGGATGGGCGCCTGGGCGGATGGGATACCGCCATGTCCACCCGTACGAACCCGTTCGCGAAGCGGGTCAACGCCCTCGATGAGGGCGATTTCGCGCTCTTGCAAGAGGCCGTCGAGACGAGAAGGTGCCGCGAGTCCGTCGGCGTCGGAGATTACGACGAGGCTGCCGACGAGTGGAGGCCCCGGCCCCCGTGCCCGAGATGCGGTTCCGGCGAGACCGTCGGCCGAGGCCGCACGGGTGCCGGCCGCAGGTTCTGGGAATGCCGCGACTGCGGTCGCAAGTACACGTCGTTGGCCGGCACGATATTCGAATCCTCGAAGAAGCCCCTGTCCGCATGGGTCCTCTTCATCCGCCTCATGTGCTACAACGTGCAGCTCGACGCTGCGGCGGAGCTCTGCGGGATGTCGCACCAGACGGCCTGGGAGTGGCGCCACCGGGTCATGAGCACGATAGACGGCTACCAGGACCGCATCGTCCTGCGGGACAAGGTCTGGATAGACGAGATGTACGTCACGGACTCCGACCTGAAGGGAGGCCCGGGCTGGAGGCCGAAGAGGGGCCTGAGCAAGGACAAGGTCTGCATAGCGGTCGCGATCGACGTCCACAAGAACGTGGTCGCCGTGCGCTGCGGCCACGGCAAGCCCTCGGCCAGGCGCATCAAGGACGCGCTGCAGGCCAGCATCGCCGAGGGCTCCGAGATCTTCCACGACATGGAGAAGTCCCACAAGTCGCTGGTGAAGGCCGTGAAGGGCGTCGACCGGCCCTACAAGGCCGACACGAAGGACCCGGAGTACCTCGAGAAGATGGCGATGGTGAACAACCTGTGCTCCTGGATCAGGCGCTACCTGCACGGCTACGTCGGCATGGACGTCAAGAACCTGCAGTCATATCTGAACTGGTACGCGTACCTGTTCAGGGTCAAGCGGGCCGAGGAGAAATGGCCCAAAGTGGAAAGGGTGCTCCGCCATTTGTTCATGGCCGACGCCACTTTCCGCAGCTCGCGCAAGCGCGGTCACGCCTACGTTGGTTGACTGTAGGGAAAGCGAATTATCGGCCTCGGCAGTAAATCCGGAAACACCGTGCGTAATGCCATCGTAAACGCTGGTTTCGTGCTCGCCCACGATAGTAACGACAACAGGCAGCTTCTCAATCGTCAGCTTGCCAGGCGTCAGAATGCCGAGCGTGTAGTACTCAGTGACATCCTTGTCATCAGCATCAGTGACGGTAAACGTCTCCGCAAACGACCCGTTCTCATACGTGCCCGCATCCGTACCCTTGGCGGGCGTGTATTCGATGTTCAAAGTATGGCCATTTGCAAGACCGGTAACCGTATACTCCGAGGAATCGGTCTGGGCATAGCCATTCTGCTCCTCGCCGTTGTAGGTGACGGTCTTGTCGGCAACAGTGACGTTCAGGGTTGCCTCCGTAACCGTAAGGGTACCGAGGTTTTCCTTAATGGTGTAGTTGCTAGGATTAACATCGCCCCACGTGATGGTGTAGCTGTTGGGCGCAGAACCAGGATCGGTGATGGTGCCTGTAGCGGCGACGGTAGCCTTGCCCTCGTCAGCAGCAACCAGGCCGCGAAGACTCGCCTCGTCTTTGGTTAGCGCAGTTCCGTCGTAGGCCTTCTCAGCAGAACCCGTGGTAACCGTCAGCTCGGCAGGCAGGATCTGCAGGCGGCCCGAGCGGACAAACAGGTTCACGCTGTAGTTGTTGTCCTCAGGCAGCATGGCGTCGGTGAATCCAATATTGTAGGTGTAGTCGCCAGCGTCAGTCTTGGCGATGCCGTAATAGCCGAGGCCAGCGCCGCCCTCGTTAACGCCCTCGAGACCCTTGATAGTGTTCCAGATATCATTACGATGCGCGTTCGCATAGCCGTCGTCGCTTATGAGGATATAGTCTTCGACACGCTTGTTGCTGTTAGTGAAACCAGCCTTGTACTCAGTGCCGTTGTACTTCGCGCCAGTCCAGCGGTCAGGCTCGATACGGACGGTAACGTTGATCTTGGTCACCTCGAGGGTGCCGCTGATGTAGCGAACCTTGTAGTAGTTCGAGTTGGTTGCACCCTTGCCAATGATGGTGGCGTTCTTCGGCGTCACCGTGGCGGTGCCGGCGTTGCGACGACCGTTCTCGGCGTCGGCGTTAGTGTACGTGTACTCAAGGGCGGTCAGCGTGTCGCTGTCGAGCAGACCCTCGACGGTCACCTGGTCGTTCAGGGCTGCAGGAAGCGTCAGCACCTCACCGTTGTATGTCCTGCTCTGGCTGTTCACGGTGATGGTGGCCTTCTTCTGGTAGACCAGCGTGAAGGTCAGGCCGTCGCCAGCAGCAACTTCGTCAGTGATCTTGTAGCTGCTGCCGGCAGCAGTGCCAGTAGTGCCGCTTCCCTCAACGGCGGCATAGAGCTCCCAGCCAGCAATGGGCGTGCGGGCGAGCGTGAAGGTCTTGCCGACCTTCAGAACCTCGGTGTGCGAATCCATGCCAGGAATCGGGTCGCCGTTCATGTCAACGTAGTTGACGGTGACCTTAACGTTCTTGAAGCTGGAGTAGTAGAACGTAAGAACGTTCTGAGCCTCGTCAGCGGCCAGAACGAGCTCCTTCTCGACCGCGTCGGGGAAGAACTCCACGCCGTTCAGCTCGGGTACTGCCTCATACAGCGCGTCATAGTCGACCGCTGCAGCCAGCTCGATGACAGACGTGGTGTCACCCGGGACACCCGTAAGGTTCTTCTCGGCTGCAACTGCAGTACCGGCGCCAGTCTCACCGTCAGCGATGACGTAACGAACCTTATAGCTGGTCGTCTCCGACTTCGGAATGTATACGAAGGTGATGACGTTGTCAGTGTCGTTGCCCGAAAGGCTCAGAGTCATGCTGTTGTCCTGCGGGCGGAAACCTGCAACGGCAACCGCCTGCTCAGTAATCTCCTGACCAACAGTAAAGGTCGGGTTGGTGATGGTCTTCGGAGAGGCAACGTCGTTTCCAGCCTGATCCACATACTTGACGGTGTAGGACAGCGTCTTTGGCGTCCAGTGCGCATAGATGGTCGTGTTTTCGGTGATTTGCGTCGTCCACTGGAAGAGCTCACTACCATCTGCGGTCGTATACCAACCGTCGAAGACATAGCCGTCCTTGGACGGAGTCTCGGAGGGAGCGGAAACCATGCTGTACTTTGCAACGTCCTCGACAGTGCTGTAGACCGTTGAGGCGTCCTCGCCATCAACAAACGTGACGTCGAAGGTGGGCGGAGTCCACTTGGCATAAAGCACCAGGTTGGACGCGGGCATGGTCGAGAAGTTGTACGGCGTGGTGAGACCAGAGTCGGCGTACCAGCCAGCGAAGGTGTAGTCGGAGTCCACGCCGCACTGCTCTGCCGTGGGGGTCCAAATGTAGGGCGCCTTGTTGATGTTGGCGTCGAACTTCACGTTGCTGATGGTGTCGAGTCTGGTGGAGCCGTAGTAGTAGTCGATGGTGTACGTGTTGCGGTTGTAGTAGAGGTTGTACGTGAATGTATAGTCTTCGTTGTTGCCGTGGTCGAAGGTGTAGCCGCTGATGACCTTAGGCGTGATGCCGTAGGAGTCCGCGTTGTAGGTCTGGCTGTACGTCTCGGAGCGGGTGTAGCCGTCATCGTCCGCGTTCTGGAGGTAGTAGTTGACGGTGAACGTATACGCGTTTCCCCAACTTGCCTTCCAGTTCTGCGTTTTGCCACTCGACGGCAGCAGGTCCGTGTTCATGATGAGCTGCTTGGTGACGTACCTCGTGCCCTGGCCGTTCTTCTGCCAGCCCATGAACGAGTAATAGTTGCTCCCGGCAGAGGGCCAGAGGCTCGAGATGTCCTGGCCGAGCTTCACATTAAAGCTGTAGGTGTTGGTGGTCGTCGTGCCATTGGGCCTGATGATGTAGTCGCTCACCCTGCTCTGGTGGTTCCTGTCAAACGTCATCGTGTACTCGGTCAGCTTGTAGTACACGTACAAGACCGAGCTGCCGTCAGCAGCGATGACCACGCTGGAAGAGGCATTCTTTGTAGTGTCGACCTCCCAACCAGTACGAGTAACAGACGGAGCAGAAGACGCCTGAACCGTTGTACCAACAGTTCCGGTGCCCGTCCTTGAGTTGTCATACACGTAAGAGGACTGGGTACCCGTGTCGTTGTACTTTTCGAACATGTACACGATTGTGTAATCGACCTCGTCGCCCTCCCAGTTGGCATAGAGCGTGGTCTCGCCGTTCACGGTTACCGTAGAACCCGCAGCCTTAGTGCAGGCTTCGTCCAAGTACCAGCCTTCGAAGGTGTAGCCGTCGCGAGTGGGATCAGCCGAAGAGACGGTGTACTCGGTGCCATATGGAACAGTCGCGCCAGCAACGTAGCTACCGCCAGTAGAGTCGTAAGACACCGGGAAGTTCTTGCGGGTGTAGTAGACATGCACTTCCTGGCCAGTGGCCTGGGTAATCTCCGCGGTTTCGGCACTCTCGAATGCCGCATAATCGTAGCTCTTGACAGTCGGGGTCACCGTAGAGTGAAGAACGCCCTTGACGTCCTCGGTCCTATCAATCTCGGTATAGCCGTTGCCATCAAGGTTCTTGAGCATGTACACGAAGTCGTACTCGGCGGTGTGCTCGACATACTCGATGCGCACAGTGGCGGTATCGCCGTCAAAGTCATCTGCAGCGACTTCAACGACCTGGTTGGTCGCATAGTAAACCGGGCCACCTGAAACCTCGGTGCTGTCAGTCTGTGTAGATGCCGGAGCCGTGATGGTATACGGAAGCTTGTCGGTCTGAATAAGGTCGGTGTTGAAGATGACCTCTTCACCACGGTCGTTCAGGTAGTAGTACTCAGCCTTGATGTTATAGATGTCAATGGTACGGAACTGCGCGACAACGGTCATATCGCCGTTGACGACGGTGGCTGCAGTAACCTCTTCGCCAGTCTCCGAATCAACCCACTTCTCGAATACTTTGCCAGCAACGAACGGATTCTGCGGCATAGTACCGATAGCTTCGCCGTCGTTGCGGTAGTACTGGGAAAGAACCTCGCCGGTGTCTTCAACAGTGAAGGACACCTTGTATTCACTCTCAAACTCAGCAGTCACCGTCAAATTGGACTTGACCTCGCCGCCGGTAAACTCAGCATCGTTGAGGCGCCAGCCAATGAACTGCTTGCCTTCGATTGCGGGATCCGAAGGAAGGTCTTCGGAGGTGATGACGTCACCGTAGTAATAGGTATCGGTCTGATAGGGCTCACTCTCGACCATATAGGTGACGGTGAAGGTGTTCTGGGTGTAGTCAGCCCAGACGTCGGTGTCACCAGAAACAGCTACGGTGTTGTCGAAGTCGCCACCGCTGTAGACCCACTTACTGCTGTAGCCGGTCTTTGTGGGGACAGTAGGCATGTCATTCACGCCGTAATTAGAGTCGGCGTTGACCGTCCTGGTATCTACGACTTTGGATTTGGTTTCATCCGTATAGAAGGTGACAGTGTAGTTAATCAGCTCGTACTTGGGAATAATAGACGTATTCTCAGTAGGAATGTAAGTGGAGCTGATCGGACCTTCTCCATATGTGGGGGTGCCGTAATTGTCATAAGAGCCAACGTACCACACGCCAGTGTTGTCTTCGTAGTAAGGAACATCGGGCAGGTCGCCGATCGCCTCGCCCTTCACGACCTCGATGGCATTAACCACGTTGGCGTTCCTGTCGTAGAACGTCACCGTCCAAGTCTCGGGTGCAGCCTCTTCGCCGCCTTCTTCAGTCGCTTCATCTTCGCCGGCCTTCGCGTCGCGGGTGGCGGCCAGCTTTGCCTTATCGTTAACGGGGGAAGTCACAACAAGTGCGTAGGGAGAGAAGTCTTTGGTTTCGAACGTGGCGCTGCCGCCGTCGATCGTGGCGCTGATGGGTTCAGTACCATGCAGCACGTGCAGGGTCTGGCCACTGGCGACGGTTGCACCGGACAGCGTAACCTTCACGTTTTCTGCGGGCTTAACGGGCTTGCCGTCCTTATCAACGAACGAAATGTCGACTGCCTTGAAGTCGACGATCTCATCCTCGAAAGCAGCTTGCGCGTCTTCCTTGGTCACGCTGCTCGGACCAAGCACAAGCTCGGTGTCTGCTGGCAGCGTCCCGTTGGGATCGCTGACCGTGACCGCAACGCCGTCATAACTATCATTAAGTGTTCCGGCGGTTTCCTCGGCCTCTTCGTCGGCGGCAGCTTCAGGCTGGGCGGCCTCGCTGTCAGCTTCAGCATCTTCGTCAACCGCGGGAGCTTCGGGCTCAGATGCTTCCGGCTCTTCGGCCGCGGACTCGGGATCTGCCGCGGACTCAGACTCAGCTGGAGGTTCGCTCTCCGGTGTGGTGGTTACCTCCTCCCCATCGGATTGCGTGTCGTCGCCATCGACGAGCAACGTGTCGTCCGTCACGGTGAGACTTTCGTCATTCTCACCTGCGAACGCCGTGCTAATAGACGCTGCATTCCATGTCATCATGCTAAGCGAGATGGTCAGCAAGATAGCAAGCGCTTTGCTTGCCAACTGCCGCGTGTCTCGACTTATGTGGACGAATGACTTTTCCAACATGAGCCTACCACTCTCCTACGGTTACGTCCCCTTCAAGACTTCCTTCACCAGACGGATCCCGTCCCGTCCGGCCATTACCTTCTTTCGGCCCCTTCCAACGTTCGGCCGTGCGCAAGGCACACGTATGCCCAAGTTGCCTAGAAACCTAGTCTTGAATGATAGCTATAGCGATTTCAACCTAGGTTCAACTGTGACCGAACGTCCTGCTTTCGAGACTGAATACGGCGAGCATCCAGGGTGCGGCACGGCTCATTTAATCCAAGTTGCAATTCGATCCGCGAGTATTGCCACAAGCGCCCCGTTTTATGCTTTACCTGTACTGGTTTTCGGACAGCTTTTCGCCATCGAAAACACCTTTTCGGATTGATGGATCCCATCCCCAAACGCAGACGCTGCAGTAGCGGAGCCAAGCCCCGCGCGCGGCTATTTCGCAGGGCATCGGCGGATGCGGTTTTTCAGGCTCACGTCACCATTTTCAAAGTGTCAAATCACGATTTGTTATATGCGTGCCAAAAATGTTCTTAGTCAAATTGTATACATGTATCTATATCTAACTCTATATTTTTCGTTGGTCATTGAAACATGGTATTTGCTTGGCTGACGTTTTACTATAATGGTCAACCAACATTAGGGTATTTGTCAGGCGCAGGAACGTATTGGGAGGAAGCGGATGCCGCTCGTTTGGCACACGCATGCAAAACAGCCGTCGCAACCAACGGCGAACCCAGCCGAGCAGGCCGTCCAAGCCAGCCGCGAACTGCTGCACGTCCTGCATCCCGATGCACCTGCGGCAATCGACGCCCTCGCATGCCGCGTGACGAAAACCGAAGCGGACACCGTGCAGGTGAGCTGCTCCCCTTTCGATCCGGACGCAACGACCGAAGGTCCGGACGCCTTCCACACGATCTGCTGGCGCGTTCGTGAAGACGCTTCGCTGCATCTGGAAAGCGTCCAGTCAGGCACAATCCCCTCTGGGGAAACGGACCTTCGCCCCGACGTAGCAGGCGAACGCCGCCGCTCGCAGCTACCCCTGCAGGCCAGCGACGCGCAGGGCACAACGCACTGGCTCACCCCCGACGAAATCGTGTTTGTGGAAGCGGACCACCAGTACACCAACGTGCATTGCCGCATGGGCTCCATACGTCTGCGCAGCTCGTTCGGCGACGTGGTGAAGCAGCTCGACAACGTGGTGCTGAAGGTGCATCGCAGCTACGCGGTCAACCCCGCCTACGTCCGGCGCCTCGAGCGCGAGATTCTGTATCTGACCACAGGTGACAAGCTGCCTGTGCCCAGCAAGCGCGTGCGCCAGGTTCGCCGCGACCTGCTGGAGTGGTCGCGCCAGATGGGCTCGCGCCAGTAGCCGCCTTCTGCAGCTGCAAAACGGAGCTAAGTATTGGCCGACGCCTTCGCCCATCCCCCATCGCACGCACGACGCACGAATACCAAATCATGGTTTGACAACGGCCAGCAAACCCCGCATCGGCACCTTTCCCGACGGACCGAAGCGACCTGCGCAGCGCGAAAACCCCGCCCGAAAAAGCTCGAGGGAGCGACAGCCACGTCGCTCCCTCATGATGTGGAGGTTATCTCTGCGGGCGGAGGTACAGGAACCCGCGTCGACAGGTTCAGTATGCTCCTGCGCCTGCCCGCGCATTGCGCAATAAGAATGGACGGCGTCCTCTTCCCTATCGCAGGCTGTACGCGCTGATGATCTGACCGATCTGCACGATGTCGCTCGAACCCGTGAATTCGAACTTCACCTTGCCCAGACCGCTGAAGTACATTTCCAGCTCGCTGTCCATGTCGAAGGTGCCGGAGGTCTCAACGGAGAACGCCGAGATCTTCGAATACGGCAGCGACGTGAGGTCCTTCTTCTTGCCGGTGACGCCCTGGATGTTGACGGCGATGACGCGCATGTTGGTGAACACCACGTAGTCGCGCATGGCCTTGTAGGCGCCGACGATCTGCTCGTTCTGCACCATCAGCGGCTGCACGTCGCCGACGATCTTCTTAGGGTCGATGCGAGACATCTTAAAGAATGCGCTGTTGTTGAAATCAATCATGGTTAAGCCCCTTCCGTAAGAGTTATCGCGTTGATGCAATAGTAGGTTTACAGAATATGTCATGTGGCTCACTCTTGGGACACTCAACAAATCTTACGCAACCGGTTAAGCTCTCCCCTTGTCCCGTCGTCCCGCCCAGGCCCATGCGCCCCGTGCTCAAACAGTCCTGCTTTGGCGAAATGTCCACTGGACATTTCGCGTCGTGCGGAACTGCGCGCGGGACGCATGGGCCTGGGCTGGCCTACTGGGGCCCGCAATTCACTTGCAGGCCCCATTCGGTTGCAATGCTTAGTCGATGTGGTATTCGAAATCGATGAATTCCGCCATGATCGAAGGCACCGTCATCGTTGATCCCATTACCGTCTCGTATGTGTAGAGGCCCGTCGATGTGCCATACACGGTCACGACGTCGTCTTCGAGAATACGGTCTTCTAGCTTCTCGGCGTCAATGGCCACGAGCACGGTATCATCCCAGAATCCGTTGCCCTCGTCGGTTATGTCGATGCGGTAGAGGTTCCCCGAAGAGTCCTCCATTACTTGTATGACCTTACCGGTAACGGTTACGTTCACCCCAACCCAATCGGACTCGTTACGGGCAAGAGAATCGTAATCGACGCTTTCGCACGTAGCCACATAGTCCTCTTTAAGCGGTGTTGTGCAGGCAACGCTCATCTCGTACGTGCAATCTTCTGCGGTTACCACAACCGTGACCACCTGGCCGGCTTCGAGCGTAGGTTCGTCATCCAGCGTGAAATCAGTCACCTCTTCTTCCGTTCCGTCAGAATACGTGCCGGTCACGGTGACGTCTTCTGCCGTAACAGTAGCACCTTCTTCGGTGTCGCCAAGGTATAGCGCGGTAATTGATTCGAGCGTCGGCTCTTCAACCACCGGCTCGGGCTCCGGCTCCGGCGCCTCAACTTCGGCCTTGTTCTCCTGGGCAGCCGATTCGGTTGCCGCAGGCTGGTCCGAAGTCGACGTGCTGCTTTCGGTTGTCTCACTGGATCCGCCACCCGCAACTGCGCCAATCATAATCAGCACGGCCAATACCGTGAGAACAATGCGCACTACCTGATTTGTAGGCTTCTTAAAAACCCAGGCCAGAACAATGCCGATAGGAGGAAACAGAATCATGAGCAGAACCACAAACCAGGTCTTGCGATAGAACTTCTCTTTCTGCGGCGGCGTGTTGTAATTGAATTCTTGATTGGGGTCGTAATACGTCTGCCCGCTCGGGGGCATAATCGGCTGAGGATTGGGGATGTTGTCCATAGCTGCCTCGTTTCACTAGATTCCTTACGTTGCCGGCTTGCCATGGATTGTAGGCTTTATATAATTCACGCGTGTCCTTCTTTATGGACACTAAGTCATTTTTAGGACAGTCTTTTCGAATGTAAGCGACAATAACCCAACGTTCGTTGGCGCTCCATCCTGTTTTACCCTGCTATTTAGGGGTTTAAAAACCCAGTTCGATGGCCTGGATAGGTCTGCAAATCTCCTTTAATCCGATGGCGCACAAACTCGTTTTCGAGAATCATGAAGAACGATCTTGCTTGATGTCCCCTTGAGCTTTAACCTGAATCAAGACGAGTCTGAAACGGAGCATCTATGCACAATACGGCAGCCATCATAAACGATTTGCATGAGTCGGTCGAAACGTCCCTCTTCAACCATAGGCACGATTCGCGTCAAGACCTTCAGCTTGCGTTGGTAATCAACGACCACAAGGCTGGCGAGAAGATGCTGAGCCACGTTCTCAGCGAACTCAGTGCATGCGACGAGTTTGAAATCTCTGTCGCTTTCATACGCACCAGTGGACTCATCTTATTAGCGAACGTACTTGACGAATTGGAAGAACGCGGTGTTAGAGGCCGGGTCTTAACAGGTACGTATCTAACATTCAACGAACCTGATGCTTTCAGGCGTTTGCTGAATTACGAGAATATCGAAACTCGCGTCTACAACGGGAGCTTCCACGCAAAAGGCTATCTATTCAAACATGGCGAGCTTAAAAAGCTCATTGTCGGCAGCTCTAACCTTACCGATACGGCACTTACATCTAATCAGGAGTGGAACCTTTCGGTCACGAGCGCCGAAAACGGGAAACTTGCAAAAGATTACCAGCTTGAGTTCAACCGTCTCTGGAACCACGAAGCTACGTCAGTCCTAACCGATGATTGGCTGGCAGAATACGCGGAACACTACGACAAATATCGGAAGCAAGCGGTCAGATCGTTCTATTACACACCCCAGGAAAAAATGATCAGACCAAATGTCATGCAGACAGAAGCGCTTGCCGGCCTTGCCCAACTCCGCGACGAGGGTAAAAACCGTGCGTTGCTGATTTCGGCAACAGGAACCGGCAAGACCTACCTATCAGCGTTCGACGTGAAAGCCTTCTCTCCCAAGAAGGTTCTATATGTTGTTCACCGGAATAAAATCGCCCGCAAATCGATGGAAAGCTTCCAAAACGTTCTATCCAGCAAGGAGTACTCATTCGGAATGTTCTCCGGAAGCGAGAAGACAACTGATGCGCGTTGCATATTTGCTACGGTGCAAACACTCGCAAAGCGGGAGAATCTCGAGAAGTTCGCAAAAGATGAATTCGACTACATCATCGTTGATGAGGTTCACCGTGCTGGCGCCAATTCATATCTTCGGTTCATGGATTATTTCGAAGCTGAGTTCATCCTTGGCATGTCAGCAACGCCGGAACGAACGGATGACTTCGACATCTACGAACTGTTTGACCACAATATCGCCTATGAGATTCGGCTAAATGACGCACTCGAATACAACCTCTTGGTTCCCTTCCATTATTTCGGAGTTGCAGAAGTCTGCATTGATGGCGAATTGCTGGAAGAAGACGCGAGTTTCAATAGGCTTGTAAGCGACGAACGAGTGAGACATGTCCTTAACGCCATCAATAAGTACGGTTACTCCGGCGAACGCGTTCATGGCCTGGTCTTTTGCTCGCGCATTGAAGAAGCTGAAGAGCTCTCCCAGAAATTCAACAACCTTGGCTATAAAACCGTTGCGCTCTCGGGCTCCACCAGCGAGGCCTTGCGCGACGACGCAATCGAAAGACTCGAGCAGGACGAAGACGACGAAAACGCATTGGACTATATTTTCACAGTGGACATATTCAATGAAGGCATCGACATCCCTGCCGTCAATCAAGTTGTCATGCTAAGGCCCACTCAATCGGCAATCGTTTTCGTACAACAGCTAGGACGTGGGCTTCGCACTTCTGAAGGCAAAGAGTACGTCGTGGTCATCGATTTCATCGGAAACTACCAGAAGAACTATCTGATCCCGATCGCACTGTTCGGAGAGCGGAGCGGCAGCAAAGAAAAACTTCGCAAGCTCATATCCAACGGATCTTGCGAGATACCCGGATCGTCCACGGTCTCTTTCGACCGAATCTCCACCGAACGGATCATCGACAACATCAACCGAACCAATCTATCCAAGCTATCAATGATTCGAGATGCGTATAAGGAGCTGCGCGCAAAGATCGGATCTATCCCTACGCTGCAAGACTTCTTAGATCACGGGTCAATCGATCCATCTATCATTTTTGAGAATGACACCGTTCGCACATACCACCAGTTCCTTGTTAGATACGAGAAGGAGTACAACGAGGTTTTCTCGATTGACGAGGAAAAACTCATGGAGCTCCTTTGCAGGGAGATCGCAGATGGAAAACGCGAAGCCGAGCTGATCTTGATTGATGAGCTCTTGCAAAACAGGAGCATCACCATTAACGAGCTCGCACGTAAAATCGCTGATAATTCAAAATCCTCCGGAACCGATTGCGAACTCACATTCGAATCCGCAAAAATGCAGGCCCTTTCGGCGACGCGAGTGCTGGACTTGAGCTTCTTCGGCGACAGCGCCACAAAGAAATACGCCCCGTTTTGCTCCGTCAGCAACAGCGTGATTTCCAGATCGCCGGAGCTTGAAAAAGCACTCAGCAACGAGGCCTTCGTTGAGGAAACGATCGACGTAATCCTTGCCGCTTTTCGCATCCACGAGAGAGATTATCACAAGCCTTTCAACGATCGGCCTTTCACGCTGTATCAAAGGTATTCACGAAAAGATGCATGCCGCCTCGCCTGCTGGGAACACGATGAGCACGGAACCATATTCGGATACACGTTCAAATACGACGACTGGCTGGTCTTTGTCACCTACGAGAAGGCTGATGACATTTCGGAGTCGACGAAATACTCCGACCATTTTGAAACAAGGGACGTTTTTCATTGGATGACCAGGAGCAGAGTGGGCCTCGACTCCAAAGAGGGCAAAATGCTTCAGGAGTACGACCCTGAGAAAACCAGGATTCATCTATTTGTGAAAAAAGAAGATGGCGAAGGGCAAGACCATTACTACATGGGCACAATCAAACCTGAAAAGATTGCTCCGACCACAATCAAAGGAAACAAGGGCGAAGACCTTCCGATCCTCGCCGTTGAATTCAAAATGGATGAACAGGTACGACGCGTCGAATATGACTACATCGTCAATTAAAACAATCAGGCAAGCTTTGCCTTAAGCATAGGGACCAAGCCGGCATCCGCAGGAAGCCATTCCACAGAATCGATGTCGTCTTTCCCAACCCATGCCAAATGGCTATGGTCGTGCAAGACGATCTCGCCGCGTGCGATTTTACAGAGGTAGCAATCCATGTCTAGATGAAACGTCGGATAGTCGTATTCGACCTTCGTAAGAAATTCCTCATCGCAAAGCTCCACTTCGAGCTCTTCAAGGATTTCGCGCCTACAAGCATCCAAAGACGTTTCGCCGTCTTCAAGCTTTCCACCAGGGAATTCCCAACCGCCTGCAAAGTCTCCGTAGTTCCGCTGCGTTGCGAGAATCTTCCCATTGTTTTGAATGATCGCAGCTGCAACTTTAATCGTCTTCATAACGCTCCTAATTGAACTAGTAGTACAGACCCAGGATAGAGCTTTTAGGATCATTCAGGATGCGAAATGGACCTTTCTCAGGAAGATCTCAACATGAAGGACGATTGCAACAAGGTTCCGTCAAGATGACAGCGGCGTGACAGTGCATCGCTTGTCCCGAAACACGACCACGTGCGCGCATCCGTTGGAGTATCATGCACCGTGTAAAACGCATTGCGCGCGACACGTTCGAGGGGGGTTCACATGGCACGCGACCACATGGCCAACAAGTTCGTCTACATTGTCCTGGCTATTTTCCTGGGCGACTTCGGCGTCCACAAGTTCTATTGCGGCAAGACCAAGATGGGCATCCTGTACCTGGTATTCTGCTGGACGGGTGTTCCGGCCATCATCGGCTTCATCGAGGGCATCCTGGCCATCTTCAAGCCAGCTGACGCTGCGAACATGATCTGGGTTTAAAGGCTTTCGGGCCTGACCCCAGTTTTACGAAAGAACCCCGGCGTCCCTTCTCGCCGGGGTTCTTTGCATGTCAGGTGGCCAACAACGGCGCGAGACGCCAAAGGGGGTCGCGAGGCGCCCCTTCGATGCGTGTTCGCGCGCTTTCCACTGGCTCATTATCGGGCTGCGCCAAAAGCAGCCGCAACTTCCAAACCTTGCCGTTTGTCTTGGATGCCTTTACAGACGACGCCCCGCCGTTTTGACCCATGACTTAACATGCGATTGCACGCAAATCGGCTTCCCGCGTATCGGATGCCGTCTACTCGTCGAACAAATCCGAGTGCGTCCCTGTTCGCGATGCGGTAAGTATCAGACGGCCCTTGTCAATCGCGTATATCAGCAGCCAATCGGGGCTAACATGGCATTCACGAAATCCAATGTAGTTGCCCGATAGCGCATGGTCGCGATGGCGTTCGTCGAGCGGCTCCTCGGCACAAAGCTTGTCAAGCACAGCCTGGAGCTTGCGCATGTCCAACCCACGCTTCTTCGCCCTCTTATAATCCTTCTTGAACTGCGATGTGGGAACGAGCTTCAAGGACATGGCGCCCCTATTTGTCGAGCGCCGCAAACATGGCTGCTGCAGAATCGAAGGTGTCCGTCTCGGCCTTGCCGTTCATGATATCGCGCGCCTCTTGCATGGCAGCTTCCGTCTCAGCGTTATAACGGGGCTGACGCACGTCGAAGGGGAGCCCGCCCTCCATGACAGACTTATGCAAGAAGACGTTGATGGCCTCGGTGAGGGTCATTCCCAGGCTTGCGAAGATCGTTTCGGCGCTGGACTTGACCTCTGGGTTCACGCGCATGTTGATTGTTGCGGTCTTTGCCATGGTCTGACCTCCTTTGTAATTACATTGCATATGCATTGTATAACATCATAATGTCAAAGGCAAGAGGATCCGGCCGCGCTCCATGACATGTCGCATAGTCCTAAACCCCCACGGGACGACGTGCCACCTGCTCGATGAAGTCCGCGGCGCCAGCCGGGCCCGCGCAAGAGCGCAAGTCATCGCGCATTCGCGTGGAGCCCTCTCTCAGCCGCCCGTCCTCCAGGGCGCCGACTATCGCCTCGCGCAGCGTCGCGGCGTCTTTCGCCATTCGTTCCTCGAGCATCGCACCTGCACCGACCTCCGTGACACGTCTCGCCACGGCGCGTTGCTCACCGGTCAGCGGAAAGAGCAGCTCGGGCACGCCCATCCACATGCCCTCCGACGCGCTGTTCATGCCGCAATGGGTGACGAACAGGCTCGTCCGCGAGAGCACCTCCATCTGGTCCACGTACTGCTCGACGCGCACATTGCTGGGCAGTTCGCCCAGCTGCGCGGGGTCAAACGCCTTGCCGCACGAGATGATGAGATCCGCATCGGCATCGCGCAGCGCGTTTATCAGCGTGCGGTAGAAGCCCGGACGGTCGTTTATCACCGTACCGAGCGAGGCATACACCAGCGGCCTGCCGCTCTTTTCCTTAGGAGCCACATCGCGCACCGACGGTCCCACAAAGCGGTAATGCTCCTCGTCGAACGTCTCGGAGCATGGCTGGAACTTCCGCGAGGTGTAGACGATGGTGTTGTCCCCGGGCTTGTTGCGCACGATGTCGAGCGCGCTTTTCACCTCGTAGCCCAGGGGCCGGAGCCTGCGGATCTCGCGGTTCAGGCGTGGTAGGCCCAAGACCATGTCTGCCATCTCTGAGGCGCTGTAGCTCATGTACTTGGATGAGTACTCGTTGAACGCGAACGTCGTGGTGGAACACACCCAAGGCAGGCCGTGCTTGACCGCTGCCAGCTTGCCCCAGAAGCACGCCGAGTCGGTCACCACCACGTCGGGACGCCAGGTCGCGACGTCTTCGGAAACGACCGGATCGAGGTTCGCGACCGTGCGGAACGACTGCACGCTCATCTCGGTGGTGGACACCCTGCGGAGTCGCTTCTCGGCTTTCTCGTCAATGGGCGGCAGGAAGGAGTCGCAGGCGACGAACTGGGCGCCCGCACCTTCGATCTTTGCCCGGAACTCCTCGAACGAGTAATAGCGAACCTCGTGGCCGCGCCTTGTGAGCTCGCGCACGACCTCCATGGTGGGATTGGTGTGGCCATGAGCGGGGATGCAGAACCAGAGCGCCCTCATCGCCTGTCCCCTTCGAACACCGCTTTGATCCATCCGTCGAACTGCTCCTTGGGCGGAATGGCGAGGCCGCGCTCGACGTCTCCCAGAATGATAAGCGTGTCACCAGGCTTGATGCCGAACATGTCGCGCGCCTCTTTGGGAATGACGATCTGCCCCTTGGCACCGACCGTCGCCGTCCAAGCCCCCTTGCCCTCAGGCATCTCCATGGCATCCTCCTTTGCGGTATAACTAGTTATACAAATCATACTGCGTTTTCGTTTTGTTTCGAGGCGGATTGCAGAAAAGTCGCCTTGCGCAACCATGGAAAAGCCGCCGGACAAACGGTTCCGGCGGCTTTGTTGTTCGGGTTGGTCGCTAGCCGATCTAGCGGGTATAGCCTTCCTGCTCGGCCTCAAGAACCCAAATCTGCTCCACGATCTCCTGCTGCTGACGATACAGCTCTTCCAGGTCCTCCGAAGCCTGCTCATTGTTGCGCTGGCGCTCGTAGAATTCGCGTTTGGCCTGTTCGTCCGCTTCCCAAACCACTTCGCATGCCGCGTCCGCGTCATACATCCCTTCCGGCGTGTCGTAGTAGCGGACCTCGATAATGTCGGACGAATCGGACAGCGCAAACTCGTCCATGCCGTTATCGTAAATCGGCTCCACATAGCGGTCCCAGAACGACTGCCGGCACGAGACGTTCATGACGCCGGTTTCGTCCCAGTAGCTGTCAAACATCACATGACCGGCACCTGTATACTGCAGATTAACGTAACCATCCCCGTTCTGGTACACGTTGATGTCCTCGCTGTAGGGAACGTCCCACTCGTACGAGTTCATGAGCCCCACGGCCAAGCAGCATGCCACGAGCACCGCCACGGCCGTCCCTAAGCCTGTAAGCAGGCGTTTGTTGCGGATGAACCGCTTCAGCCCGCGCAATACCTTCGCGTCCTCCAAACCCTGCTTCGGCGCCACAGGAATCTGGACCACGCTGTTCATGCCGTCCAGATAGCCCTGGCAGCCAGCACAGGATTGCAGGTGCGCATCTACCATGGCCCGCGTTTCGGCTCCCACCACATCGTCCACGTACAGCGGCAGCAGGTCGCGGATGACGCCGCAGGTCACCACCTGGCCCGTTGCAGACGCTTCCGCCGCAGCCACCCCGCAGACGCTGTCAGCCGCTTCGGCGGAACCCGGCTTCGGCGGTTCGGCCGGCACGCCGACGCCGCCATCGAATCCGTCTAGAGCCTGCTTCGAAACCTCGGCTGCCTGGTGTACATCTGCGCCGTCTGGCCCCACGCCCTGCGCACGTTCGCCGACCTGGCCCTCGGCCTCATCGGTAAGGCCCGCAGCGTCGTCTTCAACAGGGTCTTCATCCACCGCAGCGGCCCGACCATCGTCGGTTTCTTCCATGGCGGCCTCGCCCTGCTCGGCAGCCCGTTCCGCCGATTCCTGCACACGCTCCGCCGCGTCGGGCGCCTCGCTCTTCTTCTTGCTCATTGCTGACCTCCTGATTCAAGGTACTCGACAATCATCTGCTTCGCGCGATAATACGTCACACGTGCCCAACCTGGGCTTTTGCCGAAGATTCGGGCAATCTGTTCGAACGACAGCTCGCCGAACACCCGCAGGTTGAACACTTCCTTGTACGGCTCGCGCATTTGATGGAGGAATCGATGGATGTGCAGCGCGTCGTCGGAGTTTGTCAGGCTTATGACCACGTCGGGGGCGCGCGTGTCGGGCATGTCGGGAGGCTCTGTGCCCGTCATCAGGCCGTTTTTGCGGCAATACGAGTAGAACGTGTTGCGCGCGATGGTGAACAGCCATGCCCGGATGTCCTTCGAGCCGTCGAACGAATCGATGGTTCGCAGCGCCTTCGCGAACGTTTCCTGCGTCACTTCTTCGGCCACGTCCGCATCGCCCGCCAAACCGCAGGTGAAGTGGTACACGTCCTTGAAGTACCGCCTATATATGCCTTCGAAGTCCACGCTTGTCAGTTCCTCCTTCGCCCCAATAACGCGCGAGGCCGTGAAACGTTACAGGCATTGTAGGCCTTCCACAAACCCTCCATGAATGCTTCGCAAGCGCGTGAACGCGCAGTGCACAAGGGTGCGGGATGCGTCACGTGCTCCGGGTCCAGACGCTTTGAGTCGCGCGACCCATCCTTACGAAAGAACCCCGACGACATGTATCGCCGGGGTTCTTTGCTTTCGGTTGCGCGCGACGGCGGCGGTGTCTTCCCTCCTTACTCGTGGCGGCTGATGAACTCCTCCACCGTGCGCATACACAGGTCGGGATGCAGCAGGTGCGCCTCGTGCACCGCGTTGGGGATGAGCACCCATTCGCAGCCGGGGATGCAGTCCACGCCCTCTTTGATGGTGAGCGGCGTGCCTTCGTCGTCCGTTCCCGACATGGCCAGGCACGGCACCTTGATGCGCCTGCACGCCTCGCGCATGTCCCAGTCGCGGAGCTTGCCCGGGCACACGAACTCGCTGGGACCCTGCATGACCAGGTAGCACTCCCCCATGCCCGCTTCGCTTTGCGCGTGGAACTCCGGAAACGGCGGATAGGTTCCCACCACGTGGCGCTTGTAGTACTCGGCGATGGCCTCCTGGGCCTCGGGCGTGTCGTAGTCGCCCGTGGCCTCGGCCGTCTGGATGGCGCGCTGCATGTGCTCGGGCAGGTAGTTGATCAGGCGTTTCGCCTCGTCGAGCCAGGTTTGGATGCGTACCGGCGACGAGTTGATGACCATGGAGTGTATGCCTTCGTCGTCATGGGTGGCGATGAGCATTTCCAGCATGCCGCCCCAGGAGCTGCCGAAGGTGTGGCATTCGTCCAGCCCCAGCGCCTCGCGCACCACGTAGAATTCCTCCAGCCACAGATCCGTGGAGTAGAAGTCGTCCTCCTGGTGCGGGATGGCGGACCTGCCGCAGCCCAGCTGGTCGTAGAAGATGATCTGGCGGTCGTAGCGGTCGGCCATGTACGCGTAGGTCAGCAGATAGTTGTGGCAGAAGCCCGGCCCGCCGTGCAGCATGACCAGCGGAAGCTTGCCGTTGCTTTTCTGCTCGCCGAAGATCCGGTAGTACGTCTTAAAGCCCGCGAAGTCGATGTAGCCTTCGGTCTGAAATGCCATGTCCGCTCCTTGTGTTCGGGGCCGGACGCCGTAACGCCCGACCCCGCCTTCGCTACCGGTTGAAGTTCGTGAACAGCTTGGCCTCGCGCTCGGGCGCCTGGATGCCTGCGGCCTTGCCGGCCTCCTGCATCTTCAGCATCCACGCCATGTTGTGACCCAGCGTGCGCATGGTCTGCAGGCCTTCGAGATCCTGTTCCACCTGGTCGGCCCGAGGACCGTGGATCAGGTTCCAATACTGGCTGCCCACCACCATCATGTTCGAGATCAGGAAGAACTGGTTCAGGCGCTCGAACGACGCCGTTGCGCCGCCGCGGCGGCACGACACCACGCAGGCCGCCAGCTTGCCCTCGAGCTTGCTTGCCGGCGTGCTGTAGAAGAACCGGTCCATGAACGACTGGAGCCTGCCGGTGGGGCCGCTGTAGTACACGGGCGAGCCCACCACCAGGCCGTCGAACTCGTCGAAGCGGGCGGCCGTTTCGGAAACGATGTCCTTGAAGACGCACGTGCCGGTTTCGGAGCACTTTCCGCAGGCGATGCAGTCCTGCATGGGTTTGGTGCCCAGCCACAGGGTTTCGGTTTCGACGCCGTCGGCGGCAAGGGCACCGGCCACTTCCTCAAGCGCGATGGCGGTGCAGCCATGCTCGCGCGGGCTGCCGTTGATCAACAGGGTTTTGCTCATGATTCCCCCTTTGAGCGACCGATATTTGCTTGCGGCAATTCTACCATTCCTCTGCGGGACAACGGGGGACAACGGGGACGGAGCCTTGGAGGTGCCAGAAAACGCGTCCCGTGTGCTGCCCTTGGACAGTTTGCCCCGCACATGTGCGGGGCTTTCTATAAGGGTCCACAACCCTGGCCTCTGCGCGAAGCGCGAGAGCCAGAAAACCACCCGCTAGGCGGGTGGCCATGATTTTGAGGGGGGCATTCGGGATGGGGGCGCGCGGGCGCCGCGGGGAGGAGACGCGCGCGTTTCCGCCACCCCCCCGGTCAACGTGGGGACGGTCGCACGGTTTCGGTGGATATTGAGTCTTTCGTGCAGCATTTCATGCGATTATGAGTCCTTTTTGCAGCGTTTTTCCTGATTGTGAGTCCGCTGGGTTGGCGAGCTAGATGAATGACGATAAGAATTGATGAAGTAACGTTATTCAGAAGGAGCGGCTGGCTTTGAATGCGGCTCACAATCCGTCTAATCCATGCGATAAGGGCTCACAGTCAGGCAAAACCATGCGAGAAAGGCTCACTATCGTCAGAATCCACGTAAGGGGCTCATGGCCAGAAAAAGGCGCGCGGGGCCCGCGCTCGGTTGGGGCTCGCACGGGCGCTCGCGACTAGGCAAAACTCGCGTCAGAGAATCGTGGTCGGGTACGATTTGCGCGAAGGCTCATGACCAGGTGAAACTTGCACAGGAACCCGCAGCCGGGCGGAATCCGCACAAAAGGCTCGCGACTCGTCGAAAGCCGCAAAATGGTCCATATCGACCATGCGCGGACGCTTTCTGTATGCCATAATGCAGGTAACTGGAGCGTCGACGGAGGGAGCCTCTATGAAGACAGCTATACATCGGGCTTTTCTGACATCGGTTCTGCTTGCGTTTTGCATGGGGTGCTTGCTGGTCGCGTTGCCCCAGCCGGCATTCGCTGACAGCCACTATCCCGATCCGGATCGGATTTTCTTGGACGGCATGCGCTACTCCGAAGGGCATCCCGCAGGCGCGTCGTACAACCCGAGCACGGGCGTGCTCACGTTGAACAACTACAACGGCGGCGGCATCTACGTGCAGCACCCGGAGAGCTTCGAGGCGGAAACGCTGACCATCGACCTGAAGGGCGACAACGTCGTCACCTGCATAAACGCCGGCAATGACGCAGGCATCGACATATCGGGCAGTGGAAGCGACCTGATCATCACCAGCGCCGGCGGGGGAACGCTGACCGTTACCAGGGAAGAAGGCAGTACGTCTGTCGGAGCGGTCGACGGTATATTCGTCAATCGCGGCATCTGCATTTCCGGCAATGCGGTTGTCTACGTGAACGTGTCGAGCATCAGCAGCTCAAGCCCATACGTTACCGGCATTTCGAGCGCGAATTCCAACATCGAGGTAAAGGACCATGCGTCGCTCGACATTTTTGTTTCGGCGGAAACGGCCGCGGGCTGCTACGGCATCCAGACGTACGGCAATGACAAAGGCCTGATGATCTCCAGCGACAAGGCGGTCAGCATCGAGTGTTACAGAAACGATGGCGGCGTGACGCACGGCCTGCACGACCAGCATACGACCGTGCCGTTCATGTTCTCGAACACGCCGAAGGTGACCATCAAGGCGAACGCGGTGTGGACCAGCAACAGCGTCAACGAGAAGGATTACCTGGTGGACGGCTACTCGCAGGAAATCACCGGCTACGGAAGCGATTCCGTGTATGTGTACGAGATTCCTTACGAGAATTGGGGCTGGATCAAGGTCGGCACGAAATGGCGGTTCTACATGGGCGGCGGCGCGTATATAACCAGCAGCTTCTTCACCGACAAGAACAAGACGTACTACTTCGGCGACGATGCGTTCATGGTCACCGGCTGGAAGAAGATCGACGGTACCTGGTATTACTTCGAGTCGAACGGCGCTATGAAGATCGGTTGGGTGAAAGACGGCGGCAAGTGGTACTACACCGCCATGGGCGGCGGCATGGTGAAAGGCTGGCAGAAGATTTCGGGCACGTGGTACTACTTCAACGGCTCGGGCGTCATGCAGACTGGCTGGCAGGCCATCGGCGGGAAGTGGTATTGGTTCACGGACAGCGGTGCTATGGTCACCGGCTGGGCGAAGATTTCCGGCAAGTATTACTATTTCGACTCGTCGGGCGCCATGCAGAAGGGCTGGCTGAAGAGCGGCGGCTCGTGGTACTACCTGAACAGCTCGGGCGCCATGGTCACCGGCTGGGCGAAGATCTCGGGCACGTGGTACTACTTCTTCAGCAACGGCAAGATGGCCACAGGCACGCAGACGATCGGCGGCAAGACCTACCGCTTCGCCTCCAACGGAGCCTGGTTGGGGTAACGCATTCAAAGGGGACAGTCCCCCTATGAATTATGATTCTGTAAAACGGCAGGTCAACGCACGGTGGACCAAAGGGGACAGACCCTTTTGGTCCACCGTGCGGGGTTAGGCCAGCTGGTCGCGCATGACGCGGCTGGTCAGCTCCACGCGGGTGTTCACGTCCAGCTTGTCGTAGATGCGCAGCATCGCGGCGTCGAGCAAGTCCAATGCGTGATTTCCCGGCTGCACGGGCGCGTTGAAGTTCTGCCAGATGACGCGCGCGATCGTCCGCGCGATGAACAGCCTGCCTTCGACGAACGTGGTGATGGGTTGAATAAGCTCGTCCACGTTCTGCCCCGTGTCGCCCTCGTACACGTTGTGCCGGCGCGCTTTGGGCTCGGCTCCGCGCAGCACGCTGCAAAACTCGGCGATTTCGACGGCCGACCAGCGGTCCATGGTGTCGTCGTCCATGACGTTCGACTCCGATTCCGGGTATTCCGCCCGAAACCCCTCGCGCAACGCCACGACGATTTCCCGCTCGTGCTCCTCCAAAAACCGGGCGACATCCTCGCCCGAATTCAGCATCGGTTCGGCCATGTACGTGCCTTCCTGCAAACTGCCTCGCAAATCGCCCGCATTCCCAAAAGTACTAATCCGACATTACACAAGTACTAGTACTCCCGAATCTACCTGCAATTGCGCCAGGTACCTATAGTGTGCACGTGGTTGGAAATCGAGCAAGGAAATCGCAGGAAAGGAGCCCACTATGGATATCAGCGGAACCAACCTGATGCCGCACATGCAGTACGTGGCCGACATGCCCACGCAGATCATCAATGCGATGCAGTTCAACGTCGAGTGCATTCCCAACATCATCGCATGGATGCCCTGCATGACGTTTGGCTACCTGATGTACACCGAGGCTATGAGCATCATTAAGAAGCAG
The DNA here is from genome assembly GCF_000023885.1 of Slackia heliotrinireducens DSM 20476. Lineage (NCBI taxonomy): Bacteria > Bacillati > Actinomycetota > Coriobacteriia > Eggerthellales > Eggerthellaceae > Slackia > Slackia heliotrinireducens. Next base: position 1,290,717 of record NC_013165.1, on the reverse strand, counting down.
GGCACCGACCCGTACCCGCTGCTGCTGCATTGCTGGATGATTACCATCGACACCATCGGCACCATCACCAGCTGGTATCTGGCGTTCACCTACCACTTCTTCTGGATCTTCGTGGTGTTCGGCATCGGCCTTCCCATCTGGGTGTTCATGGAGACCAAGTGTATCCACGCCGTCATCGTGAACCAGGAGGAGCGCAACCGTCATTTCCGTAACCTGGCCAAGGGCGACGTGACCGAGAAGCAGGCCCGCATGTGGGCGTACGGCATGATCGTGGCTTCCGCGTGCCTGAACATGTACACCATGGACATGATCGGCGGCATCACCAACGCTGCCGTGTGGGTCATCTGGCCGCTGACCAACTACGTGTTCCCGCTGTGGTGCTGGCGCGAGTTCCGCGCCCGCGGCGTCGAGGAAGGCACCCGCGACGGCGCCACCATGAGGCTGTACGTCATCCTGATCATACAGATCAGCCTGATGTGGGTCCCCGGCCTGTCTTGGTACCTGGGCTTCACCCAGTTCACGCACTACCCGGCGTACTACGTGATGGGCGCCGCCATGACCGCGCTGTGCATCCACAACGCCTGGCAGTACTCCAAGCTCCCGCCGATGCGCGGCACCGAGGCCAAGAGCAAGTAGCGGCCGCTCCAACAAATCCGACCAGAAGGGCAGTCCCTTCTGGTCGGATTTTTGTTTTCGGAGGTGTATGTGCAGCACAGGGGGTCCGGCTCGCTGTTTCATCGGTTTCTTGCGACGGCTTTGAAAGAGTGGAATAATCTATGCCATCTGAGGAGGATGAACCAATTGCAAAGTCGAGGTGGCGCATGAAGTCCAGGCTCGAGATTCTTATCGCACTGCCCACGTTCATTGTGATCACGCTGCTTCTTGTGGTCAGCGCCGCGGCGGAAGTGTGGCTCCAGAGCAAGCAGAGCGAAGAAATCCTTCATGAGCAGGCATACATCCTTTCCCAGGAAATGCAGGCCGCATGGGATTTCGTTTCCGTCAACCAAGACAGGATCAACACCGACGGCGACGGGTCGTTTACCTTCAAAGGCCTGCACTGCTCCATTGCAGGCACCTCGATCGGCGCACTGTTCACCAATCGCACCGATTACGTCATACGATACGCGTCCGACCATCCCCGCAACAAGGCCAATCTGGCCGACGACTTCGAATCCGACGCAATCGACTATTTCCGCTCCAACAGCCGCGCTAAGGAGTACTGTCAAACAAACTTCCTGCTCAGCGACGCCGAATACTATCGCTACGCCGTTCCGCTGGTCATGGGCTCGGAATGCGTCGGCTGCCATGGCGACCCTGCGGGGGAAATCGACGTGACCGGCTACCCGAAGGAAGGCATGCAGAAAGGCGACCTGGTGGGCATTGCCAGCATCTCCATTCCCGTGGACAGCCATAAGGAGGATTTGAAAGCGCAAATTATCCATCGCGTGCTGCTGTCGACCGGCGTCCTTGCGGCGTGTTTCCTTACTATTACCCTCGTGACCAGGAGATACGTAATCCATCCTTTGCGCAAGGTTGAAGGGGCGGTGCAAAAGCTGGGTTCGGGCGACATGAGCACCCACATCGATGTCGAAGCCATCAACGCTTGCGGCGAAATCAACGTCTTAAGCGGGCAGTTCAACAACATGGCTTCAGAGCTCGACGCGCTGCACAAGCATCTGGAAGAGATGGTGGCAACGCGCACCGAGCAGCTGGCCGATGCGAACGAGACCCTTGCGGAACAGGCCGCCAAGCTGGAGGAAATGAATCGGCGCCTGACGGAAAACGACCTGTACAAGTCGCATTTCTTCACGATGATGAGCCACGAGCTGCGTACCCCGACCACTGTCATTCGGGCCTACATCGACATGCTCGAGGAGGAGGGCGACTTGGATGACGAAGCCAGGAGGAACGCCGTCAAGGCAATTCGGACAAACGCGCAGTCGCTCTCGAAGCTGGTGGACAGCATTTTGGAATCCGCGAGAATGGAAGCGGGTGCTGTGAAGCTCGAAAAGACCGTTGTGGACGCCGCCGACATCATGGTCGAGGTGGAAAAGACCTTGACGCCGTTGGCGCAGGACAAGAGCATCGACCTGCAAGTGTCCTACGGAAACACGCCGCTGTTCATGGCCGATGCGAACAAGCTCCTTCACATTCTGGAGAACCTAGGATCGAACGCCATCAAATACACCGGCTTCGGCGGAGAGGTTTCGGTAAGCGCAAGCCTGGACGAAGAGGCTGGCGAAATGCGCTTTGTGGTGTCCGACAACGGCATTGGGATATCGGAAGCCGATAAGCAGGTCGTGTTCGAGAAGTTCAAACAGGCGGGAAGCTCGGTGTCCAAGCCGGTCAGCGGGAGCGGCTTGGGCTTGGCGTTGGCAAAAGAATATGCGGAGCTGCATGGCGGGAGTATACTGCTGGAAAGCGCGCTCGGCCAGGGAAGTGAATTCACGGTCTGCATCCCGTTCGAAGAACCGGATTTCGGTTTCGAATAACGGGGGCGCAGAGGCAGCAGTTGGAAAGCCAGGACGAATCGGCAGGGGGTTCGAATGCCGAAGACCATACTTGTCGTTGACGACGATGCGAGCATCCGCGATGCGGTAGCCATCTACATGAAAAGGGAGGGTCACGACGTCGTGCAGGCGAAAAACGGCGTCGAAGCCTTGGAGGTGTTCAACCGCCAGCATCTTGACCTGGTCATTCTCGATGTGATGATGGAAGGCTACAACGGCTTCGAGGTTTGTTCCGCCATCAGGGATAAAGACATCTCCCTTCCCATTATCATTCTGTCTGCGAAGGACGACCTGGTGGACAAAGGCCTGGGCTTCAAGCTGGGGGCCGACGACTACATCACAAAGCCGTTCGAGCCGGCCGAGCTGGTGATGCGCGCCAATTCCTGCCTTCGGAACAGGTCGCCCCAGGAAGCGGAGGCCGAGCCGCAGGCGGGCGGCGGCGGGTCCGTCATCACGCTGGGGGATCTGTCGATCGACGTGGACACGCGACAGGTTACCGTGGGCAACCGGCGTTTGGACCTGACGACGAAAGAGTACGACATATTGCTGCTGATGGCGCGCCGTCCGAACGTCGTTTTCACGCGGCAGCAGATTCTGGACTCCGTATGGGGGTACGGGTACGTTGGCAGCTCGGGCGTGGTGGCCGTCTTCATTCGCAAGCTGCGCGAGAAGATCGAGGCCGACCCGTCCAGGCCTGTGCACATCATTACCGAGTGGGGCGTTGGATATCGCATCGTATAGCGGGGCTGGGGCGCGCGGGGCGTCTGTCTGAAGCCGGGCCGTCGTTAATAATTGGTAATAAAAAGAAATGCGTTCCTTAATCAAATCCTAAAACCTTCTCTTTACTATGGGGTGCATGGGGCGCGATGCGCCCGGCGCATGGTCGGGGGATTGACTGCGTGCAACAGGGCACACAGCGTAGGCGATGCGCAAGATGAACGAGGAGAGAGAAGGGGGAACCATGTCGAGCATGGACGAACGTCTCAAAATGTCTGAGAACGCGGCCGCGACGGACGACGCACCCACGATGAGCCGCCGCACGTTTGCTGCGGCTGCGGGCGTAACCGCGCTGTCGGCAGCGCTGGCCGGCTGCGCTTCCGACGAAAAGCCTAACGAGTCCGAGGGCGAAGAGGTCGAGCCCGGTGACGGGACGGGGCCTAAGGATTCCGTGGCCGCCGCCCAGAAGGAAGAGCTAGAAAAGTTCGTCGTCACCAGTGGCTACAACTGCTGCTACTGCACCATCCAGGGTTACAAGCGCGACGGCCAGATTGTGTACATCGAGCCCGGCGAGCTGCCCGAGGACCCTGCACGCAACCATGCGTGCCAGCGCTGCATGTCCTGGTCGCGTCACGCAACCGACGAAAACGCGCGCGTCATGTACCCCATGAAGCGCAAGGAGGGCACCGAGCGCGGCGCCGGCGAATGGGAGCGCATTTCTTGGGACGAGGCCCTCGACCTGGTCGGCGACAAGCTGAACGCTGTCCTTGCGAAGGACCCCAAGGCTGCCAGCTTCTATATTTTCACCGGCAACATGAACACCCTGAGCTGGTTCGCGCCCGCCCGCATGGCGCACTGCCTGGGCACGACCACCTGGTCGATGGAGGGCATCATGGGCGACCACGCCACCTCAATCGGCTACACCATGGTCACGGGCAACCCCGACCCCGGTCACGACGCCCTTGACTACATGAACTCCAACATGATGCTGTTCTTCGGCTGCAACATGGCCGACAACATTGCCCCGTCCATCCGTTTCGCCGCACGTGCGAAGGAAGCCGGCGCCAAGTTCATCGTGGTCGATCCTCGCGTCAGCTCCACGGCTTCCATCGCCGACGAGTGGATTCCGATCAACCCCGGCACCGACACCGCGATGATCCTTGCCATGATGAACGTCATCATCGCCAACGACCTGCACGACAAGACCTGGCTTGCGAACTATTCGTGCGCACCGCTGCTGGTGTCCGACGAAGACGGAAGCTACATCCACAACGCCGACGGCGCCTATCTGGCCTGGGATACCGCCAAGAACGCCGCGGTGGTTGCCGAGCCTTCCTTCGGCGAGGACGACAACACCTCCGGCCCCGAGAGCACGCTTGCGCTGACCGGCAGCTTCGTTGTGGACGGCGTTGCCTGCCATCCCACGATGGACGACCTGGTCGCCGAGGTTCAGAACTGGACCCCCGAGCGCGCCTCCGAGATCACCGGCGTTCCCGCCGAGCGCATCGAGTCGCTTGCCATCGAGTACGCGAACGCGAAGCCTGCCGCCATCCAGACCTGCACCGGCTCTTCCCGCTACTACTACGGCTACGAGATCTGCCGTGCGGCCGCGACCCTGGCCGGACTGTGCGGCTACACCGGGCGGGCGGGCGGCGGCGCGTCGCGCAACAACGGCGGTAACCCGATCGACGGCACGACCGTGGACTTCACGGGTGCCGGCGCCGCGCTGACCAACGATGCGGAATGGTTCACCGTCGGCGACGGCGAGTCCTTCGGAGCCTATGTGGGTGCCATCCTTTCGCCTTACAGCGTGGACCCCGAGGGCTTCAAGGCCGCACGCGTTTTTAAGAGCTCCGAGATGTACGACGCGGCCATTACCCACAACCCGGTTCCGATTGACTTCCTGTACATTGCTACGTCCAACTACATCAACCAGAGCCCCGACGCCCACAAGGTTATCGACGAGGTCTTCCCGGCCATCGACTTCATTGTGACGGCCGACCCCTTCATGACCTGGACGGCTCAGTACTCCGATGTGGTCCTTCCCGTTGCCACCTGGCTGGAAACCTGGGACCTTTCGACCCAGGGCGCCTACCTGCGCGTCAACAAGCCCGTCATCGACCGCATCGGCGAGGCCATGTCCGACACCGAGATCATGACGATGCTTTCCAAGCGCGTCGGCTGCGAGGACGCTTGGGACAAGACGGACGAGGAATGGGTGCGCCTGCAGATCGACAGCGGTTCGCCTGCCCTTGAGGGCTACACCGTCGACGACATGATCGAAGCCGGTGTGGTGGCCCGCAAGGACGGCGTCTTCGGCAAGGCGACGTATCCCTTGGGCGACAAGGTCTTCGCCACGCCCACCGGCCGCCTTGAGTTCTACACCGAGGTTCTGGTTCCCTACGGCGCCAAGGTTCCCACGTACCTGCGCGGCGACGACAATCCCGAGAACAAGTACGCGGACAAATACCCGCTGAACTTCATCCAGTACCACGACCGCCGTCAGGTTCACACCCAGCATTCCGGGTCCGAGCTGCTGAACCTTCTGGAGTCCGAGCCGCATCTGTACATGAACCCCGAGGACGCGGGGGCCCGCGGCATCGCGCATGACGACATGGTGCGTCTGTTCAACGACCGCGGATCGTGCACGCTGAAGGCGTTCGTGACGCCCGGCATCGTCAAGGGCACGGTTGCCATTCCTCAGGGCTGGGAGCCCAAGGACTTTGCGGAAGGCCACTACCAGTTCCTGACGCACTACGAGAAGAACGCTGTCGAAGAAGTCCTCAGCATGACGAACGCCGCGTTCTACGACGTTCGCGCTGAAGTCGAGAAGGCATAGGGGGTATTGCGATGAGCGCTACACAATACGGCATGGTCATCGACCTTCGCAGCTGCACCGGGTGCCAGACCTGCGTTATCAGCTGCAAAACCTCGAACGAAGTGCCGGGCGAGGGCCTGTGGGCACATGTGGAGAACTATTACGGCGGGCCTCTGTACATGGCCGCCGAGGTTGACGGCAAGGTGGCCATGCATTTCCGCCCGCTGCTGTGCAACCACTGCGAGAGCCCGGCGTGCGTGCTGAACTGCCCCACGGGCGCCATGCACAAAGACGAGGAGACCGGCGTTGTTTCCGTGGACCAGAACATCTGCATCGGATGCAGCACGTGCGCCAACACCTGTCCGTACGGCGCGCCGGCATTGAACGAAGACCTCATGGTCATGGGCAAATGCAATCTGTGCTCGGGCCGCGTGGACGAGGGCAAGCTCCCGTTCTGCGTGCAGGCGTGCCCGGCGCGCGTCCGCTACTTCGGCGACATCTCCGACCCGAACAGCGATGTGTCGAAGCTGATTGCGGAAAACGGTGCGCAGCAGTACCTGCCCGAGAACGGCACGAACCCGTCGGTGTACTACATTCTGCCTGAATAAACCGTACACGTTTCCCACTTCCCCAAAGGGCCCTGGCTGCGCACGCGGCCAGGGCCTGCCTCGTTAAGGGGTCCACAACCCTGGCCTCTGCGCGAAGCGCGAGAGCCGGAAAACCACCCGCTATGCGGGTGGAGGACCCTTGGCGCTGCGCGCACGCCCCGCCCCTCCCGTACAATGACGGCTGTCCAGGTCGTTATCGGAATCGGGAGAAAAGCGAGGCATGGCGCACCAGCACAACAGCCTGTCGCACACGAAGTGGATGTGCAAGTACCACATCGTGTTCACGCCCAAGTATAGGCGAAGAATCACCTACAACCAATACCGGAAGGACGTCGGGGAGATACTGCGCACGCTGTGCTCCTACAAGGGCGTCGAGATCATCGAGGGGCACCTGATGCCCGACCACGTGCACATGCTGGTCAGCATCCCGCCCAAGATGAGCGTTTCGAGCTTTATGGGGTACCTGAAGGGGAAGAGCTCGCTCGTGATGTTCGAGCGGCACGCGAACCTCAAGTACAAGTTCGGCAACAGGAAGTTCTGGTCGGAGGGCTACTACGTGTCGACCGTCGGGCTGAACGAGGAGACGATCGCGAAGTACATACGGGACCAGGAGGCCGCCGACCAGGCGCTTGACAGGCTGAGCGTCAAGGAGTACGAGGACCCGTTCGCCAGGTAGGCCCCGGCCTGCCGAGCTCGGCGAGCCTCTGCGCGAGGCCCGCGCCGTAGGACCTGGCGCCCTCGACGCCGACCGGCACCGAGGCGTCGCCGATCGCGTCCGCGAGGGCGTCGTAGCCGGCGGGGTCCGCCGGGAACTCCCAGATTCCGACCGTGCGGCCGAGCCCGTCCTTGAGGGCCAGCATGTTCGTTTCCTTGTGGGTGTCGACGCCGGCGAACGCCGGCGCCCCTGCCGTGTAGTCCACAGCCCCTCCTTCGTCGTCTTCTCCTTGCTGTCGGCGACGGAGGGCCGTCCCAGACGGGACACTGACGGGGCGTGTGGTACACTTCGCTTGTCTTGGGTGCGAAGGCGGGAACGCCAAGCTCCTATGAGGTCATGGGAATGGCCTCCGGCGCCGGGCCCTCCAGGACTGATCGGAGCGAGGTCACGCTCGCGCGGACGGTCCCCGATGGGGTCACTGGGGCGGGCCCGGCGCCATTATCGCCCAGCCGGGTGGCGCACGCCAACCCGGCCAAGTCAATTATCAGTGTCCCCAAAGTCCCAGCCCATCGTCCCGCCAAGCGTCAACGAACGGACAAAAGGCTCCGTCCCCATCGTCCCGCCGGTCGGTTAACCTAGGAACCCGCTCTGGTCGTCGTTGTAGACGTTTCCTTGGGTGCCTGTACCCAACCCGTAGGCTTCGCCTGCCTCAAAGGTGAACAGGTTGGTGGTGTCGTACTCGCCGTCAGGGCCGAACGCCTCCTCGTCGGAGATCCAGGTCTCGCCCTCGGCGATCTTGAGCGTGTAGCGGCCGCAGGGGAACTCCTGGACGGTTTCCTCGCCAGGGGCTAGCAGCACCTGGAACTCGACGGTGCCGTCCATGCGCACCAGACGGTAGCAGGCGGACTTTTCGTCGTCAGCCTCCAGATACAGTTTGCTCGTGCCCGGACCGTACGGTTCGTTCTCGAGGCTTTCCTGATACGCCTTCTCGGAAGCCTCCTCCATAGCCTGGTCTTCCGCTTCCCTCCACGCGGTCGCCTCGTCCGTCTCCTCGGCGGCCGCCGTCAGGTCCTCGGCGCTTATGACCTCGCCCGAGCCGTCAAGCCTGCAGAAGTACGCGCGCACCTCTGCATCCCCCGTGATCTCGTCGTAGGTGGTCCCCACGAAATACAGGTAGCCGGACGCGGCGCCCTGCACCGTGATGTCCATGCCGTCGAACTCGGGGCGGTCGATCCTGAAGGTCGCGCCCGTTTCCGTGTCGTAGCACCAGGCCTCGCCGTAGTAGACCGGCTCGCCGTCCGCGTTCGCCTCTTCACGCCATTCGGTGTAGAGCACGTATTGCCCGTAGGCGTCCACCACGTGGCTGATGTCGCCCTTCACACCGGTCGGGCTTTCGTTGCCTTCCGCATCGGAGCACATGAGCTCAAGCACCCGGGCGTCGGGATCGTCGGAGTCGTCGGGCGTGCGGTCCACCACGTAATACACGTCCGGACCCACGACGTCGAAGGACTTTTCAGCGTATATCGAGGCGATGCGGACGAAACTGCCGTCCTGCGGGTCGTACGAGCACAGGCCGTACCCCTCGTCGGATTGGACGAAATACACCACGCCGTCTGCCGGGACGGCGTAAAGGACCTCTTCGTCCACGCCTTCGACCGTCTCCGACGTCCACGCGCCTGCATCGTCCACCTGGCTTATCTGCATGACGTCTTCGCCTGCCACGTTCACGAACGTGCCGGACCCTTCCCCATCCGATGCGAAGGGCGCAACCGCGCGCACCCTGCCGTCCATACCGTCCACCGCTTCGATGGCATGGCTGGAAAGGTCGACGCGCACCAGACCGCGGCTGCCCCGGCAATACAGCGCGTCCCCGTCCAGGCACAGGGGATAGCACCCCATGTCTTCGAACACCAGCGTCGCGGCGGTCATGTCCGGATCCGTGCAGTACACGCCCGACTCGCCGCCGGAGTACCCGTAAAGCTCATGGTCGTAATAGAAGCAGATCCGCTCGTCGTCGCTCACGATCTGCCCGTCGGCAGCCACGGGCAGCGGCTCGGCGCCCCCGAAGGCCTGTTCCGCCGTTGCCTCCGCGGGTGCTTCCGCCGTTGCATCCGCCGATTCGTCGACGTCGGCCGGCGCCTCCCCACCCGAACTGCAGCCGACGGCCGCCATAAGCATCAATGCGGCCAGCGCGGCCAGCGCGGCCGATGCGACCCTCGTGCGTACTATCTTCTTCATGACCTCTCCTGTCTCTGTGCAAGCGCATCCGGCCCTGCGTCAAGCGTTCGGGAACCGTCACCTTGCGGTGCCAGCCCAGCGCGTCCGCCTCTGCGTTGCGGCACCATAGCTCGTAAAAATGCCGCGTCTAAGGACCTAGCCCTGGGCGTTCGCTTCGTCGATGAATTCCCTCACCTGGTCGAATATGCTGGCGTCGCCCCGGTCGCCGAACGTGGCCGTCTCGTCCGTGGCCAGGTCGTACACCGTGCCTTCATAGGTGTAGGAGTACGAGTTGCTCACGTGGTTGCCGGCTTCGTCCACCCAATGCCCGTCGATCTGGGAGTCCACCGTCGCGTACACCACCACAAAACGCACATCTTCGGCGCGCAGGGCGCCGTAGTCCTCTTCCTTCCAGTAGCCCTGGTAGTGCGGCAGCTGCAGCGAGCCGGTGCCGTCCCAGCCTTCCCAGTAGACATCTTCGGGCTTGACGCGGACCATCGACGGATCGTCCGGATCGTCTGCAACCGGCCTCTCGTCTTCTATCACCACGGCCTTGCCCGTTCCGTTGTACTCAGGCAGCATCTCGAAACTCCCGGTTTCCACCTGCGCCTTGAACGCCTGGTCGAACGAAGCGTGCTGGTACCTGCTGTACGCGTGCTCGAAGAGCTCCTCGGGGTACTCGCTCCTGCAGCGCCACACGCTGCCGTCGGCCATTTGGATGTACGACGCGCCCAATCCCGCGTTGTAGATGTAGAACTCCAGGTCGGAGCCTTCGACGGTCGTGATGCGACACCGTATCGCCTGGGTGGAATCGGGGCTGGGAGCATTGTCTTCCGCCGGCTCGAACTCCGGGTTCACGCCGCCCCACGCGCCGTAGAAGTATTCATCCGACTCGTAGGAATCCCAATCCGACAAGTCGTAGGAGATTTCGCGGCTCACCGCCTCGCCGTTCGCGTATTCCTGCACGGCAACCGACTCGAGCTGGCCGTACGTGGGCCAGCCTAACTCCTCCTGCCACGAGGGACCGCATCCGAACATGCAGGTCAGCAGCGCGGCCGAGACTGTGAGCAGGAACAGGGCGATGCGTTTCTTCATGCGTTCCGCCTCCTTACGACGCAGCGGGACCGAGCCCGTTTCGAACATGGCAAAGCAGTTGCGCACCGTAAGAAGCATGCACGGTTTCAGTTTACCATCCAGTTGTGCGACACCCGTCCCGAACCCCGCGGGACATTGGGGACGGAGCCTTTTGTCCGTTCGTTGACGGTATAGGAGATACAGTCTACGCATCTGGAGTAACAGGTGGACATAGGGGCGGAGGATATTGTCCGCGCAGTGTCAACGAACGGACATCGTGCTCTGGTTTCCGATTCGGGTTTATGACTGGCTGTTCAGCACCGCCATGACGGTCACGCCGAGAATGTCGTCCACGCTCGACCCGCGCGAAAGGTCCGACACCGTCTTCGCGAAACCCTGGAGGAACGGGCCATATGCGTTTCCACCAGTCAGGCGCTGGGCTGCCTTGTAGCAGATGTTGCCCGCATTCAGATCCGGGAACACCAGGACGTTTGCGGCGCCTGCGACATCCGAGCCTTCGGGAACCTTTTTGCGCGCCACGTCAGGTACGATTGCAGCGTCGAACTGAAGCTCGCCATCGACCTTCAAATCCGGTTCGCGCCTGCGAACCTCTTCTAGGGCTTTCAGCTGCAAGTCGATGATTTCAGACTCCACGCTACCCTTTGTCGAGAACGACAGGAATGCCACGCGCGGCTCCCAATTCAAGAGAGCCTTCGCGGTGCGGGCGCTGCTGATCGCGATGTCGGCCAATGCCGACACGTCGGGTTTCTCGCAAACGCCGGGATCGGCGAAAATGAGCAGCTCGCCCTCGGGGCCGGCAAAGCCAGGGCATTCCATAAGGCAAATGCTCGAAGGCGTCGAAATGCCCTCGGCGAATCCGATGATTGTCGAACTTGCCAAGACAACTTCTGCGGTTGAGTGTTCCAGGCCTGCGACCATGGCGTCACCCTGTCCGCTTGCTACAAGCAACGCTCCGAAGTACATCGGGCTTTTCATGCGGCGAAGGATGCCCTTTCTCGACAACATTCCGCCCGCCTCGAGATAAGCGGCGGCAAGCGCCTCTGCTTCCGTCTCGTCTGGAAGGGGCCGTATTGCTACGCCGTCGAGGCTAAGGCCGCGATGAGCAGCGATATCGCCGATGACCTGAGGGTTTCCAACCAGAACGGGGAACGCGAAACCCTCTGCGGCAGCCTGTGCGGCGGCCTCGATGATGCGAGGCGATTCCCCTTCTGGGAACACAACGGTTTTCGGGCTTTCGCATGCGCGAGCTTTAAGCTGGTCCATCAACGATGCAGTCATGGGGCACCTCCGCTACGTGTACTGTTGCCAGCCGCGTGAGAATTGCGGCTCTTTCACAACGATACGCACTCACGCGCTCACAAGAAACTGACAGAATTGAGGACGTGTCACATGCGAGGGTCACGCTTGGGAAAGTGTCCGCATGCGGGCTAATGGTTTTGGGCGATTACGATTTTCTCGGCGCGTTCAATTGCTTCGTGCAGCTCAGGAGGTACGCACTTCTCAAAAAGCTCGGCCATACGCTCGGGCGGCGTGTCCATGCCGCGCATGGTCCAGCGCTCTACTTCACGAGACTCGGCGTCAGCGAAAAACTCGATTTGAAACTCGAGGTCAGGCGTGAGGGCGTCTTTCCCCAGCACGCCCACGATGGTTTCTTTCAGGAAGCTCGACCTCTGGCGAAAGCTGTGCTTACGGAAAATGCCGTATTCATGGGAATCGGTACGATAGAAATACGTGAAGAAGTTCTGGTGCTCCTTGAAGGTGCAGAGCATATAGTAGTTGCCTTCGTACCAGCTCAGCCCGCATCCGGTTTTCGCGAGATATTCGTTGGCGATGAGGTTCCAATACCAAGGGGCCATATCGTATTTGTCTTGAAAATGCCGATAGAACGTCTGTCGGGAAATCTCGACTTTTTCGCAGATCATTTTGACCGTCAGGTCGTCGAAGGATACCTCGTCCATGAGTTGCTCTACAGCCCGGATGATAAGAAGCTTTCGAATGGTAGACAGGTCAAAGTCGTTGCCAGGAATCGCGTTGATCATCTCAGCTCCATCTGACAGGTATGTTGGCCATGTGCCTCGGATTTTAGTAAATTCGCGCGCGAAAATCTACGCGGCGATATGCGACCTTGTGACACATGGAGCATATTGTCACGCCTATGCGACAAGGTTTCAGCCCTGTTGAACGCATGTCACAAGTTTTCGGATTCTGTCACGAATTCGGACGTATCAAATATCTTGAAACTCGCCTTTGAGCTGGGATGCTCGTACTTTGGTATTAGCAAACAACGCAAGAAGCGGCCCTGCCGCGCCGACGTAGGAAGGAGGAGCCATGGCGAAGCTTGCCGATGAAGTCCGCGAGGTCATCTACGACGCCACGTCGAAAACCCTAGGCGTCGACCGTGACACCCTGACTGATGACACAGAGGTAATCGCTGATCTTGGCGCGAAATCAGTGAACCTCATTCACATCATCAACGCGCTGGAAGATGAGTTCGAATACCAAGTGGACTTCATGCCTTTCAGGCGGCAAAAAAAGATCTCCGACATGATCGCGTATGTCGTGGATTTAATCGAGGACTGATCAAGAACGAACCGCTCACTTCAACACAGAAAGGATGTTCAAACATGGAGCCTGAGATTATCAAACGCGATGACGGTAAAATCGAGATTCCCGAGACCTTCTATAACGGCGGCACCGTGAACGTCATCTATCGTCCTAGCCCCGAGCCCGTGGACCCGATGAAACTCACTCTTGACGGCTTGGGATTCTATCCTGAGCTCAACCAGCGTAGTTACATCGAGGACGGTCTGTTGGTCGATCAGGACGTTCCCATCAAGATGCGCGATGGCATTACCCTGTATGCCGACCTCATCCGTCCGAAAGATCAGCTTAACGACCTGCCGTGCATTATCTCCTGGTGCTTCTATGGCAAGCGTCCCGGCGATTCGCCCAAGAACTGGCAGATTTTCGGCGTACCTCCTGGAACGGCTTCCAAGATGACTAAGTTTGAAGGCCCTGACCCGGAGTATTGGTGCAATCAGGGTTACGCTGTGCTGAACGTCGACACCCGCGGCGCTGGCAACTCAGAGGGCAATCTGGTCATCTGGGGCGAGCAGGACGGCCGCGATGGCTACGATACCATCGAATGGGTCGCCGAGCAGCCCTGGTCCAACGGCCGCGTCACCATCTTCGGCAACTCCGGTCTGTGCATGTGCCAGTGGTGGATCGGCGCCGAGCAGCCGCCGCATCTGACCTGCCTGGGCGCATGGGAAGGCACGTCCGATCTGTACCGTGAGTTCATCTGCGAGGGAGGCATTCCGGCTCCTGGCTTCAACAACTTCGTCATGAGCGACGCCCGCGGCCCGGGATACATCGAGGACTACGTCCAGATGATCAAGGAGCATCCGCTGATCGATGCATATTGGGAGTCCAAGATTCCGCAGGTCGAGAAAATCAAGGTTCCCGTCTATTGCACCGCAGGCTGGAGCCACCTGCATCTGCGCGGTTCTCTGAATGCCTTCCGTAAGATTCGCTCTCCCAAGAAGTGGTTACGCGTGCATCGCGACTTCGAGTGGCCTGACACCTATTCCTGGTGGAACCTTGAGGACCTCAAACGTTTCTACGACCGCTACATGAAGGACATCCACAACGGTTGGGAGATGACTCCGAAGGTCCGCATCGAGGTTATAGATGCCTATGATTATGACTTCCAGGTCAATCGTCCCGAGACGTCGTTCCCCATCAAACGCACCGAGTACAAGAAGCTGTACCTGGACGCCAGTAACGGCAGCTTGAACGACGAACCGATTGCGGTCGAAGCCTCTGCTTCTTATGACGGCAACACCGGCGAAACCTGTTTCGACATCACGTTCACCGAGGACGTCGAGTTGACCGGCTATATGAAGCTGCATGCCTGGGTGGCTGCGCCCGATCACGACGACGCCGACATTTTCCTGACGGTGCTCAAGTTGGATGAGGAAGGCGAGTGGATTCCCACGAACGTGCTCGGCGAGCCGCATCCCGGCGCCTGGGGAAAGATCCGCGTATCCCATCGTGAGCTGGACGAGGACCTGTCTAGCGATTTCCAGCCGGTCATGGCGCATCGTCGCGAGCTCAAGCTTGCACCGGGCGAGATTGTTCCGATCGACGTCGAGTTCTATCCTCATTCCCGCATTTGGCATGCCGGTCAGCAGCTTCGTCTGCGTTTCGCCGGCCGCTACATCCGCGAAGGTTGGTTCGAGCCGTTCAGCTGGGAAACCGACAACGTGGGCGAAACCGTTGTCTACACTGGCGGCCAGTACGATTCCTATCTGCAGGTACCGGTCATTCCGCCGAAGTACCAGACCAAGGGTGGCTATGTGTATCGCTAGTTTGCGAACTGGATAATGCGCAGGGGGCCGACAATGTCGGCCCCTTCTTGGTACGGGACAACGGGGACGGAGCCTTTTGTCCGTTCGTTGACGTTCTCACGCGGCGGGGCACGGGACGGAGCCTCTTGTCCTCGTTCGTCCCCGATGTCCTTTGACGCAGGGCGGAACAAAAGGCTCCGTCCCCTTCGTCCCGCGAACAGACGGCGGCCCCGTGATGGAGCCGCCGCCGATTACAAATCTGTCGCGCCGTTGCTACAGCTGCATGGTCAGCCACTCGACCAGGGTGGTTTCCACGTCGAACTTGATCTCGTCGTAGTTGTGGATCTCGTGGCGGAAGCCCGGATACAGCTGCGTGATGACGTCGTGGCCCGTGTCGATAAGCCAATTCGCGCAGGTATAGACGCCCTCGCCGAAATTGCCCACGGGATCCTGGTCGCCGGCGATCAGCAGGATGGGCAGGTCGGTCGGCACCTTCTCGGCCCATTCCTTACCCTCGATGCACAGCATCATGTCGATAAAGTCGCGAACCGAGATGTTGTGGCACGGGTGTGTGAACGCGTCGAAGGGGTCTTCGGCGTGGTCCTTCTGCACGTAGGGGTCGTGGCAGATCCACTCGTTGCCCAGCTTGACGCCTTCGTCGCAGCGACTGAACATCCAGCCGAACAGCTCGCCGACGAACGCCGGGTCGGCCTCGTGGGCCTTGCCTGCGGCGACGGCCGCGTCCACTTTCTCGCGCACGGCGCGGGTATTCGCGAACACGCCCGTGGTGCCGCAGTAGATGACGCCCATCAGCTCGTCGCCGTACTTGGTCGAGAAATCGCGCGCGATCATGGAGCCCATGGAGTGCCCGAACATGAAATACGGCAGGTCAGGATACTTTTTGCAGACCACATCCTTGAAGCGCTTCTCGTCCTCCATCATGGTGTGCGGACCTGCGTCGCCCCAGTCGCCCCAGGTGTCGTTGGCGATGGCCGTGGCTCCGTGGCCCACATGGTCGTTGGCCGCGACGATGAAGCCCGCGTCCATAAGCGCCACGATCATATGGAAGTAGCGGCGCGAGTGCTCGCCGAAGCCGTGCACCAGCTGCACCACGCCTTCGGGCTCGCAGGCCGGCACATAGATCCAGCCGGTCACTTCGTCACGGTTGTTGAAAGACGGGAACTTGACTTCGTGAAGCATGATGGGCTCCTTTCGGTTTGCCACAGGGCCGCAGCAGATGCCTTCGGCGGCGTATCCGACGCGCGCCGTTGCCTGTGCGGTTCCATTATGGCGTGCCGCAACGCGTTTGGATAGTGTTTGTCCGCCATCGGGCGCGCAATCGCCTGTTCAGGCCCTTTACGGACCGGTTCGCGCGCGCCGTTGCCTGCGGGGCGCGCCCGCCATACAATACCCGTAGCCGAAAGACGGGAGGACAACATGCAGCACGCACGTATGAGCTCGAGGTTTTGCCTGATTGCCGCGCTGTTGGCGTTCGCGTGCACGGCTGCGGCCCTGTCTGGGTGCACGAGGGCGGACGCGCCTTCCCCCGAGTCCGAATCTGCTGCGACCGAAAGCGATGACAGATTCGCTGCGAACGAAACGGGCGACGACGAGGAGTTCGAACTTGACGGCGCCGGCTCCTATGTGGAGGTCGTCGACTGGCAGAAGGTGGACCCCTCCGAGTTCCCCGAGCTTCCCGACCCTTCCGCAGCAGGTGAGCGCGGGTTCCAATACGTGATCGACGAGACTGGCGGGCAGGTGTTCCTTTTCGTGTGCTCGGGCGAGTGCCCTTCCAGCGGATACGAGATAGCGGTCGACGATGTCCGGGCCATCGGGGCCGACTACACCGTCGCCGTGACGGAGATCGAGCCGGCAGTAGGCGACGTCACCGCCCAAATGATCACGTATCCCCAGGTCTGCATTGTGTTTTCCTACGTGGAGCTTCCCGAGACCATCAGCGTGGTCACTGCCGACCACGAGCACCTCGAGTGCACATACCCCTAGCGCACCGGTGCCAGGCAGCGCTCCGATGCCGCGACGCCAAAGTGAACCGCGGAGAGCGCATCGCCGCGAAGCACAACCTTCAGAACACCGAAATTCACCTGTTCAACCAGGAGGACGTCCTATGATTCGCATACTTGTGGATACGAACGTCATTCTGGATTTCATGCTGAAGCGCAACGACTTCGACTCCGCGCGCTGGCTGCTCATCTTCTCGAAGATGAATGACTACGAGCTGTGGGTGAGCTCCTCCCAGATAGCCGATTTGCATTACGCCACAAGCAACCGCGGCAACCGACGCTACGCCGAGCAGGCCCGAGCCGCCCTGCTGCATCTGCGGAAGTTCGTCAACGTGGTTTCGGTCGGCCAGCGCGAGGTGGACCTGGCGCTCGACTCGCAGTGGGACGACTTCGAAGATTCCCTGGTCCATCAGGCCGCCGTCAGCATCGGCGCGAATGTGCTCGTGACCCGCAACCTTGCCGATTTCGAGCGCTCGTCGATTCCCGCCATGACGCCCGAGGCTTTCTTCACCTGGATGGAGGAACGACACGGCGTCTATTACGCCGAGATGATTCGCGCCCATTGATTGGGCGGCGCATCCGACGCTCGGCGCCTGACTTTCGCCACGACCGCACCCGCGCAATGGCAACGGCAACCTTTCTCAAGTCTGCCCTTCTGGCACAGCAATGCACCTACGGACCGCGGCCGCATCAGGCATGTCGGCTCGATGTGATGAGAGATGTGTCCCTACTGACTCAAAAATGTGTCAGTAGGAAACGTCCCTACTGACTCACAGCCGAGGCTATTCGTCGGTCAGGACCACCTACTGACTCACAGCCGAGGTTATTCGTCGGTCAGGACCACGGCGTACTTCTTGTTGTTGCGGCCGGACTCGACGGACATGCCGTCGATGCTGGCCACAAGCTTGGAAATCTGCGAGTAGCCCGAATCCTTCAGCTTGAAGCCAGGGAACGCCTCGTACACCTTGTTGGACAGCTCGCTGACGCCCATGCGCTTGTTCTTGTGCTCGCCCACCGTGGTCAGGATGAACGCTTTGACCTGCTCGGTGACCTGCGTGGCCTGGTCCTGCGAAATGGACACCGTCACCTTGGTGTCGGTGCGGGTCAGCACGAAGCGCGGCATGTCCTCGATCATGCGGGACAGGTACGAGTACCCGAAGGACCGCACGTCGAAGTCGGGGTACTTCTTGGACAGGCGGTTGCCCACCTCGCTCAGCTGCGTCACGCGGCCGCGGTTCTCGTTGTCGCGGATCACCTTGGCGATCACGTGCTCCACGCCCTTGAGCGTGGCCGACGCCGTGCCGTGCCCCGACGACTCGTCGTCGCCGTTGGAGGCGCTGCTCAGGTTCTCAAGGTTGACGAACTTGGTGCAGGCGTTGCGGAAGGCGTCCGGGGTCTTCTCCTCCCCCATGCCGATGACCACCTTGCCGGATTCGGTCAGCCGGCTGGCCAGGCGTGTGAAGTCGGAGTCGCTGGACACGATGCAGAAGGCGTCCACGTCGCGGCCGTACAGGATGTCCATGGCGTCGATGATCAGCGCCGAGTCGGTGGCGTTTTTGCCGGACACGTTGGAGAACTGTTGCACGGGCTGCACCGAGCGACCCAGCAGCTGGTCGCGCCAGGAACGCATCTCGGGCCTGGTCCAGTCGCCGTAGATGCGCTTGATGGTGGTGGTGCCGGTTTCGGTAAGCTCGTCTAAGATGCTGCCGATGTAGTTGGCGGACACGTTGTCGCCGTCGATCAGCAGCGCGATTTTAAGGTCTTCCATGGGCTCTCGTTTCATTCGTAGTGTGACCGAACGAGTATACCAAAACGTGCCGACGGGGATGTTCCCTGCCGGCACGTTTCAAATGCATATCAGAATCGGTTGGATGAACCGCTTACCACTGATCGTCGAACGACTCGTCTAGCTCGGGCGTTTCCTCGTCCTCGTCGTCTTCGTCCCAGTCGTCATCGTCGTCATCGTCGTCATCGTCGTCTTCGTTCCAGTCGCGCTCGCTGTCATCCCAGGCGAAAACGTCGTCATCGTCGTCATCTTCGTCGATGTCGTCCTCTTCGTCCTCGTCCCAATCGTCGTCATCGTCGTCGTAGCTGTCGAAACCGTATTTGTCGTCGTCGTAAATGGACGTCTTACGTTTCTTGGAAGGACGGCCGCCTTCGAAATCGTCATCCCCGTAACCATAGCCGTCGTAGTCGAACATCAGGTCCTCCTTGCGTACCTCAAAACCGATGGCGCCATAATCGCCTATCTGGTTGCCCGTGCCAATACGGAACTGCCAAACGGTAGAAAATACGGCACTAGGTGCAAAGCCCGACAACCATTCGGAAAATGCGGTATATTAGGCCGAAATCGCACACGGGGAAAGGACGCGATATGAACGAACAGCTGAAGGCAGGCGTATACGGAGCGGCCATCGGAGACGCGCTGGGCGTGCCGTACGAATTCATGACGCGCGACACGTTCACCTGCACCGACATGGTCGGCCACGGAACCCATGACCAAGAGCCCGGCACCTGGTCGGACGACACGTCCATGATGATCGCCTGCGCCGACAGCATCCGCGCGAACCAGGGCGCCATCGACGTGAAGGACATTCGCCAGCGCTTCAACCTGTGGCGAAACGACGCGTGCTACACCCCCGACGGCGTGGTCTTCGACTGCGGCATCACCGTGTCCAACGCGCTGCGGCGCGGCCGCGGCATGGACGGCGAGCGAGACAACGGCAACGGGTCGCTCATGCGCATCCTGCCGCTGGCGTTTGCCGATGCCGCGGATTCGCAGATCGGGAAGGTGTCCGCCATCACCCACGCACATGAGCAGTCCAAGCTGGCATGCATCATGTACGTGCATATCGCGCGCGACCTGGCCCGCGGCATGTCTGCCGCCGAGGCCGTGGACGCCAACGCCGTCTTCGGCGAGCCCTTCGATCGCATCCCGCGCATCGCCGAACTGGGCCGCGCCGACATCAAGTCCAGCGGATACGTGCTGCACACGCTGGAGGCTTCGCTGTGGTGCCTGCTGAACACATCCACGTATGAGGACTGCGTGCTGGAGGCCGTCAACCTGGGCAGCGACACCGACACCACCGCATGCGTGGCGGGTGGCCTGGCCGGCATCCTCTACGGCCTCGACGGCATCCCCTCAGCGTGGATCGACACCCTCCGCCGCAAAGACCTCATCGACTCCTGCCTGTGGTAACTTGGGACAAGGGGGACACTCCCTTTGTCCCGCTGTGGCAGTAGGGACGCTTCCGATTGACATGTGTCAGCAGGGACGCTTCCGATTGACACATCGTTATCGTTCTTTATGTAATTGGGGCAAAGGGAACCGCTCCTTGTCCCTCGATGTGTCAGTAGGGACGCTTCCCCGCCCTTTCAGCCCACTCCTCCAACCCAAAACCAGCTTCTGCGCCAAAAAAAAATCAACTAGTGTACGACCGTGTGGCCCCGCTTTGCTCCTCGAAATATATGACCACACAAAGCCCCAGGTCAAACGCGTGCTGATATGACACGCGCGACCCGTAGCTTCGCGAAGTCATACACTAGTTGGTTTTCTTGGCGTAAAACGAGGATTTCGGACCGAGGAGCGGGATGCGATAAGGTTGCGCGCACGTCGATCGGACCGAGCCGATGGAACAACGGGGGCCGGCTCCTTGATGGGGCAACGGCCCACTTTCCCACCGCCGCGCTGCAGGTGAGTACATGGGGACTGCCGCTTCTGGTTCAACCTCGGGCAGGTTTTGGGGTATGGTAGTCTCATCATGAAACACAACGGGAAACGACATAGCCAACACGAGCACGCAAACCCGTCCCAGCGGGATGGAAGGCGCAGCTCGCGCTCGGGACAGCGGCCCCGCTCCGGAGATCTTCGCGATTCGCAGGACGAAAGCCACCGCTCCGGCGACCACGACCGAGGCCGCGACCGCACCCAGCGCGACCGGGACCGCACCGGGAACCGCGCCACCCAGCGTGACAGGGACCGCTCCGGCAACCGCGCTTCCCAACGCAACCGCAACCGAGCCGGCTCCGGCAACCGCGCCCGCAAGCCGCAGGCCGCAGCCGCCCAGTGCCCGAAGCAGCCCGCCAAGCCGCAGCCCGTTCCCCACACCCGCGACGAGTCCGAATTCCTGCCCATGACCATGGAAGCCGCACGCGCCCGCGGCTGGGACCAGGTCGACTTCGTGTACGTGTGCGGCGACGCCTACGTGGACCACCCCTCCTTCGGCATGGCCATCATCACGCGCGTCCTCGAGCACGCCGGCTACAAGGTGGGCATCATCGCCCAGCCCGATTGGCGCGACCCAGCCTCCGTTTCCGTATTCGGCGAACCGCGCCTCGGATTCATGGTTTCATCAGGCAATATGGACTCCATGGTCAACCACTACACCGTCGCCAAAAAGAAGCGCCACAACGATGCCTTCACCCCCGGCGGCGAATTCGGCCACCGCCCGAACCACGCCGTGGTGGTCTACTCGAACCTCATCCGCCAGACCTACAAGACCACGCCCATCATCCTGGGCGGCGTCGAGGCCAGCCTGCGCCGCCTGGCCCATTACGACTACTGGTCCGACAAGATGAAGCGGTCCATCCTCATGGACTCCGGCGCCGACATCATCTCCTACGGCATGGGCGAACGCTCCATCGTCGAAATCGCCGACGCGCTGGCCTCGGGCCTGTCCGTGCGGGACATCACGTTCATCGACGGCACGGTCTTCCGCACCGACTCGCTGGACGAAGTGTACGACTACGAGCTTCTGCCCAGCTGGGACGACCTGCAAGCCGACAAGCTCAACTACGCCCGCAGCTTCAAAGTGCAGTACGAAAACGCCGACCCCATCCGCGGCCGGCGCCTGGTGGAGCCCTATCCAAACCACCAGTTCGCGGTGCAGAACCCGCCCACGCTGCCGCTGACCACCGCCGAGATGGACGAAGTGTACGCCCTGCCCTACGCCCGCGCATGGCACCCGTCCTACGACGACGCCGGCGGCGTGCCCGCCCTGGCCGAGGTCAAGTTCTCCCTGGCCAGCAACCGCGGCTGCTTCGGCGAATGCTCCTTCTGCGCGCTCACCTTCCACCAGGGGCGCATCGTGTCGGCCCGCAGCCACGAATCCATCCTGGCTGAGGCCCGCGACATGATCGCCGACCCCGACTTCAAGGGCTACATCCACGACGTGGGCGGCCCCACCGCGGACTTCCGCGCGCCCGCCTGCGACAAGCAGCTCAAAGCCGGCGCCTGCAAGCACCGGCGCTGCATGACGCCGCACATCTGCCCCCGCATGAAGGTGGACCATTCCGACCTGGTCAGCCTGCTGCGCAAGCTGCGCGCCCTGCCCGGCGTGAAGAAGGTGTTCCTGCGTTCGGGCATCCGTTTCGACTACGTGGTGGCCGATTCCGACCCCACCTTCATGCGCGAGCTCTGCCGCCACCACATCTCCGGCCAGCTCCGCGTGGCGCCCGAACACGTATCCGATGCGGTTCTCGCGGCCATGGGCAAGCCCGAAAACTCCGTCTACCAGGAGTTCATCAGCTTGTACGAACGCGAGAACGCCAAAACCGGCAAGAAGCAGTTCGTGGTGCCCTACCTGATGTCGTCGCACCCTGGCTCCACCCTTAAAGAAGCCGTCGAGCTGGCGGAATACTGCCGCGACCTGGGATACATGCCCGAACAGGTGCAGGACTTCTACCCCACCCCGTCGACGATTTCTACCTGCATGTACTACACCGGTGTGGACCCGCGGACCATGGAGCCCATCTACACCCCGAAATCCGCCCACGACAAGGCCATGCAGCGCGCGCTCATCCAGTACCGCGACCCCAAGAACTACGACCTGGTGGTCGAGGCGCTTCGCCGCGCCGGCCGCACCGACCTCATCGGTTTCGGAAAGAACTGCCTGGTCCGCCCCCGAAAAAAGAAGTAGCCGCCTTTGGGACAAAGGAGACAGTCCCTCTTGTCCTATTTAGCCGCAGTGTGTCAGTAGGGACGTTTCCTATTGACACATCGGTATCGTTCTTTATGCAAATTGGGGCAAAGGGAACCGCCCCTTGACACTCGATGCATCAGCAGGGGCGCTCCCCCGCCATTCCGGCCCGCTCCTCCAGCCCAAAACCCGATTCTACGCCAAGAAAATCAACTAATGTACGACTGTTCGGCTCCGCTTCGCTACTGAAAATATGCACCCATACAAAGCCCCAGGTCATACGCGTGTCGACATGATACGCGCGACCCATTCCGGCGCGAAGTCGTACATTACTTGTTTTTCCTGGCGGAAAACGAGGATTTCGGGCCGAGGAACGGGACTTGATGAAAGCACTCGCCCGCCCAGCCTCCGCCTCGTCGGAAAAAGGGACAAAGGGCTCCGTCCCCTATGTCCCGTGGGCGTGTCCCCTTGCCCCGGCTAGCCGCGCATGCGGAGTTCGCGGGCGGCCAGGTCCATCACCAGATCATGGTCGTGGGTGGAAAGCACCACGGTCTTCCCAGCGAAATTCAAATCGTGCAGCGTGCGCGTGAGCAGCCGTTGGGTCTTCTGGTCCAGCCCGTTGGTGGGCTCGTCCAGCACGATGACATCCGGGTTCATCGACAGCACGCAGGCGATGGCCACCTTGTGCTTCTCGCCGCCGGACAGGCGGTACGGCGCACGCTTCGCCAGTTTGCGCAGGTCGAACATGTCCAGCATGTCGTCCACCCGACGCTGGACCTCCTCCTCGGAAAGCCCCATCTGCCGCGGTCCGAAGGCGATCTCCTCCTGCACGCTGGGACAGAACAGCTGCGTGTCGGGGTTCTGGAACACGAACCCGATGCGCTGGTGCAGCCGTTTCGCAAACGTCTGGTTCTTCATGGCGGCGGCGTCAACCTTCTGCCCGTCGAAGCGATACTCCCCCGACTTGGCGAACAGCAGCCCGTTGATCAGGCGCAACGCCGTCGACTTGCCGCACCCGTTGGGCCCGGTCAGCGCCACGGCCTGTCCCTGCCGAATCGCGAACGACACGTCGTCGAGCACCGGTTCGTCCTCGTACCCGAAGCTCACATGGTCGAACTCGATCAGCACCGGCGCCTCGTTGCTGCGGCCCGGCTTCTCATGCCCCGCATGCTCCAAATGTTCCAGATACTCCACGGCCTTGGCCGCCTGCGCATGCACCGACGCCTCGTGGGCCGCGCGCTCCTCGGCGGAAAGCCCCTCGTGGCCCTTCATTCCAGCGTTTGTCACATTGCCCCCTCTAGATAGAAGAACCACACCACCAGCGCCGCCATGACCAGGAGATATGCGATGCCCGCAGGATTGAACACCCTATGGCGCGGCGACAGGTAGTCGCCCACGAACCCGCGGCACTCCATGGCCTGGTACATCTCGCGGGCGTAATCCTGCGCCTTCAGAAACGTCACGCCCATGACGGCCGACGCCGAGCCGCTCTTGTCGCGGTTCGACCCCACGCTGCGCAGCGCCAGCGCCTCAAGCACGCTTTGGGCGGTCTCGCCCAATAGCACGATGTATTTGATGGTGATGTCGAAAATGAACACGAAAATCGACGGTACATGGTAGAACCGCAGGCCTGCAACCAGCTCGTTCCACGCCACACCGCGAGCCAGGTTCGCCAGCAGCACCACCGACAGAAACACCTTCAAAGTGATGCGCACCATCGACTGGGGCTGCCCCAGAAACACCGCAGGCAGCATGATGAGCGCCGTAAAGGCAGCGCCTCCCAACGCAGGTTTCACCACGTCCACGACGTCTTCGCCGCGCTTGAGCGCCAGAATGCCCAGCACGCCTGCGGCTACGCAATAGGTGAAGAACATGTTGGTAGAAGCCGCGTTCAGCAGAATGACCAGGATGATGCCCGCGATGCGCAACGCAGGGTCGACGCAAATCAGCAGCCTATCCAACACCGACAGGCTGTCGTCGTCCAGGCCGCCGCGCTGCATCTTCACGCGCGACAGCATGGACGTGAGCTGCAACGCATTACGCCTCAGAAAGACGTCGCGGTCCTTCCGAGGCGTGTAGTCTTGCGGCTGTTCAAGCCAGTCGGGAATCATCCCCTGTTTACTCCTTGTTCGAGACGAACGACGAGACGACCTTGAAGCCTACGATGAGCAGCAGCACGCCGATGACCGCAGACAGGATGTACGCCGCCACGTCAGGCAGCCCCGCCAGCGAGTAATCAGGCATGATGGCGCTCCATTCGAAGCCGTCGGCCATGCCGCCGGGCGTATAGCCTACCATAGCGGCCACGTCTTCGGTGCCCCATTCTCCCCAGGCGTCGCCGAACCGGGAGAGCCAACCGTCGCCGGACCCGGCAAGCAGGCCCAGCGGCGTGGCTACGACAAGCACGGCCACCAACGCGTAGACGGTGACCAACGAGCCCTTTTTGGAGGTGTCCACCTGGGAATCGGCCGGCTTGTACACGTATTCAGGCGCGGCGTTCTTCACGAAGGTGTAAATGAGCACGGTGGCCAGGGCGTCCACGATGCCCGCAAGCAGCAGGTGTGGGATCAGCATTGCGGGAATGGAGACGGCCAGTGGATAGGGACAGTACAGGGCGTTGCCCGCCGCGTCCGTAAACAGCAGGGGCTGGATGCCGAATTCGACGGCGGCCATAAACGCGCCCAGGTTCATGCCGACGTAGGCGCCGACAAAAGCACCCACCTTATCGCCCCAGGCGGCAGGCGCGTGGTCGCGGATGAACCTATATATGTAGTACCCCGAAAACGGGATGATGAAGGCCATGTTGAAGCAGTTCGCGCCGAAGGCCAGGATGCCGCCGTCGCCGAAGAGCAGCGCCTGGATGAGAAGCGCCACGGTGACGGCCAAACACGCCGCTTCGGGCCCTAGCAAAATGGCAATCAGCACCGCGCCCACGGCATGTCCCGTGGTGCCGCCCGGCAGCGGCACGTTGAACATCATGAGCAGGAAGGAGAACGCGGCTGCAACGCCGATGAACGCCACCTTCTCGCGATCGAGTTCCTCTTTCACCTTTTTGACGCAGTGGGCCCAGACGGGCACCATGGCGACGGTCAGAACGCCGCAGGTCGAAGGCGACAGGTAGTTGTCAGGTATATGCATCGTGTTCCCCCTGTGTTACCAATTGTTGATTCGTGACACACGTAGCATACCATCGTTGTTACGAATTTACAATTGGTAATATTGTGTGCGAAGCGAACGTAGCTGACCCAGCGGGCGAAGCGTCGTCGCAGCCCTGGTCATCGGCGTTTTTTCTGCATGTCCAACGCCTCGCGCACCGGCACGCGACCGCGGAAGTAATCAGGCTCCGAGGTCATTTTCACACGCTCGAAGGCAAGCTCGCCGATGTTGTAGACGGCCTGCGCCACGATGCATGACAGCAGGCTTCCCGTAAACACGTAGGCGCTGCCCCAAAGGATGGCGTTGATCAGCACGACGGCCGTGTTCCAGGGGTCGCGGTTGCGGGCGTGCATGTACCAGAACATGATGGCCGACACGAACACCGCCACGCTTGCAGCCACTGGACCTGGGACAACGTATCCCACCAATATGACCAAGATTCCCAGGATGCCGTAGCGGAACACCAGCTCCTCGGCGATGGCGCCCACGGCCATGCAGGGCACGATGGCAACCATGGACAGACGCGGCAGCTCGCCGGTCATGCCTTGGCGCTCCCGGATGGCCGCTTCCACGTATTCACCGTTATGCTGCATGGCCCAGGTATCAACCAGATACAGAACGGCAAGCATAACCGCAGGCAGCACGGCCATAATCCAATGCGGTTTGCACACAGCCGCCAAATCGCGCAGCACGCCCAGTTCGAGAAAGGCGTGGCGCGGGCCGCCGTCAAGGCACGACATCATCACAGCGAATACGATGCCGATGCCCAAAAGCACCGCCTCGGAGATGACGGTGGAACGTATAAGCTCGCGCTCCTCTTCGGCGGGCAGAGGGTATGTCTCACGTGCGGTCATGGCGGTCCTTTGCATGAAAACAGCGAAAGGGCCGACCCCGCAAGGCCGGCCCCGTTCGAATTACGAATCGGCGTTAGTCCAGGTCATCCAGATCGTCGTCGGTGTCGAGCTCCTCGAGTTTGGCGTTCACCACGGCCACCTCGGCTTCGTCCACGACCTCTTCCAGATCCAGCTCGCCGGTCTCCTCGTTATAGACGTAGGTGCTGGCGTACACCATGGCCATGCCCTCGTCATCCAGCTCGCCGTCGGCGTACAGGATGTAGTCCTTGTCGGTACCCTCGTCGTAGAACGTCAGGACGATGTCGTACTCCTGCTCGTTGCCGTTCTCGTCGACGAACACGATCACATCGTCATCGAACTCTTCTTCGTCCTCAATCTCTTCGACGTCGCGTTCTTTGTCTTCGAATTCCGTCATGGCGGCTTCCTTTCTACGAACAGGCTTTCGCAAGCTTTACGGATGTTCTGTCTGCATTATCCCATGTTAAACGCCCCTGCGTGGTGTGAATCCCATGCATTTTGCGGCATTTTCAAGGGCAGGCGTCCGTCAGGAGAAGCTGCCTTTTCGCGCGGTCGGCCGGCATGTCCTTATACCCCGCCTTCGCCCATCTCGGCTTCAAGCTGGCGCATGAAGGCGTTCAGGGCGTCCACATCCCTGTTCAGGTCTTCCAGGGTGTAAGGCTCGGGGTCGAGCTCGGGCTCGGGTGCGACGTTGATGCGGTCTTCCAAAAGGCGGGCGACTTCGTCTTCGTCCAAACCGTCGAAACTGCCGTTTCGTGCCTCACGCTCCAGCTGGTTCAGGATGCCTTCCACAACGTTCCATTCCTCATCGGTCTCGATAGGTTCCAGACTGTTGTGCTTGCCCAGGATGTTCGCATACACCATGGTGTTGCCCATCTCGTCGCGCGACTCGTCTGTGAACACCACGTAGGTCTTGCCTGAGTCTGCACTCTCGAAGGTGAACAGGACCGAGCATTCGACGGTCTGGCCGTCGTCCTTCGTGACGGTGAAGGTATTGCCGCATTCCATCTTTGTTCCTTTCGCTATTGCTGGAAGCACCGCTCCCCTTTTACGATGGGAACATCCTAGGCTGCAGGGCTTCGGCCGATTGCGCAACCGCCACGCGCGCGAAAAAAGGCGGGCCGCCGAAGCGGTCCGCCTTCAAAGTACGGTATGCCGAAGCGACTTACTTGTCCTTGCCGGTATCCTTCAGGGCTGCCTGAGCGGCGGCCAGACGTGCCAGCGGCACGCGGTACGGGCTGCAGGAGACGTAATCAAGACCGATGGAATGGAAGATCTTGACGGAGTCGGGATCGCCGCCGTGCTCGCCGCAGACGCCGCAGGTGATGTCGGGATTGCCCACATGGCCGAGCTCGACGCCCATCTTGACCAGCTTGGCAACGCCCGGGTCCACCGTGGCGAAGGGGTTGTAGGGCAGGATCTTCTCAGCCAGGTACTGAGGCACGAACTCGGACTCGACGTCGTCGCGGCTGAAGCCGAACGTGGTCTGGGTCAGGTCGTTGGTGCCGAAGCTGAAGAAGTCGGCCTTGGTGCCGATCTCGTCAGCGGTCACAGCGGCGCGAGGCAGCTCGATCATGGTGCCGATCGGAATCTCGAGCTTCACGCCCTCGGCCTCTTCGACCTCGGCGATGGTCTGCTCGGCGACGGCGCGCAGCTTGGCCAGCTCGTTGACGGTGGAGACCAGCGGGATCATGATCTCGGGCTTCGGATCGAGGCCTTCCTTCTTGAGTTCTGCCATAGCGGTTGCGATGGCGCGAACCTGCATGACGGGCAGGATGGGATAGACGATGCCCAGACGGCAGCCGCGCAGGCCCAGCATGGGGTTCTGCTCGGCGAAGCTGTCGATCTTCTCCATGAGGGCACGCTTCTCGGCGATGACGGCCGCGTCGCCGCCGGTGGCTTCCAGCTTGGCGATTTCGACGTCCAGGGCGCGCGGGCTCTCCAGGAACTCATGCAGCGGCGGGTCGAGCAGACGGACGATGACCGGCAGGCCGTCCATGGCCTTGAACATGCCGTAGAAGTCGCCCTTCTGGGCCTCGAACAGCTTGGCCACGGCCTCTTCGCGGACTTCCTGGTCCTCGTTGAGGATGAAGGTCTGGATGATCTGCTTGCGGTCGCCCAGGAACATGTGCTCGGTGCGGCACAGGCCGATGCCTTCGGCGCCGAAGTCGCGGGACAGCTGAGCGTCTGCCGGGTTGTCGGCGTTGGCGCGGATGCCCAGGGTGCGGACCTCGTCGGCCCACGCGAGGATGGTGTCCAGATCGCCGGTGAGCTCGGGCATGACCAAATCGACTGCGCCCAGAACCAGGATGCCGGTGGTGCCGTCGATGGAGATCATGTCGCCCTCGCGGATGACGATGTCGGTGCCGGCGATGGCGGCTTCCTTCTTCTCAGCGTCGATGCGCAGGGCCTCAACGCCGCAGACGCAGGGGGCGCCCATGCCGCGGGCGATAACGGCGGCGTGGGAGGTCTTGCCGCCATGGGAGGTCAGGATGCCTTCGGCAGCGATCATGCCGGCCAAATCGTCGGGAGTGGTTTCCCAGCGGACCAGAACGGTCTTGCGGCCTTCGGCCTTGGCTTCCACAGCATCGGCAGCGGAGAACACGGCCTCGCCCACAGCGGCGCCGGGGCTGGCGTTCAGGCCGCGGGCCACCACGTCGTAGGTGGCGTTCTTGTCGAACTGCGGGTGCAGCAGCTGGTCGAGCTGCTCGGGGTCGACGCGCTGGATGGCCTCTTCCTTGGTGATCAGGCCTTCCTTCTCCATGTCGATGGCGATCTTCAGAGCGGCGGCTGCGGTGCGCTTGCCGACGCGGGTCTGGAGCATCCACAGCTTGCCCTGCTCGATGGTGAACTCGATGTCCATCATGTCGCGGTAGTGGTTCTCAAGAATGCCGAAGATGCCCTCGAGCTCGCGGCCGGCCTCCTGCAGGCCTTCGACCTCTTTCAGCTCGGCGATGGGGCTGGTGTTGCGGATGCCTGCGACGACGTCTTCGCCCTGGGCGTTGACCAGGTAGTCGCCGTAGAACTCGTTGGTGCCGTCAGCGGCGTTGCGGGTGAAGGCCACGCCGGTTGCGGAGGTGTTGCCCTTGTTGCCGAAGACCATGGTCTGGACGTTGACGGCGGTGCCGAGGTCGTCCGCGATCTTGTTCTGCTTGCGGTACAGGGTTGCACGGGGGTTGTTCCAGCTGCCGAAGACGGCCTCGATGGCCAGGCGCAGCTGGGTGTCGGGGTCCTGCGGGAACTGGACCTTGCCGTCCACGACCAGCAGCGGGTAATCTTCGGCGCTGACGTTGTCGGAGAAAATCTGCTTGAACTCGGCTACGAGCTCTTCGAGGTCCTCAGCGGTAAGGTCGGTGTCGGACTTGGCGCCCTTGACCAGCTTCTTGGTGGTGATGGCGTTCTCGAACAGGTCGCCGTCCAGGCCCATGACCACGTTGGAGAACATCTGGATGAAACGACGGTAGCTGTCCCAGGAGAAACGGGGATTCTCGGTGTGCTTGATGAGGCCCTTGATGGACTCGTCGTTGAGGCCGAGGTTGAGGACGGTGTCCATCATACCCGGCATGGACATAGGAGCGCCGGAACGCACGGAAACCAGCAGCGGGTCATCGGCGTCGCCGATGCGCTTGCCCATGCGCTCTTCCAGGTCCTGACGGTATTTGTTGATCTCATCCAACGCGCCCTCAGGCCAAGTGTTGCCTGCATTCGCATACTCCATGCAGGTCTGGCAGGTGATGGTGAATCCCGGAGGGACGGGCAGACCGATAACGGCCATTTCGGCAAGGTTGGCACCCTTGCCGCCAAGGATGTACTTCATATCCTTGTCGCCCTCAGTAACGTTGTTGCCCTGCGCGTCCTTACCGAACGCGTAGACACGCTTTACGTTTTCAGCCACTGTTTTCTCCTTCACTAGTTGTTTAGTGGATGCAACCACATTATCACTCAATAGGCGGCTTGCGCGCTGGGTGAGTCAGTTCATAGTATCGCAATATTTCCTGTGCGGTCTCTTCGACGGCCTTGTTTTCGGTGTGGATGACGATACAGCCCAGTTTGCGCATGAGGGCGCGGGCCGATTCCAGGTCATCGTAGACGTAATCCCTCTGGGCGTACTGCCCGGCGGCGCCCGTCGCGCCCTTGCCGGCGTTGCCCAGGCGGCGCTGGCGGATGCTGACCAGCACGTCGGGGGTGGTCATAAGACCGAAGATGCGCGTGGGGTCGCATTCGAACACCTCAGCGGGCGGCTCGGTGCCCACGGCCAGCGGCACGTTGGCCACGCGGTAACCTTCCATTCCCATGTACACGGAGATGGGGGTCTTCGACGAGCGGGAGACGCCCAGAAGCACGATGTCGGCTTTGGGAAGGTCCTGGTAGTTGCGTCCGTCGTCGTGGTTGATGGTGAATTCCATGGCGGCGATGCGCCTGAAGTAGTTCTCGTCGGTCTGGCGGAACAGGCCAGGCTGGCGGGACGACGTGAGGCCCGACGCCTTTTCGAGCATGGCGATCGGCTCGGTCATCATGTCGACCGCATAGATGTCGTGCTTCTCGCAGATTCTCTTCAGCTTGGCGCTCTCCTCGGCGTCGACGAACGAGAAGAACACCACCATGGGCTCGTTTATGCCGTTGTTGGCCTGCTCGGCGCGGTGTTTCAGCAGGACCTTGCCTGCGGTTTCGGCATCGGTGATCCTGGAGAAGATTTCGAAGGCGGGGTCGGTGACGCCGAACTGGCCGGCCGCCGCCCTGGCCAGCGATTGGGCCGTGAAGCCAAGCGAGTCGCTGACGATGTGGATGGTCGGGAACCCCTCGTGATAGGACCCCATCTGAATGCTCGGTTCGCCAGGCAAAGCGCATCCCTCCTCGTGCACGTGATCGACCTATCGGGTGGAACAAAGGGGGCTTATCCCCCCCCTTTATCCCAAACGACCTATGGGATGGGACAAGGGGGATAAGCCCCCCTGTCCCAAAACAGGGAGCCGAGGAATGGTCCTGCGGCTCCACGAAGCGTTATTTGGTTTTTGCGAGCTGGCCGAAGTCGGCGACGTTGGCGAACACGTTCACGAACTCGTTCAGGAGCTTCAGGCGGTTTACACGGACGGCCGAGTCTTCGTCCATGACCATGACGTCCTCGAAGAAGGCGTCCACGGGCTGGCGCAGCTCGGCCAACCGGCCCAGGGCGGCAGTGTAGTCGTCGGCGGCCAGCGCCTCGTCCACGGCGATGGATGCGGCATGCGCAGCGTCGTAGAGGTTCTGCTCGGCCTGATTGAACAGCGCCGTGTTGCAGTCGGTGCCCAGCTTGGGGTCGCGCAGGTTGTTGGCGCGGGCGAAGGCGACAGCCAGATTGTCCATGGTCTCGCGGTTCTGCTCGCGGGCTGCGGTCAGGGCCTTCACGCGGGAAGCGATGACGGCCGGCTCTGTAACGCCGCAGGCCAGAACAGCGTCGATGGCGTCGGAAGCGTTGCCTTCATCCTTCAGGATGACCTTCGTACGGGTGACGAAGAAGTCCACGACCGCCTTCTTCACCTCGGCGAAGTCGAACTCCAGGCCGTCGGCGCGGTAGTTGGCCAACGCGACGTCGATGGCGCTTCCCAACGACACGTTCAGGCCGGCGTTCAGGATGCCCACGATGCCGATGGCGGCACGGCGCAGGGCGAAGGGGTCCGAAGAGCCGGTCGGCGCCTGGCCGATGGCGAACAGGCCCGTGATGGTGTCCAGCTTGTCAGCGAAGGCCACGATGCGGCCGGCCATGCCACGAGGCAGCTCGTCGCCTGCGAAACGCGGACGGTAATGGTCGGCGATGGCGTTGGCGACCTCATCGGTCTCCCCTGCCGCCTTGGCGTAGTAGGAACCCATGATGCCCTGGACGCTGGTGAATTCCACAACGGCGCCCGTGACCAGGTCGGCCTTGGCAAGGTAGGCGGCGCGCTGGGCGTCGGCGCGAACCTGGGCGTCCACCTTGGCGTCGTCGGCGGCGAATCCCGCCAGACGGACCACGCGGGTGGTCTTGGCCAGCGTGGTGCCCAGCTTCTCCTGGAACACGACCTGGTCCAGAGAGTTCACGTAGTCTTCCAGCGGCTTCTTCAGGTCCTCGTCGTAGAAGAACTTGGCGTCATACAGACGGGCGGCCACGACTCGCTGGTTGCCGTCGATGATGTTGGCCTCGAATGCCGGATCGCCGTTGGAGGTGATCAGGAACTTGTTGACCAGCTTGCCTTCCTGGTCGAACAAGGGGAAGTAACGCTGATGCATGAGCATGGCGTCGACGATGATCTCCTTCGGCACGCTCAGGAACAGCTCGTCGAAGGTGCCCACCATGACCGTGGGATACTCGGTCAGGTTGATAACTTCGGCCATGGTCTTGGCCGGCAGGTCGGCCACCAGGCCGAGTTCTGCCTCCTTGGCAGCGATCTGCTTGCGGATGGATGCTTCACGCTCGTCTTCGCTGGGCACGACGTATGCCGCGCGGATGGCGGGCAGCAGGTCGTCGGCACAGGCGATCTCCACCTCGGCCGGCGCCAGGAAGCGATGGCCGCGGGTGGTGCGGCCCGACTCCAGGCCGGCGTAGGACAGCGGCACCACGGTTTCGCCCAGCAGCGCCAGAATCCAGCGGATCGGGCGGCTGAACAGCTCGGTGTGGGCGCCCCAGCGCTGGGACTTGGGCCAGGAGATGCCCTCGATGGTGTTCAGCAGCACCTCGGGCAGCAGGGCGGCCACGTCGCGGGATTCGGTCTTCTTGACGGCGTACACGTAGTCTTCGCCGTTTTCGTTGCGAAGCTCAAGGGCGCTTGCGTCCACACCCTTGCCGCGGGCGAAGCCCAGGGCGGCCTTGGTGGGGTTGCCGTCGGCGTCGAAGGCGATGCGGGCGGCAGGACCGCGGAACACCTCTTCGGAGGCTTCCGTGGCCTCGGGCACGTCGGCCACCAGGGTGATCAGGCGGCGGGGCGTGGTGTACACGTCGATGGCGCCGTGCGGGATGCGCTTGGCCTCCAGCAGCTGGGCGACCAGACCGGGCAGCTGGACGGTGGCGTCATGCAGCGCGAACGCGGGCAGTTCTTCGGTGCCGATTTCGAATGCGAGGGTCTTATTCGCCATCTTCGGCCTCCTTTCCGTCCTCGAGCGCCGGCGCCTGGCCCACCACATGCTCCAGATAGCTGGCGCAGCAGGCCTTGGCGATGGTGCGGACGCGCAGGATGTAGCCCATGCGCTCCGTGGCGGAAATGACGCCGCGGGCGTCCAGCAGGTTGAACGCGTGGCTGCACTTCAGGACGTAGTCGTATGCGGGAAGCGGCAGGCCGGCTTCAAGCGTGCGGTTGCATTCCCTCTCGTAGCGGTCGAACTCGCTGAACAGGAAGTCGGTGTCGGCCACCTCGAAGTTGTACGCGGAGAATTCGCGCTCGTTTTCCAGGAAGACGTCGCCGTAGGTGAACACGATGCCGTCGTCGCCGCGGCTCCACACGATGTCGTAGACGGAGTCGACGCCCTGGATATACATGGTCAGGCGCTCCAGACCGTACGTGATTTCAGCGGGAACAGGGCTGCATTCGAAGCCGCCCACCTGCTGGAAGTACGTGAACTGGGTAACTTCCATGCCGTCGATCCAGACCTCCCAGCCCAGACCCCAGGCGCCCAGCGTGGGGCTTTCCCAGTCGTCCTCGACGAAGCGAACGTCATGCTCTTCGACGTTGATGCCGATGGCGCGCAGGCTTTCGAGGTACAGGTCCTGGACGTTGTCCGGAGAGGGCTTCAGCAGCACCTGGTACTGGTAGTAATGCTGCATGCGGTTGGGGTTCTCGCCGTAGCGGCCGTCGGTGGGACGGCGGGACGGCTGCACGTAGGCGGTGCGCCACGTGTCGGGACCCAGGGAACGGAGGGTGGTGGCGGTGTGGAAGGTGCCGGCGCCCACCTCGTTGTCATACGGCTGCAGAACGACGCAACCCAGGTCGGCCCAGTACTGCTGCAGTCGCAGAATGACCTCCTGGAACGTCAATGCATCCCCGTTTGCAGGTTTGCTCATACTTAGAACACTCCTATGTTTTCAATCGGCCAATAGATTATCGCTGCCCTGCCTGATACGCTGGAGACGCTGACCGGGCCGAAATAGCGGGAGTCGGCCGAATGCGTTCGGTTGTCCCCCATGACCCAGATGCACCCCTCAGGCACGGTGTAGGGATACGAAACAGTAACGTTGGCGGCTGTGTCCAGAGGCTCGCTGAGCTGGCCTTTGGTATAGGGCTCGTCGAGCTGAACCCCGTCGACGTACACATAGCCGTCGATCAGGTCGACGGTCTGGCCCTCGGTGGCGATGACGCGCTTGATCAGCGTGCGCCCGGCCACTTCGGGGTCGTCGAAGGTGACGATGTCGCCGTATTCGATATCGCGGAAATAGTAGGAGACCTTCTCCGACCAGACATGATCGTTGATTTCGATGGTGCTTTCCATAGAACCCGACGGGATGACGTAGGCCCGCACGATGAAGTTCTGTATGACCCACACCATGACGAACATGGTGACGAAGAACATCACCCATGAGATGAGGGACCTGACGATTCCTCCCGATCTGCGCTCAACGTGATCGCCGTATGCCATGTAAGCTTAAGCCTCCCGCAAAAAAATAAAAGGCGCTGTTAAACGCCTTCAGAAAAGTCGCTTTGCAATGATAGCAAAAAAGCTCGCTCATCGTCGGTGATATTCGCCCTCTCCAACAAATCGGGACGTAAACGCGCGGTTCGCTCAAGCGATTGCCGCCTGCGCCAGGCGTCCACCTTGCCGTGGTCGCCCGAGAGCAGCACGTCCGGCACGCGCATGCCGCGGAATTCCGCCGGGCGCGTGTATTGGGGGTATTCCAGCAAACCGTCGTAGAAGCTCTCGTCCACCGCGCTGGCTTCGTCGCCGAGCACGCCGTCGAGCAGACGCACCACGGCGTCGATGACCACCATGGATGCAAGTTCGCCCGAGGTGAGGACGTAATCCCCCAGCGAGATGTTCATGTCCGACAGCGTATAGGCGCGCTCGTCGATACCTTCGTAGTGGCCGCAGATGAACAGCAACCTCTCCTGCATGGCGAGCTGGGCCGCCACGCCCTGATCGAAAGGAACGCCTGTGGGCGTAAGGAAAATGGTGAAGGGCTTGGGACCTTCTGCGGCGATGTCGTCGTAGGCCTCGAAGATGGGTCCGCACTTCATGAGCAGGCCCTGGCCTCCGCCGTAGGGGTCGTCGTCGGTGGTGCGGTGGCGGTCGTGCGTCCAATCCCTCAGGTCATGGGCGCGAAACTCGAAGGCTCCGGCGGCCTGGGCCCGCTTGAGGATGGACTCGTTGACCACCGAGTCGTACATGTGCGGGAAGGTGGACAGCGTTTCGATGAGCATGCTAGTTATCCTCCCCTTGTTCGTCCACGGCTTCGAGCGAATCCAGGTTCAGCAGTCCTGAAGGGATGCTGACCAGGATGGTTTCCGCCTCGTCGTCGATATCCAGGATGAACTCGTCGACGGCGGGAATCAGCACCTCGCGCCCGTCGCGGTCGACGGACAAAAGCGACTGGCCCGGCATGTCGAGCACCTCGGTCAGCGTGCCGATGCTGCCCAGGTTCTCGTCGACCACGGCGTAGCCCGCAACATCATCTATGTAGAGGGTGTCTTCGTAGTCTTCGGGCAGCTCGTCGGTATCCACCAGGCAGAACTTCCCCACCAGAGCCTCGGCCTGGGTGCGGTCCTTCACGCCTTTGAAGCTGACCAGCCAGTCATCCCCGCTGATATGCTGCACATCGCGCACTTTCACGTGGCGCGGCCCGTCCAAGTTGGGCGGCACGAAGCTTACGCGCATGCCCGGTTCCAAAAGAAAAGGAAGGCCGTGCGCAGGATGCGCTACGAACCTTCCCTTCAAGCCTTGAACAGATGCCAAAACGGCAACGTTGGCCCACGTCTGCACTGAGCTAGTCCTCGATCAATTCGACGGACACGTCGCGGCCTTCGGCGCACACGGCAGCGCGCGCAAGAACGCGGATAGATTTGATGACGCGGCCCTGACGACCGATGACCTTGCCGCAATCGTCGGGAGCAACGCGGATTTCCACGAGCTCTTCGCCGTGGGCGGATACGGACACCGTCACATCGACGGCTTCCTTATCCTCCACCAGCGGTTCGACAATGGTACGCACCAGGGCAGCGATATCGGTGCTGAACTCTGACATTTACTGGGCCTTCTTGGCGGTTTCAATCAGACGAACGACGGTGTCGGTGGGCTGGGCACCCTTGCCGATCCAGGACTCGATCTTCTCAAGGTCGAGCTCGATGGTGGAAGGATCGGTGTTGGGGTTGTAGCGGCCGACCTGCTCGATGATCTGGCCGTCGCGGCGAGCGCGGGCATCGGCGACGACGACGCGGTAGAACGGCTTCTTCTTGGCACCGTGACGGGCGAGACGAATCTTGACTGCCATTTCGTTGGACTCCTTTATATCTACTGGTACGAAATCACGAGGAACCATAATATTACGGGTTCCCCCATATTTCAACCACGCGTCTGGGGTGAAAACACCTAATGGACACGCCAGACGCGCGATTTGGTTGACTTACTCTTACTGCTGGTGGCGACGACGGGGCTTGCGGTTGTCTCCGCCGCGGTCCTCGTTGCCGTTGTTGCGGTTGCCGCGGCCGGGACGGCGATCGCGGCCGTTGCCGCGCTCCTCGCGGCCGTTGTGAGCGGGCTCGGAGCCTTCCGGCGCATCCGGCTTCTCAAGACGGTCCAAAGAAACCTTGCCGCTCTTCGGATCGATTTCGATAACCTGGACCTTCACGGTGTCGCCCATGTTCAGGACGTCTTCCACCTTGCTGACGCGGCCGTTGGCCATGCGGCTGATGTGGAGCAGGCCGTCCTTGGATGGCGTCAGCTTGACGAACGCGCCGAAGGTCTGGATGCCGACAACGGTGCCTTCGTACACCTCGCCCACCTCGGGCTCCTTGACGATGGCCTCGACTGCGGCCTTGGCGGCGCGGCCGGCCTCCTGGTCGACGGAGGCGATGTGCACGGTGCCGTCTTCCTGGATCTCGATGGAAGCACCCGTGGAATCCTGGATGCCGCGGATGGTTTCGCCACCCTTGCCGATGACCTCGCGGATC
This sequence comes from Slackia heliotrinireducens DSM 20476, assembly GCF_000023885.1. Lineage (NCBI taxonomy): Bacteria > Bacillati > Actinomycetota > Coriobacteriia > Eggerthellales > Eggerthellaceae > Slackia > Slackia heliotrinireducens. The sequence goes on along the minus strand of NC_013165.1, from coordinate 1,252,676 downwards.
TTGTCCACGGGGATGTGGATGGTCTCGATGCGGGGCGCGGTGTCACGCAGCTCCTCGCGAGGACCGGGGATCTCGGCCAGCATGGCGTTCAGGATGTGGGCACGGCCCTCCTTGGCCTGCTGCAGCGCACGGCCCAGGATCTCGGTGGACAGGCCGCGGGCCTTGTTGTCCATCTGGAGCGCCGTGATGCCGTTGGCGGTGCCGGTCACCTTGAAGTCCATGTCGCCCAGGAAGTCCTCAAGACCCTGGATGTCGGACAGGATGACCACGCCGTCCTCCTCCTTGATCAGGCCCATGGCGATGCCGGAGACGGGCGCCTTGATGGGCACGCCGGCGTCCATGAGGGCCAGGCAGGAACCGCAGGTGGATGCCATGGAGGAAGAGCCGTTGGACTCGAGGATCTCGGAGACCACGCGGATGGCGTAAGGGAACTCGTCCTCGGAAGGCAGCACGGGCAGGATGGCGCGCTCTGCCAGCGCACCGTGGCCGACCTCGCGGCGCTTGGGGGCGCCCATGCGGCCGACTTCGCCGGTGCAGTACGGCGGGAAGTTGTACTGATGCATGTAGCGCTTGCCCGTGGCCGGGTCGATGGTGTCCAGACGCTGGGCCTCGTTGAGAAGGCCCAAGGTGCACACGGACAGGGCCTGGGTCTGGCCGCGCTGGAACAGGCCGGAGCCGTGGACGCGGGGCAGATAGCCGGGACGGATGTACAGCGGACGGATCTCGTCGGCCGCGCGGCCGTCGGCACGTTCGCCGGTCTCGATGACCATGCGGCGCATGGCATGCTTCTCAAGGGACTTGAGGGCCGCGGCGATGTCGGAACCCCAAGCGGCCTGCTCCTCCTCGGAGAAGTCGTTGGCCTTGATGGCGGCCTTCAGCTCCTCGACCTTGGCGATGCGGGACTGCTTGTCGGCATCCTTGAGGGCTGCGGACATTTCGTCGAAGTGGGCGTCGACGCGCTCGGCGATGGAGGCGTCGGGCACATGGATGGGCCATTCGCGGGGCTCGGGAGCCACCATGGCCAGGAATTCGGCCTGCTTCTCGCAGAAGGCCGCGATGGCCTCCTGGCCGAAGTTCATGGCAGCGAGCATGTCCTCTTCGGTGACCTCGTTGGCGCCGGCCTCCACCATGGAGATGTAATCACGGGTGCCTGCGATGGTCAGCTCGAGGTCGGAGGTCTCCTGCTCTTCGTACGTCGGGTTGACGATGAACTCCTTGGTTTCGGCGTTGCGGGCGATGCGCACGCAAGCAGCCGGGCCGTCGAAGGGAGCGGAGCCGATCATGAGGGCTGCGCTGGCGCCGCCGACGCAGATGCAGTCGGGCGGGTTCTGGCCGTCGATGGCGAAGGTGGTGGCCACGACGTGGACTTCCTGTTTGAAGCCGTCGGCGAAGCCGGGGCGGATCGGGCGGTCGATCATGCGAGCCGTCAGCGTGCCCTTGTCAGATGCTTTGCCTTCGCGCTTCAGGTAGCCGCCGGGGATGCGGCCCACGGCGTACATTTTCTCCATGAAGTCGACCGTCAGCGGGAAGAAGTCGTAGTCCTTTTCCTGGGCCGAGATGACAGCGGTGACCAGAACGGTGGTTTCGCCCTGCTTGACCAGGACGGCACCTGTGGCCTGCTTGGCCAGCTCGCCCGTTTCGAAGGCGTACTCCTTGCCGTACAGTTCGAAGGCCAAAGAAACTTTTTCCATTGAGTATTACTCTTTCTCTCTTCTTCGGGATGGGCTTCTCACCATCCTCGCGAGCAGCGCGGACCCTTCCGCGCCGACCGTCAATCAAAAGCCCGCCGGATCGACGGGCTTTCAGATGCTACTTAGATGTTGTCGCGGATGCCCAGTTTCTTGATGAGGGCACGATACTGTTCGATGTCGCGATTCTTGATGTAGCGCAGCATGGAGCGGCGCTTACCGATGAGCATCATCAGACCGCGGCGGGAGTGGTTGTCCTTCTTGTGCTCCTTGAGGTGCTCGGTGAGGTTGCGGATGCGCTCGGTCAGGATGGCAACCTGAACCTCGGGGGCGCCGGTGTCGTTGGCGTCCTTGCCGAACTCGGCAACCAGTTCTGCGGTACGCTCTTTGGTGATAGAGAGCTTGCTGGGCATAGGGATCCCACCTTTCTTGACGGATTATCCGTCCTAATGCGGCTGTTGCACGCCGCTCTTTTAATACGCCGCGAGCTGCGAACCATGCGGTGGTGCATGTGCACGAAGCCCGGGTAAAAGCAACTTGTGCAGTATACCATCGAGGCCGAGCTGCTGCCCGAGAGAGTCTTCCCCCTTCACAAACTGGGCAAATGTATGTGCCGGATGCAGCAGACACCCCGCTCTTCTCCGTCGCATTGCGCGAGATGCGACGGCGACAGCGTCACGTCCGACGACGTCGCTTATGCAGATATTCCCAGGTCATCAAGGGATGAAGCAATGCCATGCGAGGCGCGGCGTAGCGCATCATGCGCTTAACGCGAACCTGATCCTCTCCCCTCTGACAATGGACAGGGCAATCCTGGCAGTTTCCCTCGTGGCCGAACGGACATGCCTCGGCGCGTCGGGCCGTCGCTTCCACGGTCGCGCGGCATTCAGGGCACAGGCCATCGCAATCGCGCTCAACGTGCCCATGGTTCCCATTGCAATAGATTCTGCCGATGGCGCAAAGCGTGCGCCGATCTCTGTCTTTTCGCTCTTCCATAAAGCTGATTGTAGCAAACCCCAATCCCTCTTCCCCATCGCGTTTGCATCCGCAGACGATGCCAAGCCGCCTTCCTGACGGACGCGACGGGCAAAGCATGCAGAACCACCTCGTTTCTCGTTTGCCGAAAGCGTTTCTGCAAACGCTCCTATATCCTATAATCGCGCCATCGAAAACAGCACATGCAACGGAACCTCCCATCAGCTCGTTTCGGCGCTGGACGAAAGGAAACCCCCTCGTCCAGCCTTCGTGCGCGGGATGGCAGGCAGGTCTGCGGGACGCATCGCGCCATGCCGCCACAAGCAGCGCACTACCTGGCCGACGACTCGTTCGGGCTTGATCCAAGCGGATTCCCCAACCAATGAAGGAGCAGCGATGTACGATTTTGACGAAGTCATCGACAGGCAAGGTACGGATGCCTTGAACACGGATGGCTTCCGCGGATACATCTTCCATGCGGGACCTGAAAAGGTGTTCCCCTACGCCGACGACGAGTTCGTCCGGATGTGGGTGGCCGACATGGAGTTCGGCATCGCCCCGGAAATCCTGGACGCGCTGCGCGCTCGTATCGACCGCCGCATTTTCGGATACACCGTCGTGAACGACGCCGAGTACTACCAGCTGTTCCGTTCGTGGTGCCTGGACCACTACGATTGGGACTTCCCCCAGGAACAGCTGTGCTACAGCCCCGGCATCATCCCGGCCCTCTTCCAGCTCACGGAGTCACTCGTCGGGCCGAAAGAGAAAGTCCTCATGTGCACCCCTGCGTACGGATATTTCCTGCATGCGGCGGAATACGGCCATGTGGAGCCCGTGCGCTGCCCGCTGAACATCGACGAGCAGGGGCGTTTCACCGTCGACTACGAAGCGCTCGATTCGATGTGCGCCGACCCGTGGGTGAAGCTTATATATTGGTGCAACCCGCACAACCCCTCCGGCCGCGTCTGGACGCAGGAGGAACTCGAGAAGGTGGCGCGCATCATCGAGAAGCACGGCATCTGGATCGTCTCCGACGAGATTCATTGCGACATCCTCCGCCAGGGCAAACAGCACATTCCCATGGGAAAGGTCATGCAGGATTATCCGAAGCTTATCACCTGCATGGCACCGACCAAGACGTTCAACATGGCCGGTCTGTCGTTCTCCAACATCATCATCCGGGACAAGACCCTGCGCGAAACCTTCCGCAACCGCGACAAGCTGGACGGCATGTACAACGCCATGGCGGTAACCGCAGCCAAGGCCGCCTACACGTATGGCGAGCCGTGGCGCCGGGAGCTGTTGGCGTATCTGGACGAGAACTTCGCATTCACGAAGCAATTCCTGGAAAACGAGCTGCCTGAGGCGGTCATGAACATATCCGAGGCGACGTACCTGGCCTGGGTCGACATGTCCAAGTGCCTGCCGGACGTAGACGACCTGCCGGACTTCTTCGCAAACGAGGCAGGCGTGCTTCTCGAAGGCGGGAACGACCTGTTCGTAGGTAATGCGGACGGCTATATTCGGCTCAATCTGGCAATGCCCCGATCCATCATCAAAACCGGCCTCGAGCGAATGAGGGATGCCATCGTCGCGCATAGTGCCGAACAATAACGGCTCGCCGCCAATGCGGCTTTTTCGGGTATGAACCTCAAGCAGGACCCTGGTGACAGATCGTCTACCAGAGTCCTGTTTTTACGAGGCATGCCTCGGCACGCATCCGGCCGCCGCGAACGTGGCGGCCGGATGCGTGCTCTGGCTGCTCCGGCTCCTGTCGGCGCGGATCCTGACGCGCAAACGAAAAAGGCCTAGCGGAAAGACGCACCGCTAGGACCAAAACCACCGCTGATTCTACAATGTAGATGAGGCAGGCGTCAAGCCCCGGGCCCCTGCGGGCCTGGAGCGGTCCCACGTAAACGAAAAACCGTCCGTCTCGGCGCCTCCCGAGGCGACCGCAACATCCACCATCAAGACGGGTATACTGTTTCGACTAAGGTCCACCCACTGAAGAAAGGTGCACCTCAATGGCAAAAAAGGCACATTGCACTATGCATTCTGACCGCAACTCTGCTGATGGCCGCAGCCGCATTCATGGTGGGGCGTGCACCAGCAACCCGAGCATAGTGGGCGACATCGCCGAGGACGGCACGACCACCATCAAGACAACAAACGCCACAGCTGAGACGAACTACGTGGACGGCCTCGAAATCACCGAGGGTCAGGCGTTCTTCGCCAGCGCAAAGGTGAAAAGGGCGCCGTGCACGTATCCCTGGAAACGGTTGACGCCCAAACCGGCGAGACTTCCGAGGTGGTTGCCGAAAGCGAGCTGACGGGCGTGTTCACCTACGGTGCCGAGGTCGAGCCTGGCAGCTACATGCTCAAGGTCGCAGGCACCGACGACGAGCCCGCCACAGGCACCATAGTCGTGAAGGCTACGACCCCCGAAGAGGCCGGCCTGGTCATGGAATAGCGGCCAATCACGTCCTGACGAAAAAGCAAGCGATTCAGCCCCTGTGCAAAGGCTAGCACGGGGGCTGCGTTCTTTTCCGGACCCAAGCCGTCTACCCGAACAGCGGAATCCACGGAACTATCGGCACCACCATCTGCAACAACGCCAAAATGGGCCCGCCTAAGCCGCCCATGAACGCCACGAACACAAACAGGGAGATGAACGCCGCGTTGGCCGCAACGAGCACCACCTTCAGCCACAGCCACTTCCCCTCCCATGACAGGCACAGGAATATGCAGCCGTAGAATCCCAAAAACAGCAGGTAGTACGGGTTTACGACATCCATGACGACATTCGTGGTGCCCATATCCAACGCGCACGCAGGCAGCACCAACGAAGCCAGCAGCGACACCACCTTGACCGGCTTGCTCCCCTTGAGCCTGCTTTTCATCGTTTCCATGGCGCGCAACCCCTCTCGACGATTCCTTCGCCCGACCTCTGGACCGGCCGACATGTAACCTATTCAGGAGTATAGTTTCCAAGAACAAACTTTGCAGGAGCCCTTGCATGTCGGTTGTGAGGCCGAATCAGGAGTCGAGCCCTCTCCCGAAAGCCGAATCTGCACGACACGACTGCTCCTCAAACCCAATTCCCCGATTTGCGCCAAGAGAATCAACTAGTGTACGATTTGGAAAGCCATCGAAGGCTTCCACTCGAGAACCAAGGAAAAGCGACTCGCATATACCCAGTTCAGAGCGGTGTGCATATTTCGGGTCCGAAATGCTCGCCCTTACGGTCGTACACTAGTTGATTTTCTTGGCGGAAAGGGCCCCTTTTCGCGAAAGTTGCGAACCTGAGGGCTATGTGCTCGTGTTGCGAAGCGAGTGTCGAGCGATCCAGCGAATCCCATGGACCGAAGATGGCCTATCCGCGGGCCTCGAGCTCGTCGATGACGCGCTGCAGATCGGCGGGCAGGGTGTCTTCGAACTGCAGACGCTCCCCTGTCGTCGGATGGGTGAAGGCCAGCTTGTAGGAATGCAGGAACTGGCGGTCGAGCCCCAGGTTGTCGTGCTTGGCCCAGCCGTACACAGGGTCGCCCACGCAGGGGTGCTTGATGTATTCCATATGCACGCGGATCTGATGCGTGCGCCCCGTGAAAAGCTTGCAGTCGATAAGAGTGTAGCCGTCGTCGTTTCTTCCGGCTTCGAACCGCTTGACCACGGAAAACGAGGTCATGGCGTCGCGGGCGTTGTCCCGGTCGGAGACGCACATGCGCAGCCGGTCGCGGTCGCTGCGGCCGATGGGCGCGTCCACCAAACCCGTTTCGAGGGGAATCCAGCCATGCACCAGCGCGAGGTAATGGCGGTCCACGTCGCGGTCGGCGATGTCCTCCATAAGCTTCTGGCCGGCTTCGTTGGTCTTGGCCGCCAGCATGAGTCCGCTGGTATCCCGGTCCAGACGGTGCACGATGCCCAAGCGGTCCTGCTCGCCCTGCACGTTGCACAGGTTCTCGCGACCGCAGTGGTGGATCAGCGCGTTGACCAGCGTGTCCTGTTGCGGATGCCCGTCGGCAGGATGGGTTACCAGACCGGCCTGCTTGGAGATGACCAGCACCTGGTCGTCTTCGTAACGGACGTCCAGCGGAATGTCGGCGGATTCCAAGTCGAACACCCGCGGATCGATGAACACCTGGTACTCCACCACGTCGCCGGCTTTGACCGTGGCGCTTTTGCGGGCCGCCACGCCGTTGATGGACACCTCCCCCGCCGCCACGCGTTTAGCTGCGGCGGAACGGGTAGTATAGGCGCCCTCCTTGGCGAGGAACGCGTCCAGGCGCATGCCGTCGCCGGTTTCGTCTACGTAGAGGTATTCGGTCTGAACGTCCACTATGCCTGGTCTCCTTCGGATGCGTCGGACGTTTCAGGAGCATCGGCGACTTCGACCGTGTCGGCGTCTTCGGCTCCGTCGGCGCTTTCAGCCTCGGCGGCGCCGGAATTGCGCTCCAGCACCAGATACGCGATGACCAGCAGTGCGAATCCGCAGGTCACACCGATGTCGGCAACGTTGAACACCGGGAAATCCATGAACGTGAAATCTAGGAAATCTATGACGTAGCCTTGCATGAAGCGGTCGATGCAGTTTCCCAAACCGCCGCTGAACACCAGCGAAAGAGCCAGCGTCTCCACCAGAGTGGCGGGACGCCCCATGGCTTTGTCCCACATGAGCCACGCAGCAACGACCAGGGCGCAGACCACCAGCGACAGACAACCCAGCGCGAAGGTGGAATCGGAGAAAATTCCCCAGGCGGCGCCTGTGTTGTGGATCAGTCGGAATCGCACGACCAGATAATCGTGCACAGACGTCTGCCCCAGCTCGTAGGCGTTCTCGAAATAGATTTTCGTCAGACGGTCCAGAACAAGCCAAAGGACGGCGACGCCCGCGAAGACGCCGCCGTGTTTCAACGAACCGTTGTGTTGAGGCTTTTGTGCCATATACGACCTTTTGCAGCTCCCCTACTCGCCGAGCGCGTCAAGCACGTCGCCGCAACGAGCGCAGACGTCCGGATGGTTGGGATTGCCGCCCAGCTTGCGATGGTTCCAGCAGCGCGGGCACTTCTCCTTGTCGGTCTTGGCTACGGCGGCGGTCAATTCCTCATCCGCAGGCTCCATCACGATGACGTCGGACACGATGAAGAGCTCTTCCAGGTCGGCGGAGGAGAAGCTGTTCAGGACCTCGATCACATCCTCGGGCGCGGTGATGGTCAGCACGGCCTCCTGGCTCTTGTTCAGATCGCCTGCGTTGCGGGCGTCCTCCAGGGCCTTGGTGACCACGTCGCGCACCTCCAGCAACGTGTTGAAGCGGGCCATGAAGGCTTCCGCCTCCTCACCCTGAGGAATGGCGGGCACGAAGTCGTCGACGGTGGGCCAACCGGCCAGCTGCACGCTGATAGGACGGCCTTCGCGGTTGCGGGCGGCCTCGGGATAGTGCTCCCACACCTCGTCGCATGTGAACGACAGGATGGGGCTCATGACGCGAACCAGCACCTCGAGGATGTTCATGAGCACCGTCTGGGCGCTTCGGCGGGCAAGAGAGCCCGGAGCCTCGGAGTACAGACGGTCCTTCGCCACATCCATGTAAATGGCGGACAGGTCGGTGATGACGTAGTCGTACAGAACGCGGAACACCTGATGGAAGCGGTACTCGTCGTAGCCGCGCTCCACCTCGGCGAGGACTTCGGCCAAACGAAGCATGGCCCACACGTCGATGGGCTTCATGTCTTCCAGGGCCACCGCGTCGCGCATGTCGTCGAAGTCGCTCAGGTTGCCCAGCAGGAAGCGGAAGGAGTTGCGGAAGCGACGGTATGCGTCGGAGGTACGCTTCAGGATGGTGTCGCCGATGGACACGTCCACGGAGTAGTCGGTGGATGCGACCCACAAGCGCAGAACGTCGGCGCCGTAAGCGTCGGCTACCTGCTTGGGATCGATGCCGTTGCCCTTGGACTTGGACATCTTCTCACCGTTCTCGTCCACGGTGAAGCCGCAGCACACGACGGATTTGTACGGGGACTGGCCGAAGGCACCGGTGCCCAGAAGCAGCGAGCTCTGGAACCAGCCGCGATGCTGGTCGGAACCTTCGAGATACATATCCGCAGGCCAACGCAGGTGGTCGGCCTCGGCGCGATGCTGCAGCACGCCCACATGGGAGACGCCGGATTCCCACCACACGTCCAGAATGTCCTTCTCAGGCTGGATGTTGCGGCTGCCGCACTTCGGGCAGCAGGTGGTCTCGGGCAGGTACTCCACGGGTTCCTTAGTGAACCAGGCGTCCGCACCCTCGTTGTTGAACAGGTCGATGACCGCGTCGAAGGTGGCCTCGTCGGCGATGGTCTCGCCACAATCGCCGCACTTGAACACGGGAATGGGCACGCCCCAGCTGCGCTGGCGGGAGATGCACCAGTCAGGCCGGTCGGTGACCATGGCGCCGATGCGGTTCACGCCCCACTCGGGGTAGAAGTCCACATGGTTGTAAATCTGGTCCAGGGCCTTCTCGCGCAGGCCGGTCTCGTCCATGGACACGAACCACTGGTTGGTGGCGCGGAAGATGACCGGACGGTGGCAGCGCCAGCAGTGCGGATAGCTGTGGTTGATGTCCTCGTGCAGGATGAGCATGCCGCGCTCGTCGAGCCACTCGATGATCTTCGGGTTGGCTTCGTTGACCTCCATGCCGCTGAAGGGTCCGCCGAATCCGATGGTGTCGCCCACGTAGAAGCAGCCGTTGTCGTCGACGGGCATGATGACGGGCACGTCGAACTTCATGCCGGCCTTGTAGTCGTCGACGCCGTGACCGGGAGCGGAGTGCACGATGCCCGTGCCGTCGTCCAGCGTGACGTAGTCGGCGTAGATGAACAGGCCCTCTTCGCCCTGGTCGCCGAAGATGGGCTGCTTGTAGCGGTTATAGGCCAGCTGGGTGCCGGTGCGGGCCCACAGCTCGCCGTTGTCGCCGTTGACCAGCACGAAGTCCCAGCCGAACTTGGCGCAGCACTTCTCGGCGAGGGCGCGTGCGAAGATGACCGCGCGGCCGTTGCGCTCGACGGCCACATACTCGGCATCGGGATGCAGGATGACCGCGTCGTCGGCAGGCAGGGTCCAAGGCGTGGTGGTCCAGATGGCCACGTCCACCTTGCCTTCCCAACCTTCGAGGCCTTCAGGCACGGTGGTGAGCTCGAAGGTCACGAAGATGGCGGGGCTTACCTCGTCGCCGTATTCGATTTCGGCTTCGGCAAGTGCGGTATGGCAATGGCTGCACCAGTGGATGGGCTTGCGGCCGCGGTACACGGCGCCGTCCAGGTACAGCTTCTTGAACACCTCGACGTTGGCCGACTCGAAAGTGGGCATGAAGGTGAGGTACGGATTGAACCAGTCGGCGTTGACACCCAGGCGCATGAAGCCGTCGCGCTGCACGTCGACGAACTTCTCGGCCCATTCGTGGCAGAGGCGGCGGATGGTGGCCTGAGGCAGCTGGTTCATCTTCTCGGTGCCGAGCTTCTTTTCCACCTCATGCTCGATGGGCTGGCCGTGGCAGTCCCAACCGGGGATGTACGGGGTGAAATAGCCGCGCTGGGCATGGGACTTCACGACGAAGTCCTTCAGAATCTTGTTGAAGGCGTGGCCGATGTGGATCGGGCCGTTGGCGTACGGAGGGCCGTCATGCAGGATGAAGGGCTCGCCGTCCTTGTTCTTCTCCAGGACCTTATGGTAAATGTCCTGTTCAGACCACTTCTTCAGGCGCTTCGGCTCGTTCTCCGGCAAGTTCGCCTTCATGGAGAAGTCAGTCTTCGGCAGGTTCATTGTGTGCTTGTAATCGTTTCCCATCGTGTACTCCGACCTTTCAGCTTGGACAAATAATTACACAAGTTTCGTTATTATAGAGAACTTCTTTGTCGCTGTGACCGTCAATCGGGCCATAAAGAAAAACGCACAGACCAAAAGGCCTGTGCGCAGGGTTTAAAAACGAAGCGGATGCTACCAGGAAAGCAGCTCGCAGCCGGTTTCGGTGACGACCAGCTGAACCTCCCACTGGGCGGTGGGCTTGCCGTCCTTGGTGCGGACGGTCCAGCCGTTGGGGTCGGACATGTCGATGGGCTGGGCACCCAGGTTGACCATGGGCTCGATGGTGAAGCACATGCCCGGCGCCAGGATGATGCCCGTGTTGGCGGGTTCGACGAAGCTGACGAAGGGGTCCTCGTGGAACTCCAGGCCGATGCCATGGCCGCCGAACTCGCGGACCACCGTGAAGCCCGCGTCGGTGGCCACTTTGTTGACGGCCGCGGACACGTCGCCCAGCTGGCACCACGGCTTGACCGCGGCAATGCCCGCCTCGACAGATGCCTTCGTGACCTCGACCAGGCGCTTGACCTCGGGGTCAACCTCGCCGATCATGAACATGCGGGACGAATCCGAAAAGTATCCGTCCTTGATGGTTGAGCAGTCGACGTTGATGATGTCGCCGTCTTTAAGGACTTCGTCGGGACTGGGGATACCGTGGCAGACCACCTCGTTGACCGAGGTGCAGACGCTCTTGGGATAGCCTTCGTAGTTGAGGGGCGCGGGGATTGCGCCGTGTTCCACCGTGTAGTTGTAGACCCACTGGTCGATCTCTTCGGTGGTGATGCCGGCGCGAATGTGCTCCGCCACGTAATCCAGCACGCCGATGTTCACTTCGGCGCTGCGCTTGATGCCTTCGATGACCTCGGGGGTCTTCAGCATATCGCGGGACGGCACCTCGAAGCCCTCGTCGTAGAGGCGCTGCAGGCGCTCATCGTTGTTCAGATGACATTTCTTGTATTTCTTACCGCTTCCGCACCAGCATTTATCGTTGCGGTCGGGCGTAGGCAGACCGTCGTACATGTACGCATCCTTTCTCTTTTTTTCGTTCGTGGAAACATTAGTCTCGAAAGGCGTGCGATGCAATGGAATCCACGGGATTAATTAGTAAAAGTTGCGTCGTGGTAACTTACAACAAAAGGTTAATCTAGGAACTTCGGGGGCATGGGCGGACGACCCGATTCGACGACGCAGTCCTCCATGATCTGCACACCGGGAATGATCATCAGGTTCGAAGATCCGCTGGCCAGAAGCCTCCCCTCCTCGTCACGAACGACGCATTCCGACATGTCTACCTTGGTGCCTACTTTGATGACGTTGCCCTCCGCGATGATCTTGCCTGTTTTGAAAGGCTTCGCGTAGGTCACGTTCACATCCAGCGTGATGGTGCCCACATCCTCGGTATGCAGCAGGAACGTGGCGTAACCCGTGGCGGTATCGACCAGCGAGGAGTAATAGCCGCCGTGCAGGCCGCCCGTGGGATTGAGGAACCGCCCGTCAGGCTCCGCCACCACTCGGGCGTAGCCAGGACGCATCTCCTCCACTTTGAAGTTGTGCTCCATGGCGAACGGACTCGCATTTATGAACTCCATCAGGCGTTCGACATATTCAGGATTGACGTCGCGCATGACAGCTCCTCGTATATTCTTTCTGCCACTTTTTCTCTGGGCGTGGCACCCGCCACTTCCAACGCAGTGGCCGCGTTCTTTACCTTCGTCAGCGAATATGGGATAAAGGACGCGCAATGGGCGGAGGGCGCACCATCAGGTCCTGGGGATCAGCCTCGCGAGAAAGGATTGCGCCTCCGGCCCGCGACAGGACGCGAATAAGGCTGGATGGCTTCGGTGCCGCATATCCAACGAGGCTGCGTGTCGCGGATCCCGAAGGAGGACCTTCGCCCGACGACGGCGCGACGGAAAGGGGCAGCCTTGCAGTACATCGGGATCGACATAGCCAAGCACGCGCACGTGGCGGCCGCCAGGCTCGAGGACGGCACGCCGCACGGGAGGGCCTTCGGGTTCGCCAACGACGAGGGCGGCTTCGAGTCCCTGCTCGGGAGGTTCCGCGAGCTCGGCGCAGACCAGGGCAACTGCCTGGTCGTCATGGAGTCGACGGGGCACTACTGGATGGCGCTCTGGTCGTTCCTGGACGACCGCGGCTTCGACGTCGCGGTGGTCAACCCGGTCCAAACCGACGCGTTCCGCAGGGCCGACACGGTCCGCAAGACCAAGACCGACCTGGTGGACGCGTTCCTCATCGCCGAGTACGCCCGCTTCAAGCGGCTCGGCCCCTCGCGCGTGTCGCCCGAGGCCGCCGACGGGCTCAAGCAGCTGACGCGCTACCGGGCGCACCTGGTCAAGGAGCGCACCGCGCTCAAGAACCGCTCGACCGCGGTGGCCGACAGGATCTTCCCCGAGCTGGAGCGCCTGTTCAGCGACAGGCACTCGGCGACGAGCAGGGCGATCCTCCGCGACTACGGCACGCCTGCCAAAGTGGCCGCCACCGATATCCGCACGCTCACGAAGACCGTCGCGAAGGCGAGCCGCGGCAGGCTCGGGCGCGCCAAGGCCGAGGAGGTCAAGGCCGCCGCGAAGTCATCCGTCGGCTCGGCGTACGCCGCCGACGCGCTGGCCTTCGAGCTCTCGCACGCGCTGGAGCTGGTGGACCACCTCGACTCCGAGATAGCCAGGCTCGACGAGAAGATCGGCGAGCTGCTCGACGCCGAGACCGGGGAGCTGCTGGAGTCGATACCGGGCGTCGGCCCGGTCAACTCCGCCGTCATAGCCGCCGAGATCGGCGACCCGGACCGCTTCGACGACCCCAAGAAGCTCGTTGCCTACGCCGGGATAGACGCGTCGAAGCACCAGTCGGGAAAGTTCGACGGCGACGGGCAGCACATGTCGAAGCGCGGCTCGTCGTACCTGCGCTGCGCGCTGATGACGGCGGCCGACAAGGCGCGCATCCACGACCCGTACTTCGGCGACTACTACGACTCGCTCAGGGCCCGGGGGAAGCACCACTACGTCGCGGTGTCCGCCGTGGCCCGGAAGCTGTGCGGGGTGATCCTCGCCGTGCTGCGGGAGCGGCGTCCGTACGAGCCGAGGCCGTCGGTCCAATCGCAGCGGGAGCGGCTCGGGGAAGACTGAGTTTCTCGACGAGACCCCGAATTCACATGGGCCCGCTTTCGGCCGGCCCCGCGTCGTCATGCCGCGAGACGCGAGAACGCGCATTCTTTATCCCATATTCACCTGTCAAAGTCCTATCTAACAAAGCCCAAGAAAACCCCTTGACTTTATTTAGCTGGTCTTTCTTTTCATATAAGCAGGCATTGTATCCTAAGCCTGGATTAGGTAACGATTAGTGGCTGAAAATATGGAATTGGTCCGTTCCTAAACAAGAGAGATATACTGTTCCACGAATAAACCGAAGGAGCCCCTATGCCTTACACCATTGTTACCGATTCCAGCTGCAACCTGACGGAAGCAACCATCGACGAGTGCGAGCTGGAAATCCTGCCGCTGATCTTCTTTGTGGACGGCGAACAGTATCAAAGCTATCTCAAGGGCGAGAAAACCGACCTGAAGCAGTTCTACACCATGATGCGCGACGGCAAGGTGGTCACCACCTCGCTCCCCATTCTGACGGAATCCGAAAAAGTGTTCCGTGGCATTTTAGATGCAGGAAACGACGTGCTGTACCTGGGTTTCTCCAGCGGACTGTCGGGCACGTACGAAGCCACCGATCTGCTGCTGAAAGAGCTGTCGAAAAGCTACCCCGACCGCACGATCCTTTCCGTGGACACGCTTGCCGCGTCCGGCGGCCAAGGACTTCTGGTGTGGTACGCCGCCCAAAAGAAGAAGGAAGGCGCCACCATCGAAGAGGTGCGCGACTGGGTCGAGGTCAACAAGTCCAAGCTGGCCCACTGGTTCACTGTCGACGACCTCATGTTCCTGTTCCGCGGCGGACGTGTAAGCCGTTCGAGCGCCTGGGCAGGCACGTTGCTCAACATCAAGCCGGTCCTGCATGTGGATGACGAGGGACACCTTATCCCCATGGAGAAGGTGCGCGGCCGCAAGAAATCCATCCAGGGACTGCTCAACCACATGAAGCAGACCGCCGACGAGCCCGTCAGCGAGCAGACCGTGTTCATCACCCATGGCGACTGCCTGGAGGATGCCGAGTATCTGGCCGACCTCATCCGTAAGGAATTCGGCACCAAGGACATCCGCATCAACTACGTGGACCCCGTGATCGGCGCCCATTCCGGCCCGGGCACATTGGCGTTGTTCTTCCTGGCATCCAGCAAGAACTAGCCGATTCCGACTTGAAGAACCCGAAGGCCTGGCACCGCGCCAGGCCTTTTTCATGCCCTGAAACGTCGTTGGAACCCCTGCCCCGTTCAGGAAACAGTTTTCACCCTTCTATCCTGAGCCAACGCCAGAAGCTCGCCTTCGGCTGCACGCCCGAATGAGCATGCTAGCCAGACGGCTGCCAAGCATTCACGGTTGCTGTTTCGTTAGGCGGTTGCGAGGCAAAACCTATTCGATGCCGCTGGAGCCGAACCCGCCTGCACCGCGATCGGTAGCATCGAGTTCGTCCACTGGCTGCCAGTCCACGTTTTCGACCTTGGCGATAACCAGCTGGGCGATGCGGTCGCCCACGTTGATTTCGAAATCCTCTTTCGAATCCAAGTTGATGAGGATGACCTTGAGTTCTCCGCGATAGTGGCTATCGATAAGGCCTGGGGCATTGACGACGGAGATGCCGTGCTTAATGGCGAGCCCGCTGCGGGGCATGACCAGACCGGCATAGCCCTCGGGTATGGCCACGGCCAGGCTGGTTGCGACCAAAGCGCGCTCGAAAGGCTTAAGCACCAGGTTTTCAGTGGCACGCAGGTCTACGCCGGCATCGCCATCATAGGCGTAGGACGGCACAACCGCATCTTCGGCAAGTTTCTTAATGGGAACGCGCAGTTTCTGAGACATGTTTACTCCAGTCCTTTCAGAGCATCCTCGAATTCCTCGATGCTCTGAAAGTCCTTGTAAACGCTGGCGAAACGAATATATGCCACGTCGTCCAAACCACGCAAACGCTCAAGAACCATGTCGCCGAGCTCCTTGGAGCGGATTTCGTTCTTGCCGGTGTTGCGCAACTGAGCTTCGATGCTATCGATGATCTCGGTTTTCTTCTCATTGGGAATATTCGGGCGTTTCGCGCAGGCGATAGAGATGCCGCGGTAGAGCTTCTCGCGACTGAACACCTGGCTGGTCCCGTCGGCCTTGATGACGATAAGCGGGCTGTCTCCCAAACGTTCGTACGTCGTGAAGCGGGTTCCGCACTTCAAGCATTCACGCCGACGGCGGATGGAATTGTATTCTTCCGACGGACGAGAGTCGACGACTTTCGATTCGGGATGACCACAAGATGGGCAACGCATGCAATCCTCCATTCGGGACATAGTCACCATGACCACAAAATGTTGTGGTCATCATACCCCGTCATATCGATTATGACAACAGAATTTCCAATCTACCTGCAACGTCGCTGAATTCCCATATATAGTGAAATATGCTGCATGTTAATCGATACCCAGATATTGTTCCCCCTTTCATGCACTCCAACTCTGACGCCGCGCCATACATACAAGACCGGCCAACGAGACGAAAAACTCCGCCGATCTGAAGCGACGGAGTTTTCACGGATGTCTCGCAGCAGGAAACGCAGCAAACCGCTGGAGACGAGAATTGTCGGACTAACGGTCCTTCCCGATTAGAGAAGGATAAGGGCCAAACCAAAAGCGAACATAAGTGCGCCGAACAGCACATACTGGTGCGCTTTGGACAGGTCCAGTGGACGACCTGCGATGGAACCGTATTTCAAATCGTCGCGCATATTTGCGAAACCGGTTGCCTTGGCAGCGAATTTCAGGTCGTCAAGAAAAGATTGTGGCTGGTCAGAAACTGCGCCGCCAGGAATAACCTCCAAGACGGGACGCTTGCTGTTGTACTTGAGGGCCGAGGAGCCGTTCGTATATGTATGCATGTCCTGGCGTGTCATGTTTCTTAACTCCTTACTTGCACGAACCTTTGTTCGGGTATATAATAAAGCGAACAAAGGTTCATGTCAACAGATTTTTAATACAAATGTTCGTATTAGGAAGGCCACCATGACTGTTCGTAAAAAAGACTCCACCAAGCTCACCAAGAAGCAGACGGCTGTGCTCGATTGCATCATCGCCACCATCGAAGAAACCGGCATCGCCCCCACCGTTCGCGACATCTGCGACAGCATCGGGCTTTCGTCCCCCTCCACCGTGCATGTGCACCTGAACAATCTTGAGGAGAAGGGCTATATCCATCGCGACCCCCTGAAGTCGCGCTGCATCACCGTGCTGCGTACCTCCGACGGCGAAACCTATGGAGGCACCGCACCAAAGGGCCAACCAGCCCACAACGATTTCGTCGGTCAGGGTGAATTCTCCAACGTGGTCAACCTGCCGGTCGTCGGCAACGTCGCTGCTGGCGTGCCCATTCTTGCCGAGCAGAACATCCAGGAGACCATCCCCCTGCCCACCGAAATCGTCGGCGATTCCAGTTCGTTTTTGCTGAAGGTACGCGGTGACTCCATGATCGAAATCGGCATCAACGACGGCGACTTCGTCGTGGTGAAGGAACAGCCGAATGCCAACAACGGCGATATCGTCGTGGCCCTCGTCGAAGACGGCGCAACGGTCAAGCGCTTCTTCAAAGAGCGCGATCACATCCGCCTGCAGCCAGAAAACTCCACCATGGAACCTATCATCGTTCGCGAGAACGTCTCCATTGCAGGAAAGGTCGTTGCCGTGTTCCGCCGTCTGTAACGTACAAACGGACTGCGCATAAACAAACAACGGCTCCTTACAGGAGCCGTTTTCATATAGGAATCAGCATCGGGTTGCTATTGGACCGAATACTGGCCCAGCAGAGCTATCAGATCCCGTGGTGCTCGCAGCGTCAGACGCGTACCGTCCTCCCCGTAGCTTTCCGCAAGCACCGTGCAACGCTCGTGCACCAAAGACACCACGCTGCCTTTCGAATAGGGCACCAGCACATCCATGAGCTCCTCCTGCGCGGCGACGGCGCGGGCCAATGCGTCTATCAAACCGTCGATGCCCTCGCCGGTTTCAGCGGACACCAGAATGGCCATCGGATAGCGGGAGGCCAGGATAGCGCGGTCCCCTTCGTCCACCAGGTCGATCTTGTTGAACACGACGAGCCGCGGAATGTCCTGGGCGCCGATCTGCTCCAGCGTGTCACCTACGGCGTTCATCTGCAGGTCCCGTTCGTTCGAAGACGCGTCCACCACATGCATGATCAAATCGGCTCCGCGAATCTCATCCAGCGTGCTGTTGAACGCTTCGACCAGCGTCGTCGGCAGCTTCTGGATGAATCCGACCGTATCGGTGATGGTCACCTCGCGGCCTTCAGGCAGCACCAGCTTGCGCGTGGTGGAATCCAACGTGGCGAACAGCTTGTCATAGCTCAGCACTTCGGCATTGGTCAGACGGTTGAGCAGGCTTGATTTTCCTGCATTGGTATACCCCGCCTCTGCCACCTTGAATATACCCGAGTCGTATCGCGCGGCACGTTGGATCGTGCGCATCTGCGCAACCTGCTCCAGCTCCCGGCGAATGGACGTGATGCGCTTGCGGACCATGCGGCGGTCCACCTCGAGCTGGCTTTCGCCTTCGCCGAAGCGGGAACCTACGCCGCCGCCCATGCGGTTGCTGGCAAGATGCGCCCACATGCCGCGCAGACGCGGCAGCAGGTACTGGTTCTGAGCGAGCCTGACCTGCAGGCGGCCTTCCTTGGTGGTGGCGTGCAGGGCGAATATGTCCAGAATAAGAGCGGTGCGGTCGATGACCTTCACGTCCTTGGGCAGGACCTTCTCAAGGTTGCTCTGCTGCGAAGGCGTAAGCTCGTCGTCGAAGATGACCACGTCCGCCGAAAGGGACCGGCACATCGAGGCGATTTCCTCTGCCTTGCCCGATCCGATGAACGTGCGTGGGTTCGGCGAGTCCAAACGTTGGGAGGTGGTAGCCACAACATCGGCCCCGGCCGTATCGGTCAGACGAGCCAGTTCGTCCAAAGACGACTCCAGCGAGTACTCACTCGCATTGTCGCGATAATCGATGCCCACGAGGATAGCCCGCTCGCGGTCCTCCATCACGCTATTGGCGTCCATATCGGCAAACGACATCCGTATACCCCTTGTCTGAAAGCGTTTTAAGTATCTCGTCGGCAAGCTTCTGCGGATTAGGATCGTCCGCATCCAGCCATATGATACGCGAATCCTTACGCCACCAGCTGCGCTGCCGCTTGGCATAGCGCCTTGTGGCGGTCTTGATCTGTTCGCGGGCCTCGTCCATGGTGATTTCACCCCGAAGCGCCGCAACCACTTCCTTATAGCCTATGGCGTCCCGAGCCGTGCAGGCGCTTTCGAACCCCTGCTCGAGCAGGCCCTCCACCTCGGCGACCAATCCCGCGTCGAACATGGCGTCCACGCGGCGTTCGATGCGCTGCACCAGAAGGTCGGGCGTCACGGCCAGACCGAAGAACACCGCCGGGACGAACTGCCCGATGCTTGCCAATCCCGCATGCACCTGGGCATAGCCTTTACCGTCCAGCTCAAGCATCTCGAAAGCACGAATGACGCGCTTCACGTTGTTGGGATGGATGATGTCCGCGCTTTTCGGATCCACCTCGTGAAGCCTGTTCCACAGCGCATCGGCGCCGTTCTCGTCGTAATAGGCCTGCCACTTGTCGCGCACGGGGTTTCCCACCTGCTCGCCCGATGCGAAATCGTAATCGTCAATGGCCGCGCGCACGTAGAACCCGGTCCCGCCCGCAAGCACCGACAGCGAACCACGCGCGTCGATGTCTGCGAAGCATGCCCTGGCGTACTCCTGGAAACGGGATGCCGAATAAGCCTCGCCAGGATTGCAGATGTCGAGCCCGTGGTGGGTTACAAGCTGCTCATCAGGGGTTATCTTGCCCGTACCGATATCCATGCCGCGGTAGACCTGCATCGAATCGGCCGAAACCACTTCGCCATGCACCCGCCGGGCGAACTCTGCGGCCACGCCGGATTTGCCGGAGGCCGTAGGACCTACGACGACGATGACGGGGTATGTGAGATCAAGCGCCAAAGGCCGGCTATTCGACGACCGTGCCGGAAAGGTACCAGGTCTTCGCCTCGTCCACATGCACGGGGATGATGGTGCCCTTCAGCTGCTCGATGGTCTTGCCTTCGGGAATGGGCGCGTGCACCATGGCATTGTGGGGCGAACGGCCCGCAATGATGGAATCGTTGCGCTGCGAAACGCCCTCCACCAGCACATCCAGCGTGCGGTCGGCGAATCGTTGGTTCTGTTCGTAGGCCTTGTCCTGCACCATCTGCACCAGACGTTCGAAACGCTCCTGGATGACGGAACGAGGCGTGTCGTCTTTCATCTTGGCGGCAGGGGTGCCTTCGCGGGGCGAATAGATGAACGTGAACACTTGGGAGTAGCCCACCTTCTCCACCAGGTCGTAGGTTGCCTGGAAATCCTCCTCCGTTTCGCCAGGGAACCCGACGATGATGTCGGTGGACAGGGAGATGTCGGGGCATGCCGCACGCAGCTTGTCGATGAGCCCCAGGTAATGTTCCACCGTATAGGAACGATGCATGCGCTTGAGGATGGCGTCGGAACCCGACTGCACCGGCAGATGGAGCGCGGGCATCAGGTTGCCCAACGTGCCGAAGGCCTCGATTACCTCGTCGGTCAGGTCCTTCGGGTGGGATGTGGCGAAACGCAGACGGGGCACGCCGGTTGCGGCCACGCCTTTGAGCACGTCCGCAAAACGGGGCTCGCCGTACAGGTCACGCCCGTAGGAATTGACGTTCTGGCCCAGCAGGGTAATCTCCTGCACGCCCTCGGCAACCAGAGCTTGGGCGTCGGCCACCACGGACTCGATGGCACGGGAGCGCTCGCGGCCGCGGACATAGGGCACGATGCAATAGGTGCAGAAATTGTTGCAGCCCACGGTGATGGGCAGCCAGGCGGCCCAGTCATGCTCGCGCTTGGACGGCAAATCTGTCGAGAAGGTGTCGGACTCCTCCTGCACCTCGGCGATGTGGCCGCCGCGGGACAACACTCCGTTGATGAGGTACGGAAGACGTTCGATGTTCTGGGTGCCGAAGACCACGTCCACGTGGTGCATATCGTCGATGAGCTGCTGCCCGTCGCGCTGACCGATGCAGCCGCCGATGCACACGACGCGCTTCTTCAGTTCAGATGTGCGCGGCAACGGGACGTTCTTGATGCTGTTGACCTGGCCGCGCAACCGCACATCGGCGGCTTCGCGCACGCAGCAGGTCATGAAAATGACGATTTCCGAATCCTCGAACACGTCGGTTCGATGTGCGCCGCAGGCCTCCAGCATGCCGACGATGCGTTCGGAGTCGTGTTCGTTCATCTGGCAGCCGTACGTGAACACGTAGAACGAACGGCCTGTTAAGAATTGATTCATCATATCCTCTGGACAAGGGAGACGGAAACGGCCGAGATAAGCGTACCTAGCCTTCGAAGCCTTCGTCGCCCAAATGCTCGACCTGCTTACGCGGTTCCACGTCGAATCGGATGGCCGTGCGATACTCGCCATCGATGACGATGTCCGCAAAAGACGGGACGCACACGATTTCGATGCCGACCGGAGAGAGGAACCCACGCGAAATGGCGATAGCCTTGACGGCCTGGTTCACAGCGCCGGCGCCGACAGATTGCAGTTCAACCGCGACACCGTCTTTGATCATGCCAGCGATGGCACCGGCGACGGAAGCCGGCGACGACTTGGATGATACTTTAAGGCAGCCTACCGAAGGCTTTTCTGAGATGCTTTCAGGCATGTGGGTCGATCCTTGTTGCATTTGAGCTCTGTTATTTAGTGCATATTCTGTTTAGCCTTGTGATTGTACCCGAACCATTCGCAAATTCGCAATGCATTCAGGCAATTCTCCAGTGTCCATCACATCTTACGCACGGGAAACGTCACGTGCACCCCGTCGGAATCGACGCGGATCTTCGGCTCGACGTCAGGCTCAAGATAGTAGCGTGCAGCCAGACGAGCGAAAGGCTTCTTCAGATCGTCCGAAAAATCCTGGATGTCTTCGACAGCTATCTTCAGACCGCGGAAATCCTTAAGAACGTCCTTCGCGCGGCCCTTCTTCGTGACGGGGGTCGCAACAGCCCGAGGCAGCGTGGTGAGGAACGGGTCGCATGGATCGACGTTGCGGTTGATGACGCGGTACGCGCTACGGGATGAAATGGATATGCCCAGTGTGGCAGCGAGGTCAACCAGCTCGTCGGCGTTGCGGGCCATCGCCAGCCGCTTGCTGGGCGCCACATCGTCTGCCGAATCGTCGGGCATGATGGAATATGTCCGCAACGCTTGGCGCCCGAAAGCATAAAGAGTCGCGACGATCTCCACCATGCTGCCCATGTACACCGTGCATTCTTTTCGGTTGGCCAAAGCGAACTCCGCCACCGACCGGTTGATGTTGTGGGGGCTCGCCCCCAGCACCCACTCCCCTGTCTCGGAGCGCTGCAGCTCCGGGCACGTGCTCTGGTCGGCGCGCTCGGTAAGCTTGGATGTGTCGAACACCACTCTAAACGCTGAACCGCCTCCTTCGACGGAGGATTCGACCTGAGCCAGGGTTGCGTTCTGCTTGATGGAATACAGGGCCATGCCGCGACCATGCACGCCCCAGTCGTCGAAGAGCATGCTGTCGAGTTTCGAGGTGACGCGGGGTTCGAAGATGGTGTCCCACATGTTTAAGGGCACGCCGCAGGCGTCGTCCACCATGACGACGGTGCGTTCGGCGCCTGATTTCGCAGATGCCACGAAAACCGTGCGGGCACCCGCGTCGCGTGCGTTGCGGAGCATTTCGATTACGGCATCTTCGACCGAGCGGATGTCCTGCTGGGCCTGGCGGCGTTCCGCCTCGGACACGCGAAGACGAACAAAACCGCCTCCCAGGTCGTTTTCGACCCGGAGGCGGTCCTGCGTAGATACCGAATCTATGAACTCATGCAGATTCTGATCGGCCACGTCGAACTCCGTCGTTTACTTGGCGTAGTCGATGGCGCGGCTTTCACGGATAACCACGACCTTCACCTGGCCGGGGTACTGCATTTCGTCTTCGATCTGTTTGGCGATGTCGTGCGCAAGCACCACGGAAGCGGCCTCGTCGACCTGTTCGGGAGCAACCATGACGCGGATCTCACGACCGGCCTGCATGGCATAGGTGCGCTCGACGCCGGGATGGGCGTTTGCAATCTCCTCGAACTTCTCGAGACGCTTGATGTAGCTCTCGAGGCTTTCCTTGCGGGCGCCGGGACGTGCCGCAGAAACGGCGTCGGCGGCCTGAACCAGAACGTCGATGACGCTGTTGGTTTCGATGTCGTTGTGATGCGCCTC
The DNA here is from genome assembly GCF_000023885.1 of Slackia heliotrinireducens DSM 20476. Lineage (NCBI taxonomy): Bacteria > Bacillati > Actinomycetota > Coriobacteriia > Eggerthellales > Eggerthellaceae > Slackia > Slackia heliotrinireducens. Next base: position 1,229,683 of record NC_013165.1, on the reverse strand, counting down.
GATGGCGTGCACGATTTCGGGACGTTCCCCAAAACGACGGGCAAGATCGCCGCCGATGAGAGCGTGGGGGCCTTCGACCTCATGGTCGATGGCTTTGCCGATGTCGTGCAGCAAACCTGCGCGCTTGGCGGGAGCAGGGTCCAGACCGAGCTCGGAAGCCATGACGCCGCACAGGTACGCGACTTCCAGCGAGTGGTTGAGGACGCTTTGGCCGTAGGAGGTGCGGTAGCGCAGACGGCCCAAGGTGCGGACCAGCTCCGGATGCAGATCATGGATGCCGCAATCGAAGGTGGCCTGCTCGCCGGCCTCCTGCACCTGTTGGTTCACCAGACGCTCAGCCTTGGAGAACATTTCCTCGATGCGGGCCGGATGGATACGGCCGTCGGCGATGAGGTTCTCCATGGTGATGCGGCCAATCTCGCGACGAACCGGGTCGAAGCACGAGATGGTGACGCACTCCGGCGTGTCGTCGATAAGCAGGTTCACGCCCGTCAGCTGCTCAAAAGAGCGAATGTTGCGGCCTTCGCGACCGATGATGCGACCCTTCAGATCATCGCTGGGGATGTGGATGGTCTTGACCGTGGTTTCAGCCGTGTGGTCGGCAGCGACACGCTGGATGGCCAGACTCAGGATCTCGCGGGCATTGCGGTCGGCCTCGGCCTTGGTGCGCTGCTCGGCATCGCGGATGATGGCGGCGCTTTCATGGGTGACCTCGTCGCGCAGGGAGTCGAGAAGCTCTTCCTTGGCTTCCTGCGGAGACATGCCGGCAACCTCCTCCAGGCGGACGTTGACCTCTTCCATAGCCTTGGCGACGTCGCGTTCGCGGCGTTCAACTTGACCCTGCATAGAGGACAGCTGATGCTCACGGGCATCCAGGCTCTCCACGCGGCGGTCGAGGGATTCCTCACGCTGGTTGATGCGGTTCTCGGCAGCGCGCACTTCGCGCATGCGCTCCTTGTTTTCGGCCTGGGCCTCCTGCTTCATTTTCAGAACTTCATCCTTGGCTTCGACGACTGCCTCGCGGCGCAGCGTGTCGGCCTGTCGTTCCGCATCGTCGATCAGGCGTTTGGCCTCATCGGCAGCGCGACGGGTGGAAGAGTTTGCCATGTTGCGGGAGACGATCAAACCGATAGCCACACCGGCGGCGATGCCGACGATGAGCACGAGGATAACGATAACGTAGTCCATCGGTTATTCCCTTTCGTTAACGTATACATAACAGCCATGCCATGCAGGACATCCGCATGGCACTCCATGAGCGCATCGCGCCTGAAAGGGGCATCGAAAAAGATATTCAGATGTTGAAAATCAATATCGTAATAGCGCCGGGCATCCGACGCGAACACTCAAGCTCATTAATAATACACCTAAATGCGTCGAAACAGGCGCCAATCACTAAAAATCAAACCGTTGTGCAACAAAAGCACGCGATGCCGATTCGGCCACTGACGAGCTGTACCCATTGACGTACAGCTTACGGTATGCAGCCGCCCTGGGATTCTTCGAACGGGTGGGCTTTCTCTCCAGCAAAGCCATGGCACGGTCAAATTCTGTGGGACCTCCCTCAGGAAAATACCGCTCCGGCCAATCGGGCACATCCCCGACGCAGATGTTTTGCTTCGCGAGCTCATGCTCGATGCCCTTGCGACCCTTCCCCTGCGTGATCCTGGTGCGGATGAGCACATCGGCGAAACGCAGGTCGTCCAGAAGACCGCATCTGACAGCCCGGCGTATGGCGTCATCGGCCACATCCGGACTGCAGTCGTTCTTCAGGAGCCGATTGCGGACCTCTTTCTGGGATCGGTCGCGCACATTAAGCCACCGTACGATTTTGTCGAATGCCTGCTGCTGCTCATCCGAAGGAGGAGCATCGATGGCTCGATGCTCCATACCGGACTCGACCAGCGACGCAATGTCGATTTGAACCATCGGTCGCACCCGCCCAGGCTATTCCAAGCCGCCAGCGTTCTCTTCGGCCACATCAACGGTCACCGATTGGCCGGGCATCGGAATGTCGAAGTATTCCCGCACCTTGGCTTCGATCTCGTCGCGCAGGTCGGGATTGGTGCGCAGCATCTCCTTAGCGGCATCGCGACCCTGGCCCAGGCGCTCTTCGCCATAGGTGTACCACGAGCCGCTCTTGGTGACGACGTCCGCTTCGACGCCCATGTCGAGAATGCAGCCTTCGCGAGAAATGCCGGTTCCGTACATGAGGTCGAACTCGGCCTGACGGAACGGCGGAGCCACTTTGTTCTTGACGACCTTGGCACGCACGCGGTTGCCGCAGGGCTCGTTGCTCTTGTTCTTCAACGTTTCGATACGGCGCACGTCGATACGAACGCTGGCGAAGAACTTCAGGGCACGGCCGCCCGTAGTGGTTTCGGGATTGCCGAACATGACGCCGATCTTCTCACGCAGCTGGTTGATGAAGATGCACGTGGTATTCGATTTAGACAGCGAGCCGGCAAGCTTGCGCAATGCCTGGGACATGAGACGTGCCTGCAGGCCGACGCTTGCGTCGCCGATTTCGCCTTCGATTTCTGCACGTGGCACCAGAGCCGCGACGGAGTCGATAACGATGCAGTCGATGGCGTTGGAACGCACCAGCATGTCGCAGACCTCAAGCGCCTCTTCGCCGGTGCTCGGCTGGGCAATGAGCAACTCATCTATGTCTACGCCCAAGCGGGCCGCATAGGTTGGATCGAGGGCGTGCTCCGCATCGATGAACGCAGCGATGCCGCCTGCGGCCTGGGCCTCTGCAAGAATCTGCAGAGCCAGCGTGGTTTTGCCGCTTGCCTCGGGGCCGTAGACCTCGATGATTCGGCCACGTGGCACGCCGCCGATACCCAATGCAGCATCCAGCGAAAGCGCACCTGTGGGAATGACGCCGACCTCCAGCTTTTCGGCATCTTCGCCAAGCTTCATGATGGCACCTTTGCCGAACTTCTTATTGATCTGCTCCGTAGCGTTTTTCAACGCCACGTCCTTGTTGTCGATGTCCGAAATGTTTTTCGGTTGTGAGTTACGTGCCATGGATGCTCCTTGCCTACTGCTTTTTGGCAGATTGATTCTCGTTAGCTACATTATTACGAACATATGTTCTCAAGTCAAGAAGATGTTCAAAATGGCCATTGAAGTTTTATCCTCCGACACGACCATTTAACAGCACAAACCTTGCCAAATCGTATGTAAACTTTGCATCAAAACACGGCCAAAACCTGAACCGGTTTTGAACTGAACCTGAGCTGAGCCTGAATGCCCAGATCAGAAGGCGTTGATTTCTTCCAGCATCATGCGGAGGGCCGCATCCACCGTTTGGGAACGGACCGCATCGCGGTCGCCGTCGAAATGATGGAGCTCGGCGCGGGTGCCGCGCTTGCTGGATACGCCGATCCAGACCGTGCCCACTGGCTTGCCGGGAACTTCCCCGCCGGGTCCGGCGATGCCCGTTACGGACACCGCGACATCGACCGCAAGCTGCTTGCGCGCGCCTTCGGCCATCTGGCAGGCCGTCTGCTCGCTGACGGCGCCGTGAGTGTCGAGGGTTTCCGCCAAGACTCCCAAACGGGCCATCTTCACGTCGTTGGAATAACTGACGATGCCGCCCGCGACGCTGTCGGAAGAACCGGGGATGCTGGTCAACGTGCCGGCAATCAGGCCGCCGGTGCAGCTTTCCGCAGTGCCCACCATGACGCCCTTGGCCTTGGCGGCGCCCAGCACCTGCTCGGCGATGGTCTCCTCTTCCTCGGGAATCTGGATGCCGCCCTTAGGCTTGAAGCCGATCAGGTGGCGGGCCTTGGACAAGTAGTCAACCATGGAGATGACGGTGAGCGCCAAGGCGATCAGCATAACGACCCAGGCCAGCACGATAAGCCACACGGATGCCTGACCCTGGAAGATGGTGCTGTCCTTCACCACGAACAGCACGATGGCGATCATTTGGAATACCGTCTTGAATTTGCCCAGATAAGAAGCAGCGATGACCTCTCCGCGGGATGCGGCGATCATGCGCACGCCGGAAACGATGAGCTCGCGTGCCAGAATGATGAGCACGATCCAGCTGGGCAGCGAACCCAGCTCGACGAGCACCAGCAACGCGGCCGTGACCAGAATCTTGTCGGCAATCGGGTCGATGAACTTGCCGAAGTCGGTAACCTCGTTGCGCTTGCGGGCGAGGTAACCGTCCAGCCAGTCCGTTCCCGAAATGAGGATGAAGATGCCTGCTGCGGCCCACGGCTGCCAGGCCTGTGCCCCGCCGATGTGAAGCCACTCAGGCCAAGGGCTCAGAATGGCGACGACGAATACAGGGACCAAAAGGATACGGATGATCGTGATGACGTTCGAAGGGGTCTTTATCGTCTGAGCATTCGTTTCAGCCATGAATGATTTCGCCTTCCATATCGTATGCAAGCGTGTCCACAATTGTAACGCGGACAATTTCGCCCACTTCGCCTCCGTCGACGTATACCACGCCATCAACATCAGGCGCCTGGCACATGGCGCGTCCGAACAGCTGGCCGTCCTCTTCGGCACCCAACACCAGCACGTCCAGCTCTTTCCCGATGCGATCGGCGGTATGAACCGACCCCACCGCGTCGCACAGGTCGCGGACCTCCTGGGCCCGGGCCACCTTCAGCTCCTCTTCTACCTGGTCGGGAAGGTCGTAGGCGCGGGTGCCTTCCTCCCTCGAATACGGGAACACGCCCACGTAATCGAAGTCGGCCTCCTCCAGAAACTCCATGAGCTCGTCGAAGGCCTCCTCGGTTTCGCCTGGGAAGCCCGTGATGAGCGTGGTGCGCAGCGTGATGCCCGGCACGCGGGTTCGAATGCGTTCCAGAAGCTTCAGGAACTCAGGGGCGCTGCCCTTGCGGCGCATGGATTTCAGCAGCTCGGGATTGGCATGCTGCAGCGGCATGTCCAGGTAGTCGCAGACGTTGTCATGCGCGGCGATGGCGTCCAGCAGCTCGTCGGTTATGCCGTCGGGCTCGACGTACATGATACGGAACCACGTATCCGGGAACTCTTCGGCCAGGTTCGACAGAAGCTGCGCCGTGGTGGACTTCTCCTCGAAATCCGAGCCCCAGCAGCCCGTATCCTGGCCGATGAGGGTGATTTCCACGGAGCCTTCGGCGATGCACTGCTCCACCGAGGCGCGGATGCGCTCGTAAGGGAAGCTGTGGTAACGTCCGCGGATATAGGGAATGGAACAGAACGAGCAGAAGCGGTTGCAGCCGTCGCTGATCTTGACATAGGCCGCCGCAGGGCCGCTTTCCACGTCCACGCGGGCGAAGGGTGCGGGATTCACGCCCAGTGTACGCTGGACGACCTCGACGATGTCGTCCTCCTTGCTGCAGGGAACGAAAGCACTGGCCTCGTTCAGCTCGGATTCCAGATCGTCCCCGAAACGGGCGGGCATGCAGCCTGCGACGATGAGCTTGGACGAGCCGTCGGCGATGTTGGCGAGCCCGGCCACCTCCAAGATGACGTCGATGCTCTCCTCGATGGCGGCTTGGATGAACGAGCAGGTGTTCACGATGACGGCGTCGGCGTCTTCGGCGTCGTCGACGATCGCGAAACCCGCCGACACCAGTCGGCGCTGCATGTCGGCCGAGTCCACTTCGTTCTTGGCGCAGCCCAGGGTGATGAAGTTAACAGACGGAATACGTCCGTCCTGCTCGTTCAGCAGGACGGACGTTACATCGATATTCGACACGTATGATCCTTAGCGATAGTTGACGTACTGCAGCGGCTGACCGTAGTCCTGTCCCTTGAGGAACTGGATGACTTCCTGCAGCGCATCCCTGGAGGCGGAGCTGACGCGCAGCTTGTCGCCTTCGACCGTGGCCTTCACCTTGAGCTTGGTGTCGCGGATGTCCTTAGAGATCTTCTTCGCGGTTTCCTTGTCGATGCCCTCGACGATGTCGGCCACGACGCGCACGCTCTGGCCGGCGGCCGGCTGCGGGTCGCCCCACTTGACGGCGCCCAGGTCGATGCCGCGGCGGACAACCTTGGTTCCGATGACGTCGATGACCTGTTTAGCCACGAAATCGGCAGGTGCGGACACGGTAATCTTGCGGGCCTGCTTGTCCAGGTCGATCTTGGCGCCGGACCCCTTCAAATCGTAGCGGGTCGCAATCTCGCGACACGCCTGCTGGTATGCGTTGTCAATCTCCTGCATGTCCACGGTGGACACGACGTCGAAGCTGGATTCTTTTGCCATAGGGCTCTCCCCCTTTGTCTTCGTTTTACTATGCGACCTCTGCGGATTCGTCCGCAGACGCTTCGGCGGTCTCCTCCGCCGTGGTCTCGACGGGCTGCTCCGCCTCGCCTTCTGCGGCCTCGCCCGATTCGGCAGACTGCGCATCCGTCGTCTCGGCCGCCGCCGTGGTTATGCCGTGGGCCTCGTTCCAGGCCTTGAGCACGTCCTCGAAGCGGAAGGTGACGCCGTACACGCCGCTGCCGTAATCCTCCCAGCTCACCTGTTCGTCATCCTGCGTCACGTACACGCCGTCGGGATTGGTGGTCACGATCTGCAACGTGGTGTTCACGTTGAACGTCTGCTCGTAGGGACCCGTGAAGGTTTCCGCAGCCGTGCGGGATTCCCCGTTGGATTCGCTGTAGGTCTGACCCTCGTACACCTCGACGTAGGCGGTCTCCTCCTCAGGAATGGACAGCTTGATGACCGTTTCGGTGGGTGCGACCTCGGCGGGCTCTTCGGCCTTCTCCTCCTCGGCCGCCGCATCCTTCTCGCTGTCGGCTTCCTTGTCGTCCGACGTGCTGGTGGATGAGGAAGGCATGCCGGAGATGTTCATGGTGGTCTGGTCGTCGGTTTCCGCCGGCGCCTTGCTGGACTGGACCACCACGGCGATGACCACTACCAGCAGCAGGATGATGATGGCCGCCAGAATGAAGGGAAGCTTGCTGCGCAGGTCGAACCCGTTTTGCTGGTTGGCATACCACGTCGTGTTGGAATAAGGCTGTTCGCCCAGGTCGTTGTCGCGACGGGAACGGCGACCGTTCTGCGGCACGCGCTCCATGGTGCGGGTCAGGCTGCTTTCGGACTGCGAACGGCGGCGGGAAAGGCCGTCGCCGTACCCGTTGCAGGAGCCCACATGCACCGAGCCCAGGCCGCTGGAGGCGCCGCGGGACGTGATGGCGCTGTCCAGCGAGCGGGTCGAAGCGGAGCTTCCGGAATAGGCGCCGGCACCGGAGGATGACAGGCGTCCGCCGGTTTCGCCATAGCTCGGGAACAGGTCCTCGAAGGACTCGTTGCGGCGCACGTGCGAGGAGGAATGGGACGCGGGCGCTCCCACCCCCACTTGGTTAGACAGCTCGTGGCGCTCGCGCATGGTGCGCCCCGTGTCCATGTTGAAGCCCGAGGGACGGATGTTCGCGCGGGCCTTGTCGATCTGGTGCGCATACTGCGCGTCCAGATACATCTTAACCAGCTCCGTGGGATTCAAACCCAGGTAGCGGGCGTATGCGTTGATCATATTGCGGGAATACCCGCGGGGCGGCATGCCGTCCAGGTCGGACTCCTCGATGCGTTCGAGGATGTCCGGACGGATGCGGATACGCCGTGCAACGGTGTTCAGATCTTCACCGGAGTCTTCGCGCGCCTGGCGCAGGATGGCTCCGAACTGCGGTGCTTCAGCCACAGCAGATCACTCCTTAAAATCCGATAGAACCCTTTTGCTCGTCGTGCAGCTCAAAACTCTTCAGCGTTTCCAATTCGAGCTCATCGACAAGCACCTCACGGGGCTTGCTTCCATTGGGGGGACCTACGATCCCTTTTTCTTCGAGCATGTCCATTATACGTCCAGCTCGGGAATAGCCTACACTCAGTCTGCGTTGGATGTTGGATGTTGAGCCCAATCCGCTTGAAACCACTATATCTGCGGCTTCCCAAATGAGCGGATCGAGGGATGTGGAGCTTCCTCCGGACCCGTCGGGCATGGACGAACCCAGGCCGATGACGTTCACGTTGAGGATCTCGTTGTGGTATTCGGGCTCGCCCTGGGTCTTCAGGTGCTCGACCACCGCTTCGATCTCGTCCTCGTCCACAAAGCAGCTCTGGATGCGCACCGGCTTGGGATATTCCGGCTTGCCGTAAAGCATGTCGCCCTGGCCGATGAGGTTCTCGGCGCCGGTCTCATCCAGAATGACGCGGCTGTCGATGCCGGAAGCCACCGTGAGCGCCATGCGGTTGGTGATGTTCGCCTTGATCAGGCCCGTCACAACGTTGGTGGACGGACGCTGGGTTGCCAGAATCAGGTGGATGCCCGCCGCGCGCGCCAGCTGCGCGATGCGGCTGATGGACAGCTCCACTTCCTTACCCACGTTCATCATCAGGTCGGCCAGCTCGTCGATGACGATAACGATATAGGGAAGCTTGCGCACCTGGGCGCCGTCCTCTGTCAGATCGGGCTCGTCGATCTCGCCGGCGTCGACCTTTGCGTTGTACTGAGAGATGTTGCGGACGCCGTGTTTGGAAAGCACCTTCAAACGGCGTTCCATTTCCGCAACGCCCCAGGCCAAAGCGCTGGCTGCTTCCTTATTGTCGTTGACCACGGGCACGTACAGGTGCGGGATGCCATTGTAGGGCGTGAATTCGACGCGCTTGGGGTCAACCATGATCAGGCGCACCTCGTCGGGGGTGGCCCGCATGAGGATGGTCATGATCATGGAGTTGATGGCCACGGATTTGCCGGAGCCGGTGGTGCCTGCCACCAGCAGGTGGGGCATTTTGGCCAGGTCGGCCGTGATGGGATGCCCCTCAACGTCCTTGCCGATGGCCACCATCAGAGGGCCGCCCTTGACATGCTTGAGCACGTCGCCCAGAAGCACCGACTGACGGGTCTTGTTGGGAACCTCGATGCCCACGTAATTCGTGCCGGGAACAGGGGCGAAGATGCGCACGCCCGGCGAAGCCAGGGCCAGGGCGATGTCGTTGGTCAGGTTCATGATGCGGTTCACGCGCACGCCGCTGGGAAGGTCGACCTTGAACAGTGTGACCGTAGGGCCCGCCACCCAGTCCACCACCGTGGCCATGATGCCGAAGTCCTCCAGAGTGGTTTGCAGCTCGGCGGCGGTGGAGCGCAGCTCGGCGTCGTTTGCCTTGGCGGCGCGTCCGCTGCTCTTCACCAGGTCGGGCGAAGGCAGCACAAATCCGTCGCGGACCTCGGCGGCGGTGTCGGCCTTCTTCTTGGATGCCGGCTTCTTGTTCAAAGCCCGGGTCTTGGGAGCCTTCTTCGTGGCGGCGGGTTCTTCCTGCTGCTCGGGCTGGGGTGCGGCGGGCTCGTCGCTTATGCGGTTGAGGCGGCGGGTCATGGCCTTCTGGCCCGTGCGGGTGGCAGGGGTGAACTCAGGGGGCACATAGGTCGTCGGCGCGGCAGACTGCGGAGGCGCACCCGCACCCAGGACCTGGGTGTTTGCAGAAGAGTACGCGTCGGAGTCGTTGACGGCGGTTCCGTAGGGGTCGCCCTCGTCGCGGTCCGACACGGCATCCATGTAGCCTGCGTCCTCGTAGGCGTATTCGCCCGGCCAGTACATGTCCATGTTGTCGGCTCCGGGACCGTAGTCCCCCAGCCCGGCCGACGCCTGCTCACGCAGGGTCATGGTGGCGCGGCGAGGTTTGGACAGGTCGCGGGGCACATGGCTCGTGGACGGCAGGCGCTGCACATCCGGTGACGCGTTGTTCTTGGCGCTGAATCCCGCCACCTCGCGGACCTGGCTGAAGGGGCTCACGAACGTGCGGGTCTGGGCGGAGCTTGCGGGCTCCTCGTATTCGTAGTCATCGGCGTAGGCGCCTGCACCCGCGCTTGCCGAAACGCTGTGCGCCGTGCCGGAGCCGCCGCCCAGAATGCGGGTGCGCAGGCCGGAGGCAACGCGGTTTTCCGCAGGTGCCGGGGCCTGCACGATGCGGGGCTCGTGCTGGACGGGGTCGGGTTCCACGTCATAGGGCTGGTTGTCGTACAGCGCGTACTCCTCGGCCTTGCGGTCCAATCGGCGCTGCCGCTGCTCTTCGGCCTTCTCCTGCACCAGGCTGATGACACCCGACACGCTGAAGCCGATGATGATGGCGGCGCCGATGCCCAAGCCCAGCAGGAACACGGTTCCCACCGCGCGGCCGAACAGGTTGAGCAGCACCCAGGCGATGCCCGCGCCCACGTATCCCCCGTGGGTGGCCAGGTTCTCGGGCGCGAACAGGATGGAGTCCGCCTCGCCGCCCGAGGTGTACAGCGCGAACAGCGACATGATGCAGATGAGTATCAGGAACAGGCCGATGGCCATGCGCAGCGCGAAATACCTGCGCTCGGTGCGCACGAACAGGCTTACGCACACGACGATCAGGATGATGGGAAGGATGTAGGCGCCGACACCCAGGCCGACGTGGATGGTATTCGCCAAAAACGACGTGACGATGCCCTGGGGCTTCACCACCATGGTAACGAGCAGCGCCACTGCGAAGACGCCCAGCACCACGCCCAGGATGTCGCGCTTGGTGCGCTCGTCCAGCAAAGGCGACTCAGTGGCCACGACCTTCTGTTCGGACGCCTTCGAGGCCTTCGCGCCGGAACCCTTCTGGGCCTTCTTCAGAGGCACGCGGCTTTCCGGCTCCTTGGCAGCGGAGCCGTTCGCCTTCGCCCTGCTCGATTTGGACGCATTCGATTTGGATTTGGCGGCAGAATTGGATCCTCTTGCCACGTATGCTCTCCTTATACTGCGTTTATGCTGCGTTTACTGCTGTGTTTATAGTTGTAATTGATTGATTATAGCAAACGGAGGGCCCGACATGCGAACCCTCCGATGAACCCGTCAAACAATCGAAAACGACGCGCGGTTTCTACACCTCGATGATGGAGACGATGACGATGGGCCGCTGCTTGGTCTTCTCCCAAAGAAGCGAGTACATGGTGTCGCGAAGGTGCTTCTCCAAGGATTTGCCGCGCTCGTTCTTGTCCATGCCGCGCTGCAGGGCGCTGGCAATGCGGTCGTGGGCCTCGGCCCGCAGCTCGGACACGTCGCCGCCGGTGATGCCCTTCATCTCGATAATCACGTCGCCGCAGGAACGGCCGTGAGCTGGGTCGATGGCCACGCTGATGGAGGCCAAACCCGAGTTGGACAGCTGCGTGCGCTCGGACAGCACGTCGCGGGTGGTATCGCCCACCGACAGACCGTCGACGTACACGATGCCGCTCTCGACCGGCTCTCCGCGCCTGACGCCCGACGGAGAAAGCTCCAGCGTGTCGCCGTTGTCGCAGACGAAGATGTTGTCGTGGGGAATGCCCACCGCTTCGGCCAAACGCGCATGGGCGCGCAGGTGGGCGGCTTCGCCGTGGACCGGCATGAAGGCCTTGGGCTTCGCGATGGACATGACGATCTTCAGCTCTTCGGAACCGGCGTGGCCGGACACGTGCACCATGGCGCGGGACTTGTCGTACACCTCGCAGCCGATCTTGGACAGGGAATTCACCACGCGGGTGACGGCCTTCTCGTTGCCGGGGACCGGCGTGGCGGAGATGATGACCGTGTCGCCAGGGTCGATATCGATGGTGCGGTGCTCTCCGTTGGCGATGCGGGACAGCGCCGACAGGGGCTCTCCCTGGCTGCCGGTGCACATGATGACGACTTTGTCGGCCGGCATGTCCTTCAGATCGTAGGCGTCGATCAGGTCGATGTCCTGGATGTGAAGGTAGCCCAGACGGCGGGCGATGTCGGTGTTCTGGATCATGGAACGACCCGTGACCACGACCTTGCGGCCGTTGGCCACCGCAGCGTCGGCGATCTGCTGCAAACGGTGGATATGGCTTGCGAAGCTGGCGATGATCACGCGGCCCTTGGCGTTCTCGATGATGCTGCGCAGGGCCTTGCCCACCTCGGCTTCGGAGGGCGTGAAGGTGGTCTTCATGGCGTTGGTGGAGTCGGACAGCATGAGGTCGACGCCGATCTTGCTGAAGCGCGCCATGGCCCCGAAGTCGGTGTGGATGCCGTCGATGGGCGTCTGGTCTAGCTTGAAGTCGCCGGTGTGCAGGATGTTGCCCGCGGGCGATTGCAAAAACACGCCCACCGCGCCCGGGATGGAATGGTTCACGGCGAAGAAGTCGATGACGAAGCTGCCCAGCTTGATTTCGTCGCCGGCGTGGATCTCCTGCAGGCGCGCCTTGACGCGATGCTCCTGGAACTTGCCCTCTATCAGGCCCAACGTGAGCTTGGTGGCGTAGATGGGCACCTTGGAGGACAGATCCTTCATCAGGTACGGAAGCGAACCCGTGTGGTCCTCGTGGCCGTGGGTGACCAGGATGCCCCGCAGCTTGTGCTCGTTTTCGAGCACGTAGGTGTAGTCGGGCAGGATGAGGTCGACGCCGGGATGCCCGTCGTCGGGGAACATGAGGCCTGCGTCGATGAGCACCATGTCGTCGCCGCATTCGAACGCGGTCATGTTCTTGCCGATGCCGTCCAAACCGCCCAAGGGGATGATGCGCATGAGAGCGTCGCTCTTGTGCTTGACGGCCCCGCCTTTGTTCACCGAGGACTTGCGGGAATTGCGGGTGCGCGCTTTGGCGAAGGATTCCTTCTTGGCAGAATCCACCTCGCGGGTGATGTGGGGACGCTCGTGTTCGAGAGTCACATGGCGCGTGCGGCGGGTCTTCTTGTTGCCCGACGCAGCCGAAGGCTGGACGCCGTTGGAAGCGTCCTTGGACTGTGCGGCCTTGCCGCTAGGTTTTCCATTGCTCAAATCGATAAACTCCTTCGAATTGGTGGTATTCATGTTGTACACAACGTCGGTCCAGAAGGGGGCCTGTCCGACGTAACATTCGTTTTAATCAGGCGATTTGCAGCTCGACAGCCGTTAACCGGAGCACGCAGCCTGAGCGTATGACGCTATATAGTACTGCATTCATACGATTTTTCCAAACGCAGAGGCCATCTTACGCCACATGAGTCCCACAATTCCAGCGGGCGAAAGTGCCGAACCGCCACGCGTTGTGCGTACCGTGTCCTTCAATTAGATATAGAATGGCTCCGTACACGAGCGAAATGGAGCAAGCATGATCTACGATTTCGACCGCATCATCGACCGGTACGGCACCGACAGCGTCAAGTACGACAACGCCGAAGAGAGGGGCAAATCGGCGGATCTCATCCCCTTGTGGGTGGCGGACATGGACTTCCCCGCGCCGCAGGAGGTCCTCGACGCCCTGACAGAACGTGTGCGCCACGGCATATTCGGCTACACCGACCCGTCGGCCCCCTACTACGATGCCGTGCGCTCGTGGTTCGAACGCCATCACGGCTACGCCCCGTCCCGCAGCTGGATCGTCCTCTCCCCCGGCGTTGTATACGCCCTGGCCACCGCGGTGGCGGCGTTCACCGAGCCGGGTGACGGCGTGCTCATCCAGCCACCCGTGTACTATCCCTTCAGAGAGGTGGTGGAAGACGGCGGGCGCACCCTGGTCAGGTCGCCTCTGGTGTTCGACGGCGAGAAGTACGCCATCGATTTCGACGATTTCGAAGCATGCATCGAAGACAACGACGTGAAGCTGTTCCTGCTGTGCAACCCCCACAACCCCGTCGGGCGCGTCTGGACCCCCGACGAGCTTCGCCGCCTGGGCGAAATCTGCCTGGACCATGACGTCATCGTGGTGTCGGACGAGATCCACGCCGATTTCGCACGACCCGGCCACACCCACACGGTGTTCGCCTCGCTGAGCCCCCGGTTCGAAAAGCGCTGCGTGACCTGCACGGCGCCCAGCAAGACCTTCAACCTGGCAGGCCTGCAGGCGTCGAACGTGTTCATAGCCGACCCGGACATGCGGGCCCGTTTCAAGACCGCGATCAAGGCCACCGGCCAGTCCGGCGTGAACGTCCTGGGTCTTACGGCCGCCCAAGCCGCCTACGAGCACGGCGACGACTGGCTGCGCCAGGTGAAGGATTATCTGGAAGGCAACCTGGAGTACGTGAAGGGATATCTGGCGGACTTCGTGCCCGAACTGCGCGTCGTCGAGCCCGAAAGCACCTATCTGATCTGGATAGACTGCAACGACCTGGGGTTGACCGCAGGCGAGCTCTACCGCATGGTGGAACACGACGCCAAGCTTTGGGTGGACGAAGGCACCATGTTCGGACTTGAGGGCTCCGGTTTCATCCGCATCAACATCGCTTGTCCGCGGGCCATTCTCGAAGTGGCATTCGAGCAGCTGGCCAAGGCCGTCCGCACCCGTATGGACGCGTAGGCGAATTCCGGCTACAGCTTGCTGGCGATCTCCTCAAGACGGCGGACGCGGTGGTAGACCGCCGATTTCGACAGGGGCGGGTCCGCCTTCTCCCCCAGCTCTTTCAAGGATAGCTCAGGGTTGTGAAGGCGCAGGTAGACGAACTCCTGCAGCCCCGGCGACAGCGTGTTCACCTTGCCGCTTTCGACGATCTTGCGGATGCTGACGATCTGGTCCACCGCAGCGTTTGCGGTCTTGGCCTGGTTCGCCAGCTCGGCGTTGAGTTTGCGGTTGACGTCGTTGCGTACGCTTTTGCGCACACGTTCGCTCTCCATGGTCAACGCGCACTGGTGGGCGCCCGTGAACGCGAGGAACGCGGATACCGACTCGCCGCTTTTCATATAGACGATATAGGAGTTGCGGCGCTGCAGCACATGCGCGTTCATGTCGTGGTCGTTCATGACGGCGGCCAGGTCGCGGGCCAGCTCGGCGTTCTCCACGGTGATTTCGAAATGGAAGTCGCCGCGAGGGTCGGCTATGAACCCGCTGCCCAGAAACGCCCCGCGCACATAACCGGCGGCGCAGCAGTTCTTCTTCACCAAATGCTCGTCGATGCCCATCTGCAGACCCTGGGGGCCAAGCACGCCCAGGTCGTGGAGGGCCTGTTCCAGCTTGGGCTGGTTCGGCACGGTGATCAGGTAGTTCGGCGTCTTATGCAGAACGCTGCGGCGCACGGTGAGCTCGGTCGCCAGCTGGTAGATGCCGTGCAGCGACCGGATGACCAACCGGGCCACCGAGCCAAGCTCCGTGGAAATCTCGAGCTTGTACTTGCCCGGCCCCGAAAACGTCAGCGTGCCCTCGATGCGCACCAGCGCAGCCAGCACCGACCGGTCGCAATGGCGGCAGGACGGAATGACGCGTGTCAGCTCGTCTTTTACATCGTTGGTGAACGACATGCCCTACCGGCCTTTCAAGACGGAAGGATTCCACATGCGGGAGGCCTGCGAGCGGCTGAGCTCGATGATCGACTTGAACGCCGACCTCAGCTCGATGGGATCGTGCCAGGTGGGAAGGTTGGGGTCCACCAGGTTGCGCACGATGACCACAACACCCTGCTGCTGGATGGCGACAGCGTCCTCGTAGGAGATCTTCACCGGCACGGCCACGGGGGCATCCCCGCCCGCATTCGGGACGCGCCTTCCGTCGTCGGCGCCCTCCCCCAGAGGCCGGCTTGCCCTCTCCATCGGCGTTTCGGGCTTCAACGGTTCGGCGCTATGCACCACCATGTAATGGATCAGGCCGCCCATGCCGTGGTCGACCAGCGCTTGGTAATGCTCGATCGCCGTCATGCCGCGGGTCTCGCCCTGCTGGTCGGCCAGCGGACAGACGAACACCGTGAGCGCATGGGACTGCCGGATGGCGTCGATTATGCCGGGCACCAGCAAGTTCGGGATGATGGACGTGAACAGCGAACCCGGCCCCAAAACGATGAGGTCGGCCTGCTTGATGGCCTCAAGCGCAGGCCCGTAGGCCTTGACCGGCTCTTCGGATTCCAACTGCACATGGGAAAGGGTCTCCTGGGAATGGCAGGCGCGAGCCTGGCCGCGGATCACGTTGCCGGACTTGGTCGTGGCCGTGATCATCACCTTGTCCAACGTGGACGGATACACCTTGCCCCGGGCGTTCACAAGGTTTTCGCAGGTCGCGATGGCTTCGGGGAACGATCCGGTCACATCCTCGAGGGCCGCGAGCAGAAGGTTTCCCAGCGAATGGTTGCCCGCGAACTCGAAGCGGCACTTCAAGGCACGGGTCACCGGGTCGCCCGGGTCGGATGCCATGGCCAGGATGCATTTGCGGATGTCGCCCGGCGGAAGGGACCCCGCCTCGTAGCGGAGCTTGCCGGTCGATCCGCCGTCGTCGGCCATGGCGACCACGGCCGACACCCGGGCATCCAGGCTCAAAAGCGTTCGGATGGACATGGGGGCTCCGGTGCCGCCGCCGATGACCACCGCCCGGATGGGGGCTGTCGGGTCTTGGCGGGCCTCGTCAGCGGAAAGCTGGAGGCGTGCGAACGAGGCTGTGTTCGAAGGATCCTGTGATATGGAATGGGTCATGTTCGCAGACCTTCCCTCTTATGCCCAGTCGGGTTCGTCGGCGGAGGGCAGCGTTCCGACCTCATCCGCGGGAGGTTCCTCGTAGATGGACCGACGAACCGATTCGGCCAGATGCAGGTCGCGGTGGGTAACGCTGACGCGATAACCTTGGGTGCTCAGGTGCTCGCCCGTGGCCACGGCGATGGCGACGCTGCGGTGCTGGCCGCCCGTGCAGCCCACGGCGATGGCCAGCTGCTGCTTGCCTTCCTGAACGTATCCAGGCATGACCGTGTCGAGCAGGCTGTTCCACGACGCGAGGAAGTTCACGGTCTCGTCGCGCGCCATGACGAAGTCGCGCACGGGCGCATCCAAGCCCGTCAGCGGGCGCAGCGTGGAATCGTAGTAGGGATTGGGAAGGAAGCGCACATCGATGACGATGTCGGCATCGGTGGGCGCGCCGTGCTTGAACCCGAAGGAGTACACGGTGACCGCAAGGCCGCCGCGCACGGATTCGTCGGAATAGAGTCTCTGGATGTGGGAGCGCAGCTGTCGGGGCATCATGTCGGAGGTGTTGACCACGTCGCGGGCCATCATGCGGATGCCGTACAGCAGGGCCCGCTCGGCGGCGATGCCCTGGGCCAGGGTCATGCCCTCGGCGCACATGGGATGGCGGCGGCGGCTCGCCTTGTAGCGCGCCACCAGTTTCTCGTCGTCCGCATCCAGAAACAGCACGCGGAACGGAATGTTACGGCCCTGCAGGTTCTCGAGCTCGCCCTGGAGATTCGCGAAATACGACTGGTTGCGCGCGTCGCAGACGACGGCTATCTTCTTCTGCAGGTTGGAGGCGTGCGCCATGTCCAAAAGGTTCTTGATCAGGCCGGCGGGCAGGTTGTCGATGCAGTAGTAGCCCATGTCCTCGAAAACATGCATGGCCTCGGTGCGGCCCGCCCCGCTCATGCCGGTGATGATGACCAGATTGCTGGCATCAGGGCTCTTCTGGATGTCGTCGCTGAATTCCTGGACCATGGTGCCTCCTATTCAAGCACGTCGTCAGTGCCGGACCCGTCGGATTCGCCCTGCAGAACAGGATCTTCCCCGAGCCCTTCTGAAATATCGGTCGTTCGTTTCTCATTATACTGCCTTAGGACCGCGTAGACCTCTTCGGCCACCTCAGCGGGGACCGACTTGGTGGCCTTGATCTCCTCCAGGCTGGCAGCGCGAAGCTTCTTGAAACCGCCCATGGATTTGAGCAGGGCCTTCTTGCGAACGGGACCGAGCCCCACCACGTCGTCGAGGATGGATTTGGTCATGCCCTTGCCGCGAAGCTCCCGGTGGAAGGTGATGGCGAAGCGGTGGCTCTCGTCGCGGACGTGCTTGACCAGATACAGCGAGGCCGAGCCGCCCGGCAGCACCACAGGACCTGTCTGCTGCCAGGGGACGAACAGCTCCTCGTCGCGTTTGGCCAGGCCGCACACGGGAATGTCGTTAATGCCCATCTCCTCGAACTGGTCGAGCACCGCATTGAGCTGAGGCAGACCGCCGTCCAGGATGAGCAGGTCGGGCTTCTTGCCGAACCGCGTATCCGCCATGCGCTCGGGGGCGTAGCGCCGCCCGATGACCTCGCGCATGCTCAGGAAGTCGTCGGCCTCGTCCAAAGGCGTCTTGATTTTGAAGCGGCGGTACTGTCCCTTGTCGGGACGCCCGTCGGTGAACACCACCATGGAGGCCACCGTGTAGGAGCCGTGGATGGTGGAGATGTCGAAGCACTCGATGCGCATGGGCGGCTCATCCAGCGCCAGCGCGCTTTCCAGCTGCAGCAGGGCGGCGTTCACCCGTTTGTCCTCGTAGTTGGTACGGACCTTGTAGCGGTTCAGCGTGTGGGAGGCGTTCTTGCGGGCCATTTCCAGCAGCTCCGCCTTCTCGCCGCGGGCAGGCACCGTAAGGTGCACCTTCGCGCCGAACTTGCTGGCCAGCTTTCCCGTCAGCCACTCCTCCATGGCATCGGAGTCCTCCAGCTCGCGCTCCACGATAACCTCGTGGGGAATGGACGTGGTGGCGTCGTAGTAGCGCAGCAGGAACGTATGCAGCAGGTCCTCGTCGGGCACGTCGCTGCCGCGGTCCAGCACGAACTCGTTGCTGTTGATGATGCGGCCTTCACGTATCATGAACACGTGGACGCCCGCGATGGTCTCCTCGCGGTGGATGCCCACCACATCGGCGTTCAGATTGCGCGACGACACCGCATGCTGGCGGTCCGTAAGCGAGTTGATGGTGTCAATCCTTGATTTGAGACGTGCGGCGCGTTCGAAATCCAAATCCGCGGCCGCCTCCATCATCTCCTGGGTCAGCTCCTCGATGAACTCGGTGCGCCTGCCTGACAGAAACTTCTCCACGCGCTCGACGTGCCTGCGGTAGTCCTCGGGCGTGATCTGCCCGCAGCAGGCGCCGGGGCCTAATCCCACATGGGCGTCGAAGCAGGGCCGGGTGCCGGTCTCCGACAGGAACGCCGTCAAATCGTCATTATCGAGCTTCTTCTTCAGACGGCGCCACTCCGCACAGGAGCTCGAGCACAGCGGCACGACCTTGCGGACGATGTCCACCAGCTGGCGCGCCGCACGTCCGTCCGTGTACGGCCCGAAATACCGGGTGGAAGCCACATGCTTCTCACGGGTGTATTTGATGGCCGGGAACACGTCGCCTTTGGTCAGCGCGATGAACGGATAGCTCTTGTTGTCTTTGAAGTCCGCGTTGAAGAACGGAGCGTACTGGTTGATGAGGTTCTTCTCCAACACCAGCGCCTCGTGCTCGTTTTCGACGACGATGTATTCAAAGGAATCGATCTGGTCCACGAGCAGCGGGATCTTGGCGCGGTCGTCCTGGAAATTCACGTACTGGCGCATGCGGGCCCGCAGCTGCTTGGCCTTGCCTACGTAGATGACCTCGCCGTCCTTGTTCTTCCATAGGTATACGCCCGGCAGCGTGGGAACGCTTGCCAGCTGATGTTTGATGTCCTGTATGCGTGATTCGTTAGCCATGGGGCAAGTATACAACCATTGCTGCAGCGACCGACGCGTGCTTGCCCGCACTCTCCAAAAGTCCGCGGATGCCCGCCCCCGCAAAGCCTTCCGTGCGGTACCATAGAGGACCGAACACACCGTTTCCGTAAGGAGCCTTCCGTTTCATGAAGCTGCTGCATGTATCCGACCTGCACATAGGCAAACGCGTCCACGAGTTCCCGATGATCGAGGATCAGCGCCACATCCTGGCCCAGATCGTCGACACGATTCGGGAACGGGACGTGGACGCGCTGCTCATCGCGGGCGACATCTACGACAAGTCCTCCCCCAGCGCCGAGGCCGTGGCACTATTCGACGATTTCCTGTGCGCCGTGGCCGACCTGAACGTGCCGTGCCTGGCCGTCGCCGGCAACCACGACTCGCAGGAGCGCATCGCCTACGCCTCCCGTCTTCTGGCGAGCCGCAACGTGTACCTGTCCCCCGTGTTCGACGGCGCCATCGACCATGTCACGCTGCATGACGAGCACGGCCCCGTGACGTTCTGGCTCATCCCGTACCTGCGGTTCTCGGAAATCAAATCCTGTTTTGACGAGTTCGACGGCGACTACACCGACGCCATGGCGAAGCTGATCGGGCAAAGCGGCGTGAACCCCGAAGAACGCAACGTCGCGCTGGCCCACCAGTTCGTCACCTGGCAGTCGGTGCAGCCCGAACGCTCGGATTCGGAAATCGGCAACATCGGCGGCGTGGACAACATCGACGCCCGCGCCTTCGACGTGTTCGACTATGTGGCGCTGGGCCACATCCACCGGCCGCAGCGTATCGGCCGCGACACCGTCCGATACAGCGGCTCGCCCCTCAAATACTCGATTTCGGAGGCCCCGTGGCCCAAGAGCATGCCGCTGGTCACCCTTGGGAAGAAAGGCTCGGTTGACTTCGAGCTCGTCCCCTTTAAGCCTTTGCACGACCTGCGCGAGATTCGCGGGCCGCTTGCAGACCTCACGTCCCCGGACGTGGTGGGCGCCGCCGACGCCGAAGACTACCTGCATGTGACGCTGACCGACGAGGAGCCTTGGATCGACGCCATGAGCAGGCTCCGCGAGCACTACCCCAACGTCATGCGGCTGGACTACGACAACGCCGCCACCCGCTCCGCGTCGCAGGCGGCCGTTAGCGCTCCCGGCGAACTGGAATCGATGTCGTCCGAGGACCTGTTCGCCGAGTTCTTCGAGATGCGGACGGGCATCCCTTTGACGCAAGCCCAGACAGACCTGGTGCATGCCGTCTTGACCGAATGCGGGGCGAAGTAGCATGAAACCTTTGCATCTCACCATGTCGGCCTTCGGCCCCTACGCCGACGAAGTCTCCATCGACTTCACGACCTTCGGCGACAGCGGACTGTACCTGATCTGCGGCGACACCGGTGCAGGCAAAACCATCATCTTCGACGCCATCGCCTTCGCTCTGTACGGCACACCGTCGGGCGAGAACCGCACGTCAAGCATGCTGCGAAGCGACTTCGCCGACCCGGACACGCCCACCTTCGTGGAGCTGGATTTCAGCTACCGCGGCAGCACCTACCGCATCAGGCGAAACCCCGTCTACCAGCGCCCGAAGAAACGGGGCGAGGGGTTCACTACCGAAAACGAACGGGCCGAGATAACCCTGCCCGACGGCTCGACGATCGCCGGCAAGCAGCACGTGGACGAAACCGTGGTCGGCATCCTGGGCATCGAGAGGCTCCAGTTCATGCAGATCGTGATGATCGCCCAGGGCGACTTCCGCAAGCTGCTGTCCGCCGACACCCAGACACGTGCGCCCATCTTCCGCCGGATCTTCGCCACCGAGCCTTTGCTGGGCTTCCAGAAACGCATGGCCGAGCGCAAGAACGCCTTGGAGGCGGACCACGACCGGGTCATGGCAAGCGTGCAGAACTACGCGGACATGATCGCCGTGGACGAAACGGACGAGCACGCCCGCAGCCTGAAAGAGGAACTGTCAGGCGGCGTGCAGCCGGAAACCGCCCTGCGTGAGGCCGAGCGGCTCGTCGAGGCCGACACGTCGGCCGCGGATGCCGCCAAACAGAGAGCGGCCAAGCTTCAGGCCATTCGCGACGAGGCGAAGGCGGCTTTGGAGTCGGCCCAAACCAACAACGGGCTCATCGACCGGAGGGATGCGGCCCTGCAAGTCTCCGAACAGGCGCTGGGTGCCAAAACCCAGGCGAAGGCGGCCCTGGATGCGGATGCACATCTGGATGATGAGATAGCTGCGCTTCGGGCCCGCGAACGCGACCTGCGTTCGAACCTTCCTTCCTACGACGAGTATGGGCGGCTGCAATCCGCCTTCGACGAGGCCGCTCGCGTACTGGAGTCGGCACGTCAGGCGAAAACGCAGGTGGAAACCGAGCTGACACAGGCCAGAAAGCGTCGCGACGAAGCCGAGCAGGCCGCCGACGAGCAGGCGAAAGCCCAGCACAATCGTGACATGCTGGCCGAAAGGCTCAAAATCGACCGGGCCAACGACGAGCGTTGCGCTGCCCAGGCCAAGACCTACGACAACATATTGGATGCCGACAAACTCATAGGCAAGCTCAAGCAGCAGGTCGAAGAGGCGAAGTCCGCCCAGGCCGCTATCAACGCAGCCATCGAGCAAGGCGTTTCGGACATCGAACAGGCCGCAGCCGAGGCAAGCGGTCTGGGCGCGGCGACCGAGGACCTGTTCGACGCCGAAAACGACAAACGGGCAGCCCAAGCCGACATCGCGCGTCTGGACGCATGCTCCGCCGAACGCACGGAGCTCGCCGATGCCTCCGCGGCGGCCGCGAAAGACGCCGCCGCCGCACAGGAGGCCTACCTTCAGGCACAGAGCACGTTCTTAGAGTGCCAGACGAAGCTTGCCGAGGCACGCAAGGCTTATCTAGACGAACAGGCCGGGATCATCGCTGCCGGGCTTGAGCCGGGCAGCCCCTGCCCGGTCTGCGGATCGACGGACCACCCCGCCCCGGCGCAGGCCCGTACCGACATTCCGAGCAGCGCCGACCTGGATGAGCTGCAAGAGCATTACAACGAGACTCTGGCCGTAGCTAACGAAGCGTCCCAGAACTCAGGTGCGCTCAAGTCCGACGCCGACGGGAAGCGCGCGCGGCTCGACGCCCACATCCAGGAGCACGGCCGCGCCGAAGAACTCGCAGCGCTGCGTGCTGCTGCCGAAAAAGCCCTGGCCGAAGCCGAAGCGCGCATCGATCGGTCCGAGCAGGCCAAAGCCCGCTGCGAGCAGCAGGCGAAAACCGCACAGGAAAAGCGCGCAGTCGTCGAGGCCAAACGTGCCGACCTGCAGAACGCGCTTGACGACCTGGCAGCCCTCAAATCCCAACTGTCTGCGGCCGAGGCCACCCGGGCGACCCTGCAAGATGGCCTGGAGACGACAGATGAAAAGACCATCCGCAGCCAGGCTCAGCAGGCCCACGAGCAGTTCCTTCTGACCCAAGGCGCCTTCGACGAGGCCGTCGATCTCCTTGACCGACTATCCGAGCTGGTCAAGCAGGCTGGTTCCGCTGCGCAGGCCCTTGACGACCTCGAGGCTGAGCTGGAACAGGCGACTGCCGCCCAGCAAGAGGCCACCACCGCGTCGATCACGGCGAAAGCCGCAGCACAGGCCGCAGCAGCCAAGCTCCCCTTCCCCACGAAGCAGGAGCTCGAAGCGGCCATCGACGAAGCAGCCGCACAGGCCGACGCCTCCTTCGAAACCCGTCAGAAGCAGAAAGACGCTTTCGACCAGGCTTCCATCGCCGCAGCCGAAGCCGCCGCACGGGCCGAGGAGCTGGTCCGCCAGGCGGGAGACGACGCCCGTCGTCAGGACGTTTCCCAACTCGAACAGGACCTGGCCGAAGCCGAGCAGCAGCTGCAGGAGGCGCAGGACGCCGCGAACGCCATCGAGCGGCGCATCCACACGAACACCTCGCTGCTCAAACGCATCGAACACGAGCTGAAACGCTCGGCCGACATCGAGGCGCAGTACAAAGAGGTCGCCATCGTGTCCGACGTGGCGAACGGGCGGATGGTCAAGGCAAGCCACTACGCTTTCGAAACCTACGTGCAGAGCCGGTACTTCGAGCAGATGATCTCCGCCGCCAACCGACGGCTCGACACCCTGTCCGACGGCCGCTACGAACTGGTGAGACGCGAGAAGGGATTCAGCAACCGCCAGGTGGGACTGGATCTTGACGTGAAGGACCACTACACCGGCAAGACCCGCGACGCCTCGTCGCTGTCGGGCGGCGAGGCCTTCAAGGCGTCGTTGGCCTTGGCACTTGGCCTGTCCGACACCGTGCAGGCCCACGCCGGCGGCATCCAGCTCGATACCATGTTCATAGACGAGGGCTTCGGATCGTTGGACGACGAGTCGCTGCGGCTGGCGCTCAAGGTGCTGACGGAGCTTTCTGGAAGCGACAAGCACATCGGCATCATCAGCCACATCAGCGAGCTCAAGGACAACATCGACCGGAAGATCGTCGTGGAGCGCGGCCGAGACGGGTCATCCATCCACGTCGAAACCTAAACCGCAAATCGGGCTGGCCCAACTGCATGCTCGGCACCTTTCCGCCACTCGGCACGGCTTTCTAGGCTCCAGCCGAGGGGTTTTGCCAACGTTTCGACATATAAATATGAACCCTACAGTCAACCAACGTAGGCGTGACCGCGCTTGCGCGAGCTGCGGAAAGTGGCGTCGGCCATGAACAAATGGCGGAGCACCCTTTCCACTTTGGGCCATTTCTCCTCGGCCCGCTTGACCCTGAACAGGTACGCGTACCAGTTCAGATATGACTGCAGGTTCTTGACGTCCATGCCGACGTAGCCGTGCAGGTAGCGCCTGATCCAGGAGCACAGGTTGTTCACCATCGCCATCTTCTCGAGGTACTCCGGGTCCTTCGTGTCGGCCTTGTAGGGCCGGTCGACGCCCTTCACGGCCTTCACCAGCGACTTGTGGGACTTCTCCATGTCGTGGAAGATCTCGGAGCCCTCGGCGATGCTGGCCTGCAGCGCGTCCTTGATGCGCCTGGCCGAGGGCTTGCCGTGGCCGCAGCGCACGGCGACCACGTTCTTGTGGACGTCGATCGCGACCGCTATGCAGACCTTGTCCTTGCTCAGGCCCCTCTTCGGCCTCCAGCCCGGGCCTCCCTTCAGGTCGGAGTCCGTGACGTACATCTCGTCTATCCAGACCTTGTCCCGCAGGACGATGCGGTCCTGGTAGCCGTCTATCGTGCTCATGACCCGGTGGCGCCACTCCCAGGCCGTCTGGTGCGACATCCCGCAGAGCTCCGCCGCAGCGTCGAGCTGCACGTTGTAGCACATGAGGCGGATGAAGAGGACCCATGCGGACAGGGGCTTCTTCGAGGATTCGAATATCGTGCCGGCCAACGACGTGTACTTGCGACCGCAGTCGCGGCATTCCCAGAACCTGCGGCCGGCACCCGTGCGGCCTCGGCCGACGGTCTCGCCGGAACCGCATCTCGGGCACGGGGGCCGGGGCCTCCACTCGTCGGCAGCCTCGTCGTAATCTCCGACGCCGACGGACTCGCGGCACCTTCTCGTCTCGACGGCCTCTTGCAAGAGCGCGAAATCGCCCTCATCGAGGGCGTTGACCCGCTTCGCGAACGGGTTCGTACGGGTGGACATGGCGGTATCCCATCCGCCCAGGCGCCCATCCGATCGGGATCGTCGCCAAACAATGGACCGGATGGGCACCTGGGCTGATCATTGTTTGGCTCCGCCATTATAGCCTTTTGCACAGCACGGCGGCCGACTGCTCGGGAGTGCCTAGCATGCCTACGTTGGTTGACTGTAGGAAATATGAAAAACGGGTACAATGGTGAAATCTATAAAACGGCCGATATGGCGAAAGACCGGGATGTTCCTTCGTCATGTCGAGCCCGTCCTGTTTAGGAAGGTACGTTATGAAAGAACTATGGTCCAAATGGATCGGCACGAGTCTGATCGTGCGTATCCTCATCTTCATGGTCGTGGGCCTTATCCTGGCCCTGATCATCCCCGATGTGCCTGTGGTCACGCCGGTCCTCGTTCTGCTGGGCAACCTGTTCGTCGGCGCTTTGAAGGCCGTCGCGCCCATCCTGGTCTTCTTCCTCGTCATCGGCGCCCTGGCCAACGCCAAGACCGCAGGCGGCATGAAGACCGTCATCGTCCTGTACCTGGTCAGCACGTTCGTGGCCTCCCTGGTCGCCGTGCTCGCCAGCTACCTGTTCCCCACCAGCCTCACCCTGCAGGGTGCTGAAGGCGTCGAACAGACCGCGGCCTCCGGCATCGGCGAGGTTCTGACCACCCTGGTCACCAACATGGTCGCCAACCCGGTCAGCTCCCTGGTCAACGCCAACTACATCGGCATCCTCGTGTGGGCCGTCATCATCGGCATCGCCCTGCGCGCCGCTTCTGAAAACACCCGCAGCGTCTTCGGGGACATCGCCACCGCCATCACCACCGTGGTCAAGTGGATCATCAACTTCGCGCCCTTCGGCATCCTCGGCCTGGTCTACAACGCCGTCGCCACTTCGGGCCCCGAAATCTTCACCGAGTACGGACACCTGGTCGCGGTGCTGGTCCTGTGCATGATCTTCATCGCGCTGGTCACCAACCCGCTGATCGTGTTCATCGCCGCCCGCATCAACCCCTATCCGCTGGTGCTGCGCGCTCTGCGCGACTCCGGCATCACGGCGTTCTTCACCCGTAGCTCCGCTGCGAACATCCCGGTCAACCTGGAGCTGTGCCGCAAGATGCATCTGGATGAGAACAACTACTCCGTGTCCATCCCGCTGGGCGCCACCATCAACATGGCAGGCGCTGCCGTCACCATTACCGTGATGGCCATGGCAGCCCACTACACCGTTACTGGCACCCTGCCCGACATCCCTACCGCGGTCATCATGTCCGCCCTGGCAGCCATCTCGGCAGCCGGCGCCTCGGGCGTTCCCGGCGGTTCGCTGATGCTCATCCCGCTGGCTTGCTCGCTGTTCGGCATCGGCAACGACATCGCCATGCAAGTCGTCGCCGTCGGCTTCATCGTCGGCGTTATCCAGGACTCCTGCGAGACCGCACTGAACTCCTCCTCCGACGTGGTGTTCACGGCAACCGCCGAATACCGCACCTGGAAGCAGGAAGGCCGCAAGGTCGACTTCAGCGCTTGGGAGAAGTAGCTTCCCCCACCGTTCACATCCCAACTTGCAAAAGGCGTCGCATCCGCGGCGCCTTTTCTTTCCCCATCATTCGCACACATTGTTAACCGTTTGCAACATTTTTTGAAAATGCCCTTGACCTGACGGCTTGATGCCGTTATAAAGTTGCTCGTGGCTAACATCCACTGGGAAGCACCACAGGACCGATGTCTCTTCCTTCTTTTCCGCGTCAGTCCTGTGGAACTCTTTCCCGGTGCCATGCCCCCTGATGTAACCCACCCGCGAGGCGGGCGGCATGCTGAGCGCTCACCCCCTTGGCGCAGACGATGCCGGCCCGCCCTTTTTTGTGTCCAAACTCGTAAAGGAGAACCAATATGAAAATCGCTGTAGTCTACTGGTCCGGCACCGGCAACACCGAAGCCATGGCGTCTTTGTTCGCCAAGGCCTTCCAAGGCAACGGCAACGACGTCGAGGTCATCCAGTGCTCGGATTTCGACCTCACCCGCATCCCCGACTTCGACGGCTTCGCCTTCGGATGCCCTGCCATGGGTAACGAGGAGCTGGAGGATTCCGAATTCGCCCCCATGTACGACGAAGTCGAGCCGCTGCTGGAAGGCGAGAAGGTCATCCTGTTCGGCTCTTACGACTGGAACGACGGCGAATGGATGGAAATCTGGGGCAAGCGCGCCGAAGACGCCGGCCTGAACGTCCTTGAAACCGTCATCGCCAAGGATTACCCCGACGCCTCCGCCGAGGCCGAAATCGCCCGCGCCGCAGCCCTCATGGCATAGACGCACACCCGTGAACCGACTGAGAAGGGGCCCTTCGTATGAAGGGTCCCTTCTTTCGTATCATGGTTTGATGCAGCACCTAACGCCGCTCGGCATAGTAGCCGCGAATGTTGCGTGGCTGATCATCCTCCACCACGAACGGCAGCGCCTTCTTCGGCTTGGCCGCAGGCGCCGGACGGCGCTCCTTCACGACCACCGTAGGCTCCTTCGCTTCGGCATACAGGTCGTCGACGGTAAGCAGTGTCAGCTCGCCGGTGTCTTCGACATGCGCCTTAAGCTCCCCGGTGAAACCGTCCATGGCGAACACGAACAGGCTGACGGTTTCCACCTGCAGCGCATCGCGCACCTCGTCGACCGACGGGATGTCGGCGCTTCCGGTCTTTCCGTCCTGTACCTGAACGATTGCCGCCACGGCATACGACCCGTCTTCGGAGTATCCCACCAGATCGACATTGGCGTCGGTCTTCCACGCGGGACCTACCTCCCCCACCTCTTTGGACAGAAGGCCCAGGGCGTTCGCCCGTTCAATCCACGCTTTGACCATGGTGGTCAACGGGTCCTTGAGATATGCGTTCATGCGCGGCACGATGCTCGTCCGGTACACGTTCTCGATGTCGCCGAAAGACAGATCGCTCTTGGATGGCACCACATTGGCGTACCAGAAACGAAGGAACGTGGATGCCAGGCGGTATTCGCTCCGGGAGTTGCGGGAGGCATCACCCTGGCGCTTACCGGATGCATCGGGCTTGCGCACCGGCGAGACGCGCTCCACCAGGCCGGCGTCCACGAGGTTCTTCACGTACACGCTCAGCTTGCGTTTCTCCACACCCGTCTGTTCGGAAAGCCCGGAAAACTGGGTGGCGTCCGAAGCCAAAGCCTCAAGAATCGCATTGTACGTCGCCACCTCTCGGAAGTCCTGATGCAGGATGAGCTCAGTCTCGTTTTCAAGCAGGCAACCGCGCTCGAGCACCAGACGTTTGATATTCTCGGACGCATCAACCGACGGATCGACCATGGCGAGGTAATGGGGCGAGCCGTTCAGAACCGCATGCATGAGCGCCTTGTCGGCGGCTTCGTATTTCGGGAAGAACGACTCGGATTCCCAATGGCTCAAAGGACCAAGGCGAACCGACCCGCCGACCAACTCTCCCAACGGACCGTCTTCGGCAAGCACATGCCTCTCGAAAAGCTCGATGCTGTGCCCTGCCAAAACGATAAGCACGTCGGCCTGCGACAGCTGCACCGTAAGCAGGTCCGCCAACCCGTCCAAGAAGGAGGGGTCGGATGCGACGACGGCCCCCAGACCGTCGATGAGAACGACCAGCTTCTGCTCACCATCGTATTGGCCGATGCACTGTGCAAGGGCGTCCTTCCAGGTTTCGACGTTATCAATTTGCGAATTGAAACGTTTCGCGAAATCCCGTGCCTGGCGCTGGGCCACCTGCTCCTGGGCGGCGTAGTACACGCACTTCTTGCCGTAGGAGAACCGCTTCAGCATTTCGCTCACGCCGATATGGCGCGGACCGTAGACGGCGACCAACTGAGGGCCGTCCGCTTCGTAGAAGGTCTCCAGATACTCAAGATCTTGAACACGACCGATAAAAGCCATACGATCACCTCTCTGAATCGGATGACCCTATGGTATCAAATCATGATTAGGGCTGGATGCAGAATGACCGAACCGCCATGGAGAAAGCATCGTCGCGTCTTATGGAGCTGACATGCGCCAGCAGGACGCGCCCCTGTTCGTCATGTCCGTGGTTGATGAATTCCACCGCGCAGTCGAACAGAAAGTCGATGTTCTCCTCCACCTGGTCGATGGGAACGCCTGCCGCACGGAGCAGCTCGTCGTTCTCTTCGAAGGAGCGGCGCCTGATTCCCTTGACCTTCTCGACCAGGTCGCCGTATTCCTTTTCCGCGTAGGCCGTAAACGGTCCTCCGATCTGAATCGCCTTGCGGTAGCAGGCAGCGGCTTCCTCATAATGCTCGGTCTGCAAGAACGCGAAGGCAAGCCAGTACAGGCAGAGCTGATAGTCCTCCAGGCTGCACGTCATCGACAACGCTTTGCAGCACATGTAGCGCGCGTTCTCGAAATCGTTCTCCGCAGCATAGATGCGCGATGCCGTCTTGTAGCCGAGGGTTGACGAAGGTGCCTCGTCGATGGTGATCAGAGCGTGGACGATGGATTCGTCGCTCGCCCCCGCCGACTCCATCAGCATATGGGCGAGGTTGTCGTGCACGTACATGAGGTCGGCAGGGTACGGCTTGACCTTCCTGCCTTTGGCGTCGTCGGCGCAGCGCAGCTCGTACAGGCATCGGTCGGCATGGTCCGTGAACGCACGGTAGCACTCCGTGTCCGTATCCTTGTATGCGTCGAGCGAACGCTCCCGAGCGACGATATCCTCCATGGTGTTGACGGCCTTGATGTCACCGGCACGTGCCATGGCCCGCGCCCGTGTGGCATCGGATTCGAATGAGAAAGGATCGTCAAAAGCCGTTTTGACTTCCAGGTAGGATTCGGGGCCCAGAAGTCCCGTGTCGATCTGCTCGGCAACCTGGCTGCAAAGGGAGCGCGTCAGGGGGTCCGTGCTCGTCTCGATGACGTCGCGTGCATAACGGGCCGCAGCATCGGAATCGCAATCCAGAAGTCGCAGAAGCTCTTCCGCCACATCGGCACGCTGAAGCTTCTCGTCGATGCAGATGTCTCCCAGAGTGCGCGCATGCAGCAACGACTGCAGCCTTGCGGGCAGCTCGGTGGACAGGTCTTCGGCGGGAGCGTCGTAATCGTTGGCGAAGCGAGCGTCGGCGAACGTGGCATACGGCTCGACCTTCGCAAGACGATCCTCGGAATCGAAGGCATAGGCATGGCCGAACAGCTTCAAGAATCCGAAGGGGTTCGCAAAGCCGCCCTTCGCCTGTTCGGCGTATGCCTTT
Source organism: Slackia heliotrinireducens DSM 20476 (assembly GCF_000023885.1). Taxonomy (NCBI): domain Bacteria; kingdom Bacillati; phylum Actinomycetota; class Coriobacteriia; order Eggerthellales; family Eggerthellaceae; genus Slackia; species Slackia heliotrinireducens. The sequence continues at coordinate 1,199,449 of NC_013165.1, read as the reverse complement.
GTGAAGGTAGGCCTGTCGAAGACCACACTTGTCACCACGTCATCGGTGCCGCAGCGGAAGATGTTGACCACGGCGATATCGAACGTGGGCGAACTGGCGAACGCATTGCATCCGTGCACGATGGCCAGATGTGCCGCATACCGGGCTTCGGCCGCGACCTGTTCCTCAAAAGACGTTTTGACAAACCGACCGTCGGCCTCGTCCCAACGCGACTTGGGTAGCGAGCCGATCGAGGGCGATTGGGCGTTCACGACGATGCTCGAGCCGTCTTTGGTGGTTCGGAAGTCGTAGTATGCGCGGTACGGCATGCGCACGTTCTCGGACAGCTCGGCGAACGACAGCCGCCCTGCCCACCGGCTCAGCTTCAGGTCCGGCTTTGTGGGGTCGGCAGCATTGAGCGCTATTCGGTCGATCAGCCACTTGTCCATTTGGGAGCACTGCCCCACCGTCAACGATTCCAGGCTGCCATAGGTGGTCTTGAACTCTTCGGTGGCGCTGTAGTCCTTCAGGATCAGGATGCGGTTGAGCGCACCTTCGATGCCCCACATCTGTTCGCGGTAATGGCGCAGCGACGGATCGGCGAGCCACGTGCCGTTCTCTGTCACTTCCCCGTCCTCCGTCTTGAACACATAGTCAAGATAGAACAAGTCGGCGTGGCGGGAGGTCCGGATGATGCCGCCTTCCAACATTGCGGGCTTGCCGTCCTTCGTCGTTCCAATGAAGTCGATTTCGCTGGCGTCCGCGACGCCTTCTTCGGTCAGCACCTGCAAAGCCCAGGCTTCGAATCCGGTCAGGGCCTCCGGGCCGACAGCTTTCTGACGGAGCGATTCAACGTAACCGCGCACGCCTTCGAACAAGCCGCCTTTCATGATCATCCTGTCGAACAGGTCCGGGTCGAACGGGCCACGGTGGGCGGCAGGAGGTGTCGACGAGGCTTCCTGAGCGACAGAAATCGGCTCGGTTTTCAGCTTGACGAACGACGCCACCACCGCCTCTGTGTAAGTCATCGGGCGCGGCGCATTCGATCCGTACAGGCCGTTTTCGAAATTGAACATGGCCTTGGACGACCCCGTGATGATGAAATGGGCCAGAATGGTCTTCTTGTTGTCCGGCAGAAGCGCTATGACGGCACCCATGCCAGGCTTATCGGTGTAATGGGTCAGCGTGATGCGGGCCTCTTTCGCCGGCGGCATGGTCGTAGGCTCGTCGCAGTCGAAGGCGCGACCGTTCATGTCGGCATATCCGACGATGCGGACCTGCTTCTGATTCTGAGGGTTGCGGATGGCGATATAGCGGTATCCGTTCTGAGGCAGAGGGCAGTTGCCGCCGTACAGGGTCCCCCACTGGCCGCCGTCAGGAGCGAGCGGCGCGCCGTCCACGTACTCGAACCTCGTGAGGAACGGAAGCTTATAGGGGTAATCGGCTGGATTCATAGTCTGCACTTTCGTTAATTCGGTCGTTTGTCGTGTCTATTATATGGGCATCCGGACGGAAGATGCGGTATTGGTGCCAAAACGAAAACGCACACGTCTGAGTGGCGTATGCGTTCTGCGAATGGATGAATGGATTTGCAACTATTCCTCTGAAACCGCCGTGGCGAAACGACCTGCGGTGTTTGTCGGCTCTGAATCGCCGATTTCTTCGACGAGACCGGCCAGGTAGTTTACAAGGAAGTCTGCTTCTTCTTCTGAAAGGACCTTCTCGGTTACATCGCTCGTCTCTGACGGACTCGCTGTGTCGGCCTCGGTCACAAAGCACCTCCTTTTCAATACAGGCAAGGCATGGCGCTGCGGAAACGCATCGCTTCGAAAATACCTTGCTTTAGAAAACGTTCCCAGAAAACGCTTGATCATCAGACATGGAAATCCTACCGCCAAATGATACTCAACGCAGACGAAAACGGCTTTTGAACCGTAAAGGGTCAAAACAAATCGGAAGTGGTAGTCATATGCAGAATCAGAGGCCGAAAGGCCGTTTCAAAAGGCTCTAAACGTCTTCGGAGGTGAAGCCCTCGTCGAGAATCAGACCCGAACCGTCGGCGGCCTCGGTGGCAAGCTGGTCGCACCGTTCGTTCTCAGGATGCCCCGCATGGCCCTTCACCCAATGGAAAGACACCTGATGCGGCGCTTTGGCAGCCAGCAAACGCCGCCAAAGGTCCTGGTTCTTCACGCGTTCCTTTTTTGAGTTCTTCCATCCGCGCTTCAACCAGCCGTCGATCCAGTGGTCGTTGAAAGCCTTCACCACGTATTGCGAGTCAGAATACACATCCACAGAGCAGGGCCGCTTCAGCGCCTCAAGGGCCACGATGACGCCCAAAAGCTCCATGCGGTTGTTGGTCGTGGTCACGAACCCCTGCGAAAGCTCCTTCACATGCAGCTGGCCCTGGGCGTCCGTGTAGTGCAGAACCGACCCGTACCCGCCGGGACCTGGATTGCCGCGCGACGACCCGTCGCTATAAATCTCAACATGCATGTGAAAACCCCTCTACTGAAGCGGCATGGCCGAAGCCATGCCGCGCTACGTTCAGAATCAGGAGTGTACCAAATCGACTATGCCTGCGTTTCGGGATTGTCCACAACCTCGAAATCAACGGTTGCCGCAGGCTGCTGGGGCTGGGCGGGCTGCTGGGGCTCCACAGGCTGCGCGGGCTCCGCCGGCGGCTCGTAGGCGATGGCGGTTCCGCAGTTCGAGCAGAAGTTGACACCTTCGGCCAACGTGGCACCGCAGGTCGGGCAGCTGAGCACCGTTTTCTTCTCGGCAGTGCGGCGTTCGTTCTCGTCGATCTTCGCCTGAATGGCGGCGATTTCCTCATCGATCTTGGCAACGGCCGCGATGAGCTCTTCCCTACCCTGCGCGAACGTCGGCTCCTGCGAGTAGGCCTCGAACATGCTCTCGCCGTAGTCGGCCATGGCTTCGCGGCGACGGCGCTTTGCCTCTGCCAGCTTGAATTTCGCGCCGGCATTGTCGGCCATGCGGCTGGCATCGTCCAGTCCGCGGTTGACGGTTGCGCTCAAGTCTTCAAAGAATCCCATTGTCATCCCCCTTTTCTCGTCGGCAGCTATGCTCGACGTCGCGATGGCGTTTGCTTTCTGCAGCCCCATCATACCAGCGGCTTCTGAACGGTAACCAAGCTGGCGAATAACCGTAATTTTCCGTTTTTTCGCCTTTAAGGGAATTCCGTAACACGTCTGAAACAAAACAACTCTATGTTGGTCTAACGCCAGATTCATTCACGGTCGAACCGACGATTGAATAGTGGGTTTCGACCAGACACGCCCGAGGAGGACACATGACGTACGCAGAGCGCATCATCGAACAGGTGAAGGAGAAGAACGCCAACGAGCCCGAATTCATCCAGGCCGTTACCGAGGTTCTCGAAACCCTCGATCCCGTTCTTGAGAAGCATCCCGAGTATGAGGAGGCCGGCCTGCTCGAGCGCCTGGTCGAGCCTGAGCGCGTCATCCAGTTCCGCGTTCCGTGGGTTGACGACCAGGGCAAGGTCCAGGTCAACCGCGGTTTCCGCGTCGAGTACAACTCCGCCATCGGCCCCTACAAGGGCGGCCTGCGCTTCAACCCCACGGTCTACCTCGGCATGCTGAAGTTCCTGGGCTTCGAACAGGTCTTCAAGAACAGCCTGACCACGCTGCCCATGGGCGGCGGCAAGGGCGGAAGCGACTTCGACCCCAAGGGTAAGTCCAATAACGAAATCATGCACTTCTGCCAGTCCTTCATGACCGAGCTCTCCCGCCATATCGGTCCCGACACCGACGTTCCCGCCGGCGACCTGGGCGTTGGCGGCCGTGAGATCGGCTACATGTTCGGCCAGTACAAGCGTCTGCGCAACGAGTTCACCGGCGTTCTGACCGGCAAGGGCCTGCCCTTCGGCGGCTCCCTGGCCCGCACCGAGGCAACCGGCTACGGCCTGGTTTACTTCACCGACGAATATCTGCGCTGCCACGACGACAGCTTCGAGGGCAAGACCGTTGTGGTCCATGGCTCCGGCAACGTGGCCATCTATGCCATCCAGAAGGCCACCCAGCTCGGTGGCAAGGTTGTGGCCTGCTCCGACACCAAGGGCTGGGTCTACGACGCAGAAGGCATCGACTACAAGATCCTCGAGAACATCTACGCCGCGAAGCGCTCCGGCCATGACAAGGGCGTGAGCCTGGCCATGTACACCGACGAGCGTCCGAACGCCGAATACCATGCCGAAGACGGCCGCGGCGTGTGGGGCGTCCCCTGCGACATCGCCCTGCCCTGCGCTCGCGAGAACACGCTGCATCTGGAAGACGCCCAGAAGCTCGTCGCCAACGGCTGCAAGATTGTCGGCGAAGGCGCCAACATGCCCACCACGCCGGATGCAACCACCTACCTGATGGAGAACGGCGTCGCCTTCTTCCCTGGCAAGGCTGCCAATGCCGGTGGCGTGGCCACCTCCGGTCTGGAGATGTCCCAGAACTCCGAGCGCCTGAGCTGGACCTTCGAAGAGGTCGACAGCAAGCTTCAGGGCATCATGAAGAACATCTACCATGCCGCTGACGATGCTGCCCGCGAATACGGCCTGGAAGGCAACTACGTTGCCGGCGCCAACATCGCAGGCTTCCTGAAGGTCGCCAACGCCATGATGGCTCAGGGCATCGTCTAAGCCCAGACCCATAGATCGTTTCAAGGGCCGGGGTTCTTCCCCGGCCCTTTCTTTATGCGCACGTCAGAGTTGGCACAGCCTCTAAACATGTCCATCAGAGCTGTTGCCGCTTCTTTTAGAGACATCCGCGTCTGTGCGGATGTAACCGTACCGGGGTTCGAGAACCAGGATGCATGTCGTGGTGAGCACAAGTGCCGCAGCCTCCGCCACCACTACCGACACCCATATGCCGTCAGCTCCGAAAAGCGTCGGCAGCAAAAACACGGCGCCGATTTCGAAAATCAACGTCCGAACAAACGAAATGATGGCGCTCACCAGGCCGTTTCCAAGCGCTGTGAACAACGCCGATCCATACATGTTGAAGCCGACAATCAGCAACGACGCCGAATACAGAAGCATCGCGTGCACGGTAAGCTCGGCAAGGCCTTCGCTGTAGCCCACGAACACGAGCGCCAACGGGCGTGCGAACACTCGGGTGGCTATGAACATGGCCACACCGCAGATCGAGACGAACAGCAGGCTCTTACGGAAGAGACTGCGCATCTCTATTCTGTTGTTGGCGCCGTATTGGAAGCTCATCAAAGGAGACGACCCGAAAACGTAGCCCATGAACACGGCGACGAACGCCATGCCCACGTACATGATGACGCCATAGGCCGCCACCCCCGACTCCCCCAGATACACGAGAAGCTGCACGTTGTAGGCCATGGAAACCAACGACATAGCGATGTTTGAGACCATCTCAGACGACCCATTCACACACGCATGCCCCAACATCCTCCAGTCCATGTTCGTGCGACCCAGCCGCAAGAAACTCTTGTTGGGTCGTGCGAAGTAGACGAGCGGGATGATGCCACCCACAGCCTCGCCGGCAATGGTGCCGATTGCAGCACCGACCACACCAAAATCAAGCAGTGCGATAAGAACGGCATCGACCACGATGTTCGTTAATCCGGCGGCAACCGTTACGCCGAACCCCAGCTCAGGCTTACCGGCCGTCACCAATAGCTCCTGGAAGAGGTATTGCAGAACCGTTGCAGGCACGCCCATCACGAGAGGCATGGCGTAAACCATGCATAGATCGAGCATTTCCCCTTGCGCACCCAGCGCCACAAGCAAGGGACGTAGCAACAACACACCCAGCGCAGCGAATGCCGCACCAGCAACGATGGCAGCGTACACCAGCAAGGAAAACTGCCGATTCGCGCGGGCGTCGTCCCCCTCGCCTCGCGTCTTTGCGACGATGGCGCTGCCGCCTGTGCCGAACATGAACCCCAACGTGCCCAGAATCATGGGAATGGGATACGCGAAGTTCACGGCCGCAAGTGCCGTCTGGCCGCACCAGTTCGAGACGAAGAACCCGTCCACCATCACATAGAGCGACATGAACAGCATCATGCCGATGGTGGGAAGAGTAAATCGTATGAGCTGCGGCAACGTGAAATGCCGAGACATGTCAACAGGCATTGATTCCTCCATCTGCGACCAGAGCATCCCTCGTGCCATCCTATTTATGAAGCCCAGCACGTCAACGTCGCCAGCCGATGCCGCATTGGCGCACCGTAAATCATGGGTAAGACGCGACAGAGCCGTCCGACTTGCCAAACCGCCTTGGACCGCAAGCCTCTTTGGAGGCGCCGAAGCACACCCCCATACGTGGCAACAGACCCTGCAGCAACCCTGCGAACTCGTGGCAGCCCGCAATCGGCAGCATCTATTGCTCGGGCAGAATCTCAATCCACTGACCGTCCGGGTCGGTAATGAAATACAGACCCATGCGAGGGTTCTCGCGAACGATGCAGCCCATTTCATCATGCAACGCATGGTATACGTCATAGTCATCCACACGGAATGCAATATGCGTGTCTTTGCCGCCGTTCTCGTATGGCTCCGTATAACCGCGGTTCCACGTGAGTTCGAGCTCAAACGGGGACTCGTCATTCACCATGAAGGTATTGGTCCACGACCCGTCTTCTGGCCCCTTTTCACGCACGACACGAAATCCGAGCGCCTTCTCGTAAAACGCTATCGTTGCCTCTTTGTCGAGCACATGGGTGCAACGATGCACGAACCTTGCTTTCATGAACAACTCCTGTCAGATTCTCTTGGAAACAGCCTTATGCCGCATATCATGCGGGTCTAAGAGCCGTTTTCCGAATCCTCCGCCCACAACGGGTCTTTTACAACTCGTGATAGTACGGGCAGATGTCCTCGTAGCTACCGTCCGGCATGTGGAAGCCTCCCGGAATCGTGCCCAGTTGCTTGAAGCCCAGACTCTCATACAGATGACGGGCGCCCGCATTCGTGGCTACCACGGCGTTGAACTGCAAAATACGGAATCCGCATTCGCGCCCCATCCTCAAAGAGTCAGACACGAGCATTCGCCCGATGCCTTTTCCACGCCGATTCGCACGTACAGCATAGCTTGAATTGGCGATATGACCGCAGCGTCCGACGTTGTTGGGATGCAGAATGTAGAGCCCGAGAACAACCCCGTCTTCCACGGCAACGGCGCAATGCGTCTGCTCGCCGAAGAAAGCGGCCCCTTCTTCTACCGTCAGGCCTTTTTCCTGAGGAAACGAAATGCCTGCATCCACGACTTCGTTCCACACTTCGACCATCCCGGCCACATCTTCTTGCGTATAAGCCCGAACCTCAATCATGCAACCATCGCTTTCCGCGGAAGCCCCCGCCAAAGGGAAATCACCGCATACTGACGGCAGCGTTTGCACGCGCCGAAACCGTCAATCCTCTTACATTCCAAGCACAGACCTCAAGAACCTGCCTGTATGACTGTTTTCGTTGTTGGCGACCTTTTCAGGCGTGCCCTTGGCCACCACAGTACCGCCGCGGTCGCCGCCTTCGGGACCCAAGTCGATAACTCGGTCGGCAGACTTGATCACATCGAGGTTGTGCTCGATTACCAGCATGGTGTTGCCGCAGTCGACCAGGCGTTGAAGCACCTCGAGCAACTGTTTAACATCTTCCATGTGCAAACCGGTCGTGGGCTCGTCCAGCACGTAGATAGTCTTGCCCGACTGACGGCGCTGAAGTTCGCTTGCGAGCTTCACGCGTTGCGCCTCGCCGCCCGAAAGCGTGGTGGCAGGCTGTCCGAGGCGAATGTAGCCGAGACCCACATCATGCAGCGTCTGCAGCTTACGGGACAGGCCGGGAATGTTCTTGAAGAATTCCAAGGCCTCATCCACCGTCATATCGAGCACGTCGTAAACGTTCTTGCCGCGATACGTCACCTGAAGCGTTTCGCGGTTGTAGCGTTTACCACCGCATACTTCGCATGGCACGTATACATCAGGCAGGAAATGCATTTCTATCTTAAGCTGGCCATCACCCTTGCATGCCTCGCACCGGCCGCCGCTCACGTTGAAGCTGAACCGGCCAGGGGCATAGCCGCGGGCCTTCGCCTCGGGCGTCGAGGCGAACAACGCGCGGATGTCATCCCAAAGACCGATGTACGTCGCCGGATTCGACCTGGGCGTACGCCCGATGGGACTCTGGTCGATATCGATAATCTTGTCCAGCTCCTCATAGCCGCTGAGCTTGCGGTACGCGCCCGTGCGCTTATGGGCATGATTAAGACGGTTTGCCAAGGCAGGGGCCAGCGTATCGGTGATAAGCGAGCTCTTGCCGCTTCCAGACACGCCCGTGACCACGGTGAACGTTCCGATTTCGATATCGATCGTCACATTCTTGAGGTTGTTCTCCTTGGCGCCCGCCAGTTTGATGGAGCCGCGTTTCGGATTGCGGCGCTTTTTCGGCACTTCAATAACGCTGTCACGACGCAAATATGCACCTGTAATGCTCTTCTCACATGCGGCAACCTCCTCGGGCGTTCCCGCCGAAACCAGATAACCGCCTTTCTCGCCTGCGCCAGGGCCCATGTCGATGACGTAATCCGCAGAACGGATGGTGTCCTCGTCATGCTCGACGACGATAACCGTGTTGCCCAAATCACGTAGGCGCTCCAACGTGGCGATAAGCCGCTCGTTGTCACGTTGATGCAGTCCGATGGAGGGTTCGTCCAGGATGTAGAGAACCCCCATGAGGCCTGCCCCGATCTGCGTAGCAAGACGGATGCGTTGGGCCTCGCCACCCGATAGGCTGGCCGTTGCGCGCTCAAGGGTGAGGTAGTCCAACCCCACATCCACCAAGAACCGCAGACGAGCTCGAATCTCTTTGACGATGGCCGTGGCGATGACGGCCTCTCGCTCGGAAAGCGCGATTCCGTTGAAGAAGTCAAGGCATTCGACGGCGCTCATCTCACAAACCTGGTCGATGCTCTTGCCGCCGACGGTAACCGCGAGAATCTCGGGTTTCAGGCGCTTTCCACCGCAGGTCGCACAAGGAATGGTGGCAAAGTACTTTCCGTATTTCTCGCGCTGGGCGTCGGACTGGGCATCGCGGTACCTTTGCATGACCGCATCGATGGCGCCCGTCCAATCGATGAACCAATATGTCTCCCTGCCATCCACGGTACGGTAATCGACGCGGACCTTTTCGCCTTTGAGACCGAACAGCAGAGCGTTCTGCGTCTTTTTGGGCAGATCCTCCCAAGGAGTGTCCACGTCTTGTCCCATATGTTTGCACACCGCCGCCAAGACCTGGGGGTAGTAGTTGCCCGACACGAAAGGCGCGATGGCGCCCTGGCTCAAAGACAGCGAGGGGTCGGGAATCATCAGGCTGGGGTCGACCTCTTCCCTGCTGCCGAGGCCAGAGCAGTCCGGACAAGCACCGTAAGGAGCATTGAAGCTGAAATCACGAGGTTGAAGCTCATCCATGGAGTGACCGTGCTCAGGGCACGCCAACGCCAGAGAGTAGAAATGATCGGCGGCAGACATGGTCGAAAAACCAGGGGTGCTCTTCTGTGCATCGGCAGCAGCATCCTCTTCGTCGATGACATGCACGACGACTCGGCCATCCGCAAGCTTGGTTGCTGTTTCAATCGACTCGGCGATACGTCCGATGGCAGAATCCTTCAGCACGATGCGGTCGACGACGACATCGATGGTGTGCTTGAACTTTTTGTCGAGCTTTATAGGCGTGCCGTCAAGTCGCTGGACCTCTCCGTCGATGCGTACACGCGAGAATCCCTCTTTCTGAAGGTCCTCGAAAACTTTCGTGTGCTCGCCCTTACGACCCACGACAACAGGAGCAAGGATGAGGACGCGCTTGCCCTCACCCAGCTCCAAAACCTCGTCGGCAACCTGATCAGTGGTGCGCTTACGAATCTCTCGACCGCACTCAGGACAATGCGGAATGCCGATGCGGGCGTACAGAAGACGCAGGTAGTCGTAGATCTCCGTCGTCGTGCCCACCGTCGACCTGGGATTTCGAGAAGTGGTTTTCTGGTCGATGGCGACAGCGGGCGACAGCCCGTCAATACGATCCAAATCGGGCTTGTCCATCTGGCCCAAGAATTGGCGTGCATACGAAGAAAGGCTTTCCACGTATCGGCGTTGTCCCTCAGCAAAGATGGTATCGAACGCAAGGCTGGACTTTCCGCTTCCGGACAAGCCAGTGATGACCACAAGCTTGTCACGAGGAATGTCCACATCGACGTTTTTTAGATTATGTTCACGGGCTCCGCGAATAACGATGTTCTCGCTTGCCAAAACCATCACACTCCAATTCAAACCTATTCAGCAAATGAGCATTGTACCCCACCAGAACTCACATCTAGGAAGATGCACCCCATGCCGATGGAAGCACCATTATCCGGCAAGGGCCGAGCAGACCACATCGAATGCATCCGGATCAGCGTTCACCCAGGCAAGGGCGCTTGCCAAATCGGCCTGGTTTTCGAACCGCCTCACATCAAAGACGCGCTCCATTATGCCGCTTAATTCCAACACGGCCCGATCGCTGTCGTCATCGAATCGGTAATCCCTGACGACAACGTCATCGGAAACATCGCATTCGGCCGAGGAATCTTCGACCCACCGTTCAGCTGCAGATGAGGCCGACGTCTCATCAATTCCGAACGCCGTCATGTTCCGCAAGACGGACGCAAGCAGAGCCGCCCTTTCGAACCTGCTGCTGCGTACGCCGTACCAGATTCGCGATTCCAGAATGAGATGCCACGGAACCTCCGCAGACGTCACCCCACCAACAGGCACAGAGCAGCAATCCCGCAGGCTCTTCAGGCATTCACCTCCCGCATCGTCAAGATCGCTCGTCTGGGACGCCAACCGCAAGAGAGCACTCACACGGGCAGAACCGAACACCTCGTCGAAGCCGACGTATGCCGACCCGAAACCGCAACGCATGCCGCTTTCGGTGTAACCGAACCGCTCGACAGGCACAAAAACCATACACGGATATGCATGCTGCCCGTCAGAGCTCATGACCGTAGGCAATCCACAGGCCTCATGCTCAGAAACATGGGACCCCCAATCGAGATGCAGCAAACGCACCTTCCGGATGAAATCAGCGATGTCATCCTCTGACAGGTCGGGCAGCGGGCTTTCAGGGACGCACGAAACCCAGCTGTCGTCAGCGACAAGTGGAGATTTTACCGCTCTGACAAGGTATTCCATCTCAGCAAAGGACAGTTCTTCCCGAACTGTAGGAAGATGGTGGAAATACGTGTGGTCTTGATTCTTGAACATGATGCAAGCCTCCTTGACTTCGAAATGGGTGTCCCGCAGATGCACGGTTAGGACGAATCCAGCCAAGGTTTAAGAACGTCTGTTCGTATTATAGTACATATGTTCGCAAAATCAAGCCGAGATGGCAATTTTATCCGCGGGGATGAGCCTGATGGACGGCCTGCTTCAAATGGTCGACCGACAGATGCGTGTAGATCTGCGTCGTCGAAAGGCTCTCGTGACCAAGCATCTCCTGGACGCTTTTCAAGTCCGCTCCCCCTTCGACCAGGTCGGTGGCGAAAGTATGCCGCATGTCGTGGGGCGTATACGATGTGTCGACCCCTGCCATGATCAGGGTGTTCTTGAACATTTTGCGCATAGCGTCCGGACCCATGCGATTTCCCCGGGTCGACACGAAAAAGAACTCGTTGGGCTTTCCCTTCAACAGAACAGGGCGGGCGCGCCACGCATAGGATTTCATGGTTTTAACCGCCATGTCGTGCAGGGGAATAATCCTCTCCTTGCTCCCCTTGCCGAATACCTTCACCTGCTTAGCGTCGAAATCCACATCAGCAAGCATGAGCCCCGAGGCCTCGGATATACGGGCTCCGCAGGCGTACAGGAACTCGAGGATAGCCTGATTGCGCATGTCGGCCGGGTCGTCGCTGTCTTTGTATACCGTGAGAATCCTGCCCATATCGGATGCGGGAATCATTCTGGGGAGTCCTTTGGCGGACTTCGGGCCTTGGATAACGCTTACGGGGTCAGAATCGATGACACCCGTCAGATTCATCCATCTGAACAGCCCTTTTATGGCTGAAAGCCTTCTGTTGATGGTTTTGCGGGAATACTGCGCCTGCGTCAGCTCGCCGAGGTAGCGGCGCACCTGCCTATAGGTGATACGCATGGGATCCACATGGCAGCGCACAGCCCACCTGCCGAAATCAAGCAGGTCGATCCGGTAATTTCGCACAGTATGGGCCGATGCATTCTTGACCTGGGCCATCTCGAGACAATAATCATCGACATGTTTGAGATATACGTCGTCAATGGCGAGGTCGGCTTCGCTCCGGGCAGCATCGACATCAGACATGGACGCGCTCCATCAGCCCCGATTCACGAAGCTTCTCGACGTACGCCTCCATGGCCTGGCCGCCTCGCTGGGCATACTGCTCGTAACGAAGCTTCTTATTCCGCTCATGGTGCTCGAGAGGCGGCAGGATGCCGAAGTTCACGTGCATGGGCTGGTAATCCTCGGTCTGAGGATCTGTTGCGTAGGCAAGCAGCGACCCGAAAGCGGTCGTCTCAGGCATGGCGGGCATCTCGATGCCGTTCAGCAGCGCATATACGTTCAAAGCGCACATCAGGCCCGACATGATGGCCTCGCAATACCCCTCGGTGCCCGAAAGCTGGCCCGCCACGAACACAGGCGCTGGCGTTTCCACCTTCAAACGAAGGGATCGCTCCACCAGGCCCGGCGCCTGGATGAACGTGTTGCGATGCATGACGCCGTATCGCACGAACTCGGCGTTCTCGAGACCCGGAATCATGCTGAAAACGCGCTTCTGCTCGGGAAACGTCAGATTCGTCTGGAATCCTACCAGGTTGTACGCGGTGTTCTGCGCGTTTTCTGCACGAAGCTGCACGGCGGCCCAAGGACGACGACCCGTTGCGGGGTCAGTAAGACCCACAGGTTTGCATGTTCCGAAACGCGGAGCGTCATGCCCTTTGCGGGCGATCTCCTCGATGGGCTGGCATGCTTGGAATAGGTCTTTCGTCTCGAAATCACGTCGGATGACACGGTCGGCCGCCACCAGCTCGTCGATGAACGCATCGTACTGTTCTCGAGTGAACGGTGCGTTCAGATAGTCGCCAGGGGCTTCATCCTCGTACCGGGACTGCCTGAACAGGACGTCCATATTCAAGGAATCCGCCATCACTATGGGAGCGGCTGCATCGTAGAACGCCATGTTCTCGCTGCCCGTTTTCTCAGAGACCCACGCAGCCAACGCATCGGAAGTCAAAGGACCGCTGGCCAGCACCACAGCGTCTGCGCCGTCGGTAAAATCAGGTTCGGCGACCTCCCCCACCACGTATTCGATAAGCGGATGGTTGCGCACGGCCTCGGTCGTCAAACGGGAGAACTCATCCCTGTCGACCGCCAAAGCCCCGCCAGCATCGACTTTGGAATCGTAGGCGAACCCTATCAGATTGCTTCCAAGAGCCTTCAGCTCCGACTTCAGCATGCCGGCGGCGCTTTGCGGTTTCATGCTTTTCAACGAGTTCGAGCACACGAGCTCGGCACACCCATCCGTCTTATGGACAGGCGTTTTGACCTGGGGGCGCATCTCGAAAAGACGCACATGCACGCCGCGCTGCGCCAATTGGAGGGCGGCTTCGCTGCCGGCAAGACCGGCGCCGATGATGTCAACTGTTTTATTCATGTCACGAGCATACCACAGCACCGTGCCCTGATTGACCCCGCCTGTCAACGCGGCCCGAAACGTCCATCAGGATACCGTTCGACCACCCCTCTGGCCTCGAGTTCAGCGATGGCTTTCACGATACCTTGAGGACCTTGCCCGACGCCTTCCGAACACTTCTCGATGATTTCATCCATACGCATGGGGTTCGCCTCCAAGGACCTGAACACCTCCAGCGACAGGCCTTCGAGCTTGCGCGTCGCAACCGAGCTCGCTGCCGACACGTTGCCGAACAGCGGCAGATGGGCCTGCTGCCCCACATCCGGAAGATAATGCGGAAACAGCGACTGCAGCAGCATGTCGAAGGTCTCCTCGTCCACCACAGGGGTCGCACCCTGATGCAGCAGGCGGTTGGCCCCCTTGGATGTGGCCGAGAAGATGGACCCGGGAACCACCAGGACATCCTTGTTCGCCGACAACGCCTCATCGGCCGTAGAGAACGTACCGCTGGGAAGCCCCGCCTCCACAATCAAGGTAGCCTTCGCCAACCCTGCAATGAGCCGATTGCGCGTTCTGAAGGTGTAGGGTTTGGGATGAAACGTCCAAGGATGTTCGGACACGACCGCCCCTCCGGCATCGACCACCTGCTGGAACAGGTCGAAGTTCTCAACCGGATAGGGCATGTCGCAGCCTCCGCCCAGAAAGCAGACGGTGGTTCCGCCCGCCTCGAGGGCCGCCCGATGCGCCGCAGCGTCACACCCCTTGGCTCCTCCGGAGACGACCACCACGCCATGGCGGGCGGCCATGCCGGCGAACAGCGAAGCCGCGTTTTTTCCATAAGGCGTGGCCTTTCGGGCGCCGACCACCGCCAATCCTTCACGCAAAGCGCCTGGATCACCCACCACGTACAGCTCTTTAGGCGGATGCGGGATACTCTGCAAAGCGGCAGGAAACCCCTCTTCGCCCAAAGACAGCTTGCTTCGCGGGCCCGTAAGCCGTCGAACCTGAACAACTGCCGACGCCATAGTCACGCCCCCTTTCTCATGCGGAACCCCAAAGCTTCCAGGATATGCTCGTCGGACACCGTTTCGCTTTCCTCCAAATCGGCTATGGTGCGCGCCACGGCAAGCACACGGGAGATGCCACGCCCTGACATGTGGTGGGTCTTGGCCGACAGCTCCAACAGCGACCGGCAGGCAGGTGTCATACGGCACGACGCAACCAGCTCTTGCACGTTGCGGGTGCGTTCTGCATCCCCTAAATGCTCGTGGCGCCATGACGAAAACGATCGGGCGGTCATCACGCCCTCCCGCAGACGGGCGGACGTCAGCTCCTCCGAGCTGCTGCTGAGAATGGTTCCAGGATCGGTGCGCCACACATCCACATGCATATCTATGCGGTCCAGCAAAGGTCCGCCTATCCTGTTTTGATATCGTCTGACTGCCTGCTCACTGCAGGAACAGGGCTTCTCAGGGTCGCCGTAATAGCCGCACGGACACGGGTTCGAAGCCGCCACCAGCATGAACTCTGCAGGCATATCCACATTGCCATGGACGCGCGTGACCGAGATGGACCCGGCCTCCATGGGTTGGCGCAGCGCCTGCAACGACGCCGGCTTGAATTCGGCGATCTCATCCAGAAAGAGTACCCCTTTGTGGGCAAGCGATATCTCGCCAGGCCGCACAGGACTTCCCCCTCCCACAAGTCCCGCCATGCTCGTCGAGTGATGCGGTTTTCTGAAGGGCCTCATACCGGCAAGAATCCCGTCGACCGGCTCCCCGGCCACCGAGTGGATGGCGGCCGCCTCCAAGGCTTCCGACTCGCTTAGAGGTGGAAGGATGGAAGGCATGGCGCGGGCCAGCATGGTCTTGCCTGAGCCGGGAGGGCCCATGAGCAGAATGCCGTGCTCTCCTGCCGATGCGATCTGCATCGCGCGCTTGGCTGCCGCATGACCGTGGATCTCCGAGAAGTCCAAGAGTGGAGGCGCCTGACCAGGCTCCTTGAAATGAGCGGGCAGCAAATCGCATAAGCGCATCTCGCCCAAGGATTTTATCTGGCGCTGGTCCAAGCCCTCCAGGGGCACGGCGTCTTCGGCATCTGCCGGCACCGCGAATTTCAGCCCCAGATGACGGGCCAGCAGCGCACAGGGCAGCGTGCCGGGCACAGGACGGACCTTCCCTCCCAAAGACAGCTCACCCACCAGGAGAAACGAGCTCATGACCCGCGGATCCACCTGCCCTGTGGCTCCGAGAATCGCACATGCGATGGGCAGGTCGAACCCTGCCCCGGTTTTTCGGATGGATCCGGGTGCCAGGTTGATGACGATCTTGTCTCCAGGCATGGTGAAGCCGCTTGCCTTGATTGCGGATTTCACCCGTTCCTGCGATTCGCGTACAGCGGCGTCGGGCATTCCGACTATGGAGATGCCCGGCAGGCCGCTCATGACCACAACCTCCACGTGCACAGGAATGGCCTCGACGCCCACCAGCGCGGCGGACTGCACCGAACAGCGGCGCTGCATGCTAATCCCCCTGCCCGAACGCGTTGACGATATGTCTGACCAGGGCTCGGTAGTTGTCCATCACCAACAAGGCTATCGTGTCGAACCTCAATGCGGTATCGGGACCCGTGTACTGGGACAGGTAGTACGCCGCAATCTTCTCGTACCGCGCCCGCTTGGCACGACCGATTGCCTCTTCAGGAAGGCCGTTTTCCACCCCTCGTCTGGTTTTGACCTCGACGAACACCAGCGTCCCGTTCTCATCGATCGCGATGATGTCCGCTTCTCCCGCCGGGCATTTCCAATTCCGCTCAAGAATCTCGTAGCCCTTGTAATCCAGCAGCATGCAAGCGCAGGCCTCTCCCCTGCGTCCCAGCTCTTTGGGATCCATCTCGCGCGAAAGCCGATAGGGACCGAAGGGTTCGTCGTTTCCGAACGACTCCTCATCAACCTCTTCGGTCACCACATGGCGCGGCTCGACCTCTGCAGGCTCGTCCGGGTTCTTCCCGTATACCATGTTGTCCATTATGCATCCTCCATTTCTAAACATTGCGTTTGCAGAGCGTGCACACCACGGTACCGAAGAAACCTTGCCAAACTGTATGTAAAACCTGAGCTGGGATTATGTAAAACCTGAACCGAATCTGAGCTGCGTCTGAACTGACGTTCTAACCAAGTCTGACGCAAGCCTTGCCTCGGTCTGAACCCAGCCTTGATTCCTCCCTTCACAACAGAAATCAGGCCCGAAAACTCTATTCGAGCCTGATTCCCTGGTGATCGTATTTCAAATAGGAACGTATCAGAACAACGATTCCTGAGCCCACGCATGGCAGAAACTCGCCCTATGGACAGGGGTGAGGCCGTACGTGCGGATGGCTTCGATATGGTCGGCCGAGCCGTACCCCTTGTTGGAGTCGAACCCGTACTGCGGGTACTCCTTGGCATATTCGCACATGAGCGCATCCCGCTCGACCTTCGCGATAATGGATGCCGCAGCAATCGGGGCGCACTTCGCATCGCCTTTGATGATGTTTCGCTCTCGGGGATCGATATGCAACGGGTTGCCGTCCAGAAGCACGGCGGCCACGCCAGACAACTGCTCGTCTATCGCGGCGATGGCCTGCCCAAACGCAGTCCTCAAGCAGGCGGACATGCCGTAAGCGTCTATGTCGTGAGGTTCGATGAATTCGATATCCCAGGCCAATGCGCAGGCCTTGATGCTTTCAGCCATGCGGGTGCGGGCAGCAGGCGCCACCTGCTTGGAATCGTTCAGCCCTTCGATCCGGGGTGCGTCTGGCAGAACGACAGCGGCGACCGTCAAGGGGCCGGCGACAGGTCCCCGCCCCACTTCGTCAAGACCCATGGCCAATCCGCCCCCGGCCAGAGCAGACGCCGTCGCATACATGCTTTCAAGCCGCAGAGCCTCTGCGGCTTGAGCATCGAGACGCTTTCGGGCTGCAGCCAGCGCCGACTTCACCCCTTTGCGCTCATCGGCCACCAAAGCGCGCGACAGCACCTCGTACTGCTCTTCATCGGCGTTCTGCAACGCCTTGCGAATCTCGGCCACGGTACGCATGGCCCCACCTTTCATCTGGACGGACCCTTGAGGCCCCATACGAAGAAAGACCGCCGAAGCGGTCTTTCGAACATACACGCGGAAGCGATTTAGTTGGAACGCTTCTCCTTGATCTTGGCAGCCTTGCCCACCTTGTTGCGCAGGTAGTAGAGCTTTGCACGACGGACGGAACCCTGACGCACAACCTCGATCTTGTCGATCTTGGGAGAATACAGGGGGAAGACGCGCTCGACACCGATGCCGAAGCTGATCTTACGAACGGTAAAGGTCTTGCGGCTGGATTCACCCTTCTTGCTGATGACCACACCCTGGAAGACCTGGATACGCTCGTTCTTGCCTTCGACGATGCGATAGTGAACCTTGACCGTGTCGCCGACGTTGAAGTCGGTGACTTCTTTGATCTGCTGCTGCTCGAGTGCGCGGATGATATCCATGTTCGTTTCCTTCTATAACCTCATTTGCATACTGCAAGTAAACTGCTAAAGACGCGATTTGATAGTATACCCTAAACCGGCAAGCAGGTGCAACATTTTTTCGATGTGTGTAGCCCTTGTGACGGAATCGACGTCCTGCCCCATCAGCCGACAATCCTCTACAGAAGCCGCCGTTTTACGAAGCCCGCTCATTATACGGACCTTCAAGCCCTGATGAAACGCAGCATCCTTAAAAACCGCGACGGTTTCACATTCGCGGCATCATCGGATGCCTGGCAGCCCGTAGCCCGCCAGCAGCTCGCGTTCGCGGGCCTCCATCTCTTCGGCCTCCTCGTCACTATGGACATGGTCCCAGCCGTTGAGGTGCAGAAGCCCGTGCACCAGCAACACATGGAGCTCCTCGGAAGGCGTGGTGTGGAACTGCGCCGTCTGGGCGTTGGCCACATCGGTGGCGATGATGATATCCCCCAGCAAAAACGGCTCGTCATCAGGCACGCCCGCATCCTCGTAGGCATCGCCATCGTCAAACTCGTCGTCGTAACCGTCGCATTCGAAGGACAGCACGTCAGTGGGCTTGTCTATGCCCCGGTACTCGAGGTTCAGCCGCTGAATCTCCTCGTCATCCACGAAGGTGATGCTGACCTCGGTGTTTTCGGGACACCCCTCCTGGGTCAGCACGTATTCGGCCAGACGTTCCACATCGACCTGCGAGACCAGGTCTTCGCCATGCAGCACATCAACGATGATATTCATATATAAGCCCTAACCTTGCAGCAGCTCGATAAGCGCGGGAATCCAAACGAACAGGCCTACGACGACCGATATCATGGCGGCTATCAGGGGTGCTGCAGCTCCGCAGTCCTTGGCGCGTTTGGCCAGAGGATGGATGTCGGGGCTGGCCAGGTCGACGGCTGCCTCGATGGCCGTGTTGACGCATTCGAGGGAAAGCACCGCCCCGATGCACAGGATGACCGCGAGCCAGCCGTGCGCATCGACCCGCAACACTCCGCACACGACCAGGGCGAACACAGCGAATGCCAGGTCGATCTTGAAATTGCGCTCCTGGGCGGCAACCTTCAGCCCCGCAAAAGCATAGCCGAACGACTTCAGCAGGTTGTTGTTGCTCTTGAGCTGCCGGCCCTCATGTTCAACCTGGTCGACCATCTTGCCTCCTAGAAGATATAGGGAACCAAATCGCCTACCTGCGATTGTACAGGCGCTGCAACCGAATGATAGCTCTCGGTTGTGGCAATTCCGTCGGTCTCCACCAACGCCAACTCGCACGTCCCTTTGCGACGGGCCAGATCCTGTGCGCACAGTTCATGTTCGATCGCATCCAGCTTTGCAGCCCGCTCGGCTTTCACCTCGGGCGATATCTGGTCTGACCTCAATGCGGCAGGGGTACCCGCACGCATGGAGTACCTGAAGATGTGCATCTTGGAAAACCGGCAGGCCCGCGCTACATCGCAGGTGTCTTGGAAGTCCCGTTCCGTCTCGCCGGGAAAACCCACGATGACGTCCGTGGACAGCGACAGGCTCGGCACCGCTTCATACATACGGTCCACCAACCCCATGAAATCCTGAGCCGTATAGGGCCGCGCCATCTCCTTGAGAACCTTCGTCGAACCCGACTGGAGAGGCAGGTGCAGATGTCGGCAGATGCGTCCGTCGGAGGCGGCCATCAATCCGATGAAGTCATCCGAGAGGGTATGCGGCTCGACCGAGGACAAGCGGAACCGCGTATTCGGCGCCGCTTCGAGCAGGCCGTCCAGCAGACGGACCAGATCGGCATCCTCCGTCCGGTAAGCTCCCAGATTGATGCCGGTCAGAACGATTTCCCGCACACCTCGGCGCGCATATTCGCCGGCTTCGGCAACCACATCTTTATAAGGACGAGACCACGCACGGCCTCGGGCCACATGCACGATGCAGAACGTGCAGGCGTTGTTGCAGCCGTCTTGGACCTTGATGCCCACGCGGGTCGGGAAATCCTCCCCCATGCGGAACTCGTCGCCGAACAGCGACCCCACCGCTCCGCCTTCGGCCACGGCGACGGGGCTTTCGCCCGACACGGCATGAGACACGTACGCAGCCATAGACCCCTTGGGAACCACGACTACGCGGCTGTCCATGTTGCCGTAAGTATCCGGGTCGATGGCGGCGGCGCACCCGGTAACCACCACGGTGCCCGATGCGTTTTCACGCAGCACGCGACGCACGGCCTTGCGGGTCTTCTTTTCCGCTTCGCCTGTGACAGTGCAGGTATTGACGATGACGAGGTCGGCGTCTTCCACGGGGACCGATTCGCCGCCATGGGCGACGAGCGATGCCGCGAAAGAATCGCTTTCAACCCGGTTGACCCTGCAACCCAGGTTGACGACATGGAACCTAGTTGAAGGCATCGCGCAGCTTCTGCAACGGCGAGCGCGGCGCGGCTACTTCCTCGCCGAACTCGCGGGCGACGTTCTCAAGCATCTCGCGCTGCTTTTTGGACACCTTCTTGGGGATGACCACGCCCACATGCACCAGCATGTCGCCGCGGGCATCACTGCGCAAGCGAGGCATGCCCATGTTGCGCACGCGGATGACCTGGTCGTTCTGGCAGCCTTCAGGGATATGAACCTTGACCTTCTCATCAGGCATGATACCGTCGATTTCGATGTCAGCACCCAGGATGGCCTGAATAAAGCTGATGTTGGCACGCGCGTGCAGGTTGTCCCCTTCACGTTCGAAGAACTCATGAGGTTTGATGCGGCACGTGACGATAAGGTCGCCGGGGCGAGCGCCGTGCATGCCCGCTTCGCCGAATCCGCCCACGCGCAGCTGCTGGCCCTCGCGGATGCCGGCAGGCACCTCCACGGTGACATGCTGGCGGTCGGGAATACGGCCCTGGCCTTCACACTCCTCACAAGGATGGTCGATGACCTGGCCGGTGCCGCCACAGGTGGTACAGGTGGATGCAGTCTGCATGTCACCCAGGAACGTGCGCTGGACCGTAACCACGCGGCCACGGCCGTGGCAGTCGGGGCATTCGACCTCGTGTCCGCCCTCGCCCATGCCGGAGCCCCCGCAGGTATCGCAGGGTGCCAGACGATCGTACACAATCTCTTTCTTGGCGCCCGTGGCGACTTCCTCAAGCGTAAGGCGCAGACCAACACCCATGTCGCGGCCTTCGCGTCGCACAGACGCCTGGCCGCCAGCTGCAGCGCCGCCGAAGAAGCTCGAGAACAAATCCCCCATGCCGAACAGGTCGTCAAGGTCCATGTACTGGTATCCGCCGCCTGCGCTTCCGCCCGCAGCACCCGGAATGGTGCCGAAACGATCGTACTGGGCGCGCTTCGAGGGGTCGGAAAGCACGTCGTATGCCTCGTTAAGCTCCTTGAACTTCTCTTCGGCATCGGGCTCTTTGTTGACGTCGGGATGCAGCGTTCGGGCCTTCTTGCGGAACGCTTTCTTGATCTCGTCATCTGTGGCGTTCTTGGAAACGCCTAGAACCTCATACAAATCCTGAGCCATGAAGCGAGTACCTTTCTACCCTACAAATCACGCAGCGCGTTTTTCGCAGCGCGCACAGCGTGTATGACAGTTGAATAATCCATGCGCGTGGGCCCGATGACGGCGACGATGCCACTGCCGGCACCCGTGCCGTACTGGGCTGCGACCACCGATACGCCGGAGAGCTCCTCCGTACCGTTCTCGCGGCCGATGCTGACCTTGAGGTCTTCCTTGGCGGTGTCGGCAAGAGCCCGGTCGAACATCTGCATGAGCACCGTGTCGTCCTCCAACACCTGCAAGACGGGCAAGGCCGTCTGGGCGTGGCTGAATTCGGGTTTGCGGAGCAGCGACGAGAGCCCCAGACGATGGGTTCGGGACGCGTCGCCTTGGTTGATACAGAGGATGATCTCCTCGATAATGGCGTGGGCCAAAGGCGATGCAAGCGTTTCGGAGTCGACCTGGGACATGCGTTTGCGCATGTCGGAAACGTTCGCTCCGTTCACAAGGCCGTTTATGGCATTCTGCAGGTGGGCCAGCTCGTCGGAGGGAATCTCCTCGTTGAACTCGACCGTGCGGTTGAACACCTGCCCGTCGTCGGTCACGACGACCACCAAAACGCGATGCGGCGTCATGGACACCAAGGACACCTGCTTGACCGACACACCGATGACCGATGGCGCAAGCACCACCGACAGGCAGTCCGTCAGCCGCGACAGCGCCGCGGACGTCTGGTCCATAAGCTCGTCCACCGCCGTGGCCGCCGAACGCAGCTCGTCGAAGGTGGAGCCGTCTACATCGGTGCCGTATTCGCGTTCGAGCAGCTCATCGACGAACGCGCGGTAGCCCGCATCGGTGGGAATACGCCCCGCGGAGGTGTGGGGCGAACGGATGTAGCCTTCGTCTTCCAGAACCGATAGCTCGTTTCTGACCGTAGCGGGAGAAACCCCGAGCTTATAGCGGTCGACCAGGGTGCGGGATCCGACAGGCTGGGCAAAGGCCACGTACTCTTCGATAAGCGCTTCGAGCACACGCTGCCTACGTTCCGAAAGCATCTGCGATCACCGTCCTTCCCTAGTCCATCCGAATACACGCATGACGAAAAAAGCCCTTCGGGCTTCTGTACGGTGAGATTTTAGCAGCCGAAACAGTCAAGTGCCAAAAAAGTGGCGAAAAGTTACCAGCCCGTCATATTGCGAGACGGCCCTAACGGCTCAAACGGCCCCTTTAACGGCCAGGCGCAGCGCGGTACGCCGCCTCGCGGGCACGCACGTCGGCCGCATCCACCAGTATCTTGTCCAGCACGCGGTTGAAATCATCCATGGTGACGCAGGAGTTCAAAGCGCCGCGGGCTTCGCGCACGCCAGGAACGCCGCGCAGATACCACATGACGTGTTTGCGCATGTAGACGATGGTGTTGCCCATGTATCCGTCCAGCATCGACGCATGGCGGCGAGCCATGGCGACGCGTTCCTCGTCGGTCGGTTCGGCAGGGGCGGGCTCGCCCGCCAAAGCCGCTGCGGCCTCTGGGAAAATCCAAGGGTTGCCTTGGGCTCCGCGGGCGATCATCACGCCGTCCACCCCGGTGGCGTCCACCATAGCGCGGGCGTCTTCGCCGCGTTTGATGTCACCGTTGCCGATGACAGGCACCGACACCGACCGCTTCACGCGTCCGAGCACATCCCAATCGGCATCTCCCGAATACATCTGGGCCGTGGTACGCCCATGCACCGTCATCCAATCGGCTCCGGCGTCTTCCATGCGTTTCGCGAAATCGCAGGCAACGTCCTCCCCTGCCGCGAAGCCCTTGCGGAACTTCACAGTCACAGGACAACTGACCTGGGATTTGATTTGACGGACAATCTGCTGTGCCACATCCGGGGTGTTCAACAGCGCCGAGCCGTCGCCTTTCTTGATTATCTTTCTGGCAGGACAGCCCATGT
The DNA here is from genome assembly GCF_000023885.1 of Slackia heliotrinireducens DSM 20476. NCBI lineage: Bacteria > Bacillati > Actinomycetota > Coriobacteriia > Eggerthellales > Eggerthellaceae > Slackia > Slackia heliotrinireducens. Next base: position 1,175,831 of record NC_013165.1, on the reverse strand, counting down.
TCACATCGATGCAGACCAGCTTCTCGCCCAGCGAATCCTCTACCCACGCCGCTTCGCGGGCCATGGTATCGGGTTCGTGGCCGAACAGCTGCACGCCCACATGCAGCTCGTTGGGTGCGGTGTCAAGCAGGCGGCGGGTCTTCTCGTTGGCGAACGAAAGCGCCTTTGAAGACACCATCTCGGTGAATGTGAGGTCGGCGCCCATTTCGACGCAGATGCTGCGGTACATGACGTCGTTCACACCCGCCATGGGGGCGAGAACCACGGGAACGCGCCCGGCAGGTGCAAGGTCGCTAAGGGGCCAGCTCATAGATGCGTCCGTAGAGCTCGTTGCCCAGAAGCCAGCCGCCAAGCGTCGGCTTGTAGCGGTCGTCTTCCAGCTTGACCAGGTTGTCCTTCTGCAGGTCGCGGAACACCTGGAGCACTTTGGGCAGCAGGGTGGCGGCGGCCTTGACCTCGTCGACGGACACGCCTTGCGACATGCGCATCTTCATCATGAGGTCCTCGGCCATCATCTGGCGGCGGTTCAGGTCGTCCACAACGTACCCGTCCTGCTTGCGCATGCGGCGGGAATCGTTCTGGGTCATGGTCACGGCCGACACGCCAATGCCGTAGTAAGGCACGCCGGTCCAGTATTTCTTGTTATGCTCGCACTCGTACCCGTCAAGGGCGTAGCTCGCCACCTCGTAGCGGTGGAACCCCGCGGGAAGCAGCACGTTGGGAGCCATGCCCATCATGAGCGCCTCACGGTCTTCGTGGTCCTCCGGAATCTCGATTTCGCCGGCGTCCACCATGCGCTGCAGAGGCGTGTGCTCCTCAATGGTAAGCGGATAGATGCTGACATGCTTGACGCCCAGGTCGACGGCCTGCTGCACGCTGTCCAGAAACATCTCCGGCGTCTGGCCGGGGATGCCGCACATCAGATCGACGGACACGTTGTCGAAGCGCTCCTGGGCCATGGCGATGGCCTCTTTGGCGCGGGCCCCATCGTGGATACGGTCCATGCGCTTGAGCAGCTCGTCGTCGAAGCTCTGCACGCCGATGGACAGGCGGTTCACCCCCAGCGCGTAGATGTCGCGGATGAGCTCGGGCGTCACGCTTTCCGGATTGGCCTCCATGGAGCATTCCACCTCAGGCGTCAGGTGCATGGACACCCCGAGGGTGTAAAGCAGGTTGGACAGGTGCTTCGTGCCGATGTAGCTGGGCGTGCCGCCGCCGATGTAGACGGTTTCGATCTGCGAAAGGAAGCCCTCGCGGGAGGCATGGCGGATGTCCAGCACCAGGTTCTCGATATACTCGCCGATCTCCGGTGAATCCTTTGGGATAGCCCGCGTGGTGAAATCGCAGTACGCACAGCGATGCTTGCAGAACGGCAGATGTATGTAGAGCGCCTTGTAAGGATCGTACGCCATTATTCGTCAACTTTCAGAATGGCCATGAACGCCTCTTGCGGCACCTCGACGTTGCCGATGGCCTTCATGCGCTTCTTGCCCTGCTTCTGCTTCTCCAACAGCTTGCGCTTACGGGAGATGTCGCCGCCGTAGCATTTGGCCAGAACGTCCTTGCGCTTGGCGCGCACGGTCTGACGAGCCAGAACGCGTCCGCCCACAGCCGCCTGGATAGGCACCTCGAACAGCTGACGGGGAATGATCTCCTTGAGCTTCTCGCAAAGCACACGGCCGCGGTCATAGGCCTTGTCCTTGTGCACGATGAACGACAGCGCGTCGATGGGTTTGCCGGAAAGCAGGATGTCGAGCTTCTGCAGGGCGCCTTCCTTATAGCCCGAGAACTCGTAGTCCAGGCTGGCGTAGCCCTTCGTGCGGCTTTTCAGCTGGTCGAAGAAGTCCATGATGAGCTCGGAGGACGGGATTTCCCAGATCATCTCCACCGTGGTGGTGGACAGATAGTTCATGGTTTTGAACGTGCCGCGGTGCTCGGTGGCCAACGTCATGACGGCGCCCACATAATCCGGCGGCACCATGATGGTGGCGCGCAGGTACGGCTCCTCGATGTGCTCGATTTCGGAGGGGTCGGGCAGGTCCTGCGGCGAATGCAGGCTGAGCATCTCCTTGTTCGTCATATATACATGGTATTCCACCGAAGGGGCCGTGGCGATGAGGTCCAGATTGAACTCGCGCTCCAGGCGCTCCTTGATGACTTCCATGTGCAGAAGGCCCAGAAAGCCCACGCGGAAGCCGAAGCCCAGCGCATGGCTGGTTTCAGGCTCCCAGACGAGCGCCGGGTCGTTCAACGCCAGCTTCTCCAGGGCTTCTTTAAGCGGCTCGTACTGGTCGGAATCGATCGGGAACAGGCCCGTATACACCATGGGTTTTGCCTCGCGGTAACCGGGCAGCGGCTCCTTCGCGCCGTTGACCTGCGAAGTCAGCGTGTCGCCGACACGTACCTGGGAAACGTCTTTCAGGCCTGTGACCAGGTATCCCACCTCGCCGGCAACAAGCTCGGGCATGGCAACCTCGGCGGGACGGCGGGCGCCCACCTCTTCAACCAGGATTTGGGCGTCGTTGGCCATCAAGCGCACCTGGTCGCCCTTTTTGATACGGCCGTCCACCACACGGATGAGGGCCACCACGCCGCGGTAGGCGTCGAAATACGAGTCGAAGATCAGCGCACGCAGCGGCGCCTCGGAGTCGCCCTCCGGAGGCGGAATGAGGCCCACCACGGCTTCGAGCAGCCCGTGGATGCCCTCCCCCGTCTTGCCGCTGGCCAAGATGGCGTCGTCGGCCAAGATGGCCAGACCGTCCTCGATTTCCGTCTTCACCCGCTCGGGCTCGGCGGAAGGCAGATCGATCTTATTGATAAGAGGCACGATCTCCAGATCGGCGTTCATGGCCATCATGGCGTTGGCCACCGTCTGGGCCTCGACGCCCTGGGTGGCGTCCACCACCAGCACGGCGCCTTCGCACGCGGCAAGGCTTCGGCTGACTTCATAGGTGAAGTCGACGTGGCCCGGGGTGTCGATCAGGTTCAATTGGTAGGTGTTGCCGTCATCGGCGTCGTACATGACGCGGACCGCCTGGCTTTTGATGGTAATGCCGCGTTCGCGTTCGATATCCATGCTGTCAAGCAGCTGGTTGGTCATATCGCGCTTCGCCACGGTTCCCGTAAGCTCCAGGATGCGGTCCGAAATGGTGGACTTGCCGTGGTCGATGTGGGCGATGATGCTGAAATTGCGTATGTATTCAGGATTCATAGTCATAATGGGCGTATTCTAGCAGGGTTGGGCCCAAGGTATGCGCGCCGCGGGCGGCATCGCGAAGAAACCACGGGCTATCCCCTAAACTCCTTCTTCTCCTCCTGGATGGCGTACTCGATGGTACGCTTGAGCACGTCGATGCCTGTACCCTTCTCGGACGAGACCGCGATGATGGGGTCTTCAGGCTCGAAGCCCAGCTGTTTGCGAATGGCGGCCACCTGCCTGTTCACCTGGGATTTGGAAAGCTTGTCCGCCTTGGTGAGCACCACGACGAACGGCAGCCCCTCCTCCATAAGGAAATCTATCATCTGAACGTCCAGTTCGCTTGCGGCATGGCGGATGTCGATCAGCGACACCACCAACGCGAACCTGCGGTCCTGATGGAAGTAGCCCTCGATGAGGCCCGACCAACGCTGGCGCTCGGTCTTCGACACCTTGGCATAGCCGTATCCGGGCAGGTCCACGAAATCCGCCGAGGACGCCGTGAAGAAGTTGATGGTCGCGGTTTTACCCGGTGTGGACGAGACCTTTGCCAAACCCTTGCGGTTGAACAGCTTGTTCAGCAGCGAAGACTTACCCACATTGGACCTTCCGGCGAAGGAAATCTCCGGCCGTACGGATTTTGGTAGTTGATTTATGGTGCCGTATGCTGCCTTGAATGAAACTTCGTTGTAATTCATGTATACTCCGTGTCGCGTTTGTCCGACATGATATGCGTGGATCGGCCAGAGACCACCTGTGTCTATCCTACCTTATGAAGGCAGGATTGTGGTCATTGTGCTGATACGGTATATCAAACGAACAGACCATGGCAAACTGGAAAGTCCTGTGCTAAACTTTTCGGGTTTTCGCTTGAGAATGATAATTTTAATATCGGAGGAATGAACTGTGGCGAACATTAAGAGTCAGAAGAAGCGCATCCTGACCGCCGAGAAGGCTCGCATGCGCAACAAGGCTATCAAGTCCGAGCTGAAGACCGCTGTGCGTGCGGTCCGCGAAGCTGTCGCTGCCGGCAACGGCGTCGAGGCTTACGTGGCTGCCCAGAAGGCCTGCCGCCTGCTGGACAAGGCTGCTACCAAGGGCGTCATCCACAAGAACCAGGCTGCCAACCGCAAGTCCGGTGTCATGAAGCTGGCGAACACCATCGTCACTCCCGAAGACATCGCTGCTGCTCCCAAGCCGGTCAAGAAGGAGAACGTCGTCAAGGGTGGCACCAAGAAGGCCGCTAAGAAGGCTGCCAAGGCCGAGGCTTACGCCGCTGCCGCTGCCGCCAAGGCCGAGCGTCGCGCTGCCACCGAGAAGGCTCAGGCCGCTGCCGCCGCCCGCAAGGCTGCCGAGGCTGCCGAAGCCGCCGCTGAGGAAGAAGCCGCCGAATAACTTCGGCTTCAATCCGATGAAACGCCAAGCCCCGTTCACGCGGGGCTTTTTCTGGTTGGGGCGAAAACCAGTATTCTCAAACGCTTTCGCACACCATGCAGAAAGGCCCGATGAACGGGCCTTTTTCTGTTGATGGTTATATAGATTCGTTCTAACGCGCAGGACGGCGGCGTGCTGTCTCGAGCACCCATTTCAGAAACGCGTCTTCAGGGTTCGATCCGCTCTTCATGGCGCGCTCGCAGTCTCGGGCTGCGCTTAGGGCGTGGCGCAACTCCTCGGCGGTCCATTGGCGCGCCCAAGCCTGATGGTTCCTCACCTTCCAGGTAGGCACGTTGCCCAAAGCCGCCGCCAGGGCCTGCTGGCTGGTCTGGCCTCGCTTGGCCAGCGCCTTGCAGGTCAGAAGCTCGCGCAGCACGGTTACGCATCTACCCAGCAGGACGAACACCGACCCGCTGTCCAGACGGTTCCACACCGCAAGCATCTGGTTTACGTTGCGCGCGCCGAAGGCGTCCGAGAAATCCCAAGGCTTGGCCTCGGCCGTGCGGGCCACAAGCGCCTCCACCTCGGAAACGCCCACGGGCTGCTTTCCGGTATGAGCCAAAGCAATCTTCTGCAGCTCGGCATCGATCCGCACGGTGTTTTCGCCCACCAGGTCCACCAAACGCGAGGCGGCATCCAGATTCATCCCGAAGCCATGGGTCAGGGCCATACCCCGAACCTTATCGGGAAGCTCCTTCTTCGTCATAGGCGAGCAGTCGATGACCGCCTGACGCCCCACTTTGGCCATAGCCTTGTACAGCGCGGTGTTTTTGGCCATCTTGGTGGCCACGACGGCAAGCACCGTGGTGGTGCAGGGCTCTTTAAGATAGTCGGCGATGGCGGTGGCTGCGGCTTTTTTCAAACCCTCGCCGCTCTTGACGACCACCAGGCGCACGTCGCTGGCGAAAGGCACCGTGTTGCAGGATGTGACGACGTCTTCACCGGTCACGTTAGGACCTTCGAAATAGTCGGAGTTGAAGTCGATGTCGCCCAACGCGGCCACGCGCGAGCGCAGACGCTTGAGCACGGTATTGCGCTTCAATTCGTCTTCACCAACGATGAGATATGCCGGCAACAGCCCTTGAGATTCAGCCATGGCACCAGTCTAGCGCATTGCGCGCACTTCGAGGGTGTTGGCACGGAACCTGCAAGACACATCTCCATTTTCATCGGTGCGGAACACCTGGGCGCCCGCAGCCTCCAGCGTCTCGACAGTCTCGGGCGCGGGATGCCCGTAATCGTTGTCAGCACCCACGCTGATCAGGACCACTTCCGGCCGAAGCGCCGACGCCAACTCCGGCGTCATACCGGCGCGGCTGCCGTGGTGCCCTTCTTTCAGCACATCGATGTCTCCCACGGTCCCCTCCTCCACCATGGCGGAAATCTGGTCGGCTTCGGCGTCGCCTGTGAACAGCGCCGTGAAATCGCAGGAACCGTCGCCGTCCCCGTCGTATTCCACCCGCAGACACAGGCTGTCGGCGTTGCCTCCCTTGTCGCAAAACGCATGGGGCCACACGACCGTGCAGGTGAACCGCCCCACCTGCAGCACGTCGCCGAACGACAGGCCGCGCACATCGTCGGCGCCCACCGTCTGCTTGGCGGCTTCCAGAAGCAGGTCGTTGTTCCTGTCCTCCGTCGTGAAGGTCTCGCGGGCCACGTACACCTTACCGCCGGCAAGGGCGGATTTCAAGACGGGAAGCGAACCGTAGTGGTCATCATCGTGGTGGGACACCAGCAACGCGTCCAGCCGGTTGGCCCCATGCCGTGCAAGCGCCTGGGACAGCATGGTCTCCTGGTTGCCCGTGTCCACCAGAAGCGTCCTCCCCTGGCTACGGATGAGGAAGGCGTCCCCCTGCCCTACGTCCAGCATGACGATCTCGTCCCCGGCCATGTGAGGGGCGACAAGCAAGAACACGAGCAGCGCCGCAGCCGCAGCGCACAGCGCGCGGCGAACCGTTTTCGCACGGGGGTTGGGCCAAACCCTCCATATGAGGGCCATGAGCGCCACCGAAACGGCCGTCGAAGCGCCCGCCGACCAGCTGCTGAACAGGCTTGCATAGGGTACTTGGGCCAACGCATGCATGATCGAACAGAACAAATCCGCCGCACCTGCGCACACCGCAAGCGCCAAAGACCCCAAGGGAGGCGCCGCCGCACACAGCGCGAGCGCGGCCAGGCCCCCGATGAGCAGCACCGAGAACACCGGCGCCGCAATCAGGTTCGCCACGGGCGATAGCAGGGGCAGCCGGGCGAATACCGATGCCACCACTGGAAAGATCACCAGATTGGCAGCCATGGTCAAGGCCACCGTGTTGCACACCGTGGGAAACCTTCCGCCTAAAGCCTTGCCAAGCCACGTCTCGAAAAGCCCTGTGAACAGGATGATTCCCAACGTCGAGCCCACCGAGAGCAGGAACGACAGCGAGAAGGCGTTGTAAGGGTTTGCAGCCAGCAGCAGGCAGACGCACACCGAAAGCGCCGCCAGAGGCGAGCCACGCCTTCCGCCCCAGACGGCCCCGATGAGCACCGATGACATGAGCGCTGCCCGAAGCACCGGTATGGACATCCCCGTGAACAGGGCATATGCCGCAAAGAATCCCATGATGACGCAGACGACCGCCCTTTTCGGCATGCCGATCCGCTTCAGGACCATCATCACGAAGGCCGAAACCACCGACAGGTGCGCCCCCGACACCGCCACCATGTGGGCCATGCCCACGGCTTTCATGTCGTCGTAGAGGCCGCCCTCTTCAAGCCGCAGCCGATCCCCCAGAAGCACGGCCGCGAGCAGAGCCGAACCTTTGCCGTCTCGGGCTTCGATCCGGTCCATGCACCAAGCTCGGACCGAAAGCATCGTACCCGTCAACCCTGTGCGTTCGCATCGGTCGGGCCTGGTCAGGCGCGCTCGGGCGCACACGCCTTGCTGGAGGTAGCGCATCTCGCGGTCGGGTTCGAACTCCGAGAACAACGCGTAGGAGACCACCTTGTCCCGAGCCAGAAACCGCTCGCAATCGTCAAAGGACACCTGCACCCGGCGGCTTTTGCCCGCATCGTCTCGGACCGTGGCCACGGCATGCCATCCGAACTCGGTCCGTTTGGCGTCCTGCTCAAGCGTGAAGGTCCGCTCACCCGGCGAAAGGCCTTGAGGCACGCCTTCACCCTGCAGACATGACAGGTACAAGCCCAATCCGACCAGGATTGCAAGCCAAAGCCCTGCCGCAACATATGCGGTTGGAGGAAGGAAGGGTTTTTGGAAGCCGGGCTCGACTCCTGCCGCAGCACGCGCCTCAGACGCAGATATCGTCTGCAATCTTGGCATACTTCTTCTCCCCTATGCCGCTGACGCGCTGCAGGTCCTCAACCGAAGCGAACGGCCCGTTGGCCTCCCGGTCCTTCACGATGGCTTCGGCCGTGGCGGGCCCGATGCCCGAAAGCTGCTGGAGCTCGGAGGCGTCGGCGGTGTTTATGTTCACTTTGCCCGATGGCGAAGCAGCCTCGCCCGCACCGGTGGACGCCTGCTCGGACGCGGCGGCAGGCCCTGCAAAGGCGCCCGATTCCACATCGTCGGCCGTCGGGACGTACACCTGCTCGCCGTCCGCCAGCACCCGGGCCTGATTGATGGCGTCTTGAGCGGCCTGGTCGGAAAAGCCCGATGCCGCAGACACTGCATCGCATACCCGCGACCCCTCCGGCAACGTGTAGACCCCTGGCACCTGCACCGCCCCTGCCACATGGACCTGGATGCATGCGGCCTCATTCCCGGGCTCGGCCTCCCCTTCCGCAGGAGCTTCTTCGGCTGGATCCACTTCGGCGATGGCCTCCGTTTGCGGCGGCTGCTCCTGGGCGGCCTCGGCCTTTTCCACCACCAACGGTTCCTCGTGGGTCAAAACGCCCACGCCGAGCGCTGCGCCCGCAAGCCCTAGGACGGCCAGAACCGCCGCGCCCACCAAAGCGGGTGTCGGCACGTCCGTCAGATGGGCACGGGCCCTGAATGTTTCCGCAGATTCTTGAAACGACATGGCGAACCTCCTTCATCGGTTCACTTCACCATGCCAGACAAACCTTGCCGAACTGTATGTAAACTTTGCATCGAAACAGGGCCAAAACCTGAACCGGTTTCGATCTGAATCTGAATTCGGCCTGATTCCCCAGTTCAGATACCACATGCGATTTTGTCGGCGATTTCGCGCTGCATAGGCAGGCCGCACCGAGATCCTCTCCTGCCGCCGAGGAGCCGCCTATCTGCGCGCGAAGAGCATCTCGAACCCGAAAGCCGGACAAACGGAAGCGCCCGACAGACTGTCCGTCGGGCGCTTTCTCGGCCATCGGGTTTTTCGCCTGCAGCCTCAGGTTATTCGGAAATCGGAACGTCTGTACCGCAGAACGCGACAGAGACAATCTGGTCCACATCGACGATCTCATCGAAGGTCACAGCTTTGTGCACCAGCGTGGCGTCTCCGAGATCCTCTGTTGTACCTCCCCCGAGGTCGTGGCCGATGACGCTGCTTCCGTCACGCATGGTCACCACAACGTCCGGCGTGTTCAAAAACCGATCGACGAGTTGGGAATTGTGGTCGCTCATTTGACCGCTCGACTGCTCCTCCCAGTCCATGGCCTCATTCACAACCAGGTCGAACGTCAGAGCGATTGGCGAAATCCTTGCGCTTTTCACTACGCCGGATAGCCCGTTATACGACACGTCCTGTCCCGCAGGAAGATCGATCGAAGTGTCTTCGTAATCCACCTTGAAACGCAGATCCCATGTGCCGTCTGCCAAGCGAACCATGGTGTCGTCGGCCCCGTAGGCGTACAACCCTTCGAAGTGCGCACGCATGGTCTTGCCAACGATGCTGCCTCCAGAAATGTCGATCGAGCATCGGTCGACCATCTGGATTGCGTTGTCGGCGGGGTCTGCATCGTAGAAGTACATCGAGCCGTTGCTTCCGTTGTTCATGCCGAAATCGGCATCATATGTGTCGAACCCCGCGAGTATCAGGCCGTCTTCCGTGGTTTCCAAAAGGTCGAAAGGCTGTCCGTCATCACGCACGATGCTGTATACGACCGCGTAGTTCTCACGGTCGCCGATGATGGCATCTGCGGTCACGGTCACCCCTCCGCTGCTAGCGCTCGCTTCGACGGGGTGGCCGATGGAATCCACCACCTGGGTATCCGCAACGCCGCCGAACATATCGGCAGCGAATTCGCCTACGGTGACGAAGGCTCCAGTGGCATAGGCGGCACCCCCGATGGCAAGAGCAGCTGCCGCTGCGGCGACGGCAACGGCAAATGGACGGCGGGCACGCTTGCCGCTGCGGACCGGAGCACGGAGCGGTGCGGCACCCCTGTCGTCGGAACCAACGAGTCTCGAGGACGCAACACCTTGCGCGACCGCACGAGTCAAACGATCTTTGGCCGCATCGGAAAAACGCAGGTCGTCGTAAGAATCAAAATGCAAATTGCTCATGGTATCTATCCTTTCAGCATCCGACGCAAAGCAAAACGGGCTCGGCTCAACTGCTTGGCGACCGCAGCTTCGGTGCGCCCCGTCAGCCGTGCGACTTCCGCAATGGAGTATCCTTCGTAATAATGCAGGAAAACCGACTCCCGTTGAGCCTCTGGCAATGCGGACACGGCGTCCAGCACCTCCGAATCTTCCGGCATCTCGACCGATTCGTCAGAAGCCGCCTCCAGCCTCACATTGCGAACGCGCGCCCCGCTTCGCAGAACGTCTTTGCACGCATTCGAGGTAGCGCGTATAACCCATGCCTTTTCGTGTTCGGCATCCTCGAAGCGCGGGGCCTTCGTCAACATCTTGATCAGGATGTTCTGACAAAGATCTTCGGCGTCATGGAACGATTTCAAATAGGTATAGCTCAAGCGCAGTATCAAGTCGGAATAGGACTGCACCACACGTTTAGCTTCGGCCTCCTCTTCGGAGGCATGCGGTGGTGCGACCGACACGACGTTGCGCATAGCCGCGCCTGAATCCTTTGATGACGGCGGCTTTCCACCTTCAACCACTCGTGGTTGCCAGTCTGCGGAGGCTTGCAACTCCGATGAGGGGATATTCGCAGCAGATGGCGAATCGAACATAGTCACAAGGCGCCCTCCTTTCATGATTCGACACATATCGTCTTATGGTTCTGCAACGTTGCTTACCTACAACACGATTCAGCGTTGCGAATCCTGACGCATTGTTTCGAACCGTTGAAAAAAAGATAAGGCTGGCAGAATTGCTTTTGCATTCTGACTTGCGAACATGCCGTTTACTCGAATAGGTAACGCATAGACCATATAATATGAACGCCAGCGGGCGGCGCAACAAGCGCAATCCACCCGTTGGCTATGATTGCTATTTCTGGCAGGCGGTTTCGAACACCCCGCCAAGCTCGGCCACGCCGACATCCACCAGCTCGCAATTCCCAATCGTCTTCGGCAGCACGAACGTCACCGTGTCGCCGGAACGCTTCTTGTCCGATTGCGCGGCCCAGGCAAGCTCCTCAGCCGGAATGTCGGTCGATGTCGGCAGGCCCGCCGACTCAAGGGCGCGTGCAAGCCGGTCGACCAAGGCCTGGTCAGCCATGACGCGCGATGCCGACACCCGCGCCGCCATGACCATGCCTATGGCAACCGCACTGCCGTGGGGCACCGCGTATCCGCTGCATTTCTCAATGGCATGGCCGAAGGTGTGCCCCAGGTTCAAAAACTTGCGCAGCCCGCCTTCATGCTCGTCGGCCTCCACGTAGCGTCGTTTGATGTTCACGCAGCGTGCGATGAGCTCCTGCAAGTGGTCGCGGGGATTGTCGCCCAGATCGTCGAACAGACCGGCGTCGCAGAGCACGCCGTATTTGAGGGACTCTGCCATGCCGTTTGCGAATTCGCCCGATGGCAGCGCAGCGATGCAGTCGATGTCGCATACGACGGCCGACGGCTGGTAGAACGCGCCGGCGAGGTTCTTTCCCGCCTGCAGGTTGATGGCGGTCTTGCCGCCGACGCTGGAATCCACGGCCGCCAGCATGGTCGTGGGCACCTGCACGTAGGGGCAGCCCCGCATGTACGATGCCGCCGCGAATCCCGCAACGTCTCCGACTACGCCGCCGCCCAAGGCCACCACCATGTCGTTTCGGGTCATACGGTGCTCCGCAAGATGCTCGAGCACGGCTGCGAAGGTATGGATGTTCTTGCTGGGCTCACCTGCCGGAAACGCGAAGGCCGACACCTCGAACCCCGCACGCTTCAGGCCGTCCGTCACATCGCCCAGAAACAGCCCTTCCACAACATCGTCGGTAACGACGGCCACACGGGACACCTTCTCCAAACTGGGCACAAACGATGCCACCCGACCGATGAGCCCCTTCCCAATCGTCACGTCGTATTGCTCGCCCGTTGCCACATGTACGACCGAATTGCCGTTGCCGTCCGTCCGGATCACTTCAACACCTCGCCGTCTTCCCTCTACGTTTTACGCCTCTGCATGCACTGCGGCATGAACCGTCTTGAGCTGCGCCATTAGGACCTCGAAGGCTTCGGGCAGCAGCTGCTGGGGACCGTCGGACAGGGCGTGGGCGGGATCGTTGTGGACCTCCACCTCGATGCCGTCGGCCCCGGCGGCTATACCCGCCAGCGACAGCGGCACCACCAGCTCGCGGCGGCCGCCCGAGTGACTGGGGTCGATGATGATCGGCAGATGCGTCAGCTTGCGCAGCACGGGCACAGCCGCTACGTCCAAGGTGTTGCGGGTGTAGGTTTCGAAGGTGCGGATGCCTCGTTCGCACAGGATGACGTTGGGGTTCCCTTCGCTCATAATGTATTCGGCGCTCATCAGAAGCTCCTCGTAGGTTGCCGAAAGACCGCGCTTCAAAAGGATGGGCTGGTCGGTCTTGCCCAGGGCTTTCAGCAGGTCGAAGTTCTGCATGTTGCGCGCGCCCACCTGCAGCACGTCGATATCGCGGAAGTATTTCAGGTCATTGGGATCCATGATTTCGGTCACGATGGGCAGACCCGTCTCCTCTTTGGCTTCGCGCAGCAGGTCGAGCCCCTGGGGACCCATGCCCTGGAAGCTGTAGGGGCTGGTGCGGGGCTTGAAGGCGCCGCCGCGCAACATGGTCGCACCGGCCGCTTTGACAGCATGGGCGACAGCCAGGATCTGCTCGCGGCTCTCGACGCTGCAGGGACCCGCCATGACCGTGAGGTTCCCGCCGCCGACCTGGGTGTTGCCCACCTTTACGACCGTGTCTTCCGGGTGGAACTTGCGGTTCGCCTTCTTGTACGGTTCAGCCACCCGCTTTACTGCGTGCACGGCATCATTCGCCTCGAGGACGGATTTGTCGATCTTCGTGGTGTCGCCCACCAGACCCAGCACGGTCCGCTGGTCGCCTTCGGAAAGATGCACCTTCACGCCATAGCGCTCAAGCTCCTCGATCAAGTTCTGGCGATCCTCTTCCGTCGCATGCTGCTTCAATATAACAATCATCTTCTTCTCACCTTTCCAAAAGCTCGGCCCAGGGCACCGTCGTTGTCGGCAGCCTCTATTCCATCCAACGCCCGGCCGCGACGATCATGCGACCCATAAGAAAAGCCTCCGTAGCGTTAGGCTTCGGAGGCTTGATCTGCTTCTTTGCAATGTTTGAAACTAATCATGCACGCATCCGGCCGCAACGCTTTGAGGCTTGGTAAACCAATACCCAAAATAAAAGCAGCTGTTAATGGCGTACATCACAGGTCTCAATCCTTTCCAACGATGAGGGAAGTCTAGCAGGAGCCACTTTAGTGTGCAATAGTGTTTCCAACAATTTTTGCAATATGTGTAAAACCAGCAAACCGCACACCGGGCTTCTGAGAGGCGGAGCATCGCGCATCCGCCCCGGCAACATTATGAAGTGGGATTGAAGGCTAAAACGAGTTGATGGATTCTGTTTGCGGGCAGGACCGGCCCACCCTATCCGCTTCCTCGGTCTGCAACTTTTCCCGAAAACGGCCTTCCGCGCCAAGAAAAGCAGGTAGTGTACGACTTGCCGGGGCCATCGGATTTTGCCATGAAATGCGGCGGCTGTCTGACCTGGGGATTCTCTTCGGGCATATTGTCGACGGCCGAAGCATGGCCTTCGAGCACCTCCCAGGTCGTACACTAGTTGATTTTATTGGCGCAGAAGCGGGTTTTTGCCGAAAGGAGCAGGCGTCCGACGGTCACGAAGCCTGCTTCAGCAGGAGGAAAGCGCTGTACATGCCAGGTGTTTTACGGCCGGCGGAAAGCATCCCTTCCGGTGCATTAAAAAAGCCCCTGAACGGGGCTTTTGATTTCTGGTGTCGGAGGCGGGATTTGAACCCGCACGCCCGGTATGTGGGCACTAGCACCTCAAGCTAGCGTGTCTGCCGTTCCACCACTCCGACGTGTGAAAGGTGCGGTTCGTTATTTTAACAAACTCCCCCGCAATTGCAAGATGCAAATTGTAGGGACTTTATGCACTGATGGTTCCCTGGGGATACACGAACATCAGGGCGATGAGGCACACCAGGAACACGACCGCCAGGATGATGGTGATGCGGTCGAGGTTCTTCTCGATGATGTTCGTACCCGTCTGCGTGGAATACAGAGAAGAGGCGATCATATCGGACAGGCCCGTGCCCTTGCCGGAATGCAGCAGCACGAACACAATCAGGCCGACGCCCGAAACGGCCCAGAGAATCAAGAAAATAACAAGCAGAGCAGTCACGACTCAAACTCCTTCGAATGTATCAATACGCAAGTTATGAATTATACCTGCTGGAACCTGGGACACGCAAGGTAGAATCGAAATACAACAAATCCCGACATGCTCACGGTCTCCTAACGGCCTTCGCTCCCCTGCGAGACGTCGGCGTAGCTCCCGAGGAAATGCAGCTGCTCGCTGATGTAGGGAATCTGCGCCGCAGCCTTCATGAACACTTCGTCTTTCGGCGTCGACTCGACATCCAGGTAGAACATGAACTCGAACTCGCGACCCGGGATGGGACGGCTCTCCAGCTTGGCCATGTTGATGCCCAGGGCTGCAAACCGCGATATGACCCGGAAGAGCGAGCCAGGCTCATGGGGCGTGATCAGCATAAGCGACGTGCGGTCGGCCTCGTCGTAGACCACGGGCGATTTGGCGAAACAGGCGAACCTGGTCAGGTTCTCCTTCATGTCCTGGATCGAAGGGACCAGCACCTCCAAGCCGTACAGTTCGGCGCAATCGGCCGATGCGATGGCGGCCACATCGGTCCGTTCGCTCTGTGCAACCGCTCGGGCGGCGCTTGCGGTGTTCTCGCGAATGGAGCGCCTCATGCCAGCATCGAGCGACTCGAGGTAGCTCGCGCATTGGCGAAGGCCTTGTTCATGGGAGAACACCTCGCGGATGTCCTCGAGCTTGGTGCCCGGCTTCGCCAGCAGGCACTGGTCGATGCGCAGGTTCACTGAGCGGACCACGTACAGCCCCTTGGCGTGCAGCAGATCCCATGCGCGGGTCACCGTGCCTGTGGTGGTGTTCTCAAGAGGCATGACGCCAAAATCCGCCTCGCCGGCCGCCACTTTGTCGCAGACCCCTTCCCATGTGTCCTCGAAATCAATGTCGGCACCGGGGACCATGCGCTTCGTGGCGGAATAGGCCCACGAGCCGAGCGCGCCTTGACACGCCACACGGGCCTTCTGGGGAAACGCCCCCTTACGCGGGATGGACGAAACGAACCGGGACAGTTCGCTTTGGGGATGCAGCTGGCGGTCCTGGTAAGACCGGCTGAGCTCCATAAGCATGGTGAACAGCGGCGCGACGAACTCGCCGTACTTCGCATCGGCCTGGGCGGTTGCGCGCTCGATCTTCTGGCGTTCGCGCTCCGCATCGAACACGGCCTTGCCCGTGGCAGCCTTGTACACGGCCACGTCCTTGACTACGTCCATGCGCTCGCAGAACAGCTCCACTATCTTCTTGTCTATCTCGTCGATGCGCTCGCGGGACCGAACCAGGTCGACCACATGCTCCGGCGTGGTGTCCGCAGCGGCATCCGTCTTGTTCGTATCCATCATCGCATCCTCGATTCCAGCATCATGTCGTACAGGGCCAGCGCGCACACGGCCTCGACCACGGGAACCGCGCGCACGGCCACGCAGGGGTCGTGCCTGCCGCGGACCGACAGGTCTTCGTTCTGCCCGGTGTCCAGGTTCACGCTGTGCTGCACGCCGGATATGGAAGGCGTGGGCTTGAAAGCCAGGCGGAACACCACGGGTTCACCCGTGGAGATGCCGCCCAAGGCCCCGCCTGCGTTGTTGCTTTCGAAGCGCACCTTTCCGTTTTCGAAACGGTAGGCGTCGTTGTTGACGGAACCTGCCAGGTCAGCCGCTTCGAACCCGACGCCGAATTCGATGCCCTTCACGGCCGGTATGCCGAAGCAGTACTTCGCAATGACGTTCTCGACGCCGTCGAACATGGGGTCGCCCAGCCCTACCGGCACGCCGATGGCAGCGCATTCCACCACCCCGCCCACGGAGTCGCAGGCCTCACGGGCAGCAAGGATGGCCTGGGCCATGGCCTGGCCGGCCGCGTCGTCAAGCACGGGCATGTCCTTTCCCTTGGCGGCGTCCAGCATGTCGGCCGTAATGCCCTGCAACGGATAGCACGCGTCGTCGATGCAGGCCGCACGGGCCAGATGCGCGCCGATGCGCACGCCTTCCTCACGCAGCAGCTGCAAAGCGATGCCGCCGGCCACGCACAAAGGCGCGGTCAGACGTCCGGAGAAATGCCCTCCCCCCGCGAAATCCTGGGCGCCGTGGTACTTCTCCCGGGCCACGTAGTCGGCATGGCCCGGCCGGGGCACGCGGTCGAGACGGGCGTAGTCGGAAGACCTGGTGTTGGTGTTGGCGATAACGGCACCGATGGGAGCGCCGCAGGTCACACCGTCGACAAGGCCGCTCAGAAACTCGACGCGGTCCGCTTCTTTCCGAGGGGTCACCCACGGCAGCCGCCCAGGTGCCCGACGGTCCAGAAACGCCTGCAGCTCATCCGTATCGATGCGTTTGCCGGCAGGGATTCCGTCGATGGTCACGCCGATGGCGGCAGAATGGCTCTGCCCGAAAACCTGTATGCGAACGTTCTTCCCGATGTTCGATGCCAAGGGGTTCTCCTTCTTCTGTCTATGGGTCCGGTCGGCGGCACGTGCCGCTGCGAGTTTACGAACTGCGACTGCGGTCGGGCCACCGCCCGTCGGCCTTGGCCTTGGCGTCGGTGCCGGCCTGCAGAAGCTCCTGCAGATGCTCGCTGTCGCCGTCGGTTATAGCGTCGCGGTAACGCTCAAGCTCGCAGATGACGCGGTCTATCTCGGTCGTCAGGTTGTCGGCGTTGTCCAAGAACAATTCCGTCCACATGGCTGCGTTCATCTCGGCAACGCGGGTCAAATCCTTGTAGCTTCCCGCCGAAAAGCCGCGGTGCTTTAAGGCCGTAGGGCTTTTGATGAACGCGGAGCTCACCACATGGGCCAGCTGCGAGGTATAGGCGATGAGCTCGTCGTGCTTCTCGGGCGTGGTGACCGAGAAGGTGCCGAACCCGCAGGGCGCCAAGGCCAGCTCGGCAGCCTGGATGATGCGGGGGTCGTAGATGGCAGGAGGCACCAAAACGAAGGGTTCGCCCGCGTACAGGTCGAACTTCGCGTAGCGGAAACCGGAGTACTGCGTGCCGGCCATGGGATGGCCTCCCATGAAGACGAAGCCGTGCTGTTCTGCCAGCTCGAAGAGGGGCTCGCAGATCACGCGCTTGACGCCGCCGCAGTCGATGACCAGGGTGCCCGGCTCGATGTAAGGCGCCATCTGGGTAACCCAATCGATGGTGACCTGGGGATACAGGGCAACCAGGATGCAATCGCACTCGCCGATGTTGGTTTCGTCGAGCTTTGCGGACACGGAGCGCTCGTTGATGGCCGCGGCCAAGGTGCTTTCCGTCCGGTTCCACCCGTAGACCGTGCAGCCGGCCTCGGAATAGCTTTTGGCAAACGAGCCGCCGATCAGGCCCAGTCCGGCGATGCCGACCTTGCGGGGCTTGCCGTTGGCAAGGATCGCATCTACGCCGTGCTCCTCGGTTTCGGCCATGTCCATCACTCCTCATTGCAGGTCTATAATCGTTGACGTATCGAAGCATCATACCATCGAATGCGCCGATGCAAGCCCAATCCCTCGATACAGAACAACCCGCACACAGGGTGCGGGTTGCGAAACGGGCGTATGGCCGAAGCGACGTCCTACTTGCCTGCCGCCTCCACCAGTGCGGTGAAGTCCTCCACCTTCAGGGCGGCTCCGCCGATCAGGCCGCCGTCGATGTCTTCGCAGGGCATGAACATGTCCACGTTGGCGGGCTTCATCGAGCCGCCGTACAGGATGCGCATGCTTTGGGCGGTTTCCGTACCGAACATGTCGGCCAGCGTGGCGCGGATGGCGGCGCAGACTTCCTGGGCCTGCTCGGGCGTGGCGGTGCGGCCCGTGCCGATGGCCCAGATGGGCTCGTAGGCGACCACGGCAAGGGCGGCCTCGGCGGGCTCCAGGCCGGCGAACGCGGCGCGGACCTGGTCGGTCACGAAGCCGATGGTGGTGCCGGCGTCGCGGACGGCCAGGCTCTCCCCTACGCAGACGATGGGATGCAGCCGGGCGTCGACCAGGGCGCGAACCTTGAGGTTCACGGTCTCGTCGGTCTCGGCGAACATCTCGCGGCGCTCGGAGTGGCCCACGATGCACCAGGTGGCGCCCACGTCCTTCAACATGGGGATGCTGATCTCGCCCGTGAAGGCACCGCTGGGCTCCCAATGCACGTTCTGGGCGCCCACCTCGATGAGGGACTTGTCATAGTCCAACACGGTGACCACCGGACGCAGGTCGATGGACGGCGGGCACAGCACCACGCCGACCTTGTCCCACTTGCGGTTGTAGCGGTTGGAGATACCCTGGGAAAGCACGACGCTTTCGGCCGGGGTCTTGTTCATTTTCCAGTTGCCGATCATCAAAGGTTTGCGGGCCATAGGTTACCTCCTCAGGGCCTCGACGCCGGGCAGGGCCTTCCCTTCGACCAGCTCCATGGAGGCGCCGCCGCCGGTGGAGATGAAGGTCATCTGGTCGGCCATATCGAATTTGTTCACCGCAGCAACGCTGTCGCCGCCGCCGATGATGGTCGCCGCCTGGGCGTTGGCGGCCATGGCTTCGGCCACCGCCTTTGTTCCGTGCTCGAAGGCCTTCATCTCGAACACGCCCATGGGGCCGTTCCAGAACACCGTGGCAGCGCCGGCGATTGCGTCGGCGTAGAGCTTCTCGGTTTCAGGGCCGATGTCCAGGCCCATCATGTCTTCGGGGATGGCGTCAACGCCGCAGGTCACGGTGTTGGCATCCTCGGCGAACTTGTCCGCCGCCACAATGTCGACGGGCAGCAGGATCTTGCAGCCGGCGGCCTCGGCCTTCTTGAGCATGTCGCCCGCGCGCTCGATCCAGTCGTCCTCCTTGAGGGACGTGCCCACGGAATAGCCCTGGGCCAGCAGGAACGTGAAGCACATGCCGCCGCCGATGATGATGGTGTCGGCCTTGTCGATAAGCGCGTCGATGACGCCCACCTTGTCGGAGACCTTCGAGCCGCCCAGGATGGCGACGAAGGGGCGATTGGGATTGTCCAGCATGCCGGAAAGGGTCTCCACCTCGTTGTTCAGAAGGTATCCCGCATAGCCCGGCAGCAGGTCGGCCACGCCTGCCGTGGAGGCATGGGCGCGATGCGCCGTGCCGAAGGCGTCGTTGACGTAGATATCGGCAAGGCCTGCGAGCTCGGCAGCGAACTCGGGGTTGTTCTTCTTCTCGCGGGGGTCGAAGCGCAGGTTCTCCAACACGACGATCTCGCCGTCGTTCATGGCCGCGATCTTCGCCTGAGCGTCTTCGCCTGCGATGTCGGCTGCCATGGTGACGGGCGCGTCCACCAGCTCGGCCAGACGGGCCGCGGCGGGCGCCAGCGAGAAGTCGGCCTCGAAGCCCGTACCCGAAGGACGGCCGCGATGGCTCATAAGGATGACGCGGGCACCGCCGTCCACCAGGTATTTGATGGTGGGAAGGGCTGCGCGGATGCGGGTGTCGTCGGTGACGACACCGTCTTTGATGGGAGTGTTGAAGTCAACGCGGACGATGACGCGCTTGCCGGCTACGTCGACGCCCTCGATGCTGTTGATGGCCATAGGCAGGCTCTCCTTTCGATTCGATAAAAAAGGCCGCCTGTGGTATGAGGCGGCCTTACGCGTTGCAAAGCGTTAGAGCATGATCCTGGCAAGGTCGACGACGCGGTTGGAGTAACCCCACTCGTTGTCGTACCAGGAAACGCACTTGACCAGGTCGCTGTTGTCGCCCAGGACCATGGTCAGCATGCTGTCGAAGATGGAGGATGCCGGGTTGCCCACGATGTCGATGGAGACGATGGGCTCGTCGCAGTACTCCAGGATGCCCTTCAGAGGACCTTCCGCGGCCTTCTTCATGGCGGCGTTGATCTCTTCCTTGGTGACCGGGCGAGCCAGCTGGACCGTGAGGTCGACCATGGATCCGTCAGGCGTGGGAACGCGGGTTGCGAAGCCGTCGAGCTTGCCCTTCAGTTCGGGAAGGACCAAGGACACGGCACGGGCGGCGCCGGTGGTGGTGGGGATCATGGACATGCCGGCGGTGCGGGCGCGACGCAGGTCCTTATGGGTGCCGTCCAGAATGCGCTGGTCGTTGGTGTACGCATGGATAGTGTTCATGTAGCCGCGGACGATGCCGAACTCCTCCAGAAGGACCTTGGCGAAGGGTGCCAGGCAGTTGGTGGTGCAAGAGGCGTTGGAGACGATGTGGTGCTTCTCTTTGTCGTAGAGCTCGTCGTTGACGCCCATGACGATGGTGATGTCCTCGCCCTTGGCGGGAGCGGTCACCAGGACCTTCTTGGCGCCGGCGGCAAGGTGCTTCTCGCAGCCTTCGCGGTCGCGGAACTTGCCCGTGGACTCGATAACGAGGTCGACACCCAGCTCGCCCCAGGGAATCTCCTCAGGATTGCGGGAGGAGACGATCTTGATCTCCTGACCGTTGGCTTTGATGCCGTTCTCGGTCACTTCAACCTTGTCGAAGGCGCGGCCCTGCACGGAGTCGTACTTCAACAGATGCGCGGCGGATTCAAAGCTGTGGCTGTAGTTAATGGCTACTACTTCGAAATCGGGATCGTTGAGCATAACCCTGCAAACAAGGCGACCGATGCGTCCGAAACCATTAATACCTACACGTGTCGTCATTCGAAACCCCTTTCTAGGTTTACCATACTGTTTGATTATAGACCAAAGGAAGGTGCTGTGAACATGGTTGCAACGGTGTTGCGGCCGATAACGCAGACGAGCGACACACCGAAACGGCTCAAGCGGGTTTTCTCTGACGGTTTCTTTAAAAACGCCGACCACCTGCAGCGCAAACGCCCTGCCGCGCCCCATAAACACAAAGGGACGGACCGGTCGGCCCGTCCCCCTTGCTATCGTTGGGCGAAGGCGCCTACATGCCGGCGTCTTCGAACATCTTCTGCAGGTCGCGCATCTGCCCCATGGACATGCCACCGGGCATCAGGCCGCGGCCCATGCCGCGCTTGCCCTTCTTGCCCTTCTTGCCCTTGCGGCGGGAGGCCCGGTTGCCCATGGCCTGCTCCTGCTTGCGCATCATCTGCTTGACCATCTTGCGGGTCTCGTTGAACTGCTTCATGACCTGGTTGACGTCTTGGACGGTCAGGCCGCAGCCGGCGGCGATGCGCTGGCGGCGGGACGCGTTGAGCACTTCGGGATGCTCGCGCTCGTGGGCGGTCATGGAGTAGATGACGGTCTCCATGCGGTCGAGGGCCTTCATGTCCACGTTGCCTTCGGCCATGGCCTTGTCGCCGCCCGGCATGGCGGACAGCAGCTTGGAGATGCCGCCCATCTTGTTCACCTGGCGGCGAATCTCCAGGAAGTCGTTCAGGTTGATGTCGGCGCGGGCCAAACGCTCGGCCTGCTCCTCTTCGATCTCTTCCGCCTGGATCTTGGACGCCTGCTCGATGAGGGACACCACGTCGCCCATGCCCAGGATGCGCTTGGCCATACGGTCGGGATGGAACTCTTCGAGGCTGTCAGGCTTCTCGCCTGCGGAAATGAACTTGATGGGCTTGCCGGTGACCTGCTTGAGGGAAAGGGCGCCGCCGCCGCGGGCGTCGCCGTCCATCTTGGACATGATCACGCCGTCGAACTCCACCTTCTCGGCGAAGGCAGACGCCACGTTGACCACGTCCTGGCCGGTCATAGCGTCGACCACCATGAGGATCTCCTCAGGCTTGACGGCCTCCTTGATGGCCGCGGCCTCGTCCATCATCTGCTCGTCCACATGCAGACGGCCGGCGGTGTCGACGATAACCACGTCGCGCAGGTTGTCGATGGCGTAGCGGACGCCGTCCTTGGCAATCTGGACGGGATCTTTGCCGTCGCCGCGGAACACCTTGACGCCGATTTCGCCGCCCAGGGTTTCCAACTGGTCGGCCGCTGCGGGACGGTACACGTCGCCTGCGACCAGCAGGGGCACATGCCCCTTGCCCTTGAGCAGGTACGCCAGCTTGGCCGCGGCGGTGGTCTTGCCGGAGCCCTGCAGGCCCACCAGCATGATGACGTTGGGGATGCGGCTCGAGGTGTTGAGCTTGGCGTCGTTTTCGCCCAAGAGCTTGGTCAGCTCGTCAAGGACGATCTTCACCACGTTCTGGGCGGGCGTCAGCGACTCCAGCACCTCGGCCTCAAGGCAGCGCTGCTTGGTGTCGGCCGTGAACTGCTTGACAACCTTGAAGTTGACGTCGGCCTCGAGCAGCGCCATGCGGATCTCGCGCATGGCGGAGTTGATGTCGTCCTCCGTCAGGCGGCCCTTGCCGCGCAGCCCGCTGAATATGTTTTGAAGTCGGTCGGAAAGGCTTTCGAACATGCGTTATTCCTCGCTTCCGGTAAGCGCGCGGGCGAAATCGTGCGCATCGAAGTCACGCAGGTCCTCGATGCCTTCGCCGACGCCGATCTTGAGAATAGGGAGGCCCAGCTCATACGAGATGGCCAGCGCAATGCCGCCCTTCGCCGTGCCGTCCAGTTTCGTGACGATGACGCCGTCCAGATCAAGCGCATCGTTGAAGGTGCGTGCCTGCACCAGGCCGTTCTGACCCGTTGTGGCATCGATCACGAGCACCGTCATCACAGGGCATGCGGCGCGCTTGCGCACGACGGACGTGACCTTCTGCAGCTCGCGCATGAGGTCGGCCGAGGTGTGCAGGCGTCCGGCGGTGTCGACCACCACCAGGTCGGCCCCTTCCCTCTCGGCGACCTCCAAGGTCTCGTAGCACACAGACGCGGGGTCGGACCCGCGCTCGCGCTCGACGATGGTGACGTCGCTGCGGCGGGCCCACTCCTCCAGCTGCTCGATGGCGGCTGCGCGGAAGGTGTCGGCGGCGCCCAGGACCACGGTCTTGCCGTTACCCTTGGCCTCGGCAGCCATCTTGCCCGCCGTGGTGGTCTTGCCCGAACCGTTCACGCCCACCAGCAGCAGGCACAGCGGATCTTGGTCCAGGCCTTCGCCGTCCTTGGCCACGGTGAATGTGTCGGCGATGCGGTCGCACAGCACGTCCATGATGGCGTCGGCGTTGGCCAGGGCCTTGCGCTGGGTGGTGTCTTTCATCTCCTCGACGATCTTGGTGGCCGCGCGGGCGCCCATATCGCTCATGATGAGGGTCTCTTCCAGGTTGTCCCAAAAGTCGTCATCCACATCCGGACCGCTGAAGGTCAGGACGTTGATGGACTCTTGGAACTTTTCGCGGCTCTTGGACAAGCCGGCTTTCATGCGGTCAAACCAGGACATGGTGGCTCCTATCGTTTCGATTCGGCCAAGGCGCGGTCGAGCTTCTGCGACACGACCTTGGTGACGCCGTCGGATTGCATGGATACACCATACAGCACATCCGACATCTCCATGGTGCGGCGTTGATGGGTGATGAGGATCAGCTGCGTCTCGTGGCGCAGCGCCTCCAGGTACGCCGTCAGGCGGCGCAGGTTGCTGTCATCAAGTGCGGCCTCAGCCTCGTCCAGGATGTAGAACGGGGTGGAGCGAATCTTGTATACGGCGAACAGCAGGGCCAATGCCGTCAGCGATTTCTCGCCGCCGGACATGAGCATCATCTTGGTGAGGCGTTTGCCGCGGGGCTGCGCGTTCACCTCAACGCCCTGCGGGCTGCCCTCCCCCGTGTCCACCAGCTCCAGCGAGCCGCTTCCGCCGGGGAACAGGCGTGCGAAGATATCCGAGAAGTTCGCGTTGACCGCCTCGAAGGTGGCGTTGAACTGCTCCTGCATGCGATCGTCGATGGCGTCGATGATGCGCATGAGCGAACGGCGGGCGGCCTCCATATCCTCGATCTGAGAGGATAGGTACTCGTAGCGCTCGTTCATGGCTTCGTACTCTTCGGCGGCTGACGAGTCGATGGTGCCCATGCGCTCGATTTTGCGGCGCAGCTCGAAGGCCCGGCTTTCCGCCGTGGCCCGGTCTTCGGGCTCGGCGGTTTCCAGGGCCACGTCCAAGGGCACGCCGCATTCGTCCACAATCGTGGTGATGGCGGCTTCCACCTGGACTTCCAACTTGCCCTTGCTGACGCGGATGTCGTTGAGGCGCTGGGTGGCGTCGTCCAGCTGCTTCTGGGCGTCGCGGCTGGCCGTGCGTGCGGCGCCGATGGCGTCGTTGAGCCCCGCGGAGCTGCTCTGCTCCAAGGCGGCCTTGCCGGCCAGATCGTCCACGTAAGCCTGGGCCGATTCCCTCAGGCTTGCGAAAATCGCATGCAGCGGGGCAATGCGGGCCTCAGCGGCAGACAGAAGGCGGATGTCTCCGTCGGCGCGCTCGCAGGCCCGGCGGGCCCGGTCGAGGTCGCGACGGCGCTCACCGTGCTCGCGGATGAGAGACGACACCCTCTCCTTGGATGTGGCGAAGGCGAGCTTGGATTCCGAGGCCTTCGACGACGCTTGCTGGACGTCGTCGGACAGCGCCGCGCGCTGGCTTTGGCTCTCGGCTGATTTCGATTGCAGCTCGTCGCGTTCCGCACGCAGGATGGCCAAAGCCGCCTGGGCGTCGGCAATCTGCGGGTCGGAATCGGACAGCTTGGATTCCACGGCGGCAAGCTCGGTGCCCAAGGACTGGAGGTTCGCCTCCAACGTGCCCACGCGGGCAGCCAGGCGGCCCCGTTCGGCTTGGGCGGATGCGTGGTCGCCCTTCTTTTGGGCGCTGGTGCGGGCCAGATCCAGGCTCATGGCCTGCTTGCGCTCCAGGTCTTCGTCTGCGGCGGTCAAGGCGGC
Source organism: Slackia heliotrinireducens DSM 20476 (assembly GCF_000023885.1). Taxonomy (NCBI): domain Bacteria; kingdom Bacillati; phylum Actinomycetota; class Coriobacteriia; order Eggerthellales; family Eggerthellaceae; genus Slackia; species Slackia heliotrinireducens. The sequence continues at coordinate 1,150,846 of NC_013165.1, read as the reverse complement.
TTCCGCAGATGCCACCGCGGCTTCCAGGCCGCCCACCTTGCCTTCAAGCTCGGCGATGCGGCGCTCGTAGGCCAGCATGCCTTCGCCCTCTTCGACACGCCCCAAAACCCTGGCCTTAGAACCAGGCCAGACCAGCACGCCGTCGCGGGTCAGGTAGCGCACCCCGGCCTCGGCAGAGCCGGCGAAGGCCTCGTCAACGGTGTCCACCACCACGACGTCGCCGATGAGGGATTCCAACGCGCCCATGACATCGGCATCGGCGTCGATGCGGTCCAGAAGGCGCGCGCCGTCCGCATGGCGGCCCTGCGCTCCAGGGAACAGCACGGACGCCTCGCCGTTCAAACCGGCGGCGTTCACATCGCTCACCAGGTTTCGGGCAGTGTCGGCATCATGCACGAACAAGCTGGCGACATCGTCGCCTAGCAGACGCTCGACCAGCGGCTCGAGCCCGTCGCGCACGCGCATGAGGGACGCCAGCGACTTTGCGTCCCCGTCAAGCTCGAAGCCTTGGCGGCTCATGAGCTCCGACGCTTCGCTTTTGGTCTGCATGCTGCGCACGACCTGTTTGAGCGCGCGGATCTCGCCTTGCAGCGACTGCAGCGCGTCGCGGGCGTCCTTGCGCTCCTGGCGCGCCACCTTGACGGCCCTGTCGGCCGCATCGGCCTCCAAGGCTGCCTTGCGGCTGTCCTCGGTCAGTTTCTCTATTTCGGCTGCCTGGGCGTCGATGCCCTGGCAGTGCGTATCCAGCTCGGCCTTGGCTCGCTCGAGGTCCTGCAGAACCTCGGCGCGGCGCTCCGTCAGCATGGTGCGTCGCGCCGTGGCCGATGCTGCAGACTCTTGCATCTTCACCAAGGCGGCGTTCTTCTTCTCGATGTCGCGCTCGCAGGTGCGCAGACGCGTCTGCACCTCGCCTGCCTGCGTGTCGAAGGCGGAAAGGTTCGCGCGAAGCACCGCGACGCGGCTTTCGAGCTCCTTGGTTTCCGTCTCCAACGTGTCGCGCTTGGCCACTTCGGCGTCGAGGCGTGCGGACAGCTCATCCACCTCGTCGGAAAGCAGGCCGATGCGCCGCGCCGAACCCGAGGAGGTGTTGCGGGCGTTTTCCAGGCGGCTTGCGATGGAGCGGGCCTTTTCGGACAGAATCATGTCGGCGGAGTCGATGCGTTCGACCACCATATGGAACCTGCCGCGGCGCTCCGTCAGATCGCCTACGTACAGGCCCTTCTCCTGAAGCATGACCTGGAGTTTCTCCAGCTTCTCATTGGATTGCTCCAGCTCGAACCGCTTCACGTCGATAAGCGCGGCCGCTTCCGTCTCCTCTTTCAGAGCGCCGTCCCAGGCGCGCTGCAGACGGCGCAGGTCGTCCACGGCCAAAAGCAGGTTCAGCTGGGCCAGCTCGCTAGACAGCCCCTGGTAGGCCTCGGCGCGCTTCGCCTTGCGGGCGAGGGGCTTCAGCTGCCGCTCCACCTCGGCCGCCACGTCTTTGACGCGCAGCAGGTGGTTGTCCATGGATGCCAGCTTGCGGGCAGAACGCTCCTTGCGCTGCTTGTGCTTCAGAACGCCGGCCGCCTCCTCGATGAGCGCCCGGCGGTCGATGGGCTTACTGGACAGGATGGCGTCCAGATTGCCTTGGCCGATGATGGAATGGGTACCCGTGCCCAGGCCGGTGTCATGGAGGATGTCCATGAAGTCCATGCGGCGGGCGGGAGCCCCGTTGATGAGGTATTCGCTTTCGCCGGAACGGTACATGCGGCGGGTCAGCGACACCTCGGCGTAGTCGACGGGCAGGGTGCCGTCGGAATTGTCCAGAACCAGTTCGACCTCGGCGACGCCCACGCTCTTGCGCGCCGAAGAGCCTGCGAAGATGACGTCTTCCATGGCCTGGCCGCGCAGATGCTTGGGGTTGCGCTCGCCGAGGACCCACAGCACGGCATCGGAGATGTTCGATTTACCCGAGCCGTTGGGGCCCACGATTGCCGTAATGCCGGGTTCAAGCGAGATGACCTGGCGATCGGCGAAGGACTTGAAGCCCTTGAGGACGAGCGATTTCAGATACATGCGCTACACCTGCGTAGACGCGTCATCGACGATCGAGTCGGGTTTGCCCTGGGGCAACGCCATGTTCTTCTGCCTCTGTTTCTCCGCCGCGCGGGCTCGTTTCTGCTCTTCCTTCAGGCGCTTCTGCTCCACCTTTTGGCGGCGCTGCTCCTCCTTGGCCGCCTCTTTGGCCAGCTTGGCCGCGGCGACCTCGTCTTTGTCCCTACCGAAGTTGAACAGCTCCAGCGCGGCCTTGGCGGCCTGGCTTTCGGATTCCTTTTTGGTGCGGCCCATGCCGGACGCCAGCGCCTTCATGCCGGCGAACACCTGGCTGACGAAGGTGCGGTCGTGAGGCGGTCCCTGGGTTTCCACCAGCTTATAGGTGGGCGTGATACCTTCTTCCTGCAGTTTCTCCTGCAGGGCGCTCTTGGGATTCTCGGGTTCGGTGGCAAGCTCACGGGACATGCGGGGCACCAGCGTCTTCATGACGAAGGAGCGGGCGCCTTCCATACCCTGATCGAGATACAGAGCCGCGACCACGGCTTCGTAGACGTTCTCAAGTGCAGAATGCAGGCCTCGCTTTCCCGTGCCCTGCTCGCTGGAGCCGAAGACGATGATATCCTCGAATCCCAGTTCGGCGGCGACTTTGGACAGGCTGGCGCCGGACACCAGCGCCACCTTGATGCGGGTCAGGCCGCCTTCGTCCAAATCCGGATAGCGATGGAACGCCTCGTTGGCGACGATGGCGCCCAAAATGCTGTCGCCCAGAAACTCCAGGCGCTCGTAGCTCAGCTTGACAGGTTTGCCCTCCGTTGCGGAAGGATGGGTTATGGCGTGCAGAAGGATGTCCGTGTTGCCGAACTGCGTGCCGATGATTTCTTGGGCACGCTGGATCTTCTGCTCTTGTTCAGCGGTATGGTCGTTCATCGGGCAATCGCCTCCGCAATGAGGTCAGGGACCTTCTGACGGGCGATTTTCGCCGTGATGAGCACGCCGTTCTTGATTGCGGTGGCATTGCTGGAGCCATGGCCCACGATACAGGCGCCCTTGACGCCCAGAAGCGGGGCTCCGCCGTAGGTGTCGGAACTGATGGAATCGGCCAGCTCCTTGAGGCCCCCCTTGAGCACCAAGCCCGCCAACTTGCGGGGCGTGGACGACATCATAACGCCCTTGACGCTCTTGAACAGGGTTTTGGCCGTGCCTTCGATGGTTTTGAGCACCATGTTGCCCGTGAAGCCGTCGGTGATGAACACGTCGTAGTTTGCAGGGATGATGTCATTGCCCTCGGCGTTGCCCACGAAATTGGGCACCTGCTCCTTCATAAGGGCGAAGGCCTCCTGTGCGAACTGGGAGCCCTTGGCTTCTTCGGAGCCGATGTTGAGCAGCGCCACGTTGGGGTTGTCGATGCCGATGATCTTCTCGGCGTAAATGGTTGCCATATGGGCGAACTGAACCAGGTATTCGGGCTTGCAGTCGGCGTTGGCCCCCACGTCGGCCATGACGACAGGCCTGACGGGAGACGGGATGATGGTGCAAAGCGCCGGGCGCTTGACGCCCTTGATGCGCCCGATTCTCAGGACGCCGCCAGCCAGCACGGCTCCTGTGGATCCGGCGGAGAAGAAGCCGTCGCCCTTGCCTTCTTTCACCAGGTTGCAGCCAACCACGATGGAAGAATCCTTCTTGCTGCGCACGGCATTGGCGGGGTGCTCCCCCATCTCGATGACCTCGGATGCGAACGCCGCAGTGCAGCGGTCGTGGCCGTCTGCGAACGTTTCGACAACGTCCTGCGGGCCGACGAGGATGACCTCGAGATCCTCGTCGGCCCGCAGGGCGGCCTCGACGCCCTCGAGAACGACGCCAGGAGCGTTGTCGCCACCCATGGCATCAACGCAGATGGTTACTTTATCCATATGCGTACCCTCCTTATACAAGAATTGCCGACCCGTAAGTCGGCAGTTCCCGTCAGCTACATTTTTGCAAGACGACCTTTAGTCGACTTCGATGACCTCACGCTTGGTGCTGCCGGCCCCGTAGTAGCCGCAGTTGCCGCACACGCGATGCGGGAGCTTGGGCTGACCGCACTGCGGGCAGGTGGAACGTGCGGGGATCGCTGCGACGTCATTGGCGCTGCGGCGAGAATGGGTGCGAGCACGACCGGTCTTACGTTTAGGGACTGCCATATGTATCATCTCCTTATCCAGCCGGCCGAATTGCCGGCCGAACATATTTAACTGAAATCAGACGAAGTAGAATGTTAACAAACCCGCGATGCTCTCGCAATACTTCTATTGTTCGAATTCTATGTTTTTCAACACCGCAAAGGGATTGCTTGCGCTGATAGTTTCCTCTTCGTCATGCGTGCATCCGCACGGGCCTTCGTTCAGGTTGGCGCCGCACTGGCTGCACAGGCCCTTGCAGTCCTCGCTGCACAGCGGAACGAGCGGCAGGTCGATGACGATGCCCGCCATGACCAGCGGCTCCAAATCGAGCCGGTTGTCCTCGGGCAGCTCGTCGAACTCGTCTTCGTCCATATCCTCGGGGGCCTCACCTTGTCCGGGGATGATGAAGTAGCCCTCGATCTCGCCTTCCACATCGAAGGACGCCTTCTCCAGGCAACGCGCGCAGTCGGTGTACACCGAGCCGGCAACCGTTCCGGATACCAGGATGGCGCCGCCGACGTTCGTCAGCAGGGCGCTCCATTCGAAGGGACCTTCCGGCGTGTAGACGTCGGGACCCATGTCAATTGCATCGATTTCGAAGATGCCCTCATAAGAAGCGCTCTCCGCGGTTGCGAAGAGCGCTTGAGGAACATCTACTACCAGACCCTCGATCCTCATCGGGTGCTCTGGTTGTTCAGGCGCTCGCGCTGGCGGCTCACGCTGGTGACCAGCGAAGACAGGCTCTGCTCGACATGGCCCAGAACCTCGTCGGCGTAATCTTCGGCGCCGGCGCGGGTCTGACGCTCAAGCTCGCGGGCGTCGGCCATGATGGCGTCGGCCTGCTGCTGCGCAATGCGGACGATTTCCTGCTCGGAGGCGATGGTCATCGCCTGGGAGCGGGCGTCTTCGATCAGACGGACGCTTTCGGCCTCGGCGTCGTCCAGAAGGCTCTGGCGCTCGCGAACGATCTGGCGGGCCTGGGCGAATTCGCTCGGGAACGTTCCGCGGATGTCGTCGATGATTTCACCGGCCAAGTCGATGTCCACCTGGCGCATGTTGCTTTTGCCGAAGGGAACCGGCTTCGAGTCTTCGAGCAAGATCGCAAGCTCCTCGATAAGACCAAGTACTCCTGTTTCGTCCATAACGACCCTTCCTACCTTGCTGCGTTACTACTGCATTTGGCACGGAACACATCCCGGCACCCCTTGCACCTGAGACGGCTTACGTGCGGTAATCCTTTTTCAGTACATATGTTTAAAGGATTGTAACATGAAAATTACCGCATGAACTTCTCATTGAGGGCTTTCTCCACACAGGGAGGGACAAGCGCCTTGATATCACCATGAAAAGCCGCCAATTCACGCACGATGGAGCTCGAAAGGTACATGTGCTGCGGCTGGGACATGATGAACAGCGTCTCGATGGATTCGTCCAGCGCGTAGTTCATGGAGGTCATCTGGAACTCGTACTCGAAGTCGGTGATGGCTCGCAGGCCCTTGACGATGACGTGGGCGTTTATCTTCTTGGCGAAGTTGACCAGCAGATCGTCGAAGCCCATGACCTTCACATTGGGCAGATGCGCCGTGGCCTCCTGGGCCAACGCGATGCGCTCGTCGAGGTTGAAGGTGGGTCCCTTCTTGCGCGATTGGGCAACACCGACGATCACTTCGTCAAAAATATCCGCCGACCTTTCGACCACGTCGATGTGGCCGTTCGTGATCGGGTCGAACGTACCGGGTACCAAAGCCCGCTTCATCATTCCTCCTCATCCGGACATGCGATTCGGCAGATGTCGATGGTCGTGCCGCCGAACCGTTTCGTAGTAAGTATATCCATATCAAGCCCGCTTCGTTCCAGAACGGGGGCAAGAGCACAGGATGAATCGTGCTCGTAGCTGACAATGGCTCCGTCGGCCAGGGCCTTCGCATCACGCAACGTTCGCAGGAAATCGACGATGACCTGCAGGTCGTAGGCGTACGGAGGGTCCAGCAGCACCACGTCGAAGGGCATGGCGACCACCGTGGGCGGACGCTTGAGCACATCGGATTGCACGATGCGGGCACGCCCCGCCTGCAGCTTGAGCATGTCGATGTTCTCGCGCAAGGCACGTTGGGCCTTGCGGTCGTACTCGTAGAACAGGGCGGTTTTCGCACCGCGGGACAAGCATTCGATTCCCAGCCCCCCGCTGCCGGCGAAGGCGTCCAGAACCACGGCGTCGTCCAGCCCGCCCCGAGCGGAGTAGATGGAGCTGACGACCGATTCCTTCACGCGGTCGATGGTGGGCCTGGTGCCCATGCCCTCGGGGGCCTTCAGGCGGCGGCCCTTGAATTCACCTGCGATGACGCGCACGTCATCCTCCAATCGTCGTATCTTCGTCGGTATGCGGGAACCACGCCCGCACCTCGTGGACCAGCGCCTGCATGGCAGGCGTCTCGAATTCGGGGTCGGCGTCCAGCAGGGCTTCGGCGTCTTCGTGGGCCAGCTCGATGAGCTTCCCGTCACGCACGATGTTCACCAGCCGCAGGACCGAAGCGCCGTGCTGCCGGTTGCCCAGGATGTCGCCCTCACGGCGCAGCGCCAGGTCACGTTCGGCCAGCTCGAAGCCGTCGTCGGTGGCCTCCATGGCCGACAGGCGCTCCAGCGCGTCTTCCGACGACGTGGCGGCGATCAGGTACACCTCGCCCGGCTTCGTCCCACGCCCGACGCGCCCGCGCAGCTGGTGCAGCTGCGACAGGCCGAACCGGTCGGCGTCTTCGATGATCATGACCGTGGCGTTGGGAACGTCCACGCCCACCTCGATGACGGTGGTGCACACCAGCACGTCGGTCTGCCCCGCCCGGAAATCCTCCATGGCAGCATGCTTCGCTTTGGCATCCATGCGACCGTGGAGCAGCCCCACCTTGAAGTCTGCGAACACCTTCGACTGCAGAAACGCAGCCTCGGCCTCGGCGGCCTTCTGGTCGTCCTGCCGCATGTCCTCGTCGGACTCGATGTAGGAAGGCGTCTCTTCCTCGGCGTCCCGGTCGTCCTTCTTCTTGTCGTCGTCGGCCTTGCGCTTCTGCCCCACCAGCGGGCAGACCACATACACCTGCTCGCCACGGCGGCAGGCGGCAAGAGCCGCGTCGTAGGCCTTGCCCCGGTCGCGGAAATCCACCACCTGGGTTTTGCGGGGCGGACGGTCGAAGGGAACCTGGCGCAGGTACGACAGCGACAGATTGCCGTAGAGCGCCAGAGCCAGCGTGCGCGGAATGGGCGTGGCCGTCATGAACAGGGCATCGGCGTTGCGGCCCTTCTCGATGAGCCGTTTGCGCTGATCGACGCCGAATCGCTGCTGCTCGTCGATGATGACCAGCCCGCAGTCGTGCGCCACCACATCGTCTTCCAAAAGCGCATGGGTGCCGAAGACGACGTCGGTATGCCCCGAGGCCAGACGCATGAGGATGTCCTCACGGTCCTCCGCAGGGGTGGAACCCGTCAGCAGCGCCCAACTGATGCCCGCCTGGTCAAAAAGCCCGCCCAAGGATGCGGCGTACTGGGTTGCCAGCACCTCGGTGGGCGCCATCATGAACGTTTGGAAGCGCGCGTCGGCGGCGGCTGCGATGGCGAATCCCGCCACGGCCGTCTTGCCCGTGCCCACGTCGCCCAGCAGCATGTGGGACATGACCTTCGGCTGCGCCATGCGCATCTGGATTTCGGCCACGGCCCGTTCCTGGTCGGATGTGAGCGAGAAAGGCAGCGCCTTCATGAGCGCTTCGGAATATGGCCCGTCGAAGACATGCTCGTGGGCGGGCCCGTCGTCCTGGCGGTCGCGGGCAGACATGAGCATGTGCATCTGCAGCATGAGCACTTCTTCGTAGGCGAGCCTGCGCCTGGCCTGATGCACGTCGCGCATGTCCTGCGGGAAGTGGATCGAACGGTAGGCGTTCGAGCGGCTCATCAGGCGGTACTTCGTGCGCAGCTCCAAGGGCAGCGGGTCGTATGCGCCCCAGGCGGAATCCACCGCGTTGCGTACGATGAGCCGCATGATGCCCGGCGTCACCTTCCCTGTGGCGTGGTGCACGGGCACGATCTGGCCCGACATGGGGTTTTGGTCGTCCTCAAGCACGTCCAAAAACGGCGCGGTCATGCGTTTGTAGCCGTAATTGAACTCCAGCGTGCCGGCGACGCTGACACGGGTGCCGGTTTTGAGGGTCTTCGCGATCCAGGGCTGGCGGAAGAACGTGGCGATAAGGGTGCCTGTGCCGTCCACGATGGTGACTTCGGTCAGGCTGAGGCGCGGCCGAGGTCGCTTGAGACGCACCTCGTGGATGGTGCCCACGATGGTGACGCTGTCGCCGATGCCGGCGCCTTCGATGGTGGATATCCGGGACATGTCCACGTAGCGGTGCGGGAAGTGCTGCAGCAGGTCGCGGACGGTGCGGATCCCCAAACGAGAAAGCCCCGCTGCCCTGCCCGAGCTCACACCCGAAACCGAGGTTACGGGCGCGTCAAGCTCGAGCGTTGCAGCGAGGCGGTCTTGCATGGGTCGATGCGCGTTCCCGTCTATTCGACGGAGAACACGATCGGGTACAGCGGCTGCTCGCCGCGGTGGGACTCGACCTCGAGGTCCTCGTAGGTCTCTTCGATGCGGGCGACCAGGGCTTCGAGCTCCTCGTCGGAGTAGTCGGCACCGGCCAGGATGGTGGCAGTGTCGGCGTCGTCAGCCTCCATGACTTCAAGCAGGTCCAGAACCACATCTTCCAGAGAGGAACCCACGCACTCGATGGAGCCGTCGGCGATGCCGATGACGTCCCCGTTCTTGATGGGGTTGCCATGGGCGTCCTTGGAATCTTTGATGGCATGGGTCACTTCGCCGGTCTTGGTGTCGGCGAATGCCTCGGCCATGGCCTCGGCGTTCTCCTCCAAGGTGGCTTCGGGATTGAAGCCGAACATGGCGCTGAAGGACTGCGGGACGGTCTTGGTGGGAACCACGATGCAGGGTTTCTCGGAGACCTGGCAGGCAGCCTGGGCGGCCATGACGATGTTGCTGTTGTTCGGCATGATGATGACCTGGTCGGCGTTGACCTTGTTGGCAGCCTCCAGCAGATCCGCCGTGGAGGGGTTCATGGTCTGGCCGCCGGAGACGACGACGTCCACGCCGAGGGATTCCAGAATCTTGGCGTTGCCGGAGCCCGGAGCCACGGCGACGATGCCGACGGTCTTGTGCTCGGCGGCGCGTTCGGCCTCGATCTTCTCGGTGCGCTCTTCGCTCTGCAGGCCCATGTTGTGGACGTGGACCTCGGAAATCTGGGAGTCATGGTCGAGGAACCATCCCAGCACCTGGTCGGGACGGTTGGAGTGCACATGCACCTTGAAGTTGGGATGCATGCCGACCATCAGGTCGCAGTCGCCCATGGTGGGCAAAAACGCCTTGGCCTCGTCCACGTCGACGGTGTCGGAGTGGACCAAGAACTCGGTGCAGTAGCGGAACGCCGAATCGGGATCCCAGTCGTCGATCTGCTCGATTGCGACCTTGGGTGCGGGGCGTGCGAAGGAAATCGCATCCTCGGTGAAGCCCTCCTTACCAAGAAGCGATGCCACGAAAGCGTCCAGCAGGATGGCCAGACCGTAGCCGCCCGCGTCCACCACGCCGTTCTCTTTCAGGACCGGCAGCAGCTCAGGCGTGTTCTGGACGGAAGCGTACGCGTCCTTGACGACGGTTTCCAGGGCGTCTTCCACGGACATCTTCTTGCGCTTCGCCTTGCGGGCGGAAGCGGCCGCATCCTTGATGACGGTGAGGATGGTGCCTTCGACCGGCTTGCGCACAGCTTGGAACGCCACGGTACGGGCGCTGTCCAGAGCGGAGTCGATGGCGTTGACGTCGAGCTCCTCGACGCCTTCGAGACCCTCGCACAGACCGCGCAGGATCTGCGAGGTGATGACGCCGGAGTTACCGCGTGCACCCATAAGGGCACCGGTGGTGATGGCCTTGCGGATTTCGGCGCCGGTAGAACCAATGGGAAGCTTGGCAACGTTCTTGACCACCATCTGCAGGGTCAAAGACATGTTGGTGCCGGTGTCGCCGTCGGGCACGGGGAACACGTTGAGCCTGTTGACCTCGTCCTTACGGCTTTCAAGCGTCTTTGCAGCCACAGCAATAGCGTTGAGCACGCTGCTCGTAGTTATCTCGCTCATCAGAATTGATACTCCTAGGGAATGGAAAAAAGATGCCGTTACTTGCGAATCTTCACGCCCTGAACGTGGACATCGATGCTGTCGATGGGGACCTGTGCGAAGGTGGACAGGTCGTAGGTGATGCTCTCGATCAGGTTCTGGGAAACCGAGTTGATGTTGACGCCGTACTCCAGGATGACGTAGACGTCGACATGAACACCGATGGCCGTGTTGGTGATTTCGATGCCACGGCGCAGACGGCTTGCAGGAAGCAGCTTTGCGATGCCGTCCTGAACCGTCGGGGCAGCCATTCCTACAACACCATACACGCGAAGCGCAGCATAACCAGCCAGGTCAGCAAGCACGTCATTGGAAACATGCAAATTGCCGGAGATCTCTTTGGTCATTGAAGTGTCCTTTCTCACGACTTCAAGGTTTAAAGTATATCCCAACTGCCGCTAACTTCTCACGAAACAGCCGCTCCCCCGCCCAATTCCACAAACCGCAAGGAAAATGAGCCACACGGGCACAAACGCGTATCCAACGTCGATCCGGCCCTTCAAGCAAGGCGTAAAAAACAGCCCACAGCCTTGCCCCGAGCAAGGCAATGAGGAGGCGGCATGCTCCGGGCGAAGCGCCCGCGAGGGCGCGCCGCAGCGTCGAGTCGCGCGTAGTTCCTGCCCCATACAAACGCGAAAAGGCCCGCCGAAGCGGGCCGGTTTTCGCGTTTGTATGGGGCAGGAACTACGCGCGGGTAACCTTGCCGGAGCGCATGCACTGCGTGCAGACGTTCTTCTTCACCGGGTGGCCGTTCTCCAGAACGGTAATCTTCTGGATGTTCGGACGGAACACGCGATTGGACACACGGTGGGAGTGGCTGATGCTACGACCGGCCACGGGATGCTTGCCGCAAATTTCACAAACCTTGGACATAATTCTCAACTCCATCAATCAGATTGTCATCTGGATAATTGCAAAAAGCTGGACAACTATAACACGGCCAGACGGGGTACACAAGAACCAATTTGCCACCCCATCACGGAATCCGCACATGACCCTACTCGTCATCCCCCACTACCATGAGCCGACCGCAGTTGGGACAGGTGGAAAGGGGCGCCTCCCGCTTTACAGATAACAGCCGGTCGGCATCTACGGCGGTCCGGCACACAGAGCATCGGCCGTCGGCCAGCTTCGCCAAGGCCACGCCTTGCTTTGCGGCTGCAACGCGGTCGTACCGTGCGACCAGGTCGTCTCCTATCGCGGCCGCAAGCTTTGCCCGGGCTGCTTTGAACGCGCTCAGACGGTTCACGAGCTCGCCGCCTTCGCTCTGATACGAAGAGATGAGCTGTTTCTCACGCGCATTGAGCTTCTCCACGGCGGATGCCACGTTCTGTTCCAAGTCGACCATCTCGAGGATGCGCTGTTCCAAGGCGTCGACCTCGGCGGCGATCTTCTCACGCTTTTCGGTCGCGTTCTGCAGAGCTTTCGTGCGCGTGGACACGGAGCGGTAATCGCCCTTGGCCTCGTCGATGGCCCGCTGGGCCTCGACCTGTTTGGCCTGCTGCTCGGCGTCCTTCGCGTTCAGGTCCTCCAAATCGGCCTCGGCATCCTTGCGCATACCGAGAAGCGAACGGTGTTTGTCGGACAGCTCGGCGATCTTGTGGCGAACCTCGAGGATGGCCTGCTTTTGCGGCAACCCGTCGATCTGCTTCTGCAGCTTCGCCATGGCGGAATCGACCTGCTGGAGCTTGTCCAGGGCCTCGAGCTGTTCAAGGGTAGCCTGCATACGCGTTACGCCCTCCTCGCCTCAGGATGCGACCAATTGTCGTTCTGTTCGACGATGCTGATGATATCCGAACTGACGCCGCCTTCGACGCAGGCGTCAGCCAATACACGGGTAAACGGCAATTCCGACACATCGTGGCCCAGATCGACGACGCAGAGTCCTTGCTGGCTCGCATCCAGGGCAGCATGGTACTTGACCTCGCCGCACACGATGGCGTCCACACCCTGGTCAAGGCACAGCTCGGTGGCGTTACCGCAGGAACCCGTCCACGTCGCCACCGTATGCAGCTCGGTGGCGGGGTCACCCCACACGCGGGGCGTGCGGCCGAACACGGCCAGACAGCGGCGCGCCAGCTCGTCCAACGTCATAGGCGCCTCGTCAAGTTCGCACACCTGGCCATAGCCCTTGGTCTCATCGCGCTCCAAAGGTTCGAGCACGCCCGAACACTCCAAACCCAGAAGGCCCGGCAGTATGAGCTGGGCTTCGTGGCTCACATCGAGCGCTGTATGGAAGTTCATGAGAGCGACGCCGGAGCGGATGGCTTCGAACACGATGGATCCGGAATAGCTGCAACCGCCTGCGACGATGGATTCGGGGCCTTCCCGAAACACCGGATGGTGGGTCAGAAGCACGTTGGCGCCCATACCCGCGGCGGCCCGCACGGCTGCGGCGGTCGGATCGAGCGCGATGGCCACGCCCCGCAGCTCTTCGGCGGGATCGCCCACCAGAAGCCCGGTCTTATCCCAATCCTCCGCATCCTGCGCCGGGAAACGTCCCAGCAGATAGCGGGTGAGCTCCCCCACCGTCATCGAGGTTTGGTCCGGGTTCAGCAGCGTACCGGTCGAAACGGTCCTTAGCGCATGCTCTTTGAATTCAGCCACAGCGGCCTCCTTACCCGACGCGCGAGGCGTCATTTTGAGATGATGGTGCCCAGGGCCTCGACGGCCCCGTCGATGTCTTCCTGTGTGGTTTCGAGGGAAAGCGACAGGCGAAGCATGCCCAGTGCCCTCTTGCGGTCAACGCCCATGGCAGCCAGAACGTGCGAGGGGTCCAGGGAGTTCGACGAGCACGCCGATCCGCCCGACACACAGTATCCGGCCAGGTCCATGCGCAGGATGAGGGATTCGCTCTCCCAGCCGCGAACGGAGACGCAGACGATGTTGGGAAGGTACCCGTCCGGGTTTTCGGCAGACGCCTCGACCATGCGGGACACCCCCGGTAGCTTGCACAGCCGCTCGTACGCGTAATCCCGCAGCTGCGCCACGCGAGTCTGATAGACGCCGACGTTCTCCGCAGCCCGTTTGAACGCGGCCGCAGCGCCCGCCGCACCCATGACATTCTGCGTGCCGCTGCGCATGCCGCGCTCCTGCCCGCCTCCGACCAGGTACGGCATGAACGGCGTGCCGGCTTTCAGGTAGAGCACTCCCACGCCCTTCGGACCGTTGATCTTATGCGCCGAAAACGACGCGGCATCCACGCCCATGCCCTTCAGGTCGATGGGGACCTTCCCCGCCGCCTGCGTGGCATCGGTATGGAACAGCGCCCCGGCCTTATGGGCGACCTGGGCAAGCTCGGCGACCGGCTCGACGATGCCCACCTCGTTGTTGGCCATCATGATGCTGACCAGCACGGTGTCTTCGCACAGCACCGCTTCCAGATCGGCGGGCGTGACCAGACCCGTCTCGTCGTTGCCCACGAAATCCACGGCGAAGCCCAGCGCCTTCAGCATAGGTTCCACGTGCAGCACCGCATGGTGCTCGAGTCGCGACACGACGATGCGTCCAGGGTTCAACTTGCCCTTCAGCCTGCGTTTTTCCATCTGGGCCAGCGACAAGCCGACAAGCGCGGCGTTGTCCGACTCCGTTGCGCCCGAGGTGAACACGATCTCGTCGGGACGCGATGCGTGCAGAGCGCGGGTCACCGTTTCGCGGGCTGACTCAAGCTCTGCGAAGGCGTTGCGCCCGATGGTGTACAGGGAATTCGCATTCCCGAAATGCTCGCCTTCGACATCCATGTAGGGTGCCATGGCGGCAATCGCCTCGGCGCACAGGGGCGTCGTGGCGGCGTTGTCCAGATATACGTAAGACATGTTTGCTTAGGCTCCTTGTTGGGCTTTCGCGGCGGTTGCCTTGATGGCCTGGATGGCCGCGCCGCGATCGGCCGCCTTGAAGCACCCGCTGCCTGCCACAAGCACGTCGGCCCCGGCCGCTGCAACCAGTCGGGTGGGATCGTTGACAGAAAGACCGCCGTCGACCTCGATGAGCGGATCGACCCCCGCCTCGCGGGCCATGGCGGCCACCGCGGCGACGCGCTGGTCGCTTCCCTCGATGTAGGACTGGCCGGAGAATCCCGGGTACACGCTCATGATGAGCACCATCTCCAGCTTGGAGATGTAGGGGCGCAGCACCTCCACGTCGCAGTCGGGCTTCAAAGCGATGGCCGCCTTGCAGCCGGCATCGTGGATCATGTCGACGGCCTTGTCGACCTCGCCCGCCGCTTCGTCCAAAGACTCGAAGTGCACGGTGACGAAATCGGGCTGGTGCTCCAGGTACCAGGGAAGCTGCTCAAGAGGGTTCGAAATCATAAGATGCACGTCAAGGGGAATGTTCGCGATGCGCTTGAGCCCGGCGACAAAAGGAACGCCCAGCGTGAGGTTCGGCACGAAATGGCCGTCCATGACGTCGACGTGGATGAACGCGGCTCCGCCCTCCTCGATTTCGCGAATGTCCTTCTCCATGTTCATGAAGTCCGCGGACAGGATTGACGGGGCGATTTTCGGCTCAGTGAACATTGTGGTCTCCTTGCATTGGCAACCCATACATTTTACCTCAAACTCGCCTGCGCTTCGCACGCCGCCGCAACTGTTCTATAATCCTGTCGGGAGCACACTGAGGAGGACCATGAACCATTTCGTTTACGCCATGCCGCAAGGCCGCCTGACGATCGTCGCAAGCGAAACCGCCCTCACGAACATCTACTTCGGAGTCAAAGAGCTGGACATGCCCTTCGCGCCCAGCAAGATAACCAACGACGCCGCAACGCAGCTCCAAGAGTATTTCGCGAAGAAGCGCACCTCGTTCGACCTGCCCATCCAGCTTAAGGGAACGCCGTTCCAGCTTGAGGTTTGGAACGCGCTGCGCGACATCCCCTACGGCCAAACCAGGACATACGCCCAAATCGCAGAGACTGCGGGACGCCCGAACGCCTTCCGCGCGGTGGGCTCGGCGAACAACCGAAACCCGCTGCCCATCGTCGTCCCGTGCCACCGGGTGGTAGGATCCGACGGCGATCTGGTAGGTTACGCGTACGGGCTCAAGCTCAAGCGGTTCCTGCTCGAGCTTGAGGGCGTCGACGTGGACGGGCTCAAACGCCGATAGGCAGCACACACGAAAAACGGGGCAACTGAGGCCCCGTTCCTTTTGCAGCAACCGAATTAGAAACGCTTGGTCAGGCGCACCGCGAAATGGGCGTCGGGGCCGTCTTCCTCAAGCGACATCTTCAACATTTCGGTCATCTCGAACCGCTCGCCGAACTTGGTTTTCAGGAAGCGCTCCACCACCCGCTCGTTCTCCTCACGGAAGACGGTGCAGGTGGAATAGACCACCTGGCCGCCCGTTTTGACGAGCGACGCCGCATCGATGAGGATGTCCAGCTGCACATCGGCCATCTTGGCCACGTCTCGCTCTGTCAGGCGCCAGCGGATCTCGGGGTGGCGGCGCAGCGTGCCCACCCCCGAACAGGGAGCGTCCACAAACACCGCGTCGAAGCTGCCCTTCTCGTACAGCGACGTGAGCTTCCTACCGTCGGCCACCTTCGTCTGCACCGACGTGAGGCCGTATTCGCGGGCCCTGTTGCGCAGCAGCTTGGCCTTGAACGGATGGTCGTCCACCGACACGATCGGGAACTGCTTGCCGTACTTGCGCATCGCGTTGCTCTGCATGAGCACGGTTTTGGTTCCGCGTCCGCTTCCCACCTCGATAAACGCCGAAGGAGGCTCGCCAGGCAGGGCGAAGGAGGCGACCTTCTGGGCCGACGGGTCCGAAATCAGCACCTTGCCGTCCTCGAACAGCTTAGTCACCACATCGCTGCGGATGGCCTTAGGCGTCCCGATGCGGATGCACCCGGGGATGCCTTCCACAAGGTTCGGGTCGGCCCCCTGCTCCTGCAGCACGGCCAACACCTCTTCGTCCGTGGCGCGAATGGCGTTGACGGCCGCATGCACGGGGGCATCGCCGTTGGAAGCCTCCATGAACGCGGCGGCCTGCTCGCGACCCATCTCCTCCACGAGCCGCTTAGCCATCCAAGAGGGAAAGGCGACCTTGCGGGACAGCGCCACCACATCGGTGCCCACGTCGCCGAAAGGCCAGCGCGAAGCCGTTCGCGCCATCTTGCGAAGCACGGCGTTTGCCAGCGCCCGGGCTTTCGGTTCTACGTACGCCACCAGCTCGACACCCTGGTCGACGGCTACGTAGTCGTCTTTCTTCAGGTACAGAAGCTCGTAGGCGCTCACGCGGAGCGCATCGCGCACGTTGGGCTGGATGTCGGCCGGGCTGTACAGGTTGCGGTTGATGAAATCGTCCAAAGCGCCGCTGGTCGCCACCACGCCTCGGGCAAGCCGTGTGGCGAAGGCTACGTCCTCGGGTTTCATCGGCCCCATGCGAGAGACCACGCCGGGCACGACCTCGGAGACGAATGCATCGCGCTCTCGTACGATCCGACAGCTCAAACAGGCGGCGATACGGGCCGGGGACGCATGGTTCTCGAGCCGTCGCGGAGCCTGGGACGACCTTCCCGAATGGGATGCCCGGGCGTTGCCGCCGCTGCGGCCGCCGTTTCCCACATACACGCGGCGGCCGCCGCCGACGCGTCTGCCGTCCGCGTCTTTGCGCCCATTCGAACGTTCGCGGGAGTCGCTGCGGCCTTTGTAGCCGCCGCGGTCGCCATGCGCATCCCGGGGCGATCCGCCTCGGCCGCCCTGTCCGTCACCGCGATTCGAGTTCATGCCCTCACGGCCTCTGTATGCGCACATTTACAGTCTCCCCCACGTGGAACCTTGGGATTTCAGATTCTGGATGCCGGCCGCAAACGACGCAGCCGACATGGCCTTTTTGCCGTCGGGTTTGACCTCGATCAGCCGGATTGCGCCGTCGGAGCAGCCCATGTACAGGTTTTTCGCCTGAAGCGCCACCTGACCGGGCTCAAGTTCGGGCGCATCTTCCCCAGCAGCAACGCGGGCGTCCAGAACCGTGACGCCGCGGCCTGCCAGCTGGCACTTCGAAGGATGCGCGTCGCTGGATGCCTGCACGCGCCGCGCGTTCATGACGGCGCTGTCGGCAGGATCGAGCATCAGCTCGTCGTGTCCCAGCTTCTCGGCGTACGTGGCCTGAGAATCATCCTGCTTCGTCCAACGGGCCTCGCCCTGCTCAATGGCATACAGCGCCGTGAGCAGCGCATATGCACCCTTGTCGGCAAGTTCGCCAGCCAGATGCTCAAGCTTCTGGTCGCCGATCTCGCAGCTGCGGCTGATGCAGTAATCTCCGGTGTCCAGACCTTCCTCCATACGCATGATGCACACGCCGGTCTCCGCCTCGCCGTCGAGGATGGCGCGCTCCATGGGCGCCGCGCCGCGGTATTTAGGCAGAAGGGAGCCGTGGACGTTGATGCATCCGAAAGGCGGGATGTCCAGGACTTCTTTGGGCAGGATCTTGCCGTATGCGGCCACGACGATGGCGTCGGGCGCGAGCTCTTTCAAGAAGGCGATTTCTTTGGGATCGCGAAGGGTATCGGGTTCCCGCACGGGGATGCCGGCCTCGAGGGCCACCTGCTTCGCCGGCGAGGGGACCAGCGCCTTCCCTCTGCCCCGAACGGCATCGGCCCGCGTGTAGACGCAGACCACGTCATGCTGCTCCTTCAGCTCGATGAGGATGTTAGCCGCAAACGTCGGCGTACCCATAAATACAACCCGCATGAGTCCCCCCTTAATGTTCTACGAGCATGAAACCGTGCAGAGCACGAAGTACATTCTATTCGACGCTGGTGTCGCCAGGTTTGGCGCCCGCCTGCTGCGCCGCCTTGTAGTCCTTGAGCGCCTTGATGCGGGCGTTCATGTCGCAAGACTCGAACAGCGTGATGCCGTTGAGGTGGTCAATCTCATGCTGCAGGCAGCGGCCCAAAAGACCGTCGCCCTCGATGATCCAGTCCTCGCCGTTCAGGTCGGTGTACTTCACGATGGCATAGGTGGGACGGCGGATCTCCACGGTGATGCCCGGACAGGACAGGCAACCTTCGCCATCCAGCTCTTCGGGTCCGCGAGTCTCGATGATCTCGGGGTTGAGAAGCGTGATGGGATTGCGCGTGCCGCTGTCCTGGTCGCAGTCGATGACGATGATGCGCTTGTTGACGCCCACCTGCGGTGCAGCCAGGCCGCATCCATTGTTGGCATACATGGTGTTGGCCATCTGGCGGGCCAACTTCTTCAGGCTCTTGTCAGACGGGTCGCAAGGGACGCACACCTCGCGCAGCGTAGGATCCGGATAGGTAACCACAGGCAGTGTATTGAGTTTCACGTCTATTCCTCTTCCATTGTACGCAGTCTGACCAATCGTCCCCATAAAGCACCTCGTGAGGCGGCACAGACGGCTGCGTTTGCATTAGCTTTTCACGTGCGTATCAGATTGTTTCGTGAGCGCGAGTATACCAGAGCCTACCCCATTGTGTACTGGGAAAATGCCTGCGAACGAAGCCAACACAACCCGTACGGCCGCTAAAGGACGCTCAACGGGTCCACATCGCAGGCGACGTTGACCGTCTTGGACGCCTTTCGGGAGCGCATGACCGGCGAAAGCACCGCCGAGACGTCTGCGCCTGCGGGCGCCTTGACAAGGATGTGCCAGCGGTACATGTTGCGGATCTTGCTGAGCAGACAGGGAGCCGCACCGAAGGACACCCAGCCTTCGCCCCCGTTGTCGTGCAAGGCCGCTTCGACCCGCTGCGCCAGCGCCTGGGCGGCCTTCTGGACCTCTTGGGCGTCATGTCCCCAGACCAGCACGTCGGCGATGCGCGCGTAGGGCGGATACCTGAGCATCTTGCGTTTAGGCAGCTCGTCGATAAGGAACCGCTTTCGGTCGTAATGCGCCGCGGCCTGCACGGCCACGCTTTCGGAAACGTAGGTCTGCACGTAGACCTTGCCTGCGAAAACGCCGCGGCCCGCTCGGCCCGCCACCTGCTGAATCAGGTCGAAGGTCCGCTCCGCACTGCGGAAATCGGGCAGCTTGAGCTGGGTGTCCGCATTGATGACACCGACCAGCGTCACCTCGTCGAAGTCCAGTCCCTTGGCGATCATCTGCGTGCCCAGAAGCACCGACGCGCCCGGGCGGGCGAACCGTTTCAGCAGCTCCTCGTGGGCGTTCCGGGTGGAGGTCGTGTCCGAATCCATGCGAATGACAGGCACGTCCCGCCCCTCGAGCAGAGCCTTAAGCTCGGATTCGACCCGCTGCGTGCCGGCCCCGAACTTGCGCAGGTACGGGCTTCCGCACTCGGGGCAGCGTGCGGGAACGGGCTGACGGCGCCCGCAATGGTGGCAGATCAGGGCATGCTCAACCTCGTGGTAGGTCAGCGACACCGAGCATGTGGGGCATTCGGGCACGAACCCGCAATCGCGGCACAGCATGAAATTGGCGAACCCGCGCTGGTTGAGCAGCAGCACGGCCTTGTGTCCCGCGTCCACGGTTTCGAACAGGGCCTGGGTCAGGCGCTTCGAGAACATGGAACGCGACCCGGAGTGGAACTCCTTCGCCATGTCAACCACTTCCACATCGGGCATGGGCTTGCCGTTGGCACGCTCCGGCAAATCCACCTTGCGCCAGCCCGGCTTGGTAGCGCAGGCGTGAAGCGACTCGATGGAAGGCGTTGCCGACCCCAGAACCACCGGGATCCCGAGGCGGTCACCGAGCCATACGGCGATGTCGCGGGCATGGTAGCGCGGGGCGCTTTCCTGTTTGTAGGTGCTTTCGTGCTCCTCGTCGATGATGATGATCCCCAGCCGACCAACAGGTGCGAACAGGGCGCTTCGGGCACCCACCACTACACGGCGCTCACCCCGTTTGACGGCGGTCCATTCGTCGTAGCGCTGGGCCTGGGTCATGTTGGAGTGCATGACCGCCACTGTGTTGCCGAATCGTCCTTTGAAGCGGGCCACCGTCTGAGGAGTCAGTGCGATTTCGGGCACAAGGACGATGGCGCCCTGCCCCACCTCGAGCACTTTTCCGATGGAGCGCAGGTAGACCTCCGTTTTTCCAGAGCCGGTCACGCCGTCCACCACGATGCAGCGACCGGCGTCCGGCTTGCCGTCGATGGCCTCGGATATGGCGTCGAAAGCCGCCTTTTGCCCCTCGGTCAACGACAAATCGTCATTTGACGTTCGGACCTCGGGCTCACCGTCGTCGACGGCGTCTTTTCTGGCACGGCGCTTGGCAGGTTTCTGCAACCGCCATCCGTCACCGTCCTTCACCACCTTGGGCGTGCGACCGGCCGGCGTGAACAGATGGATGCATGAGCTCAAAGGCGCGATGTATGTGTAAGCCATGTGTTCGATCAGCGCTGCGGCATGTTCGTCAAAACATGATTCGCCAAGCACTGCGAGAAGGGGCTTGAGTTTGGATGCGTCCGGCAACTCGTCCGCCTCGTCCAGCGGGGCCACGCTCATGACATAGCCCACCGCCTGACGGCGCCCGAACTCCACCAGCACCGGGCAGCCCACCTCCACACCTTCCATGTCATCAGGTACGGCGTAGGTGTAGGACGAGTCGAGCGACTGCGTGTTGATATCGAGTATGACGGAAGCGGTCTTCATAGTGTCTCAGACATCGGATCGGAGGGATGGAAAAGCGGCGCCGGAAGAAAACCCGACGCCGCTTGCGTGCAAAGCCCGGATATACGGTGCGTTTACTCCAAGCCGCAGGCGGCGCGCAGCGCGTCGACCCTGTCGCGGCGCTCCCAGGTGAACTCGGGAAGCTCGCGGCCGAAGTGGCCGTAGTTGGAGGTCATGCGGTAGATGGGACGACGCAGGTCGAGGTCGCGGATGATGGCGCCGGGGCGCAGGTCGAAGACCTGGTTGACAGCGTTCTCGATGTCTGCCACGGGCACCTTGTTGGTGCCGAAGGTGTCCACCATGACCGAGATAGGATGCGCCACGCCGATGGCGTAGGCAATCTGGACCTCGCAGCGGTCGGCCAGACCTGCGGCGACCACGTTCTTGGCAACCCAGCGCGCGGCGTAGGCGGCCGAACGGTCCACCTTGGTGCAGTCCTTGCCGGAGAACGCGCCGCCGCCGTGGCGGCCCATGCCGCCGTAGGTGTCGACGATGATCTTGCGGCCGGTCAGGCCGGAGTCGCCCTTGGGTCCGCCCAACACGAAGCGGCCGGTGGGGTTCACGTAAATCTCCAGGTCATCGGCCAGTTTGACGCCTTCCTTCTCGAAGACGGGGTTGATGACGTGCTCAATCAGATCATGACGGATCTGATCGATGGTTGCCTCTTCGGCATGCTGCGTGGAGATGAGCACCTTCTCCACCTGAGTGGGCTTGCCGTCGACGTAGCGCACAGACACCTGGGTCTTGCCGTCGGGGCGCAGGTAGTTCAGCGTTCCGTCCTTACGCACCTCGGTCAGGCGCTCGGACAGACGATGGGCCAGGTAGATGGGCATCGGCATGAGGGTCGACGTCTCGTTGCAAGCGTAGCCGAACACCATGCCCTGGTCGCCCGCGCCGATCTTGTCGGTCTCGTCGACGGCCTCGTTGTGCTGGGCCTCGTAGGACGCATCGACGCCCATGGCGATGTCGGGACTCTGGCCGTGGATGGCGTTAAGCACGCCGCAGGTGTCGCAGTCGAAGCCGTATTTGGCGCGGTCGTAGCCGATTTCACGGACCACATCGCGGATGATGGTGTCCACGTCGACGTAGGCCTGGGTGCGGATCTCGCCGCCGACGATGATCATGCCTGTCACGGCCATGGTCTCGCAGGCACAACGGACCTGCGTCACATCGGCAGGTGCGCCGTTGGGTGCGATATAGCCGCGGTTCTGGAGCTCGATTTCCTTAGCCAGAATGGCGTCGAGAATCGCGTCGGAGATTTGGTCGCAGATCTTGTCAGGATGTCCTTCGGTCACCGATTCGCTGGTGAACAGATACGAGTCTTTGATCTCGGTCATAGGTATGACTCCTTGCTGAAAATGTGCTAACGCTTCGCGGATATGTTGTGTGCACTTTACCACAGGCGGGCTCGGGCACCTGCGCAATAGCCACGCCTGCACACAATTTGTTTCCCAGAGGCCACGCCCCTTCACACGCCCGAACCGATCCGCGCGGAAGATGCGGGTGATTCGCCGTTTTCCGTTCACGCGGAAGTGCGAAACGCCGCATCATGATACACTTTCGGTTTATGGGATTAACGTGATACCTGCCTTGAGAGGACGGTGGCCTGTGACTCTGAACAGCACCTACACCAATGAATACTTGAGCATCGTCTCGCAGCTCGATGGCGACGTGGAAGGAAAGCGCAAGGCCCGCACGTACATGGGGAATTCGACGGCCATCTACCATGGCGTCATCGTGGATTCGGCCTTCGTGCCGCGCCTGTTCGACGCCGAAACCAAGGCCCGTTTCACCTACATCGCCGAAACGACCTATTCCATCCTGTGCAAGGTCATGCAGGAATACATCGACAACCCGGACTACCGCCACGTCTACGACTTTGACGAGCGCCTGGTCGATCTGGTGCTGCTCCCCCGCAACTACGACGCTCTGCTGCCCTTCGCCCGCGTCGACGTGTTCCTGAACGAAGACACCCTCGAGGGCCAGTTCTGCGAGTTCAACGGCGACGGGTCCAGCGGCATGAACGAGAACCGCGAAATCACACGCTCGGTGGAAGGCACCGCCTCCTACCAGGAGTTCGGACGCCGCCACAAGCTGGAAACCTGCACCGAGTCGCTGTTCGGCGGCTGGGTCCGCGAGTTCCTCAACATCTACAGCACCTACGCCTACAAGGTGGAGCATCCCCACATCGCCATCGTCGACTTTTTGGAGAACGCCATCGTCGACGAATTCGGCATCTTCTGCGGCATGTTCGAGGAGGCCGGCTACCACTGCACCATCTCCGACGTGCGCGACCTGACCTTCGACGGCGAACACCTCATCGACCAGAACGGCGAGGTCATCGACGCCATCTGGCGCCGCAGCGTGACCAACGACATCATCGAGCACTGGGAGGAGTCCCAACCCCTCATCCAGGCCGTCCGCGCCGAGAAGGTTGCGCTCATCGGCAGCTTCGCCGGGCATCTGGTCCACGACAAGCAGATCTTCAGCGTGCTGTTCAAGCCCGAGACCCAGGCCATCCTCACCGACGAGGAGAACGCCTTCGTGCGCGACTTCGTACCCTACACCACCTTCCTGGACAGCGAATGCATCAACCTGGACGACGTGAAGGCCGAACGCACCAAGTGGATCATCAAACCCACCGACGGCTACGGCTCGGCCGACGTATACGCCGGAAAGGACTTCGATGATGCGGCATGGGGCCAGCTCATCGACAAGTTCGCCAACGGTGCCGCCGGCGCTCCCTTCCTGATCCAGACCTACTGCACCCTGTACAAGACGCTGACACTGCCCCTGTACGGGGAGGACGCAGACTACCGCGACAACCCGGCTCTGGCGTACAGCAACATGTCAGGCGTCTATATATACAACGGCCGGTTCGCGGGCGTTTTCTCGCGCCTGGGACCCAACCCCATCATCTCCAAGAAGACTCGGGGCATCACCGCCGCCTCGATCTGGGTGGATTGTTAACATGAAGCACGCCAAAGCGTCCGACGCCGCAGCGCAGCGGCCAATACACCCCGTCTTAAGCATCGTCATGGGGGTGCTCATCGCCTGCACCATGGCGGTCAGCTTGGTCTACGCGGGTTTTTCCGCCTGCGCAGTGCCCGACCAGACCACCCGTCTGCTGGCGAACGCCTTCAGCAACGACGCCGATTCCCCTTTCACACATGACGAGCTGGTGGAAACCGCCGTGGTCAGCAAGCGCTACACGGCCACCGACAACGACCTGGACGCCATGGTTGCCCAGGTGGCGAAGATCAACGCCCAGGCAGCAGCCGACGGGCGCAATACGGATCCCGCAGGCGCCCCCGTGCTGCCGCAGGATTGGGAGAACGCCTCCACCGAAGAGCTGCTCGCATCCTTCGACGGCGTTGCCGACCAGTACGTGCTGGACGCAGCCGCGCTTTCGCATCTGGACGACTGCTACCTGGTCATCGGGAAGGCCCGAAACGTCTTGAACGTCGTGGCCATCGCTGCCATCGTGCTGCTCATCCTAAGCTCGCTGCTCCTGTCCGGCCGCACCATCGGACGGGCCCTGACAGCAGCGGGCGGGCTGGTGCTTGCGGCGTTCGCCGCCCTGGCGATTTGGGTGACAGTCGACTTCGATGGATTCTTCGCGGCGTTTCATTCGCTGTTCTTCGTCGACGGAACCTGGCAATTCTCTTGGGATTCGCTTCTCATCTGCATGTATCCCGAAAAGTTCTGGATCGGCATGGGCGCCGTCTGGCTGCTCGTGACGGTTGCAGGCTGCATTCTTTGTCTTATTATTGGTGGTCACCTCAGGCGCAAATATGCGTTTGAGCTCAATATACCCAGGAGGAACTGATCTATGAACAACACCGTGCGCGTCCGCTTCGCGCCTTCGCCTACCGGCAAGCTGCACATCGGCGGAGCGCGAACCGCAATCTACAACTGGGCGTTCGCCCGCGCCATGGGCGGCACCTTCGTCCTGCGCATCGAAGACACCGACCCCGAGCGCTCTACTGAAGAGAACACGCAGGTCATCCTGCGCGCCATGCGCTGGCTCGGCCTGGACTGGGACGAAGGTCCCGAGGTAGGCGGCGATTTCGGCCCCTATCTGCAGACCCAGCGCTTCGACACATACGCCGCCGCCCTTGAAACCCTCAAGCAGCGCGATGCCGTCTATCCGTGCTTCTGCACCAAAGAGGAGCTGGACGCCAAGCGCCAGGCCGCCGAAAGCGCAGGCCAGGCCTACGCCGGCTACGACCGCACCTGCCGCAACCTGTCCGCCGAAGAGGTGCAGGCCCGTCTGGACGCCGGCGAGAAGTGCTGCTGGCGCCTGAAGGTTCCCGAGGACCACGGCCCCATCGAGTTCGACGACGCCGTGTACGGCCATATGAGCTTCCCCGCCGACGTCATGGACGACATGATCGTCGTGCGCACGGACGGCACGCCCACCTACAACTTCGCCGTGGTCTGCGACGACGCCAACATGGGCATCACCCATGTCATCCGCGGCGACGACCATCTGTCCAATACCCCGCGTCAGATTCTCATCTACGAGGCTTTGGGCCTCACCCCGCCTACCTTCGCGCATCTGTCCATGATCCTGGGCGGCGACGGCAAGAAACTGTCCAAGCGCCACGGCGCCACCAGCGTCGAAGAGTACCGCGACCAGGGATTCCTGTCCGACACCATGGTCAACTTCCTGGCGTTGCTGGGCTGGAGCCTGGACGGCGAAACCACCATCATCCCCCGCGATGTGCTGTGCAAGGAATTCAGCTTGGACCGCATCACGAAGAAAGACGCCGTCTTCGACGAAACCAAACTGCTGTGGATGAACGGCCAGTACATCAAGGAGATGGACCCCGCCGAATGGGTTCGCCTGAGCCGTCCCTGGCTGATCGAGGCCGGCGCCACCGAGGAGGACATCGACGCCAACCCCGAGAAGTACGCCGCCATGTACCCGCTGCTGGCCGAACGCGAGCAGCGCCTGTCCGATGCGGCCGAGAAGCTTCCGTACCTGTTCTGGGGTCCCAAGGTCGAGCTGGACGAGAAGTCCGTCAACAAGGTCCTGCTCAAAGAGGGCGCCCGCGCCGAAGAGGTGCTGCGCGCCGCCCGGGACATCATCGCCGACGAGTCCATCGAATGGGCCTGCGACCCGCTGCAGGACGCCTGCCGCGCCCTTACCGAGAAACTGGACATGAAGGCGAAGCTCGTCTTCCAGCCCATCCGCGTGGCCGTCTGCGGCAACATGGTTTCGCCCCCGTTGTTCGAATCCATCGAGCTTATGGAACGTGCCGACATCGTCGCCCGCATCGACACCGTTCTGGAGCAGGTGTTCTAAATGAAGATGATCGCACTCGCCGAGAACTGCGTGCGTACGCGCGGGGCCGAATGCCGGCGCTGCGCCATCGCATGCCCTGTTGGCGCCATCTCCTTCGACGCCGAGACGAACGGTCCCGTCATCGACGAGAAAGCCTGCACCAAATGCGGCCTTTGCATGGGCGTGTGCGACGCCTTCAGCTCCACCACAACCAACTCCCAGCGCCTGTATGACCACCTGCGCAAGGTGGCCATGCGGGGCGAGCTGGTGTACGTCACCTGCAAGGAGAACATATTCCCCGGCTTCGAGCCGGCGGAAAACGTCACGGTCCTCCCCTGCATCGGCTGCATGCCCCCCGAGCTGTGGACGCTGCTGCTGGCCGAGAACGCTCCGATCTGCATCGCCTGCGACCTGCGCTACTGCGACGACTGCAGCCGAGCACCTGGCCGCGGCGAGCTGCTGTTCACCCACGCCGTGGAGATGGCCGAGACTTGGACCGGCCGGGAAACCCACTTCGACCGAGAGATTCCTGAGAAGCAGGCGACCAAGGACAACAAGCCCCTCGGCGAATACGGTCGCCGAGAAGCCTTCGACAGCGTGAAGGACGACGCCTTGGATATCGTGTCGGGACGCCGGCGCCTTCGCAATTCGGACACCCTCAAGGAGTATTACCTGCGGAAAGAGCGCCAGCGCATGCGCGACCAGCTCAAGCTGCATGACAGCGAGAAGGACGTGATGCGCTCCAAGAAAGGCGGACCGGGACGCATCATGATGCCCCGCCGCCGTATGCTGCTTGAAGCCATCGAGCAGCTCCCCGAAATGGCAGAGCGCGTAACCATGACGGTCAGCTTTACTGACACGGATGCATGTGTATCATGCCATGACTGTACCGAATGTTGCATATCTGGGGCACGTGCTCTCGATTCCGCTTCAGGTGTTGTATCATATGACGTGCGCTATTGCATCGGCTGTGGAGCATGCGTCGATGCCTGCCCCGTGGCAGCAATTACCATGATTGATGCGACGGCACAGAGCGTTATGCCAAACGGTCCCGGCGAGGTTGCTCCGATCCTCGTTGACGGACGCAAGTAGGAAAGAGGTACAAGATGAAGAAGTTCATGGATGAGTTCAAAGAGTTCATCGCCCAAGGCAACGTCATGGACATGGCTGTCGGTATCATCATCGGCGGCGCGTTCACCGCTATCGTCACGGCCCTGACCGAAGACATCATCAACCCGCTCATCACCCTTATCACGGGCGGCGGCGTTGACAGCGTGGGCGCTCTGAACATCGCCGGCATGGACTTCGGCGCATTCATCTCCGCCATCCTGAACTTCCTGATCATCGCATTCGTGGTGTTCTGGCTGGTCAAGAGCGTCAACAAGCTGCAGAAGCTTGCCGGCATGGAAAAGCCTGCCGAAGCGCCTGCCCCCACCTGCCCCCATTGCCTCGAAGAGGTCAAGGAAGGCGCCACCCGTTGCCCGCATTGCGGCGGCGAGATCTAAAGAATCGCACTTCAGAGGAAAAGCGCCCTGCGGGGCGCTTTCTTTATGCCTTAAACCAACCTTGGTAGCCGCCCGGCCGACACCTCGACTTCGCAGACCGCCCGAGTCCGAGGCCTGTGTTGCGAGGCAAAAAAACGCCCTGGCCTCAAATTGGCCAGGGCGTTTGCGTTAATCCTTCTTGAACAGGCTTCCGATGGCGTGCTCGGCTTTGTAGGCGACCGACGATTGAAGCTGTTCCACCGCTGCTTCCAGCTGGCCGTTTCGGGCCTCAAGCTCGTGGAGGCGCTGCTCCAGGGCCGTTATGGTCTTGGCGTCCTGATTCCGTTTCCAGGTGGTGTCCTTGGCCAGCACCCGCTGACGCGCGTTGGCGGCTTCAAGCTGGCGGTAGTTGCGCCATTGCAGATAGGCCATCACGTCCACGGGCGTGCCGAACCGCAGCGCAGCGACGAAATCCGAATGCCACGACGCCGTGTAGTCGCCGTCTTCGGCCTTACCTATATGGAGCGAATCCAGGCATTCGTTCTGGATGTAGGACACCGCCTCGGCAAACGTCTCCGCATCGGATATGTTGCGCAGCAGATACACCAGGTTGCCGGTAATCTTCGCCGCGAACTGGCGCTCCAACAGCATGTCACGTTCATCGAGCCCCTTGGCTGCGGCCACCCAGGCGTCCACGGTGGCCCGCCACGTCTGGGGCAGGCGCTTCGCCAGACGATCCCCGTCCTCTTTCATATGGCAGATCAGGACCTCGGGCAGGCAGGTCACGGTCTCGGCCGAACTCAGGGCCGCGATGGTGAACGGCACGTCCCCATCGAAATCGGCGGCGGCGAACCGCAGGCCCTCGCGCTCGACCAGCTCGCGGGAGAACGCCTTGTTCCACACGTCCGTGGTGGTGAAATCCAGTATGCGCTCGGGGTTGGTCGCACGGTTGAAAACGGCGTTTTCCGCAGGCACGAAACGGGTCTTCAGATACCATGCGGCCGGAGTGGGCACGTCGTCGCCTTCGCGCAGCTCCTCGACGCCGCAGACGCACACCTCGGCCTGCGTTTCGGACATGCGGGCGAACAGGCTTTCCAACGCGTTCTGGGAAAACGTGTCCCCCGCGTTCCAGAACAGGAAATACGGCGCCAACGCATACTCGACGCCCGTGTTGCAGGCCTCGCCCAGGCTTTTGGGCTGCTCGTGGCGAACCGCATGCACGCGCTCGTCTTGGGCTTCAAACGCCGCAACCACGTTCGGCGTCGCATCGGTGGACGCATCGTCGACAACCACGATCTCGAAGTTGTAGAACGTCTGCGCCAGAACGGATTCCAAAGTTCTTCCCAGGCGCTGCTCCGCATTGCGCACGGGGACGATGACGGAAATATCAGGGTTGCTTACCGGCATAATTGTCTCATCTCCAACAAACACACCCGTATCGGATGTTGCATCAAGCCATGTCCCGTCACATGATAGCCTACGAAAGGCATTCTGGTGCAAAGCCACATCGACACTGCGAAACTTTGGTACCATGGACGGCAAACACGAGGAGGTGCCATGAGAATCGTCATGCTCGGAACCGGACACGCGACCGTCACCAAATGTTACAACACCTGCTACGCCTACGAGGAGGACGGAAGGTCCTTCCTGGTGGACGCGGGCGGCGGAAACGGCATCCTTTCGCAGTTGGAGAAAGCCGGGCTCGAGCTGGCCGATATGGAGGGCATGTTCATCACCCACGCCCATACCGACCACGTTCTGGGCGCCGTCTGGATCATACGCATGGTGGCGGCGTCGATGCACCGCGGGCAGCGCAGCAGGCCGTTCACCGTCTACGCGAACGAGAAGGTCATGCGCGTGCTGGGCACCATCGCCGACATGTGCCTGCCGGCGCCGTACCTCAAGCAGTTCGGCGAGCCGCTGCGGTTCGTCACGTTGCAGCACGGCGACGAGTTCGACGTGCTAAGCATGCGCTGGACGGCCTTCGACATCGAATCGGAGAAGGAACCGCAGATGGGCTATCGGGCGGTGCTTGCCAACGGAACCGTCATCGGATGCACGGGCGACGAGCCGGCCCACGCCGTGAACGACCCCTACCTGACAGGCGTCGACTGGCTGCTTACCGAGGCCTTCTGCCTGTCGGAAGACGAGGAGACCTTCCACCCGCATGCGAAGAACCACTCGACCGTGAAGGAGGCCGCCGCATCGGCGCAGCGGCTGGGTTGCAAACGCGTGCTGCTCTACCACACCGAAGACGCCACCCTGCCCACCCGCAGGCAGGCTTACACCGCTGAAGCCCGAACCGCGTACGACGGCGAGATATTCGTTCCCGACGACCTGGAAACCATCGAGGTGTAACCATGCAAGAATCCCGTACCAAATCCCTCATCGTAGGCACCGCGCTGCTGCTGTTGCTGGCGCTTGCCTGGATCGTGCTCCCCAGCGTGGCCGGCGGCTCGGATGCCGACAACGCCTCCGACACCGCAGCCGTCACGGAGCAGGCGACCGAAGCCGACGCCGCCGACGAATCGTCAGAAACGGAGCCCACGCCCGCAGGCGGGCAGGCCGAGCAGGAAGGCGCCGATGTCGAAGCCGAAAGCGCATCGGACGGCGGCAGCGAGCCTGCGGCATCGGGCGCGCCGAGCATTGCCGTCACCGAGAACGGCGAGTACATCACCAAGGACGAGGTGGCCGCCTACATCCACGAGTTCGGACATCTGCCAGGCAACTTCATCTCGAAGACGAAAGCCAAAGACGCCGGATGGAAATCCGTCTCGTACGACCTTGACGAAGTGTGCCCCGGCAAAAGCATAGGCGGAAGCCGCTTCTACAACGATGAGGGGCTGCTACCCGATGCCGACGGCCGCACCTGGACCGAATGCGACATCAATTACACCGGCGGCAACCGCGGCGCCGAGCGCATCGTATTCTCCAACGACGGACTCATCTTCTACACGAGCGACCATTACGAAACCTTCGAACAGCTGTATTAGGAGCGGACATGCGCGAGATCATTCTTGACGAGACGAAGCTCGATTCCCTCGACGAGGTCCATGACCTGTTGGCACGCGAGCTGGACCTGCCCGATTACTACGGCCGCAACGCATCGGCGCTCTGGGACTGCCTGGGGGACGTGACGCAGCCCGTGCGCATCGTCGTCCGCCGCGCCGCCGACGAGCGCTGGCAGATCGAAGGGTTCGACGTCATTGAACGCGTCATCCTACGAGCAGGTCGGCTGATCGACGAGGTGGAGGCTTTCTCCTACGTCGACGACCTTGATGAAGACGAAATCGACGAGAATTCCGAACTGGACGCCGCGATGGCGCTGGAGCGGCTGAAACGCGGCAACGAGGCGTTTCTGGACGCCCACAGCAACACGGGCAACATCTCATCCGAGCTGATAACCAGCCTGTTCGAAGACGGCCAGAAGCCCTTCGCCACCGTCACCTGCTGCTCGGATTCGCGTGTGGCGCCGGAGCACATCTTCATGACGGGGCTGGGTGAGTTGTTCGTCATACGCATCGCCGGCAACGTCATCGACCAGGCCGCCCTGGCCAGTGCCGTGTATGCGGCCGAGCACCTGCACACCAAGCTGATGGTGGTCATGGGGCATTCCCACTGCGGTGCCATCGAATCGGTCATGCACGGGCACACCGACGGCGTCGAAGCCTTGGCGGGCCCCATCGCGGCCGCAATCGGCGACGAGCGCGACCCTTATGCCGCCGCGGCCCTGAATGCGCTGGCCGGCGTCGGCACGCTGACGGAAAACGAGCGTATCGAGGCCTGCATCGACGACGGCATGCGGGTGTGCGCCGCCGTGTACCACACCCATTCGGGCTTGGTCGATTTTCTGTAGGACCCCATGGAAAGCCTGGCTGTAGCACTCAACGCGGTCATGCCGTTTTTCGTCTACCTGATGGTGGGCAAGATCGCGCGTGCCCTGCATTGGGCCGACGAGGATTTCTTCAGCAGACTCAACACCTTCTCGTTCAACACGCTGTTCCCCATCATGATGTTCAGCACCGTCTACCAGGTGGAGACCGATTACGCCGTCAACTGGCTTTTCGTAGGAACCGCACTCGCCAGCGTGCTTATCGTCATCGGCATCGCCATGGCCGCGGTGCCGCGCCTGGTCGGCGGCCCGCCGCGCCAAGCCGTGGTGGTGGAGGCGCTGCACCGTTCGAACATCATCCTGTTCGCGTTGCCGCTGACCTACAGCATCTACGGGGACGAATGCCTCATTCCCGTCACGTCGGTCATCGCGCTGATCGTCCCCACCTATAACATCGTCGCCGTCATGATATTCGAATACTTCCGCGGCGCTTCCCCCACCCCGCTGTCGCTCGCGAAAAGCGTCATCAAGAACCCGCTCATCCAGGGATTCATCGTGGCCACGCTCGTCCGCTTCCTGCATATCGACCTGCCTGGTTTTCTGGATGCTCCCATCCACACGCTGGGAAGCATCGCGACGCCTCTGGCGCTCATCGCGCTGGGCGGCACCCTGCACATCCACGAGATGCAGGACAACATGGGGCTCATGGTGCCTGTCCTCATCATCAAAATGATCGTCCTGCCCCTCTGCATCCTGCCGTTGAGCCTGGCCCTCCCCTTTTCGGGCGTCGAGCGGTTCGTGCTGCTCGTCATGTATGCGGCACCTGTCGCTACGGCCACCTTCCCCATGGCGTCGACCATGGACGGCGACGGGCCGTTGGCAGGCGAGCTTGTGGTCTTGAGCACCGTGGTTTCCGTCGGCACCTTATTCGTTTGGATTGTCGCGTTGGGAACCGCCGGCCTGCTTTAACGCCCACGCCGGCCAAAACGCCGCTAGTACTTCGTAACCACGTATCCCAGGGCCAGAACGCCCAGCACGATGATGCCGATCAGGAACGGCAGGTGGCGTTTGAATGCGTCGAACACGTGGTCCCCTCTCTCGAAAAGCCGATGTCGCTAGTCCGTTTTCTCCAACAGCAGCGCGCTCGCCTTCCCTTTCTCCTTCACCAACGCGACCAGCACGTGGCCGTCGGCGATGGCGCTCCAGGATGCGGCGCGGGAGTCATCGTTCATCGGTACATAGCCTACCAGATTGCCGCGGCGCGTGACAACGCGCAGGGCGAAGGGGTCGTATTCGTTGGTGGTGTCCGTAACCACATACAGCACTTCGCCGGGGATGAACCTGTGGCCCAGCTCGTCAGCGGCTTTGATTTCGATGTCGCGCAAGGCCTTGAACCCTTTGGCGCGCCAAAACACCACCCAATCCATCTGTTGGGCGGCTCGCATCTTGCGGATGCGTTCGAAGTCCGTCTGGATGCGCGTGAGCTCGTTTTTCGCGAGGGGCTTGATGAGCTCCTTGATGGCGTCGATCTCCTCGGTGCGTTTCTCGTCGACCGCCTGCTTGATGGCGGCTTCGCGTTGCTTCCTGAAAAACATGGCTCTTCCGTTCTGCGTCGTTTCTGTCTGAACCATTTAACCACATCGCAGCTAGAAGTTCGCCTCGACAAACTCCCATACACAGAAAAGCCCGCCGACACCGGCGGGCTTGGATGCTTCGTTTGGCCGAACTAGCGGACGCCGTACGTTTCGTAATAGGCGTCGATGGCGGCCTTGGTAGCCGCGTCGATGACCACGCGACCCTTGACCTCGCGGTCGTACAGGTATTCGGTGACTTCCTTCATGTCGACGATTGCGGCCGTGGGGAAACCGTACTTCTCGGAGACCTCGTCGATGGCGGCCATCTTGCCGCCTTTGCCCACTTCCATGCGGTTCAGGGACACCATCAGGCCCTTGACCGTGATGTTCGC
The DNA here is from genome assembly GCF_000023885.1 of Slackia heliotrinireducens DSM 20476. Lineage (NCBI taxonomy): Bacteria > Bacillati > Actinomycetota > Coriobacteriia > Eggerthellales > Eggerthellaceae > Slackia > Slackia heliotrinireducens. The sequence goes on along the minus strand of NC_013165.1, from coordinate 1,117,273 downwards.
AACGCCGCTGATCAGCGGATAGGTCTCGTCGATGGACTTACCGGAGGTGGTGACGTCCTCCACCATGACCACGCGGTCGCCGTCCTTCAGCTCGTAGCCCAGCAGCATGCCGGCGTCGGCGCCGTGGTCCTTGGCCTCTTTGCGATTCGAGCAGTAGCGTACCTCTTTGCCGTAGATATCCTCCAGCGCGATGGCCGTCACGACGCTCAGCGGGATGCCCTTGTAGGCAGGACCGAACACCACGTCGAAGTCGAGACCGAAGTTGGCGTAAATGGCACGGGCGTAGTACTCGCCCAGACGCTTGAGCTGAGAGCCGGTGACATAGGCGCCCGCGTTCATGAAAAACGGGGACTTGCGGCCGCTCTTCAGGGTGAAGTCGCCGAACTTGAGCACATCGCTTTCCACCATGAACTCGATGAACTCCTGCTTGTACTGCTCCATTGCCATTCCTTCCTACGCATGCGGCCGTTTTATGACGGGCATCATCATACCGCATCTAAGCAGAAGGGCCTGAGAATCAACGGGCTTTACACCTGGCAGGCCTTGCGAACCGGAGTCTTTCAAGCCACCGTCAGCCGCAAGCGTTCCAGAATCCCCTGAGAATGCGACGACAGATCCGCTTTTCAGGAGATGCATCTGCATGCGATTCGATTGAATCGGCCCGCAAGCGTAACAGAACCATTTGGGAACATTCCCAGGACACAAAAAAAGGCCAGAAAGCAAATTTGCCTTCTGGCCTGCTGTTTCAATGGTCGGGTGAACAGGATTCGAACCTGCGACCCCTTGACCCCCAGTCAAGTGCGCTACCAAACTGCGCCATCACCCGATGCGTTAACGCGAAAAAGAATATTAGCGGTTTCTTACGCTCAGGGCAAGAGCCAATCTGCAAAACCTCACGAATTCATGTTTTGCAGACAATCTCAGGCAGACCCCGCTTCCCTACGGACGGGGTTTGCCGCAATTGCCGCAGAACTTGGAGGTGTTCACGGACCCGCACTCGCACTGCCAGGATGCGGCCTCGGGACGGGGCTTTCCGCAGTTCTGGCAGAAGTTGCCGGAGTTGGCCGCGCCGCATTCGCAAGTCCACTCGGAGGGGCCGGGCTTGGGGCTTCCGCAGTTCTGGCAGAAGTTGCCTGTGTTGCCCTGCTGCCCGCAAGAGCACGCCCATGCGCCTGCATCAGGCGCGGCCGCGACCTCGTTCGCAGGTTCGGGCTCAGCGGCCTTCTCGACCCGCAGAGCCGACAGCTGCGCTTCGATTTCGGCCTGACGGGACAGGTTGCGCACGCCCATCATCAAGTCCTGGATGCGTTGGGCCTCGGCTTCGGCGGCGTCCCACTCCTTGCTGCCCTTCACCTTGATGCGCGACGGATTCGTCTTGAACCGGATGGTGCTGTACCAGGGCGAATCGACCTCGATGGTGACGAATATGTCGTAATCGGTGTCGTACCGTTTCGGTTCGTAAGACTCGCGGTGCCCCGGCTCGTTCACCTTGTAGATCTCGGTTTTGGTCTCGGAGACGCTGTACGAGCAGTTCGCAACCTGGTTGAACCCGATGATGTCGGGGTTGCCCTCGCGCCACGGGTCCCGGCTCGTCACGATGAACCAGCCCTTGCGGGAGTCCACCACCACTTTGGTGGCGGCGCCGAACGTGTCGGTGGCCGCGAATTCCTGCAACGCCATCTCGTTTGCCTCGCGGTACGCCAGATGGTCGTTGATCTTCTCGATGGGATAGGCCTTCCAGCCGCTCATGAACGGCGAGAACTTAGCGGAACAGTCATCGCATACGTAGTTGCCGTCCTTCAGCTTCGCCTTGCCGAACAGGCCGACTTCTTTGCCGCAGACCGCGCAGTGCTTCTCTTTCGTCAAGCCGTCAAACAATCCCATGGTTCGGACTCCTTCCAACGACGTTCGGTTCGAAGCCATCATACCCGATATGCGATGCATCTTCGGGAAGCGAACGGAAAACGGGCCATGACGGCATCGAGAGCGTCAGGAAGAACGACCTCGACCCTTGGTCGCCGAAGAGGGGGCAACCAGATGCCCCGTATGGAAAGGGCGCCGTGTTGACGCCCCTATTTCTTATGGAAGACGTTGTCCGCTCCACCGCTGCGGCAGGTGCGGCATGATGCCAAGCCTTAAAACTCTGCCTTGAGAGGGCGGTCCAGCAGCGCCACAGCCACATCCTGAAGGGTTGCACCCTCCCAGACGATGGCCCGCACGGCCTGCGCGATAGGCAGGTCGACGCCATGCTCCGACGCCAGCGTGTGCAGCGTCCGGCATGCCACGGCACCCTCCACCACCATGTGGGTCTCGGCCTTGTACTCCTCAAGGGTCGTGCCCTTGGCAAGGCGGTAGCCGAAGGTGCGGTTGCGGGAATGCTCCGACATGCAGGTGACTTCCAAATCGCCCACGCCGGCCAGGCCCATGCAGGTCATGGAGTTGCCGCCGCACGCCGTGACCAGCCGGCCCATTTCGGCCAGGCCGCGGGTCATGATAAGCGATGCGGTGTTGTCGCCCAGCCCCATGCCGTATGCGGCGCCCACGGCGATGGCCACCACGTTTTTGTAGGCCGCGCAGATTTCGGCGCCGATCACATCGCTGGACACGTACGTGCGGAAATAAGGCGCTGCGAACAGCTCCTGGAAGAACTTCGCTGTTTTCAACCTGAAAGCCGCGATGACCGTGCCTGAAGGCAGGGCTTTGATCACCTCTTCGGCATGGTTCGGTCCGGTCAGGCCGGCAAGGCGCCCTAGGTGTCCCAAAACGTCTTCGAAGATCTCGACAGGAAGCAGGCCCGTCCCCTCTTCCACACCCTTGCTGCAGATGACGATGGGCGTCACGCTGGTGATGTAAGGCGCGATGGCCTCGGCGGTCTGGCGCAGGATGGACGAAGGCGTGACCACAACCACGGCCTCGGTGCCCTTGAGCACCTCCGCGAAGTCCGACGATGCGCGCAGGCGCTCGTCAAGCGTGGAGTTGACCAGATAGCGCGGGTTCACGTGACGGGTGTTGATGGATTCGCACACCTCGGGCTTGCGGGCCCACATGCATACGTCGTTGCCTTGGGACGCCAGCAGGTTCGCCAGCGCAGTGCCCCAAGACCCCGCTCCGATAACAGATACTTTCATGTCATGCCTCCTTGACGGTCGGACAGGAATGAAAAAGCCGCCGGCCTATTCTTCTTTCGGGTCGCCGATACGGCGTTCGGTGCCGTCCAGCAGCCGCTTGATGTTGCCGCGATGCGCCCATACGACGGTGGAGGCGGCAGCCAGATACAGTAGGATGGTCAGCCAGTCGCCCCAGTACAGGAACGCGGCGATAAACGGGCAGGCGGCCGCTGCGGCCACCGACCCCAGCGACACGTAGCGTGTGGCCAGCACGAGGATGGCGAAAATGACGAACAGCTCGACGCTTGCCGGCACAAACCCGAAGGTGACGTACAGCGCGCCGATGGCCACGGCGATGCCTTTGCCGCCGTGGAAGTTCAGCCACGGACTGAAGATATGGCCCCAGACGCAGCCCGCCATGGCAAAGGCCAGCAGCGCATCGCGGGACACCGCCGCGTTGTCGGGCAGCAGGAAGTGGGCGCAGGCGATGCCGATAAGCCCCGACAGGACGCCTTTCCCGAAGTCCAGCAGGAACACCGCGACGCCCGCCTTCTTGCCCATGGTGCGCATGGCGTTGGTCGTGCCGATGTTGCCCGAGCCGTGGGCGCGTATGTCCGTGTGGTAGAACACGCGCGAGATGATAAGACCCCAAGGTACGGATCCCAAAGCGAATGAAGCAACGAACGTAATCAGTACCGCAATCGCAGTCATCCCAGGTTAGTCCCTTCTCTTGAACTTCAGGTTGATGGGCGTGCCCGTGAAGTCGAACTCCTTACGCAGGCGGTTCTCCAGGAATCGCTCGTAGTTGTCGGTCACCAAATCCGGATGGTTGCAGAAGATGGTGAACTGAGGCGGCTGATTGTGGGTCTGCGTCATGTACTTGAGCTTCAGGGTGCGCTTGCCCTTGTTGACGGTGTGGCCGAACTGTCGGATGCCTTCCAGCCAGTTGTTGAGCTTGCTGGTGGAAACGGTCTGCGAGTAGTTGGCGTACACCTCGTCGATGGCATCCCAGATGCGCAGCACGCCTTTGCCCGTCAGGGCGGAGATGCTGATCACAGGCGCGTAGTTCACGAAGGTCATGCGGTCGCCCACATCCTCGCGCAAGCCGTCGAGCACATCTCCCGACTCCACCACGTCGCGCTTGTTGAGCAGGATGATCAGGGCGCAGCCGCGCTCGTTGGCGTAGCCCGCGACGCGCTGGTCCTGGTCGGTCAGGCCCAGCGTAGCGTCCATCACCAGGATGGCCACGTCGGCGCGGTCGATTGCGCGCATGGCGCGGACGTAGCTGTAGTATTCAACATCCTCGTCGATCTGGCTCTTGCGGCGCAGACCTGCGGTATCCACGATGGTGTACACCTTGCCGTCATGCTCGACGCGGGTGTCGATGGCGTCGCGGGTGGTTCCGGCCACGTCGCTGACGATGGAGCGGTCCCTGCCGATGAGGCGGTTGGTCAACGACGACTTGCCGGCGTTCGGACGGCCGATGATGGCCACGTTGATGCCCTCTTCAGCGGGTTCGTCCTCGCGCTCCGGCAGCTCGCGCAGGATGGCGACCACTTCGTCGAGCAGGTCGCCCGTGCCGTGCCCATGGGTGGACGAGATGGAGCGGGGATCGCCCAGCCCCAGGCTGTAGAACTCCCAGTTCTCTTCCATCTTGGACGGGTTGTCCATCTTGTTGACCAGCAGGAACACCGGCGTGTCCACCTTGCGCAGCACGCGGGCGACCTCTTCGTCGTCGGCGGTGATGCCGGTCTTGCCGTCCACCATGAACAGGATGACGTCGGCTTCGTCGGCCGCCATGAAAGCCTGGTCGCGGATGGAGCTCTGGAACGCGTCGTCGTCACCCATCTCGATACCGCCGGTATCGATGAGCGTGAAGTGGACGCCGCGCCAGTCGGCGTTATGGTAGGAGCGGTCGCGGGTAACGCCGCGCATCTCGTGGACAATGGCATCGTCAGCATGGGCGATGCGGTTCACGAACGTGGATTTGCCCACGTTGGGGCGGCCGACAACGGCCACAATAGGCAGAGACATAATTAATATCCTTCAACTAGTTCCCGAATCTCGGGAAGAAATTCGTATGCATTACAGGATACCACGGTCACGGGCATGCCTGCCGTATCCCGAATATCGTCAACAGTCATATCGTCAAGCGTGATCATGTCGGAGTTGAACATGACCCGGGGCAGCACCACGTAATCGTGGGCCGATACGCCGCGGATGGCCCGCGCCACGTCGACGCCGCTTAGAAGACCCGTCACGTCCACGTTGCCGCCGAAGAACTCGTTCTTCACGTACAGGGGGATGAGCAGGCCTTTCAGCGGGCTCGCCTCCACCAGCGGCGTGAACGTCTCGCGCATGGCTTCGCCGAACACGTAGTACACGCGGACGCCTTCGTCCTCAAGCACCTGCGCGAGCTCGGATACGGCCTGGCCCTGCTGCTGCCAATCGTCCACGAAGGAGCGGATGATGCCGATGCCGTCTTCGAACATGTCGAACGCGCCGTAATGCTCGGCAGGCGGCAGGTGGTCCAGAAGGTCGTCCGGATAGGCGTTGCTGTAGAACTCGTCGGCCAGATACACCCACGCGCAGCCGCGTTCGGCCATGGCATGCTTCTGGAACGCCTCGACGGCTTCGACCACTTCAAGGGCGGCCTCGCGATCGTTGAAGCTTTTGTCGAAGGCGGTCTGATGCTTGGTGAAACCCAAAGGCACGATGCCAACGTTGGCGATGCCCTCATGCAGATAGGCCCAGGCCAGGGTCTTCATGAGCTCGGCGCCGTCGTTGACGCCCGGCAGCAGCACGATCTGCATGTACAGCTCGATGCCGCCGGCCAGAAGCTTCTCCATCATGCGCACGCCGTGGTCGGCATGGCGACCGATCATCTTGCTGCGCACCTCGGGCGAGATGCAGTGCAGCGACACGCGCAGAGGAGAAACGTGGCGCTCGGTGATCTCGTCGGCATCCTCCTCGGAAAGGTTCGTGAGCGTGGTGAAGTTGCCCTGCAGGAAGCTGAGCCGCCAGTCGTCGTCACGCAACATGAGCGTGTCGCGGGATTCCTTCGGCAGCATGCGCATGAAGCAGAACATGCACGCGTTGCGGCAGACGCGGATACCGTCGAAGATGGCGCCGTCGAAGGTGATGCCCCAGGACTCCCCTTCTTCCCGCTCCAGCACCACGGTGCCTTCGTCGCCGTCCAAATCGATGTAGGACAGCTCCACCTCGTAGCCGTCGGAATACCACTGCCAGTCGATCATGTCCCGCAACGGATGTCCGTTGACGGCCGTGACGATGCATCCCGGCTCGAAACCGGCGTCAAAGGCAGGGGAATATTCCTCGACCTCCAATATGCGCGCCATGGGGCGGGCGGGGTTGCCTGGGTATTCGTGGACCGTTCGTTTCTCCGTCATGCAACCACCGACTTACAGCGATTCCAAATACGAGATGACGTCCTCGATCTGGTAGTCGGGAGTGGAGGCGCCGGCCGTCACGCCCACGCGGTCGGTGGCCGAGAACCAGGACGGGTCGAGCTCCTCTTTGGTCTCGACGAAGTACGAGCGGTCGCAATGGTCGCGGCAGATCTCGTAGAGATGCGTGGTGTTCGACGAGTTCTTACCGCCGATGACCACCATGGCGTCAACCTCGTCTGCCAGGGCCGCCGCGGCATCCTGGCGCTGGCGGGTTGCAAAGCAGATGGTGTTCTTGACCTGGGTCTCGACACCGCGGGCCTCAAGCTCGTTCACCACGGCCTGCAGTTTCTCCTTGCTTTCGGTGGTCTGCACGATGACGCCCACCGGCTCTTCGAGATGCTCGGGCACCTCGTCGACGTCGGCCACGACGATGGCCTTCTCGCCTGCGTATTCGCGAACGCTTCGGATTTCCGGATGCTCGGCGCGTCCGATGATGAGCACCGTGCCGCAGGTGTCGGCCAGGTTGGCGGCGGACCGCTGGGCCTTGGCCACATGCGGGCACGTCGCGTCGATGACCGTCAGGTCGCGGGACTTGAGATCGGCCGCGATGTGAGGTTCAACCCCGTGGGTGCGCAGGATGACGATGCCGTGGTCGACCTGCTCGGGGCCGTCGACTGCACGCACGCCGCGGCTTTCCAGCTTGGCAACCACCTGCGGATTATGGATGAGCGGCCCCAGCGTGAAGGTGTCTTCGTCGCCATCCATGGATGCGGCCGATACCATGTCGAGCGCGCGCTCGACACCGTAGCAGACGCCGGCATGCTTGGCACGGAGAATCTCCATGTGTGTTACCTCCAATGAATACGCGCCCCGTAAGGGGCGGCGCATGATCGTTTACGGAATGGCGTGTTCGGCGAACACTTGGGTGTAGTCCTTCGCCTCTGGGAAGAGGGACGCCATGTCCACATCCTCGCGCGGCACGCCGTCATGCAATGCATAGCATTCTCGCATGACATACCAAGAGGCCGCGTCCAAACGCTCCGCTTTCGGAAGAAAATCAAAATCTTCCAAGTTCACAGGCGTGCCGTACACCACCGTGACCTTCGGGAAGCGGACGAACCTGGCCTCGGGCGGCTTGATGTTCTCGACGTTGCGGATGCCCGTCGGCACCATGGGCGCCTTGCCCATGCGGGCGATGAACGCCGCACCGCTGTGCAGCGAAAGCTTCGTCGTGCCGCGGCCGCGACGGGTTCCCTCCGGAAAGATGCCCACGTTCTCGCCGCGCTTCAGCATGGCCGCCGCGCGCTTGATGGCCGTACGGTCGGCGGAATCGCGCTTGATGGGAAACGCCCCCACCTTGGAGCAGATCCAGCCCAAAAGCCCGTTGGCTTTGGGGAAGATGTTCTCGCGGGCCATGAAGCGGATCCATTGGCTGGGACGGGCCGTCAGCCACAGAAACACCGGATCCAAAAACGACCTGTGGGCGCTCACCACCACGCAGCCCTGTTTGCCGGCAAACTGACGGAAGTTTTCCAACCCCTCGGCGTTGTAGCGGAAGGCGACCTTGCAGATGAGGCCCACCACCGCGTAGATGATGTTGCCCATGACCTGCGAACTGTACGGCTCGGTCTTGTCGTCGCCCTGTCCGCGCTGGGCCGCGGTCATGACAGGCATGTCCCAGATCTTCTCGTAGGAAATCATGGATGGTCCTTTCACGAACCTCGGCGGTTACGCCCGGGCATCGGCCATGGCGCAGATCGCGTCGATGACCTCGTTGATGGTCTTGTCCGAGGAATCCACCAGCACGGCGTCGTCGGCCTGGACCAGCGGAGCCGTGGCGCGGCTCGAATCCAGCTCGTCGCGGCGGATGATGTCGGCCAGTACCTCTTCGAAGTCCACAGAGCCCACGCCGCGCTCGGCGTTCTGGGCCACGCGACGGCGGGCGCGAGCTTCGTTGGTTGCCGTCAGGAACACCTTGACCTCGGCGTTCGGGCACACCACCGTGCCGATGTCGCGGCCCTCGATGACGTAGTCGCCTCCCTCGGCGATGCGGCGCTGCTGCTCGACCAGGGCGGCGCGCACGCTGGGATGGGCGCTCACCACACTGACCGAACGGTCGATTTCGGCCGTGCGGATGGCGGCGGTCACGTCGTCGCCCCCGATGAGCACGCGGCTGGGCCTGGGGTCGCCTTCTTCATGCTCGAAGGCGATGTCGAAGGTCTGGGCGATGGCGCCCACCGCAGCCTCGTCGGCCAGGTCGGCGCCCTGCTGGATGGCCTTCCAGGCGATGGAGCGGTACATGGCGCCGGTGTCCAGGCAATGGAAACCGAGTCGCCTGGCCACAGCCGTGGCCACCGTGGATTTACCGGCTCCGGAGGGGCCGTCGATTGCGATGATCATGAGTCGTACCTTTCTTTAAGGCGCCCGTCCGGACACCCGTCCGCATCAAGATGCGGCGCCCGAATGTGCGCCGCATCGTAAAGTCACAGGGGGTATTTTAGCAGGTGGCGGCCAGGCGAGGGTCACGCTCGGCACACCATCACAACTATCTCGCGAGCCTGTCGATATCCTGCATGAACGTGGGGTAGCTGATGGCGATGGAGTCGTAGCCTTCGATCTGTACCGGCTCGTTTCCGGCAAGGCCGGCGACAGCCCAGGTCATGGCCAGACGATGGTCGTTGTGGGCGTTGAACCGAGCACCCTTGGGCACCTTCAGCCCGGGGTTGCCTTCTACATACAGGTCGCTGCCTTCGGTCCAGGCATCCACGCCAAGCACCCCCAGCCCCTCGATGACGGCGGCCACGCGGTCGGTCTCCTTCACGCGGAGCTCGTCGATGCCGCGGAACACCGTGATGCCGTGGGCATGTGCCGCCACCAACGCCAGGATGGGGACCTCATCGACCAGCGAGGCGATCTTCTCGGTGGGAACTTCGCATCCGCGCAGGTGCGGGCAGTATTCGGCGTTCAGCAGGCCGACGATCTCTTTGCCGCCCTCGGTGACGCTGCGCCGCGACGCGTCCACGCCCATGTGCTCCAAGGTACGGAGGAACCCGATGCGGGCCGGGTTCAAAGAGACGCCTTCGATCTGGACGGCGCTGCCGGGGATGATGGCCGCCGCGCACAGCAGAAACGCCGCGGAGGACGGATCGCCCGGCACGGTGATTTCTGCGGCCTTCAAGGTGACGGGGCCGGTGACGCCGGCCAAGCGCGTGGCAGCGATGGTCTCGGCTCCGTATTCGGGCAGCATGAGCTCGGTATGGTTGCGGGAAGGCGCCGGCTCAACGACGCGCGTCTCTCCTTCCGCGGAAAGGCCAGCCAGCAAGACGGCCGTTTTTACCTGGGCGGATGCCACCGGGGTTTCATAGGTGATGGCCTTGAGCTTGCTCGTTCCGCATACCGTCATAGGCAGCGTGTAGGTTCCCTCGGGAAGGAAACGCGCACCCATGCGGGCAAGCGGCGTGGCCACGCGCTGCATGGGCCTGCTCCGAAGCGACGCGTCGCCGGTGATTTCGACCTGGATATCCCAAGGTGCCAGGATGCCCATGATAAGGCGGGCCGTGGTGCCGGAGTTTCCGCAGTCCACAGGTTCGTCGGGCTGCTTGGGGCCGGCCGCGCCCCACCCGGTGATGCCGCCGGACAGGCTGCCGTCGGGCATCTTCTCCAAATTGACCTGGGCGCCCAGCTGCTGGACGACGCGGATGGAAGAGCGCACGTCGTCGGAGTCCAAAACGCCGGAAATGCGCGACGTGCCCTCCGCCATAGCGGAAAAGAGCACGCTGCGATGCGAAATGCTTTTATCACCAGGAACTGCGATGCTTCCAACCAACGGACGATTCAACGGATTTATGACGGTAATTTCGCTCATGACCCCTCACTTCTTCCCTTAGCATGAAGCGGAAAACTCGTTGCAGACCATGCTTATTGTCTTCCTGATTATAGCAACTCAAAGCCGAGGAAAGCACATGAACTGGGCACGGGAGCGCCGCCGTTGCGATTTACATAATCATCAAAACGCGTTTTCCCTGGTAAAACATGGTTTATCAGATGCAAGGGGGCAAACCGCCCGCGCTTCGACAAGAAGACCTACCGGCGCGGGGCGCTGCGCAGCGACTCCACTTCGGCCTTCGTCAGTTCACGCCAGGACCCTTCCGGCAAATCGCCCAAGGTCAGCGGCCCGAACTGGGCGCGATGCAGTTCCAAGACAGGATGGCCCACCTTCTGGCACATACGGCGGACCTGGCGGGTGCGCCCTTCGTGGATGACCAGCGTGATGCGGGACTTCTCCTTCGACCGGGAAACCAGGGTGACCGCAGCCGGCGACGTGACGCCGTCGTCCAGCTCCACGCCGTCGCGAAGGGTCTGCAGGGCCTCGTCGGAAATGCGCCCCTGCACGCAGGCCTCGTAGGTCTTGTCCACGTGGTGGCGCGGGTGCAGAAGGGAATTTCCCAGCTCGCCGTCGGTGGAGAACAGCAGCAGGCCCGAGGTATCGGTGTCCAGCCGGCCGACGGGGAACAGCCCGGGATAGTCGTCGGAGGGCACCAGCTCGGCCACACATGCTCGTCCGTAAGGATCAGACATGGTGGTGATGAAGCCGCAGGGCTTGTTCAGCATGATGGTGACGGGGCCGTCGGTCAGGCGTACCTCGCGGCCGTCCACGGTCACGGTGTCGACCCGCGGGTCCACCTTGGCGCCCAGCTCGGTCACCACTTCCCCGTTCACGCAGACGCGCCCTGCCGTCATCAGGTCCTCCGACCTGCGGCGGCTGGCCACGCCGGCGCGCGCCAGGAACTTCTGCACGCGCATGGGCACGATGCGCTCTTCCTGCTGAGGCATTATTCGCCGTCCTCGTCTTCGAGCCCCTGCTCGGCGGCGAAGGACGCCAGGTCGAGCTGGACCTCCGCCCGCAGGTCCACGATATCGTCGGCCAAATCGATGTCCAGCGCGGAATCGTCGAACAGGGCCTCGTTGGCTTCCAAGTCGTCGGAGCGCGTGATGCCCAGGCGCTCGCGAATGAGCTCGCGGCTCTCCTCGTCGGGAGCGAAGGATTCCAGGTCGGGCAGGTCGGCCAAGGATGTCAGCCCGAAGCGCTCCAGGAAAGAACGCGTGGTCGCATACAGAATAGGCTGGCCCGGGCTCTGTTCCCGGCCCGCCTCGCGGACCAGGCCCTTTTCGATCAGCGACGAGATGGAGCTGTCCGAGTTCACGCCGCGGATGGCCAGGATGCCGTTGCGCGTGATGGGCTGGTTGTATGCGACGATCGACAGGGTTTCCAAGGCCGCCTGCGAAAGGCGTCTCGTGTCCCAGGAGATCACGTACTTCTCGATGAGCTCGTGGTAACGCGGGTGCGTCGCCAGTTGCCATCCGCCCGCCACCTGGCGCAGCTGGATGCCGGAGTCGGAGTGCGCCAGCCGGTCCCGAAGGCCGTTCAACGCGGTTTCTGCGGCTTCCACATCCACACCCATCATGTCGGCCATGGTGATGGCATTCACGGGCTCGGCGCTCACGAACAGCATGGCCTCGCAGGCCCCCATCAGCTCTTCCGGGTTCATTTCGGCAAATTCCACGGCGTCTACGCCTCCTCATCCAGCGAGTCAAGCACCAGCTCGCCCGAATCCTCGATGAAATCGATGTCTATGTCGCCGAACTGCTCTTCCTGCAGCAGCTCGACCATGGTCTGCTTGTACAGCTCGAGAATGGCGAGAAAGCTCACCACACGAAGGGGAACGGAAGGCGACTCCTCCATGAGCTGCGAGAACTTCACGTGCTTCTCCTGGGAGATGCGCTGGTAGAACGAACGGACGCGGGGCTCCAAAGGGATGGGCTTGGCCGCGATGTGCTCGCTTTCCAACAGCACCACCTCGCGGCGGGCCATCATGTTCGCGCACATGCCCGCCAAATCGTCCAACTTCACGCCGTGCAGGTAGTCGGGCATGAGGTTCAGAAACTCCGCATCGGGACCCACGCCGCGGGTGTGCAGGCGGCCCTCCGCTTCGAACCGACGGTTCATGTCGACGGCCGCATTCTTGTACTGCAGGTACGTGAACAGGCGCTGGACCAGGATGTCGCGGGCTTCGTCGGGCGTGAGCTCGTCCATGTCCAGGTCCACGTCCTCCGGAGCGTCCGACGGGATGAGGGATGCGGCCTTGATGTCCAGCAACGTGGACGCCACCAGCAGAAAGTCGCTGGCTACGTCCAGGTCGAGCCTCTGCATGCGGTCGACGTAGGCCAGATACTGGTCCACGATCTCGGACACGCTGATCGACCCGATGTCCACGCGCTGGCGGCTCACCAGGTACAGCAGCAGGTCGAAGGGCCCTTCGAAATTGTCAAGTCGCACGCGGTAGCTCATGGCGCCCCTTTACACGTTGAAGGGCAAAAGCAGGTTCGCCAGATTGCCCGCCGTCGCGTTGAGGTACATGCCGAACAGGTTGATGTTCGTGAGGTACGGAAGCAGGATGACGACCACCATGAACACCGGCATGGCGTACTGCTGGATGCGGTAGTAGGTGGGCAGGGCCTTCGCCGGCAGGAACAGCGCGATGATGCTGGCGCCGTCCAAAGGCGGGATGGGAATGAGGTTGAAAAACATCAGGTACAGGTTGATGAGCACGAACATGGGGATGAACACCAGGTAGAACCACACGAACACTTCGCTGGTGTTGACCAGGTTCTGGGCTGCGGGCCACAGCAGCCATGCGACGGCGGACGCGAGCAGCGCCATGGCCAGATTGGCCGCCGGACCTGCGACGCCAACGATGGCCTCGCCCTTGCGGATGTCCCTGAAGTACCGCGGGTTGTACGGCACCGGCTTGGCGTAGCCGAAGATGGGCATGTTCATGGCCATGAGCATGAGCGGCATGAGCACCGTGCCGAAGGGGTCGATGTGCTTGAGCGGGTTCAGGCTCAAGCGCCCGCGGGACTTCGCCGTGGGGTCGCCCAGCTTCATGGCTGCGAATCCGTGCGACACCTCGTGGAACACGATGGCCGGCACGAAGCACAGCACTTGGATGATGATGTAGATCAGTTCGTCCATAAGCCCTTTTCGTCAGTCTCCTATTCCAAACCGCCCCATTGGCGGATGACTTCGTACACGCCCACCGCCACGGCGTTGGACAGGTTCAGGCTGCGCATGTTGTGCCTCATGGGGATGCGGACGCACCTGTCAACATGGGCCGCCAGCACGTCCTCGTCGATGCCCCGGCTTTCGCGGCCGAACACCAGATACACGTCGCCGCCGCCTTCGCCGTAGCGCACATCGGTATAGCACGTTTCGGTATGGGAAGTGAACAGATGCAGCTCGTCGTTGCCGTGCTGAGACAGAAACGCCTCCACGCTGGCATGTTTGACCACGTCCACGTCGTCCCAGTAGTCGCAGCCCGAACGTTTCAGGTTGCGCTCCGTCAGACGGAAGCCCATGGGCTCCACCAGATGCAACGTGGCCCCCACCACCGCGCAGGTGCGGGCGACGTTGCCCGTGTTCTGGGGGATCTCAGGCTCGAAGAGCACGACATGGATATGGGGCTTATCGGACACCGGCGGCCTGCCTTGCCATTTCGGCTTCCAGCTCCTCGTTCAGCATGAGCCATTCCTCTTCGGCGGCGGCCATGCGCTGCTTGATAGCCGCATGCTCGGCGATGGCGTCGGTGGAAGCATCCTCGTTGATGTAGAAGTCCGGGTCGCTCATGAGCTCGATCAGCTCCGCCATACGCTTGGAATCCGCCTCCATCTGGGCGTCCAGGGCGGCGATGCGCTTGCGATGGTTCTTCAGTGCGGCGTAGGCACGGTTGCGGGCCTCGGCCTCGCGGCGCTTCTGCTCCTTCGACTTCGGCGCGCTCTGCTTCGGGGCCGTCAGCTGGCTGCCCGCAGGCGCCGGGGCCGGGGTTGCCGCCCTGCCGTCGGCGTCTTTGCGGCGACCTTTGTTGGAAACGCCCTTCGAGCTTTTGACCTGCGATGCAGGCATCTTGCCAGGGCCTTTGTCCGAACCTTGCGCGGCGCCTTCGGTCTTGGCATCCAGGTCGTCTTCCAGCTGGCCGGTCTTGTACAGGTAGTAATCGTAGTCGCCGTCGTACACCGTGAGCTTGCCCGGCTGCACCTCGACGATGCGGTTGGCTACGCTGCGGATCAGATGACGGTCGTGAGTGATGAGCAGGATGGTGCCTTCGAAGGACAGCAGCGCCTGCTCCAAGATGTCCGTGGACGCGATGTCCAAGTGGTTGGTGGGCTCGTCCAAACACAGCAGAGGCCTGGGCGACACCAGCATCTTCGCCAGAGCCAGACGGCTCTTCTCGCCGCCGGACAGCACGCTCACGCGTTTGTTGACGTCGTCCCCATTGAACAGGAACGCGCCCAAAAGCGTGCGCACCTGACTGATGGTCCAACCCGGCGCCACATGGTCAAGCTCCTCGAACACGGTGTTGCCGCCGTGAAGCTCTTCCAGCTGGTGCTGGGCGTAATAGGTCTTGGTGACGTTGGTACCGTAAGTGATGGTGCCCGCGTCGGGCTCCATCACGCCGGCGATCATCTTGAGCAGCGTGGATTTGCCCGCGCCGTTGGGCCCTACCAGGGCGATCTTCTGGCCGCGGTACAGCTTCAGGTCAAGCCCGTCGTAGACGTGCTTGTCGCCGAAGTGCTTCTGCACGCCGTCCACGGAAACCACCATGTCGCCCGTACGGGGCGGCTGCACGAAGTTGAAATGCACCGTCTTCTTCTCTTCAGGCACGACGATGACGTCCATCTTCTCCAGCTTGCGGACGCGGTCCTGCACCTGCTTGGCCTTGGTGGCCTTGTAGCGGAAGCGCTCGACGAAGGCTTCCATGTGGGCGCGCTCTTCGGCCTGCTTTTCGGCCTGCTGCTTCAGGCGTTCGATCCATTCCTCACGCTGCTTGAGGTACGACGCATAGTTGCCCTTGTACAGGTGGATCTGCCCCAGGTCGATCTCCGCCACGCGGTCCACCATGTTGTCCATGAACGCGCGGTCGTGGGACACGACGATGACGGCGCCGTCGTAGGCGCGCAGGAACTTCTCCAGCCACTTGACGCTTTCCAGGTCCAGGTGGTTGGTGGGCTCGTCCAGAAGCAGGATGTCGGGTTTGCGGATGAGGAGCTTCGCCAGGGCGATGCGCATCTGCCAGCCGCCGGAAAACTCCAAGGTGGACCGGCGCATGTCGTCTTCGCCGAAGCCCAGGCCGAACAGCACGCTGCGCACGTCCGATTCCAAGCGGTAGCCGCCCATGGCCTCGTAGGCGTCCCGGGCGCGGCCGCATTGCGCGAGCTGCGCCTCCGTGGGGTTGTCGCCCAGGTTCGCCTCCAGCTGATGCAGGCGGCGCTCGGCGTCGAGCACGTCCTGCTGGCTGGAAATGACCTCGTCGAAGATGGTGTTGTCCTCCATCTCGATGGCTTCCTGGCGCAGGTAGCCCACCTGGGCGCCATGAGCCAGCACCACGTGGCCTTCGTCGAAGTCCTCCTCCCCCATGATGATGTTGAGCAGCGTGGTCTTGCCGGCTCCGTTGGGGCCGACAAGCGCAAGCCGGTCATGGGCATCAAGCCCAAAAGACGCATCGGAGAACAGCACGCGTCCTCCGAAGCTTTTCGTGATATGTTCGATCTGCAGTAACAAGAGCAATTCACCGTTCAAGAAGAGGGTGCGAAGCATATCGCCCGCACCCTTCGCATTTCTAGTAATGAGAGACGACGCAAATCCCCACGTCGATGAGGCCGAACAGCGCCTCTGCCTTCGAGGGCGGCAGGTTCACGCATCCGTGGGATCCCCGGTAGGTGTACGCGTTGGGATCGGCGAACGCCGCGTCGGATTGCCATGGCGCATCGTGCATGCCCACGGCGTTGCCGATGAAGGGCATCCAGTACTCCACGTGCGACTCGTATTCCGGTTCATTCGTCTCCGGGTCGATCTGGCCCTTCAGAACGACATTGGTCTGATGGGCCTTCAGGTAGTACACGCCCGTCGGCGTTTGGTGGCCGTCTGTCTTGCCTGTGATGATAGGCGAATCCCACAGCAGGTTGCCCGATGCGTCATACAGGTAGGCGTGCTGCTCGCTTAAGTCCACATCCACCCAGGAGCCCCAGTCGCGATTCTCGGATACATAGCCGTTGCCCGAGCTGGTGGCTTCGATGTCCACCTCGCCGCTCACGTGATTCAGGACGGAATCGGTTACGGCCTCGACGATAGCGTCGGAAGAGATGCTCCAGCCGTAATCGCCGCCCGACACCGTAACGGTCTTCCCGTCGGGGCGTTCGTAGGTGCGCTCGGTGCCGATGGTGCTCATGCCGTCAGCAAGACCCGATGCCCACTCGGTCATGGCTGCTTCGTCAAGCGACGGCACGCCGCTTTCGTCGAAGACCACCCACTGGCTGACCACGTCGGCGTTGACGCGGGTGATTTCGGCGCCGGTCACGTCCGAAACGAGCAGCGCATCGCAGGCGACGATGTCGTTTGCCGCCTGGCAGTTGGCGACCAGCGTTTCATCGGTGGCGAGCACCTGGGGCTTAATCAGGTCGTCTTCGGTCACTTCACAGGTTTCGTCCAGCGTGACGATGGCAGACTCCACCTTGGCCAGAACAGCATCGGGGTTAATCTGGGTGCCGTATACCTCGTCCACGATGACGAAGGCGTCTTCGGCGTCTTTGTACGTGATGTACGCGTCCTCGGAAACCGTCTGCGGCTCGTTGAACGTGGCCACCTGTTCGGCCACGTATCCGCTCAGCACGTCGCCTGAGGAAGAAGCCACCAGCACTTCGGTCAGGTCGTGGTCATCCATGACCTGGACGGGCCACTTCCATTTATCGACCGTATCGGCAGCGGCCTTAACCACGCTTTCCGCGTCCAAATCGATGCCGCCGTCAGCGGACGTGATGTTGAAGTCGATGCCTTCGCCCTTCACGTTGATGGAATAGTAGGATTCGACATCCTCGATTTGGGAGATGACCTCTTCATGGGTGGCCAGAGACAGATCCAGCGGACCCATGGTGGTGTTCGGGTAGAAATGGTTGCCGAAATAATATGCGCCGGCACCATACGCAGCCCCTGCGATAGCGGCGAATATTCCAAATGTGATCAGGGCAACACGGCCACCCTTGCCATTTTTCTGCGAAGTCCTACCCGCGTAGGAATCGCGCGAATAACCAGCAATCGAGCCCTGGATGCCCGCAGGATTGACGGCTGCGAAGTCCTCAGCCGGCTCCTCTACGTTAGCATGCTTCATCTATGGTGTGTTCCTCTCAGGACCGTATACATAAGTTGGTTTATATTGCCACATCAGAGTCGCGTTCGGCGAGTATTTCACGAATATCGACGAAATACGCACCTCTCGAGCCGTACAGCCCCTTCCCCATGGTCTTTTGCCCCTGAACAGACAAGGGCGCGCCTTTGTCAGGCACGCCCTTTTCAATCGGTTTTAAGAGCCGAATTATTCCTCGTACGGCTCGAAATTGTCCTTGTCCAAGCCGCATTCGGGACAAACCCAATCCTCGGGCAGGTCCTCGAAGGCGGTTCCTGGAGCAATGCCGTTGTCAGGATCGCCGATTTCGGGATCGTAGATCCAGCCGCAAACGCAGATGTACTTCATAGTTGCCTCCTAAACGTCGTTGCGCCCCCCTTGAAGCTGGTTTGATTCTACCATTACGCAGCCCTGACGCGCCACCTTTCCGAGGGGACGTGCCGCCCTTGGCGCAGCCGCGGCCCCAGGCGCAACAGCTCAAACCCGTGCAAGCTTTGAGAGCGACCGAGTATTAATATAGAGCCACGTTGCTTCGAATGCTCCCAAGCGAGCCTTATTGCATCCAGACGCCCGAGCTGCTGAAGGTATAGGTTTTGCCGCCGATGGTCTGCGTGCCCGTGACCATCTTGCCGTTCGTGCCCAGGTAGTACCAGCTTCCGCTGATCTTCTGCCAGCCGGTCTGCATCACTCCACCGCCGCTGAAGTAATACCACGAGCCGCCGATTTTCGCCCAACCGGTCTGCATCACGCCGTTCGCGGGGAACCAGTACCATTTCCCGCCGTCTTTCACCCAGTCATTCGAAACCATGTCACCGCCGATGCAGTAATACCACTTCCCGCCGGACTTCAGCCAGCCCTCATGGCTTCTGCCGTTGCTGTCCTGATAGCTCCAAATGGTGTCGCCGTTTTCGTCGACCCATTTGATCCAGCCGGTCCGCATGGCGCCGTCGGTGCCCATGTAATAGTAGCTGCCGTCCACTTCCGTGCCCCACCACAGCCAGTAGGTGGCCATGATACCCTGGTCGATGCAGTACCACTTGCCGCCGAACTTCAGCCAGCCCTCGTGGATTCTCCCGTTCGTATCGACGTAAGTCCAGTATTTTGTGCCTTCGAAATCCTTGAAGCTGCGCCAACCGGGCGTGGTGTCCCAAACCCCGTCGTCACCCATGAAATACCAGGCCGTGCCGTCGAAAACCGCGCCGGTCGACATCATCCCGTCGAGGCAGTAATACCATTTGCCACCTGATTTCAACCAACCGTTCGTACCCTTGCCGTTCTTTTCGAAGTGCATCCAGCCCAGGTCGGTGTTCTTCCAGCAGTTTCTCTGCATGACGCCGTTAGCGTCGAAATAGTAATAGGCGCCGTCGGGTTCGATCCAGAAAACGCCGTCGGCATACTCCCAGCCGTAGTCGTCGTAGCAGTGCCAGCCGTCGGATTCGTTTTTCCATTCATCGGCGTATGCGTAGGTGGTGGCAGCAGAGCCTAATAGCAGGCATCCCAGCACAAACGCGATTGCGGCGTGTAGTACGAAGTTCGTCCGTTTTTCCATTGGGTCCTCCCATCGCTCGTAAAAACCGCCCGCATGGCATAATTGCACTATGACATGCAGAATTGGGTATTCATCAGGCAAAACGGCGCTGCGGTCAAAATAAGGCGTGAACAGAAGGGGCGATGCGTATGCGGTCGCGAGGCGAGAAGAACAGCAAAGGGAAGGCCCATAACCCTAAATCCACTTTTTTGACGCGAAAAGAAAACAGGCCAGACATTTCTGCCTGGCCTGTATCGTTTCTGGCTCCCCGGGTAGGATTCGAACCTACAACAACGCGGTTAACAGCCGCGGGCTCTGCCGTTGAGCTACCGAGGAATATGGTGGGCGTTACAAGATTTGAACTTGTGACCTCTTCCGTGTGAAGGAAGCGCTCTCCCCCTGAGCCAAACGCCCATTGCGTCAAACGCAAGACGTAATATTAGCGATAAAGCCCAGCGGGCGCAAGACCCATTTTCAAAAATCCCGCCAACCGTGGAGACGTCTTCAAAACTCCGCCCTCGCTTGGCGCGAGTGCATTGTACCACCGTCCATCGGCCCTTCGACGTGGAATTATGATGTAGCCACCCGAGGCGGACCGACTGCCTCCAGACGGAACGATCGCCTCTGCAGCGCGACACCTCCTGAGCGGCGCGATTGCCCACGACGTCATAGACGTCTTCTGTTCTGGTATCATCTGCCCGAAAGCGCATGCGCACACATTCGCACACCGACCCCCTAAGGAAACGAGAAGCATGAACGCACAGCACTGCACCGTGGCCGAAGAAGGCTTTTACGGAACGTATTACCCGCTTGAACAGGCAGGATCAAAAGCTGTCATCGGTATGATCGGCGACGACCCCGACGACTACATGGCCCGCTGCGCCGTGAAGTGGCTGCACGGGCTGGGCATCCCCGTAGTGACCATGTCCCCCGAAAAGAAGGATTACGGCCACCACAGCTACCCTGTCGAGCGCGTCGAATCGGCCGTCGCATTCCTCAAATCCCACGGCTTCGAGAAAATCGGCGTTGTGGGCGCGTCTACCACCGGCATGCTCGCCCTGGTTGCCGCATCGCTCATCCCCGACATCACCTTGACCATCGCCCTGACCCCGCCCGACTTCGTGATGGAAGGGTTCTATCGGGACGGCCTGGACGGCATGACGGAACGTCCAGGCGACTTCGAATCGTCGCTGACCTGGCGTGGCGAGCAGCTGCCCTTCCTCCCCTACGCCTACAGGCACCCTGAATACTGGCAAAACATCCAGGCAGAATCGAAAAAGCGCAAGGACATGGTCGTGTCCCGCCCTCTGTTCGACGAGTCGGAGCGCCGCCATCCTGTGCAGGAGGATGAACGGATCAAAGTGGAGAACATCCACGGGCACATCGTGTTCGTCGGCGCCGAGGACGACGTCCTTTGGGACACCTGCACCTACATCCGGCGCATGGAAGCCCGCCTGGCGGAGCGCCCGCACACCTGCTCTTGGGAATCGCACCTGTTTGAGCACGGGACGCATTTCGTCTTTCCGGAAGGCATGGTGAAGACCATGCTGCCCATAGGGTTCGACTTTCTGCTCACCAGAATCTTTCGGGAGGCGAAAGGCTACACGAAGGAATGCCGCCAGGCCCGCATCGACATCGACCGGAGCATTCGGCGGGCCATCGAGCAATGGTAGCTGAAAACCCATTGGCGGTTTGAGGGAGACTCACGGGCGCAAGACGTAAAATACCGTTCAGGCAAAACAAGGTTTGGAGGTGCTTATGAACAAACCGATGATGACGATGGTCGCATTCGCCGTAGCCGCGGCTTTGGGCATGGCCTGCCTGGGCTGCTCGGCAAGCACAGCCGAAAAGGAAGACGGCGGCAGCCTTGCGACCAGCGACACCCCCGCGGCCGAAGAGTCCGAAGGCACCGCAGAAGACGAAAACGCCACAGAAAAGGAAACCGTTACAAAGACCGAAGACGCCGTGGAGAATGAAGGCGACACCGACCCGGAATCCACGGGTGCCGCAAACCCCACGGTCGAGGATTCCGCTGCGGAGCCGCTGCCGCCCTATGCAGGCGACACAAGCACCCTCGACGGAAACATTGCAAACTACCTGATTGCAGAATTCTCAGCCGGCTACGAAGCGCCTGACACATGGATTCCCGTCGTGCAAACCGTTGCCGTCGACGAATCGAACGCCGAAGACATCAAATGCTGGGGCAGCTACTGGATCTTGGGTTACAACCAAAACGGCACCACACTCGAATGCACCTGCGGAGGCAACTACCCCGGATGCGTGCACCTCGCCAAAACCGCAGAAGGCGGCTACGAGGTGACCTCGATGGATGTGGCCGAAGACGGAGAGAGGTGGTACGGCAGCCTGGTCGAAATCTGCGGCGGCGACAGTGCGCTGGCAGATGAGATTGCTGCCGCGACCGACCTGTCGGCAGAGCCGCAAGCCGGCATTCGCACGGATGCCATCCGCGCCTACGTGCAGGAAAACGGCCTGAACGTGACGGCATACCAGGACTTCGGCTGGGATCCCGTAGAGCTGTAAGCCCTAGCTGAAAAGCGAACCGATGATTTCAAGCGCCAGCTCGCCCTGAGGCGTGGCTGGCGTTATTTTCGCATTGCCGAAGGACACGGCCTTCAGAACCCCGCCCACATCATCCGGCTCCTGGATGCACAGCACCCCGAGTATGCCGAAAGCCAGGTCGAAGCAGTCCTCGCTATCAGGATCGAGGGCCAGAAACTCTTTGCGGCAATCGTCCACCGAGATGGCCATGGCCTCTTCCATCTCGTCATCGTCGAACAGAAGCGACACGCCCTCGGCCGCCGCATCCAAGGTAGTCAGCATTTCAGACACGCCGGACATCCACGACAAGCGTTCCTTCGCATGCTTCAAAGCCAGATATCGTACGCGGGTGCGGACCTCTTCGGCAAACTCGCCAGGACGGATGGGCCACGTGTCCTCCAGCTGCAGCGGCGTGGGACGCATCGAGGCGTCGCTGTCGAGGGCCTGGGCCATTAGGCTGCGCATGCGCTCGACGACGTCGCGGTATGCGGCCTGCACGATCGAGCGCACGGCAGAATCGTCAGCGGGAAACCCGGTCTCGCGGGCGATTTCCTCAGCTGCAATCCGCTCCGCATCGACGATGCGCTTCGTGTTCGGTCGAAACTCCGGAAACTTCATGGCAGCCACGGCCTCAACGGCCGGATACCCAGGCGGGTTCCCTTTGTTCATCAACGCGTAGAACGTGGCCGCGATGCTGTAAGCATCTATGCGGGCAACGGCGTCGACGTCCGTGCCAACCCCCAGCCCTGCCTCTTGAAAGTACTGTTCAGGAGCGGAAAACCCGTACGTTCCTCGGGCAAGGCCGCGCCCATCCGGCCCCTTGGAAATGCCGAAGTCGATAAGGCGGACCCCGCCTTCGGATACCACGATGTTGGACGGTTTGATGTCGCAGTGGGCATGCACGTTGCGGGCGGCGCAGGCGTGTGCGGCGAACCGGATGACGGGACCGATTGTTTCGAGCGCCTGGCACAGATCCAGCGGCCACCTGTTCGGGTGGGCCAATTCAGATGCCAAGTTCGTTCCGCTGATGTATTCCATCAGCACGAACGCGTCCGCTGCGGCGGCCGGGTTCGTCGCCAGCACCCCGCAGGCATAAGGCATAGGCGCGATGCGCTCGTTGGCATGCAGAAGCAAGGCCTCCCATTCGACCTGCATGGCCCGCTCGCTCTCGAAGGTTTTAAGCGCGAACCGCTGGCCCGATCCGTCGGCCACCAGAACCACGCGCCCCTGGCCGCCCGAACCCAGCTGCTGCACGATGCGGACGTTCAAATCAGAAGCAAAGCGTATGCCGGACTTGCCGTACGAATCGCGAATGCGAAGGTGCAAAACGCCGCCGCTCGAACCGATGCCGCGAATCGTCCCGCCAGACGGAGCCGAGGTGTTCCGAGCACCCGCACGACCGGTGCTCGTCGGCCGCGGCCGCAGGTTGTCGGGTTTGGCATCATTCGTCATCGTGACCCAACACATCCCATGCCGTCAGCATGCCCAGCACTCGTTCGCCCTGCCTGCCCAAGTTGGTCAGAAACACCACACCGACGCGCTTGCCGATGTGAAACTGATCTTCGAAGTCTTGGGCGATGCTGTCCAGGCTGGCGTTGCGCGGCCGGAACAGAAACACGATCCTGTCGCGCCCATCGAAGCCCATCCATTCGCGCAAGTCGGAGAACCGCAGCTCATCGAAGGATACGATGTCGCATTCCGCAAGGTACGCGCACAGCGAGTCGGCGCCGAATACCGCAGTCACGCGACCGTCCTCCACCACTGGTAGATAGGAGAATCCACGCCTGTTCATCTCCTCGATGGCCGGCCGCACATCGCTGTCCCACGTGCAGGTCAGCATGTCTTCCTTGCGCACGCAGGCGTCCATCGCGGACGTCCCGCCCTGGATGTCGAATATGAGCCGCTGGAGGAAGTCGACCATCTCCTGGCTCGGTTGCACGGCGAACTCGCTGCCCACCTTCGGCCGATGGGACAGCAGGTTGCGCACATCGGCGCAGTACTCGATGCGGTCCCGCCAACGCTCGTAACGGGGCTGCCGCCTCAAAAACGTGACCACCGACGCCCGGTCATCCAAGCTGTACGTGCCCCTGACAATCGTCTCAAGCTGCCGGTACAAATCCAGATACGTTTCCGTCAAATCGTTCAAAACAGGCTCCTCGTGCGAAAGGATTCATCTTCGGAGCATTGTATCAGCCCCATCGCCGCCTGTCTGCCGCCCCGTCGCTGTACAATTCGGAGCAAACAACTCTGGGGAATGTCGCGTGTTGGAAAGGTTCTCGAAGCGCGTACGCTTCTAAATGCGTAGCTATTTCAAAGAATCTGCATTTGCGCGATAGTTGCATTACAGTCTTATACCACATGAAGACCTCTCGACATGCATCACCGAGGGGCGGAAAGGGATGTCCTATGAGATTCTCGACAACTCCCACGACACAGAAGACCATCCACGAGAACCTGCCTAAATACGAGAAGAAGTTCAATGGCGAGAACCGAAATCCCGTCCATGTGCTTGCGTGCTCTACCGAAGGAATCCGTCGACGTCTGGTTTTATGCACGGCGGCAATCGAGGCGCTGCCCTCCACCACCGAGCATCCCGATACCGCGCTTGCCGTACACGACAGCCTGCTCGAATGCATGGACGAGCTCGAAGGCATGGCACGGCTTCTCGAAGACCTCAGCGTCGAGCGCGACGCCGCCCGCTCGTAAACCGACGGGGGAATCGCCCCGCACGAACCCACCGCCCTTCATGCAGAACAGCCCGTCGGCACGCCTTCGAAACAGACGTCCGAACGCCATCTGAAAAGATGTGCGGCCAAGATGCGTCCGAACCTGGCCGCAAGCTGCGCCGCGAAAAAGCCCCGCCAGCGCGTAACGCCTGACGGGGCATGGTTTTAAGTGGTGGGACTGTTGAGTCGCTACTCTAACTTTGCCCCCCGGTTAATCAGTCTCAAGCCTGAGTACCTGAATCCCAGTGATTCCGGTGCATTTCCGCTGGTCAGCACCAATATCACAGACACTTCCTACGACCCTAATTATATCGTCACCGAGATACAGCAGCAACAAAAAGATCTCACGGACGACGAAATCCTGCAAATTACTCGACGTTACAGCGAAGGTGCCAGCGTCTATGAACTCGCCCGGGACTTCGACTGCCACCGCTCCACCATAAGCAGGCATCTGAGGCTGCAGGGTATCACGGTTTCCAACAAGGTCATCGACCGTCCGGCGCTGGTGGAGCGTGTCCTCCAGATGTATGCCGACAGGATGCATGCCAAGCAAATCGGAACCGAGCTGGATATCTCACCTAAGAGCGTCTCGAAGATCCTCCACGACAATAACGTTCGCATCCGGCATAGCACTGAATACCACAAATAGGTATCTCGTTAGCGGAAATCATTCATCATTTCTTCTTCGGAGCAGGGAGTTCCACATACATTGCTTTCAGCAGTTCTTCCAAGAACTCCCGGTTTTCGACACCATCAACAAGAAGCATATCCTTCGCGCCCTCATAGGGAAGCTCCATCTCCGCATCCGGCATCATCGCCTGCGCTGACTTCGTGGGCTTCACCAGAAAGCGGTCGTCGTAAATGCCGCCGATGACCTTGCCCCGGTAGTAGATGATATATTCGCCCATCATGGCGCGGCAGGATACGTCTTCCAAGTCGGAAAGCTGCTCCAATATGTAATCCAGATACTCTTTACTCGATGCCATAGCTACATGTTCCTATCGTAAAAGTCCAAGAACTGATCGAAGAGTTCTTTATCCAGCCGATTGCTCCACCTTACTCTATCGAGGTGGGTATTTATGTATTCAGCTCTGTCCTTTGCAAACCGTTCCTTGTTTTCATCAGCTTCGCGGTCGTATCCAAGCGTTTCGAACCATTTGTCAAACTCGGCGTCGAACTCATCCTTATAAGTGTCATTACCATCAATGAAAAAGTCACTATGTCCCTTGTCCTCGAAATGCAGGAAGGTGAACCGTGGGTCGTCCTTGTATTTCCCGTAATACAGGTTATAGCCGTAGCTCATAGGCACCACATCATCGTCTTCGCTGTGCGCAACCATCACCGCTGCTTCACTTGCCTCGAATCCATCCATTGCTGTATTGGTTGCGTAGTTTCCGTATTTGAACCATTCGTAACTTCTCACAAATGGCATCATGGCTTCGATTCCGTCGCCCACCTCCGCTCTGCCGCCCACTTCAAACAGATCCGAGGCGCGATTGCACCCACAGCACTCGATGACGGCTTTCACCTCGGGATGGTAGGTAAGCACGCTGCATACACTGTAGCCGCCCCAACTGTGCCCGAACAATCCTATCGGCAGATCGGGGAAGTTCCCGCTCTCCTCCACAAACGAAATGGCATAATCGAGGTCGACTACTCCTTGCGGGAAGCCGCCTACGCCATCGCCTTCGCTGGCATCGTTTCCGGTGGCATCGTAGGCAAACACGTAATACCCGTGCTGTGCAAAGTAGTTTGCGCAGTCCATATACGAGTTGTGGCCGCCCCCGTACCCGTGGGCGATGATAATGATTCCGCGCGGATCGCTGCTTGCACTGTATAAGTACCCAGCAAGCATTTGTCCCTTGTCAGAGGGGAACTTGTACTCCGTGCACTGCAGTCCATCGAAGTCTTCAACACGCAGCTCTAGCGGCTCGTAGCTTTCAAACCGTTGATTGATGTTCTCGTTGTATATAAATGCGCAAAAGCCCTGCCATGCACCCAGCAATAGGACAAGGGCGCATAACACGACGATCAATGCGGTTTTCTTTTTTGATCTTTTCTTTTCCATTCAGAGTAATAACCCCACCTTAGTCTATTATTTCTTCTGTTATGAGAAAACATACCCGACCTTGTTTACGCCAATAACGCCTCGGCGCAGGACGGTGATATCGATTGTATCGTAGTCCGCTCTCTTTATTTCCGACGCACTGATGGCAATCCTCGGGGTTTCCGTTGTCTCGATTCTGGTGCGCGGTATCTCTATCGTCGCTACTCCCATCTCATGGAGCACGTCCTCTGGAAGCTCATAGTTCTGCTCTACCAGTCCGAAACAGGTGAACCCGGTATCGACACAGAACGAGATTAGCTTCTTCTTGCCGATGTTGTAGATGACGCAGAAGGAGGTTCCTATCAGGCTGCCCAGCAGGTACCCGAGAACAGGAAGCTGGAACCCGAGTGCCTGACCTATGACGCCTCCGATATGTGCTCCGACAAGGTATCCGTCGGACACTACAACCATGTCCACGAACGCCGCACCCATCTGCTGTGTGGTCATCTTTCCAGCGGCGACGAGAATGCTGTTCTTTGTAGTCTGCAAAACCAGAGCAACAACTGTACCAAGAAGTGTCGGGCTGATGCCCTTGAGTGCTTCTCCCAAAGCGCCGCTATCACACATGATTTGAAGCGCAGCGGATATTGAACCCCGAAGGAAACCCTCGGCTCCTGCAGAGATTCCTTTCTCTCCCATGTGTCTAACCTGAGCAAGATCCCTTTGAGGTAGGACTTGCGAGTTTTCTATATCCTCAACCGACTTTTGCATGGTCTAAACGACTGATTTTCGTGTCCGAAACGCTGTTTAAGACAGCAAAACGGGCTTTTCGGACCATCGATCCGAACCAACGATATAGAAGACTCGCTTATCCTACCTCATCCATGTCTCAGAAGTTGCAAAGGGCGGTTCGGGCAAGGTCCGCGATCCGCTTCGGCCCGCGGCGGCCCGTCGGCACGCTTTAGAAAACCGGAATCCGAACGGCCACGGCGCGGCCGAGCCTGGCCGCAGCCGAGAACACGAAAAAGCCCCGCCAGCGCGTAACGCCTGACGGGGCACGGTTTTAAGTGGTGGGCCCGGCCGGATTCGAACCGACAACCAAAGGATTATGAGTCCCCTGCTCCACCATTGAGCTACAGGCCCAAATTGCGCACGCTATTGTAGCGCACTAGTCTTCCAAATAGTCCTTCAACTTGGAAGAACGACTGGGATGACGCAATTTCGCCAAGGTCTTGCTCTCGATTTGGCGGATACGCTCGCGAGTGACGCCGAACTCCCGTCCGACCTCCTCCAACGTGTGAGGCTGGCCGTCTTCCAGGCCGAAGCGCTTGATGACCACGTTGCGCTCGCGCTCGCCCAGGGTGTCGAGCACCTTGGAAAGCTGCTCCTGCATCATAGCGAAGCTGGCCGCGTCCACGGGAACGATGGCGGAGTCATCCTCGATGAAGTCGCCGAGCTGGGAATCCTCCTCTTCGCCGATGGGCGTTTCGAGGGACACGGGCTCCTGGCTCAGCTTCTGGATCTCGCGCACACGCTCTGCAGACAGGCCCATCTTCTCGCCGATCTCCTCGGGGCTGGGATCGCGGCCCAGCTCCTGCAGCAGCTGGCGCTGGATGCGGACAAGCTTGTTGATGGTCTCGACCATGTGCACCGGAATGCGGATGGTACGCGCCTGGTCGGCGATGGCGCGGGTGATGGCCTGACGAATCCACCACGTGGCGTACGTGGAGAATTTGAAGCCCTTGGTGTAGTCGAATTTCTCGACCGCACGAATCAGGCCGAGGTTGCCTTCCTGGATGAGGTCCAGGAACAGCATGCCACGACCGACATAACGCTTGGCGATGGAGACCACGAGACGCAGGTTCGCTTCGATAAGCTGGTCTTTCGCGTCAAGACCGACCTGCTCCACGCGGGTCAGGCGACGGCGCTCACGACGGTCGAGCTCGACGCCCTCCTCTTCCGCCTTCTCCAGTTCGGCAGTAGCGGCGACGCCGGCCTCGATCTTCATGGCCAAGTCGACTTCCTCCGAAGGGGTAAGCAGCGGGACTTTGCCGATTTCTTTGAGGTACATGCGAACAGGGTCGCCGGTAAGCATGGTCACCGACGTGTCCGCGGAACGACGAACGCGCGAACGCGAAGAGCGGTTGTTCTTGATCTTGGGGAGTGTTGCCGCAGCGGCCGAAGGAGCCTTCAGCTCCTCTTCAGGAATTCCCTCGAGCAAGTCTTCGTCTTCGATGGCGGTATCGTCTTTGTCTTCTGCGCTTGCGATGTCATCCTCCGTCATGACATCGTCTTCAACCTGGGGCTCTTCAATATCAATATCATCGATTTTCGTAGCTTTGGCTGCAGACACAGACAAGTCCTTCCGTCGAATGCGTATAGTACACCTGTTTAAAAAGGCTCTTAACTATACCACGTTTTGAAGACCCGTGGAAATAATCGATTTCCTATATTCAAGCTTATTACATATCCGTACGTTTAAGGCCCTGAACAGTCACGTTAAACGACAGTATGGGACCGCCGCAGCGCAGCCAGTTCCTTTTGCAGAGCCACGACGCTGGCATACAGAATGTTGCGTTCGTCGTCGGTCAGAGACGAATCCTTGATTTCGGCGTTCATGGACAGGATGTTCTGCTCCATATCGCGAATCGCAAGCTCCTCGGACAAAAACGTTGCCAAGCGCACCGGATCGGACACGTCGTAGGACGAGGCCGATGTGAGAACCGAACGCGAGCCGGGACAGGCCGCATCAAGGGCGGTAATCAACTCCGCTGCTGTGGCCTGGGGATATTCCGCCAACATGGTCAGCAGCCCTTCGGCGATGGCGCCGTGGTTGCGGCTGCGCCACATGGTTCGCGCTATCTGGGCGGCGAACTGGATGCCTATCTGCGGATGCGTGGCGGCCAAAGCCAAGAATTCCTGCTCGATGCGCAGACGCTCCCGCTCCTTCGAAGACAGCTCGAAGGCGGGCTGTGCATTCGCTGGGGCGGCAGGCTGCTGGGCGGGGCCGTCGGCGGCCTCCCCCATCGGACGCGGCACGCGGGCGTTGGCGAGCTTGTCCTGAATGACCCTGGAATCCACCTGCAACCGGTCGGCCAGGTAGTTCACGTACTCCTGCGCCATAAGCGACTGGCGAATGGGAGCCAGAAGCTCGATGACCTCGGGCAGCACCCGGCTCTTTTCCGCATAGTCCGTCAAATCCCGAGCCGCCAGCTTCCGGTCGATGGCGTAGCGCATCAGCGGCTTGGCGTCATCCAGCAACACCTTGAGCGCGTCGGCGCCCCGCTGCTGCACGAAATCGGCCGGGTCCAGGTTGTCGGGCAGCGTGCAGGCGTACAGACCCACCTGCTTGCGCCCCGCTTCAGGCAACATGCTCTCGTCCACGAACCGTGCGGCACGGTCGGCGGCCCGCTGGCCTGCTTCATCACCGTCGAACAGATAGACGATCTTGTTCTTGGCGTGGCGCGAGAGCTGACGCACGTGTTGCGCCGTCAACGCCGTGCCAAGCGTGGCAACGACGTTCTTCACGCCAGCCTCGTGCAGCACGATGACGTCGGTGTAACCCTCCACGATGATCGCGATGCCCGTCGAGGCCATGGCGCCTTTGGCCATATCCAGCCCGAACAGCACTTGCGACTTATGGAACAGCGCCGTCTCCTGGGTGTTCAGATACTTGGGCTCGCCCTTGCCGATGACGCGGCCGCCAAACGCGATGGTGTCGCCTTCGGCGTCGCGAATCGGGAACATGATGCGGTTGTAGAACCGGTCCTGCAGCTTGTTGGTGCGGTTGGAGATCAGCGCCACATTGGCGTCGATCATCTGCTGCTGGGTGAAACCCAGCGAGCGAAGGTGCCTGACCAATGCTCCTCGTCCGGGCGCGAACCCCAGATTCCATGTTTTGGGAATGGTGCCGCCCAAATCGCGGGACCCCAGATACGAGCGGGCGGAAGCGGCCCCTTCGTCGCGGGAGCGCATGAGTTGCGTATGATAGAACGCGGCCGTGGCCTCGCACACCTCTTTCAGGCGCGCCTTCTTGCCGCGCACCGCACGTTCGCGTTCGTCTTCGGTAATCTGGATGCCAGCACGTCGGGCCAGTTCACGAACGGCATCGGCGAACCCGATGTCGTCAAGCTTCATGACGAAGCTGATGACGTCGCCACCTTCGCCGCAGCCGAAGCAATGCCAAAGCTGGGTGTTCGGGTCGACCTTGAACGACGGCGTTTTCTCGTTGTGGAACGGGCAGCAGCCCCAGAAGTCGCGACCGCGCTGGCGCAGCGGAACCCTGTCGCCCACAATGGCCACCAGATCGCTCGCCTCACGCACCTTGCGAATATCATCCTCGGGAATGGATGCCACGCGCCCGTCCTCCTTTCCGACGCCTTCGAACTCCCCTACTCTACCACGTATGAACCGCTACAGGTTCTCCCGCGTCCATGCGATGTTGTCCATCACCGTGGCGATGAGCTCATCCGTGCTCTCGAACTTGATCATCGGACGCAGGTAATGAACCGGTTCGATGGTAATCGTGTCGCCGTAGATGTCGCCTTCGAAATCCAGAATATGGGCTTCGCAGGTGGCCGTCGCATCCTCGAAGGTCGGAGCAACGCCGACGCTCATGGCGACCTTGTATTTCCTGCCGTCGACATATCCGTAGGCGGCGTACACGCCTTCGCCCAACACCTGGCGCATGGCCGGCAGTTCCAGGTTGGCTGTAGCGAACCCCATGTCAGCGCCTTCGTGACGTCCTTCCAGAACTTTGCCCGTAAACGTGTACGGATGTCCCAAAAGCTTCGTGGCCACTTCGCAGTCGCCGCAAGACAGAAGGCCCCGGATGCGCGTTGCCGTAATGGGCGAGCCGTACTTGCTCTTCAAGTCGTGGTCACAGATCCTCACGCCAAGTCCGTCGCCCCATGCCTTCAGGTCGGCGACTGTGCCCTGCGCCTTGCAGCCGAACCGGAAATCATTGCCGACGTGCAGCGAGTAGATGATCTCCTCGCCGAACGTCGTGGCCAGAAAGTCCATGGGCAGCTGGGATGCGAACTCCCTTGTGAAGGGAAGCACCACGACGTAATCCGCGCAGGTCCGCGAAAGCGCCTGGATGCGCTCCTCGTTCGTCATGAGCTTTTTCAGCTTGTCAGGACGAAACACCTCGTCAGGATCTATGTCGAAGGTCAGAGCCACCGAAGCGCCGCCGTTCTCCCGAGCCATCTCGCAGGCCGAATCGATGAGGAACTGATGCCCCTTATGCACGCCGTCGAACACGCCGAACGCGCAGGATGCACCCACAAGCACGCGTTTCTCAAACGCTTCGTCAATACTATATATTAGACCCACGATACACTCCTTGAGCAAAGACGCAGCAGGGTGAAACCATACCACGATTCACCTGTGCGGAATAGAGGGCAACCAATGTATTGCCTGCGACCATGCTTATGGTCTCGCCGTCCGCCAAAGGCGCACTCGACCGTTTGGCGTGTGCCGTCATGCAGCAATCGCCCTGGTCGTTCCGGGGCGCCTCGAACAGCTGCAGGGTCTTCGCAGGCAGACGCTTTCCGTTGGCCACGTCGGCCTGCTGCCGCTCGTTGAGAAACGCCGTGCGGAAGCCCAGCAGCCGCACGGGATCGATGGCCGCCTTCGGGCCTGCGGCCTCCAGCTCCTCCAGAGTCACGCACTGGTCCACATGCAGCCCGCCCGCCTCGATGCGGCGAAGCTCCGACACGTGGGCGGCCGTCCCCAGACGAACTCCGATGTCCCGGGCCAGCGAGCGGATGTACGTCCCCTTGGAAACGCCGAACCGAACGTCCCAGAACAGGACGCCGTCCTCGGTGCGGCCCGTTTGCAGCAGGTCGGCGGCGTACACGGTAATCTCGCGGGCATCCAGCTCGACGACGTTGCCGGCACGGGCGGCCTCGTAGGCGCGCTTGCCGTCGCGTTTGATGGCCGAATACTGCGGCGGCGTCTGCAGCTGCTTGCCCAGACATGTGAAGAGAAAGGCTCTGGCCTGGGTCTCGTCAGACAGCTCGGGCGGCACCTCGGCCGTACGGATGACCTGGCCGCACCTGTCGTCGGTGTCGGTTGCCGTACCGAAGGCTATTCGCACGTCATAGACCTTGTCGTGGTTGACGAAGTACGCGTCAAGCCTGGTAGCAGGCCCGATGCACACCGCCAAGGCGCCCGTTGCCAAAGGGTCGAGCGTTCCGGTATGGCCCACGCGGCGCTCGCCGAAGATGCGGCGGCACCGGTTGACCACGTCATGGGAACTCATGCCTTTAGGCTTGTCCACGCCCACTACAAGCGACAGGCCGCTTTCCCCACGTTTCATGCGCGCTCCTGGTCGTATGCGGCAACGGCCTTGTCCATGGCCTTCGAAACGGCCTCTATCGCGTCTTCCAGCGAGCCTTTGAACGTAAATCCTGCAGCCGCCTTGTGGCCGCCTCCGCCCAGGCTGCGGGCGATTTCGGCCACGTCGATGTCATCCACCTTGGAACGGATGGATCCGCGGATGACGTTCTCACGTTCGCGCAGGATGCAAGCGGTATAGATGCCTCCAAGGGAACGGATGGAGTCGATAAGGATCTCGGCGTCGGCATCCACGGCCCCGGATTCGGAATAGTCGGCAACAGTCACGTAGGACAGCACCCATTTGCCGCTGTCGGACACGCGGATGCGTTCCAGCATGCGCCTCTCCAACTTGAAGGAGGCCAGCGTCCGGGACTGGTACACCGCCTGGGAAGCCTCCGAAGGCGAGGCGCCGGCGGCGACCATCTCGGTGGCTGCCCGGAAGGCGCGTTCATCGGCGTTCTGGAACTGGAAGCGGCCCGTATCGGTCATGAGCGCCACGTAGCAGCACACGGCCATGTCGACGGTCGGTTCCACGCCGAGCTCCTTGATCAGGTCCCACATGAGGATGCCCACCGCCGCCGCATCGGGGTCGACGTAGTTGAACTCGGACATGACCGTAGGCACGGCATGGTGGTCTATCGTGAACCTGACCTGCGCTCGGGCCTGCACCTCCGACGCATCGCGCAGACGCTCGGTCGTAGGCACGTCGCAGGCGACGAACGCCTCGGGCGAGCCCTGGTACTCCTTCGCCGGCACAAGACGCTCCGCACCAGGCAGAAACGCCAGGTCGGCGGGAATGGGGTCGGATGTGGCCAGCAGCACGTCGGCACGCTTTCCCAACGACTCCAACGCAAAGGCCAGCGCCAACAGGCTGCCCAGACAATCGCCGTCGGGGCTCACGTGGCCGCACAGCGCGAAGGTGTCGTGCTTCTTCAGTTCGCGGGCGATGTCCGCCAGCGTCGCGTTGGTCTGCGGGGTGACGGCCATGTCGGTTAGTCCTCCTCGTCGTCTTCCCAGTCGTAGGTGTCGTCCAGGTTCGACCCAGCGTTCTTCGCGGCGCTGGCCGCGTTGCGCTCGGCGTCGGCAGCCAGGGCACGGGCGATGCGTTCGGCCTCATCAACGCTGGGGTCCAACAGGAAACGCAACTCAGGCGTCACGCGCCAGGACAGGCTGCGGCCCATGAGCGAACGGATGCGACCTTTGGCCGCTTCGAAGCCAGCGGCAGCGCCCTCGTACGTTCCGGGCTCGGCGGTATAGAAGACGTTGCAGTAGCTGCGGTCGAAGCTGACCTCGCATCCGGTGATGGTCACCATGCTCAGACGCGGGTCGGACACCTCGAACAGCAGAATATTCGCCAGAATCTCCCTGGCCTGCTCGTTGGTTTTACGGTTGGCGTTCGATTGCTTCATGGCCAATCCTCCTTGTGCAAAAGGCGCCTGCGCTCCCCCGAAAAAGAGGAAGCGACAGGCGCGTATTTGTGATATCGCAGTTCAGGCCGCGATATTCAGCGGTTATTCGGTACGTGCGACCTGCTCGATGCGGTAACCTTCGATCATGTCGCCCACCTTGACGTCGTTGTAGCCGTCGACGCTGATGCCGCATTCGTAGCCCTGCTTGACCGTCTTGACGTCGTCCTTGAAACGGCGCAGCGAAGACAACGTGCCTTCGAAGATGATGGTCTGGTTGCGGACCACGCGGACACGGTCGTCGCGGGACAGCTCGCCTTCGGTGACGTAGCAGCCGGCGACGTTGCCCACCTTGGGTACGCGGAACACGTCGCGGACCTCGGCCGAACCGGTGTCGCGCTCGATGATTTCGGGGGCAAGCATGCCGACGCGCGCGGCATTGATGTCCTCGATGGCCTGGTAGATGACGCGGTACAGGCGGATGTCGACCTTCTCGCGCTCGGCGGACTTGCGGGCGCCGGCCGTGGGACGCACGTTGAAGCCAATGATGATGGCGTCCGACGCGGCAGCAAGCGTGACGTCGGTCTCGGTCACGCCGCCGACAGCGGCATGGATGATGTTGATGCGGACCTCGGACTGGTCCATCTTGGCGAAGGCGTCGCGCAGAGCCTCGATGGAACCCTGAACGTCGGCCTTGACCACCAGGTTGAGGTCGGCCATGCCCTCTTCGATACGGCTGAACAAGTCGTCCAGGGAGACATGCCCGCGGGCTTCCTGCTCCTTGAGGCGGGCACGCATCTGGCGCTCTTCGGCCAGTTTGCGGGCGTCGCGCTCCTCTTCGAATACGCGGAACTCGTCACCTGCGGTAGGCACGCTGCCCAGACCCAAGATCTCAACCGGGTCGGAAGGCTTGGCGGCCTTGGTGTGGTTGCCGCGCGGGTCGACCAGGGCGCGAACGCGACCATAGCTCTGACCTGCGACGACCACATCGCCAGGCTTCAAGGTGCCGCGCTGCACCAGAACGGTGGCAACAGGGCCGCGGCCCCTGTCCAGGTTCGCCTCGATGACGAAGCCGGATGCGATGGCGTCGGGGTTGGCCTTCAGTTCGAGCACGTCAGCCTGCAGCAGGATGGTCTCGAGCAGATCGTCGATGCCCTCCTTCTTCTTGGCGGACACGTTGACGAACATGTTGGAGCCGCCCCATTCTTCGGGGATGACGCCGTATTCCACAAGTTCCTGGCGCACACGGTCGGGATTCGCGCCGGGCTTGTCGATCTTGTTGACGGCAACCACGATGGGCACGCCTGCGGCCTCTGCGTGGTTGATTGCCTCAACGGTCTGGGGCATGACGCCGTCGTCGGCCGCAACGACCAGAACGACAACGTCGGTCACTTCAGCACCGCGGGCACGCATGGCGGTAAACGCCTCGTGGCCGGGGGTGTCGATAAACGTGACCTGACGGCCCTGCACGTTGACCACCGATGCGCCGATGTGCTGGGTGATGCCGCCGGCCTCGGACAGGGCGACGCCCGAAGAACGGATGGCGTCGAGCAGCGAGGTTTTGCCGTGGTCGACGTGGCCCATGACCGTGACCACCGGCGGGCGGGGCTTCAGGTCTTCTTCGGAGTCGTTGTAGACGATGGCGTACTCCTCCTCCGGCGACACGATGCGGACCTTGCGGCCCATGTCGTCGGCGATCAGTTCGACCATCTCCTCAGGCATGGTCTGGGTGACGGTGAACGCCTGCCCAAGCATGAACAGTCGCTTGATGACGTCGCTGGAGGGAACGCCCAGGGCTTCGGCGAATTCGCCGACGGTTACGCCCTCGCCCACCTCGACAACACTGTCGTCGAGCACCAGGTCGGGGTCGATGCCGTGCTCGATGGCTTCCATCGCCAGACGCTCGCGCTGCTCGGCCTCGCGCTTCTCCTTGCGCTTGCGGCGACGGCCTTCGCCCTCGTTGCTGCTGGCTGCGGCCACGGCGGCGCGGGCCTCGGCCAGCACCTTGTCGCGCTGCAGCTTTTCGGCCTGAACGGCCATCTGGGCATACCTGTCCTCGCCGGACGCCGCTTCCTGGGCGTTCAGCTCAGGCACATCGGGCTCGAAGCGATGCTCGTTGCGCTTGCCGCGCTTCTTGCCGCCACGGTTGTCCTGAACGCCGGCCTTGCCGTCGTTGTGGGCAGCCGCAGGACGGTTGCCGCCGGCATTGCGGTTGCTGTTCTTCTTGGCGGCCTTGCGCTCCTCCGCCTCGGCGTTAATGCGCGCGTTCTCGGACTCTATCTGCGAAAGCAGCGAGTTGAACGCGGAGGTGCGACGGGTCGGCGTGGGAGCCGGCGCGGGCTTCTTGGGGGCCCGCTGGACCGTCTCCTCGGTCTTGGCGGAAGACTTCTTGCCGTTACGGTTGGCAAGAGCCTCTGCCACGGCCTTCTTCTTGGCCACCTCGGCTGACAGCTTGGCAGCGCGGGCCTCGGCCTCGCGCTTGGCCTTGCGCTCCGCTTCGGCCTGGCGCTGCTCCTCTATCTGCTGGGCAAGGCTGGACAGGCCCGAAGAGACCTTCGGGGCCGGCTTCACCGTGTGCGCAGGCTCTTCGGGGGCCGGCGCAGGCGTCGAAACGCCACGGGCGGCACGCTCGGCGTCACGCATGGCGCGCTCGTGCTCCATGGCCTTGCGGCGCTCCGCCTCCTCTTCGGCCTTCCTGGCGGCTTCCGCCTCCTGCTCGGCCTTCAGGGCAGCGGCTTCTTTGCTGTCGAGGCCCGCTGCGGCGGCACCGACTTCGGGTGCCAGCGCCTTGCGGATCTTTTCGACGTTCTCTTCGGTAAGCGGCGAAGCATGGCTCTTGGCGGGGATCTTCAGATCATGGATCTTCGCAAGAAGCTCCTTGCTGTCCATACCGAATTCTTTGGCTAATTCCAGAACTCTCATATTCGGCATGCGGTACTCCTTCTCTATCCTTGCTCTGAAGAGCTATTTCTCTTCGTACTCGGCGTGAATGCCGCAGAAACGGCTGCCGGGGCGGGCGTGGTTGCGGCAGGCGACGCCGGTTTCGGAAACGTACGAGCAGAACTCGACGTCCTCATCCTCGGGCTCCTCGTCGATGAGCATGTTGACCTCGGGGGCCGGCTGTCCAGCGAAGCTGGTGGACTTGATGTCGATGTGCCAGCCGGTCAGGCGAGCCGCCAGACGGGCGTTCTGACCCTCTTTGCCGATGGCCAAAGACAGCTGGTCGTCAGGCACGATGACAGTCGCGTACTGGTTTTCCTCATCAACGGACACGCGGGTGACGCGGGCCGGGCTCAAGGCGTTGGCGACGTACTTGGCGGGGTCTTCCGACCACTGGATGACGTCGACGCGCTCGTTGCGCAGCTCCTCGACGACCATGCGCACGCGGCTGCCCTTGGGGCCGACGCAGGCACCCACCGGGTCCAGATTGGGCTCGCGGGAAGCCACGGCCACCTTGGAACGAGCGCCGGGCTCACGGGCGATGGACTTGATCTCGACCATGCCGTCGTAGATCTCGGGAACCTCGAGCTCGAAAAGACGGCGAATCAGGTCAGGATGGGTACGGGACACGACGATGGCGGGACGGGCCTGGTCGCCACGACCGCGGTTCTCCACGGAATTGGGGTCGCGGACGTCGATGATCAGGGTCTTGATGCGCTGGTTGTGGCGGTAGCGCTCGCCTGCGGGAACCTCGTTGCGTTCGCCGGGGTTGCGCTTCTCGTCGTAATGCGGCAGCTCGGCCTCGACGCCGTCGCGGATCTTCACGATGGTGAAGTCAGGCGTGCCCTGCAGCACGGTGCCCGTGACGATGTCGCCAACGCGGTCACGGAACTCGTCGTAGATGCTCTGGCGGCCGGCTTCACGGACGATGGAGGCGATGACGCTCTTGGCGTTCTGGGCTGCGATGCGGCTTACGTTGGAAGGCGTTACGTCGCGCTCTTCGAACTCGGTCCAGTAGCCATCTTCGTCCATCTCGCCCGTGGGGACGAGCTCGTACACGTAGATCTGACCGGTGGTGCGGTCGATGGTCACGCGAGCATCCCATTCCAGATTGAGAATGGACTGGTAGCTCTTGGCCAGGGAGGCCTCGAGGCGTTCGATGAGGTAGATCTCGTCGATCTTCTTCTCATGGGCCAGCGCCTGAAGGGCATCCATCAATTCAGAAGACATGGCGTTTTCCTTTCTATATATAGGTGGGCTGCATGCGGCCCGTTCGGTACTAATTGAATTCAATCTTGCCTTTGACGTGAGCTTTCTTCACATCGTTCAGAGCGATGGCGAGCTCTTCGCCACTCTCCAAGCCGATGAGCACGCAACCGGACTCCTCGTCGAACCCGTTGAGCTGCGCGTTGAACCTGCTTTGTCCGTCGAAGGGCTTGGCGGTCATGACATACACATCCTCGCCCGCGAACCGTGCGAAATGCTCGGGGGTGCGCAAGGGGCGATCGATGCCCGGGGAGCTCACCTCGAGCGTATACGCTCCGGGAAACGGGTCGATTTCCTCGACGATCTCGTTCACCCACACCTGGGCGGCAGCGATGTCGTCGAATGTGACGCCTTCAGGCGTATCGAGGTACACCCTGATGGTGGGCGCTTTTCGCGAACCGACGATTTCGATGGTCACGATCTCCATACCCTCCTGCTGAGCGCGGGGCTCCAACGAAGCCAGCAGCTCGGCTTCTTTTGCAGACAGCATCCTGACCTCCTTCCGTTTTGCACTCACTTGCACGTATCGGGTCCTCATACAAAAAGAAAGCGGGACAAAGCCCACTTTCTCAAAGACCGAAAAAGTTGTATTGGTTCCTGCTGAAACCTCATCTTTTATACCACACGGGACATTGCCGCTTCAAGCGGGGCGCAATCGGCTCCACAAACGAAGCATCTCGCCCCAATGCGCCTTGGGTACGGAGAAGGACTCGGTTTGCCATAAGGATTTACATATAAGAGATACTCCCATTGTGGGCGCCTTCCTATAAACGCATCCTATGCACAAGCCAAGCGATATGAAAACCAATACGTTACAAATATTCAGCGAACGGTACTTTTTCACCCGATAACGCCTTATACCGGCCATTCTGTACCGTTATATCCACCGATTTTAAGTCAAGAGGCAAATCGAATGTTTTCCTCTATGAATCGACCAGAAAACCCGCAATTGAATCTATTGGCGTTCGATATCGGGGTTATGGATAATACGTGGTGAAGAGAACGGTCCGCAGTCGTTGAAATTCTATGTGGGCGAGTTTCAAAGACGGCGGATGGTGATCTCCATATTGAGCCGAATCAATCAACATTAGGAGGAGATTGTAGTGAGTGCAGCTCAACAAGCGAAGAAGTACCTTCTCGCTATCGCCACGACGTACATGTGCTACCTGACCCATGGCGTCCAGGCAATCATTCTTAGCCAGAACAAGGTCAATTTCGCCACTCAGTGGGGATTTGACATGTCTGACCCCAACTCCGCAGCCTTCGCCGCTGGCGCCGCTGCCGTGTCTTTGGCCATCACCTGGACCGGCGTCGGCAAGTTCGTCAGCGTCTGGATCGGCGGCGAGATTTCCGACCGCATCGGCCGTAAGATCCCCGCTGTCCTCGGTGGCGTCCTGTACATCATCTGCTTCGTGATCTTCCTGGTCACCAACAGCGCTACCGTCGCTTGCGTCGCAGGCTTCCTGTCCGGCGTTGCTACGTCTGGCTTCTGGGATGGCGCTCTGTACCCGGCAATCGCCGAGGCTTCGCCGAAGTATGCAGGCTCCACCACCATCGGCATCAAGGCCGTCATCTCCGTGTCCGGTATCGTGTACCCGCTGTTCGCCGCTATGAACTCCGGCGCCAACTGGCACATCAACATCTGGATCCCCATCGTCATGTCCGTCATCGCCACCGTGCTGGCCATCATCACCCCGTTCGTGTATGACGACGAGCGCAAGCAGGGTGTCGAGAAGGATACCGCCGGCGCCAAGAACGCTGCCGAAGCTGAAATCCAGGCTGCTAGGGACGCCATGCTGCGTAAGCCCAACGGCCTCGAGAACTTCGTCACCCTGTTCTTCGGCTTCATCATCATGTTCATCATGTACGGCGCACAGCAGTACTCCAAGGCCTTCGGCATCAACAACCTCGGCCTGTCCGACGTTGCCGCTGCAGGCATGACCTCCATCTACACCGCCGGTTCCATCATCGCCGTCCTCTTCTGGGCATTCATGATGGGCAAGCTCCGCTGGAGCCCGATCAAGGTCATCCTGATCGACTCCATCATCGCCACCGTCGCTCTGGCCATGGTCATCCTGGCCCTGCCTCTCGGCCTCGGTGCCGGCGTCGTCTACATCGCCATCGCCCTGCTCGGCTTCGGCGCTGCTGGCGGCATGCTCCAGACTGGCGTCACCCTGCGTCAGACGGTTTGCCCCGGTCCTCGCGGTCGTAACGTCGGTATGTACTACACCTTCATGGGCTTCGCCTCCGTCTTCCTGCCCTTCATCGTCGGCAGCATGACCTCTGCCGTGGGTGAAACCCAGGCCGTCTGGGTCATGATGATCCTGCTGCTCGTCGCAGCCCTGATCTCCTGCGCCATGAGCGCCTACCTGGTGGCTGCTTGGAAGGGTCTGTTCGGCAAGAGCGCAATGGCTCCTCAGGACTAAGCCTTAACATTCGATAGCCCACAGCGCTTGCAAAAAGCGATCGCATTGGAACCCGGCTCCCAAAGAGGGCCGGGTTCTTCTTTTTTCCGGCCCCGCAGCCCCGGTTGGAACCTTCGCCCCACACCCTTCTCCCCCTGGTTGTCGCAATGCATATAACCGCAGATGAACAGCACAGAATCGCATTGTTTGGCCAACCATAAATCGAGCCTATGAATAGGCCTGAAGATACCTCAAAGCAACGATTAGACACCTCTTCACACGTCCACCATAATAAAGACAAGAAAGGTGGTCGGCCCTGGGAAGACCCACCGTCGATCCGTCTGAAACCTATTCCGAGATTACCCGAAGGCACACCGTTTCGTTTCCATCCGGAGAATGACCGCTTGCAGGTCGTAAGTGGTTTTTCTATATCCACCCATTACGAGGTTCCGCTGAAGCGGAAACCAAGGAGGTCAGACTATGCAACCACTCAAGGGTCTTAAGGTCGTCGATCTTACCACCTTCCTCGCCACCCCCACGACCGGCCGCGTGCTCGGTGAAATGGGCGCCGAGGTCATCAAGGTCGAAGCCGCCAAGGGCGACCCTACCCGCGTCAACCAGGCTCCCGTTTACGGCATGCCGATGGCCGACGACGAAAACCTCGCCTTCGACATGGCAAACATGCACAAGCGCTGCATCAGCTTGA
The DNA here is from genome assembly GCF_000023885.1 of Slackia heliotrinireducens DSM 20476. Taxonomy (NCBI): domain Bacteria; kingdom Bacillati; phylum Actinomycetota; class Coriobacteriia; order Eggerthellales; family Eggerthellaceae; genus Slackia; species Slackia heliotrinireducens. The sequence goes on along the minus strand of NC_013165.1, from coordinate 1,075,597 downwards.
ACCTGAAGTCCGAAACCGGCCTTGAGGCGTTCAACAAGCTGCTCGCTGACGCTGACATCTTCATCACCAACAACCGCACCAAGTCCCTGCGCAAGATGGGCCTCGACTGGGAAAGCCTGCATGCCAAGTATCCTCGCCTGATCATGGGCCACGGCCTGGGCTACGGCAAGGTCGGCGCCGAGAAGGATGCTGCCGGCTTCGACGTCACCTGCTACATGGGCCGCGGCGGCGTCTTCGGCACCACCGTCGACAAGGACTCCTTCCCTATGATCCCCACCAACGGCTACGGTGACTTCCAGGCCTCCATGTTCCTGGCCGCAGGCATCCTGGCTGCCGTCATCGGCCGCGAGACCACCGGCGAAGGCGACTACGTCACCTGCGCTCTGCAGCACGCCGGCATCTACGCCCTGTCCACGGGCATGGTTTCCGCCCAGTACGGCAACCCCTACCCCAAGAGCCGCCTCGAGGTCAACAACCCGCTGAACAACGTCTTCCGCTCCGGCGACGGCAAGTGGGTCGTCCTGTGCCTCCCCGAGTACAACCGCGACTGGCCGCGCGTCCTGAAGCTCATCCATCGTGAAGACCTGTTGGAAGACACCGATATGGCCGACATCTTCACCGTCAACGGCAAGGGCCTGGCTCCTCAGGTCGTCCGCATCCTGGACGAGGGCTTCGCTCAGTTCACCCGCGACGAGCTGCTCAAGATGTTCAAAGAGAACGACATGCCCTGCGAGCCTGCTCAGACCCCGACGGACATCTACGAAGACCAGAACGCCATCGAGAACGAGTACATCAAGCAGGTCCCCTATCCCAAGGGCGGCCGTTGGTGCCCCACGATCCCGGTTCAGTTCGAGATCAACGACATGGCTCCCTTCGAGCCCACCGGCAAGCTCGGCGAAGACACCGAGGCCGTCATGAAGGAGCTCGGCTACACCGACGAGCAGATCGCTGCCGCTCTGGCCGACGGTTCCATCAAGGGCGCTACCAGCCTGGACGAGCTCATCTAAGTTCCAACGGGCACACCCGATCCCAAATGAGCAAAAAGAAAGGGCAGGTGGCTCAGCCTGCCCTTTCTTTAACCCCAGCACCACCGAGCCAAGAGGGAAGCACGCGCCATGATCACTGATTTGAAGATCAACGAAGAAGCCAAGAAACAGTACTACGAAAAAGGCTACTGGACCGAAGACACCATCGCAGACGTATGGGCTCGCCAGTGCAAGGCATTCGCCGATAAGACCTACGTCAAGGACGACCTCGGCGCTTCATACACCTATGCGGAATGCGATGAACTTTCCTCACGCGTCGCGGCATGGCTCGTCGATGCGGGCGTCGAAGTCGGCGACATCGTCACCTTCCAGTTCCCTACCTGGGCGGAATTCTGCATCTTCTACCTGGGCATCACCAAAGCCGGCGCCGTCATGCATCCGCTGCCGCGCAACTTCAGCGTGGAGGATCTGGTCTACGTCATGAACCTGGTCGGATCGCGCGCGTTCATCTGCCCCACCTACGAACGTTCGATAGACCACGAGCCCATGGCCCTGGAGTGCATCGAGCGCGTCGACACCCTGGACGCTTCCCGAGTGCTGCTTTTCGACAAGAACGGGAAGCCGGCAAACTCCGACCTGATGACCTATGCCAAAGTCATCGAAACCTATGAGCCGCTGTCAGAATTCCCGAATGCGTCCTCTGACAGCGTGGCTTGCATCCTGTCCACAAGCGGCACGACCGGCAAGCCCAAACAAGCGCTCCTCACCCATAACAACATCCTGTTCTCGGAGCGCGCATTCACTGGCGGGTTGCACCTGACCAGCGACGACATCATGTTTATGCCGTCCCCGCTCAACCACGCTACCGGATTCTTCCACGGTTTGATCTCGCCTATGCTGCTGGGACAGACCACCGTTCTGGAAGAGCGGTTCAAGGCATCCACCGCCATCCGCATCATCAACAAAGAGAAGGTCACCTGGTCCATGGGCGCCACGCCCTTCATCATGGATATCCTGACCGAGCTCGAGGCCGCGCACAGCCATGTGCCCACGCTCAAACTATTCCTGAGCGGCGGCGCTCCTCTGCCCAGCCGCCTCATCGAGCGCGCCAAACGGCACAACATCCTGCTTTGCGAGTGCTACGGCTCCACGGAAAGCTGCCCGCACGCCTACGTGCCGCCTGAGAAGTGCACCGAATGGAACGGAGCCTGGTCGGGTGTGGCTTTGGAGGGAATCGAAGTCGGCGTTGTAGATGAGAACCGCAAGCCCGTCCCCTGCGGCGTGCAGGGCGAAGAGATCAGCCGCGGTCCCCACATGTTCGTGGGCTACCTCAACAACCCGGAGGAAACGAACAAGGCGCTCGACGATGACGGCTGGTTCTACAGCGGCGACCTGTGCTACATGGATGAAGAAGGCCGCATCCGCATCAACGGCCGCAAGAAAGAGATTATCATTCGCGGCGGCGAGAACATCTCCGCTCTTGAAGTGGACGACAACGTCATGGACTGGGCGGACATCGTCGACCAAGCCACCATCGGCGCGCCCGACGACCGCATGGGCGAACGCATCTGCCTGTTCGCCGTGCCGGCGGCCCATCTGGAACACACGCCCGAGCTGGCGGACCTTTTGGAACACCTGCGCGAAAAAGGAGTCTCCAAGCGCCTGTGGCCCGAGCGTCTGGAACTGATCGACGAGATTCCCCGCACGCCCACGGGCAAAGTGCGTCGCAACGAATTGCTCCGCATTCTGAAGCGCCGCATGGGGCTTCCCGAAGAATAGAATGAACGACGGTCGGCCATCAGCGCCGACCGCATGCTTAAAGGGGGTACATCGTGGCCGAGAAACGCGAGTTCAGCATCACCCGCACCCGCAACGGATTCAAGCCGCGCATCAGCGACAACGACCTGCCGTTCTACCAAGATGCCAACGGCGATGTGACCGTCGGGTTCGGCGGAGCCAACGACATCTTCTACTCGGGATCCGGCTCCACCGTCGTCGCCGAGATGCCTTACATGTATCTGGGCGAAGAGGACGGCGGCCTGCCCGAGCGGCAGCAGATCCTGACCGAAGACGACCTGCCCGAAGGCGTCGAGCTCGACTACCGCATCGACGGCGGCTTCAACAACAACTGCATCGTTGTGGATTGGACCATCAAGAACAAGGACCTGTACCAGGTGGACTGGGTCGCCCTGAAAACCTTCACTGGCATGCAGATGAAATACGTCCTGCCGAAGAAGTTCCCTCCCCTGTATTTCGCACTGGCCCGGGAGGACGCCTACGTCTACTGCAACAAGCAGCCCTGCGAGGAATGCGCCTTCCGGTGCAAGAGCGGCTTCGTCATCTACTACCACATCAAGGGTCTGGGCATCGTCCGCAAGCCCATGACCCGCATCAGCCTGCTGAAGCTGGAGAAATAACGCTCGAAGCCGCACGAAACATTCCTCATCCGACGAAAAAAGCCGCCCGATCGGGCGGCTTTCGTATACCGTAAGGGTTTTACTCGGCGTTCTCGCGAACCACTTTGCAGGTGGGAAGCGTACCCTCAGGAGGCACGAACTCCTTCGCAAGGTCGATGAAGCTTTCCAAGGCGCGGTTCTTGAACTCGTCCTTCTTGTACACCATGTACATGCGGTGGAAGTCCACCGGCACGTCGCGGTCGTCGATGGGAATGATGACCAGGTCTGTGAAGGGCTTCATGCCGATGGTGTACGTGAGCAGGCCCACGGAATCGTCTCGCTCGTTGGACACCATGCCGCACAGGGTGATCTCGTCGTCGAAGCGCTGATGCGTCTTGATGCCGTATTCGTCAGTCACGGCCGCAACCTCGGCTCCGATGGGGATGTCGGTGCGGTAGGTGTAGATTTCGAACCCGCATTTGCGCAGGTCATCCATTCGAATGGACTTGCGCTCGGCCAAGGGGTGGTCCGCTTTCACACAGGCGACCAGCTGATGGGCCACAACCGGGAAGAATCGCAGCGTAGGCTCGTTGTCCTTAAACGCCGAGAACACCACGTCGTATTTGTCGTTCTTCAAGTCCTCGATAAGCTCTAACGTGACGCCCTGGGAAACCACGAACTTCACGGCGTCGCCGTATTCGGCATGGTAGGAACGCAGCAAAGCCGGCAGATAGTCGCCGGTGATGGTGTAGATGCCGCCGATGTTGATGCGGCCGGACAGGCTGCCCGTGTACTCCTTCATGACGGCGATGCCCTTATCCAGCTCGCGCAAGGCATCGTTTACGTAGACCGCGAACTCTTTTCCATATTTGGTAAGGCACACGTTGCGGCCTTTGCGCTGGAACAGAGGAACGCCCAGCTCCTTCTCCAAAGACTTGATGGCATCGGACAGAGCAGGCTGGGTGATGTAGAGCTCTTTCGCCGCCTTCGTGTAGTGCTGAAGTTCCGCAAGTTTCCGAAAATAATAAAGCTGCGAAAGGTTCATGCTCATTGATGTTACCTCCGAGACACTTTTCAGCTGAAATATCGTCAATGCTTATAAAACTGAAAATCCGAACGTCGGTACAGGGTCAATCTTGCAATAGTGTGGTGTTATTCACAAGTTGCCACGATAGGTATACATGCTATCCATAATTTCCGTTTATTATGAGCCGTTCTGATAGGTTACACGATATTGCCATGGTGACTCTAATTGGATATTCCGAGGTCAGGCCCCCATAATGACAGACATGAAAGAGTTCTGCTGAACGGGGCTCTACGGATTACCTACTGAAGGAGGTTTTAATGAATCCGAACGCGACTATCACCGACGAGCAGTTTGAGGCTTACCTCAAGCAGATCCGCGAACTGGTGGAAGGTCCTTTTGAGGAGATTCAGAAGGAGGTCGAAGTCACCAACGTGTTCCCGCAGGAGTTCTATGATCTCGCCATCAAGAACGATCTGTACCGCTTCTACCTGCCCGCAGAGTACGGTGGATGGAACCTCAACGAGCTCGAGATCCTGCGCGTCCAGGAAGAGTTCTCCCGTGGCCCTGGCGGAATGCGCATGCATCTCCATCATGCCGCTGACATGAACTGGCGCATCCTTGACGACTACGGCAAACCGGAGCTCAAGGCCAAGTACATGGACAAGTTCCAGGACAAGACCATCTACTGCAACTTCGCCATCACCGAGCAGACTGGCGGCACCGGTGCTGACCTTCACACCACCGCTCTGAAGAACGAGAAGGGCAACTACGTCCTCAACGGCGAGAAGTGGCTCATCTCCCACACCGACTGCTCTGACTTCACCTACGTCATCGCTGTGACCGACCCCGAAAGCGACAAGGATTCCCGCCTGTCCGCATTCTTCGTTCCCAACGATGCTCCTGGCTTCGAAATCGTCGAAATGCCCCACATGATGGGCTGCCGCGGCGCCGGCCATGCAGGCCTGAAGTTCAACAACGTTGAACTCGAGCCCATCTACCTGCTCGGCGAAGAGGGCCAGGGCATGGAAGTCGCCATCCACTCCCTCTCCGTCTCCCGCGTCCACATCGCCATGTCCAACCTCGGTATGGCTCAGCGTATGCTCGAGATCACCCTCAAGCGCGCCAATGACCGCATCACCTTCGGCAAGCCGATCGCTTCTCGCCAGATGATCAAAGAGAAGATCGCCCGCATGCAGGCTCACATCCACACCCTGCGTTGCGCCATCTACGACTTCGCTCGCGACTACGACATCGATCCGTACAACGAGTACGTCACCGAGAAGGCCGCCATCTGCAAGCTGGTCTCCATCGAGACCGTCAAGGAAGTCTCCGACGAGATGCTGGAGATCTTCGGTGGCGACGGCTACTTCGAGGACAGCCCCTACGGCCCGACCGAGCGTCTGTATCGTGACTGCCGCGCCATGTGGCTCGAGGAAGGTGCTCCCAACGTTCAGAAGATCACCATCGCTCGCGAGTGCCAGAAGTTCGGCGGCGTCGTCAAGTACAACTTCTAAGTTATACTCAGACGTCCCATCAGGACACCTTAGCTTCAAAAGCGAAGAAGACCGCCTTTGCCGGCGGTCTTCTTTCTGTTATGGTGAGGTCAACGCGACACAGAATAAGCCCCGCTGCGCAAGTGCGAGCAGCGGGGCTTTCGTATTGCGGTGCGAAACGCCGTTATCGATTGTTTTTCGAGGCCTTGTATTGCTCCAGAATGAGCGGTGCAGCGATGACGACCATGACCTCGTCGGTACCGTCGGCAAACTGGTAGCCGCGGCAGTCCTGCCAGATGGAAGAAACCCTGTTCTCCTGAATGTATCCGCGGCCGCCCAGAATCTGCATGGCATCGCTTGCCACCTCGGTCGCCGCCTTGGGCACGTAGTATTTCATCAGGGCGACGCTCAGGCGCTTATGCTCTCCCCTGTCGTATTCCCGCGCGGCCCCGTAAACCAGATTGCGCATGTTGGTCAGCTTGACCTCCATCTCAGTCAGCTTCATCTGGACCTGCTGAAGATCCGCTATGCGCTGTCCGAAGGCCTCGCGTCCGCGGGCCCACGCAACGGCGTCCTCCATGGCCGCCTGAGCCTCTCCGAGGGCCGCTGCGCACGTGAACACGCGTCCGTACTCCAGAAGGCTGTACAGCTGGGAGAAGCCCTTGGAAGAGCCCTTAAGCCGCCATGATTCCTTAACCTCGACGTTGTCGAACCTGACGGTGGCGAACGGAAGCATGGATTGGCCGATTTTCTGTTCCGGGTATGCATAGATGCCCGCGGCGGAACGAGGGACCATCCAAAACGAGAATTCCGGCTCGCCGTCGTCTCCGGTCTTGTCATAAGCCGACACGAGCAGCGCAGGAGCGTATTCCCCGTTGTTCACGAACATCTTCGTTCCGTTCATGACCAGCGTATCGCCTTCACGCGTCACGTGCGTGCGCATGCTGCGGGTGTCAGAGCCGGCCTCAGGCTCAGAGATGGCCAGAGCATAGGACAGACGTCCTGTGTCCTGGTATTCGGTGCGGAACGGCGATGTCTGTGCCGAGCTGGCGAACGCCTCCAGGATCTGCAGCTGCAGAAGATCGTTCTGGAACGGCAGGCAGGCTCCGGAAATACGGCTCAGCTCCTCGATGACCAGCACTTGTGCGAACAGGTCGTAGGTCCTGTGGTTCCTTCGATGGATGACCCCGAACCCGTTGAAGTCCAAATCCACAAAAGCTTTGACCACCTCGTCCGGCAATCCCTGATCTTTGCGCCATTTCGAAATGGACGCCGGGGTGAAGTACTTCTCTCCGTACTCCCGAACGTGATTGAGCAGCCTTTGCTCATCTCTGCTTAGACCATCGTACATGGCATGGCCTTTCCGTCATTTTTTCTCTCTTATCCTCGAACCCGCATACGGGACCAATCTTTCGCCCCATATACGCAAAACGAGGATGCCCCGCTTCATTGTAGAGCATCCTCGCAAGTTGAGCATCAAATACTATGCGCCGTTTATCCCATTATCCGAAGCGATACTCGACACCCATGGTGGGGCCGGGGTAGACCCATTTCTTGATGATGGTGTCGCCGCAGGCGATACGGCAGGTGCCGCACTCCAGGCAGCCGGCATAGTCGAAGGACTTGTTGCCGTCCTCATCGCGCTTGTACAGCGCCGCAGGGCACACGCGAATCAGCTTGTCGAATTCCGCATCGGAACCCTCAAGGTCCACTTCGATGTGTGCGTTCTCCTCGTCGACCTCGTACTTGTTCAGCGACAGGTACTCGTCAACGTTCACCTCGATCTCGATGTTGCTCATAGGGCCTTCATTGCTCCTCTCACATCCTTGAAGAGGTTCATGAAGCCCACTTCCTTCACGATAGGCATCATGGTCTTCTTCATGGGCTGAACAGGCGTTCCATCAATGACGAACATCTTGTTCATCATGTCGCGAATCATCTCGGGATAGCCGCAGAACATGCGGTCGAAGCCCTCCATGAATCCGGGGACCAGCTTGAACTGGTTGAGGTCCTTCAGGACGAAGGAGTTGTTCAGGCGGTTCACATAACCGGCAAGGCCGCTCTTGGACGTGTCGCCAGCATCAAGGGCCTCCACAGCGGCCTGGCCGGCGTACTGGCCGGCGGCCACGGCGTAGTCCATGCCGCGCACGGTGTAGCCCAGGTTGACACACATCATGGCCGCGTCGCCAGCGACGATGACGCCGTCGCCGGTCAGCTCGGGCATCATGTTGATGCCGCCTTCGGGAACCATGTGGCCGGAGTGCTCTACCATCTTGGCGTCCTTCAGGACAGGAGCCACGGCCGGATGGGCCTTCAGATCCTCGAGCATCTGGTAAACAGGACGCGTGGCGCCGTTCGCGATGGCTTCGATGCCTGCGACGATGCCGATGGAGATGGAATCCTTGTTGGTGTAGATGATGCCGCCGCCGAACAGGCCATGGGTGACATCGCCAGCAAACAGCCATGCAGCACCTTCGCCGTCAGCAACCTGGAACAGGTCGTTGATGCGCTGCTCGGAAAGCTCGTAGACCTCTTTGACGCCGACAGCCATGAACTTGGCTTCGGGGCGCTTGTAGCCGACGGCCTTCTCGGTCAGCAGGGAGTTGACGCCATCTGCGAGGATGACCACGGATGCGGTCATTTCGTCTTCGCCCGCACGCACGCCGTAGATTTTGCCAGCAGTGCCGGTGACGGAGCCGTCCTCGTCCTTGAGGAGGTCTTCCACGGGAATGCCGCAGATGATTTCGGCACCTTCGTTCTCAGCCTGCTCGGCCAACCACGGGTCGAACACGGCGCGCAGGATGGTGTAGGACTCCTGACCATCCTTGGTCAGGTCCTCGGAGGTGAAGTCGATGGTGAAGTTGGAATCCGGAGCCATCAGCGAGATGCGCTCATGCGAAACCTTGCGCTCGAATGGAAGCTCCGAGAAGTCCATGTCCGGGAACACGCTGTGCAGCGAGTGGGCGTAGATGCGCCCGCCGGTCATGTTTTTGGCGCCTGCAAAGTTGCCGCGTTCTACGACGAGGACGGATTTGCCCGCCTTCGCGAGTTCGTATGCGGCCACGGAGCCGGCTAGGCCTGCGCCGACGACGATCGCATCGAAATCAGGCTCAAAATCAGCCATGGTGCCACATCCTTTCTTTGTCGTAATCAGGCGTTGTCACGCCAACGTATGCGGTTGCGATTTGCCTTGGGAACCCGCAGGGTTTCCAGAGCGAACCCAACCCCCTTACCACATAGCCTACGGCCGAAACGGCTTTTTGAAACCGAAGGACGGCACCAATCCAGACGTCGTATCCCCCATTTGAAAAACCGCATGAGTCCTTTGCGTCTGCCCATAGGAAAACCGTATCCTATGCACGAACCATCATGCCATGCGAACCAGCTCGTTGCATCACACGAAAAAGGTACGACAGACGCGAAGGTGCTCAATCTCGCCCAACAGTAAAGCTTGTTGATGGACAAAAAGAGCCACTGAAGCGGCGCGGAGACAGCCCTCGCCGCTTCAGTGGAGAAGTGCTTACAGCGCAGCTGCCAGAGCAGGCAGGACATCCTCGACGGAGCCCACGACGCCCAGGTCGCACTGCTTGAAGATAGGAGCGTTCTTGTCCTTGTTGATGGCGATGATCACGCCGGAACGGTTGCAACCGACCATATGCTGCATCTGACCGGAGATGCCGGCGCAGATGTAGACCTTCGGGGTCAGCTGCAGACCGGAAACGCCGATGTAGGAATCGAAGTCAGAGCCTTCGACGCCCTCAGCCAGCGGACGGGAGCAACCCACGCCGCCGTTGGTCTTGGCAGCGATCTGCTCGGCGACGCCGATGAGCTCGGTGTTCAGACCGGTCTTGCCCACGAAGCCGCGGCCGCAGGCCACGACGACATCGGCCTTGGTCAAATCGACGCCGGACTTGACGACCGGCTCGGAGGCGACCAGCTTGGCAGCGTTGGCCGGAGCGACCCATGCCAGTTCCTCGGCAGCACCGTTGGAACCGGATGCGGCAGCATCGCCGAACACGGAGGGAGCCACGGTGTAGAATGCAGTGCCCTTGGCCTTGCGGGTGATCTGGCCAACACCGCCGAAGTACATGCTGACAGCAGCGCCGTCGGCGATGGACAGGCAGTCGGTGATCACGGCAGCGCCCTTGGCGGCGGCCAGACGACCGACGACGGACTTGACGTGACGGGTGGGCTCGGCGATGACGACGTCAGCGTCGAGAACGGTGGCGATGGCACCATAGGCGTCGTCAGCGATGGCGCCTTCGGGAACGGCCACATGGTAGGCGGCGTCGGCGATGCCTGCGGGCACCTCGGCGTTGATCACGGCAACGGCGACTTCGTCGGCCACGGTACGGGCGCCAGCGGCGAGCTGGGCAGCCGCGTCAGAATGTTCTGCAATAACAAATGCCTTCATTGTCTTGCTACCCTTTCTTTACAGCGCAGCCTTGATGGCGGCAACGATCTTGGCAGTGGCTTCATCACCGGCGTCGACGATCTCGCAAGCGCGAGCAGCCTGCTCGGGAGCCTTGCAGTCGACGACTTCCAGGGTGTTGGTGTAAGCGCTGGCGGCACCGGAGACGTCCATCGGCTTCTTGCCAGCAGCGAGGATGTCCTTCATGCCGGCAATGCGGGGCACGGCGATGTCGGGAGCCACGGCGACGACGCAGGGGGTCGGGATCTCGACGGTCTCGACCGCGTCCTCGAGAGCGCGCACGACGGTGAGCGAACCAGCGGCCGGGGTGATCTTGGTCGCACCGTTTACGGAAGGCAGACCGAGCTTGGCGGCCAGCTGAACGTCGACCTGCTGGGCGTAGTTGTCGGCGGAACCGTCGCCGCAGACGATGACGTCCACGTCGCCAACCTTGGCGACCAGGTCGGCCAGGGCGGCAGCGGTTGCGTTGGCGTCCAGGTCGGCAGCGGCGTCGTCGGCGATCATGAACAGTTCGTCGGCGCCACGGGCCAGGATGTCCTTCTTGGTCTTGGAGTCATCGATACCCTTGCCACCCACGGTAACGACGTAAACCTTGGAGTCGCCGGCAGCGGCTGCGAGCTGGGCTGCAGCCTCGATGGCGTTCCTGTCGTATTCGGAGACCTTGTTCTTAGCCTTGGAGTAATCCAGCGAGCCATCGGCTGCGACCTGGATGTCCTGGTCGTCCGGAACGACCTTGATTGCAACTGCGATCTTCATTACGTTCCTTTCCTTTCGGATCCGTTGAAACCTGTTCTGTCTGCGCCTGCCCAGCACCTGGCTTTTGCTTGGCTGGGCTACGATGCGAACACGACTTGCGGGTGCTTGCTTGGCGCTGTTGGCAAATGTTTCCATCGGGATAACGTTTGCTTGAAACCGGCGTCGGCTGTGTGCTGCGGATGCAGCGCCGACGCCGGATGTTGCATGCCATTGCATGGCCGCCTTCGTCGGCGGCATGCCGGATGGAAGGCGCCTGACTACTTGTCGGCGTACTTCTTGGCGACCTGACGGCCGGCGATGTAGGCCATGATCTCGTGCGTACCGCCGCCGAACATGTTGCCGCGCAGGTCGGCCCAGATGCGGCCGATGCGGACTTCGGTGGTGTAGCCGAGGCCGGCGTAGATGCCCAGGGCCTTGTCGGCGACCTTGAAGCACTCGGAGCAGCCGTAGCGCTTGAGCAGGGCGGATTCCAGCTGCACGGGGATGCCGTTGTCGAGCTGCCAGAGGGTCTTGTACAGCATGTTACGGGTGTTCTGGACGGCGATCTCCATGTCGGTCAGGTACTCCATGATGATTTCCTGACGGGCGATCGGCTTGCCGAAGGCGATGCGCTGGTTAGCGTACTTGGTGGCGTCTTCCAGAGCCGCCTGAGCCAGACCGACCTGCTCGGCGACGATGAAGGCACGCTCGACCTCGAAGTTCTTCATCAGCATCATGAAGCCCTTGCCCGGCTCGCCCATGCGGTCTTCCTCGGTAACGACGACGTTGTCCAGGTAGACCTCACAGAACGGAATGCACTGCTGGCCAATCTTATGCAGCGGAGCGGTGGAAACGCCCTCGCGGTCCATGTTGATGTACCAAAGGCTCATGTTGCGGTTCTCGCGAGAGGGGTCCTCGTCCTTGGCGACCACGATGGTGTACGGAAGCTTGGCGCCCATGGTAACCCAGGTCTTCTGACCGTTCAGACGATAGGTGCCATCCTCCTGCTTCACAGCGGTGCAGGTCATGGAGCCGTTGTCGGAGCCTGCGCCCGGCTCGGAGATGGACAGAGAAGCGATGGGCCAGCCGGTCTCCATGTAGTGTTCGACAGCCTGCTGCTTCTGCTCTTCGGTGCCGAACTCCATGATGTCGAACATCGACAGGGAGTTCTGGTACAGGATGTGCATGCAGCCGGAGGAACGGTAGAGCTCTTCGATCATGAGGCCCAGAGTGACCTTGTCGCAAGGGATTCCGCCGTATTCCTCGGGGATGCCCATCAAGCCGAAGCCGTTCTCTGCATAGGCCAGAGCGATTTCGTCAGGCATATCGCCCTTCTCGTACATTTCCTTGATGACGTCTTCGGTAAAGTAACGCTCGCAGAATTCACGTACGCTTTCCAGCAACAGCTCTTGCTCGTCGGTCAATGCGAAATCCATTACGTCCTCCTTATATTGAGTCCTTTGGTACGGAAGCTACGCCTTCCATATGACAGCTAAGACTTTACGTCGCTCCATATCATTTAGGGATGGTCAACTTCTCAATTTTGTACCGATTTGTGGCCATATCAACCATTCATAACCACTTCATATATATCAATGGTAAAGTATCGGAGTTTCTTGCCTTTTTACTGCTTTAACAGGGCTTTTTAGTAGTCTATCAGGGGTTTTGCTAGGCCATCCGCTTAGGGGTCAGAATTGAATATCTGTTGTGCTAATCTTCATATCCGTAGCAAAAGCGCGTATGATACTGGTTGACACATCAGTGATAATCCGAGTTCAATCAAGCGTATTGGAAAGAATGGCTGAAACAGATTGGAGGTCGGCGCATGGGATCCATCGACACAATGATGCTTCTTGGGGACACTTTTGTAGAATTGTCCGAAAATCTGCCCTTTGACAAAATCTCTGTTTCGGACATCGTTGCCGCATCCCAAAAGAACCGCAAAACGTTCTACTATCATTTTGAGAGCAAGACGCACCTCATTCGCTGGATCTTCCGCAGCGATCTGGCGCGCATGCTGCGCGACCGATTCGAAGAATCCCAGTTGGTTTTCGAGCCCATGACCGAAGAGTCCATGCCGGACCTCCCCTACTACGTGCGGCTCAAGACGGGCGTGCGTTCACTCGACTCGTCGGAGTTTCTGCGTGCGTTCGCCGATGTCCTTCAGGAGCGCAAGACCTACTATAGGAGAGCCTTGAGGTCCAACGAACCCGACAGCCTGCGGACGTACCTCATCAACCTGTACACGCCCGCACTGGAAGACGACATCCGCTTCATCCTGAGCAACCGCTGGCTTTCCGAATCCAGCATCCGGTTTCTGGCGGAGTTCTACTCGGGCGCCATCATCACATACATCATCACGAAGCTTTCCACATCCGATGACGAGGACATCCTCGAGGACATGAAGCATTTCACCAACATCGTTCATTCGTCTTTGGAAGAACAGATCAACCAGCAGCAGCTTCGCCGCATGGCGTAGCGCCGCCGAACCGCTCCAAAACCCTTTGCGCAGCTAACCCCCGATTGACGCGCAACGTAAAACGAGCCCGCAGGTGCGGGCTCGTTTCGTTTCGATATGACGTGTCGGTTATTCGCCGAAGAAGATGTTGATCTCACGCTCGGCGGAAGCCACGGAGTCGGAACCATGGATGACGTTCTCATCCATGATCAGGCCGAAATCGCCGCGGATGGTTCCGGGGGCGGCTTCGGCCGGGTTGGTGGGTCCCATCAGCGTGCGCATCTTCTTGACGGCGCCTTCGCCGGAAACAACCATCTTGACCACGGGACCGCTGGTGATGTAAGCGATCAACCCATCATAAAAGGGCTTGCCTTCATGCTCGGCATAGTTCGCAGCCGCCTGTTCAGGAGTGACCGGTTCCAGAACCATGCGTTCGATGGTCAGCCCGGCACGCTCGATGCGCGCGATAATCTCTCCGATGTGGTGGTTGCGCACCGCATCGGGCTTGAGCATGGAGTAGGTCTTTTCGATTGCCATTCCTTGTTCCTTTCGCTATCTGAAGGCCGCGGTTCGGCCCTGAAATCCGCTTTATTCAGACTGCTCTTCGGACGGGAAGAACAGCTCGACGTCAGAAACCTTCCAGCCAATCATGTCGCGCGCAAGGCTGACCTTGTAGTTGACATCCCCGCCCTCGGAGGTGCTTGCAGTCACATACACCGTAGAGGTGGACATGGACCTGTCGACGCCGTCGATGGTGATGCTGTCGTCCTGGACAACCTCGTTCATGATTTCGGCGATATCGGCATCGGCCAGGCCGTCGACGAAGTATTCGGCGGCGTTGTCGGTGTTGGCGAACAGGTCGGCAACGACGTCCTGCTGCTGAGGATAGCCGTAGCCCTGGGTGTACAGGTACACGCCTGCAGCAGCGGCGGCCAGCAGCAGCACGAAGAAGAACACGAGGATCTTCAAACCCACGTTGCGACGCTTGCGGTCCTGGCGGGCGATATTCTTGGAGTAGCTTTCAAGCTCCTCGTCCGTCGCGTTGAAGAAGCGGTCGTCGCCGGAGGCGTAGCCGTCGTCGACCTCATAGCCGTAGTGGTCTGCCGGATAGTGCGTAGGATCATCCACATACTGCATGTCGGTGTCGATGGGCATGCCATCGGCGGCGACGTCAAGGCCGGTCATATCCTGCAGCCCTATGTCGGACTGGGGAACGTCGACAGGCGCGATGGATGCGGTGCCCGTTGCGACTGCCGTGGCGGCCTTGCTGTAGTCGACGCTGGCCGAACCGGTCAGGAAGTACGTCTTGTCGGCAAGGGCGGCTTCGAAGGCGTTCATGGCCTTCTGCATCTGGCCGCAGGCGACATAGGCCTGGCCCAGGTTGGCTTGCATCTTGTTGCGCATTGCGGGGTCCATGTCGAACTGCAGCGCGCTCTCATAGGACTGGACGGCCGCCTGGGGACGGTCGAGAGCCATGAAGCACACGCCCAGGTTGAGCAGGGCCTTCGTGGGGTCGGGATTGGCAGGGTCCAGAGCGGCCTCGCGGAAAGCGGCGCCGGCTTCGGCGTTCTTCCCCAGCTGCAGCAGAGCATTGCCCATGCCCAGATGGGCCTTGTAGCGGGACGCGTACTTCGCGTCGGACGTGGCGATTTCGAAGCAGGCTACTGCGTTCTCATAATCCTTCAGAGCCGCATAGGCCTTGCCCATGTTGCAGTTGACCGCGCCGCAGGCGTCGTACGCGCTGTCGGCGACGGCCTGGCTGTACGCGCCGATGGCGGATTCGAAATCCCGCATCTGCAAATAGCTGTTGCCAATCTGGTGGTACAGGAACCCGGTATCACCGGGGGCCTTTTCGACCTCCTCGTCCTGCAGGCATTGCGTATACGCTTCGATGGCGCCTGCAAAATCATGGGAGGCGTAAGCGGCCTTCGCTTGATCGATGTAGGTATTTTCCATAAACGGTTACTTCCTTACAACGAAACAGACATGACGTGACGTCGGTCTTTAATTCGCGTTTTCAATTTCAATCGTCTCGATGACGTCGCCTGCACGCAGCGTGCCGATGACGTCCTTGCCTTCGATGGTCTGCCCGAACACGGTGTAGTTGGGATCCAGGAAATGCTGGGCACCCAGGCACAGGTAGAACTGGGAACCTGCGGAGTTGGGCATCTGCGAGCGGGCCATGGCCAGCGCGCCGTCCTCGTGGCTGTTGTTGGGGTTGGTGGTGTACTCCTCATGGATGCTGTATCCGGGATTGCCGGTGCCGGGCCTGCCAGAGGGGCCGGGCATGCCGGAAGCGACCTGCTGGGGAGTCATGTCGCGAGTATTGGGGCATCCACCCTGGATGACGAAGTTCGGGACGTAACGATGGAACTTCAGATTGTCGTAGAAGCCCTTCTGGGCCAGTTCGACGAAGTTGCCAACATGGATGGGGGCGTCGTTGCCCGCCAGCTGGCAGCGGATAGTGCCTTTGGAGGTCTTGATGACCGCAATTTCATTACCATTCGGTTTGTATGCCGGTGTGTAGAGTGCCATGTCTCGCTCCTTTTTGTCGTGTGAACCTGTGGCGTTTAGGAACAGGCGGTAAAAACTCATACGTCAGTCAGTTTATCAGGTTATTCATTTCCTATGCGAAATTCCTTGAATATTCAGCGAATAGTTGCTTTATGGAGGGACGGATAACACGGCCATTCCACGTTTCTGCCTCCAAATCTACCCAATCGAGAAGAAATGTCCGCCGCCGAGGGCATCCGAAGCGCAGCCTTATTCGTTCGAACGGAAACACGATCCTCTTCATGCGTTCGCCCCGAAGACCTGCGCCCGCAACCGCCTCCTCCCGCCAAAAACGGGCCCGAAACGATCCCGCTATTCGTTTGCAACCGCAATCGAGAGCTGTGAGCGAGGCTGTAAAAACCTAAACGCTCCAGATTGCACGCCAACCGACAAGACTGCATCTGTGTTTGCCGGATATGGCCCAAAAAGCGAACGCCGCCTGAAGGCGGCGAACGTCGGTATGCTCAGATGGTGCCCTTGACAGGATTCGAACCTGCGGCTTTCTGCTCCGGAGGCAGACGCTCTATCCCCTGAGCTACAAGGGCACGGCGACTGGTATTATAGACCAAACCTTTTCCAAATGAAACGAGGGGCCATGTCTGAACAAATAACCATCGAACGCCTTCTTTACGGCGACGCGGGAATCGGACACCTGTCCGACGGCCGCGCCGCATTCGTCGACGGCGCCTGCCCCGGCGACGTCCTCGAGGTTGCGGTCGAGAAGGACAACGGTAACTATCTTACCTGTTCAATTAAGGAAATCGTGTCCCTTTCCGAACATCGCGTCACCCCGAAATGCCCCTTGGCATCCGTATGCGGAGGGTGCGGCTGGCAGCACGTTGCCTACGATTGGCAGCTCGTCGAAAAGCGCGCCAACGTGGTTTCCCAGCTGCAGCGCACCGCACACTTCGACCCCGACCGGGCCGAGGCCATCGTTGCGGAATGCAAACCCTCCCCCAAGCAGTTCGGATACCGAAACAAGCTTGAATTCGGGTGCCAAATCGACCCGAAACGTGGTTTTCTCATGGGGCTGCACCGCCGAGGATCCGACGATGTGCTGCCCGTCGACTCGTGTCCTTTGGCCCAAGGTCCGCTCAGCAAGACGCCTAAAGCCCTCAAGGGAGCCCTGCGTTACCTGAGCGGTTCGAACGACCTGGGCATCTACCGCGTCGGCGTCAGGCAGTCGGCCCGCACCCGATCCACCGAGATCGCGCTCTGGACCACCCCCGGTCCCTTCCCCAGAGCGACCGTGGCCAAAACTCTGGGCAACGCCATGAAGTGTACGAGCATCGTTCGTGTCATGACAGGCGAAGGGAAGAAGGCCCGCAAGCTCAAAGGCGTCGAGCTGCTAGCAGGCGACGGATATTGGAAGGAACGTGTCGCAGGCCAGCCGTTCAAGGTGAGCGCCCCGTCGTTCTTCCAGGTGAACACCGAGCAGGCCGAAACCCTGGTGGAACTGGCCCTGGACGGGCTCGAAATCGACGAAGGCTCAGTGGTAGCCGACCTGTACTGCGGCGTGGGCACCTTCACCATCCCCATGGCGAAGACCGGCGCCGAAGTCATGGCGGTCGAAAGCTACGGCTCCAGCGTGCGCGACCTGCGTCGCATCACCGAGGAAGAGGGGCTCTACATCGACGTCATCGGCGGCGATGCCGCCCGCGAGTTGCCGGGCTTGGGACATCTGGACGCGTTGCTGGTGGACCCGCCCCGCGCCGGTTTGGACGCGACGATCATTCCTGCCATAGCCGCGGCCGGTCCCCGTCGACTCGCCTATGTGAGCTGCGACCCCGCCACGTGGGCCCGCGACGTCAAGCGACTTGAAGATCAAGGGTTCGAACTGGTCAAGGCCACGCCGGTGGACATGTTCCCCCAGACCCACCATGTCGAAATAGTCAGCATCTTCACGAACCGCAAGAACTGACGATCTGAAGAATCGGGGCTGAAACATGAAAAAAGCGCTGACCAACTGGTCAGCGCTCCTAATTTCTGGAGCGGGTGACGGGAATCGAACCCGCGTTATCAGCTTGGAAGGCTGGAGTTCTACCATTGAACTACACCCGCAAATGGTCGGGACGACAGGATTCGAACCTGCGACATCTTGCTCCCAAAGCAAGCGCGCTACCAAACTGCGCCACGTCCCGGGTCCTGCCTCGCGACAGCGATTGGATATTATACCAAACCACAGGGCATCATCAAGAACACGTTGCCCCGAAAACCGCCGCCTGCACAAAACGCCGACGAATCGCAGCGCCGCACCACTTAGGCGAGCTTCTCCTTAAGAGCCCGCAACGCATTGCCGCGGTGCGATATGGCGTTCTTCTCATCCTGCGTGACCTGGGCTAACGTTTTCTCCCCGTTGAAATGGTCGGGCAGGAACATGGGGTCGTAGCCGAACCCGCCGTCGCCCGCAAGCCCGTGGGCGATGCGGCCTTCGATGGTGCCCGTGGCTGTGATCTCGGTGCCGTCCTCATCCACGAACGCGATGCAGCAGGCGAACCGCGCCGTGCGCTCCTCGTCTGGCACGCCTTCCAGCTCGGCCAAGACCTTCGCGTTGTTGGCTTCGTCGTCGCCGTGCACACCGGCGTAACGGGCGGAAAACACCCCGGGCGCGCCGCCCAAGGCATCCACCACCAGGCCCGAATCGTCGGCCAGTGCCGCCAGACCCGTGTGCTCGTGGGCCGCCCGCGCCTTGATGAGCGCGTTGCCCTCGAAGGTGTCGGCGTCCTCTTCCGGCTCCTCGTACGGATCGACTTGGCTCAGCTTCAGAAACTCCCAACCCTCGAAGTCCAGCGCCGTGCTGATCTCTTCCACTTTGTGGGCGTTGTTGGTTGCGATAACGACCTTTTTCATACGGAACCTCCCCTACAGCTGGACGGCTGCGCGCTGCAGCGCCAACAGCTCTTCGATGCCGGATTGCGCCATGGACAGCATGTCATCAAGCGTCGCCTTCCCGAAGGGAGCCTGCTCGCCGGTGCCTTGGATCTCGATGAACTCGCCTTTGGCGTTCATCACCACGTTCATGTCGATTTCGGCCTTGGAATCCTCCCGATAATCCAGATCGAGCAGAAGCCTTCCGCCCACCATGCCGACGCTTATGGCCGCGACCTGCCCGAACAGCGGATTGCGCTTGCATTTGCCCGATTTCCGCCACATCTCGAAGGCGTCGTAGGCCGCCACCCATGCACCCGTGATGGATGCGGTCCGAGTGCCGCCGTCGGCCTGCAGAACGTCGCAGTCCACGGTCATGAGAACCTCGCCGCCCATGGCGCCCATGTCGCACACGTTGCGCAGGCTTCGTCCGATCAGGCGTTCGATCTCCTGGCTGCGGCCCTTTCGACCCTTGTATTCGCGGGGCGTCCGCTTCGATGTGGATGCGGGAAGCATGGCGTATTCGGCCGTCACCCAGCCGAGGCCAGAGTTCTTGCGCCAGCCGGGCACGCGCTCCTCGATGGTGGCCGCGCAAAGCACGTGGGTGTCCCCGAATTTCACGAGGCAGCTGCCGGTAGCGTTCTTCATGACGCCCCGTTCCAAGGTGACGGGACGAATGGCTCGGTCGGCACGGTTGTCGACACGGGTTGCAAACATGGGGCTCCTTCCCATTGGAAATTGTTGGAATTCGACGGCGCTACCCTTCCAGCTCGGAGAGGGAAACGTAGGAAGGCCGTTCGATCTGACGGTTGAACACGCGGGACCCGAAGGCCTGGAACTCGTCCACATCGGTCGACGTGGTGAAGAAGCGGTGCTCCCCTACATGGTTGGGATCGGCCAGCTGCCCGCGCATAGACAGCACGTCGTGCACGTCCTTGGCCAGCTCTTCGGCCGACGAAACCAGCCGCACATTCGTGCCGATGACACCGCCGATCAGGGCTTTCAGCATGGGGTAATGCGTGCATGCCAGCACCAGCGTATCGATTTCGCAACGGCGCAAAGGCTCCAGGTACTCGATGGCGATGGTGCGGAATTCCGGGCGGATATAGACCTTCGACACAGAGCTGGTCAAATCCTCGAAGGGGCCTTTGGCCAGACGGATGCCGTTCTCGACGATCTCCACGAACCGAGGCGTGGCGGTGCTGAACACCGTGATGCCGGCATCGATGTTGCGGATGGCCCGCGGGTAGCAGCCGCTTTCGATGGTGCCCTTCGTGCCGATGACGCCCACCTTGCGGTTCTTCGTGGTGCGGGCGGCGGCGCGGGCTCCGGGTTCCACGGCTCCCAGGATGGGAACCGAAAACGTCTGTTGGGCGTGCTCAAGACCTGCGGCTGTGGCCGTGTTGCAGGCTATGACCAGCATCTTCACGCCTTTGTCCATAAGCCAGGCGCCGATCTGCTGGACGAACAAGTCGACCTCGGCCTGGTCGCGCGGACCGTAGGGGCAGCGCGCCGTGTCGCCGAAGTAGACGATGGATTCGTTGGGCATGAGCTCTGCAATCTCGCGGGCGCAGGTCAGCCCGCCGTAGCCGGAGTCGAACACGCCGATGGGCGCATTGTCCCACGACTGCGAACCATAGCGTATGTTTGATGCGGAAGTCATGTTCATGCATGCCAGCATAGCGCATTTCGGACTGGACTCGCGCGAATCCGGCCCGATAGCGTCTATTCCCCATAGGGGCTGGTCCTAGCCTCGCGCTCCCAGGCGTTGCGAATGGGGATAACACCGAGCGGTTCGCCGCAGACCGTATGGCTAGGCGTGTTTCATTTCCGTGACCGAGCGCAAGCCCGTAGGAACACGCGACTGCAACCTGTATAATATTTGAGATTGGAACCGCTCTGGAAATCGGAAAGGCGTTGGACTCGCGTGGCCCAGGACAAGAAACAGATCGCCAAAAACCGCCGTGCGTTGCACGATTACGAGATCGTCGAGACCTTCGAGGCCGGCATCGTGCTGACGGGCACCGAGGTTCGTTCGCTGCGTGAGAACAACTGCCAGCTCACGGACTGCTACGCGTTGGTCCGCCATGGCGAAGTATGGCTGCACGGTCTGCACATCGCGCCGTATTCCAACGGCAGCTACTTCAACGTCGATCCCGACCGCAAGCGCAAACTGCTGCTTCATCGCAGGCAGATTCGCTATTTGGACTCCAAGGCCAAAGAGAAAGGCCTCGCACTGGTTCCGCTCAACATCTATTTTTCGCCGAACGGCCTGGTCAAGGTCGAGCTTGCAGTCGCCCGCGGCAAGAAGCTGCACGACAAGCGAGCCAGCATGGCAGAACGCGATACAAAACGGGAAATCGAGCGTGCCCTGAAGTCACGCAACCGTTATTAGGGGGATATCTATGGCACTGTTCTCTCGCAAGAAGCCTGCCGCAGCCAAGCGCGGCTTCGCTAAACCCGCAGCCAAGAAGAGCACCAAGGCCGCCGACACCAAGACGGCCGAAGAGCGCGAATACGAAGAGTTCCAACGTCTGAAGGAGAAATTCGAGCCCAAGACCGAGGAGGACTGGCGCCGCGAATGGCGCGAGATGTACGAGGCCGGATGCGACGGCGATTGCGATTCCTGCGAGTATTACGACTACTGCGACGCCGGCTTTGAGGACGAGGAAGACGACGAGCCCGAAGAGAAGACCGAGCAGGCCTCCGACGAAGAAGCCCCTGCTGAGGAAACGGCGGACGAGGTCGAAGGCGAAGCCGACATGACCCAGACCGAGGACGAGACCAAAGACGAACCCGCCGAAGAGGAAGACGAGCCCCTGACCGATGAGGAACGGGCCTTGTTCGATGCGGCTTACGCCTACTACGAAGCGGGATGCGACGGCAACTGCGACGAATGCGAATACTACGACTACTGCCCCGCCGAGGAGGAAGTCGACCCCGATGACGAGGAAATCATGTGGGGCATCACCCAAGGCGACGTGCAGAAGGGCGCCGAGAACGGAATCAACCTGGCCAAGGAAACCGCGCAGACCGCACGCGAGTTCAAAGAGGCCATGGACGATATCCGCAGCGTCGTCGATCCGAGGGAATGGTTCAAGTAAGCCCTTTCGCACCGCTTGACATTTGGCCCGATGGTGCTAAGGTACGTTTCTCAGGTTTTCACCTGGCACATTGACAAACGCAGATGGTGGAGCACATCCTTCATCTACCGCCACGTGCGGCTCTTACGGGGGCGACTGGTTTCGACATGGTAGGTTTGAAGTGAGGAGCAGGCCGTGGTCTCCTCGCCACGCTAAACAGGGGTACCGTCAAGTTAATTGGCAAATCTTACAATACTGGCCGTATGGCCCTTGCTGCTTAATTAAATAGCAGCTCGTCAATGCGGGAAACGCTCCCGAGCCCGCTGCGACGTCATTCTTAGGGAGATGCATTCGAGCACGTAGTCGGTATGGCTCGAATAAAGACCGAACCGGCTAGGGGTTGCAACGCTTGTCTGAGAGCCGAGCACCCCCGAAACCCGATCCCAGACTAAGCTTGTAGAGCCTGACCGGGAATCTAGTATGGACCGGAGTTCGATTCTCCGCGCCTCCACCATCAACGTCGAAGGCCGTCCCAGTTCGGGGCGGCCTTTTCTTTATCCCTTGTACTTGGGCAAGGTGGCGCTGCTCAGCCGCGCCACAAGATCGAAGTCGGCTTTGCGCTCGAACGGGTACACGTCCCTCACGCGGATGCGGACGCGGGCTCCCAGCCGGTACACCACCCCGCTGTCTGAACCGGTCAGCGTGTAGCGCTCGGGGTCGAGGATGAAATACTCCTGGGCACGGCGCAGCGACACGAAGCCTTCGGACGTGTCGTCCAGCCGCACGAAGAAGCCCGACGCCGTCACACCCGAAACCAGGCCGTCGAACTCTTCGCCGATGTGTTCCTCCAGAAGCTCGAACAGCTTGAGCTCCTGGGATTCGCGGGCGGCGGTTTCGGCCTTGCGTTCCATTTCGGACGCATGGGCCGCAATGGTCGCCAGCGCGGCCTCTTCGGCGGATGTGGTCTCGGTGCGCCCGAACAGCTTCACCTTGAGCATGCGATGCACCACCAGGTCGGGATACCGCCTGATAGGACTCGTGAAATGCGTGTATGCCTCGCTTCCCAGCCCGAAGTGCGGCTCGCAGGCGTCCACGTAGCGGGCCTGCGTCATCGCGCGCACCACAAGGGTGGACACGAGCGGCTCCTCCAGCCGGCCCTTCGCCTTGGCGATCACCTTCTGAATGGCGAAGGGGTCGCCTGCGGCGAACCGGGACATGGAGACGTCGCTGTCGTATCCGAACTCCTGCAGAATCGGAATCAGCGCCGACAGGTCCCCGGTTGCGGGCGGTTCGTGCACACGGTAGATGGACGGGATGGCGCCGTCGCGCAAAAGCCTGGCCACTGCCTCGTTGGCCGCAATCATAGCCTCTTCGACCAGGGACGTCGCCTGGGTTGTCTTTCGGATATCGACGCCCACGGGACGACCCTCGTCATCCAGCCGAACCTTCGCTTCGACGCCATCGAAGTCCAGACCTCCCCGTTTGAGGCGGCGTTCGTGCAATCCGACTGAGACGCGTTTGAGCCCCAACAGGCGGACCAGCACCGATTCGGGATCTTTGCAAACGTCCTGCAACATGGAAACGGCGGCAGGACGTTCGCCTCCAGCAACGCGGTCGAAGCATTCCTGGACCGTGTCGTAGTCAAGCCGGGCGCAGGATTCGATGATCGACGGGTACGCATCCACGTGATGGACCGAAAACGTTTCGGTAAGGTACAGATCCACCGTCATGGCGCGGCGCGGCTCGCGCGGCCGCAGCGAGCAGACGTCGTTGGACAGCACCTCGGGAAGCATGGGAACCACGCGGTCGACCAGATACACGCTCGTCGACCGGCGACGGGCCTCCAGGTCGGTCGGCGAGTTCCAGGGAACGTAATGGGATACGTCGGCGATATGCACTCCCAGGCGCAAGTAGCCGCCCACCTTGTCAAAAGACAGCGCGTCGTCGAAGTCCTTCGCATCCGCCGGATCGATGGTGAACACTACGCGATTGCGGATGTCGCGGTAATCGCCGGACGACAACGCCTCGGCTTCGCCCACCGCAGCATGGGCCACGTCTTCCAGGACCTTCGGCGAGAACTTGGTTTCCAACTTGTGACGGGCCACTATGAGCTCCACGTCCATGCCGGCATCTCCGACATGCCCCAGAACCTCCTCCACCACGCCTTGTGCCGGCTCGCGGCGATTCGGGTAGACGGTCATCCGCACGCGAACGATGTCGCCATGCTGCACATGGGGCGCATCCGCCCTCAGCGTGAAGATGTCGTGCTTGATGCGCGGGTCTTCGGGCACCACGATGCCGAAAGGTTCGGCGACCTCGTAGCGACCGACGATGGATTCATGAGCCCGCAGCACGACTCGCACCACACGCGCGGCGGGCCTGTCGGGTCCGGCCTGCGCGTAGCTCCCCCGTTCAGAGGAAGACAGGCGCGACACCTCGACCACGTCACCGTCGAACGCGTCGTGCACTTTGGATGCGGGAATGAAGAACTCCCCTTCCGCCGTCTGCACGAAGGCGTATCCGGCGGAAGTCATGTTGAGAACGCCGCGGGGGCGCGCACGGTTCACCCGACGCGTCTTCGGCCCGCGTGAACGGGATTTAGCCATATCGACCTCCGATCAGAACTACGAGGAGATCAGGGACTGGGCGGTTTCGATGGCGACGACCTTCTGGTTGTCTTCCGAAGAATTCGCTCCCAGAGCAATAGTGACATCGGGAGAAATGCCCTTACCGTCGATGACGTAGCCGCTTGGCGACTTGTATTGGGCGACGGTGTAACGCACGGCGCCACCGAACGACAGAGGCGTGATGATCTGCACGGACCCCTTGCCCATGGACGTGGTACCTGCCACCGTGGCCCGGCCCGTGTCGCGCAATGCCGCCACGAGCACTTCAGCAGAACCGGAAGTGTTGCCGTTAATCAGCACGACCAGCGGCGCATCAGTGGCCACGGCCCCCGAAACCGAACGGGTGGATGACGTCGACGCCGTATCGATCTGCACGACAACGCCGCTCGGAATGAACAGCGATGCCACGTCGACCGCTTTCGACAGATAGCCGCCCGGATTGTCGCGCAGGTCGAGCACGAACGCCTTGGCTCCCTGGTCCGTCAGCTCGGCGATGGCCTGGCTCAGCATGGCGTCGGCGTTCTGAGTGAACTGCTCGAGCGTGATGTAGCCCACATCGCCCACAAGCTGCGTCAGCACGTTCGGCTCATCGTATTCAGCCGTCACCAGCGTAGTGGTGTATTCTTCACCCTCCGTGGAATCCAACGACTGAGCGCGACGCCACGTGATGACTACGTTGGAGCCGGATTCGCGGCGCACGGCGTTGATGGCTTCGGTCGCAGTCCAAGTTTGGGAGCGGTCGCCGTCGATGGCCACCACGAAGTCGCCCGACTGCACGCCGGCCTCCGCCGCAGACGACCCTTCGAAGACGTCCAGCGCGTAGGCTTGACCGTTATACTCCGCGAAGAACACGCCCACGCCGGGATAGTTCGCATTCGATGTGGTCACGTACGTGGTGTACCGGTTGCTGTCGTAATAATGCGCGAAGGGGTCGCCAGTGGAGGTCAGAAACGCCTCGATGGCCGCCCGCGTCGCATCGTCGTCATCGTAGGAATGCAGGGCACCGCTGGACAGAACCCCGTCGACCTCGTTCACGCGACGGGCGACGGGCGCAATCTGTTCGGGTGCCAGTTCCGCAGACTTCGACGGGTCAGCGTTGGTCTGGAACCCCAGCCGGTCCATGAGCGGAGCGTATCCGCGTACGGTAAAGCCTGCGGCAAACAAAGCGCACGCGCAGATGAAGACCAGCATGAGCTTTACAATCTTCTTATCGCGCGTGCTCTTGTCGATATGTTTCGTAGGTGCGCTATGCTGCATGAGCGTCGATCCGGGTTACACCTTCAGATAACGGCCCATGGCGAACGTGCAGCCGATGCCGGCGATGATCAGGCCGGCAACGACGAGCAGCAGATACATCTGCAGGTACGTATGAGTGGACAGCTCGATGGGCAGCCACATGAGAGCCTCCGACACGTGCGGCAAAGCGATGCGGCGGATGACCTCGAGGCAGCCGATGGCCAGAACGGCGCCGATGACCGCATGCAGCGAAGCCTCCATCAGGAAGGGCCCGCGGATGAATCCGTTGGAAGCGCCGACCAGACGCATGATGCCGATCTCACGACGACGGGCCAGAATGGCCAGACGGATGGTGTTGTTGATGAACACCAAGGCGATGAAGACCAGCAGAGCAATCAGGGCGATGCCGATATAGCGGATGTAGTTCGTCACGCTGAACAGGCGCTCCACGGTCTCTTGGCCGCCGAAGCGCAAGCTGTCGGCAGGGTTGTCGGGGCTGTCGCAGATCGCCTGGAAGTCAGGGTTCTCCTGAATCTGGGCGACCACGTCTTCGACCTCTTGAGCCTCATCAAGTTCGATGTCGATGGACGCCGGCAGCGGGTTCATGCCGTCCAGCTGATCTACGATTTCGGGATTGGAGCTCGTGGAATTGCGGAAATTCTCGAGGGCCTGCTCCTTGGAGGTGAAGTTCACGGACTCCACCCCATCCATACCTTCGATGGTTGCCATCATGGCGTCGATGGCTTCCTGCTCGGCTTCGTCGCCGATGTATGCGGTGATGGAGACTTTGTCCTCCACGGACAGGACGATGTTGTTCACAATGGCACCGCTCACCAGGAACAGGCCGATGATGAACAGCGACAGGAAAATGGTGATGATGGAGCCGAGGGTGGTACCCAGGTTGCGGGTGAAACCCGTCAACGACTCCTTGAAAAAGTAAATCAGACTAGACATCGTAACCGTAAACTCCCTTGTTCTGGTCGCGGGTCAGCTGGCCGTTGTCCAAAGCGATGACGCGACGGCGCATGTTGTCGACCATTTCGCGGTCGTGGGTTGCCACAAGCACCGTGGTGCCCGTGCGGTTAATGCGCTCCAGCAAATCCATGATGCCGCGAGAGGTTTGCGGGTCGAGGTTACCCGTAGGCTCGTCGCACACCAGCAGCGGAGGACGGTTGACGATGGCGCGGGCAATGGACACGCGCTGCTGTTCGCCGCCGGAAAGCTGGTCGGGGCGCTTGTTCAGCTTGTCCTGAAGGCCGACGAGGCGCAGAACCTCGGGGACCTGGGTCTTGATGACGTGACGGCTCTTGCCGATTACCTCCAAGGCGAAGGCCACATTCTCGAACACGGTCTTGTTCGGGAGCAGTTTGAAGTCTTGGAACACGCAGCCGATGTTGCGGCGCAGGTACGGCACGCGCCAGTTGCGCATGGTGGTCAGGTCCTCATCGGCGATGTAGATCTTGCCGTCGGTCGGTTTGATCTCGCGGGTGATCAGACGGATGAAGGT
Source organism: Slackia heliotrinireducens DSM 20476 (assembly GCF_000023885.1). Lineage (NCBI taxonomy): Bacteria > Bacillati > Actinomycetota > Coriobacteriia > Eggerthellales > Eggerthellaceae > Slackia > Slackia heliotrinireducens. Next base: position 1,048,196 of record NC_013165.1, on the reverse strand, counting down.
GGATTTGCCCGATCCGGAGTGGCCCACCAGGAACACGAATTCGCCAGCGAAGATCTGCACGGAAATGTCATGCAGGCTGGGACGGTTGGGCTGTGCGGGATACACCTTGGTCACATGCTCGAAGGTGATGACGGGCGAACCCATGGACTGCTGCTGCTCGAAATCCTCCTCGGAGAAGGATGGCAGGGCCTCCGAAAGGTCCGCATTGTTGGGGAAACGATTGGTTTGCTGATCAAACGTGATGGGTGCGAAAGACCCGGTTGCTTGATCCGACATACGCCTGCGAGTCGGCTGAGCATGACGCACAGTCGTTACGGGAGCCATTTCGCCCGTAGGACTTGCGGCGCGATCGGACGCGTCATTGGTGTTCGTCACAGAATGCTCCGTTCAAATAATAGTTACTGGACTCAACCAGGCCATTTTACCGCGACTGCCGCCCTATCAGGCGGCAGTCACAGAATACCCACTTGCGCGCAGGTACGGCTATTCGGTTAAAACAAGGCTGCGACTAGGCGTTTTTGCGAGAAATAACGCTCTTTGCAGCTTCTGTGATGGCGGCGGCGTCCAGCTTGAAAGCGGCCATAAGCTCTTCGAACTCGCCGGAGGTGCCGAACACGTCGCGCATGCCGATGCGGTACATCGGCACCGGGGTCGTCTCGGCCAGCAGCTCCGCCACGGCTCCGCCAAGGCCTCCGATGACGGAGTGCTCTTCAGCGGTCACAACGCATCCGGTCTTGGCGACAGACGCCAGGATGGTCTGCTCGTCGAGGGGCTTGACGCAGAACGCGTCGATGACTTCGGCGGAAATGCCCGCTTCGGCAAGCTGGTCGGCGGCGATCAGCGCCTCGTTGATCTCGACGCCGCATGCGACGATGGTCACGTCGGTGCCTTCGCGCAGCACGTAGGCGCGGCCCATCTCGAGCTCCTTGCCCTCTTCGTACACGCAGGGAACCGAAGCGCGGCCCATGCGGATGTACACGGGGCCGGGGGTTTCGGCTGCAACCTTAAGGGCCGCCCGGGCGGCTTCGTAGTCGGCGGGAACAAGCACCTTCATGTTGGGCAGGACCCTCATAAGGGCGATGTCCTCGATCATCTGATGGCTGCCGCCGTCAGGACCGACGGAGACGCCGGCATGGGTCGGGGCGATCTTCACGTTGAGGTTGGAGTAGCAGACCGTATTGCGGATCTGATCGTACACGCGGCCCGTGCCGAACACGGCGAACGAACCGGTGTAGGCGATGTTTCCAGTGAGGGACAGGCCGGCGGCCACGTCGATCATGTTCTGCTCGGCGATGCCCACATTGAACAGGCGGTCGGGATAGACGTCGCCGAATTTCTTGGTTGTGGTGGAGCCGGTAAGGTCGGCGTCCACGGCAACGACAGGCAGCCCCGCCTGGGCCAGCTCGATAAGGGTCGCACCGTAAGCGGCACGGGTGGCCTTCTTCTCGTTAGACATGTTCGACCTCCTTGCCGGTAAGCTCTGCAACGGCTTGGGCGGACTGCTCGGCGTTGGGAGCCTTGCCGTGCCATCCTGCCTGGCCTTCCATGAACGAAACGCCCTTGCCCTTCGTGGTTTCCGCGATGACCGCCTTGGGCTTTCCGCAATGGATTCCCCTGGCCGAGGTCAGCGTGTCCATGACGGCTTCCATGTCGTTGCCGTCGCAGACGAACACCTGCCAGCCGAAAGCACGGAACTTGTCGCCCAGATCTTCAGGCGAGCACACGTCTTCGATGTTGCCGTCGATTTGCAGCTTGTTGTGGTCGACGATAGCCACCAGGTTGTCCAGGTTGCGATGGGCGGAAAACATTGCCGCCTCCCAGACCTGGCCCTCTTGGCATTCGCCGTCGCCCAAAAGCGTGTACACGGTCTGCTCGGCGCCCTTGAGCTTCAGACCGCATGCCATGCCTGCCGCGATGGACAGGCCCTGGCCCAGAGAACCGGTCGAAACCTCAACGCCGGCAAGTTTCTTGCAATCGGGATGGCCCTGCAGCTTGCTGCCAAGCTTGCGCAATGTCACCAGCTCTTCTTTCGGGAAATACCCCGCCTCGGCCAATGCGGCGTACAGCGCTGGCGCTGCGTGGCCTTTGGACAACACGAACCTGTCACGGTCTTCCTTGGTCGGGTTGTTCGGATCGTGGTTCATAATGCCGCCGAAATACAATGCCGTCATGATGTCGGCCGCGGACAGCGATCCGCCCGGATGGCCGCTCTTGGCCTGCTCGAGCATGGTGATGATATCCACCCGCAGGTCCAAGGCCTTGGCCTCTAACTCTCTCAAGTCCACTATCGTCCTTTCCCCCGATGCGCACTTATGCCAATCGCTGTGCGACACGCCAGCGATGATAGCCGATAACGAATTCCTCTATGTCCCCGCTGAGGACGGCGTCAACATTCCCAGTTTCAATCCCGCTCCGCAAGTCCTTTACGAGCTGATACGGATAAAGGACATAGTTTCTGATCTGGCTGCCGAAGCTGTTGTCCATACGTTCGCCACGCAGCGCGTCGATCTCCTCTTCGCGCTTCTGGCGTTCAAGCTCGTACAGCTTAGCACGCAGGACCTTGAATGCGGCGTCTTTGTTCTGAAGTTGGCTCTTCTGGTTCTGGCACGTCACCACGATGCCTGTGGGAATGTGGGTCAGACGGACCGCCGAGTCGGTGGTGTTGACGCACTGGCCGCCGGGTCCGCTCGAGCGGTACACGTCGACGCGCACGTCGTTCACGTTCAGATCGACCTCGATCTCGTCGTCGACCACGGGCAGAACCTCAACGCCGGCGAAGGTGGTCTGACGGCGCTTCTTGTCATCCGTCGGCGAGATGCGCACCAGGCGGTGCACGCCGTTCTCGCTGCGAAGCATGCCGTAGGCGTTCTTGCCCTCGATCTGGATGACGGCGCGATCCAAACCGATGACCTCACCTGGGGTGATGTCGAGAAGCCTGACCTTCCAGCCTTTCTTCTCGGCGTATTTGCTGTACATCTTGTACAGCATGTCGACCCAGTCCTGCGCCTCCAGGCCGCCCTGCCCGGGATTGATGGAAACGATGGCGTCGCAAGGATCCATTTCGCCCGAGAACCAGGAAGACACCTCCAGCCCGTCCAGCAAGTCGGACAGCTGCCTGCGCAGCTCGTCGCGCTCCTCGGCGAACATCTCGTCGTCTGCGGAAAGCTCGTCGGCTGTGCGGGCATCTTCCAGCAAGCTGGCGACGTGCTCATACTCATCCAGAATCGAGCGCACCTCGCTGGCACGCTTGGACACCTGCAAGGCGTTCTGGGAATCGTTCCAGAAATCTGGCGAAGCTATCTCTTCGTTGAGCTTCTCGAGCAGCGATTCGTTCTCGTTAATATGCCGGTACTCTCGAGCAGCAGCTACTCGTTCTGCCAGCTCGTCGAGGGACGCCAGTTGTATCTGTTCTTCAGCCATGACTGCCCTATCGGTACATACCGTGGCACTTCTTGAACTTCTTGCCGCTTCCGCAAGGGCACGGGTCGTTGCGGCCCACATTCGCATACGGGTCGTCGTCTTCATCCTTGCGGTAGGTCTTGGCCTTCTGCATCGCGGCCTTGGGAGCCTGCGGAGTCGCGGCGGCTGCGGCCGCACGGGCGGCGTTGGCGGTGCCGGCGCCTTCCAACGCGGCTTCGGGCGACGAGTAGTTCACATTGCCGGCCAAGGCATCAGGGTGATCTTGCGATTCGACGGCTTCGGCCTCTTCGGGCGTTGCCACCTGCAGACGCAGCATCGTGCGCAGGAAGTCCTCGTACATGCCGGAGGTCAAGTTGGCGAAGGCGGCGTGCGCCTCCCCCTTGTACTCGACCAGAGGGTCGCGCTGGCCGATGGCACGCAGGCCGATGCCTGTGCGCAGATAATCCATCTCCTGAAGATGGTTCATCCAGCGAACGTCGATGATGCGAAGCATGACCTGAGATTCCAGACCGCGCATGACCTCGTGTCCGAGGATCTCCTCTTTACCCTTGTACACCTCGAGCAGGTGGTCGCAGATGATGTCGGTCAGTGTGGCCGGGTCGTCGTCGTGGTCGACCTGGCTCGCGTCGAAACCGCCCAAACCGGTCATGTCCGCCACCCAGGAGTTCACACCCTTGATGTCCCAGTCGTCGCTGGCGGTGCGGGCCGGACAGCAGTCCTGGACCACGGCCTCTACGGCATCCTGAACGATGCTTTCGATGCGCTCGGACATGTCCTTGCCGTCCAGAATGGCATTGCGCTCGTCGTAGATGGCGGTGCGCTGCAGGTTCATGACGTCGTCGTATTCCAGAACGCTCTTACGAGCGGCGAAATGCATTGCCTCGACCTGGTGCTGGGCGCTTTCGATGGCCTTGGACACCATGGAATGCTGGATGGGCATGTCCTCGGGGATGTCGGTCTTCTCCATCATACGCCCGATGGAATCCATGCGATCGGACCCGAAGCGGCGCATGAGGTCGTCTTCCAGCGACAGGTAGAACTGGGTCAGGCCCGGGTCGCCCTGACGGCCGGCACGGCCGCGGAGCTGGTTGTCGATACGGCGGGATTCGTGGCGCTCGGTGCCGATGACGGCCAGACCGCCCGCCGCGATGACCTGGTCATGCTCGGCGGAGGTGATGGCTTTCGCCTGTTGCAGCGCCAAAGCGCGCTGCTCGTCGGTGGCTTCTGCCGGGTCGATGTTCGACTCCGCCAGAATGTCTTCGGCCAGAATCTCGGGGTTGCCGCCGAGCAGGATGTCGGTACCGCGGCCTGCCATGTTCGTGGCGATGGTGACCGCACCCACGCGACCTGCCTGGGCGACGATGTTCGCTTCGCGCTCATGGTTCTTGGCGTTCAAGGTCTCATGTGGAACGCCGCGCTTATCCAGAATGCGGGAGAGCAGCTCGGAGCTCTCGATGGAGACCGTACCCACCAGGCACGGCTGGCCGGCGGCGTGACGCTGTTCCACCTCGTCGGCAACGGCGTTGTACTTGCCCTTGAGGGTTCGGTAGATGAGATCGTTCTCGTCAATGCGGATAACCGGCTTGTTGGGCGGAATGGCGACAACGGGCAGGTTGTAAATCTGGCGGAACTCGGCGTCCTCGGTCATGGCCGTACCGGTCATACCCGAGAGCTTCTTGTACAGACGGAAGTAGTTCTGCAGCGTGATGGTGGCAAGCGTCTGGTTCTCCTCGCGGATGCGGACGCCTTCTTTGGCCTCCAATGCCTGGTGGAGGCCCTCCGAGTAACGGCGGCCTTCCATGATGCGGCCCGTGAACTCGTCGACGATCTTGATCTCGCCGTTGGTCTTCACATAGTCGATGTCCAGATGGAAGACGTACTCCGCCTTCAGGGCCTGCTGCAGGTGGTTGGCCAGCTGGGCCGAAGGGTCGGCGTAGATGTCGTCGATGCCCAAGCGGGCCTCGATCTTCGCCAGACCGATCTCGGTGGCGACAATCGTGCGTTTGGCCTCGTCGAGGACGTAATCCTGGTCGCGCTGCAGCCCGCGGACCGCGCGGGCGAAGTTCTTGTACGTGTCGGCAGCCTTCACGCCGGCACCGGAAATGATCAGCGGCGTGCGGGCTTCGTCGATAAGGATGGAGTCGACCTCGTCGACGATGGCGAAGTTGTGCCCGCGCTGGACGCGGGATCCGGCACGGGTCACCATGTTGTCACGCAGGTAGTCGAAACCGAACTCCGCATTGGTGCCGTACGTGACATCGGCCTTGTAGGACGGGATGCGCTGTTTGGGGCGCATGCCGTTCTGAATCAGGCCGACTTCCATGCCCAGGAACTTGTATACGCGGCCCATCCACTCGCTGTCGCGGCGGGCCAGGTAGTCGTTGACGGTGACGACGTGGACGCCGTCGTTGGACAGGGCGTTCAGATAGCCCGCGAGCGTGGACACGAGGGTCTTGCCTTCGCCGGTCTTCATTTCTGCAATCTGGCCTTCATGCAACGCCATGCCGCCGATGAGCTGCACGTCGAAATGGCGCAGACCCAGCGTGCGAACGCTGGCTTCGCGCACAGCTGCGAAAGCCTCGGGCAGGATGTCGTCCAACGATTCGCCGTTGGCGACACGCTCCTTGTACGCGGCGGTCAGCGCACGCAGCTCGTCATCGGAAAGAGCCTGCATGGACGGCTCCAGCGTTCCGATGCGGTCCGCCTTCGCCTGGTAGCCTTTGAGCTGCTTGCCTTCGCCAAACGTAAGCAGCTTGGAAAGAAATCCCATAGTACCTCTTTTGTCGTTATGTTCTGAAACGCACCGCTCTGCAAAAGCGGCGCACATGTGTCCATAATCGGTAGAACTTTACCACAGTCGAACCGTACAACCCATCTCTGCTGCCATCACCCAAGGAAAGAACCATCATCGGAGCACAGAATCGCCCGCTCGTACAGACGGCGCGCCTGCGCCGAGGGGTCGATGCCCAATTCCTCGTTCAGGTACGAGCACAGGTGCATGTACACGGATACCGCCGCGTCCGACTGACCGTTTGCAATCTGCGCCTTCATCAGCGCGCAACACGTGTCTTCCCTCCGTGAATCGCGTTCGAACCCCGCCCTGGCGAACCACAGCGCGGCCTGGTACTCCTGGATGTCGTACAGACGGTTCGCGCCGTGCACCAACGAGTCGATGATCCGGGAACGGTAGAATTCGCGCATCGAGATGATGTAGGCGTTGTTTTCCTCGGCCGGCATGAGGTCGTTGGAGAACTGGTTCTGGATCACCTTGTAAATCGGCATCCAGGCATCCGGGTCAGGGTCGTCGAACATGAGCCTGCCGCACAACCTCTCCAGCTCGTCGACATCGCTCGTGACGTAGCGGCCGTCCAGCATACAGCTCAGCTGGTGCCGGACCAGATACGGGCACTCCCCGCTTTCCAGCTCCAACGAGTGGCGCAGCGACGACCAGAGGGAATAGAAGTTGTTGAGCGCCTTCTTCTTGGGCGAACCAGGCCACATCACCTCCAGAATTCGCATGCGCGGCACCTCCCGGCAATGCGCCAGGGCGAGCACGGCGAGCAGCGTCTTGGTCTTCGCCTTCCTCAGGTCGTCCGGCCCCAGGTCCGTATCCCCTATGCGTATCTGCAAGCCGCCGAACAGCCGCAGGTACATCGGAGGAACCTGATCGATGACCTGGACCGGCGTCACCTGGCTCGCAACGATCTGGGCAGGTGCGCCCACATCCTCCATCCGCGCGCGTACGGTTTTCTTCTGCCCTTCGAGGGAGTTCACAAGCAGGCGGATGTAGTGCTGGCGCTCCGGGGAGGTCTCTGGGCGCGGCACACGGTACGTGTCGGCGTGGTTGCATATAGCTTCGCAGAGCAGCGCTTCCAGCATGTCGGGGATCATGAGCTTCCTGCGCCGGGTCGACAAACAGCCGCGCGCGATGTCGGACAGGTGCATCGCGTTTGACATGAGGTCGCCGTCTGCCAGTGGGACCTGCTGGGCGCCGCGCCGTTCGGACGCCTGCAGCGCCTGGATGAGAATCAGGACGCCAACGCGGCTTTTCGGCAGGTCATCCGCGCATTCCTCCAGTTCGCTTTCGTAATGCATGTCATCCATCCCCACATCCCACATGGCACGAAGCATGGTTTGCATGGCCTGGGCACTCACTAGCGGAGCGTCTTTCCCCTTGTACCCGTCAAACGGGCTCTCGGAGATCATCTTCTCGAGTCCATCGATTGCCCCCTGTTTGGTTTCCGCCTTGCCGCGGGCCACGCACAGGCAGCACCCGAGCACCCGCTGCCAAGGCAGGGCCTGGGGGTCGGAGCCGACGGAAAGGGCATAGCGAACGCACCGGCCATCGTCGTCGAGCAGGGCTGCTGCATAGGAGGCGGCCAGCGTCAACTCGGCCGAACAGGCCCCCTTGCCCTCGCCCAGGCTTTCGTACAGGTCCAGAACCAGCAGCGGCTGGCCCACGCGCAGAAGCATGCCTTGCTTCTGGGTAAGCCAGGACGCCCGCTTCGACCGCGAGCAGAACGTGCTCATGACCTCGCATGCGCGCAAGTAGCGGCGCTTCGACACCAGATAGTCCGCCATTTTCTGAATCAGGGAGTCCACGTTCATGTTCGAGGAGTGTGCCACCATCTCATCCAGGCAGCCGCCGAAAGCCATCCTAACGTGGCCGATGTCCATGATGCATGCATCGAAACTCTCCGAAACCGTATTGACGCCCAGAAACGGGTAGCTCTCCATAAAGAAACGCCTCGTGTCCTTCTTCACGCCGCGTCCGAAGATGGTCACGTCCTCCATAACGCCATGCTGTAGCACCAGCATGATGAACAGCGACAGCCGAAGCTCGATCGGAAGGTCGTCGACCAAATGCAAGGCGAACCGGTCCACGTCGGGACGCATCCCCCAAACCAAGGCAGGCACGCGCGACTGGCGGCGGACGTCCTTCATGGGAACCCGTTTGTCCATAAAGGACAGGTCCTTCGACCCTTCGTATTCCATATCGTCGACGAGCAGGTCCTCAGCGGTCACACGCACGCAAACCGTCTGGTGATCGAGGATGGAAGAGAACGCGGGTGTTGTCGACACGACGACCTCCCACCCCGAATCCACCAGGCTGTCGATGGTTTCGGAGAACTCTTCGGCACGGGCATCGTCCAGATAGGGCACGTCGTCGAACACGGCGAGAAAGCCTTCGCCGCCGGCCTCCACGAGCTGAAGCCCCAACCGCTTGGCATCCAGCTCCCGCAGAAAACACGGATCGGTGCAATCGATCCAAAACGTGTTTCTGAATTCGAAGATGTCCTGCGCATATTCGGCGACCAACGATGTCTTCCCGAACCCCGTGGGCGCCACAAGTATGCGGGGGACACCGCGCTCCTGCAGCATCTTTTTGGCGAGCCGCCCTCGGGAGCATCGGCTTTCAAGCCCCAATGCCTGCGGCCTATGCCCGTTGCAAGCGCATCTGCGCAAAAATCCTTTCATGCTCAAACTCCTCAGTACTCGCACGCCAAACATCTTTCCCCTACGTGCGTCATAGGGAGGTTCGATTCTATGTCTGGTTGTATTTAGTCCTGGAACCCATAGGGCACAAAAGGTTAAAATCGTGTTACCCACTATCTATCGACAGATAATCCCCAACGTTTTCCACACTGGTATGCACTAAACTTCAACACATGGGAAAGCTGCACGACATAACGATTCCGCCCGATGCAGCCAGCATCGTCGACGCGTTGGAGGCCGCAGGCCACGAAGCCTGGGTCACGGGGAGCTACGTGCGCGACATGCTGATGGGGCGCATTCCCCATGACCTGGATATCAGCACGTCAGCGCGGTGGGAAACCATTCGCGACCTTTTCAGCTCCCAGGGATTCAAGGTTTACGAAACCGGCACGGACCGCGGAACCGTGACGGTGAACACTGGTGCGCACCTCGTCGAGATCACCACATTCCGCACCGAGGAGCCCATCGAAGGCACCCGAATCGCGTTTCAAAACGCCGAGCATCGGAAACTTTCAGTTTGGGAACCTTCTTCCCGATTCCGCTTCACAAATTCCGTCGAAAAGGACCTCTTGCGGCGTGACTTCACAATGAATGCGCTCGCTTTCAATCCAAACTGCGGAATCCTCGACCCGTTCGGCGGCGTCAAGGATATTTCGAATGAAACCATACGGGCAGTCGGCGAGCCCTCCGAGCGGTTCTGGCAGGACCCGCTTCGCATCCTGCGCGCCGCACGGTTCGCTTCCCAATTGGGATTCGACGTCGAAAGCCGGACGAAGGAAGCCGCCCTCGCGTCAGCCCCGTTGCTCAAACACGCACCGGCGCAACGTATCGAGGCCGAATTCGCACGCCTGCTCCAAGGAGACCACGCACGCCAAGCCATCATGGATTGGATCGACGTCATCGGCGTGTTCATTCCTGAGGCCCTGCCCATGAAAGGGCTCGACCAGCGAACCAAATACCACATCTACGACGTACTGGAGCACACCGCCTACACCGTAAGCCTTGCGCCCCAGCAGCGCGTGCTGCGCTACGCCGCATTTCTTCACGACATCGGCAAACCCGAAGTGTTCCGTATTGACGAAGAAGGCGTGGGGCACTCCCCCGGCCACGCCGCCGCCGGAGCCGTTATCTCCGAGCAGGTTTGCAGCAGGCTGAAGCTGCGTGAGGACGAGGCAGCGGAGATCTGCACGCTGGTCGGAGCCCACGACGACAGGATATCTCCAACGCCCCGAAGCGTCAGGAAGGCCCTGCGCCGGCTTGGCGGGAACGTGCGTATGCTCAGGGAGCTGCTCGAGCTGAAAAAGGCCGACGCTTTGGCGCACGCCCCCGAGCATCAGGAACGGGCCGCCATCGCAGAGGAAGTCGGTTTGGTTCTCGACGACGTTCTGAAAAAAGAAGCCGCCTTCGACATCAAGGACCTCGCCATTGACGGTACGGACGTCATAGCGCGGGGAGTTCCTGCGGGCCCGAGCGTGGGCGCTGCGCTGGAGGCTGCTCTTGACGCCGTAATCGACGAGCTCGTCAACAACACGCGCGACGACCTTCTGGCCTTTTTGGATGACCGCATCGCGCATTGATGCGGCTTGAACCGCACCGCCCCGGAGATTCCTGCAACACCATCTAAAAATAAAAAAGCCGCGAGCGAAATAAGCTCGCGACCTCGGAAGTCGTGGTAGCCCGGAGGGGATTCGAACCCCCGATCTCCGCCTTGAGAGGGCGGCGTCCTAAACCGCTAGACGACCGGGCCATATGTCAATCGCGCTTAAGGTAATGGCTGGGGTGGAAGGAGTCGAACCCTCACATACGGCACCAGAAACCGCTGTCCTGCCATTAGACGACACCCCAATTTGTTTGCGAGTCGCATGTCAAGCGCGAGTGAGAATATTACCGACATCATGTCCATCTGTCAACCGCTCTACAAATCGTTCATAATTCGGCCACTCTTCGGCACAATCGAGGTTCCCCCCTCCCGAAGTTATCCACAACGAGTCTGAACTGAGCCTTATTTCTTCCTGATTTCTTCCTGAACCGAACCTGAACTGAACCTGATTTCTATCTGAGCTCCAGAAGGTGGTGAATCCCTACAGATCGACCAACGGAAGAACTGGCAGAAATACGATCAGGTCGCCCGACTCAAGGGTTATGCGTACAGGGGAACCGGTGAACTCGTTCGACAGCCCCCTCGACAGGTCGTTCGTCAAAACGAGGCCGTCCGTTTCGTACAGCGAGCCCGACTCGCAAAGTCCCTCCACCCTGTCGCTTACGGCGAACACGGAAAACGTTTCCGCAGAACATGCCGGCAAATCCAAAGCTGCGGGGCCATGCAGCACGGTTTCCATATGGTCGGCACCGACGGCATAAACCCTTGCCCCATGGCGGACGGCGTGCACCATCGTCTGCTGCGTAGCATAGGTGTGATCTGCACGGCCGCCCAGAGCCCCATACAGCACGATGTCCGCGCATCCGAACTCAAGCGCCCTGTCGATGGCAAGCTCCAGGTCCGATTCGTCCTTCATGACGGGATGACGCTCGACGACCGGACGCTCGGGCACATAGCCCAACGAATCGAAATCGCCCAATGCCATATCGGGATGCGCGCCGCATGCTTCCAAATGGGCCAATCCGCCGTCGGCTGCAATGACGAAACCGAACGGGTGCGCCAAGAAGTGCTCCGCGTTGAAATCCGAGGCACCCACGATGGCGCAGGTCTTCGCGATGTCCATATTCGTAGCCTCCTTGTGGTTTCGGTCCGCCGGCAGCGTCTGCATGGTACACCACTTCCCCTCCCTAGTGCTACAATGTGCGGGCTATGCGGGCCGGACGGTCGCGTGGGGCTTGCCCCCATGAGGAAAGTCCGGGCTTCCAGAGGCGGGATGCCGGCTAACGGCCGGGCGGGGAAACCCGACGGAAAGTGCTGAAGAAAAGGAAACTCCCACTGGCCGCGCAAGCGGTTAAGAGAAAAGCTGAGAAGGTGCGGTAAGAGCGCACCAGCATGCCGGCAACGGCATGGCTTGGTAAACCCCATCCGAAGCAAGGGCAAATAGGCACGCGATACGGTTCAGCCTCTCCGTGCGTGCGGGTAGCCTGCTAGAGGTGCATGGTGACATGTACTCAAGATAAATGGCCGTCTTCAAAGACAGAACCCGGCTTACAGGCCCGCTAAGGCATGATGCCACCCATCAGGGTGGCATTCGTCTTTTCTGAATCAAAACGAAGAGCACCGAACCCGAGCCCGACCATGCCAGCGAAGAGGCGCGCTTTGCCGAAAGGAACAGCGCTCCGGCGTGACGGCCTTCCTCGGGACAAAGTGCCCCGCCGTTTCAATAAGAGTTGGATAAGGATCAGGCAAAGACAGCAAGAGGCGCTCTGACGGAGGCGGATTGCCCCGCTTCGCGACCGAGCGGCCTTACGGCCGCGCAGAGAATCGAATAAGGGGGCAAGTCCGCACGTCAGAGCGCCTCACAGCGGCAATCGGGATGTTTAGTCGATGTCACCCAAATCAAACGCGTCGGAAGCGTCGCCGTAACCGCTCAGGTCCTTCTCCATGGGAGCAGGCTGCTGCGGATAGGGAGTCGGGCGAACGGCGTTCACGGCACCGTTAGGAGCCTGGCCTACCGGCTGCTGATAAGCAGTGGCAGCCGCGTTGTACATCGGCTGAGGCTGAACCTGACCCTGCATGGGCTGCTGAGCCTTGCCCTGGGAGCGCACATGGGTGTTGTTCTTGGCGCGCGCGAGCTCCTCGTCAATCTCGGCGATCTTCTGGGTGGCGTCCTCGACGAAGGCACGCAGAGAAGCGGCGTAGGCTTCGCAGGTGGCCTGATGGGTGTCCTCGAGGTCGGCGATGGCGACTTCGATCTTCTCACGCTCGACATTGGCGCGGTTGATGATGCCAGCAGCATCGGACTCGGCGTCAGCCTTGATCTTGCGGGCGTCGGCGTTAGCGCGGTCGGTGACCTGCTGGGCGGAACGCTGTGCGGTAAGCAGGGCATCGGCGATGACGGAGGCATCTGCCTTCTCGGCGGCAACCTGGGCCTCGAGCTCGGCGATGCGGGCATCTTTCTCGTCTTCCGTCAACACGGGGGCCGGAGCCTCGGGCTCTTCTTCCTCAACGTATTCATCGGCGATGACCGGCTCGGCGAAAGCGGCATCCAGATCAATTTCCTCTTCGTTGTTCAGCTGGGTGCGCAGAGATTGCACCTGGTCGATCAGACGCTCGATCTCGGCGTTCAGGCCGTCGATCTCTTTGCCGACATGCTCCAGGAACACATCGACTTCGTCCATGTCGTAACCCTTGCGGGTGACGGTGAACGTCTTGTTCTGAATCTCAATTGAATTGATGGCCATACGAGCTCCTTTTCTGGTTCGTTTAATCTGCAATACGCCTAGGCGCTACAGTATGCGGACAATCAGTTGCACCACGAATTGTAATACAATCAGGGCAAATATCGGTGACACATCCACCATGCCGCCGATGGGCGGGATGATGCGCTGGAAAGGACGCAGGAACGGGTCGCATAGCTTTCCGAGAGCCGTGTCGATGTCAGCGATGATTCCGCGCTTGTTGGGAATCCAAGACATGAGCACATACACGAACAGGATCGTCGTGTAGATGTTCGCTAGCTGGACAATCAGATATTTCAGCATTTACATCAAACCTTGCATGCGAAGTCTGGTGGTTTCATCTGCCGTCAAGCCCTCGCCGGCAGCCAACGTGTACACGCGGCTGGCAACGCAGTCGACTTGGGCGCCCAAAACGCTGGCCGCGCCGAAGGAAAAGTCGAGGATACGCTTGGACAGGGTTTCATCGGTATCGCGAAGGGCCAGGACGACCATGTCGCCGGATTTCAGGCCGTTGGCCACGCGTTCGGCGTCTTCGTAGGTCTTCGGCTCGACGATCGTAAGCACGCGGGACATGCGACGGGCCGCATAGGTGTCGGACCCTTCGGAGGGAGTGAACAGGCTCTGCAGGCCTGCGGAGCGATTGTCGGTTCCGCTGGTATCGGAAGATCCGTAGGAACGGTACGCCTCGCGGCTGCTGACGCGGCTGTCCGAATCCGTGGAGGCCGTCGCACGGTGCGCGCGGATGTCGCCAGCGGTCACCAAACGGGGCATGGACGAGGTTGTAGCCGACGGAGCCACGTAGCCTTCCTGGGCGTAGTCGGCGTCGTCATCGTAGCCGTACTCGCCGTAATCCTCATAACCGTAATCGTCTTCCGGCTCGTCATCATACGCACGACGAGAACGACGGGACGAAGACTCCTGCTGACCGCCGATGCCGATACGGTCCTTGAGTCCATCAAAGCTCGGAAGTTGGAATGGCATTGCAAACCTGCTTTCGTCGATTAATTGTCAAGAATCGCGTCATATTCATCGCTGAATATAGCACGTCCTATGCGAACCATGGTAGCTCCAAGGGGAATCGCTTCGAGGTAATCATCGCTCATCCCCATTGAAAGTTCACCTAATTGCACGTCTTTCCCCTGTTGCGAGAAGGATTCGACGACTTCGTCGCGCACGCGGGCAAGCATGGCGAAGGTCTTCGAAGCCTCTTCTGCGGAGCCGATGGGCGCCATGATCATGAGACCCTTCACCCGAACGTGCTCGAGACCTTCGCAGAACTCGACCATTTCCTTTACCTTGTCGGGGTCGACGCCCTGCTTGTTGGTCTCGCCGTCGTTCACCTCGATGAGAACGTCCTGGACGATGCCCTTTTCGGCAGCCAGACGGTCTATTTTCGCCGCATGGGACTCCTGATACAGGGAGTGAATCAGGTATGCACGGCCGACCACGTTCGACAGCTGGCGGGATTGGATGTTCCCGATGAAATGCCAACGTTCGTCAGGAAACGCATCATGCTTGCGAACGAGCTCGTCGGGGCGGTTCTCCCCGAAATCGTGGATGCCGGCCTTGGTGGCTTCGGCGACCGAATCGAGTCCGACGGTCTTGGACACGCCGATGATTCGCACCGCATCGGCGGGGCGTCCGGCCTGTTCGCAGGCGGACTCTACCCGCCCCTTGATGGTTCCGTACCTAGATTCCAATGTCATATGCTCAGTTCACATCCTTTGATCAATCAGGCTGCCGGTCTAAATCCGGAACGCCATGGCTCCGTGGCGGCCGCAATCTCCACCCGAGCGGCGGTACGAGAAGAACCTCTCGTCCTCAACCGTGCAGACGCCCAAATCGGCGATGCGGTCGGGGTTCATCCCTACGCGCGTCATGCTTTGGGTGAGGGCCGCGACCATATCCACGTGGCGGTCGTCTCCCACAACCTCGGCACCGAATTCGCGGGAGAACGTAAGGGCTACATCCTCCCCCACCTGGAAGCAGCAAGGGCGTATATGCGGTCCGATATATGCATTGTACGAGAAAACGGACGCTCCATCCTTTTCGGCAAGGGAACAGATTGCCTTTTCGACGATGCGGGCCACGACGCCTCGCCAACCTGCGTGCACGACGGCGAACGCCCCTGTTGGAGAGACCACGACGACCGGGACGCAATCCGCGAAGCGAAGCATTGCCGCCACACCGGAACACGTCACGACGACGGCATCGGCGCCACCGTCTGCCGCCTTCTGCACGTCCGACACCTCGCTGATATCGCCGCAGACGACAACCGTGTCTTTATGGACTTGGTTCGGCACGATGAGGGGCATGCCCTGGGCACCCAACGCACGCGCGGCAACGGAGCGGTTCTCGGCCGTTCGCTCAGGCGCATCGCAGAGCCCCGCGGCGGCCGTGCCCAGGTCAAGCGATTCATAAGGCCCTTCGCTTACACCCCCGAAACGCTCGGTGAACGCCATGCGAACGCCACAGGCTTCGAACAGGGCCTCGTCGGTATAAAAGGAAATAGACACACGTCGACCCTCGGACATGCTCGGATAGGGCAGTTCGAGGGTCGACGGCGGTATGCGATCAGGCATGCGCATGCCGGTAAGGAAGTGTCCTAGCGGCGACGCAGGAAGTCGGGAATGTACTCCTCATCGGTCACGCGGGACGATGCGGAAGCCGCGGCCACCGGAGAGGTGGGGTGGCTTGCGTTGGCCGTAAAGGTCTCGCGCTTCGGTGCGGCAGGTGCCGTGGAAGCGAACAGGTCGTTGCGAGCAGCGTCGAAGTCCATAGCGGACTGAGTGCCGCGGGCAAAGCCCGTCGCGATGATGGTGATGCGGATCTGGTCGCCCAGGGACTCGTCGACGATCTGGCCGTAGATGATGTTGGCATCCTCGGAGACCACGGACTCCAGCGCGCGGGCTGCAGCGTCGATCTCGGCAAGAGTGAGGTCGGGGCCGCCGGCGATGGAGAACAGGACGCGGCTGGCACCCTGGATGGAGGTTTCCAGCAGGTTGGAGTTGATGGCCTGGGTGGCGGCGTCGATTGCGCGATTCTCGCCCACGCCGAAGCCGATGCCCATCATGGCGGTGCCGGCATCCTTCATGACAGTGCGGATGTCCGCGAAGTCGAGGTTGATCAGGCCGGGGATGGTGATCAGGTCGGTGACGCCCTGGATGCCCTGGCGCAGGGTGTCGTCAGCCAGACGGAAGGCGTCGATCATGGACGTCTTCTTGTCAACGACCTCCAGCAGGCGGTCGTTGGGGATGACGATGAGGGTATCGACCTTCTGGGAAAGCAGATCGCAGCCCTGCTCAGCCTGGTTGCGGCGCAGACGGCCTTCGAAGCCGAAGGGCTTGGTGACGATGCCGACGGTCAGAGCGCCGATTTCCTCATGGGCGATCTCGGCGACCACGGGGGCAGCGCCGGTACCGGTGCCGCCGCCTTCACCGGCGGTGACGAAGACCATGTCCGCTTCGGCCAGCGCGTCGATGATTTCGGCGCGGGACTCTTCGGCGGCCTGTGCGCCGATTTCAGGATTGGCGCCAGCGCCCAGACCACGGGTCAGCTCTTCGCCGATGTGGATGGTCTTGTCGGCGTTGGAGAGCCTGAGGGCCTGACGGTCGGTATTGATGGCGATGAATTCGACACCCTTGATGCCGGCTTCGACCATGCGGTTGACGGCGTTGGTGCCGCCGCCGCCGACACCGACGACCTTGATGACTGCCAAACGATCCGAACCAATATTGTTAGACATTGTCTTCCTCCAGAAGTGCTATGTTTTTCGGCTGCGTTCTCTCTGTTTCAACTGCATTTTGACATGCCGTTCAAAAGAACATGCGTGACAGAACCACTTTACACGAAGATAACGACAATGCAAGCGAGAGCAGGGCAAAGTGTCCCAGTTAAGCTCCAAAGATTCATATATACCTGCAGGTACCTGCCCCATCGGCAGGGCTATGCGGCGCGCCACGTAGGGCTTGAGACCACACGGACGTTGATGTAGGCCACCTTGCCCGGGTTCTCCTCGAGTATCTGAAGGCAGATGCGCTCTTTGTCGCGGATGTCCTCGGCAGCCCCGAAGGCGATTTCGACATTGGAGTCCAGCATGAGCGTGGCGCTTTCGGGGGCCTCCGCCGATACCTCTTTCACCTGGTCTTTCAGCTCGGTGGTCATGTTGGTGACAATATTGAGGGCATTGTTGATGCTCTCGTCGGAGCAGACGGTGCCCACCTCGGGCGTCACGCCGTATGCGACGCCGGACACTCTGAGCGCCTGTTCGGCATCCTTGTAGATCTGCGGGCTGATGGTCTGGGCCGCCTCGGAATCCGGATCGGGAATGGGGCACAGCCAGATGCCGTCCTGGGAGATGGCCCAAAGCTCAGACGAGGCGCCCTCTTCGGTGCTGATGACCACGGTGGCTCCCACCTGCCGCTCCGTAACAACCAGGTTCAACGTATGGGGGAAGTCGCGGTCGACCGTGACGCTTTCGATCCATGCGTCGCGAAGAAGGTTCTCCTCAATGGCCTGCGCGTCGACACGCAGCAGCGTGGTGCCTGAAGGAACGGCGGCCAGCTGGGCCATTTCTTCGCCTGTGAGGTGCTGCACGCCTTCGACGGTAACCTCCTCGATAGCGAAGAGGTTCGAAGAATACACCGCCACCCCGGCGATCGCCAGCGCGAAGAGCACCGCAAGCACGGCAATCACGCGGGACAGATAGGACCTGTAGGCACGCTGGGCGCGGACCGAACGGTTCTCGCGCGCCACATCTCCGACGCGGACCGAGGTCACCCGAGGGGTGGAACCCGTGCGCTGGGGCGTCCGGGCAGACCCAGACCTGCGGGTGGAACCGACGCTGCCGGTGCGCGACGCGCTCGACCGTACCGGACGGTTCGAGGACGTGCGCGACGCACCCGACCTGGAAGACCGGGTGGACGTGGACGAGCCGCGCTGGCCGTATGTCGAGTTCCTACGCGAAACCAAGGAAGCGGACCTCCGGTTCAAGCTCTATGCCGTAAGCTTCGGCCACGGCGTCCTGTACGCGATGCATGAGCGTCAGCACATCATCCGCCCGAGCATCGCCGCAGTTCACGATAAAATTCGCATGCAGGTCGGATATCTGGGCTCCACCACAGCGCGCACCCTTCAATCCGACGTTCTCGATCAGGCGCCCCACCGAATCACCCTTCGGATTCTTGAACACGCTGCCGCAGGATGGTGCGGCGAGCGGCTGGGTCTTGCGGCGAAGCGACATCGCATTGTCCATTCTCGCACGGATCATCTCTGGATCGCCGTCGAAAGAAGACAGCTCACATTCAAGCATGATTTCGTCATTCGGCAACGTGCTTTCACGGTATCCCCATTCGATATCCGCAGCCCGATGCCGCACAAGGCCTTCGCCAGGGCGGTAGGAGGTGACTGAAAGGACCCGGCTTCCGATGTATTCGTGCCGGCTTCCAGCGTTCATGCGCAGCGCTCCGCCCACGCTCCCTGGGGTACCCACCGCGAATTCCATACCGGCACGCCCGCGCTCGTAGGCCATGTGGACCACCCGCGACAGCGGGCACGACGCACCCGCTGTGAAGACGTGGGCCGCATCGTCGTAGGAACAGGAGGAAAAGCCCTGGCCGAGCACTATGACGGCACCCGGAAACCCCGCGTCGCTGACCAGCAGGTTGCTCCCACGGCCCAGCACGAACCAGGGAATCCCCTGCTCGACACAGTATTCGGAAAACGCTATGAGGGCATGCAGCGACTCGACCCGCGCATACAGGCGCGCGGGGCCGCCGATCCGATATGTGGTGTGGCGGCTGAGAGGCTCGTTCTCGAGGACCTCGCCCTCGAAATCCTCGCCCATCAGCCGGATTGCGTTGCGCGTCACAGGCCCTAAGCCTCTTCGCGGCGCTTGAGCTCTTCGACGATGGCGGGACCCAGCTTGGTCACGTCACCTGCACCCATGGTAAACAGGATGTCGCCCGGCTGAAGCTCCTCAAGCACGCGCGCCGCAGCCTCGTCCTTGTCTGGCAGGTATGCCACATCGGTCGGAGCGCCGAAGGCCTCGACCGCGTCGGCGATCAGCTTGCCGGACACGCCTTCGATGGGAGCCTCCCCTGCCGGATAGACGTCCATGATGCGCAGCACGTCGGCATCTGCGAAGGCCTTGCCGAACTCATCGGTCAAAGAAGCCGTACGGCTGTAGCGATGGGGCTGGAACAGCGCGAACACCCGCTTGAAATCCAAGCCCGCAGCCGCGGACAACGTCGCCTTGATCTCGGTGGGGTGATGGGCGTAGTCATCGACAACGGTCACGCCTGCTGCCTCACCCACCAGGTCGAACCTGCGACGGACGCCCGTGTAATCGGCGATGCCCTCTGCGGCGGCGGCCACATCGAGGCCCAGCGCGAACACCACGCCCAGGATGCCTGCGGCGTTGAGCGCGTTGTGCAGGCCAGGGTTCTTCTTCAACGTGCACGTGACGTTGGAGCCGTCGGGCATGCTCAGGTCGAAAGTGCTGGAAATGCCCTTGGTGGAATATCCGGACACGACGATGTCGTTGCCCTCGCCAAGGCCGTAGGTGTACACGCGCTTGGCACTTGCCCGGGCAATGCGAACCAGCTCGGGGTCGTCGCCGAACACCACGCAGGCGCCTTCGTCAGGCACCGAGGACATGAACTTCGCGAACGTGTCGCGGATCTCGTCGATGCCGCCGGTGTAATGGTCGAGGTGGTCGGGCTCCACATTGGTGACCAGCGCCACGTACGGCGACAGGTTCAGGAACGACCCGTCGGATTCGTCGGCTTCGACCACGTAGTATTCGCCCGTACCGGATTTAGCGTTGGTCTTGTACGCATCCACCATGCCGCCGACGACGAAGGTAGGGTCGAGCCCCAGCGCATCGATGGCGGTCGCCAGCATGGACGACGTGGTGGTCTTGCCGTGGGTGCCTGCAGCGGCCAGGGTTTTCAGGCCGCGTCCCAATTCGGCCAGCATATGGGCGCGCTGCCACACCTCGATGCCGCGTTCGCGGGCCGCCACGATTTCGGGATTGGTGTCCGGAATTGCGGTCGACGCCACAACCACATCGCAGTTTTCAGGCACGTTGGCGGCGTCGTGCCCGACGAACACCTTGATGCCCATGTCCTCGAGCTGCTTCGTGTATGCGGAAGAAGCCATATCGGAGCCGCTGACCTTCATGCCGAAGTCGGCAGCGATGCGGGCGATACCGCTCATCCCCACTCCGCCGACACCGACGAAATGGATGGTTTTAGTATGTTCGGCCATGAAGTCATTCCCCCTTGCTGGATAGTGACCGTCGGGTATTGTACGTGCGTCTATCGGGCCTGAGCAGCACGTATGACAACCTCCGCCAAATTGGCAGAGGCGTCTTCGGTTTTCAGTTCAGCGGCTGCCTGCGCCATGGATGCGCGGACGGCCGGGTCGTCTATAAGCGAATGCAGCTTGTCGACGAAGTCCTGGGAATCCAGGTCGGCGTCGGCGATCATGTACGCAGCACCGCATTCCACGTAGGACTTGGCGTTGGTGGTTTGGTGGTCTTCGGCCGCGAACGGGAACGGGACCAGAAGCGACGGGATGCGCAGCGCCGAAATCTCGGCCAGCGAGGTTGCGCCTGCACGGGACACGATGCAGTCGGTTGCAGCAAGCGTTTCCGCCATGCGGTCCTGATACGGGATGAGGATCCAGCGCTTGGCCTCTTCGTCGGTCAGGTTCAGCAGCTCGCGGCAAGCGTCGTACTGCTTCGGACCCGCGATGTGCACCACATACAGGTTGTCACGGCCCAGCAGGTCGTCCTTAAGAGAGCAGATGCGCTCGTTGATGTGCTTCGCACCCAGGCTGCCGCCGAAAACCAGCAGCATCAAGGCGTCCTCGGGCACGTTCAGCATTGCGCGCCCCTCTTCGCGGGTGGCCGAAAGCATGGACGAACGCACGGGGTTGCCCGTCACGACCACCTTGGACCTGTCTTCCACATCCTTGGCGGCAACATCGTAGGTGAGCGCGACCGCCTTGGCGCGCTTGCCCAGGAACTTGTTGGCCATACCCATGACGGAGTTCTGCTCGTGCACCACAAGCGGAATGCCCAGTTGAGATGCTGCCGTGCCGACGGGGATGGAAACGTATCCGCCGAAACCCACAACGGCATCGGGGCGGATGGAGCGCATCCATTTTTTGGCCTTGCCAATCGAGCCCAGGATCTTGAGCGAGGACGTGACGAGGGTCCACGGCTTCTCGCGGTCGAAGCCGGCTGCCTCGAAGGGCGTGAACGGAATGTCCGTCTTGCCCACGAGCCGAGCCTCCACACCGTTGGGCGTGCCGGCGAAGAACACCTCGTGACCTTGGGACTTCAAGACCTCGGCCAACGCCAGTGCCGGATTGATGTGACCGGCGGTGCCGCCACCTGAAAGGATTATTTTCATGAGCGCCTCCTTCGTGAGCCGCTTGATGTTGATGATTCAGAAGATCTGCCATTGGTTGAACGCCCCGATGCCAGCGGCAGGTCGGAACCTGCATTCGTCCGTCGGCGGCTGAAGCTGTCCCAGCTCACACCACCGATGTCTGCCGGGTCCTTCTGCACCCTGCGGCGGGTCGGCTGCGATTCGCGCGCCGGCTTGGCAGACACCACGCGCAGGTCGTTTCGACGTTTCTCATATGTGGTCAGCGTATTGGAGCCGAACGAAACCGACAGGATGTAGCCGACCATGATCATGGATGCGAGCATGGACGAACCGCCCGACGAAACGAACGGCAGCGGCTTGCCCGTGGTGGGCAGCAGGCCGCAGGCGCAGGACATGTTCAAAAACGCCTGGCCAACCAGCATGACGGTCATGCCTCCCGCCAACGTGCGCCCGAACATGTCGGGGGCCTTGTGAGCGATGGCCAGACCTGCAAACAGGAACAGCAGGAACAACACTATCAGTGCGACGCAGCCGAGCAGACCAAGCTCCTCACCCACCACCGAGAAGATGAAGTCGGAATCGGCCATGGGAAGATATAGGTACTTCTCGTGGGAGTAGCCCAAGCCCACGCCGGTCAATCCGCCGGACGCGAACGCGTACATGGATCGGATGATTTGGAATCCTGTGCCGAATCCGTCGCTGCCGTCGTTCCAAGGGTTGAGCCACACCTGGATACGGGCCGATCGGAATCCGCCCAAGGCAATAGCCAGGACGCCGAGGACCCCGACGAGCGCAACACCGCCTACGATCAACGCAAGCGGAATCTCCGCCAGCCAAAGCACCGCGATGACGCCCAGCAGGATGATGAGGGTCGTTCCCAGGTCGGATTGGGTCTTCAGCAGAACGGCAATAGGAATCATGAACACAATGATGATGAATGCCACAAGATGTCCGCCGCGAAGGGTTCCCTCGTCCAGCTTCTGCATCATCTTGGCCGCCATAAGCACGAAGGCGATCTTGGCGAACTCGGACGGCTGCATGCTCATGCCGCCGATATAGAGCCAGCGTTTCGCGCCGTAGATTTCGGTGCCGAAGGCCGCCACCGCCAGCAGCAGCAGGCAGGCGCCCACCCAGACGACGTTGGACCACCGCCCTTCCCACACCTGGTACGGGACGAAGCGTGCCAGACCATAGGCCCCGAGGGCACCGGCCAAAACCCAGACGGCCTGCTTGCCCACGGAGGACAGGATGCTCGAGCCGCTGGCGATCTGCTGGACCGTTGAGGCGGAAAACACCATGACCAGACCGAACAGCACCAAACACAAGGTGGTTACGATGAGCATGAGCCTGGGCATCATGATGCTGGCGGGCACGCCACGCGCGTCCGCCTGCATGCGGACATCGCGGGCCTCGCTCACCCTGGAGGCGGTACCGGTTGTTTCAGAGCTCATGGCCATGGGCGCCTACTCGCCTTTCTTGGAGTAGGCGCGGAAGGCGACCAGGTGCTTGAACACCCTGCCGCGGTGTTCGAACGAGTCGAACTCGTCGAACGACGCGCAAGCGGGAGAAAGGACCACGGAATCGCCGGGCTCGCAGATGGAGATGGCGGCGTCCAAGGCGTCTTCCATATGATCGGTAAGCAGGCGCTTGACCTTCGCATCCTTCATGTCATCGAACGCGTTGTAGAAGCGCTTGCCGGCGGCGCCGAAGCAGACGACCGCCTTGCAGTTCGCAGCCGCCTTCGCGGCCAGTTCCGCCAGGTCGGTTCCCTTGTCGTGGCCGCCCAGCAGGAACACGGCCTTGCCCGACTCGAAGGAGTCCAGGGCCTTCAA
This sequence comes from Slackia heliotrinireducens DSM 20476, assembly GCF_000023885.1. NCBI lineage: Bacteria > Bacillati > Actinomycetota > Coriobacteriia > Eggerthellales > Eggerthellaceae > Slackia > Slackia heliotrinireducens. Next base: position 1,024,708 of record NC_013165.1, on the reverse strand, counting down.
GGTCGCGTCGACGTTGGTCGCTTTGGAGTCGTTGATGAAATTCACGCCGTCGATGGATCCGCAGGGTTCCATGCGATGCTCCAGCGGCTTGAACGCGCGCAGCGCACGGCGCACATCGGGAACCGAGACGCCCACGGACAGGGCCGCGCATGCGGCGGCCAGCGCGTTGGATGCGTTGTGTCCGCCCTTGATGTTCAGCTCTTTGAAGTTCAGCAGGTCTATGACCTCGTCGCCGCGCTTAATGAGCAGGTCGTCGCCGCGCATGTACGCCGCGTTCTCGGATCCGCACGCCTCGGCCATGCTGTGGTCGAGGCCGGCCGCACAGCCGATGGGGATGTAGGAGAAGCCGCGGTCGGGGTCGTTCTTGAACTCTTTGACGCAGCTGCGGGCGATGTCGTTGACTGCGTCGATCACCACGACGCCCTGCTTCATACGGGAATAGACGCTCTTCTTCGCGTCCACGTAAGCTTCGAAAGTCATGTGCCAGTACAGGTGATCAGGCGTGATGTTGAGCAGAACCGCCACGTCGGGAGCGAATTTGCTCATGGACGCCAGCTGGAAGGAGCTCACCTCGGCCACGTAATACGTCGCCTGGTCTTCCGCCACGGCCTCGATGCAGGTGTTGCCGATGTTGCCTACGGCCGCCACGGGCAGCCCTGCGGCCTTCAGAATCTCATAGGTCAACGTGGTCGTGGTGGTCTTGCCGTTGGTTCCGGTGATGGCGATCCATACGGATTCGGAGCGACTTTCGCGCCATGCGAACTCAACCTCGCTGATGACCTCGGCGGAGCATGCCGCAGCGTTCTCGTAGAAACGGGAGAACTGGGAGATGCCGGGGCTCGCGATGCACAGGTCGTAGGATCCCTCGAACACGTAGGTGTCGAACACGACCGTGGCGCCACGACGTTCGCACTCGCGGGCGAACGTAGCGGCGGATTCGTTTTGCTCGCCCGCCGCGATGACCAGGTTGTCGATTCGCGTGCCGATAAGTCCCAAGCAGTATTCGCTTACAGCACGTCCGCTCTTGCCCAGGCCGAGCACCAGCACGTTGCCGATGTGTACAGGTGCAGCCTTGCAGCCGTCGATGTATCCAGCGTCCATGGCGAACCTCTTTCCTTAACAACCGACAGTCGTGCACATGCCCGAAACATGAACACGACTCGAAAACGGAGCCCCGCGCCTTGCGGGCGGCGCTCCGTCGATTCCTTTACCGAAGGGCCTCAGGCGAAAGCCCGGCCCTACCCTACCAGCGTCTGCGCGAAGTACAGCACGAAGCCGATGCCCGCCAGCACGCCGGAAACGATCCAGAAACGGATGACCACCTTGGTTTCGCTCCAGCCCTTCTTCTCGAAGTGATGGTGGAGCGGCGCCATTAGGAACAGGCGTTTCTTCGTGCGTTTGTAGTGGACCACCTGCAGCATGACCGACAGGGCCTCAGCCACAAAAAGACCGCCGATGACCAGCGAGTACACTTCGGTCTTCGTCATGATGGCGATGCAGCCCAGGGCGGTTCCCAAAGCCAGCGAGCCCGTGTCGCCCATGAAGATGTCCGCCGGGTAGGAGTTGAACCAAAGGAAGCCGATGCATGCGCCGGCGATGGTGGCGCCGAACACGGACAGCGCAAGGATGTCCTCATGGTAGGCGATGGCGGCCATGACCAGCATGGTGACCATGACCGTGCCCGCAGCAAGGCCGTCAAGGCCGTCGGTCAGGTTGACGGCGTTGCTCAGGCCAGCCAGCAGCACGTTGCAGAAGATGACGTACAGCCACGGAATCTGGAACCCGCCGATGGTGGTGGTCAGCACCCCCAGGTCGATGGCGGGCAGAAACGGTATGGCGATGTGGGGGTCGATGTCGCAGTAGTTGACCACGATCAGCGTGAATGCCGTGGCAATGGCGAACTGGCCCAGAAGCTTTCCCTTGGGCGTCAGGCCCAGCGAGCGCTCGTGGATGACCTTGGACGCATCGTCGAACAGGCCCAAGGCGCCGGTGAGAACCGTTGCCAGCAGCGTGACGATGGTGCCGAACTTAAGCGGCGCCACCAGCACGATGGCGATGACGACCGCGATGAGCATGACCACGCCGCCCATGGTGGGGGTGCCCTGCTTCACCAGATGGCTCTGGGGACCGTCGGCGCGGACCTGCTGCCCGATATGGGTGCTTTTCAGCAGTTTGATCCACGGATGCATGAAAAGCATGGTCAAGCCTGCCGCGATTATGAATCCCAGGAAAACCTGGAATGTCGGATACGCTGTCATGAACATCAGGAAACAACCCTTTCAACAACACGATCGAGCCCCATGAAATGCGACGCTTTGACCAGCACCACATCCCCGGGCTGCGCAATGTCGAGCACCGTGGTCGCTGCGGCATCGGCATCGGCAACTTCGATAACCGATTTTACCGCCATACCGCCCTTGCGGGCAGCGTCAGCGATGTATCGCGACATAGCCCCCACACACACCAGCATGTCGATGCCAGCCTGCGCGGCAGCCTTTCCGGTATTGATATGCCCTTCGACCTCGGCCGATCCCAGCTCGCCCATGTCCCCAAGCACGGCGATGCGCCTGCCTGAAGCAGAAAACGACGCGAGCACATTCAACGCGGCGGCCATGCTTTCGGGGCTGGCGTTGTAGGCGTCGTCGAATACGAGGAAGCCGCGGCTCGAACGCTTGAGGGCCTGGCGCCCCGATTCGGGCTCTACGCCGGAAAGCGCAGCAGCCACCTGGTCAAGCGCGATGCCAAACTCAAGCCCCACCGCAGCTGCGGCGCAGGCGTTGGTCACATTGTGGACGCCGCGGACGGAAAGCGTGCAGGACGCGGATTCGCCCCGGGCGTTGAGCGTGAAAGACGGACGGCCCTGGTCGTCCACGGCGATGTCCGTGGCGTATACATCGGAGTTCTCGGCGGTTCCGTCGAAGCGAACGATGCGGATGCCGCGCTCGACGGCGCGGGCATGCTCGATGATGAAATCCGTATATTCGCCGTCGGCCTGCAGGAAGGCCACGCCTTCCCCATCGGGCAGACCCTCCACCATTTCCGCCTTAGCGCGGGCGATGTTGTCGCGGGTGCCCAGGCGCTCCAAGTGGGACACGCCCACGTTGGTGATGACGCCGTACTTCGGACGGGCGATGCGGGCCAGATCGGCGATCTGCCCCAGGCCGTCCATACCCATTTCCAGCACCAGCACCTCGCAGGACGGCTCCGTCTGCAGCAGCGTGTAGGGCATGCCCAGCTCGTTGTTGAAGTTGCCTTTCGTGCAGTCGGCTTCGAAGGCCGACGCCAGCACCCCGTAGATGAGGCTGCGGGTGGTGGTCTTGCCCACCGATCCGGTCACGCCTACGATCTCGGCCTTCAGCACATCGCGCCAGGCCGCAGCCAAATCGGAAATCGCCCGGGCCACATCGTCAACCTTGACGACGGCGGCATGCGCCGCACGGGCCGCCTCCGACTCTGATTCCGTCAGATCGCGGCTGACCAATGCCAATGCTGCGCCCGCAGAAAACGCCTGAGGAAGGAAGTCGTGGCCGTCCACGCGCTGCCCAGGCAGGGCGGCGTAGACATACCCGGGTTGAACGGTGCGAGAATCCCAGCTCAGTCCCGTAAGATCGCACACTTCGCCGGTCTGTTCCACCAGCATCGCCCCGCCCGTGGCACGGCATATCTGTTCAGCGTTAAATCTCATGCGAGTCCTCACTACGTCAGCACGACCGCCCGCAGGCGGTCGGAAATTACTGTTCTGCTATTCGGTATTGGTCAACGGCGAACGTCATTATATCCCTAAAGATCGGCGTGACCGCGCCCGTCACAGGCACATGGTCGACGCCCACATAACAAACCAACGAGGAGGTCGAGTTCGGAAGGAACCCGACGAAGTCGCGGTTCGACATGGTGGTGGAATACCCGCCGGTCTCGAGAGCGAATTCGGCCGTACCCGTCTTGCCAACAACCGTAAAGCCTTCCATCTGGGCGTCCACGCCCGTGCCTTCCTCAACGACCGTCTGAAGCATGTCGACCATGGTCGGCACGGCCTCGGTGTTCTGAATGATCTGTTCGGTCTCGTATTCCGGCGTTTCGCCCGACTGAGGCAGGGACACCAGGAAGTGCGGCGTCACAGCCACGCCGTCGTTACGCAAGGCGCCGTAGAACCGCGTCATCTGCAGCGGCGTGCAGGTGATGCCCTGACCGAAGGAGATGTTGTACGCCTGGGTCATGGACCATTCCGAATAATCGCTCAGGAAGCCGACTTCCTCGCCGGGGTAATCGACGCCCGTCGCGCTATGCAAGCCATACTCCAGAATCTTGTCATACAGCTTGTCGTAACCCAGATACTCGTCGACGGACAGCGAAATGCCGACGTTGGACGAATCGCGGATGATATCGCGGAACGTCATGGTCATGTCGCCGCGTTCGTGCATGTCCTCGATGTAATACTCATCGACGGCCAGATACGCCGGGCAGAACACCTCGGTGTCGGGAGTCATCTTCCCGTTCTCGAGAATGGCCGTTGCCGACACGGTCTTGAAAATGGAGCCGGGTTCCAAACCGGACGTGATGGCTTTGATGGACGTGGCGCCGTCCTCCACTTCGCTCAGGTCTCCCGGATTGAAGTACGGAGTGGAGGCGATGGCGTAGATTTCGCCGGTTGCAGCATCCATCAGCACAGCCGTGCCGTCAGAGCCGCCCATGTCGGCGACGCCCTGGGACAGGCGCTCCTCCATATAGATCTGCATGTCGATATCGATGGAGATGATGATGTCCTGGCCGTCGGCGGCGTCGCGCTCCACGACGGTCGCATTGGGAATGGGAATGCCCGTGGCCGACTGCTCATACACCATCTTGCCCGGCACGCCCGACAGGATGTCGTCGTAGTACAGCTCGAGTCCCGTGATGCCCACGTCGTCGATGTTCGACGCGCCGACGATTTGGCCGGCGGAACTGCCGTACGGGTACACGCGACGGGAATCCGGCAGGAAATACAGGCCGGAAAGGCCCTTTTCCTTAAGACTCTCGGCCTTGTTCACGTCGGCCTTGCGCTTCACGTACACGAACGTGGTGTCCTGCGTGATGAGGGCCAGGTAGTCGTCGGATTTGCCGCCCAGGCATTCGGCCAGGGCGTCGGCCATCTCGCGCGGATCGTCCACCATGGTGGGATCGCAGTAGATGGTCGTCGCATCGACGCTGGTGGCCAGCACGTTGCCGTTGCGGTCGTAGATTGTGCCGCGCTTCGCAGGTATGGTCACGTTGACGGTTCGGCTGGATTCGGCCATCGAAGCGTATTCGGGTGCTTTGATGAGCTGCAGATACGCCAACCTACCGACGAGCGCAAGCGCGGCGATAAGGAAAGCGACGAATATGATGAGGACTCTGCCCGATAGCGTGCGGGAACCAGGAATGGTCGGCATCGTACAACCGCCCCGCGCTGCTAGCCTTCGGCCGCGATGGCCGTCAGGCTGCCAGAAAGCGAGAGGTTGCCTTGTGCGTCGGTGACGACCACGTCGTCACTCAGGTTGATGACCATGGTGGATTCGGGGGCCGCCATTCCGAGGCGCGAAGCCTGGGAACGGATGATGGTCGCATTGGCCAGACGGCTCTGCTGAACCTCGAGGTCGTCCCCAACCGAACGGGCCTCTTCAATCTGCGCATTGGTGGCACTGGTCTCGATGGCAACGTTGATGCTGCCGGCGGTCAGCGCCACACGCGCGCAGCAGATGATGGCAAGGGCCACCGCCACGATGGCGATAAGGCGCATCATGCCGATGATGCTGCTGGGCAGAACGCTTACGTCGGGATTGGACCGCGTACCAGGAATATAACCGATCTCGGGATCGGTTGCGGGAGCCCCGGAGTTACGGGAGGGAGCGGCCGCACCATACAGGTAGTCGCCGCGATACACGCGAGATGTTCCACGATAGGCATACATGTCGTCATAACGACCCATGGGCGTCTCCTTCCTAAACTCGGCGCCGCAGAATTACAACTTCTCAGCCACGCGCAGCTTCGCACTGCGTGCGCGCGGATTGTTCGCAATCTCCTCCTCCGTCGGGAGGATGGGCTTGCGTGTGATGACTTTGAGTACCGGCTTTGCACCGCATACGCACACCGGAAGTTCCGGCGGGCATGTGCACGTCCTCGAATGCTCCGCGAACATGTTCTTGACGATTCGGTCCTCAAGGGAGTGGTAGCTGATGACCGCCACCCTGCCGCCTGGATTCAACCAACGGATGGCCGCCTCCAAACCACTCTTGAGCACCGTCAGCTCGGAGTTCACCTCGATGCGCAACGCTTGGAACGTGCGCTTCGCGGGATGCCCGCCCGCGCGTCGGGCCGACGCCGGGATGGCCGCCTTGATGATGTCGACAAGCTGGCCCGACGTCTCGATGGGAGCCGTCTCGCGAGCTGCCACGATAAAGCTCGCGATCCGGCTGGCCCACCGCTCATCGGAGTTTTCGTAGATGATCCGGGTGAGCTCTTGTTCGTTTAAGGTGTTGATGAGCTCTGCTGCGTTTATGGTTTGGTTCCCCGGATCCATCCGCATATCGAGAGGAGCATCCTCCTTGAAGGAAAACCCCCTTGACACAAAATCAATCTGAGGCGACGAAACTCCCAGGTCGAACAGAATCGCATCGATTCCCGGGACACACGCCTCAACCAGCAAATCGTCAAGGTTTCCGAAATTGCCGCGAAGGAGCTTCAGCTTCGGAGCCGCATCCTCCCCCAGGGTCTCGAGGCGCTTGCGCGCCGCATCCAGAGCCATCTGGTCCTGGTCGATGCCGATGAGAAGGGAGTCGGGTCCAAGAAGCTTTGCCGCTTCATAAGAGTGTCCTGCACCGCCGAGCGTGGAATCCACGAACGTGTGCTGTGTTTGAAGGTGTAAGTGTTCGAGGCACTCGGCGAGCAGGACCGGTGTATGCCGATATTCGTTTGTCATCGTGCTCACGTCTCGGGATTCGTTCATTACGAGAACATCAACGAATCGAGGTCGATGTCTTCAGAGAAGTCATCCCAACGCTTTGCATCCCAGATTTCAAAATGGTCGGTGTCGCCGATGAGGACGACGTCCTTGTCCAAGCCGGCGAGCTCACGGTTCTTCGGAGAGACGCTGATTCGATACGCGCTGTCCAGATAACCGGGCGTGGCGATCGAGTTCAGCTTCTTCCTCAGAAGCACGTGGTCGCGGTTGCTGGGATCGTACCCGCCGCGCTTCTCGAACAGCATGGCAACCCATGCCTCGTAGGTCTCGACGGTGTAGATCGACAGGGAACCCTGCGTCTTGTCGGGGACGGTGACCAACTGGGTGTCCTCGGTCAGGGCCTTACGGAATGCAGCGGGAAGAGAAATGCGGCCTTTGGCATCGATCTTGTGGCGATACTCGCCGAACAAGGCGGCCATTGGGCTTCCCCCTTCCTTCGCAGACAGTACTCCCGTTCCGATGGCGAACATTCTATCCCACTTCATGACATTTCGCAACATTTTGAGACAAATCGCCTCTGTATCGTCCCCCACCGGCACACCTCATATGGATTGGAAGTCCGGTTTTATCCATGGTCCGCACTAGATGTTGTGCCAGACAGAAAAAGACCCACCGTGAATGGTGGGCCAAAGAAAATGGGAGAAAATGTGACAGAAATATTCGCAATGCGGCCGTGGTGGGAGACCATCCCATGAATGGCCCCCGAAACAACGCGCAACACACCGAAGGAGGCTCCTACGTAGGCGGGCTAAGCCTTCAGATGGGCGCGAGGATGGGCCGCCAGATACTCTTCGCGGATGTGGGAACGGTCCACATGCACGTAAATCTGCGTGGTGGAGATGTCGGAATGCCCCAGAATCTCTTGGATGGTTCGCAGGTCCGCCCCGCCCTCCAGCATGTGGGTGGCGAACGAATGCCGCAGCGTATGGGGATGCAGGTCGGGTCGCCCGATGGTCGCGCCGGCCGTACGCACGATCGTGTGCAATGCCTGGCGGGAAAGCCTTCCACCTCGGGCGTTCAGTATGACGGCGCCGTCGGTTTTCGAGGGTTTGGCCAGCTTGGGACGGCCGTTTTCCAGATAATCCAGAAGAACCCGCTGCGCGCTGCCGCCAATGGGCACGATGCGCTCGCGGGACCCCTTGCCCATGACCCGAAGGATGCCTTCGGCGAAGAACACATCTCCCAGGTCGAGGGATATGAGCTCGCTCGCCCTCAGGCCGCATCCGTACAGCAGCTCCAATGCGGCCTGGTCGCGCAGACCCAAAGGACCATCCTTGAACGGCTGGTCCAACAGCTCGTTCACTTCGGATACGGACAGCACGTCCGGAAGGCGGTCGGGGACTTTGGGAAGCGACACCAGGTCTGCGGGGTTGCCCTTCGTCACACCCTCTCCCACCAAAAACCGATGGAAGCCCTTGAGCGCCGACAGATGCCGTTCGATGCTGGAGTCAGCATAGCCGCGGCGGCGCAGGTCGTATTCGTAGGCCACCACATCGTCGCGGGTGATGGCGGCGCTGTCGGGCACGCCCCGCTCCCCCAAAAAGGAGATGTAGTCGTTCAGGTCGGTCGCGTAGGAACCCACCGTCAACGACGAGGAACCGCGCTCGACGGACAAATAGGCCAGATAATCGTTGCGGTCGGGAAGAAAGGGAGCGACTGCAGCGCTCCCTTCGTCCAATGTCCTCTTTTTAGATGCCCGAGCCATATAGGTCTTAGGCCTTAATCTTCGGCCTGCCGGTCGAGGGACGCCTTGACAAACGCCATGAACAGCGGATGCGGACGGGTCGGGCGGCTTTTGAACTCGGGGTGGCCCTGGCTGGCCACGAACCACGGATGGCCAGGAAGCTCGATCATCTCGACCAGACGGTTGTCGGGGGACACGCCCGAAATGACCAGACCGGCCTCGGTCAACACATCGCGGTACACGTTCGACACTTCGTAGCGATGGCGATGGCGCTCGTAGACGACCTCTTCGCCGTAGGCTTCGTAGGCCTTGGTCCCCTTGATGAGCTTGCAGGGGTACGCGCCCAGTCGCATGGTGCCGCCCTTGTCGTCAACATCGACTTGATCAGGCATCATGGCAACCACCTGGTGCTCGGCGTTCTCGTCGAACTCCGCGGACGTCGCCCCGGCGAGCCCCGCCACGTTGCGGGCGTATTCGCAGATGGCGGCCTGCAGGCCCAGACAGATGCCCAGGAAGGGCACGTTGTTGGTGCGGGCGTAGTTGATCGCTGCAATCTTTCCTTCGAAGGCGCGCTGCCCGAAGCCGCCCGGAACCAGGATGCCGCTCATGCCGCCCAGCAGCTCGGGGGCGGTCTGTTCAGTCACCTTCTCGGCGTCGACAAGATGCAGATGAACCAGCGCCGAATTGGCGACGCCGGCGTGGCGCAGGGCTTCCATGATGGACAGGTACGCATCGGGCAGGCTGACGTACTTGCCGACGATGGCGATGTCCACATCCTTCTCGCAGTTGTCCTGAGCGCTTAGGAATGCCCTCAGCGGTTCCAGGTTGATTTCGTAATGAGGCAGGCCCAAAGCGTCCAGCACCTTGGTATCGAATTCTTGGTCGTACAGGGACAAAGGCACCGAGTAGATGCTCGGCGCATCGATGCAGGACAGGACGTTTTCGGTAGGCACGTCGCAGAACAGCGCTATCTTCTCGCGGACGCCCGTGGTAATGGCGTGGTCGGAGCGGCACACGATGAAGTCGGGCTGGACGCCCATGGAGCGGAGCTCCTTCACGCTATGCTGCGTAGGCTTTGTCTTCACCTCGTGGGCGGCGGCAATGTAAGGCACCAAGGTGCAATGCACGAAGATGACGTCGCCGTCGGGCATGTCCTTCTTGAACTGGCGGGCAGCCTCGATGAAGGGCTGGCCTTCGATGTCGCCGATGGTGCCGCCAATCTCGGAGATGACGATGTCGGCGCGGGTCTGGTCGGCGATGCGGCGCATGCGCTCCTTGATGGCGTTGGTCACATGGGGAATGACCTGCACGGTACCGCCCAAAAAGTCGCCACGGCGTTCTTTCGAGATGAGGCCCTGATAGATGGAGCCCTGGGTGAAGTTGGAGTCACGGGTCAGGCTCTCATCGATGAAGCGCTCGTAATGGCCCAGGTCGAGGTCGGTTTCCTGACCGTCGTCGGTGACGAACACCTCGCCGTGCTGAAACGGGCTCATGGTGCCGGGATCGACGTTGAGGTACGGGTCCATCTTCTGCATGGTGACCTTGAAGCCACGAGCTTTCAGAAGGTGTCCCAGCGATGCTGCGGTTATCCCCTTGCCAAGCGAAGAGACCACGCCGCCCGTTACAAAGATGTGCTTGGCCATTGCGAATCCTTCCTACGTGTTAATACCCAACCTTGAAGAACGTATTGGAGATGGCGCTGTAGAAGCCCTTGCTCTTGTAGCGAAGGACGACGGTGGGATTGTTCGATTTGCGCACCAGGACGCGCTTGATGCGCTCGTCGGGAACGATGAGCTCGCCGTCCACGAAGAGGCTTGCCTCGCGGGTTTCGGAATTGCGCTCCAGATCGATTTCGACGATGTCGCTGGAATCCGTCAGGATGGTGCGGGACAGAAGCGTATGCGGTGCCAGCGGAACCACGATCAGCCCCTTGAAGAGAGGCGACACCAAAGGCCCGCCGGCGGAAAGGGCATAGCCGGTGGAACCCGTGGCGGTAGACACCACCAGGCCGTCACCGCGCATGGCCATGACGTAATCGCCGGAGATGCGGATGTCGAAATCGATAACCCGGCCCAGCTCCCCGCGGGTGACGGCCAGCTCGTTGAGGGCGAACCGGCTTGCGATGACCTCGTCGTCGTAGTTAATCAGGTCGATATGCAGGTTGGCGCGCTCTTCACGAACGACGTCCCCCGCCAGAGCCGCCGCCACGATAGGAACGACGCCGTCCTCGGAAGAGTTGACCAAGAATCCCAGATGGCCGAAGTTGATGCCCAGGATGGGCACGCGATGCTTGCCCACCAGGCGAGCCGAATGCAGCATGGTGCCATCGCCGCCCAAGGACACGACCATGTCGAAAGACGGGATGTCCAATTCGGTGGTGACGTCCTGCACCGACTCCATAGAAAGCGGCATGGTTTCCGTTTCCCGGTGTGAAATGCCCTGAGAGTCGAGATAGGCGCACAGCAGCATCGATGCGTCGAATGCCGCCGGATTTGCGCTGTTGCGGATAATCAGGATGTTCATAGAGCCTCGTTTCATTCCACTCATGCACGCGCTATCATGCACATAATTAATGCATTATACCCAAACCGAAAGATGATGATGAACCCACGGGAGAAATCCTTACAGGATAGAAACGCAGACGATGCCGATGCACCTTTGTCCGCCGAGCCCGAGCAGGAAACGGGCGTCGGCGAGCAGGTAGGAAAATCCGCGGCGATGATGAGCTTCTTCATCATCGTGTCGCGCATCACTGGATTCGTCCGCACCTGGGCCATGGCGTATGCCTTGGGCGCAACCGTCCTGGCCAGCTCTTACCAGGTGGCCAACAACCTGCCGGAGATGCTGTACGAGATGGTTTTGGCCGGCATCTTGACCACGGCGTTCCTGCCGGTCTACATGTCCGTCAAGCAGAAGCTCGGAGCCGAACGAGGTAACGAGTACGCCAGCAACATCCTAAGCCTGACCTGCATATTCTTAGGAATCATCGCGCTTCTGTGCGTGCTTTTCGCTCCGCAGCTCATTTTCACGCAGAGCTTCTTGAGCGACCAGAAGAACATGCACGACGCAGTATTCTTCTTCAGGTTCTTCTCCATACAAATCCTGTTCTACGGCGTATCGGCCATCGTCAGCGGCCTGCTCAACGCATCCCGCGACTATATCTGGTACAGCGCCGCTCCCATCCTGAACAACGTGGTGGTCACCGCTACGTTCGTGTTGTATGCCATGGTGGCGCCCCATGACCCCCATCTGGCGAACGTCATCCTGGGCATCGGCAACCCCCTTGGCATCTTCGTGCAGATGGCCATTCAGATCCCGGCCCTGAAAAAGAACGGCATCAAGCTCAGGTTCCGCATCGACTTGAAAGACCCGGCCCTTATGGAGACGCTGTCCATCGGCGTGCCCACCATCATCGCCACGGCCATCGGCTTCCTCATCGTGTCCATCAAGAACGCGGCCGCCTACGACGTGGTCGGAAACGGTCCGTCCATCATCACGTACGCGCGCCTGTGGTACAACCTGCCCTACGCCTTTTTGACCGTCCCCATCACCACGGCGCTGTTCACGGAGATCTCCGAGATGTTCGCGAAGGACAACATGGAGGGCTTCAAACGTAGCATTGTTTCAGGCACGTCGCAAATCCTGTTCTTCATGGTTCCCTTCGCGCTGTACCTGATCGTCTTCTCCATCCCGCTGGTGACGCTTTACCACATCGGCGCCTTCACCACCGACAACATCCTGTCCATCGCGCTGTACTTGGCGGTGTTCTCTATATCGCTTCCACTTTACGGCGTGCAGTCCTACATGCAGCGCGTATTTTCGGCGCTGCGTCGCATGAGGGAATACGTTGCCGTCATCGTCATTGCGGCCGTAGCTCAAATCGCCTTCACGCTCGTTTTCGGCACGCACCTCGTATTCAAGGGCGGCGCTATGGGCATGGCGGGCATAGCGTTGAGTGAGACCGTGTATTTCGCCATCGTCGACGTGCTGTGCTTCGTGCAGCTGCGCAGGCATTTCGGCGCCATCGGCTACCGCAACGTCATCAGCACAGGCGTCAAATCGCTGGCCATCGGTCTTGCCGGCGCAGCGGCAGGCGCCGTCGTTCTGGTGGCGCTGCATTACCTGTTCGGTGGCGGTGCGCCTGCGCCTGCGGACATCGGAGGATCCGGTGCTCCGAATGCGGAAATCATGCTGGACGGCTCGATTGCGCACGCGTTCATCATGATCGTCGTCGGCGGACTGGTAGCGCTGTTTACAACCTACGGCCTGGCCATCAAGTTGAAGATGCCCGAATCCGCCATGATAAGCCGGCTTACCGGAAGAATCACCGGAAGGCTTTTCCGCCGCTAGATTCAGGGCGAATAGAATCAAAAAGAAAACGGCCGCTCGCAGCGGCCGTTTTTCATAGGCGTCTAGTCGTCTACAGGGCGGCGGTGGTCCTCCTCCACCGTTATCAAGATGGGACCGTCCTGCGTTACGGCAATGGTCTTCTCGAAATGGGCGCTGGGCTTTCCGTCGCGGGTCTTCACCGTCCACCCGTCGTTCATGGGTTTCGTTTTGCGGGTGCCCATGTTGATCATGGGCTCGATGGCGATGACCAGACCAGGCTCCAACGTGATTCCCCAATGGCGGCGACCATAGTTGGGAACGTTCGGGTCTTCATGCATGACGCGCCCGATGCCGTGGCCGACGTATTCGCGGACTACGCCGTACATATGCGATTCCGCAAGGGACTGGACCGCATGCCCGATGTCGCCGAGGCGGTTGCCAGGGCGTGCCGCGGCTATGCCCTCCCACATGCATTGCTCGGTCACCTGCAGCAGCTTCTTCTTCTCCTCGGAGATGCGGCCCACGGGATAGGTCCAGGCGTTGTCCCCCACCCAACCGTCTACGGTTGCTCCTGTATCGATTGAGATGATGTCGCCGTCGCGAAGGATGGTCTTCGCACTGGGGATGCCATGGACGATGGTATCGTTGACAGAGGCGCAGATGCTTCCGGGGAAACCTCCGTACCCCTTGAAGGCGGGAATGCCGCCTTCCGCCCTGATGACTTCTTCGGCGAGCCGGTCAAGCTCCAAAGTGGATACGCCGGGCTTTGCGGCCGCGCCTACTATGCGCAGCACCTTTGCGGACAGCCTGCCTGCTTCTTTCATGGCCTCGATCTCAGCAAGGCTTTTCAATATAACAGCCATAGATTCACTTCCTTAGGTACGAACGCGGCCATTCTAGCACAGCCCGGGTAAAACAAAAGAGACCCGCCGAGGCGGGTCTCCGTTATGCTAAGAGGTAAGGTGTTATTCAGCAGCCTTGTCGAACATGCGGTTGACAGCAGGATCAACGGGGATGCCAGGGCCCATCGTGGAGCTGAGCGTGATGGACTTCATGTAGCGGCCCTTAGCAGAGGCCGGCTTCATGCGAGCGATCTCATCATACACAGCGCCGTAGTTCTGAGCGATCATCTCAGGGGTGAAGCTCACCTTGCCGAGGATGACATGGGCGATGCCGTAACGGTCGGCACGGTACTCGACTTTGCCGCCCTTGAGGTCGGCGATCGCCTTGGCGACGTCCGGGGTCACGGTGCCGAGCTTGGGGTTCGGCATCAGGCCGCGGGGGCCGAGGATCTTACCGAGACGGCCAACCTTGGACATCATGTTCGGCGTTGCTACAGCAGCGTCGAAGTCGATCTTGCCGGCCTGGATGTCGGCAACGAGATCGTCAGAACCGACGATGTCTGCACCGGCAGCCTCTGCGGCTTCAGCAGCGGCGCCTTCGGCGAAGACGGCGACGCGGACCTGCTTGCCAGAGCCGTTGGGCAGGGCAACCATGCCACGGAGCTGCTGGTCGGCTTTACGAGTGTCGATACCGAGGCGGAAGTGGACTTCAACCGTCTCATCGAACTTCGCGGAGGAAACTTCCTTCAGGAGGGTTGCAGCCTCGATGGGTGCATACAGCTTGCCGGCTTCGATCTTCTCGGCAGCTGCCTTCTGATTCTTGGTCTTCTTCATGAATGAATTCCTTTCGTGGTGTTGGCGGGCGCTTCTCGCCCTTCCACTACGTTAAAGCGACTCTTACGAGTTCTTCAGCATTTCGGCGACCTTACGAGACGGGACGTAGGTCTTCTTCATCTCGCGGCCTTCAACACGGACGCCCATGGAACGAGCGGTGCCAGCGATGATGTTCATGGCGGCATCGATGTCGTTCGCGTTCAGGTCGGGCATCTTGGTCTCGGCGATCTGACGCAGCTGATCCTCGGACAGGGTGCCGACGAACTTGAGCTGCGGGATGCCGCTGGCATGCTCGATACCCAGAGCCTGCTTGATCAGCACAGCTGCAGGAGGGGTCTTGCAAATGAAGGTGAAGGACTTGTCCTCGTAGACGGTAATCTCGACGGGGATGATGGTGCCCTTCTTGTCTGCAGTCTCGGCATTGAAAGCCTGAACGAACTGCATGATGTTGACGCCCTGAGCGCCCAACGCGGGACCAACCGGAGGAGCCGGGGTTGCGTTGCCGCCAGGAATCTGCAACTTAATGAAGCCAGTTACTTTCTTCTCAGCCATTGTTACGTGTTCCTTACCTTGTAGGTTCCAGTTATGATCAGTTACCTATGCGAGAAGCCCTGTCCACTGAGGCACATAGGACTGATTACCAGTTAAATGCGAGCTACCTGGTCGAACGAAAGCTCGACGGGGGTCTCGCGGCCGAAGATCGAAACCAGGACCTTCACCTTGCCGGCTTCGGGCGACACTTCGGAAACGGTGCCGTCGAAATCGGCCAAGGGGCCGCTGGTGACCTTCACGGACTGCCCCACTTCAAGCGAAGTGGAGGTCTTCTTCGGAGCGCCCGCCTTAACGGAGGTGCGCTTCATGATCTTGTTGTATTCCTCGCGGGTCAGCGGTTCAGGTTCGCCTTGTCCGCCAACGAAACCGGTGACGCCGGGAGTGTTGCGAACGACCGACCAGTTCTGGTTGTTCATCTCCATGCGGACCAGCACGTAGCCCGGGAATACCTTCTTTTCGCTCTCGACGCGACGGCCGCCTTCTTTGATTTCGGTAACCATCTCGGTCGGGATCTGTATATCGACGATGCTATCCTCGAGGCCCATCATCTCGACACGGCTTTCGAGGGTCTGCTTCACCTTGTTTTCGTACCCGGAATAGGTATGCAGGACGTACCACTTCTTAGCCATAATTTACGCCCCCAGATTCGAAAGAGCGACGATCAAGGGCGTGACGATCAGGTTGTCGAGAACGGCAACAAAGACGCCGAAGAACAGCAAAGCACCGACCACGACGCCACTCCAACGAATGACCTCGGGACGGCTCGGCCACGTGACGCGCTTCATTTCAGCACTCACGTCCTTGAGGAACTTGAAGCGTTCCTTCTTCGGCTTCTTGGTTTCTGCCTTCTTGGCTTCGGCCTTCTTATCCGACTTCTTTTCGATCGCAGCCTTGGCCTTCGCAGAATCCTCGGAAGCAGCGCCCTCGTCAGTTACCTGCAAGGCGGCTTCTGCCTTGCGAGCCTGACGTGCAGCGGAATGCTTGGCCCTCTGTGTTTTAGACTTCTTCGCCATACCCTATCCTTAAGCGTTGGAAAAGCGCCGAAGCGCCTCCAAAAAGCGTATATCCTTAAACCCAAAACAAGCAGCTTACACGCAAGCTGCTTGAACAAGCTGGCACGCCAGGTAGGACTCGAACCCACAACATGCGGTTTTGGAGACCGCCGCTCTACCATTGGAGCTACTGGCGTGTTTTCCTTAGTCTATCGAGTTTCCTTGTGCAACGTGTGCGTCTTGCACCATTTGCAGTATTTCTTCATCTCGATGCGCTCGGGATTGTTCTGCTTGTTCTTTTTGGTCGTGTAATTGCGGCGCTTGCACTCAGTGCATGCCAGGGTGACCAACGTGCGCATGAAATCTCCTTTAGTTAATAGCGTATAGCCTCATGACAGCACACACATTTCTAAGCACTTCATAAGCTGGGCCCGACGAATCGGGCCCAGCTTCAAATCGAAGTCAGATCAGCAAAGTTACTTGATGATCTTGGTGACGCGGCCGGAACCGACCGTGCGGCCACCCTCGCGGATAGCGAACTTCAGGCCCTCTTCCATAGCGATGGGGTGAATCAGCTCGCCAACGATGGTGACATTGTCGCCAGGCATAACCATCTCGACGCCATCGGGCAGCTTGACGGAGCCGGTGATGTCCGTGGTGCGGAAGTAGAACTGCGGACGATAGTTGTTGAAGAACGGGGTGTGACGGCCGCCTTCTTCCTTGGTCAGGATGTAGACCTGGCCTTCGAACTCGGTGTGCGGGGTCACGGTACCGGGCTTGCACAGAACCTGGCCGCGCTCGATGTTCTCGCGCTTGATGCCACGGAGCAGGCAGCCGATGTTGTCGCCAGCCTGAGCTTCGTCAAGCAGCTTGCGGAACATCTCGATGCCGGTGCAGACGGTGGTCTGAGTTTCCTTGATGCCGACGATCTCCAGCGGGTCGTTGAGGTGCAGAACACCACGCTCGACACGGCCGGTTGCAACGGTACCACGGCCGGTGATGGTCATGGTGTCCTCGACAGCCATCAGGAACGGCTTGTCGACGTCGCGCTCGGGAGTGGGGATGTACTCGTCAACGGCGTCCATGAGCTCCCAGATGGGGGCAACCCACTCGGGATCCTCTTCGAGAGCCTTCAGAGCGGAGCCCTTGATGATGGGCAGGTCGTCTCCGGGGAACTCGTACTCGGTGAGGAGCTCACGAGTTTCCATCTCGACGAGCTCGATGAGCTCGTCGTCGTCAACCATGTCGCACTTGTTCAGGAAGACGATGATGTAGGGAACGCCGACCTGACGGGCGAGCAGGATGTGCTCGCGGGTCTGGGCCATGGGGCCGTCGGTTGCGGCGATAACCAGGATAGCGCCGTCCATCTGAGCAGCACCGGTGATCATGTTCTTGACGTAGTCAGCATGGCCGGGGCAGTCAACGTGAGCGTAGTGACGCTTGTCGGTTTCGTACTCGATGTGAGCAATGGAGATGGTGATGCCGCGCTCGCGCTCTTCAGGAGCCTTGTCGATGTCTTCGAAGGCAGTGAAGTCTGCATGAGCAGTACCATGAGATCCGTCGTTCATGGACAGGGTCTTGGAAATGGCGGCAGTCAGCGTCGTTTTGCCATGGTCAACGTGACCGATGGTGCCGATGTTAACATGCGGCTTAGAACGCTCAAACTTCTCTTTTGCCATTGTTCCTCCTCTAAAAGGTTGGGTCGGAAGACCAAAGGTCTTGATATCGCACATGCGCCTCTTTCGAGGCGCATGTTCTATCTAAATGGTAGCGGTGACTGGACTCGAACCAGTGGCAACACGGGTATGAACCGTGCGCTCTAACCAACTGAGCTACACCGCCATATGTATCGCAAGCACCCCCCGATTGGAGGCTGCCAGCAAAAAAACAACTGGAGCCCGCGACCGGACTTGAACCGGTGACCTCATCGTTACCAACGATGTGCTCTACCGACTGAGCTACACGGGCAAAACTGGTGGGCGCGCTAGGATTCGAACCTAGGTAGCCGAAGCAACGGGTTTACAGCCCGTCCCCTTTAACCACTCGGGCACACGCCCAGTTTTGAAAAGTGCTCGATACTATGTGTACTTGTCAAGCTGCCTGCTCGCATTTCGACGACTCGAACAGCGAGCGAATGAATAATACGCTAGCCACCCCACCCTGTCAACAGCCGACACGCCCTCGGGCGTATCCATCTTCACATCTCCACATTTCTGCGGTTGAGCTGGCCTTATCGCTTTCTCCAATGCTACTTTCGGGCATTATGCCACAATTTCGTCGATAAATTCCCCACATCCTATTTTTCGTTTTTCACAACCGTTTACTGCTGAATCGGGACAGATGGTCCGTGCTGCGCTTCCGCTTGCATGGATGAGAATTGCATCCACCTGGCGAACGCCGCGCACAAGCTCGCTGCATTGCGGTAAAGTTATCTGGTTGATAGAAGGCTTCGATTTGCCTTGCTTAACTATATAAAGGAGAGAAGATGGCATACGCAGACTTGGCACACGAAGAGCTCTTGGCGCTTAAGGCGGAGCTGGAAGAGGCGTACGGCGAGCTGAAGGCCCGCAATCTGAAGTTGAACATGGCCCGCGGCAAGCCTGGCGGCGAGCAGCTGAAGCTGAGCCTGCCCATGCTGGACTGCGTTACATCCGACGGGGACCTGATCGCCTCCGACGGCACCGACTGCTGCAACTACGGCGTCTTGGACGGCATTCCAGAAGCAAAAACCTTTATGGCCGAGATGATGGACCACGACCCCGCCAACGTCTGCGTCTTCGGAAACTCCAGCCTGAACATCATGTACGACTTGGTTGCAGGCGGAGTCCTGTACGGTTATTCCGGCGAGCCCGCCTGGAAGGACCAGGGCACCATCAAATGGCTGTGCCCCTCCCCTGGCTACGACCGCCACTTCCGCATTTGCGAAACGCTTGGCATGGAGCTAATTCCCATCGAGCTGAGAGCCGACGGCCCCGACATGGACAAGGTCGAAGAGCTGGTGGCCGACCCGGCAGTCAAGGGCATCTGGTGCGTCCCCCAGTACTCCAACCCCACGGGCACGACGTATTCCGATGAGGTCGTGAAGCGCCTGGCGAGCATGCCCGTTGCCGCCAAGGATTTCCGCATCTTCTGGGACAACGCCTACTGCGTGCATGACCTGTACGACGAGACCGAACGCCGCGAACGCGTGCTGGACATCGCCCGCACCTGCGTCGCCGCCGGCAATCCGGACCGCTACTTCAAGTTCGCCAGCACGTCGAAGGTGACTTTGCCCGGAGCCGGCATCGCAGCCGTCGCCGCCAGCGCAGACAACATCGCCGTGATCCGCAAGCGCATCGGCACCGAAACCGTGGGCTACGACAAGCTGAACCAGCTTCGCCATGTGAAGTTCTTGAAAGACCGCGCAGGGCTGGACGAGCACATGAAGAAGCATGCCGCAATCATCCGCCCGAAGTTCGAGCTGGTCGTGAACACGCTGGCA
Organism: Slackia heliotrinireducens DSM 20476; assembly: GCF_000023885.1. Taxonomy (NCBI): domain Bacteria; kingdom Bacillati; phylum Actinomycetota; class Coriobacteriia; order Eggerthellales; family Eggerthellaceae; genus Slackia; species Slackia heliotrinireducens. The sequence goes on along the minus strand of NC_013165.1, from coordinate 1,005,021 downwards.
GCGGAGCTCGGCGAAACCGGCGCCACCTGGAGCACGCCCAACGGCGGGTACTTCATCAGCTTCGACGGCGCGCCCAACACTGCCCAGCGCACGGTGCAGCTGGCCAAGGAGGCCGGCGTCGTGATGACCGGCGCAGGCGCAACCTGGCCTTACGGCAAGGATCCGCTGGACCGCAACATCCGCATCGCCCCCACCCTGCCTCCGCTGGAGGAGCTGGAACAGGCCCTCGAGGTCTTCTGCTGCAGCGCGAAGCTTGCAACCGTGGAGTCGCTGCTGGCATAGGCACCGCCGCACCACACGAATGAGAAGCGCCATCGGATCCGCCGGTGGCGCTTTCTTTCTGCACGCAAAACGTCTACCGTCCCGAGGCCTACGGGCGCGCCCATTGCGGCAGCTGCTCGAAATCGAGAGAGTCGCAATGGGAGAACATGTAGGACATATCGGCAACGTTGGAAACGTCGAAGGACGACACATCCAAAGACGCAAGCGACCTGCACACCATAAACATGCCGACCATCCTGGTGACCTGGGTTGTGTCGAACGACGAGAGGTCCAAAGACTCAAGCTCCAGGCAGTTTTGGAACATCATCGCCATGTCGCTCACACAAGCCGTGTCGAACGACGACACGTCCACGGACCGGAGGGACAAGCAGCCAAGGAACATGCACCACATGGATGTGACTCGAGACGTGTCGAAAGAGGACAGGTCGAGGGATGTAAGGGAATAGCAGCCGAGGAACATTCCCAGCATGCTTTCGGCCGCCGATGTGACAAAGGCGCGCAGGTCGACGGATTCGAGCGACGTACACAGGCCGAACATGTAAGACAGATCCTTCACCCGGGAGACGTCGAAAGACGAGAGGTCGAGGGATGTAAGCGACGAGCACTCCTCGAACATGCCTTGCATATCCGTCACGACGGACGTGTCGAATGACGCCAGATCGACGGAAGCCAACCGCGAACAACGGCTGAACATGTATTTCATAGTGGAAACGCGGGTGGTGTCGAAGGATGAAAGGTCCAATGCCCCGACTGATTCGCACCCTGCGAACATGCTTTCCATGGTTGTTACGGCAAAGGTATCGAAAGTCGAGAGGTCGACGGACCTGAGCGAGACGCAGTTTTCGAACATGGACTGCATATTCGTGACGCGGGCAGTGTTGAACGACGTCAAATCCAGTGATTCGAGGGATTCGCAACCGCTGAACATATGCATCATGTTTGTAACATTGTATGTATCGAAGCGCGTCAGATCCAAGGCGGCGAGCGATTCGCAGTCCGAGAACATGCCGGCCATATCGGTAATGCGGGACGTGTCCAGCAGCTCCAAACCATGGATGGCCCGAAGCTTGGACATGCCTGCGAAATCGAAACGCCCGACGGGAGAAATTGGCTGGACGATGCACGCCTCGACAATACGTTTGTTATAGCACCACGGCATACCGACAGGCCGCCCGCCCAGCTCTTTGGCCGTCGCAACTTGGGATCCTGCCATATCCTGCCCGCCAATATAGAGAATCCCGCCGTCTATCCTATAATGAATCTCCTCTTCGGCACCTTCTCCGTTCATATCGAATGCCCAGACCGTCGAAGATGCCTCATGCGCACGTTCCATATCCACCTCCCAAACTGCTTTCGCCGTACCGCCCCCGAAAGACGGCGCCCGATCATACCAGCCGACCGCATTGCTTTCTGCGCCACATATGACCCACCAGTAAAAACTCGGCATCTGCTCACGCGCCTGCTGTCCCACCGCCCAGCCCAGGCGCAGGCACCCGATTTGGACTGCTCGGAAACGAACGGCGGCAAAGCCCGATGCTAGCCTCCGTTTGTCCCCCTGAGCCCTGGGCCTATGCGAACTCTAGATGACGAAGCCCCGCCTGCTTGCGCAAACGGGGCCCGCGTCGTTCGAATTCGCTACTTTTTGCCTTTGCTCGGCGCCATATAGTAGTTGCCTGTCGACGAGCTTTTTGCTTTCGTGTATCCGCCGAAGCTCTGGCCGACGTGCTGGTGCGCCCGGGCCGACGACACATACGAACCCGTGCGGGAGTTCGTGAAGCCGCCTCCGCTGTAGCCGCTGCGTCCGCTTCCGCCGGAATAACCTCGCCTTGCCATCGTGTCCTCCCCTCGGTTGTGGTCTCATCTGGGACGATTAGAATATACGGCCAATGCTGCCGACCCATTGGGCAATGACCGGGGTAGCCTTTCGCCCCCTCCTAAGCCAGCAGGACAGTTTTATGCCTAATCACAACCCATTACACGACGCATGAGATCACTACCAACGCGGATGGCTCGCTCACGAGCGCTCTCTCCCATGTGGTTTTTCCAATCTAAATCTGTTCCTGCTTGCACCAGAACACCCGCCGATAAGAAATCGTCATTGTCGATTCTTGCGACTATGGGCAAATCGCCATCCGAATCAGGAATGTTGGGGTCGGCGCCATAAGCCAAAAGCAGCTTTACCATGTTGGAGTTTTCGGCAACCGCAAGAGCGGTTATTCCTCCTCGAGCTTCCAAATTGGGGTTAGCGCCATGCTCCAGAAGGTACCTCGCCATGTCGTAATGATCGAACGAAGATGCCAAGGCCACAGCGCATTCGCCGTTTAACTGTTGGATATTCACGTCGGCACCGTTCTCCACAAGAACCTTGACCGTTTCAGAATCGCCGGAAGTGGCAGCTGCTATGAGTGGATAGTAGCGCCTTCCTCCAACAAGGCACTGCACATTGGGGTCGGCCCCTAAGCTCAACGCCTTCTCAGCATGCAGGGAATCAAAGTTCAGCGCACTGAAGAGCAGGTAGTAGTTCTTGATGACCCGTCTGTCGAACTCCGTTATCGGCGCATATCGGTAAGACGGGTCTTCCGCCATAAAAGGATTCCACTCATCATAGTCGAGCTCTCCTTTCATGTATGCTGAAGCTTTCAGATCTTCGCTGGTTCTATTTATGTCATCAATAATGAATTGCCGCCGATCGAAATCGGCAAACCCAAGCCTCACAATATCGCTGTTGACAATCATCGTCCCTCCAAACGGTTGAATGCATTCGGCACCATGCTCGATTTGTCACTGCCGAATTATTAATAATCAATTCGCCATCAGGTCATCGATCCATTGGCGCATGCTGGGATTTCGTTTGAACCCCATCACCAAATGCTCTCCAACACCGTATCCATCAACATCTTTATGGCGAAGGTCGGCTCCCAACGATATAAGCAGTTCGGCCGCCTCAATATGCCCGCATTCCAAAGCCACAAACAACGGGGTCTGCCCATAGATGTTAGGCATATCCACATCCACCCCATATTTAACCAAGCGGAGAATGCCTTCACAGCTGTTAATCTCGGCCGCACATGTAATGAAGTTCAAACCATCAAGGTCGTTTTCGAATGTCTGGTCGAAATTGCAGAACACCCCTTGCTTGCAATATTGAAGACGGCTCTCAAATTCATCGTACAGACCATGCTGCAGACACATGATCGTGTCGAATTCGAATCGATGCTCGGGTCTCATCTCCACTGTCCTCCTATCTGCATCACAAACAAAAACACGGAGCAACGCCGCCATTTGACGCAGGGTCCCTCGACCGGTCGACGAATCCCATCTTGTTCACAACCCACCACAGATCGTCGTACGTCGGCAAGCAACTCCGTTCCCACCAACACCATTCTTTGCTTATCTCGCTACAGCCTCCCCCGAAGACAACATCGTAGTATTTGTATAGCTCATATTGCTTTCCTTCTGCGTTGTAGATGTCTGCAGTAAAACGGGCATGGTCAAGAAAGCTGTCCCTATCCAGCAGCCCTACAAGCTCCACAAGAGACGGAACCCAGATCTGATCATTCGTTTCCGTTACATCACTTGAACCATTCGTCTTCCCTTTGTTGTTGGTCCGTTTTTCGACAGGGATGATACTTCTTGATAAGTCGTCGGGCAGGAAACGTAGAAATTCAGAGTTGAGCCAATGCCTCAAATCAGACCCTTGCCAACCGTACCTATTGCCTCCATAACTGTTCATGGGAACAAACGTTACGCAATTAACGGTCTGGAAGGAGATGCCTGCAAGGTCGTCAGAATACGCACGTTTATCGTGCATAAGACCGATAATCACGGCATCCGTACACAGGCCGTTTTTTAACCTCAAGGTCTTTTTCTGAGCACCATTAAGCGAGCCGCTCGGTGTACACAAGTTGTACTCTTTCGCAACCTCGATTCCCCGCCACTTGCCACCAGCGGCAGACATCACCCTAGCGATTCGCGCCAGTTCATCCCATGAGTAATCATCCATCCGGCTTTTTGGATAAACACCCGTTACGCTTCCCATGAAGAACCCCTTTCCAGTAACACTACCATCGCACTCCGTAATCATTTAGAAGTTGTACAATCCAGCCATAACCGTTCTGACGAGCAAAATCCATGCATGTCTTACCCATGGCATTTCTCAGGCTGGCATCAGCGCCTTCGTCCAACAGAAGCTTCACAGCCTGAGTCTCTCCTTCATCGCATGCATTCATCAATGCAGTATTGCCCCTTGGCGTGGTCATGTTGATTCGCGCACCGTACTCCAGTAGAGACTTCATCATCTGAACGTTGCCTATCTGGGCGGCACAATACAAAGGGAATACTCCGTTTTGAGCCATAATGTCAGGGTAGGCACCATGCTTTAGCAGACATTCCGCCATCCTCCAATCATCAAGCGGCGTGCAGCTCAGCCTGACCAAAGGAGGGTTCTGGTAAGAGCCGTTCTCTCCGTCGACGCTGGCGCCGTTTCGCACGAGCAGGTCAACAATACGCGCGTTTCCTCCTCTCGCCGCCTCGCCCACCAACCCCACTTGGAAGTCCCAGCACCGAGCCCCTCGTTCTATCAAAGCGGCAGCACATTCATAATCCCCCATCAGACAAGCGATACCCAAAGGGGAGATTATCTGTTTCGAGTATGCAGGCATTTCACTTTGCGAATACATCACATGCCCATTTGGATCTGCCCCACTACGCAGAAATGCGTCTATTTGAAACCGATCACACCTCCCTGCAAACAGCCTGCTACAAAGATCGGCCGTCGCTGAATCCTTCTCTCCATAGATGAAATACATCGAACTACCTTCCCTACATTCTCCTCCGTTTGGTAGGGTTTATCCTACCATGCATGATACATCAGGCAGACCGCGAAGGAGGCGACATCCCCTTTGGCATTAAGCCAAATTGATTAAAGGTCGCTAGTTTCTGCCGAATCAAATCGATTGCTATTGGGGCAAGACAATACGATTAGATTCAGCATGGCACAGTGATTCGCATTTGCCCTTCACGGCTCCGCCTACAGAGAGGTCTTTGATATTGGTGGAAACGGTTGGTTATATCCTACCGTCAAACCAAACACGGCGCGTAGGCTTGTCATATGACCGAAAAATTTGTCGAACATATCGAATCCAAACGAAAGCTCGGAGTGCGCATAGCCAAGCTCCGTGAGGAAAAGGGCATGTCCCAACGCCGCCTGGCATTAGTGCTCGAACTCGACCGAGTCACCCTTAACCGAATCGAATCCGGCACGGCAAATCCAACCATAAGCACGCTCATGCGCATCGCTGATGGATTGGACGTCGCCTTCGAAGAGCTGTTCCACTACTAGCCTCTTATTCGGCAATCAATCCTTCTGTTTGAACTATAACTCCTGCGATTCCGTACCATTGCCCAATGCGAGGGGCGCGCGCCCTTCGCTCGCCACCACCTGTTTTGCCACCCATGGTAGTATGAGTTCGTTCGAATAGTGAAAGGAAACGGTCATGGGATGCGTCGCCTGCGGCAGCGAGATTGCGGATTACGCCGCATTCTGCCCGCACTGCGGAGCTCAGCAGCCCTTCGCACCTTCCTACGACGAGTACGAATACGTGGCGTTCATCAGCTACCGCCATGTTGATCGCGACACCGACCTGGCAAAACGCATCCAATCCGCCATCGAGGCCTATCGGTTGCCCCGCGGCGTGAACTCCCCCGCCGCCAGCCGCAAACTCGGACGCGTCTTCCGCGACCAGGACGAACTGCCCGCCTCAGGCGAGCTGCCGACGCGCATTTCCAACGCCCTGCGGCGCTCCCGGACGCTCATCGTCGTCTGTTCGCCTAAGACTCCGGAAAGCGCATGGGTGAACCGCGAGGTCGTCGAATTCGCGACCTACCACGGCCGCGAGCGCATATTCCTCGCGTTGGCAGACGGTGCCTCCAAAGAAGGAATTCCGCCGGCGCTGTCCCACATCCTGGCGAAAGACGCCGACGGGTCGTTCGGGCTTCGGGCAACAAGCCATGTGGCCGCCGACTTCCGCCCCGCAACGAACCTGCCCTTCAGGCAGGAAGCCCTCCGACTTATCGCAGGCATCGTGGGCTGCGGCTTCGACGACCTGCGCCAGCGCGAACGAGTCCGAAAGATCCGCAGAGTCGCAGGCATCGTCGCCGCCTTCGCCATAGCCGCAACGGCGACCGGATTCTACACCCACGCCAAGAACGCCCAGATCGAAGCCAGTCAGGTCGAAACCCGGCTTGAACAGTCGCGCCATGCGGCAGCAGACGCCGACGTGTTGCTCGCCTCCGGCGACCGATACGGGGCGCTCGACGCCATCCTGGCCACAGTTTCCGACGACCCGGATGCCCTCACCCCCGAAGCGCAACGCGCCTTGGAGCAGGCTGTCGGCGCCTACCCTCAATCCGACATGTGGTGGTCGCCCTGCTACACGCTCGAGCATAAACGTCCTATTGTGTCCTGGACCGTCAATCCCGAATACACCTGGTTTGCAACCATCGACGACCGGGCCGAGATCAACATCTACGATGCAGCAACCGGTGCATTGCGCGCCACCTGCGACTTACCCGGCGATACGCCCTTCGAGCAGACCCCCGAACTGCTGCGCCTTGCCGCTTGGGGCGATGTGCTCTATTGCATGGGCACCGGGCACCCCGGCGTGTTCGCCTGCTTTGACACGACATCCGGGCACCTCGTGTGGAACGTCGAGAACGTCGCAACCTTCGGCCAGACCGTCTCAGCGGACGGAAAGAGCTTGGGCTTTGTCGGGCTGGACGGCGAGGACCTGAACGTCGGCGTCGTAGACACGGCCTCTTCGCACGGCATCGGGACCAAAACCCTTCCCAATCCGGGACTTGACGACCCCTCTGCAACCATCAGCGCGAACCACGCCTCCGGAACCGAACCTGTGCTCATGGGTTTCGGCACCTTAGCCTCCGACGTTTTCGTCGCAGCCGGCGATACCGTCGCTTACATCGACATGGCGGCCGCCGACGACACCTGCATGCATGCCGCAGCCCTCGCCCATCCGAATGCGTCATCCCTTGTTGTTGCAGATGACATCTGCTTTGTGACCTCCTACGATGCAGACGCGCTTGCCAGATCGCTTGCCACGCCCTACGCGATCCAGGCCTTCGACGCCGACATGAATCTGATCTGGCAGTTCGACGGCGAATCGTCGGGGCGCACCGTCGGCACGTCGGGAGATACGGCACTCGACTACGGCATACCTCGCGTTTACGGCATCGCCAATCTAGGCGAGGGTGCCCTGATTGCAGGAGCAGGCACCTCGCTTGTCGCCATCGATCGCACCGACGGCTCCGTCCTTTACACAACCGACTTTGAAGCGCCCATAGTGCAGGTCGATTTCATCTGGAGCGACCAGGAACCGATTGTCGGAGCGTTGCTTATCACGTTGGCAGACGGAAAAACCCTCATCCGCCAGCCTCTTGCCCCCGAAGGGTTCGACTCTATCATGGACCTTGATTCAGGCCTTCGTCTGGACAGCGCGGGCAACGGCCTGAGCTATGTCGGCGGCACCCGCACGCCGTTCCTGCACATAGGCCGTTCCGCTGACAACCCGTCGCTCATCTCCGTATGGCGCACCGACTTGCAATGGAACGTGCTCGAAAGAACGCCCTGCGCAGACGACGCACAGACCGTAGCCGCCGAAGCCCTGCAGCTTACGCAAGATGCAGCTCTGGACACCATGCCCGACAGAGCTCGGATCGCCGTCGAATCCCCTGATGGCATAGGCGTATTCGCGCAGGACGAATCAGGGTGCTGCATGCTGCTCGACCCGCAAGGCAATGCCGTGGCAACCTGCGAAGAGACTTTGCCGGCCCTGCATACGGCAAGGTTCTCAAGCGATGCAACCCGCGTGTTCGCCTCCACATACAACCCCGATGCCGACGCGTCAGACGACTTCCCCACGCTCTATGTCCTCCGCATCGAAGACGGCCGGCTCACCGTCGAAAGCGAAATCTACTGCGGCATAGCGGTATCCGCCGACGAAACCGAAATATATGCCGAAGACGCCCTCGGGGTTTTCACCATGCCCTACTACAGCCGCAACCAGCTCGTGGAGTTGGCCTGCAGCATCCTGGCCCAGACGAAATGACGCGTCCGCGCCACGGCCCGCGCATTGCCCAATGGCAAGGCCTGGCACAGGCGTATCATAGGCAAGCAGACCAAGCCGACCAAAGGAGCCGACGATGACGAAACGAAAGCCTCTGCCGCCAACCGCTGCAGACGCCGCCCGCGAGGCCCTTCGCGCCGAGGAGCGCAAACGTGCATCCGCCGGCAACCCGCTTAAACCCATCGAGGTCCTGAAAACCATCATCGCCGCCTATCAGGCCTACGTCTTCGCCACCGAAGGCGCCTCCGCCGACAACGGAGCCGTCGCATCCGACGACAGGCAAGGCCTTGCAAGGGGCACCCAAAGCGCCGTGGACCGCATGCTGTTCAACGCGAATTACTGGCTGGCGGCCTATGAGGATCGCATCGTCTCGACGTTTCCCGACGCCTGCGACGCCCGTGCCTGTCTGAAGAGCATCGCCGTGTGGAACAGCCACACCCTGCGCCTGAACACCCTCGACCCCGAGGACGTCACTGCCACTTTCGGACGCTTCTGCCCACCCTTCGCGGTCAACAACCGCCGCGGCGCCGATGGGAAGAACGGCGGGAAAGGTCCCGTTCCAGAGTTTCGGACCTGCGCATTGGAGATTGCCGGATACAAGCCCGCCGAACAGGCGGCGGACATCGTGCGATTGGTTGCCGACGTGGAGGCCGAGGCCCGAATCTACCAGACCCTCGAAGGCGGAAATCCGCTGGACGCCCTTTTCGACATCCTGCCGGCGTGGTGTCTGCAGGACCGCATCCCCATGGTAGCCGGCGGCTGGTACGACAATGCCGACATCATGCTGCTCGTCGTGTCCGAGCTGGACGCCTGCTTCAAACGCGTGGGGTATGCAGAATCCGCCCGAGGCTATTTCGTAGACTCGTTCCGCGAGGCCCTGGACGGATACGAGCGGGAAATCTCGGCTGACGACATGGAATCCCGCTGGCAGGACATGCCGGTAGGCGACCTGCTCCAAATCATTCGCGCCCAACGCGCCATGAATCCCGATTATGAAGCCGACGGCTACGGAACCGTTCTGCCCCCGTGGCTGATCTACAAAGAGCAGCTCGTCTGGAACACGCTGGTCTGCGCCGTCTACGGTCCGCACGTCGCCCGCCCCCTGGCCGTCGAATCCGTGGACCTGTTAACGATGGACGGCGGAACCGTCCACGAGGACATCATCACAGACTTGGCCCGGTCCTCCTACGACGTGTATCTTTCCGGCCAGACGGAGCTGGGCGGCTCCCCCGAATTCAAAACCTACGACGACCAACCCGTCGACCTGCGCATGTCGGGCATCCAGCGTATCCAGAGCATTCCCGACATGTTGAAGATCCTGGGATACCGAATCTCTCCCATCGGCACCTGCTACCCAGACCAGCGTGTGGACAGGCTCTCCCCCAGCGAGGTGGAATGTCTGGCGGTTCTGGAGCACCGACGCTGGCTTGCAGAGCGAATTGCCGCCGGCTGGACACTGTCTCCGACAAAGGACACAGCCGCCAAGCAGTCGCCCTACCTGGTTCCCTGGGAGGCGCTGCCCGAGCGGGCCCGAGACTGCAACCGACGTCAGCTTCGCAACCTTCCCACCCTGCTCGCCTCCCGAGGCCTGTGCATCACCCGATAACCCGAAGCGATACGAATCGTGCACCCCGCCCCTGAACAGCGGGGCGAACAAGAAAGGGAGGAGCCGAAGCCCCTCCCTTTTCGTTTCCATATGGACCTTCAGGCCTTATGCCTCGGAGAACATCTCCTTCAGCTTCACCAGATGGTTGTAGCGTTCCATGGCCGCAGCCTCGTTGCGCACGAACAGTTCCTCAGCGCGCTCCGGGAACTCGCGGGTCAGACGGCTGTAGCGTGCCTCGTTCATCAGGAACTCGCGGTAACCGCCTGCGGGCTCCTTGCTGTCCAGCGTGAACCTCTGGCCAGGCTCGGCAGCCGGGTTGTAGCGGTACAGGTTCCAGTATCCGCATTCCACCGCACGCTTCATCTCGGCCTGGCTGTTCTTCATGCCGCCCTTGATGGAGTGCATCTCGCAGGGGCTGTAGCCGATGATGATGGACGGTCCGGGATACGCCTCGGCCTCGGCGATGGCCTTGATGGTCTGGTTCGGGTTGGCACCCATGGCCACCTGGGCAACGTACACGTAGCCGTAGGAGATGGCCAGTTCGGCCAGGCTCTTCTTCTTGATTTCCTTGCCGGCCGCGGCGAACTGCGCCACCTGGCCGATGTTGGACGCCTTGGAGGCCTGACCGCCGGTGTTGGAGTACACCTCGGTGTCGAAGACGAAGATGTTGACATCCTTGCCGCTTGCCATGACGTGGTCCAAGCCGCCGTAACCGATGTCGTATGCCCAGCCGTCGCCGCCGAAGATCCAGAAGCTCTTCTTGGTCAGGAACTCGCGGTTCTCAAGGATACCCTGCGCCAATTCGGCAGCTTCGCCTTCGCCCTGCGCCGCAGCTTCCAGCTGCTTGATGAAGGCAGCTGCCGCAACCTTGGATTCAGCGGAGTCGTTGCGCGCATTGATCCAGGCCAGCGCTGCATCGGTAAGCTCGTCGCCGCAATCCTGGGCAACCAGTTCCATGGTCTCGCCCATGACCTTGTCGCGCACCGCTTCGTAGCCGAGCAGCATGCCCAGGCCGTGTTCGGCGTTGTCCTCGAACAGGGAGTTGTTCCATGCGGGACCGAAGCCCTGCTTGTTGGTGGTGTAAGGGCTGGTCGCAGCCGGGTTGCCCCAAATGGAGCTGCAGCCCGTGGCGTTGGCCACGTACATGCGCTCGCCGAACAGCTGGGTCACCAGGCGTGCGTAGCTGGTCTCGGCGCAGCCTGCGCAGGCGCCGGAGAACTCGAGCATCGGCTGCTTGAACTGGCTGTCCTTCACGGTATTGCCCTGGATTTCGGGTTTTTCGGCCACGTTGGCCACGCAGTAGTCGAACACCTTCTGGTCGTCCAGTCGGTTCTCCAACGGAACCATGTGCAGCACCAGCTCTTCGGGCTTGGCTTCAGGGTTCTTCCTCAGGATTGACTGGTTGCCCGCGCACACGTCAACGCAAACGCCGCAGCCCATGCAGTCCATCGGCGAGACGGCCAGCGTGTACTGATACAGGTCCTTGGCCTTGCCCTTCATCGGCAGCAGCACGGTGTTCTCAGGCGCAGCGGCGGCTTCGTCGGCGTCCAGAGCGAACGGACGGATGGTGGCATGGGGGCAGGCGAAAGAGCACTGGTTGCACTGGATGCACTTCTCGGCGTTCCAAGCAGGGACGCTCACGGCAACGCCGCGCTTCTCGTATGCGGCGGCGCCCAATTCGAACTGGCCGTCCACGTGATCCATGAAGGCGGAAACAGGCAGGCTGTCGCCGTTCATCAGACCGATCGGCCGCATGATGCCCTGGACCTGTTTGACCAGCTCGGGGCGTCCCTCAAGCTCTTCAACCACGGTCTCGTCAACGGCGTCGGCCCAGGATGCGGGCACGTCGACCTTGACGAAGGCGGTTGCGCCCACCTCGATGGCGCGATGGTTCTTGTCCACCACGTCCTGGCCCTTCTTCATGTAGCTCTTCGTGGCGGCATCCTTCATGTACTGGATGGCCTCTTCGGCAGGCAAAACATTGGCCAGCGCGAAGAATGCGGACTGAAGGATGGTGTTGGTACGCTTGCCCATGCCGATTTCGATGGCCAGGTCGATGGCGTTGATGGTGTACAGGTTGATATCATTTGCCGCGATGTAACGCTTGGCTTCGGCGGACAAATGATGCTCGAGCTCTTCCAGATCCCACTGGCAGTTGATGAGCAGCGTGCCGCCCGGCTTGACGTCGCGGACGATCGGGAAGCCCTTGGTGATGTATGCAGGCATGTGGCACGCAACGAAGTCGGCCTTGTTCACATAGTACGGGCTGCGGATGAACGTGTCGCCGAAACGCAGGTGGCTGACGGTGATGCCGCCGGTCTTCTTGGAGTCGTACTGGAAGTAAGCCTGCACGTACTTGTCGGTATGGTCGCCGATGATCTTGATCGAGTTCTTGTTCGCGCCGACGGTGCCGTCGCCGCCCAGACCCCAGAACTTGCACTCGATGGTGCCTTCGGAAGCGGTGTTCGGGCAGTTCGGATCCTCTTCGAGGGACAGGTTCGTCACGTCGTCGACGATGCCGATGGTGAACTCGCGCTTCGGGTCGTCCTTCTCGAGCTCCTTGAAGATGGCGAACACGGATGCGGGCGGGGTGTCCTTCGAACCCAAGCCGTAACGGCCGCCGCACACCGTGATTCCGGTGATGCCCTCATGAGCCAGAGCGCTGACGACATCCAGGTACAGAGGTTCGCCCAGCGAACCCGGCTCCTTGGTGCGGTCCAGAACAGCCAGCTTGGTGCAGGTCTTCGGCAGCGCCGCCGCGAACTTCGCAGACACGAACGGACGGTACAGGCGAACCTTGATCAAACCCACCTTCTCGCCGTGGGCGTTCAGGTAGTCGATGACCTCTTCGGCAACGTCGCAGAAGCTGCCCATGGCCACGATCACGCGGTCGGCGTCTTCGGCGCCGTAATAGTTGAACAGCTCGTAGTTGGTGCCCAGCTTGGCGTTGACCTGGTGCATGTAATCCTCAACCACGGCCGGCAGTGCGTCGTACACGCTGTTGCAGGCCTCGCGGTGCTGGAAGAACACGTCGCCGTTCTCATGGCTGCCGCGCATGGCGGGATGCTCGGGATTCAGGCAGTGGTCGCGGAATGCGTTCACAGCGTCGAAGTCGCACATTTCGGCGAGGTCGGCGTAATCCCAAACGGCGACCTTCTGAATCTCATGGGAGGTGCGGAAGCCGTCGAAGAAGTTCAGGAACGGAACGCGGCCCTTGATGGCGGCCAGATGAGCCACGGCAGACAGGTCCATGATCTCCTGGACGTTGCTTTCGGCCAGCATGGCGAAGCCGGTCTGACGGCATGCCATGACGTCGGAGTGGTCACCGAAGATGTTCAGCGCGTGGGTTGCCACGGTACGCGCGCTCACATGGAAGACGGCCGGCAGCTGCTCGGCGGCGATCTTGTACATGTTCGGGATCATGAGCAGCAGGCCCTGGGAAGCGGTGTAGGTGGTGGTCAACGCGCCCGCGGTCAGCGAGCCATGCACGGTGCCGGCGGCGCCGCCTTCGCTCTGCATCTCGCACACCTTGACGGTGGTGCCGAAGATGTTCTTCCGACCCTGAGCAGACCACTGGTCCACCAGGTCTGCCATCGGGCTCGACGGCGTAATCGGATAGATACCGGCAACCTCGGTGAACGCATAGGATACGTACGCCGCGGCGTTGTTGCCATCCATCGACTTGAATTTTCGTGTCATGTCTTCCCCCTTTGAAGGTCAGAGCTCAGCCTAAAGGTCCGTGGAAGGCGCTAGTCGAAGGAGCGCCCTCGAGATTAAAGCCATGCGCCTGCAGCCCACCCTTTGGACCTTCGACAGAACGCACAAATACGTCGTAACTATATCAGTGCGAACCGCGCGTTCCTGAACGATTTCGGTGTTCAACGGCAAGTGACGCCGCTCTTGTCGGCAAGCGGATTAAAATGTGTCGGCTCCGTGGAGAACCCCTCTCGAAAATGCGAGGTTCGGCAAAACGATGCGGAAGCATCGGGGCGATACGAGGGGCAAACGGCTCTTATCGAATGAGGACCGCCGCTCACCCGCATGATAAGCTACGGCGACGGAGCGTGTCCGCTACTTGCCCAATTCCTTATGGAGTTCGGGCAGAAGCGTGTCGAACGTGGCCTCGACGTTCTTCTTTTTCAACTCGCATTCCCAAATGACATGCACGCGCCAACCGTCGGATTCCAGCTTGGCAATGTTCTCTCGGTCCCGCTCGACATTGCGCTCGAACTTAGGGATCCAGTATTCCTGATTCGTCTTCGGCACGGGAAGCTGGCAGTGCGGGCAACGGTGCCAGAAGCAGCCGTGGACGAAGATCGCGACCTTCTTGCCAGGCCATGCCACATCGGGGTGCCCCGGCACCTTCCAGTGCACGCGGTACCCCAGAAGCCCGTCTTCGCGAAGTCGTTTGCGCACCAGCAGTTCAGGCTTGGTGTTCTTGCCCTTGTTCGACGTCATGCTCTTGTGTACGGCCGGAGACACGTTCTCGAAATGGGGAGCCTTGCTCGTCATGACCGCCCGCCTGCCTTGTAGGCCGACAGGATGCGCTTCGCCAAGACGGGGGCGTCCTCGAGCGTGAAGGAGTAGTTCACGCACTGGGGCTGGCCTGGGGCATCGGCGTCTTCCTGCTCGACGCGGACGAAAGAAAGGTCGACCCGACCATATCCCTGCGTGAACAGCGCATACGCATAGCATGTTGCCTGCAGAAGGTGCTTGGTCTGCAGCTTCTCAGACGTTTCGTCCTCGTGCCCGCCGGTCTTGTAGTCGACGATGTAAGCCTGATCGAAGCCTCCATCGGAAGCCAGCAGGTCGATGGAGCCCTCCAGATACAGCTCCGTGCCGCCATCATCCGGGACCGTCACGAAGAACGGGGCTTCGGCCTGAAGGTTCTTACAGGCCAGCGCTCGGGCGCATGCGTCACTTCCGTACCAGCGGAGCAACGCTTCCTCAAGGCGGACATGGCTAGCCGCATCCACTCCGTTGACCTTCATGACCGCAGCGATGCGCTGCGCGTCGGGAACAGGAAGAGGAACCGCATGGCCCTCGCCTTCCACCTGCCCGTTCGCCATTTCGACCGACCATTGGGCCAGCGCGTGGAACGCCGATCCCACATCCGTCGCCTTGTCCGTGTCGGACGACAAGTCGGCCGCAAGCTCATCCCAGAACGCGTCGTCATCGGCGAAGGGGTCGTCCAGCACATCCTGAGACGATCCGTAGGCGGCTCGGGAGTCTTCGGTTTCGTAGGACAGCGAAACCGCACCGAAAGGCGACGGGGATGCAGTCCCCAACGCATCGGTCTCGCCCTCTAGAAAGCCCGCCGGCAGCGCTTCCTCCAACGACGAGTAGCTACGCACGTTGCCCCGGTCGAACACGCTGGGCGCACCGTCCACGGCCACGATGCCCCGCCCGGGATCAGGCAACGTCACGGTGGAACTCGCCTGTGTGGGCACAAGCGTAGCCGCAAACCCCTGCAGCGCATCGGGATAGGACAGGCCGCCCGATACGTCACGTGAGATGGGAAGCCGGGTGAACAGCGCCGGAGCGGAACCGCCGTACTCAAGCGGCACCGGCACGCCGGCCTGATCAGGAAAATCGCCTTCGGCATTACCTTGCGCGGCCATCAGGCCTGCACGGATGTCGGACATCGTGTCGATGTAGACCGCCGGCTGCTTGGTCCGTTTCACGTGCATCGATACGAACAGCGACTCGCTGGCGCGGGTCAACGCCACGTACAGCAGACGCTGGGATTCCTCCTTTTCCTGCTGAATCCCGTAAGCGGTCAACAGGCTGCGCAGCTCCGTTTGGGACGCCGCACTTTCGATGGCCCCTATCAGGTCAACGTCATCTTTTTCGGGGTCGACGGATGCATAGGCCTTCGCACGCTTGGTAAGCACCTCGAGATCGGAGGCGGAGTTGCCAGGCATGAGGGATATATAGGTTGTGCCGCGGATGGTTTCGCACATGAATTTTCCTGCGGACGAGCGGCGTTCCTTCGCGAAATCGGCCACAGCGACGATCGGGAACTCAAGGCCCTTGCTGGCGTGGATGGTCATGATGCGCACGAAGTCGCCCGCCTCCGCCGACAGGGCACCCGGCGCCTCTTTGCAGCTTTCGAGCCGGGCCGCCATCTCCCGGGCCGCAGCGGCAACGCCGCACACGTTCTCTTGGCAGATGTCGCCTGCCATGCGCACGGCTTTGAGAACGTTGCCGGCGACGGCCATGCCCTGGGCCCCTTGCTCCTGCAGGCGGGAAAGCCATCCGGAGCGCACCAGCGCCTCAGTCAAAATCCGATCAGGCGCATCGCTGCCCGCCCGGAAGCACATGTCCCGAAGCACCTCCACCGCATGCCTGAGCGCCGGGCTTGCCGGCATCCCCTCTTCCATATCGGCATGCAGGCGGAACAGCCCCTTGGAGATGTCCCGCTTGCGAAGGCCTTCCTTCGCCGTGCGGTCCGTGGCGAGCTCTAATAGGTCGTCGGCGGACAGGGCGAACATATCGCTGGTCAGCACTTCGAAAAGCGCCGGTGCATCGTTGGGGTCGGCTGCGACCTGCAGAAGGCGCAGCACCACAAGAGTTTCGGGCATCTTGCCGAACAGGGAGCCGCCCGCTATGACGCACTCGAAACCCGCATCGCGCAGGACCTGGGCGTACACGTCTGCATTGGTCATACGCCCCAGCAGCACCACCATGTCGGACGACGGATGGCCGGCCCGGCGCAGCTCGGAGAACCGCTTCGCGATGCCCAGCGCCTCGATGCGGCAGGCGTCGGCTCCAGTCGCCCTCTCGGCGGCGGTGTCGCGCTGCTCCCGTTCCACCAGTTGCAGCTGGATGCGAGGTGTGTCGCTGCGGTACGGCCGCTTCACCTTGGCTTCGTTTCGGCCAGGCGCCAACGACATGAAGGCATCGCCGAACATCCAGCTTCGGCCGAACAGGCAGTCCACGAACGACAGCACGTCTGCATGGCTGCGGAAGTTATCGTGCAGCTCCACATACACCGCATCGTCGCGCTTCTGCATCCGCTCCACATGCCGGCGGTACACGTCCACGTCCGCCCCGCGGAAACGGTAGATGCTCTGCTGGGCGTCGCCCACCGTGCACAGCCGCTCCAAACCTTCGCCCGCCATGTGGGAGATCATGTCTATCTGCAGCTGGTCGGTGTCTTGGAACTCGTCGATCATGACCAGCTTGAATGTTCGCGCGTATTGGTCGGCTATTTCGGGATGCTGGTCGAACGCCCTGAACGCCAGTACCAGAAGGTCGGTGTTGTCCAGTGCGTACGCCGCCGATTTCAGGGCCTCGTATTCCTTAAGCACCCGTTTGGACAAGGTGATCAGATCGTTGACGAACGGGCGAGACAGCTTGCACAAAGCCTCTCCCGCCAAAAGCGACCACATCTGCTTCCACCTCGGTTTGCCTTCGCAATACGCCTCGTCGCTGCGTCCGATACGGCCGTTCGGATCGGGGAACTGGGAAAGAATCTCCAGGCACGCCTCAGGAGTAGGCTCCTCCCCTGACATAAGCAAGGCCTGCACCGCCTCGGCGGCGTCATCCCCCTTGGCAAGCAGGGCATCCCTGGTGGCGCTGGCCTTCAGGTTGCGCACCACCCCGCCCATGTCTTCCCAGGTCTGCCACGCTGCACGAAGCAGGTCTGTCCAACCGCGCCCTTCTGGCGGCACGCGCAGGGCATCGAATCCCGCAGGCGACGAGGCCGCCGCATTTGCCAAAGAGCGAATCATGCGCTCGATGGATTCGCCGCCGAAAGCGTTGGGTCTGATGGAGTACTCGGCGAACAGCCCGTCCATGCCTTCGGGAGACATCAGCTCATCGGCCTGGGAGAGCACGGTCTGGATGGCACGCTCCATCATGTCGGTCGCGTCCGCTTCGTTCAACACCGTGAACGCCGGGTCGATGCCGATTTCCAACGCATGTTCCCGCAGGATGCGCGAACACATCCCGTGGATGGTGGAGATCCACGCGGAATCGACCTTCAGCGACTCCTCCACCATGCCTTCCGCCCGTAGGGTACTCTTCACACGCGCCTTGATCTCCTGGGCCGCCTTGGTGGTGAACGTAATGGCCATGACCTCATCGATGCTGTCGACGAAAGGATCGCCCCCCTCGCCCGAGCCGGGAAGCAAAGCCCAGGCGATTCGCTGCGTCAACGTGAACGTTTTGCCGCTGCCGGCACCTGCAGAAATGACAAGCGGCCGGTCCAAAGTTTCGACGCTTGCCCTCTGAGGAGGTGTGAGCGTTTCTTTATTCATCTGCGCCTCGCTTCGGACAGGATTTGACGGGGCACCAGTCGCACACCGTTGCATAGGCCGGAGCCGGTTCGATGATACCCTCGAGAAGATGTTTGATATGCTCGGCAACCCGCTCCTCGGTCTCATCCAGCACCGAGCCGAAATCCCGTCCGTCGACGGGGTGGAACTCGCAGGTGGCAACCTTGCATCCGGGCAGGTCGAGTTTGCCCATCAGGCTGCCGTCGTAGGCGCCGCGAATGACAGGCGTCTTCCCGTAAGAGATATACAGCGCACCGCGCACGTCCAACCCCAGATGACGCCTGAGCAGCTGAGCGTAAATCAGGGCCTGCACCTTGCCGTTTGCAAGCACGCCGCCTTCTCCGAACGCAGCGTAGCGCTCGCTGACCGAACCCTTGTAGTCGATAACGACGGCTCGTCCTGCCTCGTCTATGTCCACGCGGTCCACCCGTCCGAACACCTTCACGCCGGCGTAATCCACGGCTTGCGCGATAGGAATCTCATATTCCAGCAGATGGGGATGGAAATCGGGCAGCATATTCGCTTCTCGCAAGACGAACCGAACCAGCTTGTCCTTAAGCGCGTCGATCTGCAGCTCCTCCACCGAGGTCGTTGCGACCAAGCGGTTGCGCCGCTGCCTTCCGTGCGCAGGTTCGGCCTGGATGGCTCGGCGCCCGTCGAAGCATGCGGCAAGCACCTCCACCGCGCGGTCTCGGTTGTCGGCCGTCACGCGGGCATGACCCTCCTCCATGAACACCGTGTAGAAGTCGTTCAGCACCGCATGCGCGAAATCGCCCATCTCGACGGCCCCGAATCCTTCGTCGATGCCTTCGAGCCTCAGCCTGCGATGGGCGAACCACTTGTGCGGGCATTCCAGATAGCTTTCAATCTGGCTGGGCGACAGGCAAGGCGTCTCCACGACGCACGTGCGGTCGATGCGGGGCAGCACCACGAGATGTCTCGACCCATCGCTCACCTGCCCTGCAACCGGACGGTCGACCACAACCTGCGGCTGCTGGGGCTGCAGGTCGTGCGCCGCATTCTCGTACAGCGCCTCCTCGCCTTTCGACCTGACGGTGGCCAAAAGCTCCTGCGGCAAGCCGTAAGTCTCGTCCACGTCATCGGTGGCCGATGGGTTCTCGCGGTAGCAATCTATGAATTCCTGCAACGGGATGCAGGGGTATGTCGGGTTGGCATCCTCGTCGTTCATGGCGCGCTCGCAGACGAACTGAACGCGGGCCAAATTCTCCGTTGCCACGAAATTGCGACGTACGCGGGCCAGCGCGTCATCTTTGGAATCGATGCCAAGCTTCTCGAACAACGTCGTGACCGAGTCAGTCCGGTTCTTCACGGCGTAGGACACGCTGTCCAGCTCGGTGGCAACCACCACATCGAAAGACCCTGGACGGTAGTTCGAGGCCTCCTGTTGCGTGGCGAACAGCACCTGGGGCGGCTCGGCCGTGGCCTGGGACACGTTCACGTACATGAACTCGAGGAACATCATGGCGCATGGCAGATCCAGCCCGCATGCGCGAGCGGTCTCCATGACCCGACGCAGCGCGAACGCCGCCGCAATCTGCTCGACACGGCAGGCATCGCTCCAGTCGCTTCTGCCCTGCATAGACCCGATGAGGCTTCCAATGAGGATGCTGGCATCGAGGTCGGAAACTATCTCGTCGCAATAGCGAGCCTGCTCACTTTCGCCCAGAACCCGGGCGAGGCACTCCTCCTTCGTGATGAGACGGTTGCCGCGCATGCGGGCGTCCAAATCGAAAGCGGTCCTTCGGCCCACCCCCGAAAACGGAGACGTAAGGAAATCGGTCAGCAGCGCTGGACGGCATTCGTCTGCGGATTTGAATTCGTACAGCGATACGATCGCCCGTCCGAAGGCCGTGTCGAAGAACCGCTTGCGGGCCCGAACCCCGCAGGTGATGCCCTGGGCTGCCAAAAGAGGAGCGCACGCTTCGTACACGTCCAGCGGTTTCTTGCAGGCCACAAAGGCCGTAGCACCCTCCGCGCATGATGCCGCAATTTGGTCCGCCACCAAAGACGGACGCGCATAGGCGCCGCCCGGGAACAGAAAAGACGCTTCGATGCTTTGATCCAGGGCGTGCACGCGGTCGCTTGCCGGCTCCTCGGCAAACGAACCGCCCCCCATGGCCTCGAAGAACGCCCGCTGACCGGGATGCAGCAGGCCGAATCCTTTGACGGTCAAGTCATAGCGATTGGGCACGCAGCCAGGCAACGCAGCCATGACCTCACCCGGCTCAACAAGCCCCGCACGGGAAAGCACGACATGGTATTCGGAAGCACAGCCTAGCAACGCACGTTCGGTCCGGGTGATGGTAACAGGTACAGACCCCTTCATGGCGTTCATGAAAGCAGGCAGGCCCATGCCCTCCTTCACCATGCGGGATATGAGCATGAGGGTGCCGGGCGTGACGGGGAAATCGCCGGTGGAGCGCATGGCATACGCCAGCAGCATGTCCCGTGTCATGGAATCCACGATGGCCCGTCCGTCCCCGAAAAGAGACCACAGCTCATCCAGCCACGCATCCTGCGTGGTCACCTGGACACCCAAAGCCGTCGGACTGCCGACGTCGGCCAGAGCCTTTCGGTGCTCTTGGGCCTGCGCGTATGACGGAAGCAACACAATCTGGTTCACAAACACCCCTATCTACAATTGGCTCATTGTACTCCACCTGAGTTGCCGAGGTGTCCCAAGGAGCGTGCATCGACCGACAATGCCCTAGAAAAGAAAAAACCCGCTCGAAAGCGGGGAGATTTTGGTGGTGCCCCCAACGAGAATCGAACTCGTGTCTCAGCCTTGAAAGGGCCGCGTCCTGACCTCTAGACTATGGGGACATGCTTTTTGCAGCCCGTGTATTATCGCAAGGCTGCCGAAATGATGCAAGTAAAATTTTCAAGTTATGCAGTTACATCCACAACCTCAACAGGAATCACCTTCAAAAGGTCCTCCAACGTGAGTTGAATCTGGCAACCTCGCCTGCCCGCAGAGCACATGAACACGTCGAACAGTGTAACTGTCTCGTCGATGAACGTGGGGAAGAGCTTCTTCATGCCCAGGGGGCTGCAGCCGCCGTGGACGTAGCCGGTCAGAGGAAGCAGCTCCTTCGATTTAATCATGGCGATGCTCTTCTCACCCGCTACCTGGGCGGCCTTCTTCAGGTCGAGCTCCGCCTCGACGGGCACCATGAACACGTAATGATCTCCGCTCTTGCCCACCGTGACCAGGGTTTTAAACACTTGGTCGGTATCCTGGCCTAACAGATTCGCGATTTCCGTTCCAGACAAAGGCAGGTCGGGGTCGTAGTGTTCCACCCGGTATTCGACCTTCGCAGCATCCAGCATGCGCATCGCATTGGTCTTGTCTTTCGACTTGTCGGCAGCCATGGCCCTTCCCTTCTTGTCAGTTCGGTCGCCTTCGCATTCTAAGCCAGCACCTGGCTATTGTGAAGCGCCGACGGCCCTCCCCGTCGGCTCGGCGCACCGCCCGAGCTTCAAACGCATTCGACCTGCGAATAGAAAAAGGGCGGGAGACTCGCATCCCCCGCCCCGAATTCCTTGAAGGAATCGAAGTTACTTGACGGTGACAGCAGCGCCAGCAGCCTCGAGCTTGGCCTTGAGGTCCTCGGCCTCTTCCTTGGCAACCTTCTCCTTGATGGGAGCAGGAGCAGACTCGACAGCAGCCTTGGCTTCCTTCAGGCCCAGGCCCGTGATCTCACGGACGGCCTTGATGACGGCGATCTTGTTGTCGCCGAAGCCCTCGAGGATGACGTCGAACTCGGTCTGCTCAGCAGCAGCAGGAGCGTCGCCAGCGGGAGCGACAGCAACGGCAGCGGGAGCAGCGGCGGAAACGCCGAAGGTCTCCTCGATAGCCTTAACGAGTTCGGAAGCCTGGAGCAGGGTCATCTCTTTCAATGCCTCGATGATCTCTTCATTGGTCAGAGCCATGATAGTATCCTTTCAAAATGACCGCGGTATGCGATCTGTCCAAATGTGCGCCGTTCCTTTAGGCGCTTACTTTACGTTTCGCAACGAAGAACGCTGCAGTGTTATGCGGCTAGGCCGCATGGGCGAATGCTATGCAGCATCCTTCTGTTCGGCGACAGCGGCGGTAGCCACTGCCAGACCGCGGGGCAGGCCGCTGAGGGCGACCGCCAGACCGCGAGCCATACCAGAGATAGCGCCGGCGATCTGACCGTACAGCTGCTCGCGCGAAGGCAGAGAAGCGATGGCCTCGACGTCGTCTGCAGTGAGGGCGCTGCCCTCCATGACGCCGCCCTTGATAACCATCTTTTCGTTGTCCTTCGCATACTCCTTGACGACCTTTGCGGCGGCAACGGGGTCGCCATCGGCAAAGATGAATGCGGAAGGACCAGCCAGGATATCATCCAGAGTGGGTTGATCGAGACCCTTGAGCGCCAGCTTGACCAGCGTGTTCTTGTGCACGTTCATGTGGCCGCCTGCCTCACGGACAGCGCGACGCAGGACCTCAGCCTCCTTCACGGTCAGACCACGGTAGTCAACAACCCACATGGCGTTGGCTGCCTTCAGCTCTTCGGTGATCTTCTCGACGGAAGCGATGTTGTTCTTGTTCGGCATGTATTTCACCTCCTTTTCGTTTCACATCCACGTTCCGCCACATCAGTGGGTGGGACCGGTTTGCAAAACGAAAAGAAAACGGCCCCCGTGCCATGAAGACTCAGGGGCCGCAAAATTCCATTTGCTTACCACCTCGGCTGGCTGCTTTCGCAATTGAACCCAATCGGGTGCCTGCTGTCTTCGGCAGCGGAACTAAATTGTCCACTTGCATTCTTTCGAACGCAAGTGGACATATTATCGAGCATGGAGACCTGCGTCAAGTTAATCTGCAGGTCAACACAACCACGTCACAAAACTACGCAGCTGCACCTTGGGTAGCCGGCTCTTCGCCCGCCCCTTCTTCCGGAGCCTCCTCCGTAACGGCGATCGAGTCGGTCGACGCTTTGCTGCCACTGACGCTTTGGGCAACGCACAGCGTATCGCCGGGGATGTAATCGAACGAGATCCTGTCGCCAGGGACATACGCGACGATTTCCACCAGTCCAGGCAGGGCGAAGTCGTAGATGTGGTCATCGCCTTCGAGGGTGAGGTAGAAATGGGAGTTGCCGTCGATGACCGCCGTCGCCACCGTCTCGATGACGCCGGAGGTGTTTGCGATGCTATCCGGAGCCGTGTCGCCGCCGATGGCGCCATTGGTGGCCAGAAGTGCCACGTAGGTCTTCTGGGTTTCGCCAACCGTGTCGCCCACCGCAACGTTCTGATAGCGTTCGATGTCGACCATGGCATACTTCTTGACCAGGCCTGCACCGTCCTTAAGTGCCATAAAGTAGGTGGGCGTGTCAGCCACGTTGATCAAGATGGGGAAGGTGGCTTCGTAACGAAGGTTCTGAACCTGGCCTTCGGCGGAGCCCATGGCGGATTCTTCGGTCGCACCGGCCACCGAATAGAAGTGGCTCTCGGCCGTACGCTGGTTCACCAACACGAATCCGACGATGGAGTTGTCGGCCGTGGCAGAGGTGACGCCGGTGTACATCCACACGTCATCATCGATGGCGATGTAGTTGTATCCGAGGGAGTTGTCGGTGCCGGGAGTGGTCTGAACCACGCCGTTCTGGCCCAACCAGCTGTTGATCCAACCGTTCGTGTAGGCGCCCTTCCAGTTGTACTGCTGGATAAGCAGCTCGGAGGGGTACACGCGGTCCACCCATTCGGGGATGTCTTCGACCGCCAGGTCCTGGGTCTCACCGGTGGACGCATCCACCAGGACGGCGCGCTTGACGGTCTCACCGCCGAACAGGCCGATGGTGAACGAACGGACCGGGCAGATCCACCATGCGTGGCCGTCCTCGTCGATTTCGAAGGACTTCTCACCGAACATGTAGAAGGGGTACTTCAGCTGCACGTAGCGGTCGATGTTGCGGGCCAAAGGCTCGCTCTGAGAGTATTTGATGGTCTGGTCGCCCTCAAGACGCACGATCTGGGCATCCTGAGACGTCATGTCCACGATTGCGTAAGCGGGAATGCCGTTCGAGCGGTTCTGCAGCCATTTGAACAGGTCGGCATATCCCAGAGGGCTAACGCGGACAGGCGTGTCATTGTAGTTGATCTGGCTGTACAGCGTGGAGATCTCGAACTGGCTGACCAGGTCGGACATCGTACCCATGGTACGGTTGCCCAAAAGGACGGCGGAGCTGCGGTCGATTACGGGAATCTCGCTGTAGTTGACCTCTTCGATGTCCTGGGTGAATTCCATGTTCTCGGTTTGCAGGATGTTCGCGTACTTCTTGGCGTTGCCCGGGAAGAATGACATGGACAGAAGCAGGCCGATGACGCCGATGGCCACCACGATCAGCGGCAGATACGAGATGACTTTGAACCGCTTCGCTTTCGCTGCGTCCTTCTCTTTTCCGCCGATGCCCTTGTCGTAGCTGAGCTGCACGCCGCGCAGCAGCATGAACACGGCCACCATGATGGCGCCCACGACGACCCACAGGTCGATGTTGTTGATGCTCAGCGCGGGATGGAACCACCAGTATCCGCCGGCAAGCACGAGCAGAAGCACGATGATGGCGATGACCTTGCCTTTCTTGGTCATGCTGGCGATGCGCTCCTTCACGTTGTTGACGCCGTCCGACGCAGACGTGAACTCGACCTCGGGAATGGTGTCGTCCTGACCTGCGGCGAACGGATTGCCGGCTCCCCCGAAGGGGTTTCCGAACATGGCACCGAAGATACTCGCAAACGGGTTGTTGTTACTCGGCATGCGAAATCCTTTCTTATTCGGCTGCGACTAAATTGCGCAGCACATATTGGAGAATGCCACCGTGGGCCATATAGGCGCCTTCAGTGGGCGTATCCACGCGAACCGTCGCTTGGAACTCGACGACGGAGCCGTCTTCTTTTTCGGCTGTCACGTGGACAATACGGGGCTCGGGAAGCGTCGGCATCCCGGTTCCGTAATCAACAAATTCAATGGCGAAGGTCTCCTCGCCGGTCAAGCCCAGGGAGTCAACGCTCTCCCCCTCTATGAACTGCAGAGGCAGGATGCCCATGCCGATCAGATTCGAACGATGGATGCGCTCGAAGCTTTCTGCGAAGACGGCCTTCACGCCCAGCAGCAACGGAGCCTTGGCGGCCCAGTCGCGGGACGATCCGCTACCGTACATCTTGCCGGCAAGCACAACCGTAGGGATGCCTGCGTCCATGTAGTTGCATGCGGCCTCGTAAATGCTCTTGACCTCGCCGTCCGTCAGATCGCGCGTCCAGCCGCCGCTGGTGCCTTCGGCCATAAGGTTGCGCAGCTTGACGTTGCCGAAGCCACCGCGGGCCATGACCTCATGGTTGCCGCGACGCGAACCGTACGTGTTGAACATCTCAGGCTCGATGCCGCGCTCGGAAAGATATGCGGCTGCAGGGCTGTTGGCTGCGATGCTGCCCGCAGGCGAAATGTGGTCGGTGGTTATGAAATCGCGGACGTTCACCAGAACGCGGGCGCCCGTGATGGCCTTCGCCTCATCCAGACCCATGGTCATGCCGTCGAAGTAGGGGGCCCGACGGACGTATGTGGAATCTTCATCCCAAGCGAACAAATCGCTGGGCTCCACGTCCAATTCCTGCCAGGCCGGCGTGCCTTCGTACAGGCCCTCCGCCGCTTCCTCAAAAAGCTCGGCGGTAAGATACTCGTCGAGCACGGCCTGGACCTCAGCGTCGGTCGGCCAAATGTCGCGCAGATACACCTCCCCGCCTTGGGCATCCGTACCCAGAGGCTGGGTTTCGAAATCGAAGTCCATCGTACCCGTCAAGGCATACGCTACAACGCCGGCAGGCGCGCAGAGGAAGTTCTGCGAAACGTCCGGAGAGATGCGTCCTTCAAAGTTGCGGTTGCCGGAAAGCACGCTGGTCAGTTCGATGTCGTTGGCGATGTCGTGCATGTAGGGCCAAACGGGGCCGGAGTTGCCGATGCAGCTCATGCATCCGAATCCGCACAGGTTGAAACCGAGGGCACCCAGGCCTTCGGCCAGTCCGGCACGCTCCAGCAGCATCTGCGTCGCATGGCTGCCAGGCGCAAGCACGCGCTTCACCCAGGGTTTTGCAGCCAGGCCGCAATCGGCCGCCTTTTTGGCGATAAGACCGCACGCCACCATCATGGCGGGGTCGGTGGCCGTCGTGCAGCTGGTCACCGCAGCAATGGCGATGGCTCCATGAGTAAGCTCGACTTGTTCCCCATCGGCATCCACGGTTACGGTCTTGCCCATATCCAGGTTGCGCGCTTCGCAGATTTGGTTGAATGCATCGCGGGCACCTGCGAAAGGAATCTGGTCGTGAGGACGACTGGGGCCTGCCAGCGAACGGGTCACCGTACCCAGGTCGAGCTCGATGACGTCGCTGTACACGCGATTTGCATCCGTGCTCCACAGACCCTGGGCCTTGGCGTACGCCTCGACGAGCTCGATCTGCTCGTCGCTGCGTCCCGTGAGCCTGAGGTAGTCGAGCGTCTGTTCGTCAACCGGGAAGAACGTGCAGGTGCTGCCGTATTCCGGCGTCATATTGGCGATGCAGGCGCGCTGCGTTGCGGAAAGCGTGGCAACACCGTCGCCGAAGCACTCGACGAAGCAACCGACAACACCCTTGGCACGCAGGATCTTCGCAAAGGTGAGTGCGACGTCCATAGCGCTCACGCCTTCGGAGAGCTTACCTGTAAGATGGATGCCGATGACCTTGGGAACCAGCGTCGTAATGGGTTGGCCGAGGCATGCGGCTTCGGCCTCGATGCCGCCTACGCCCCAGGACAACACGGCGATGCCGTTAGCGGTCGTAGTATGGCTATCGGTGCCGACGACCGTGTCGAAATACGCGACCTCGCCGCCGTCCTGCTGCCTGGTCATAACACCCTGCGCAAAACGCTCGACGTTTATTTGATGGCAGATGCCGACTCCAGGAGGCACGATGCGCACGTTTTCGAAGGACTGCTGGGACCACTTCAAGAAGCGATAGCGCTCCGCATTGCGCTTGAATTCCATAGCCATGTTGCAGCGGAAGGAATCTTCCGACCCGGCCGAATCGGCGATGACGGAATGGTCGATAACCAGATCCAGAGGAATCTGGGGGTTAATCGCGTTGGGATCGCCACCCAAATCGGCTGCGGACTGGCGCATGGCCGCAAGGTCGACGAACACAGGAACGCCGGTGAAGTCCTGCAGCAGAACGCGGGCGGGCATGTACTCGATTTCGCCACCCTGGACTCCCGAAAGCCCGGCTTCAACGATACGGTTCGCATACAGCATCGCATCTTCAGACGTGTCCGCCTCGCGAAGCACGTTCTCGATCAGGATGCGCAGGGTATACGGCATCCTCTCAGCGTTCTCAACCGAGCCGACAGGATAAATCTCACAGGTCTTTCCTGCGTATTTCAACGTATCTGTCCTAGACAAGCCCCTACCTCCTATAACCACAAATGCACCTTGCTGCAGACTCCCCTGAACCCGCAGTGAATGACACTATATTCTATCAAACCACAGGTGATAGTCTGCGTTTGTTGCATTCTGGTAAATGGGTTCATAGCGTTACCAAAAAAAAGAAAGCCGGCGAACCGGCTGAATCTATGCAAGATTATCGATGATTTCCTGCGCGCGGCGCTGGAGCAGGCCTTTAGCGTTTTCGGCATCGAAGACCATGCGTTCTTTCAGACCTCGCTTAACGGAGGGCGCCAAAGCTCCTTTCGAGAAGCCGATGACGGCGTTCAGCATTTCGTAAAACTCCGGGTCGCCGTGGTAGCACTGGATGGCCTCGTCGATGTAATCCCAGGTCTTTTCGCTACGTTTTTGCGTTGTAGCACCCAGTTTGCAGAGGAAACGCATTGCGGAAAGATGCAACGTGCCAGGTCCTTCGTCAAACAAGGCCGCATCAGCGCCGACAATAGCCTTTTCACAGGCTCGGGAATCCACGTCCACAAGAAGCGTCAGGGCATCGAGGCATTCCCAGCGCGTCTGAGCTTCATGGCGACTCAGTGCAGCAGCAATGCTGGAAATGTGATCCGCGAGCAAATTTGCATCAGCATTCGCAACTTCCGTAATAGCCGAAGCAGAATTCTGGCGTAATCGCCGAGATGAGCTTCCGAGATTGGATACGAGCTCGCTCAGAAGATTGGGATCGCCCATAGCCGCAAGGGCAACAGCATGCTTATCCCCAGTAGGTTCAGTCATAATCAGTCCTCTATGTTTAGCATCGTTTTACGTTAAGTATTATACACAGACAATATGGATAGACCTAAATACGCAGATAGATGACACCGAAACATCATCCAACGTTGTACCAAAACAATCCCTCGGAATAAAATGCACATTCTGTTTGCGACTGCGGCAACATACATTTATAGGTCAAAAAAGAAAACGCCCGGCGTAAAACCAGGCGGCGGCACGGGCCCTAAAACAGAAGGGGGGACCCCGTTTCGGGAATCCCCCTTCAAAGGCAAAAGTGCCCCTCGCGAGCGCGGCGTCCTATCCTCCCACGGACTTCCTCCGCAGTACTTTCGGCGATGGCGGGCTTAACTGCCGAGTTCGGAATGGGGTCGGGTGATCCCCGCCTCCGTGGCCGCGCTCGCGAGGGGCGCTCTTCGAGACAGGCGCCCTGAGGGCCGCATAGCGTCGCTCCGAATCCTTCCAACCTGTTCGCATCACATGCCGTGCGGGCCCCCTCGCGGGGTCCGCGCGTGAAGAGCTCGGGCTATTAGTGCCGCTCGCCTGAACACGTCGCCGTGCTTGCAGCTGCGGCCTATCGACCTGGTGGTCTTCCAGGGCCCTTACCGAAGGGAGAACTCATCTCGGGGGAGGCTTCCCGCTTAGATGCCTTCAGCGGTTATCCCGTCCGCACGTGGCCACCCGGCGGTGCCGTTGGTCGACAACCGGTACACCAGAGGTGCGTCCGCCCCGGTCCTCTCGTACTAGGGGCGGCTCCCCTCAGTTCTCCTGCGCCCGCGGAGGATAGGGACCGAACTGTCTCACGACGTTCTGAACCCAGCTCGCGTACCGCTTTGAATGGCGAACAGCCATACCCTTGGGACCGACTACAGCCCCAGGATGCGATGAGCCGACATCGAGGTGCCAAACCTTGCCGTCGATGTGGACTCTTGGGCAAGATCAGCCTGTTATCCCCGGAGTACCTTTTATCCGTTGAGCGACGGCCCTCCCACGTGGGGCCGCCGGATCACTAGAACCGACTTTCGTCCCTGCTCGACATGTGCGTCTCGCAGTCAGGCCCGCTTGTGCTCTTGCGCTCTGCAGACGGTTGCCGACCGTCCTGAGCGGACCTTGCGCGCGCCTCCGTTACCTTTTAGGAGGCGACCGCCCCAGTCAAACTACCCACCTGGCACGGTCCGCGCGCCGGATGACGGCCGCGCGTTAGGCTGCCGGAGCGGCGGGGGCAGTATTCCAAGGGCGACTCCACGGGGGCTTGCGCCCCCGCTTCTAAGTCTCCTGCCTATCCTCTACGCGCCGAACCAACAGCCAATGCCAAGCTGCAGTGAAGGTTCACGGGGTCTTTCCGTCCTTCCGCGGGTAATTCGCATCTTCACGAATAGTACAATTTCACCGGGTCCATGGTCGAGACAGCGCCCAAGTCGTTACGCCATTCGTGCAGGTCGGAACTTACCCGACAAGGAATTTCGCTACCTTAGGACCGTTATAGTTACGGCCGCCGTTTACCGGGGCTTGGCTTCAGGGCTTCGCCTTGCGGCTAACCCATCCGCGTGACCTTCCGGCACCGGGCAGGCGTCAGACCCTATACGTCGCCTTGCGGCTTGGCAGAGTCCTGTGTTTTTGGTAAACAGTCGCTTGGGCCTCTTCGCTGCGGCCCCCGGCGGCTCGGGGAGCGAGTCCCTCCACCGCCAGGGGCGCCCCTTCTCCCGAAGTTACGGGGCGATTATGCCGAGTTCCTTGACCATGGTTCTCCCGATCGCCTCGGTATTCTCTACCCGCCCGCCTGTGTCGGTTTTGGTACGGGCGCCCTCGGGCCTCCCTAGGGGTTTTTCTCGGGAGCATGGGATGACCGGCTTCGCCAGAACGGCTTCGTCTCGCGTCTCGGGATGCGTGCGCGGCGGATTTGCCTGCCGCGCTCCCTACGCGCTTTCACGGGGACGTCCAGAACCCCGCCCGGCTGCCCTTCTCCGTCGCCCCGTCGGTGGTATCGCCCCGAAGGCGGTACAGGAATGTCAGCCTGTTGCGCATCGGCTACGCCTTCCGGCCTCGCCTTAGCCCCCGACTGACCCTGGGGGGATTAGCCTCGCCCAGGAAACCTTGGGCTTTCGGCGGCAGCGTTTCCCGCGCTGCTCTCGTTACTCATGCCTGCATTCTCACTTCCCGGCGGTCCACCCGGGGTTTCCCCCGAGCTTCGCCCCTGCCGGGAAAGCTCCCCTACCGACGGGCCGTAAAGGTCCGTCCCGCCGCTTCGGCACCGTGCTTAGCCCCGTGTATTGTCGGCGCATGTCCACTCGACCAGTGAGCTGTTACGCACTCTTTGAATGCATGGCTGCTTCTAAGCCAACATCCTGGTTGTCTAGGCAAACGCACATCCTTTGCCACTCAGCACGGATTTGGGGGCCTTAGCGGGCGGTCTGGGCTGTTTCCCTCTCGGCCGCGCGGCTTAGCCCGCACGGCCTGACTCCCGGCCTGACGATGGCGGCATTCGCAGTTTGGTCCGTTTCGGTAGGCTGTGAGGCCCCCTAGACGGTCCAGCGCCCTACCTCCGCCATCCACATTTGCCGAGGCTAGCCCTAAAGCTATTTCGGGGAGAACGAGATATCTCCGGGTTTGATTGGCCTTTCACCCCTATCCACAGGTCATCCCCTCCGTTTTCAACCGAAGTGGGTTCGGCCCTCCACGCGGTCTTACCCGCGCTTCAGCCTGCCCATGGATAGATCACCCGGCTTCGCGTCTGCGGCATGCGACTGGATCGTCGCCCTGTTCAGACTCGCTTTCGCTGCGGCTCGCCAAACGCTTGGCCTCGCCGCATGCCGCAACTCGCAGGCTCATTCTACAAAAGGCACGCCGTCACACCGCATGGGTGCTCCGACTGCTTGCAGGCGCACGGTTTCAGGTGCTGTTTCACTCCCCTCTCGGGGTGCTTTTCACCTTTCCCTCACGGTACTGGTTCGCTATCGGTCATCGGAGAGTGTTTAGCCTTGGAGGGTGGTCCCCCCTGCTTCGGACCGGGTTTCACGTGCCCGGCCCTACTCGGGGACGCGCTCGCGCAGGGGGCGTCGGTTCGCGTACGGGGCTCTCACCCTGTTCCGCCGGCCTTCCCAGGCCGTTCCGCTCCGCCGCCCCTTTGTGACTGCGCGGGGGGGCTGAGGCCCTCCCCCGGCGCGCCCCGCAACCCCCGGCAGGCAACGTCCTCAGACTTTGACGCTCTGCCGGGTTTGGGCTCGTCCGCTTTCGCTCGCCGCTACTCGCGGATTCTCGGTTGATTTCTCTTCCTCCGGGTACTTGGATGTTTCGGTTCCCCGGGTTGGCCCGGCCGCCCTATGTGTTCAGGCGGCCGTGCCCGGGCATGGCCCCGGGCGGGTTCCCCCATTCGGAGATCCGGGGATCTCAGGCCGTTTGCGCCTCCCCCCGGCTTATCGCAGCTTGCCGCGTCCTTCTTCGCCTTCCGATGCCAAGGCATCCGCCGTGCGCCCTTGGTATCTTCTCGCGCCGGGGCCGCATGGCCCCGGCCCGCACGCATGTAACGATTCAATGTGTTACGGATAGAACAAGTTGTTCGTTTCGATCGGAAAATTGATCTAGATTCGCTTCTGAAAGATGCGAACATCCGCAGGTCCTTATACTTTGCAGTCAAGAACTGATGATGTTTCGCATGATTTTCGGAAAAATCAACGCTATGCGACTTTCAAGGTGCCCGCCTTCTCGGGGGCGACCCTGAAAACCGGACGCTGCGCGCAAGGCGCATCCAAGCGGGTGCCGGCCGGGGGCACGGAGAAACGCATCCCCTCCGGCGCGCGGAATCGCTCTCTATGTTCGAGCTTGGGCTCTCCCTAGAAAGGAGGTGATCCAGCCGCACGTTCCCGTACGGCTACCTTGTTACGACTTCACCCCCCTCACCCTCCACACCTTCGACGCCTCCGCCCCTTAACGGGTTCGGCCGGCGGCTTCGGGTGCAGACGACTCGGGTGGTGTGACGGGCGGTGTGTACAAGGCCCGGGAACGCATTCACCGCGGCGTGCTGATCCGCGATTACTAGCAACTCCGGCTTCACGGAGGCGGGTTGCAGCCTCCGATCCGAACTGGGGCCGGCTTTGAGGGATTCGCTCCGCATCGCTGCGTCGCAGCCCGCTGTGCCGGCCATTGTAGCACGTGTGCAGCCCAGGGCATGAGGGGCATGATGACTTGACGTCGTCCCCGCCTTCCTCCGGCTTGGCGCCGGCGGTCCCGCATGAGTCCCCAACTTGATGCTGGCAACATGCGGCAGGGGTTGCGCTCGTTGCGGGACTTAACCCAACATCTCACGACACGAGCTGACGACAGCCATGCACCACCTGTGCAGGCTCCGGTCAGGCCACGGCGTTTCCGCCGCTTCACCTGCATGTCAAGCCCTGGTAAGGTTCTTCGCGTTGCTTCGAATTAAGCCACATGCTCCGCTGCTTGTGCGGGCCCCCGTCAATTCCTTTGAGTTTTAGCCTTGCGGCCGTACTCCCCAGGCGGGGCGCTTAATGCGTTGGCTGCGGCACGGGGGGTCCGGCCCCCCACACCTAGCGCCCATCGTTTACGGCTGGGACTACCAGGGTATCTAATCCTGTTCGCTCCCCCAGCTTTCGCGCCTCAGCGTCAGTGAAGGCCCAGAGGACTGCCTTCGCCGTCGGTGTTCCTCCCGATATCTGCGCATTCCACCGCTACACCGGGAATTCCATCCTCCCCTACCTCACTCGAGCCGGCCAGTTCGGGTCGCTTCCGCGGGTTGAGCCCACGGCTTCGACGAGGCCCGCTTGGCCGGCCGCCTGCGCGCGCTTTACGCCCAATGAATCCGGATAACGCTCGCTCCCTACGTATTACCGCGGCTGCTGGCACGTAGTTAGCCGGAGCTTCTTCTGCAGGTACCGTCATTGTTCTTCCCTGCTGAAAGCGGTTTACGACCCGAAGGCCTTCGTCCCGCACGCGGCGTCGCTGCGTCAGGGTTCCCCCCATTGCGCAAGATTCCCCACTGCTGCCTCCCGTAGGAGTCTGGGCCGTGTCTCAGTCCCAATGTGGCCGATCAGCCTCTCAGCCCGGCTA
This sequence comes from Slackia heliotrinireducens DSM 20476, assembly GCF_000023885.1. Taxonomy (NCBI): domain Bacteria; kingdom Bacillati; phylum Actinomycetota; class Coriobacteriia; order Eggerthellales; family Eggerthellaceae; genus Slackia; species Slackia heliotrinireducens. The sequence continues at coordinate 971,405 of NC_013165.1, read as the reverse complement.
CCCGTCGTCGGCACGGCGGGCCGTTGCCCCGCCGTCTACCTGATGGGCCGCGACCCCATCCCCTCCCGTCTGGGCTTTCCCGGCCGCAGCATGCGCTGCAGCCGGAGTATCCGGTATTAGCCACGGTTTCCCGAGGTTGTCCCGGAGGAGGGGGCGGGTTGGTCACGTGTTACTCACCCGTTCGCCACTGTATGTCCGCCCGAGGGCGGTTTAATCGTTCGACTTGCATGTGTTAGGCGCGCCGCCAGCGTTCATCCTGAGCCAGGATCAAACTCTCCGTTTGAATGTTGAGGCGGGGCCTTCGGGCCCCGCCCTTCGTTCTGTTCGGTTCTCCGTTCGACTGGCCTGTCTTCGTTTGCTTGTTCCAAAGGAAAGACTAGGTTGTTAGTCTGTACAAAATTGATCAAAGATTCGCTTGAATTCGCTTGCGTCACAGTATCCGGTTTTCAAGGTGCCCCCGGGCCTTTCGGCCCCGGCGTCGCCCGCGGCGGTCGTACCGCCCCGCGGCGCGAGTGAACATATTACGCGCCTCCCCCGCCCGAGTCAAGCACAAATTCGTTTTTAGATGAGAATTTTTCTTACCTGTTTTAAAATCCCTGATGAGCTGGTTAATTGACGCTCTAACAATCGTTCATATTTCCTACATATTCGTGAAATCAAGCATTTTGAACCAAGTTCTGGCGCTGCTTTACGCGATGTCGAAGGGTATCGGCATTGTCGATAGCAACTTGTTTTCCTAACTATATGTGGAACTGCTCTATCTATATATAGTATGCATCGAAATGCTTTTCGGCTAGTTATACAAGAAGCCCCGCAGCGTATGTGCACTGCGGGGCTCCATCAGGCTTATGGGAATTGCGGCTAAGCGAGCTTGAAGAATTTCTTCTTCCCCACTTGAACCTGGGCATGCGCTACCGTTTCGGGCGTCACGTAATAGGACTTCGCGGGGAGAGCGGTTCCGTTGACCTTCACGCCGCCACCATCGATGAGACGACGCGCCTCCGAAACGGATTGGGCGGCCTTGGCCTCTACGATGATTTTCGCGAAGTAAACCGTGCCGTCTTCGCCGGGCGTCAGATCGGCTTCAACGACGGGAGCGTCCTCGGGGAAGCCATGTTCCTTGAACTTGAGGTCGAAGTCGGACTCGGCGGCCTGCGCGGCAGCTTCGTCGTAATACGCCTCAACAATATTGCGGGCTAGAGCACGCTTCACCTTGTTCGGATGCAGCTCGTCGTTGGCAAGGCCGGCCTCTATCTCGTCGATCTGTGCAACTTCGACCGTGGAAGCGAGGCGGTAGTACTTAATCATGAGCTCGTCGGGGATGCTCATGATCTTGCCGAACATGTCGTTTGGTTCATCGGTCAACCCGATGTAGTTGCCGTAGCTCTTGGACATCTTCCGCACGCCGTCGGTGCCCTCCAGCAGGGGGAGGGTCAATGCGACCTGAGGCTCCATGCCGAGCTTCTCCATGAGTTCGCGTCCTGCAAGCAGGTTGAAAAGCTGGTCGGAACCGCCGATTTCCACATCCGCATTGATGACAACGGAGTCGTATGCCTGCATAACGGGATAAAGGAACTCGTGCAGCGCGATGGGAAGACCACCCGTATAGCGCTTATGGAAGTCGTCGCGTTCGAGAATGCGGGCGACCGTGAAGTTGCTCAAAAGGCTGAGCAGCTTGGCCATGTCCAAATCGAGAATCCAGTCCGCATTATGCTTCAGCTCGGTTTTCTCGGGATCGAGAATCTTGAACGCTTGGTCAACATAGGTCTGGGCGTTCGCGGCAACCTGCTCCTTGGTAAGCTGCGGGCGGGTGCTGTTGCGTCCGGACGGGTCGCCGATGAGCGCCGTGCCATCTCCGATGATGAGCGTGACCCGATGGCCCAGATCCTGGAACTGGCGCAGCTTACGAAGCGGCACTGCATGACCCAGATGGATGTCGGGGGCCGTAGGATCGACGCCGAGCTTGATGTTAAGCGGCTTGCCGCGCTTGAGCTTTTCAAGCAGCGCATCTTCAGGAATAACCGCATCAATGCCGGATTTGATGATGTAGAGTTGCTCTTCTGGGGTTATCGGACTCATCTCCTTTATCGAACATTCGCTTGGCAAAAGCCGAATTTGTGCGGGTTATGGTAACACATCCGAACGGTTCTGACCGCTATTGAACGGCTCGGAACAGGTGCCCCGTCGTTTTTCCACGAAGCTTGTCGACCTTCTGGCCGCCGTTGAGAGCCAGAGAACGCGCTCGGCACACGCGGGCGACGGCCTCCGCCGTCTCGTCGGCATCCAGAAGCGTCGCATCGACCATGAAACTGGTTACCCCCGCCTCGATTAGCTCCGGAAGCAGGTGCGCCGCATCCAAGGCTACAGCATTGTACAGGTGGCTTCGCCCGCAAGCGTCTGTGACAATCGGGAAGCGGTACCCCTTGCGGTCCTTGAAGTAGCGAGCCTCACGCCGGCGGGGGCATTCGCCGCACTTCTGATTGCAGGGGCCCTGGCTCATGAGCAGGCAATGCTCGGTGGTCATGAGCTCCTGATATCCGTAGACAGTAAGGCCCAGTTCCACGGGGGAATTCGTGCTCAGATCGGCTATCTGGCGCAGGGTCAGCTCAGGCGAGAGCCACACGCGTCGGGCGCCCAGCAACGACGCGACGTCCAAAGACCAAGCATTCGTGATGGGGATATGCGGCCCCACCTCGGGAACCGCCCCGACCTCAGGGGCCTTCAGCAGCTGGCCGAGGTTCTCCACGTAAAGCGGCTTATCCTCTTTGGCGTACGACCAGTAGTCCACGGCCTCGTCGCGATTGAGCGGGTCTTTGTCCACCACGGGCATGACCGTGGTGCGACGCCCGGGGTATCCGGCCTGCTCAGGCGAATCGGTCAGCACGCCCTTGAGCGTGGCCGTGCCCCGCTTCACGTTCAGGACGGGCACGTAAACCGCATCCGCACCCGCTCGCTTAGCGGCCCGTGCGCACGCAGGATTGGTCGCGATGGCTGCAACGGTGATGTCCGAAACAGCGGGACGGCGTTTCTTGTCGCGAGGTTCGGGCTTGGGCAGCGAGCGCATGCGATAGGACGCCAGCAGGGCATCTTTCAACTGGTTAAGGGCTTTCGTGCGGGCCTTGTGCAGAGCCGAGAAGCCGATGCCTACGCCGTCATCCAGGTCGATGTGGAGGGCGTCCAAGTAGAACGACGTGTTTCCGAACCGGTCGATATGGTCGTACACCTCTTCGGCAGAAACGGCCTTGGTCCGGGCCGCCTCGACAACGGCGCCTTCGAACCGGACGTCGACACCCTGGCAAGCAAATTCGATAGTAAGAGGCTCGCCTATGCGGAGGCGGACCGTGCCTTCGACAGGCACCAGCCCGGCATCAGAATCGTCCACGAACGCCAGCTCGGCGCTGCGAACACGGAACACGCGATCCCCCTTGTGGACGCGATCTTCCACCGGAAGCAGGTATTCGCCACCGCCCAGGAAACTCTGCTCGGACACGGAAACGGCGAATCGGCCCTTGTTCGTCCAAAATTCAACTAGGTCGCCTGCGTGCAGCTCGATATCAGACGCAACCACGACTTCGCCATCACGCACATCGGCCACGCGGCCGACGAACACGCCGCGGTTGTTGGGCCTGGTGTAACTCATAATGCCGTTGTCGCGCGCGCGTTCCATATATGCATGGGTGAACCCGCGAGTGAACGCCTCCGCCAGCATGCGCAGCTCATCGGCGGTCGGGACGACGCCTTCGCCGTGCCCGGCGGCAAGCACATCTTCGATTGAGCACTCCCCGCCAGGAAACCGCTCGTCGAAGTCCTGCGCCAGCCTGTCCAGAACCCGTCGATACAGGCCCACGACGGTCCAGACGTATTCGGGCGACTTCATGCGGCCTTCGATCTTGAGGCTGTCCACACCGGTAACGGCGATTTCCGGCAGCATATCGATGGTGGCCAGGTCCTTCGGCGACAGCAGATGCTCGCCGTCGGAAGGAAGTTCTTCGCCCGCCTCGTTTTCGAGCGTATACGGCAGACGGCACGCCTGGGCGCACATGCCCCGATTTGCAGAGCGCCCGCCGATCATGGAGCTCATGAAACACTGCCCGGAATAGCACACGCACAGTGCGCCGTGCCCGAAGGATTCGGTGGTCATGCCCAACTCATGGGCAATATCGGACAGGTCAGAGATCTCCGAAAGCGTCAGTTCGCGGGCGAAGGTGACGCGGCTCATGCCCAGAGCCCACGCCGCCCGCACGCCGTCTTCGTCATGTGTGTTGGCCTGCGTCGAGAGATGCATCTCCACCTCCGGCATGGTGCGGCCGATTTCCGACGCCAGGCCCAGATCCTGCACGATGACCGCGTCGATACCGCGCAGCCAGGCCTGACGGACCAGGTCCAACGCACGTTCCGTCTCATCAGGAAGGATGACGACATTCACCGTCAAAAAGACGCGCGTGCCATGGAGATGCGCGAAATCACACGCTTCCCCCAGATTCTCCAATGTGAAATTGTCTGCTCCGCGTCGTGCGTTGAACTCCCCCAGACCAAGATATACCGCTTGCGCGCCTGCCAACACGGCAGCGTGCAAGCACGTCATATCGCCTGCAGGGGCCAAAAGCTCGAGCGAGCGGTACGGATTGACCATGAAATTTTCCTAACGAAAGGCCTTGCAGCTTTTGCGCATATTACCGCTTCTGGTATTGTGTGACAGATAAAAACAAGAATACAGCATGGCTTTTCGGCAAAGCTCGCTGTCCGATCGACCAGCACATTGACCTGCAACTACTATTTGGCCAATCGTTAGAGGTGTTTGTTTTGAAATCAAGAAGAAAGCAACGCGAAGCACATGTCCGTCCAGGACTCATCACGCTGACGTTCATCATCGTTTCGATCGCCGCAGTTTGCTACGGCGTTTACCAGGCAGCCTGGTCCCTGTATGACAACTGGACGGCCGACCTGCCCGACGTCAACGACGCAAGCGCTTTCGAGCTGGCCCAGAAAACCACGATTCTCGCGAACGACGGCACCACGGTCCTCGCCGAGCTGTATCTGGAAGACCGCATCCCCGTCACCATCGACCAGGTGAGCCCCTATGTCATCGACGGTACGGTGGCGACAGAGGACGAACGCTTCTACGAGCACCAGGGCATCGACCCCCAGGGCATCATCCGCGCCATCTACGTGAACATGACCGGTGGCCAAGAAGGCGCCTCCACCATCACGCAGCAGTTCGTGCGTAACACGCTGATTTCCGACGAGATGAACGACATTACGTTCAAGCGTAAGGTCCGCGAGATGGAACTGGCCATCCAGCTCGAGAAGATTTACGACAAAGACACCATCTTGATGATGTACCTCAACACCATCAACTACGGCGACGGCTGCTACGGTATCGAAGCCGCCGCCGAGCACTACTTCAACACCACTGCCGCCGACCTGACCATCGCCCAGGCGGCAACGCTCATCGGCATCCCCAACTCCCCCACGCTGTACAATCCGGTGCTCAACCCGGACAACGCGCTTTCCCGCCGCAACCTGGTTCTTTCCCGTATGCTCTCCAACCACGTGATCACGCAGGAGGAATACGATGCGTCCAAGGCCGAGGATCTGAACCTTGACGTGCAGGTCCGCGACTCCGACGACGGCATCTACATGTACCCCTGGTTCACCAGTTACGTTCGCGACACCCTGGTCAGCGAGTACAGCAGCGATGTGGTGTTCAAGGGCGGTTTGACGGTCGTCACCAGTATCGATCCCGAAATGCAGGAGTACGCGCAGGCCGCGGTCGACGAGGAATACGATCTGGGCACCATGTATGACGATGCGGAAATCGCCATGACCTGCATCGATCCCCACACCGGATTCATCAAGGCCATGATCGGCGGCCGCAGCTACGGTGCAGACCAGTTCAACATCGCCACGTCCGCCGAGGGACGCCAGGCGGGTTCGTCGTTCAAGACGTTCACGCTAACCGCCGCGGTCGAACAGGGCATCAACCCCAACACCACGTACATGGACTGCAGCACGCCCTACGTCTACCAGGGAACCACGTTCAACAACTTCATGAGGCATGACTACGGCGTCAAGAGTATCGCCGACATGATCGCCGTCTCGTCGAACACCGGCTTCATTCGTCTGGTAACCGACGAAGGTGGCGTCTCGCCGTCCTCCGTCATCGAGATAGCAAACCGCATGGGACTCAACGAGGATTCGCTGCAGCCCTACCCCACCATCACGCTGGGCGTTTTCGGTGTGAACACCACGCAGATGGCTAGCGCCTACGGCACATTGGCGGCTGGCGGCGTCCATCACGAGCCCGTCGCCATCGTGACGATTACCGACGCCAACGGCAACGTGATCGAGGATCTGAGCGAAGGCTCCGAAGGCGAGCAGGTCATTTCCGAATCCGTCGCATATGCGGTCACCAGGGTGCTCGAAGGCGTCATCACCAAGTCGATCGGCACGGCCAACGCCGCCGCGCTGCCGAGCGGCCAGGTGGCGGCAGGCAAGACCGGCACCTCCGAAGACGCTCGCGACATCTGGTTCTGCGGCTACACGCCTCAGCTTTCCACCGCTGTGTGGGTGGGCCAGCGCGACAACGGCGACCAGCATTCGGCAACTTGGGCGCAGGACGTTTGGCGCAACTTCATGTCTGCAGCCCTGGATGGCTATGACATCGAAGACTTCCCCTACGCCCCCGATCCGGAATACGACAGCACGTACCGTTCGTCGGCGAGCTACACGGATTACGATGAGGACTACGACGAGGTAGTAGAAGAAACCACCGAGACGGACAGCTCCACGTCCACCGATTCCAATACATCCGACGACTCGGGTACGTCAACCGACTCCGGCATGTCCGACGACTCGGGCACAGCCGTGGTGCCTGAGCCCGAGCCCGAGCCTGAGCCCGAGCCTGAGCCCGAGCCCGAGCCCGAACCAGAGCCAGAGCCCGAACCGGAGCCTGAACCCGAACCCGGCGAATAGCAATCCTATGAACCCGACCGCAAGTCGGGTTCTTTTTTCATACCGACATCAATAGAAGCACGCTCCTTTTCACTTTGGAAAACAGTGGTATTATTCGTAAGGATATAAACGAGTTATGACACGAAGGGGGATTTCATGCCTGAACAACAGAGCCCTGCTACATGCGGCCACAACTGCGGCGGATGCTCCAGCGACTGCTCCGAACGCACGGCTCCCGCAAAGCTTACGCCCAACAGCGTTTCAACCATCAACCATGTCATCGGCGTGGTCAGCGGCAAGGGCGGCGTCGGCAAGACGCTTGTCACCTGTATGCTGGCTTCCGAACTGCGCAAGCGCGGCTATAGCGTCGGCATCCTGGACGCCGACGTCACCGGTCCTTCCATCCCGAAGGCATTCGGCGTCAAGGGTCCCCTGCGCGGCACCGAGACGGGCATCAACCCTGCCATCACCACCCAGGACATCAGCATCATCTCCACCAACCTGCTGCTCCCCCGCGAAGACGACGCCGTCGCTTGGCGCGGCCCGGTTCTGACCGGCATCATCCGTCAGTTCTTCAACGAGGTGAACTGGGGCAAGCTCGACTACCTGCTGGTCGACATGCCTCCGGGAACCAGCGACGCCTTCCTGACCGTCATGCAGACGCTGCCCGTTGACGGCATCATCAGCGTGTCCGCTCCGCAAGGCTTGGTCGGCATGATTGTCGGCAAGGCCATCAACCTGGCCAAGGACCTCGATGTTCCCGTCGTCGGCCTGGTGGAGAACATGTCTTACTTCGAGTGCCCCGACTGCGGCAAGCGTCACTCCATCTTTGGCGAGACGCAGGTGGAGGAGATCGCCAAGCACTATGACATCCCCCACACCGCCACGCTGCCCATCAATCCGTCCTTCGCAGCCATGGTGGACGCAGGCAAGGTGTACGACATTGAACTGAACGGCGCCCTGGACACCGTCATCGAGGCCATCTAGTCTGAACCTCAAACGAGCGCTCTGCAAAGGTCCGGCCATTGCGCCGGGCCTTTTCTTATGGTGCAGGGCCCGCTTTGAAGCACCCGTCGATTTGTACGCGAACCGATGACAGGAAAGGCGCCTCGGAAGCGACCGAGAAGGCGCCTTCAGACCAATCTTCACAATTATTTTTGCGTTATACCAGTTCAAACACGTATTTTAAAAAAGTTTGAATTTGTGCTTGACGGAGAAACTCGTACGATTATAATAGACCACGCACTTTTTAAGGGGCCTTAGCTCAGCTGGGAGAGCGCATGGCTGGCAGCCATGAGGTCAGGGGTTCGATCCCCCTAGGCTCCACCATTAACACCAGGTCAGAAGCACAAGCTTCTGGCCTTTTTTCTTTCCTGGGGCTGCTACGGGACTTGTTACGGGACTTCTTCACGGCTAGGCACTCTCCCCTATCCGCACGACGGGCGTTTCGGGGACGCTCTTGTTCATAATCTCGCCCATAAGGTCGGCAGCGGCCTTGTCGTTGGCTGGTATCGCGTGGGCGTACTGGTCGAGCGTGACCGATGCGCGGGAATGCCCGAGTCGCGTCTGCACGCTCTTAACGTCTATGCCGTTGCCGAGAAGCATCGTCGCCTGGGTGTGCCTTAGCTCGTGCATGTTGAGTTCGGGGAACCCCAGGGAGTCGCGGAAGCCTTCGCGCCCCTTGTTCTTGTTGCCGCCCCACCAACGACTAAGGTTAGTGGGGTCGAGCCACCCGCCCACGTCCGAGCAGCATACGGGCGTTTCGTCGGTCTGCGTGAGCGCCGTGCCGTCCGGCATGACCATATGGAGGGCTTTCGCCTGGAACGTCTTCCACTCCTTGAGGTGCCGCATGGTGTTCTGCTCAACGAACAGCGAACGCCTGCCGGAGTAGGTCTTGGGGTCTTTCACCTCCACCGAGGCCGTGAGCGATTGCCTGACGTAAATCTGGCTGTTGTCGAAATCGACCGCGCCCCACGTGAGGCCGCAAACCTCCCCCCTGCGCATACCCGTTGCGAGCATGATTCGGATAGCGATTATGCCGCTTATATGCGACAAGCCGCGCACGCACGAGCGGCCGAACAGGTTGTTGTGGTCGGATTGCCTGTTCTCTTTTTCGAGGTAGCCGCTGATCGCGTCGGCCTCTGCGAGGTCGAGCCTTTTGCGGAGAACGGCGCTTTCCTCGTCGGTCAGGCTGTGGCGTGACGTTACCCGGTCTTTCGCGGGCGCTTCGATGTTGCGGCATGGGTTGCGGGTAATCCAATCGGAGTCTACGCAATACTCGAACAGCCTTTTCGTGACAGCGAACATCTTGTTCATCGTCGTATTCGAGAGGTCGCGGGAGGTCTTCACCGCAACCATTGCGGCCTCAACGTCCGACTTCTTAACCTCCACCAGCTTCTTATCCCCGAGAACGTCTGACATGTAGCCGAGCCATGTGGTGTATTGCCTCAAGACGGCCTGGGATGCGCCACCTTTCGCCCGCATCCACGAAAGCCACTTGTCGCACGCCCACCTGAACGAGCCTTGAGCCGCCTGCTGGTCGATGTTCTCGTATTCGGCCTGTAGCTGCTTGCAGAACTTGCGAGCGTCGCCGAGCGAGCCGTAGCACATGCGCTGCACCTTGTTCCGCTTGCGCCTCTTGTTGCCGTTCCCGTCGATGACTGTTTCGTATCCGAACGAGAGGCACACGCGCCAAACGAGCTGGCCTTTGCGGTTCTTCTTCTGGTTGCCGTCCTTGTCGAGTTCGGGCGTGATGCTGCCGTTTCCGTAGTTCTCTCGCTGCTTGGGTTTTGCCATGATTACCGCCCCTCCCTGCGTTTTAACGCTTCTCTATATGCTTTTGAAAACGCTATGCCCTTCTTGTCAGTGCCGTAGAAGTCTTGATATTCTGGATACTCATCCCAGAAGTCGTTACGCGCCATTTCCCAGGTATAGCCGTCTTTGCCTGGACGCTTTCCCCGTGCGGGTAGAATATCGTGGACGAATGCAACGAGCGTATCCGTGCGCCCCTGGTTGCTCCTGGGCTTCTTCTCCTTCGCGGGCTTGTTGGTCATCGCGTTTTCGCCGTAGCAATCATCAATAGCCGTCGTGTTCTCCCGCAGGTAGCGTGAGAGGTCTATGAACCACTCCTTGGGCGGTTTTGTGTCCCTTATGCGCAATTCCCAGCCTTTGTAACGACCGTCACCGCCGAGCCAATAACGAGCCGTAACCCTGGCACCAGGGGACAACCTACCCGACGATTTAAGATACTTACCGCAGGCAGCAACCCTGTGTGTCGCCCATTCAAGGCTTGTGACGATGTTCTGCGCAACGTAGAGCGATAGGAGGGCTACTTTATAAGGTACGGGTAGGGCTTCGTATGCCTCTCGTTCTTCTGCGAGGAACACGGCAACGTTACCACGGTCGTAACCGGGAAAAATCGGGTGCCTGTTGTGATGGAGGTCTGCGACGAACCGGGGCGCGTAGTAAACGGCCTCTAAACCCTTGTCGGTCTTTATTTTCTCCCAACTTCCAAGGTCTGCGCCTGCATGGACGTTTGCCCACATGTTGTTACCGAAATCAAGCATGAGTTCGTCGCCGATCGTCTCGCGTTCGTCGTCAAGCATGAGTTCGTTGTCGAGCTGGACGAGGTAGGCGAACATATCCGCGAGCGTATAAGTAGCGTAATCTGGATTGAGCGCCGTTATCTCGTCATAGAGCGGCTTTATGAACTCGTCAGTTGCGTAGCACATGAAAGCTGCGTCTTGTGCCTCTTGCGCTTTTGTCAAGCCATTAACCATATTAAGAAAAACCTCCGTTCGCGTGTGTATGACCCTACTAACGTACCATTAGTATTGCATTGTCGGATTGAGTTGTCAATCCGAGATAACCGAATGCAGCACGACGAACGGAGGTTTTTATGCTGCGAATCAAGTATGAGTTAGACAAACGGGGATTGAAGCAGGTCGATTTAGCCGCAAAGACCAAGCTTAAACCCCAGGCCGTGAGCAGGATTGTTAACGGCCAAGAACCGCCCTGGCCTAATCGCGGCAAGCGCATTGCCGACGCTCTCGGTTGGGAGGGCGACCCCGCCGAGCTGTTCGAACCAATCGAAATCGAGGTGCCGTAATGGAGGGGCGCGTCGTTTATCTGTCGGAAGTACCCGCCGAACCCGGCTATTCGCTGTTCGATGACGTTCCGCACGTCTTCGACCGCAACAAATGCGCCGAGCTGTTGGGCGTGGACGTGAAAACCATCAGCCGCGAGGTTCAGCGCGGCAACTTGAAGTGTTTCCATGTGGGGCGCAATCTGCGCTTCACCCGCGAGGCGCTTATCGAATACGTAAAGGGGGCGGAATCGTGTATCTAGTTGGAACGGACACCCGCCACGCTGGTTTGTTTGGCGACGAGCAGCGCGGCGGGCTGGAGGCGGAGGACGAGCGCGCGAGCTGCGTTCATTCTCACGAGTTCATTTTAACAGGTGGTAGGCATGATTAGCGCCGAGAACATCGCCACCCTGAAAGCCGCAATGCCCGACGTGCTGCACCACTACGGGGTCGCGAACCTTGGGCGCAATTTCTGTAGCTTGTGGCGCGAAGACCGCGACCCTTCTTGCAGGTTCTACGCCGATTCCAACCTTGTTACGGATTACGGCGAAGGTGTTACCGTGGACGTGTTCGGACTCGTCGGCAAGGTCGAGGGCGTTTCTGGGTTCGCAGACCAGGTGCGCATTGTGTCGCAAATCGTCGGCCACGATTTGGACGAGTGCGCCGACTACGCGCCCAAGGCCAAGGCCGAGCGCCCGCCGTTCGAGCCGCCCGCCAAGACCGGGTTCAAGGTCAACGTCCTCGAAACCGTCGAGAAATGCCTGTGCGACCTCTACGAACCCGAGGGGAAACCCGCCCTTGGTTATCTCTATGGACGCGGCTTCAGCGACGCTGACATTGTGCGCTGCGGCCTCGGCTACGTCGCCAAGCCTAGCGACTTGAACAGGTGTTTCACGCTCCGCGAGCGCGTGAAGGTCAACGGCTACGTTTGCATTCCCTACCCGCACGATAGGGGGTTCTCGCAGGTGCGCTACTGCATGTTGCGCGCCGTACCCGCCGAGCAGCCGCCCGAGCACAAGGAGATCAGGCCGACTGGCAAGAAGTCGCCCCTTTTCCGCGAATACCTGCTTGCCGAGGGGTTGCCCGTGGTCTACCTGGTCGAGGGTCTTCTAGACGCGATCGCTCTGGAGCGCGTGAGCACGCGCCCCGTCTCCGTCGTGGCCTTGGGCGGTACTGGCCTCAAGAAGCGGATAGGTCAAGTGCTCTGCTACACGCCCGCCGAGCTGCGCCCCCGCAAGGTGGTTGTCGCCATGGACGAGGACGAGGCGGGCGACAAGGCCGCGAAGACCATAGCCGCCGACTTGAAGAAAATTGGCGTTCCCTACTCGCTCATGAGCTGGCCTGACGGGTGCAAGGACGCTTGCGACGTGCTGGCCTCGAAGGGTGCCTAGCCATGGGCGTGTGGGAAGACCTCAACGAGAGCATGAGCGAGGCCGAGGCCGAGGCGGGCGAAACGCTTTTGCTGCCGCCCTGGGACGCTGTGCGTGCATCAGACCCGCCCCCGCTCAACCCTCCGCTCATCCCCGGCATCGTTCGCCGTGGCTACACCATCGAGGTCGGCGGCAAGGCCAAGGTGGGAAAGTCCATGTTCGCGATCGGGCTGGCCGTTCGCGTCGTGTGCGGCGGCGACTTCTGCGGGCGCGAGATTCAGGGCGGCGGGCGCTGCCTCTACGTCGACCCCGAGATTCACCCCGCCGAGCTGCACAAGCGTTTCAGCGTCGTTTGCGATGCTATGGGCGCGGACAAGGCCAAGGTCGACGCTGGCGTGGTCAAGTGGACTCTTCGCGGGGCGACCACGCCCGAGGGCAAGCCCGCCACCATATCCGACGTTGCGCACGACATCGAGACACGCTGCAAACCCGGCGACTTCGATTTGGTTGTTCTCGATAGCTGCGCGGCGCTGCTCGAAGGGGACGAGAACGCCTCTATCACCATCAGGTCGTTTTACAACGTCGTTCTTCGGATCGTCGAGGCCACGGGCGCAACCGTCCTGTTCGTGGTGCACTTCGGCAAGGCCAAGGACGGCGACCGCGACCCGGCAGACCGCGCAAGGGGTTCTAGCGCCTGGACCGACTGCCCGGACGCGATTCTAACCCTGGTCGAGACGTTCCCCAAGGACGGCGACCCCTCCGACTACCTGGAAGACGGCGAAACCGCGTGCCTGCTCGAATCTGGCGGGCTTCGCTCGTTCGGGCGCATGGAGCCTGTGCCGCTCATCTTCAAGTACCCGTGCCACCGTGTAGACACGGAGGGCATCACGGACGGCTGGCGACCCCGTAGCTCGTCTGACGAGGCGAGGCGCAACGGCGGCAAGGCGACGGGAGAAATCAAGACCGCGCAAAAGGCGGCTAAGAACGCCCGCATCGTTGCCGCGCTGCTGGCGCACTTCTACGCCGAGCAGGTAGGAGAAGAGGGGTTGATTATGAAAGAAGCCGCCGAAGTTGCGGGAGAAGACCCGCGAGCCGTGGCCGATGCGCTGGAAGATTGCGAGTACATGGAACTCGTTCAGGTAACGCAACGCAAACGCTACGTGAGGCCGAAGAACCCACCGAGAGCATCGCCCGAGCAAGAGCAAATGCCCCTGGACGGCGAATAGCTGCAAGCAGCTGCTTATAAAAGCTAGCTGCTGCTACTAATTCGCTTCGCTAGTGGTTGTCACTGTGCAAGTAGCCCCGTGGGCGGGCTACTTGCCACCGTGCAACCGACAAACTGACCGACTTTCCTTTACTACCCGCCCGACCGCTGACGTTTTTTCGCGGCGAGCAACAAGATGATACGGAGGTATCGAAATGGCTAAAACAGACAGCTTCACGGACATTATCAGCGGCGACCCTTGGGACGCGTACAACGGCGAGGTATTCCCGCTCTTCTGCCCGCTGACCACGCGCAACTGCCACAGCAAATGCGCGTGCTTCAAGGAGAGGCGCACGACCACCGCGTTCAGGGGAACCGACGAGGACGTAGCGTATCGCGAGGACGGCTATACCTTCGGGACATGCACGGTCTTCGACTTCGACATTGGCGCGTACCGCGACTAGCTGGGGTTACTTTATCAATCTAGATTGACTGTCTCATTCGTGGGACAATATAATCGAGCGGGCGCGAGGGAGCCATCGCGCCCGCTTAGTCGATTACCCGCCGACTAAGGAGCTATCGAAATTGGCTAGACTTACCGACCTTTTCAAACGCCGTGACGGCAGGCGCACCGAGCGCCTCGAAGTGACGGGGCGACCCGCGACGTTCACGGCCTTTTCCGGCGACCCATACAGCAACGACGTTTTCCGCGCCGGCGTTGACGCGATTGCACGCCTCGCGGCCAAGTTCCTGCTGACCCCTGTCGTGCGCTTCTCCGACGGAACGAGCGCCCAGGGCGACGACAGGCTTGCACGCCTGTTGCAAGTGGAGCCGAACCCGCTCATGACGGCCTACGATTTGCTTTACATGCAATACACCCACCTCTATCTGCACAACAACAGCTATGTTTACGTGCATCGCGAGGGCGGGCGTGTTGTCGGCCTCTACCCGGTTCACGTCTCTCATTGCGACTACACGCAAGACCAGGCGGGCAACGTCTATTGCGAGTTCACCTTTGCGAACGGTCGAGCCTACACGCTGCCCTACCGCGACGTTATCCACCTCCGTAGGCACTTCAACAGCGCCGACGTGGAGGGCGACCCCAACGACGCTATAGCGGCGGGCGTGGAGCTGGCCGACGTTCAGAACCAGGGCATACGGAACGCAATCAAGACCGCTGGCAGCATTCGCGGAATCGTCCATTTCACCCAGATAATGAGCGCCGACAAGCTGAAGGAGCAGAAGGAGGCGTTCGTAAAAGACTACCTGTCCTTGGAGAACAGCGGCGGCATTGCGGCTGTTGACCAGTCCATGGAGTACACGCCCATCGAGCAAAAGCCGCTGACCATCAGCAAGGAAGACCAGGACGCGACCAAGGCCAAGATTTACAACTACCTCGGCATCGGCGAGAGCATCGTAAATTCGACCTTCACAGATGACGAGTTCGGCGCGTTCGACGAGGCGGTTATCGAGGCGCTGGCCTTACAGACCGAACTCGAATACACGCGAAAGATTTACACGCCCGAGCAGATCGCAGGCGGGCGCAAGATTGATTGCAGCACTTCGCGCCTGCACTTCATCAACAACGCCCGCAAGGTCGAATTGCTGAACAGCGCCGTACCTATGGGCGTTATCACCATCAACCAGGCGCTAGACCTTATGGGCTTACCGCCCATCGCGGAAGACCGGCGTATTCAGTCGCTCAACTACGCGAGCGCCGAGCTGGTAGACCAATACCAGCTTTTCAAGGCTGGCAACGGCGCGGTTCACAGCATGTCTGGCGACTTCGCGGGAGCGCCCGACGATGACGGCACCGAGAACGACCCCACGGCTTAGGAGGCGGAATGAAGGAAATCAGAACCGCCAACCTGGAAACAACCCAGGGCGAAATGACCCTGACGGGCTGGCCTATCGTGTTCGACGTACCGACCACGATCAACGACCCTGACGGGCGCACATACACCGAGGTTATCAAGAGCGGGGCGCTGGACTCCTGCGACCTGCACGACTCAACACTGATTTACAACCACGACGAAAACCGAGTGCCACTAGCACGTACCCCCAAGACTATGACGTTCACGGTAACCGAACGCGGCTTGTCCATGGTTGCATCGCTGGCAGGCGACAACCAGACCGCCCGCGAGGTCTATTCAGCCGTGAAACGCGGCGACTTGTCGGGTATGTCGTTCGCTTTCACGGTGCCGGAGGGCGGCAGCTCTTACGACCCCGCGACGAACACGCGCACGATCACGCGCATTGCGAAAGTGTACGAGGTTTCCGTAGTGCCGTTTCCCGCCTACCCGCAGACCTCGGTAGAGGCGCGGGGCGCGATGCAGACAGCACGCGACGAGGCGGCGCGGCGCGAGGCTTTGAAGGTAACAACACTTATCCGCTTAAGGAGAATCGTCAATGACTAAGTACAACACCGTTGCCGAGGCTTACGGTTTCTGGAAGAACTCTAGCGTCGCCGTCATGGAGGCACGCGCCAAGGCCATCGAGAAGGACATTGCAGAAGACCCGAACGCCGACGTTGCGGGCTACGCAATCGAGGCCGAGGCGTTGGAGCAGGCCATCGCGGAGAAGCGAGGCGCACAGCCCGCCACCAGCGCGAACGCGCCCGCCGAGGTCGCCAACACCGCCAAGGGCGAGAAGGACGGCGAGGGCGCGGCCTCGAAGGTCTACCGCTCCGCATTCTTCAAGCACCTGCAAGGCAACAAACTCACCCAGGCCGAGCAGGCCGCGTTCGACAACGTTAACGCCGAGGCGCGAGCCAACGCATTTAACAAGCTGTCCGACACGGCGGCTGTTATTCCGACCCACACGCTTAACGAGATCATCGTCAAGGCGCGTGACATGGGCGGCATCATGAGCATTTCCCGCGGCTTCCACATGCCCGCGAACATCAGCATTCCCGTTGCGACACCGGGCGCGGCTGCGTCCTGGCACGTCGAGGGCGCTGCCGTCGAAACCGAGAAGGTTTCTCCCGTCCCCGTCACGTTCGGCGCTTACGAGATCATGCGCATTCTCTCCATTTCGGCGGCTGTGCGCACCATGTCTATCGGCGCGTTCGAGAGCTACCTTGCCGACGAGCTGACCGCCTCCGTCATGGCTTGCCTTGGTAACGCCATGGTTGACGGCACGGGCAGCGGGCAGGGTACGGGCATCGTCTCCGGCATCACCTGGACTGACGGCACCAACAAGGTAACGGTTGCCGCCAACAAGTCGCTTGCATACGCCGACATCGTCAATGCAATTGCCCTGCTGCATCGCGGCTACTCGCAGAACGCCCGATTTGTCATGAACAACACGACCCTTTACACGGACGTTTACGGCCTGGTCGACGAGAACAAGCGGCCTATCTTCGTTGCTGACCCCGTGGAGAAGGGCAAGGGGCGCATTCTCGGTTTCCCCGTCGTGATTGACGATTACATGGAAGACCACGACATTCTGTTCGGCGACTTCCGTTACAACGGCTGGAACATGCCCGAGGGAATCGCGCTTGACGTTTCCCGCGACAGCTCGTTCACCAAGGGGCTTATCGACTACCGCGCCCTGGCAATCGCGGACTGCAAGCCCATCGTCGCCGATGCTTTCGTTTACGTCACCAAGGCGACGGCCTAAGCGTTAGGTAGTGAGCAGAATGGCGGCTATCAACGGGCTTGAATGGATGGAGACTGGCGAGGCGCTAGACCTCTTGCGCGTGAGTTCGGACAACCTGCCGCTCATCGAGCAGCTAGCCGCCTCCGTCCCGTCCTACGTAGAGGTAATGACGGGCTATCCGGCGGAATACACGGCGGGCGACGATTGTCACGAGCTGGTCAAGCAGCTCTCGCGCTTCGTGCTGCAACTGTGGTTCAACCCTGACGGCACCGACTCGCAGGCGTTGAGCCGCGTTGTCGGATCGCTGGCAAAGAGCGTCAAGGCGCTCGTGGGTGTCGGATACCTGCCCGCCAACGGCTAGCCATGCAGCGCGACCCCGAGCGCACGGCGTTCTACAAGTCGCGAGCCTGGAAACGGACGCGAGCGGCCTACCTGGAAACGGTGAACCGAATTTGCGAACGGTGCGGGCGACCCGCCGTGATAGTGCATCACAAGAGGTACGTCACAGCGGACAACCTGCACGACCCAGGAGTGACGCTTGATTTCGAGAACCTAGAGGCTCTTTGCAGGGACTGCCACAACAAGGAGCACTTCGAGGGGCGGAGCTGCGAACCCGGCTTGTATTTCGACGAGAACGGGGACTTGAAAACGGTATAGGGATTGCGGACGCTTGCCGTGCTGGAAGGTTCAACGCGTGAAGCTGCTTTCGGGTTTCTCGCTTATCTCACACGCGGGCGAGCGATAGGGCAAGCGCGAGGTTGGAACCCGGCGCAATCGCAAGCGGGGCGGAGCGACCCCGGACACGGCAGCGCGGAAGGGACGCGAGCGGAGCGGGTACTACGCGAGCCGACCAGAAGCGCGGACGTAAGCCGCGAGCCTTGCGAGCCTGGCACTAGGGCGGACAGCTGGCAACCCGCTCGAAAGCCTTTGTCCATTGAGGTTGTACCAGGCGAGGGCGGCACCTCCTTTCGCCGAGCGCGAGCCAACGACGCGAGCCGACACTGACGGCACGGCGAGCGCCCGCAATCCCTAACCTACCCGCTGTAAGCACGTGCGGAACGACCCGAATAAAGCAATCTAGAGGGCTGTAGAACGTCGGACACGCACGACCTCTACACAAGTACCGCAACGGCAAAAAGCGACCTGCTACGACGTTTCCAGACCCCGCAGACGCGACGGAACCACCCCCCCCCCGAACGCATGTTCTCTATACCACCAGGGAACGGCGGCGGGAGTCTTCTTTAACCGCGCGGCCTCCATATGGGAGGGGGCTAAAACGAGAAAGCCCCCATTTGCTGGGGGCTGACTTTTAGGAGGTACAAAAATGGAACTCATGGACTTGTTACCGCAGATAGACAGTAACAAAAGACCGATTGCGCGTCAACTCATCACAGAACTTGAGTTCATGCAATCGACCCTTGAGAAGCTACGCGCCGAGATCGAGGCGAACGGCGTTGTCGAGGAGTTCAAGAACGGCAAGCAGGAGTTCACGAGGGAAACGCCCGCGCTGAAATCCTACAACCTGACCGTTTCGCGCTACTCCACCCTCTATAAGCAGCTAACCGACCTGCTGCCCGATGGGGAACCCGAGCAGGGCGACGAGTTCGACGAGTTCATCAAAGGGGCGTAAGGCCGAATGAGCGCCCGCGATTACATCACCGAATACTGGCACGCCATAGAGTCGGGCGCGGTCACGGTATGCGAGAAGACCCGCAAGGCTTACGAACGGCTGGCCTACGAGGTCGAGAACGGGCGCGGGCGCTGGGTTTTCGACGTGGAGAAGGGCAACCGCCCGATTGAGTTTATGCGCCGTTTCTGCCGCCACTCTAAAGGCGAGTGGGCGGGCAAGCCCCTTGAGTTGGAGCTGTGGCAGAAGGCTTTCGTGTGCGCCCTGTTCGGCTTCGTTGACAAGGACACGGGCGAGCGGCGCTTTAACGAGGCGCTTCTGTGCATTTCACGCAAGGGGGGCAAAAGTACGCTTGCCGCCGGCATCCTTCTCTATCTGCTGACCGCTGACGGCGAACCGGGCGCGGAGGTGTACACCGTGGCCACCAAGCTTGACCAAGCCAAGCTGATATTCGACGAGGCCGCGCATATGGTCGAGCAGTCGCCGACACTCGCGAAGCGGATAAAGAAGCGCCGTACCGACCTCTACTTTGCTGGTCAAATGTCGAAAATGCAGCCGTTGGGCAAGAACTCCAACACGCTTGACGGCCTGAACGCTAGCGCCGTCTGCATCGACGAGCTGCACGGCATCACAGATCGCAACTTGTACGAGGTAATGAAACAGTCCATGAGCACGAGGCGGCAACCGCTCTTGCTGATGACCACGACGGCGGGTTTCGTCCGCGAATGCATCTTTGATGACATGTACGAGTACGCCGAGAAGGTTCTCAACGGGGTTATCGAAGACGAACGTTTCCTTGCCGTCGTGTACGAACTGGATACGGTCGAGGAATGGAAGGACGAAAAAGCCTGGTACAAGGCCAACCCGTCGCTTGGGACGGTCAAAAAGCTGGACGACCTACGCGCAAAGGTCGAGCGTGCGAAGAACTCACCCAACGACCTTAACGG
The DNA here is from genome assembly GCF_000023885.1 of Slackia heliotrinireducens DSM 20476. Classification (NCBI taxonomy): domain Bacteria; kingdom Bacillati; phylum Actinomycetota; class Coriobacteriia; order Eggerthellales; family Eggerthellaceae; genus Slackia; species Slackia heliotrinireducens. The sequence continues at coordinate 951,619 of NC_013165.1, read as the reverse complement.
TATCTTGTGCAAGGACTTCAACGTTCGCAACACGAGCGCGGGCGCGTGGCTGACCTTCGATGACCTGAACAATACGGCCACCTTCGACCTATCCGACTTCAAAGGCTGCTGGGCTATCGGCGGCGCTGACCTGTCGATCACAACCGACCTGACGGCGGCAACGCTGCTCATGCACCGCGACGGGCTTTTCTACGTCACCCAGATGTACTGGATACCCGAAGCGAACCTTGAGAAGCGGGTAAGGGATGACAAGATACCCTATGACAAGTGGCGCGAACGTGGGCTTCTGCGCCTGTGCCACGGTAACACGATTGACTACGGCGATGTTACAGCATGGTTCTTGGAAATGGTCGAGTTCGGCATCACGCCCGCCTGGATCTACTACGACAGCTATAGCGCCCGCTACTGGGTAGACGAGATGCAGCGCCACGGTTTCAGGATGGAGCGCACCATACAAGGAGCCAAAACGCTTTCGTTGCCGATGCAGCGGCTAGGGGCTGACCTGCAAGCCAAGCGGATCAACTACAACAACAGCCCGATTCTCAAATGGTGCATTAGCAACACGGCCATCGAAACCGACCGCAACGGGAACATCGTACCCGTGAAGAACCAGAAGCCCCGGCAGCGAATCGACGGGCTGGCGAGCCTGCTGGATGCGTATGTCGGCCTAAACGACCACTACAACGAGTTTTGCGACCTGTAAGGAGGCTAGAACGATGCCAAAGCACCTGAAAGACACCAAGATTGGATACTGGAAGATAGGCGAGGGATACGTGGACAGCATGGGAGTGCCGCACGAGGGAGCGCCCTACAAAGTCGCCGACCTTTGGGCTAACTTTAAGGGCGAGTCGTTCGAAGAATACTACGCCGCACATGCCGTTTGGGCTGAACCCGTCTTCGTTGCGACCTTCACGCGCCCCGACTTCGAAATCAGGCTGCACGACTACGTTTACCACGACGGCGGTTACTACGAAATCAAGGCAATTAACGACCTCACGGGACACCCGCACAGCGACGTTAAGGTAACGGTGCAATACGACACGAACCAGCAATCTCAATTCGCAGATGCAGGGCAATAGAGAAGCGCCCGCCTCAACCGACGAGGCGGGCGCTGGCGTTCGGCTGTCGCCTATGCGCCGTCCTGACTAATCAAGGTCGGGATCTAGGTCTTCCGCCATCAACCAAGACAGCTTAACGGTGGTGAGTTCCGAAAGCCCGACGAACAAGCCGAACCCCTTCTTGCCCCATGGCGCACGCTCGTAGCGCGTCCAAGTGCTCTTGCTTATTCCTATCAGCTCTGCAACTCCGTAGCCGTCAACCTGGTAGGCTTCTTTTACCATGTTGATGCAGGCGGCAAGTCGCCTTTCGCGAACCTCGTTGATTTCGTCTCTTGTCATGGTTTGCGCTCCTTTCGCTATCGACGCTTCGCCCGTTCGAGAGTTTGAAAAATACGGGACTTTTTACGGGACTTTGGCTAGTCCCCTTGGGGTATCGACTGGTATCGGGAGGGGCGTTCGCCCAGGTTGAGTACCCACGAAACCCCGCCTGTGACCTGGGGTTATATTCTGGCAGCCATGAGGTCAGGGGTTCGATCCCCCTAGGCTCCACCATTAACTCTGATACCCGCCAATCGGCGGGTATTTTTTTTGCCCAGAGGCCCCGCAACGACCTCGCTACCCCAAGACCGTCCTCCCCCTTCCCCACCATGCTCGCCGACCGCGTTTCTCGGCGGGACAGAACCGCTCCGTGGAACCACGCCGGTTCGGCCAGATTCCGTCCGTACTTCAAGCACTTGTCCTCCCGTCACGATCACCCACAGGGAGCGGAGCATTCGCTCGAACGCCTGCTTCGGAAATCCAACGGGAACAGGGGGATGGCGCGAGGCGTAAGACCTGAAAAACCTTTTTGAACAAAACCTGAGATTTCCTGAGCGCCTGGTCAGGGAAGCGCGACAAGACCGAATTCAGGAATACGTCAGACTGGGCTCGAGAATCCGTCGAAACTCGTTCAGACGGCGATGGAATCTGCATCAGGCCAGGCTCAGGTTTCACATACAGTTCGGCAAGGTCGGTGCCGTACGCTCGTATCGCAGTTACGTCGATAGGAGATCATATGAACCGACCCACCATCTTCAGCCGGCACCTCCGAAACTCGGGAGGGTTCGCTGGAACCGAATCCGGAATCCACCGCCCTGCACGCACACAGCGGCTGAACGCCGCCTGCTCGGTGCTTCTGGCGCTTTGCCTCGCCTTCACCATGGTGATCGCAGCCCCGACATCCGCATATGCAGTATCGGCCTCCGTCTACGACGTGAAACCGAACCCCAACGGGTCGCAAACCGTCGACGAGTATTTCGGTATCGCAGGAAAGGTGCAGCCGTGGCTGGAATCCCACGAGCATGACGACTACTACCTCGGAACGGAATACGACGGTTGGAACAGCGGCGAGCTTACCGAATCGGAAATCGCCCATTGCCGCAGGCCCAAAGGTGAAGTGGGCAGCAACGACCCCGGCATGAACTGCACGGGATTCGTCACGGCCGTGTTCATGAAACTCGGCGCCGACGTGCCGGGCAAGATTCCGCACACCGGCATCGGCAGCTGGTGCAACACGGGAAACTGGCTGCGCCTGCTGGAAGAACAGGACGTCGTCGGATACGAATACGACAGCGTCGATGCGCTGCTGAAGGACGGCAAGGCCCAGAAAGGCGACATCATCCTCATGCTTTGCACCAGTAGCGTGTGGTCTGCAGGCGTCGATAAGTACGGCAACTACGCCGACTGGCACATCGGATTCTTCTGGGGCGACAGCCCATCCGACAATAAATACTGGCACTCCTCCCACCCCGTCAACGGAATCGACGGAGGCGAATCCCTCAAGTACTCCAACCAGATTTCCAAAATCGTTCCCAAGGCGCAATCGGACAAATTCTTTCTGCTGCCCGTGCAGCATGAAGGGTCCATCGAGCTGACCAAGACGTCGAACAACCCGGACATGACCGCTTCGAACGGGCAGTACTCGCTGAACGGCAGCTGCTACACGGTTTACTCCGACAAGGCCCTCAAGAAGAAGGTCGGCACGCTGAAAACGAACGCGTCCGGAACCGCGACCATTGATGTGGCGGCAGGGACGTACTACATCCAGGAAACGGCAGCGCCCCATGGCTACGCCACGGACACGGCGGTCTACACCGTGACGGTCAAAGCCAGCAAGACGACGAAGCTTGCCGTTAAGGAAACGCCGCAAAGCGCCCAGGCGGGCCTTCTCGTCGCAAAGCACGACGCGGATTTCGGAAACAGAGCCCAAAACAGCGACACGAGCGGAAACGTTCCGCAGGGTGGCGCATCCCTGGCGGGCGCAGAGTTCACCGTGAAGCATTTTGCTACCGACGACGCATCGAAAGGCCCCCTGCGCACCTGGGTGTTCGCAACCGACGAGCATGGTTCCCTAACCCTGGACGCCAAACATCTGGTATCGGGAGATGCCCTGTATACCGACAGCGCCGGCAACCCGGCCTTGCCGTTAGGAACCTATTCCATCCAGGAGACGGCGGCTCCTGCCGGATATCTGCTCGACGATACTGTGCGCACCATAACCGTCAACGCCCAAGGCAGCACCGAACACTCCCCCGTCTATCAGACGGCCGCCGCCCCCGAATCCGTCATCCGCGGCGGACTGTCCGTCCAGAAGCTGGATGCGGAAACCGACGGTAACGAGCCTTTGGGAGAAGCGACGCTCGAAGGGGCGCAGTTCGCCGTCAGCAACGGCAACGACAACCCGGTGGTTGTCGGCGGCGTCACCTACCAGCCAGGCGAGACGATCCTGACGCTGACCACCGACAGTGAAGGATTTGCCCAGACCGCAGAGGACGCCCTTCCATACGGACGCTACCTTGTAGCCGAAACCGTCGCGCCACGGGGATACCTGCTGCAGAACGACGGCTTCGCCTCCGAGGCGTTCGTCGGCGAGCAGGGCAAGGTGTCGCAGGTGGATGAGGCCGCCGAAAACCAGGTGAAACGGGGCGATATCGAATTCAAGAAGAAGGACGAATCGAGCTCTACGGCCTTGGCGGGCATCCCCTTCCGCATAACCTCCGAAACCACGGGCGAAAGCCATGTCATCGTGACCGACGAGAACGGCTACGCCTCAACCTCGTCCGACCAGGTGCCCCACAGCTCGCAGACCAACGGAAACGACGGCGCCGCTGAGCCCGCCTGGGAAATCGGGGTGTGGTTCGGCGTAACCGAAAGCGGCGTGCAGGCACCCGTCAACGATGCGCTCGGAGCGCTTCCATACGACACCTATACCATCGAAGAACTGGCATGCGAGGCCAACGCCGACAAGTCGTTGGTGAAGCAGGAGCACGTGGTAGTCCACCGCGACATGAGGACCGTCGATCTGGGCACCATCGACAACCTGGATCTTTACATGGCCACCCAGGCTCAGGATGCCTCCGACGGCGACCAAGTGGTCGCGGCCGATACCGAGGCGACCATCGTCGACACGGTTCGCTACGTCGGGTTGCAGCGCGGCGCGGACTACACCCTGCATGCCGAGCTCATGGACGCCTCGGCAGGCGAACCCGTCCTAGAAGCAGGCGAGCCCGTATGCGCCGACGTCCAGTTCGCAGCCAAGACCCCCAACGACTCCGTGGAGGTGCCGATTACCTTCGATGCTTTGGCTCTGGAACAGACCGGCCCTCTGGTCGTTTTCGAAACGCTGCTGGACGCTCAGGGCAACGTCGTGACCGAACATAAGGACCTCGAGGACAAAGACCAGACCGTTACCGTCGTCAAACCCGAAATAGGCACGACGGCCGCAGATGGAAGCGACGGGGACAAAACGGTATCGGCGAGTATGTCATCAACGATTGTGGACACGGTGGCGTACAAGGGGCTCACACCCGGCAAGACCTACACGGTGACCGGCGTCCTCATGGACAAGGGAAGCGGCGAGCCATTGCTGCAGGACGACCAAGCCATTACAAGCTCCGCGGAATTCACTCCAGAAGCCGCTGAGGGCTCCGTTGAGGTGGTGTTTGAGTTCTCGAGTTGCAACTATACGGAAACAAGCATCGTTGTGTTTGAGACGCTTCTGAGGGGCGATCGGGAAGTTGCCGTCCATGCCGACATAGAGGATGAGGCCCAGACGGTCACGGTTGAGAAGCCGAGCATTCGGACGACCGCCGTCGACGGTTCGGACCGAGACAAGGCGATTTCGGCTGCCAAGGGCCAAAAGATCGTGGACACCGTGACGTACCAGGGGCTGGTGCCTGGGCAGGAGTACCGCGTAAGCGGCACGCTGGTGGACGTCTCGACGGGCGAGCACGTGAAAGTGGACGGGAAAGAACTGACCTCCGACGCCGTGTTCACGCCTGATAAGCCGTCGGGGAGCGTCGACGTGACATTCGTGTTCGATGCCACGTCCTACGGATCGAGCTCAATCGTCGTCTTCGAGACCCTGTATCAGAAGGACGTTGAACTGGCCGTGCATGCGGATTTGGAAGACGCCGACCAGACCGTGCGGGTTGACCAGCCCGATCAGCCCCACAAGCAGGAGAAAGGCAGAGGATTCTCCAAAACCGGAAGCATGCTGAGGGAATACCGGTGGTTGGCGGCAGCTTTGGCCGGCGTGACCGTCGCCGCAGCGTCGCTGGGCGTCTGGAGCATCCGACGCAGCCGTCGCGGGGAAACGTCGTAGGACATGTATCGGCTTCGTTTGTGGAGGAGGAGGTTTGCTCGCCTCCTCCCCTTCCGTTCGCATCGAATACTTGCCGCGGGCATAACCCGTCGGCCAAAGCGCGCCCGTCCGAAAGCTTCCGCTTTCGCGAAAGCCGGATTCACAGTCGCCGCGCTCGGCGCAGGACTGCTGATAGCGACGTCCGTCGGAGTGGTGGGTATGCAGCAGCGCGCTGCAGACGTGCATGCCGACCCGGACATGGATGCCGACCCGAAAGACGAAGCGCGCCGCGACACCGCCCTGGAAGAGCGGCCCGAGGTGGATTGGGACTACTGGCTTGACGAGAATCCGCAGATTGTTGCATGGCTCACTGTGCCTGGAACCGACATAGACTGCCCCGTGGTACAGGCTCCCGCCGACAACCCCGAATTCTATCTGCGCCACGATATCTTCGGCACCTGGAACTACGCAGGATGCCCCTATGTGGATGCCTCTTGCCCGAAAGGCGTGGATTCTCCGTGCGTGCTGATCTACGGACACAACCTAACGGGCGAGCCGGAAACCATGTTCGCCGATTTCGCACAGTATGTGGATGAGGATTACGCCCGCAAGCACGCGCGAATGGTCTTGCAGACGCAGGATGAAACAAGGGAGCTAACCGTGTGGGGTGCTGCAGTGGTGGAAGGGACAAGCCCGCTTAACCGCACGGCATTCGAAAGCGAAGCCGACCTCACGGACTACCGAGGGCTGCTGCTGTCCCGCGCGAACATGGTACTTGACGGAGCGGCTTGGGACCGGGGCACGCTCTACGTATTCTGCACCTGCTCATACAGCACTTACCGCAACGAGCGGACCCTGGTGTTCGCAACGGGGCCTCCGGCATGACGGAACAGCCCGCCATGGGCACCTGAAAACAAAAAAAACCCGCCGCAAATCGCGGCGGGCTCGAAGGTGCGAAAGGCAGACTTACGCGGTTTCTCCCAGCTGGAAGCGCTTGAAGCCGGTCACTTTGATGGTGCCGCCCAGCTCCTTGGCGACGGCGTCGACGTACTCGCCGACGGTCTGGTCGCCGTTCTTGACGAAGGTCTGCTCGGTGAGGCACTGCTCCTGGAAGAACTTGTTCAGGCGGCCTTCGGCCATCTTCTCCTGGATGTGCTCGGGCTTGCCGGACTCGGCGGCCTGGGTCTTGTAGATGGTCTTCTCATGCTCGACGACGTCGGCAGGGACATCCTCGCGGGTGGCGGCGATGGGGTTCATCGCGGCGACCTGCATGGCAACGTCACGGCCGGCAGCCACAAACGCGTCGGTGGTGGGGTCGATGCCCTCGACGGCGAAGGTGACCAGAACGCCCATCTTGCCGCCCATGTGGATGTAAGGAACGACAGCGTCGCCCTCGACCACGGTGAAGCGGGCGAGCTGAGTGTTCTCGCCGATCTTATGGATGCAGTCGGTGAGGGTCTCTTCGACGGTTTCGCCTTCGAATTCAACGGCCTTCAGGGCATCGAGGTCGGCAGGCTTGGCGGCGAGAGCGGCCTGGGCGATGCGCTGTGCGTAGCCCTTGAACTTGTCGTTGCTGCTCACGAAGTCGGTTTCGCAGTTCAGCTCGACAAGAACGCCGGACTTGGCATCCTCGGAGACAACGGCGGCGATGGTACCTTCGTTGGTGGCACGGCCGGCCTTCTTGGCGACTGCGGCAAGGCCGCGGGTACGCAGGACGTCGACGGCCTTCTCCATATCGCCGTCAGCTTCGACGAGCGCCTTCTTGCACTCCATCATGCCGGCGTCGGTCATTTCGCGGAGTTCCTTGACCATGGCAGCGGTGATCTGAGCCATATCTCATTCCTTTCTCAAAGGAAGCGCGGGCAATGCGCCCGTGCATCAACGTTGTTGTAAAAAACGGCGGGCAGCACCTTTATCCGAAGATGCAGAACCCGCCGCGCATTCAAAGTCCGATCAGCTGTTATTCAGCAGCAGGAGCGGCGGCCTCTTCGGCCTCCTCGGCGGAAGCAATGATCTCTTCCTCGACAGCGGAAACGCCGGTTGCGTCAATGACAGCGTCGGCCACGAAAGTGGCGAGCAGGTTGACGGAACGGATGGCGTCGTCGTTGGCGGGAATGCCGAAATCGACATCGTCGGGGTCGCAGTTGGTATCCAGGGTGCCGACCACGGGGATGCCGAGGCGCTTGGCCTCATGGATGGCCAGCTGCTCGCGGTTGGTGTCGACGACGAAGACGGCGTCGGGGAGCTTGGTCATGTTGCGGATGCCGTTGAGGTTGGTCTGCAGCTTTGCGAGCTCCTTGTTCAGCAGGATCTGCTCCTTCTTGGGCAGGACTTCCATGCGGCCGTCGGCCTGCATGGCTTCCAGCTCTTCCATACGCTTCACGCGGGAGCGGATGGTGACGAAGTTGGTGAGCATGCCGCCGAGCCAACGAGCGTTGACGTAAGGCATGCCGCAGCGGTCAGCCTGGGTGGCGACGGCTTCCTGGGCCTGCTTCTTGGTGCCGACGAACAGCACGGTGCCGCCCTTGGCAGCGGTCTCGGCGACGAAGGAATACGCCTGGTCGAGTCCGATGAGGGTCTGCTTGAGGTCGATGATGTAGATGTCCCCACGGCTGCCGAAGATGTACGGCTTCATCTTGGGGTTCCAACGACGGGTCTGATGCCCGAAGTGTGCGCCTGCTTCGAGCAGGCTCTTGATGCTGACTTTCGCCATTGCACTCTCCATTCGTTAAGCCTCTGCCCAAGGTCATCCTTGTTTGCGCAGCCTTTTTCGGGTGGCCACTCGCGCATCGAAGTCGCTTGGACATGTGAAATATAGAAACTCGTGCATTATACCGCCCCTATCGGCGGTTGCAAGCAAACGTTTGCCGCCTGCGCGGATGCTCCACAAACGAACGCCGGACCACGAAGGAGCAAGCCAGAAAGAAGGCTTCCCGACGGAACGTCGGTTTTGAAACTGAGCAGGAACCGTCTGGTCGCCAGTGCAAAGGGCATGCCTGGTTCACTAAAACGGGCCGGACCTCGCAAGGATATCGGCCCGCCCTATGCCCGTTTAAAGACCCTGGATGGCCCTTACCAGGACATCCACATCCTCTTCGGTCGTTGCCCAGCTTGTGCAGAAGCGGATGATGCGGTGTCCTTCGTCCGCACGACCTTCGTCTTCATACACGAAATCCTTGGCCAGCTTGTCGGCCACTTCGTCGCTGACGACCACGAACTGCTGGTTCGTCGAGCTTTCGATGTATGCGGGAATTCCTGCGTTTTCAAACGCCTTGCGGATGCGCATCGCGTAGCGCACCGCTCTTTCGCCGAGTTCGAAATACAAGCCTTTGCGGAAGAGGATCTCGAACTGGATGCCCATCAGCCAGCCTTTGGCCAGAAGCCCTGCGTTCTGCTTGATGGCTGCACGGAAATACGGCTTCAGGTCGTCATGGCACAGCACGATGGCTTCGCCGAACAAGGCGCCGCACTTCGTACCGCCGATATAGAAGGCATCGGCAAGGCGCGCTATGTCGGGCAACGTCACATCGGTTTCGGACGACGCGAGGCCGTAAGACATTCTGGCTCCATCGATATATAGGTACATCATGTATTCGTCGCAGACCGACCGAATGGCGGTAAGCTCGTCGAGGGTGTAGACCGTGCCGAATTCCGTCGGGAACGACAAGTACACCATCTTCGGCTGGACCACGTGCTCCCAAACGGGGCTCGTCCGGTAGTCTTCGCCGACCGACGCGATCTGATCAGCCGTTATCTTGCCGTCAGGACTCGCCAGGCCCAGAATCTTGTGACCCGTATGCTCGACCGCACCTGTTTCATGCACGTTGATATGGCCGCTATCGGCGCAAACGACCGCCTGATGCGGACGCAGCGCAGCATCGATCACGGTGAAGTTCGCCTGGGTTCCGCCCACGATGAAGTGAACTTCGGCATCGCTGCGGTCGCAATGCGTGCGGATGGTGTCCGCAGCCATGTCGCACCACGGGTCCAAGCCGTATCCGCCATAGCTGTTCTCATTGATGCTGGTCAACGCGCTTAGTATCCGGGGATGCGCCCCATAGCTGTAATCGTTGTTATACCGAATCATCGCGACCCAATCCTCCCTTTGCCTTCACAGTGGCACAAAAGAATAGCAGCCCTGCAAACAGGGCTGCCACTCCAAAATAAATCGCTATGACTTGCGGAGAAAATCTTCGCTATTCCTCCGTATTTTCTTCGGCCACGGCCTCGGCCTCAGGTTCGGCCTGCGCTTCAGACTCGGCGGCCTGCTGCTCCTCGACCTCTTCGATGTCGTCCAGCGTGATTTCGGCCAGAAGGTCCTCGGGGAGGACGCGTTGGGCGTTGTAGGATTCGTCGGCTCGCAGCACGTCGATAAGGATGCCTTCGTTTTCGGCGATGTCTTCCTCAACCGAAGGATAGAAGAAGATGTAGACCGGCTGGCAGTACTTGTAGTCGGCGTAGACGTCGATGTTGCCCAAGCCGTTAAGCTGTTCGTGAACGGCTTGGCCGATGTCGGAGGCGTGCCCCACGAAGACGTCGCGCGTGGAGTTGGGAGCCTTCTTACGCGGTGCGCGATCGAGTGTGGCGATGACGTAGCAGCCAGGTGTGGACAGATAGCCCAAGTTGCCGATCTGTTTCATGGTCTTGGCGTCGAGCCATTCCTCTTCGAACTTCTCAGCGGAGATGCACTTGCTTGCCCCGCGCAGCGCTGCGCGAACAGCCTTCTTGCGCTTGTTCTTTTCGGAAGCGTCCTTGAGCGCATCCTGGGCGGCAGATGCGGCCTCGGCGCTGCGGACGTTAGCGGTTTTAGCGGCTTCGGCGGCCTTCTCGCGGGCAACTTTGGCCGTGGCGACAGCGTTCTCGTTAGCGACCTTAGCGACCTCGGCGGCCTTGACATTGGCCTCTTTGGCGGTAACCGAGGCCTTCTCGCGAGCCACCTTTGCCACCTCGGCGGCCTTGGCGCCTGCCGTGACGACGTTTTCGGCCACCTTTGCGTTGACAGCCTTGGCAACCTCAACAGCCTGCGGAGCCGTAGCCTTTGCGACGTCGACGCCGCGCTGACCTGCGGCCACGACGGCTGCTACTACCTTCGGTGCAGCAGCGCGGGCGGCGGCGCCAGCATCACCGAGTTTGGCAGCCGCTGCTGCGACATAATCGGTGGCGGGCTCCACCACAGGCGTGGCAACATATTCAGTAACCGGCTCTTCGACGACTTCCACAACCGGCTCCTCCGAAACGGCTTGTTCGGCCTCGACAACCCGGGCGGCATCTTCGACGACCTCTACAACCTCGGATTCGACCTGATCGGCAACCTCGACGACAGCCTCTTCGGCAGCTTCGGCAACCTCGGCTTCGGTCTGGACGGCAGCCTCCTCGACGGCAGCTTCGACGGACTCTTTGGTCTGATCGCTCATACATCCTCCTTAACGGGACGACTCCGTATGTGTTGAATCCCATATTACCCCGATGCTGATGTGTCCGATCGAGAAAACCCGCTTCGTTTCCTAACCGTATTTGAATACCGACGTGAATGGCAAAGGACCCCGGAAACCGGGGTCCTTGTGTGAGTGCAAGAAGCCGTTGCGAAAGCGTACGCTTATGCGGCAGTGTGTTCCATTACGGTCTGCTCGGCGGCAGCGACATCGTCGACCACGGAGGAAACGCCGAGGATCTCGTCACCCTTGTCCAGCCACTCGTTGGCGGAAGCGATAAGCTCCCTGGAGAAGTCGGGGTTATGGGCGCCTTCGCTGTTCTCGGCAGCTTCAAGGTTCCAGTAGTAGCAGGCGGCGCGCTGGATGTACTGCAGTTCGGCGATCTGGTCGTCAGTGAGGGTACCGGCCTCGATGGCATCTTCGAAGTTGAAGATGAACAGGCAGGCACGCAGTCCGACCTCATGTTCGCTTGCCATAATTTCGTCCTGAATGGCTTTGATCTCGCCAGCCAGGTCCTTGTGGCACATGCTGCAGTTCTCGGCGATCAGTTCTTCATTCTCGGTAGGAACGGTCCACTGGTGATTGGTGTACTCGGTGCCGTCCTCGGCCGTCGCCTTGCCCATATGGCAGTCGTTGCAGGTGTAGTTCTCGCCCGTAGCCTGGTTGATCATGTTGATCATGGGGCTTCCGCCGTTGGCGTAGTTGAACTCGAACTCCGCATGACGGATGGCGAGCATCTGGGCGCCCGTGGACTCGTAGGTCCAGTCGACGAAGTTGTTGTCATCGTAGAACTTAAGGGCGTTTTCGGGGCTCATGGATTCCAGACCACCCGTGTAAGGGCTGGTCGGGATGCCGGTCTCAGGAGCCATGGAGTAGTCGCAGTGGCACTGGCCGCAGACTACGGATTCCATCGGGACGGTATCGACATCGGCACCCATGGCGTCTTTCCACTGTGCGCGGTCGATCTCGAAGCCCGTAGGATCGTTTGCATGGCAGCTGGCGCAGGAGATGCCCTCCGTGAACCAACCGTCCATGCTCAGGAACTTCTCTTTGAAGACTTCGTTGCCGTTCTCGTCAACATAGTTGGAGAACTGAGGAGTCTTGCAGGCCCAGCAGCCGGCGCCGCTCTTCTCGCTGATGCGGCCGTTATGGGTGACGGTCCACAGAGAGTAGACATGGCCGGCAGGCTCGGTGTAGTACTTCGCATAGCCGTAGCCCAAACCCAGGATCTTGATTTCCGGATTGGTGTCGAGGTAGCTGACCTTCTCGGCTGCGTTCGCTTCGGCTTCGGCAGCATCGTAGCCCTCGTCAGCGATGGTGGTCGTATCCTCGGTAGGACCGTTTTCCTCAGCGTAGTCGACGGGCTGATTCTCCTTGTTCTTTACATAGGTGGCGTACTGGTTGGGATAGATATCCTTCCACTGCTCTGCCGTGACGACTCCGTACTCATCAGGTTCGGGCGTCTCGTAGGTAACGGTTTGAGCAGCATCGCCAGCCTCTTCGGCTTCTGTAGGTTCAGAAGTCGCGGTAGGTGCGCAGGCCGTTGCAGCTGCGAGCGAAACGACGAACGCTCCAGCGCAAACCCACGCCAACCCCTTTTTCCAAGCGGATGTTTTCAACATGGCTAACCCCCTTCCAATTGAAAGCCAAGTTGCTTCTCTTGCACTATGGAAAAGATATGATGTGGAAGGGTTTGAGGTAAAGGTACAGTTGCAAGTTTTTTCTGGTGCAACTGTCCTGGTAACAGTTGCTAGGTTATCATCAAAACGCCTGTTGAAAGCATCCTTTACTACCTAACGTGTTTGATGGGCCAAAACGATTCTTCGCAACACGGAAGAACCTCCCCTGCCTATTTGCAAACAGGCGTCGGCGACTCTGGACGGTCGACGTAGATGATGCCCGAGTAGCCGCCGTCCGCCCGCACGCACGCCCCCCGATAAACAGTTTCATTACTTATGGGCTCCCAGCTCCCCATCTGGTTTCAGGAAGGATAAACTTTCCTTATTGTCCTGCTCTCTTGCAGCCGCCAAACCGTCATTATCCGAAACTGACAGTTTGCCCATTGGCCTACGAATAAAATTGAAGGGCTCGCAGTCGTATTCAGTGAAGAATGGAGAACCCCCTCATACGGGTACCAATGGAGGCGTCAATCCGTGCTTTACCTTGATAGCACTAGCAATGAACCGTTTTATCAACAGCTCTATCAGCAGATTGTCGAAGGCATCCACGATGGAACCTATCCCGAAGGGTCCCGCCTTCCCTCTATTCGAGCCTGCGCCCGCGACCTGCACGTGTCCACCAACACCATCGAACAGGCCTATCGCCTTGCGGTTCAGGAAGACCTGGTGCTGACGAAACCGGGCAGCGGCTATTTCGTCAACAAGCAGCCGAAACGCGACCACGACAGCTTTGTCTTCTCGAAAGAGTACCAAGCCGACATCGAACGGCTTAAGGCGATATGCGCACCGGCCACCGAGGAGTCGGACGTACGATACGACTTCAGGTACGACAACCTGGAGCCTGATTCGTTCCCCTATACCACATGGGCCCGCGTGACCCGCAACGTCCTTTTCTCCAAACACGCCCCCAGTGCGGCCCGATACAGCGACCCCCAAGGACTGTTCTCGCTGCGCAAGCAAATCGCCCGTCATCTGGCCCATGAGGACAACACGCGCGCCATCCCAGAGCAGATCATCGTTCTCTCGAACACCCGCGCGATCATTAGCACCGTCGCATCGCTTTTCGACAGGACGACGACGGAAGTCTGCGTCGAAAACCCCGGATTCAACGAGGTTCACGCAGGATTTGCGAACCTGGGCATGAAGGTAAGCAGCTACCCAGCGTTCTCCCCCACCAGCCTCACGTTGCCCCAGCCGAAAGACGGCAGGCAGCTGGTGCTGTTCATCACGCCCTCGTGCCAGTTCCCCACCACAGCCGTGCTCAACACGGAGCAACGGAAGCAGCTGCTCGCTTGGGCTGAAGAGACCGACTCATACGTGATTGTGGACACCTACGGCCAGGAATTTCAGGCAGGAATACGTCGCTCCCCGTCGCTGCAGTCGATGGATGCCAACGGCCGCATCATCACAATCGGCTCGTTTTCCCGCTCGCTTTCGCCGTCCCTGTGCATTAGCTATGCCGTGCTGCCACCGAAACTCATGATCGAATGGATCGAGAAGAACAGGGGCTACCACGCCCAGGTGCCTTGGCAGACCCAAGCCGCCCTCTCTTCATATATGGCGAACGGCTTCTGGCAGAACCATCTGCAGAAACTGCATTCGTCGTATTCGGAAAAGCGCAAACAGCTGGTCCGCTGCCTGCAAACGTACATGGCCGGCAAGATAGACGTCATGGACGGAAACGCCGGTCTACATGTGCTCGTCCGGACAAAGGACGGTCGTTCGGCGGACGAGCTTATCGCCAGCGCCGCCGAATACGGCATCGCCGTGTATCCAACCGATATATACTGGGCAGACGGCACGCCGCGCGGCTGGAACTTCGTTCTCGTCGGTTGTTCCGCCATACCGCTCGAAAGCATCGAGCCAGGAATCCGTTTGCTGACAGAGGCCTGGTTCGGATAGGATTCGGTGCCGTCAGCGGCACAGCACAACCCAAGCCACGGCTTCGTCACGCTGCACCCAAGGGGAGGGCCCGCCATGTCACCCGTTAAGAAACCCATCGTTTTGGCCATCGTCCTTGTGCTGGTGCTTGCCGCATCGGGCATCGCCTTCGCAGTCGTGAACGTGACGGAGCGCGACGCTGCTCCCGATGTTGCCGCCGCAGGTGAGGAAAAGGAAGAAGCCGGTGCCGCCATCTTCCCGGATTTCACCGTTCAGACCGTCGACGGCGAACTGGTTTCGCTGTCGGACATGAAAGGCAAGCCCGTCGTCATCGGCTACTGGGCCACCTGGTGCCCCTACTGCGTTGATGAGGCCCCTGCCATCCAAGCCCTGTACGAAACCTACGGGGAAAACGTCAACTTCATGATGATCGACCTGGTAGACGGCGAGCAGGAAACCGTGGAAAGCGGGTCCGCCTGGATCGAGGAGCAGGGCTACACCTACCCCGTGTATTACGACCTTACAGGAGACGCCGCTTATGCGGGCTCGGTGTATTATCTTCCTACTACGTTCATTCTGGATGCCGAAGGCAAAGTGGTCGTCTACTCAGAATCCGCCGTCTCGTTCGCCGAGGTTTCCGACGTACTCGCATCGTTGCTGACGAAATAGCCAGCCGCGTCCGCCCCACGCAATGCGCTGATCTGCTCGAGCGACATGATGCGCGTGTCTGTCAGGATGCCGTTGAGCATGACGAAAGGATGGCGCCTCGCCGAGCGGATCGCCCGCACCGCCACCGTCAGCAGCCACGTTCCATACACCGTCGCCAAGACCGATGCAACCAAAGAGGAATTGACGGGCACGCCTTCGATGGTGCGTGGCAGAAGGACGAACGCCCAGGCAGGCAGCATGAGAAACACCCAGATGAGCAGGATGTAGCGTCCGCAAGCACGATACCATCGGGTGCGGCCGCCATCGGGCCCCACAATGCGCAGCTCCAGCAGACGCTGCCCAAACGTCGCATGATCGGCCAAAGCCGGAGCCAGCACGAAGACGATTCCTGTTATGACCAGCAGAGCGGCAAGATCGCCAGCCTCGGGGTTCGGCACCGTCGGTTTCGCCACGGTCCA
The DNA here is from genome assembly GCF_000023885.1 of Slackia heliotrinireducens DSM 20476. Taxonomy (NCBI): domain Bacteria; kingdom Bacillati; phylum Actinomycetota; class Coriobacteriia; order Eggerthellales; family Eggerthellaceae; genus Slackia; species Slackia heliotrinireducens. The sequence goes on along the minus strand of NC_013165.1, from coordinate 935,821 downwards.
AACGGCGAAGGCCCCGGAGCAAAGCGCAACATCGATGGCAAACGCCCAGAGTCGGCGCGTGAACGTAGTAAACGACGCGCTTTGGCGCAGCGACTCCTCGTTCATGTCGTCGATGTCGGGCAGGTGCCACGTCAGAGGAAACGCCAGCCAGAAGCCCAGCATGGCCCCTGTGGTGTTGATCAGCAGGTCGTCCACGTCGAAAAGCCTGTACGGGTGCGCATACCATCCCCATAGGCCTGTCAACTGGGACGTTTCGAAAAACAGCGACAAGGCCAAGCCCGACACGAGCGCCTGCCACCAGCGGCAGCCGAAGAAGTATTTCATGAAGATGCCGAAAGGCACCGTCAAAAACACGTTGAACAGGGCCTCGTACACATCGGGGATCATCAGCGTCGCAACCCATGAAGATGGGTCTGTCATGCTGAATCCGGCTTGGGCGGCTATGCGGCGCACGAACCGGAACAATTCGAGGTTCGGGATGCGTGCCCCCGCCACCACGGCATCGCGGCTTTCCGGCAGCGGCATGATGACCAGGTAATACGCCGTGGTTATATAGAATATGAACAAGAATACGACGAAGGACTTCCACACCGGCACGCGACCGTAGCGGCGGTACTGATACACCATGTACGGCAACGTGCACAAAGCTGCGACCAGCGGGAAGCTGAACACCGAAAAACTGATGGATGCAACGTAGGACGACACGGGCCGAATGTCTTTCTCTAAGGGAACGGACAGAGGAAGGATACCGCGATGCGCGCCGCTGTGCCCCAAATTCAACCAATGAGAACAAACGGGCGTCATGACTGGCGAGACGTGCTTTCTCGGGCCTTTTTGCAGGTTAGGTATGGCGTTTCTTCTGCAGTTGGTGTTCAATGTCTTAGTTATGGAAACGAACAAGCCGTCATATCCCGCAATCCCGCGTCGGACATTCGCCATCGGAATGGGCTGGGCTGCCTCGTTGTTTGCACTGGGCGCCTGGGGTTGCACCGACGGCAAATCCGACGGCACCCCGTCCAGCAACGCCGAAGCCGATTCCGAGGGATCTCCCGAAGAGGAACTTGACAAGCAGGTCAAGCAGGCAATGCGGCGCATGTCTATGGAGCAGAAGGTAGCGCAGCTTTTCTTCGTGCCGCCCGAATCCATCACCTTCGTGAAAACCGTCGTGGCAGCCAGCGAGGCTACGCTAGAGGCGCTGCAGCACTACCCCGTCGGCGGATTCCTGTACTCCGCAGCCAACTTCACAAGCTCCGACCAGGCCGCCACCATGACCACCAACGCGTTCCTCCACGGATACAACGTGAACGGGTTGCCGCTCATGCTTGCTGTTAACGAGGAAGGCGGGTATCTCAACACCGTCGCCGACAACGACGCGCTCGGCGCGATCGCGCAGCCATCGGCCCGCGAGGTCGGAAACGACGGCGACACGCAAAAGGCGGGCGACCGCGCGCACAGCATTGCAAACTATCTTTCTGCCATCGGCCTGAACACGAATATCGGCCTGGTATGCGACATGTGTTCCGAGTACGCCCCTGTGGAAAGCAGCCCTGCCGAAGATGCCGAGGAAGCGGCTTCCGAAGAGAACGCCGAGGCGGTCGAGGCCACCGAGGTCGAAAGCGAAACTGCGCCTGAGACCGGTGCTGGCACCGAAGCCGAAGCCGAAGTTGAACCCGAAGCTGGAACCGAGACCAGCGCTGAAGCCGAGGCTGAATCCGATGTTGGAGCCGAACGGACCGACGCCTCGGAACCCGAAGCCGATTCTTCCCCCGAGAAAAAACCTGATGCCGAAACCGGCCAGGACAACAAGACCTCCGGCAGGAAGAACGTGACCTCCGAAGAAGCCGAAAGCGACGAGGACCAAACCATATACGACAAGCTCGACATCTCGCCCGGCGAGCTGATGAGCTCGCGTTCTTTCTCCAACGACCCCGCCGTAGTCTCCGCGATGGTCTCGGCGGAAATCGAGAGCTACACGAAATCATCGGTCATGACGATTGTCAAGCATTTCCCGGGCATCGCCTGCCCTCAAGACGGGTCCGTCATGTACTCGCTGGCCACCGACGCCGCGCTGCGCGACAAGAACATGTTGCCGTTTACGGCAGCCATCGACGCCGGCGTGCCGGCTATCATGGTAAGCAACGCGTCCATCCCCTGTGTGGCAGGAGAAACGCCCGCATGCCTGTCCGCATCGGTCGTAACCGACCTGCTCCGTGACGAGTTGGGATTCGAAGGTATCATCATGACCGACCGCCTGGATAACGATATCATGGCAACGCACAAGGGAGCAGCTGTCGACGCCCTGCGTGCCGGTTGCGACATGATCTTCTGCCCGGCGGATTTCGAATCCTCGTACAACCAGGTGCTCGACGCCGTGGCCCACGGACCCCTGGACGAAGAGCGCATCAACGAATCCGTGCGCCGCATCATCCGCATCAAGCTGCAGTCGCTGCCCCTGAGCATCAAACAGTAGGCGGCATACGGCAGCCTACAACCGCCTGAGCACGCAATACCGGTTCATATCCCCTGTCCGACCGTCAGCGTTGAAGAACTCGACGGCGCAGGCGCCGTCCGATACGGCCTGAGCAAGCTGCTCCACTTCCCCATTCGTGAAATGATGGCAGTACCTGTACGCCCCCACAGCGTTCTGCCAACCGATGAGGTAATCGTTCTCTTCAAGAACATCCTGGTCAAGTCCGATTTCGGCGCATGCTGCTTCAGTAGTGCACCTTGCCTTCTCAGCCAGCTTGCCGTTGTTCATGAACTGCCAGAAGGACACGCAGACATGTCCCCCGGGCCGCACGCAGTCGACAAGCGCCTTAAGCACGGCAACCCGCCGGTCGAACCCCGGCACATGATGCATGAACCCGAAGCACACCGCTGCATCGCACATCGGCGCCTCGATGGCTTCCGTCAGATCCCCGCCGTCCAGAAGGATGCGGATGATGTCCAGCTTCTGGAACCGAACATTCGGCCCGGCCCCTCCCGCCTCCTCCACAAGAGGGTCGCAGGCATCGACCGCATAGGCGATTGCATCGGGCAGGAACCGTTCGAAGCGCAGGCTACCGCATGCCAGGTCAAGCACCGTATCGGGCTTGCCCATGACGTCCATGCAGCGTGCCCAGCCCGGCCAAGGGTGATTGCGGGTTTCAGCGAAGGACGCAGCATTCGCGCGGTAGAACCCGTTGTTGAGCTCGCAGAGTATTTCAGCAGTTCGTTTATCCATAAGGCATCTGGGTCATTATATCCTGTACCATGCCAGTTTATGGAAGCACTGCTGTTGGACATATTGGAAACATTGCGCCTGTGCGACGAACCGCTCAGCTCAGAGGAGTTGGAACGTTTCATCCGCAAGCACAACCAGAACATCAAGCGCAACGAGGACCATTTTTCCAAGAAGAAGGTCCTGGCGTTCTATCGGAAGACGAAGGCCAACGACCCGGACCGCTGGGCGTCTTGGAACATCGACCCCGCCCTTGAAGACAGGCTGGAACGTACGCTGCGCCTGAAACCGCGGCGCACCGCCTCCGGCGTGGCCACCGTCACCGTCATGGCGAAGCCTTGGCCCTGCTCCAGCAACTGCCTGTACTGCCCCAATGACCTGAAGATGCCGAAGAGCTATCTGTCCGACGAACCGGTATGCCAGCGTGCCGAGCGCAGCTGGTTCGACCCGTACCTGCAGATGACGTCCCGCATCCGGGCGCTCACCGGCATGGGACACGTCACCGACAAGGTGGAGGTCATCATCCTGGGAGGCACCTGGTGCGACTACCCGCAGGAGTACCAGACCTGGTTCGTCTGCGAGCTGTTCCGCGCCCTCAACGACGGCGACGCCGCGGAGGCGCATGCCAAAGAGCGCCGCGCCTGGTACCGCTCGACCGGGCTTTCCAACGACCGGGATCGCCTGAAAAGCATCGCCGCGCCTTTGCAGGAACAGGTGAACGATGGCAGGCTTACCTTCAACCAGGCATTTCATAAACTGTATGACGAAAACCCCGCATGGCAGCGCATCGCCTCGATGCAGAAGGCGTCCATGGAAGAGCTGGAGCGCCAGCACCGCATCAACGAGAATGCGGCGCACCGTGTGGTGGGCCTGGTGGTGGAGACGCGACCCGATACCATCACTCCGGAAAGCCTTCGGCTTATCCGCCGCATGGGCGCCACGAAAATCCAAATGGGCATCCAGAGCCTAGACGGGGACATCCTGCGCAAGAATCTGCGGGTCAGCAGCGCCACGGACACCCGCCACGCCTTCGAGCTGGTGCGCCTCTACGGGTTCAAAATCCACGCCCACATCATGGTAAACCTTTACGGGTCCTCGCCTGAGCAGGACAAACACGAATACCTTGCCTTCACGCGGGACGAAGCGTATAAGCCCGACGAGGTGAAGCTGTACCCCTGCATGCTGGTGGACGGCACGGGGCTGAAGAAGCATTACCTGAATGGCAGCTGGGCGCCCTATTCGGACGAAGAGCTGCTGGACGTGCTGGTCCAAGACACGCTTGCCACCCCGCCCTACACCCGCATCTCGCGCATGATCAGGGACATCTCGGCCCATGACATCATGGCGGGCAACAAGCACGGCAACCTGAGGCAGCTTGTGGAGCAGATGGTGGCCAAGACCGGAGAGCCGGTGCATGAGATCCGCTACCGTGAAATCAACAATGCAGACATGGACGACGACACCGTGCATCTGGAAGACGTGGCGTACACGACCAGAGTTTCCGACGAACACTTCCTGCAATGGGTCACCCCGTCAGGAGCTATTGCGGGGTTCCTGCGGCTGTCGCTGCCGCATGCCGAGTACGTGCAAGAACACGCCGATGAGCTTGCCGTGTTGCCTGGCGAAGCTATGATCCGCGAAGTGCACGTGTACGGAAAGGTGTCAGGCATCGGAACCGCAGGCACAGCGGCCCAGCACAGGGGCCTCGGCAAGAAGCTGGTGGCCCGAGCGTGCGACATCGCCTCCGATGCAGGCTTTTCCGCCATCAACGTGATCAGCGCGGTAGGCACGCGGGAATACTACCGCAAGCAGGGGTTTTCCGACAACGGTCTGTACCTCACCAAGGCGCTGTAGCTGCCGCGGGCGCTAACCTTCGAATACGGCGCGCAGCAGATACTCCACATTGCCCTTCGTGCCGGTAATCTGGCTCTCGACGAACCCTTCGACAGCGAACCCTGCATCAGACAGGGCCGCCTCCACTTCGGACACAGTGCGTAGGCGCACGTTCTCGTCTCGTACGATGCCGCGGTCGGTTTCCTCATGCAAGCTTTCGAACTGGGGTTTCACCAGGGCAATGAACACGCTGCCCGGACGGCAGAGCGAGGCGAACACCTGGGCAAGGCCGGCCAAGCCGATGAAGGAAAGATCCGCGACCAGAAGGTCGAAGGGCGCGCCCAACGCCACGGGGTCGGCGGTGCGGATGTTGGTGCGCTCGAACACGCGGACGCGCTCATCGCTTCGCAGGCTCCACGCAAGCTCGCTGTAGTTCACATCAACGCAGGTCACTTCGGCGGCACCTGATTTGAGAAGGCAATCGGTGAACCCTCCCGTCGAACTGCCGATATCGATGCAGCGCAGCCCCGTGACATCCTGCCCGAAGTGCTTAAGGGCGCCTTCCAGCTTGTAGCCTCCGCGGGATACGTAGCGTTTCCGCCCTTTGACCTGGATATCCGCGTCGGGACGCACGAGCACGGCCGCACTCGTCGCGTACACGTCGTCCACCTTGACCTCATGGGCCAGCACGGCGCGCAGCGCCTCGCCGCGGTCGACGAACAGACCCTGCTCGACCAGCAGGTCGTCCAGTCGTACCTTCTTGGGTTTCTTCGGCATGGTTACAGCGCGGCCAGCTGCCGACGTACGGTATCTGCTATGCCTTCGGCGTCGATGCCGAGCATGTGGTAGAGCTGCGGCACCTTGCCCTGTGGCACGAACTCGTCGGGAATGCCCAGCATGACGAACTGCGGACGGCGGTCGGAAGGCACCAAACGCCTAGTGAGAACCTCCATCGCACCCGATCCTGCGCCGCCAGCGAGAATGTTGTCTTCGACGGTAACGACCAGCTTGGTCTCAAGCGATGCCTTGCAGATGGCTTCCTCGTCCATGGGCTTGACCCACAGCATGTCTACGACACGGACGGAAATACCCTCTTCAGCCAGCATGTCTGCAGCGGCTTCCGCCTCCTGCACCATACGGCCGAACGCGAGGATGGCCACGTCGTCGCCTTCGCGGGTGGTGATGGATTTCCCCACCTCGAGCATTTCGGGCTCATCGGGGACCTCGACGCCGCGGGCTTCACCTCGCGGGTAGCGCAGCGTGACGGGGCCGTCCAGATGTAACGCCGTATGCAGGCCGTTGACCAGCTGGGCCTCGTTGGAAGGCGCAAGCACCTTCATGTTCGGAATCATGCGGGTGTACGTCAGGTCGAACATGCCGTGGTGCGTGGGGCCGTCATCCCCCACCAGACCGCCACGGTCCAGGCAGAACACCGCATGGGTGTTCGCCAACGCGTTGTTGATGATGAGCTGGTCGATGGCGCGCTGCATGAACGTTGAGTAGATGGCAACCACCGGCAGCTTGCCGCCCAACGCAAGGCCACTCGCCAAGCCTACGGCATGCTCTTCGGCGATGCCCACGTCGATGAACCGCTCGGGGAACTGCTTCGCGAAGGCGTCAAGCCCCGTGCCACTGGACATGGCGGCCGTAATGGCCACGATATCCTGGTTGGCTTCGGCCTCCTTAAGCAGGGCCTGAGAGAATACCGAAGTGTATTTGGGAGCTCCGCCGCCCGAGGATTTGACCTCGCCGGTCGCGATGTCAAAGGGGGCGATGCCGTGGAACTTCTCAGGGTTCTTCTCGGCCGGCTCGTAACCGGCACCCTTCTTCGTCACCACATGCATCAGCACGGGAACATCGGATTCGAGAACCGCCTCCAACGTACGCTTGAGCTCGGGGATGTTATGGCCGTCAAGCGGCGCCGTGCACACAAGCCCCAACTGCTCGAAAAGCATCTCGTTGGGGATAATGAACTGCTTGATGGAGTCTTTCATGTTGCGCAGCACATCCACCAGGCCGCGACCCAAACGACCTGTGGATTCCAGCTTCGACTGGATGTTGTCGCGGGTCTGCGTGTAGCTGCGGGAGGTGCGCGACCGGCCCAGATACGAAGACAGGGCACCGACGTTTTTCGCGATGGACATCTCGTTGTCGTTGAGGATGACCACCATGGGCGTCTGCACCTGGCCGATTTGGTTGAGAGCCTCGAAGGCCATGCCGCCGGAAAGCGCAGCATCTCCGATGATGGAGACGATCTTCTCATCGGATCCGCGCAGGTCGCGGGCCATGGCAAGGCCCAACGCGACCGACAGCGAGTCGGAGGCGTGGCCCGAAGGATGCTGGTCGTATTCGCTTTCGTTGGGTTTGGTGAACCCGGAAATGCCGCCGAAGGTGCGCAGGGTATCGAACTGTTCAAGCCGTCCGGTGACCAGCTTGTGGGCATAGGATTGATGGCCAACGTCGAACACGAGCTTGTCTTTGGGACAGTTCAGAACGCTATGGCAAGCAAGCACGAGTTCTACCACGCCCAAGCTGGGGGCAAGATGCCCACCTGTGCGGGACGTGGTGGAAATCATCTGCTCGCGGATTTCCGAAGCGAGAATTGCAAGCTCGTCATCGGTAAGCACCTTCAAATCCGCGGGAGACGAAATCATATCCAATATGCGCGCCATAGAACAAATACCTCCAAACGGCTCCCTCAAGGAGCCGAAACAGCGCTGCGCAGCCAGTCTTGCGTGCCGGCGTTCCTACGATACGTCGCTCGAAGCCGCATCCTCTGCGGCAGCGACATCTGCAGCGTCGACGTCTTCAAGCAGCTCGTCCGCCTTCATGCCGAGCTTGATCGCCTCGTCGTACAGGTCAAGGGCCTTGTCCAAAGAAACGTCGTCGGATTTGACGAGCTTCTCAATCTGACTGAGGCGTTCGCGAATGTCCGAGAACGTCGTTTCCTGCTGCATGTCCATCGGCAGCCCTACTCTTCCGAAGAATCGGCTTCGGCGTTTTCGGCCTCGGGCTCGACTTCGGTTTCGGGCTCGGTCTGCACTTCAGGCTCTGCGGTCTTTTCAGCCTGGGGCTCGTCTTCCATATCGTCGATTTCGTCGCTTTCAGGCACGTCTTCGCCCATGGTGCGGGCAATGCGGCCCAAGATGCCGTTCACGAAACGATAGGTGTCGTCGCCGCCGAAATCCTTAGCCAGCTCCACGGCCTCGTTGATGGACACGGCGACGGGAACTTCGTCCACGTGCTGCATCTCGAACACGGTGATGCGCAGCAGCGCACGGTCGACCAGCGGCATGCGGTCAATCGCCCAGTTCTTGGAGCTTTTGGAAATCTGACGGTCGATGTCGGTAATATGGGATGCTACGCCAAGCAGCAGCCTGCGGGCATAGTCGTTGAGAGCGGCCTCTTCAGGCACGACCCCTTCGTCGACCACCTTGTCGACGGGCGTGCCCAGAATGTCGCTTTCATATAAGACTTGCAACGCCGCGCGGCGTCCTAAAGTACGGTCGTATCGCTTAGCCATTAAACTTCCGCGCTTTCGTTATTCGAACACAAGACCATCGACGAACACATCGACTGCAGCCAGGTCGAAGCCGACCTGGGTGGCGACGGCGTCGGCGACAGCGGCACGGACGGCCTCGGCGACGACAGGGATGACCTTGCCGTACAGAACGTCGATGTGAATGGCCACGTTGATCTGCTGATCTTCGTCCATGGTCACGTCGATGCCCTGGTTGGCGGGCTTGGCAGACAAACGGGAGCGGAATCCGGACAGCGTGGAGGAGCCGACGGAGGCTACGCCATCAACTTCTTTTGCGGCGAGGGCGACAATGGTCTCCATAACACCGGGGGCGATGCCCAAGCCGTCTGCATACAGTTCTTCACTCATGATAGTCCCTTTCGGCTGCGAGTGTATTTTGCGATTTGCATATTGTACCCCACTCTGCTCACTCATCTCATTCTTGCAGAACATGAGCGAAGAATTACCATGATGATTCAAACGCGGTGCATATCGGCTCCATAGACCGTGCGGGGCCCGATGTTCCGGGTAAAAGAAAGGACCCCGCAGGGCCCTTTCTCGGATTACTGCTCGAAGGCGATTTCGATGAAGTCGGTTCGCGCTTCGCCGGCTTGGAAGATTTCCGTTTCCAACACTTTCTGATGGAACGGAATGGTGGTCGGGATGCCCTCGATATTGAACTCGGCAAGGGCGCGACGGCCGCGCTGCAGAGCCTCTTCACGGTTTTCGCCCCACACGATGAGCTTGGCGATCATCGAATCGTAGTACGGCGAAATGGAAGAGCCGGCCTGCAGATAGGTTTCCACACGCACGCCCGGGCCACCCGGGAAGTCGAGGCGGGTGATCTTGCCAGGGATGGGACGGAAGTCGTTGTCCGGGTCCTCGGCGTTGATGCGGAACTCGATGGCGTGGCCGTTCGGCGAGAAGGGTGCGCGGTCGGCGCAGTTCATGGGCTCGTCAGCGGCGATACGCAGCTGCTCTTTGATGATGTCGACGCCGGTGATCTGCTCGGTGACCGGATGCTCCACCTGCACGCGGGTGTTCATCTCCATGAAGTAGAACTTGCCGGATTCGTCCAGCAAAAACTCGATGGTGCCGGCGTTGCGGTAGTCCACGGCGCGGACAGCCTTGATGGCCGCGACACCCATGGCGCGGCGGGTCTCGTCGGTCAGGGCCGGCGAAGGGGCTTCTTCCAGCAGCTTCTGATGACGGCGCTGGATGGAGCAGTCGCGCTCGCACAGGGCCACACGGTTACCGTAGTTGTCAGCCAGGACCTGCACCTCGACGTGGCGGGGACGCAGCACCAACTTCTCCAGGTACACGTCGCCGTTGCCGAACGCGGCCTGAGCCTCGGCCTTTGCGGCCGCATAGGCGCTTTCAAGGTCTTTGGGGTCGTGGACTTCGCGCATGCCCTTGCCGCCGCCGCCGGCGGAAGCCTTGATGAGCACGGGATAGCCCACCTCTTCGGCGAAGGCACGGGCCTCTTCAACAGTGTCGACGACGCCGTCGGAACCGGGAACCGTGGGAACGCCGTAACTGGTCATGGTCTCACGGGCCGACGCCTTGTCGCCCATGCGCTCGATGCATTCGGGAGACGGGCCGATGAAGACCAGGTCGTTGTCGGCGCAGGCGCGTGCGAACTCGGCGTTTTCAGCCAAGAAACCATAGCCGGGATGCACGGCTTCGCAGCCAGTGATGTTGGCAGCGGCAATGATGTTCGCCATGACCAGGTAAGACTTGCCGGCAGGAGCCGGACCGATGCACACGGCCTCGTCGGCGTATTTCACGGGCAGCGTGTCGCGGTCGGCCTCGGAGTAGACGGCTACCGTCTTCACGCCCAGCTCGCGGGCGGCGCGCATGATGCGCAGCGCCACCTCGCCGCGGTTTGCTACTAGGATCTTGGAGAACACGTTATTCCCCCTCGCCCTTATCTGCATCGCGGTAGGGCTCGATGTAGAACATCGGGGTGCCGAATTCCACAGGCGTGGCGTCCTCGAGGCAGACCTCGCGGACGATGCCCATCTGGGGAGCTCCGATCTCGTTCATGAGCTTCATGGCCTCGACGATGCACATGGTTTCGCCGGCAGCGACCTCGGAACCCTCCGTGACGAAGGGGTCCGCGCCAGGAGCGGGAGCCACGTAGAACGTGCCGACCATGGGGGCCTTGACGGCAACCCAGTTGCTGGGACGGTCGCTTTCGGCTGCTGCGGGAGCTGCAGCCGGAGCGGCAGCGGCAGCGGGGGCTGCGGCCGGAGCGGCGACCACGGGAGCTCCTGCGGGAGCCATGCCGGGCATGCGGATGCTGATGCGCATGCCTTCTTCTTCAACGGTGATCTCGCCTACGCCGGAATCTTCGACGACCTTCGCGAGCTCGCGAATCTGACTGATATCCACGTAATCGTCCTCCTTGGTCTGTTTGGACTCGTTCTCCAGCAGGAAGTCAACCCTTTCGGTTGCGCGGTGCTTGGACAGGTAGTTGCGGGCCTCGTTCGGGAACAGGGCGTACATCAGCACGTCCTCTTCGGAATTGGCCAAATCGCCGATCTCCGCGGCGATCTCGTCGTAGGTGACGGTGTTGAGCTGCGCCGGGGAGACGTCAGGCGGCAGAATTTCGTCGTTGGGGCCGACGACCTTCTCCACGATCTTGGGGTCGATGGGGCCCGGGGCCTTTCCGTAATAGCCGCACAGGTAGTCCTTCATCTCCTTGGAGACGATGCTCCAACGGGCGCCGGTCAAAACGTTGAGCACGGCCTGGGTACCGACGATCTGGCTCATGGGAGTGACCAGCGGCGGATAGCCCACTTCGGCGCGGACCTTCGGAATCTCGTGCAGCACTTCGTCCAGACGGTCGGTGGCCTTCTGGATTTCCAGCTGGGCGACCAGGTTGGACATCATGCCGCCGGGCACCTGGTGGGAGTAGACCTTCATGTGGTTCAGTGAGGACACGCCGCGGGCGTAGTGGCCGCGTTTGCGGACCTCCTCCCAGTAATCGGCGATTTCGAACAGCAGGTCCAGGTCGTAGCCGGTGTCGAACTTGCTTTCCTGGAGCGCGGCGACGATCATCTCGACGGCAGGGTGGCTGTTGCCGAAAGCCAGAGGCGCGCTGGCCGTGTCCGCGATGGCGGCGCCGGCCTCGGCGGCCTTCAGGATGTTTGCGGGGGCCATGCCGCCGACGTAGTGGCAGTGCACGTGAACCGGCAAGCCCACCTCGGCGTTCAGGACCTTCACCATGCGCTCGGTGCGATACGGCGTGAGCATGCCCGCCATGTCCTTGATGGCGATGGAGTCAGCTCCGAGGTCCTTGAGGGCCTGGGCGTACTCGATGTAGCTGTCCAACGTGTGGACGGGCGAGATGGTGTAGGAAATGGCGCCTTCGAACCAACCGCCGCATGCCTTGATGGCTTCGGCGTTGTCGATGACGTTGCGGATGTCGTTAAGCGCGTCGAACACACGGAACACCTGCACGCCGTTGCGATGGGCGCAATCGATGAAACGATCGACGATTTCCTTGGAATAATGCTTGTAGCCGACCAGGTTCTGGCCGCGGGAAAGCATAGCAAGGTCGGTGTTGGGAGTGTGGGATTTGATAACGCGCAGACGCTCCCAAGGGTTCTCGTCAAGGAAGCGCAGGCAAGTGTCGAACGTCGCACCACCCCAGGCCTCGATGGCCCAGTAGCCCACCTTGTCCATCTTAGGCAGAATGGGCAGAATGTCACCTAACTGCATACGCGTGGCCCACAAGCTTTGCTGGCCGTCGCGGATGGTGGTGTCCATCAGCTGCAAACCTGGCATGTTTCACCTCTTCATTCATTCTCGTAGGGCGCACTGAGCATGCGCCAATTTCGAATTCCTCATTATAATCATGATAGAAAGCACGAAGCGCAAAATGCCCCAGACTTTAGATGAATGACATCCAAGAGGGACGCCCCTTCTCACTATCGCGCGGTAAAGCAGTGTATAGGCGAACGGGCGTTCTGTCGAGATGCACCACGCAATAAGCACAGGGCACAGGCGTATAATGGCGGCATTCGCCACGAGGAAGAAGGTCCCATGATTAATGTCTATTCAGAAATCGGCCCGCTGCGCCGTGTCCTGATGCACCGCCCCGGCAACGAGATCATGCAGCTGTACCCGTACATGCTGGGCGAGATGCTCTTCGAGGACACGCCGTTTTTACCGGCCGCGCAAGCGGAACACGACGCCTACACGGCCATCCTGCGTAATGCAGGCGTCGAGGTTGTATACCTTCGCGACCTGTTCGCCCAGGCCATGAACGTACCTGAGGCCCGCGCAGCCTTCACCCGCGAGTTCGCCTCCGCATCCCGCGTGCCATCCCGCGAGCTTGAGGATCGCGTCGTGGCCCACTACGACTCGCTGAGCGTCGAGGACCTGGTCGAAGCCGTGTTCTGCGGCATTCGCAAGAACGACCCCGCATTCGCCGACGTCCAAACGCTGGGCGGCATGGCCCGCAAGGAGGACGTGTTCCTGGTCAACCCCATGCCCAACTGCTACTTCACCCGCGACTCCAGCGTGAACGTGGCTGACTCGGTCATCCTATCCCACATGACCAAGGAGTTCCGCCGTCGTGAGCCCATTCTGCTGAAATACGTGCACACCTACTCGGACCTGTTCCGAGACGACCCGACCCAGGACCTTTACAACATGGACGAGCCCTACGGCATCGAAGGCGGCGACGTCATCGTGCTGTCGGACAAGGCCGTCGCCATCGGCTGCAGCGAGCGCACCGACCCGGGTGCCGTGGAGCATGTGGCGAAAAGCCTGTTCGCAAAGGGGTACGAAGCGGTGTACGCCTTCGATATCGGACGCGACCGCTTCGCCATGCACCTGGACGGCATGCTGACGATGATTGGCTACGACACCTTCATCTACAACCCGCTGATCGAAGGCAAGGTGAGCGTGTTCAAGCTGACCCCGGCGGCAAACGACGGCATAACCACGGTTGCGGCTTCCGACGACTGGAGCCAGGTGCTCGCCGAGGCGCTGCACGTGCCCGCCGTGAAGCTGATCCCCTGCGGAGGCGATGGCGACGACGTGCGCAGCCTGTGGGAGATGTGGAACATGGGATCCAACGTGCTTACCATCCGTCCCGGCGAAGTCGTGGGCTACGACCGCGCCGTCGTGACGCTTGACCTGCTTGACAAGGCAGGCATCACCGTGCACACCTTCACCGGCGCCGAGCTGTCCCGCGGACGCGGCGGCGCCCGATGCATGAGCATGCCCCTGGTCAGGGACGCCATCTAGCGAAGGCACCGTATATATTGACAGAACGCAGGGCCGCAAGGCGCGTGCAGCAAACCTCGGCCCTGCATCCGGAAAGGACCGAATTGACCCGGCTGGACAGCACAATCGACATGTTTCGGGAGTTCGACGAACTCGTGGGCACCATACGCCGCAACGTACTGACCTTGGACACCCTGGCGATGATGCTGTGGCTGGAACCTCATCCTCGGTCGTCGGCGGGCGAGATAACGCGTGCCCTGTCGTTCTCGCCTTCGAAAACGACGCGCTGCATAAGGCAGCTCATCGACCTGGAGCTTATCGAAGAGCAGCTCCAGCCGGACGACCTTCGCAAAAGCCTTTTCTCCCTGTCCAACCGCGGCGAAAACGCTGCGTTCGAGATTTCCCGCAAGCTAGGGGCCCCGTCGAAGGCGCGCACCCTCGAGAACTACCTGACGTTTCGCGAATGCCACGCCCAAGCCTGTCGACTAATCGGTCGCCAGGTTTCCGACCTGCAGTTCCGCATTCTCCTGGTGCTGCATGCCGCACAGACCCCCTTGTGCGTCAGCGATGTGGTCCGCGCGGTCTCATCCCCCCAGTCCAGCACATCCACCGCACTTAAGACCCTGTCCGGATGCAAGCTGGTCAACCTAACCGTCGGAAAGAACGACGCCCGCATGGTCCATGCGGTTTTGTCAAAGCGCGGACGACAGATTCTCGATGTGGTAGCCGTGCCTTTCGATTTAACCTCTGACCTGCGCTGATACTCGCTATTCACACAAAGTGGTACCGTTATTTATATCGTATTTGGTAATGGATGACTTTACTGGTCCAACGTCAAGCGAACAAGCCCTCAACAGCTCATATAATACGGCTCAAGCGGTGAGGCCGTTCGTTCCAGAACAGGGATTATCTCCACCGCGAATAAGCGCCGGCAGGAAACGAAAGCCGGCATATTGGGGGAAAGAGGGGGATATATGAAAGAATCTCTAACTCGTCGTACCTTCGTGAAGGGCGCAGGAGTTTCCGCCGCAGGCGCCGCCATCGCAGGTGTTCTGGCCTCTTGCAGCCAAAACACCGGCGAAGAAGCCGAGGAAATGGAGAACCTGGAGGCAAGCCACGAGATTGCCGAAAAACCTGAAGTCGAAGAGCAGGAGTACTTCTGCACCTGCAGCTGGAGCTGCTCGTTCTGCCAGTACCGCGTATTCGTGCGCGACGGCAACATCAGCCACATGCTCCCGCGCGAGGACTTCGATTACCGTACGTGCCTCAAGGGCCGTGCCCGCATCCAGCGTACCTACTCCGAGGCTCGCGTCCAGTACCCGATGAAGCGCAAGACCTACTCCGTGGACGATCCGCATCCCGAGAACCGCGGCAATGACGAGTGGGAGCAGATCACCTGGGACGAGGCCGGCGACATGATCGCTCAGAAGTGGGCGCAGGTCGAAGCCGACTTCGGTCCTCTGGCCAACACCTATTACCAGGGCTGTGGCTCCCAGGGTTCGCTCAACGGCAACGCCGGCCTGATCATGCGTCTGTTCAACGCAACGGGCTGCACGGCCTGGCATTATTCGTTCGACGCCGCCACCAACGCGGGCCTCACCCGCGGCGGCATCCAGTGGTTCGACCAGTCCGAGCCTCAGGACTTCGTGAACTCCGACTACATCCTCATCATGGGCGCCAACCCGGTCGGTGCTCAGGTGCAGATGTGGAAGTTCATCGCAGCCGCCCAGGAAGCCGGTGCCAAGCTGATCTGCGTCGACCCGGTCTTCAGCCCCACCGTCGCCAAGTCTGACAAGTGGATCACCGTCAAGCCCGGCACCGACCCGGCTCTGTACCTGGGCCTCATCAAGAAGTTCATCGACGACGAGACCTACGTTGCCGACTTCGTGCTGAACCACACCTGCGCCCCGTTCCTCATCAAGAAGGAAGACGGCATGTACCTGCGCGGCGGCGAGTATCAGGACGAGCCGCTGCACGTCGGACCTCCGTTCTGGGTAACCGGCCTGCCCACCGAGATCGACCCCATCATGGTGTGGGACGAGAAGGAAGGCAAGCCCGCGTGCTTCGACGAGTGCGAGAACCCGGCTTGGACCTGCCCCGACGACAAGTACATCACCGCTTGGGATATGTTCAAGGAGCACATCCAGGAGTGGACGCTTGACAAGGTCATGGAAGTCACCGGCATCTCCGAGGACGACTTCAACTTCCTGTACGACGTCCTGCAGCCCGAGCATAAGGTCACCCACTACATCAACTTCGGCACCGGTGCTTACGAGAACGGCCTGCATGCCGCCTACGCTCTGTGCGCGCTGATCGCCATGACCGCCAACTTCGGCGAGCCCGGCCGCTCGGTCGGTGGCTTCGACGCCATGTACGGCAACTTCTTCGGCCATGCGCTTACCGCTCCGTCCAACGGCAAGTCCTTCACCTACATCACCTGGCTTGACGCTTGCAACATCATGAGCTCCGGCGAGCTGAACGGCGAGCCGTATCCCATCAAGACCATGATCCAGACCCACGGCGGCCTGATCGGCGGCTCCGTGAACTCCGACCGCACCAAGCACGAGTTCCTGGACAAGCTGGAACAGTACGTGGTCGTCGACCCGTTCATGACCGACTCCGCCCGCTATGCCGACATCGTGCTGCCCGCGTGCGACACCTACGAGTACGAGGACGTCGTTCCGCTGAGCCACGAGCACAACGTGCGTATCTCCGAGAAGGCCATCGAGCCTTTGTACGAGGCCAAGGTCGACTCCGAGATCGCCCGCTTCCTGGCTGAGAAGATGGGCCTGGCCGACGCCGTGTGCGACGTCACCGACGACGACTGGTGGAAGGGCACGTTCGACGACGTGCAGGCTGCTGTCGACAACGGCATCACCATGGACACCCTGCGTGAGAACAAGATCATGCGCTACGTGTCCGAGTTCCCCTACATCGGCAACAAGGACTACAAGAACTTCATCACCGAGACCGGCCGCATCATGTTCTACACCGAGGCTCCGGCTCCGCGTACGCCTTCCACGATGGACGTCCAGTCCATCTTCGACCGCGAGAAGATGCCGACCTACTTCGAGAACAAGATCGCTGGCGAAAACTCCGAGTACGCCGCCGAGTTCCCGCTGGTCATGATTTCGCACCGCAACCCCAGCCGCGTCCACATGACCCACTTCATGAAGGACTGGGCTCGCGACGTCATGCCCGACCCCATCCTGTTCGTGCATCCCAACGACGCCAAGAAGTTCGGCGTCGAGGACGGCCAGGACATCCTGATCACCTCCACGGTCGGCCAGTGCGTCATGAAGTGCGTGTACCACACCGGCATGCGCGAGGGTATGACCGTTTACAACAAGGGCTATGCCGAGAACGAGACGAAGTTCGGCAGCCAGGGCGCCATCACCACCGACTACTGCGACCCGTATGCGGTGAACTGCTCGTTCTTCGACAACCGCATCAAGATCGAGCCGTGGACCGAGCAGTAAGGGGAAGGGAATACCATTATGACCAAGTACGCCATTGTCGTTGACGAGCACCGTTGCATCGGTTGCTGGTCCTGCAGCGTTGCCTGCAAACTCGAGAACAACCTCCCCGATCAGTCCTGGTGGAACACCGTGCTGACCGTGGGCGGCGACAGTGTGAACACTCCTGCCGGCGAATACGGCAAGAACACCATCACCTTCAATCCGTACCACTGCATGCATTGCGACACCCCGGCCTGCACCGCCGTGTGCCCGACCGGCGCCACCTACAAGGATGAGGAAACCGGCATCGTCATGCAGAACGTGTCCGAGTGCATCGGCTGCCGCAGCTGCATCGAGGCTTGCCCCTACACGGGCGTCCGCACCTACCTGGAAGAGGACCCCATTCCCGCCATGGAGTGGCCTGTCGGCAACCAGCAGGCACCCGACCACCTGGTCAACACCGTCGAGAAGTGCATCATGTGCTACTACCGCGTGAAGGACGGCAAGGACCCCGCATGCGTCGAGGGCTGCCCCGCCTACGCCCGCGTCTTCGGCGATTTGGACGACCCCGAAAGCGAAGTGTCCAAGCTTCTGGCCGAGCGCGAGTACTACGTGCTCAACCCCGAAGCCGGCACCGGCCCGAACGTGTATTACCTTAAAGACACCACGCAGCGCTAATATGTAGCAAGATTCGGAACCCTCCCTCCAACCCGAATCACCTTGCTACAATGTAGGGGCACAGGACCGGTCTTGTGCCCCTACGATTTTGAAGGACTGTTGACTTATGCCAAAAACCAACCTTGCCGCCATGTTCAAGCTCTTCTCCATCGCGTTGCAGCCGATCCGCGCCGATTGGATGGACCTGTTGACCGAAGGGAAGCTGCGCGACGACGTGCGCATGATATGGACGGCGCTGGAGCTTCCGCAAGCGCCTCTGGACGAGTTCTGCGCAACGCTTGACACCTTCGTCGGGCGCGATCCCGAAGAGGTCCTCCACGAGCTGCGCCAGGAGCGCACGCGCCTGTTCATCGGCGACAAACCGCTCGTCAAGAGTTCGGAGGGACTGTGGCGCCGCGACCGCGAAGGCAGGCGCGCCGTGCGCATGATCAACCAGTACTCCATCGAGGTCCAGGAGTTCATGCGCGAGTGCGGCGTGGCCAAGAAGGCCGGCACCAACGACTGCATCGACTATCTGGAAACCGAATGCGATTTCTGCGCGTTTCTGGCGGACCGACCCGAGTACCTCATCGAAATGGGCAAGGAGCCCATCGACCTGCTCGATCAGTTCATGGACGAGCACGTGAAGAAATGGGGTCCGGGCCTGTGCGAAGATGTGGTGCGGGAAACGCGCAATCCGTATTTCCGCGCGGCATACGGGCTCATGGCCGAGTACCTCAAGGAATTCTAACAGACGGCCCTCGTTACGCATGACGTTGCGGCGGGGGTCGCTCTCTTGAAGGCATCGCGATCAGGCACAACCTAGAAAGGAAGAGGACGGGAATGGCAAAGGGGGATCGCTCGAATAAGATTTCCATCGTGTTCGACAGCGATCGCTGCCTGCATGCCCGCACGGTCAAATCCTCCTGCTCGTCCTGCATCGACACCTGCCCCACAGGAGCCATCCACAAGTCGGATAAGCGCGGCATGCCCGAAATAGACCCAACGATATGCGTGAATTGCGGGCAATGCCTGTCCGCATGCCATCTGGACGCGTTCTCTTCCCCACAATTCACCGAGCGCCAGCTCATCAACCGCATCGACAGGGGAAAGCCCCTGCGGCTGCGCTGCTTTTTGCCCTATGGCGAGCTTGATGAGCTCGACCTGAACTGCGACACATACCATCTGGGCACCTGCATCGGCGCCCTGACGGCAGGAGGCCTGTTCGAGCTGTCCTTGGCGAACCGATGCGAGCTGGCAACCGACCAATGCCGAAAATGCGTGCTGTTCCCCCGCCTGGCCCCCACCATGGAGACCAATGTGAAGGCGGCGTCCCAGTTGCTGGCCGACTGGGGCCGCGCCAGCAACCTGGTCGAATCCACGCCTCTGTTCCTGACGGACCAAACCGCAGCCGACCAGCCCGAAAACGCACCAGCCGACACCCGCAGCCGATACGGGCGCGAATCCGCCCTCTCCAACGAGCAGACACTCTCCGCAGACGACGTGGCTGCCTTCACCCATTTGAAGGACGGAAGCGGCACCCGGAACAACGACGACACAGCAGATGCCGTGGGCGCCTTTAACGACGTGCGCTCGAGCATCCGGCTTCTGTTCCACGGCCGTCGCAAGCGCGAATCGGGAGGACTGATGCCCCGCCCCGAGCTGCGTGTGCGCCGATACAAGAACAAGCACGTCCCGCTGTGGCGCGACCGGCTGCAGGCGCTGTGGAGGCACTCGGAAAGCGTTCAGGGCGGCCATTACCTTTGGCCTGAACACATCGTGGACAAAAGCATCTGCCGCGCATGCGGCGTGTGCATGCAGATGTGCCCGACGGGGTCTATCCACCACACCTTGGGCGACGGCGAATTCGTGTACGAGTTCTCCCCCGGCACCTGCGTAAACTGCGGCGTATGCGTGGCGTCCTGCCCCAAAGAAGCTATCAAGCATAGGGCTCAGGCTTTGATGCAACCCTTCTATCTGCAGGAATGCTATGCCATGAAGGCCGAACCCTGCCCGCGTTGCGGCCTGCCCGTGCTGGAGCGCGACGACGGCCCGCTCTGCTGCGTATGCAACGACCAGCCGAAAACACGGGACATGATGCGACAGCTCGGCGACAAGCTGGGAGCGGGCGTCTCCTGCGCTCCCGTAGGGGACTTCGCTCCGGAAAAGAGCGGCGGGCCATGCTAGACGACTCGATTCTGACACATGAGAGCACCGTGACCTTCATCCAGCGCATCTACCAGATGATGGACCGCACGTCCCGCAGCATCGGAGACGTGGCCTTCGCAGAGCAGGCGCTGCTCGTCAACGCTGCGGAATCGGACGGAGGGTTCTCGCTACGGCTCTTCCAGACCAAGCCTGCCCAGTCTGCGAATTCCGCCATATCCATCGATGCGCTTCTGGAAAAAGAGCTTGCCGTACGGGTACGCAACCGCAACGACCGGCGAGGATACGCCATCAAGGCAACGGACAAGGGCCGTAACCGCATTGCGTTGGTTGACAGGGCCATCGCCTTGACGCTTATAGACACCGAAAGGCGGCTTACCGAGGACCTGTATGAAGAGCTGGTCATGCGAGCACGCACGTTCAGCGATGCCGTGAACCCCAGGCATCGCGTCACGACGTTTCTGCCGGGCGCGCTTGCGGGCTATCTGTCAGCGTATCAATTTGCCGTCGAGCGCGAAAGCGCCTACGCAGGCCTGACGTCGCTGCAGGTTTCGATTCTTTGTTGCCTGAGCGGCCAGACGGAGCGCTGTTCCGCGGGGCACATCGCAGCCTGCACGGGCCTGTCCGTCGAGATGGCCGAACTGAACCTGGAGCACCTGCTGGACCGGCAGGCCGTCCGCAATACGAACGGCCTTTGGGAGCTGCGCGACGATGGGCGTCAACGCCTGTCCACGTTTATGGAACGGTTCAAGGTCAGGGTGGAAGACATCGTCGGCAGCTTCGACGACGAGCAGTTCTCCCATGCCGAGCAGCTTGCCGAACTATCGTCCTACCTGTTCGCATAGGAAAACGCCATGTTGCCGGGGAAGAGCAAATCGGATGTCATGCGGCACGGCAGAAGCGCCACTGCAGTGCATTTGTCAGCCATGGCGAAGCTGTGCTCGCTGCTTGCGCGTGTGTTCTCCTACCCCGACCGCATCGAGGCGCAGGCGTACACGTCCGTCGAGTTCCTCGATATCTGCGAAGGGTTCGTATCCGAAGCCGGCTTTCCCGCCCGCATCGCCGACGACGTGTGCGAACGGTTCGCCGAGATGTCGAACCGGATGGATTCCGAGGAGCGAGGCAAGGCTCTGCGCGTGGAATACACGCAGCTGTTCACCCTGCCGCCGCGCCCGATTTCTTTGGTGGGCTCCAAATGGGTGCACAACCGCACGCTCGCTTCCGAACGCAAAGGCGAGCGCTTCGCCGTTGATGAAGTGTACCGCGAGCTGGGGCTGCGCAATAAACCAACGGTGCGAGACCCCGCCGATCACCTGGTAAGCGAGCTCGATTTCATGCACTACATCCTGCGTGCCGAAGCGCGGGCCTGGGATAACGACGACCTTGTGATGGCGCGTGACTGGCGCCAGCTGCGCGACGACTTTCTGGAATACCACCTTTATGAGCTGGCCTTGGGCGTGGCACACGCCATAGACCGGATGTCCTCAAACGCGCACATGCGCTACTACGCCGCGCTGCTCCGCCTGGTCATTGAACATATATAGGATGTGTTTCCGCCCCGCATGAGGCGAATCCGTAAGGCTACAGCATGGCGCCCGACGAGCTGAAGCGGTACTGCTTGCCGCCGATGACCTGGGACCCCGTGACCATTGCGCCCGATGACTTGAAGTAATACCAGGTACCGTTCAGCTTCAGCCAACCGGTCTGCATGGTGCCCGAATCCTTGAACCAGTACCAGGCGCCGCCGACCTTCTGCCATCCGGTGGCCATGACGCCCGAGGACTTCAGATAGTAGTACGTGCCGCCGGATTTCAGCCAACCGGTCTGCATGGCGCCCGACGAGCCGAAATGGTACCAGTCGTCACCAAAGCGCACCCATCCGACGGCCGCAGCGCCCGAATCCCTGAAGTAGTACTGCACGTCGTCGATTTTCAGCCAGCCGGTGATCATGGCGCCCTTCGAATCAAGGTAGTACCAGGCGCCGCCGACCTTCTGCCATCCGGTTTTCATGCCGCCCGAGGAATCGAACAGATACCAGGAGCCGTCTATGTTCTTCCAACCGGTGGCCATGACGGCATTCGGCGCGAACCAGTACCAGACCTTGCCCTGCTTCATCCAGCCGGTCATGGCGGCACCCGAAGACGTGAGATAGTACCAGGACCCGTCGATTTTCTTCCAGCCGCCCGACTGCATGACGCCGTTCGACCCGAAGTAATACCAGCTCCCGTCGATCTGTTTCCATCCCGTGGCCATGACGCCCTTCGCGTTGAGGTAATACCGGGCCTCGTCCTCGTCGAACCAGCCGGTAATCGGGTTGCTGGACTCGTCGTAGCGATACCACTTCCCGTCGATTTTCACCCACGTGTCGGCGGCGGCGACAGGCGAGTTGTCGAAATACCAGTAACGGGTCGCATCAGAAAGCCATCCCGTATAGGCGTACGGTTCGCCGTACAGGTAGGCATGAGCCAGCCCGTCTTCCTCGTGGACCTTGATCATGGGCATGGATTCGACGTTGGAAACGTAGGAGCCGCCCGCATCGAGCTCGACGATGATCTCCGTCACGCCCTGCTCGAGAGCCAAATCGGTGCAGTAATACGCCGAACCGAGCTCCAACAGCACGTCTTTGGACTCGGCAACGAGCTGGTAGGATTTGCCCGTCTGCACGGCGATCTCAGGCGAAAGCGTGTACAGGAAGTTCGCCGTGTTGGAATTCTTGTTGCCGTGATGCCCCAGCTTGAGCACGTCCACATCGCCGATGAGCGGAGCAATGTTGTCTTCGGTGCTCTTGCCGCCGGAGCTTTCGGGGATGTTGTTGATGTCGCCTGCCAGAAAGGCCCGCTGGCCGTTCGCTTCCACAAGGACGCCCAGCGAGAACGCGTTCGCGCCGTACACCCCTGTTTCCTTATAGCTCTCATCGGTGTTGAGCAACGTGATATGCATTGACCCCAGGTCGAACTCGGAGCATCCGACATCGCTCCCCTCTTCGGGCGTCACCGGCGCGTCCGGATAAAAATGCCGGATGAGCGCCGAACCGTTCGCTTCGGCCGCCTCGACCAGCCGGTCGTACACAAAGAGGTTGTCCCACAGCTGACTCGGTTCGGTGATGTAGTCGTCGCTGTATTCAGGCGTGTACACGCGATCGGGCAGATAACGTTCTATGACCTGCGGCGCGTTCGCTATATGGTCGCTATGGGGATGCGTCCCCACCAGGAACTCGACGTTTTCGGTGTTCGCGCCGATGGAATCGAGATAGCCGATGACCTGGTCCGTGTTGCTGCGTTCCTCGGTGGAGATGTAGTCTCGCCAGGGATAACGCTCGTCGCTTCCGTCGGGATAATAGGAGTCTTCGGCACAGTCGACGACGCCGAAGCGTCCATCGCTTTCGAGAACGATGCAGTCGGCGGAGTATTTGAACATGAGGATGTGGATACGGTCGCCGTCCGCGTGCGCCACGGCGGGCATAGCTGCAGAAACAGCGATTGCCGCGGCAAGGCAGACAATCGCGAAAAGCACCTTCGACCTGCGCCAAGAAGGCATATGTTTCAAACACGTATAAAGCATGACAGGCAATATACCCTGACACGCGCCACCAACGTGCCACAATCGGAATCGACACATCTTATCTCCCATAATCACCCGTAATACATGTATTCGAGCACATGAATCATCCGATACACATTCGAAACGTCGAAAGCACGCCTTCGCCGGATGAGCTGCAGAACAAGCTTCCTATTTGTATACGGGTTGGTTTTCGAGAGATGCGGTCGAATGCTTAGGATGTGTATTCGACATTTATGTATCCAGGCGAACACGAGGGTCGGATCTTGCCAGCAACCAAGGCGCTTGCACGAGGGGCAATCGCCGAGCCGAGCATAAAAAAACCGGGCCAGGGACACTCGCCCCGGCCCGGACAACAGAACCGAATTGTCTAACGTAAACTTTAGACGCGCTTGACGAAGCGGCCGTCGCGCGTGTCGATCTGGACGCGCTCGCCGATCTCGATGTACATGGGAACCTTCACCTCGGCGCCGGTCTCCAGGGTGGCCGGCTTGGTGGAGCCCTGGACCGTATCGCCCTTGAAGCCGGGCTCGGTCATGGTGACCTCAAGCTCGACGAACATCTGGGGCTCGACGCCCATGAGCTCGCCGTCGGCGTAGGACAGGGTGACCTCGTCGTTCTCCTTCAGCCACTGAGCGGTCTCGCCCACGTGATCGGCTTCCAGGGAAACCTGCTCGTAGGTGTCGGGATCCATGAAGTAGAAGTCAGTGCCGTCGTTGTACAGGTACTGCATCTTCTGCTGCTGCAGCATGACGGTTTCGAACTTGGTCTCGGGGCGGACGGTGTCGGTCAGCACGCGGCCGGTGGACAGGTCGCGAACCTTCATACGCACGAAAGCAGGGCCCTTGCCAGGCTTGACGTGCTGATACTCGATGACGGTGCACTTCTTGTTCTTGTACAGGATGCACATGCCGGTCTTGAAATCGGTGGTAGAGATAGTTGCCACAGAAAACCTCCTATTTTTGCCAGGCCGCCAGACCCCTGAGGCGCCCAGCTTCTTACACATAACTGCTAAATTATAACGAGTTCGTGCGTGGATTGCGTAAACACCTCAAAACCATCAGGAGTTATGATTCCGAAGTCCTCGAGACGACACCCCATCTTGCCGCTCAGATACACACCAGGCTCCACGGTCACGACGTTTCCGACCTCAAGCGGCGCCTCGTTGCGGGGCGAAAGCACCGGCAGCTCATGGATGTCGATGCCCACGCCATGGCCCAGGCCGTGGCCCATCTTACCGGCGAACCCGTGCTGCGCCAGCACGTATTCCGCCAGTTCGTGGGCGGCCTTGCCCGTCACGCCAGGCTTGAGCATGGCCTCCACGGTCTCGTTCGCCTTGCGAACGGCGTCCACCACGGCCTTCGCCTCGTCGCTCACGTATCCGATGGCAACCGTACGGGTCATGTCCGAGCAGTATCCTTTGGCCTTGGCCCCGAAGTCCATGACGACCAGATCGCCTGCCTCCAGACGCTTGTCGCCTGGGATGCTGTGCGGCGAGGCCCCGTTGGCGCCCGACGCGATGATCGACGAGAACGCCAGGTCCTCCGCACCCATCTTGCGCATGGTCTGCTCAAGCTCGAATTGCACCTCGCGCTCGGTCATGCCTTCGCGCATGAACCCGATTATGTGCTCGAAGGCCGCATCGGTTATGGCCTGCGCGGCACGCAGACGTTCGATCTCGGCCTCGTCCTTGCAGGCGCGAAGCTTCACCACCACCTGATCGGTCTCCACCAAACGCGGACTCCAAGCCTTTTCGGCAAAGGCGGATTCCAACGCCCGGTACTCCTTGATGCTCAGGGAATCCTCGATAGCGAATCCGCAGATGCCCCGACCGGACTGCGTGCCCGCCTGCTCATGGTGGGCTGCGAAGGCGTCCGCCACCCACTTCGCGTGCGTGGCACGAGTATCGTCGACGGTCCAGTCGGTGCCCTCGGCGGCTGCAACGGCCGCATCGGAGTAGCGGGAATCCGTATGCAGGATGGCGGAATTCGGGGTGACGAAGGCCAGATGGGCGGCCTCGGAATCGAAGACGCCTTCAAATCCCGTCAGCCATTTCACACTGGAAATGTCGCGGACGTAGAAGTCCTTCCAGCCGTCCTGTTCCATGCGCGCACGCATGCGTTCGAGTCGATTCATGGTATTCCTTTCAAACGTGGCGTCAAACGGACGCCGGAAGCGGACGAGCCGCATTATTCTTTGAATATGCCTTCGTCTTTAAGCATCTGTTCAATGTTGCGGGCCACCAGGCCTGTGCTCTTGTCGAACACGTCCACCGTCGCCTGGGCCGACGCCTCAAGCTGGGGTTTCCGTTCTGCGGCAACCTCTTCGGCATCGGTTCCCGTGGCTAGAAGCGGCCGGGTGCGCAGGCTGCGGATGCGGTCCAGTGCGCCGTCGCAGGTGGTTTCGAGCAGTACGGCGAAGCCCCGCTCGGCCAGCACGCGGCGCCCCTCCTCGGTGGCAACAACGCCCTCGCTGCAGGAGATGATGGCCGGCCCCAGGTCGGCACAGCATTTGAGCATCTCGATCTCTATTTCCCGAAAGCGACGCTCCCCCACTTCCTTATAGATGCGGGTGGCGTCCTTCCCGTAGGAACGGCGCATGAAGGCGTCCACGTCGATGGCCGCCACATGCATGTCGCGGGCCAGGCGCCGGGCCACCGTGGTCTTGCCGGCCCCCATGATGCCGATGAGGAATACGTTGTCGCGAAGCTCTGCCAACGCCATCACCTGGTCGCAATCTTGATGCGCTCTTTGTAGGCGTCGAGCGCCGCATGGACATCCTTCATGGAGTCCCGTCCGAATTTATCCAGATAGGCGTTAGCCAGAACCAAGGCCGCTTCGGCCTCGGCAACCACAGCCGTATGGGGAGCCGAGCACACCTCGACGCACTCGTCGAGGGAAGCCGTCGGCTCCAGCGTCGACATGCTTACCGTTGCGGGCGCGTCTTCCATCGCGGCTGGCGGCAGCACCGCACCGCCGATGATGAGCGGGGCCCCCGACGTGATGCCGTCCTCGATGCCGCCCGTCGAGTTCGTCTCGTATGCGAACCCGCGGCCTCGCACGCAGGACAGGGCCGTGCGGACCTGGGAGCCCTTCATGCTTGCAGCCAAGAACCCCAGACCGAGCTGGACCCCGTACACGCCCGGCACGGACATGACCGCCGCAGCAAGCCGCGACCCCAGGTTGCCGGATGCATCCAGATACGAGCCCAAGCCTGCGACCAAGCCCGTCGCCACAATACGGAAGGTGCCGCCGAGCGTGTCGCCCGACTCGCGGGCCGCATCGATTTCGGCCTCCATCAGTCGAGACGCCTGCGCCACAGGGCAGCGCACGCCGGAGGTTTCTATACTGAGGGGTTCGTACAAGGCCGCAACGACCATGGGCTCTTCCTCACGAAGCGACGCCGACCCGATAGAAGTCACGTAGGACTGAATGTCCACGCCCAGCACAGCCAGAAACTCGCGGGCAATCGAGGCCGCTGCGATGGAACCCATCAGCCGCGCTGCGGACATGGGAAGGGACACGTCTCGGCAGTCGTCGCTGCCGATTTTCAACGCGCCGAACAGATCCGGCGAGCCGCTGCGCCCGACCACCGCCCGTTCGTCGGCCACGTCGATCACCGGCTCGTCGAACTCGAGCAGAACCGCCACAGGAGCGCCTGTCGTGCGGCAGTTTCGCAACCCGCCGATAAACTGTGCATACGGAACCGGATGGGCGGCGTCGGTCATGCCGTAGGCGCCTGCACCGCGCCCCAAGTCGTATTCGAGGTCGTCGACGCGCACGAGGAGCCCCGCCGGGACACCCTCGATTACGACGGTCGCATGACGGCCGTCTTCGCTGACTGTGATTGCGTGATGCATGCCTTCTCCGTTGTTCGTGGTCTGCACACGATTGTAGCACGCCGGCATGGGATGCATACGCTCATGCTGCACCATGTATGCAGCAAATTCCGCGAATCGAACGGGGATTGCAGCAACTACTTCTCAGGCGGCATGCCACCGATGATTTTGCGCTCCAATTTACGTAGGACCAAGGTGTGCTTGAGGTCCACCGTCGTCAGGGGATCGACCAGATACGACGCGAACCCGGCAAAGTGCCCGCCCCAGATATCGGTCATCAGCTGGTCGCCGATGCAGACGGTCTCGGCGCGCGTGGCCCCTAAAGTGCGGAGCGCGCGCCCATAGGCGATGGGCAGCGGCTTGCAGGCCTTCGCCACCACGGGCAGACCCAGGCGCCTCCCCCATTCGAAGGGACTCTCATGCCAGTTGTTCGACAGAATCAGAGCACCGACGCCGCACTTCGACAAATCAGCCAGCCAAGCGAGGATGTCCGACGGCACCTCGTGGGTGTCACGGGGCAAAAGCGTGTTGTCCATGTCGAGCAGCACGAAGCGAATGCCCCGGTCGAGCAGGTCGGCTTGCGGGTCTATGAGAGATACCCTGGTGAAGTACCGGTCAGGTCGCAAAAGGGCCATGGTCGGGCGCTACCTGTTGGTGTAGCGGTCGATGGCAGCCTGATGATCTTCGAGTGTCGTCGAGAAGGTGTGGTCCACGTACCCGTCCTCATCTACGATGAAGAAGTACAGGTAATCGGTGGTCGAGGGATTGCAGGCAGCCTGCAGCGACGCGATGGAAGGATTGCAGATGGGACCGGGGCACAGACCGTCGTTCAGGTACGTGTTGTACGGGCTTTCCGTCTCCAGGTCGGCGGCGGTCACTTCACCACCGGTGACATAGCCCATGGTTGCGTCGGACTGAAGCGGCATCTCCTCGGCCATGCGGTTGTAGAAGACCGAAGCAACGTCCTCGCGTTCCGTGGGGAAGTCTTCGCCAGGCAGCGCCTCTTTCTCGATGATGGAAGCCAGAATGAGCACGTCATAGGCGGTCAGCCCCTGGCTTTCAGGATAGGTGTAATCCAGCACCTCGACCTCTGCGGCGTACTGGTCGAGCATCTTGCGGATAAGCGTATCGGCCGTGTCGCCAGGCTCGATGTTATAGGTCTTCGGGAACAGGAACCCTTCCAGGGAATCCTCGTAGGCGCCCTCGACGAAGGGATAGTCCTCCACATAGTTGGAAGCAAGCGCCTGGGCTGCGAAGTCTTCGGCGGTAATGGCACCCTTGCTCGACTCCTCCACGGCAGTGGCGATGCGCGCATTGGTCCAGCCCTCGGGCACCGTAAGGGTGAGCACCCCGGTGTCGCCCGTGGCGATGGCGTTGATGACCTGGTCCATGGTCATGCCTTCGGAGAAGGTGTATGTGCCGGCCTGGAACTGGGCGTCCGCACCCAATGCGGCGGCGCGCTTGACGAAGGCCTTCTGGTCGTCGATCAGACCCGCATCGGCGAGAACTGCGGCGACGTCTTTTGCGGTCGCACCTTCGGGGATGGTGACCTGGGTGCCTTCGGAAACGATGACCGTCTCGCCGATGTTTTCATTGGCATCCGAAGAACAGCCCTTCACGAAATTCGTCAGAAGCAAACCCGCCAGAACCAGGATAAGGACGCCGATGACGGCGGCCACGATGACCGGCACCTTGCTGCGGCGCGGACGGATATGGGAGGTGTCGTAGGTTCTGAACTGTTTCTCACCTTGGGCATGCACCATACGGGCACGATGATTTGGCCTGCTGCTGTAGGTGATCTGTTTGCGCGGCATGGTTTCAGTCCTTGTCTCAGAGTGCGAATAAAGAATGTTTGGACATTACTGGTCGTCATGCGAATCGAGCCAAGCCTGCAAAAACAGGCTTGCTGCAATCATATCTACTTTACCGCGCATGCTCCGCTCATCCAAGCCCTCTTCACGCAAAATGCGTTTCGCCTCAGCCGAACTCAGCCGTTCGTCAACGAAGGATAAGGGCAGGTCGCGTGCACTGGCTATTTGTCGCGCCTTCTCTTTGATGGATGCGGCCTGAGGGCCTTCCTCCCCTGCCATCGTATACGGCAGGCCGCACACCAGATGTTCTATCTCCCAATCCTCGACGAGCATACGGAATTCGCGCCCGTCGTTGAGCACTACGTCGGCGGGAAGGACCTTGAGCGGCGAAGCTATGCGCCCCGCCGCATCGGAAACGGCGAGGCCGATGCGGACCTCGCCGATGTCAAGCGCTAGTACGCGCACTGCCTATGCCCCGAGCATGTCACGGGCTGCTTGCAGCGCGGCATCGAGACCGGAAGCGTCCTTGCCGCCGGCCTGGGCCATGCTCGGCTTGCCGCCGCCACCGCCCTTGATGTTGCCGGCGATGTTCTTAATGACCGCACCGGCGTTGAATCCGGCGGCCACGGCCTCATCGGTGCCGGCCGCCATGATGATGGGCTTGTCGTTGTTGACGGTACCGATGATGCAGGCACCCGGGGTTTCCATGCGGGCACGGATGATATCCCAAGCGTTGCGCAACCCGCCGGTGTCCAGACCGTCGATGCGAACGACGAGCAGCGGATAACCCACGTTCACGACGTCCTTGACATGCTCGGCGATGTTGCCTTCGGCAGCCATCTTCTTGGCGTTCTTGGCCTTGGTCTCGTAATCCTTGATGGTGGCCAGATTCGAAGCGGTACGCTCGGATACGTCGAACATCGGGACGCGCAGCTCGGCTGCGGTTTCTTTCAGCTCGGCCTCGACGGCGTTCATGTAGTTCAGAGCCTCGACGCTGGTCAGAGCCTCGATGCGGCGCACGTTGGCGGCACTGGAGCCCTCGGACACGATTTTGATGAAGCCGATTTCGGCAGTGTTGGACACATGGCAGCCGCCGCAGAGCTCACGGGAGAACTCGCCGGCCTCGACGACGCGGACCGTATCTCCGTACTTCTCGCCGAACAGGGCCGTGACGCCGGCTTCGCGGGCGGCGTTGAGGGACGTTTCGTAAATGGTGGTGGGAATGGCCTGCATGACCTTCTCGTTGGCGACGCGCTCCACCTCGGCGATCTGCTCGGGCGTCATGCCCTCGAAGTGGGTGAAGTCGAAACGCAGGCGGTCGGGACCGACGTAGCTGCCCTTCTGCTTCACGTGGTCGCCCAAAACCTCGCGCAGCGCGGCATGCAGCAGGTGCGTTGCCGTGTGGTTGCGGGTGATGAGAGCGCGGCGCTGGGCGTCGACGGAAGCGTTCACCGTCTCGTCCACCGCGTGGCAGTCGCCCTCGATGACACGGACCCTGTGGCAGACCAGGCCCTTCTCAGGCGCCTTGGTGTCCAGCACCTCGGACACGCCGAACGTACCGTGCAGCATGCCGGTGTCGCCGACCTCGCCGCCCATCTCAGCGTAGAACGGCGTGGTGTCGAGGACAATCTCGCCCTCCTCGCCGCGATGCAGCGAACCGACGAGCTCGCCGTTGCGGATGATGGCCTTGATGGTGGCGCCTTCGTAATCGGTTCCTTCGTAGCCCACGAACTTCGTGGGACCAAGCTCCTTGAGCAGGTCGGCGTAGATGCTGCCGTAAGTGCTCCAGGCAGCCTCGGCATCGTCCTTGGTGGCGGCACGGGCGCGCTCGCGCTGCTCGTTCATGCATTCCTCGAAACGCGCGTGGTCGACGGAAATGCCGCTTTCGGAGCAAATCTCCTCGGTGACCTCCACGGGGAAGCCGTAGGTGTCGTGCAGCTTGAAGGCCACATCGCCGGAAAGCGTGGTGCCTTCAAGGTTCTTCAGAGCCTCTGCCAGGTAGGCCTGGCCCTGGCGCAGCGTGTTGGCGAAGGCGCCTTCCTCGGAGGCGATGACGCTTTCCACCAGCGCACGGTTCTCAACGATTTCAGGATACACATGGCCCATGAGGTCGACGATGACCGCCACGTACTCGTTGAGGAACGCGCCCTCGATGCCCAGCTTGCGGCCGTGCATGACGGCGCGGCGCAGCAGACGGCGCAGCACGTAGCCGCGGCCTTCGTTGGAGGGCAGGATGCCGTCGGCGATCATGAAGGCAACGCTGCGGCTGTGGTCGGCGCAGATGCGCAGCGACAGATCGATATCGCCCTGCTCGCTGCCGTGACCCACGGTATTGGCCTTGCCCACATAGGACTTGCCGCTCAGGCGCTCGCCCACCGCGATGAGGCCGCGGATGACGTCGGTGTCGAAGTTGGACTGGACACCCTGCATGATGGCGGCCATGCGCTCCAGGCCCATGCCCGTATCGATGTTCTTGGTGGGCAGCGGCGCAAGCGTGCCGTCTTCCTGCCCGTCGTACTGGGTGAACACGCAGTTCCAGAACTCCAGGAAGCGGTCGCAGTCGCAGCCGGGGGCGCAGTTGGGATCACCGCAGCCGAATTCGGGACCCTGGTCGTAGTAGATTTCGGAGCAGGGGCCGCAGGGGCCGGTGGGGCCGGCGCGCCAGAAGTTGTCGTCCTCGCCGAGGCGGGAAATGTGGCTGTCCTCGACACCCAGGCTCTTCCAGATCTCAATGGTCTCGTCGTCGTCCTCGAACACGGTGAAGTACAGCTTTTCCTTGGGAAGCTCCAGCTCGTTGAGGCAGAATTCCCATGCCCAGGCGCACATCTCCTTCTTGAAGTACTTGCCGAAGCTGAAGTTGCCCAGCATCTCGAAGAAGCTCAGGTGACGGCCGGTGGTGCCGATGATGTCGATGTCGTTGGTGCGCACGCACTTCTGCACGGTAGCGGCGCCCACGTAGGCGGGATCGAATTCCTTGACGTGCAGGAAGTAGGGCTTGAATTGGACCATGCCGGCGCTGGTCAGCAGCAGGCTGGGATCATCGGGAATGAGGGAGGAAGAAGGCAGGCGCTTGCAGGCCTTCCCCTCGAAGAATTTCAGATACTTTTCGCGAATTTCCGCGGTTGTCATATAGCGCATAGACGGTGCCTTCCCCGTAAGCAGGTTTTTGGGTTACCGACGAATTGTAACGCAGCGAATGGAACAACGGCGGAATGCACCGAAACAACACCCGAAGTGCAGCGGAAAATTATGCAGTTGACGGCGCTTATCGGCCCGTGTGGCGGTTGCGACGCTCCTCGTCGACGATCTGCGCGTCGGTCACATGGATGTCCAGCCCGGAATCGTCGGCATCCTGAGTGTCGGCGGCATGGCGCCCCCTGATGCGTTCGGTGAGTTTGCCGGTAAGGCCGGCAGAGGCGTGGGGTTCTTCGGATTCTTCACCGTCATAAGAGAGGTCGACGGGCATGCGGCCGGTGAACCACGGCACGAAGCTGCTGGTCACACCTGCCTCGGCGCGATGAACGGGAGCCACGGCGTCGGCCATGGCATCTGGCTTGGTGTCGTCCGTCTGGTCGTGCTGCGGCGTGGCCTTGAAGAAAACGCCGTCTTCGGACACCAGCTGGCGGTCCGTTCCCCTCTCGTAGTAGTACACGAACAGCGACTTGAGAATGGCCGCGACGGGAATGGAGATGAGCATGCCCACGATGGATCCGACGATGCCCGCCAAAGCGGTGCCAGCGGAGCTGCCGATGAACATGGCCACGATGACCAGCGCCGGATGTACGTCCACAGAATTGGACATGAGCTTCGGCTGGATGAGCATGTAGACGATTTCCTGGATGATCAGCGTGCTGACGAACACGATGACGGCGGTGATCGGCCCGGAGAACAGGGCGATGCCCGTGACCAAGAACAGGCCGATCCAGTGGCCGACCACGGGAATGACGTTGAGCACGGCGGCGATCAGGGCAAGCACGGCGGCATTGGGAACGCTCGCGATGCCGAACACCAAGCCGCACGCGACGCCGATGGACAGGCACACCACCAGCGTGGCGCGCACATAGCCGCCCATCGCCTGCGTGACCGTGAGGTACAGCATTTCCACGTCGTCGGAGAAGCGGTCGGGGACCATGCGGCGGAACTCGCGACCCATCGCAGGCAGCTCCATGAGAATCCAGAATGCGACGATGAGGCCGAAGATGATGATCATGAGCGAGTTTGCCAGGCCGCTCGTGAAATCGAGGATGGAAGTAGCGGATGCGCTGGCCAGCTCGTTTGCCCAGGCGGACATGGACGACAGGAAGCTGTCGAGCCATTCGCGCACGGTGGTTTCGTCGAACATGTGCGCATACTGGTCGTAGTTGGCGTTGATCCAGTCCGCCACGTTGGTGGCCCACCCGGGGATGGACGCGATGAAGTTCTCGGCCTGCTCACCGATGCCGTCGGTAGGCGAGAACATAATGGCGACCAGCACCGACAGGACCGCGAACATGACGACGTAGGATATGGCCGTGCCCCAGACGCGCGGGATACCCTTGCTCTCGAAGAAGGCCACCGGTGAACGCAGGATGAACACGAACAGCGTGGCCCACATCACGATGGAAAGCGGCGTGGAGAGGATACGAAGCACATAGCCTATGCCCGCGACGATAACGACGATGCCGATGATGCCCCAGGCACGGTAGAACGTGCGTTTCGCCTTCTCGGTTTTTTTGAGTTCTTCTTCCCTTTGAAGCTCTTCCATGCCGGCTGTAACCTCGAGTTCCTATTCCTCAGCGGCAGGCTTGCCGTAGGTGAAGTACTTCTCGGCGATCGGGTCGGGCTTGTCGGCAGGTGCTGCGGCCTGCTCGGGTTCGCCGGAAGGAGCCTGATTCTCCGAACCGGTGACGGCCAAGGATTCGAGGGAAACGATTTCGCCGTCTTCAAGCTCGGCGAAGCTTTCGGCATTTTCGGCAAGTTGCTTGGATTCGTCGGAAGCCTTCTTGGAGCCCAAGATGTCGCGGACGCGGGCCGTGGCGTCGGAAACGGCGCGCAGCGGCGTGGACGTGATGGCGTCCACAGCCTGCGTGGCGTTGGATGCGGTTTCGGTGATGGTGCCCACGTTCTCGAGGATGCCGTCCAGGCGCATGATTTCAAGGTTGGCCGCATCGACCGTCAGAGCGACGCGCTCCACCAGCGGATCCACCCGGTCCACTGCGGGCTTGGCGCTTTCGGTGATGGTCTTGACGTCCGCAAGCACAGGCTGAACCTGCGCGTTCAGATCGTCTACTGTCTTGCGCGTCGTGCGCAGCACCAAGAACAGCTCGACAAGCGCTGCAATCAGGGCGATTCCGACGACAACATAAACGATGGGAATGATGATCTCAGAAATCACAGGCATTTCAATCACGCCTCCTCAACGGTCACAGATGGATACAACGAGTTTATCACTGATTCGGCCGCTTTCTGTCGCGAGAGGTCGCATCCACACGATACGCTTCCCAACCGGATTCGCCAGGTTGGTAGAAGCAGCCCTTCTCAAGACCGTCCGGAAGGTACCGCTGGTCGACCCAGTGGCCAGGGTAGTCGTGGGGATACAGGTACCGGCCGTAGTTCTCGGCGCCAGGGCGATGGCGGTCCCGCAGGTAGCTGGGCACGTCGCGTTTCGGGCCATGGCGGACCTCGGACAGCGCAGCATCGATGGCCGATTCGCAGGCGTTGGATTTCGGGGCAAGCGCCATGTAGATGACGGCCTGGGCCAGGTTGATCCGGCATTCCGGAAGTCCAATGACCTCGACCGCCCTAAACGCCGCCTCCGCGATGAGCAGGGCCTGCGGATCGGCGTTGCCGATGTCTTCGCTGGCCAGGATGTAAATGCGCCGGGCGATGAACTTGGGGTCCTCTCCCCCGTCGAGCATGCGGGCCATCCAATACAGCGCCGCGTCGGGATCGCTTCCGCGCATCGACTTAATGAAGGCGCTGATGATGTCGTAGTGCATGTCTTTGTTCTTGTCGTAAGGCAGAACGCGGTGGGGCGTTGCCAGCTGCACCATGTCTGCCGTGATGGGGATGCGCCCGTCGGGCGTCTTAGCAGCGCCGTCCTCTACGGCTTGGCGGGCCAGGCCGCTTGCCAGCTCAAGGGTGGTCAGAGCACCGCGGGCATCTCCTCCAGACAGGGTGACGATGGCTTCTGCGGCGTCGGGTAGAAGGTCGAATTCCCCTTTCAAACCGCGCTCGTCAGCAAGGGCTGCGTCCAGCACCTGGCGGATGTCATCGTCGGACAGCGAATGGAGCTCGACCACGCGGGAGCGTGATATGAGCGCCGAGTTGACCTCGAAGAACGGGTTTTCCGTGGTGGCGCCGATCAACACCACCGTACGGTTCTCCACGGCATGCAGCAGCGCATCCTGCTGGCTACGGTTGAACCGGTGGATCTCGTCCACGAACAGGATGGTGCGCCGGCCGGTGGCGTAGAGCCGTTTTTCGGCCGCGGCGATCTCGCGGCGCAGGTCGGAAACGGTGCCGCCGATGGCCGACACCTCAACGAAGATGGCCCTCGTGGTTTCCGCTATGATGTGCGCGATGCTCGTCTTGCCGGTGCCGGCGGGGCCGAACAGGATGATGGACGACAGCGTGTCCGCTGCGATGGCGGCATGCAGCC
Organism: Slackia heliotrinireducens DSM 20476; assembly: GCF_000023885.1. Lineage (NCBI taxonomy): Bacteria > Bacillati > Actinomycetota > Coriobacteriia > Eggerthellales > Eggerthellaceae > Slackia > Slackia heliotrinireducens. The sequence continues at coordinate 899,879 of NC_013165.1, read as the reverse complement.
AGCTGCCTTCGCCGACGGCCTCCTGCTGACCCTTGAGCTCGTCCAGCGTGCGCGGACGCATCCGCACGGCAAGAGGGGCCACGGCCATTTTGGCTTCGTTTTCCAACTCAGTGAACAGGTTGTCCACGCAAACCGCCTTTCAAGTGGAGCACGGCTAACGGCGCGGGCGACGCCGCATGTCCACAACAATGTAGATGCTTAAAACCATGGCGCCGGCATAGCCGAAGAACCCCATGACAGGGATGCCGAACAGCTGCGGGTTCATGCCCGCCGAATAGATGAGCGACGAACCGATGAACAGGCCCGCCGTGACAATACCCAGCGTCAGTCGGTCCGCAATCGGACCGATCATGCCGATGGGCTGGGATGCATCGGGAATGTCCATGTCTATCTTCAGACGGCCCTTCTCGACCATGTCCAGCACATTGGCGATGCGCTCGGGCAGCTCGAGGCCGCGGTCGGCTGACATCAGGGCCTTGCGAATACGCTTCTCGGTCTCTTTTCCCACGTCCAGCGTGCGCAGGGTGTACCCAGCAAGGTATTCCTCCACCACCTTGAAAATGCTGATGTCGGGAGACAGCGTGATGAGCATGCCCTGCAGCGTGGCCAGACCGCGGATGAGCGTGACAAAGCTTTGGGGCATGATGACATGCGCCGACTCGAGGATTTTCATGATGTCGTTCAGCATGGGCGTAAGCGCGATGCTCTCGGCGCTGTCGCGGGTGTAACGCTCGACGAGATGTTCCAGGTCCTGCAGCAGCTTGCCGTAGTCCAAGCGCTTGCCGGGCGCGTCGGACACGCTGCCCCATTCGATGAACAGGTCGGTCAGGCGATGGCTGTCGCCGTCGGTCATGGCCTTCATCATGTCCACGAACAGGGTGCGCTCGTGGTTCGAAAGCTCGCCCATCATGCCGCAATCGATCCAGACGACCTCGCCCGGGTCACCAGTACCCAGTTGGGGAACAAGGTTTTCGGGAAGGGAGAGGAGATAGTCGACGGCGGCATCGGGATGCCGTTTGCGCAGCGCCTCGAAGTCGGAGGCGCGGTTCTTCACCACCGCAGCAGCCTCGAGGCCTTCGTCCTGAGCTGCGCCTGCGGCTTCGTCGGTCGCCGTAACGAACGAGTTCGCGGGCCGGATGATGACGTTGGCCGCGTGGGGGTCGGCATGGTAGAAGCCCTCTTCCAGCATCTGGCGCATGTAGTTGGCGGCGATGCGGTTGCCGATTTCCTCCAAGTCGTATCCGCAGGCCTTAAGCGCATCGACATGCTCGACCGAAATGCCTTCGACGAATTCCATGATCAGGACCGTATCGCTGGAGTACTGCACGTACACCTTCGGGCAGGTGATTCCCTTGTCGCGTTTGATGAAGTTGTATAGGTGGATGATATTGCGCGACTCGGCCTCGAAGTCTATCTCGTCTCTGACCGTACGCTCCAGCTCCCCGATGATGGCGTTGAAATCGATGCCATCGGTCATGCTCCCCATGCCGGGAACGCCTGTGAGGTCGAGCAGGTCGGCGCCGCGGCGCATGAGCTCGATGTCGCGCAGCATGTCTTCGCGCACATGGGAGCGCAGCACTTTGACGGCCACCTGTTTTCCCGATTTGCGCAGCTTGGCGCGATGCACCTGGGCAATGGAGGCCGAGCCCAAGGGCGTTTCGCTGATCTCGGAAAACACCTTGGTATAGTCGCCGTCCAAAGCGTCGTTGAGACGTTCGGCTATGGTTTCGAACGGTTCGGGCGTGGTGTTGCTGCGAAGTGATTTGAGGGCGTCGCAGTATTCCTGAGGAAGCATGTCCGAGCGCGACGAGAGAACCTGCCCCATTTTGATGAAGGTGGGGCCGAGCTCCTCGACGATCTCGACCAGACGCTCAGGAGTGATGCCATGCGTTACCTTCGCACGGCGAAGGATGCCCATGATTTCGACAAGACGTTTCGAGGACGTCTTATCCTCCGCGCCCGCCTTAAGCACGCGAGCGACATCCACTGCGTTCGCCATGAGCCACCTCCTAAACCCCGTTACCATTGATGCTATTGTAGCCCAACAAGGGCGCGGCACTGTATGCAGCCTGAAGAGCCATCTGTTTGTTATTCAGGATTTGATTTGCAGATACCTTTAATACTTATCATCATTCGCGACGAAATCCAAGGCTTTCTTTCTAAAAATGTTCAGGCTACACTCTTAGCAGAGCCTTGCTTCCGAAACCATTTTTATGCGATGGACCGATGCAAACAATTAGGGAGCTCAAGATCGCGCGTGTAAGAGGGATTCGCGTCTGTTGATGCGAAAGCTCAGCAGCGAGCTGCGAGCACCCACCTTTCGAGGTGGGTTCATCCTAGGGCGGGGGCGAGGCTCTCTTTTTGTACCCTGATGCCGGAGGCTGACTCAGCCTCATCCCTCCCCTTCTTTTCATCCTGGCCGCCCCTTTGGCAGTCGCCTGTATTGCAGGTTCGCGGCTGGAGGAGTATGCGCGGCGAATGGGGATGCCTCGTTCGCGGTTTCGTCTGGCGATTCGGGCTCTTTTTGTCGATAAAACCGACTTGGAGGTTTTTCGGAAGGGATTTTGTGCCCGTTTTGGACCCATCGGAGAGCAATTTGCAACCACGTGTTGTGGTTTGAAAAGACGGCGCTCGCATCGTGCCTATTCAGACCCTTGCATCTAGATTCCACTGCATCGAGAACGCAAACTTGCAAGTTTTATACAAACCTCCAAGTCGGAAAAACGTGCAAAAAGTAGGACTCTTACCAGACGAAGCACAACCGAACCGTACCTTACTGCCGGTAACGACGGAACTCGTTGCACCAGATGCTCACCCAGCAGGCCGAACGGACGGGCTTCGCCGGTTCCGCCGCATCGGGGACCTCAACTTACCAGCAGACGTCTGCCATGCCCGCTGCGCCATACTGCCGCTCGTCGACAATCGCGTCCACAATTCAATTTTAGTCGTATTATTATGACTATCTTGCATCGCGCGGCAGATGTACAGCCGCGGATAAGAAAGGAGCACGCACATGAAAAACTATTTCGATTTCACGGGACGCGTGGCTGTGGTCACAGGTGCGTCGTCGGGCCTGGGCAACGCCTTCTGCAAGGCCCTTGCCGAGAACGGCGCCAAGGTGGCCGGCTTCGCCCGTCGAGCCGACAAGCTCGAACAGCTCCGCGCTGACATCGAAGCCGCAGGTGGCGAGTGTCTGCCCGTGGTTTGCGACCTCACTGTCGAGCAGGACGTCATCGACGGCGTGCAGAAGGTCATCGACCATTTCGGCAAGATCGACATTCTCATCAACGTGGCCGGCTACATCAAGGTCTGCCCCACCGTCGACCTGCCGCTGGAAGAGTGGCAGAAGGTTGTCGACACTTCCATTACCGCATACTTCCTGATGGCGCGTGAGGTCGCGAAGAACATGATCCAGAACCATTACGGCCGCATCATCAACATCGCGTCCATGTACGGCTGCATCGCCTCGCACCACAACCCGATTCTGGCATACAACACCACCAAGGGCGGCGTGCCCAACATGACCCGCGGCATGGCGCAGGAATGGGCCGAGTACGGCATCACCGTCAACGCCATCGGCCCCGGCATGTTCCCCACCGAGATGATGAACGTGACCGAAGAGGCCGAGCAGTTCCTCGCGTTCCGCGCACCTATCGGGCGTGCCGGCCGCATCGACGAGATTCTGGGGCAGATGCTCCTGTTCGCCTCCGAATGCAACTCCTACACCACGGGGCAAACCATCTACATCGACGGCGGATTGACATCCGTCTAAGACGCGTGGATGAAACCAACCGGGGAAGGGCCGTTTGCGCGGCCCTTTCTCTTTTGCTGGTACAATGGGTACGAGGTGAACGTGATGGACCGAAACGACGTGCTTGCCAGCGCATTCCATACAGGACGATTCTTCGTCTCCGACATTTACGCCTTCTATCAGGACACCTACAAGGGCCAGATGGGAAAGGTGCAGGTGGAGGTGCTGGACTACCTATGCATCAACGAGCAGGCCAGCATCATGGAGCTTGCCGGGCGGCTCAACATATCCAAGCAGCACGCTTCGGTAATCGCCGGCAAGCTGGAGGACATGGGATACGCGTCCAAACGGCGCAACCCCGACGACGGCAGGTCGTGGCTTTACAGTCTGACCGCCGAAGGACGTTCCTTCGTGGAGGCCCACATAGCACAGAGCAACGAATACCTCTTCGAACGTCTGAGTCGGATGGACGAAGGCGACCGAGAGCTTTTGGAACGCGCCATTGTTGACGCCGCACGCGCGCTGAAGCACGACGCGGATGAGGAAAAGCCTGCGTAACGGGCTGGCACGGCGACAACGAATCGCGAGGAAAACTATGGGAGAATTCAACGACGCGGTCTTCGAACAGGTCAAACGCATCCCTCGTGGGAAGGTGTCGACCTACGGCCAGATAGCGCGGCTGATCGGACGGCCACGCTCGGCCCGCTACGTCGGATGGGCGCTGCGCACCAACGACCAGCCCGTGGTGATCCCCTGCCACCGCGTGGTTTTCAAGGACGGAAAGCTCGCCGAAGGCTACATCTTCGGCGGCGACGGCGTGCAACGAAAGCTGCTGCAGGACGAAGGCGTCGTCTTTGTAGACGACGACCATGTGGACATGGATGCATGCCTGTGGAACCCGGCAGAAGACGGGTTGCCGGGGCGCCCCGCCGATATCGACTGGACCCGCGAAATGGACGAGGGGTCTAAGGGCGAGCGAGCCTAGCCCTCAAGCGCCGCCATGATGGTGGCGATGCTGTACAGGCTGCCGAAACAGCACACCACGTCATCAGGACCGGCTTGCGCACGGGCGGTCTGCACGGCCTCGGCGATGCTCGCGCAAGGACGCGCGTCGGCCGCACCCGCTTCGCGAAGCGCCTGGGCCAGATCCTCTGCGGACAAAGCGCGTTCGCTTTCGGGAGGGGTGGCGCAGTAGAACCGCTTTGCCAGCGGCACGACATAGTTGATCATCTGGGGATACTGCTTGTCTTTCAGCACGCCCATAACGAAGGTGACCGGCGTGTCCGGAAAATACCTGCGCAGGCTATCGGCCAGCACCTCGGCACCCTGCTCGTTATGGCCGCCGTCGACGATGGTCACGGGGTCGGTGGCCACCAGCTCGAAGCGCCCGGGCCAACGGGTTTCCTCCAGACCGCGCTTGATGTCCTCGTCGGCTATATCGAAACCTTGGTTGCGAAGGGTACGGGCGATCTCGATGGCCATAACCGCATTGCAGGGCTGGTACGCCCCCAGCAGGCGCAGCTTCACATCGTTGATGCCGTCATAGGAGAACACCTGCTGCAGACCCTCCATGCGCGCATGGATGCGACCGAACCGCGGCGTCATGACCGGAGCCCCTATCGCCCGGGCCTCCGCCCGAATGACCGCTTCGGCCTCGGGTTTCTGGGTGTAGCACACCACGGGCACGCCCGGTTTGATGATGCCCGCCTTCTCGCCGGCGATTTCCGCCAGGGTGTTGCCCAAGACGCCGACGTGATCCATGGCGATGGGCGTGATGGCGCACACCGCCGGCGTGGTGACGTTGGTGGCGTCGTAGCGGCCGCCCAGACCCACTTCCAGCACAACGATGTCGCATTCCGCACGACGGAAGTATTCGAACGCCACGGCCGTAACCAGCTCGAAAGGCGTAGGCTCCTCTTCCAACCCGTCCGCGGCCTGGCGCACGGCAAGCGCGATATCATGCAGGTCGGCATCGCCGATGTTTTCGCGGTTCACCTGGATGCGCTCGTTGAACTCCAAGATGTAAGGAGAAGTGAACAGACCCGTCCGAAAGCCTGCCGCCTGCAGGATGCCCGCTGTAAAAGCGCTGGTGGAGCCTTTGCCGTTCGTGCCGGCTATGTGCACCACAGGATATGCCTGCTCAGGATGGCCCAACCGCTCTAGCAGCGTGGTGATGCGCTCCAGGCCCAGCTTCACCTGGGTCCACGAACTCTGGTTCAGATACGCGTGCGCGTCGAATGCGTCGTCGCGGATATCTTGGGTCATGATTGATCGAGCCTCCTATCGGCCGTCGTTCGGTGCGTCGCCTTCCCACGGCACATTGCCCAAAAGGCGGCCCAGATACACGAAGTCCGCTTCAAGCACTTCGCGCTTCGTGCGGTCGTAGATGGCCGCCGCCGGATGGAACACCGGCAGCACGCTGAACTGGCCGGTCTTTTGCAGGTTGCCGCGCAGGCCCGTGATGCCGCGGTCCGTGCGCAGGATGAATTTCGTGGCGAAGTTGCCCATGGTCACGATGTATTCGGGCATGATGGCGCGCACCTGGTCGCGCAGGTACGGCGTGCACTCGAAGATCTCGTCGGGCTGCGGGTTGCGGTTCGAAGGCGGACGGCACTTCAGGATGTTCGCGATGAATACCTCTTCGCGCGTGAGGCCCGCATACCCCAGAAGCTCGGTGAGGTAGTTGCCGGCCGCGCCCACGAAGGGCTTGCCCTGCAGGTCCTCGTTCTTGCCCGGTGCCTCGCCGATCAGCATGATGCGCGCGCCGGCGTTGCCGAACCCGGGAACGGCGTTGGTGCGCCCTTCGCACAGGTAGCACTTGCGACATGCGCGCACGGCATCGCCGATCATGCCCAGCAGCTGCTCGGACGTCTCGTCACCCAACGGAGAGATGGTCTTGAAATGGTCGTAATGAATCGTCATTTCAGGTACACCTTCGGCATGCGCAAAGACATGGCGCAGATGATCTCGTGCGGGATGGTGTTCAACACGTCGCACAGGTCCTCCACGTAGATGGTGCAGCCGTCCTTGCTGCCGAAGAGCACCACTTCGTCACCCACATGCGGGTCGAGGCGCGAGCGCATGGCGGACGTGCGCAGGTCGACTTCGAACATGCACTGGTCCATGCAGATGTTGCCCACCTGCTTGCACAGGCGGCCTCCGTAGATGAACGCGGTGCGTCCGGACAGGCCGCGGCTGAATCCGTCGGCATACCCCACGGGCACGGCGCAGATCTTCACGCTGCCGGGGCTGCGGTAATGCAGGCCGTAGCTCACGCCTTCGCTCATGGGCGGCGTGTTGACCGCCGTGATGCGGGCATGCAGGCTCATGGCGGGACGCAGGTCGAAGTGCCCGCGGGTCTCGATGCAGGGATGGTAGCCGTACAGTGAGATGCCGAAGCGGACCATGTCCAGATGGGTCTGGGGGTAACGCAGCGTTGCCGCGGAGTTGGCGCAGTGCACGATGCCCGGGTCGAGCCCCACCTGGCGCATGCCATCGATGACCTCGCAGAACCGGCGGAACTGCAGGCTGAAGTCGAAGGTTTCGGCACAGTCGGCCGTCGCGAAGTGAGTGAAGGTGCCCACACGGTCCAGCGCACGGTGGAATTCCACCTGGCGGCAGAAGTCGATGACCTCGTCGAAGCGCACGCCGATACGGTTCATGCCCGTGTTGACGGCCAGATGGTACGGGGCACGCATGCCGTGCAGGTCGGCCATTTCAGCATAGGCGATGGCGAACTCGGCCGAGTACACCGACGGCATGATGTCGTAGGCGAGCAGCAGAGGGATGGACTCGGCAGGAGGTTCGGACAGCACCAGGATAGGAGCCGTAATGCCCGCTTTGCGCAGTTCGACGGCCTCGTAGACGCCGGCCACCGCCAGCTGGTTGGCGCCGGCGGCGATGGACGCACGGGCCACTTCGACGGCCCCATGGCCGTAACCGTCTGCCTTGACTACCGCCATGAACCTGCAGCCGGCAGGAATGATGCGCTTGACCACCTGCACGTTGTTGCGGATGGCGCCCAGATCCACCTCGACCCAAGACCACCGCTGGTCGTCGCCGGGGATGGCGTCTAGGCGGGCCTGTCCGTAGGATGCAGCAAACTTCGCGCTCTCCCCTGCCTGGGATGCCGTGCCGCGAAACGCCGCCGAGCTGGAACCCATGGGGTTCGCCTTGATCGGCTGGGCTCCGAATGCGTTGAAATTGTTAGTGTCGATGGCCATACGTGCGCCTCTTCTCTCGATTGCAATATCCGTTCCATGATACGCCAGCAAACGGTTCGCGGACCAAAAAGCTTTCAACTTTCGGGGAATTCCCGAGCTTTCGATCCTGCGGCAAGACCCCTGCCGGATCGCCCAAGCAACAAAAAAGAGCGGGCCCCACGGATAGGCCCGCCCACTCGGTTGCGTATGTGCGCAGACGTTACTCGGAGAGCTGCTTCACGTGCTCTTCAAGGGCGGTCAGACGTTTCTCGCTGTTCTTCAGCTTGGTCATGGTGAACACGACGTACACGATAAGAATCAGAAGCATGCCGGCATATGCGGCGATGACGTACGGGGCTGCGCCCAGCACCGTCGAGTAAATCTCAGCCAAAACGGGATCCATGTTAATCCTCCAAAGTCTCTTGAATGGCGTCGACGCGCTCCTGGATGAGCTGGGTGCGCAGACGCAGACGATACAGGCCGTACAGAACCATGCACATGCCGAACATGCTCAGCAGGAACGGCAGCAACATGTCGGGCGACAGGCCCGAATCGGTGCGGAACACCACCGGGTGCAGGCTGGAAGGAACCAGACGCGTGACGACGAAGCTAATCGGCATGTCCACGAAGGACAGGATGCCGAACACGGCGCAATACACGCCGCGACGCTCGGGGTCGTCGATGGCATTGCGTAGGATGAAGTAACCGAACACCAGCATCATCAGAATGAAGTAGGTGGTCAGTCGCGGCTCCCACGTCCACCACACGCCCCACTCGAAACGCTCCCAGAACGTGCCGGAGACCATCGTACACAGCACGAAGACCAGGCTGAGCTCCATGGCGATGTTGGCGCGCATGTCGTATTCGTGCTTGCGCGTCATGAGGAACCGAACGCTGAAGTACGCCATCAGCAAAAGGGCGATGGCGCTGGCCACGGCTACAGGCACGTGCCAATAGAAGATCTTTTGAGACAGCAGCAGTTTGTTCGCGATAACGACACCGCCGATGACTGCGGGTTCGTTCACACCCGCACCGTTGACGAGCGGTGCCGTGGTGAACGACAGGACGAAGCCCACGGTAATCAGCAGGCCGCCCAGCAGCATCACCCATGGGGCGATGGTGTCCAGGATTCCGCCGACGGCGAACTTATCTTTGGTTGTTTGTGCCACTAGTCACCTCCTGTTTTCCAATCGTTTTCAAGCGCCTGCAATCGCTTCTTACCTAAACCTATCTATGTCTTAAGAGCTCACGATGAAATCGTATAGCGCCCAAGATAACAGAATCATCGCCACATCGTACCCCGCAGCCAGCAAACTGGAGGTGACGAACGTGTGCATGAAATCGCCCGAGCCCACCATGACGCTGGTGGTCGCAGCCACGCACGCCCACAGCAGCGGGAACGTCAGCGGGATGAACAGCACGGCCAGCATGACGTCTTTGCCGCGGGTGTTCATGGTGATGGTGGACAGCAGCGTGCCCACGCCGGCGATTCCTACGGTGCCCACCAGCAGCGGCAGCAACATGAGCGGCCAGCTGGGGGCCGCACCCACCGAGCTCAAGAACAAGAAGAAGAACAGCGGCACGACGACCACCTCGACCAGCAACAGGAACAGCAGGTTGGTGGTGGCCTTCGCCAAAAAGATGACCGACCGGTCCATGGGAACCAGCAGGATTCCCTCCAGACAGCCGTGCTCCTTCTCGTGGGAGAACGAGCGGTTCAGACCCAGCAGACTGGTGAACAGGATGGCCGACCACAGAAGGCCGCCCGAGAACTGCTGGATGTCCAGCTGGGTGGAAACCTGGGAAAGCGCGGCGCCGTACACCACAAGCACCAGCAGGGCGTACAGGCCCATGGAGGTGATCATCTCCTTGGTGTGCATCTCCTGGGAAATGTCCTTGCGCAGGAGCGCCTTGTAGTGCTGCCACGTGCTGGGCCGGGAGAGCCTCACCGAGGAGTTGCGCATGTCGGGCGCGGCAGGACGTTTCGCCATTTAAGCCACCCCCATGCCGACGGTTTCCAGATACAGCTGCCTGAACTCGCTGAACTCGATGTCCTGCTTGGGTGAGTACGACACCACCCTGCCCCGCGCCAGCATGAGCGCGTGGGTGCAGGAGTCGAAGCCCTTCTGCAAGTCATGCGACACCATGACGAAGGTGCGCCCCTCGCGCAGCTGCCCGATGAGCGTGTCGAAGATGTCCACCGCATGGGGGTCGAGGCCCGCATAGGGTTCATCCAGAAACACGACCTGCGGGTCGTTGAGCAGAGCGCGGGCGATGGACAGGCGCTGGGTCATGCCGCGGGAGAAGGTGCGGACCTGGTCGAAGCGGCGATGGTCCAGCTCTACGGCGCGAAGCATCTCGCGCACACGGGTGTCGGGATCCTCGATGCCGTACAGTCTGGCGATGAACATGAGGTTCTCGTAGGCGGTCAGGTCGGGATACAGCATGGACTCGTGGGAGATGAGCCCGATGGCGCTGCGTGCCCTGTCAGGCTCCTCCTTGATGTCGATGCCAAGAACCTCGGCCTTGCCGCCGGTTGCCCGAGACAGCGTGGACAGCACACGCAGAAGCGTGGTCTTTCCCGCGCCGTTAGGGCCGAAGATGGAAAGGAATGCACCTTCGGGCAGCTCGAAGGACACACCGTCGAGCGCCTTGCGCGTGCCGAACACCTTCGACAGGTTCTGTACGGATACAGCCGACGTCATCTACGCCTCCGCAGGCTTCTCGTCGGCGTCGGCTTCGGCCTTTTCGGGGTCAGCAGCCGTACCTTTCTTCCGTTTGACCAGGTAACCAAGGGTAGAGATGAACGTACCCAGCATGAGCAGGCCGAATCCCACCCACACGAAAACGATGAGGCGGTTGATGCGCACATCCACAGCAAGGTCGCCCTCGTCGCTCACGCCGCGATAGACCACGAACAGGTCCTCGTAAGGCTTGTGCACGATGGAAGCGTTGAGCTTGGTCTGCTGCGTGTACGCGTCCAGCGACACCGACGGGGTGACCGAACCGATGGCCTTACCGTCCTCGGTCACGTCGAAGGTGACCTCGTAGACATAGGTGCTGTCGTTGTCCTTCGTGTACACCTGGCTGTCCGTCAGGTTGAGCTCGTAGCCCTCGACGTCGATGGGGTCGGCCACGTTGGTGGTCTCATCCCATGGCACGTACCTCGACACCTCGGTGATGTACATGGACGAGCCGATCAGGCCGATCAGGATGATGGACATGGCGAAGTGGGCCATAAAGCCGCCGTAGCGGGACGGGTTCACCTTGAACAGATGGAAGAACGCGGCCACGGCGTTCTTGCCGGTGGCTTTCGCGTGCTGCTGGGCGTTGCGAACGATCATCATAAGCGTGGTGAAGAACAGCAGGCTTGCCACAGCGAAGCCCACCAAGGCCAGACCGTTGTAATACCAGCTGGGACCTTCGCTCATCAGGCTGTCGGCAGCCGTACCGCCGGCATCGATGATCTGGTTGTAAGACGGCAGCAGGACCAAGGCCCAATACACTGCCAGCGCAACGAACAGCACCACGGCCAGGATGGCCGGCACCTTGATCTGCTTGACGAACTTCTCGCGGTCGGTGAAACCCCATGCGAGCAGCGGGCATACGGCGATGATCAGGCAGTACACAATGCCGAGCGGACGCGCGATGGCATTGTAGGTTCCAGGCCCCAGGCTCTGGCCGCCGAAGGGCAGGAACTCAGGCAGGGCGCTGGATACTGTGAGGTAGCACAGCACGAAGGTGAAAATCACCATGATGACGTTGTTGAAGTAGTACGCGGCGTTTTTGGACATCATGGATTCGATGTCGTCGTTGGACTCGAAGGTCTTCCAACGCAAGACAACGCCAATGACGCCCACCGCCACAGATGCAACAATAAGCGTGCCGAACATGGCCAGCGAGACCGGGTCCTCGGCAAACGCGTGCACCGATTGGACGATGCCGGAGCGGGTGATGAACGTGCCGACGATCACGAAAGCGAACGCCAGGGTTGCGCACATGATGGCCCAGCGCTTGAAGCCGCCGCGCTGGCGGTACACGGTGAAGCAGTGCACCAGAGCAAGGGCGATCATCCAAGAGAACAGGCTGGCGTTCTCCACGGGGTCCCAACCCCAGTAGCCGCCCCAACCGAGCACGACGTAGGCCCAGATGGCGCCCAGGCCGATGCCGATTCCCAAGAACAGCCAGCTGAACATGGTGTAGCCGCTTGCACGGTTGACCCATTTCTCGCTGGCGTCGTTCTCGATGATCGCGGCCATTGCGTACGCGAACGGAATGGTGAGGCCTGCATATCCGATGAACAATGTGGGCGGATGAACGGCCTGCGCCCAATGCTCCAGCAAAGGCGACATGCCCACGACGGACGCCATCATGGTGAGCTTGCCGTTTTCCATATACGGGGAACCGGTGGCTTCGAACACGGCGCCGCTTTCGGAGAACAGGCCCGTGGCGATGAAGATCAGCGCGATGACCTGGGACACCATGATGGCCATGGAGTCCATCGAATCGCTTTTGCGCAGCGTGCGCACGGCGATGATGGTGTTGTACACCGAAATGAGCCATGCCCAGAACAGAAGCGAGCCCTCGCGACCGGCCCACAGACCGGAAACGTCGAACAGCACGCCCAGGGGACCCGTCGCATCGCTATGCTCCATAAGGACGTATTCGATGGTGTAGTTCTCCGTCAAGAAGCAGAACACCAGAAGCGCGCAGCAGAACGTAAGCGCCACGCAGGTCAGGACGGTGGCCACACCGCCCGCCCAGTACAGAGTTTCAGAAAGGTCGTTCTTGCGCAGCTTGAGGGCGATGCGCCCAATCAATAAGGAAGCGACGGAAACCGCCGCTGCCATGAACGCTATAAGAAGACCGACGTAACCATAGGTTGCCATATGCTCTTATGCCTCCTGAGCAACATCGGACGCCACAATGGATCCGTTGGCTGACAATGAACCGGTGATGACCACCGACGTGCCGTCAACGATGCCTTCGGGAATAGCTCCCATGAACTCGACCGGAACCTCGATCGAGGGGTCGTCGGCATCGACCAGCACCAGACGCGCCTGGCCTTCGGCTGCGGACGTCAGGCTGCCTTCCTTCACAAGGCCCACCGTCTTGACGGGTTTGTCCAGAATGCTTTCGCCGTAGCCAAGCAGTCGGGACACCGTCAACGCCTCGGTGGCGCTTTCGTATTTGGAAGGACACTTGGTGACCAGCTCGCTGGTCAGGATGGTCCCGTCATCGGCAACCTTGCCGGTGCAGATGGCCTGCACGCCGTTGCCGAAGGTGGAGGATGCCGTGCCTTCGTAGCTCACATGCACGGTAACGGACGGATCCGCTTCGTCATAGATGTCGAAAGTCAGAACGCCGTCGCTGGTGCTGAAAGAATTGTCGACGACAGCTCCCGTCACCTCGACGCGTTTTCCAACATAATCGCCGCTGGCAGCCTCAGCAACCGAGATGCTCTTAGCGGCAGAAGACCCGCCTACGACCGCAAGAATCACAGCCATAACCGCGACGATGATGATCGTCACCATCATGAGCCTGCGCTTCGCACTTGTATTCACAGGTACCTCCTCATTTCAACTTCGGCCATATGCCCTGAAAAGGATTGAACCATAATAACGAATAAAAGAAGAGTCCGCCAATCTTGACGGACTCTTCAATTCGAACAAGTGACAGTTTGTTGAAATGTCTCTACATTTCAGACACGCAACACTTGCCTGTTACTTGATGACCTGAATCTGAGCGGCCTCAGCGGCGGTCAGCCAACCCTCGGGGATGGGAGCGTCGTTGTGGCACGTGCTGCAGTAGTTCACGCTCTGGGCATGGCCCTTGTGGCACACGCCGCAGTCGTTCTCGCCGTGCTGCGGGACGTGCGGGTTGCGGACGTCGCTCAGGTCGGCGGTGGCGGTGATCAGGTCGTCGCGAGTCATGTTGTGGCAGGACTCGTTCAGGCAGAACTCGTCGGCGGTGCCGCCACGGGCAGCGGTCAGCTGCGTGAGCGTCTTGCTGTCCAGAATGGTGTTGCCCATGGACGTGGTACCCAGCACCTCGTAATTGCCAGTAACCCAATGCATACCTTCGGTGATCTGCTCAGACAGCGTAGGAACATGGCAAGCCAGGCAGTCAGCGGTGCCCATCTGGCCATGCATGCGAGCCATCATTGCGTTCTGAGCGCTTTCGTCGGTGAGCTCGTTGCCATACTTGTCATGGGTGCCATCGACGTACGTTTCGACATACGCATCCATAGGAGTGTGACAAATTGCACTGCAGAAACCCGGTGTTCCATGCCAGACCCAGAAGCCTGCACCAGCAGCCGCAATAACAACAGCCAAGACACCTACGACGATGGGCCACTTTTTCTTGCCCTTCTTCGCGGCCTTCTCAGTCTGGTCGACTTTCTCTTCAGCCATGAAATCCCCCTTCCAAATACTTTCTCTTCCAACTTCCTGAATGATTTGGATAGGTCCCTGCAAAAACTATACAAACCTAACAGGTCTTAACAGGTTGTATTCTAGCAAGAACTATACGGTTTTGGCGTGGGATTTTGCGTTTTGAAAGAAATACAGACAGTTTTGCATCCCGTCAAACCGAACAGCGCAGACCTGGTGCAGGTGAACAGGTCGGATTACAGGCCCGTCTAACGCATTCGTTATTGATGCAAACGCGTCCCTTTGGTGACTTTTCCCAGTACACAGGAAAGGGCCCCGGCTTAAAACCAGGGCCCCGAAAAAGCTCGCAAGCGCAGCGACTTTCCCTACAGGGACAGGTCCTTGGGCACCGCCACTCCAATCTTCAAAGCATCCTTCGGACAGTGGTCTACACATTTTCCACACAACATGCAGTCGCCGGATGCTACCCGATCGGCCTCCCCTGCCACCGCGGCGTCCAAAATGGACGGATCGCAAAGGCATGCTTTCTTGCAAAGGTTACAGCTGATGCACGCGTCATGGTCGATCTTCACGCTCAGAAGCCCCACCGCGCCGATGGTCTGGTAGAAGCCGCCCAACGGACACAGCGAACGGCACCATACGCGGTGGCCCCAGAAGAGTTCCACGATGACAATGGCGACCAACGTCCAAAGGCCCAGGGTGGAACCGAACAGAATCGCGCGGTTGAGAGCACCCACCGGACTGACCATCTCGAAGATCGGAACCGACACGATGGCAGACAGAACCAGAACGGCTGCTGCGACGACGGGTTTGACCCAGCGAGGCACAGGCATTTCGGAAACCTTGATGCCCAAGCGGCCGCGGATCCAATCGACAACCTCTAAGAAAAGGTTCACAGGACACACCCAGCCGCAGAACACGCGTCCACGGATGAGCACATACAAAATAAGTATGGGCAACACCCACAGCATGGCGGAGGCGACGGACTTCGAAGCGACAATCACCTGCAAGGCCGCGAACGGGTCGAGCAGGTCGATGCCGAGAATCTGGGACGAGGACAGGCTGCCCCAGACAGGCAGCTCGGAGGGCGTGGCCACAGCGTCGTCGCCACCGGCATACCGGCCCAGAACGGTCCATCCCGCGGCGAACAGAGGCACGCAGAACAGGCAGGCCATAACGACCTGAACCACATGTCGCGCCACCGTCAAACCGCCGACTTTGGCCTTTCCTTTTGCCATGAACACACTCCCCCTTTGTGCAATTACTCTTGCCCAGGCCCCGCCGCATTGCCCGGCAGGTTGTCGTCTTCGAAATTCGCCACCACCAGGTCCACGTTCTTCACACCTTTGATCATGATGAGGTCCGACGCAATCTTGTGGCTGGCATCGATGCCGTTCGCCTCGATGGTGATGACGATCTTGCCGGTCTCCTCGTCTAGGCCGTGCACCTCGATGCCCTCGCGGCGTGCCGCCTCGTCAGAGACGGCACGCGTGTATGAAGGCAGCGTTTCGATAATCAGGCTGGAAATCGTCATTACTGTTCGTCCAGGTCCTGCTGGCCGGTTTCGACCTCAGCGTCTTCCAGCACGTCAGCGTTCATCTGCTTGTTCGGGTCGACCGAATGGCAGGTGCGGCACTCCTCGCGGCTGGGATCGAGCTGGAAGGATGATGGGTCGTTGTCCACATAGTGGCCTGCGGGCATGGCGCGAGACGTGGAAACCGTGGGGTTGCCCTTCTCGGAGGCGCCGTGGCACTTGTAGCACTTATAGGCAGGACGGTCGATGTACTTCTGATGCTGCGCAGGCATGAGGCGCGGTGTGGTCTCGGTGCCGGCGACGGCGTCAGGATTGCTGGCGGCACCGTCATCCGAGCTGGAGCATCCGGCGACAGCGCCGAACGAGAGTGCCAGCGTCATGCACATCGCAATGATGAATGCACGTTTCTTCATGAATCTCACCTTATGCTTTCTCAATCTGGACGCAGGTCTTCTTGTAGTCGGTTTCCTTCGACAGCGGGCAATAGTAATCATGCACCGCCAGGTTGATCAGCGTCTCGCGGGCAAAGAACGGCGCGAAGACGAGGCCTTCGGGCGGTTCGGTGCGACCCGCGTTGGAAACGGTGATTTCGAAAGAGCCGTGACGGGACGTGACGCGGACCCTGTCGCGGTCCTTCAGGCCCAGCTTCTCCATATCGGCGGGATTCATGTTGAGCAGAGCCTCGGGCAGCGCGCGGTCGAGCTCGGCGACGTTGCGGGTCATAGAGCCGGTGTGCCAGTGCTCCAGCAGACGGCCGGTGCAGAACCAGAACGGGAAGTCGGCGTCGGGCTCTTCTGCGGGCGGCTCGTACGGACGGAACACCACGGAAGGCTTCTGGTCGGGAGTCTTGTAGAACGACATGTCGTTGGCCAGGCCCTGCTGACCGTACATTTCGATGCCGATCTGGTCGTAGCCCTCTGCCTGGTCGCCGTAGGTGAAGCGCCACTTGGTGGGAAGCCACTTGCCGTCGACTTCGCGGACGGGCCAGGTCAGGCCGTGCTGCTCGATGTATTCGTCATACGGCGCCAGCTGCTTGGCTTCCATGTGCATGTTGTTTTCGGTGTTGATGGCTGCAACGGTGTCCTTCATCTCCGGGTTGGAGAAGATGCGGTACTCCTCCCAGATGGCGCGGTTGGTCTCGCGATCGTCGCCGATGAAGTCGCCGGCCTCCTTGTCCCAGATGAATCCGAACAGGTGGTCGAAGGCGTCGGCATCGCCGATCTTCTCACCCTCAAGCACGCGCTGGGCGATCTGCATCATGATCCAGACGTCCCATTTGGCCTCGCCCATGGGCTCGACGCACTTCTGGAAGACGCTGGTGCGGCGCTCGGCATTGCCGAACTGGCCTTCGCGCTCGACCCAGAGGGCCGCAGGCAGAACCACGTCGGCGTAGTCGCAGGTTATGGTCGGGTATACCTCGTTCACGACGATGAACGTGTCGAAGATGCCCTCGTGCTCGCCGTCCATGCCCAGGAAACGGGTCAGGTTCGGCAGAGACTGTGCCCAGTTGTTATGGGCGGACCACAGGAAGTCGATGTTGCCCTTGGACATCTCGCGGAACATCTTGATGGTGTGGAAGCCTGGGGTCTCGATGGCATCCAGGTAGCCTTCGGGCAAATCCCAGACGGCCTCGGTATAGCGGCGATGGACCGGGTTCTTGACCACCAGGTCGGCGGGCAGGCGGTGGCAGAAGGTGCCTACCTCGCGGGCGGTACCGCAGGCGGAAGGCTGGCCGGTCAGGGAGAACGCGGTGCAGCCGGGCTTGCCGTACTTGCCGGAGATGAGGTGCAGGTTGTGCAGGTTGTGGTTCATCCACGTGCCGCGATGATGCTGGTTCACGCCCATCGTCCACAGGGACATGACGCGCAGCTCGGGATCGGAGAACACGTCGATCAGCATCTGCAGGTCTTCTTGGGACACGCCGGACAGGTTGCTGGTGTATTCCAGGGTGTAGTCCTCCAGGCGGGCTGCGAACTCTTCGAACGTGCAGGGCGTGGTTTCGTCAACCTTGGAGCCGATGTCGGACTTGTCGTAACCGTCCTCGTAGGGGTAGCCGATGTTTTCGGTGCCCATCTTGAACTGCAGGTGATCGGCGACAAACTGCTTGTCGTACGTGTCGTTCTTAATCAGGTAGTTCATGATGCAGTTGGTGATGGCCAGATCCGTGCCGGGGCGGAACAGCAGGACGTGCTCGGCATCGGTGGACGTACGGGTCTTCAGCGTGGTGATGTCGATGTGTTTGACGTTCTCGTCGGCCAGCTTACGAGCGGACACGCGGCTGAACAGCATGGGATGCGCTTCGGCCATGTTGGCGCCCCAGGTGATGAACACGTCGGCGTTGTCGATGTCGCTGTAGCAGCCGGCGGGCTCGTCGGTACCGAAAACGTTCATGAAGCCCACGACGGCGGAAGCCATGCACATGCGTGCATTGGGGTCGATGTTGTTAGACAGCAGACCGGCCTTCCAGAACTTAGATTGCAGATAGCCCTCGGTGATGGGCTGCTGGCCGGAACCCCAGAACGCCAGACGGCTCTTATCGTTCTTCCAGGTCTCCTTCAGCTTGGAGGCTACCAGGTCAAGAACCTCGTCCCACTCGGCCTCGCGGAGGCCTTCGCCCGTTCCTTTGGTGCCCGCGTCGTCGCGGATCATGGGCTTGGTAAGGCGGTTCTCACCATACAGCAGGCTGCCCAGATAGTAGCCCTTGATGCAGTTCAGGCCAAGGTTGGACTGGCAATCGGGGTCGCCCGCGACCTGGATGACCTTGCCGTCGGCCACGCTGACCAGAACGCCGCAACCGCAGCCGCAGTAACGGCAAACGGCCGATTTGACCTCGATGTTTCCGGTTGCGGCAGAATCGCCGCCTGCGTCCGTCGAGCCACCGTTGCTGCAGCCGGCCATGGCAGCCAAGCTACCGCCAGCAGCCATCATAGCCGCTGCGACGGCGGACGATTTCACAAACGCTCGCCTAGAAAGATCCATTTCCCTCTCCTTTTCTTTCGTTTTCCCTCAACCGATAACTCGCTTGCACTGACTTACATATATTAGTAAGAACCCGCGGGCGCCCATTTTCCTTCGGACGCACCGTATGCGCTGGAAATCTCTTTAGCCTGCTCCTCTTCGATCTGGCGAATCGCATCTTCGCGGTCGCGCACGATCTTGATGGGGACGCAGGGATCGGTGACGACGCAACGCTCCACGCACAGGCCGCAGCCGGTGCATGCGTCGACGTCGATGATCGGTTCGAACACCGTATGGATGTAGTCGTTGTCGCGGACGCGCTTATCCAAGGTAATGGCGCGGTCGATAAGCGGGCAGGCTCGGTAGCAGACCTCGCAACGCATGCCCTTGATGGCGATGCAGTGCTCGCGGTCGATGACCGCCAGACCCATGCGGATGTCGTTGCGCGTTTCAAGCTTCTCCAATGCGCCGGTCGGGCACACGGGGATGCAGGGCATGTCCTCGCACATACGGCAAGCCTGGTTGCGCACGTTCAGAGTGGGCGCGCCGATGCCTGCGCCGAACGCCCCAGTTTGGGCGTAAAGCGCCTGATACGGGCACGCTTCGATGCAGCGCCCGCATTTGATGCACTTGGACAGGAAATCCTTTTCGTCTCCGGCTCCCGGAGGGCGGAGCAGATCGTCGGAAGAATCGGCAAGACCGGCAACGACTTCAGCGGCGACGATTGCACCCGCAGCCACCTTGGCCACAGTTGAGAAATTCAATCTACTTCCCCCCATTTCTCGATGTTCTTTCATAATATGCCGATAAACGAATAACATACAGGGACGCTTTACGATAAAATGATGGGGACAATCGGTTGAGCCCCAGGTCACAAGTTCGTCTAAGGTGCAGTGTTTATGAAGGATATCGACAGATCGAGCACCACAAATTTATACACACAGATATATGAAGGCATCAGGCAGGATATCGAATCAGGCGACCTTGTTGCCGGAGAGAAGCTGACACCCATCCGGCGTCTGGCCCACGAGCTGCATGTGTCCCGCAATACGGTTGAGATGGCGTACCAGCAGCTGCTGACCGAAGGTTTCGTCAAAAGCCGGACGGGATCGGGCTACGTCGTCAACGACGTCGAGTTCATGCGGGTGAAGTTCGGTGAGGCCTTTCCTGCCGCATCCTCCGTCGTGCCGAAAGGGACCAGCATCGAAGCGGTCTTCGCCGAAGACCCGTACAATACCAAATCGGATACGCCATATGACTTCACCTATGGAGACCGCAGCCCCAAGTCATTTCCCTCGCGCACCTGGCGCCTGCTTACCGACGAGGTGCTGGAAACCGTCGGCGGCCGCACGGCGCAGTACGGCAACGCTTGGGGCGAGCCCGGGCTTCGCATCGAGATAGCGCGTTGGCTGCGTCGCACGCGTTCCGTCGACTGCACGGCCGACCAGATTGTCATTCTGCCAGGCACCCAGCCGGCCGTGGACAGCATATTGACCCTGTTCAACTCTCAGTTCGACATCGTAGGGATGGAAGATCCTGGCTATCGGGGCGTACGGGACGTGTTTCGCAACCGCGGATTCACGGTTGTGCCGCTGCCCGCCGCCATCGGAGGCGAGATGGAGCCGAACGTCCATTTCACAGACGCCTTGCAGGCCAGCAACGCGAAGCTCGTGTTCCTGACGCCGTCGGTGCAGTTCCCCACTGGATCGCTCATGCCCATTCTCACGCGCATACGCACGCTTCGCTGGGCCATGGACAACGACGCGTTCATCATCGAGGACGACTATTGCCGCGAGTTCCTGTATTCGGACCGGCCGCTGCAGACGCTGCAGTCCATGGACACCGACGGCCGCGTGATTTACCTGGGCACTATGTCCAAGATGCTCTCCCCCGCACTGCGCGTCAGTTACATGGTTCTGCCGCAGCGCCTGATGTCGCGCTGGAAGCGCGCCCACGAGCAGTACTATTGCCCGGTGCCCTGGCTAACCCAGGAGGTCCTGCGGCTGTACATGGCCCGCGGTTACTGGACCCGCAACACGCGGCGCGTCACAGCGGAGTACGAGGCCATCCATGCCCTGGTCATGGAATCTCTCGATCGGGAAATGGGCGACCGCATCGACATCCTCGGCGGCACGGCCGGGCTGTATCTGCTCGTGCGCACGAAAGACGGCAGGACGCAGGAGGAGCTGATCCGGCTGGCCGCGCAGCAGGATGTTCGGGTGTATCCGACCCGGCTGTACTGCATGCAATCCATGCACGGCATGGACGGCTACGTGCTTCTAGGGTTTTCCGCCATCGAGAAGGAAAACGTGGCCGAAGGCATCAGGCGGCTGCGGGTCGCGTGGTTCGGAGAAGATTCTGGCCAGGCGACATAGCATGCGGCGTGGTTTTCAAATGGAGGGGTTGACACACAAGGTGAATCACGCCAATATATTGCCTTGCCTATTTCTGGGGATGTAGCTCAGCTGGGAGAGCATCACGTTCGCAACGTGGGGGCCGAGGGTTCGAATCCCTTCATCTCCACCAGGAATCATCAGGCCGGAGCACTCGTTCGCCCTGGCCTTTTTCTTTACCCGCTGCCTTGTGCAGTTTCGCGGGAAATGCAACTGCAAACCCTCTTTTCGCCCGCAATCGTTTGTTGCCTTTCAGTGCCTGTGCACTAAACTGTCCCGCCAATCGTTTACGAGCATCAGGAGGTAAACATCATCGTAGGGGGCAAAGCGAATCAACCGCAGGCATCCGAGCAAGACTGTAACGAAGAGGGGAATTCTGCCCAGCCGAAGCAGATCCCTGACACGGGGAAAGAAACCTTAGTCGAAGCTCGAGCCGTGCTAAACCGTCTGCTTGCCGCCCACGAGGCGTGGTTCGACGTCTCGCGTGACTTCACGCTGTCCAACCGCACATTCCCTGGTTTCGCAGCGTTTCACGGAGAGGACTCAAGATATGTGGGGTCCAAGAACGTGAAACTCTGGGAAGCGAACTCGCACGAATACATTCTTTTCGACATTGTCGGCCATCTCGAAAAGAATGCAATTCTAGGCGGCGCTGAATTCCTGAAATCCGAGGGCCTGCAGTTTGTGCATCTGAGCGAGAACCATATGTCCACCAATCTCTCTTTGGTCGTTATTGCAAACAGTACCGAAGACGGAATCGATGCTGTCGTGCGTCGCATACGCTGGCGCAAGAACTATCTGTTCGGATTGAAAGGCTGGACAGACTTGCGCATCGCCGTGGTGGACTTATCGAGGGATCCCCGTAAACGTGTCATTACCAACGCCGCGGGCGAGCGGCTGCGCGAGGTTCTTAAGGCCAATGCGTCGCTTCCTGCGGCATACTGACAGGAGGATTCGTACTCATGAATGCAATACTCGTCCTGCTTGTCAGCATCGCCGTTTTGATCTGCGGATACGTCTTTTACGGCAGCTGGCTGGCAAAACAATGGGGCATCGAGCCCGATAGGGTGACCCCCGCCCATGAGCTGGAGGACGGCGTGGACTTCGTTCCCGCCAAACCCTATGTCGTGCTGGGCCACCACTTCTCGTCCATCGCCGGAGCGGGTCCCATCAACGGTCCCATCCAGGCCGCGGTGTTCGGCTGGGTTCCCGTGCTCCTGTGGGTCCTGATCGGAGGCATCTTTTTCGGAGCGCAGCATGACTTCGGCTCGCTTTTGGCATCCATCCGCAACAAAGGCGCGACGCTGGCCACCGTCGTCCGTGACAACATCGGAGAAGACGCCAAGAAACTCTTCTGCGTGTTCGCGTACCTTACCCTTGTTCTGGTGGTGGCCGCCTTCGCATCCATCGTAGCCAACACCTTCCAGGTCATGCCTACGCAGACCGACGTCATCAACATTCAGAACTCCCAGGTCGCCATGATCTCCACTCTGTTTATCGTGGCAGCCGTCATCTGGGGTTTTGCAACTCGCGGCCGCAGCATCCCCACCGCGGCGAACGTTGCGGCAGCCATCGTGGTCATCGTCGCCATCGTGGCTGTGGGATACAACCTGCCCAATGTCATCACGCTCGGCCACGATGCCTGGATGTACATTCTGGGCGTCTACATCCTGATCGCCTCCGTCACCCCCGTGTGGATCCTCCTGCAGCCGCGCGACTATCTGTCGAGCTACCTGTTGTACGGCATGCTGGTACTTGCCATCGTCGCAGTTGTCGGCGCGGGCGTCATGGGAGTTGCCGGCGACCTGCAGATTCCCGCCTTCGCAGGTTTCTCGGTCACCAACACCGCATACGATGTAACTACGGGGGCTGCCATCGTCGATCCCGAAACCGGCCTTGCCGTGATCAACAAGGCGGCCCAGGGAGGCTTCCTGTTCCCGGCTTTGTTCGTGACCATCGCCTGCGGCGCCATTTCCGGCTTCCATAGTCTGGTCGCCTCCGGTACCACTTCCAAACAGATCGAGAAGGAATCCCAGGCACAGCCCATCGCCTACGGCGGCATGCTCATCGAGTGCCTTTTGGCCGTGCTGTCTTTGTGCGCCGTCGGCTTCGTGTGGGCCCAATACAGCGCCGGCGGCTACGCCTCGCCTACCCAGGTGTTCGCAGACGGTCTTTCCCAGATGCTCGCCGTCATTCCTTTCATCGGCGGCACGCAGCAACTCGCCTACGCCCTGCTGATTCTGGCAGTGTCGGCCTTCTGCCTGACATCCCTGGACACCGCAACCCGTCTTGCGCGCTACATGTTCCAGGAGCTGTGGATTCCCGCAGGCAAGACCGCAGAAGAACTCACCGGCTTTCGCAAGGTCCTGTCCAACAAGTATGTCGCCACGGTCATCACCGTCGTCCTGGGCATTGGGTTGGGCATGACCGGCTACACCATCATCTGGCCGCTTTTCGGCGCGGCGAATCAGCTGCTTGCCGCATTGGCGCTGCTCACGGTTTGCACGTGGCTCGGCAACATGGGCAGGAACAACAAGATGTTCTATCTGCCGATGGCTTTCATGCTGCTCGTCACGCTGACGTCTCTGGCCCTTACCATGCAGACCAAGGTGGTTGCCATCATGGCCGGAGGCGACATCTTCGCCCCTATCGTTCAGCTGGCGCTTGCCATCGCCCTGTTCGTCCTGGCCATCATCCTGGCCGTCAAGGGCGTCAAGACCATCGCATCCCAGAAGTCGAAGTCCGAGGCCGAGGCCGCATAGGCGCTTCGCATCCTTCGACCTTTGCACAAGAGGCTGCCCGTATAAGCGGACAGCCTCTTTTAGCATCAGGGCACCGAAGGCTTCGTCGTTGCCTTTCATGCACGATTCGACCAGGCCACGCTTGCCTTCATCCAGTAAACCGGGCGCTTTTTGCACGTTTTTCCGACTTGGAGGTTTGTATAAAACTTGCAAAGATGGTTTGCTCAGCGCCAAGACCGGCTTCGAAGACGCCGTCCGGCCCGCCGACTTTGCGCAGCGGTGCGCTAGTAATCCATGACGGTAGCTTGGACGCCCGAAGCAATCATGTCGAACAGTTCGTAGGGAATGCCTGCGAGCATGTCGTTTTCGGTCCACTTGCACAACATGCGCGTGCTGGGACACATGACGGAGATGTTCAGTTCTCCGGAATAGTACGGGGACGCCGTAACCTCGGAGCACATGGCCTGCATGGCACCCATGTCGATCTGGGGTTTCTTACCCGTGTGGTATGCGTAGCCCTGCACCAGGCGCATGGACTGCCATGCATTCACCACCATGATGACGACATCCGGCGTACGCTCGCACTGGGACAGGGGCACGATGGCAACGCCATGCACGAAAAACGGTCCATCGCACAGGCGCTTGATGCCGTCAAGATGGCGATGCGCCGTCGAAACGGACGAATACAGGTTATATGAGAAATAGGTTTTGCCGGAATCGATCTCGTGCGTGCTCGGCTCAAGGCCAAGCGCCGTGGTTCCGCCGTCGCATGCATGGTGTTCCAGCAGCGTCTTGCGGGCAACGCCCTTCGTCGCGGCCTGTTTCACCATGACGCAATACGGGATCTTCGAGTCCGGAACCGGGGCAGGATACGCCTCGAAATCCGCTTCGTCATACAGGAAGGTGATGGCGACCGGCTCGCGCTCAAGGCCGAGCGTCTCCGTCAGACCCTGAAGCGTCTCCTTCACCAGTTCCTTCGGATAATCCTGATGAGGAAACCCGTATGAGATTTTGTCTGTCTTGAATGGCATGATTACCTTCCAAACGTTTGAACATTTACACTGAAATGGAATGCGCCCATATACACGAGCGCGATTATAAGGGCAGCATATACAACCACCACACCTGCCGCAAACACCCAGTCGCCCGAATCGATGCGAGCCTCATGACAATACGTGCGCTCCGTTCCGCCAAGCCCGCGGCTCTCCATGGCGCAGGCTATGGAATCCCCGCGGCGCGCGGCCAGGCAGAACAGGGGCAATATCAACCTGAACGGCGAAGCAAGCCTATTCAGGAGGCCGTCGTTGCTCTCGATGCCGCGAATGCGCTGGGCAAGGCGGATGGTTTGAACGTGATCTTGCAGCTCAGGAAGGAAGCGGTAAGCCGCCATGATGGCGAAGCCCCGCACCGGGTCGAGCTTGCATTGCCCGATAAGGCTGAGCACGATGTCGCGAGGTCGTGTGGTGGCCACGAAAGCAACCGACATCGCTACGAAGGCCATGATGCGGAATCCTAAAGTAAGAATGTTGATGAGGTCCATTCGCGACCAGGTGAAAGGTCCCCAGGCGTACAAGGTGTCGGGCGAATAGCTCAGACCGCGGAGAACGGTCATGGAAACCATGAACACGGCCGCGATGAAGATGAACGCTTTCAGCTGGCCCAAAAACACCTTTGGCGAAATGCGGCCGCCGATGCATGTCAACGCGACGACCAGCACAACCGTCGATATAGGCAGGATGGGATAGTACGAAAGGCAGATGACTACGGTGACGGCCAGCATGAGAACGAACTTCATCGTCGGGTTGCGGCGGTGCAGCCAGGAGTCTTGGTCGATGTAGCTAAACATGGTCGACCCGGCCTCCTTCCATACGCCGGTCAGAAGCTCGGTCGGTTTCGGCGTCGCGCAACATGCGATCGTAATCGGCGGGTGTGCCGTCGAGGACCACCTTGCCCGAGTCCAGGCACACCACGCGTTTGGCGTATCGGCGAATCAATTCGAGGTCGTGCGTGATCATGACGATTGCCACGCCTTGGGAATTGAGGCGCAGCATCTCGTCCATAAGCTCGATGCGGTTCTGGGTGTCCTGCCCATAGGTGGGCTCGTCGAGAAAGAGCATCTTCTGGCTGGTCAGAAGCATCGTTGCCACGCTCAAGCGGCGTTTCTGCCCCTGGCTGAGCACGAAGGGGCTCTGCCCGGCATACGGGAGAAGGCCGTAGCGCTCCAGCATCGCGCTCACCCGGTCGTGCTTCTCGCCGTCAGACATGGGTTCGTCCTTGAGGCTGGCCATGAGCTCGTCGTCAACCTGGTTCGTGATGAACTGCAGCTCAGGATTCTGGAACACGAGCCCCATGGTGCGGTACATGTCCTTCTTGCGCATGGTTCGCGTGTCCTGCCCGAAGAGTTCCACACTGCCCGATTGCTGCTCGTAGAGCCCGAATATGACGTTGAACAAGGTCGATTTCCCTGTGCCGTTCTGGCCGACCACAGCGAGAAAGTCCTCTTGATATACCGTCAAGTCGACACCATCAAGCACAGGCGGGCCATACGTGCGTTTGCGAAATCCCTTGTTCAAGGGGTACGCGAAAGAGACGTCGCTCACACGAAGGACGGGTTCTCCGCGTACGGTGAGGTCGTCGTCCTGCCAGACCGACTCGATGGCCTGAGGCCCCCACAACGAACCAGGAAGGTAGCCTCGAAGCTCCGAACAATCCGGGTCCTCCAACCGGCCGATCACATCGCTACGGCTGCCCTGAACGACGACGTTCCCCTGTGCGTCCATGACGGTAAACGTGTCGATGGCGTCGATTATGTCGGAAAGGTTGTGCTCGACCATGATGACCGTCATGCCTGAGCGGCGCGCGGAGGAAACCACCAGCTCAAGAACATCGTTCCTGCTGACGGGGTCCAAGTTCGCAGTAGGCTCGTCGAGCAGCAGCACGTCGGGCTCCATGGCCAGAACCGACGCGATGGCGATCTTCTGCTTCTGCCCGCCGGACAACGCCGACAGGCTTCGGTCCATCAGGTCTTCCATACCCATTTCGGCCAGCACCCGTTCACTCCTGTACGCGATTTCGGCGGGGTCGATGCCCAGGTTCTCCATGCCGAAGGCAAGCTCCTCTTCCACGGTGAACGTGCAGAACTGGCCTTCGGGATCCTGCATCACATAGCCGATATGCGCGCAGCGATAGCGGGCATCTACATCGGTGACGTCTTTGCCGCGGAACAGCACCCGACCTGTAAGCTCGCCCTCGTTGATATGGGGAATCAACCCGTTGATGACCTGGAGCAACGTGCTTTTGCCGCACCCGGACGGCCCCGCTATCACATGAATGCCGCCTTCGGGAAAAGCGCAGCTGACATGAGCCCATACGGGCGCCGGGGCGCCCGTATGGGTGAACGTAACCTGGTCAAGTCGGACGACAGGTGTATTCGCGGTATGTTCGGCTCTATTCCTGGGCACAGGCGAAGCTCTTGGTGACGCCGGTCTTGTTCAGAGCCATGACAATAAGCTTGGTGAGCAGGTAGCCGATGAAGATGGCGCTCAGAATTCGGACGATCAGCAGCGGAACCATGAACGACTGGAACGCCATGGCGTAAAAGACGATAAAGTCGCGTGCAAATACGAAAAGCGCGCCCAGGATGCCGCTTACAGCAAAGTTCGCAAGCGTGCCCTTGTACTTGGTAACAACGAAGAATCCGATTTCAACGGCGATGCCTTCGAGCAGGTTCGCAAGAATGAGCTGGATGCCGTAGGGGCTGCCCAGAAGGATGTTCACAAGAGCGGCAACCAGGGCTCCGAAAACGGCCGCGCCGGGCTTACGGACAATGTACATGGGGACGAGCGGGGACAGCATGTAGAAACCGAACGTGATCTCCATGAACACGACGCCGAGCACGGCGGACAGCGGCATGTATGCGAAGTCCATTAACGTAAACAGCACGCCGATGACTGCACCGACCATCGCGACGGTAACGATTTCTTTGGTTTTCCAATCCATTGTGTTTCCCTTTCTACGGGATTGTCGGCACCCGATTTCCAACCGAACGCCGCGCGCAAAACGTTTACCAGCAGATATTTGCGCGTCTCGGTTCACAGGAATGCAAAAGGCGCCTTTGTGTTTCTTCATGATGCAGAAAAGGCTCGCGAAATGCGAAAGCAGAATGGCTAGCGTCCTGTCCCGCATCGCGTTTACGCAGACACACGATGCGGATTGATCTGTTTCGCTAACCGTGTTCACTATATCACAGCGCGCCGCCCGAAAAGGGACGGTCGGCGTCCGCAATGTCCCATATTTTATGGGGCTGAACTGGCTGTATGCTTTTGTGACCAATGTGCGGCCAACGCCTTCTCGCCTCTTATCAGGAGGCTTGTCGAAAGCTGCACCTTTTCTGCCCCAGACAGGTGCATTATTTATGATTCGATTCGGGAACCCGCGCCGTACGCGCCGCACACACACACAGGCCTGAACCCGCCCCTCTATATATAGAAAGAACCCCGCCGAAGCGGGGCCCTTGGACGTGCATGCGGTGCAGATGACTTATTCCTCGTCATCCTCTCCATCGAGGCCGACTCCGAAAATGCCGTCTTCCTTCTCCTCGGTCTCGAGGATGAACAGAGGCTCTCCGGACTTCGGGTCGTACAGCTCGACCATGCCAGTCAGCACATCGACGTACTGATAGGACTGACGGGCAGTGCGGCCACGCTTACGGTCGACTTCAAGGATGAACAACGCAGGGTGGGTCTGCATCAAGGTGCCTTCACACTCGATAATCTTGGAACGACCCATATTCGCGCGAACCTTCAGACGCGTATTGGTGCGAGAGGTGAGTTCCGAACGAATATCATCTACAATATGAACCTGCTTCTCAAGTTCCATGTGTTAGCTTCCTCTAATCGCGAATTGACAACAGTGCAAGGCGATATTCTACCACGCGCTGTCAAGACCTCAAGAAAATTCCGAAGCACCCCACGGCCCATGCCGAATTGTTACTTTGCCACCATCATTTGCACATACGAAGAAGGCATCTGCCCAGTTCAATAAACTCTTCGAGACCAAGGGTCTCGCCGCGTCTGCGGGCGTCGATGCCAGCCGATTGCATCATCTTCGGAACATCCGTCGCGTCGATAGGGCTTTGCGGACGAGAGAAGTACTGCTTCATGGAATTGGCCACCGTCTTGCGGCGCTGGGTGAAGGCCGCATCCGCCATCATGCTTGCCGCAGCGGCTTCGTCAGGCGTAACGCCCAAGTCGTCGCGGCGGTCCAGCCGGATGACCGACGAGGTGACGTGCGGCGGCGGAAAGAAGTTGTTCGGCGACACCTGGAAGCGGCCTGTCGGTTTCGCGATAAGCTGCAGTTTGACGGTGTAGGCGCCGTACTCCTTTGTCGCCGGCTTGGCGGACATGCGGTCGGCCACTTCGCTTTGGACCATGACCGTCGCGCTCTGGATGCTTTCGATTTTCTGGAAATAGTCCAGCACCAACGTGGCGGCCACTGCATACGGCAGGTTTGCCACGAATTTGTTCGGCGCGAACGGATCGCCAGGCACGCATGCGAAGTCCTCTTCCCGCAGGTCAAGAGCATCCTTTTGCAGCAGCGTGAAGTTATCGAAAGCACCGCAGGTCTCAGCGAGCACTGCGGGCAGGTCGCGGTCGCGCTCCACCGAGAGAACGCGGTTTGCACGGGGCAGCAACGCCACCGTCAGCGTGCCGATGCCGGGCCCCACTTCCAACACGTCGTCTTGGCCGCACACCTCGGACAGCTCGCAGATCTTGCCGATGATCGCGTCGCTGACCAGGAAGTTCTGGCCTAAAGCTTTCTTGGTGGCAAGGCCGTGGCGCTGCAGCACCGTCCGCGTGACAGACGGCTTGGCCAATGGCGAGAACTCAGTCACGGTCGTCTCCTTGTCCGTCTCCATCTGCGTCTCCCGGCAGCGTCGGAAGCATCTCGTCGGAATTTCCATCCTGGCCCCAGCCCACCTGGTCGATGACTTCGCGAAGGTGCCAACCGGCGGCGCCGAAGGCTGATTTCACGGTGGTGACCAAAGGATCAAAGCCATGCGGGTCACCGCCCATGCCTATGACGTGCAGGTATAAAGGACCTGCAGGCGTATGGCGTTTCGCGTTGGGGCCGCAGCGGTATTCCCACACGGGCTGCAAACGGTCCATCAGGGCTTTGAACTGGGACGGAGGACCCGAGAAGTACACGGGGCACACCACATGGACCTCGTCGACCGTCCAGAGCAGGTCGATGAATTCCGCAGCGGCATCATCATGGATGACGCATGAGTAGGTTTTTCTGCAGGCGCCGCAACCGATGCATCCAGCCACGGGATTGTCGGACACCTTCCACGTGGCTATCTCCCCGAACCGCTGCCCGATATGCTTGCGCAGCAGCTCAGCATAGCGCGCCGACACGCCGTTCGCACGAGGCGATCCGACGACGATCATAGCCCTGTCGCTCATGGTCTCCCCTTCCGCCGAACCCGGCCGTTAACCTGCGAAGTTGCTCTGCTGCCAGCCCGTCGGCGTGCGGTCGAACAGCTCCCGGGTGGTGCGGTACGTGGCGGCCAGCAACGCAGCGCGACCCTCGCCGGGCTCGCAGCCACGAAGCTGCGCCAGATGCGCCGCCGTGAACACCGTGTGCTCCGGCCCGCATTCCTGACCGCGGAACGGCACCGGCGTCATGTACGGAGAATCCGTTTCCAACAGCAGGCGGTCCTCAGGCGTCGCCACCGCAGAAGTGCGGATGGCGTCCGAACTCTTGAACGTGATAGCGCCGCCGAACGCCGCATAGGCGCCCCGATCCAACCAGGGCTTAAGCTCCTCGGCGCCGATGCTGCAGCAATGCAGTTCCACACCCGCCGTAGGCCAGCCCTCCTCTTCCAGAATCTGGAAGGCATCGTCATGGGCGTCTCGGATGTGCAGCATAAGCGGCAGACCGCATTCATGGGCCAGCGCCACCTGACGGCGGAACACGTCGCGCTGCTGATCACGGGGCGACAAATCGTAATGGTAGTCCAGCCCCACCTCGCCCAACACCGACGTGCGGGGGTCGGCCAGCAGCGAGCGAAGCCGCTGCTCCAGATCGGGCGACCATTCTTTGGCGTTGTGGGGGTGCAGACCGCAGGCGATGCGCACCTCGGGTACCTGCGTGGTGCACGGGCAGCGGAACGACAGAGCCTCATCCCCAGGCGCCCCGCCCTCGTCAGGCGCTACGGCGCCGGTTGGAAGGTTTTGCAGGTGGCTGCGGGTGGCTTTGAACACCTCAGGGAGGATACGCAGCGCTTCGGCGCGCCACGTATCCAGCCCGTCATACGTTTCTTCCGGCCGCTCGCTGGGGTCCGCCACCGTGACGACGAAATCCACCCGATGCACGGCACAGCGCGCCAACGACAGCGCGGGGTCGGAAATCATCTGCAGGTGCGCGTGGGAGTCCGCGATGGGAACCTCCAACACGGGCGTCGGAGACCCCACCAGCCTGAAATCGTGGCGGCGCTTCTTGTAGAAGAGCGCGTCGCGAAACATCAGATGACCGGCGGGGCTTTCGAAATCTATTGGTTGAGCCTGATAGGACATGCAAATCCTACAGCTGGATGTCGCCGACGTTCAGGCGCGGGAACAGCGGATCGCCCTTCTCCACC
The DNA here is from genome assembly GCF_000023885.1 of Slackia heliotrinireducens DSM 20476. Lineage (NCBI taxonomy): Bacteria > Bacillati > Actinomycetota > Coriobacteriia > Eggerthellales > Eggerthellaceae > Slackia > Slackia heliotrinireducens. The sequence continues at coordinate 868,266 of NC_013165.1, read as the reverse complement.
GGGTTGCCGGCAGGCAGCTGGCCCCAAGCGGAAGCGGCTTCGATGTCGTCCACGGCCGTGATGTCGTCCAGACCCAGGCGACGGAACACCTCGGCGGACGTGCGCGGCATGAACGGCGCGAAGAAGAGCGCCATGATGCGGCAGGCCTCAAGCGCGTTGTACAGCACGGCGGCCAGCTCGCCCTTGGTCTCTTCGGACTTGGCCAGGTTCCAGGGTGCGCTCTGCTCGACGTAGAGGTTCGCAGCGCCGGCAAGCTCCTGGATGGCAGCGACGGCGTCGGTGAAGTTGACCTCGGCCATGCAGGGATCGACCTTGGCATACAGGCCCTCGGCGATGGTGCGCAGCGGGTTTTCGGCATCCTTCAGCTCGGCGGGCACTTCAGGCACCTTGCCGTCGAAGTACTTGCCCACCATGTTGAACACGCGGCTGCACAGGTTGCCCCAGGTGTTGGCCAAATCGGCGTTGTAGACCTGAGTCATGCGCTCGATGGAGATGTTGCCGTCATGGCCGAAGCGCACGTCGGACATGAAGTAGTAGCGATAGGCGTCGGAGCCGTACACTTTCACCAGGTCGGCAGGCTTGATGCCGTTGCCCTTGGACTTGGACATCTTCTCGCCGCCCACCAGCAAAAAGCCGTGGCCGAAGACGGTGCCCGTCACGGGCAGGCCGGCGGCCATCAGCATGGCCGGCCAGATGACGCAGTGGAAACGGGTGATGTCCTTTCCCACGAAGTGGTACTGCATGGGCCAGCGGGCCTCGAACTCGCCTTCGCGCTCAGGGTCGGCATAGCCGATGCCCGTGAGGTACGCCAGCAGGGCGTCGGCCCATACGTAGCAGACATGGCCCTCGTCGAAGGGCAGCGGGATGCCCCAGTCGAAGGTGGAACGGCTGATAGACAGGTCCTGCAGGCCGCTCTTCACGAAGGTGACGACCTCGTTTCTGCGGGTCTCGGGGCGGATGAAGTCAGGATGCTCCTCGTAAAACTTCAGCAGCGGCTCCTGGAACTCGGACAGCTTGAAGAACCAGTTCTCCTCGCCGGAGGCCATATGGCGCACCGGGCGCTTGCAGTCGGGGCAGATGAACTCGCCGTCTTCGTTCTTCTCCAGATCGCTTTCGGCGTAGTAGGTTTCCTCATGGACGCAGTACCAGCCCTCATAGGCGCTCTTGTACAGGTAGCCCTTCTCGTAGATGTCGTTCCAGAACTTCTGGACGGTACGGGTCTGGCGATCGGAACTGGTGCGCACGAAATCGGTGTAGGTGATGTCGAGCATATCCCAGGCCTCGTCGAAGGCGGGGACCATGGAGTCGCACCATGCCTGGGGCGTGGTGCCGTTCTTCTCGGCGGTTTCGGCGATCTTCTGACCGTGCTCGTCAAGGCCGGTCACGAACGCCACATCGTAGCCGTTCATGCGCTGATAGCGAGCCACCGTGTCGGCCGCGATGGTCGTGTAGGCCGTGCCCAGATGCGGAGCCGCGTTCACGTAGTAGATAGGCGTGGTGAAGGAATACATGGGTTTGGACATTTTTTCTCCTTTGCGTGGACCGCGAATGATGCCGCCGCACGCGCTCGTGGCGAGGGCGAATGATGCCCGCGCCTGCGAATAGTTTCAAACCATCGTAGTATATCGCAGCCTGGGGCTACACGGCGTGTTTTCGTCGAATTCACAGGCACAAACACTGTTTTGCATCCGCCATGTGTGGCCTGCACGCAACAAGAAAGCGCCCCGTCGGGGCGCTCGTTGGAATCGCAAGAATCTAGTCCATCAAGGCACGCAGGTCGTCGGGAAGATGACAGCTCACGTTATGCTCGGCGATGTAGTCCAGGTACGGACGGGCCGCGTCCTCGTCGCCGCGGAGCAGTTCGAGGCGCGCATGCATCACGTTTGAAGACAGCACCTGCTGAGGATTGACAAGCGCGGTATCGAACACGTCCAGCTGCTGTTCGGCGGTTTCGGAATCGCCGTCGAACAAAGCCTTGTAGAACGAGGTGTAGGAGGCCATCGACGTCGCGACCCCGGCGTATTTGCCGGTTTGGTTCAAGCCCAGCGTCTTGCGTGCCCTGTCAGTCATTTCCGAAAGCAGCTCCTCGTCATGGTCGACCACGGCGACGTTGGCCATGACGTTGGTGTGAACAAGCCTCTGCTGCTTGTTGAACTTCGCGGGGTCGACCTTCGCGACCCACTCGCGGGCGATGTCGGTCAAGCCCGCCAGCGCGCAAGCCTGCGCATACCCCAGGCAGTTATTCGGCTTGCGCTGGGCGCCCACCTCGGACCGCAGGAATTTGATATAGAACTCGGCGAATTTCCGGGGGTCGCAATCCTGGGTGATGATCATCAGTATGCGCTGCCAGTCCCGAGCCAGAACGACATAGAAAACCACCACCGTCAGCATGATGAGCAGTAGGCCTGAAACGAAGAAATCCTCGAGCATGTTGGCCGCAATGCCTAGCAGGGCAACGACCACGACGGCGATCAGACGCCCGTATAGAAGAAGCTTACGGCGATGGTCCCACACTTCGGCCGCGGTCATGTTCGCGAACATGGACGGCGTGTAATCGATGTTAGTCATGATGTCATCCTTCTAAATGCCCAAGCGTTTCAGCCGGGTACGTGCTTCTTCCACCATGGCGCAAGTTCCGCCATGCTCCACAATGTACCTTAACGCCTCTGCCGCTGCGGCCTCGTCTCCCAAAAGAGCCGAAGCTTTCGCCTGAACGGCTTGCGCCCTCAAATAGTCGTAGGGAGTGGAAGACCTGGATACCATGGCGTCGGCCTGGGCCTTCGCAGCAGCGCCGTCGCCGGCCATGAGGGCCGCAACGGCGTCGGCCTCGGCCAGGGCGTACTCGATCTGCGGCAGTTCGTCCTTTTTGGCAGCGGGCCGCATGGCCACGATAAGGCCCCGCTCCTGGCTCAGCAGCTCCGCATCGCCCCGCGCTCCGGCCGCATCGGTCCATACCTTCAATTTGGAAATCTGCTCCGGCATGTGCACGTACATGAAGTCAATTTCCTGAGCCTCGTCGAAAGCGCCGTCGGTGTCACCCAGAAGCGACAGGCACTCGGCCGCGTGCAGCTTCAGTCGCGCCCGTTCTGTATCCTTTTCGGTGGTTTCGAGCAGCGCGAGCATGACCTGGCGAAGCTTCTGCGGGTCGCAATCCTGGGTCAGGATCCGCATGACGTCGGTCCAGTTTCGTTTGATGCTGAGGCGTTCGTAAACAACCAAGCCCACCATGATGAACAGGCACGGGATAAGGATGGGAGGCGCAACGATGGCGGCAACGCCCAGCACGGTCACGGCCAGAATGGCCCCGAACCGCATGCGGTTGGTGAGCTGTCCGCGGTACGACGCGACGTCCTCGGCGGACGTGCTGGCGAATTTGGATGGATCGGTGTTGATGACAGCCATGTGAAAAACCTCTTCTAACGGCGGATGGCGCCCCTGAGCTTGCGCTCGCTTTGCTTCCAAGTGGGCAGAAACTGCGTCATGAGCGCGTGGAACCGGGCGTTGTGACTGGGCTCCAGCAGGTGGCACAGCTCGTGGACCACCACGTATTCCAGACAATCAGGCGGCTGCGCGGCCAGCTGTATGTTGATGGTGATGTGGCCGGACTTCACGTTGCAGCTGCCCCATCGGCTGACCATGTTGCGGTAGGTCACCTTGCCGGGACGCACGCCCATGACCGGCGCCCATTTGTCAATCAAGGGCGGCACGAAGGCCTTGACGCATTCCCGCCATGCATCCAGCTCGGCCTGGGTGGGCGTGCCGCCTTTGGCCTCCTCCATGGCAATGGTTTGAAGCTTCTGCCGGGCGATCCAATCCCAGTGGCTTTGCACGAAGGTGCTGATCTCCCGGTCTGTCATGGCGAAGGGACCGGTCACTTCCAGATGCCCGTCGGGCGGTTTCACCTTCAGACGGGCGCTCTTCTGGCCAAAGCGACGCACCACCTGAACGTCGACGCCGTCGACGATCAAGGTGGTGCGTTTGGTTTTCGCCGCTATGCCGCTGCGTCGCGCCACGGATTAAAACGCGCTTTCATAGATGGCGCGGGCATCGTCCATGGTGAGCTTCTTGAAGCCGCCGAACACGGAGCCCTTGTTGGCCTCCAGAGTCTTCAGGAACGCATCGATGTTTTCGGGCTTCAGGCCGAAATCGCCCAACTTGGTGGGCATGCCCATGCTGGCGAAGAATCCCTGCAGCTCGTCGATGATGACCGTAACCGCATCTTCGACGGCCTCATCCGTGTCGTCGATGGGCTCGATGCCGAAGACATTCATGCCGAACAGCAAGAAGCGGCTCGGATCTTCACGCCACACGTAGCGCATCCAGGCGGGCATGATGACCGCAAGGGCGGCGCCGTGGGTGATTTTGGGGTCGAAGGCGGAAAGCTCGTGCTCGAGCGCGTGGCTTTCCCAACCGCCGGCGCGGGACGCAGGATTGGTGGAACGGCCCAGGCCAAGCACGTCGTTGTGAGCCAAGGTGGAAGCCCACATGATGGCTGCGCGGGCGTCGTAGTCCTCGGGGTTCTCCAGAACCTGGGGCGCCGCATCCATAAGGGCGCGAATGACGTCGCATGCCATGTTATCGGTGACGGGCACATCGCCTACGCCGCTGAAGAAGCGCTCGCAGATATGGGCGATCATATCGGTCACGCCGGCCGCCGTCTGGTACGCAGGCAGCGTGAAGGTAACCTCAGGATCCATGAAAGCCATGACGGGACGGAAGGCGTCGCCGTTGGTGCCCTTCTTCAGGCCAAGTTCGTCGTTGCTGATGACGCAGGAGCTGGAGGCCTCGGAACCCGCGGCAGGGATGGTCAGCACCGCGACGATGGGCATGCAGCGCTCGACTGCGGCCTTGCCGCTGAAGAAGTCCCACACGTCGCCGTTGTGCAGCGCGCCGAAGCCGATAGCCTTGGCGCAGTCGATGGTGCTGCCGCCGCCAACAGGCAGGATGAAGTCGATGTCGTTCTCACGCACGGCCTCGATACCCTTGCGCACGTCGTTGACCTCGGGGTTCGGACGCACGCCGCCGAACTCGACATACTCGATGCCGGCTGCGTCCAGAGACTTCTTGACGCGGTCCAGCGTGCCCGTGCGCACGACGGAGCCCTGGCCGTAGACCAGAAGCGCACGCTTGAAGCCTTCGCGCTGAGCGAGCATCTCGCCGATCTTGTCGTTGGCGCCATGTCCGAAGACGAATTGCGTCGGGGAGCAGAAGATGAAATCGTTCATGGGTTTCCTCCTAGGAACTAGGTTATATACAGAGTAAGAACGACAGCGGCCGAAGCCCGGGCTACTCGTCCTTGTGGGCGGCAAGCCACGCCACGATGTCGTCGGATTCGTACAGGGGCACGCCGTCGATCACCAGGCACGGGACCTGGGTCATGCCGCCGATGCGCAGCAGCTCGTCGTACGCGTCGGCTTCGCGGCGGACGTCCCTGTAGGCAATGGGTTTGTCCTTCGGCCACGCCTCGTCGATGTACGCCATCACTTTGCGGCAGAACGGACAGGTATCGAATTTGTAGAGCGTGAGTTCGGCCACGAAAGTCTCCTTCTGCGGAACGGGTCCGCGTCGTTACGCCTGATGAACCAGTTCGTATGCGTCGTTGCGGCTCAGATTGAACTCCTTGCACAGCGCGCGCATGACATCCTTTTTGGTCATGCCTCCTGATGCCAGCAGCTCACGCGCCCGCGCAAGCGCCGCATCCTCCGTCGTGACTTGGGCCGCCTGCGCTTCGTCTTGCGTCGGCGGACCGATGACGATGGCGATTTCGCCCTTGATAGGCGACGCGGCCTCGCGTTCGGCGAACCGTGCGGCCACCTCGCCCGCCATGCCCCTGGCCACTTCCTCGTGGATCTTGGTGAGCTCGCGGCAGACCGCCACTTCGCGGGTGGGCAGCGTATCCGCAATGGCCGCAAGCGCCGACACCAGACGGTGCGGGCTCTCGTAGAACACCACGGTGGCGTCGAAGTTCAGCAGCGCCTCCAAAGCTTCGGTGCGCTGCCCCGCCTTGCGCGGGAAGAACCCTGCGAAATAGAACTTGGGGTTCACAAAACCGCTGGCCACATAGGCGGTCGTCGCAGCCGATGCCCCTGGCAGAACCGTATAGGGCACACCCTTCGCCTGGGCCGCCGCAATCAGTCGGGCACCTGGGTCGGACACGCCCGGCATGCCGGCGTCGGAGCAGAATGCCACGGTTTGACCTGCGGCGATGCGGTCGATAACCGCTTCCGCCTGCTCGGTTATGGTGGCTTCGTCCAGCCGCTCCAGCCGCTTCTCTATTTCAAAATGGGCCAGCAGCTTGCCCGTGACGCGGGTGTCCTCGGCGCACACGACGTCGGCCGAACGCAACGCGTCCAGCGTCCGCAGCGTGATGTCGCCTAAGTTGCCGATGGGCGTGGCACATATGTAGAGCATTCCTGGCATGTCCGCCATTATACATGGATGCCAAGCCGATTCAGTTGCCTAAGAGGTTACAATCACACCAAACACCAGGGCGCCCGTCGCCCGCAGAAAGGATCCTTCGTGAGCGTGCAATACAAGGCAGCCGAAACGCTGCTCAACCTGATAAACCGCGTTACCCGCGGCGGTCTGAAGGCCGTCATGCTGAACCTGGTCAAAGACCCGCCCACCGTCAACGACGTGCCCGAAAGCTTCTACAACAAGTACGATTGCCGGCGCCTTATGGTGGAGGGTCGCCCCGTCGTGCGCGTGCGCACGCAGACGGGCGTCGAACCGCAGGCGGCGCTGGTGTACCTGGCGGGAGGCGGCGGCACCATGGGGCCGCTGCAAGTCCATTTCGACATGGTGGAACATGTGGCGAAGCTCACGGGTTTCGATGTCTACCTGGCCTTTTACCCGCTGGCGCCCGAACACAACGCCCTGGAGGCCCGCCGGTGGCTGGACGTGGTGCAGGAGCGTTTGACCGATGACTACCCAGCGGAGCGCATCTTCTTCGGCGGCGACAGCTCAGGCGCCAACGTGGCCATAGCCCACACGGCACACCAGGTTGCCATCGGCTTCGGCGTGCCCGCAGGCGTCATAGCGATTTCGCCTGCCACGGGGCTTGCCGACGGCGAAGACCGCGACATCCGGCTCAAGGCCGAAACCGACGACCCCTACCTCAGCGTGGCCATGAACGACTACATCGCCACGGTATGGGGGCGCGATATGGACCTCTCCAGCGGCGACTACTGCCCCAGCGGCGTGGATTTCGAAGGTTTTCCGCCCATGATGCTCTTCTACGGAACCCACGAGCTGTTCTGCCCCCACGACGACAAGCTGGTCGAACGCATCCAAGCGGCAGGCGTCGAACTCGACGTGACCCGCGGCGAAGGCCTGTGCCACTGCTGGGCCGTACTGGGCATGCTGCCCGAGGCGAAACGCGCGCAACGCCGCATGGCCGAATGGATGGCCGCCCGCATCGGCGTCGAAAAGGAGGCGTAACCATGCTGAAGCTCCACGTGCTTGCCAGCGGCAGCAAGGGCAACGCATCGGTGGTCGAGAATCTGGCTACCGGCCAGGCCGTCCTTATCGACTGCGGCATCTCCAAGAAGGCCTTCATGTCCCGTTGCACCGAATCGGGATTCGACCCTGCCCGCATATCCACGGTGCTCATCACCCACGAGCATTCGGACCACACCAAAGGGCTGGGTGTGGTGCTGCGCGGCCTGCGCTCGCTGGACGCCCACCCAAGCGTGTATGTGAACCGAAAAAACCTGAACGCCAGCCGCGACATCCCCGCCGCCATCGAGTCAGTGGATGCGGACGTGGCCCACTTCGAGGCGTTGGATTCGCTGGACATTGGCGGCATGCGCGTCGTTCCCTTCGCCACCTCCCACGACGCCGTCGCGTCCTTCGGATTCCGGTTCGAAGCGGACGGCGACGTGCTGGGATTCATGACCGACACGGGCATCGTGACGCCCCAGGCCCACGATTGCCTGCAGGGCTGCCGCATCCTGGCGCTGGAGGGAAACCACGACGTGCGCATGCTGGAAAACGGGCCCTACCCCTACGTGCTCAAGCAGCGCATCCTGGGCGAGCGGGGGCATCTGTCCAACGACCAGGGTGCAAGCGAACTAGCGGATCTTCTGCACAACGGGCTGGAACAGGTCGTGGCCATGCATATCTCCCAGAACAACAACGACTACGCCATGCCCCGCACCGCGTTTTCGCAGATGCTTGCGCAGGAATGTCATCCCGCCCGCGTGCAGGTGGGGTATCAGGAACGCCTGACCGTCGCCGAATAGAACGCCGTCGGGACCGCCTACTCTTCGGTCGCCAAACGCTCGCCCATGAGGAAGCCCATGACGCTGGCCATCATGAGGCCGCGTGTCCAACCGCTGGAATCGCCCAGGCAGAACAAGTTCTCCACGTTGGTGGTGAACCTCTCGTCCATGGACACGCGGTTGCTGTAGAACTTGAGCTCGGGGGCGTACAGCAGCGTCTCGTGGGACGCGAACCCGGGAATCGCCTTGTCGACGGCCTGCATGAACGCGATGATCGAGGTCATGGTGCGGTACGGCAGGGCGCTGGTGATGTCGCCCGCCACCGCGTCGGGCAGCGTGGGGCGCACGTTGGAGCGCGCCAGCTCTTCGGGCCAGGTGCGCTTGCCGTCCAGGATGTCGCCGAACCGCTGGACCAGGATGTGCCCCGCGCCCAGCATGTTCACCAGCTCGCCAATCTTCTGGGCGTACTCGATGGGCTGGTTGAAGGGCTCGCGGAAGTTGTGCGAGCACAGGATGGCCAGGTTGGTGTTGGGCGATTTGTGCTGCTTGTAGGAATGCCCGTTCACCACCGCCAGGCCGCCGTCGTAGTTCTCCTGACTGACGAACCCGCCGGGGTTCTGGCAGAACGTGCGGACCTTGTTGCGAAACGGGTTCGGGTAGCCGATGAGCTTGCTTTCGTAGAGCACGTCGTTCACGCGCTCCATCACCTCGTTGCGAAGTTCCACGCGCACGCCCACGTCAACAGGGCCCGGAGCGTGGCCTATGCCGTGGCGCGTGCACAGCTTCTCCAACCAGTCGGCGCCGCGACGGCCCGTGGCCACCACCACGCGCTCGGCCATGATGGTCGCATCCTCGCCGTCGAAACGCACCTCCACCCCGACGCACGTTCCGTTCTCCACAATGACGTCGACGCATTCGCTCTCGAAAAGGATTTCCACGCCGCTTTCGATCAGGTAGTCCTCGATGAGCGCGTAGATTTCCTGCGCCTTCTCGGTGCCCAGATGCCGGATGGGGCAGTCCACCAGCTGCAGGCCCGCCTGGATGGCGCGCCGCCGGATGTCGCGGACCTCGATCTCGTTGCCGAGGCCTTCCACATGTTCGTCGGCGCCGAAGGACAGGTACACCTTGTCCACCCGGTCGATGGTCTGCTGGGCCAGGTCCGCACCGATGAGCTGCGGCAGGTCGCCGCCCACCTCATGGGACAAAGACAGCTTGCCGTCGGAGAAAGCGCCCGCACCTGAAAAGCCCGTGGTGATGCGGCAGGGCTCGCAGCCCACGCAATGCCCCACTTTTAGCTTCGGGCAGTGGCGACGCTCGATGGGAAGGCCCTTCTCCACGATGACAATGCTGGCAGATGAGTTGTGCCCCAAAAGCCCCAGAGCCGTGAAGATGCCGGCCGGTCCCGCACCGATGATGGCGATATCGGCATGCCGCGTGACGCCCATGATTCCTCCTTTTGCGACGGAAATCCCAGCGTCCATTGTACGACTTCGCAACATGTGACACTCGTGGAAAGCCCGTTTTACGCTTCAGCCAAGGCTTTGCCAACCAGATAGCCGAACGTCATGCCCTTGCCGTTGTTCAGGCCGCCGAAGGTCTCGGGATACACGGTGCCGTAAAAGCCGCCCTGGTCGTTGCCCACCACGTAGACGCCCTCGATGGCCGTGCCGTCTTCGCGCAACGGCTGCAGCGAGGTGTTCACCGTCACGCCGCCGAGCGTGCACAGCAGCCATCCGGCCAGATGAACCGCGGTATACGGAGGCTGGGCAATGGCAGAAAGACAGAACGCCTTCTTGCCGAAATCGGCGTCTTCCTGCGCGTCCCAGAGCTCGTTGTAACGAGCGACGGTCTCGACCAGCGCATCTGCCGGCACGCCCATCAGCTCGGCAAGCTCGTCGATGGAATCGGCCTGCACTGCGGCTCCGCTGGAGATGACGCCGTCAAGCTGGCCCTGCAGGTACTCGGCGTTCAGCGGGCTCGTGCCATCCAGGTAGGAGTTCATAGGAGCCTGACCCTCTTCGGGAGCTGCCACGCGGCTGCAACGGGCCGCCTGGAAGCGTTCGCAGTCGCTGTAGTAGTTGGCGTCGAAAATCTGCCACCAGGTGTGGCGATTCATGTTGGATTTCATGATTCCCTCCTAGCAGGTTGTGATGTCTTCTGGCTAACAAGGACAATCTACAAGGCTCTGAACTGGGATTCCACGTGCACAACCCTGAGGGTGTTCGGGTTCCGAACACCCCATAGCACATGTTCGGAACCCGAACAGATTGACAATCTGTTCGGGTCTGAGACGCAGCCCGTATCGTATACTGAGCATCTTCAGGCGATACCGCAAGCGGTCGAAACGGAGGGGACCATGCAGCGGCAAATCGAAACAAGGATGCGCATTGTTGATGCGCTGGAGCGCATGATGAAATCGTCGGCCATCGATCGCATCAAGGTGACCGACCTTTGCAAAGGGCCGTACTACGTTCTACGACTATTTCGAAAACCCGAGGTCGCGGCGCGATTTCTTCACGAAGTCGTTTCGGTCGCAGGATTACAACTCGGCCTACGGCTACGGCAACCGCAGCATTGCACAGTACTGCATCGACCTCATCCCCCGAAAAACGGGAGTTTCGCTCAACGACGACGAGATCCTGCAGGTTCGTTTGTTCACTGCGGGAGCGGCGTTTCTCACGACGGAATGGGCTTGTGACGGTATGAGAACGGAGCCGCAGGCTCTGGCCCATGCGTTCGCAATGTCCGCCGCTTCTCCGTTCGACTGCGTGAACCCCCTCGATTAGCTTCACGCAGACTGATGTGTCATATGAATAAACGAGCGCCCTCAATGCCAATGCATGGGAGAACGCTCGTTGCAGAGACTGTACGGAAGAAATGAGCTACGGCAGCGAGACAGCCGCCTCACCGGTAAGGAGCACATCGCGGGCGCAGAAAACCTGAGCGATGCGCGCGACTGCTGCATATAGGCTATCTGGAGCCTCCTTTTGCAGGTCGGAGGCGTAACCGACCAGCCACACATTCAGGTGCTCGGACGCGAAACGTGCTGACGCCTCAAGCGCGGCCTTGCACGCATTCGTATCTTCCGCCTGATGCGCATCCATGGCGCGCTTTGCCAGCTGTGCAAGAAATCCCAGCTCAAGGGCAATATGGTCATCAGCCACGCGCGGGTACATCTGCGGCAGCAAGCCCTGTTCGCGGTATGCGTTGCGTACGTCCAGGGTACTGCGCTGGAACAACGCCCGGCTGTTCGAGCGGTACACGCTCTCCCACGGCGGACACGCCAGCTTCCCCGGCCCTACAAACAGGCGCGTGTACTGGGCGGAAAGCCCGAGCAGGCCGTCTTCACCCTGCACGCCCTCGAGTGCCGCAGCAAAAGAACCTGCAAGTTCGATCGCACCGTCCACGCCACACGCCTCGAGCGCGCCTTCGACAAGCTCCGGGTCGGCCGCATTCAGCAACACTTCCGTCGGCTCGTTTCCCAGCAGCGCCTGCGCCGTGGAATACAGGTAATAGCGTGCGGCCAGCGTTTCGGCCAGGCTTTCTTGCAGGTTCTTCATCGTCGTGTTCCTCAGATTCCCTCGTGCCGTTCGGCTACATGATCCACATCTTGAAATCGTCGTTCAAGGCGGCATCCTTCGGGTTCACCAAAAGCGACGGGCTGGTCTCGGCGGCCGACGGCAGGATGGGAAGCTCGTTTACCAGCTCCTGGTCGGTGTACTTCGCGCGCAGCTCATCCAGGTCGCCGAAGTCCAGTGCACGGTATTGACACGCGTCCACGCATACCGGGTTCTGTCCGTTCTCGCGGAAGATGCGGCAGGAATCGCAGCGGATGGCCTTCTTGGCCTCGTCGTCGATCATGGGATGGCCATATGGGCAGGAGTTCGCGCAGCTGCCGCAGCCGATGCACACTTCCTCATCGCGGAACACGGTGCCATCTTCAGCCTTCTGGCACGCGCCCGTGGGGCAGTTCGCCACGCAGGCCGGGTTCTCGCAGTGGTTGCATCCAGCCGAAAAGTGGTACGGCATGGCGTTGGGGTAGGTTCCGGCCACGTAGCTTTCCACCTTGCGAGCGGCAAGCCCCACAGCCAGGTCGTTGCGATCCTGACAGGCCACCTGGCAAGCACGGCATCCCGTGCAACGTTTCATGTTGAAATAGAATCCCAAGGTCATGGCTTACTCCCCCTCTATTCCTCGATGCCTTCAGGCATGCGCAGCGGGCGCATCTCGGCCTGCGGCACGTCCTGGTCCTCGTACTTGCGCACCTGCACCACGGTGGAGTGGTACGAGTTGTACGAGCCGACGTTCTGCACGTTTATGGTGATGGTGTTCTCGGAGCCGTTCTCGTCCACGCCGTTCTCTTCGTTCATCTCGGGCCAGCTTCCATGGGGAATGCCCACAACGCCTGGCATCAAGGTCTCAAGCACCGACGCGATGCGGATCATCTTGCCCGTTTCGCTGGAGACCTCGACGATGTCGCCCTGCTCGATGCCGCGCTCGGCAGCATCCTGAGCGTTCATATACACCGGGTTCTTGAACGCCTGGCGCAGCCAGCCCACGTTGTCGTGCGTGGTGTGCGCGCGGCGCAGGTAGTGGGGCTGGTACACCAACAACGGGAATTCCTCGGAAAGCCCCTGGTAGCCGCCGGCGCTTTCGGTCACGCAGCCGTAAGGTTTGATCTTGTCGGGGCAGCCCAGCGCGTCCACGGCGTCCTTGGCGGACTGGCAGTACAGCTCCCACTTGCCGCTCACGGTGTTCAGCGGATGACCCTCGGGGTCGTCCACGAAGTCCTTGTAGGCGATGTATCCGTAGTTGTCGCCCTCAGTGCGCTCGACGCGGTACACGCCCGCCGCGCGCAGCTCGTCGTAGTCGATGACGCCTTCCTGCGCATGGCCGTCGAATCCCAGCTCGTCGCAGCGTTCCTGCGTGATGGTGACAAGCGGCTTATAGGTCACGCCGTCGGCGTCCAGCACGGTGGCGTTCAGGATGCGGTCGAACTGGCGCTGCTCCTCGTCGTAAGGCCACATCTTGTCGGCGTCAAGACCCAGGCGTTTCGCCAGTTCATAGGCAATTTCCACATCAGGCTTGCTTTCGAAGAGCGGCTCGGTGAAGGCCGTCGGGAAGAAGAACGACTCGCGGTTGAACTGCTTGTACTGCTGGAATGCCAGCTGATCGTAGCCGTACTCCCACGGCGTGGAGGCGGGCAGCACGATGTCGGAGAACTGCGCCTCGGGCTTGAAGTTGATGGCCTGCGTCAGCACGAAGTCCATGGCACGGAACGCCTTGATGCCGTTGTTCACATCGGGCTGGCTGGTCAGGTATCCGCCGGACTCGCACCAGATCATGCGAATGTCCTTCGAAACGTCCTCGCCGGTCCAGCCGTCCGGTCCGTGGCCTTCCGCCATGGCCTTCCAGCTGCTGGCCGCGCGATAGCCCAGGTCGAACGCGCCGAACACGGAGTTCTGCGCCTGCTCGGGCACGTCGCCCTGACGCATCTCGCCGGGCTGTACCAGGTTGGGGCCGCAGTTGTGCGCGAAATAGTGATAGGTCGGGCCGAACTGCTGGCCGTCGGCGCCCACATGCGCGCCCATGCAGGCCAGGGTCAGCGCCAACTGCGGCAGCGTGGCGGCCTGGTTGTTGCGGGCGATGGAGTACGCGTAGTACATGGAAACCTTGTTCTTGCGTCCCACCTGTTCGGCGTACCAGCGGATGTCCTCAGCAGTGCAGCCGCAGATCTCGGCCGCCCATTCGGCGGTCTTGGGGGTGCCGTCGTATTCACCCATCACGTAGCCGTGCACGTTCTCGTTCAGCGTGGCGTCGGCAGGCATGTGGTCATCGTCGAAACCGACCGTGTGGCTGTACAGGAAGTCCCAGTCCACAACGTCGCCCCGCTCCTCGTCCAGTTTGATCATCTCGTAGATGACTGCCGAAAGGAACGCGGCGTCCGTGGTCGGGCGCACGGGAATCCACTTTGCTTCAACCATGGCGGCAGTTGGGTTGTAGTCAGGACCGATGAACACGAACGGGATGCCTGCCTCGTGGGCGCGCATCAGGTGCAGCGAAGGTGAACCGGCGGCCGCGTGCACAGGGTTGTTGCCATGCAGCACGATCAGGTCGCTCTTAAGCATGCTCAGACGGTCGTTCGTACCCATGGTGCCAGGTTCGCCCGCCGTGTTGTCGATGCCGATCTGGTCAGGCGTGGCTGTCCAGGAGCCATAGGACGTGAATCCGAGATGCCAGGTGTAGCCGCCGAGCGCGGGCAGCAGGGTCTGTGCCACGGCGCAGTTGTAGAACGGAATGCCTGCATAGTTGATGGCCAGAGGGCCGTGCTCGTCGATGATGCGCTTCACCTCGGTGGCGATCAGGTCGAACGCCTCATCCCAGGAAATACGTTCCCACGTGTCCTTGCCGCGCATCTGGCCGTTGCTGTTCTCGCCGCCGCCAGGCTGCCAACCGCTGCGCTTCATGGGGTACTTGATGCGGTCGGCGCCGAAAGCGTGCATGCGCTGGGCTCGGCCGCGGGGGCACGCGCGGTTCTGGAAGTTCTCGAAGCTGTCCTCATGCGTATCGTCGGTCTTGATGCGCATGGGCATGCCGTCGACCACGTACGCCTTCAGCAGGCAACGGCCGCCGCAGCTGGTCCAGCAGCTCACGGGCAGCCACTGGCCGTCCTGGCTCTCGTCAAATTCGGCATCTACGCGGTAGTTCCGCGGCGCGGTGTCCTCGGTCTGCTCAAGCGAATTCTCAGGCGAGCAGCCGGCCACCATGGCCGCCGCAGCCGCAGCAAACGCTCCCGCTCCGACGAACGCACGACGCGAAATGCCCTTGTTGGCGAATTCCTCCATAGGTTTTCTCCTCCCCTTTTTCCTGCGCACTGGAACGTGCGGCTTATGTCGCGAATTGTACAGAGCGTCGAAACCAAGTACAATTATGTAATGATGTATGAAGTTTCATGCACTAATTGCATAGGAGGAACCATGAGGACCGACGTGTTGCGCAACTTCGTTGCCTTGTCTGACGAGAAGAGCATGACGAGGGCCGCCAAGCGGCTGCACATATCACAGCCCACGCTGTCGCGCCAAATGTCCGCGCTCGAAGACGATTTGGGGAAACAGCTGTACATACGCGAGGAGGGCATCATCAAGCTCACGGTGGATGGCCAAATCCTGTACGACTACGCAACCTCCATCGTAGAACTCGAAGACCGCGCACGCACCGCCATCGCTCACTCAGACGAGCACGTTACCGGCACGGTATATATCGGGCACGGCGACTCGAATTCCATGCAGTATCTGTTCCAGGCCATGAGCAATGTGCGAGAACGGCATCGCGGCGTCACATTCAATCTGGTGTCGGGCGACACCCATTCCTTGGTGGAAAAGCTCAACCAGGGATCCATCGACTTCATGCAGGAGTGCGGCGCACGTCAACGCGGACGCTATCTTGCACTGCCCTTGCCTGGCCAAGACACAATCGCCGCGCTCGTGGGGCCGCAAAGCCGCCTGTTCGGGCTCGAGAAAGTAACGCCGAGCGACCTGGCAGGCGAAGACCTTGTGGTGTCGAAACAGCTGCTCGAAAGCGACGTTATGAGAAACTGGGCCGGCGACCAGTATCCCCAGCTGCACTCCATTGTGAACTTCAACCTGGGCATGACGGTCGTTGACCTGGCCGAATACGGCTCAACCTGCGTTATCGGCTACCAAGAGCTGGCAGAGCGCTATTACGGCCAGGCCATCGACTGCATCCCGCTGGACCCGCCGATCGTCGACGAAAGCGCCATCGTGTGGCGCAAGAACCGGCCGCTGTCCCCTGCCGCCCAGGCGTTTTTGGATGCGCTGCAAGCTATATGCGAGAAGGCGGCACCGTCTGTTGGGCGCTAAGTAAAACGAAACGCCGTCGACAATAAACGCCTTTTCTTGACATGCAATAGACTCCGCTGATTACGGAGGTTTCATCATGTCGAACACCAACTACGACATTCTTATCATCAGCACCGGTCCAGCCGGCATTTTCACAGCGTTGAACCTGGTGCGCAGCGGGTCGAGCGCGCGCATCGCCATTGTCGAGAAAGGCCTGCCCATCGAGCGGCGAAGCTGTCCCAAGGAAAAGGTCGGGCACTGCATCGGCTGCAACCCGTGCCGCATCACCACGGGTTTTTCAGGCGCGGGCGCGTTTTCCGACGGCAAGTTGTCGCTGTCCTACGAGATGGGCGGCGACCTTCCCCAGCTCATTGGCGAGAACCTGGCGCAGGACACCATCAACGCCGTCGACAGGATCTACCTGGAATTCGGCGCCGACGAGCACGTGGAGGGCCTCGAAGCCACTGAAGCCGTGAAAGAGATCCGCCGCCGCGCCATCAAGGCGGGCCTGCAGTTGGTGGACTGCCCCATCCGGCACTTGGGCACCGAAAAGGCCCAAGAGATTTACAGACGGATTCAAACCTACCTGGCCGACGCCGGCGTCGAGCTGCTGTTCGAAAGCGAGTGCCGCGACCTGGTCATCGAGGGCGGCGTGTGCCGAGGCGCATTGGTGAGGGACCGTGGTGGAGACGAAAAGCGCATCCTGGCCGAGCGCACCGTGGTGACCACAGGACGCCGCGGCGCCGACTGGCTGGAGCGGCTGTGCAGCGAGCACGGCATCGAGCATGTGCCTGGCCCCGTTGACGTGGGCGTTCGCGTTGAGCTGCGCAACGAGGTGATGGAGCGCGTAAACAACGCCCTGTACGAGAGCAAGCTCATCGGATATCCCGACCCGTTCCGCAACAAGGTGCGCACGTTCTGCCAGAACCCCGGCGGCTTTGTGAGCCAGGAGAACTACGACAACGGGCTGGCCGTGGTGAACGGGCATTCGTACAAGGAGCGCAAGTCGCCGAACACCAACCTGGCCATCCTGTGCTCGCACAACTTCCGCGAGCCGTTCGACCAGCCCATCCAGTACGCGCAGCGCATCGGCGAGCTAGCGAACATGCTGGGCGCGGGACATATTCTGGTGCAGCGCTTCGGCGACATTCTGGACGGCAAGCGCACCTGGCCCAAGGAGCTTGTGCGCGCGAACGTGCGTCCCACCCTGCCCGACTGCGTGGCGGGCGACATCACAAGCGCGCTGTCGTATCGCACTATGACGTCGATTATTGCGTTCATGCAGGCCGTTGACCAGGCGATTCCTGGATTTGCGGCACCTGAGACGCTGCTGTACGCGCCGGAACTGAAGCTCTACAGCAATCGGGTGAAGGTGTCGGAGAAGTTCGCTACCAGCATGGAGGGATTGTACTGCTTGGGAGATTCCAGCGGCTGGACGCGAGGCCTCATGATGGCCTCCGTCATGGGATTCCTCATGGGGGCTTACCTGGCTGAAAGTTGATTCGACCTGGGGTAAGGCTGTGAAATGGACGCCCTCCGTGCTCAGACAGTCCTGCTTTGGTGAAAGCGCCGCTGGCCAGCAGAGCTGGCCGAGCGCTCGCGCGCTCCGAAATACAGGTATTGGACAGCCACTGGCTGTCCAACATGCGGAACTGCGCGCGGAGGGACATTTCACAGCCTTACCCTGTTGAATCTGGTTCGGACAGGGCCCCATTGCGGATCAGCAACGCTCCGGCTGCGCTTTTTAGGGTCGACCGCATCGCTTCGCTCGCTGCGGGGTTCGGATACAAGACAGCCCCTGCAGCAAGTGGAGGGGTGGCTGCAGGGGCTTTATGGAAAGGGCTGTTCAGGGGATTACTTGCCCAGGTATTCCTTGGCGTCCTTCATGGCAAGACGGCCGGAGTTCATGGCCCAGGCGGCCTGACTGCCGGGGGCGAACTTCACGTCGTAGCTGTCACCGTACAGTCCGCCGGCGTCGGAACCGCCCGCGTACAGACCGGGGATAGCCTCGCCGTCCTCGTCCAGGACTTGGACCTTCTCGTTCACCTTGATGCCGCCGCAGGTGGTGTAGTAGCCATCGGCGGTCTCGATGAGCCAGTACGGGCCGCTAGCAACCGGATGCATGTACTGGGCCTGCTTGCCGAAGTCCTCGTCAGCCGTCACATCGTTCGCATCCTTGCCGGCAGCGTTCGCGCACAGCTCGTTGTAGCGGTCGACGGTCGCCTGAACAGCAGCAGCATCCAGGCCGACCTCGGCGCACAGCGCCGCCAGGTCGTCGCCGATATGCACGCCTGCAGCAGGCTCCAGCACCTCGCGGGCCTCAGCCAAGGGCGTGCCGGGCATGCCGAAGCTAAAGCACTGGCCCCACGGACCGTTCGCTTCCCAATCGAGCATGTCGGCCTCGGTGAACAGCACATAGGTCTTGTGCTGGTTGCGCACCTGGATGCCGGCGGCGCTGAAGTCGTCGATCCACAGGTCTTCCTTGCAGAAGCGCTCGCCATCCTGGTTCAGCCACAGCGTGGGCTGCACGCCGGCGGTATAGGCGTCGATGGTCCACGAAGCGGTGATGGCTCCGATGGGCACGGGACCGCACCACATGACGGTTCCCAGGCCCTCGGCCATGGCCGCGCCGGCCGCCTTCGCCATCTTGATACCGTCGCCCTCGCGAATGGGCATACCCATGGCCTGGATGTTCTCGTTTTTCGTCTCAGAGACGCCGTACAGGAACTCGGGGTTGTTGGCGTAGCCGCCGGAGCCGATCATGACGACCGGGGCTTCGACCTTCAGCACCGAACCGTCCGTGCCTTCGCACAGCAGACCGGCCACCTTGCCATCCTCGATGATGACGCGACGGGCGAACGTGTTGAAACGCGCGGTCACGCCCAAACGGTCGGCTTCCTCGGAGAACGTGCGCATGAACTCGAAACCAGGGGTGCTGCCGTGATCGCCCTTGTCGTACACGTGCCAGATCTTGGGGCCTGCGCCAATGCCTATGACCTCGGCGAACTTCTGTCCATGACCCTCCAACCAGTCGATGGTCTCGGCGGTCTGGCCGAAGAAGTTCTCATACAGCTTGTGCTGCGGAATCCAGTGGTGATAGTTCAGGCAGGTGTTCATGGCGTTCTTCACGCCGTAAGGCTGATCGGGATAGTAGGCGCTTGCCAGGTACGGCGGGTTGTCGCGCGTGTACTTGGTCTCAAGGGCGGTCATGCCCTCGGTTCCCACGAACGATCCGCCGTAAGAGGACTCGCGCTCGATGACGACCGGATTCAGGCCCAGGTCGACGGCCTGAATGGCAGCAGCCAGACCGGTTCCGCCACCGCCCACGATTGCAACGTCGGCAGAGATGACCTCGTCGGGCTCGCCGAGCTCCTTGATGGCCCAGATATCGTTCTCGGGAGCCGCTGCGGCCTCGGAGGACGCTTCACCGGCCTCTTGTGCGGGCTCGGCAGCCTGCTCGCTCTGCGTATTCGGCGCACAGCCAGCCAGCATCACACCCGCGCTTGCAGCGAACACGCCGGCACCGGCCAGGAAGGAACGCCTGCTCATGCCCTTTGCAGCAACGTTGGTGGAATTCTTCATTGTTTGCCCCTCTCGCTTGTTTCGGCTTATGCCGTGAGTGTTGAACTCGTGCGCAACTATTTGTTGCGCTTAAGCTCTCTGACGGGTTGAATTATTACGCCTTTCATCTTGTATTACAATACGTATTGGGTTAGCTTAAAGTTATAGTTTGTAACTTTTTGTTTCGTTTGATATACTGATAAAACCATTAGGGACACGTAGGGGAGAACGGTCATGAACAGCGATCAACTTGATTATTTCCTGCTTGTGTACAACACTCAGAGCATTCAGAAGGCCGCCGCCATCGTGCCCATGTCGCCGCAGGGCATGGCGAAATCGATCAAAGCGTTGGAACAGGAGCTTGGAGCGCCCCTGTTCACCCGCGAGCCGAACGGGAAGCGCTCCCCCACCGAGTATGCGCAGGTCTTCAGGGAGTTCGCCTTGATGAGCCAAGCAGAGATGGACAGAACGCTCCTGCGTTTCGTGCAGATTCGCGCGCGCGAGCAGAAAACCATTCGACTGGCATCGGCGCTCGGACTCAGCGGTTTGTTCGGAAACGAGTGCATCGACGTATTCAGGCGCAAGCGCCCGGACGTCGCGTTCGAGCTTCGTGAAACCGACGACCTTACCTGCGACGAGCTTGTGGCATCCGGGGCCTGCGACCTTGGATTGACTTTGAGTCCTTTCGGCGACGGGCTCACCACCATCCCGCTCGCCTCCGAGCGGGTGTACGCCTGGGTCAGCACGGTTAACCCGCTTTCACAGCGCACCGCACTGCTGCCCGCCGACCTGGCTTCGACCCGCGTGGCTCTTTTCGGCCAGCGTCAGAAGCTCGACGCGTCCGTGCGTGCCGCGGTCCGACAAGAAGGCTTTGAGCTGCAGTCCGTCACATACTCCCCCGAGGTGTTCTGGCATTACAACCTTGCGTTGGAAAACAGGGCAATCGGGATTACCGTCGAACATCTTACGACGCTTCCCATGTTCACCGACAACCCCAACGTCGTGGCCCTCCCCATACAGGACATGAACTGGACCTACGGGATATCTCATGAGTATGGCCGCGTACTTTACGAGCATGAACAGGCGTTTTTCGATTATGCCATCGCCTACGCGCGCAAACACTGTGCGTAAGAGAGGCTGTCGACGCCCCTAAGTCCGAAAACGGTTTCGCATCGTCCGTCATCGTGCCGCATGCGGCACGAACCGAACCGATGCTTTGGTTTTGTGGCATTCTTGGGCATCGGCAAATCCCGACTGAAAAAGATACGGAAGCGCCTTTTCAGGCGCTTCCGTGAGTCGAAGCCGGCTTAAGGGAGGGGCGCCGGCTTGAACTGCTTGTTGGTCGAGACTCGCTACAGGGTCTGCAGGTACTCGGCGGCGTTCTTCATGGCTAGACAGCCGGAGTTGATGGCCCACGACGCCTGGCTGCCGGGAGCGGTGGCCACGTCGTAGGAGTCACCGTACAGGCTGCCCGTGTCGCAGCCGCCCACGTACAGGCCCTTGATGGGCATACGGTCGTTATCCAGGGCCTCGAGTTTCTCGTTGATCTCCAAGCCGCCCACGGTGGTGTAGTAGCCGTCGGCAACTACGAGAATCCAGAACGGGCCCTCGTCGATCGGGGTCAGGTAGTCGGCCGCCTTGCCGAAAATCGGGTCCTCGCCGGAAGCGCAGAAGCCGTTGTATTCGTCAACCGTTGCCTTCAGAGCGGCGGGGTCCAGGCCAACTGCGGCCTCCAGGTCCTCGATGGTGTCGGCCACATGCACGCTGGGCAGAGCCTCAAGCTGAGCGCGCGCCTCGTCCATGGGCACGCCGGGGGTGCCGAACGTGAACACGGTGCCGTACGGGCCGTTCTGCTCCCATGCCGCCAGGTCCTGCTCGCGGAAGATGACGTAGGTCAGCTCCTGGTCGCGGCAGGCGATGCCGCCGGCAGCGAAGTTGCCGATCCACAGGTCCTCGGCAATGAAGCGCTTAGCGTTCTGGTTCACCCACAGGGTCGGCTGTACGGAGGCGGAGTACGCGTCGGTTGTCCACTGCGCGCCAATAGCTGCAGGTCCGCACCACATCACGGTGCCGTAGCCCTCGGACAGCGCCACGCCCGCGTCGACGCCCATCCTCATGCCGTCGCCGTCACGGCCGGGAGCGCCCAGCGACACCAGGTTCTTGTTCACGGTGTACGGAGACACGGCATGCAGGAAGTCCATGTTGCTGGCATAGCCGCCCGAAGCCAGCATTACCACGGGAGCGTCGATTTCGACGAAGGAGCCATCGGCGTTCGCTGCGATGACGCCTTTCACAGCACCGTCCTCGACCAGGATCTTGCGCGCACCGCAGGGCAGGCGGATGTCGGCGCCGGTGGCCTCGGTGGCCTTGATCAGGCTGTCGGTGAAGTACGCGCCCGGGCTGGAGGCGTTCTCGTCGTAGTAGTACACGTGCCAGGCCAGGTTTCCGCCGTAGTCGACCACGGCGCGGAACGTGCAGTCGTGGTCCTCCAGCCACTGGATGGTCTCGGCGGTCTGGTTGAAGAAGTTGTAATACAGCTCGGTCGACGGAACGTAGTGGTGGTAATTCACGCAACGGCGGACGGCCTCGCCCACCGTGCCGTGCTCGCCGGCCTCTTCCTGCCAGTGCGAACCCACGCCGAACATGCCCTCGGTTGCGGAGAACGCGCCGCCCAATGCGCCCGCCTTCTCCAGCAGCACCACGTTCAGGCCCAGCTCGGTGGCCTGGATGGTGACCGCCATGCCGGTTCCGCCGCCGCCGATTAAAGGCATTCCAAGCCAACCTTTACCGACAACGACCGATCCGCCTTGACGCATTAAAAAAACCGCCGACCTTGGGAGCCGGCGGTTCGATGTATTTAAGAAGCTGACGGGACGGCGCTATGCCAAGAAACTGTCGGCCCACTGCTCGATGGCATCCTGATCGGCGCCGCGGGTGATGAACACCAGCTTGATTTCGCGGTCGCCAACTTCGTCGTCCCAGCCCTTCAGGGCGTCGGGCTCGGTTTCGGCCAGCTGCGCCAGGTATTCCTCGTCAGCCGTGGCCAGCCACAGGCCGTTCTCGCCCAGCGAGAAACGGTGCCCCGCCTGCTCGAACACGTAGCACATGTCGGAATCCTCGGAAAGCCACACCATGCCCTTGCAGCGCAGGATGCCCTTCGGCCAATCCTCCACCATTTGGTCCAGGGCGTTCTCGCGGAATGGGCGGCGGCGCTGGTACACGAAGGTGGAGATGCCGAATTCGGCCACATGGTCGTGGTCGTGCCCATGGTGATAGTGGTGGCAGTGGCATTCGGGGTCGTCGCACTCTTCGTCATCATCGTGATGGTGGTGATGGTGA
The DNA here is from genome assembly GCF_000023885.1 of Slackia heliotrinireducens DSM 20476. NCBI lineage: Bacteria > Bacillati > Actinomycetota > Coriobacteriia > Eggerthellales > Eggerthellaceae > Slackia > Slackia heliotrinireducens. Next base: position 845,285 of record NC_013165.1, on the reverse strand, counting down.
TGCCCATGGTGGTCATGGTCATGGTCATGGTCATGATGATGCTCATGTTCGTGTTCGTGCTCTTCGCGCTCGCGGGCCTCGGCGTCGGCTTCGTCCATGGCGCTCACCCAGCCCACCGAGTCGAACACGTGCTCGAAGTCGAAGCGGCCGGTGTTGAGCAGCTCATCCAAATCCACCTGGCCGTTTTCAGCCTCGACGATGACGGCCTTCTTCTGCAGGCTGCGCACGATGGCGCGAATCTCGGCCACCTGCTCATCGGTCACCAGGTCGGTCTTGTTCAGCACCAGCGTCGAGCAGAACTCGATCTGCTCCACCAACAGCTGCACGATGTCGTCCTCGCCGTCCAGCAGGTCGCGGCCGCTGTTGAACTCGTCCAGCAGGCGAGCGCAGTCCACCACGGAGATGACGTTGTCCAGCAGCATGGGCGCATCGTCCTCTTCGCCCGCCTGGCAGAACGCCTGGATGGTGTAGGCGATGGGCATGGGCTCGCACACGCCCGACGCCTCAATGACGATGTAGTCGAAGTTACCGGAATTGGCCAGGTCGTTGAGCTGGTTGGACAGGTCCTCGGACAGCGAGCAGCAGATGCAGCCGTTGGTCATGGGAATCAGGCTGTCGTCCATCTGCGTCACCGCACCGGTCTTGGCGATAAGCTCGGCGTCGATGTTCACCTCGCCGATGTCGTTGACGATGACCGCCGCACGGATGCCTTCCGCATTGGTAAGAATGTGGTTGAGCAGGGTCGTTTTGCCTGCTCCCAAGTATCCCGTGATGATTGCTACCTTCACGAGCGAGCCTTTTGCCATGGTACTGCCTTTCATGCAAGCCGGCGGAAGGCCCCTCCCGCCGGGTGGATCTGATTCGAAACTATTTCGCGACCAGTTCGCCTTCGGCGGCCTTCGCGTCATCCTCGGCCAGCGCGGCGTCGATCTTCGCCAGCAACGCATCGGTGTCCAGCGCGCCGCAACCGTTGGCGCTCACCATGTCGGACTCGTCCAGCCGCCGCTGAGCCGCCGCCAGGTTGGATGCCCGAATGAACTCGTCGGTCTCCTCCAGGTTCGCCTTCGCCACAGAAATCATCAGCTTGATGCGGTTGAGCTGGTTCACCTCGGAAGCGCCGGGGTCGTAGTCCACCGCCACGATGTTGCTCTTCGGGTGACGGCGGCGCAGCTCCTTGATGACCGACTTGCCCACCACGTGGTTCGGCAGGCAGGCGAACGGCTGCGCGCACACGATGTTCGGCGTGCCGGTCTTGATGAGCTCGATCATCTCGGCCGTAAGCAGCCAGCCTTCACCCATGGAGTTGCAGGTGGAAAGCACCTCTTCGGCGTAGGCGCCCAGGGTGTAGATGTCCGTCGGAGCCTCGAAACGGTTCGATTCCTCCAGGGCTTTGATCAGGGGCTTTCGCATGGTATCCAGCAGTGTGAGGATACCGCGTGCGGCCACGGCGCCTGTTGCCGAGCGGCCCAACGGGTCCTTCTGGAAGATGCGGCCTACGATGCCGAACAGGAAGAACTCAATCAGGCCGGGCACGACGGCCTCGCAGCCCTCGCGCTCGATGACGTCCACCACCTGGTTGTTGGCCGTGGGATGGAACTTGACCAGAATTTCGCCCACCACGCCGACGCGGGGCTTGGTACCCTCGCCGGTCAGCGGCAGCGTGTCGAAGTCGTCGATAATGGCCTTGCAGGTGCGCCCGAACTGTTTGCGGTTCGTACCGGCGTAGATCTCCTTCTTGCAGGCCTCCATCCAGTGGTCGAACAGGCGCTGGGCACTGCCCGGCTCCACCTCGTAGGGGCGCGTGCGGTACAGGGCCATCATCAGCAGGTCGCCGTAGCTCAAAGCGTACACGGCCTGCTTCAGCATGGGCACGGTCACTTCCCAACCGGAGTTGCTCTCGTCAAGGCCGTTCTGCAGCGCCAGCGAAATGACCGGCACATGGCCGTAGCCTGCAGATTTGAGAGCCTTGCGGATCAGCGCGATGTAGTTGGTGGCACGGCAGCCGCCGCCGGTCTGCGTGATGAGCACGGCCAGACGGTCGGTGTCGTACTCGCCGCTGGTAACGGCTTCCATGATCTGGCCCGTGACCAGGATGGACGGGTAGCAGATGTCGTTGTTGACGTATTTCAGGCCGGCATCCACTGCGCCATGGTCCACCGACGGCAGCAGCACCATGTTGTAGCCGTTGGCCAAAAACACAGGTTTGAGCAGCTCGAAGTGGTACGGGGCCATCTGCGGGGCCAAGATTGTGTAGCCGGATTCCTTCATCTCCTTGGTGAATTCGACGCGCGGGAATTCCGTATCGGCGCTCTCGCGGTTCTTGAAGTGCTCGCGCACCTCCGGCTTCGCCTTCTCCGTGGGTTTCTCGGGGATGTTGGCCCGGACGTTGCTCACGATGTATTCGGCCACCTCGCCAGCCTTGGTGCCCGCCTTCTCGGCGATGAACTCGTCAGGGTTGGTGAGCAGGGCTTTCACGTCCAGCTCCTCGGCCGGGCAGGTCTTGCCCGCACTGCTCTCGTCCATCTCGCGGACGGCTTCCTCGTCCTGCTTGTCCTTAAGCGCCGCAAGCAGGCTGCGCACGCGGATGCGGGCCGCGCCCAGGTTGGACACCTCGTCGATCTTGAGCACGGTGTACACCTTGCCCGCCGCTTCCAGAATCTCCTGCACCTGGTCGGTGGTAAGGGCGTCCAGACCGCAGCCGAAGCTGTTGAGCTGGATGAGGTCCAGGTCCTTGCGCTGGGTGGCAAGCTTCGCCGCAGCGTACAGGCGCGTATGGTACATCCACTGGTCCACGACGCGGATGGGACGTTCCACCTGGCCCAGATGGGCCACGGAGTCTTCCGTTAGCACAGCCAGGCCGAAGCTGGTCAAAAGCTCGGGGATGGCGTGGTTGATCTCGGGGTCGTTGTGGTACGGACGGCCCGCCAGAACGATGCCGTGGGTGCCGGTGGCCTCCATCCACGCCAAGGTGGCTTCACCCTTTTTGCGCATGTCGCGCTTGAAGGCCTCGTCCTCGGCCCATGCGGCGTCGACCGCAGCGTTGACCTCGGCCTTCGTCGGAGCCTTGGCGTGCTTGGTGGTGGTGTCCTTGAAGTTCTCGAACAGCTCCACGTACAGGCGCTTCTTCAGGTGGTCCTTCTTGTCGTAGGGCAACCAAGGGTTCAGGAACTTGGTTTCGGAATCCTTCAGCTCGTCGATGTTCAGGCGCAGCGCCTCGGAGTAGCTGGCCACGATGGGGCAGTTGTAATGGTTGCCCGCGCCTTCATCCTCCAGACGCTCCCACTTGGCGCAGGGCATCCAGATGAAGTCGGGGCGCTTCTCCAGCAGGTCCATGATGTGGCCGTGGCTCATCTTGGCCGGATAGCACACGCTCTCGGACGGCATGGACTCGATGCCCTTGTTATAGATGGCCTTCGTGGAGGGGTCGGACAGGATCACACGGTAGCCCAGCTTGGTGAAGAAGGTGAACCAGAACGGGTAGTTCTCATACATATTGAGGGCGCGCGGAATGCCCACCACGCCGCGGGGCGCGTCTTCTTCCGCCAGCGGTTCGTAATCGAACAGGCGGTGGCTCTTGTATTCGAACAGGTTCGGCACGTTCTTGGAATCGTTCTGATGGCCGGCGCCCTTTTCGCAGCGGTTGCCCGTAATGAAACGACGGTGCTTGCCGGTGTTCGGGTCCACGCCGAAGTCGTTGATGGTGAGCAGGCAGTTGTTGGAGCAGCCCTTGCAGCGCGTGGTGCGGTGCTTCGGGGCCAGGGCCTCCAGCTCCTCAGGCGAAAGCAGCGAGGATACGGGGTTTTCGCCCGTTGCGCGGTCGCGGGCCAGAAGCGCGGCGCCGTATGAGCCCATGTTGCCGGCGATGTCGGGACGCACCGCATCCACTTCGGAAAGCTGTTCGAAGGCGCGCAGCACGGCGTCGTTCAAGAATGTGCCGCCCTGCACGATGACCTTGTCGCCCACGTCCTTGGGGTCGCGGATTTTGATGACCTTGAACAGGGCGTTCTTGATGACGGAGATGGCCAGGCCCGCGGCGATGTCGCCCACGGTGGCGCCTTCCTTCTGGGCCTGCTTCACGCGGCTGTTCATGAACACCGTGCAGCGGCTGCCCAAGTCGACCGGGTTCTCGGCCGCATTGGCGGTCTGGGCAAACTCGCGGACGTCCAGGTTCAGGCCCGTGGCGAAGCTCTCGATGAAGCTGCCGCAACCCGAAGAGCAGGCCTCGTTGAGCATGATGTGCTCGATGACGCCGTTGCGCACGCGCAGGCACTTCATGTCCTGGCCGCCGATATCCAGAATGAACTCGACGCCCGGCAGCATCTCCTGGGAGCCGCGCAGGTGCGCGACGGTTTCGATTTCACCGGAGTCGACGTTGAGAGCTTCCAGCAGCAGGCCTTCGCCGTAACCCGTGACGGTTGCGTGGCCGATGGTGACCAGGGGCTCGCCGGTTTCAGGGTCGTGGGGCAAATCGGCGTACAGTTTGCCGACGACGCGCTTGGCGGTTGCCAGCACGTCGCCCTTGTTGTTGGTGTAATGGCTCCAGAGCAGTTCGCCGTCCTGGCCCACCAAAGCCATCTTGAAGGTGGTGGAGCCGGCGTCGATGCCCAGATACGCGGTGCCGCGATAGGCAGCCAGATCGCCGCGCTTCACCTTCTCCTTGTCGTGGCGCTCCTTGAAATCGATGTAGTCCTGCTCCGTAGCGAACAGCGGGGGCAGGCGCACGACCTCGGAGCCCTGCAAAGTACCCAGGTTGCGCAGGCGTTCCAGCACGTCGCCGATGAGTTCCGGCTTGTTCTTCTTGCCGCAGATAGAAGCGCCCGACGCCACGAACAGGTGAGCGTTCTCGGGGCGGATGGCGTGCTCGTCATCCAAGTTGAGGGTCTCGCAGAAACGACGGTCCAGCTCGGAGAGGTACTGCAGGGGTCCGCCCAGAAACGCTACGTGGCCGCGGATGGGACGTCCGCAGGCCAAGCCGGAGATGGTCTGGGTGACCACGGCCTGGAAGATGGACACAGCGATGTCTTCGCGATGTGCACCCTCGTTGAGCAGCGGCTGCACGTCGGTCTTGGCGAACACGCCGCAGCGGCTGGCGATGGGATAAATGGTGGTGTAGCCCTTGGCCAGCTCGTTCAAGCCGCCGGCATCGGTGTTCAGCAGGGCCGCCATCTGGTCGATGAACGCGCCCGTGCCGCCGGCGCAAGTGCCGTTCATGCGCTGCTCGATGCCGTTGTCGAAGTAGATGATCTTGGCGTCCTCGCCGCCCAGCTCGATGACCACGTCGGTCTGAGGGATAAAGGTCTCAACCGCGGTCTTGGAGGCGATGACCTCCTGGACGAATTCGATGTCGAGCCATTGGGCCAGCAGCAGGCCGCCGGAACCGGTGATGGCCATGGTCATGGGCGTGGTCGGGAATGCCTGCTGGGCCTCTTCCAGCACCTCGATGATGGTGGCGCGCACGTCGGCATGGTGACGGCGATAGCAGGAGTATTGGATTTCGTTGGCATCGTCGAGCACCGACACCTTGACGGTGGTCGATCCGACGTCGATGCCGATATGCAAAGGCCCGTTCGGGGCGATTTCGGTATTCTGGGCTTCTTCAGTCATTGTCATGCTCCTCGGTACTGCAGATGACGTTGTTAGAGTTTGATGGGCTCGCCCGGCATGATGAACAGCAGGCGCTGGCAGATGACGGCCATCTCCTCGGAGGATTCGACCATACCTTGCTCGATCCAGCGACGGATGACCCCGAAATACGCCGAAGCGTAAAACGTGACGTAGTAGTCCACGAACGCATCGTCGCCCGTGCGGTACTGTTCGTTCAGCATGGCCTTCACGATATCGTTGCACACATAGGTGCACAGTCGCAACCCGAATGCGGCGTCGCCGTTGGGACCGAGCACCGCATGCAGGAACCGGCCCTCTTTACGCAGATAATCGAACAGGGTGACCATGATCGGCAGGGGCTTTTTGAACCCGACGCACATCGCCACCTCTTCAAGCGACATGTCCGCAAGCGACGTCTGCAGGTTTCCGATCTGTTCAAGCACCTCGTCCTGAAACGCCATCATCAACTCGTCTTTGTCCCGGTAGTGGTTGTAGAACGTACCGCGGTTTATGTTTGCGCGTTCGCACAGGTCGTTGATGGAAAACCCGTTCCATCCCCGCTCCTCGGTCAGCTCTATGAGCGCCTCGCGCAAGGCGGCACGCGTTTTCACGATGCGTCGGTCTTCGACGCAAACGGCATCGGCGGCCATCCACCCTCCCCTCATCCGTAGGAATCGGTCACGTTTTGAACATTGCGGTGGTTATTCAACATTTTGTTCAATTTCAGCATAATACCGCTGTTAGACAGTGTGTTCAATACCGACGGAACTGCTTCACAATACACGCAATTTTTGCTCGTATACACCCCCGTTTACCAGGTGTTTTAATGAACAAAGAACATCCTGGGCACGCAACAGAGCACTTCGTCCTGAGGCATATTCCCCACACTCCCCCCCATATGTTCCAAATGTCTGCGAACGGACAGGCGACCTTCCTTTCGTCCAAAACCCGCTTTTGCGCCAAGAAAACGCATGGGCGGCCTCGGCTCTGCCCGCAAGCAGAATCCATCAACACGTTTTGGCGTTTTCCGGCATGAAAAAGCGCCCCGATTCGCATCGAGGCGCAACAGGTTCGGTCAGTTGAACGTATCGACGTTAGCTCTTGCGGGCGACCGTGGGGATCTCGGCGTTGTCGGCCTCATCCAGATTGCCGTCATACACATAGTGCTGCGTGCCCTTGACGATAACCGAGGACAGCGCCAGAACGGCGATGCAGTTCGGGACGGCCATAAGCGCGTTGGTGATGTCGGAGATGTTCCAGACCAGTTCGCCGCCGCCGATGCAGCCCCAGAACACGAAGATCAGGAAGACGACCTGATAGGGACGGATGCCTTTCTTGCCGAACAGGTACATGACGGCGCGGTTGCCATACTGGGCCCAGCCGAGCATGGTGGAGTAGCTGAAGAGCACCATGCCGACGGCCAAAACGATGGGGCCGAGCACCGGGATGGAGGCGAATGCCGTGGTGGTCAGTTGCGCGGCCGCCGTGATCTGGCCGTTCAGGATACCCTCGGCGATGGAGGGATTGGCCAGCATGGTGGAGACCAGCATGACGCCGGTGATGGCGCAGATGATGACCGTGTCCCAGAAGGTGCCGGACATGGAGACCAGGGCCTGACGGGCAGGGTTCTTGGTGGTGGCGTTCGCGGCGACCAGCGGAGCGGAACCCAAGCCGGATTCGTTGGAGAACAAGCCGCGCTTGAAGCCGAACTGCAGAGCCAGGGCAAGGCCGCTGCCCACGGCGCCACCGAATGCGGCTTTACCGGTGAAGGCGCAGGTCAGGATAAGGGAGATGGCCTCACCCACATAAGCCCAGTTCATGATGATAATGACCAGGCAGCCCGTGGCGTACAGAAGAGCCATGAGGGGAACGAGCTTCTCGGTGACCTTGGTGATGGAACGGACGCCGCCGATGATGACCACGCCGACAAGCACCACGAGCAGAGCGCCGATGAGCATGTTGGCGCCCAGCAGCTGCTGGTCGTTGGAGAATGGGATGTAGGCGGTCACGACGCCGGCCAGGGAGTTCGACTGCACGGAGGCGCCGATACCGAAGCTGGCGATGAACGCGAACACGGCGAACAGCACGGCAAGGACCTTACCTGCGGTCTTCCACTGGAATCCGCGCTCGAGAGCGTACATGGCGCCGCCGAGCATTTCGCCGGTCTCGTCCTTCACGCGGTACTTCACGGAGATATAGGTTTCGGAGTACTTGGTGGCGATGCCGAATACGCCCGTGATCCACATCCAGAAGATGGCGCCCGGTCCGCCGAAGAGCAGGCCGGTTGCCACGCCGACGATGTTGCCGGTGCCGATGGTGGCGGCAAGGGCGGTGGTCAGCGCGCCGAACTGGGAGACGTCTCCTTCGGCTTCTCCATCAGCACGGGAGACGGACAGCTTGATAGCCGTGCCGATCTTGCGCTGGATGAACTTGGTACGCACCGTCATGAACAGGTGGGTACCCAGAAGCAGGACGATCATCGCCCAACCCCATACGAAGCCGTCGATGGCTTCAACAATCGCTGCAAAACCCATATCACGTTCCTTTCGCCCGTGCGGCCGTTTGGGAGATGGCTCGTCATCGTCGCAAGCAGCCGAACGTTAAACAGATTGCGAGATTATACGTAACGATTGTTACCGCCCCGTTAATAAACAATCGCATTATGGAGTAAAAGCGCCGCATCTTCCCGCAAACGGCGTTTGCCCGAACTCCGAAAAGACCGGATTCGAACGAATCGCAAAACCAGCACCTGTCGCCCTGCCCCGTCACACATGTAAAAAAGAGCCGGCCAAATAACTGGCCGGCTCTTCGTTCTTCAGATATGCTACGACGCTACTCGAAACGGTAGATGTCCTTGGTGGCTTCCTGGAAGGATGCGTACACCTCGTTGAGGATGGCTTCGTCCACAACGTATTCGAAGCCCGCGGGCTGGCCTTCTTCATCCAGCTCGGTGACCTCCATGACCAGGACCTCTCCCGAGGATTTGGCCGGATTCTCGTCGTCCACGGGGAAGAAGAACCCGTAGCGGCGGTCGTTGTGCAGAAGCAGTCCCAAGAACTCGAGGGTTACCAACTCGCCGCTTTCGTCTTCGAACTCGAAGACGATGCCTTCCTCTACCGGCGGCGCGAAGTTCGGATTGCTTCCCTGACGGACTTCGTTAGACATTATTTGTCCTTTCTGCGGTAACGCTGCTTCTGTTGCGGCTGACTCTTCGACTTATGCGCGCCGTTGCCCTTGCCGCCCTTGGCATCAGCGCCAACGTCGACGACTGCGGCATCGGTTGCCGCGGCGCCGGCAACACGCAGCTCGCCAGGCAGGTGGTTCAGCGTGAACAGCTGCACGGTATCGCCGAACTTCTTAACCAGACGTGCGAATTCCGGTTCACGGGTCTTCCAGATGGCGTACAGCGGCGTGGCGATGGCCAACGACGAGTAGCAGCCGGAAACCAGGCCGATGGTCATGGCAAGCGCGAAGTCCTTCAGCGTTTCGGCGCCGAACAGCAGCATGAACAGAACCGGGATCAACGACGTGATGGATGTGTTCAGCGAGCGGATAAGCACCTGGTTGAGGGAGTGGTTCGCCATGGACATGAAGGTGCACTTGATGCTGTCGCCCTTCATGTTGTCGTCGATGGAGCGGAACACGACCACCGTGTCATACAGCGAGTAGCCCAAAATGGTAAGCACCGCCGCGATGGTGTTCGGCGTGACTTCACGGCCGATCAGAGCGTAGATGCCGAATACCAGGATGAGGTCGTGCAGCAGAGCCACGATGGCGGTCACGCCCATCTTGTAATCGCGGAAGCGGATGCTGATATAGATGATGATCAGGATGAGCGAAACCAAGAACGCGATGACCGAGCTCTTGATGACCGACGTGCCCCAGTCGGGACCGATGGTGGTCACCTCGAAGCTGTCGGTTTCCCATCCGAAGGTGTCAGCGACGGCTTTGGCAGCGACGTTCGCGTCCTCGGCGGAAGTGGTGGTGGTGCGGACCAGGAAGCCGGGTTCGCCGTCGGTCTCAGTGGTCTGGATGACTGCGTCGGTTTCGCCAGCCTCGTCGAACGCATCACGCAACTGCTCGATGGTGACATCGCCCGTGTTGTGGAATGCGACGGAGGTGCCGCCGACGAATTCGATACCGAAGTTGATGCCGCGGATGCCCAGGATGGCGAGCACCAGAACGACGGCGACAACCGCTGCGGTAAGCGTTACCTTGCGCCAACCCAGGATGTTGAAGTCGTGTTTGATAAAGCGGCCGGGAATCTTGCCGCCGGCAGGGGCTTCCTTCTCATCCGTGAAGTACGGAGCGGCCTCTTCGCAGTCCTTCACGCCCCAGAAACCAGGGTTCTTCGCGATGGCCTTAGGCGCAAGCAGGCGGATGAGCGGCGCCTTGAAGAGCAGCATCATGAGGATGTCGCAGAAGATGCCCAAAGCCAGCGTCAGGCCGAAGCCCTTGACGGAAGCGGCCGCGAGGAAGAACAGGGCCAAAGCGGAAACCAGCGTGACCAGGTCGGCGTCGATGGAGGTCATGATGCCGTGGCGGACGCCGGTGATGGATGCAGCACGAACGCTACGTCCCAAACGGATTTCTTCGCGGAAGCGTTCCAATGTGAGGATGGACGAGTCGGCGGCCATGCCGATGGTCAGTACGACGCCGGCGATGCCTGCCAAGCTCAGCGAGAACAGGTTGAAGTGAGACAGCAACGCCAGGATGCCCAGATACAGGCAGGCGAACACGGCCATGGCAGCAGCGGTGATGAATCCCAGGCCCTTGTAGAAGAAGAGCAGGTAGAGCATGACCAGCAGAAGGCCGATGAGCGCCACGATGACGCCGGAGCGAAGCGCGCCCTGACCCAAGGTGGGACCGACCGTCTGGGCGGTTTGATATTCGAAGCTCACAGGCAGCGAGCCGGATTCAAGCACAGTCACCAACGACTGGGCCTCGGCCAGGCTGTAGTTGCCGGTAATGGCCACGTTGCCGTCGGGGATTTCGGACTGAACGGCAGGCGCGCTTTGGACCACGCCGTCCAAGATGATGACGATCTGGCCGTGGTCTTCCACCAGGTCGGCGGAGGCTTCGGCGAACGCCTTGGTGCCTTCGCTGTCCAAGTTGAGGTCGACGGCGTAGAACTGCGAGGTTTCGCTTTCGCGGCCGACGGTCACACGGTTGATGTTCTCACCGGTGACGATGGGCTCGTAGGTGCCGGGCTCCACTTCAAGAGAAGGCGTGCCTTCCCCCGTGACGAAGACGTTGCCGGCTTCGTCGGTAACGGTCTCCTGAGAGAGATAGGCGCCGGTCTGGATAGCGTTCACAACGTCCTGGTCGGTAAAGGAGTCCAGGCGGGCGAATTCGAGCTTACCGGTCTTGCCGATGGTCTCCAAAGCCTCTTCGGTATCGGACAGGCCGGGAATTTGGACCAGGATCTGGTTGTCGCCCTGCAGCTGAACCACAGCTTCGGAGGCGCCCAGCAAGTTGACGCGGCTCTCGATAATGCTTCGGGAGGTCTCCATCTGTTCGGCGGTCACCTCGCTGCCGTCGTTGCTTTCCGCACTCAGAACGACCGACAGACCGCCCTGCAAGTCGAGGGCCTGATTGATGCGCTCCTGAGGAGGCATGAACATGGCGATGGACGCGATGACCAGCACCGCGGTTACAACCACCAGCCAAATGTTGCGACGGTCAACGTTGCCGCCCGAACGGCGCTTCGCCTTGGACGAGGTTTCACTCATGAATTGAATGCTCCTTGCTGTTGGACGGCCATAAGCAGCACCTGCCGTTCCGCCCCTTCCTACGGTTGTGTGAAAACCGCCAAATTATAACAGTAATAGTGTGGCGTGAGGCGCCGTTTCACAACGCATCCATCGAGTCTTCGGCATAGCGGACGTTTGCGCGAAATCCGTGGCGTTTTTTACATGTCTTCGGGCGCAACGTTTCCGAAAAAAACAGGCTCCGGCACGCACGGCCACGGGTCTTCTCCTTCCGACGCCTGTCTGAATGTGAAGGAATTGTGACACCCCTTTTGAGCACCCGTTTCCGCATAGCCCCTAATCACGGCCCCGCGTTCAGACAAAGATCAGGTTCCGCTCAGATTTGGTTCAGGTTTTGGCCGTGTTTTGATGCAAGTGTTACATACAAATCGGCAAGGTTTTGCCTGTAGCGTCGTAGGTCCTGTCAGCTCCGAACGAAAGGATCTACATGCTAGTACGCGAACTCTTCGACGAGGTGGGTTTCAAAGCGGTCTGGAAGGAGATGCGCTTCGGCCGCTACCCCAACCTCATTCTGGTCCCCCGAGAATTGCTCCGCTACGAAGGCCTGAGCCACAGGGAGTACTGCAAGGAACGAAAGCACCTTCTGCATGAAGCCTACCGCGAGTTCAAGTCCATCGAAGACGCCCCGCCCGCATCGCAGGGGTACCTGTTCCTGTATCCCCTGTTCGACGGTAAGGAGGCCGCCGAATGCGGAGGTATGGCGGTTCACGCGGGATTCGAGCTTGCGCCTTTCGGGGCGTTGGGCGTGTTCACCTACGACCCCGAAAGCGAGATGGAGGGGTATATCTCCGAAACGCCGTGGGAGGCGCTGCGCACCTTCGAGGTGTTCGACACATGCGTGGCGGCGTACGGCAAGACCGCCTGCGCTGCGGCAATCCTGCGCAGCATGACGGTCAATGGATACTCCCGCGCGGCATGCGAGCGCAACCGCCGACGGTTCAAGGACGAATACTGCGACGACCCGATCCGCGAGATGGCATGGCGTCTGTATGAGGAGCAGGAATGGTACGACCGGGTCTTCCTGCCCTGCCTCGACCCTGTTGAGGAGGCGGAAATGGAAGGATGGTCGCCCCGTACGACGGTTGAGAACCTCACGTACCGCACCGCGCGTTCTATCTGGGCCGACGACTGCCACCAGGACTATCTGGCGAACTTGGAAGATCTCGAAGCGGCATCCGTCTCAACCCGCGCTGGCGACCCGGCTGGAAAGGCCAGCAACGACGCATTCCCCGCTTCCGGAAAGGAGTCCGGCGTTGAGGCTTTCTAATCTGTTCAAAGTATTGCGGTTCGACGACGTATGGAAGGAGCTGCACCAGGGGAAATACCCCAACCTCATCATGCCCGACCCCGACTGCCTGCACGCCAGCGGGCAGACGCAGACCGATTGGCTCCGCGAAACCCGGGAAGACTACGCTGGCGCCTTCCGCGAGCTGCAGAAGCTCGCTCCCGCCCGAAGCGACCCTCCCATGAGCATCGCGGTATACCCCATATTCAACCCCCAGACCAGCGCATACGCCGACGAAGAAACCGTCTTCGCCTACGGCGGCTGGGCGCCCCGCGGATGTCTGGACGTGTTTCTGGACTACGAGCCATTCCCAGACACGCTGGGCATCACCTACACGTACTGGGATTTCGTGCTGTGTTTGGACGTGTACGGCACCTGCCTGCGTAAATACGGCCACGCCACCGTTGCGGCCGCCATCCTGCGCGCCATGACGTACTACGGGTTCACGATGGAGGAATTCGACCGCCAGGTGAACCTGTTCCAGAACATGGGCGAGAACAAGGACAGGGAAACCCATGTCATCCGAGAACCCGACCGAAAGGTCATGGACAAGCGGGGTACGAAGAGGGTCCGCACCCATCTTTCACCCCGGCCGAGCGCCGTTGCGCAGGCTGAATTCGAACAGTGGCCTCCGGAAGTGTTGATGGCCAACGTCAAATACCGAGAGGAGCGTGGTAAGTTCCTGGAAGAATGCCGTTCTTTCTAATCCCCTTGAAACAAACGGGGCGCCCGCCGCCGCGAACGCCCCGCAGATGTCGCATCAGTAGTCGTTGGCGCCAGGCGAAGCCATCCATTCCTGATAGAAGGCCTCGTATTCGCCGTCCAGCACGGCTTGACGGGCGCGGGCCATCAAATCGATCAGGAAGTGCAGGTTGTGCATGGACAGCAAGATGCCGCCCAGCATTTCGTTCTGTTTGACCAGGTGACGCAGGTATGCACGCGTGTAATTCTGACAGACCGGGCATGAGCATTCGTGGTCGAGCGGCGTGAAGTCGACTTTGTACTTCGCGTTGCGCAGGTTCATGCGGCCCTGGCTGGAAAACGCCGTGCCCATGCGTCCCGTGCGCGTCGGCAGGACGCAATCGAACATATCCACGCCTTCCCGCACGGCCCGCACCAAAGTGGTGGGGTTGCCCACGCCCATGAGGTAGCGCGGTCTGTCCTCCGGGCAGGCCTGCGCCACGGTGCCCAACGTCTCGAACATGACATCATGGGGTTCCCCAACTGAATATCCGCCGATTCCGAAGCCACCGAAACGCTTGTGGCCTGCGGCTATGCTGCGCTCCTCGATCTCGATGAGGTGACGGACGCTTTCAAGGCGAAGGTCCAGATGCATGCCTCCTTGGACGATGCCGAACAGGGCCTGGTCCTCGCGGGTGTGCGCTGCCAGGCAACGCTCGGCCCATTCCCACGACAGCTTGGTGGACGCCTCAACCCGTTCGCGGGTCTCCGGATAGCCGACGCACTGGTCGAGCTGCATGGCGATGTCGGCCCCGATGCGCTGCTGGATCTCCATATTGCTTTCCGGGGTCCAGCGGTGCTTGGAGCCGTCGTAGTCACGTGCCTGGAACGAGACGCCGTCGGGGTCCGTCTTCATCATGTGGTCCAAGCTGAACAGCTGGAAACCTCCGGAGTCCGTCAGCATGGGACCGTCGTAGTTCATGAATTTCTGCACGCCGCCGGCCGCTTCGACGATGTCCACGCCGGGACGCATGTACAGGTGATAGGTGTTCGCCAACACGACCTGGCTCTTCAGCTCATGGAGCTGGTCGACCGTGATTCCCTTGACCGTGGCATGGGTGCCGACCGGCATGAACATCGGGGTGTGAACCTGGCCGTGCGCCGTCTCGAACGTGAGCGCGCGGGCGTTTCCGCAGGTAGCGTCTATAGTGACATCAAACAATGCCATGCATGGTTCCTTTCAACGGTATGTGCACCTGTGCATCTTACCAAACGGCAGGCAACGTTGACCGCGCCACCCATCAGAAGGCCAGAAGAGCACGTGTCCCCTAGCTGCGTCGGCACGGTTTGGCAGAAGAAGCCGATCGCCGCGCACGATTGGAAAGACAGGTGATAAGCGCCCGCACGGGCAGGCGCGAAGTCGGCAGTCTAGCAGATAAGCATGGCGTCGCCGAAGCTCAGCATGCGGTATTCGCTGTCTATGGCGTGCTTGTATGCGGCCATGATGTTCTCGCGCGTCGAAAACGCGCTGACCAGCATCATGAGCGTGCTGCGGGGCACGTGGAAATTGGTGATCAGGCCGTCCACCACGCCGAAGGTGTAGCCTGGCAGGATGAACAGGCAGGTGGCTTCGTGGTCGCGGGCTCGGAGTTTTCCCGATTCGCGGTCGAACGCGCTTTCCAGGGACCGCACGCTGGTGGTTCCCACGGCGAACACGCGGTTGCCGCGGGCATGGGCTGCGTCGCAGGCATCCACAACGCTTTGGGGCACGCTGTAGAACTCGGTGTGCATGGCGTGCTGCGCCGGGTCGTCCTCGTCCACCACGCGGAACGTGTCCAGACCCACCTGCAGCTCCACGGTGTGCCACTCGACGCCCTTGGCCTTCAGGCTCCCAATCAGCTCCGGCGTGAAGTGCAGTCCGGCGGTCGGCGCTGCGGCGCTGGTCTCCGCCTGGGAGTACACCGTCTGGTACATCTCCTCGTCGCCGGCGTATCCTTTGATATAGGGCGGCAGCGGAGTGTGGCCCGCGGCGTGCAGGGCCTCGTCGAAGGAATCCAACGGCGTGCTCAGGCGCGCGATGCGTTCGCCCTTGCCCGTGTCCGACCCCCAGTCGATGATTTCGGCCGAAAGCACCACGTTCCCATCGGGCCCTTCGAAGTCCACCATGGCGCCGGTACCTGGTTTCAACCTGCGACCGGGACGCACCAGCACGTCCCACACGGCCGTGTGGGTGGTTTTCGGCTCCACGTCGAAGCGCTCACGAAGCAGGAAGACTTCGCAGGCCCCGCCGGTCCCCCGCTTCGAGCCCAAAAGGCGCGCCGGCAGCACGCGGGTCTCGTTGGCAACCAGCACGTCGCCCGGCTGCAGGTATTCCGCCACGTCGCGGAATATGCGATCGGTCACCTCGCCGGTCTTGCGGTCCATCACCAAAAGTCTGCACTCGTCGCGCACGGGCCAAGGCTCCTGCGCGATGCGCTCAGGCGGCAGTTCGTAGTCGAAATCATCGGTTCTCATGGTATCTCCGGTCTATACGGCACAGCAGGCGCGAACGGCTAATCGTTCGCGTGGGCCTGTTTGTATGCTTTCAATGCGGCACGCTGGGCCGCACGCTTCTCGGCGTAAGCCTGCTTTTCGGCACGTTTTCGTTTGCGTTCAGCCTCCTGGGCTGCGCGGATGGGCGCCATTTCGGCATCATGCTCCGCCTTTTTGCGGGCGCGTTCGGCCGCGCGCTCGGCGCGTTCCGTATCGGCTTCCACCTTGGAGTAGGCACACCCGCAATAGTCCTGCCGATACATGCCCAGCGCACGGCTGCGGCGCGTCGCCTCGGGATACTGCTCGCGGTAGTCGTGAAACACCGGCTTAAGCCCCCGAGTTCCACAGGCATCAACCAGTTCCTCGTGAATCACCTCGGTGTACTGGTACGGGCTTACGGTAAGCGTGGTTGCAAGGCCGTCGAAGCCGTGGTCGGCGGCGTATTGTGCCGCCTCCTGCAGGCGCAGGCGGTAGCACGCGCGGCACCGGGACTCGCGGGTTTCAGGGTCGGGGCCGATGACGCCCGCTTCGCGCGCCCACGCTTTGGGGTCATAGACGCCTTCCACCACATCGATGTCCTGGGTCTTCGCATAATCAAGCAGCGTCTGAAGCCTATGCTCGTATTCCGCCTTCGGCGCGATGTTCGAATTCATGTACGCAATCGAGATGTCGTGCCCTTCCTCCTGAAGCAACCTCAAGGGCTCGAGTGTGCACGGACCACAGCACGCATGCAGCAGCAACTTCATGGCACCCTCCTTTACGAACATCTGACGAATTGCGACGATGCGCCGCCAGCAGCTGAAACTGCTCTATACTACCATGCAGTTTCAGCTCGTGACCGATTTTCAAGAAATGGATGGCCTGACATGAGCCGCGCATACCAATATATACTGTTCGACCTCGACGGAACGCTGCTCCCCCTTACGGTGGAGGATTTCATGCAGCGCTATGTGCCGGCGCTGTATGATTTCATGGCCGCAAGGGGAAAGGACGCGGGCGTGGTGGTGGATGCCGTGTTCGGTGCAACCCGGACAATGGCCGAGCACCCTGATCAGACCAATGAGAAGTGCTTCTGGGACGCCTTCGAACCTCTGATTGAGGCCCCGCGTGAAGAATACGAGCCGCTGATGCTGGATTTCTACCTGTCCGACTTCGACAAGGTGAAAGGCGGCACGGTCCCCGACCAGAACATGGTCGATGCCGTGGCGACGCTCAAGGCGAAAGGCTACCCCATGGCCGTGGCGACCATGCCCATGTTTCCTCTTGAGGCCGTGCAGACACGCCTTGGTTGGGCAGGCCTGAACCCGGACGATTTCGAGTTCATCACCACGTACAGCAACTCGACGGCGCTCAAGCCTCGGACGGAATACTACAACCATGTGTTTGAAATGGCAGGTCACAAGCCTGGCGATATGCTGATGGTAGGCAACAACACCCTCGAGGACGGCGTGACGGCGCGGCTCGGATGCAATCTGTATCTGGTGACCGACCACCTTATCGTCCAAGACGGGGGCGTCGACCTGGAACAGTTCCCCCACGGAACGAGCACCGATTTTCTGGCCTTCTGCCAGGCGCTTCCCGAATAGCCGGAAGGCCGCGCGCTACAGCAGGGTCTCGATGATGTTCGCCACATCACCCGGCGACTCGACAAGATAGGTGGCGCAGGCGAGCTCCTCGCGGGAGCCGTAACCGTACAGGCAGCCGATGGACGGCAGGCCGTGGACCTGGGCAATCTGCAGGTCCTTGTCGCGGTCGCCCACGATAAGGTAATCGCCGTCGAATACCTCGGCAATGCGTTCGAAGATCACCTCTTTGGGCAGGTCGTGGGCTTCTTCGGAGTTGTAGTACGCCGAAAACCATGCGTCCATCCCGAACGCCTTGCGGCACACTTCTTGGTACGCAATGCGGCAGTTGCTCAAAAACACCAGGTCAAGACCCATATCGAACACCCGCTGCAACATGTCGGGCACACCGTCGTACAGTTTGCTTTCCCCGTTCGCGATGAGCTCGTCCATAGTGCGGCCAACCTCGATTCCCGACTGCCGCTGCGTAGCCTCGTCCAGGTCGGGGGCGAAGGTCTGCCACATCTCCTTCGTGGTAAGGCCGATGTAGCCGGCGATTTCCCCGTCGCCCATCTCGCGGCGCTCGACGAGCCCGCGATCCATAAGCCCCTGGCAAACCGCCTTCAGGGCGCGCGGATACACCTGCATGCTGTCATGCAGCGTCCCGTCGAAATCGAAAACCACCGTGGATAGAGCCATCAAAACCTCCGAAACCGGCTTTCCCGCCACGTGCGGACCAGCCGATGTGCACGAAGCGGCGAAGCGTACGCATCTACTGTCGTGCTTTGCTTCATTTTCATCACAATGCGGCCTTTTAGACCACATATTCATCTGTGTTGTCCACTAACATACCGAAGAATACACCGCGTGACGGCTTCCGGCCGTGCACCTCTCGACTTCGTGCACATCCGCCGGCGCATCCGTCACGCGGCAAGCCAGAACCTACAGCTGGCGAAGCACGTTCACCATCTCTATGGCACCCACGGCGCATTCGTAACCCTTGTTGCCGGCCTTGGTGCCCGCGCGCTCGACGGCCTGCTCGATGGTATCGGTGGT
Organism: Slackia heliotrinireducens DSM 20476; assembly: GCF_000023885.1. NCBI lineage: Bacteria > Bacillati > Actinomycetota > Coriobacteriia > Eggerthellales > Eggerthellaceae > Slackia > Slackia heliotrinireducens. The sequence goes on along the minus strand of NC_013165.1, from coordinate 826,794 downwards.
CAGCACGCCCATCATGACGGGTTTGCCGGTCTTCAGGGAGATTTGCGCGATGCCCTTGGATACTTCGTTCACCACCACGTCGTAATGCCCGGTGGCGCCGCGGATGACGGCACCCAGCGCGATAACCGCGTCGTAGTCGTCGGATTCGGCCATCTTCTGGGCAACGACCGGCACCTCGAATGCGCCGGGAACCCACGCCACGGTGACATCCTCATCGGCCACGTTGTGGCGGCGCAGCGCATCCAGCGCGCCATCCAGCAGCTTGCCCGTGATGAACTCGTTGAAACGGGGCAGCACAATGCCGACCTTGATGCCTTCGTTTACGACCTTGCCCTCGATAACCCTTACTGCCATTGTTCGTCCTTTCTGTTGCGCCGGCCTGCGGCATGTTTTCTAATCGTTGAGGATATTTGTGAACTGGTGGCCCATGCGATCGCGCTTGGTCTCCAGGTATTTGCGGTCATGCTCCTGCGGTTCGATCTCGATGGGCACGCGCTCGGTGATCTTCAGATTGAAGCCCTTCAGCCCGTAGACCTTGTCCGGGTTGTTCGTCAGAAGACGGATGGACCTGCAGCCCAGATTGCGCAGGATCTGCGCACCGCTCCAGTATTCGCGCATGTCAGGCTCGAATCCCAACGCCACGTTGGCGTCGACGGTATCCATCCCCTGTTCCTGCAGCTTGTAGGCGCGAATCTTGTTCATGAGGCCGATGCCGCGACCCTCCTGGCGCATGTACAGGACCACGCCGCGGCCCTCCGCCTCGATTTGGCTCATAGCGCTGTGCAGCTGCTCGCCGCAATCGCAGCGATGGCTGCCGAACACGTCGCCGGTCAGGCACTCGCTGTGCACACGCACCAGAACATCCTGCCCGTCGCCGATGTTGCCCTTGACCAGGGCCACGTGCTCTTCGCCCGTGATGTCGTTCACAAAACCGTGGATTTCGAATTCGCCGTACGCGGTGGGAAGTGTGGCGCAGGCCTGTTCCTTCATGTGGTTGTCATGCTCGCGGCAGTAGTCCTGCAGCTGCTTGATGGACACCATGACGATGCCGTGGGCCTCGGCGAAGTCCAGAAGCTCGGCGGTACGCATCATGCTGCCGTCTTCGCGCATGATCTCGCAGCACAATCCGCACTGCTTCATGCCGGCATGGCGCAGCAGATCGACGGTGGCTTCGGTGTGGCCGTTGCGCTCCAACACGCCGCCCGCCTTGGCGATCAGCGGGAACATATGGCCGGGCCTGCGGAAATCCTCGGGCTTGGACTTCTCATCTACGCACTTCATGGCGGTATAGGAGCGTTCCACCGCCGAGATACCCGTGGTGGTGTCCACGTGGTCCACCGAAACGGTGAACGCGGTCTCGTGGTTGTCGGTGTTCTCGGAGACCATGGGCGGGAAATTCAGTTTGTGGGCGAGCTCCGAGCTCATCGGCATGCAGATGAGGCCCTTGGCGTGCGTCGCCATAAAGTTCACGTTGTAGGTGGTCGCGTATTCCGCGGCGCAGATCAGGTCGCCTTCGTTCTCACGGTCGGGGTCGTCGACGACCAGGATGAGATGGCCTGCCTGCAGCTCGTTGATGGCGTCCTGGATGGAGCCCATGCGGACGGCGTTTGCGGATAGAACCTCTTGCTCTTCGAAGACGTTCGTCATCTTCTTTCCTTTCTCGTGCGGCGCTTCGCGCCTCTATTCACAACTGTGTTGTTAGAACCCGTATTTTTGGAGGAACTCGACGGTCATGCCGGAAGACGCTTCTTGCAACGGAGCCTGCTCCGCCGGCTTGCCCAAAGCGCTTCCCAACAGCTTCTGCACGTACTTGCCCACCACATCGTTTTCCAGGTTGACGATGTCCCCTGCGCGCTTCTTGAGCAGGGTCGTCTCCTCCCCGGTATGGGGAATGAGAGACACCTGGAAGTCGGTGGCGGACACCGAAGCAACCGTCAGGCTGATGCCGTCGATCGCAATGGACCCCTTCTCCACAATGAGGGCGAGAATGCCGGCCGGCGCAGAGATGCGCACCCGCACCGCATTCTGATCGGGACGCATCTCCGCAATGCGGCCCGTGCCGTCGATGTGGCCCGACACGATATGCCCGCCGAACCTCCCGTCAGCGGCCATGGCCCGCTCCAGGTTCACTTTGTCCCCGGTTTTGAGCTGGCCGAGCCCCGATTTGGACAGGGTTTCGGGCATGACGTCGGCCACGAAGCTGTCGGCGCCCATCTCCACCACAGTCAGGCACACGCCGTTGACGGCGATGCTGTCGCCGATCTGCGTGCCGCCGAGCACCTTGGACGCTCCGATGGTGATTTTGCCCGCTCGGGCGCCGGGCAGGACGCGCCGAACCGTTCCCATCTCCTCAACGATGCCAGTGAACATCTAAATCCCTCGATTCAGTCGATATGTCAGACGGACGTCGTCGCCCACGATGTCTACCTGGGGTTTTCCCAATTGAAGGGCGTCAGCCATAAGGGCCGCTCCCGCGCCGCCCACAGGGGTCGGTGCGCTCGTGCCACCGCACACCTTGGGTGCAAGGTAAACGACCACCTCGTCGACCAGGCCGCTTTTGAACATGTTCGCGTGCAGGGTGCCACCGCCCTCCACCAGGACGGAGTCGACGCCCGATTCGCCCAGATGCGCCATAAGAGCGGCAAGGTCCACCTTGCCGTCGGCCCCCGGAAGCGACACCACGTCGACGCCGGCCGCCCGCAAACGGATAGCCTTATCCAGGCGTTCCCCTTGGTCGATGTTGCAGGCGCACGCCACAAGCACGGGCACTTCGGTTGCCGAGCGCACAAGAGCGCTGTCCAGCGGAATCCTTAAAGACGAGTCACACACGATGCGCAACGGCTGGTTGCTTGGCACGCCGCGCCGCGCGTTGAGCATGGGGTCGTCGGCGAGCACCGTGTTGACGCCGACCATGATGCCGGCCAGACGGTGTCGAAGCTCATGGGTGTCGGCGCGGGATGCTTCGCAGGAGACCCACCTGGCATCACGGGTTGCCGTGGCGATCTTCCCATCGGCGGTCATGGCCCACTTGGCTACCACATAAGGCGTCTTCGTCGTGATGAAATGGAAGAACACGGGATTGATCCCGTCGCACTCCTGGCGGAGGAAGTCCTCTTCCACCTGGATGCCGGCGGCGCGCAGCCGTGCAATGCCGCGACCCGACACCAACGGATTGGGGTCGCGCGAACCCACGACCACCCGCGCGATTCCCGCTTCGACCAACGCGTCGGCACACGGAGGCTGTTTTCCGGTGTGGCTGCAGGGCTCGAGCGTCACGTACATGGTGGCGCCCTGCGGCGATTCGGTGCACGACGCCAATGCGTTGCGTTCGGCGTGCAAGTCGCCGTAACGCTCGTGGCAACCTTCGCCGATAACGCGGCCGTCCTTTACGATGACGGCTCCAACCAGCGGATTCGGATTGGTCCAGCCCGCAGCCGTGCGAGCCAGCTCGATTGCCCGGCGCATCATCTTCTCGTCTGCGGTCATGGCGCCCGCCTTCCCGATGTCGTCCTATCGCGTGCGGGCAATAAAAAACACCCGCATGTCTGCAGGTGCGCATGATGGTTATGGATGCATCACATATCGCGACCCACTACGGGCCACGTACATGACATCGTGTTCTTCCATCCGGACTGTAACCGTTGGTTTCGGACTTGCACCGAATCAGCCTCCGTTAAGAGGGTCGCGGACTTCGGGTTTCCCCGTTACCGCCAGTGAGGAATTTCACCTCGCCCTGAACAGACATCGGGGTCAGTATAGCGCACTAAAGTGATGGGTCAACCCCAAAAGCGGCCGATTTCGAGACAACGGGCAGCGCATTGCGCCGAATATCAACAGAAGCGGCGAAGCTGTCCTATATCTCAATGTCGGTAAACGTAAACGGCGGGAGGAACCGTGCGTCCCTCCCGCCGTTCATCATCTAGCTTAAAAACTGGAAACAACCGCGTCCCTATTGGGGAACCACGTTGCTAGCCTGCTTCTTGCCGTTTGCGCCTTCGGTGACTTCGAAGGTAACCTTCGCGCCCTCTTCGAGAGTCTTGTAGCCATCCATCTGAATCTCAGAGAAATGGACGAACAAATTTTCTCCGTCGGCCTGGGAGATGAACCCGTAGCCCTTTTCGGGACTAAACCATTTGACAGTGCCTTCAGCCATGTGCGGTCTCTTTCTTTCCACAAGGAAAACTCAGACTGGTTTTTCATGCCAGCCAACCAATTCGCTTTTCGCGAAACCAACCAATGGTCATTATCCTTTGTTTTGTCAACAAATAAGTTTACAGTCGGGGAAAACCCCGAGTTTTATCGTAATCGGCACAATTCAAACAAGCTTTTGAACTGGTATATTAATGTTTCATCATATGGCATTCACGACTAATTTATATAGAATTTGAAGTATGAATGCTGTCGTATTTACGATTCGATATTGAATCAGTCGTCAGACCAAGGGGCATCAAAATCGATGCCGTCCTCCTCCGCCAAACGGCGCAGCTCCGTTTCCAAGTCTTCAACGGGTATGTCGAAATCCAAAGTGTCTTCAAGCCCGTACATGTATGCCAGGGCGCGAGCCTGATCCCTGCGAAGCTGACCGGTTTTCGGCAGATTCGCCTCCTCGAGATACCAGGCCTCAAGCAGCATCGAACGGATGATGTACTCCATCAGATCGGGGTCGACCCCCGAAACTCGCAGAATGTCCGAAAGGCTTTCGGGCTCAAGGCGCAACAACGTGGAAGCGTCCATGTCCAGAGCTTCGGACATGGCGTCTTCCAAACCTTCTGCGGCCTCTTTCGGCCGCACCTTGCCGATCTCAATTGAACGAGTAGTTGCGGCGACGAATTGAATGATCAAGCGCATCAGGTAGTCTTGCTGCAGCATTTAAACCCTCTTGATTCCAATATGCTCGAAAGCGCGGTCCGTAGCCTGACGGCCCTTCGGCGTGCGCATGATAAGCCCCTGTTGAATGAGATATGGCTCATACACGTCCTCGACCGTATCGGGATCCTCCGACAGTGCGCTGGCCAACGTAGACAAACCGACAGGCCTGCCGTCGAAGCCGACGCAGAGCAGCTCCAATATTTTATTGTCAAGGGCGTCCAAACCGAGGGAGTCGACCTCGAAGAAGCTCAGGGCCTGGGCGGCCGTATCCTCGTCGATGTCGCCGGTTCCGCGCACCTGCGCCCAATCCCGCACGCGTTTGAGCATGCGGTTTGCCAAACGCGGCGTTCCACGACTTCGACGCGCGATTTCCAGGGCGCCTTCTTCGTCGATGGCCACATCCAGAATACCGGCCGAGCGCTTCACGATGCCTGCGAGCTCTTCCGGGGTGTAGTAATCCAGACGGAACACAATGCCGAAGCGATCGCGCAAAGGGCCGGTAAGCAAACCCGTACGGGTGGTGGCCCCCACCAATGTGAACTTGGGAAGGTCCAGGCGGATGCTGCGGGCGGCGGGACCTTTGCCGACGACGATGTCGAGCACGTAGTCCTCAAGCGCCGGATACAAAACCTCTTCCACCTGGCGGTTCAGCCGATGAATCTCATCGATGAACAGTACATCGCCGTCTTCCAGGTTTGTGAGGATGGCGGCCAGATCGCCGGTACGGGCGATGGCAGGGCCGCTGGTAGTGCGGATGTTGGCCCCCAGCTCGTTTGCCACCACCGTTGCAAGCGTGGTTTTACCCAAGCCCGGAGGGCCGCTGAACAGCACATGGTCCATGCATTCGCCGCGCTGCTTGGCCGCCTGAATAAGAATGGACAGGCTGTCTTTGACGCGCGTCTGCCCGATATAGTCATCCAGATGTTTCGGGCGCAGTGAACGGTCGAGCGCCAAGTCGTCTTCGGTCAGCTCGGGCGTGACGGCACGGGGGCCGGTTTGACCCGCCGACTTGTTCGACCGGGAACCCGCCTCGAATACCAATCCTTCTATTTCAAAACCATCGGTCATAATCACCACATCATAGAGAAACAGTGCCGCGCCATAAGCGCTTTACAGAGAGCCCAAGCGGCGTAATGCATATTGTATCAGCGCCGAATCGGTATGCAGCTCTTCCGGCGCATCTTTCAAAGCCAAATCCGCTTCGGCGGACGAGAACCCCATGGAAAGCAACGCTTCCCGAGCGCCTTCCAAACGTCTTGTTGCCTCCGCCGTCTCTTGGTCGAACAGCGACTGCATATTCTCATCCGAGAAGCTGCCCTTCAGCTCCAGAATCATACGTTGGGCGGTTTTCTTGCCGACACCCGGGATCATGGACACGGCCTTGACATCCCCCGCTGCGATGGCATTGGCCAGCTCTTCCGGCTTGTACACGCTGAGCGCTGCAAGCGCAACTTTTGGCCCCACCCCCGAAACGCCGATGAGTTTCTCGAAGAAACGCTTCTCATCCTGCGTAAGAAAACCGTAGAGCGCCATGGCGTCTTCGCGCACAGCCAAATAGGTGTGCACCAGCACCTCTTCTCCCCTTTCGGGAAGTTTCGCCAAATCGCTCGCGGGCATGCCGACGGCAAAACCCACGCCGTTCACTTCGATAAACGCCGTATCCGTCGTATGCCCGGCGACGCGTCCGTTCAAAAAAGCAATCATCAGGCTCCTCCTCAGAAGCTGCATTCATCCGTTTAAGCTGTTCGGGGGCCGTGCGTCACGTAGCAGATGGCCGCCGCCAACGCATCGGCCGCGTGGTCGGGATGCGGCGGGTCGTCCAACGATAACAGCTGCTTGACCATGTACTGGACCTGCATTTTGTCGGAATTCCCCTCACCAACCACAGCAAGCTTTATCTGCTTGGGCGTGAATTCGCCGATGGAAAGCCCCTGGCTCGCGCACGCTACGAGCACCGCCCCGCGGGCCTGGCTGGTAAGGATGCCTGCCGTTACATTGGCGCCGAACCAAATGGTTTCAATACCGAGACACGTCGGCTCGAACCGCTTGACCACCAGCTCCATCTGGTCATGCAGTTTGAGCAACCTGCTCGGCAGATCCATGTCGGCCGATGTTGAGATGCATCCGTACGCGACGCAGGAAAGCCGCGGGCCGCGCTGGCGGATGACACCCCACCCCGTGTTGGCAAGGCCGGGGTCGATGCCCAGAATGGTGCGGTTTTCAACATACGGCATGAGCCCCTCCTTCCAACAACAAAACAAACGTTTGTTCGGATAATAGCACAGATTTCCGATATGGGAGCAGAAAAGTCCGTATCGAACGAAGTTTCTTCAAGAGGCACCCGTCAGGTGACGGGGTGAATTTGCAGGCCCCCGCAGAGCCGATGGACTACATGTGTCCCCAGTGACACAAAAATGTGCCAATAGGAAACGTCCCTACTGGCACATTGCAAATCTGATGTGTGGTTGGATCAGGCGTTACTCTTCGTCGAGAGCGGCGACGATCTCGTCGGTCATCTCCATGGTGTGATACACGTTCTGGAGGTCCTCAAGCTCTTCGAGCCTGTCGATAAGACGCATGACTTTCTTGGCATCCTCGACGCTGACCTGGGTCGGGGTGGTGGGGATCATGGTGAGCTCGGCGCCCTTCACCTGGACGCCCTGCTCCTCGAGGCCCTTCTTGACGGCCATCAGGTCCGTTGCAGCCGTGTAGACGATCCATTCGTCTTCGGCGTCCTCGTAGTCATCTCCGCCTGCCTCGGCGACAACCATCATGAACTCGTCCTCGTCACCAGCGGCACCGTTGACGGCGATGGGGTTCTTCTTGTCACCGGTCTCGATTTCCTTGGAGACCACAATCTGGCCCTTGCGCTCGAACTGATACGCAACGCTGCCCGGAGTGGCCAGAGACTGACCGGCATGACGGAACGCGGATCCCACGTCGGCGGCAGTACGGTTGCGGTTGTCGGTCAGAGCCTGGCACAGGATGGCGACGCCAGCCGGGCCGTAACCTTCGTAGGTCAGGGTTTCGTAGCTCGCGGCGTCCTTGCCGGTGCCGAAGGCCTTGTCGATAGCGGTCTTGATCTTGTCCTTGGGCAGGGAGTTCGCCTTTGCCTTTTCGATGGCGGCAGCCAGAGAAGCGTTGTTCTCGGGATTGGGGTCGCCACCCTCCTTCGCCGCAACGGTGATGTTACGGGAAAGCTTGCTGAACAGCGCGGAACGCTTCGCGTCCTGTGCCGCCTTACGATGCTTGGTGGTCGCCCACTTAGAATGTCCGGACATATTCGCCTCTTCCTATACACAGCTGATATTCGAATCAGAAATTACCGACGGGTAAGTCTACCATACTCCACACGTTCCACACCAGGCCATATGCCATCCACACAGCGAGCACATCAAGAAGCACAGGAGAATCCGTCTGCGAAGCGCCGCTGCACAATGGTCAAAACAACCTTCTAGCGACCGTTTCTGCGACGAGCGCGCTCCTTGCGGGCAGCGTTTTTATCGCGGTTCACCCAGTTGTTCACAGCGCCGTCCATGCCGTGCGGAATGTAATCCATGGATTCCAGATCATCGGGCAGGTACTGGAACAGACTGAGCTCAGCGGTCTGTTCAACCCGGTCAGGCGCAGGGCCCGGCTTCGCCTCAAGCCCCATGACCGTGGCGCCCTTGGCCGTCAGTTTGCGTTCATATTCGCTGTCGGGCTCATCGGGAAACGCCGCACGCATGTCGTCTGCCTGCCACAGGATGTCATATCCCGCCAGCTCGAACTGGATGACCGAGAAATCCCTGAACGGGAAGCTGTCCGTTTTCAGACGGATGGTGCCGCCTTCGGCCAGCAACGGACGGTAGGCCATCAACCGGTCCAGATAGGTGATGCGCCGGGGCGCCATCTTCTTACGCGGGAACGGCGTTGGAAAGTTCATATATATGAGAGAAATCTCGCCTTCGCCGAAGACCTTGGTCACATCCAAGTCGTAGTCCTCGTAGGCGAACACCAGGTTGTCGAGTCCCGCGGCAATCGCGTTTTCGGCACCATGCAACGCACAGACGCCGTCGACGTCCAGCCCCACGAAGAGTACGTTGGGGTTTCGACGGGCCATCTCCACGGCGAATGCCCCCTTGCCGCAGCCCAGATCGACTCTGACCTCGTCGAAGGTACGGCCGCCTTCGGCATCCGCCGGATGCCAGCAGCGCCACTTTCCCGCCCATGCGGACGGATCGGCCTCGTAGTTGCTGGATGCAGCGGCAAGACGCCCCTCAAGGTCGAAGTTCTTCGATTTTCTGGATGCGGCACTACGCATCGTTCAGGCCTTCTTTCACGCTAGAGCGGACCTTGCCGCCCACGCGATGCGTAAGACGGCGTTATCGCAGGTGGGCAACAACTTCGTGAGGATGCGCGCAACGGCACTCCTCATCTATGGCACGACGGGATTCCTCGTCGAGCTGTTCGAGCAGCGCCTCGTCGGTCCTGAAGGCGTCGACATCGCTCTGCGTCAGCATCTCCTCGTCCACAGCGGGCATAACATACACCACACCGCGTGCTGCGTCACGACGCGCTTGCAGCCACAACACGAAAAAGCCCAGAACGCCTGCCACTGTCGATGCTGCCAGAATGGCGGCCTTCGCCGTGGTGATGGCCGTTTCCGAATCGAAGGCCAGGTTCGCCACGAAGATCGACATGGTGAAACCCACGCCGCCCAGAATGGCGGCGCCGAGCACGTGGCCCCAGCCGACATGTTCGGGAAGCGACGCCAGACGGCTTTTCACCACGATGAAGCTGAACAGCACGATGCCCGCCGGCTTGCCCAGAAGCAGACCGAAGAACACGCCGTACAGGACGGGGTTGCTGAAGAAGTCCGCCGGATTCGAGCCGATGAGATGCACATCGGCGTTGGTCAGAGCGAACAGCGGCAGAATGGCGAAGTAGACCCAGGGGTACAGCGCATGTTCCATACGGGTCGCCGGCGGAATGACCTGGCGAGCCACGTCGGAAAGGCTCTTCACGTCATGCATGTAGTCCTTCTGCCCGATGACCGGCTCGTCGGGATTGAACGATTCGTGGGCAGACGAGATCTTCTCCCTCGACCATGTTGCGAAATCACGCAGCTTCACGTTGGAGCCGGACGGAATCGCGAACGCCAGCAGCACGCCGGCGATGGTGGAATGCACGCCGCTCATGAACACGCAGAACCACAGGACCACACCCAACCCCAGATAGGGTTGGATGGAATACACGTGGGAACGGTTGCAGGCGATGAGCACCGCCAGTACCGCAGCCGCGGCTGCCAGCCAGAACAGCGAAGGCGCCTGGCCGTAGAAAATCGCAATGACCAGGATGGCGATGATGTCGTCGGCTACTGCCAGCGTGGACAGGAACACGCGGATGCCCGCCGGGATGCGGTTACCCAGAAGAGCCATGATACCCAAGGCGAAGGCGATGTCGGTCGCTGTCGGAATACCCCAACCACCTGCGGTTTCGGCGTTTCCGGCGTTGAATGCCATGTAGATGGCGATAGGCATGACCACACCGCCCGCCGCGGCCACGATGGGCAGCAGCGCCTGACGGATGTTCGTCAGCTCGCCGACGGTCATTTCGTACTTGATCTCCAAGCCTACCAGCAGGAAGAAGATGGCCATGAACACGTCGTTGATCACGTGACCTGCGGACATGGTGACAACGCTTTCCCCCACCACGAATCCCACGGGCAAGTGGATGGCGTGTTCGAAGGGTCCGTACAAGGGAGAATTGGCGAAGACCAGCGCCACCACGGCGGCCAGAAGCATGATGCCTGCGGCTTTCGTGGCGGAATGGGTGAATTCAAGAACGCTGGCTTTTCTGGCCTTATGGGCGTGAACTTCCTCAATGTAAATCGAAGAGTCGGTATGGCGGTTCTGATTGTCGGACATGCGGGCTCCTCTCATCGTTTCGGAGATTGTATATGAGAGGAGCGCCGACTTTATAAAAAGCGAGACAAAGCGCACAATCCAAGCCCCCGAAGCGTTGTCGGCTTCGGGGGCTTGGGATTTTTATCGGCAGCCAGGTCGTTAGTCGACGGTCTTGCCCATGATCTTGTTGGCGGCGTAGATGCCCGAGATGCAGGCGGGCTCCATACCCAGGCCGTTCACGTCGCCGGCCATGATAAGGCCCGGCGCAAGGTTTTGCGGCAGCGCCTCGTGGGCGGCGGTGTACAGGGCGTATTCCCAGTACTTCTTGCCGATGACCTCCCATTCGTCGAAGTACTCGTCGAACTTGCGGCCCTCCTCGAAGTCGACCTCGGTGAAGATCTCGTAGTCGCCGTCCAGGCGCTTGGCGATGTAGATGATGGGGATGGTGTCGTCGAACAGGTGCACCGTGTGCTCGGCGTAGCCCGGCTTGGCCTTGCCGCGGATCAGGTAGCCCGTGAGCTGCGACGCCTTGCGGATGTCCAGCTCGGGCACGCCCGGCACGCCCGCAAGCAGCTGCGCCGTGACGTGCGCCGGCGTGGCCATGACCAGGTTGCTGCACATGACCATGCTGCCGTCGTCGGTCGTGACGCGCCAGCCGCCGCCCATGCGGGTAATGCTCACCGCTTCGCCGATGTGGACCTCGCCCGAACCGGAGCCCAGGCGCTGTTTGACGCCCTCGGAGTCGAAGTCGAAGCGCTTCAGGTCGAACAGCAGCTTCAGCGGCGGCACGTTGAAGATCTTCATGGTCAGCGGCTGCACGGTGTTCAGGTAGTCGAGCGCGGTGAGGTCGCGAATCTTGGTGCCGGTGCAGGCATGCGCGAACATGCTGACAAGGTCGTGGCAGATGGGACCGAAGCCCATGCGCTCGATGAAGTGCTCGGCGGACTCGGTGTAGAGCTCCTTGATCATGGGGTCCCTGTCCAGCGCGGCGGACACTTCCATGGTGCAGCAGTTGTCCTTGAACGCGGTGTAGCGCGGGATGAAGGTTTCGCGCATCCACTTCATGTACGCCAGCAGCGACGGCATGTCGGCGACCGTGGTGGCCGACACCGGCTCGTAGGATTTGCCGTCGTCGTGATGGCACTGGCCCATGGAAAGCTTGGGCAGCACGTCCACGGTGCCTTTCAGCAGGCCGCTTGCCAGCATGTGCTTGTAGGTGCCGAAGTAGAACACGGCGCCGTAGTTCATGTGGCGCTCCTCGTCGTTGCAGATGCGGCCGCCGATGTTGGGGCTCACCAGCAGGTACTCGCGCTTCTCCTTCTGCAGCTCCAGGCAGCAGTTCATGCCCGCGGCGCCGGCGCCCAGGACAATGCTTTCGTAATGGTTCTTCATGGTGGGTTTCCTTCCCTGCGGACCAAAGGGGACAGCCCCTTCCGGTCCGCTCGAGTCGTTAGCGCTTGCTTTCGGGGTAGGTCATGCGGCCTTCGGCCAGCTTCTTCATCACATCCATGTAGCGGCGGCCCATGACGATGCTTGCGGTGCCCAGGATGAACACGTTGAAATACTTCGCCCAAGGCGTGCGGGAGTCGGGGTCGGACACGCAGTCGCAGCGCCAGCGCAGACGGCAACGCTCAGGGTTATCAGCAGTGCCTTCGATGGAGCGGACCTCCCAATTCCAGGTCCAGCAGAAGCGGCGGAACCAGAGCTTGAGGGCGGCTTCGCCGTTAGGACCGCGGTTCTTGTAGCTGGGGTCGGTGGCGGTGTCGGAGTGCGCGGCCCAGCCGTAGGGGTCTTCGTGCGAGACCTCGGTCACCCACTCGCCGATGGAAAGCGGCGCCTGATGGAACCACTGGTACTCGCCCGGCTGCAGGTTCTGCCACTCGGGATGGATGTCGTAGTGGTTGTGGATATCGAAGGTAAACAGACGCTCAAGCCAATCGAAGCTGTACCAGCCAGCCTTGGTCTGACCGGACTGCTGCACGTAGGCCCAAACCTTTTTGGCCGGCGCGTTGATGGTAACGCCGGAATCGTAACGCAGATGCTTCTCACCGGGCTTGATCCAGTCGTCGCCGATGATGGGCGTGGCCTTCTCAGCAGGGGTCATCTTGTACTTCATGCCGTAGACCCACATGTCGGCAAGAATGATGAACAGGATGGAGCCCACGAACCACAGCGTGCTCAGGTTGCCCGGGGCCACGTACGCCGCACCAACCGTGATGCCCGCTAGACCCGCCAGCGCGCCGCCGAACGACAGCGTGAGGATGCACCAGACGCTGGCGGCCGGTGCCCACACGCCCGTGACGGTAAGGATGTACCAGCAGAAGTAGCCGAATGCCCATCCGATGATACCGAGCCAGATACCCTCGGCCGAGCATTCCATCATCTTCTGCTTGCGGGCAATGGCCCAGTCGATCAGGATGCCAGGAATCCCCAGACAGAAGCCAAGCAGAATGAAGCCGGCCTCCTGCAGACGGGTGTATCGGTACCCGTCGATGGTCACGTCGTAGTCTTTCACTTCTACCCCTTCCCTTCGTTCTTTCCTTTTGTATTACCTTATTCCTATATTTTTATAACCTTGGCATAAGGAGGTGCCCTAGACGCACGTATCGCTGTTGGGACATGAGCGGCAGTCGTATCCGTACGGACAGGGCGTGCTCGCATGCTCGAATGCGAAGTCGAGCAGCCTGCGATACTCTTCGAGGGCTTCGTAGTTGAGCGAGTAGTACACGCTCATCCCCTGGCGTTCACGGTCGAACAGGCCCACGTTTTCCATAATCCTACAGTCAACCAACGTAGGCATGCTAGGCACTCCCGAGCAGTCGGCCGCCGTGCTGTGCAAAAGGCTATAATGGCGGAGCCAAACAATGATCAGCCCAGGTGCCCATCCGGTCCATTGTTTGGCGACGATCCCGATCGGATGGGCGCCTGGGCGGATGGGATACCGCCATGTCCACCCGTACGAACCCGTTCGCGAAGCGGGTCAACGCCCTCGATGAGGGCGATTTCGCGCTCTTGCAAGAGGCCGTCGAGACGAGAAGGTGCCGCGAGTCCGTCGGCGTCGGAGATTACGACGAGGCTGCCGACGAGTGGAGGCCCCGGCCCCCGTGCCCGAGATGCGGTTCCGGCGAGACCGTCGGCCGAGGCCGCACGGGTGCCGGCCGCAGGTTCTGGGAATGCCGCGACTGCGGTCGCAAGTACACGTCGTTGGCCGGCACGATATTCGAATCCTCGAAGAAGCCCCTGTCCGCATGGGTCCTCTTCATCCGCCTCATGTGCTACAACGTGCAGCTCGACGCTGCGGCGGAGCTCTGCGGGATGTCGCACCAGACGGCCTGGGAGTGGCGCCACCGGGTCATGAGCACGATAGACGGCTACCAGGACCGCATCGTCCTGCGGGACAAGGTCTGGATAGACGAGATGTACGTCACGGACTCCGACCTGAAGGGAGGCCCGGGCTGGAGGCCGAAGAGGGGCCTGAGCAAGGACAAGGTCTGCATAGCGGTCGCGATCGACGTCCACAAGAACGTGGTCGCCGTGCGCTGCGGCCACGGCAAGCCCTCGGCCAGGCGCATCAAGGACGCGCTGCAGGCCAGCATCGCCGAGGGCTCCGAGATCTTCCACGACATGGAGAAGTCCCACAAGTCGCTGGTGAAGGCCGTGAAGGGCGTCGACCGGCCCTACAAGGCCGACACGAAGGACCCGGAGTACCTCGAGAAGATGGCGATGGTGAACAACCTGTGCTCCTGGATCAGGCGCTACCTGCACGGCTACGTCGGCATGGACGTCAAGAACCTGCAGTCATATCTGAACTGGTACGCGTACCTGTTCAGGGTCAAGCGGGCCGAGGAGAAATGGCCCAAAGTGGAAAGGGTGCTCCGCCATTTGTTCATGGCCGACGCCACTTTCCGCAGCTCGCGCAAGCGCGGTCACGCCTACGTTGGTTGACTGTAGGGTTCCATAACCTTCAGATGCTTGGTGGTGGCCGGCTGCGACAGACCCAGGATTGCGGCGATATCGCTGACGTTGAGCGTGTTAGGCTCATGGGAGCCCAGGATTTTGATCATCTTCATACGGTTATGGTCGCTGACGGCCTTGTTGTACGCGCACATGCGCTCGACAAGCCCCTTCTTATCCATCGTCAGTGCCATGATTACCGCCTTCCAACCTTATAGCTGTATTGTTATATTATTATTAGTACTTGTCAACCCCTATTTTCCAAATTGAACACGTTGCGTGAAAATGTCTCATCGCGCAGAGACGTTTAAAGCCTTTCGGCATGGATGGCTTCGATAAGGGCGTCAATCTGCGATTCGCCGAAGGTGGCAATGCCTTCGCGTTTGAACGCGCGAGCCGTGATGCCGTCCCCTTCCACAAGCGTATGGGAGAAGGTGCCGTCGTAAACATGGCCGCATCCGCAGGAGGGACTGTTCTCTTTAAGCAAGGCGAAGGCGCACCCGGCTTCCTGAGCCAGGCGCAGCGCCTCGGCGGCTCCCCGCTCGTATTCGCAAGTGACATCGGTGCCGCGGCAGGACACCACCTTGTTGCCCTGGATTTCGGCCGGATCGCGGGGCGTGGCCAGGCCGCCCATCACCTCGGGGCACACGAGCACGGGACGGCACAGGACCGCCAGCTCGCCGTATCCTTCGATCAGGTTGCTCGACGCCTTGTAGGTGCAGCGCTCCCCCGCCAAGCATGCGCTTACCGCAACCGCAGGCAACCGGTCCATGGCACCTCCCCGTCGTTCAGAATAGTTCGCCTCATTATAGAACGCCCGCCCGGCACGCTGCCCGGCACGTCGGTTTCGCAAAGCACCATCGGTGGCCGCACGCTCAGGTGCAGGCCGAACCCGGGCTAATCCGCCGACGGCTCTTCTGCCTGCGCTTCAACCGCGCCGATGATGCGCTCAGGATAGGTGTACAGGTTGAAACGCCTGCCGTGTCGAGTGAACGCGATCACCGTGATGCCCAGCTGACGCGCGTTCTGCAGACCCAGTTCGGTGGGCGCCGCGTGGCTGACCAGGATGGGGACGCCCATTTTCGCCACCTTGAGCACGATTTCCGAAGACACGCGTCCCGAAAACGCGATCACCTTGTCGCTCAGGTCGATGCCCTCCATGATGCATCGGCCGAAAATGCGGTCGAGCACGTTGTTTCGGCCCACGTCGTCGTGGAACTGCAGCACCTCGGAGTCGGTAGCGAGGATGCCCGCGTGCACACCTCCGGTGCGGGCGAACACGCGCGAGCCCTGCATAACCCCTTCCATCAGGTCCAACGCCCATTCAGGCGTGATGCGAACGTCGCTTGTCACGGGGCTCGGCGGTCGGGCGTCGGTCTCGAAGTAGAACGACATGCGGCCCCGGCCGGTGGATGAATTGATGCGGCGCTTCGGATACGCTCCCTCCGCAGGCAGGTTGCCCGCGTCTTCGACCTCCACAAGCGCCACGCCGTCTTCCAGGTTCACATCCAATCGGAGCAACGACGACCGATTGGCCAGGACCCCCTCGCTCGCAAGAAAGCCGACGACCACGTCTTCGACATCCCACGGGCTGCACACCATGGTGGCGAACTCTCGGCCGTTGACCAGAATCGTTATCGGGAGTTCTCCCGTCACCCGCTCGTCGCGATGCGACCAGCCCTCGTCGATGTCGAAATGCAGCGATTTCACCTGAGCAGGCCGCCGAGGCTCCCCATAAGGCGCCGGCTCGGCCGCCTTCGGTCCTTTGTCTGCGTAGTGCACGTTATTCACTATCTTCCCTTTCGGCAAAACCTCGCAAGCGTACCCAGCGCCT
Source organism: Slackia heliotrinireducens DSM 20476 (assembly GCF_000023885.1). Taxonomy (NCBI): domain Bacteria; kingdom Bacillati; phylum Actinomycetota; class Coriobacteriia; order Eggerthellales; family Eggerthellaceae; genus Slackia; species Slackia heliotrinireducens. The sequence goes on along the minus strand of NC_013165.1, from coordinate 810,249 downwards.
TCCGCCCTCGCGCCGATGGCATCGAAAAACGTTTCCATCTTTTACGAATGCGCCTAGTATACACAGACCTCACGTTTCAGCTGCGGGAATCAGGACAGCACCGCAAGCCCTTCGGCCAACACGCAGGCACCGCGCGCAAACGGCACATCGCCTCCGCCCTGCCGGCATTTCGCAACACGGTCTTCACGACGTCCGGCAAAGTGCTACCATCGCTACGGAGAGAGAAACCACCTGAGAACAAGAGGTATCCTATGCGCCCCGCTTCAACCATCATTACAAGCAACCACGTATTCACGGGCCTCGACGACGCCGCCCGGCCTTTGGCCGTCTGCATCCAGGACGGGATCATCGTCGATATTGTATCCCGCGAAAGCATCGATCTGCCCGCGGACAACGTCACCGATTACGAAGACGCGTTCATCTGCGCAGGTTTCCACGACGGACATCTGCACGCCTTCCATTCGGCGCTGTACTCAAGCCCTCTTGCCACCGACTATCTAGGCGCATCTGAAGCGGATTGCGTTCGCCACATGCAAGAGTTCGCAAAAACCCGACCGACCGGCTGGCTTCTCAGCCAGGGATGGCGCGAATACCGGTGGAACCCTTCGGGCATGCCGTCGAAGGCGTCGCTGGACGCGGCGTTTCCCGACCGCCCCGTGGCCATGTACTCCGGCGACGCCCACACCCTGTGGGTGAACACCTGCGCCCTGCGTGAACTGGGCATTACCGCCGACAGCGTGCCGCCGGCGGGCGGCAACTACGCCAAGGACAAAAACGGCGAGCTGACCGGCATCATCCAGGAGGCTGCGGCCATGGAGCTCATGCCCCGCATCGTCGGCGGGTTCTCAAACGACGAGATAGACGACGCCTACCGCTCCTTCACGCAGCGTCTGGCGGCCCAGGGCATCACAAGCATCTGCGACATGAGCCTCATGGCATTGCCCGGACTGGATTTCATCCGCGAGGACGTGTATTCGCGGCTGGACGAAGCGGGCGAACTGCCCGTACGCGTAACCATGTTCCCCACCCTGCTGGACGATACGTCGCGGTTCGATGCGCTGCACGAACGGTTCCGCGGACCCAAGCTGACGGCCCCTGGCTACAAGCAGTTCTTCGACGGCGTGTCCAGCATGCATACGGCGTACGTGCTTGAGCCTTACATCAATCCGTATTTCGAAGGCGACCGCGGACGCACCACCATCGCTTATGAGGACATGCGCGACCTGGTGCTGCGGGCGAACGCCGCCGGACATCCCGTGCGCATCCATACCATCGGCGACCAAGCGATTCACCTGGCCCTTGACATCTTCGAGGAATCCCTGGCGGCAAACGGCCCGCTGCCAGACGGTCTGCGCAACACTTTGGAGCATCTGGAGAACTTCCAGCCCGACGACATGGCTCGGTTAGCAAAGCTCGACGTCATCGCGTCGGTGCAGCCGCCCCACATCACGCTGGATCCACTGGGCCCCGAACGCGACCTGGGCGAGGACCGCTGCCGTTACATGTGGCCTTTCAAAACGTTTTTGGACGACGGCACCGTCATGGCCTTCGGCACCGACTCCCCTGTTGTTGCGCCGCGTTCCATGGACGTGCTCTTCTGCGCCGTGACGCGCCAGGATCCCAAGAGCCTCTGGCCCGAAGGCGGATGGCAGCCCCAAGAGCGAATCGGCATGGCGGACGCCCTTCGCGCCTACACGGCGGGATCGGCTGCCGCGGCGGAGCGCAGCGACATAGGGTTCCTGAAAACGGGACTCCGCGCTGACCTGGCAATCCTTGATACCGACCTGTTGTCTCCCCAGGTCAAAGCCGAGCCGACGCGCATTCTGCAGACCAAGGTGCTGGCAACGTACCTTGACGGGAAAACAACCTTTATCAGATAATTCGTCCCCCAAAACCACAGAGAGTGGTACCATGAAATCAGCCGGAAAGGCAGTATCTATCCGCTATAGAAAGGACGGAGTTTATGGACGTCAAGGTAGTTGGACGCAAGCTCACCGTCACCCCGACTATGAACGACTACGCCGTTGAGAAAATCGGCAACGCACTCAAGGTGCTTGACATTGATACGCTCGACGCCGAAGTCGTGCTCCGTGTCGAAAAGGCCCACGTAATTCCTTGCATCTGCGAAGTCACCATTCGCCCCAAGGGCCACATCGTCCATGTCGAAGAACGCGACAGCGACATGTATGCGGCCATCGATATCGCCGCCGCCAAACTGACCCGCCAGCTGCGCAAGTACAAGACCCGCGTCATCGAGAAGCGTGACGGCGAAACCATCCGCACCGCCGCCGACCCCGATTTCGACGCGCTCATGGCCGAGCTTTCCGCCGATGACGAAGTCGTCCGCGTGAAGGAAGTCGAGTTCACGCCCATGACCGAAGAACAGGCCTGCGTGCAGATCGACCTTCTGGGCCACGACTTCTTCGTGTACACCGACCGTGACACCAACGAGGTCAACGTTCTGTACCGTCGTGAGAACGGCGGCTATGGCCTGCTGAAGCCGAGGGCATAGCCGCGGCACAATGCTAGGCACCCCGAAGGGCTCCGGGTTTCCGGGGCCCTTCCTGTGTCAGTAGGGACGCTTCCGACTGACACATCAGTATCGTTCTTTATACAATTGGGGCAGAGGGAACCGCGCCCCCTTGTCGCTCGATGTGTCAGCAGGGGCGCTCCCCACCATTCCAGCCTGCTCCTCCGGCCCGAAGCCCACTTCTGCGCCAAGAGAATCAACTAGTGTACGACCGTTCGGCCCCGCTTCGCTCCTCGAAATGCATGCCCGCACATAGCCCCAGTTCAGACGCGTACCGATATGACACGCGCAACCCATTCCGGCGCGAAGTCGTACACTACTTGTTTTTCCTGGCGGAAAACGAGGGTTTCGGGCCAAGGAGCGGGATGCGATAAGATTGCACTCCGACCTAGCCGATGCCTCGCCGAAAAAGGGACAAAGGGCTACGTCCCCGATGTCCACTCCGTCCCCTATGTCCACTCGTCCCCGATGTCCACTTTATCCAAAAAACGGGGCAGAGGAAAAATGCTCCCCCGCCCCGCTCGGATGCGGATATGGAATAGGACTAGTCGGTTGCCTGCATGAGGAAGCGACGGGTGCGCTCGTGCTGCGGGTTGTTGATGACCTGGTCGGGCGTGCCGTCTTCCACAATCAGGCCGCCGTCCATGAACACGACGCGGTCGGCCACGTCGCGGGCGAAACCGATCTCGTGGGTAACGATGACCATGGTGCGATGCTCGGCCGCCAGGCTCTTGATGACCTTGAGCACCTCGCGGGTCAGCTCGGGGTCAAGCGCCGAAGTGGGCTCGTCGAAAAACACCACGTCAGGGTCGAGGCACAGGGCGCGTGCAATGGACACACGCTGCTGCTGGCCGCCGGACAGTTCGCAAGGCACCATGTCTTCCTTACCGGAAAGGCCCATGCGTTCGATGAGGCCCATCGCCTTGTCGCGGGCTTGGTCCTTGTCCATTTTGGCCACTCGCACAGGGGCGTCCATGACGTTCTGCAGAACCGTGCGATGTGGGAACAGGTTGAAGTTCTGGAACACCAGACCGAAGCGCTGGCGCGCCTGCTGCAGGGTCTTCTTGTCGCCGTAAACGGCGTTGCCCTGGGCGTCGGCCGTGGCCACCGGCAAATCGCCGTAGGTCAGGCTGCCCTTTTCGAACCGTTCCAGCAGCGTGGCGCAACGCAGAAGCGTGGACTTGCCGCCGCCGGACGAACCGATAATGCTCACCACGTCGCCTTGATACACCGAAAGGCTGATGTCCTTGAGCACGGTGTTGCTGCCGAAGCTCTTCTCGATGTTCTGGAGGCTGAAGATGCACTCTCTATCGCTCATGATGCCTCCTTAGTCGTGGTAGTAGCTCATGCTCTTCTCGATCTTGTTCAGGACGAACTCGACGAAGAGCGTGAAGATCCAGTAGATGACCGCCGCAATGGCGTAGGGAAGCATGCTCACATGTTTGGCCGCCAGGGCCTTGGCGAAGGTGAACATTTCGGCGACGCCGAGCACGAATGCCAGCGACGTGTCCTTGACCAGCGCGATGATCTCGTTGCCCATGGCAGGCAGGATGCGCTTGATGACCTGCGGCAAGATGATATACATGAAGGTCTGTACCTTCGTGTATCCCAGCACCTCGGCGGCCTCGTACTGGCCGCGCGGGATGGATTGGATGCCCGAGCGGTAGATTTCGCCGAAGTACGCGCTGTAGTTCAGGATGAAGCCGATGGAGCAAGCGGTCATGGTCCAGCCGGGGCCGAAAGACAGCCCGAACATGTAGTACGGTGCGAACATCCACACGAACAGCTGCAGCATGAGCGGCGTACCGCGCAGGATCGAGACGTAGATGCGGGCAAGCAACGCCAAGGGTTTGAAACTGCTCATACGGCACAACGCCACGACGACACCTAACGGCAACGCGCCGATAAGGGTGATGATGAAGATTCTCACGGTCATCCCGAAGCCGGAGACGAGCGTCGTGCACATTGCGGACACTACGGCCGGATCCATAGGCTCCCCCTTTCTTATGCGACGTCAACGACGCCGTAACGCAAAAACGAGCGGGGGCTCAAAGGCCCCTGCCCGATTCATTCTTGGCGGTTTACCGTCGGCACTATGCGCCGAGGCACCAGTTGGCGTAATCGATATCGCCTTCGTACTTGGCGCACAGCTCCTCGACGAAGCCTTCGGCGTCCATTTCCTTCAGCGTGTCGGTAACGGTCTGGGCCATGTCCTCCTGACCCAAGGCGAAGCCGACGGCGTAGTGCTCGGAGCTCAGCTGCTCGTCCAGCTGCTTGTAGGCATCCGGATTGGCGTTCATCTGGCTGATGGCGATGGACAGGTCGCAGGCGACCGCGTCGACGGTGCCCTGTTCGAGCTGCATGAACGCGGTGGTGTAAGCGGCGATGGTGGAAACCGCTCCGCCGTTGAAGGTGGCTGCCAGATCGGCGTAGTCGCCATCGGGAGACAGCAGCGTGAGGGCTGCGGAACCTGCCTGGGTGATGACATTCTTGCCGGCCAGATCTTCCAGGGAGTCGATGTCGGAGTCGGCCTTCACGACGACGACCTGGGCGTTAATCATGTAGGGCTCGGACCATGCGTACTGGTCTTCGCGGCCTTCGTAAGTGAAGCCGTTCCAGATGCAGGTGATGTCGCCGGAGCCGAGCAGGGCGTCCTTGGAGTCCCAATCGATGGGCTGGACCTTCAGAGTCCAACCGTTGCGGGCACAGACCTCATTGGCCAGGTCGAGGTCGAAGCCTGTGTAGGTCTGACCGTCATCGGCGACGTAACCTTCTTCGTCAGGGTCGGCCAGATAGCCATAAGGAGGATACTCCGCGTCGAAGCCGACGATGAAAGCGCCTTCTTCTTCGGCACCGCCACCGCCGCAGCCGACGAGACCAAACAAAGAAACAGAAGCAGCAGCGGTCATGCCCATTGCGATGACGTTGCGGCGGGTGTACAGGTTTTTAGCCATGGCATAGCCCTTTCTTATTAGATATCTCGATACTTTAGTAAACTAAAGTGACAGTGCGATAGTATACCATAGTGGCCGAATGCTCGTCACGCCCAACCAACAATGAGCCACAATACAGCAGAAATCAGCGGCACCACGCCGAAAGTCTCACCGTACGATGCAGCCCGAAACGGCCGAACGGTCTTATGTGCGGCACCCCATGTGCACGAAGCCGAGAAGTGTACGCCAAGAAGATCAGAAATCCCCTGTCCCATCCTCCTGACAGAATATTTATGCAACACATTTGAAAGATATGTTGATTATCATTGGCTGCTTATGCCGAAAACATGACCGTCAGGCACTTCCTCCTGTACACTTCTCGGTTTCGTGCACATGGGATAGTCGTCCGCCAGTATAAGGCGCCTCGTTTCGTGTCGCTTCTGCGTCACGCTTGCGCTGGCGGGGCGCCTGCGGATCTCCAGAGCCGCAAACAGGTCTCTGGCCAGATAGTCCATGCCCGCGTCTGTGGCAATATCTTCGTACTGCGCCCGCAACAAACGAAAACCTTTGCCCGACAAGATGTTGTCGCGATGCTTATCCCGCAATATGGCTTGATGAGACTGGTGCTGCCTTCCGTCGTACTCAAGAATCGCGTATATCACCGTGCCGTTAGGCAGCACACGCTTCCAGAGCATGTCGCCATCAAACTCACACCTGCCGTCTATCGGCCTCTGTCGCTCCAGAAGCGGTATTGCCGGATTGAGAATCGGAAGAGGAGCGCCGTACCCACCCATTCTGCTGGGTAGGCATAGGATTACGACCACCTTCGTCTCCATGGCAGACCACGAGTTCTCCCGAACATACCTAAGGGCCATCATGGCCTTGTCGTATCCGCGCGTACCAGGGAACCGTTCGACGAAAGACGCGAGGTCCGCCAGCGTCGTCAAAGCGGGAGGCCGCGGCCCGCCGAAATTGTAATAAGACCCCACCAGATACTTCCCACAAAGCTCCGTGCCGAGCTCAACCAGTTTCGGAATAGAGAGCTGGCCGGCCGACAGTAGGAACAGAAACTCAGGAGATGGCACGCAGAGCTCGTCGCTTACGACCCTGAGCATGCCGGATGCCAGTTCGCCAGACCACAATCGGTAGGTGACGCCTGCGTTCGCGCGCCGGACGGATCTGTTCGCCACGAGCACGCATACGGTATCGTACGCCGACAGCAAACCGTAGCTCTCAAGATCGACGCCCAAAACCTTCGACGGCGAGGAATCGCGGTTCGCCTGAGCCAACAGCTCAGGAACGTCCTTTGTGGACAGCATCGTATGACGCGCCGAAAAACGGTGGCTGCGGTAGTAATCCAAAGCGGTATGGCCAGAAACGATGATCATGCCAGCAAGCATAGCGGCCCACCCTTGCCAAATCGTATGTAAAACCTTAACGAATCCTTGTCGGAATCCGAATTCAATCTGATGCGGATTTGGCTTTTTCTGATGTACACCTGACCCGAAAGAAGCCCGCGTCTTTTTCATCAGGCGTTTTCGAGTTCTCGCCTTCGGGATCCGCACAATTCAGTCAGGAAAAGCAAGTCTGAACCCGCCACCGCAGCCGAGGGCCGCACAACTGCGATTGCGGAATGCGCCTTGCGCTGGCGGGGTATAGAGCCAGCGCGGCAACCGCCGCCTGATCGCATAGTGCGTAACGACGCTTGTGCACGAAACCGAGAAGTGTACGAGCAATCGGAAACAAAACGTCCGAAATACCTATAAGCACATCGGTAAAGAGTTACGTTATTCTACATATCATATGTTTCTGTTACTTATCTAGTATGCAGATCAGCGTGCGGAAGCATCACGGCCATACACTTCTCGGTTTCATGCACACGGCCGATGGACGCCAGTTAGAAACCGATGGAAAGATACGCCTCGTAGAACGGCAGCCGCACGATGACGGCCGAAACCAGGACCAGCGCCAAACCGAAGGCGCCGATGACGCGCGCCCGCCAGGTGGAAGTGATGCGCATGTCCAGCCCCCGGTATTGGATGGCCAGGCCGACCGCGCCGATCAGAATATGTCCGATGATGGCCGCAGGGTACCAGGGAACCTCGGCGATGGCCGTCGTCTCGTTGTTCACGACACCCGTCAGGAAATTCATATGTATGTATAGAAACACACTGCCGACAACCAGTGCCGCAGCAGACGCCCATAGCAAAACCTTGGGGAACATGCGGCTTTCAATCCGTGCCAGAAGCAGCGTGTACGAACCCAGAGCGCAACCACTGAACAGCGCCGTAAGCAGGAGGTTCACCGGAGTATGCCAGGTGTCCCAAGACGGCACGCTTTCTACGTTGTAAGCGACGGACATGAACGCCAGCATTGCGAACGCCGCCGCAACGCACAGCACGCAAAGCACGCGCATGAGGCCCCGCAACGGCCGCTCGCGGAAAGAAACCAACCAAAGCACGCCTGCGAACAGGAGAAAGAGGATGGTCGTCGCAACCTCGTTGGACAGAGGCGAGCGTCCTACCCCTAAGGCCACGTACAGGGCGTTGGCCGGGGTCCCCAGATGGGTAGCCGACGCGATGAACCCGAACCAGCCTGCCGCAAGAGGCAGCGCGATGAACCGATACAGCCGTACGACCTGGGATTCTTCAAGCGAACGACCGCGAATCCCCAGGAACAGGGCAAGACACAGGAATGCCACCGCACCGGCGGGAGCCAACGCGGTGAACACGGCAAGAGTTTGTCCGTTGAAGCCGGTTTCCATGCCGCGTTAGAAGAACCGGCGCCGGGCAGGTTGGACAGCCAGAAGATGCGCCACGTCGTCCAAGGTCAGGCGCGCAAGCACCGCAGCACCCGTGTAGGTGAAGGACTGGGTGTCCGCCTGGAACAGCTCCAGGAAATGGTCGGCCCAGGGCAGGAAGTGGTCGCCCAGGAATTCCGGCAGCAGGTCGGGGCGGCTGTCGGAAAGCTCCGCAGCCAGCAGCATCATGCGACCGATCTGGTCCTCGGGCTCGCGTTCCTGGTAGAGCGTGGTCACGCCGTTGCTGCGCATCCAGTCGCGAAGCGCGTTCCACGTCCAGCCGAACAGCACGCGGTCATGGTCCATGTAGACCGAACCGTACGGAGCCGCCTTGCGGTTTCCCGTACCGCGGAAGAGGCGCATGAACTCCAGGTCGCGCTTGTACAGGTCTTCGTTGGCACCGGCCCGCAACAGTCCTTGGGCCTGATCAAGCTGGTCTTCTGTCCCAAAAGGCCAATCCGCGCGCAGGTCCATGACCTCCAGAGCCTGGACGGCCTCCAGGGCCTCGCCGTGGATGGGACGCAAAAGGAAGATGGTTCCCAGAAGTCGCATGGCGCCTGCGAACGCCGCGCGAAAGTCCTCGTCGTCAAGCATTTCCCGCATGGCGGCCTCATCGGTCACGCACCACGGCTCCTTCTCGTTCATGGCGCGTTCGCGTCGTACGAATTCGGTCTCCATACCAGTTCCTTCCATCACGCGAGGTTATTCCTCGTGGTTGTTCTCAATCTCGAGCCAGTTGACGACGCTGCCCTCTTCGGCCATTTCGGAATCGGCGGCCGGCGACTTTTTCACCATCAGGTTCGGGCTGGTCAGCTTCGAATCAGGCAACGGCAGGATGTTCGCGTCGAACGTGCCGTGCCGCGCGATCAGATCGTCGACCTCGCCGAAGTCCAGCGCCCGCAGCGGACAGGCCTCCACGCAGATGGGGCGCTTGCCGGCTGCCACGCGGTCCGAGCAGCCGTGGCACTTCGAGCTCTGGCGCAGGATCGGGTCGATGGACGGCGCGTGGTACGGGCAGGCGATGGTGCAGTATCCGCAGCCCACGCAGCGTTCGTTGTTGACCACCACAAGACCCAGGTCGTTTTTATGCATGGCGCCGGTCGGGCATACATGGACGCATTCGGGGTTTGCGCAGTGGTTGCATGCCAGCGAGATGTGGTAGCAGAACGCACTGGTCGAGAAGGTGCCGTCGCCGTTGTCGATCCAGGTTCCGCCTTCGTAGTCGATGATCCGCCGGTATTTGCGGCCCGCAGGTAAGTCGTTGTAGTCCACGCAGGCCATTTCGCAGGTTCGGCAACCGGTGCAGCGGCTGTTGTCGAAAAAGAACCCCAGCACCGTTTCACCTTCCCCGAATAGCGATGCCGCCGGTTGTTCGCATACCCGGCATTATACCTTCCCGCCGCTCGCGGCCGGTCGGCGCCGCGAAAATGCAGAAGCGCCCTGCATCCTGGGGATGGTGGACGGGATGCAGGGCTTGTCCTGGCAACGCCTGATGGGGCAGGCGGCTGCCGCGCGTTAGATGATTTCGCGGGCGGGCTCCAGGTCGATTTCCTTCTGGTTGCTCACCATGCCGGTGGTGTCGCCGACCTCCTTGCAGGCAGGGCAGGTGCCGATGAGGATGGACGGGGTGGTCTGCGAAGGATCGGCCAGAGGCGCGATGCCGTCGACGGCGTCGGGATACTTGGTCTTGAGCTCCTCGATGTCGCCCCAATCCAGGGCGCGCAGCGGGCAGGCGTCGACGCAGATGGGACGCAGGCCGGCGGCCACGCGGTCGCGGCACATGTCGCACTTGCGGGACTTCTGCTCCACGATGACGGGCACGCTGTAGGGGCAGGTGTTCGCGCAGGTGCCGCAGCCGATGCAGACTTCAGGATCGGACTGGACGATGCCGGTCTCGGGGTCCTTCTGCATGGCGCCGGTCGGGCAGTTGGCCACGCAGGCGGGGTTCGCGCAATGGTTGCAGGCGGCGCTTACGTGGTATGCGAAGGCGGTCTGGGTGAAGGTGCCGTCGCCGTTGTCGGTCCAATCGCCGCCCTCGTAGTCGAAGATCTTGCGGAAGGCCACGGTCTCGGCCAGGTCCTTGTTGTCCTTGCACGCCATTTCGCAGGTACGGCAACCGGTGCAGCGTGCGCTGTTGAAGTAGAATCCGTATTGAGTCATGAGTATTCCCCCTGGTACCTAACTTAAGCCTTGGCGACTTCGGCGATCATGGAATGGGCAGGGCCGTTGCCCTTGGCGTACGGCGTCGGATGGTAGACGGACAGCGTGTTCACGCAGCCGCCCTCGTCGATGCGGTCGCCTTCCATATCTGCCTTGCGCCACGAACCCTGGGGCACGGCGATCGTGCCGGGTACGATGCGGGAGGTCACCTTGGCCTCGATCTTGATCTGGCCTGCGGGCGACGTCACGATGACCTGGTCGCCGTTGGCGATGCCGCGGGCCTCGGCGTCCATGGGGTTGATCCACAGCTGCTGACGGGCGACCTGCTCGAGCTCGCGGATGAAGCCGTAGGAGCTGTGCGTGCGGCTCTTGTGATGGAAGCCGGTGCAGTACAGCGGATACTCATCGGTCACCGAGCCGTAGCCGTGGAAGCCGGGGTTGAAGATGGGCAGCGGCTGGATGGGTTCGTCCTCGTACTCGAGCTCCCACTCATCGTTGAGGGCGGCGAGCTGCTCGGAGTAGATTTCGATCTTGCCGGACGGGGTGCCCAGGGCATTGGCCTCAGGGTCGTCGCGGAACGCCTTCAGGCCGACGGAGGGGTCGACGGGCAGCTTGAACACGCCCTGCTCCAGGATTTCATCCCAGGTAGGCATCTCGATGCCATAGGCCTCGGAGAAGTTGTTCTCGTAGAGGTACTTCACCCAGTCGTCATGGGTCATGCCGCCGTTGGTGAAGGCATCGCGCATGTCGAAGCGTTCGGCCAAATCGGCCAACACATCATAGGAGCTGCGGCACTCGCCGGGAGCTTCCTGGGCGGGGTTGCCGACGGTGACGCCGGCGTAGTACTCGGCGTAGCCCTGGGTCTGCATGTTCATCTGCTCGGAGCGCATGGCGTCCGGCAGGATCAGGTCGGAGTACTTCGCGGAGTCGGTCATGACGGTATCCCAGGTCATGATGAACAGGTCGTCATCGGAGATGGAATTGAGGACATCATAGACCTTGTTGGCGTCGCCGTGCTGGTTGGTGATGCAGTTGCCGGCGTAGTTCCAGATGAAGTGGATGTTCGTGTGGAGCATGCCGTCGTTGTCGTCGAGCTCGCCTGCGGGATCGACGATGCCGCCCTTCTTCACGCCCATCTCGGTGCCGTGGTCGACGACGTTGAGCCACTGGTACACGGGGATCAGGATGGAGCAGCCCTGGGTAACGGGGCCGTTCTCGTCGGCGCCGGGGATGCTGCCGACCAGGTAGATGGGCGGCTCGGCCTCACGCTGGCCGGTGTTGGTGCCGGGAAGGCCGATCTTGCCCAGCGCGATGGGAACCATGCAGATGGCGCGACAAGCCTCTTCGCCGTTGGTGTGGCGCTGCGGACCCCAGCCCTGCACCACGAAGGGAGCTTCGGCGTTTTCGAGGTCGGCGGCCAGAGCGCGGATGGTGTCGGCCGGAATCTGGGTGATGGGAGCGGCCCATTCGGGGGTCTTCTCCACCTTGTCGTAGCCGGTACCCATGATGTAGTCGTAGTAGGAAAGGTTCTTGCCCTTGGAGCCTTCGGGCATGGTGTCCTCGTTCCATCCTACGCAGTAGGTGGACAGGAAGTCCTCGTCGGTCTTGCCGTCGGCGATGAACTCATGGATGAGGGCTGCGCACAGCGCGGCGTCGGTGCCGGTGCGGATGGGCAGCCACTCTTCGGGATGGCCCGAAGAGGTTTCGTTCAGACGATAGTCGATGTTGACGATCTTGCCGCCGCGGGACTGGACGGCTTCGCGCACCTTGGCGAAGTCCCACACGGCGTTGATGCCGCCCATGCGGGTTTCTGCCGGAGAGTTGCCGAACATGACCACCAGGTCGGAGTTGGCTTCGGCCTCGCTGAAGGAAGAGGCGTGCACGTTGTCGTAGGGCGAGAACTGGGTGCCGTACATGAAGGGCATAATAGCCTGCAGCATGTGCGTGGAGTAGTCGTACAGCTGGTCAACGCAGCCGCCGATGCAGTTCAGGAAACGCTTGGACGGATTGCCGGTGGTCGAATACATGCCGGTGGCGTAGATGCGGTAGATGGCCTCGTTGCCCCACGTGTCGATGGTGTACTGCAGCTTGTCATGCAGCAGGTCCAGAGCCTCGTCCCACGTGATCTGCTCGAACTCGCCGGAACCGCGCTTGCCCACGCGCTTCATGGGATAGAGCAGACGCTCGGAGCTGTTCAGCCAGCGACGCATGCTGCGGCCGCGCAGGCAGGCGCGGGCCTGGAAGTTCTCGTCGTCTCCCGTGTTGTCGGTCTCCATATAGGTGACCTTGCCGTCCTGGGAATGCCACTGGAACACGCAGTTACCGCCGCAGTTGACATTGCACTGGCACCAGGTGATGGTGTCCTCGGGAAGTGCGTTAGGAGCCGGCATGCTTGCGGCTTCCTCGGCGCTTTCGGGTGCGGTCGTTTCTCCACCCTCTTCGCTCGGCGAGCAGCCGAACATGGATGCACCGCCCAGAACGCCGGCGGTCGCAACGGCGCCCGCGAACGAGCCCTTCACGAATTTACGGCGCGAGACGGTAAGCTCGTCGTTCTTGACCATAAGTTCCCCCCTTTTGTATCAAGAATCAAGAATACTTCGGGCCTGCGTTGCCCGTTCTGGTGCAGAAAATACGGCAAATCGGTGCCGGAGGCATCACATACCGCATGTGATTTTTGCATTTTACCAGTTCAAGACAGAGTATGTGATATGTGTTATTGGATTAACGCTTGCATTCGCGGCGAAGTCTTGCGACACTTCTTCCGAGCGATTAGAGGAGGACGGGGTTGCAGACGGAAGCGCTACGCCCGCATATTTCCATGCTTGGATACGCCATGTTCATGGTCATCAACGCCACCCAGGCATGGGGCGGCGTCTTCCCGTTTCTGCCCGCAAGCTTCCAAACCGAGCAAGTCACCATCATCTTCTACCTTGCCCAGTCGATCGCCTTCTTCGTCGCTTTCGCATCCAGCACCATCGGCGTCTACTTCCTTCCAGGCGGAGCACGGCGCATGCTGGTGTTTCTCGTGACCAGCATGATCTTCCTCGGGTCTTCAAGCGTCATCGCAGCCATGTATGTGCCGGCTTTCACCATGGCATTCGTCGTCGCGGGCGGCGTGCTGCTAGGCGTGGGATGCGCCGGAGGCTTCATGCTTTGGCAACGTTACTTCGCATCCGCCGACCCCGTCGAAGGCAACTTCCGGCTGCTGTGCGGCAGCGCGGTCGCGGCCGTTCTGTACATGGCGCTGTACCTGGTCCCCAACGCGTTGACGGCGTTCCTCATTCCCGTGGTCATGCTGCCCATCTGCGCGCTGGCGTTTACCCTGTGCGTACGTGAGATGGATTTCCAGCAGCCCATGTTTGAAGACGTGCCCCGCCAGCATCCCCAAGTGTATGTGACGGTAATCAAGGACTTCTGGCCAAGTGCGGTTGCTGTGGCCGCCCTCGGGTTCGCCAGCGGCCTTGCGCGCGGCGTGGCCGTTCTGGACGCCGGCGTCAACAGCCTGGTCAACTCCGTGTCCATGGTGGGTTTGTTTCTGGCGGCCGTCGGCCTGCTGTTCGCGTGGCGCACCTTCTCCATCCGATTCGACATCAGCCGCATCTTCACGGTGTCGTTCCCCATTCTGGCTTTGGGCTTGCTGGTGTTCCCTTTCATGCAGGGCATGGTTGGCCTGAGCATGTTCGCGGGCATGGCCTACATGCTTTTCTCCATCATCGTGCTGGCCATCATGATGCAGAGCGCACAGATTTCCCGCGACCGCGGCATCAACCCCGTATTCGCCTACGGATTCTTCGGAAGCTATGCTTACGGCGCCCAAGGCATCGGTTTCGTGCTGGGATGGATCGCCTACGGATCCAAGCTTGGAAACCTGAGTAGCATCGCCATGCTATCGCTGTTTGCCATGTACATGGCGGGCATGGCATTGTTCCTTGTCTGGACGGCCCATCTGCGCAGCGACGCCCGGGCTGAAAAACGCGCCGAGCAGGTCGAGCTCATCAAGCTGACGAAGAAGAAGCCTGCGCCCGCGCCGGATGCCGCCGCGGAAACAACCCCGTCGCCGGAGGGCAAGCCGGAAAGCCCTGTTACAAAGGCGGAAGCGAACGGTCGAGAAATCACCGACCGTATGTCGAAGCAGTGCCTGGTGTTGCAGGAGCAATACGGGCTTTCGACCCGCGAGACCGAGGTGATGGAAGCCATCGCCCGCGGCATGACCGTTGCGCGAATCGCCGAGGACCTGTTCATCTCCGAGAACACGGTGCGTACCCACAGCAAGCACATCTACACCAAACTGGACATCCACTCCAAACAGGAGCTCACGCTTATGGTCCAGAACACCGCGATCGGCTAACGGCGGCCTCCGATGCCGAATTTCCTGCGGTTGCAGGTTTGGCACACGGTATCCTCTTCGTTGTCGGGTTTGAAGGGACGCTTGCATTTCTCGCACAGCTTGACGCTGATGGGCGTCTCGTTGTATGCCGGCACCTTCTTGGTCGTGATCTTATCCCAACCGCCGATGTTGCTGATGGGACAGCTGATGTAGCACAGGCCGCACTGGGTGCAGCGGCTGGCCTCGTGAATGTAACTCTGCGGATACTGGAACTCTTCGATCTGGGTTTCCTCAGTGTCGTTGGCACCGGGGCCGACCCGAAGCACGCTGCTGTATTCCGACGCGGTCACGTCGGGAATGTTGAGCTTGATGGAGTCGTGCGGACACATACGGCCGCAGATGATGCAACCGCGGCAATCGCCGTCCTGCACAAGCGTTTCCCATGTGACGGCGGGACGATTCTCTTCGGGGATGCTCTCGAGGGACTCCAACAGCAAGGCGCGATAATGCGACACCTTCGGCGGATTCTCCGCGACGATCTGCTCGGCGCCCGATTTCACAGCGCCGAACGCAGAGCTGAAGGCATGGCGCTTCGCGGCACCCGCTGAGGCCTTCCCCTCCTCCGGTTCGGCCGTGAAGAACCGGCGCAAGAACTCCTCTTTCCCGAAGAAGCGACGGAGCTTCTTCACCTTGCCCTTGACCTCTTCCACAAGGAACTCGTTGGGGCACTCGCGGCAGATTTTGGTTTTGAGCACGATGCCTTTCGAAAGGGACATGGCGGCCAACAGTTCCCAAGGCATGCAGCCGATGCAGGCGCAGCGCACGTCCGCATGGCCCTCGTAGTCGTCGCACGCCACGACGATATAGTCGCCGTCGGTATCCAATGCGGAAAGCGTGCTGGTCAGCGAGGTGGTCGACTCATGGATCGCTTCCGTCGGACACATGGTCACGCACAGGTTGCAGTTGATGCATCCCTTCCAGTTGGGTTTGCGCGCGGAGATGTTGAGCTGTTCGGGGCAGACGTCCGAGCAGGTGGTGCAAGGCGTTTTACGCTGGATGGTGTTCAGACAGTACGAATCCATCCTGAACGGATGGCTTTCGTGAGCGAAATATCCGACGGCATACAATGCGAGGTCGTCAGCAATTGCCATGTTTCCCCCTAACAGCAACAAACTCTGGCAAATAGTGTACTACTACTTGTCAAGAGTAAAGGTTTCCGTTTGGGGGCAATGTGGAATGTAGACGTAAAGCCGAAAGGGAAACCGGCGAGTCCGCAGCTAGTATTCGAACGGCGTGATCTGGTTTTCCGGGGCTGCGCCAGCCAGGGCCAAAAACCCGTCATGGCAGCGGCTGGCCACCTCGCGCACGTCGTACCACAACTGGTCGTTGTAGGTGCCGTTGTCGCTGACGACGCCGACGGCATCCATGCCGCAGCTTTTGGCGTCGAACACGGACCTGTACAGGTGGTATTCCTGGGTGATGACGATGCAGCTGTCGGCGCCGTATATGTTGGCCAGACGCCACATGGTGTCGTACGTGTGGTAGCCGGCCCGGTCCAGCACGATGGCATCGGCGGGAACGCCCTGCTCGATGGCGTATTGTTTCATGTGGAAAGGCTCATCGTAGTTGGATTCGGTCCCGTTGCCGGACATGACGATCACGGGAGCCGCACCGCTTTCGTATAGCGCGATGGCGGCGTCAAGGCGCCCCTTCAGGATGTCGGAGGGCGTGCCGTCCGGCAGCACGCTGGCGCCCAGCACGACGATGCATTCCGCCTGCACGTCCAGCTCCTGTGCCTGCTCCAACGTATAGTCGTCGGTGGTTGCGGACATCACGACCCAAGCGTTGAGACCGCCCACCACGACAACGGCGGCGATCAGCAGCGCAAGGAGGAATTTGAGGAAGCCCTTGACCACATGCGACCTTTCTCATATACGAAAACGCCGGCCAGGCACCTGTCCCGGCCGGCGTTCGATCAATGGACTATTTGACGACGATGTTGACCAGTCGACCGGGAATGACGATGGTCTTCACGACGCTCTTGCCTTCGGTTGCCTTGCTTGCAGCCTCGAGGGCTTCGGCGGCGATATCGTCCTGGGCGGCGTCGGCGGCCACGGTAATGCGGGCCTTCACCTTGCCGTTGACCTGGACAGCCAGCTCGACCTCGCCAGCTTTAGCCTGCTCAGGATCGAATTCCGGCCAGGGCTGCTTGTGCAGGAAACCGTCCTTGCCCAGCACGGTGACCCACAGTTCCTGGGCCCAGTGCGGGGTGATGGGGGCCATGAGCAGAACCAGGACCTCGGCCACTTCGGCGGTCAGCGCAGCGTCGCGGGCGTCTGCCGGCGTGATGCGCAGATAGTCGGTGGCGGCATTGCACAGCTCCATGATGGCAGAAATGGCCGTATTGAAGTTGTTGCGTTCGAAGTCGGCGGCAACCTTGCCCACCACACGGTGGCGCTCACGCTTCAGCTTGGCGGCAGCCGCCTCGATCTGCTGCTGCGTGCCGGCCTCCTGGAAATAGGTGTTCTCGTCCGCGCAACCGACCAGGTCGTTCACGATGCGCCAGGCGCGGTTCAGGAACTTGTACAGACCGGCCAGGCCGTCCTCGTTCCAGAGCAGTTCCTTGTCGGGCGGCGCCATGAACAGGATGTAGGCGCGCACGGCGTCGGCACCGTAGGAGTCGATCATAACCTCGGGGCTCACCACGTTGCCCTTGGACTTGCTCATGACATCGCCGTTGCTGTCCAGCACCATGCCCTGGCACAGCAGGTTCTTGAAAGGCTCGTCGAAATTCAGCATGCCGCAGTCGCGCAGAACCTTGGTGAAGAAACGGCTGTACAGCAGGTGCAGGATGGCGTGCTCGATGCCGCCGATGTACTGGTCGACGGGCAGCCAGGCGTTGGCCTTGGCCGGATCGAAGGGCGCCTCGCTGTTGTGGGCGTCGGTATAGCGCATGTAATACCAGCTGGAGCAGGTGAAGGTGTCCATGGTGTCGGTTTCGCGACGCGCAGGGCCGCCGCACTTGGGGCAGGTGCACTTCGCGAATTCCTCATGGGTTGCCAGCGTTTCGCCGGCGGCCAGATCGATGTCCTCGGGCAGCAGCACGGGCAGATCCTCTTCGGGAACAGGCACCACGCCGCACTCGGGACAATGGATGGCGGGAATGGGGTTACCCCAGTAGCGCTGGCGGCTGATGAGCCAATCGCGCAGGCGGAACTCGACCTTGCGGCCGCCCATGCCCATTTCCTCCAGCTTGGCGACGACGGCCGACTCGCCTTCGGAGTGCTTGCCGCCGACCATGCCGGTGTATTCGCCGGACTGGACCAGGATGCCTTCGGCCGCCATGGCCTCATCCCAGTCGACCTTGGTCACGACGCGGTTCTTCTCATCCTTGAGCTGCGGATACAGCGGATCGTCCTGAGTCAGGATGATGGGGATGATGGGCAGGTCGTACTTGCGGGCGAACTCGAAGTCGCGCTGGTCGCCGCAGGGCACGGCCATAACCGCGCCGGTGCCGTAATCGGCCACGACATAGTCGGCCACCCAAACCGGCACCTTCTCGCCGTTGATGGGGTTGACCACATAGCGGCCGGTGAAGCAACCGTGCTTCTCACGGTTGCCCTGGGCACGCTCAACGGCCGTAATTTTCTTGGAGGCCTCGACCAGGTCCATGACCGGTTTCTCGTATTCGGAGCCGCAGACCATCTCATGCAGACCCTTGTATTCCGGCGCCAGCACGAAGAAGCTGCATCCGAACAAGGTGTCTGCGCGGGTGGTGAACACGGTGATATAGTCTTCGTCGGCAGGCTGCGCCGGGATGTTGCCGTCAGCGTCGCACAGCAGGAACTTGACCTCGGCGCCTTCGGAGCGGCCGATCCAGTTGGCCTGCTGCTGCTTGACACGCTCGGGCCAACCATCCAGCTGGTCCAGGTCGTCCAACAGTTCCTGGGCGTAGTCGGTAATCTTGAGGTACCACTGCGTCAGGTCGCGCTTCTCGACCTCGGAATCGCAACGCCAGCATTTACCCTCGATGACCTGCTCGTTCGCGAGAACAGTGGCACAGCTCGGGCACCAGTTGACCGGCGAGTTGCGGCGCTCGACCAGACCGCGTTTCCAGAACTGTTCGAAAATCCACTGGCCCCAGCGGTAGTACTCGGGGTCGCAGGCGACGACCATGCGGTCCCAGTCGTAGGAGAAGCCCATGCGCTTGAAGCTGGCCTTCTGCGTGTCGATGTTCTGGTACGTCCACACGGCTGGGTGGCTGTTGCGCTTGATTGCTGCGTTTTCGGCAGGCAGACCGAAGGCATCCCACCCCATGGGATGCAGGACGTCGAATCCGCGCATGGTGGCGTAACGGGCAGTCACGTCGCCAATGGTGTAGTTGCGCGCATGGCCCATGTGGATGTCGCCCGACGGATAGGGGAACATCTCAAGAACGTATTTCTTCGGGCGATCGGAATCGTCCGCGACCTTGTACAGGTCGGCTTCCTCCCAGGCCTTCTGCCAGCGAGGCTCTATGTCATGAGGGTTGTACTCTTTCATATGGGCTCCCAGCTTCTCGCGAAAACATGAATTTCGTTATTATACGCCTTGACGCGCCAAAGGCCAGCTGGAACGCCTAAACCACGAAAGCAACGCGCAACATGCCCCCGGCGTGACGGGGTCGAAACTGGAGTCGATCCCGCAGCCGGGCCTACGGAACGTTCGAATCGTCGTGAAGACGACTTCGTCAGCCCCACCCGACTAATCTTTTGCTATGCTGCGGTCACAAGAGCGGTGCCGGATGCCAATAGACGATCGGACGTCTGGGCGAAACGCGCCGTTATCGGTGGATCGAGCCCATCCCACGGTAAGCACCTTTGACGGTTAATTAGAGATTCTTTCGGAAAAATCGCCCAATGTGCCCTATAGCTCACATGGTTTCTTCCAATCGCCCTTACGCTTTCACCATGAGAAAGATTGACGAAAGACTGCTATCGGTAGGACGGGCCGTCGCAAAGGCCCGCGAGACCAATGGGCTGACACAGGAGCAGTTGGCCCACATGATCGACATGTCCGATCACAGCTTCATCTCAAAAATCGAGAACGGCAAACGTATCCCCAGCATGCAAAGGCTTTTGACGCTGGCTGACGCCCTGGATGTCGAGATCAGCTACTTCGTCATGGACGTTCGGAAGCTCGATTCCCCGTTCGAACCCCAGGACCCGTCGAACGACTAAACGCGTCGCCATCCCGCCCCAAATCGATAGGAAATGAATGCACTGCTCTTTTTGCAATTTTACGCGAATGGAGCGATTGTGCCCTATAGCTCACATACTTGCTCTTTTGTTGCTTTAACCTATGAACCATGAAAGAGACCGATAAAAGACTGTTTTCCATAAGCCAAGCCATCATTGCGGCGAGAAGAGACTGCGGCATGTCTCAGGAACAGCTCGGCGCCATGATCGGCATGTCTGACCATAGCTACATTTCAAAAGTCGAAAGCGGCGAGGAGATTCCGAACCTGGCAAGGCTTCTTGATATTGCCGATGCGCTCGACGTTAACGTCGGCCAGCTGCTGAAAGGCATCTCTAAAGCCAGCAGCAAAACTCAAGGCTCCGATTCCGAAAGCGACGGCCAATAAACCCATTGGCGCGGCGAAACCGCATTCCCTCAAGCTCTTTACACGCAACGAGCCCGCCGGGTAACCGACGGGCTCGCGTGTTCGTGTATCGGCGAAGCCGCGTTACAGGAAACGGTAGCTAACAGTGCGCACGCCCCAATCGAAGCAGGAGCTGGCACCAAGAGCCGCCCATACACCAGGCTGCAGGTCAAGCGACCGTCCGTACAAGCCGCCGCAGTCGTCCACATACGCGACGACGGTGCGCCCGTTGTAGGAGATTTCGACGCTGCGTCCCATGTAGGAAGTGTAGTTCGGCATGGACATAGGAATGGCCACGCCCATCGACGATTCGGTCACCACGTTGCCCAGAGCCGTCGTTGCGCCCAATGTGCCATCGCTTACCGCACCGTACGCCGATGCCGTGCCAGTATGCCAGCCCGTGGTGTTGTCTGACACGGTTTCAGGGGTTGTCGATCCACCGCCGGTGCTGTCACTTTCGGTGTTCTGGCTCGACTCGTCGGCATCGGATTCGTCGGCGCTGGATGCGTCGTCAGAGGAGGACTCCTGCTTGGATTCTGTCGCCTCCGTGGCGTTAGAGGGTTCCTCTTCGACGCCCTCTTCCACAACTGCATTCTTCTGGGCGGCTTTTTCGGCCTGCTGCGCTGCCAAAGCCTCGGCCTGGGCCTGCAGCTCAGCCAATCGCTCCGCCTCCGCAGCTTCGGCCTGCGCCGACTGCAGATTCCGCTCAGCGGTGGTTACAACCTGCTGAGCCTCGGCCGCTTTGTCGGCAGCCTCGGAAAGCTTCTCCATCTGAAGGTCCTTCTTCGAACCCAAATCGTCAAGAGCCGCCTGGAACTCGTCGTTCAGTCGCTGCTGCTCTTCGATGGCGTCCATCTGTGCGCCCTCGATGGCGTCGAGATAGGAGATGTTCTTCACCAGGTCATCGAGGTTCTGGGATCCCAGCACGATGCCCAGCAGGGAAACGCCACCGCCCTTGTAGCTGTAGATTGCGTCGTGGGCAAGGTTTTCCTTACCCAGGCGGACGGCCTCCTGGGCCTCCATGACGCCTACGGTAGCCTCATCGATCTGCGCCTGCAAATCGTCAACTTCTGCCTGGATGGCTTCGTATTCCTCGGTGATTTCAGCAAGGCGCTCTTCAGCCGCATCCAAATCGGACTGCGCCGCAGACACGGTGTCTGCATATGCGGTGGCAGCGCCGAACGCGCCTAGCACGAATGCCAGCGCGAAGGCGACGACGACCGTTGATATGTTCTTTGTAGTACTAATAACGCAACTGCTTTCTCTTGTAACGTCAACCGTCGACTAGTTCGTGACGTTGCTGACGTAAGGCGTCTTGTCCTTCAACAGGACGTCGTGCGCACCGCCTTCGACGATGGACGTCGAGCTGATAACGGTGAGCTTCGCCTTATCTTGGAATTCGGGAATGGTCAGTGCACCGCAGTTGCACATCGTCGACCTGATCTTCAACAGCGTGACCGCCATGTTGTCCTTCAGCGGACCGGCGTAGGGGACGTAGGAATCGACACCTTCCTCGAAGGACAGGGACTTCTTGCCGCCCAGATCGTAACGACCCCAGTTGCGGGCACGGGCGGAACCCTCGCCCCAATATTCCTTCATATACGTGCCGTTGACCATGACCTTGTGGGACGGGCTCTCGTCGAAGCGGGCGAAGTAACGGCCCAGCATGACGAAGTCGGCGCCCATGGCCAAAGCCAGGGAGATATGATGGTCGTAAACGATGCCGCCGTCGGAACAGATGGGGATGTAGATTCCGGTCTCCTCGAAGTATTCGTCACGAGCCTTTGCGACTTCGATGGTAGCCGTGGCCTGGCCGCGGCCGATGCCCTTGGTCTCACGGGTGATGCAGATGGAGCCGCCTCCGATGCCGATCTTCACGAAGTCAGCACCGGCGTCGGCCAAGAAACGGAAACCGTCGCGGTCGACGACATTGCCGGCACCAACCTTGACATCGGTGCCGTAATGCTCGCGGATCCATTCGATGGTCATCTTCTGCCAATCGGAGAAGCCTTCGGAGGAGTCGATGCACAGCACGTCGGCACCGGCCTCCACCAAAGCGGGAACGCGCTCGGCATAGTCGCGGGAATTGATGCCCGCGCCTACCATATAACGCTTCTCATCGTCGAGCAGCTCAAGGGGGTTCTCTTTGTGGGTGTCGTAGTCCTGGCGGAAGACCAGGTATTTCAGATTGCCTTCGTCGTCGACGATGGGCAGAGAGTTCAGCTTATGGTCCCAAATGATGTCATTGGCGACCTTGAGAGACGTGCCTTCGGTAGCGGTGACCAGCTTCTCGAGCGGGGTCATGAATTCAGAAACCGGCAGATCGAGGCTCATGCGAGACAGGCGGTAGTCACGCTCGGTAACGATGCCGAGCAGCTTACCCGTGCCGGTGCCGTCGGAGGTGACGGGCATGGTGGAGTGGCCGGTCTTCTCCTTCAGCTCGACGACCTGGCCCAGGGTCATTTCAGGAGACAGATTGGAATCGGACTCGACGAAGCCTGCCTTGTAGGCCTTCACGCGAGCGACCATTGCGGCTTCCTGCTCGATGGTCTGGTTGCCGTAGATGAACGACATGCCGCCTTCGGTGGCCAGCGCGACCGCCATGTTGTCGTCCGAAACCGCAGCCATGATTGCCGAAACCATAGGAACGTTCAGAGAGATGGGGCACTCCTCTTCTCCCTTGCGGTAGCGGACGAGAGGGGTCTTCAGGCTGACTTTGGCAGGAATGCAATCCGCCGGGGTATGACCGGGAACCAGCAAATACTCGTTGAATGTACGTGACGGCTCGTCGTAGTAATAGGCCATACTGTAGCTCCTTCTCTGCAGGTGAAACGTAGTTAGCGGATTATTATAAAGCCGTATTCGACCCATATGCTACAAACCACAGGAAAACGATTCGATTCATGCCACTCCCACACGATGTTGCCACATCTTGAACCGAGAGGAGAGGGCAAACCGAACGCCCGCACCTGCTGGACCCGTTCGCGCAGCACCGAATCCCAACTCCTGCAAAGCCAACGACGCTTCGTGCAGCAATCAGAGGTTTATCCACGATTCGGCATCACTCCACAGCACCTTTGACGAAGCGGCGTTACAATGGCGCGGACAGAATACGACCCCCAAGGAGGACCGATGGAACGTAAGAACGCTTGGAAAGACTACACTGCCGAAGACCGCGCAGCGGTGGAGGCCTTCGCCGAAGACTACCGCGGATGGATCAGCGCCAACAAGACCGAACGCGAATGCGCGAAAAGCGCGATCGCCATGGCCCGCGAAGCCGGTTACATTTCTCTGGAGGAAGCCCGCGCCGCTGGCATGACCCTGAAAGCCGGCGACCGTGTATACGCCGACGCCTACGGCAAAACGCTGTTGCTCGCCCACATCGGATCTCGTCCGCTGGAGGACGGCCTGAACATCCTGGGCGCCCACATCGACTCGCCGCGTCTGGACATCAAGCAGAACCCGGTGTACGAATCCACCGACTACGCGCTTTTGGACACGCACTATTACGGCGGCGTCAAGAAATACCAGTGGGTCACACTGCCGCTGGCGCTGCACGGCGTCGTCGTGAAGAAGGACGGTTCCGCAGTCGAGGTCAACGTGGGCGAAGACCCCGCAGACCCCGTTTTCTGCGTTACCGACCTGCTCATCCATCTGGCGCAAGAGCAGATGCAGAAGAAGGCCACCGAGGTCGTCACCGGTGAGGACCTGGACCTGCTGGTTGGAGGACGTCCCGCAGTCAAGGATGAAATCGAGGACGAGGATCTGGCCAAGCTCGTCGAGAAAGAACCCGTCAAGGCCATGCTGCTCAAGCTGCTGGCGGACAAATACCAGATGTGCGAAGAGGACTTCCTGTCCTCCGAGCTGGAGGTGGTTCCCGCAGGTCCCGCTCGCGACCTGGGCTTCGACCGCTCGATGATTCTGGGCTATGGCCATGACGACCGTTCCTGCTCCTACCCCTCGCTCATCGCGCAGCTGGAGGCCGAAAACTTGGAGAAAACCGGCGTGTGCCTGCTAGTCGACAAAGAAGAAATCGGCTCCGTAGGCGCCACGGGCATCACGTCGATGTTCTTCGAGAACACCATGGCCGAGATCCTGGATTTATGCGGGCAGCTGACCGACCTGTCCCTGCGCCGCTGCCTGGCCAACTCCAGTATGCTCTCCTCGGATGTAAGCGCCGGCCTCGATCCGCTGTACGCTTCCGCTTTCGAAACTAAGAACTCTGCCTACCTTGGACGCGGCATCGTCTTCAACAAGTTCACGGGCAGCCGCGGCAAGAGCGGATCCAACGACGCCAACGCCGAGTACATGGCTAAGATCCGCGACATCATGGACAAGGGCGGGGCCTCCTATCAGACTGCAGAGCTAGGTCGCGTCGACTTGGGCGGCGGCGGCACCATCGCATACATCCTGGCAAAATACGGCATGAACGTTATCGACGCCGGCGTGCCGGTCTTGAGCATGCATGCGCCGTGGGAGGTCGTCAGCAAAGCCGACCTGTACGAAGCGCTTAAGGCCTACCGCGCATTCCTCAAGCTGGCATAGCCGAAAGTAACACGCAAACACGCGAAGGAGGGCGCCCCGACGGACGCCCTCCTTCTTATATATATGTACGGAATCGAAGCCGGCGTGGACCCTAGGCTTGCTTCGGCTGGCGGATAACGTAGTACCCGGCCTGATCGATGACCTTGTCGATAGCGTCTTGGTCGATTTCGCCCTTGCCACGGACCGTGGCTGTGCGTTTCTCAAGATCGACCGTCGCCCACATGCCTTCGATGCTGTTGATGGCATTCTCAACCGCATGCACGCAGTGCTCGCAGCTCATGCCGCCGACGGTGACCTCGACAACGTAGGGATAGTTATCCACGTTCGTATCCGAAACGGTGACGTCCTTGAACTTCTTCGCCTTCGGGCCGGCGGGGCTGGTGTTGCAGCAATCCTTCTTGCCGAAAAACACATCGCGGGTGCGACGGAACGCGAAAAACCCGATTACCGCGATGATGAGAATGACAATGGCAGTCGACAGATTCATAGTTCGTTTTCCTTCCCACGCCTCTTCTCGGTGTATAACTCATAACGCAGTGTAGCACTTTCCATGCAGTTGTTAACTGAGGCATACAACATTGGATTCGTGTGTTCGACACGCTTCAGCCGCTTTTGCAGACCGCAGCGAACACCCCTGCGTTCACATTTCCTCCATAATTCAAAACAGACCGATGTAGGCCAGCGCCAATCAGAAACGATATATTCCGTTTTTTGATATTGGTATAAGCCAAGTATTCCCTGATTGGAGATTGAAGTTTCGGGAATCTAATGGTTAACCTATGTGTACATAGTTACCTATGGTTTATCGTTTCCCCAGGTTAACGCCTGTTTTTGACTTGCAACAAAGCGCAAAAACCTGTAAAAACATACGTAAGTTGACAACTGCAATTACCCACCTCGAAGAGAAAGGCATCAACTATGTCACTGTTCAGCAAAACCCACACCCTCCTTGTCGCCGGCGGATTCCTTCTGGGCACGGTCGGCCTGACCGCCCTGAAGAGCGAGACCGCCAAGAAGTGCTATGTCCAGGCAGCAGCCACCGGCATGCGCATCAAGAACACGTACGATGACGTTATCGAGCAGGCCAAGGCTGAAGTCGACGACATCGTCGCTGAGGCCACCTACCTCACCAAGCAGGATGCCGAAGCCGCCGAAGAAGTCGAGGCCGAAGCCTAGTTAGGAAACGAGCGTACCCCATGGATTTCTCGATTCGTACTGAGATTCCGGGGCGCATGCGTCTGAACCTGGCTGGTCCGGTTCCCGACAACGACATCGATTCGCTCATCACCGTCACCAAATCGTGCATGTATGTCACGAAGGTGACGGTGTATGCGCGTATTGGACAGCTCGCTGTCAATTACGTGAACGCCCCCGACGCCCGCAAAACCGTCATCGATCACCTTCGCTCCATCGATGCCGAGAAGATCGCTGCTGCCCGCGGGCAATACACCATGACCTTGGCGCCCCGCGCCTCAAAACTGTTCTTCCAGCTGGCGAACGTCATCGGCGGATACGTCTTCCGCCGGTGGGTCCTTCCTGCCCCGCTGCGTGCGATATGCACCGTCGTCTCGTTCTTGCCCTTCCTGAAGGCAGGCGTGGCGGAACTGGCGAACAGCCGCCTGACCGTCCCTGTACTGGACATGTCGGCCATTGCCATTTCGTTCTTGAAGCGCGACTTCAACACAGCTGGCTCCACCATGCTTCTGCTGAACGTCGGCGAGATTCTAGAAGACTACACTCGAGCTTCGTCCGAGAATGCGCTAATCAATTCGCTGCTCGACGTGCCTGAAAGCGCACGGAAGGTCATCGATGGGGACGAAATGATCGTTCCGTCCAACGAGCTTGCCGCAGGCGACCTGGTTGTCGTGCGCACGGGACAGTCCATCTGCGTCGATGGCGTCATCGAAGCGGGCGAAGGCGCCGTGAACCAAGCCAGCCTTACGGGCGAACCTTTGGCAATCCGTCGGTCCGTCGGCGACGACGTGTACGCAGGAACCGCCGTTGAAGAGGGCGAGCTGTACATCCGCGTGCGTTCCGACACCAACCAAACAAGGCTGCGCAGCATCGTCACCATGGTCAATGCGGCCGACGACCTCAAGGCAGAGAGCCAGTCCCGCATGGAAGCCCTTGCCGACAAGATCGTCCCCTGGAATTTCCTGTTGGCAGGCCTGGTCGCCATTACCACGCGCAGCATCATCAAGACGTCTGCCGCACTGATGGTCGATTATTCCTGCGCCTTGAAACTTACTGGCTCCATCGCCGTCATGACCGCCATGAGCAACGCCGCCAAGGCAGGCGTCACCACCAAGGGAGCCAAGCACTTCGAAACCTTTGCAAACGCCGACACCATCGTGTTCGACAAGACCGGCACACTGACTGAAGCAGCACCCAAACTGGCAAAGGTTGAATCTCTTGATCCTGCATGGCCGGAGGAAGAGGTCCTGCGTCTGGCAGCCTGTCTCGAAGAGCACTTCCCGCATCCCGTAGCCCGAGCCGTGGTGCACGGTGCCATGGAGCGCAATCTGGAGCACCGCGAGCGCCATGCGGCCGTCGAGTACATCGTCGCCCACGGCATCGCCTCCTCGCTTGACGGGCACCGCGTCGTCATCGGATCGCGTCATTTCGTCATCGAAGACGAGCACGTCCCCATTTCCGACGAGACAATCGCCTATCTGGAAGACACCTTCCATGGTCTGAGCCCCTTGTACCTTGCGGTCAACCACAAGCTGGTCGGCGTACTAGGGGTCCAGGACCCCCTGAAAGCCGATACGAGAAAGGCCATTCAGCAGCTGCGTGACCTTGGGTTTAAGCATGTGGTCATGCTGACGGGCGACGCCCAGAAAACCGCAGAACGCATTGCCGCCGAAGCCGGCATCGACGAATTCCAGGCGAACATGCTTCCCGAGGACAAGTTCGCTTACCTGGAGCGCCTAAAGGAAGAAGGACGTGTGGTCGCCATGGTGGGCGATGGCGTGAACGACTCCCCCGCCCTGTCCCGCGCCGACGTCGGCGTGGCCATGGGACAAGGCTCCGACATCGCGAAAGAAGTCGCTGACATCGTTCTTTCCGGCTCTAACCTCGACTCTCTGGTGATGCTTCGCCAGCTGAGCCAAGAACTGATGAACCGCCTGAACGTATCCTATGCCAGCACCATGACCATCAATTCGGCACTGCTGGCCCTTGGCATCCTGGGCGTCATTTCGCCTCAGTTGTCGTCGTTGCTGCACAATGCATCGACCGTGGCTATGAGCCTACGAAACACCGCCGCGTACCTGCCCCAGCACGAGAAGGAGTTGGAGCTGTAAACCCGCAGCCGCCAATGAACGAACAAGAGGCCCAGGCAATGCCCGGGCCTCTTGTTTTACGTCTACAGGGTACACCAGCCGCTTTGCGACGACGGTCTTTTCGACAGCCTATTTCTCCTGATTGGCCAAGATGGCCTCTTTCAGAGCTGTCAGACGGTCGATGCGGGATTGAGTCTCTTTGACGATGTAATCGAACTCGTTGCCCCAGATAGTCAGGTAGCGATTGCGGATATCGGGGGCAAGCCATTCGACGGACTCCTTCTCGGGTCCTAGGTTGCTCTCGAGGATTTCGCGGCGCTCCTTCTCAAAATGCTTGATGCCGGCATCGATGTATGCCAACAGCTTGTCATTCGGCATATGGCCCATGAACATGAGCTTGGTGATGTACTCGTCCGATGTGGAACGCCCCATGCCGAACTTGAATGGCTCGTTCAACCAAGCGTCCAAGGCTTCCTCACCCTTTGGCAGGATGCTGTACAGCTTGGCGTCCGGCTTGCCGTCTTGGGGCAGCAGCTCGACCTTGAGCCAGCCGTTGTCGAGCATTTTGCGAAGCGCGGGATAAATCTGGCTCAGATGCGCCGTGAAGAAATACCCCGTTGAATTGTTAATCATGCCACGGAGCTGATATCCCGAGGAATTCGGGTTGATTCTGATTAAGCCAAGCAACACGTAATCAATCTTCATTTCGCCTCCCAATTATCAGCTATGTACCTTAGCATTGTCATAAACTAATCCGTATACAAGATTATACATATTGTTCATGCATATCATATAACACGATATGCAACTGTGAACAACTTTTTTGTTCTCCATAATCCGCCTTCGGTCAACGGACGTTCATCTGGCGGTCGAAATACACCATGCAGAACCGAGTGCAACTTCGCGCCGCTTCGGACTGTACAACGCAAATGCGAAGCCTTCCTTCGTTCGGCGACACGTGTCGGACATGTGGTGGACGGCTTCGGGTATCCTTGGTATAAACAATCGGACAAGACGCCGAAGGAGCCCATGGAGGAACAGCCGACTCGCAGGATTAATTGGAAGCATGCCCTGGTCGCATGCCTGGTGTTGCTTGCGCTGGTAGGAAGCATGGCCTTGTTCTGGTCGGATTCTTTCGAAGGCCTCCTGCCGTCAAAACCAGAGGCCAGCACTGCTCAACTCGACCAGATTCCCGAATACGACGGGCAGCCCTATTCCACCATTAACAACAACGAGCCCGTGTTCACATCTGACGAGCTGAAACGCAATACATTCGAGGAGTATTCGGAGCTCGACTCGCTTGGACGATGCGGAACCGCCTTCGCCCTGGTGGGTGTCGAGACTATGCCGACAAGCGAGCGGGAGGACATAGGGTCAGTCACGCCAAGCGGATGGCGGATTTGCCGCTATGACGACCTGATCGAGGATCGCTATCTATATAACCGCTGCCACATCATCGGCTTCCAGCTCACAGGAGAGAATGCGAATCCGCTGAATCTGTTCACGGGCACGCGCTATTTGAACGTGTCGGGCATGCTGCCGTTCGAAAATGAAGTCGCAAGCTACGTCCGCACCACACGCAACCACGTCTTGTACCGGGTAACGCCCGTATTCGTCGGCAACGAGCTGGTCGCACGAGGAGTTCACATGGAAGCCGAATCCGTCGAAGACAACGGCAAAGGCATTAGCTTCAATGTGTTCGTCCACAATATCCAGCCAGGCGTAGAGATCGATTATGCCACCGGCGGCAGCTGGCGAGGCGACGACGCGGACGAGGTTGCCGCCGAACTTGCGGCCCGACTGTCTGCGGAACAGGCACCCTACTCTTCGGAAACCGAACCCGATACGACGCCTGAAACGACCGTAAAACCCATCGACATGTCGGAGTTCGATTACGTGGTGAACACGGGATCGAAGAGGTTTCACCTGCCATCCTGCGAGTCGGTTGCCGAGATGGCCGAAAAGAACCGCGAAGGCTTCAACGGCACGCGAGACGAGCTGCTAGAGCAAGGCTACGAGCCCTGCAACCGTTGCAATCCTTAGCAATGCCCTCAGGCGCCCGAGCGTCTTCCCCATCCACACCCATATAGATCCGAACGTCGCATACATTTGCGACGATGCGCCATTATTACCTCATATACCTAATTTATACCTATTAGATATTTTAGGTATTGCTATTAGGTATCTATCGTGTATAATTGGGACACTTACAAAAGAAGCTGTAAGTAACGCGAATTCGATCGGTGTACAACCACCATAAACCTACCAAACACGGTATCGGGTTCAAAAGACGCAGGAGCTCCCGGCTACGGAACGCACGCACCACCTGGACACGCGCAGTCCGAACGCCGGGAGCTCTCCTTTATCCAGCGAGTCTGGTCGTTTGCCCGCTGCCGCCCTGTCGCACGAAAGGGGGCACGCCTTGATCGAACCCGAGCACGGCTCGTACGTCGCCGACCACGAAAATCTTTTATCGAGAGACGACACGCCCCGCAAAATCAATATCAGCATGCCCGAATGGATGATTGACGAGCTCGATGCAGCCGCACGTCATCTGGCCGTGCCGCGACAGGCAGTCATCAACATGTGGATTGCCGACCGCCTGAAATCGGAATCCAACGCCCGAGCATAGTTCAGAACACAGACGAGCCTAAAATCGCATAAAAAAGGGGTTCCGTGCGGAACCCCTTTCGCGCCGATGTCGAAACGCAGGTTTATGCCTGGCTCGTGAAGCTGCCGTAAAGCTCGTCAACCGTCGAACCGAAGCTGGTATCGAGGCCGGTCCAGGTGTAGAACACACCGGAAGAGATGGCCTCCTCGCTCACAACGGCGAAAGTCGGACCAAGGTCGCCTTCGGAGTTCATGGCCATCACGAAGTATTTGCCGCCTTCGTTCTCGACCTTTGCAACAATCGTTTCTTCGTCGAGAACCAGCTTATCGCTGGCGCTGTCGCCGACGATTGCATCGTAAGCACCGTTCAGGTCGTCTCCGTAGTCATACGCAGCAATGACGTACACGACAGGGTCGCCCGCACCACCGATGGACAACGACCTCATACCGCTTTCGTCCAGAACAGTCGAACCATCAACGCTGACTGCAAAAGCCTGGAACGGTTCGTAATAGCACACATACTCGCCGTACGACGCGTCGTATTCGAATCCCTTCGACATAAGCAGGTCATACAGGTCCGACCCGCTCAACGTGGTAACGGCATCGACGGTCAGGCCGCCATGGGAATCAAGCACGGCAGAGTAGTCGGCCCCTGTTGCTGCAGGTTCTGCGGGGTCCTCCGTAGCCTCTTCGGTAGTGGCCTCTTCCTGCGCGGGGGCTTCAGTCTCTGTCGCAGCACCGGCCTCCTCTTCCGTTTCCGTTGCTTTCTCAGTCGTGGCGGCGGGCTTTTCATCTGCGACTTTGTCATCGCCGCCAGACAACACGCCGGCGATGCCCACGCCACCCAGGATGAGCAGAAGCACAGCGGCGATGCCGCCGATGATCAGACCGGTGCGCTTTCCACCGGATTTCTGGTTTTGGTACGGCGCCTGATTCTGATAAGGCGCCTGTTGAGGCGCAAAGGGCTGTTGCTGGACATTGGGATCCTGGGCAGGAGCATACGCCTGGGTCTGCTGCGCATAGGGATCCTGCTGAGGCACGAAGGGCTGCTGCGCCGTCGGCTGATATGCAGGCTGGACCGGCTGCGTGGGAGCCGCAGCGGGAGTCGCGGGTGCAGAAACCGGAACGGTCGGTTGCTGGACCGGCATGGTGGGCTGAGCGGGTTGAGTAGGCTGGGTGGGGGCCGCGCTGCTCACAGGCGTTCCGCATTGGATGCAAAACGCCGCGCCTTCCTTGAGCTCGGCACCGCAGTTAGGGCAGTTCATGGCTTTCCTTCCACTTGAAACGAGGGCAGTCGAGTGCGCTGCCACATTAATCTTCAGATATTATATAGCACATTCGCTACATACGCTCGCATCGCATCCCAAACGTTCCTTTTTTCAACGACGCAGGTCAACGCGACGGTTTTTGCGATAGAATCGTTTCGTTACATTTTCGTGTCGAAAAGGACGGACCATGGAAAACAGCGAAAACGAAACCGCACGTATAGAAGAGGCTCTGGCTGCTTTGCCGGAAAAGCGCACCGAAGCACTGCTGGCTCTGGCCGCAAAGGTCATCGACGAAGCCAAGGTGAGCGAGGCCGTACAGGTTCGGTTCTCCAAACAGCTGAGCGCCATCGCCGCTCTTGACGAAGAGGAAGCCGCTCTCACCCACGAACTGCAGCTCATTGCCGACAAGGCAGCCCTTGCCATTGCCGACGAAGAGAACTCCCGCATTGCAGAGGAGAACCGCGCGAAAGCCGAATCCGAAGCGGAGCAGAAAGCCCAAGCCGCCGCCGAAGCGGCCGCTGTTGCCGCGGCACTTGCAAAGGAGGCCGAAGAGGCCCAGGCAGCGGCGGCAAATGCAGTCGCCCAAGCCGAAGCCCAGGCCTTCGCGGCGGACAAGACCATGGTTCTCGACATCCTGCCAGGCACAACGCTCGATACCCAGAATGAGCCCGATGAGATTCCTGCCGAAGAAATGGCCGCCTTGGAGCGCCTTGCGGCCGAAGCGGATGCCATCGAAGAGGACGCAGCCGATTCGACCCCTGAGCCGGCTCCCCTTCCCGACGCCGCATCGGAATCCGACGACTCGGCTGTGGCCGACGCCATGGCCGCACTTAAGGCAGAAATCGAGGCGGAAACCGAGCTCGACATCGATGACGCCGATGCGGCCGAAGCCTTGACGGCGCTCGAGTCCGAATTCGCCGGAGAATCCGATGCAGAACCGACGTCCGACTCCGACATCTCGCAAGCCGTCGGAGTTGACGAGACCCCAGACGTGACGCCCGCCAACGACGAGCTGCCAGCTTCTCAAACCGCGCCGATGCCCGCAGCACCCACCTGCCCCAAGTGCGGATCCGCCGTGCGCGAAGGCGATAAGTTCTGCCTGACTTGCGGAGCCTCCCTTTCACCTGCGCCGACGGCCGACACAACCGCCGCCATGCCTGGCATAGGTGGCGCAAACCCCGTTACGCAGGCGGCCGACGCCGCACCCACGTGTCCGAAATGCGGAGCGCCCCACGCCGCAGGCGACCTCTTCTGCATGATGTGCGGAAGCCCGCTGGCAACGGCAACCCCTGGCAATGCCAGCTCAACCGTGGTATCCGCGAGCGTCTGCCCCAACTGCGGTGCCGAATACGAGCCCGGCGACGTTTTCTGCATGATGTGCGGCACGAGGCTCTAGTCGGAGATGCCCATGGCCGTCTCCGCAGATGACAATGTGAGAAGCGTGGCGTTGGCGGCAGCCGCCATAGCTGTCGTGGCTGCGTTTGCCATCGTCTCCATCGGAAGGCTTGCCATGCCGTATGCCGACGAGTTCAGTCTCATCGACCTGAGGGAGAAACCCATCGACATCACGCAGGATGTCTTTCCCGACGACGCCTTGCGCGCATATGTTGAAGACAACCTGGACACCGACCAAGACGGACGCCTCGGCCGAAGCGAGCGCAACGCCGTCACGGAAATCGGGGCCTACGACTTCAACGACCGCGACTATTTCGAGGTATATGACGAAGGCATCTCCGGTCTGGGCATCACCAGCCTTGACGGTTTGGAGGTGTTCCCCAATTTGCAGATGGTCGTTGCCCAGGACAACGACATCGAGGTGCTGGACGTTTCCAAGCTAACGTCGCTTGACTACCTCGACGTCCGCGGGAACATCGATTCTGAGGGCGACCGGGAGTTCGCCATCAACTCGCTGCCTGCAAATGACGGGTTGCAGATCGTGTTCGACCAGGGGTTCAACCCCTCAGGCGACACCAGCCGGCTGAACCCGGTCGAACCCAGGAAGGCTGACGAATGACACAGCCCGAGAACACGTCCTTGAGCGACATGCGCATTCTCGAGCTTGACTCGTTCGAAGTGCCCTTCCCCATGTCGGAATCTCAGCAGGAACGATACCGCCGTCGGTTCCTGACGCTGCTCGTGCCCGAAGGGTCCGACGACCGCGGAGGTTCGGGATATGTATGCAAGGTGGCGAACCCCGAAGGCGAAACCTTCGCCATGAAACGCGTACTGCGCCCGATGCGCACGCCATCCATGGATGAAGCATCGTACAAGCGCACCGTTACGGCCCAAACCGCGGCCTTCCGTCGTGAATTCGAGAACCAGCAGCGTCTGTCGGGCCTCAAAGGTTTCCCTAAGCTCTACGGCTACGGCATTGCTGAGGGTGAGCCACTCATCGTCATGGAGTGGGTCGAAGGCGAAACCTGCAAGAAAGCCGCAGGCCTGCGGGCCGTCGACCCCAAAGGCACCCGCGTAGAGCCCGTCACCGTCGCCAAACTGGGCATGGCCCTATTCGACCTGATCGCCCGATTCGAGTACCTGGACGACAGCTTCGCGCACCGTGACATCTCCCCCAACAACATCATGCTGCGCACCGATGAAAAATCCGTGTCCGAGCAGGTGGAATCCGGAGAGTTCGACCTGTGTCTCATCGACTTCGGGTCATCCACGCAGGTCAATCTGCACCAAGACCCCTCTTTTACGCGACTGACCAGCGTCGTCCGCCGTGCGACGCCCGAATACGCCCCTCCGGAGATGCTCACCAACGACCTGCCCAACCTGGACCGGCTGCGCCGTTCGCCGCTCATCGACGTGTACGCCATCAGCAGCGTGCTGTACGAGCTCTTGTGCGGAGAAACCCCCTATCGCCTGGGAAAACTCTCCGAGGATCCAGGGTCGTACTACCGTTACAAACTGGAGCACGCCATCCCCTTACCGAGCTCCATGCACATCGATCTGACGCCTGAGCAGGGTATCGAGGGGCAGCCCGAACTCATCGAGGCATACCGCACCCTGTCATCGGCCGGCGCCGTGAACACGTCCAAACTCATCGCCGCTGCAAACGTGGTCGACCAGCAGCTTGGCCGCATCCTGTTGAAAGGCCTGGCCAACGAGCAGGACAGCCGTGCGCAGGTCTGGGAGATGCGCGGCATGCTCGAGCGCTTCGTCGACAACTACACCGACAACATCGTACGTCGATACCGCGGCCAGATGCTGCTGCCGTTCATCGATGTGAACGCCGTGGCTCCCGTTCAAACCCAGCAGATTTCGCTGGGCGCACCCGTTCGCGGGCAGGCAACCGTGCTCCGTGCAACCGGCCAGGCGCAGTTCCCCACAGGAGCCGCAACCCAGCACCTCCGCTCTGGCGGTGTCGGCCGGACCATGACCGCCACCCCCAGTTCAACACCGCTGGTGCGTGACGAGGTCCGCGCCAAACGCCCCATAACCGCACCCGTCATCATGACTGCAAGCCTCATCGCGGCCGTGTCAATCATTGTTGCAGGCTGCATCAGCGGCATCGATGCGTCCCTGACGCTGTTCGACAAAACCGTCTCCGGCACGATAGGCGCTCCGATGGCCATGTTGTTCTGCATCATCCCGCCTTTGCTTTCGGTGCCCTTCTACTATCTGGGCGAATCCCTTGGTTCGAAGCTCCTGGTGGGCACCTGCGTGCTTATCGCTCTGGAAACTGCCGTGCTTCTGCTTGTGCATATCACCGATTGGACGGTGTATACCGCCCAACCCGTTGCCGGCGTGGCGCTGGCATCAATAGCCGTGTTCATGACGATTGGCGCCCTGTGGGCCATCGTCATTCGAAGGAGGTCCTGATCGTATGGCCGTCGATAACGAAACGCCCTGCGGCGTGCTGTTCGACACGTTCAAAGGCTTTGCGGGCATCAGCAACCGCGACGTAGCCGTCAACGTCCTGTCCGACCGGCCCATCGCGGGCGGGCGCAGCCTGCAGCAACGGGCCGACGACAAGTCCTTCTTGTCGCGTTCCATCGTCCACAGCAAGCCTGGTGACCTGCCAGCCTCAGCATTCGTCCCCTTCGACAAGGCGGCGTACGCGCTCTTCTCCGCCATGCGCTCCAGCCAAGGACGGGGGCTGTCCGTCAACCAGATTTCCGATCATTTCTCTGGCGACGGAGCGCTTGCCATGGCGGATGCATGCCGGAATTACCAGCTCAACGACGTGTTGTACCTCAACGCCGTACAGTATCTGAAGTCCGCTTCGGGAGCCAACGACGTGGACCGCGCATACCTTCTGGTCCTGCTGTTCGTCGAAACGGGCCTGCGCCAAGACCCCCGCATCGCAGCCGAACATGTGCTGTCGATGGCCGAGCGCGCATTCGGCTCGAAATCGGTGACCCAGACATCCGTCGTGACCGACCTTCCGCAAACCGAAGAGGACGAAGGGTTCGAAGACGTGCGCCTGGCGCTCTTCCGAGTAGTGGGCAACCGTATGCGCGGCAGCGCCTATGTGCTGAACACCGATGACGAAGGAACTGAAATCGGCTATCTTGCCACCGCCGCCAACTCGATTGCCGATGTTGAACAGACCGTATCCCGGCATCATCTGCTGATCTATCGGAACGGCGAAGGCGTCTGGTATGCCCGAGGATTGAATTCCCGAAACGGATCGGTCCTGGTAAGCGGCGAAGACCGCACACGGACCGTCATCGAGCCGCCTCGCGACCAGCGTGGCGACGGATATGTTGCGCAGGACGTTCGCCTGCAAGCTGGCGATCGCCTCGAACTTGCCCGCGACACGGTGTTCATGATCGTCCAGGTCGATGCGTAGCGCATACGCCGCCTCTTGCGCATCCATGGGTAAGAGCCGAAATGACAGCCTCGCCTAAAACCGCTATTATAGATGCGTTCCACAGATTCTGACGCATCGGACGGAAGGCGCAAGCATGGGTTTCCTCGATAATCTTTCTTCCAGCGTGAACCGCGGTGTCGCTTCCGCTGGCCGCACTACTGAAACGTTCAGGCTGAAGAACCAGCTCAACGACATCAACAAGCAACGTCAGGCGCTTTCTGCACAGCTTGGGGCCAGCCTGTACGAAATGACAAGGGACAATCCCGAGTTGCGCGCGGGTCGCGAAGGACTCTACGACAGTATTGCCGCCTTGGACGCCCAGCGCGACGCCATCAATGCTCAAATCGCCCAGATCGAAGAGCAGCAGCGCCTCCAGCAAGCGCAGGCGCAGGTTTTCATCTGCCCCAAGTGCGGCGGCCGAGTCGGTGCCACCGACATGTTCTGCATGACCTGCGGCCTTCCCATCGATCAGGTCCGCGCCGCAGCAAGCGCACCCGTCATGCAACCTGGCCAGGCTGCATGCCCCAAATGCGGGGCTCCCATGAATGCGGGGGACACCTTCTGCATGAGCTGCGGCACCAACGTGAAGGAATTCCAAGCCGCCCAAGCAACCTCTGCACCCGCGGCTCCTGCTGCGCCGGTTTCGGCGCCCGCCGAGCAGCAAGCGTCTGCCGACGGCGGCACCGTATGCCCATCATGCGGCACGCCCTACACGCCTGGAGCCGATGCGTTCTGCGCCAATTGTGGTGCCAAACTCTCCTAGAGCCACGCAAATGCACCCGCCTGCGGCCCGCCAAATTGAACCGTCTCCCAGTTCAGTTCAAATCGGCGGGCCGTTTTTACGTAATGGGTCGAAAAAAAATGAAAAACGCCACCGATATGAGGCTCAGCCTCTGTCGGCGGCGTTCGTACCACAGTGCGGTTTTTCAGCTAGGAAACCTTCACCAACACGCCGGAATCTATCAGGCGCAACGCAACTTCCCGGCAAATGTCGGGCACCTTGCGGCCTGTGGTTTCCACGTACGCATCCGCTGCGGCCTCATAGAGGGGCATGCGCTCCAGCACGGTCTTGCGTGCCACGTCGATGTTCTTGAAAAGCGGTCGCGATTCGGTGTTCGGAATTCGTTCGGCCGCTTCATCTGCGGTAACGCCAAGGTAGACCGTATAGCCGTACGAATGCATGATTTCAATGTTCGCCGGACGCTTGATGACGCCGCCGCCCGTCGCGATCAGACGCACCAACTTGCGCTTCGCCAGCTCCTCGAGGTGCCTGGTCTCTATATCCCGAAAATAATCCTCACCGTCTTCCGCGAAGATGTCCGCTATGACCCTGTCCTCCATTAGTTCCAAATACTCGTCGGCATCGATGGAAGCCAAACCGAGCACGTTCGCCAGATACTGTGCCACGCTGGTTTTCCCCGCACCCATAAAGCCGATGAGAAATACCGGTTTGAGCAATTTGTACTTGCCTTGGTACTCATCAGCCATGCAGATCACCTCAAGTCGTCTCGTTCCAATACGTACTTTAGCAGAGTAAAGTATTTCGGCATTGTACGCTTAATCCAAGATTTGAAAAGACGCCTGCAAGAAAAAATCAAGCCGTCGCTGAAACGTTACGAAGGAACGCCTCGAAAACCCCGACTTACGATAAGGCAAGTTCGTAACCGATGCGTTCCTTGGTGGGCTCGTCGTCCGTCGACAACAGGATTTCACAGCACCGCACCATACCGCATTTTTCGAATGTGCGCTGCATGGGAATGTTGTCTATGTGCGTATCGGCGCGAACTGCATCGAGTCCCCGCTCGCGGGCAAGCCGGATCGACTGTTTGACCAGAAACGTTCCCACGCCACGCCGGGCGGCCTTTGCGGAAACTGCAATACGATGCAGCGCCGCATAACGTCCGCCATGCGGAGGGTTCGGCGTGTTCGGAAGATCGCGCGTCCAAGCGCCGTCGATGACGTTGTCGTAATCGCCATCGCCCGCGTCCGTGAAAGACACCGTTCCAAGAACGTCACCCGTCTCGTCGTCAACTGCCACATAGGTGTATTCACATGCCATGTCCTCGCGCACCATTTCGGCGTTGGGAGAACCGCCCTGCCATTGGTCAAGCCCCATGGCAGCCAAAGCAACACGACCGTCCTCGATTGCGGACATGACAGCATCGAGATCCTCAACGCTCGCCTGTCTGAACAGCATAAACGCCTCCTGTAATGTTCGAAACCTATGGGCAATCCCCATTGTAGCATTGCGCCGTCATTTCCGATCAACGCTCTTCTGCTGTCAGTGGTGTGCGGGATTCGACCGTCCGCAGGCAGCGCGCGTGGGCTGCCCAGACGCAGTATTCGTGACGGTTCGTCGGCCAAAGTCTTCGTGCGGTAAAATCAACCCATCAACTATTTGGGAGGTTTTGCATGGCATCCTACGAATACCGCGGCAGGGAGTATCGCCGCCAAAAGCCCACAAGGCGCAAGCCCAAGGCAAAAACCGAGAACGTCGGCAATATGGGAGCTTGGCCCGCATTCGCCGACGACACCGATCCGAAAGCAGGCGGCGGTGCCTGGCCGCAAGCCAGCGACTACGCAGCCGACCTGGACGAATGGACGGCACAACGCGCAGATGACGTTGAGGCCTCTTCCCGTCGGGCCGTTCCTCGGCATGCCCCTGAGCAAGCCGCCACCACTGCACCGAAATCGACGCCTATCGGTCGCCATGCGCGCATCGCCTCCGATACCGAGAACACCGCTGGGAATGCATCTGTCGCACGGGCACGGCACGCGGCGCATGCAGCAGCAACCGGCCCTGTGGCCGTCTCTGCTCGATCAGCCGCCACCATCGGCCCCACGGCACCTCGGTTCGCAGCCGCCAACACACCTGCGGAACAGCCCGTAGAAACCCGAGTTCCGACACCCGCCATTGTGGATACGCATGCCACAGCCGTCATGACACCGTTGGATGCCGCAACCGCCAACACCGAATCACCCTCCCCGGTCGTCGAAAACGAGCCGCTTGCTTCCGAAGCTGGCAATCAAAACGCCCGGCCTCAGAGGCCCTCGACCCGCAACCACGGACTTGTCGCTGACGACGCCGGCGATTCCGACCTGGTCGCCGCGGCCCCGGTTCCTTTCCAGCGCACACCCAAACGCCGTTCCCGCAAAGGCCTTGTCGCTGCCGTGCTGGCCATTGCCCTGATAGCCATGGGGGCAGGCGGTTTCTTCATGCTGAATCGCGGATCGGATGCAGAAACGAATGCGACACCCACGCCCGCAGTCAGCCAAAACCAGTCTGAAAACGCAAGCGCCTCCGACACCCAATCCACCGAACCCGAAACGACCGACGAAGGCTCCGGAACGTCTGCCGCAGCGCCCGCCGATCCCGGCGACATCGTCATCGGGGTGAACGGCGACCCGGATACCTACGTCCTGGTCGGCGAAGAATACATTGAAGGCGGCGCCCATGCGGCGGAACCCATCGACGGCATTCTCAACAACGCCATCGAAACCAACGGGGACGTCGACACATCCACGCCGGGCGACTACGAAGTCACCTACACCGTCAGCGACTCGACGGGCCACACGGCAACGGCAACGCGCACGGTCCACGTGGTCGACAGCATGGAGACCCAGGAGTATGGCATCCCGGTTCTCATGTACCACTACGTCTATACCGAAGACGATCTGCCCGACGAGGTGAACGTCAACTACATCCTCGACACCGATCTGGCAAACCAGCTGAATTACCTGCAGGAAAACGATTTCTACTATCCGTCGTACCCTGAAGTCCGAGCTTTCCTGGAGGGCGCGCATTCGCTGCCCGCCAAGAGCGTCGTGCTCACGTTCGACGACGGCCAGTCAGGGTTTTTGGCGTACGGCATCCCGCTTCTTGAAGAATACGGCGTGCCGGCCACGTCCTTCGTCATCTGCAGCAACGACAACGCCGAGTCCATCCCTATCGACCATGCGAGCCCTGTGATCTCATACCAGTCGCACTCCTACGCGCTGCATCAGGGCGGCGGCAGCGTCGGGCACGGCGGCATCATCAGTGCGCTGTCCCACGAAGACATCGTCGCCGATCTGAACCAGGCAAAGGAGATGCTTCAGACCAGCGAAGCTTTCGCCTATCCCTACGGCGATACCACGGATGACGCCATGACCTGCATCGACGAAGCCGGCATCCTCTGCGCTTTCACCACTGAGAACCGCTGGGCACAAATTGGCGAAGACTGCCGGGCGCTGCCCCGAGTCCGCGTTTCGGGCGACTACAGCTTCGACGGGTTTGTATACCTGGTCACCACACCCCAATAATTTCCGGCGCGACGGAAGGGAACCGTCCCGTTCGTCGCGCTTTTACGCTACACTGTTTCCCGCAACTTAAAGGAGGAAACCCATGATCCGTGAAATCGTCACCGACGACGAGATTCTGTCGAAGCCCTGCGACGAAGGCACCGCCGAAGACGCAGCAATCGTCGAAGATCTCATCGACACCCTGAAATCCCTCGAAACCGCTGCTGGCCTGGCCGCCAACCAAATTGGTGAGACCAAGCGCATCGTGGTCTATTTGGACATGAAGGATAATCCGCACGCCATGTTCAACCCTGTTATCAAGATGGCGCTCAACCCTTCCACTGTGGCCGAGGAGTGCCTCTCCCACGAGGGACAGTACGTCACCGTCAAGCGTTTCGCAAAAATCAACGTAGCGTACCAGGAACTCATCAACGGTCAGTTGGTCGACCGCAAACGCAAGTTCGAAGGCTGGACCGCCCAGGTCATCCAGCACCTTGTCGACCACTGCAACGGCAAGCTGGTCTAATCCGAAACTCTTAAAGCAACAAAAAACGCCGCACCTCGCAAGATGCGGCGTTTTCTTTTGCTCGGACTCTCCGAGTCGCTACTCGCTGAACAACTGCTCGACGATGAAGTCGACGGGCATCTCGGCGTCGTACCAGATCCTCTCGCCTTCGGCTGCCTGGCCGATCATCATGCCCAAGCCAGGAACGGTCACGCATCCCAATGCCTTGGCGTCCAGGATGAGCTGGGTCTCGCGCGGGAAGTATACGGTATCGCATACTACCAGTTCAGGACGCAGATAATCCACGGGGACCAGAGACTCGGTACTGCCCGCGCCCATGCCGACGTTGCTGGCGTTCACCAAAACGTCGGACTCGGCAATCAGCTTACGCAGGTTGTCCTGATCGGCGATGTCGAACAGCTGGGCGTCGCAGCCCGTCTTCTCCACGATTCGCGGCACCAGGTCGCGGGCGCGCTCGAAGGTCTTCCCCTGTCGACCGACCACGTTGAGCTTCTTCGCGCCATCCAACGCCAGCTGCACGGCGACGGCAGAGCCGGCCCCGCCGGGCCCGATCAGCGTAACGGTCTTGTCTGCGGGGTCGACGCCCTTCTGGCGCATACCCCAGACGAATCCCGCTCCGTCGGTGTTGTAGCCTTTGAGCTTGCCGTTGTCGTTCTTGATGACGTTCACTGCGTCCATGAGTTCAGCAGCGGGATCAAGTTCGTCCAAAAACGGGATAACGGCGTTCTTGCAAGGCATGGTTACATTAGATCCGTCCCAGCCTACGGTGCGCTTGAGCCCGTTGACGACCTCGCCTACCTCGTCGGCTCCGATTTCCAGGCACAGGTAGACCGTGTCGATACCCAGCTTTTCGAACGACAGGTTGTGCGTCACTGGGGATGACGAATGGGCCACCGGACTGCCCAGCAATGTAATCAGATGCGTATGGCCTGTGATGCGTTGTGGTTCTCCCATATTGGTTCCTCCTCGGAATGCGCCAAAGTCTTGCGACCTCTGGCGAGACGGTTAGGCCTGATTCCGCAATGCGTTTGCGAACTGAAGCGGACCAGACAGGCTTGCTTTTATTTACCCAGAACCTCATGTAGGTCAGCCATGATGCGACGGGCTTGCGACACATCAACCTGACCAGGTGCGGAAGCATTCTCAAGTGCACAGAACGTAAGCGCCGAACCGAAAAGCTCGCCCGCAAGCCGTGTAATGGAGCCGTCACGCCCCATCGCCATGGTCAGCAGCGGACCCTGCGCATGCAAGCGCGCCATCTCTTCAGTGGCGGCCAGCAGCTCAAGCGCGTCGGCAGGTGTCTTCGCCATGACGGCGATCTTAGGAATGTCCGCGCCCAGGTCTTGCATATGCGTGAGCAGGGCAACCATCCAATCCTTGGAAGGCGTGCCTGCGAAATTGTGATACGAGACAACGGCGGCAACCCCATGGGCATGGGCGCAGGCTACCAGGTCCGACACAGCGGCATCGCCTATCCAAGTTTCGATGTCCACCATATCGATGGCCTCGGCCTCGATGACCGCTTTATTGAGGGCCACGTATTCTTCGACCGGTATCGTCAACTGGCCGCCCTG
Source organism: Slackia heliotrinireducens DSM 20476 (assembly GCF_000023885.1). Lineage (NCBI taxonomy): Bacteria > Bacillati > Actinomycetota > Coriobacteriia > Eggerthellales > Eggerthellaceae > Slackia > Slackia heliotrinireducens. The sequence goes on along the minus strand of NC_013165.1, from coordinate 766,951 downwards.
GCTGGTGGAGCGGAAGGTGAACAACAGAGGGTTTTTCGGCAATGCCTGAGCCAGCACCCGAGATTCTTCCGCAGCGGCCGCGGGGTCGTGCACGTTCTCGCTGAAATCGACGCGCCACTCGAAGCAATCGACGCCGGCCGCAAGGCCCTGGTCGATGGTGGCCAAGGCTCCTTCGGTAGTCGCATCCATAACGGAGACGATGGTCTTCGGCGCGCCTTCTCCTATTGAAACATCTTTGATGACCAGCGGTTTCATAAATGTTGCTCCTCGCTATCCGACATTGCTTCAACATACGCGTCGTACCTTGCGTGCGTTGTGTCAGGAATTATACCGCCAAGGCGCCACGCGAAACATTCACCAAGATTCGAACAATGTTGAAAACCCGAAGCGAAGGGTCGGCGTTGCACGGCCGACTGCTAAGGACGGGCGACAAGGATGATGTTTCCGGGAACCCCAGGAGGCAGCGCATATACAGGATGCACCTCGATTTCCGAAAACACGCGCTCGAGAACCGTGATGTGCTCATAAAGAATGTGCGACGCCTCCCCTTCAAGCGATGCGACCACATTAACCACATACACCCCATGAGACGAAAGGACCCGGCGAATTGCAAGCGCAGCATCGGACGTGACAAGGCCCTCGGCAGGCATTCCTGCAGAAAACGAGTCGTTGACGATGGCGTCGTATGACCCCGGAGCACAGGAATCCAACCACGCTCGGCCGTCTTCGCACACGACGCGCAACCGACCGTCGCCTTCCGCTCCCCAGCGTCGCTCAGCCTCGTCAAGCCCGAAAAACTCCCGAGCTAAATCGATAACGGCCGGGTCTATCTCAACAGCGTCGATTCGAGCGCTCGACACATCCGCAAGATGCATCGGATATGAGAACCCTCCGCATCCGATCGCAAGAATACGGCACGGTTTCGGCACCGTTTCGAACAGGACGTCGAAAGCCTTGGTGTAATCTAAGGCCAGTTCAAACGGTTCATCCAAGTAGGCGACTGACTCCCACGTACCCTCAACCTCAAGCACGCGGATTGCCCTGCCCGTTTCATCTTCAGTATCGAAAACGAGCGCCATGCCGAACATGGTCTGGGGCGAGGCAAGCAGCCTGCGACATGCCGTTGCTTCGGAAACATACCTCTTGCAACGCCTTGGCCGCACTACCCTGCGGTCTCTTCTGCATATGTCGGTGCGTTTCCCCATATCGTCAGCTTAGCAAAACAGCCGTGGCGACTGAGCTCGGTACATTTCGATACTGGAAAAAACCTGCATGATCCTCTTGATTTACGAACATCTGTTTGCTATGATGCACACATCGGTTGGACACCCTAACCAGTAGATGCTGGGACAGCCTTCGCATACAGCAAGATGCAGAAAAGAGTCCTCCGATGACGCTTCTCCACCCATAACAACATAGCCTTCATCGCTTGATTGAAAGATGGCCAAGCTGTTTGCGCTGCCATGGCTATACGCGCGACCTTTGGATTTTCAGTTCAGGTCCGTTTCCAAGTAAAAAACCGGTTCTTCCAGCACCGCTTTACACGTTATTGCAAGGCGGTTGGAGCCAATCCACGGCACATGCAGACGCAGAAATGCTCCGCCATCGCCAATATCCCATCGACATCAGCAGCACCTCAGAGTTCAGGAAGGCAAGGTGACCGACATGACCCTAACCGCAGATGGAACCCGCAAGAACCACGTCGCCGGCATCGCAAAAAGCAACAGACCCGAAAAGGCTGCCATCATAAACAGGCAGCTCGACAAACTGGCGCCCTTTTCTTCGGAGCGGAAAACCTATCCCGACATCGGATACGAAGCAGGAATCCGCTCGAGGGCTCCGAAACACGTCTACCTTATCGGCCGTTGTGCTAAACCGCCTGCGACGACCATCTTCGACAGTCCGTATAAATCAGAGCACAAGCAGTTCAGCATCTCATGTCGAACACCCCTTGGCAGCCTTCCGAATTACGGAAGGAAACTCCCGTATGGAGACGACCAATCATGGCGCCGGCGGCGGATAATAGTTCTGGAAAGACCGCCACCAGAACCCTATCGACGCCCTGCGGGCGCTATGCGGTCAGCGGACGCGTCATCCCCCAACTCGATTTCCAAGATGTCGTAGTACACGCAAGTCCAGCGTTCACCAACAGTTCGGTCTTCATGGTAATGCCCGAAGAACCAATGGCGATAGTCCAACCGTTCTTCAATGCCCTGCAGGAAGTCTGTAACCACATCGAAGCTGAAGTACGGATTGAGGCGGTATTGCACGCCTGAAGGAGCGCAATGCGTCAGCACATAATCGGCTCTCCATCCCGCCCGCTCAAGCGATGCCAAAGCTGTATCGCGCTGATCGAGAGACGGCACTTCCTGGGGCCACCAGCTCTTGCCCTCCGTACGGAAGGCCTTGTCTATCGAAGTTGCTCCGCCCATGCAGAAAAACGACCTGCCGTGGATGTCGAACATCTGGCCACGCATCAGATGGAGCACCTTGGGACGAAGCTCGTGAACCATACCGCCATGCCAGTTCCTTGGTGCAATGGCATCCAACAAATCGAAATTCTCATGATTGCCGTCAACGAACAAGGTTGTCCACGGCTTCGCTTGATACCAGTTAAGGAGGTATTTGTCCGTGTTGTCGTTCGCCCATACGACGCCGAAATCGCCACAGATGATGACGTAGTCATCCGCATCCAGCGTCTTCCCTAAAGGAAACAGCTTGGAATTCAGTTTTCGCATATCCACGGTCGCGTGCGTATCGCCTGTAATGAAGATTCTGCCAGCCACGGATATCCTCCCTTCAAGGTGTCCTACGACATTTTCGCACCTTGACAACCTCATATTTTGCGCAACAAGCCTATCAGCCCGACCCTTTACGGCTTATCCGTGTTCACACGTGAGCGAGACGTATGTAGTGCCCCAAAATACGGTAGGATAACTACGAGTGAATCGTGCGCGTAAACGCATGAAAACGCACAATCGAAAGGCGGACTGGACATATGGTCTATCGTGTGTATGTAGAGAAAAAGCCTGGATTCGACGTTGAAGCCCAACAGCTGAAAAACGAGCTGAAGGACATCCTGGGAATCGACGGGATTACGGCCGTTCGCTTGGTCAACCGCTACGACGTGGAGGGCATCGATCAGACGCTCTTCGAGTCATGCGTCCCGACCGTCTTCAGCGAGCCGCAATCCGACAACACGTTCGAAACCCTGGACCAGGTGAAGGCAGCCGGCACCACCGACGCCACCATCATTGCAGTCGAATACCTGCCCGGCCAATTCGACCAACGTGCTGACTCGGCGAGCGAATGCGTCCAGCTCATCAGTCAAGGCGAACGCCCTGCCGTTGCCAGCTGTAAAGTCTACCTTTTGGAGGGCGAGCTGACCGAGGCAGACATCGCCGCCGTCAAACACCACCTCATCAACCCCGTCGAAGCCCGCGAGGCGTCCCTCGACACAAAAGACACCTTGAAGATGGCCTTCGTGCCCCCTGCAGACGTTGAGATTCTGGAAGGCTTCAACGACCTGAACGACGAGGAGCTTTCCGCATTCATTTCCAACCGCGGGCTCGCCATGGACTTGGGAGACATCCAATTCTGCCAGAAGTACTTCACTGAAGAAGGCCGCGTGCCCACCATCACCGAGATCAAGATGATCGACACCTATTGGTCGGACCACTGCCGTCACACCACCTTCGGTACCGTGTTCGAAGACGTAGAGTTCAACGAGCCCGCTGTCGAAGCGGCTTTCGAACGTTACAAAGACCTGCGACGTGAGCTCGGCCGCGAGAACAAGCCCATGTGCCTCATGGACATCGGCACCATCGGCGCTAAAACCCTCAAAGCACGCGGAATCCTCACCAATATGGACGAATCCGAAGAAATCAACGCCTGCACTGTGAAGGTGAAGGTCGACGTCGACGGAGAAGAGCAGGATTGGCTGTACTTGTTCAAAAACGAGACCCACAACCATCCTACCGAAATCGAGCCGTTCGGCGGCGCGGCAACCTGCGTCGGCGGTGCCATCCGCGATCCGCTTTCTGGCCGCTCTTACGTCTACCAGGCCATGCGCGTCACAGGGGCGGCAGATCCGCTGGTTCCTGTAAGCGAGACTATCCCCGGCAAGCTTCCGCAGCGCAAAATCGTTACAGACGCTGCCCACGGATACTCCAGCTACGGTAATCAAATCGGCTTGGCAACCGGGCAGGTTGCAGAGCTGTACCATCCCGGCTATATGGCCAAGCGTATGGAAATCGGCGCCGTTGTAGGCGCCACCCCCGCTGACCACGTTCGCCGCGAAACCCCAGCACCTGGCGATCGCGTCATCTTGCTCGGCGGCCGCACCGGCCGTGACGGCATCGGAGGCGCAACCGGCAGCTCAAAGGCCCATAACATGGAAAGCCTGGAGTCCTGCGGAGCGGAAGTCCAGAAGGGTAACGCTCCCGTCGAACGCAAGATCCAGCGACTCTTCCGCCGCGGCGACGCCTGCCGCATGATCAAGCGCTGCAACGATTTCGGCGCAGGCGGTGTTTCCGTCGCCATAGGCGAGCTTGCAGACGGCCTGTACATCGACCTTGACCGCGTGCCCACCAAATACGACGGCCTCGACGGCACAGAGCTCGCCATTTCAGAAAGCCAGGAGCGCATGGCTGTCGATGTCGCAGCCGAGGACGTCGATGCTTTCATCGCCCTTGCCCACGAGGAAAACCTGGAAGCTACCGTCGTAGCCCGCGTTACCGAGGAACCCCGCGTCCAGATCGTCTGGCGCGGCACCACCATTGTCGACGTGAGCCGTGAGTTTTTGGCCAGCAACGGCGCCCCCAAGAGCCAGAAGATGACCGTGCTCAAGGCTGAGCCTTATGCCCTTGAATGGCCGGGGGAAACCCTTGAGGAGAAGATGCTCGCCATGGTCAGCGACCTGAACGTGTGCTCCAAGAAGGGCCTCGTCGAGCGCTTCGACTCCACCATCGGCGCAGCCACCGTGCTTATGCCGTTCGGCGGAAAGCACCAGCTTACCCCAAGCATGGCCATGGCCGCCAAATTCCCGGTGGCAGGCGAAACCACGACTTGCTCCGGCATGGCGTGGGGATTCAACCCCTACCTGTCCAGCGCAGACCAGTACCATGGAGCCTACCTGGCCGTAGCCGAAAGCGTCAGCAAGCTTGTCGCCGCCGGTTTCGAACGCAGGAAAGCTTATCTCACACTGCAGGAATACTTCGAGAAGCTCGGCACCGACCCCGCACGTTGGGGCAAGCCATTGGCTAGCGTGCTTGGCGCCTTGGATGCCCAAATCGACCTCGGTGTCGGTGCCATCGGCGGCAAGGACTCCATGTCCGGCAGCTTCGAAAAGCTCGATGTTCCGCCCACCCTGGTAAGCTTCGCAACCGCCGTCGGCACCACGGACCGCGTGGTCAGCCCCGAGTTCAAACAGGCTGGCAGCCGCGTTGCCATCATTGTTCCCATGCCTGGTGACAACCCCATCGCTCCCCAGGGTGAAGCCCTGTGCGAGGCCATGGACCTCGTCGAAGGCATCATCGGACGCAAAGACGCACTGGCCGTGTCCACGTGCGGATTCGGCGGAGCAGCACAAGCCCTGTTCGAGATGTGCCTCGGCAACGGAATCGGCATTCGCGTCGACAAAATCCCAGCAGGATCCCTGTTCAGCCAGTCCTACGGCACATTCCTTATCGAGCTTGCAGAAGGCGCTGAACTGCCCGTGGCGAGCGACAAAATCGCCATTGCCGTCATCGGTGAGACCACCAATGAATACGCGTTCGAAATCCTTGGCGAGAAAATCGACATGGCAAAGCTGCAGGAGGCATGGGAGTCCAAGCTCGAGCCTGTATTCCCCTATCGTGGCGAAGGACCCGAGGTCGAAGCGGTCACGTTCACCCCGAATGCTCCTGCTGTGACTGCATCCTCCAAGCTGGCGCGTCCGCGGGTCATCATCCCAGTATTCCCCGGCAACAACTGTGAATATGATTCCGCACGTGCCTTCGAGCGTGCTGGGGCCGAGGTTAAGACCTTCGTCATCAACAACCTGTCCCCCGAGGCGGTTGCCGAGAGTACGCAGATTCTTTGCGACGAAATCGCTAAGAGCCAAATCATCATGCTCCCCGGCGGTTTCTCCGGCGGGGACGAGCCCGATGGCTCCGCTAAGTTCATCACCGCGTTCTTCCGAGCTCCCCAGGTCACCGAAGCGGTCCGTGATCTGCTGCAGAACCGTGACGGCTTGATGCTCGGCATCTGCAACGGCTTCCAAGCCCTCGTCAAGCTCGGTTTGGTACCTTTCGGAGACATTCGCGCGATGAACGCCGACTGCCCCACGTTGACCTTCAACAACATTGGCCGTCACCAGAGCCGCCTGGTCAACACCCGCGTGGCTTCCACGATGAGCCCCTGGCTGGCAAGCTGCACCCCTGGTGATATCCATACGATAGCCATCAGCCACGGCGAAGGCCGATTCGTTGCGAACGAACAGGTCCTGGCCCAGATGAAATCCAGCGGCCAAATCGCAACGCAGTACGTTGACCTCGCAGGCCAGCCCACCATGGCGCTGGGCGACAACCCCAACGGCAGCGTCCTCGCCATCGAAGGCATCACCAGCCCCGACGGCCGGGTCTTTGGCAAAATGGGTCACACCGAGCGCATCGCCGACAATGTATTCAAGAACGTCCCCGGAAACAAATGGCAGCCTATCTTTGAGAACGGCGTAGCCTACTTCGCTTAGTCAAGAAGGCGGCAAGGAAATCCCTTGCCGCCTGGTATCGCCCGACATCGGACGATACATACTTGAGCAGATCCGCCCCTACGAGTCAGGAGATCCAATGGCCGAAAATACAATGACACTCGTTCTCATCCGTCACGGCGAAAGCGAGTGGAACAAGCTGAACCTGTTTACTGGCTGGACCGATGTCGAACTCACCGACACCGGCCGCAAGGAAGCTGCTGAAGGCGGCCGCGCCCTGAAGGCCGATGGCTACGACTTCGACATCTGCTACACCAGCTATCTCAAGCGCGCCATCCATACGCTGCAAATCGTCCTTGACAACATGGACCGCCACTGGCTGCCCGTCGAAAAGACGTGGCGTCTCAATGAGCGCCACTACGGCGCCCTCCAGGGCCTGAACAAATCCGAAACCGCCGAGAAATACGGCGAGGAGCAGGTTAAGATCTGGCGCCGGAGCTTCGATGTCCGTCCCCCCGCGCTGGAAGCCGGCGACGAGCGCGACGCCCACATCCAGCCCGCCTATCGCGATGTCGACCCTGCCGACGTCCCCTACGCTGAATGTCTGAAGGACACCATCGCCCGTGCGATGCCTTACTTCAACGAAACCATCCTTCCGCAAATGCGCGCTGGCAAGCGCGTCCTGATCGCCGCCCACGGCAATTCGCTGCGCGCACTGGTAAAGGAATTCGACAAGCTATCCGACGAAGAGATTATTGGTGTGAACATCCCCACCGGAGTTCCTCTGGTATACACCTTTGACCAGGACATGAACGTGCTCGATAAGCATTACGTAGGCGACCCCGCGACCATCGACGCCAAAATCAACAAGGTCGCCAACCAAGGCAAGAAAGCCCAGTAGCGGCACCCAACCACACATAGCAAAGCCGAGGCCCGCAGCCACAAGCTTGCGGGCCTCGGCTTTTCACCATCGGGGATCGCCAGGCAGACAGACCATCTGCACGCATGAATCTATTCGCCAGGCCAAAGCCCCGCTGCCAGCAATACCGCTCTGTAAGCTCCATTGTACACGCCGTGGGCATTCGCCTCTTCGATACGGTCGCACATCATTGAGACCAAGCTTCTGTCCTGCTGGAACGCATCCATCATTGCGGTAATCTCATCGAGCTTCTGCAACTCATAGGTGCCGTCGCCGATTTCGGCCGCACGAATCGCACCCCAAGCCTCGTGTCCGCCCACACGGTGGATCATCAGTTTTGGAACAGGATAGAACGCCAGTTCAGAGGGTTTCGTAACCAATACATCGGTATGGCGCATCAGGAGATTCGTCGAATAAACCGCCGCAAAAATGTCTGTATACCCGAACGCATGAATGCCGTCCAGCTTCGGAGCGCCAGGTTCGGACACAAGATTCTCCAGTTCAGTAAAGTCATCGAAATGGGTCTTTGCCCGAGACAGCGCAGGAACGGATTTGGCCAATGCGTCCCAGACATCGATATGGTCGCCCACATTCACCAGCAACGTGGCTTCACCTCGCTCGGCCAACGGCACTGCATGTTCGATAATGCCGCGGATTAGATCTTGCTGGGCTCCAGCACCGCCGACGCAAACCAGGTATCTGATGGGACACCCGCCATGCAATCGCGCACGACGCGCCGCGCAGTCGGCTTCGATGTTGCTCACGAGCTCGTGGTCGATATAGTGGCCCGTATAGAAAAGCGATCCTTCAGGCATGGGCTTCAGCTGACGCTTCTTGTCCATGCCGCGCAGCATTTTGTATCCCTGATATGCGCTGGGCGTCTGTACAGCGTGACGCGACCCCTCCGCCAGATGCAACGCCATTGGCCAGTTGTCTGGAATGGCGTTCACCACATGGGTCATGCCTGCATGCACGGCCGCCTGCGCCGGCCATGCGTGGGTACCCACATACGGAACGTCCTTCGGCAGGTCCCGGAAGATGGGCACCATCAACTCTGCGTTCTTCTGGTCGCCCGAATTGTATGTCAGCTTTCGGAACCCTTCGGAATTGAGCGGCTCCCAATACAATGCGTTGAACGCGCCGACCTTCTGGCTGACGCGCGATCCCATAGAATACAGATTGTTTTGATGTTCTATCAGCTTGCTACAAGTGGACTCGGGAAAGCCGCATAAGTCGAACCAATATGGCACAAACCCCAGCGCATGGGCGGCTGAAGCTATGGCCATGCTGATACGATAATGCCCGAAACCCATGCGAATATTACCGACAACCAGGGGTTTTCCTTGGACTTCGCTGATTGTCTTTGGCGTCGTCGAAACAACAGGCGCCGCCGCTGCATCTGCAGCCATATCGAAAACCTCATCTGAGCCAGGTTCGGCCGGCCGAAGCCACCGCACCCCTAGATGTTTCCCAATAACAGGCGCCTCTTCGGCACGCAAGTGGTACACCGTATTGGAGTCGTCCCCGAATCTTCGGGCATACTTCTCCTTGCCCTTACACGCTTTCTCGTAATCTGCAGTGTCGATCTCATTGCCGAAAATGACTTTAGCGCGATCAACCGAATTGGCAACCATGGCAGCTCCTACAGGCTTTAGTAACACAAACCAATGCAACCATTGTAAACGACAGCCGACGTGGTTTGGACCAACCTGATATGCTTAACACCGGAAGGTTTACGGCGCGAACGGAAGAGAACATGAGCTCATTCGCATTCTCCAACAATGGCTTCACATCGCTTGATGACTACAACCTAGCCGCCATTGTAATTGCATTACGAATCTCTCCTCGGGAAACGGTAGATGAGTGCCTGGATGCCATATGGACCGAGTTGTTTCGCAGCGACCGCAGAGAAACACATGCGATCCTGCAAGATCGGGACACACTGAAGACACTTCCCTATCCCGACACCTTTGCACCCGTCGCAGAAGACTTGTCACATGATGAGAAGGTCCGGCTGTTCGACGTTGCATTCGACAATTGCCATACGGAGCCCGATCAGTTCGTGCGCTGTATGAGAAGCTTTCTGACATCGTCTGAAGAGTTTCTTGACGCGTTCGAGTATTGGAGGGAGGATTATTGGCTTCGTTTGTTCCGTATGTCCCGTATGTCTTCGACCGCTCATGAACTCTTTGAGAAAACCCCGATCACCATCGACTCCGATACGTTCAACGAGCAAACAAGCATCGCCAACAGCATGATTCCCGGAACCGACAGGCTCCAGCAGCGGAAATTCGCCTCGTTGTTCGAGTCCTATCCCGCCGATGATTTCGAGGGCGTTTCCTGGCTTGAGATCGTGCTGTTCGGAATGCACTACCTGCAAAACTCCTCATCTGCCGAGCATCAAGCTCTTGCGGAGCGCGTTCTGAAGCAATGACGTCGAGGTCCTTAAGAAAAAGCTCTCATAGGTGGAAACTATCGTATTAATGCAGTTGGCGGAAGCCAACGTGGTCACACTGCGGCGCAGTTCAGGTATCATAAACGCTACCTGTACAAGCAAGACTGCAGAACCGAGGCACCATGATCGAAAAGAAACCTGCAAGCACGAAAATCCTCTGGCTTTTCGCCATTGGCCAGCTCGGCTGGGCAATGCTTTCCGGCATTATCTCCAACTGGCTCGTCTACTATTACCAGCCTTCTGAAGAGCTGCTTTCTCAGGGCCATCAGCTGTTCATAACCCAAGGCGCGGTCTTTCTAGGACTCACCGTCATTGGCCTTATCACCGCATCCGGACGTATCTTCGACGCCTTCACTGACCCCTGGATCGCATCGAAATCGGACCGTTCCACCCATCGCCTGGGTCGCCGCATCTCGTTCATGCGCTATGCGGCCATCCCTCTCGGCATCTTCACCGTCCTGGTGTTCTGCGCCCCGATCAACGGCGTGTCCATGGCGAACAACCTATGGCTGTTGTTCACGGTTCTCGGCTTCTACCTGTGCCTCACCTGCTACTGTACGCCGTACAACGCACTCATTCCTGAGCTTGGATCGACCCAGAAACTGCGCATCAATGTGTCCACCTTCATCTCATTCACGTACTTCTTCGGCACGGCCTTCGCGTACCTAGTGCCGAATATCGCCGGAATCCTGGAGCCTTCCCTGGGCTTCACTGCCAGCTTCCGTGTAACCATCGGCATCCTTGCCTGCGTTGCAATCGTCTGTATGCTTGTTCCTACGTTCACCATCGACGAGCATACGTATGCGGTTACCACGCCATCCACTACGCCTACGTTCAAAAGCTTAGCCAAAACCTTTGCGAATAAGGAGTTCCGCACCTTCGTGTGCTCTGACGTCCTTTATTGGATTGCGCTCACCATGTTCCAAACCGGCCTACCGTTCTACATCACCGTGCTCATGGGCCTTGATGACGGCATGACCTTCATCCTATTCGCTATCATGACCGGCCTTTCAGTGTGCTTCTACGCCCCCGTCAACATCCTGGCGAAGCGCATGGGCAAGAAGAAGTTGGTCGTATTCGCGTTCCTGTTCTTCTCCTGTTCCTTTGCCGTAACCACTGTGGTCGGCAAGCTCGGCATACCCGGCATCGCATGGGGCATCATCGTCGCCGTCATGGCATCCATCCCCATGGCAATCCTGGGCATCCTCCCGCAAGCCATCGTCGCCGACATCGCATCGGCCGATGCCATCACCACAGGCGAAAAACGTGAAGGCATGTTCTACGCCGCCCGAACCTTTGCATTCAAGCTGGGTCAGTCTGTTAGCATGCTGGCATTCACATCCATCGCGCTCATCGGTTCCCATGGATTCGGCTATCGTCTGACCGCCCTGGTCGCAGCGGTATTCTGCCTGGCAGGCGGCCTGGTCATCATGCGCTACAACGAGAAGAAGGTGTACGGCATCCTCGAGGACAACGGCATCGGCTCGGGCGAGGAGACACGATGAGACCCATACGCTGCTTTGTTTCATACCGCCTTGTCGGCGAGTCCAACGAAAAAGCTCGGCGCACCTTGGTGAAGATTCTCGATTCAGAATCGGAAGCCCCATCGGATGTAGAACCGGAAGATGAACCGAAGACCATAAACGCCGAAACGGTGAAGATGTACACCGACGCGATTCGTGCCGCTGAAAAACAGGACGCAATGCCTGATGCCGAAGTGCAGGACGACGAGGACGAAGGTTCGCCAAAGCGAAACATCAGCATCAACTGCACCTTCGACCAGGAGGTGTTCTCCGTTTCCGTCGACGTCATGAGCGACGTGCGCATCGAATCCTGTATGGTCGTATGGTCCCATGAGTTCAGTAACGACGAACGCATTCTTCTGAACGGATGGCAATCTTGGACCGACACGCAGGAATTGCCTATCGATGGGTACATGCGCGGCCTGAAACGCGTGCCTGCACCGCTTATCCGTCGTTTCGTGCTGGATGGCTCGGGCGACTACCGCTTTACCGAATACACAAACAAGCCCGGACAGCTTCACGGATGGACGTACGGGTATATTCGTGACGACCGAACGTGCACGCTGATTGCCGGTCTTGACGAATCCCGCGGGTTCACCCACATCCGCACCGACTGCAAGGAGAACCTCCTCTTCGTCCTGCCGGAAGCACCCGCCCGTGAATTCAAGGATGGCGACACCGTCGAATTCGGAAGATTCGCCGTCATAGAACGCACCGACGCGGAGGACGTGGACAAGGCGACCGAGGCCGCCTTCGATCGCTGGTTCGAACTAAACGGCATCCAAGCCCGCACTTGCAAACCGGCCTGCGGATATACCACCTGGTACCGTCATTACGGACGCATCAATGAGACCGTCCTGTGCAGGGATTTCGACGCCGTCAGAAGCGTGTTCGAGCGCGTCGACGCTTCGGGATTCGAACGTGTATTCCAAATCGACGACGGTTTCTGCAAAATTGGAGACTGGCTGGATGTCGATCGGAAATGCTTCCCAGCCGGTCCAGCACCAATGGCGCAGCACATCTCCAGAAAAGGATTCACCCCCGGCATCTGGCTCGCCCCGTTCGCCGTTGAGAAAGACGCCAGAATCGGCCACGAGCACCCCGACTGGGTGCTTTGCGACGAGAAAGGCAACGCCGTTACCATTGGCAGCAACTGGAGCGGCGCATATGCCCTCGACACCCGCAACCCAGAAGTTCGCGCCTACGTAACCGAGGTAATTCGCACCTACACCCAGGACTGGGGATTCAAACTGCTGAAGCTCGACTTCCTGTATGCAGCCTGCATGATTCCCCATGACGGCATGAATCGCGGCGAGCTCATGGCCGATGCCATGCGCCTTTTGAGGGATGCCGCTGGAGAAGACGTGCTTATCGACGGATGCGGCGTGCCCTTGGCCAGCGCATTCGGGCTGGTCGACTACTGCCGAATCAGCTGCGACGTCGGAAACGACTGGGACGACCTGCCCAGCCGCCGCATGCTGCACCGCGAGCGCGTCAGCACCAAACACAGCGTTTCCAACACCGTATGGCGCGCACATCTGAACAGGCGAGCCTTCCGCAACGACTCTGACGTCGTCTATCTGAGAACCGACGTGCAACTGAACATGGAGCAGCGCACCATGCTGCTCGATCGCAGTGCGGTGTTCAGCGGCGTACTGTTCACCTCTGACAACATGGGTGCCTGGGACGACAATCAGATTGAACGTTGGCAGAACGCCATCGATCTCATGAGATTGGCCAACCGATGAGTTCCCTCGGCGATGCATACCGGGCTGCCCACGCGCAGGATTCTTCATTGGGATACGGCCGTTTTCACGTTGCCCAGGTGTTCGCGCCTGGCAGAACAGAGCTGGCAGGAAACCATGTAGACCACCAGAACGGCGTAGTGCTCACAGGAACACTCGAGCTGGGCATTCGCGGTCAGGCTGCCGAGAACGGCACCGATACCGTGCACATAGAAAGCTCGGGGTATCCAGCCTTCGAAATCTTGTTGGATGACGTTCGCACCGGCCGCATCGAGCTGGATTGGACGCCAGGCACGCCCATCGACGCCAACCAATCGCGGGCGCTTGCCATAGGCGTGCTCGCCGGTTTCATACATGCGGGATTCGATATGCGAGGCTTCGACCTGCAGCTTGAAGCAGACCTTCCGTCCGGCAGCGGGCTTTCCTCGTCGGCAGCCTTCGAACTTGCAATCGCAAGCGTCTGCAATCTGTTCTTCTCGGGCAACCGGATTCCGCCGGAGAAGCTCGCGCTTTTAGCTCAATCTGCAGAACGCGATTACCTGGGCAAGCCTTGCGGCCTCATGGACCAAATGGCCATCGCCTGTGGCGGATTGGTTGCCATGGATTTTGCAAACCCGACGAACCCGCAGGTCAAATCCATTGCCGCTAAGTTCGCATCCTTCGGCTACGACCTTTGCCTTGTAAACGTGGGTGCAGACCACAGCGCATTTGTGGAAGAATACGCCCAGGTGCCTGCGGACATGCACAACGTCGCCTCGTTCCTTGGAGGCACCACGCTTCGCGACGTGCCGCGAGCGACGCTGTATGACCATCTGGACGACGTCCGTTTCGCACTGGGAGACGGAGCCTTGCTTCGCGCCATGCACTACTACCGCGAATGTGATTTGACCCGCAAACGAATCCAAGCCCTCGAGCAGGGTGATTTCGACGCATTCCTGCGCTGCACAGCCCTGTCTTCGGCCTCGTCGGCCCAGTATCTGCAGAACGTATCCGTCCCAGGCGCCAACCAACCTGCCATGGTGGCCTTGGCCTTTGCAGACCAAGTCCTCGACGACCTGGCATGGGCCGACGCCGATAAGCCCAGGAGCTTCTCATCCCTCGCCAGCGCGCTCGGAAGCAGGAACTCATCTGCAAGCCAACCCGAAATCCGCCGCGGCGTCTGCCGCATCCACGGTGGAGGTTTCGGGGGTTCCATACAAGTTTTCGTCCCCAGAGAGCAAACCGCCCAGTTTGCCGCTATTATGGATGGACACTTTGGCGCAGGCGCATGTCTTGTCGCCCGTATAACGACCGAAGGAAGCCACGCATGGTGGAAGTAACCCCGTCAGACGCCGCCGAAGCTCTAATCCAGTACGCAATCAGTCACGCTTTGCTCGATGAGCGTGATTCCCAATGGGCATACAACGCCGTTTTGGGAGCCATCGGTGCCGACTCTCCGGCCGATGCACCCCTGCTACCCAGCGAATACACGGCGGCTCGGCATCTCAATGAATTCGAAAACTCGGCCGAGGGCCTTCCGGCAAACTGGCCTCGCAATCGCCGTGAGCTGCCGATCATTCTGGACACGCTCGCCAAAGCAGCCAGAATCCACGGCGCCATCAGCCGCGACGAAAACGACGAGCGCATATCCGCCCAGCTTATGGATCTGGTCTCGCCTCGTCCGTCCCAAGTTGAAAGAACCTTCTGGAACATCCATAAAACGCAGGGATCCAAAGCCGCATTCGACTATTTCCATACGCTGAGCTGCGATTGCAACCACATACAGACCAACGCCATCGTCAAGGATCTCTCTTGGAGCTACGATGACGTGCCGTACGGCAATCCGCTGAAGCTCACCGTCAACAAGTCGAAGCCAGAAAAGGATCCCCGTGCCATCGCCAAAGAGGCAGCCGTTTCGGTCTCTCCGCAAGAGACCCCCTATCCTGCCTGCCAGCTCTGCATAGAGAATGAGGGCTATCGCGGCCGCGCTTCCGGCAACCCGCACGGCGCCCATCCGTCCC
Organism: Slackia heliotrinireducens DSM 20476; assembly: GCF_000023885.1. Classification (NCBI taxonomy): domain Bacteria; kingdom Bacillati; phylum Actinomycetota; class Coriobacteriia; order Eggerthellales; family Eggerthellaceae; genus Slackia; species Slackia heliotrinireducens. Next base: position 751,621 of record NC_013165.1, on the reverse strand, counting down.
GTTCGAATCTGCGCACGGTGAACATCGGGCTCGATGGCGAAGATTGGGCCCTCATGTACAGCCCCTACGCCTACTACCAGGAACATTGCATCGCATTCAGCCGTCGTCACACGCCCATGCTTGTTAATGAGGCTTCGTTGCGTAAGCTGTTCGCGTTTCTGGAGATCGCCCCGCACTACTTCATCGGCTCAAACGCCGGGCTGCCCATCGTGGGTGGTTCCATCCTTACCCATGACCACTTCCAGGCCGGCGCAGAAATGCTCCCCTTGTTTTCCGCCAACGATGCCTGGTCCTTCGATATGTCGACATACCCCCAGGTGGCCGCATCCGTGGTGGATTGGCCGCTGGCAACCATCCGCCTGGTGGGCACCGATTCCGACATGCTTGTCGCCGCGGGGTCCCGCGTCATGGAGTGCTGGCACACCTATTCTGCGGAATCCATCGACATCGTTGCCGAAGACGCCAACGGCCCCCACAACGCCATCACCCCGTTTGCAAGGGTGCGTGAGGACGGTTCGTTCGAGCTGCTCCTCGCCCTGCGCAATAACCGGACTAGCGAGGATCGCCCCTTGGGCATTTTCCATCCGCGTCCGGAGCACCACCACATCAAGCGTGAGAACATCGGCCTTATCGAAGTCGCCGGATTGGCTATCCTGCCTGGTCGTCTTGAACGCGAACTCTCCGAGGTCGAGCGCGCCATCGCGCAGATCACCTCGACCTTGAGAGCCGCAGGCGACAGCCGCGAATCTTCTCTCAGCCGTGCAGGCATTCTCGTTCGGGCGGAGCTTGAAACGAACGATGCCATCGCTAAACATGCTAAATGGGCGGCAGACTTCACAGCCAACCGGTTCACGCTGGATGAAGCCATCGAAGACCAGCTCAAGCGTGAAATCGGCCGCGTGTTCTTCGAGATTCTTGAAGACGCAAGCCCGTTCAAGCACACCGACGAAGGGTCTGCAGCCCTCAAGGTGTTCGTCGAAAGCCTGTAAAGGCGTCGACCCAACACGGCATTGCACACCACAGGCGGGAGAAAGCACCTTTCCCCCGCCTGTTCAATTCCTTCCAAAACAAGCCTCGGCACGCGTCGGCTTTAAGCATGCTGTTCTTTATTGCGCTTCTCGAAATACTCCTTGGAAACAATCCGTTCTTTGAAGACGCCCGTGCAGACCAGCTTGCCTTCGGTTGTGGTGGCTTTGATGTCCCAATACTCTTTCAAACCACGCTCGCCCAGATCTTCGGTCCGATTCAGCTGAGCCTCGCCGATGACGGTCTCGCCCACCTGGACGCTGTTGATATGCTTGGCCTCGATGCCGGACCCGAAAGAATAGTGGGTGTCGGGATCGACGCGCAACATGGATGCGCAGCTCGCGCAAGATTCAAGCAGGGCCAGCGTCGCCCCTCCATGGAGGAAGCCCAGCGGCTGAACAAGATCTTCTGTCACAGGCATCGCCAGTCGTACGTATCCGTCCCTGACCTCCTGCACCGACAACCCCATCGTATGGGTCAGCCCATGCAGGATGATGTCATCCATAGTTGCGCCTTCGCCGAACGTCTCCTCTGCGAACCTGCTCCATTTATCCTCGTGCATGTAAAACTCTCCTCAATAGTTGTCGAACCATCCCATTATGACGCTCTAACCCGTTCAGGCAACGGCCAGAAACGTGAAAAGGGCCCGCAAATCCTGCGGGCCGGTTCTATCCTATGGCAAGATGGATAGCCAGGACGAACGCAGCGCACCATGTTTAGGCAGCCGATACGATAGGCTCTGCACGCCATGCTCAGGCGAACGACTGAGATGGTCGCCGTGCGCCATGTTTTAGGCCGGCAATCGCCATGGTCCCATTCGGCACGCTTAGGCTGGCTGCTGTTCCGTTTCGCTCTCCTGTTTGCGGTTGAAATCCATCAGCTCTTTCTCGAGCTGTTGGATGGTGGGCGGAGTCCATGTGATGGCATCGGCCCCAGCGGCAATGGTCCTTCTGATGGAATCCCCGTTCTTGCCTCCGCTGGCCATAATGGGGATCTCGGGATACGCTGCCCGAACCTGCGCGACCACATCGGCGGTATTTTTGCCACCCGCCACGTTCACGATGGTGGCGCCTGCCGCAATCTGAGCCGCCGCATACTCGTCGTATTTGCTGATGGTAACCACAACAGGTATATCCACGTGACATCTGATGGATTCGATGGTCTCGGGCGTCGAAGTGTTGTTGCACACCACACCCGCGCAGCCTTGCATCTCAGATTGGATGGCCAGGTTCGCCGACCGTCCACCACTGGTCGTCGCCCCCGAAACACCCGTGAACACCGGGCATTCCGCCGCCAAGAGCAGAGCTTGCGTGATGGCGGGCTGGCACGTGAAGGGATAGACAGCCAGCACGGCGTCGGCGTTGGTGTTGCGAATCGTGACCACGTCGGTGGTGAATACGAAGGATTTCAGAACCCGACCGAATACGGCGATACCTGAGCATTCGTCGATTTCTTCAGGCACCAGCATGGCGCCGTGACGGTAGGTGCCGTCGATCTGCTTCGGCTTCATGACCGCAGGTATATCGGAATGGCTCTCGTGGCGGAAGACGCCGTCCAACGCGATGATCTCAAGTGGATGCGAGGCGTCCCTATGCCGCTCTTCCAAGGAGTTTCGGACATGTTCTAATCCGTCATGGACGCGCTCTTTCCTGCGCTCATGACGCTCGACGAGCTGTTCATGCAACGTACGGATGTCTTTATCGCTCATGGCAACCTCCTCTGCGCGAATCTGGTTTCCGACCGTCGTTCTAGTCTTTAATCCTTTAGCTGGCTTTTACCTCCAGCCTCTCAACCTGAGCCCTCTCCTTGTCGGCGATAATGTCCATCGCCTTCTCGGTCAGGCGGACGTACTCCGCCGCATCTTCCGGCCCCATGCATTCCAGCAGGTCGACGAAGTAATCGAACGCTTCACTACGCCGTTTCGCCACGAAGTCGACGCCTGCCTGAGTTATGCGGACCACGACTTTGCGACCGTCTCGGTCATCGAGCTCACGCGTGATGAGCCCCTGCCCTTCAAGCTTGCGAAGGATGGCGGCGATCCGTGCAGTCGTCACATCCATGGCTTCGCCCAATTCTTTGGGGAAGGCGCAGCGCCCGTGCCTGTTCAGATACGAAAGCACCAAGTCCTCACCGGAAAAGTGGCTGTCGATAAACCGTCGGGCTCTGGTTGGCGCATGCGTCGCCCGAACATCGATGAGTCGATACGCCAGCTCTCTGTACGTCGTGTCCATTGTTTCTTTTCTCTTGCTTGAAGGAATCGTCAGGGATGAGTTCCCTAACACTGTTAGATATTAATGCCCGCGAACGACCATTGCAAGCAACGTCTTATTGACAAGATGCTTTCACAAATGAAGAAAGTTCGTCAAAAGCCGTGTTCAGACGCGCATTGACCTTTTTGAAATGCGAACCGGGCAACACCTCGAACGTCGTCCGCACACCCCGCAAGCTCAGCAGGTCGGCCGACTTCGCCATGCAGTCCTCGCCGGAGCGCATGGCCTCGTTGGACGTGAACCGCTCCTGCTTGCCGATGGACAGATACGCGAAGCGCCCGTCGGCAGGAAACTCCGATTCTTCCAGATACGTCAGCCACCCGTGATACCAAAGCGACCCGGACAGGCATGCGCAACCCGCAAACTCATCCGCTTGCGTGAACGTCCACAGCGAGAACAGCCCCGCAAGCGAGTAGCCGCCGATCAGGCGTGTACGGGGCTGAATCCCCAGCTCCCGCTCGATTTCCGGCATGGAATCAAGCAGCTTGCCGAGAGTAGCCCGCGCTCCCCCGCCGAAATCACGTTCCGCCTGGGCGAACACCTTCGGCGCAGGCCAAGGCGTCAACGTTTCGTCCCAATCCGGCACGAGCAGTTGGACCGTCGTGAAGGGTCGGCCCTCCAATTCCCGCCGAAGCTCCAACGTGTGCTCCGGCGCATCCACGTAATACAGCAGGGCGCCGGAATCGGCACATTCGGCCTGATGAACGACGTATTCCCAATTACAGGCCATGCTGTTCCTTATGTGTGCGGATGATGTCCATGAACTCCTCGCCGTAACGCGCGGCCTTGGCCTCGCCCACGCCCGACACCTCCAGCAGCTCCTCACGTGTCACCGGCATGCGCCTGCACATATCCGCAAGGGTCGCATCGTTGAACACGACGTACGCCGGATACCCCAGCATCGCGGCTCGATGGGCTCGGGCCTCCCGCAGTTTCTGGAACAGGTCCTTATCCACAGGCTCGTCACCGTACACCCAACGGCCGTTCTTTCGCTTGTCCTTGACCAGGCCTTGCTTCGGCTTCTCCTTGGGCACCTTGATGACGAACGGCTCCCCGTTGCGCAAGAACTCGCCGCTGCTCTGCGTGAAGACGACCTGCGGGTACTGCCCGTGCGTCACGCCGAGAATTTCGCGGTTAATCAGCTCTTCCATTACGAAGCGCACGTGGGTTTTGGACTCGTCCGCCAACAACCCGTAGGTGGACAGCGTGTCGAATCCGTTCTGGGTGATACGCTCGGTTTTGGACCCACGCAGGATGTCCACGATGGCCGCCCGCCCAAGCTGCCGGCCGCGTTGTTGCAACCGGTACACGCAGCTGATGATCTTCTGCGCGTCTTCGGTCACATCCCGATCCTCGAACTCGGTTTCGCAATTGCCGCACGCTCCGCAATACCCTGGTGCCGTTTCGCCGAAGTATTTCAGGATGAAGCCGCGCAGGCAGTCCGACGTGGTGGAATAGAACGTCATCTGACGCAGGCGATCCTGTGCGCGTTGCACCTGCTCATAGCGGGTGTCAGCGTCAAGATCGGCTTCGTCTTTGCTGCGGATGACCATGAACTCGGCGGTCTTCACATCCTTCGGCGTGTACAGAAGCACGCACTCGGCAGGTTCGCCGTCGCGCCCGGCACGCCCCGCCTCCTGATAGTATTCCTCCAGGTCAAGCGGCATATTGTAGTGAATGACGAAGCGAACGTCCGATTTGTCGATGCCCATGCCGAACGCATTCGTGGCCACAATGACCGACGCACGGTCGTAGATGAAATCCTCCTGGCTGGCCCGCCGTTCGGCCTGCGGCAGCGCTGCATGGTAACGCGCAGCGCTGATGCCCTTCTCGCACAGCAGGTCGTACACCGCCTCCACCGCTTTGCGGGTGCTGCAGTAGATGATTCCGCTTTCGCCGGAGTGCTTTTCCAAAAGCTCCAGCAGCCGCTTGTCCTTGTCGCGCTCGCGGGGACGGATGACAGAAAACCGCAGGTTGGGACGGTCGAAGCTCGCCACCACCGTAAAGGGGTCGCGCAACGCCAGCTGTTCGAGGATGTCCTGGCGCACGCGCTCGGTAGCCGTCGCCGTAAAGGCGCATACCGGCGGGCGCTGGGGCAGCGACTCGATGAACCTGCGCAGCCGCATGTAGCTCGGCCTGAAATCATGGCCCCATTGCGAGATGCAGTGGGCCTCGTCGATAGCGATCATCTGCGGCGGGAAGTTCGCGCACAAATCGCGGAACTCTTCAGTCTCCAAACGCTCCGGCGACACGTACAGAAGCTTGACGGAGCCGTCCATAACGCCCTGCACCGCTTCGCGACGGCCTGCGGCACTGACGGAGCTGTTGATGCATCCCGCCGGCACCCCTGCAGCATCCAAGGCGTTGACCTGGTCTTTCATGAGGGATATCAAAGGCGACACCACCAGCGTGTAACCCATAAGGCACATAGCCGGCACCTGGTAGCAGATGGATTTGCCCGCGCCCGTCGGCATGACGGCCAGCACGTCCCTACCCTGCAGGATGGCATCCACCACCTGCTGCTGGTTGGGACGGAACCCGTCGTATCCGAAATACCGTTTCAGCACCTCGCGGGGCTGGGAAATCAACGCATCTGCCATGCGCGCCGCCTTCTATCGTATAAAGCAGCGACGCCGGAGAACCTGCGTCGCTGGAAACATCTATCGCTATGGTAAAGCCGCCGGGCTATTTGATAAAGAACTTTCTTGCCCACAGGACGACGGCGGAAACGACGCTGACACCGACAGCCATGAGCACCGGCCATATCCACGTCTGGTCAAGCGGCAGGATGGCCACGTTCATGCCGTAGAAGCTGAAGATGATGGTGGGAATGGCCAGCACCAAAGCCATGGCGGTCAGCGTACGCATCGTAAGGTTCAGATTGTTGCTGATGACCGTGCCGAACGTTTCCATCGACCCGTTCAGAATGGTGGCGTAAATGCTGCTCATCTCCATGGCCTGGCGAATCTCGATGGTGACGTCTTCCAGAACGTCACGGTCGTCGCTGTCCAGCTTCACCACGCGCCCTGTATTGAGCTTCTGCAACACCGCATCGTCGGCTTTGAGCGACGTGGAGAAGTAGACCAACGACTTCTCGAAGCCCAGCATTTTGATGAGCTCCTTGTTGCGCATGGTGCGGTGCAGTTCTTTTTCATTCTTGATGAACTGTCGGTGGATGTTGCGCAGGCACACCAGGTACTGCTGGGAAACATGCAGCATCATCTGGAGCATCATGTCGGTACGGTTCTCCGTGTCCAGCTTGCGCAGGCGCTTGGTCGTGAACAGGCGCACGGTTTCGTTGGGCACCAGGCTCAACGTGACGATGCACTCCTTTTCGGGAACTATCAAAAACGCCAACGGCTGCGTGTCGTACTGCACGATGGTGTCGTCGACCGTTTCGGCACGGTCCTCGATGGACGCGCAATCCAAAATGACCAGCACCTGGCGGGTGTCGTCGTCGAAGTCGGTGTGGGGACTTTCCTCATCGTCCAGAGCGGATCGGATGAACTCAGGTGCGATTTCGAGATCATCCAGCAACCACGTGCGCTCTTCGGACGATGGACGCATGACGTTGACCCAGCATCCCGGTTCCAGGTTCTCTATCTGCACGGTGCCTTCGTCGGTGGTTTTGTAAAACTCGATCATGTGACACCGCCTAACATTCAGAACCATAAGGATTGCCGCGGGAAAACGCGCCGTACCAGTATACGTGTTTTCCACGGGCGTGGCCTGCAGAAGCCGTCCTTATACATAACAAAAGAAATCACGGTTCGGGCCGACGACCTCCTGAGTCGGCGTGCCGGAGGGATGGCTTGCCTCACGTGTTTCGAACCGATGGCCGGCGAGATCGGTTCGCCAAGAGGACGTTCGCCCCTGCGCATTTCGGGCCGGTAGATGCCGACGTCGATGCGCCAGAAGCAACAGCCCGGTTTATGTCGACAGGGCCTCAAACCTGCAGCGAGCCGCCGACCCGCCTAGGGAATGAGAACGAACCCAACCAGTGCGCACGCCGCGGCCAGCAGCACCGCCGCAACCACATCCCGCGGGAAATGCACGCCGCCGACGATGCGGGTGAAGCACACCACCAGCACCGCGACGAACCCCAGGCCGCCCCACCAGGGCTGCAGCCAGAAAAGGGCGAACGCGATGATGGTCGCGCTGAACACATGCCTGCTCGGGAACGATTTTCCGGAGGTATCCTTCTTGATGATGGGGTCGATTCCGTACTTCTCCACGGGGCGCGGCGCGTTGATGGCGGCACGCAGCGCCGTGCAGAGAACGAACCCGACACCCGGCACCGCCAGATACCGCACCAAAGGCGTCCAATTCTCCTCCATCACGAACGAGATGGCCACCATGATGTAGACCGCCGCCACGACAACGACCAGGTCCTTGTCGATTTTCGGAATCATGGCCAAGGCTTTCGGATCGCGCCTGATGGACATCGTGATGGCGTTGTAGAAGTCCGGGTACTCCATGGATCACAGCTCCTTGAGGAAGAAGGCCCCGTCCTGGTACACCGCGTAGCTGCTCGAACCGTCCTTGGGAATGCTCACGCTGCCAGGGTTCACCACGGTGATGGTCCTCCCGTCAGGCATGACCACATCCTTGTTGCACTTCACGTGGGTATGGCCCGACAGAAAGGCGCTTCCGTCAGGCAACACCGGCATGTTCTCGGGCGAGAACACGTGGCCGTGGGTTAGAAACAGCTGGCGCCCGCCGTCCATAATCACCGCATAGTCGGCCATGCAGGGGAAATCCAGCACCATCTGGTCCACCTCCGCATCGCAGTTGCCGCGCACCGCCACCACCCGGTCGGCAACGCCGTTGAGCAGCGGGATCACTTCCTTCGGAGCGTAGTCGCGGGGCAGGTCGTTGCGCGGGCCGTGGTACAGCAGGTCGCCAAGCAGCACGATGCGGTCGGGCGATTCGGCCTGTATGCGTTCGAACAGGCGGCGGCACCAGTAGGCGGAACCGTGGATATCGGATGCAATCAGCAGTTTCATAAGGGTCCTTCGGTTTGGCTTTTTGCGGAAGGCCGTTCTATTGTAAAGACTGGCGATCCTCGTTGAGCATCTCCCGGACGCCGGGTTCCAGCAGGCCGCAGGCGGTTTCGGCAAGATTCTCAAGGGTCATGTCGGTCGCTTCGTCATGGCTCCACGTCTCGTACAGCGCATACAGTCCGCCCAGATACATGGTCACCACGTATTCGATGTCGGGCCTCTTAGGCATCCCCAAAGCCTGCCGCTGGTGATGGATGTTCTCCAGAATGGGATCCTTCGCCATGTCCAGCAACCGGTTGTAGGAAACGTACTTGATCACGTTGTCCCTGAATATAGGCGCTTCGTCCATCATCGTCAGCAGGTCGCAGAACACCTTTTTCATATAGGGCGCGACGTGTTCGCAATCGACGAGCTGCTTGTCCGATTCGACGATCTCGGCGATGCGCTCTTCCAGAAGTTGGGCAAGCACGTCCTCGACCGAGTCGTAGTGCAGATAGAAGGTCTTGCGGTTGACGTCTGCCTCGCGCGCGATTGCACTGACCGTGACCTTGCTGTATTCGGTCGTCTCCAACAGGCGGGCGAACGCCTCGCCAATGGCTTTGCGCGTACGCATCACGCGCTTGTCGGTTTTTGCGGAGTCTTTCACCGGTGCTCCTTTTCTCCGGGCGGCTTCGTACCATTGTTGGGAAACTTTATGGTCATTTGTATCTTATACCACACTTGTTTCCCTTTTGCGAACCGAATCGGACACGCTGCGTCATGTTTTCCTGCAGACGATTCCGCATTGGAGGGAAGTTTTTCCGGCTTTGCTATAATCGCGGCGACGGGCAGGCAGCGCCACGCCCATCGTCTTTCGACCGAGAGGATTTCCATATGCATATCACCCAAGACATCGCATACATCGGCGTCAACGACCATGACATCGACCTGTTCGAGGGCCAGTACGATGTGAGCGAAAACGGCATGGCGTACAACTCCTACGTCATCCTGGACGACAGCGTGGCCGTCATGGACACGGTGGACCGAAACTTCACGGAGCAGTGGCTGGCCAACCTGGACGCCGCGCTGGACGGCCGCACCCCTGATTACCTGGTGGTTCACCACATGGAACCCGACCATTCCTCCAACATCGCCGTATTCGCGGAGAAATACCCCGAGGCGCGCATCGTGGCCTCGCCCAACGCCTTCAAGATGATGGAGAACTATTTCGGCAGCGGGTTCGTGGCCGACCGCCGGATGCCTGTGAAGGAAGGTGCCGTTCTGGAACTCGGCTCCCACACGCTGCAGTTCATCGGCGCGCCCTTGGTGCACTGGCCCGAGGTCATGTTCAGCTACGACGCCAAGGACAAGGCGCTGTTCTCGGCCGACGCCTTCGGCAAGTTCGGCGCGCTTGACGTGGACGAGGACTGGGCCTGCGAAGCCCGCCGCTACTACTTCGGCATCGTAGGGGCCTTCGGCGCCCAGGTGCAGAAGGCCCTGGGCAAGGTCGGCGGCCTGGACCTGGACATCATCTGCCCTTTGCACGGGCCGGTGCTGTCCGAGAACCTGGGCTACTATCTGGATCTGTATAACACCTGGTCAAGCTATGGTGTCGAAAGCGAAGGCGTGGCCATCTGCTACACCTCCGTATACGGCCACACCAAGCAGGCCGTCGAGGAGCTTGCCCGCATGCTTGAAGAGAAGGGCTGCCCCAAGGTGGCCGTGAGCGATTTGGCCCGCGACGACATGGCCGAGGCCGTGGAGGACGCATTCCGTTACGGCAAGGTGGTCTTGGCCACCACGACCTACAACAACGGCATCTTCCCGTTTATGGCTCAGTTCATCGAGACGCTGGCCGAACACAAGTTCCAGAACCGCACCATCGGCCTGATCGAAGCCGGCACCTGGGCCCCGAAAGCGGCCAAGGGCATGCAGGACAGGCTTGCGGCCTGCGCGAACATCGCCTACACCAACACCACCGTCACCATCAAGGGGTCGCTGGACGAAACTTCCCGCGCCCAGCTGGAGCTACTGGCAGACGAGCTTTGCGGCATCGAATCCGACCCACAGCTCAAAGTGGATGCTGTGACGCAGCCCACGGCGCACGTCGCCCCCGACCCGGAACCGGTGCCCGGCGTCCGCGTCCAGGAGCGGTAACGTTTGAATCGCCAAAACCCGGCAAGGGGGCAGGTTCTACACCTGCACCTTGCCGGCGATGATGTTGCGGTAGTCGGCCAGGTTCTTCTCGAGAAGCGCCGGCGTATCCAACTCGTAGGGGCAGCGGCTGGCGCACTGGCCGCAATGCAGGCAATCCTCGATCTTGGCCATTTCCTGCTGCCATTCAGGCGTGAGCCAACCCGCCGAAGGCGAACGGCGCACCATAAGCGACATGCGGGCGCAGTCGTTGATCCTGATATCTACCGGACAAGGTAGGCAGTAGCCGCAGCCGCGGCAGAAGTCGCCCACCAACTCGGCCCGCTCGCCTTCTATATAGGCTGCGATCTCCGGGGTCATCTCAGGCGTCTCGTCCATATACGACAGCCATTCATCAAGTTCGGACTCGCGCTGGATGCCCCAGATGGGGAGCGCCGCCGGATGCTGGGCCATGAACGCCATGGCCGCATCGGAGCGGGTGATCAGGCCTCCCGCCATGCCCTTCATGACGATGAACCCCATGTCGGCCTCTTCGCACGCATGGAGAAGCTCCAGCTCGCGCTTGCCGGTCAGATAACTGAAGGGGAACTGCATGGTTTCATACAGGCCGCTGCGGACGCACTCGAAGGCAACTTCAATCTTGTGGGCCGTCACGCCGATGTGCCTGATGAGCCCCTGCTCCTTGGCTTCCAGCAGATACTCGTAAACGCCGGTTCCGTCGCCGGGCGCATAGCATTGTGCCACGTTGTGGAGCTGGTACAGGTCGATGTAGTCGGTCTGCAGGTTCGCAAGGGACGTCTGAAGATCCTGGCGCACGCCTTCGGCCGTGGTCGCGGTGGTCTTCGTGGCGATGATCACCTTCTCGCGCATGCCCGAGAACGCAATGCCCATCTTCACTTCGCTGTCGGTGTAGGCCCGTGCCGTGTCGAAATACCGCATGCCGCCCTCGTAAGCGCGGCGCAGCAACGCCACCGCTTCATCGGTGGTCACGCGCTGGATGGGCAGCGCGCCGAAAGCGTTCTGAGGCACCGTGATGCCGGTGCGGCCCAATGTGACGTTGTTCATGTTTCCCCCTTGGTCTTGTACGAAGCGACACCTGGTCCAGAGTCCATGGTATGCGCCGCATCCGGCGTAGGCGTCCGCCCGCATTCGGCTGACGATTCGACGCTCCAGCGCAATAGATATCGCGATACCCATTGTACCGCGAGGGCAAGGCAAATATCCGACGACCTCCGGCCGCGGTCGTTTTCAATAATCGCGGCTAGATATACCGATTTCAGGACACGTCATTCAGGATATTGTTTCAAGCGTATTTCGAGCATCTTTTTTTCCTTTGTAAACGATGTTTTTCTCATTCACACAGAAAAACGCACGTATACTGTCACTGTCGTTTGCCCCGTGGCAGACGAACTTCTGATCCACGAGCAATTTGGGGGTATATATGGGTGGTTTCTTCGGCGCTGCATCGCACCGCGATGTTGTTCTGGACGTGTTTTTCGGCGTTGACTACCATTCACACTTAGGCACGCGCCGCGCAGGCATGGTTTTTTGCGACGAGACGGGCGGCGGCTTCCAGAAGGAAATCCACTCCATCGAGAACACCCCGTTCCGCACCCGCTTCGAGGCCGACCTTCCCAACTTCCACGGTAACAGCGGCATCGGCTGCATTTCCGACACCGACCCGCAACCGCTGCTTATCCGCTCCCAGCTCGGTACCTTCGCTCTGACCACGGTGGGCGCCATCGGCAACACAGAGCAGCTCATCCAGAAGTACCTGGATAAAGAAGGCACCCAGTTCATGGCTCTGAGCTCGGGCAACGTCAATTCCACCGAGCTTGTAGCGGCCCTCATCAACCAGAAGGACAGCTTCGTCGAGGGCATCAAATTCGCCCAGGATTGCGTCGAAGGCTCCCTCACGCTGCTCATCATGACCAGCGAAGGTGAGATCATCGCCGCCCGCGACAAGATGGGGCGTTTGCCCATCCTCATCGGAAAGGACGAAGACGGCTACTGCGTATCCTTCGAATCCTTCGCCTACGGCAAGCTTGGCTACGAGGACGAATACGAGTTGGGATCAGGCGAAATCGTCAGCATCAAGGCCGACGGCTACACCACGCTGGCCCCCGCGCATGACGAGATGAAGATCTGCGCGTTTTTGTGGGTGTACTACGGCTACCCCAATTCCAACTACGAAGGCGTGAACGTCGAGGTCATGCGCTACCGCAACGGCGAGATCATGGCCCGCGACGAGCAGGAGCGCGGACTTTTGCCCGACGTGGACTACGTCGCCGGCGTGCCCGACTCTGGCCTGCCCCATGGCATCGGCTATGCCACCGAGTCCGGCAAGCCCTTCGCCCGTCCCTTCGTCAAGTACACTCCCACCTGGCCCCGTTCCTTCATGCCGGCTAACCAGAACGTCCGCAACCGCGTGGCCAAGATGAAGCAGATTCCTGTGCCGGAGCTCATCAAGGACAAGAAGCTCCTGTTCGTCGACGACTCCATCGTCCGCGGCACCCAGCTTCGCGAAACCGTCGACTTCCTGTACGGCGCCGGTGCTGCCGAAGTGCACATGCGCTCCGCCTGCCCGCCCATCATGTACGGCTGCAAGTACCTGAGCTTTTCCCGTAGTAATTCCGACTACGAGCTGCTGGCGCGCCGCGTGGTGCGCGAGCTGGAAGGCGACGAGGGCGAGAAGCATCTTGAGGAATACGCCGACGGCACCACCGAGCGCGGCAAGTGCATGCTTAAGACCATCTGCGAGGAGATGGGGTTCGATTCGCTAAGCTACCAGAGCCTGGACGGTATGCTGGAAGCCATCGGCATCGACCCCTCGAAGGTCTGCACCTATTGCTGGAACGGCAAAGAGTAGCCGCTCCCCCATACCGAAACGAACCGGCCCGCGCGTACATGCTGCGGGCCGGTTTTTTTGGGACAAAGGGGGACAGTCCCCTTTGTCCCACTGGCGGGATCTGTCCCCGCTGACACATTTTTGTGTCAAAAGGAAACGTCCCTACTGACACACTGGGTATATGCAGCCGCGGCGGTTAAAGCCCCAAGGCTTCGCGGTAGAACGCGTCGATGGGTTCCATAAGCTCCGGATTCATGGTGTTCGAATACACTATGTCGGATTCCTCGAGAAGTCGGTCCAGCTCGAGTTCGCGCCGGTCGCCCTGGTATGTCTCGTCAATCTCGGCGGCCCTTTCGCCCAGCTGGTCGAAGTATTCTTTGGCTTCGGTCTCGTAGAAGTAGGTGTTGTGGCCGTTGCGATTCTCCTGGTCGAAAACCAGGTACTCCACGTGGGGGTTCGTGATGCGGTCCCGCGCCGCGATGATGCCCGCGGAGTCGTAGCTCACCACCTCGTCGGCGGTGCCGTGCACCACCAGCACCGGCACGTCGCAGCCGTTGATGGCGTCGACCGCATTAATGTTCGAATCCTTACCCAGGCGCATCTTGTTCTCAATCCACAGGAAGGGGCGCTGGGTGAAGCCCAAAGGACCCATGAGCGAGTCGGCGGAATCGTACATGATGACAAGCGGGCTCTGGAACCCGGACATGGTGACCACCGCCTGCACGTCATGGTCGAAGCCCAGTTCGGCCGCAACCGCAAACCCGCCCCAGCTGTGGCCCAGCAGCACCTTCGGCATGGCGGCCAAATCGGGGTCCGATTCCACGTACGTCAAAGCCGCATCCAGGTCGTAGGCGCTTTGGGCGAAGCTCTTGGTGGAGTCACCTTCGCTCTCGCCGCATCCGGTGGCGTCGTAGGCGAACACCTTCCAACCGTGATCCACCAGCCAGCAGATCATGGTCATGTAATCCTGATGCCACGACCAGATGCCGTGGGCGAACACCACCAGGCCCTGGTCGTTGTTCTCGGGTCCGTAGATGTAGCCCTGCAGCCGGGTGTCGCCGGACATGAAGGTGACAGGCACGCGGTCGTAGTATTCTTGCACGTCGGCGTAATGGGCGACTAGCGAGCGTTCGGGAATCTCCTGACGCTGGAAGGTCGATTCGGAAATCATATGGTCGGCGGCCATCGAGGCCACGCTGAACAGCACCGCCACAACGGCGAGTGCGATTGCGATTCGCTTTGCAAGCTTCGGCATACGACATCCTTTCGAATGGTTCCAGCCGCCATGATAAACCGACCGGCCGCAAAGCCCGAAGCGGCTGCCGTGCTGAAACAAAACCGTTGACCTGTGAGCGGGCCTTCCGGCAACGCCGCCCGACCCCATCGAGGGGGTGTCGGCTCCGGCTACAGGATGTCGCGACCAGGTGGAATCAGGCGCAAAAGCCACGTTGCCGCAAACGACACCGCGAACAGGACCAGCTGATATACCAGCAAGGCGAAAACATCGGGGGCCGATGCGGCAGCCTGCACGAAATACGGCTTCATTAAGGTGACGAAGTACGGATGGACCAGGTAGATGCCGAAGGAGCAGAGCGCCAGCTCGCGGATGACGTGCTGCGCGGCGGAGCTTGCCGGCCGCCCGGCCCGAGCATCCTCACGCCAGCGCACGACCACAAACACGCAAGCCGCCATGAGCATGATGGGCGAAAACGTCCTGTTGTCCATGGCAAGGTACCCCTTCCCACCGTTGACCTGGTAGAAGTAGTCCGTAGACGCCACCAGAAACGCAAGACAGACCAGAAACACCACTGCGGCGATAACCGCGTGCCGGCGCGTGACTTTCGCCACATTCGCCAGGTAATGTCCGCCGAAAAACATACCGACGAACCCTGTGAACAGCGGCAATTGGAAATACGAGGTCGGCTCGAACGACGGCGAGAACGCCGCGACGACCGGCAAGAGGTTGACAATCCCCAGGCTGATAGCGAAAAAATACAGGTAGTCCCGATTGCGCATGACGGACGCAAGGCGTTGCAGCAACGGCAGCATAATAAGCAAGCCGAGATACATATATAGATACCAAAGCGGTGCGCATATGCCCGCATGCCAGAACCGATCGACGAAATCGATGAGGCTGTAGGAGGTCTGATTGACGAAATAGTAGAAGACCGAAAACAGGACGAGCGCCTTCACGATGCGCACGATGCGCCTCCCGGTTTTTTGATAGGGGTCGGTCTTTCGCAGCAGCAGGGCGCCCGAAATCATAACGAACAACGGCACGGCGAACTTGCACATGAAGAAATATGTCACGCCGAACCACCAGTTCAGGGTCTGGTCGGGCAACGACAGCATCCATGGTCCGACGGTATGGTTGACAAGGACGAACGCGATGGCGATAACGCGCAACGTATCCAGATACCGTATCCGTTGCTTCGGCTGGGACGGCGCCCCACCGCCATCAGGCCGGCCGGAACCGCCCGCGATCTCGCTCGCTTGGCAGGAACCTTCTGATTGATGCATACCTTTTGTTCACTTCCCTCGATAGTGAAGCGAACGGTACCACATGACACCTGCCCATGCCGTCGAAACACAGAAGCGGCACACGAACGGGGGCGAGCGCCGCAAGGCTTCTGGCCCGAAAAGGCATCAAAACGGTAACGGCTGACGGCAGCGATGGTGGCTTCGCCCGCCTCGTCGTCTTCTTTCTGGCCCACGGCGTCTGGAACAGCATGGCCTTCAACGGCATGGTGAAACTCCTGCCCGGCTGGGTGGTGTGAATCGGCGTGGTAGGTCTGGCCATCCATATCGTGGTCAACGTGCGCCACGCCCTTGAGGACCACGTGCAGCACGAGGTCCGACCCCAGCCCGTTGTCGCCATCGTGGCCGCTTCCGTCGTCGTCCTTTTGGTAGCGGGCAATTTCACCCTGGGGTATTTCGCCTAACGAACCAACGGCCACACACTGCGACCTAACGAAAACGGGCGCCGGCAGATGTCGGCGCCCAGTCATTTGGGGATTACAGAACGTCTTTCGTCGCAACCACGTTCACGCCCGTGCCGCAGACGTTTTCGAACACCACGTCGCCGCAACGGACGGGCTTGGTCAGCGTCACCCGGCGAAGCTCCGCCAACACATCGGGAATGAGGCGCTTCGGCACGGTGCGCTCGGTGCGAACAGAGGCCGGCATGGCGCTTTCCTCCACATCCACCAGGCACGTCACCATGCGTTGCGGGTCCAGAACCTCGCCTTCGGCGTATTTCAGGCCGCGGCGGCACGTGTTGCCTGTAACGGAAACAATCTTGCCGTCCTGTTCAACCGCATGGATCATGCATCCGACCGGGCAGCTGATGCACACCAGGTCATGGGCCACAGCGCCTTCGGGCAGCTGTTCGGCCGGCTCCGCCGCAGCAGCCTGGTCGGCACGCGCGCCCACCTGTTCGGCGTCCAGGCTTATCTTCAACTCCGAAGCGCCGGCGAAAGCCTCAACCGGCAGCTTGACGGATTCCATTTCTGCAGGCAGCACGATGGGGCGTCGGAACGTCTTCGCCATTTCGCCGTCCGCCACAACGGCAATCGTCGCCTTCTTGTACACGTCGCGGCTGCGGAACCGGAATGTGACCTGGCCCTGCGCATCCTTATGCACCACCTGGGGCACCACGTAGCCCACGCCATCGCCAGGCACGACGCGCACCACGTCTGCCGAACCGGCGGCCCCTTCCGCCCCTGCCAGATACCGGGCGGCCGATTCGCCTGCACGGTCGCCTTCTTCGGACACGAAGTCCACAAGGTCGTGAATATGCAGCACGTTGCCGCAGGAGAAGATGCCCGGCGCCGACGTGGACAGGGTCTCGTCTACAAGCGCGCCGTTGGAGCGTCGGTCCATCGCGATGCCCGCCGCCCGGGTCAGCTCGTTTTCAGGCAGCAGGCCCACGGACAGAAGCAACGTGTCACAAGGCACGAACTCTTCTGAACCGGGAATAGGCTTTTTGGTGGCCGGGTCCACCCGCGCCACGTCGACGCCGGTCAGACGCGCGCGCCCGTGGATCCGCGTGATAGTGTGGGACAGACGCAGCGGGATGCCGTAGTCGTCCAGGCATTGCACGATGTTGCGCTTCAGACCGCCCGAGAAATGGGAACGATTGAGGACCATCTTCACGTGGGCGCCCTCGTAGACCAGGCGCCGCGCCATGATCAGACCGATGTCGCCCGACCCCAGCATGACCACTTCGCGACCAGGAAGGATGCCCCGCAGGTTGGTGAACTGCTGCGCCGTGCCCGCGGTGTAGACGCCCGCCGGCCTGCTGCCGGCGATTCCCAGCATGCCGCGTGTCCGCTCTCGGGACCCCATGGCCAGAACCACCGCGCCGGCGACGTACTCCACCAGGCCTTCATCAGGACTGACGGCCACCACGCGCCGGTCGTCCGTCAGCGAGAGCACCATGGTGTTCAGCCGCACCTCGATGTTCCGTTCGGCCACGCGGGCCGCCTCGCGCAGAGCGTATTCGGGGCCGGCGAGCTCCTCGTCGAAGCGGTGCAGCCCGAATCCGTTGTGGATGCATTGTTTGAGGATGCCGCCTGTGGCGCCTTCGCGCTCCAGAATGACGATGTCGCGCACACCGTTGTCGTAGGCCGAGGCCGCCGCAGCCAGCCCAGCCGCGCCACCGCCGATGACAACCAGGTCGCGGTAGATGGGTTCGCCCGTAATCGGGGTCGTGTTTTCGCAGGTCATAGCTTATTCCCCCTCCCCGGGCAGCACGACATGGGGCAAATCGGCCACGCAACCGCGACGCCCCAACGCAATCCACGAGCCCGGCGCGCTTTTCGCCACATCGGTCGCGTCGATGCCGCGTTCCCGCGCGATGATGCTCGCCACCTGCGGCAGACAGAACCCGCCTTGGCAGCGGCCCATACCCGCCCGGGTCCGCCACTTGACGGCGTCGGCGGTCAGCGCCGGCACAGGCGAATGCACCGCGGCCACGATGTCGCCCTCAGTGACGCACTCGCACCGGCAGACGACGTGTCCGAAAGCCGGGTCCTCCGCCGCAAGACGGGCCTGTTCAGCCCTATCCGCCCTGTTGAAACGAGGTGCGGGCGTGCGATTCGGGTTGAAATCGGGGTTTGGTTCGGCATGCAGGCGCTCGGCGATGACCCGCGCGTATTCACGACCTACGGCAGGTGCCGCCGTCAAACCCGGCGAATCGAATCCGCCGATGTTGAAGAACCCAGGCGCGTCGGACGGTTCGCCCAGGATGAAATCGGGGTGCTCAAGACACGACGAACGGGTGCCCGCGAAATTGGTGATGAACCCCCGAGGCAGGTCAGGCCAGGTTTTGCGCGCCGCCGCAAGTACCGCCTCAAGCCCGGCCGTATCGGTAGCGGTGTCGTCCAGGCGTTCGCGGCGGATAGCGTCCGGCCCCACCAAAAGGTTTCCGCCGGTGGTCGGCGTGATAAGCACGCCTTTGCCGTTGGCGGTGGGTGTCTGGAACACAGTATGGCTGAAGGCGCCGCCGAATTCCGTATCCATCAGGTGATACTCGCCGATGCGCGGCGTGATTTCGAAATGCTCGGCGCTCACCATGTCGTTGAGCACGCCACTGAAGGCGCCCGCTGCGTTGATCACGATGCGGGCCTCCACCGAGCAGGTGCCTTCCGGCGTCGGCGCATCCATTCCCGTGCGATGTTCGGCATCGGGCACCAAAGGCAGCTTCTCGCAGGTCAGACGGAAGGCCCCGTCCAGCTTCTCGATGTTTGCGACTCGGGTCAGAAGCTGCAGTTCCACGCCGTTTTCAACTGCGTTCTCCATAAGCGCCAGGCACGCGCCGTACGGGTTCACGATGCCGCCCGTCGGAACGACAAGCGCCGCCACAGCCGCCTCGGACAGGTTCGGCTCCATGACGTGCAGCTCGTCGCGTTCGGCTATGCAGAGCCCCGAAACCCCGTTGGCGATGCCGCGTTCCATCAGCGCTTCCAGATGGGGGCGCTCGCTTTCCGAAAACGCCACCACCAGCGAACCGTTGTTCTTGAAGCTGAAGCCGAGCTCGGCTGCGAGCTGGGGATACATGTGCGAGCCTTCGACATTGTACCGGGCCTTGAGCGTGCCGGGCACTGGGTCGTACCCTCCGTGGACGATGCCGCTGTTCGCGCGCGTGGCTCCCTGGGCCACGTCGCTTCCGGCCTCCACGACTAAGACGGACAGCGCGTACCGGGACAATTCCCGAGCGCAGGAAGCACCCGCGATTCCCGCCCCGACGATGGCGACGTCGTACATGCCACATTCCCCCTTCGAACGTTGACCAACGCGTCCATAATACAGCAACCGCATCAGCACAACACAGCGCAAACCCCTTGTCAGCAACGTCTTTTGCGAGGCAAGCCCCGCAGCACCTTCCGCATCAACCGATGCCATGCGCCAACGGGCAGCGCCCTCCCCATCCGCCTTTGCCGGCGCATCCTCGGGCGGCACTTGGCGCAACGAATCCCAGCCAGATACCATTCGCAAAAAAATAGGACATATGGCCCACCCGCCTTTTCCGACCACGCATCGCCGCACGGTATACTTGAATTGTAGGCGCACTGCGCCGCGTACCGCCCGTTCGCACAACCGATGGTTGAGCGTCTGACCAGAGGAGGCATTATGGAACGCACATCGAAACGTTTTGGTCTGTGGGGTCTGATGGTCGGGGTGGTCGCAGCAGTGCTTTTGGCGCTGGCGGTCACGCCGGCGTTCGCGGTTCCGTCCACAGGCACGCCCGGATGGCTCAAGGATTCCTCAGGCGCGTGGTATTACTACGACAGTGACGGCAATCTTGCCCACGGCCTTGTTCAAATGGACAACGACGCTTGGTACTACCTCGACACGACGACCGGCGCCATGAAGACCGGCTGGATCGAGACTACCGAGTCCCCTTCCTACTACGGCGAGCCCGTCTGGATGTATTTCATCCCGTCCAAAGGCAATGCTGCCACCGGATGGTACCAGGTAGGAAGCAAGTGGTACAAGTTCGATTCCGATGGAGTCATGCAGACCGGATGGGTGAAGTCCGGCGGCAAGTGGTACTACATGAAGCCTAGCGGAGCCATGGCCACCAGCTGGTACAAGGTCAATGGCGAATGGTACTATTTCTCCAGTTCAGGCGTCATGCAGACCGGCTGGAAGCAGATCGGCGGCAAGTGGTACTGGTTCGACTCCAGCGGCGCTGCCGCATGCAACGAGATGGTCACCATCGGCAGCAAGAAGTATTGCTTCGACAAGGGCTGCGCCATGAGGACCGGCTGGGTGAAAGACGGCTACTGGTACTACTTCGCTTCCGGCGGCGCGGCGGTAACGGGCTGGCAGAAGATCGGCGGCGTGTGGTACTACTTCAAACCTAACGGAACCATGCAGACTGGGGAGCAGGTAATCGGCGGTGCGGCGTATTACTTCAAATCCAGCGGCGCCATGGCATCGGCCGAGTGGGTGAAGTACAGCATCTGGGACACCAATAAAGAAGACTACGTGGAGCACTGGTTCTACTACTTCGCCAACGGCAAGAAGGCCTACGGAACGCAGGTCATCAACGGCAAGACCTACAAATTCCACGAGGAGTACGGCTACTGGCTGAACGGATGATCCACGAGAAGTTCGGCTACCGGCTGAATGCATGAACCGATGCAGGGCGCGGATCTTCGGACCGCGCCCTTTTTGCGTCTAGTGGCCCCACCTTGCGCCGCTCTGGTAAAAAGGCGCTCGTTATTTAAACGGGCGCTTTTAGCGCACCTATCTGGGAGTTAGCCAAAAATCGGGCACACATTCCTGCCTATAACCCCGCGATGCGGAAAACCGACAGCCCGATGGACAGGCCGTGCGGGCTTTCCTCCTCATCCATGTTCCAGCCTCCAGATGGGACGGACGCCGCCGAAACATGCACGAGACACCGACGGAAGCACCCACCTTGAACGCGAACGCAGGCCGGCCGCTACAGCTTGCCCTGGGCCAAGGCGCGGGCCATGTACAGCGGGTCGAAATGCCGGTCTTCCTCCAACCGTCGCACGACGTTGATGTGCGCCGGGATCACGGGCTCCTCCCCCGGCGCGTGGAACACCGTGAGCACGGCCGTGTAGGGGAAGAACTCGAACAGCTCGCAGGCCGCCATCTGGCCGCCGCGCGAGAACACCCAGACCTGCGAGGCGTAGGGCGCCAGGCTCTCGTCGGCGAACGAGACCAGGTCGTCATACTGGCTCCGCGAGATGACGTGCGCCTCCGACACGTGGGCCTGCACTTTCATGACGGCGTACACATGGAGCCTGATGTCGTTCTGCGTCTGCCGCACGAGCAGCGGACGGCCGGCATGGGACGGCTGCAGATACAGCCGCTCGAACAAAAACGGGGGCGTCCGGGACAGCTTTTGCAGCGTATCCGTATACGGCCGGCGGATCAGAAGCCTCGTGTGCTCGAACCCCTTCGGCTCGATGCCCAACGACAGCAACGCCGCCTGCGGAAGAGCCCGTGCGGCCTGCCCCTGTTCCGATTCAGGCTCCATGGCTTCGAACAGCACGAGGGCCGGCACGTTCAAGGCCTTGCCCAATGCGGCGAAGGACTCCGCCGCGGGAAGAGCCTCTCCCCGCTCCCACTTCGACACGGCCTTGTCGGTCACGCCAACCCGCGACGCCACTTCGCCCTGGGTCACCGACGCATGTTTGCGCAGCGCCTGAATCGTTTTCCCGAAACCCGCCCGATCAACCGGCATCGAAGTCTCCTTTCGTATCAAAATCAAAACGACTGTTTCAGTATTCTACTACAGGTAGAGTTTACGAAATAGTTCAAACCGTCAACCAACCAAAGGACTACTATGCATCCCATCGGTTAAACCTCAGACAGAGAGGAGCCCCATGGGCAAGCAAGATGCTATATTGCGCATGCCGCATGAGCAGATAGAAGAGATTCAGCTCGCCGGCATCAAGGAGACCGTTGTCAAGTGCTACGAGAACGTGCCTTTCTATAAGAAGACCTTCGACGAGGCCGGATTCGACCCCTACGCAATCGAGACACTGGAAGACATCCAGAAGGCGCCCTTCCTCACCAAGCAGGACCTGCGCGACAACTACCCGTACGGCCTGTTCGCTGTGCCGCTGAAGGACGTCCGCGAGATTCACATGAGCTCCGGCACCACCGGCATCGCCACCGTGGGCGGCTATACCGAACACGACCTGGAGATTTGGGGCGAATGCTTCGCCCGCGGCATCGAATACGCCGACGGCGGCGAGAACGACGTCTGCCACGTCTGCTACGGCTACGGCCTGTTCACCGGCGGTCTGGGCGCCCACTACGGCGGCCTTTCCGCAGGCTGCACCACCATCCCGATGAGCGCCGGCCAGACCGAGCGCCAGATTCGCGTGCTGCGCACCATGGGCTCCAGCATCCTGTGCTGCACGCCCTCCTACGCCATGCACATCGCCGACACGGCCATCGAGATGGGCATCGACCCCGCCAAGGAATTCAACCTGCGCGTCGGCATCCACGGCGCCGAGCCCTTCAGCGACAATTTCCGCGCCGAGCTGGAGCGCAAGCTCAACTACAAGGTGCTCGACGTCTACGGCCTGACCGAGACCATGGGTCCCGGCGTCGCCATCGAATGCATGGAGCAGGAAGGCCTGCATCTGGCCGAGGACCACTTCTACGCCGAGATCATCGACCCGGTCACCGGCGAGAACCTGCCTGACGGCGAATGGGGCGAGCTGGTGCTCACCTCCATCGACCGCGAGGCCGTGCCCGTCGTGCGCTACCGCACCCGCGACATCACCCGCATCATCCCCGGCGAATGCAAGTGCGGACGCACCCATCGCCGCATCGACCGCCTGCATGGCCGCACCGACGACATGCTCATCATCCGCGGCGTGAACGTGTTCCCGAGCCAGATTGAAGACGTCATGAAGACCTTCGACCAGGTCAGCAGCTGGTACCAAATCGTGCTCACCCGCGACCAGGGCGCCCTGGACAAGGTCACCCTCAAGGTCGAGATCAACCCCGGTTTCGACTTCGACGAGATTTCCGCCATCGAGCACCTGCAGAAGGACATCCAAAGCCAGCTCAAGAAGGCACTCGCCGTCGCCGTTAGCGTTAAAATAGTGGAGCCGAAGAGCATTCCGCGCAGCGAAGGCAAAGCCAAACGCGTCATCGACTTGAGAGAAGGGATCAGGTAAATGATCGATCAGATTACCGTATTCTTGGAGAATGCCGAAGGCCACCTGAAGGCGCTTGCACGCACGATTTCCGACGCAGGCGTCGACATGAAGGCCCTCACCATCGCCGACACCGCCGACTACGGATTGGTTCGCATCATCTGCGACAACCCGGACCACGCCTATCAGGTGCTTTCCGACGCCAACTACCGCGTCATCAAGACCAAGGTGAGCGCCATCGAGGTACCCAACCGCCCGGGCGGCCTGGCCGACCTGCTGGACGTGCTTGATTCGCTCAACCTCAACATCGAGTACGGCTACTGCTTCGGCCTGAACGGCGACACCGCCATCGACGTGCTGAAGATTCATGATGTGGGCGAAGCCGTCCGCGCCACCAAGGTTCTGTCCGACGCTGGATTCCGCGTCTTGACCCAGGACGAGATCGCCTAAGCGCGACCGACATGCCGCACGCAAAAGGCACCGGGAATCCCCCCGGTGCCTTTCTTTTTGGGACCCCCGGACTGTCCCCTTTGTCCCAAAAGTTTCCCCAGTTCAAACCATATCACATAGATTCAACGACAAGCCGGTCCGTCCATACGGAACGGTTTCAGGGTATTTATGTCTAAACTTCCGAGGCGACGGGTGCTACACTCGAATCGGCAGACAGGGGGTTCTGCCGAAATCCCATACCATACGAGGTGAAGCATGAGTACATCGCAGGCATTTTCGCCAGCGACGCCGTACGTCGCATTGGCCGTTGCGTTTATCCTCGCTTGCACGCTTGCCGGATGCGCAACCGAAATCACAGGCACATCATTCAACGACCAAACAGCCGTGTTCGAAAAGGGCGAGCCCTCCTTCATGCCCCAACCGGTTTCCGAAAGCTCCGATGCGGTCGGCAACGACGTCACCATAGACGAGCAGGGCTGGTGGGCCAAAGACGGGTTCGTCCACTACGGCATAGTCATCACCAACCCCAACGATGACCTGATTGCCCGCAACACTGTCATCACCATCACCACGTATGACAAGCATGGCACGAAGCTCACGGGGGAAACCGCCACCGTATCGTTCATCGGCCCTGGAGAATCCATCGGCTATGCCGGCATTGCCGGCGAGGGCCTAGTGCCTGACAGGGTCGACATCACGGTCGACGGAGCCACCACCGTTTGGCAGGATGCCGACGGCTATACGCCGATCTTCACGGTCGACTCGTACGAAGAGCAGGACAAGCTCTATTTCCGCTACGAAATCACCGGCAAGGTCGGGAACCACACCGGCGGATACGTGAGCAACGTCCCCCTCTGCGTCCTGCTCCGAGACGACGAGGGCAACATCGTGGCCGGCTACACAGGGGCCGCATACCGCATCAAGGACGGACGCTCCAAGGACTTCACCGTCACCATGCATTCCGCTCCGAGCCACGCCTCGGTCGACATCTATCCCCAATGGGACTTGGAGCAATAGCATGTCGAGCGTATCGGACTACATGGATTTGCTCGAGCGCCTCGAGAGCCAAAGCCTTCTCATCACGGCCGAACGATGCCTCATGGTCCGCAATCGCAATGCACGTTGCAATCGTTGCGCCGCCGCATGCGTATCGGGCTGCATCAACACCCATGACAACCGCATCGCCATCGACGCCGAGAAATGCATCGGATGCGGAACCTGCGCCACAGTCTGCCCGACCGAAGCCATAGCCCCGCGTAACCCTGACGACCTCGAAATCGCGAGAGCGGCAAAACAGGTGATGGACCGCACCGGAGGCCGGGCCGTGTTCACCTGCGCCCCCATGGCCAACCGGGCGCGCCATGCCGTCGACCCCGATACCATTGTGCAGGTAGCCTGCCTGGGCCGCCTGGACGAAAGCCTCCTGGTGCTTTTGGCCGCGGCTGGCGCAACGTCCATTCGCCTGGTCGAAGGCGAATGCGAGCAATGCGAATACACGGAAGGATCCCCTGTGGCGCACCAGGTTGCATTCAATGCATCCGCCCTGCTCAAAGCATGGGGCTACACCATCCCTGTACGCATCGGCGGCACCTTTCCCAAATCCTGCCGACTGCAGACCGACCGCACCTACGACGCGCGGCGCCGCGAGGTGTTCTTAGGCGTGAAGGATGCGCTGCAGACCTCTGCCGCCGAAACGGCCGATTTCTTCATCGAGCGCACGTTCAACCGGAACGTGGAGAAACCCCAGTTCGAACACGTAGCCGAAGACGGAACGCTGCCCCATTTCTACCCGCGGCGCCGCCAGCTCCTCCAGGATGCCCTGGCCGAGCTCGGAGACCCCGAACTCCCCGACGTGACCACCCGCCTTATGGGCAGGATAACCATCGACCAGAACCTCTGCAACGGCTGCCAGATGTGCGCGGTCTTCTGCCCAACTGCGGCCATCGCCAAACGCGTCGACGAGAACCCGTCCGCCGCGCCGGCCAAACTCTACCGGGCCCCGTCCAATCCCAACCGTACCAGCCAGACCGCCCAGGACAAACCCGCCTTCGCGAATCCTTTCGCCAAAAGGACCCAGCTGCTACATGCTCCCAGCCTGTGCGTGCAATGCGGGACTTGTGCGGCCATCTGCCCGAAGCACGCCGTCAGATTGGATGCGACCGTGCCCACGGCCGAACTCGTCGACGGTTACACGGAAGTCACCGACATGCAGAACATCTACGATGAGAAGGGCGGACCGGACGCCATTCGGAACTCAATGAAGAAGCTCATCGACAGCCCCTACATATGGTGCTGACAAAGGAAAGGAGGCCGTTATGGCAATCTCTCGACGTGAAATCTTGAAGCTCGGCGTAAGCTACGGCACAGGCGCGATCAACTTCGGCAACGACAGCGTCGCATACGACCGCGAGCTGCGGAAATTCACCAATAACGAGGCCTATGCCGCATTCAAGGCGGCGTTGGTCCCCCAGGGCGAAGGTGACGAGGCGACCGTCGACATGGCTGCAGCGGCCGAGGCCGGACGTGCTTTCCAATCCCTGTGCGGAAACCTTGCCATCAGCGGGCTGTACATGAAGATGAGCGACATCCTGGCCCAGCTCGATGAGGAATGCCTGCCTGCCGTAGCGGAGCTCGACGACCTCGAAGCCGACTACCAAGCCCTCGTATCCTATCTGAAGAGCGCATAACCCCTGTCCACCCGGGTGCGGAGCGCCGCCATCGGCTCTGAAAACGCAAAAACACGAAGGAAAGCCCTGCCGCAGGAGGAATCCGTGCGGCAGGGCTTTCCTTCGAGCACCGATGCCGTCGGCGGCATCGGCAACCCGGTGAACGCGTCATGCCTCCCCGATGCGAAGCCGAGCGCGTCTGTCAGTAACTGTGGGATACGGAATTGCCTGAAATCTGAGGCCGCATCCTGCGCAGGATCTGGTCGGGGCCGGTCCACCACTCGGGATCGGGCATGCAGTACCGCTCGGTTTCGCCATGCGCAAGCTGCTTGGCGGGAACCTGGGTCACGCTCTTGATGGCGCCCGCAGGGCAGATGTCCTGGCAGAGCCCGCAATGCACGCATTCGGCCACATAGTGCTCGATGCCCGCCACGCCGTTTTCGTCGCGATACTTGCAGATGGCCCCCGTCGGGCAGAACACAGCGCACATCTTGCAGGACTTGCATGCATTGAAATCGATGACGACATGCCCCCACAATCGGCAATCGAGCTCGTCGGCAACCGGCTCTCCGAAGGTCGCCAGCTGGTCAAGCAGCCTCTGCCGACGCGACGGCACGAAATGCGGAAGCGTGCCGTCCTTCATGACATGGGCGGGCACGTAGCTCGCCTTGATGCGTCCATCCACTTGGGAAACGCTCGATCCTTCTGCCATCGCCTGATCGCGATCCGGCGCGGCCACGTACGCGCTCAAATCGATTCCGTCCGGATCATCCGATGCCGGAAAGGCCCCGTCATCCCGCAAAGCCGCAGAAGGCAACTCGTCTGTCAAAACGAGACGGGCGTCGATACCCCAGGTTTCACAAATGGCCGACATCGTGTCTTTCACGAGGTGCGCGCTCTTGATTCCCTGGTGGCGCGGGCAGTTCGCGCAGTCCGCATGCACGCCCGCCACACGCTTCACGCCCTGGGCGAACAACGTAGCCACCAACGTCTCCTCCAGGCGGCTCAAGCACACAACCTGGCAGACCTTGTCGGAATCGATGTCCGGATGGCGTTCCATGGTCCTATGGCAGACGAACACCGCCTCGCCTTCGCAGGCCCGGGCGCTTTTCATGGCAGAAGCCATCAGCATCGTATCGTTTGGATGCTGCGCCTCCAATGCGCAGGTGGGACATACAGTCGCGCAGGTTCCGCACCCGACGCAGAGGTCGGGGTTCATGCTCCATTCGCCGTGTTCCAGCGAAATGGCGCCGGACGTGCAGGCATCGGCACACCTGCTGCAGGATGAATGGCGGTTGCGCACGCGGACGCACCGCTCGGGGTACACGCTCAAGCCGAAACTCGCAAGCGCAGACAGCGCGGCCATCTCATCGGCCACGCTGTGCTTATCCGTTTCAACCCATTTCATCAATGTTCAACACCGCCTTAGTGCTTGACCTCGGCTTTCGCCTCGACGGTCCCCTGCGATTGCGGCAGGATCGGGAAGGTAATGGCGTGCGCCGGGCAATGGTCCGCGCACTCGCGGCACTTGGTGCAATCGCTCAGCGCCGCTTCGGAGATATCGGGCCTGCGGATGTCGATGTGCTGCGGACATGCCTTCGAGCAGGCGAAGCATTTCACGCCCTTTGATGCATGCAGGCACGCCTTGTCGTCAATGGTGGGACGCAGGGTGCGGTTGCCGGCCGAAAGCAGCGACATGAGAGCGCCCAGCGGGCAGAACTTCGAGCACCAGGTGCGGAAGAACACGACCTCGACCAGCAGCACCAACGGCACCGCAATGACGGTCCAGGTCACTTCGCCGAAAGCGAACAGGCGCATGACGAGATACACCGTTGCGAAGGTCAGGCCCACAGGGCATACGAGGCAGAACACGGGGAATCCGAAGATGGCCGCAGATGCCAAAGCCCCGACCAGCACGCCGAAACGGGAATCCAGCTTGAATCGGTTCGGTTTGGCGGACGGGTCGGATGCCAGGTCGGCGCGGGCCGCATGGGCCTCGGCGGCCGCCTGGGCTTTCTGCTTCGCCTTGAATCCGGGGATGAAGCGCTGCAGCTGCGGCATGGGGCAGATCCACGCGCAGAACACGCGGCCCAGCAGCAGCACGAGCACGCACACGCCGACAAACGAGATAAGCGCGCGCGGAACGAAGGTCCTGCTGGCAAGCAGGCTTTCCAGATAGCCCAAAGGACACAGCACGGAGAACACGTCGAACCCGAATCCGCTCAGGTTTCCGATACCCATATGGGTGAAGTATCCCACCGCGATGACCAGCGTGACGGCCAACACCACCAAACCGCGAAGGGTCGACGTCTTCATCTTCTTCATGATTATTCGTCCTCCTTCGGTTCCCAGCCCACGGGGTAGATCTTGATGGCGCGGATATCGCCGGAACGGTCGCCGGCGCCCAAAGACACGCTCTCAAGGCTGACGCATGCCTGCTCGCAGCTTCCGCAGCCGTTGCAGCCCTCTTCGTCCACATGCGGACGGTTGTGCTCGTCGAAATAGATGGCATCCTTGGGGCAGGCGTTCTTGCATAGCGTGCACCCCTTTAGCATCCAGGCCAGACACCAATCGCGCTCGATATAGGCGATGCCGAGCTTCATGGTGTCGAAGGACGAGTCGTCATCCAGGCTCAGGGCGCCCGACGGGCACACCTCGGCGCATTTGGCGATGCCGTCGTTGTTCTCGGCGCAGTGGTCGCACCAGCCCAATTTCCCGTGCAGCTGCGATGCCGAACGGGAGAAATTCAGCTTCGGGGTACGTATGGAGACGATGCCGTCCTCAATCGTCGCAGGAGTGATTACGCCGTTCGGGCACACCTCCAGGCACTTTCCGCAGCGCACGCAGGCACCGATGAACCGGGACTCGTCCTGAGCTCCTGGGGGCCGACAGATATCCCCTTCCGGTGCGAACTTGGCAAGGCCCAACGCCAACATTGCACCGCATCCTGCGGCCCCCGCAACAAAGCTGCGACGGCCGAACGATCCGGCTTCCTGCATGTGCAACATCCCCCTTCAGCATTCCTGTGGGCTCCAAGCCCGCAAACGTCCATGGCGCCCGGCTCCTTAAGCAGCAGGCTCTCCTTCGCCTTCCGCGGATTCGACCGATGCATCCCTGTCTTCCCCGCCCTTCATCAACCGCTCCGCTTCAAGCTCCTCCTGCAGCACGTTCTCCAGAAAATCGCGGTCCACATCCAGGAAGCCGCGGGTCAGATATGCCAATGCGCGGTAGAAATCGGTTTGGGCGAACTTCAGCATGTCGTTGACCATGAACGGCACCCACGACAGCAGGTGGTCGCGCAGGAAGTTGTACTGGCGCATCGTTTCGCGAGAAGCAGTAAGCAGGTCGTCCTCCTTGAGCGCTGCAAGCGCGCGGCGCGTCTCAACCGCCATGTATTCGAGCTCCACAGCGATATGGTCCTCGCCTTGGTTCCAGTCCTCCGAGTTCTCGAGGCCTGCCGCACGGTAGATGGCGCGCACTTCGTCGCGCGCATCCTGCATGACCAGGCGGTCCTGGGACGTATGGACGGATTCGTTGGGATACGCTGCGGAATGCCCCGTGGTGTTGGCACCGATGAACGTGCGCAGGTAGTCGCGATCCAAATCCTCCATGGTGCGTTCCCATACGCCGCTCAAATACTTGTGGAACAGGCGGTAACCCGTGTCCACATCGGTACTGCCGGTGTTCACGGGGCAGCGCATCTTGAGCATCTTATCCAAATAGGCCTGGTCGACCTCTTTGCGATACAGGCGGGCCAGCATGCTGTACGTTGCCAGACGGCCCTCCATCACCGAGACGAGGTTGATCTCTTTAGACATGGGCAGCCGCCTCCTCGATAATCTTCTTGCCTACCTCGGTCACGAACCAGCCGTTGCGCCATTCAAGAGCGCCCTGCTTCTCCAGACGGCTGACGAAATACCCGGAATAGCGACGCGGCTCCTCAAGCAGCGGGCTGTCGTTGACCAGCTTGTCGATCTCTTTGGATGACCGGCCGTACTCGTCTTGGCAGTAGTCGAGAATCTGATGGTAGATATCCAGATACTTGGGTTCCTTGCCGAGCAGTTCCTTGGTTCCGTCCAGGTCGTCCATGGAATCGACGGCCTCAAGCCCCGCTTCCGTGGCCTTCCAGGTGCCCGGCTCGCACGGAGTGATCTCCAGGAAGTCCATCTGAATCTCCTCGTCGCCTTCGATGTAGCTCTCGTGCACGATGTCGGCCCCGTCGATGGGAACAAGGGTGCTTTCGTCATCCACGGGCAGCGTGCCGTAGACGTCTCCGCGATGCGGCGATACCGCCTCTTCCGGCAGCTCCCCGCCCGCCTGGGCCCTTTCTTCCGACTGGGCGGCGTCCTGCGAACCTTCCGGCTCGTCGGGTTTGATGTATTCGATGGCGCCCGCCTCTTCCAGCAGCTCGCGGAAGACGACCGGCGAATACACGCTGTAGCAATACTGCTTGAGGTCGTTGGTGAAGACGTCCATTTCCTCACCCGTACGCTCCTCGCGGCAGTAATCGATGATCTTGAGCATCATGCGCTTCTGGCCGGGCATCTCCTCGAACAGGTCCTTGATGCGAACCTGCGCCGGGCGCCAGTCCTCAACGGGCTTCTTCCATTCGTCCAACGGTTCGCCGATCAGCGGCGTTTCAGGTTCTTCGTCGATTTCGGCACGGTCGTCGTCTTCGTTCTCGTCCATGAACGGATCGAACAGGTCGTCCTCGATGATGAAATCTCGGATATCAGTATCCATATGTGCAATCCCCCTTTCGATATCCTGTTTCCTGAGAAGAACAGGCTGCTGAATATGGACGAGTGGGGGCGCAGCCTATTCCGCTCAGAAGACAGAACAGAAGACGGTCAGATCGGTTGCACGGGGGCGGTTTAGAGGGGAGGGAGGACCGCCCCCGTGCAATGAGAGGAGAAAGATCTTAGAAGTACACGTATCCGGCTATGGCTACGACGTAGAGGATGACGCGGTAGCAGATGCCGCCGGCCAGGGCGCATATCACGGCAAGAGCCGGCAGCGCCGCAGCACTCGCAAGGCCTTCCTTCTTGGCGGCCAAGAAGCCTGCCAAGGCCGGCACCAGCGATCCGATGATGACGACGCCCAGCCAGAACAACGGTGCGTTCGCGCCGCTCAACGGCGACGACAGCGTGCCGGCAGGATCGGCCGCCGGAGCGGTCGGGTCGATGGTGTAGAACGCAATGCCCACGGTCGGGACGTCGATGGTGCTGATGTAGAGCACGCAGGCTATGGTCACGACCGCCGAAACGGCGCCCGCGACGGCAGAGGCCAGCGCCAGCTTCCTGTTGATGCCGAGGTCCTGCTTGGTCACCGAAGCCACCAGCCACAGACCTGTGGCGCCCAGAATGAGCTCGCTTGCATAGTAATACAGATACAAAGCGAAGTTACCCCAGGCAGGACGCGCGTACATGTCGTAAGAATGCGCGCACACGAAGCCCAGAAGCAGGGCCACCACGACAGCGACGACGGCCAGCGCCTTCGGCAGCACCTGGCCCTCTTCGCCGTTCTCGCGGTTCTTCCACAGGATGCCCAGCTCGATGACGAACACCAGCGCCATCACCACGACGGCGATCATCTCATGGGTGATGCCGGAGGTGATATGGCCGAATCCGTTGAAGATGCGCTCCCAGTGCTGCAGGTGCAGGAAGGATGCGAAGCCGCCGACGCCGAGCGCGACGAGACCGGCGAGCGAGGCGATCAGATGGAACTTGCGGGTCCCCTGACCCTTGAGGGCAAGCCATCCCTGGAAGCCCATCATGCCGCCGGACATGCACAGCAGCAGGGTGAAGATAATGAGAGGCCACTGAAGATCCATGGTCTACCTCCAAGTCCTGTTGCGGAGGATGAAGCGGTCGGAAGGCCCGTTGCCGGAATCCGGCAACGAGTAGACGTCGCTCTCCTCAAACGGCTTGACATAATCGGTGTCGGTAAAGCGCAGAGGCTGGCCGTCGGCACCCAGGGAGCCCCTGAAGTCCTCGTAGCCCAGGTCCATGTCGCCGAACCAACGGGCACGGCCGCCGCAGGACGTGACGCAAGAAGGCAGCTCGCCTTCGTTGGTCTTCTGGTAGCAGCGGGTGCACTTCTCCACCACGCCCTCTTCCTCGTTGAGGTAGCGGACGCCGTAAGGGCAGGCCATGACGCAGAACTGGCAGCCGATGCACTTGTCGTGGTCGATCTGCACGGTTCCGTTCTCCGTACGGTGCGAGGCGCCCGTGGGGCACACGTCGACGCATGCCGGATTCTTGCAGTGCTGGCAGCTGATGGGCAGGTAGTACATCTCCACATCGGGATAGACGGAATCCTCGGTCTTGGGATTCGGCCCGACGCGCAGGATCTTGATCCAGAAGTTGCCGATAGGCACATCGTTTGCTTCCTTGCAGGCAACGCAGCAGTTGAGGCAGGAAACGCAGCGGTTGAGGTCGGTGATGACCGCATATTGAGTCATTATCGCTCCTTTCTCGACTACACGACTTCGTATTCGTAGGTGGGCAGCCATTCCTTCAGGCGCGGATCGGTGGCGCTGTGGATGATCTCCGTACCGTCATCGTCGCAAGGACACGGGTTGCCGAAGGGCGAATTCTCCGGCGTGGCCTTGTACACCTTGCACAGGTAGCCACGGCAGTTGCAGGTGCCGCAGATGGGGTCTTGGGACTCGTGGTCCATGTTGACCAGCACGTTGATGTTGGACAGGTCCCATCCGTGCTTCGGTGCGGACAGCTCGGGGTACCACCACTGGTGGTCGCACTCGATGGTGCCGGGGCGGATGCCGTAGAACAGGTCTGCGACCTGGCGGATCTTGCCTCGCTTGGATTCGATCCAGCACCAATCGCCCTGTTCGATGCCCAGCTCGGCAGCGGTATCCGGATGGATCTGGAAGGTCGCGCAGGGCGTGAGCTCGCGCAGCCAAGGCTGCTGACGTCCCTCGTTGTGGAAGTACAGCGGGTTGCGGCGGCCGGAAGTCAGGATGATCGGGTACTCCTTGTACAGATCGGGCGAGCTGAACGGCGACTCGACCGGCTCGCGGTAGCCTGGGATGCCGTTGTAGGAACCCGGAGCCTCCTGCCAGCGGGTGTTCTTGCCGTGATACGACTCCAAGATGGTGGAAAGGATCTCGAACTTGCCCGTCGGCGTGTTGAAGCCGGGCACGTAGGGAGCCGTCGGATCGGTCGCAGGACGCGGACGGAAGTGTCCCCACTGGAAGCGGTAATAGTAACCGAAGGGGCTGATCTCCTTGAGGTTCCACTGGCTGTGGGTCTGGTACTGGTCCACGTAATCCTGCCAATCCTTGGCCCGCAGGATGGTTCCGTCGGGAGCCGGGACGGCGATGTCGAAGGGAAGGTCGGGGCTCATCGGCAACACGGACATGTCGAGCATATCCTTCTCCGTCGGCCACGGCTTCATCCACTTGTCGGGCCACTGGGGCATCGGCTTGCCCTGGGTCGGCCAGTATTCGTAACCCATGGCCTTGGACAGCTCGCAGCAGATGTCTGCGGAGTCCCACGAGGCGTCGCCCTGGCGTTTTACGGCCTGGACCTGGGCGCCGATGGCACCTTCGCCACCCTGGGTGTAACGCAGGACGCTGACCTCCAGGAAGTGGGCCGAAGGCATGACCACGTCGGCCAGCTCGATGGTGGGGCTGTGCCACAGCTCCCAGCCGCCGAAGAAGTCCAGCGACTCGAAAGCCTGCCAGTTCTGCCAAGCGTTGCCGGAGTTGAAGTGCTGGCCGGAATTGGAGATCATGGCGCGGATGGGATACGGGTCGTCGTACAGGATGGCCTCAGCGGCGGAGATGGGATCGTGATACAGGGCCGCACCGCCGACCATCTGGAAGAACGGGGTCAGCGGGAAGCGGTCGCCGCCGACGACCTTCGCCTGCTCCACCGGGTCCAGCGTGCCGTTGGACCAGGGGATGTGATACTGGAAGAACGTGTCCATGGTGAAGAACATGTTCTCGCAGCCGCGCTGTCCGCCAGGAGAGTCAATGTTGTTCATCAGGGCCGACAGGATCAGCGGCAGCATGGAGGTCTGGATGGAGTTGCCTGCATGCTCCAGCGGAAGGTTGAAGACGATGCCGCCCTTGCCGGGCTCTTCGCAATACGCTTCAGCCGCGGCGACGAACTTCTCAGGAGCAACGCCGGTGATCTCGGAGGTGTGCTCCGGGGTCCAGGGCTCCAGGTGACGCTTGAACATTTCCCAGACGGGCTCGCAGGTGGCTTTGGTGCCGTCCTTGAGCGTGATCTCGTAGGTGCCTTCGATGGCAGGGTCGATGTCCACGGGGAACCCGGGGTCGGTGGCCAGGATGCCGCCCTTGTATTCGACGCAGTCCTTTTCGAGGTCCGGGTACTGGTATTCGGTCTGGCCTTCCCACAGGCACTTTTCAGTGTCGAAGAACTGCAGGCTGTCGGACTTGGTGTCCCAATAGGCCATCTTGCGCACGGAGCCGCCCTCGACCAGGTCGGATTCCTTCACAATGCGGGTGCGGATGTCCAGCGGGTAGGAGCCCATCTCCTGCTTGCCTTCCGGCTCGCCCCACTTGGACCAGGTCCAGCCGCTAGGCTCGATGTCTTCGCAATACAGGAAGGGGGCGTTGGTCCACTTCTTGACGAACATCATGTCCGGATGGCAGTTCTCGTTGAACACGGCCTGGTGCAGCAGGCCCAAGGCAACGGCGTCGTCGGTGCCGGGGCGCAGGTCGATCCAGATGTCCGCCTCTTTGCCGAGGTTCTGCATACGGGGGCCGACCTGGATGGTGGTCTCGGCCTTCACGTGCTCGTCGACGGTGACACGGCAGGAGTTGTCGTAGTTCGAGACCTCTTGGTTGGTGCCCCATTGGAAGTTGACCTTCTGGCCGTCGATGAGGTTGCACCAATGCGCGCCCGGGAAGCAGATCATGGCTGCCGCCGACAGGCGCGGACCCTTGCAGATGACGCCTGCGGGAGAACCGGTGTTCGCGGTCTGGATGAGGTAAGTCGGGTACGCCTCGGTGGCGTAGGTGGTGATTCGGCCGGTGCCGTGGAGGCACTTGATGGAATGCTGGCCGTACTTCTCGATGACGCTGTTGAAGCCGTCTGCCATATATTGAATGGCCTCATCGTGCGACACGCGCTTCCATTTGGGGTCTTCGCCCTTCGGCGTGGTGCGGATGAGAGGATAGCGGATGCGGTCGGGATGGTACAGGGCCTGCGTTGCAGCACGTCCTTTGACGCAGAGATTGCCGCGGGATGCGACGGCGCGATGGTCGCCTTCGATATGCACGACACGCCCGTTTTGGACGGTGATCAGGTTGCCGCATTCCATTTTGC
Source organism: Slackia heliotrinireducens DSM 20476 (assembly GCF_000023885.1). Classification (NCBI taxonomy): domain Bacteria; kingdom Bacillati; phylum Actinomycetota; class Coriobacteriia; order Eggerthellales; family Eggerthellaceae; genus Slackia; species Slackia heliotrinireducens. The sequence continues at coordinate 715,748 of NC_013165.1, read as the reverse complement.
CGCAGCCGCGGCACGTGGAGTGGATGACCTTGACGTCGATTTCCTCCTCGGCATGTGCCAGTTCAGGATTCTCGAACATCGTTGCTTCGACTTCAGATGCCACAAGAGCAGCTCCTGCCGTTGCGGCAGCGATCTTGAAGAATGAACGTCTGGACAGCGTGGAATCAAGCATGCACTCCCCCTTTCTTCTAGTGGCTGATTGCCTGAGATGCCATACGCTTTGCTCTGCGATCCGTGCCCCCACGCCGGATTGATTCGGCAGGCTGAAGCTTCTGGAATCCCCTTGCTTCTTCTGTTTTCCCCAGGCTGAAAGTACGCCCTCGGAAAGCGGAAATCTATCGCATACACCCCCTGAAATTGCCTCGAAACCGCCTTCCCCGGTAATCGCATAATTTACGTGATAGACTTTTTACCTGGTATTTTCGATATCTTGGCGAAGTCGGGCCGCAACGGCGCCGACGGCTGCCGGCAAAAAGAAACGGGCCGCATATGCGACCCGTGCAAACGTTTGGGTATCGTCTAAATCCGGGATTGGAACCCTGGAGCGGCATCCCCCATCTCGGCAAGGTAGCAGCTCGGCGAAAGGATGGCCATGCTCCGGCCGTCTTCCATTCTGATCCGATGCGCATGCATCCCCAAGCTGGCGGCGGTGTTCGCTTCGTCCTTCTGGATGGTGGACGCGACGAACCCGTAGCGCGCCTTCGTCATGGCGGCGTACCAAAGCCTGCGCTCCGCACGCTGCATCTCGGCACGGCGCTCGTCGTCGAACTCCACCCCCAGGGCTTTCGCAGCCGGATAGAACCCCTCTACGCAACCCATGAGGATGACCGTGTCGAAGGACATGCCGCATGCCATCTGCGGCAAGCCGATGCGGACCGCGTCCAGATCGGTGAATCGGTTCTCGAGCCGGGAATTCGCCTTGGCCAGCAGCTGTTCGGCAGACTCCATGCCCTCCACCGGCTCCAACAGCGCCATGAACTCCGCCGGCAGCTTCTCGCCGCGTACGGGGGCGCACATGTTGAGCAGAGCGAACCCCTGCTTTCCCCGGGCATGTCCGACGAAGGCCTTCCCGTCGGCATAGCGCCTCAGCAGCACTTCGATGCCTTCGACCTCGGGTTTTTCCTGCCCGGCCAGGCGGTCCAAAGCCTCCAGCACACCGAGGCCCTGTTCCTGGGCGTATCTCTCCAATCGGAACCAATGGTTGGAGTTGGTGAGGTAGTCCCCGAAACCGAACCAACTGCGCCATGCCACGGCGTCCGTCGGGTCAGCGGCCAAGCCTAGACGCGTATAGGCCTGCAGGGCGACGCTTCGATCGAGCTTGCGCGGGTCGCCGGTAAGCGCGTTGTAGCTGACAACCTGGTCGGTCTTGATGTCGTTGGCGTTCAGGACCTTCGCCAGGGCGCGACCCCATATGGCATTCGGGACGGCGACGAAGATGTCGTGGGGATGAACGGGGTGCCCGACATCCGCCAACCGATGCTTGATATAGCGCGCGATGCCCAAGAACTCGTCGTTGGGATGGGTCCATTCGACGAAATGGACGTCTCCTTCGGTATCCGCAGGAAGCGCCGCCAGCGTCGCCGTATCCAAACCGCCGTTCACAACCAAGGCGTTGGCCATCGAGGTCGTGCAGGCGGGAACGTTCAGCGCCTGCGGCAGCACGTAGGCTTCGCAGCCGTCTTCGAAATGACGCATGCCGAAGTCGGAAAAATGCCCGGCATCCGGATAGGGCTCGGTAGTCGGGACCTGGGCGTTCACGTTGCCCGCCACCGCCAGGCTTTTCGTGGCGATAAGCTCCAGCAGCTCTTGGGATGCGCGATTCAGGTTCTGCACATCATCCGCCAGCACATGCGGGACGCGGAACGCATCGGCGGCGTCGGCATGGTCGCGATAGAACTTCACCGCCACATTCGACAGCTCTTGGCGCAGCATGGCTCCGCGCAGCCTCAGATTCTCGCAAAGCGTGGCGTACACGCCGTCTTCCTCGCTGCCCTGGATGAAGCCTTCACGCTCGTCGCCCAGGACGGTCCATTGCTTATAGAAGTATTTCAGCATCTCCGCCAGACGGCGGGACTTAAGCCCCACCACCTTCATGTCCTCCATGAGAATGCGCTCTTCGAAGTCGCAAAGCAACCGCGGATTCCGGCCGGTCAAGGCCTCGACCTCGGGAGTCGACAGCACTTCGCGCGCAAACTCGGCCAGGGTCGTGACCCGCACCTGCTTGACGCCGAGGCGATCCAAGGAGTCGCGCATGGCGTCGGCGGCAGACGGGGTTGCCGAAAACACGAGGATGTCGTTTGCCGGCGTCCCCTCATCCAGCAGATGCTTGGCGCGCCGGGCCAGAGCAAGGCTTTTCCCCGTGGAGCCTCCGCCCAGGATATGAATATAGCTCGCCTGCGAGCAGGCGGCAGCTTCGACGATGTCGTCGTACGTATTCTCTACCACAGTACGACCACCTTTCTGTATTGAATTGAGGAGACGCGGGGCTATTGCCGGTCGTCCACCTTTTGAATGTACTCTTCAAGCAGGTCGATGAGCTCTTGGTTGCTATGGATGTCCAGCTTGCGGTAGAGGTTGCGCATATGCGTCTGGAACGTGCTTTGCGAAATGACGAGCTTGTCCTGGATGAACGTTCCGTTGCGCCCGCGCATGACCAGCTGCATGACCTCGTATTCCCGCGCGGTCAGCCCGTAGTCCCCTTTGACCTGCTGGCAGGCCTTGCTGAAGCGTCCGCCCACCATGACCGGCACCGGCATGAAGCCCCAGACGTTGCTGACCTCGTTGTTGGCGAACGTAAGCATGAGGGCGCTCAGCAGCATGGCGCATGCCGTTACGGAGACGACCTTGAACAGGATGTCGGTCGATGCGAAAGTCAGCACGCGCAAGCTCAAACCCAGGAAAATGGAGCCCTCGAGACAGAATCTGAGCAGGAAGAACACCTTCAGGGTGCCGGTTCGTTCATACACCTTGGGCAATTGGAGCCACAGCAGGCAATCGAACAGCAAGAAAGCGGCGCGCATCGCGGCCGCAGCAACCGGAAGCAGTTCGTTTTGGAACGTCGAAATCCAGCATTGCCCGAATACAGCCAGGGGAAGAACGACGGCACACGCATCCGAGTATCCGAAATTGCTGCCCGTCTGCACCGCGTACACAACCAAGATGCCGCCGACAAGCGCATTGACCGCCAAGCATACCGACACGATGGATGGGGGGTAGCTTCCCGTGGATTCCGAATAGCCCAAACACAAGCCGTACCCCAACCCGAGGGCGATCAACCCCAGCATCAGGCGCCACGGCAACGGCGGCATGGGCACGTCGTTCTTGGATGCGGGCTTCTCTTGCACAGGAGGTTTCGCGGCATTGCGGCTCAGCCGAAGGCCCCAATGCAAACAACCCAAGGTCACCAGAGGCAGCACGACGCTCGACACGATGCCGAACCTCGAACCCAACAGGCAGACCGCGACCACCAGAACGGACGTCATCAGGCCTTCTCCTATGCGGAGCGTTTCGTGGTTGCCGGTGGCCGCATAGTGGCGGGCCCATAAAGCCAGGCAATAGCCCATGGCGGAACCGGACAAGATGCATTTTACGTTTGCCAAAGCGCCGATGACTTCCGACCCTGCGCCCGCGAAGAGCGAACCGGAAAGCGACAACGACGCCAACGCCGCCGCAATCGTCAGAACCGAAGCTTGCACCATGGGCTTTCGCGCCGTAATAACCTCTGCGAACAGGCACGACGTCAGCAAATAGCAGGCGAACGTCATCAACTGGCGCATAGCGCTGTACTCTCCTACCCAGATGCTTCCCATAAAGCGCGAAGGCGCGAAGCACGACAGGAACAACCACGCCTGAATGCATCCGAATCCCAAGGCGCCGACAAGCCCGGCATCTTCCTTAAGACGCTTGAAATGAAAACTCCTGATGACTTCCGTCCACGTAACAGGATCCTTGTCCATAGACGGGTGCGAAAGCGCCGCCTCGTCCATGCTGCGCGCTTTCGCATATGCCTCCGAAAAGGCCTTTTGGGCTTCTACTTCAGCCATATCACTGGCCCCCCTTGCCAGCTATTCGTGCGGATTTCGTTCTTCAGGCCGGCATCCGCACACACCGGCTCACACCGCCCGGCGAATCTAGTCGGCGGTTCCGCTCTCTACGTACTGCCAATCGCCCTCGTCCATGCCGGGATGGTAATCGACTTTGGGATCTTCCGTCCCGCCGTACTCCCCGGCGTTTTCAGGCGGCTCGGCCTCGTTCCATGTTCCGGCAACGCCGTTCGTTCCGCGCCACGGCAGCAGGTCGGCATTCCAATACAGCCCCTCGTACAAGCCGTCCGTGTACTCAAGGCTCGGCTCACCGTACAGCGGCACATATACGCCGTAATCGGGAATGTCGATCAGCTCGTCCAACGACGGAACGCCCTCGTCCCATCCGCCGCCGCGGATAGCGGTGATCTGCTTGTCGGCATTCATGCGGCCCGAGGAGTTCACATGGAAATCAAGCTCATCGGCGTTGGCGTCTTCGCCGGCCAGGCTGACTTCATAGTACAGCGTCGGGTCGGGCGTGTGGTTGGTGATGGTGGTGCGCTCGACGAAATAGACGCTGTATTCCTGCGAGTAGCACAGCGACAGCGTCTTGACGCCGTTCATGTTGACGTCATGGAACTCGGCCGTCGAGCCGTCCGACAGCGTTGCCTGGATAGTGTAGCTTACGGGCTTCACAACCGTGATGCCGTTTGCGTTCGTGGTTTCGTATTCGTCATAAGCCCCTTCGTCAAGGTTCCAACAGGCTTGGGCATCCGCGGCGATGGCGGAGCCGAGCATGTTGGCAGGAAACGACGTCTCCGTAGAAATACGGTAGCTGAAACCGGTGATGTCCTGTCCGGTCTTGTTGGTAAGCACGACCGGAGTGGTGGTGTCTGTGGCTTCGCCGATGGCGATGTCAAGGCCCGCGCCCTCAGCCGTAGACTCGGCGTTCTGGCTGGAAATGCTTCCGACGTACTTTACGCCGGCTACGATGACATCGTTTGTCGGATCGACTTGGTTGGTATACGCGCTGTTGCCCAGCGTCGTGGGGACATAATCGTCAGTCGCGTACACGGCGGTCACACCAAGGCATGCAGCCACGGTGGCCGCCAAGGCTACGCTCGCAACCCCCTTCTTCAGGCCCATGGAACCTCCTTCTTTCAAACGTGTTCTTTCATGCGTCAATGGCGTGCACCGCAGCAACAACAGAGCGTGATAGGGAAAACAGGATGCCCGAAATTGCTGGTGTCACGCATTACGGCACCTTGAACAATGATGGCAAGCGGCGGGTTTTTCAATCGCATAAATACCCTGAATTTTCGTTTTCCCATTTCACACGGGTAGTTTATCATTGGAACAACGGGGGCGGTCCTTTGCCCCAAAACAACAACGGGGCGAAGGGTTGATTCCCCTTCGCCCCGTTCGAACCATGATTTGCAGAAGCGCCTACAGGCGGGTCTTCAGCTCCTCGGCGACGGCCTCGATGAACTCGCGGCTGTTGAGCACCTGCACGTCTTCCAGACTGGTGATCAGCGCCAGATCCTTCGTCATGCGGCCGCTCTCGATGGTGGCAAGCGTGGCCTCTTCCAGCTTGTCGGCGAATGCCGAAAGCTCGGGCAGTTCATCCAGCTCGCCGCGCTTGCGCAGGGCACCCGTCCACGCGAAGATGGTGGCCACGGAGTTCGTGGAGGTCTCCTCGCCCTTCAGATGGCGGTAGTAATGGCGCTGCACCGTGCCGTGGGCGGCCTCGTACTCGTACACGCCCGCAGGGCTCACCAGCACGGACGTCATCATGGCCAGGCTGCCGAAGGCGCTCGACACCATGTCGGACATAACGTCGCCGTCGTAGTTCTTGCACGCCCAGATGAAGCCGCCCTCAGCCTTCATGACGCGGGCAACGGCGTCGTCGATCAGCGTGTAGAAGTAGGTGATGCCCGCTTCGGCAAAGCGGTCGGCATACTCGGCGTCGAAAATCTCCTGGAACACGTCCTTGAAGCGGTGGTCGTACTTCTTGGAGATGGTATCCTTTGTGGCGAACCACACGTCCTGATGCGTGTCCAGCGCGTAGTTGAAGCAGCTGCGCGCGAAGCTTTCAATGGACGAATCCAGGTTGTGCATGCCCTGAGCGACGCCAGGACCTGCGTATTCGTGCACCAGCTCGCGGATTTCAGTGCCGTCTTCGCCGGTATAGACCAGCTCGACCTTGCCGGCGCCGGGCACGCGAATCTCAACGTTCTTGTACACGTCGCCGTACGCGTGACGGGCCAGCGTAATGGGCTTCTTCCAGTTGCGCACGCAGGGCTCGATGCCCTTCACCACGATGGGCGCGCGGAACACGGTGCCGTCCAGCGCCGCGCGGATGGTGCCGTTGGGACTCTTCCACATCTGCTTGAGGTCATATTCCTCGACGCGGGCGGCGTTCGGCGTGATGGTGGCGCACTTGACGGCTACGCCCAGACGCCTGGTGGCTTCGGCCGAATCGAAAGTGACCTGGTCGTCGGTCTCGTTGCGGTGTACCAGGCCCAGGTCGTAGTATTCCGTCTTCAAATCGACAAACGGGCAGATGAGGTCATCTTTGATCATCTGCCAGAGGATGCGTGTCATCTCGTCGCCGTCCATCTCGACCAGCGGCGTTTTCATCTGAATTTTAGTCATGCGGTTCTCCTAACGCATCAGAACGAACGGGGCGCCGTCAAACGCCGGCACTCGAATCGAATCGCTTCATTGTACCCGCACTCCAGCCGAACGGAGCACACTTCCACAACTTTCCACGGCTGCGCCACGAGCACCCGAAGGTTCGAATTCGGCGGGCCCAACGGTCTCGTGGCTGCAAACAGATGCCGACCTCGGAAGCCAACCCGCAGATCCGCCTCATAACGAAAAGGGCGCCGCCGAAGCGACGCCCTTGCATGCGGTGTGTTGACGGTTCTTAGAACAGCGTCATGAAAATCTTGGCCAGAATGAAGCCGATGATGCCGCAAGCCGGGAACGTGATGACCCATGCGGTGACCATCTTGCCGGCAACGGCCCAGTTGACCTCGCGCGGATTCCTCTCGGCACCGACGCCCATGATGGAGGACGTGGAGCAGTGGCTCGTGGAAACCGGCATGCCGGTGAGGCTGGAAACCAGCAGCGTGACGACCGTGCCGACGCTGGCCGCGACGCCTTGATGCTTCTCGAGGCTCACCATTTCCATGGCGACGGATTTGATGATGCGCTTGCCGCCGATCAGCGTACCGAAGGAGATGGCCAGCGAGCAGATGACCATGAGCCACATCGGGAACTGCGTATCGCCAGTGGCCCCCATGCCGAAGCTCATAGCGATACCCATCATGGCGATGGACATGAACTTCTGACCGTCCTGGGCACCATGCAGGAAGCTCAATGCGGCGGCGCAGATGTTTTGGAACACGACGCAGGTCTTGTCAGCAATCTGGCGCGTGAAGTTCTTCAGAATGGCTTCGACCAGTTTGACGGCCAAATAGCCCAACGCAAAACCGGCGATCAGCGAGAACGCCATGCCGTAGAGGACTTTGACCCACTCGCTGGGAACGACGCCAGCCCAGCCGTTGAGGGCGATGGCCGCGCCGGTGATGCCGGCGATCAGCGAGTGCGACTTGGATGCGGGGATGCCGAAGAACCAGCATACGAAGCCCCATCCGATTGAGCCTATCATGGCCGCCTCAAGCGCCATTAATGCTAAGTGCGTATCGCCCTGGAAATTCACCATGCCAAACATGGTGCCTGCGACTGCCGTGGAGATGTAGGTCATACCCACCAAGCCCACGAAGTTGAAGATGGCTGCCGTGATAAGCGCCGTTGTAGGCTTCATGCACCTGGTGGAAACTGCGGTGGCAATTGCGTTAGGCGCGTCGGTTGCACCTGAAACGATGGTGACACCGATAACAAGAACGAGAATGACAGCCAAGGAGGGGTACTGTGCCATCTGGCCGATAAACGCAGCAAATGAGAGGTCCATGAGTTCTTCCATCCGACGGTTGACGACTACGCCTGCGCCACGCACATTGCAGGGCGATAAAGAATCGCACACAAAATCTTATCACTACTCCTGCGTATTGTGGGCACTTAGCGTGCAAGGATTTCAGCCGTATCGTAAAAAAGAACGCCGCACTACCTGACCGTACGACGCACGACACTGACAAGGCGCTGGAATACTTGCTACCCTATGTGGATACGAGGCTTTAGGGAAGGAAAACCAAGATGATCATCGAGTACAAAGGCATGAGGCCTGACGTCAGGCAGGCCGCCTACGTCGCTGAGAACGCGACCGTTTCCGGCGACGTGCACCTGGGCAAGGACAGTTCTGTCTGGTTCGGGGCCGTGATCCGCGCCGAGGTGGCTCCCATCACTGTTGGCGACGAGAGCAACATCCAGGACCTTGCCATGCTGCACTCCTATTTCGATGCGCCGGTGAACATCGGCAAGCGCGTGACAGTCGGCCATAGCGCCGTCGTGCACGGCGCCACCATCGAAGACGACGTCATCGTGGGCATGGGCGCGATTGTGATGGACTATTCCGTGGTTGGCGAAGGGTCCATCATCGCGGCGGGCGCCCTGGTGAAGCAACATCAGGTCATTCCGCCCTACTCGCTGGTTGCCGGCGTGCCCGGCGTCATCAAGAAGACGCTCACGCCTGGGCAACGCCCCCAAGAAGGCAACGCCGAAATGTACATAGAAGACGCCTACGAGTACGCGAAAAGCCCCGTCATCGGCTGATTGCAGGCGACCCGGCCGCGCTATGCGCAACCTGCGACCTCGTCGCAGCACGAAAAAGGGCCGCGACGAATCGCGGCCCCGTACATATATTTGTATGTTGGTGAAACTACTCGGCCGGAGCCTCTGCTGCTGCGGCGGCCGCTGCCTCTGCTGCGGCTGCGGCGGCTGCCGCCTCGGCCTCAGCCTCGGCTGCATCCTCTGCGGCTTCTTCGGCTGCTTCGCCGGTGATCCTGTCAACAACGTCTTCGATCTTGTCGCCGATGCGGTCAACGGCCTCGCCGCCAGCTTCCTGAACCTCTTCGAGAGAAACCTTGCCGTCGCCGTTGGCGTCCAGGCTCGTCTTGACCTCGCCAGCCTTGGCAACTGCCTTCTCCTTGGCATCTGCAGCGACGTCTGCAGCCTTGCCCAAAACCTCAGAAGCGGTGATCTTACCGTCGCCGTCAGCGTCGAGAGCAGCTTTGGCCTTATCGATGATTCCCATGGTCTCTCCTAACACGAAGGGCGGATAACTGACGCCTATAAGTTTACGCCTAATCAAGCAGCTATTGCAGATGATTCAACAAACAATCGGCGACGTTTACCAACGTTTACTAACTTTTTCCGCCGCGGTCTGGTAAGGGAAAGCGTTACACTGGCTGAGGCGCCATCGAGAGGAGCACCTATGAAATGGAGAACACCGGAACGCCGGCCGTACTACGCAAAATACGAGCGCGTCGCCATCGAACACGACGCGGGCTGGTTCGAATGCTACCGGCTGCCGGACAGCGTGTTCGCCATCTGCGAGCCGCAGCATCTGCAGGAAGTGAACATGTTCCTCATCGTGGGCGACGATCGGGCGCTGCTGCTGGACACGGGTCTGGGCATGTGCGACGTGAAGGCCGTGGTGGACGAGCTCTACCAGGGGCCTCTCCAGGTGATCAACTGCCACCGCCACTTCGACCACACAGGCAACAACTGGCGCTTCCCCGAGGTGCTGGCCGCCGACGCGCCGGGCGTGGCGGAGCAGGCCGCGACGGGCATCCCCCACGAGTTTCTGGCGAACCAGACCGACCCGGACATGTTCCTGTTCGACTTTCCGGCCGGCCTTGATCCCGACACGTTCTGCGTCAGGCCCTACCGCGTCCGCCCGGTTGCCGACGGGCACGTCTTCGACCTGGGAGGACGAGAAATCGAAGTGGTCTACACGCCGGGACACACGGAGGACTCGCTCATGCTGTACGACCGTACCCACGATATCTTGTTCGGCGGCGACATGGTGTATCTGGCCGCCATCTACGTGGAGTTCGACAACGATTTCATGGGGCACTCGGACATTGCGGGCTACATCGAGTCGCTGCGCATGCTCGAGCAGAAGTTCCCGCAGGTCAAAACCGTATACGCCTCGCACAACGACTTCGTGGTTGACCCCAAGGCCATCCCTGTGCTGCGCGAGGCTCTCCAGGCGGTGCACGACGGCGTCATCCAAGGCGAACCGCTCAGCGACCCGAAATGGGGTTATTGGGGCGACCCCGAGGTTTTGGTCCAGTACTTCTTCGACGGGTTCTCGGTCATCGCACGCCAGGGCCAACGGTAACGCCGAAGCCCGTGCCTCAACCCGAAGCGCAGCCTTCGTAACAATTTGTGCCGACACCTGAGGCAGCGCCTTCGCGCTCCCCTCGTGCGCGGCTTGAAGCACACATCGTGAGAAGTGGCTTCCCGCGCCTCGGCGCACCCCGCGCGTGCAGTTTGAAGTGTTTTTGACGTTTTGTAATCCGAAAGAATCCGCTCGCAAGCCCATGCGGCCGATGGTTTAAGGTATCGGCATATGGGAAAAGTACTTGAAATACTCGGGCGAGATCTTGGCCGCCTTATCCGCAACCCTCTTGCAACAGTGGTCGTACTTGCCATGTGCATCCTGCCGTCGCTGTACACCTGGTACTGCGACGTCGCTTTTTGGGACCCCTACGGCAACACCGGCAACATCCCGGTTGCGGTGGCGTCCGCCGACGAAGGCTACGATCTGGCGAATCTGGCCGACGAGCTGCCGGTCGACGCGTCCGAAGGGCTCGGCGCATCGTCTGAGGCCCGCGAGGAGAACTACGTCAACATCGGCGAGCAGCTCGAGGACCAGCTTCGCGAAAACAACCAGCTCAAGTGGATATTCGTGAACGAAGACGAAGCCATCCAAGGCGTGAAGGCCGGCGACTACTACGCGGCCATCGTCATTCCCGAAGACTTCACCAACCAGTTGATCCAGGTCATCCTTCAGAACAGCGACGACATGCCGAAGATCCAATACTACGTGAACGAGAAGAGCAACGCCGTGGCGCCGAAGATCACCGACGCCGGCTCACGCACCATCCAGCAGCAGATCAACGCGTCCTTCGTCGAGCTGCTCACCCAAACCATCCTGGAAACGCTGCAGTCCGCTGGCTTTGACCTGGACGCATCCGCTACCGATGCCGAACAGACCCTGACCCGAAAGCTTTCGGGGGTCCAAGGCTCCCTCGACGAGGTGCAGGCTTCCCTTGACGGGTTGGGCGAATCCGTCAGCAAGGCGCGCACCGCCACGGCAGACGCGCGGCTCACGTTAACCGACCTGCAGGCATCGCTACCCACCATCGTATCCGGCGTGAACCAGGCCGACGACCTTTTGGGAGACATCCGCACCCAAGGCGGGGCCTATGCCACAGAAGCTTCTGCAGCCCTGGGCGAAGGCGCCTCGAAGCTCGGCGGGGCCTCGGCGCAGGCGTCGAGCACCGTGGGGGCCGCAAGCGCCGACGTGCTGACCCTCAAGGCGAAGGTCGATGCCGCCATCGAAGCCATGCAGGACGTGATCGACCGCAACACCGAAACCATCGCCGAGCTGCAGGACATCGTGGACGCGGCCTCTGCCCGCCTGGCGGAAGCCACGGGCGACGACACGGTCCTCGATCCCGAATCCCCGCTGTCGGGCATCACCGACGAAACGGGGCAAATCGCCCAGGACGCCATCGACGACGCCCAGGCGATCATCGACCAGCTCACGGCCGAAAACGCGAAATACCAGGACGTGGTCGACCGCCTGACCCGCGCTAGCGACAACCTGGGCGCCGTGGCCACGTCCACCGACGCCTCCGTGGAGCAGATCGACGCCGCCGTGCAGAACGCCATAGCGGTGTTGGGCGGCGCCCAGACCACCTTCAACACCGACCTGCTGCCCCAGCTGTCAAGCGGCCTGGACTCGCTGTCCAGCGCCGGTTCCAACATGACCGCCGCCGCGGCGGGCGCCGACACCACCATCGACCAGGCCGTGGCCTCCCTCGACGCCCTGGACGGCATCCTGGACCAGACCGAAACCTCGCTTTCCACCTGGCAGGACGACATCCAGCGCATCCAGGACCGCCTGGACGGCATCGCCACCGACATCCGGTCCCTATACAACGCCAACTCGCTGGAGACCCTGGCCGGGCTTCTGGGTATGGACGTGCAGGAGATTGCATCGTTCATCGCGTCGCCCGTGACCCTGACCACCGAGAAGGTGTACCCCGTCGAATCCTACGGCTCCAGTGTGAACCCCTTCTTCACCAACCTGTCGCTGTGGATCGGCGGCTTGGTGCTGATCGCCATCCTGAAGGTTGAGGTTGACCGCACGGGCCTGGGCGACGTCAAGCCCTACCAGGCGTATCTGGGACGCTGGCTCTTCTTCGTGCTGATCGGCATCGTCCAATCCGTCGTGCTGTGCACAGGCGAGCTGCTCATCGGCGTGCAATGCAACCACGTTCCGGCCATGTATCTGGCTGCCATGGTGGCGTCCGTCGTCTATGTGAGCATCTCCTACTCGCTCACCATCACGTTCAAGCACATCGGCAAAGCCATCGCGGTCATGCTGCTTATCGCGCAAATCCCCGGCGGTTCGGGCATGTACCCCGTCGAAATGCTGCCGGACTTCTACCAACGGCTGCACCCGCTGGTGCCCTTCACCTACGGAATCAACGCAATACGCGAGGCCATGTTCGGCTTCTACGGGAATTACTACGTCCACAACCTGCTCGTCCTGGCGCTGTTCTTCATCCCCACCCTCATCGTGGGCATCGCGCTGCGACCCTACCTCATGAACATCAACCTGCTGTTCGACCGCGAGCTGAAGAGCACCGGCGTCATGATTCACGAGGAGCACACCATCGGTATCGAGCGCTTCCGCATGCGCACCATCATCCGCGCGCTCATGAACGCCGACGAATACCGCTCGCAGCTGACCGTCCGAGCCGCGCAGTTCGACGCGTACTACCCGATCATGCGCAGGCTGGGACTGATCTTCATGATCTCGCTCCCGCTCATCCCGCTGACGGTCATGGCCGTGGTCGACCTGGGCATCGACGGGCGCATCGCGGCTCTGGTCCTGTGGATCCTGCTGGTCATCTTCACGGTGGCCATGCTCATCATGCTCGAATACGCGAAAACGAACATCTCCAACCAGATGAAGCTCAACGGCATGAGCCAAGACGAGCTGGCTGCCTCCTTGGCGATGCATGCCAACATGACCCGCACCGGGCACGCGTTGAAGCTGTCGAAGCTGCTGACCCGAATGGCCGGCATCCAAACCGACCAGAGCGAAGCCACAGGGCCGGTGCGGAACGCCGCGACCGAAGCCGTACTGGCGGATGCGGCCGCATCCGAGGCTGAGCCCGAACCTGCGGCCGAGCCCGAGCCCGTGACCAACGAGGACAAGGACGGCAGCCATGCATAATGTTCTCAACATATTCCTCGAGGACCTTCGACAGATCAAGAACAATACCATCGCCGTCATCGTCACCTTCGGCCTGTGCATCATGCCTGCGCTGTACGCGTGGCTGTGCATCGCCGGGTTCTGGGATCCGTTGAGCAACACCGAGAACCTGAAAGTGGCCGTGGCCAACGACGACGTGGGCTACCAAAGCGACCTCATGCCCACCAGGATCAACGTAGGCGAGGACGTGGAGTCGTCGCTGCGCGCCAACGAATCCTTCGACTGGGTGTTCGTGAGCACCGAGGATGCCGTCGAGGGCGTGAAATCCGGCGAATATTACGCCGCCATCGTCATTCCGGAGAGTTTCAGCGCCGACATGATGACCTTCCTGTCCGACGACATCGAGCGGGCGGACATCGTCTATTACACCAATGAGAAGGAAAACGCCATCGTGCCGCGCATCACGGAGCAGGGCGCGCTGACCGTGCAGGCGCAGATCAGCGAGACGTTCGCCGCCACCGTAAGCGAAGTGGGCCTGTCGTCGGCCTCCACCGTGCTCGATTTTATGGACAGCGAATCGGCCACCGGCTACGGCGCCAGGCTCAGCGACAGCATGGGCAACCTCATCGCAGACCTCGATGACGCATCGGCCCAGCTGACAAGCTTCACGTCGCTCTTAACCTCCACCCAGGACCTGTTGGATGCCACGTCATCCATAACCGGCGATTCTGCCGCCGCGGACAGCGCGAAGGCCGCCATTGACGACGCCGACCAGGCGCTTTCCGACGCCTCTGGCTTCCTGAACGGATCGTTGGAACTGGCCGACGACGCACTTCAGGACAGCCTGTCAAGCTACGACAGCGTGTCTGCCAGCGTAGACGCCGCCTTCGACGCGCTTTCGACGGGCGCAACGGATGCGGCCGACGACATCGATGCCGTGTCGGGCGAAATCGCCACCCTGGCCGACAGCTACCGGCAGATGCGCGACACGCTGGCTTCGCTGGGCGCCGACCAGGCCCTTCTCGACCGTATGGACCGCACCATCTCGACGCTGGACTCGGTGATCGCCAAGCTCGACAAGGCTTCGAGCGGCATAACCTCCACCGATTCCGACCTGAGCGCCAAACGGGCCGAGGTCAAGTCCGATATCGCCACGGCGCGGTCGGAAATCGAGGCGCTTGACCTGACGTCCGACAGCGGCCTTGCCACGCAGGTGTCGCAGCTGGAATCCACCCTGACCACGTTGGACGGCCAGCTTTCGGGCGTTTCCGGCGACCTGGAAACAACCGTGGACAGCCTGACCGACACAGCCGGTTCCTTCAGCAAGGACCTCGGCACCGTGGCAGGGCTCATCGAAGCGGCCAGCGGTTCGCTTGATGAGGCCGCGGACTCGCTGCGGGATGTGAAGCAGAAACTTGACGAGGTCCTGACCTCGAACGACACCGAGGCCCTGAAGGAGTTCATAGGCAGCGACCCCAGCGCCTTCGCAAACCTGCTGGTATCGCCCGTCCAGGTGGACCGCCACGTCTTCTACCCTATGGAGAACTACGGCTCGGCCATGGCGTCGTTCTACATCTCCATCGCGCTGTGGGTGGGCACGCTGCTCATGACCACCATCGTGAAACCGCACGTGTCCCGCTCCCGCTCCGAGAAGCTCGAACGCGTGCGTCCCTGGCAGCTCTACCTGGGACGATTCGGCGTCTTTCTGGCCGTGGCACTGGTCCAGGCGGTCATCGTGTGCGCCGGCAGCCTGGCCATGCTGGACATCCAATGCGTGCATCCGCTGGTCTTCGTGCTCACAGGATGCTTCATCGCGGCCGTGTTCTCCACGGTCATCTACACCTTGGCGGCCTCCTTCGGCAACGCCGGCAAAGCCATCTCGGTCATCCTGCTGGTCATGCAGGTGCCCGGCTCCGGCGGCACCTTCCCTATCGAAACCACGCTGCCTTTCTATCAGGCGCTGTACCCGTTCCTGCCGTTCTCGCACACAATCAAGGCCCTGAACTGCGGCATCGCCGGCTTTTTCGGGACGCAGCTGAGCTCGGAGCTTCTGTGGCTGGCCGCGCTCACCATCCCCTTCTTCATCCTGGGCATGGTGCTGCGCAACCCCATGATCAGGTTCAACGAGTTCTTTGTGAGCAAGATAGAAGAAACCAAGCTCATGTAGATGCGAGACGAGGCGGGACGCGAATCCCGCCTCGTTCATTTTCGTATGTTGTTGCAGCTCGCAACCCGTGCCTTCACGGGTTGCGACCCGAGATTTACGCCTCCGACAGATAGTCGATAGCGTACTGGGCCGCCAGCGCCGAGCCGTTCTTGAGCACGCTTTCATCTATCGTGTAGTAGCAGCTGTGCTGAGGATACGTGGCGCCAATCTCGGGGTTCCTGCCGCCCAGGAACACGAACACGCCGTCCATCAGCTTGAGGTACTCGGAGAAGTCCTCCCCCGCCAGTGTGCCCTCGTAGTCCGAAACGGCCTCTTCGCCGAAGAGCTTCACCACGCCGCGGCGGGCGCGCTCGGCGCATTCGGGATTGTTGTTCAGGCCGGCATGCCCCTCCTGCCAGGAAAGCGTGGCCTCCGCCCCTAGGCCCGAAGCGATGCGCCCCACCAGTTTCTCGATGCGACCAGGCATTTCGGCGCGGGACTTCGCCGTCCACGTACGGGTGGTGCCGGTGAGGTAGGCCGTACCGGCCATGATGTTGCGGGCCGTGCCGCCGTGGATTTCACCGACGGTCACAACCATGGGCTCGAACGGCGAAACGTCGCGGCTGACCAGGACCTGCAGCGCAACCACCAGCTCGGCGGCCACCACGATGGCGTCCACGCCCTTGTGCGGCATGGACCCGTGGGCCGATGCGCCGGAGATGTCGATGCGGAACCAGTCGGTGTATGCCATGCGCTGCCCGGGCGCGCAGGAGATGGTGCCTGCGTCCACTTCGCTCCAAATGTGGGTGCCGTACAGGGCGTCCAAACCCTCCAAGGCGCCGGCGGCAATCATCTTGCGAGCGCCCTGCGCCACCTCTTCGGCGGGCTGGAACATCAGACGGACCTCGCCTTTCAACTGGTCGCGCAGCTCGCACAGGATGCGGGCCGTGCCCAGGAGCATGGCCACATGGGTGTCGTGGCCGCAGGCATGCATGACGCCTTCCGTCTGCGAAGCATACGGCGCACCCGTACGCTCCAGCACCGGCAATGCGTCCATGTCGGCCCGCAGGCCAATGCGGTGCGCAGGGTTGCCTTCGGCGTCGTAGGCGCCTTCCGCCGTGCCGCGGATGGTGGCCAGAACACCGGTGCCGGCCACACGCTCGTAGGGAATGCCCATGTCGTCGAGCTCTTGGCAGATCACATTCTGCGTGTTGTATTCCTGGTTGGCAAGTTCGGGATTCCGATGGAAATACCTGCGCTTCTCGATGATGTACGGCTCGAACTCCTGCGCAAGCTCCTTGATGCGTCCCGTAACGTCCATATCCCACTCCTTGTGCTTGGTTTTCATGCGCGGCATACAATACACCCCTGCAGACGCGGTCGAACACGTCCTTCGCATAGGTAACAGAATCTTTCAGATCAACGATATCGGGCAAGTATACCCCATATGCCACAGGTTATGCTGACACCCAGATGAGCGGAAAACCCTTTTCCTGCTGCTTTACAACAATCCACACCTCCCAAGAGCGCATTTGCTGGAAATACCCAACCGTTTTGCCATATGCAATCTTGTATAGGCCTCACGGGCGGACTATACTTCGCACTGTTCTGCGGTTTTGCATCAGGAGGACCCGATGAAGCTTGAGGAAGGCATAAGCCTGAACACCGACCTGTTCCGCGCGGCAATTGAGATCGAGCGGTGCGGATCCATCAGCCATGCCGCCTCCAACCTGTCTGTGTCGCAACCCAACCTGAGCGCCCAGGTGAAAAACCTGGAGGCGCGGCTGGGCTATAAGATCTTCGACCGTTCGAACACCGGCGTCCGCGTGACCGAGCAGGGCAAACTCTTCATGGATTCGGCCCGCATCATCGTCAGCGAGCTTGAAAACATCCGCAACGTGCCCCGCATCTTCGAGGGCGACGAGCATTCGCTGTCCATCGCGTGCGTCCCTTCCGTCGTGATTCTCAACCACTACCTGCGGTTCCGCAGCTTGCACCCCGCTAACGAATCCCACGACGTGTTCCAAGAGGCCAGCCCCGCACGCACGGTGTCCGGCGTGATGGATGGGGCCTATCGACTGGGTTTCATCTACGAGTTCAAAAACCGCCTGCCTGAGCTGCGCAATTCCACCCAGCGCCGCCCGCTGGAGTTCGAGACCGTGGCAAGCAACGTGCCGGTTCTGGCCATCATGTCGAAGCACCACCCGCTGGCCAAGCTCGAGAGCATATCCCTAGAAGCACTTTCCACCACGCCGCTTGTGGCCTTCGACTATCTGAAGGATGGCAGCTGGCTGGAAACGATGGGCATGGCAAGCCCTCGCGAGGTGCTGTACGTATCCGACCGAGGCGGCGCGCTTGAAGTGGTGACTTACGGGCGCCATGTGGGCATATCCGTGGGGACGCCGTTTTTCAACGTGCACAACGACGACCTGGCGCAGGTGCCCATCACCGGCGTGAAGCGTAGGATCTGCCAATACCTGATCAAGCCCGAAAACTATGAGTTCACCCCCACCGAGCAGGAGTTCCTGAAGTTCGTCAAGAAAGAAGGGCTCGTCGCCGCGACGGCGTAGGCGCGAACGCCGTACGGTTGCCCCGCGGCATGCGCCGACCGGTTGCGATATTGAGGGTTTCGTCCGAAACACCTGGATTGGAGTTGCGCAACGCTTCGACTGGCTCATGCGTGATAATGTATGCGTCAACGAAAACTCGGGAGGAGAAGGCATGTACTGCTGGCATTGCGGAAAACAGCTGCCTGACGTGGCACGATTCTGCTCGCAGTGCGGGTCGGCCATGGCCGATGACGCGCCTGCAGCTCCCGCAGCCGTTGCCCCCGCTCCCGCCACACCCGCGCCGAACCCTGCGGCGGAGCCAACCCTGCCGTCGGCCTTCAGTCGGAACTCCTTCGCAGCGCGCCAAGCCGCAAAAGCCGAGGCCAAGCGCAAATCTTCGTGGCGACGCCGCTAGGTTGGAGCCACTCCTACGACCTGAGCAGCTCCATGGCGGCCAGATACTTCTCGCGACGAGCCAGATCCTTAGGCCCAGGTTCGCCCGGAAGCCTGGTCAGATCGCTGTTGTGCGTCAAATCCGCCAGCTTCACCTTGGCCGCCAGCGGATTGGTCTTGATGGTTGCCACGTAATCCATGTAGGGCACCGCAGGATCATGGGTCAGCAGCGCAAGCGCATCGACGACCTGGGCAGGAAATCCCATGTCACGAAGGTCGTCAAGGGTTGTATCCGTATCTTCAACCACATCATGCAGCAAGGCGACGCAAATGGAATCCTCGTCGTCCATCTGCTCCGCCAGATGATACGGATGAAACACGTAGGGCAGCCCGGCCCGGTCCACCTGGCCGTGGTGCGCATCGTACGCGATCCGCATCGCATGTTCCGTCAAAGGCGTGTACAGCATGAACGTCTCCTTTCAACTGGTGCGTTCGATTGTAGAGGCATCCGAAACCCCGCGCAAACCCGGCAGCAAGCCCGTCCGACCCAATCCTGAGACGAAACCGCCCAAAACAGCAAAGCCCTCACGCCGCCCAACGTTTATGCATCGGCGTTCTGTACTTTTCGGATTGGCGAAGGTACGATGCTGTTTAGCAGTACAGGCCGCTTGCGACACATGCGTCGGGCGGTTTTAAAGAGAGAGGAGCATCCCATGACCACAACCAGCAACGAGACACGTGTCGTCGTGGCACTGGGCGGAAACGCCCTGGGCGACACCCCGGAGGAGCAGATCCGCCGCGTGCGCGAAGCCGCACCGGAGCTTCTGAACCTGATCATGCAGGGCAACGAGATCATCATCACTCACGGCAACGGCCCGCAGGTGGGCATGATCCAGAAGGCCTTCACCTACGCGCATCAGACCGATGAGAAAATCCCCACGGTTGACCTGCCCGAATGCGGCGCCATGTCCCAAGGATACATCGGCTACCACCTGCAGCAGGCCATCGGCGTGGCCATGCACAAAGCCTACAAGCGCTGGCATGTGGCATCGGTGGTCACCCAGACCGAGGTGGACCCGGACGACCCGGCCTTCCAGAACCCCACCAAACCCATCGGCGCATTCCTCACCAAAGAGCAGGCCGAAGAGGAAATGGCCAAGCATCCCGAAATGCAATTCGTCGAGGATTCCGGCCGCGGCTGGCGTCGCGTGGTGGCGTCCCCCGAGCCCAAGAAGATCGTCGAGGCGCCTTCCATCCTGAACCTGCTGGACAACGAGTTCATCGTCATCTGCACAGGCGGCGGCGGCGTGCCCGTAGTTCGCGACTATTCCGACAAGGGCTGCTACAAGGGCGTGGCGGCCGTTATCGACAAAGATCTGGGCGGCGAGCTTCTGGCCGAAGACTGCAAAGCCGACGTGCTCATTCTGCTGACCGCCGTGGACCATGTGGCCATCAACTTCGGCACACCCGAGCAGGAAGACCTGACCGATCTGCCCGTTGAACTGGCCGAAAAGTACGTGGCCGAAGGCCAGTTCGGCAAGGGATCCATGGAACCCAAGGTGAAAGCAGGTATCAAGTTCGCCAAGTCCCGCGCCGGCCGCGTGTGCATTATCGGCAGCCTTGAGAAGGCAGGTGCGGCCATGGCCGGCCTGAGCGGCACGCGCATTCACGCATAGCCGCACTTCAGAGGGGAATCAACCCCAAATGCACAACGGGCGGACCCCGCTTCGGGCCCGCCCGTTTCTTGCAACAGCGGCTGTCTGTCGGATTATTCAGCCAGAGTGCCGTCGCGGTTCACGACAACCACCTGCCAGGGGATGAACTTCCCGCTGGCACGCAGGGCGTTTTCGGCAGCACGCTGCAGTCCGCCGCAACAAGGCACGTCCATGCGCAGGATGGTGACGGCTTTGATGTCGTTGTCGGCGATGATCGACGTAAGCTTCTCGGTGTAGTCCACCATGTCCAGCTTCGGGCAGCCGATTACGGTGACCTTGCCCTTCATGAACTCCTCGTGGATGTTGGCGTACGCGAACGCTGTGCAGTCGGCGGCGATCAGCAGCTTCGCACCGTCGAAAAACGGCGCCTGTGTCGGCAGTAGCTTCAGCTGGCAGGGCCATTGCCGAAGCCTCGAGACCGGACGCGCGGCAGGCACCTCGCCGGTAAGCCTCCCTTCGGAATCGAACTGCATCATCTGCGAGCCGGGGCATCCACCCTGGTGATTGTGGGCATGCGCTTCCATTGTCGTCTTCTCCTTCGTCATCTGGCTCGCCTTTACGGCGGCCTCGTCATATGCGGGGGCCTCACGCTCCTCGAAGGAGATGGCCCCGGTCGGACAGTTCGGCAGGCAATCGCCGAATCCGTCGCAGAAACTCTCACGCACGAGCTTGGCCTTGCCGTCCACCATGTCGATGGCGCCTTCGTGACACGCCTCCGCGCACAGGCCGCACCCGTTGCATTTCTCTTCATCTATACGAATGATTTTTCGGATCATCCTGCCTACTTTCCCCGTTTTTTCGTCGTGTTGGCACTATAGTCTGGTTCAGGCAGGTTGTATGTGGTTACAACCACATAACAGAAGAAAGGCCGAGTATTATGGATACCTCCGCAATTCGTTCATCTTCCCTGTTCAAGGGCATGTCAGACGAAGAATTCGAAACCGCGCTGCACAATCTGGGCGCCCATGAGCGCACCTTCGCCAAGGGGGAAACCGTCCTGCGCGCCGGGAACACCACCCGCGAGATGGGCATCATCCTGGCTGGCAGCGTCACCATCGAAAACGAAGACCTGTGGGGCAACCGCACCATCCTGAACCTTGCCGAATCCGGCGACTTTTTCGCCGAGGTGTACGCCATCCTCGGCAACGAGCCGCTGCTCGTGAACGTCCGCGCCAACGAGGACTGCCGCATCCTGTTCCTGCGTCTGGGCGGCAGCCTGCTGGAACAGACCGGCGGCTGGCAGGCAAAACTCGTCCAGAACCTGCTGCTCATCTCATCCCGCAAGAACCTCGTGCTGTCCGGCCGGGCATTCCATACCTCCCCGAAAACCATCCGAGGCCGCATTATGGCGTACCTGGACACCATGTCCCGCAAGAAGAACTCCCGCCGATTCGACATCCCCTTCGACCGCCAGCAGATGGCGGATTACCTGAACGTGGAACGGACGGCGCTGTCCAAGGAGCTCGGGAAAATGAAGAAAGACGGCCTGATCGATTACAGCCGCAACCATTTCGCCATCCTCTAGCGCAGCCGCCTGCGCCGCCTGAAATAGAAACACGCCGAAAGCAGTGCTGTTCGGCGCGTTCTAGTAGGTTCATATTTTTGTAGGCCGCTGCGGCCTGGTTGCTCATTAAGCGGAATAGGCTTCGCGCAGCTCCTTCAGCCATTCGATTCGGCCGCGGGCCTCTCGCGCCACCAGCTCGTTCTCGCGTTTCCACAAGTCCGCATAGGCGCGGCATGACTGCTCGTCCATGCCGGTAAGCGCCTCTTCGGCGGGTTCGTCGTCCAGCCGCGCCTCGTCGGCGGCCAAGCTGTTCTCCATATAGGAGATGCCCTCGTCAATGTAGCTGACGATACGCTCGTTGGGCATGTAAGCCATGTTCGCCAGCTGGAGCAGATACTCGTCGAAGGACGCGCGCGAGCCCTTGAACTCGAAGGGCTTCTCGTAATACTCGTCAAGCGCCTTTTCGCCTGCGGGCGTCAGGGTGTAGAACTTCTGGTCGAGCCTGCCCTCCTGCGGAACGCTGCGGCACGAAAGAAGACCCTGCTCAGTCATCTTCTTCAAGCAGGGATAGATTTTCGACAAATGGATCTTGACGACGTTTCCACCCATTGCATCTATGTTTGTTTTAATTTGATAGCCTGTAATGTCCGGATACATCTTGATGATAGCCAATATGGCACTCTCGGTTTTCATCTCACACACTCCTATAGAACCTGCCGCTATATATTGCCAAATATCTAATTTGTTTTCAATTCTATATTTCCCCAAATCAGAAGTGATTTTTGTTGTTTTTGTCGTTCGTTGACGCTTATATTTCAAGTGTTAACAGGTGTACCGAAATTGTCCCCCATTTTGAAAAAAAAAAAAAAAACGGTTCATTAATATTCATTATATACGCGAACGTTTATTAGTTTGGAGCTATATATTTCAGTCTAATACGATTGGTTTTGCAATTTGGAGCAATAATGTGACGTATGGGGCACATTGCATTTGTAAACCCAGCCAGAATGTGAGCTATAGGGCACAATGCCCGTGGGGGCAAGGCGAAGACATCACTCCAGTGCCTCCCCCACCGTAGGAAGGCGCACGCGAAATCCTCCCTATAACGAAAAAAGCCGGGACCCAAACAGGATCCCGGCCGAAGCACGCTTTCGCGACGACGCTATTTCGCGATGCGCAGCGCGCGCATGGCGTTCAGGATAGCGAGGCACGCCACGCCCACGTCGCCGAACACCGCCAGCCACATGGTGGCGATACCGATGAACGGCAGTGCAAGAATCATGATGACCACCTTCACGCCGATGGCGAAAATGATGTTCTGCCACACGATGCGCATGGTCTTGCGCGCGATGCGGATGGCCAGCGCGATGCTCGACGGCTTGTCGTCCATAAGCACGACGTCCGCCGCCTCGATGGCCGCGTCCGACCCCATGCCGCCCATGGCGATGCCGATGTCGGAGCGCATGAGCACCGGCGCGTCGTTGATGCCGTCGCCGACGAAGGCCAGCTTGCCGCGCTCGCTGGTGGCTTCCAGCAGCTCCTCCACCTTGGACACCTTGTCCTGCGGCATGAGCTGCGCGTACACCTCGTCGATTCCCAGGTCCTTCGCAACCGCCTGCGCAACCTCCTCGCAATCGCCGGTAAGCATGACAGCCTTCTTGACACCCGCCTCATGCAACCCGCGGATGGCCTGCGCAGCGTCGTCCTTCAGCACGTCGGCAATCACGATGTGGCCCACGTATTCGCCGTCCACCGCCACGTGCAGAATGGTTCCCACCAGCCGGCAGCTGTGGAACGGAATGCCCTGCGCCGCCATGAGCTTGTCGTTTCCCACCAGCACGGTATGCTGCTTGACCTGGGCAGAAACGCCCTGTCCCGACAACTCCTGCACCTCGGCAATCTGTTCGGCATCAATGGTGCCTGAGTACTTCGCCTTGACGGACACGGCGATGGGGTGGTCCGAGTACGCCTCCGCATGGGCGGCGTAGCTCAGCAGCAGGTCGGGGTCCACGTTCTCTTCGGCATGCACGGCCACCACGTTGAAGGTGCCATTCGTGAGCGTGCCCGTCTTGTCGAAGGCGATGGCCTCGGTGCTGGCCAGCGTTTCCAGATAGCTGGAACCCTTGACCAGGATGCCCGCCCGCGACGCCGCGCCGATGCCGCCGAAGAACGACAGCGGAACGCTGATGACCAGCGCGCACGGGCAGCTGACCACCAGGAAGATGAGCGCGCTGCGGACCGAATCGCTCCAGTTGGAGCCGAAGGCCAGCGGCGACACCACGGCGATCAGCACCGCCAAGCCCACCACGATGGGCGTGTAGTAGCGGGCGAACCGGGTGATGAAGTTCTCGGTGCGGGCCTTCTTCTCGCTGGCGTTTTCCACCAGCTCCAGGATGCGCGATACGGTGGATTCGCCGAAAGGCCTGCTCACGCGCACGGTGATCAGGCCGGTCATGTTGATGCAGCCGCTGACCACCTCGACACCCTCTTCAACCACGCAGGGCACCGACTCGCCGGTGAGCGCCGACGTGTCGAGCTGCGACTTGCCGGACACCACCACGCCGTCAAGCGGCACGCGTTCGCCCGGCTTGATGACAATCTCGTCACCCGGTTTGATGTCGTAGGGATCAACCTGCTCCAACGTGCCGTCGGGCCCGGCGATGTTGGCGTAATCGGGTGCGATGTCCATCATGGCCGCGATGGATTTGCGGGTCTTGCCCACCGCGTAGCTTTCGAACAGCTCGCCCACCTGGTAGAACAGCATGACCGCGGCACCTTCGGCCATGTGCGGCTCCGCCTCGGGGAAGAACACCAGAGCGAAGGCGCCGATGGTTGCGATGCTCATAAGCAGGTTCTCGTCGAATGGCTGGCGATGCACTATGCCGTGCCACGCCTTCGCCAACACGTCGTAACCTGCGATCAAATACGGTACCAAGAAGCACGCGAATTCGATCCACAACCCGTAGGGCCCGTCGAAGGCGCCCAGGTGAGAGGCTATTTCCAGCAGAAGGAAAATGCCCAGCGCCACCGCGATGCGGTTGCGGGTCTTACGCTGCTTCTTTGTCAGACTCGAAGCCATGGCCGTGCGTTACGCCAGCACTTCGCAGTCCGGCTCGACGGCTTCGAAGATCTTGATGGATTCGGCCAGCACGTCGTCGAACTTGTCGTCAGCGGCATCAAGCGTGAACTTCAGCGTCATGAAATTCACCTTGGCGTCGTTCACGCCGTCCAGCTTGTTAATGCGATCCTGGATCTTCGCGGCGCAGTTGGCGCAGATTTCGCCGTCCAGCTTGATGATCTTCTTCATGATGGTTCCTTTCTAATATGTTCTGAGAACTTATTCGCAAATATGGGAAAGACCCTGGGACAACATGGTGTACACGTGGTTGTCGGACAGGGCGTAGATGACCTGCTTACCTTCGCGGCGGAAGCGGACCAGGTGCGCCTGCTTGAGGATGCGCAGCTGGTGACTGACGGCGCTTTGCGACACCCCGCCCACCGCCTCGGCGATGTCGGCGACGCACAGATCGCTTTCCATCAGGGCGTACAGGATTTTGATGCGCGTCGTGTCGGCGAACACCTTGAACAGGTCGGCCAGGTCGTAGAGCATTTCCTCATCGGGAACGAAAGGAAGGCCCGCCGGGCAGGCTTCGGGCTGCGGCGCCTCGGGCTGCGGCATCTCGGAAGGTGTTGCGTTCTCCGTATCCACGATGCCTCCTTCTAAACATCTGAGCATTTGTTCATTTGTTTAGATATTATAGGAGTCTTCCGGCATAAGTCAATACGAAACGTGCGTCAGAAACATATCGGATGGGCGCCCCGTGGAAGGCGGGGCTTCGCGACATCTCGGGCAGGTCGCGCGGGCGATTACGTCCAGCTGCAGCACAGTCGCCCAGCCGAAACGTGCCCAGGCGCGACGCCATTGCCTACGGCGCGGTCGCCCTCGACCCGTCGGTGCCGTCACTCCGCGCGCAAAACGGTGTCCAGGGTGGCTTCGGCCGTGCGCCTAACGTGGGCATCAAACGACAACGCCAAGCGTTTCAGCACGTCAATCGGGGTGTTCTCATGGGATGCGACATACAGGCGGACGTATGGGTCCTCGTCGTCGCACAAAAGACGCAGCGCTTCGGGCGGCGTGTTCGGGTTCTGGGCCACGGCGCAGCGCACGCTGTAGTGATTGTCGGCGGCAAGCTCGGTCAGCGTTCGAGCCGATAGCTCCGAGCGCAGCGCGGCATCTTCCCTCACATCCGGGTCCTCGTCACGGGCAAGCCGCTCCAGCGCGTCGATCGGCGTGTTGGGATTGTTCGCCACCGTGCATCGCACGTCCGCATCCGCATCGAAGGACGCTTTCCGCAACGCGTCGGCCGAAAGCGAATCGTCGCGCGCAGCAAGCTCCCGCTCCTGCGGGTCGGCGCTTGCAATATCGGGTTTTCTATCGGGCGCCATGATCGGACTCCTCTCCCATCAGCCAGGCCCTTCGCCGGTTTTCTGGAATCCTACCTGCGGCGCAGCCTCCGCATTGCGCAACGTTACAGCAGGTCGAGCCCTTTGGCCACCAGACCGATGAAGTCCTGGGCGTTGGTGACGATGCCCTTGGATGCCAGCGACCCGCGATCGACCAGCTTGTTCACCACGAATTCGGCGATGTCGACGCAGTAGAAATACACCTGGCGCACCGTGCCGTCGGGCAGCACGCGGAACGACGGCGTCATGTTGCCGGTGGCGACGGAGTGCAGCATCGAGGCCATGCAGATGACCGTGGTGGCCTTGCTCACGTGTTCGCGCATGGCGTCCTGAGCTGCGTACGCGTCGCCGTACACCCCGGGCAGCGGGCCGTCGTCGCGGATGGATCCAGCCAGCACATAGGGCACGTGGCGGGTTTCCAGCGCGTGCATGATGCCGTTGTCGATGCCCTGCTTGTGGATGAACGCCCCGATAGAGCCCGATTCGCGCATCTTATTGATGGTGTCGAGGTGGTTGTAGTGGCCGCCCGCCATGTTCATCTGGGTGTTCACATCCTGGCCCAGGGCAGTTCCCAGGTACGCGGCCTCCAAATCGTGGGTGGCCAGAGCGTTGCCTGCCAGCACGGCATGGGCGTAGCCGCCTTCCACCACGCGGGCGAAGGCCTCGCGGGAGTACCCGTTGAAGGCGAACGCCGGCCCCATGACCCACACGATGTAACCGTTGTCGCGCTCGTATTTGAGGAGCTCGTACAGGTCGTCGTAGACCTTGGAGTAAGCGGTTTCGCGAGAGCGGTTCTGGCGGAACGCGAAGCGCTCGGCCATGGCCTCGGCGGTTCGGAATCCGTCGGGATGCACGTAGATGCCTTCCTCACCGGTTTCCTGCCGACCGCAAATGACCAGGTCGCCGACGCGCAGGTGCCGGAATTCGCGCACGTGCACGCGGCCGTCTTCCCACACGGGGACGCAGTCCATGCGGCTTTCCTCGGCCAGGTGCCATTGGCCGTCGATCTTGAAATACTCGGGAAAGATGCTCATGGCATGGTAGTTCTCGGGAGCCACGCCGTCCGCCGCCACGCGTTTCATCACGACATCGGGAGCGTTTTCGAAAGTCGTGCATTCGAAATCGGGCGCCATATACGTATTCAAAGCAAAAGCCATAGTGAGTATCTTCCATCAAGTACCTGTTACACATGTATCCCCGGAAGGTGGGCAACGATTGTATCATGCAGCCGCGCAGCAGAAACCGATTCCAGCGATTCTGACAAGCCGTCCACGTTTTCTGGCGCATCCCACTCCGCGGGGCCGGCCTTGCGCTTCCGTCGGTAAACCGATGGCCACGCACGCATCCCAGGTCTCGGAGCAGCCTGCCGACATTGGGCACGCCGCCGTTGGAGTTCGGCCCCCGAGCACTTGTCCGAGAGGCCCGGATTCAAACCCGCATACAAACACAAGGTGTTTTGGGCAAATCGAGCACAGAATCACCCCTCGAAAACCAACGCGCATACAGATAGAAAGCCCGCTTCACGGCCAGAAGGGCTCGATTTGCCTTCATTTTGCAGTGCCACATGCGCCTGCGGTTTCGTCCGCCGCGGCGCACCGGGTGGATGCCCGCGGTCGCAATCGGCTATCCGGCCAGTACCTTGCGGTCGAGCCATTTGCCGCGACGCAGCCGGACAAGCAGGATGCCGCCGCACACCACAAGCTCCGCAGCCATGGCAATCCACACGCCTGGCAGCCCCATGACCAGCGCCAACGGAACCGACGCGGCAATGCGCAACCCCCACATGCACGCCAGGTTGATGACGGTGGGCCCCAGGATGTCGCCCGTGCCGCGCAGCGATCCGCTGACCACGATCTGCGCGCCGTAGAACGCCTCGGCGAAGGACTCGATGCGCAGCACCAGCGTGCCCAGCTCGCGAACTTGCTGGTCAGGGGTAAGCCATGCCATGATGTACGGCGCCGCCACAAACAGCACCACGCCCGCCGCCGCCATGAGCAGCATGCCCAACAGCACCGCGAAATTCGCGAACCCGCGGGTCAAGTCACGTCGCCCCGCACCGTGCGCCTGCCCCACCAGCATGGTGGCCGCCGCGCCGATGCCGTAACCCGGCATGTAGCACAGGCTCTCGGCGGTGATCGCCAGCGTGTGCGCGGCCATGGCGGTGGTCCCGAGCGGTGCCACGATAACCGTCGTGGCGATGTAGGCGCTGTTCTCGACGATGCGCTCCAGGGCCATGGGCGCAAACAGCCTACCCGCCGTCGCCACCGTGCGGCGTTCCAACCGCCAGCTGCCGGGTATGCGCAGGTTGATTTTAGGATTCCTGATCAGCGCGAAGTAGATCATCAGCACCATGACCACAACCTGCGAGGCCGCCGTACCCACAGCTGCGCCTGTCACGCCCAGCCCCGCGCCCGGCATGGCAAACGCCACGCCGAACAGGTCCACGTCCCGCGTCGGGAAGATGAGGAACCAGTTGAACACCACATCCAGCACGCAGCCCAGGATGTTGAGGGCACTCGGCGTGCGCATGTCGCCGCTGCATTGCAGAACACCTGTTCCCAGGCGAATCATCTGCATGGCAGGCAGCGCGCAGGAGAAAATGAGGAAATACCGCGACGCATCGTCCAGAAGCTCGGGCCGACCGCCGAGCCAAGCGGGAAGGCTGCCCGATATGGCGGCGCTTATGCCCAGCATTACCAGGCTGAACGCGGTCAGCACCAGAATGGCCTGGCGCGTCACGTTGCGGGCACGGTCGTCGCGGCCCGCGCCCACAAGCTGCGCCACCTGCACGGTGAATCCCGTGGCTGCGCAAAAGCACAGCCCCTCGGTGAGCCACAGCGTGGTTTCCACCAGGCCGATGGATGCGGAGGCCTGCGCGCCCAGGCTGCCCACCATGGCAGCGTCGATGTACTGCATGATGATGACGCTCAGTTCGGCCATGATCGCCGGCATGCTCAGGCTTGCCACCAGGCGCATCATCTCGCGTCGCGACGGCATGGCGCCTTCGCGCAACTCCGATATGTCGAACGTCCCTGCGGCCACGGACCCTCTTTCCTGGCGGCGCCCCGCGCCAACTGCACCCGATGGGCTACAATTGTAGCGTCAATCGCATCGGAAGGAGCAGGAATGGAAGCTATCTACAAACGCGCCAGCGTACGCACCTACGCCGACAAGGACGTGCCCGACGAGCTGGTGGAACGCCTGCTACGCGCCGCCATGGCAGCACCCTCGGCCGGAAATCAGCAGCCCTGGGAATACTTCGTGGTGCGCGACGCCGACATACGCCAGAAGCTGGCCGACGCCTCGCCCTACGCCAAGCCCTCGGGACGGGCGCCCGTGGTGTTCGTGGCCTGCTGCCGGACAGAGGGCACGCGCTTTCCCGAATGCGACACCCACGACATGGCAGCCTCGGTGGAAAACCTGCTGCTTGAAGCCGCCGACCTGGGGCTGGGCTGCGTTTGGATGGCTGTCGAACCTTTCGAGGACCGCATGGCGGCCACGCTTGAGGCGCTGGGCAATCCCCAGGGGCTGCGTCCCTTCGCGCAAATCGCCTGCGGGTGGCCCGAAGGCGAAGTGGCCGCCCACGGCGCCGAGCGTTACGACGAATCCCGCGTCCACTGGCTGTAACGCGCGTCCGCGGCACCTTCCCGAACGCCGAGAGAAAGCGTCCTGGTCGTGGCCGCGGTTGCATCCGCAGCGCCTTCCCGAACGCCGAGAGGACGCGCCCGCATCGGAACGGCGGCCGCCCGCCCGCAGCACCTTCCCCACATGAAGAAAAGCCCCGACCCGGGTTGTTAACTGCCTCCCTTTTCTTGGACATGAGAAAAGGGAGGCTTCTTATATGACCCGAAGGACAATCTATGATGCTGTCACAAGGTCGAGAGCCGCGGAGCTCTACGACGAGGGATACGGAGTCCGAACCATCGCAGATTTAATCGAAGTTCCCTACGAAGCCGTGAGACAATGGATTGACACCTACAGATCCGTTGGCATCGAAGGGCTGATGGTTATGGGGCACAAGTACACCAAGTATTCGTTTGAGACCAAAGTAGCTGCGGCACGAGCTGTCGTCGACGATGGCGTGTCGAAGGCGGAAGCTATGGCAAAGTTCGGGATCGCCTCGATGACTCCGCTGAAGAACTGGATGAGAGCATACCGGGAAGGCGGCCCCGAGGCGCTCAGGCCCAAGCCGAAGGGAAGGCCCAGGGGGTCCGGCTCGCCGCCCAGGAAGCTGACGCGCGAGCAGGAGCTGGAACGCCGGATACAGAAGCTCGAGGCGGAGAACGCCTACCTAAAAAAATCGATAGCCCTGAAGGCGGAGAAGCGCTCTCGAACCGCGAGAAGGCCGCGGCCGTGAGCGAGCTTTCAGGGCAATACCCCCTCTCCGACCTGCTCGAGTGCGCAGGGCTCGCCAGGTCGAGCTACTACTACGCGATATCGCACCCGAAGGCTCCGACCAGGCCGGAGCTGTGGGAGGCGGTCGGCGAGATATTCTCGAGGACCGCGAACGGATGCGGCCACAGGCAGATCGCCATGTGCCTGCGCGCCGAGCAGGATGCGGTCATCGCCGACAAGACCGTGCTCAAGATGATGCACGAGATGGGCATCGGCTGCGGCATCCGCCGCGAGACCGACTACCACAAGTACAACTCGTACAAGGGCGTGGTCGGCGAGACGTTCGAGAACGTCATCGGTCGGGACTTTGCCGCCGACGCTCCGTGGGAGAAGATGGGCACCGACGTCACCGAGTTCAAACAGCCTTGGGGCAAGGCCTACTTCGCGCCGGTCTACGACTTCGGGAGCAAGGAGATCGTCGCCTGGTCGACATCGCTGCACCCCAACATGGCCCAGCAAATCGAGCTGCTCGACCAGATGCTTTCCAAGAAACCGGAGGGCTCTGCCCCGATCCTGCATTCCGATATGGGCTGGCAGTACCAGCAGGCCGGATGGTGCAACAGGCTGAAAGAGGCGGGCGTCGTGCAGAGCATGTCCAGGAAGGGCAACTGCATCGACAACGGCGCGACGGAGCAGGTGTTCGGCCACCTGAAAGACGAATTCTTCCGGAACCAGACGTGGCCGAGCTTCGAGGAGTTCAAGCGCGACTTAGATGCATACATCGTCCACTGGAACACGAGGAGGCGTCAGGTTAAACTGAAGGGACTGACCCCGGAGGAGTTCCGGAATCAGTCCCTGTGTGCGGCTTAGGCCGCTTTATTGGCCCGTCCAAGAACTGGGGTGCAGTTCAGTTGCCGGATCGGGGCTTCTTAGTGCGCAAATGCTACGCGGCAAACGTCGCTATGCGGCGTGGGCGGCGCGATCCTCCAGGGACTTCTTGCCCACGGTGGCGCGCAGCACGAACAGCGTGGCGATGACCAGGACGACGCCCAGCGCCAGGCAGATGAACGGGTTCTGCACGAAGCCGGCGATGATGAAGCAGACGAAGGAAACGCCCGCGACGGTAAGCGCGTAGGGCAGCTGCGTGGACACGTGGTCGACGTGGTTCACGTTCGCACCGGCGGAAGCCATGATGGTCGTGTCGGAGATCGGCGAGATGTGGTCGCCGCAGACGGCGCCGGCCAGGCAGGCGGAGATGCCGATGGTGAGCAAGGTCGGGTCGTTGCTGAAGATGGGCAGCACGATGGGGATCAGGATGCCGAAGGTGCCCCAGCTGGTGCCGGTGGAGAAGGCCAGGCCCACGGCGACCAGGAAGATGATGGCAGGCAGCATCTTGAACAGGCTGTCGGCGGCGCCCTCCATCAGGCCGGCGACGTAGACGTCGGCGCCCAGGGCGGAGGTGGTGAGCTTCAGCGTCAGGGCGAAGGTCAGGATCAGCATGGCGGGAACCATGGCCTTGAAACCGTCGACGAAGCAGCCGGTGGCGTCCTTGAAGGACACGACGCGGCGGGCCACCAGGTAGATGAAGGACAGGATGACGGCGATCAGCGAGCCCCAAGGCAAGCCGACGGAGGCGTCGGTGTTGCCGAAAGCCAAGGTCAGGCTCATGTAGCCTTCGGCCTCGGGATCCCAGAAGCCGCCGATGTAGAGCATGCCCAAGATGCAGAAGACGATAAGCAGGATGACCGGCACCAGCATGTCCCACAGGGAGGCGCGCTTGTTGTCGACGACCTCCTCGTTGCCCAGGCTGCCCAGCTGGCCGTTCTTATAGGCCTCGAACTCGGCCTTGGCCATCGGGCCGTAATCGAAGCCCAGGATGCAGATGCCCACTACGAACACGATGGTCAGCAGCGAGTAGAAGTTATAGGGGATGGCCTGCACGAACAGCTGGATGCCCGTGATGCCGGTGTCCAGGTCGGCAGCGGTGGCCGAAACGGCGGCGGCCCAGGACGAAATCGGGGCGATCATGCAGATAGGGGCTGCGGTCGCGTCGATGATGTAGGACAGCTTCGCACGGCTGATCTTTTGCACGTCGGTAACGGGACGCATGACGGCGCCCACGGTCAGGCAGTTGAAATAGTCGTCAACGAAGATGAGCACGCCCAGCAGGAAGGTGGCCAGCGAAGCGCCCACGCGGGTCTTGATGTGCTTGGCCGCCCAGGCGCCGAATGCGGCGGAGCCGCCAGCCACGTTGATGAGGGCCACGATGATGCCGAGCATCACCAGGAAGATGAAGATGCCGGCGTTCCACGGGTCGCTGATGGCGTTGATGAAGCCGACGCCCATGGCATCGTCACCCTCGCCGATCGTGCCCAAGATGATGTAGTTGACCGTGTCGATGATGTTGAAGTTGGCCAGCAGCAGCGCGCCGACAAGGATGCCGACGAACAGCGAGCTGAAGGTCTCCTTAGTGATGAGGGCCAAGACGATGGCCACCAGCGGCGGTACGAGCGCCCAGAAGGTTCCTGCGAATTCCATTACCTCTCCTTTAGGTCTGCCCAGGTCATGATTACCATGACCTGTGAGGATGGAATCCACGCCGGTCATGATAGCTCTCCGTCAAGCGGCAGTGCGCAGGATGTTCTCCTGCACCCCAGGCACCTGCGGGACGGAAACCCCGGCAGGCCCTTCGGCGGCTGTCCCTTTCGCCCTGTGCGTTTCCGCGCACCCCTAAAGGGCTACTGATGAAAACCGCGCCTCTATCATGCCTGTTTACATTACAGTGTTCGCGATTATAGCCCAGTTTGACCATGGATACCAGCGACTCGGACCGGTTGTGCCCGTCGGCATCGTCGGCGGCGGGTTCGTTGTCACACAGGCCTGGCGAATCGTGAGACGCTGCGCCGTTTTCGGTATTTGTTATACGTTTGTACATTTATGTATAACCAACGAGGACGGATGCTTGCTGGAAC
Organism: Slackia heliotrinireducens DSM 20476; assembly: GCF_000023885.1. Lineage (NCBI taxonomy): Bacteria > Bacillati > Actinomycetota > Coriobacteriia > Eggerthellales > Eggerthellaceae > Slackia > Slackia heliotrinireducens. The sequence goes on along the minus strand of NC_013165.1, from coordinate 682,224 downwards.
GGGCGTCCCACCAGTTTTTCTGACCCCTTGAGGTAGGATAGGCGAGTTTTCTATATCGTCGCGCCGTTTCAAGCGCTTGAACCCCCGTTTTGAGACCTCGCGACCCCGAAAAGAGGACCTTAAACCCTTCAAAAACCGCCGAACGGGCACCGGGCATATAGAAAACGCGCGTTTCCTACCTCATCGGGGATTCAGGTTTGGCAGGAGCGCAAGAATCGCTGCGTCCCGGGGTCGGACGGGCGCGGGTCCGAGCGTCGACGGACTCAGCGAACGTAACGAATGGGACGGCTTGGCCGCCGTGCTCGCATGCGGGCCTGGAAACCGTTACAATGTTTACCCCGAATTTTTAAGAAGCCAAGGAGCGACATGGATCCTATTTTCGAAGAAGAGCAGCAGCATCTGACCGAAACCTACGGGCAGCTGGTCGGCATACGCGACGAGATGCTCGCCAAAATGGAGGCCAACAGCCGTGACGCCGCCAAAACCATCGGCGACATGCGCGATGAGCTGGCCCTCGACTTCGCCAGCGACGACATGACCATGGAAACGCTGGCCGACTACGAGTCCATGAACCGCATCATCGACAGCTATAACTTCTCGTCCACCATCAACGCCGAGCGCCTGCGTCGCGCCGTGCAGTTGCTCGAGCAACCCTACTTCGCGAAGGTCAGCCTGCAGTTCAGGCCGGGCGAGCCGGTCAAGGACATCTATCTGGGTGTGGCCGGCATGACAAACGACGAGCGACGCCACTTTATCGTGGACTGGCGCAGCCCCGTGGCCGAGGTCTATTACAACCAGGAGAACGGTCGCACGTCGTACAAGGCCAACGGGCGCACCATCCAGGTTGACCTGCTGTGCCGCCGCCAGTTCGACATCAATCGCGACAAATTGAACGCGTACTTCGACACCACTGTGGCCATCGAGGACCCGCTGCTGATGTCGGCCTTGTCCAAACAACGCTCCGACAAGATGCAGGCCATCACCACTACCATCCAGAAGGAGCAGAACCAGGTCATCCGGCATGACGACGTGCCCGCGCTGCTGGTGGGCGGCATCGCCGGCAGCGGCAAGACCTCGGTGCTGCTGCAGCGCATCGCCTATCTGTTCTACCAGGAGCGGGAGAACCTGAACCCCGACGACGTGTTTCTGATCACCCCCAACCCGGTGTTCCAGAAGTATATCGACAACGTGCTGCCCGATATGGGCGAACGCAACCCGCAGACCCGCACCTACGCCCAGCTCATGGATTTCCTGGGCGTGCAGGCCAGCGGCCAGGATGCGCACGCCACCGCCGAGTCGCTTAAGGCGATCGACGCCGCGGTGGTCAACCTGAAGCTGGACCAGGAAGACTTCCGGGACATCCGCCTGGGCGACCAGAGTGTCATCTCGGCCAACCAGATCCGCAGCGCCATCAACAAGCACAAGCGCATTCCCGCAGGTCCGCGCCTGTTCGCGCTGGTGTGCGAAGACCTGAACGAGCGGCTGGAGAACCGCCTGGCAAGCCTGTGCACCAGCGAAGCCGTACACGGCGAGATGCTCAACCTGAGTGTGGAGGAGCAGTCGCAGATCTTCGGCATGCAGATCCATCCGCAGGACGAAGACGACTTCCGCGAGTACGCGCAAACGTATCTGCAGGTCAAATACGCGCCGGCCTTCGACGCCATCGAGAACGCCGAATGGCTGCGCCTAAACCGCATCGGCATGCGGCTTTTGGGCACGCAGGACCTTTCCCCCATCGAGTGGCTGCACCTGAAGATGGCCGTCACGGGACTGTCGAACCGCCACGCCCGTTTCGTCATGGTGGACGAGGTGCAGGACTATACGGCGGCCCAGCTCATGGTGCTGGCGCGCTACTTCAAAAACGCGCACTTCCTGTTGCTGGGCGACGAGAACCAGGCCATCAGGCCCGGCACGGCCTCCTTCGACGAGGTGCGCGAAGTGTTCCGGCTGACCCGTGGGCAGGTAGACGAGTGTCGGCTCATGACCAGCTACCGCTCGACGCCCGAGATCACGGAGCTGTTCTGCAGTCTGATGGATTCGCAAGAACAGGTGCAGGTGCGCTCGGTGCAGCGCGAAGGCACCCCGCCCCGCCTGGTCGAATGCGCCGAGGAGGCCGAATACGTCGCGGAGCTCAAGGGCATCGTGGCAAACGCGCCCAGCGAGGGCCTGACTGCGATCATCGTGTCGGGGCATCGCCAGGAGAAGCGCCTGGAACAGCTGCTCGGCGACGAATGCCCCCAGGTCATGCGGCACGAGGCGCAACTTCCCGAACATGGCGTCATTCTGCTGGACCTGCCGCTGGCAAAGGGACTGGAGTTCGATCGCGTGGTGGTGGCCGACGCATCGGCGGCCATCTATCCGGAAAACCAGCTGTCGCGCCGGCGCCTGTACACGGCCATCTCGCGTGCGACCAAGCAGGTCACCGTCATGAGCCTGGGTCCCATGACCCCGCTTTTGAAATAACACCCCGCCGCATACAAAAAGCCCCCGGCCGCCGCGCTTCCGAAAGAAGCCGTGCAGCCGGGGCTTTCGCATTGCAACGCTAAGTCGCAAACGAGCGGGCGCCTACCACAGAGGATGGTCGGCCTTGGCGCGCTTGTGCACCATCACGAACGCGTAGATGGTCAGGCACAGCACCATGAGCAGGGCCAGAACGGTCAGGAGGTCCGAGCCGGTGGTGAGCGCGAAGTCCCAGAACCCGTGGATCAGCACGGGGATGAGCATGCTCATGACCATGTAGGTCTGACGGCCGGACAGGTTGCCGTGGATCTCGCACATTTTCGCCATGCCCAGGAAGTAACCCATGAACACGCCGCAGATGGTGTGGACGGGAATCAGACGGCCCAAGGCAACTTCGCCACCGAACAGCGCGATGTACTCGACGTTCTCGATCAGCGCGAAGCCCAAGGCGGCCGCCACGCTGTACAGAATCGCGTCGAAGAAGTAGTTGAACTCCGGTCGGCGCCAGACGGCCTTCATCATGGCCCAGCGCTTGACGAGCTCTTCGGAAATGGCCACCACAATAAAGCAATCCAGAAACGCGTACAGATAGGTGTTCTCGGGGATGCCGAAGAGCCCCAGGACGATGTCGCCGACGGTTTCGAACAGCACGGCAACTATGGTGGACAGGCCGCCGAACAGCAGGACCTTGAACACGAGGCCCACAGGTTCGCTCTCCACCCTATCGATACGCCAGACGTATGCCAACAGCAGCAGCGGGGGGATGACGCCGAAGAGCAAGACCATGTGCAAGACCTCCTGTAACGCTTGGAAATCGACCATGTTCATGGTAACGCACCTGAAGCCCGACTGCGTGCATCAGGTGCGGTTTTGTTCGAGAATTAGACCAATGCCGAAGACGATCCAGAACAAGCCCTCAGCTTGGCGGCGACACCTGCCGCGCAAGGGCTTCCGATGCCGCGTATTCGTTCACGTTCGCCGTTGCCGCGTTTGTCAGTGTTAGAATGGAACGAACGTACAGCCAACTAACCCCAGGAGCCACCATGGCAAACTCGTTCTGCACGAATTGCGGCGCACCCATTGCCGAGGGCCAGCCGTTTTGTACCAAATGCGGCAGCTCGACCGCCCCGACGTCCGCAGCGCAATCCGCCCAACCCGCAGGGCCGGGCACTTGCCCCAACTGCGGAACGCCCCGCGTGGGCACGAACAGGTTCTGCCTGCAGTGCGGCTATTCCTACGACGACGGCACCATGCCTATGGGGACCAACACCGGATATGTGGATCCGCCCATGCCCTCACCCGAAGGCCCCAAGCGCAGCACGATCATCGCAGTGGCGGCCGCCGCGGTCATTCTGATCGCAGCCATCGCAGCGGTGGTCATGTTCGTTATCGCGCCTGATGACAGCGGCTCCAAAAACGACGACGCCGACAAAACCAAGACCGAAACCGTGAAGAACAAAGACGACGAGGAGAAGGCGGCCGAAGAAGAGGACGCTGCCAAGGCCGAGGCCGAAGCCGAGGCGGAAGAGAAGGCCAAGGCTGAAGAGGAAGCGGCCGTCGAGGCCGAAGCTGCGGCCGCACCCGAGCCCGAACCTGCACCCGAACCTGAGATCCAAGCCCAAACTCCGCCCGTGTTTACGGACCTTTCCGAATCCTCAGAACTGCCCGGCGACTCGGTGACCTCGTATTACGGAAAGAACAACACCATCGACGACAACCCGAGCACCGCGTGGAACGAAGGCGCCGACGGGGACGGCTCCGGGGAATGGCTCGAGTTTTCCGCCAGCTCGCCGCAGCTGGTGAGCAGCATCGACATCGTCGGCGGCTACCCCAAATCCGACGAGGTCTATTACAACAACAACCGCCCGCGGGACATCACCATCACGTTCAGCGACGGCACGTCAGTCAGCACCACGCTTTCCGACACCATGGGGGCGTGGCAGACCATTACACTGAGCCAGCCCGTGGCCACAACGTCGGTCCGCATCACCATCGACTCGGTGTACACGGGTTCGATGTACAACGACTGCTCCTTCGCCGAGATCAAGTTCTACTGATGCCGAAGCATGCACATTGGGACAAAGGGGACAGTCCCCTTTGTCCCATTTTTGCAGCGGCGCTGGCAACGTGCACGCTGCTGTTCGGTTGCGCCGCGCATGCCGAAAACACCTTTGACGCGGCAACTTTCGACCCCGTTTTCGAACAGGTGCTGCAGCGTGCAGAAACCGTCGCAGCCAACCGCCAATCCGCTTCGCACATCGACTTGCCAAGCACCGCCGAGGCAGTATCCGACCGCATGCCCCAGCCGCCGTTACCGGATTTGGCCAGCCTGCCGGCGGGCACCCAGCTTTCCGCCGACCAGGTGGCCGCATACGGCGAGGACGCCTGCTTCTACGTGACGGAAATCGACGATGCCCTGTTCCAGCGCATGTACGGCCTTTCCTACAAGGAGGATTGCGCCGTGCCGCGCGAGGACCTTCGCTACATCCGCGTGCTGCACGTGGACATCGAAGGGCGCATCCTCATCGGTGAGCTGGTCATGAACGCGGCCGTGGCCGACGATGTGTGCGGCATATTCCACGAGCTGTACCGCGCGGGCTACCCCATCGAGAAGATGCACCTGGTGGACGACTACGGCGCCGACGACGACGCGTCCATGGAAGACAACAACACCTCGGCGTTCAACTTCCGTGTCATACCCGGCACGACGGTCATGTCATACCACGCGCAGGGGCTAGCCATCGACATCAACCCCTACTACAACCCCTATGTGAAGGTGGCCCAGGGCTCCATCGCGCCGGCCTCCGCCGCGCAGTACGCCGACCGCAGCCGCGACTTCGACTACAAGATCAACCGCGGCGATTTATGCTTCCAGCTGTTCGCCGAGGCGGGCTTCGTCTGGGGCGGCGACTGGACCGACCCCATCGACTACCAGCACTTCGAGTACCACCTGTAGCGCTCGCCCCGCTGCCTCGACGCAGGTCGATGCACACGAAATGCGACAAGCAAGATTCGGGTGTTTGTCACATGCGGCGGCGGGCTGCCGCGTCCGCCCGAACGAGCGTTACGCGCCGCGAACGTCGCTTTTCGAGAGGAGGAACACCGACGAGCCTACCGCGACAGCCGTGTACAAAACCGCCACCACCACAAGCACGACGGCATCGCCCGAAGTCAAAGCTTCAATACCATTGCTGTTCAAAGCCCTGGTCATGAGGGAATACGGACATGCGAACCAAATTCCACGGGCATACATGAAGAAACCTGCAAGACCGCCTGCGACCGCAATGCCGACCGGCGCTGCGAAGCTGCGAATGACCAACGAGAAGAACAACTGCCACGCAACGCACGCAATACCGCCCACCCAGGCGAACAGCAGCCACACGGCATACTGCGCATCAGGCATGCCGGACATGCCCGCCAGCTTGCCGAAGCCCACGAAGAGCGCACCCACTGCAACAAGGCCAACTCCCAACATGAGCCATCCGACCAGCAGTTTCGCAAGAATCAGCCGCATCACGCCGACAGGCGACGCCACCAGCAGGTTCCAGTTGCCGCCGGAATGCTCCAGCCGCATGAGCCACGAACACGAAGCGCCCACCAAAGCCGGAAGGAAGAACATGCTCAAAAACAACGTGTGCTGCGTCCATAGATCCAGCCAACCGAGCTGCAGAATCTCGATGTTGCTTTCGTAATTGAACGTGCCGATGGCCGCAGCGATGAGCGGCAGCGCGACGAACGCCACCCAGATGGGAGCTCGCCTGAGTTTGATCAGCTCGGCCCGGATTGCAGAGGTCCTCATGTTAGTGCTCCTTTCTGGAGAAAACCGCGACGCCCAATGCGCACACCGCAACGCAGACCAGCACGACAATCACGTAATCCGGCCACGGAACCGCACTCTGGTAGAACACAGGCGCGGTGGATTCCGCATTCCAGTCGATCCGCAACGTCGAAAGCAGCGTGAAATAACCCGAAGGCACCAGGCGTTGCAGCGCCGTCGGCAAGAAGTTCGAGAACAGACCCGCCAACGACAGAGCCAACCCCACGGCCACGGCCACGAACTGGTTCTCCCATTTCAGGGCCACGACGCCAACCAGAATCAGCATGCAGACGCTGGCTGCGAGCTGCGACGCAAACAGCGACGCCCATGCGAAAAACCCCGGAACGGAAGGAAACCTCATCGCCTGGCCGATGACGAACACGCCCGCAAGCTCGAGCGTGACCGCAAACACCATGATCAGAACCGCGCACGCAAGTTTGGCGGCAAGCAGCCCGCCGGTCGACTGCAGGCACAGCAGCTGTTTGAAAGCGCCGGCTTCATGATCAACGTCCACCACGCGCGACGCAACCACCGTTGCCAACAGCGACATCAGCACGCAATTGATGACCGGCATCGAGAAAAACATCCCCGACCAGCCCAGTTCGCTTCCCTCGCCGTCTTGCCAGGCGCCCATGAGCACCCAGGCCAACGCAGCAGCCACAAGAAGCACCGCCATAAGCAGAACACGCTTGCGCTTGATCTTCGAGAATTCCAGACCCAAGTAGCTCATTACAGCGCCCCCTTCCCCGTCAGCTGCAGGAAGATGTCCTCCAGGTCTTCGCGGCGCTCCTCAAGACGCAAAACGGCGATGCCATGCGCAGCCAGCAACAACGTCATCCAGGCGACAAGATCATCGTCGGCCGCCACCACATTGAGCCAACCCTCGTTGCCGTACGAAGCGCCCAGCAATTGCGCCGCGCGCTCGTTGTCGGTCGTGCGCAGCGACAGCCATCGGCGCGCCTGGGCGTGCAGGTTGCCCATAGGACCCTGCCACACCATGCGGCCGCGCGAGATGATGCCCACATGGTCGCTCATCTGGTCGATTTCCGAAAGCAGATGGCTCGACACCAGCACGGTGCATCCGTATTCGCCGGGCAGCGCGCGTATGAGTTCGCGAATCTCCTGGATGCCCGCAGGGTCGAGCCCGTTGGTGGGTTCGTCCAGAAGCAGCAACTCGGGCCGCCCCATGAGAGCCGTGGCCAGGCCTAGGCGTTGCCGCATGCCTAAGCTGAACGCGCGCACCGGCTTGGTGCCCGTGCCCGTAAGATGAACGGTGGCAAGCGCCTCGTCGATGGCCGATTCGGGAAGCCCCCGCAGGCTGCGGACGATTTCGAGGTTCTCCCGCGCGGTAAGGTGCGGATAGCAGCTGGGGTTTTCGATAAGCGACCCGATCCGGGCGTTCAGCTTCGTGCGGGTCTTTTCGGAAACCGTTTCCCCCAACACCGTGGATGTGCCCGATGAGGCGTGCACAAGCCCCAGCAGCATCTTCATCGTGGTGGTTTTTCCTGCGCCGTTCGGCCCCAGAAAACCGTACACCGATCCTGCGGGCACCACCATGTCCAGCCCGCTGACGACTTCCACGTCCCCATAGGCCTTTGTCAAACCATGGGTTGCAATGCTCGCTTCCATTTCGTCTCCTTTTCTCGGTTTATCTGAGCATGCCCCATGGTGGCAGGTGCCGCTTGCGGTGAGCTTGCGTGTATCTTTCGGCAACCTTACGTTTCGCAAGCTTGCCCCGAAAAGGCGTCGCGGTTGTGGATAATGGCTGGTAAGAGCCGCAAACGGAAGGGAACTCATGCGAGATATATACGATGCGCGCATACTCGTGATCGAAGACGACCCGTCGCTTCGCGATGTCATCTGCGAGCTTGTCGCGCGGGAAGGTTGGCGCCAGGTGCGCCATGCGGGCACGGTTGCCGACGCGCTCAGGGCCATTGCCACGTGGTCGCCCGACGCCATGCTGATTGATGTGATGCTACCCGACGGAAACGGCTTCGACCTGCTGCGAACCGTTCGCCAGACAAGCCAGGCCCCTGCGATCATCGTGTCGGCCCGCGACGAGGACGAGGCCCGGCTGAGAGGTCTCGGCCTGGGTGCGGACGACTACATCACCAAGCCGTTTCTCCCTCGTGAACTGGTGCTTCGTCTTGCAGCCGTACTGAAGCGCACCTATGGCGCCGCCGCGGAGCCGCACCTTGTGGCTCTCGGAGACTGCACCGTGGACCTGGGGTCAGGCGAAGTCACGCGTGCCGACGGGTCGGGCGAAACGCTTACCGCTAAGGAACACGCCCTGCTCAGCCGGCTCGTGCGAAGCCGTGGGTCCATTGTGACCAGCGACGACTTGGCCCAGGCCGTGTGGGGCACCAGCTTTGGATACGCCAACGCGCTTATGGTCCACGTGCGACGTCTTCGCGAGAAGATAGAAGACGACCCGTCCGACCCGCAGTGGATTCTGACCGTACGCGGACTTGGGTACCGCCTGGCCAAGGACGGTTCCCGATGAGGCGGCCGCTTTTGGCGAAGGCCCGCGAGGGGCTACGCATCGTAGAATTCGCCGTGGGCTTCGCCTTTGCAGCGCTCGTCGTGAATGTGCTGGTCATGCTGGTGTTCACGACCCTGTCTGGCTCGCTCCACGACGAGAGGAGCTTTTTGGCGCCGCCCAACATGGAGCAGCTTGCCGACGGCCTTACATTGGAACAAGGCGAATACACGTTGCCCGACGACGTGAGCGCCGCACTGCGCACGCGCGAGCAGTGGGCGATGCTCATCGACGAGGAGGGTTCCGTCGTATGGGCCTTCGACCTGCCCGAAGACGTGCCCCGGCACTACACCATGTCAGACGTGGCGTCTTTCTCCCGTTGGTACCTGTCTGACTACCCGGTGGTGACACGCGTCCGGGACGACGGCATATTGGTGATGGGCTCGCCCAAGGGGGCGGAGTGGAAGTACAGCTTCAGCACCAACATGAACACCATCGTGCTGACAGGAATACTGTTCGTGGCGTTGTTCGCGGCCAACGTGATAGTGGCCATCGTCGTGGTGAGAGGATATGCGCGCAGGTCATGGGCCGAACGCGACCATGCCCGTAGGGAATGGGTCGCCGCTGTGAGCCATGACGTGCGCACGCCGTTGGCTGTGGCGCTTGCCGACGCCGACACGCTGGCGGGCGACGACGTGCTTGACGAAAGCCGAAGGGCTCGGGCTTCGCGGATAGCGTCCAAGATCGGCGATGTCGCCTCCCTGGTCGGCGACCTGAACGCAGCCAACCGGCTGAGCTATGCCATGGAGCCGGTTGATGCCGAACCGGTCATGCTCGCACCCATCGTGCGCGCCGTTGCCGTCGATGCGATGAACGACGATGCGGACGGCCTGCACCCCATCACGGTCGATGTGGACAAGCGCGCCGAGACGTTTGCGGTCATGGGGAGCGCATCGCTGTTCCGGCGCATGGTGGTCAACCTCGTAAGGAACAGCGTTCGCCACAATCCCAATGGCTGCTCGGTGCACATAAGCCTGACTGAAGCGCCCCGAAGGATCTTCCGCAAGCGTAGCTGTCTGCTCACGGTGGAAGACGACGGGCGAGGCCTTGACGCCGACATGCTCCACGAGCTGAAACGCCCGCCGTCAGGCGACTTGCCCGAACACGGCCTTGGCCTGGTCATAGTCCGCCGCATCGCATCTTCCTGCAGAGGTGAGGCGCGCTTCATGGAATCCGAAGGCGGCGGCACACGCGTCGAGATCCGTCTGCCGCTTGCTCCGTGATGCGATGCAGTTCCTTTCCCCGAAAAGGCCGTTTTCGGCAAAAGTTGTGGACCCAGACGCGGATACCTGTCGTTTCCAGACTCCACAAGGCTTGACCGGACATCCAGCATCGGCTTCAGGACTGTTCGCCCACCGCGGAAAGCAAACGCGATGCAAAAGCCGCGCCACTAAGGCAGCAGGATAATGAAGCGGGTGGTGCCGTCGGCGCTTTCAGCACGAATGGAGCCGCCATGAGCCTCGACGATTTCCTTGGCGATTGCAAGCCCGAGCCCCGCATTGCCGCTTGACGAGCGCGCATTATCCTCGCGGTAGAATCGGTCGAAGATGCTCTCCAGATGCTCGGGCGCAATCTCCCTGCCCTGGTCAGAAACGACGATCTCCCACCCTGCATCGTCTGCCCGTCGTGCCGAAAGCACCACTTCCGAACCGTCGTCGGCATAAGCCACTGCGTTGCGTACGACGTTTCCGATGGCGCGGGCCATCTTGTCGGGGTCGATGCGAATCTCGGCATCCTCAAGCGCATCAACGCGTGACGTAATGGAGCGACGCTGCATTTCGGGAAGGAATTCCTCGGCGATCTGCTCCAAAAACAGCCGCACACCCACATCCGTCCGCTCGATGGGAATGGTCGCCAGATTGTACCGTGTGATCTCGAAAAACTCCGCCGTCAAAGTATCCAGCAGCTCCGCCTTTGCAAGCGCAGCTGACACATATCGTTTGCGCTGCTCGTCGGGCAGATCGGGGGCTTCGTTCATCAGGGACAGATACCCCACCACCGACGTGAGGGGCGTGCGGATGTCGTGCGCCAGATATGCAACCAGCTCGTTTTTGCGCCGCTCGGCCTCGCCTGCCGCGCGTTCGTCCGCCAGCGCCGCTTCGCGAACCTCGTTCAGCTCGCCTTGGATAACCGCCAGCTCGCGAGACAGCCGCACCGGCTGGTCCCTGTGCCGCACAACCCCTGCAAGGGCCTCCGAAAGCTCGTTGAAATACCCCACCGATCTGGTTATCAGCAGACACACGACCACCACGTATCCGATGAAGAACACCGCCACGGCAATGGGCCACTTAAGCGACCGGATAAAATAATATGTGGTCAGGTCACGTACGACCACCTCGCCGTCGTTGCTGCTCACGGTTTGGAAATTCCCTCGCGGCACGTCCAGTGTCTCAAGGTAGTCTTCCGCCTCGTCTTCTTTCAGCACGTAGTACGTCGAGGTGCGGGCGGCAATCATCTCCGCCACCTCGCCCTTTTCGGAAAACTCGAAGTAGGCGACGGCGGCCAGAAAAACCAGGATGTACAGTGCAGTCCAAGCGGCAAGCGTCACATACAGGCTGCGCCGAAGCGCCTGCCCCTGCACGTTCTTTTCTGCTCCGTTCGACGTCATGCAGTGCTCCTTTGCGGACCGTGCAGCCGATAGCCCACTCCCCATACGGTGTCGATGAACGTTTGCGACGAATCGACATCGGCGCACTTCTTGCGAAGGTGCCGAATATGGACCATGACGGTGTTGCCGGCTGACGCGTCGTACGTTTCACCCCACGCGCGTTCGTACAGGTCGCGGGCCGAAACAGGCTCGCCCGCGCGCTCCGCCAGATGCAGCAGCACAGCGAATTCCTTGGGCGTCAGATCAAGCCGGCAGCCATGGAGCATTGCCTCGTGGGTGCGACGGTTTATGTCGAAGTCCCTCGTAACCACCACGTCCGACGGTTCGAACGCACCTGCACTCGGCGTACGAAGCCTGGCCCGAATGCGGGCGACGAGCTCGCGCGGACGGAAGGGTTTGACGATGTAGTCGTCGGCACCAAGGGAAAGGCCCACGACCAGGTCGCTTTCGCCATCCTTCGCGGTCAGGAACACGATGGGGGCATCGGTCACCTGGCGCAGGTTCGCACACAGCTCAAAACCGTCCATACCGGGCATCATGATGTCGATCAGCACCAAATCGAAAGGTTCCTTGGCGAACACGTCCAAGGCATCGTAGCCGGAATGGCAAGCTGCGGCGTCCATGCCCGCGCTGGCCAGTACCTCGGCGACAAGCGTCGTGATGCCCTGGTCGTCGTCGACGACCAGGATTTTTGGCCTGGATGCGCTGTTCGGATTCGCGTTCATGACGCCATTGTATCCGAGGTGCGCGCGCAATGCCGAGCGCGTAACCGGCCCGCAATGGAATCTTAAGGAAAAGATAAGGGTTTGACATGGGAAGATTAAGGCGGCCTGCGCGTACCTTGTGAACGAATCCATACGGCTGGACACGAGGAGGTGCGTATGGACGAAAACGTTCAAAACTACTCCAGGTACGGCTCCCACTACAACCGCCATCGAAACGTTGAGACGATGCATGCGCATACGCCGGCTTCGAGCTGGCGGCGTCGTCTGCTGACGAAGATCCTACTGACCTGCCTGGTTTTCGTGGTGGCCATCGCCGTCGGCATAGGTGCTGCCCTAGTGGATATGTCGAACCGGGATGCGAACTCGGAGGCCTTCACGACAGGACCCGCGGGGTGCGTGTCGTCGTGGTTCGACAACAAGCCCGGCGGCCAGGATGACTGGCGGCTGGTGCTGGTAAACGCCGACAACCCAATGGAACCCACCGAACCTGACTTGATCGAGCTGCGCGACGGCCAGTTTGTGGACGAGCGTTGCTATCCTGACCTGCAGCGCATGTTCGACGATGCCCGTTCCGCCGGCCTTCGGCCGAAGGTGAACTCGTCATACCGATCCCGAGAACGGCAACAACAAGTGCTTGACGCCAAGATTGCAGAAGGCACGGCGGCGGGCCTGACGGAAAAGGAAGCCCGGCAGCAGGCGCTCAGGACTGTCGCCGAACCTGGAACAAGCGAGCACGAAACGGGTCTGGCCATTGACGTGACCAGCGAGCAGGGCACATGGGAAACCAACACGGCGGTCCATCAGTGGATGGCCGAGCACAGTTGGGAGTACGGCTGGATCCTGCGGTATCCGCAAGGGAAAGAAGACTTGACCGGAATCGACTACGAGCCCTGGCATTTTCGGTATGTTGGAGAAGACGCGGCTCGGGACATGCACGAGAGCGGCCAATGTCTGGAAGAATACCTCGCCGACCTGCCCAGCTAGCCGACCTAGACGCACCTGCATCGCGCGAGTCGATTGCCAAATACCCAGCGACATCCTTCGCGGCCGCCGCAATCCACCGTCGAAAGACCCTCAAAACATGGAACTGAAACCAACTGCGCCCTGGGACGGATGTCCATCCCAGGGCGCAGAACGTTGCCGCATTCGGGTGCTTGCTATGCAGCTAGACGGCGGTTGTCACGCAGACGCAAGAACATGAACGCCGCGACGAACGAACCAACCAGCAAGAACGGATACACGCCCGGTCCGCCTGCTGCAGGCAGGTTGTACACCAGGGTGTTTTCGACCACACCCTCGCCCACCTGAGCATTCAGATAGTTCTTGGCGGTGGTGTCATCAGCGACCTTCGCCGGGTCGACGTCGTACGCGGAGTCAAGAACGCTTGCAAGCGTAGGCTCGGTGGCCTCATACGAGCACGTGCCCGGGACCGAATCCTGCACCTTGCCGATATACCACGTCGCCACGTTGGTTTCGTCAGACGTCGTGTTCGTGTACTTCGCAGCGTAATCGGCCGTGTTCTCGACGTAATTGCTGAAGCCGTTCAGCTTGCCTGTTGCGTCGTCATCCGAATCAACGGTCACAGCCTGAATGCTTGCGGTCATGAAGCTGCCTTGGTCGATGGATTCGCTCAGGGTGTACACGCCCTGCGGCAGATCGTCCACCCATTGGTAAATCAGGGTGTAATCGCCTTCGACCTTCTGCTTCCAATCCGAGCTCGGATTCGTGATGTCCAGGGTGTACGTCCCGAAGTTATTGCCGTCCTTCTTCAACGTGAAGATGAACGTGCCTTTGCCGTTTGCTTCCGTAACGGATTCGATAAACTTGGTCGCAATCTTCTTCTCGATAAGAATCTTGCCTTCCACCACGTTGAACACCTGATAGGCATCGACGTTCACCGGCTCCGTAGTCGGCGTGCCGACATCTTCACGCAAGCGCTTCGTGTTGTCGATCATGCTCTTCACCGGGTTCACACGGTCGGCGACGCTCTTCGGCGTATAGGTCACGCGCAAGCGATAGCCGTAAGGCGTATCTGTCTGGTCGGTTTCGAAACCGCTGGTCGAACGCCAGGCGTTGCCCGCGGACTCATTTCCGTCAGGCGTGCGAGCCGCAGGCTCTTCCGTCACGGTGACCGGCTCCCACGTGTATGTCAGCGTGCCGATGACGTCGCCTTCGTGCTTGTTCCCACCCGCATAAGACGTATCATCGCCGTCCTTTGCCAGATAACGGTAATCGATGGTAACCGTGCCGTCGGATTTCAGCTTGGCGATGTAATCCTGCCTGTCCTGGTCGCCTGCGCGATCCAGGTACTCCAAATACAAATCACCATCCGCAATCTTTGAGTCGACATAATCGGAAAGCACCGTTGCCGGAACGATGGTCTCGCCCAAGAACACCGTGTCCTCATAGTGCGCCACATCCGTATTCAGCACCGCAGGGTCCACCGTGGTCTTGGGGAAGTCCTTGCTGGGGTTGTGGGAGTTCTCGGGGTCGAACACCTTGTTCTGACCGGACTCGTTGCCGTTGGACAGAATCTCGTTACCGCCGATGAAGTCGTCCTTCGCGCGCAGGGTGATGGTCGACGTCCACAGCATGGCCTTGTCGGCGTTCACCGCTGAGGTCGGAATCTCCTGCTCTTCCCACTTGATGTAGAACATCTTCTTGTCGGTATCGTAAGCAAGCATCGCGCGCTTTCCGTCCGCAGTCGTGATAACGCGCTCAGGGAAGGTGCCATCCTCGTTCAGCACCGTCATGGGGTTGCCTTCTTCATCGAGCAGGTCGAACCTGGGGTCGATGTAGTCCTGCACCGTATACCCCTGCAGCGGCTTGGCGATTTCGTGAGCGATATCTTGGAACACCTTCACAAGGCCTTCCGGGTCGTTGTACATGGCCGTGTAGAAATACTTTTCACCTGAAGCGTTACTGGATGCCAGTCGCTTCAAGAACGTCGTCGAGTGTTCAACGTCTTCGGATGTCATGCCGGCCGATTGCATGAGCACAGTGATAATCGTGTATCCGTTGTTTTTCAAAGCGTCAGTATCATCCATCGACTTCTGCAGATTGCCCGAGTTGTCCTTGCCGTCCGTGAAGATGATCAAATACCTGGAATTGTTTCCTTGGGGCGCATTGGGAACGTAACCTCCGGACGCCCCGTTCGTCATATTCTCGATGTACGATTCAATGCCGCGATACGTGTGCGTGGAGCCCGTGATGCCATAGTTGTACACCCTCAATCCGTCCAAGGTCTGGTTGGCCCTACCGCCTTCTGCCAGCGGATTACCGTACTCCTGGTTCATCGCCGCAGTCACTTCACCAGTATCATTCGTCCAGTTCAACAGTGCGCATTCAGCATTGGAGAACGTATCCACGCTGAATCGGGTCATGGCAATCTGGCTTCCAGGAGACAGATAGCCCAGCGTTGCTGCAAATCGTGCAATAGAGTTCTGCAAAACCTCGGATTTCGTGGATGCTTCATCAGCCTTCATGTATACAGGCGAGCAGCTATTTTGAACAAATTGGAAGCGGCATTTTAGAGTGCCGGAGTTGTCGATATAGAACTTTGCAGAACTGTTTCCCGGATTGGGCAGCCAGTGCGTTTCTCCAGCATAGTATCCATCTTGTGCGCCACGGTATTCTTTAGCGGTATATGGCTCATTCTGCGCATACACATCTTTGCTTGCAGAGTTTACGTAGTACCAACCCCTTTGGTGCGAAATCGGACAAGTTGCCATGGTGTGCCCGTCCATGACGAACGCTCCGTTAGCCCCAGTTGTCCCATCAGCATACCCCAACGGCACGTACTCCAGCACAGTCGAAACCGGATCATATACATAGTAGTAATACCCGTTGTAATTCAGCTTGGAGTTGTCAGTCTTCGTTTTGTCCAGAATCTTATCAACCTGATCCTGAGACAAATACTGGTATTCGGTGTAATTGCCAATCAAAGACGTCCAGTCGGATCTGCTCTTCTGAATCATTTCCAAGTTGTCGGATGCCCATACCATGGAGCCGGACGAGTCGAGCACCATGCCGATATCGGCCATGTTCTCGCCGACATTCCACGCCTCAAGCGTCAGGTCGAAGGTGCGACCGTCGGTCGAGCCCTCCGTCACGCTGGCGTTCTTGTCGGTATGCAGCCCTTCGCGGGTCGTGTCGTAGACTTTCTTACCGTCCTTGATCTCGGTGTCGAAGCCATCGGCGCTGCCAGCCTCAGGGCCGTCGCCTTCCGCGGGCTTCCCTTTGTAATACACGTTCGCTTTGACCAGGCGCACGCCCGCATCGTAGCTGATGGTGGCAGTACCCGCGCTTGTGTCGGCTTCAATTGCCTGGTTGCCCGTGGTAATGGTCATGCCCGAGAATTCTTCGCCAGCGTTGACCTTGCCCGATTGATCGATGCTGAACGTCTGGCCAGGTTCGGTCAGCAGGCCGTCCTCCTGGCTATACGAGCCATCCGCATGGTAATACCTGACGATGTACGCCGTGCCCTTGCTCTCAGCGGGCGTGGGAGGCATCACGCTCGAATTGTCAATGTATACGTTCAGCTCATTCGTGTCCGAATGGAAGCCAAGAATGTTAGGGTCCCACCCAAGCACGTCATAGCCTTGGGTGGCGTAATAGCTGTCCTGAATCTTCGGCTCATCGAAGACCGTTGCTTCACTCGTATGAGCCATCCTGAAACTCGTCCATAGAACGTCGCTGCTCAACTGCCAGCTCTCAACAGTGAACCCCTCATTGAGGTTATCCCAAAAGCTCAGATAGGCGAACGAGTCCTTCAATTCGTAGTCGCTGGGATTGCGCGACGACGAGCTCTTTCCATCCTTAAGCGCATACACGTTGATCTTGAGATACTTCCGCCAACCGTTCGTATCATTGCCATCCCCAGGCAACGTGTTCGTGGCGCTCAGCGAGCTCAACCCTTCGCCGAAACGAATCCAACCCACATCGCCAATGGTTTGCGGCTTGTTGCGAGACGTGCTGTCCGTATCGAAAATCACGTACAGGGAGAATGCGTCCGATTCGAAATCGGTGGATTCAACGCAGCCGTGCTTGTCGGTCTCCACCGTCGCGTCAACCGGTTCGGCCGTTCCGTCATCGGAAATGTGGGCCACTTCAATGCCGTCGGAATCGGTGGCTTCCGCCGTAAGTTCCACGGCCTGCTTCTGCTGCAAGGAGACCGCAATGGTGTCGGACGGTTCAATCTCATTGCCGTCAGCGTCAAGAATCCGGATGTCATACACCAGGGCGCCCGCGACTGCGCGATCCTCGTCTACGACATCTTCTTGAACCTTCTGGATCGCATCCAGATATGCGTCGACGTTTGCCTGAGCCTGCTCCGCCTCGGCTCCACCCGCATCGAACGCCTCCATGTTCTCGACGGAATTCGGCGTCAGGTTCACGACTTCGATGCTGGCGCCTTCGGGCAATGCGCCCTCTACGGTCTCGACCGCCGTCACCACCAGCTCGTCGCTCTCGAACTCCAGGGTTTTAAGCTCCAGGTCAGCCGTTTCTTCGAGCTCCGCGTCAACACCTTCGACGTCGGCATCCGATTCGGGCTGCTCATCTTGAACGGCAACATCCTCTTCGGTCGCCGTTTCCATCTCAAGCGCTTCCGATTCCTCCAGCTCATCGGCAGAGGCCAGCCCAACGCCAACCGAGGAGAACGCGCCCACCGGAACCAGCGACATTACAAGCAGGCATGACAAAAGACCTACTAACACGCCTTTCGCGCGCATTTCGTGCTTGCTGCGCACCTTCTCCTTGTCGGCTTTGATCCGACTTTGGACATATTCGATTGCCCATACTTAGCGTGTATGACTTCACTACCCGTATATCGTTCTATTTTTTATTCTTTTCAGCAAACTGCTTTTGGAGTCTTCAGTCGATTCGCTCTGCCTGCCATGCAGGTGGCGTCGACGAACCGGTACCATCCCCGTCCAAACTGCAGCAAATGCAGCCTTTTTACAAAGACTGCATTAACCTAACCGATTGTTATCAGGCCTATCCCCTGTTGATGCGGCGACGGGCAATCAGGGCGATCACGATTATCACGGCACCTGCAATGGCGCAGCCGCCCCAAAGCCACAGGTTCACGTCGTCACCCGTCTGCGGAGCCTTATGCGGCGTAGGTTTCTTCGGCTCGTCGGGAACAGGCGCTTTCTCGGGCGTGGGCTTCGGGTACGCCACAACGTCGCAGGTTGCCTTGCCGTCTTCGAACTGCGGCACGTTGATCAGGAACGGGTCGTAGCTCTTGTAGCCGGTCGCTTCGCCCGTGCGACCCGTCTGAACCACCAGGTACACGCCGGGCTCGACATTGCCGAATGCCGCTATGCCCTTGGCATCGGAGGTCGCAGAGATGCCCTTCGCACCGGAAGACTGTGCGATTTCGGCCATCTGAGCTGCATATTCCATCATCTTGGATGCGCTCATCTCCGTGTTGAAATCGGCCCCCACAGCTGCGTATTCGGGCAGCAGCGTGTAGGTGTTCGACGCCTGATCAAGGGTGGCAACCAGGTACGCCTGGGACGTGACACCCGGAATGACCTTGGACGTTCCGTTGTCCTCGTAGACCATCTCCAGCGTCAACGACGTTGCCTCACCTCGATAAGCGGCGCCACCCGCATCCGCCTCTGCAGCATACGCAGCTCCGTGTAAGCCGCACATGAAGATAACCGCCATCGCGACTGCCACAGCCGCAGCGGCCATGTGCACCGTCGCGCTCTTGCACATTTCACTCTTCAACATTCCCGTTGCCTTCCCTAAGTCCTATCTTCTCGACGGCCTTCTTGTGACCGCGATATATGCCGCCAGCAACACCAGCACGATCACGCCGCCCGCTACAGCCAGCTGCCACGGCTCGAAAGCCGCCGCTGCCTGAACCGGCGTGCGCTCCTCGTACGGCACGTATTCGACGCTGTGGCCCCGCACAAGCATCCGATGCGTGTTGACTGCATACGGCGTGCACGTGACCAGCGTCACCAGGTCTTCGCCTTCGACAATCGCCAAAGCATCAACCTGATCAGGCGTCACCACAAGCACTTGGTCCACCTCATAGGCGAGCACCTGGTCCAGCACATGGAGATAGAATTGGTCTCCAACCTCCAGCTGGTCCAAGTCCGTGAACAACTTGGCTGTGGCCAGCCCGCGGTGCCCGGACAACACGCAATGCGTCCCGGCACCGCCGACTGGCAGGCTCGTTCCCTGCAAATGCCCTACACCCTGCTCGAGCGCCTTCGCACTCGTGCCGTGGTAGATAGCCAGCCTCAGCCCGATTTTCGGGATGTCGATGTACCCCATGACACCGTTTCCCGTGGGATCGAGCACTTCCCAATAGCCGTCTTCCGATTCGGGGTATTCGCCCTCTTCGTCGAACGGGTCCACAATCGTGTTGGCCGTGTGCGCCTCGTTGTACGCACGGGCCGCTTCCCAGGCCGCCTGGGTTTCCTCGTTGGGCGTTTCAGCAATTGCATTGCCGTAAGCGGCCGCCGCGCGCGCGTTTGCGTACTCATTGGCCACGTTGCACGCGAACGGATATGCCATAACGCCCACCCCGAACAGGAAGAACAACGTCAAGAGCACCGGAATGAGTTTTGACGGGCGCTTCGCCTCGTGGCCGCCCCGACCTTTACTCATCTAGGTTCCTCCAGTTGGTTGTACCCAAAGGACCGTCGTTCGTCCGAGGCATGTCCACCTCGTAGAACACGTTCTCGTTCTCGTGTGCATCCGTCTCAGACGCTGCGCCCACTGCAGCACCGTCACGCGATCCGACGGAGTATTCCGCCAATCTACGCGCATGTTCGCGGCGCTTGCGCAGCACCCAAGCCAGAATGGTCGCAGCCAGAACACCGGCCAGGATGCATGCACCCTTGAGCAGGTTGGCGATAACCGACGACATGTGGTGCTTGACCGGCGCGTTCTCGTCACCAGGTTCGTAAGGAACACGCTGCGCGTGCACCAGCAGGCGGTCCGTGTTGACGCCGTAAGGCGTGCACGTAACCAGCGTGACCAGGTCCTCGCCTTCTTGGATGGCGAGCGAACGGGTCTCATCGGGCGCCACGGTTTCGGTCTCGATGACTTCGTACGCCAGCGTCTGGTCCAGAATGTGGAGGTAGAACTTGTCGCCCTTTTCAAGCTGGTCCAGGTCGGTAAACATCTTCGCAGTCGGCAAGCCGCGGTGGGCCGTAATGACCGCATGCGAACTGTCACCGCCCACGGGCAGACTGCTGCCGAAGATGTGTCCGCAGCCCATCTCCAACGACTCGACGGTCGAGTAGTGGTAGATGGGCAGGTTCACATCGATAACAGGAATCTCAATCGAGCCCATGATCTGGTTGCCAAGCACGTTGAGCATGCTTTCGTACGTTTTATCGGTGGTGCCTTCGCGAATAGCGAAGACGTCCGGAACCGTCTGACCAACCAATACCTGGTTGTATTCCTGGGCTTCGGCAATGGCCTGGGCGTATTCCTCGTTGTCACCATCTTCGATGACTGCGGAGTATTCGTCCATCCACTTGTCGGCCTGATACTGGTAGTAGGCGTTGCACACGAATGGATAGAGCATGATCCCGATGCCAATAAGGAAGAAGACCACCAACGCAGCCATTTTCCAATCAATATGTTTCAGGTTCAGGGTCATGCTCTCTCTCCTGGCAAGCCTGGACGCGCATCAGTAGGGGTAGGGTCGCGCGTCCAAGCTCGTCGTCAATTAGTGGGTGTTACTTCGTTGCGGCAGCACGCTTCTTGTACACGCGCATGCCCACGAAGGACACGACAGCCACAGCAGCGCCGAAGATCACGTAGAAGTAGATGCCGTTGCCACCGGTAGAGGGCAGCACGCCAGCCTTCACGTTCTTGAACTGGAAGGTTTGATCGTTATCTGTATACGTAGTTGAAGTGATCTCTTCGTTAGCGTCGTTCGTCACAGTGACGTTGGCAATCGCAGTACCGTCAACCGTTACGACATAGGACTTCAGGACGTCAGAGCCTTCTACATACGTTGCGGTGATCTTGACCTTGTGTTCAGTCTTATCGAGCTGGTAGCCAGCAGGAGCAGAAGTCTCTTTCAGAGTATATTCCACACCTGCATCAAGACCGGTAAAGCTGATGTGGCCATCCGAATCCGTCGTGAATTCCTTTTCATATTCTATGCCGTCGGTGGATTTTCCAGTCAGTGTAAAGACCGCGCCCTCCAGAGGGGTGTTCTTGCTCCAGTCGCTCTGATTCACGACTTCGTACATTGCGTTGCCAGCTGCATCAACGGAAACCTTGCGCAGTTCCTTGGACGAACCCGAAGCACTGCCAGCCAGATCAGCGTCGAGACCGAAGGTGTAATGATGCGTCTTCACATGATCAGATTCGCCATCGGAGGTCGGAGAGTTGCTGTACTCCACATGCACATCATTGGTGCGCTCGTTTACGTTTTCGGCAAATTTAGCTGCGTCGTTAACTACCTTTGCGTCGTAGGTAATCTTCACATCCGCCGGACCAGTCGTCTCACGAGACGCCCTCTGAAGATAATCAGCAGTGAACGCAATGGTCATGGTCTGGCCCTTAACGGAGACAGTATAGTCCTCGGTCTTCGTAAGCTCAGTGGTACCATCAAGCACTTTGACGCTATCGGCGTCGAAGGACAGATCAGCGTCGATCGTGTCCTTTACTTCAAAGTGCGTCTTATCCGCGGTGTAGTAGGGGGCCGGATAATACGGCACCGTCGTCGTGACCTCAAATCCGATGGTGTCGCCAATTTGGAAGGTCTGGTCTTTGGCGTCGACCGTCTTCTTCGTCACAGGCGGTGTGCTGCTCTTGGCAACAGCCGTGCTACCGGTGTATTTTGCATCATCAGCAACGGTATTGGTGTTGGGGTCGTCTTGGCTGTAATCCGCCGACACAATCATCGGGTTATACACCGTGGCGCCCGTACCCGTAACCTTAACTACGTATACGCCAGGCTCGACACCCGTTGCCTTATAAGTAGTGGTTTCGCCATCCTTAGAAAGCGTGATTCCCTCACCACTTGCAGCATTTGCAAGGGTGGCTGCCTCAGTTGCACTGATCGTTTGGCCAGTGCCAATAAGCCCTTCCAAGGTAATGCCCTCAAGATTATCAAAGCCAGTTACCAAGCGCCAACCTGCAGTGCCATCGGTTTTGGTATTGCTTTGATCGACCTCGATAACCTTGTATGCCGTAACTTTCGCCGCTGGATTGTCTTCAATTCCTGTCACGCTAATCGTCGTGTCGGCTGTCAATGCCCCTGCACCGAAAGCCGCGGCAGGCACCAAAGCGACTGCCAGAGCTCCAGCTGCGAGCACGCCGGCGAGCTTGCTCTTCCATTTAGTCATCTCTCGAATCTCCTTTCCTTCTTACCAATAGAATTCAATCTGATGTTCCGGTTATTGATCATGGGTTAGTGCATCAATCACCGCCTTCGATTACGCCTGCTAACGCAAAGCGTCTAGAGGCGGTGGCGTATCTGCGATGTTTGTCGCGGACTGCCCACGCCATGAACGTAGAAACAAAGGCTCCCACCAGGAGGAACGGGTACACACCCGGTCCGCCGGCAGCCGGAAGTTCGTAAATCATGGTGTTTTCGACAACACCCTCGCCAACCTGGACGTTCAGGTGGTTCTTGCCGTCGGTAAAGATAACCAGATACTTGCTGTTATCATTCCCAGCACCGTCTTTAAGCTTTTTTTTATACGCGTCAGCAGTATCGGCATCGGTCGGCAAGACCTCCATTACCGACAACGATGTGCCCACCGGCAGCACGCCAACGGGAGCAGTCGCAGTAGCCAAGATGGCATCGTCTTCATATGTAATAGATTGCGTATCGACAGATTCGTCCAGTATCACAGAATCATCCGATTCTTGTTCGGCCAGAACGCTTTCCACCAATTCCGCTTGAGAATCATCCGGGGGACATTCGGGTATTGTTTCTTCTGGATCCTCTGCAGCGTCTCCGCTCACATCGGCGGCATCTGTCCAACCGGCGTTTTCGCTTCCATCACCCTCGACGGGGACGTAGGCGATTGCGCCATCGATTTTGGTCGAAGCGAGTTCCTCGACCGAAGCCAAACCCGCACTGAACAGTGCTTGCGACGGTACGAGAGAAGCAGCCGGAAGGCACGCGACAATGACAGCGAGTACTTTGCTCGTTTTCACGTTATCCCCCCCTACTGATGCATAGCAATCCATGCTCAGGGTTCAATTTAGATTTGTCATTGCCTACGTACAAGTCTACATATTTCCTTTTTTGTCAATGAACGTCTTTATCTATACATATTCCTACATATTCGCTGACGTATAGCACTATCTGTTCAATGCAGAACCGTTGTTTTGTCAACGAATTCGCTTGCTCGATGGTCTTTTCAGGCTCCAGAACACATCTTCCAAACGCATATCGGCGGATGCATGCCAGGGAGACAACATGCGGGTTCTTGCCTGAGAAGAAACTTTCCCCTCCCCGACTATGCGCCGGGGAAGCTATCCTCGCCGTTCGTGCACGAACGCCTGCGGCGCGCGTCAATCCAACCGAAGCGCATATTGATGGCAGCTAGTCCCGCAATGAATGCGCCAATAAGCAGATACAGGTAAATGCCCGGACCGCCGGCTTCCGGCAGCGAGTACACGCGAACGTTCTTGGCGGTCAGCGTCCACGTAGTGTCCGAACCGCTGATGCTGGGTTTCGTCTTCTCGGTGTCGTAGGTACTATCGATCAACTTGACCTTGCCATCGTCGGCAACGACGAATCCTATGGGGTGGTTTACATCGCGAACGATGTATCCCTCGGGGGCTGCGGTCTCAACCAACCAGTAAGTGCCTGGCTTCAAGCTGGGCAAATCAACCTTGCCGCCGGACCCCGTGGTCAAGTTGTCCTTAACAACTTCCGTATCCAGAGCCGCATCGAAAGCCGGGGTTGCTCCGCCTTCCTTATCCTTCAGCAGCTTGAACGTAACGCCCTGCATCGGATCGTTGTTGTCGGCATCCTTCTTCAGCAGCGTGACTTTCGTGAGCTCCGGTTCGTTCACCACAACCGCATGACCGGTTTCACCGTCGGGAATAACGAAGTAGTCAGTGTTTTGGGCATCTTTGCTATCGCTCACATAGTACGTGGTGGATTTCCAGGTGTACTTCTTATTTTCGGAAGTCGTCAGCGTAGTCGACTTATGGAACCCGCTGCCGTCCATCGTGCCTTCTTCAACGTAGTAACGGGTGTTCTCTCCCGTTGCAGGAATCACGATCTTCGACGACCAAGCGCTGCCCTTCAGCTGAACGGGATCGCCAACGGGAGTGCCATTCAGGGTTTCGAGCCATTCGGCATTCGCTTCTTTGGTCTCCTTGTAGAGCTGCACCCATACGGAATCGTTGGCGTGTTTTTCGGTCTCGTCGTTGCCGTCGGCATCCACCCACTTTTTTTCAACCGTGATGTACGAGGGTGCATTCGTAATGACCGCACTGGCGCGGCCGTTTTCGGGCACGCACACATAACCCGTTGTGCCAGCGGCGGTTTCGTCTCCCCACGCAACCGTAGAACCATTGAAGGTCGGCGTCGTGGTGTAGTAGTTGGTAGACTGCCACGCATAGGAACCATTGGTCGTGCTCAGCGTCGTTTTCGGAACAAATGTCTCGCCATCCAGCACGCCTTCCTTAACTAGGTAGCGCACGTTCTCTCCGGTTTCAGAAATCGGGAACTTGTGCGTCCAGGCATCCTTTTTCAACTGGACGGGATCACCTACGGCCGTTTCGTCGCCCCATTTTTCGTTGGTGCTGTCGTAGGTCTGCTTATACAGCTGCACATAAACCGAATCGTTGTCATGAACCGTTGCTCTTTCAACACCGCCGTTTTCGTCCAGCCATTGCTTTTCGACGTCGATATAAGTCTCGACATTGGTGATGGTGATAGGCATTTTGCTCATGTCGGTCGAGACGACCTTGCCAGTCGCCTTTCCGCCATCGGTCTGATAAGTAATCTCCGTGACTTCAAGATTTGCGTTTGTGGAGTCCGTATAACTGGGGGCGTAACCATCAACGGGCACTTCCATAACCATATACGTGTAGTCGCAATAGACGTTATTGCTCGGATTATCCTCGTCGTAAATGGTAGTTGCGTTGTAGCCTTCGCTCGGAAGGTCAGACCAGGCATTTGCCCAGCTATTCCCGCTATTCAGCTCCACGGGAGCACCAACAGCGGCATACGAAACATCGTCCTTGTTTTCGCGACCCACAGCTTTGCGAATGAGTTGAACCTTTGTGGTCGGATACGTGGTAGGCGTGGTTTCCCACTCTTTCTTAACCGAGACCTGTTTCTTGGTCATCAGATGGATGTTGGTACTAATCTTCAGATTCGAGTCGCAGCCGCCGCGTTCCAGATAGAACACCTGCAGCACATGGTCGGTGCCGGCGCGATTCTCGGCGCTGTTTCTGGAACCGAGAATGCCTTCATGGTCGTTTTCGGTCCACAACCATGCTGTGTCACCAAGAACGTTTGTATTGACGATGTTGTTTGCAGCATAGGAGTACTTGGTTTGGGTATACGAATTGTTATTGGCATCCACCTGCGTAGATGTGCCGCTTCCAAGCGAGACCTCGCCCGTATGGAAGTTGATCGTTCCCGAGACAGGCTGATGGATACCGCCGATGTCAAGCACCAACTTGCCATCGATAAACACCCACATGTCATCGTCGCCGCTGAATTCGAAGATCATATCGGCGGTTTGTCCGTTTTTGGTAATTTGGCCATCGAGGGGCATGGTCAACGGAGTTGTCATGGTCAAACCGAGGTGGTGGTCAGGATGGTTATTGGGGTCCCAAGTAACCTGCACATTGTTAGTTTCGTTTGGGTTGATACAATCCGACGCGGTACCCCAGTCATTGAAAGGGAAGAATCCGTACTTCATTCCCGATTTAGAGCCATTTGCTCGGTCATACGTGCCGTCGTAGACTATGAAATCCCCGTTGTCTTTCGTCTCGCCCTCATCGCAATAATAGGCGTAGTTTTTGTTGCTGTCGTAGACCATACGCTCTTGAGCAGTTCCTTCATTTTCGAGCTTGAAAAGATGGTTGACGTTCTTGTAGGTCGTCTTCCCGGTTGCACTCGTATTGGGATTGAACAGATACTCCAAAGACTTATCGCTCGCATAGGTGTTGAGCGTGGGGTAACCCGTGCCGTCAGTAGCCGTCAGCGTGGAATTCAAGATGCCCTGGTTGGCCACCTGGACGGTATAGAACTGCCCTCCATCGCTTCGGCCAACGCCAGTGAACTGGTTGATTCCGTTTCCTGGGTTTCCAAAATTACCTGTATGCGCGTTATAGTTCAATGCCCGACCATCACCGGTTCCATAGAACTTTAACTGGTTGTCTCTGCTCTTCCTGTAATTGATACCGCTTTGAGTGGCTTGGTTATAGCCATTATCGTTATTGAAGCTGTTGTTCAACGAGTCTTCGGCCTCGTAGTCGAACAGGTTCATCACGATGCCAAGGCTGGCCGTATCCAGCGTTTTGATGGTACCAGGCGCATTGGGCGCGCGCAGCGGCGGAGCCTTCAGCATGGCGTCGTTTGCCTGAGCTTCGGCGTCATCGGGCTTGTTGGCCTCTTTGTCTTCCGTGGCTTTCTCGCCCTCAGGGTTGTCAGCCTGCTCTTCAGGGTTGTCAGCCTGCTCCGTTTCTTCACCATCGGCTTCGGCCGGCTGATCGCCATCGTCACCCTCAGGCGCCTCAGGGTCTTCTTCAACAGCAGGTTCTTCCCCTTCGTTGGTCGGCTCGTCACCTTCCGCGTCATCCAAGGGTTGCTCGAACGCCCCTTCGGCGGGTTCGTCCGCAACGGCGAGAACACCGCCCCAAGGCGACAGCGCTCCGCCAGGAATCAGGCTTAGTACCAAAAGACAGGCCAGAAATACTGAAATTCCCCGTTTAGTCATAATGAACAACACCTACTGCTCCGTATATTGTTACATCTAATTCATTTTTTCAAATGGGGTTTTTCGCAACAAGTGTGTAAAAAGGCCGATGCGTCAACCAATGCAAATACTTTGGTTTAACAATCATCATTTCTTATAAATTCTTAATATTGCGCACCGTTTTTTTGCCCCTCCGTTGGCACATCCAGCCTTCTTGTTCCGAACCGCATGGACCGCAAGACGAACTTTTAGCCCGTTTTGTAAAATCGCGCCCTCAATGCTCGTCTTGGGCCATGCAAAGTCGTGCCGAAGGGTTTTATCCGCATCCGTGGAGGGATGGGTTAGTGCTCAGCACCGCCCCCACTCCGATGGAAACAAGCGCTTGGTTTGACAGACCGCGTTGCGCGTGAATCAGTCCAACGGTTCCGGCGTACAGCATGTAAATTCGCTCATGAATGTCTTCGGGCACTTCGAAGGACGCACCGCGATAGACGCACCGCGGGAGCAATTCGTTTACGAAGAGCGTTGCCATCTTATCGGCCGTGCGGTCAAGCAGATCGATATACAGCCCTGCCGCCTCGTTGCTGTAAAGGGCCCTTCGAAGCGAACTGGGGTTCTCGATGCGGTTGCGGATGTTGGTGACCGCCGATGCCCCCAGACGCTCAAGATCGATAACCTC
The DNA here is from genome assembly GCF_000023885.1 of Slackia heliotrinireducens DSM 20476. NCBI lineage: Bacteria > Bacillati > Actinomycetota > Coriobacteriia > Eggerthellales > Eggerthellaceae > Slackia > Slackia heliotrinireducens. The sequence goes on along the minus strand of NC_013165.1, from coordinate 654,508 downwards.
CAGGGACTCGTATCTGATTCGGGCGTCTTCTGTCAGCTCGTCGGTGTACATGTCGAAAACCGCAGCCGTAACGCTCTGCTTGTTCGGAAAATAATGATAGAAAAGCGATCGGGTAACTCCGACTCGATTCGCAATATCCTTGATGCTCGTATGCTCGAGCCCTTTTTCGTTATACAACTCGCGGGCTGCCCTTACGATAGATTCGCGCCGGGACGCCTTCGCATCCGACCGCACATGGCTTTTCGACCCATACGGCGCGTGCTTGCGCACCCTCTTTTGCTCTTCGATTTCGTCAGTTTCCTGTCCCATACTTTCACCTCGCAATGCGTAGTGCTTGATTTTTTGCAGGCTGCAGTATTCCACCCAGGATTCAAAGTATCAAAGCGCTTCTTTATATGTCAAGACACACCTATTCTTTTTCCTACTGTCTTACTATACGATATATTATATTCCGTTTATTTGTGTTTCGTTCTATGTATGTACACTCCTACCTTGCGTTTTGCACCGCAGACGCCGTCCACGCATGCCACAACAACCGACAGCGCAAAAAAAGAAGGGGCCGAAGCCCCTTCGCTGTACAGACAATGTGATTATGCGATGCTGCGGTTATCCCTCAACAGCTGCCGGCTCCGATGCGGCTTTGCGGTCCTGAATCGCGCGAAGCGGACGCAGGATGAAGTACGCGATGAAGATCACCGAGTACAAGGCTACCGAGAACGTAGCGGCTTTGCCGCCGTGCATTGCGCTGGGCATAAGCAGGAACAGCAGATGCACATAGGTAAGCGCGAAGAACGGATAGGCCAGCTTCTGCAGGTTCTTCCAAGCGTCGGTGGACATGCGCTTCTTGACGAACCTGAAGGACGTCACGCCGAGCAGGATAAGCAGAATGAACAGGACGATGGCCACGATGATGCCCAGAATGATGTTCACCTTTAAGGACACACCGCTGAACAGGGGGTTCAGATACGATTGAAGGTAGCGCACCACATGACCCAGCGACAGGATCCACGCGATAATGGACAGCTCGGCGCGAATGGGCCTCAGCCACAGGGACACCTTGGACGAGCGTGAGAATACGCCGATGTACATGACCACGATGAACAAAGCCAGCGGCACCAGACACTTCTGCATGGTCCAGAAGAACGCCAGCCTTACAGCGCGGGATGCGCCCAGCTGGTCGAGCATGAGAAACGCCACAACAACCAAAACCGACAGCACATAGAAGGCCATGGGGGCCTTCTTGATGGGATTACGAAGAGCAAAGCATGCCGCAATGGTAACGGCGAGAATGATGATGGTGTTCATTTACGCCTCCTGGACCTGCTCCTCAAGCACCTCCGCGATGTCGGCGAGCAGTTGCTGATCGAATAGGAAGAAGCCCTTCGAAATCTTCAGGATGCCACGGTAAAAACGCGTGTGCAGCAGGTTCACGGCCAAGTCGGCCAAATCGTCGAACCACGAAAGGATGTGGTCCTCCAGGAATCCCTGGGACGCTTTGATCTGCTTGAGCGCCTCTTCCGGATTGCCGGCCTCCATGGCCTCGATGGCCCGTTCGGCCAGAATCACCTGGAACTCGCACATGAACGACAGGTGGTCATGCGGGTAGTCGTACCCTTCTGCGCGCACCACATGATGTTGCTTGTACAGCTGGAACACCTCGTGGTAGGCGCCCTGGTACATGAGCCCCTCTTCGCTGGTGTGGACGGATTCGTACGGCGCGGCATAGCGGCCCTTCCACGACGACGTGCTGCCGAATGCACCAGTGTAATCGACAGCCAGCTCCTGACGGGTACCGGAATTGCGTTTGGCCAGATAGCGGCGGATGTCGTTCACGCCGTCGGCGAACTGCTCGTTAATGTCTTCGTACGCCGAAAAATCGGTGTTGGCGAAGTTCTCGACCTGTTCGGCCGTCAGCGGCTTGAAGTACACGTTCGCGAACATATCGTAAAAGGCGTTGCGTCCGCGCAATGCGTCGATGATTTCTCCGTACGGCGCATTGGTTTCGGCTTCAGCCTGCTTGATTTCCTCGGACATTGCTTCCCCTGGGTCTTTCGTCAAATTTGGCCTCCGTATACATACATATATAGGAGGCTTTCAATCATACCATCCGACGCGGAGCGAGGAGGTGTGCATGCTCCGCGTCGGATTCGAATTCGCTCACGGTTGCCGAACGGCCCGGGCTGGAGGGAGTGGGATCCCGGGCCGTTCCGACATGAAAGCTACTTCTCGTAACGCCTGACTTCGATGGAAGGATCGCTCCAGGGCTGCCATTCGGCCGTACGGCTCAGAATGTACACGCTCGAGGGGCCGACACCGTCGATGTCGTCAAGCTTGTGGCAGTTCTCCTCGCCGGCAGCGGCGACAGCCTTGGCTGCGGGGCTCTCGGGGTCGTCCAGGTCGCCGAAGATACGGGCGCCGGTGCAGCAGTTATGCACGCATGCGGGTTCCCAAGGAGCATCCGGCTCGGCGATGTGGTCTTCGAAGCACAGGGTGCACTTGTCGACCTTGTTGGTGTTGGCGTTGTACCAACGCACGCCGTAGGGGCAGCCGGTCATGCAGCTCTGGCAACCGATGCATTCTTCTTCGTTGATCAGAACAACGCCGGTTTCCTCGTCGCGATAGCTGGCGCCCGTCGGGCAGACGGCGATGCAGCCGGGATTCTCGCACTGCTGGCACTGCATGGGCAGCCAGTACATGCTTACGTTAGGATAGGTTCCCATCGGGCCGATGGCGGAAACGCGGTTGCGATACACGCCAAGGTCGATGTTGTGCCAATGCTTGCACGCTGCTACGCAGGTGTCGCAACCGGTGCAGCGCTCGAGATCGATAACGAGACAATTCTTCATTAGAATACATCCTCCGTCCTAGCTTCGCCTTGCAGGGTGGGCATGAACGGCTGGAACTCCTCGGGTTCGACCCACACGTTCTCGGGCTTCTCAGACTTCTCGATCTTAACGGTGAAGCCGCGGTTGGTGTAAGAACCGAACACCTCGTTGAACGGCGCCGTGTTCTTGGTGAGCACGTTGACGTTCATCTGGCGCCAGCCACCGTCCGGATTGGCCTGGGACTCGTCGAATGCCTCGGGGTTCCAGAAGCGCTCCATCCAAACGGTATGCGGATTGATGGCCTCGGTGAGCCATGCGCGGGCATGGATCTCGCCGCGGCGGCTCGTGACCTTGACCCAGTCCATATGTTCGATGCCCAGCTCGGCAGCGCTGGCCGGGTTGATGCGGATCTCGGCGCAGGGGAACAGCTCGCGGCTGTACGCGGCATGGCGCATGGTGCCGTGATGGAAGTACGGAACACGGCCGCTGGTGAGCACGAACGGGTACTCTTCGCGGTCGGCGATTTGCTGCTCGGCCTCGGAATAGGGGCTCTCGCAGGGTTCGATGGGCACGCAGATCGGGCTGTAGTCGTCGCAGGCTTCCTGCGGCTTGGGGTAGCAGTACGGATAGCCGGTGCGGGCCGTGCGCAGCAGAATCTGGCAGTAGGTCTCGATCTTACGGGACTCAGTGGCGAAGCCGATGGGCAGGTTGTCGTCATCCTCGGCGAGGACTTCGTGCTGGTTGTAGTTGAAGTAGCCCTCGGTGATGTGCGGCACGTACTGGTCGGTGTTGGCGATCAGTTCATCCCAGCTGGGAGCGCCCAGCGTGGCGGCGACGGAATCCTTGTTCGCCTGCTCGGTGGGGTTGCCCAGATAGCCGGGCTTCAAGCCAGGCAGGTCTCCGCCGAGCTTCTCGGCGACCTTCGCCAGAACCTGAGCGGCGGGGATGCTGTGGGATACGGTCTCGCCGATGTGGGTGCATTCGTTCTGCAGCCACTGGGTGTCGAGCTGGGTCATGTTGACCATGGGCTCTTCCAGCCACTCACGCAGCGGGAACATGAGGTCGGCAGCTTCGAACTGGAACGACGTGATGTTCGGGTACTGGGTGATGATGTAGTCGACCTCGGGGAAGACCTCATACCAGCTCTTGGCGTTGCCGAGCATGGCCAGCTTGTTGCCGGACATGTCGAACCAGACGCGAGGCTTGAAGGGCTCGCCGGTTGCGATGGCTTCGCGGACGCTGGGGATGTGGCTGTGGCACCAAGCATACAGGCCCTTGTGGTCCTTCATGCCGATACGGTCGAGGAGCAGCTGGTTGGCGAGCTCCTGCTGGCTGACGTCGGCGACGCCGGCCGGGGTCTCTTCGCCGCGTGCCCAGGCTTCGTTCTGCTCATCCGACAGGCCGATGACGGCGCCGATGCCGTACATGGCGCTGAACATGCCGCCGAAGCCGTTGTTGAAGGTGTACTGACGCTTGAGCGACTGGGTGCCCGTCGCGTCGGTGAAGTAGCCGCCGCCCTTCTGGGTCATGGTGGCGCCGGGCCTGTTGATGTAGCCCATGATGGAGTCGAGGCCCATCAGGCCGATAGGCACCTGGCTGGCGGACTCGGTCATGTCGGAAGCAACGCCGTTGGCGATGCCGGCAACATGGTCAATCGGGCCGCCGTCGTCGGCATGGGTGTACATGCGGATGGCAGCTTCGATCTTGTCGGCCTCAAGCCAGCAATCCTCGGCGGTCTTCTCAAGCGTCCAAGGAGCAGCCTCTTCGGCGTAAATCTGGCCGGCGGTCTTGTAGGTCTTGCCGTTGAACTCGCCTTCCCAGAAGATCTCGGGGTCGACGGCGCTGTCGGCAGGAGCGCTGTACTCGAAGGGAGCAACAGCGTTGGTCTTCAGGTCGTAGCAGACATAAGCCGGCGTGTGCTCGGGCGTGGTCTGCTCGAAGTCCGGGAACAGCTCCTGAGCCTTGACGGGCAGCTTGGTGTCCGGGTCGATCAGGAACGGCAGGTTGGTCCAGTACTTCGTGAACTGCTCGTTGTACAGCTTGTTCTCGAAGATGTAGTTGAACCAGCACAGGATGAGTTTAGTGTCGGTTGCCGGACGGATGGGCAGCCAGATGTCGGCGTGAACCGCGTCAGGGCTGAAGTTCGGGTCGACGACGATGGTCTTGACGCCCGCAGCGCGGAGCTCGGCCATGCCGCGGCCGGATTCAGCGGTTTCGGAAACGGACGGCTGGGCGCCCCAGATCACGACCACTTCGGCCTTGTTGTCGTCGCCAGGACGGAAGATCTCCTGAACTGCGTTGTCGGCGATGGACTGGTCGTCGCCGCCGTAGAACAGCTTGGAGAGAGCCCAACGGGGCAGGTAGCACTGCGCGCAGCCCGGCTCGAACACGGTGGGCGAACCCAGAGCCATAGGCAGGGTCATGGCCTCCATGAACGAATAGGAGCCGCCGCCGCCGACGCTTGCGAAGAACGAATACGGGCCGTACTCGTTGATGGCATCAGCGATGTGCTGGGCGGCCTCGTCGATGGCCTCGTCCCAGCTGATCTGCTCCCATTTGTTGGTGCCGCGCTCGATGTGGCGCAGCGGATGCAGGACGCGGCGCGGGCTGTACATAGTGTGGACCTGGTTGAGGCCCTTGATGCACAGGGAGCCGCGGCTCACGGGCGCCTCGGGGTCACCCTCGAGCTTGACGACCACGCCGTCCTTCAGGTAGGCGATGGCCGGGCACATCTGGATGCAACCATGGCACGAGGTGCGCAGCTTCGTGTCGTAGTCGATGTGCGTCGAGAACGTAACGCCCTCAGAGGACTTTACGTTGCCGTCGGCAGAGCCTTCGCCTTCGGCGGAACCGCCATCGGACTGCATACAGCCGGCCAGCGACGCGCCGATGGCCGAAGCAGCCGCCGTAAAGCCTGCCGCTTTGATGAAGCTTCGACGAGTCAGATTAGATTTTGTCATCTTCCCCCTCTTTCCTTTCTTCTCGTCTGTCCTCCCTTTGCGGGAGGTTCCTCCTCCTACTTATTGGCTAAAAACGCTTCCCCCTCCTTTGTAAGTTTCCAACCGTTATCCCAAACAAGAACGCCGGCGCGTTCCAGCTTGTCGATGAATACGCTGGGCTGCACGGTTTCCGTACGCCCGTTGATGATGGTTTGCAGAACGGGACGGCCCTTCAGAAGATCGGTGACCTCGCCGTAGGTGCGGGGCTTTTCCGCCACGAATTCCAGCATCTCTTGGAAGGTTTCGGCGCGCTCGGGACTGGTTTCCAGAAGCGCGGCCAGTCGCGCAGCGGGGCTGTGGTCGGCTACAACCTGGGCTCCCACTTCGGTGGTGATGAAATTGGTGGTTGCAACAAGGTCGTCGATTTCGTCCTCGGTCAGGCCTTCCTTGTCTTCGGGAAGCACCCGCTTGCCCTCCGCCGTGCGCTCGATCTCCTCAAGACCGTCGCAACGGACCAGCACCTTGGTCATGTAAACCGGGTTTTCGGTGGCACGGGAATACTCGGGGAACGACATGACGTGATTCTCGACGTCGTTGAGTTTCTTCTCTTCCGTACAGAACGACAGGATCCTGAGCATGAGCTCGCGGTTCAGCGGCTGGCGCGTGACGGCGCGGTTCAGGATGACGAGCTTCTCCTCGAAGGACAGCTCCGCGGTTTCTTCCAGGGTTTCGCGCTCTTCCAGTTTCGCCTCGTCGTTTTCAGCCAGATCGGCGAATCCGTTGTCCTGCGCCTTCCTTTCTGCCGCCAACTGCTCGTTGGTGCGCATCAGGCGCTCAAAATCCTCTGCCATACATCCCCCTCCTGTGCAAGGTGCTTGAAAACGATGCGAGGAGCCAGCTCAACCCGCATCCGCCGCCCGGCTATCCCCCTGATTGCCGGAACGGTTCTGCAACCTTGCGTTTGCAGTTGATTCCGAATACACCCTATGCTTTCATCCGTCGGTTGGAAACCGCCATCCTGCAGCAAAAGGGCGAAAAACAGAGGTTCGAACCTCACGCACGTATGGGTGAAAAATCTCACCCAACACGTTTTTCCAGTTCAACCGATTGATTAAAGTTTCCCGCCTCATACCCTGTTTCCGTTTCCCCACCCAAAGATTGCGGTATACTGCACTGCAGCCTATCAATAAGGCATGACGCAAAGGGAGGGGATTGCACATGCCTAAGACCCGCATTGTCACGCAATTGGCAGCCTCATGCCCAAGCATGGCGGCCATCGCATTCGGTTTCTGGCTCGCTTGGTCGCGCATGGTCTTCGACGGTATGGTTTGGATTTCCACGCCCGACTACAGCTCTACAGCCGTAACGCGCATGTACACCGAAACAACCATCGCCCTGGCCGTTGCGCTCATCTTTATCGGCTTCAACGCGAAGCGCCTTTCAGGCCTAGCTGACAGGCAGTCCACCCCGTTGCTCAGCGGTGCATTTTCGTCGATCGGCTGCCTGCTGATTATTCTTGCCGGACCGTATTTCCTGCAACGCGCGGTCGGCGCAGACACATGGAGCGCCGTTTTTATCGCTGGATGCGTTATGACGGGCATGGGGTTTGCACCCATCCTGGTCGAATGTGGAAAGTCCTTCGGCCGGCTTCTGCCCCGCAACGCCATTCTGCAGATGGCGTTCACCTATTTCATCTGCGTGGGAACGTATTTCGTTGCGCTGGGATTTCCTCAATGGAGGCTTTTCGACGACGGCCCGCAGGTCTTAGGCACCGCAATGCTCATTCTGCTGCCGCTGCTTTCGGGACTGTTCGTGTCCATCAGCATGTATGCGCCCGTTTCCGAAACTACCCGGCAGCCGTCTTTCGATTTCGAGCATTTCCCCAAACCGTTGTGGAAGCTGGTCGCATCTGTTTCCATTCTTGCCTTTGCCGCTGCAGTGGTGCAAGGCTGGGCCAGCACGTTGGTTGCCCTGTACAACACCGTGCTTCTGTCGTCTTTCGTGCTGCTGTTCCAGGTGCCGGCGGCTGCGTCCTTCGTGCTGCTGGCAGTTGGATCCGATACGGAAAACGTCAACTTCGGCCGCATCTTCACCATGGTCATGGTGGTTGCCGGGTTCTTTGTCGCACTTGCGCCCGTAGTTGGCATCAACAACCACGCCTTCTACCAAACGGTGCCGTTCAGCATGCGCATCTTCGACTTCGTGTATTGCTGCCTGCTGTTCTTCGTCGTGTATCAACGGAGGATTTCCGCCATGATCGTCGTTGGCATCGGAGTCGGCTTCTACCAGGCGTTTAGCGCTGCAGGCTGGGCAGTGGGCGCCTATCTGCTGCCTATGATTTCGAGCTCCATGGTCACGCAGGGCATTTTCGTCGGGCTTTCGTTCCTCACCCTGTTCGCCGCTTTCATGATCTTCTCCGAGAAAGAGTTCAAGCAGCTCTACGAGGAGCGCGTCGAGGGTCAGACTCCCCTGTCCGACCTGCTGAAGAAGCGCATCGATTCCTCCGTCGCCATCGAAACGCACCGCGGCAAGTTCAACATCGCCATCGATTTCATCGCCGACGAGTTCAAGCTGTCCCGCCGCGAGAAGGACGTGCTGCGCTACCTGGCCATGGGCTACGGATCCTCGAAGGTGGCCGACGAGATGGGCATCAGCTGGAACACCGTGCGCACCCACACGCGCAACCTATACGGCAAGCTGGACGTTCACAGCAAAGACGACCTGATGGCTCTGGTTGACCGCTATCGCGACATGTAGCCCCTCCGCGGGACAACGGGGACGTAGCACTTTGTCCCGTTTTCGGCGAGCCTGCTGGGGCGGGCGCGCGATTCCGTCGCGCTCTGCTCCTCGCCCCAAAAACCTCGTTTTCTGCCAAGAATATCAACTAGTGTACGACCTCATGAAGATGCGGGTTGCGCATGTCGTATCGGCACGCGTCTGACCTGGGGTTCTTCAGAGATGGGTAATCTCGATATCGAAGCGGCGCCGAAAAGTCGTACACTACTTGTTTTTCTTGGCGCAGAAGCTGGTTTCGGACCAGAGGAGCAGACTGGCTGGACGGGGATGTGTCCCTACTGACTCAAAAGTGTGTCAGTAGGGACACATCCCTACTGACACACTAGCCGCAAAAAAATGGGACAAAGGGGACTGTCCCCTTTGTCCCAGGGGCGCAAGGCCCCTTCCCTATCTGGTGCTATGTGCGTGAAGCCTTAGCCGAGCGCGGTGAAGGACAGCATGAGGCCGCCCACAGCGTTGAGGCCGTCGTCCTCGAAGCCGTACTCGCCGAAAGTGAACTCGACCAGGAACGGAACACCGTCCGCAGCCTTCACGAATGCATCCGCCACCTCGTCGATGCGGTCGCCGATGGCGGCACGACGTCCTCCGCAATGCACGAAGAAGTAGGCTGCAGGCTTGGCGCCGGCCTTCTCATTCAGCTCGCCCACTGTCTTGGCCACGGAGTTGACCAGGCAATCCACGTCGCCTTCCATGCGAACGACGCAGGTCTTTTCGACGACCTTGCCGCCCACGGCGATGGACATGTCCTCGTTGCCGCCCATAGGATGGCGGATCAGCGTCAGGTCGCCCAGACGATCCTTGAAGCCCAGCGGGCTCACGATGGAAGCAACCAGCAGGTCGCCGCCCATGAGCTGGTCGACCGGCATGCCGCGCCAACCTGCGTAAACTTCCAGAGCCGGCTTGCCGTCGATCTCGGCGATGCCGCGGTCGCCGTTCATCTTGGTGACCACGCCGAAGTCGTCGGTTTCGGCATAGGCGCCGGTGAACTTGTTGGCGAACGGGGCGTCGGTGTAGAAGAACGCGACGACGCAGCCGTCCTGGAACGTTTCGGTGCCGTTGTACATCCACCACTCGCCGGCGATGGAATTGTCCGCAGCGGAGCCGCCGAAGAAGGGAACGCGGCCGATGACGTCGGTCACGCCTTTGATGTAGTACTCCTCCTCGGCGGGAGAGGCGACCATATACCAGTAGGCCGGTGCGCAGTCCTTGCCGGCTGCGGCCATAGCGGCCTTTGCCAGCTCGGCGCCGGTCTTACGGGGACACTGCTCGCCGCGGGGAGCGCCGGCCGTGCCGACGACCAGGTCATCGCCGCCCAGAGCCAAGATGCCGAAGAACGGGGTGTCGCCGCCCACGTATCCTTCGGGAGTGATAATGCCGGTAAACGACGTGTTGCCCACCACAGGCACGCCAGGCAGCTCTGCCGCCACGGCAGCCAGAAGCTCTGCCGAGTCGTATGCGCAGCTGCCGTAAGCCATGGCCACCTTGGCGCCCTCGATGCCGGCCGCAATCTTCGCGGCTACATCTTTGCCGGCTTCAGCGGCAGTTGCGGCGGTGGATGTTGCGACAAAACCCTTCATATGAAACTCCCTACTCGCAAAAACAGAAATAATAGAAACGCATCATTCCATCAATCTTGTTTTGCCTGATGAAAAGAACGTTCCTTCCATCAACGGGAGCCGCAGGCGGCAAAAGCACCGCCTGCGGCCCATATGATTGCGGGTGTTAGCCCAGCTTGTAGTCGACGTAGGCGATGTGCGTCTCGAGGAATTCCTCAAGGCCGTGCTCGCCGTCGTCGCCGCCCAGACCGGACTGGCGGACGCCTGCATGGAAGCCCTGGAAGGCTTCGAAGTGATGACGGTTGACGTAGATCTCGCCGAAGTTGATCTCGTTCAGGCCGCGCATGGCGGTGTCGAAATCGGTGGTGTGGATGGAGGAGGTCAGGCCGTAATTGGTGTCGTTGGCCTTCTCGATGGCCTCGTCCAGGGTCTCGAACTTGGAGACTGCCATGACCGGGCCGAAAATCTCCTCGCGCATGATGCGCATGTCATGGTCGCAGTCGACGATGAGCGTCGGCTCGATGAAGTAGCCCTTGCCTTCGATGGCGTTACCGCCGACGACGATCTTGGCGCCTTCGTCGCGGGCGCTCTGGATGAGGTCGAGAACGATTTCGCGCTGCTTGGCGTTGACCATCGGGCCCATGTCGACGGATTCGTCCAGCGGGTCGCCGGCCTTGGCGGCTGCGACGCGCTCGGTCATCTTGGCGACGAACTCGTCATAGATGCCAGCCTGGACATAGACGCGCTCGGCCGCGTTGCAGACCTCGCCGCAGTTGTAGTAACGAGAGTTGAAGCAGTTCTCGATGGTCGCGTCCAGATCGCAGTCGTCCATGACGATAAACGGAGCGTTGCCGCCCAGCTCGAGGGAGACCTTGGTGACGTTCTCGGCGCAGTTCTTCATGATCTGCTTGCCAACGGGCGTGGAACCGGTCATGGAGACCATGGCGACCTTCGGGTTGCCGGACAGGCCGTTGCCGACGACGGCGCCGGAGCCGGAGACGACGTTCACGACGCCCTTGGGCAGGCCGATCTCGTCGCAGAGCTTCGCGAACTCGAAGCAGCCGTTGGGGCTGTCGCTGGACGGCTTCAGCACGACGGTATCGCCGCAGACCAGAGCGGGAGCGACCTTGCGGCCGATGAGGAAGAGCGGGAAGTTCCAGGGCATGATGCCGGCGCACACGCCGATGGGCTTCTTATACAGGAAGATGTTCTCGTTGGGAGAGTCGGACGTGATGATCTCGCCCTTGATGGTGCGGGCCAGGCTCGCGTAGTAGCGCAAGTACACGCCCAGCCAGGTGGCCTCGTCGCGGGACTCGTTGATGCGCTTGCCCATTTCGGCGGTATTGGTCTGGGCAAACAGCTCGCGATTCTCGTCGACCTTGTCGGCAAGCTTGTTGAGCCATTCGGCGCGCTCGATGGCCGGGACCTTGCCCCAAGCCTTCTGAGCCTCGTAGGCCGCGTCGACGGCAGCAGCCACGTCCTCCTCCGTGGCCTTCGGCACCTGAGAAATGACCTCCTCGGTTGCCGGGTTGACAACGTCGAGCATCTCACGATCGCCGTTGTCGAGGAATTCACCGTTGATGTAGAGCTGGTACTGCTTCATGGACAATAACCTCCTAGTGTCAGTCGTACATGAACCTTGTCCATTTCCCATCCGGATCCGCCGGACATGAAACCCTAGCAATGCCCGAATAAGCAGCATCGGACCTGGTTCGGGCACGACCAGGTCCCGCGGTTGTTAATTTTCCAGAATGACGTAGTGAACGTACATGGGGCCGTGCACGCCTTCGACACGCACAAGCTCGATGTCCGCCGTGGCAGAAGGCCCGCTGATGAAGCAGATCTGCGACGGCAGCGCATCCTTGTCCACGGTTCGCAGGTAATCCGCCATAGTGCCAACGATGTCGGCGGCATCCACAACGGCGATGTGCGTAAGCGGAAGCAGGCTTACGGAGCGGCCGCACAAGGTGCTGGCGGGCTGCACGACGGTGGCGGTCTCGGCGATGCCAGCCGCGGCGAAGGTCACGCCGTACCGGGCCTTTTCGGCCGAAGCCACCGCATTGGCATCATTCGGATTCCAAACGGTCACGGCGTTGCCGGCGGCAGCCTGCGTGACGGCGGGAACCAGGTCCAGGGCAGCCAGCCGATTGTCGCCTGCGAGCACGACGTCGCCGGGCTCTTCGGCCACAATGCCGGCCACGACCTGAGGGGCCTCGCCCGCTGCGCAGCGGTGCACGGTTACGCGGATCTTTCCCGCCTCGGAGGCGAACAGGTCCGTCAGCGCGGCGGCATCCATGCCGTCGGTCACGCGACGCGGCAGAGGATACGCATCCTTATCTCGGTTGACCTGCGACGGAACTTCGGCGCGCCCAAGGCTTTCGGATATGGGCCTCAACAGGTCTTCAAGGGTCTTGTTGCCGATCATCGGTCTTGCCCTCCTTCCTCAGAACCCGCATTGCGTTCCTTCTTGTGCTTCTTGAACCACGTGCGGAACAGTTCGGGGGCCAACACATCGAAATCGCGTTTAGAAGTCCAACCTTTGACGATGGGAATCCAGGCGCTGCTTTCGTCCATGGCGCCCTTCTCGCCGTCTGCCAGGGCTTTCATGATGGGCCGGCCTGCCGCCATGGCGGTGCCGTATACGGCGCGGTTCGACCACATGAGCTCCAAGCCCTTGAAAATGGGAACCTCCACCGGGTTATTCTTGTGCTCCTCGACCATGTTGATGCGGTGCTGCCTGATCAGATCGTGCAGCGGAATTTCGACCGGGCAATGCTCCGCGCAGGCGCCGCACAGCGAACAGGCGAAGGGCATGCCGCCCAGGTTGTCATACCCTTCCAGGGCCGCCGTAAGCACGATGCCCATGGGGCCGGGGTAGATCGATCCGTACCCGTGACCGGTGATGTGGCGATACACGGGGCAGATGTTGAGGCAGGCTCCGCAGCGGCAGCAGCGCAGCATGGCTTCGAACTCGGTGTTGATCAGGGTGTGGCGGCCGTTGTCCATAATGACGATGTGGACCTCTTCTGCACCGTCGACCTCGCCAGGCTTGCGCGGGCCGGAATCCACGGAGAAGTAGGCGGTCATCTTGGCACCCACAGCGCTGCGGGGCAACAGGCACATCATGGTGTCCAGCGCCTCCAGGTCGGGCACGATGCGGTCGATGCCCACCAGGATAATCTGGACCTTCGGGTAGGTGTCGACCATGCGGCCGTTGCCTTCGTTGGTGACCAGCGTGGTGGAACCCGTCTCGGCCACGGCGAAGTTGCAGCCGCGCACGCCGACTTCGGCTGCGAGGAATTCCTCACGCAGGATGGAACGGAGGAAGTGGGTGATCTCTTCGGGAACCGAAGAGCCTTCGTAACCGCGCTTCTTGCGATAGAGCTCGGCAATGGCTTCGCGGTCGAAATGCAGGGCCGGCACCACGATGTGGGACGGCTTGTCACCGGCGGTCTGGAGGATGTTCTCGGCGCAGTCGGTCTCGATGATGTCGACGCCGGCCTGCTCCAGCACCTCGTTCAGCCCGATTTCCTCAGACATCATGCTCTTGGATTTGACCGCATGGGCGGCACCGTGGTCGGCGAAAATACCCAGGATCTCCCACAGCGCATCTTCCCCGTCGGGCGCGTAATGCATGATGCATCCATTGGCTTCGGCCCGCTCGGCGAACTGCTTGACGTAGAAGTCGAGGTTCTTGGTCACGTCGTTGCGGATGGCAGCGGCGCGGTCGCGGATGATTTCCCAATCGGGCATTTCCTCAACCAGCTGCCCGCGCTTGACGTAGAAGGTCTCCTGCGCGGTTTCGATGGCATTGTGCTTGAAGTCGTTTTCAATGCAGGACGATGCGCGCTCGCGGAGGTTTTGGTCGGTGTTGTACAGAATGGCCATGGCTACTCCTTCGCATCCAGAATCCGGGCGATGTGCATGACGCGGATGTCGCGGTCCAGTTCGCCGGTGCTGCGCATGCGCGAGAGGGCGCCCTTGATGTTCATCAGGCACGGCGAGTCGACGCCGGTGACCACCTCGGCCCCCGATTCGATGATGGTCCGGCATTTTTCGCGAACCATTTCGCCGGAAATCTCAGGCTCTTTGAAGGAGAACGTTCCGCCGAAGCCGCAGCAGCGGTCGGCGTGTTCCATCTCTATATATTGAAGGCCCGCCACATTGTCCAGCAGCTTGAGCGGCTGCTCCTTGATGCCCAAAAGACGCGTGCTGTGGCAGCTCTTATGGAACGTGACGGTGTGCGGGAAGCTTGCGCCCACATCGGTTACGCCCAGCTCGTCAACGATGAACTGGGTGAACTCGCGAAAACGAGACGTGACTGAGCGAAGCTTGGCGGAAAAGACCGGGTCGTCTTCGAACAACGGCGGATAGTCGTTGACGATGGCGTTCATACAAGAACCCGTTAGAGACACGATGAAGTCTTCCTTGCAGGCGTCGTAGGCTTTGATGGTGTTTTTGGCCACGGACCTCGTGCCGTCCGCGTACCCTGAGTTCACAAGTCCCTGCCCACAACACACTTGCTTATCCGGCAGGCTGATTTCGCAGCCAAGCCGCTCCAGAACATTGACAGCCGCAATGCCTGTCTCCGGGTAGATCATGTCGACCATGCACCCCGGAAAAAGAGCAATCTTCATGGCAAATACCCCCTTGCTGAATGAGGACTCCTAAGCAAGAAGACATCCACGGCAGCCGCTAGGCCCCCGCGACATGTCGCTTCTTATTGTAATTCAATTCGCAGTTGATGGCGCGCTTTGCGTTGAAGAACTTGATGCATGTTTTTTATGATTCGGCAGGCCGCAAGATGCGTTTCCGCCGCTTAGCCCCGCTGGCGCCAAAGGGTGGGCGAACGGGTACTGGATACGTTGCAACCTGGTCGCGATCAGCGTTCGCGCCCGGACAACGATTCATAATCTGACCAGCGGATATAGCAAGTCCCGCACCAAATTCGCCCAGCTTTTCGGCAGCTAGTCCATCTGCTTCCAGCGGCGGTTGTTCTCCACAAGCTCGCCGAAGGTGACCGGCGCAAACCCGTTGATGTCCACACCTGCGTTCAAGGCGGTTTTGTAGCGCTGGAGCAGCGGCCAGAACGGCGCGTCGCGACGGTCGTGCAGGTGCCCGTGGATGAGGAACGCACCGTGGCGGCCGCCGTGCCATTCCATAAGCGGGTAGTGGCAGAGCGTGATCAGGTGTCCCCCGCTCAGAATCTCCGTCATGTACTCGACAGCTTCGAACCATTCGTCCACGTCGATGCGCTGCGTCCAACCGTGGTCGTGGTTGCCGATGATGAGGTGCTTGCGGCCGGGCAGCTGCGAGAGGTAATGCTCGGGATTGGTTTCGGCGCGGTTCATGAAGTCGCCGATGATATAGACCTTGTCATCGGGCTTCACGCGCTCGTTCCAATTGCGGATGATGCATTCGTTCATGTCCAGGATGCTGTCGAAGGGCCTGTTCGACAGCTGGGCCACATCGACGCTGCCGAAGTGAAGGTCGCTGGTGAAATAATCCATGGAGGCTCCCTTCTCTTGGCCGAATTCACGTTCCATATGATACATGAATTCGAGAAACCCCCTTTGCTGAATAGTAAACAGCGACGTGTAATGTTTACGTGGTTACCGCGCCGCTCATGAAAGAGTTTCGTTTGCCTCGGCTTGCACTGCATCCAATTGTAGTAATATGCATCAGGCCTTTTTATGACTGATTGAATATGCAACCAAGGTGGGAAAACATGCAAAACAGCGACGCAATCATCGTATTTGCGATTCTGATTTACTTCGTGGTGGTTCTGACCATCGGCTTCGTGTATGCGAAGCGTTCCAACTCGTCGACCTCCGAGTACTTCCTCGGCGGCCGCAAGGTGGGCCCCTGGTTCACGGCCCTTTCCGCCGAAGCCTCGGACATGTCGGGCTACCTGCTCATGGGTCTGCCCGGCCTGGCCTACTTCACGGGCGCGTCCGACGTGGGCTGGACGGCCATCGGCTTGGCTCTGGGCACGTACCTCAACTGGAAGTTCGTGGCCGAGCGCCTACGCCGGTACTCCGTGGTGGCAAACGACTCCATCACCATCCCCGGGTTCTTCTCCAACCGCTATCATGACGAAAAGAAGACAATCGGTACCATCGCCGCCGTCATCATCCTCGTTTTCTTCAGCGTGTACTGCGGCAGCTGCTTTGTGACCTGCGGCCGCCTGTTCCACACCCTGTTCGGTCTGGACTACGCTTCCATGATGGTCCTCGGCGCTCTCATCGTGTTCCTGTACACCATGGTCGGCGGATATCTGTCCGTCGTCGCCACCGACTTCGTCCAGGGCTGCCTGATGTTCTTCGCGCTGGCCGTCGTGGTCATCGGCTCGATCACCATGGCCGGCGGCCTCGAAAACACCGTGGCCTTCCTGAGCGACATCCCCGGTTATCTGTCCATGACCACCATGGCCGTGCCGATGGTTGACGAGACCGGCACGCAGATGGTCGAGAACGGAATGCCGCTGTTCGACGAGCCCGCCACTTACGGTATCATCACCATCATCTCCACCATGAGCTGGGGCCTTGGCTACTTCGGCATGCCGCAGGTGCTCGTCCGCTTCATGGGCATCCGTTCTCAGCAGGAAATCAAGACCTCTCGTCACATCGCCGTGGTGTGGGTCGTCATCTCCATGTTCTGCGCCGTCATGATCGGACTGATCGGCCGCTACATCATCCCCAGCGAGCTTCTGACCTCCTCTTCCGCCGAGACCATCTTCATCGTCCTGTCCAAGATGATGCTTCCCGCATTCCTCTGCGGCATCGTGGTTTCCGGCATTCTGGCTGCATCGATGTCCTCCGCTTCGTCGTACCTGCTGATCACGGGATCGTCCGTGGCCGAAAACATCTACCGCGCGCTGTTCAAGAAGGACGCCACCGACGACCAGGTGCTCATCGTTTCCCGCATCACCCTGGCGCTGGTGCTCATTTTCG
Source organism: Slackia heliotrinireducens DSM 20476 (assembly GCF_000023885.1). NCBI lineage: Bacteria > Bacillati > Actinomycetota > Coriobacteriia > Eggerthellales > Eggerthellaceae > Slackia > Slackia heliotrinireducens. Next base: position 637,439 of record NC_013165.1, on the reverse strand, counting down.
GTATCGTCGTGGCATGGGATTCCAACTCCGTCATCTTCACGGTCGTGTCCTATGCTTGGGCCGGCCTGGGCGCATCCTTCGGCCCGCTGATGCTCTTCAGCCTGTATTGGCGCCGCACCAACAAAGCAGGTGCCATCGCCGGCATGCTGACCGGCGCGGGCATGGTGCTCATCTGGCACAATCTGATCAAGCCCATCGGCGGCATCTTCGGTATCTACGAGCTGGGCCCCGCATTCCTGTGCGGCTGCATCGCCATCGTAGTTGTCTCGCTTCTGACCAAAGAGCCTGATCAGAGCATCTACGACGAGTTCGATCACTACATGGACAACGATATCGAAGGCGAGCGCAACCTGGAACTGGTTCTGGAAGGCGACGTCACCGCGTAGGCCGACAACCCCATCCATCATTTAGGCCGGGTTTTCCGCCCGGCCTTTTTGTTTCTACAGTCCATTCAAACCCGGTCGACCCTGACGCCCTCACCCCATAGTGCCCCGGACATGTTCCAGCGACTTCATGCGGATGCTTTCGCCACAACGCGCCCTGGGCATAGTGCGTTGTCTTCGCGTGGGCACCTTCATCCTCAAAGCACCCGCAAGCATTTCATGCCGTAGGCCTTCTGCCCCAAAGCCTTTGTTCAAAACTTCTGTCGCAAATATCTCCGAAGGTTTACAAGATGCCTCCCCAACGCATGCCTAAACCCAAGCTTGTTACAATGTTGACCAGGATACATACGATTGAACGGAGCTGAGCGTGGACAAGCACCTTTTCAGCATCATCGTTCTTTTGGGCGCATTGGTGACGATTCTGGTCGGATGCGCGACGACGGCGTCGGACCTGCCGCCCAAGGAAAGCGCCGGCGAACAGAAATCGGAGGCAGAAGCTATGAAATCCCAGATAGATACGAACAACCTGAAAGACATTTACTTTGCCGGCGGGTGCTTCTGGGGCGTCGAGGAATATTTCTCCCGAATACCTGGCGTATACGACGTGACCTCGGGATATGCGAACGGAACGACCGAAAACCCCACATACGAGGAGGTCTGCTACGGAGACACCCACTTCGCAGAAACCGTGCATGTGCAATACGACCCCTCGATTATCAGCCTTACCACGTTGACCAGGCAGTTTTTCATGATCATCAACCCTTTGAGCGTGAATGAACAGGGCAACGACCGAGGCGAGCAGTACCGCACCGGCGTGTACTACGTCGACGAAGCCGACCTGCAGACCATCCAGTTGGTGTTTGCCGAGGTCGAGCAGCAATACGAAAGCTCCTTGGCAACGGAGCTCGGTCCGCTTGAGAACTTCTATCTGGCAGAGGAGTACCACCAGGATTATCTGCAGAAGAACCCGGACGGATACTGCCACATCGACTTCAGCTCGCTTGACCAGGTTGAGCTGGAAGAAGGGGCCGACGAGACACAGCCCTCCGAAATCAAGGTCGATCCCAGCCTGTATTCGCGTCCGTCCGATGATGAGATTCAGGACAATCTGACCGACATGCAGTATGAGGTGACCCAGAATAATGGTACCGAGCCCGCCTTCCAGAACGACTACCACGACAACACGGCACCCGGCCTTTACGTCGATATTGTGACCGGCGAGCCCTTGTTCGCATCGTCTGCCAAATACAATTCAGGCTGCGGTTGGCCGGCGTTTACAAAGCCCATCGATCCCGACGTTCTCGTCGAAGTGCCTGATAATAGCTGGGGTCTGAACCGCACCGAGGTGCGCAGCCGAGTCGGCGACTCCCATCTGGGCCACGTGTTCAACGACGGGCCTGCAAGCCAAGGTGGCCTACGCTACTGCATTGACAGCGCCGCCCTCCGCTTCATACCGTACGAGGAAATGGAAGCCGAAGGCTACGCCGAATACATGCCCCTTTGCGAAACCTACAGCTGGGAATAGCCCCGTGTGTCACTAGGGACGCGTCCTTCTGACACAAAACTGTGCCACTAGGGACACATCTCAGCGAACCCACCCCACCGGAACAGCCTCTGCGAACGGAACATCCTTCCGCGATCGGGACGCCGAAGGGGCGCGCTTTGCGCAGCAACAGCGCCCCGACGGGACGGCCCCCGCGAGCAAGGCACCAAAGGGGCGTGCTTTTGCCGAAGGCAAACAACGCCCCGGCGGGACGGCCTTCCCCGATCAAGGCAGTGAAGGGGCGCGCTTTGCGAAGCAACAGCGCCCCGGCGGGACGGTCTCCGCGAGCAAGGCAGTGAAGGGGCGCGCTTTGCGAAGCAACAGCGCCCCGGCGGGACGGTCTCCGTTTGTTGCGGAACGCCCATGGTGAGACAGCGAGGGGCGGCACGGCCACCGAGATTCCCCGAGAGCAGCCCGTAGCGTACTGGCGTACGTGAGGGCTGCTCGCAGGGAGAATATCGGTGGCCGTGCCGCCCCGCAGCGTCAACTTCGCTCCAAAAGAAACGAGCCCCCGAAGGGGCTCGTTTCTTTTGGGCTTGATTACATCATGCCGCCCATACCGCCGGCAGCGCCAGCGAGAGCGGACAGGTCCGGACCGTCCTTCGGAATCTCGTTGACGGTTGCCTCGGTGATGAGGATCAGGCCGGCAACGGAAACAGCGGACTGGAGAGCGGTGCGGGTGACCTTCACAGGATCGGCGACGCCCATGGCAACCAGGTCGCCATACTCGCCGGTGGCGCAGTTCAGACCCTGGCCCTTCTCCATACCCTTGATGCGCTCGACGATAACGCTGCCTTCGTAGCCAGCGTTCTGAGCGATGGTGCGCAGCGGAGCCTCCAGAGCCTTGCGGATGATGGCAACGCCGACTTCCTCGTCATGGTTCTCGCACTCGACGGCATCCAGAGCCGGCAGAGCGTCCAGTAGAGCCACGCCGCCGCCAGCGACGATGCCCTCTTCGACGGCTGCACGGGTTGCCTGCAGAGCGTCCTCGATGCGGGACTTCTTCTCCTTGAGCTCAGACTCGGTTGCAGCGCCGACCTTCAGGACGGCCACGCCGCCGGCCAGCTTGGCCAGGCGCTCCTGCAGCTTGCTGCGGTCGAACTCGGATTCGGTGACATCCATTTCGGCCTTGATCTGGTCAACGCGCTCCTTGATGGCGTTTGCGTCGCCGGAACCGTCGATGATCGTGGTGTTGTCCTTGCTGACCTTGACGGTCTTGGCGCTGCCGAGCATGTCGACGGTGGCCTCGGACAGGGTCATGCCGAAGTCGGCAGTGATGACCGTGCCACCGGTGACGATGGCGATGTCCTCGAGCATACGCTTACGACGGTCGCCGTAGCCAGGAGCCTTGACGGCAACGCACTGGAAGGTGCCGCGCAGCTTGTTCAACAGGATGGTGGCCAGAGCCTCGCCCTCGATGTCCTCAGCGATGATCAGCAGCGGATGACCGGACTGCATGACCTGCTCGAGCAGCTGCAGAATCTCCTGAATGTTGCTGATCTTCTGGTCGGTGAGCAGGATGACAGGGTTCTTCAGAACAGCCTCCATGCGCTCCATATCGGTAGCCATGTAGGGAGAGATGTAGCCCTTGTCGAACTGCAGGCCCTCGACGGTGTCGATGTCGATGCCGAAGGTGTTGGAATCCTCAACGGAGATGACGCCGTCCTTGCCGACGATCTGCATGGCCTCGGCAATCTTCTGACCGATGGCTGCGTCGCCTGCGGAGATGGTGCCGACGTTGGCAATCTGCTCTTGGTCGGAAATCTCAATTGCGTCAGCCTTGATCTGGTTGACGATGGCCTCGGTGGCCTTGTCGATGCCGCGGCGGATAGCCAGCGGGTTTGCACCGGCGGTAACGTTGCGCAGGCCCTCGGTGACGATGACGTCGGTCAGGAGCGTTGCGGTGGTAGTGCCGTCGCCAGCGCCATCGTTGGTCTTGGTGGCAGCTTCACGGACCAGCTGGGCACCCATGTTCTCCACGGGATCCTCGAGTTCGATTTCACGAGCGACCGTCACACCGTCGTTGGTGATGGTGGGAGCACCATAGGAACGCTCAAGGGCGACATAACGGCCCTTGGGGCCAAGGGTGACCTTGACGGCGTCGGAAAGCTTGGTGACGCCGGCGGCAAGGCTGCTGCGCGCGTCGGTATTGTACTTAATCTCTTTAGCCATTGGAGTTGCTTCCTTTCAAGCGGCTTGATACCAAAGAACAGTTAGTCGGTGTACACGGCGTACAGGTCGTCAGCCCTCAGAATCAGGACTTCTTCACCGTCAACGGTGATTTCGGAGCCGCCGAACTTGCCGTACAGAACGCGGTCGCCTTCCTTCACAGGAACAGGAATGAGCTTGCCGTCCTTGTCCAGTTTGCCTTCGCCGACAGCCAAGATGATGCCGGTCTGGGGCTTCTCCTTTGCCGAAGAAGCAATCAGCAGGCCAGAGGCGGTAGCGGTTTCAGCTTCGTCGCGCTTGACGATAACGCGATCTCCCAAAGGTTTCAGATTCATGAGGATTCACCTTTCTAGTAAAACCTTAATTACCAAATGTTCAGAGTGCTAGCACTCGACGTGCTCGACTGCTAACAGTGCTACAGTCTAGCACCCGTTGGATGAGTTGCAAGAGCCTTTTCAGAAAATCTAAGTGCCTAAGACTAAATGTTGCTTTCGCGTCATCTTTGGGCATCAACGGCTAGATTTTCGATTTATTTACCGTGCGCAGAGTTCCCAGAACGCCACAGCGCTGGCGGCAGCCACATTGAGGCTGTCCACACCATGCGACATCGGAATGCGGACCGTATAATCGCAGGTCGCAATCGTGCGAGGACTCAACCCGTCCCCTTCGGTCCCGAATACCAATGCCAGCTTCTCCTCGGCAGCCAAGGTGGGATCTCCCAAGGATACGGAATCGTCGGACAGGGCCATGGCAGCCGTCTTGAACCCCAAAGCATGCAGCCGTTCAAGTCCCTGACCAGGCCAATCGTGCACATCTTCACCCAAACGGGTCCATGGCACCTGAAACACAGTACCCATGGAAACGCGCACGGCACGACGATAAAGCGGGTCGCAACACGTCGGCGTGACCAAAACCGCATCCACGTTGAGCGCGGCCGCCGAACGGAAAATGGCTCCGACATTCGTGTGGTCGACGATGCCTTCCAGCACCGCCACCCGACGGGCCGGTCCTCCGTTTCTGCAGGTGGCAAGCAGGTCTTCGGCACTCGGCATCTTCGGACGCCGCATGGCGCACAGAATACCCCGAGTCAGCTTGAAGCCAGTCAGTTTCTGCAGTTCATCGGCAGGCCCTACATATATAGGTACGTCGGCGCCGCCCTCCCCCGCCTGCTGGATACGTTCGAGCATGTCGGCGGCGGCGTCCATCCACTCGGGCGTCATCAGCACAGACAGGGGCACCATACCGCCCGCAAGTGCCCGGTCGATGACCTTGAGGCTTTCAGCGATGAAGATGCCTTTTTCAGGTTCCAGCTTGTTGCGCAGCTGCGCCTCGGTCAAACGCGCATAGGCGTCCAACCGAGGGTCGTCCAACGTTTCTACCTCGACAAACGACATGCTGAAACCTTTCTCGCAATAAAAAACGGAGCACATGCGTCAACCGCACATGCTCCGCACTATGTGTTCGGAACTTAATTCTTGAAACTGTGGACCGGCGCCGGGATGCGTCCGCCGCGGGTGACGAAAGTCTCGCAGCCCTTCGGGTTCACCGGCATGATGGGAGCCCAGCCGAGCAATCCGCCGAATTCGGCGACCTCGCCGACGCCCTTGCCGATAACGGGAATCAGGCGGACCGCGGTCGTCTTCTGGTTGATCATGCCGATGGCGGCCTCATCTGCGATGATGCCGGCGATGGTGGTCGCAGGCGTGTCACCGGGAACAGCGATCATATCCAGGCCCACAGAGCACACGCAGGTCATGGCCTCGAGTTTCTCCAGCGTGAGCACGCCGGCGGTGGCGGCGTCGATCATGTTCTTGTCCTCGGACACGGGGATGAACGCGCCAGACAGGCCGCCCACGTAGCTGGACGCCATGATGCCGCCCTTTTTCACCTGGTCGTTGAGCAGGGCCAACGCCGCGGTAGTGCCGGGTGCGCCCACCTGCTCCAGGCCGATTTCCTCGAGGATTTCGCCGACGGAGTCGCCCACGGCAGGGGTCGGCGCCAGCGAAAGGTCGATGATGCCGAAAGGCACGCCCAGCCTGCGGCTCGCCTCTTGGGCGACCAGCTGGCCGATGCGGGTGATTTTGAACGCGGTCTTCTTGATGGTTTCGCACAGCACCTCGAAGCTCTCGCCACGGGCGGCTTCCAGAGCCTTCTTCACAACGCCCGGGCCGGAAACGCCCACGTTGATGACGACGTCGCCCTCGGTCACACCATGGAAAGCACCCGCCATAAACGGGTTGTCATCAGGCGCGTTGCAGAACACAACCAACTTGGCGCAGCCCAGCGAGTCGCGGTCGGCGGTGGCTTCGGCAGTCTTCTTCACAATCTCGCCCATGAGACGCACGGCATCCATATCGATGCCGGTCTTCGTGGAGCCCACGTTGACGCTGGCGCACACACGCTCGGTTTCGGCCAGAGCCTGGGGAATCGACTCGATCAGCATGCGTTCGGCCGGGGTCATGGCCTTGCTGACCAGGGCTGAATAGCCGCCGAGGAAGTTCACACCCATATCGCATGCGGCACGGTCCAGCGCGTGGATGATCTTGACGAAGTCCTCCGGGCATTTGCACACGCGGGCGCCCACCAGCGAGATGGGCGTGACGGAAATGCGCTTGTTCACAATGGGAATGCCGAACTCGCGCTCGATGGCCTGGCCCGTGGAGACCAGGTCCTTCGCGTAAGTGGTGATCTTCTTGTAGATGGATTCGCACAGCTCATCGACGGTGCTGCCCTCGCAATCCAGAAGGCTGATGCCCATCGTGATGGTGCGGACGTCGAGCTTTTCCTGCTCGATCATCTTGTTGGTCTCGTGGACCTCCATTATGTTCAGCATGTAACGGTTCCTTATCTTCGCACGTCAGCGGCGAAATCTAAATGCGGTGCATCTTCGTGAAGATTTCCTCGCGCTGGCAGCGGATGCGCACGCCGATCTGTTCGCCCAGCTCTTCCATCTCGTCGACCATGGTGGCGAATTCGACAGTGGCATTGGTGTAATCAACGATCATCATCATGTTGAAGAACCCGTCGATGATGGTCTGGGAGATGTCCAGAACGTTGACTTGGTGCTCGGAGAGATAGGTGCAGACACGTGCGATGATGCCCACCGTGTCCTTGCCGACGACCGTGATGATGGCCTTGTTCATAATGCCCCTTTTCAGTTGACAGCCCGTACAGTAAGAATGTGGTGCATGAAACTAATGTGATGCATAATAACGGTACAAACCCGATTCGTCTTCCTCGCGGATGATACTCCCCCGATTGACCAGATAATCCAGAAAAACGATGCCTTCCTCCAGGATGCACCAGCGCTGCATGACAGGAATGTCTTCCCAGTTGTCGTAAGGCACGTTCCATTTGATGGTTTGGATGATCTGCTTGCCGAACATGCCAGGCGCACGCTCGATAATGCCTTGTGCCTCCTCGACGCGGTCCAGATGGTGCTTGATCAGCCACTCGATGCGTTCGTTCCAGTCGCCCCGCAGGCGACCGTGTGAGTACAGCAGCCGGACCGGAGCCAGTTCCTGCACGCGGCGCAGGTTGGAGATGTAGGTATCCAACGTGTTGTCGAAATCGGGTCGCAGGGCCAGGCCCGGCGAGATGACGAACAGAATGTGATCGCCGCAGAACAGGCTGCGGCTCTTAGGCTCGTAAAGCGACAAGTGGCCCGGCGTGTGGCCAGCCGTGAGCATGACCTGCAGTTCTAGCGTGCCCACCTTGATGACGTCGCCTTCCTCCATCAGGTGCAGGTTGCGGCCGTGTTCGTCAAAGCTGTCCAGGCCAACACCGAACCGCATGGTGTATTCCTCGTGGCTGTCGGCGATGTTTTCCTTACCCATGCGCTCGATAACCTCGTTGCGGTACGAAACCGTGCGGGCGCGCACCATGTGGATGAAGTCGGCATAGCTCAGGTACAGCGGCATACTGCGGTCGACCAGGCGGTCCACCAGGCCAGCGTGGTCCAGATGGAAGTGGGTCAGGAAATACGACGCCTTGTGAGGGTCTACGCCCAGTTTGCCCAGGCTTTCGACGAGCACCTCGCACGCTTCGTCGGTGGGGGCGCCCGTGTCCACAATCAGGACCTCACCTGCGTCGCGAATCACATAGCAGTTCGTCGCGCTGGTCGAATAGTTCTCGAAGGGAACGATAATCTTGTATATTTCCGGGTCGGCGCACAGTTTGACGATGTTCTCGTCGATCACCTCGAGCGCACCGGCATCGCCGACTTTGATTGGCATGTTTTCAGACTCAGACATGTTTTGCTTCTTTCCGGTCGAATTCCGCCAACAATCATATCCGATTGCAGGACGCAATTCGAGAAATCATCCCGCCAGCGAGCATGCACGTATCATATGCGGGGTTCCAAGGGGAAACGGCTGCTGCAATGCCGGGCAAAGTGGCCGACCCTCATCCCGCTCTTTGGGACAATGGGGCAGTCCCTTTTGTCCCATTCTGCCGCAATGCCGGGCAAAGGGAAACGGTCCTCGCCCTGTCTTTCGGGACAAAGGGCTACGATGCCCCATTGTCCCACCGACGCGTGTCAACGAAGGGACAATACCCTCCGTCCCCGATGTCCCGCGTTCGTTGCCCCAGGTTAGACGCGATTGCGACGGGCTCGGAAGGCCGCCATGGGTTCCAGGCGCAGGCCGTGCTTGTTGAAGGAGACGGCGATGTCGCCCTGGATGTTGGCCACGTACCCGTGGTTTCCGATGGCCTCCACGCAGGCTTCCACGCTGGCCGATTCGATGCGCGCCGTAGGAGGCAGCATGAGGCTGAGCAGGCGATACACCACACGGCGCTGCATGGCCTTCGGCTCCATTCCGATTTCGGGCGACATGATGAACCCTTCTCTGGGGCTCGACCCCAGCGGCACTCCGAAACGTACCAGAAGGTCCTTCGTGCGGGCGATCAGCATGTCGTCTTCGTCGGCGATCTGGTTCATCGTGCGCGTCAGCGTGGCCAGCAGCTGCGGATTGCGCTCCATGGCACGCGGCACCAGCTCATGGCGCACGTACGAGCGGAAATGGTCCGTATCGCCGTTGGTGGCGTCCTCGCGCCATAGGTTGCCCAGTTCGTCGGCGATGGCACCCGGACGGCTGCGAATGTATTCCCGCAGCTCATCACGGGAACACTCCAGCAGCGGTCTGCAGATGCGACAGCCGTTGACCCACGAGACGTGGCTCATGGCGCGCAACCCGCCGGGTCCCGTGCCCACGATGGTCCGCATGAAGTAGCTTTCCACCCTGTCGTCAGCGGTGTGTCCCGTGAACGCGCTGGCGTCCTCCAGGTCATACCCCGTGTGTGAACAGGTGCTTTCCAGGGCCTCCCGCACGGCGCGGTAACGCTCCTCGCGCGCGGTGGCTTCCATATTGCCGCCGTTAGCTAGCAGCGCCGGCACGTCGATTTCACAATCGAACAGAGGAATGCCCAGGTGAGCGGAAAGTCTACGGGTGAACGCAGCATCGCCGTCGGAGGCTTCGCCCCGCAGCTTGTGGTTCACGTGCAGCATGGTCACCGTGCCCAGTCGGCCTTCGTCGCGCAGCTCGGCGGCGGCGTAGGCCAGAGCCGTCGAGTCCGACCCGCCGCTTACCATAAGCAGCACTGGCGAGCCCGTCCTTACCATAGACCGATCGTCGATCAGCGTACGGACGCGGTCGATCAGCGCCATCCGTTCGGCCATGCCTTATTCCTCCAATCCGAACACGTCGGCGAAGTCCGCCACCAGCCGTTTTACCGGCAGGCCGACCACGTTGTCGAAGTCGCCGCGGACATCGGCCACCAAATCGCCGCCGAGACCTTGGATGCCGTAGGCACCCGCCTTGTCCATGGGCTCGCCCGTACCCACGTACCAAGCGATAATCCCTTCGTCCAGGTCTTTGAAACGCACGTGGCTCGTTTCGGCGAAACTGCGGAAGCCCAGCGACAGCTCCTCGGGATTATCTGCCGGCGCATGCATCAGCCACACCGAAACGCCCGTAATGACCTGGTGCGTTCGTCCGGACAGCTCGCCCAGCATACGCATGGCGTCGTCTTCGTCGACAGGCTTGCCGTAAATTTCGCCGTCGAGCACCACCATGGTGTCCGCCGCGATGACCGCCGCCATGCCGGTGTATCCGTCCTGGTTGAGCAGGGCTTCCACCGATGCGCGGGCCTTGCGTTCGGCCAACGACTTTGCAGCCTGTTCAGGATCGCGACGCTCGTCGATGGTCAAATACTCGTCAACCTCGGCAGTGCGGACCGAGAAGTCCACGCCCTCGCGCGTCAGAAGCTCGCGGCGGCGCGGGCTGCCGCTTGCCAGAAAGATATCGAAACTCTGTGCCATGTGTCCTCGATTGCATTTCGGTTCTTCACACGTACATCATTGTACCCGCCGCAACAGCGCGTCAGCCCTTCACCATGAATACGCCAGGGTTTGGGCAGGCTGTTACCGATTGATTGCTTCGCCGTCGCGGCCTTCGGACAAAGACTGTAGCACGATGCCGCCGATGACCATTGCCATGCCGATAACGCCTGCCAGCGAGGGAACTTCTCCGAAAAACGCGATGCCGAACAAAGTGGCCGCCACTGGCTCAATCGTCGCAAGAATGGCCGCCTTACCCGTGTCCATATGCTTGAGGCCATTGTTGTAGAGAATGTACGGCAACACGGTGTTGACCAGGCCTAATGCCAAAATCAGCAGGAACAGGCCCCCGTCGGACGCCACCAGCGCCACATCCTGTACGGGATGGGCGCCCAGAGCCGAGCCCGCCGTGGCGAAAACGAACGTGTACAGGGTGATGGTCGCCGAACTGTAGCCTTTGTCCAGAGCGAACCGGCCGAAAATCGAATAGAGTGCATACCCGAAGCCCGCGCCTAGGCCGACCAGAACCCATTGCGGCGCCACCGACAGGTCGCCACCCAGCGCGCCTGTTGCCAGCACGCACCCGACGAACACGATGGCCAGCACCAGAATCTTTCGCCCCGTAAGGCTTTCGCTAAACAAGAAATGGGACATGACCAGCACAAACGCCGGCGCGGTATACAGCAGCACCGCTGCCAACGACATGGACACGTGCATGATGGTCTGAAAATAGCAGAAGTTGAAGAACACCATGCTGCAGATGCCCGTCCCGAAGAAGCACCACAGGTCGCGCGGCCGGACCTTGAACGCCGAACGGTCGAAGGCGAGCATGTACGCCGCAATCATGGCGACTGCCACAAGCGACCGCAGGAAAACCTTGTCCATGGTTTGCAGGCCCGCCTCGTCCAGACCGTGCACGAAGATGCCCATAGTGCCCCACAACGTGGCTGCCAACAAGACGAACAGCGGAGCCACCTTCTCAATCGCGCCTGCAGCCTGCGTGTGCTCAGCCCCGTTTGACACTAATTCCCCTTCCGAACGCGCACGAAAGTCAGAATGGCGAACACCAAGGCCATGACCAGGCTCGTTGCCAGCGTCACCACACTGGCTTCAATCAGGTACGAACCTCCGGACAGCAGCGGGTTGCCCGTTGCGGCCATAACGAATATGCTCGGGTAGTCGTCGGCCAGAGAAATGCCGCCCAGCACCAGACCGCACACGAAGTTCCAGATGAAATGCATGCAGATGGGCGCGATGAGCGACCCAGTCCATTCGAGCACCGCGCACATAAGCAAACTCATGGCCACCACGTTGGCCACCGCCAGCGGCCCCGCTTCGATGGCGCCGCCGTGCAGGAACGTGAACAGCGCCGTGGTGACCAGCACGGCCGCTGCTTTGTTGTATGAAGCGTCCAGCATGCGGTAAAGGTATCCGCGAATCAGCAGCTCCTGCATTACGGTGTTGAGCAGCAGCGCCGCCGCCCAAACGACCAGCGGAGACGCCCCGTCGGCCGTATCGATGGATATGGCGTCCAACGCGAACAGCATGTTCACGACGATGCCCGTCCAAATCACGCCGCCGAGCACGCCCACGAGCGTCGCCCGAGACGCCTCGCCTATCAGGTGCAGCTTCACGCGCCGACGCTCCATCAGCCAAAACGCCAGCGTGAACACGATTAGGACGCCCAAGGGTTCGGCTTCGGCGCACAGGCGCCACAGCGCGGCGTCGCCGACATCGGGCACAGGCACCAAGGCCGCCATCACGGCCCAGCCGATGAAGAACACCGTGAACTTCAGAATTGTCATGAGCAGTTTTTTCATAGTGGGCATTATACCTGCGCAATGCAGATGCATCCGACGCTTCAAACAGTTTCCCGCATTGGCGCGTTCGCCGTTGCGCCGGGGCTACGCCGGGCCGCCCTCACGACCGGACCCAAACCGGGCGCTTCGCCGTTGCGCCGTTGCGCCCCCACGCGTCCGTATCAGTCGTTTCGAATGCCCCGCGACCTGCGCAGGAACGCCAGCACCTGCGGCAACGCATGCTCCTTCGACACCAGCGATATCCGCAGCTTATGGCCTAGTTCGAGCGCCTCGCCGAAATCCGGCCCGGGCTCGAAACCCGCATCGATCAAGTCGCGGCCCTGCACGAAGGGCTTCGCCATCGCATCTCGGTAAAACGCCAGGTTCTCCTGGAGAATCGCACCGTACGTATACGTGCTGGAATCGACGTCTCTGCCGCAGAAATCCGCCTCGGACAGCAGCAACAGGTCTTCGGGCGATACCGACTCGTCGAACAGCTTCATGTACGGCTTTCGGCCTGCGTGCTGCGCCGCCAGCATGTTGGGCCGCATGTGCAGCGTCATCATGTTGGTCGCGTACCGAATCAGTCCCGATTCGTTCGTCAGCCGGCCGAGGAACGTCTTGGCGATGGGGACGCCTTCGTATTCGTGCCCGAACGCGCGGATGCGCCCGTCAATCACCTGGGTTGTCACGATTTTCCCCAGGTCATGCACCAAAGACGCATACATGAAATACCTCGGGTTCGACGCCTGGCCGCGCAACCCCGCAGCCAGATCGACCACCCGCATCGTATGGTTCCACACGTCGCCTTCGGGATGGAACGCCGGCTCCTGCTCGACGCCGATGAGGGCCTTCAGTTCGGGAAACCACACATCCAGCTGGTCCATGGCGCGCATCTCGTTAAAGAAGATGGACGGCTTGGCCGCCTTCAGCATGGCCTTGTCCATCTCGCCGACGATGCGCTCGCTGGACAGCGCCGACAGGTCCATCCGGCTGGACAGGGCCACGGTTTCGTCCGCCACGCGGAAGCCGAACCGCGCCGCGAACTGGGCCGCCCGCAGCACGCGCAGCGGATCCTCCGCGAAGGTGCGGTCGTTCACGTGGCGGATGACGCCGCGCCGCATGTCTTCCTGCCCACCGAAGAAATCCAGCACCTCGCCGGTCAGCACGTCTTCCATCAGGGCATTCATCGTGAAGTCGCGACGCATGGCCGCCTTTTCGGGCCCGAGGAACGGATCGGTGAACACCTCGAAGTCCTTGTGCCCGCGCCCCGTCGCATTCTCCTTGCGAGGCATGGCGATGTCCACATCGTAATGCTTCAGTCCGAAGATTCCGAAACTTGCGCCCATCGCGGTCACTTCGCCCAGCTCGGACAGTATACGGCCCAGCTCATCGGCGGGTATGCCGTGCACCTCGATGTCGATGTCCTTGTTCTCGCGGCCCAGCAGGCGGTCGCGCACCATGCCGCCGACGTAGAACGTCCGACCGCCATGCCGGTCGACCTGCTCCGCAATCTTGCGTGCCATTTCGGCGTTGTCGTACTGCATGCACACCACCTTTTGCGTTGTCCGCTGGCGCGCACAGGGTGCCGCCGCAGACCACGCCAAGCCTTTCGGATTCCGCTACAGATCCCACACCATGATGCCCGCACGGGGGTCGAGCACCTTTCCGATCGGCCCGGTCACGGTCAGGAGGATTTCGGCCGTAAAGCAGACGTGCGCGCTCAGCAGATGCCCCGCGACCGTCGTGCACGCATCGCCTTCAAACGACGAGAACGCCACATGGGCGTGGACGGCCAGCTCCCCGTCCTCTTCGGTCACATTGCCGTTCAGGGAGACCATTTCCAGCACGCCCGCCACTTCGTGGTCCTTGAACGTGCCCTTTTCCGGAACGTACGACCCCACGTTGGCCCAGTCGCATCCGCCGATGCCGACGAAGACACCTCCGCGTACTGCTTCTTTTCGGCACACGTCCAGAATCGTCTGGACGATTTCCTCGTCTTTGTCGACCCTGATCAGAATGCGGTCGCCTTCTCTTCTGTATTGCATCATGCCTCCTCGACGTTGGGCTGCCACACGAACAGCCCCTCGGCCTGAGCCAACGGTTTTACCAGTTCAACAAGGGTTTTTGACGCGCCGTACAACGTCATGCACATGTCGTCGCCGCTGATGGTGATCAGCGCGGGCTCCGCAGGGAGCACCATACGGACGTATCCGTTCGACGGCATTGTCGCAATCCGTTCCGCCAGCTGCGACGGCTCGGGATTGTGTTGCCATCCGTCATCCGCACCCCAGTTCACATCGATGTCATAGTAGCAGTTCAGTTTCAGCAATATGCTGGCAAACCGGTCGTGCAGAGCGGCTATGCGCGACGAGTTCAGCACCAGGCGCTCCACCTCGAAAAACTGGCCGCCCGAGTTCGACGGCACTTGTTTCGGAAGCATGTCGATAACCCAATACTGACTGTTCAGCAGCTCATCAACCATGTTTTCCATCACACACCGCCGTTCGTTTCGCAGCGCCGAAATGCCCGCCTGAGCAAACCCGTGTTCATGGGGTGCCTGCAGGTATCTGCGCGGCCCGCCAGCCTATTTCATGCATTATATACCCGCCGTCGGTCGCCGCCCGCCACGCGATTCGGCCCCAATTCCCCCGCCGTGCAACGAGAAATCATGTTCGCGTGCACTTAAGGGGATAGTCTGCAATACCGCTAGTTCATCTCAGTCATTGGCAAGCATTTTACGCCACATTTCATTGCATTATGTTGCATATCTTTGTTCAAAGATAGCTGAGTGTCGTCTGAAATACCATCAGATGGGGTCCATTCCGACAGATTATCCCCTTAAGTGCACACGATTTGCGATTCTCGTTGCACAAGCCCACGCAAAGGTCGCTCGGCGGGGTCCCAGCAGAAAAGACGCCGCATAGCCCCTCCGACCGAGATAGCAGACCTCCCAAACGGCACCGACGATATACAATTTGAGAGACGTAGAGACTATAGCAATTTGACCTGGGGCTTTCTTTTAATACTCAGGAAGAATTCAGGCTTGGCTCAGATTCAGTCCAGGTTTTGGGCATGTTTTGATGCAAAGTCTACATACAAATCGGCAAGGTTTGGGGCGTACGCTACTTTCCATGAGGTTAGATGTGTACCATACCGCTCTAGATGTGTATCGAGCCAATCGCTTCGCGACGTTCGATGCGCCGCTGCATGGCCGCGAGGCCCGCCTCCTCATGAAGGATATCAACGCACACGCAACGCTGTCCGAACTGTCGGATGTCAACCTTGCCAGACACAATGCCATCTGTGATTTCCCCAACACGACCGTCCTTGTCACGGATGAATCTGCCATACGCAAAAGCGACGATTTCAAATATCGTCTTTGGACAGGAGAAATCACAGGAGACATGATCCGCATTGTAGACAATGACCTCTGCATTCCTACGCCCGAGTTCCTTTATCTGCTATATGCGCTGAAGCTTCCCGAAGCAAAACTTGTTGAGCTTGGCATGGAATTGTGCGGGTCGTACACTGTTGGCCCATACTATTTTCCCAACGGACCCAGGCCCGCCCCGCTGACAACACCCGCCAAGATCGAGGCGTTCATCAAGCGATTCCCGGGCACAAGAGGAAGTACCAGGGCCATGCATGCCCTGAAGTTCGTAGTTAAGAACTCCTGGTCACCCATGGAAACCAAAGTCATAATCATCGTTTGCCTTCCGGTCAGAATGGGAGGCTACGGCGCACCCATCCCGGTGTGCAACAAATGGTTTGGCCTGAGCGAGTCGGAGCGGCCCTACGACGGACGCACCGGATTCGACGGGGACATCGTATGGGAGCGGACTTTGCCGGATGGCACCAAAATCATTGCCATCTGGGAGTTTGACGGCGGACAGCACTTCACGAAAGATGCCAGCATCCGCGACGGACGAAAAGACAGAATTCTCACCTCCAAGGGATGCATCGTGCAGCGAGTCACCTCAGCAGACGTGTACAACCGAAAGGCAATGGACCTTGCAGCGCGGGATCTTTTCAACGCCCTGCAGCTAAGAAAGCGTACACCATCCCACGCGTCCTTGATGATGCGCGACGACCTGCGCGAGCTCATCCTCCCAAAACAGGAGTTTGTCCATCCGGACCTCTTGACTCCGGGCTCGTTCCCCTTGTATCAGGCACCCTCGTTCGTCATATGAGAGTTTCCAAGGTCACTTGTGCAACGAGAAATCCAATTCGTGTGCACTTAGAGGGATAATCTGCAATCCAAGACCACTTTGAGGCGCACCATCGAGGGCTCGCATGGAGTTTGAGCGTGAGTTACGCCACATATTTAACCATAGTGAGGTGAATTGCGGGAGCATACAGCATCTGAGGGCGTCTGATTTTACAGATTATCCGCCTAAGTGCACACGAAACCAGATTTTCGTTGCACGGGGAGACAAAAAGAGGGCCGAGACATTGCCTCGGCCCTCGTTTGATTGTGATTGAACCGCATTACGCAAGCGTCGCGAGCACCTCGTCGGTGGCGGCGAGAAATACATCCATCTCATCGGTCGTACCGATGGTTATGCGCAGCCAGTTGTCGATCCGCGGCTGCGCATAGTAGCGGCACAGCACACCGCGTTGCCGCAAGCCGTCATTCCAGTCTGCAGCGCGCAGCGTCGGATGCGTCGCGAAAACGAAGTTCGTGAGCGAAGGTAGCACAGTGAACCCTCGCCGCTCCAGCTCAGCTGTGGTTCGCTGGCGCTCGTCGATGACACGGCTCGTGCATTCCCGCAGGTAATCGACGTCTTTCATGGCGGCAATACCGATGACCATGGTGGGATCGCTCATGTTGAAAGGATTGAAGCTGAACTTGACATCGTTCAGGTCGCTCACGATTTCGGAGCTTGCGATGGCGTACCCAATGTGCGCGCCGGCCAGATTACGGGACTTCGACATAGTCTGCACCACAATCAGATTCGGATGGGTTGCCACCAGTGGCACGCAGGTCTCGCAACCGTAGTCCACGTAGGCCTCGTCCACCACCAGCAGGCGGTCGGGGTGCGCCTCGGCGATGCGCGCGATGTCGGCCACCGAAATGGCGAGGCCTGTCGGGGCATTGGGATTCACGATGACCACATGCTCTTCAGCCTGGACAAACGCCTCGACGTCCAGCGAAAAATCCTCGCGCAGAGGCACCTCGCGGTAATCCACCCCGAACGTGCCACAGTAATCGCGATAGAAACCGTAGGTCACGTCGGGAAAACACACCTTCGCGTCGCCGCCGAAGAACGCCAAGAAGATAAACCCGAGCACCTCGTCGGAACCGTTGCCCACGAACACATTCGCTGCATCGACGCCGAAATGCTCCGCAACCGCCGCGCGCAGCGGCATGCAATGGGGGTCGGCGTAACGACCGAGCCCGCGCACCAAGGCGTCGTCCAAGGCGGCGCGAACCGCAGGCGACGGCGCCACGCTCGTCTCGTTGGAGTTGAGCTTCACATACGCGCGATCTTTGGGCTGCTCGCCGGGCACATACGGAGTAATGTCGGCATAACGGCTGTTCAGAAACGGGCTGGCCACAACAACTCCTTTCAAATCATCGGCCCCGAAGGCTCACCCCCGGGGCAGGAATCGTCTATTCCAACGTGCGGCAGAACGCGCTGATGGCGGCAAGACCCTGCTTCAGGTCGTCCGTGTTGTCGCTGTAGGCGTAGCCCAGGCGGAAAGACCGGGGCTCTTCGAAGGCGTCGCCCGGCGTGACCAAAGCTCCCGTGGTCTTCATCATGTTGATGCAGAAATCGTAGGAGTCTATGTCGTAATCGTAGTAGACCAGGCAGGTCGTGCCGGCCTCGGGCTTGACGTAAGACAGGTGCGGCTCGGACGCGATCCATTCGTCGACGGCAGCCAGGTTCTGGCGCACGATGCGGCGGCTCCGCTCCAGGATTTTGTCGGCGTGCTCAAGGGCGTAGGCTGCGACCTCCTCGTCGAACATGCCGCAGGAAATGAGATCGTAGTCGCGGTGGCTCAGCAGGTCGTGGCGCAGCTCCTGGCTTTTGGTGATGCACCAACCCAAACGGATGCCAGCCAGGCTCCACACCTTGGACATGGAGGACACGACCACAGCCTTGTCATACAGGTCAACGGGGCTGGTGGTGAAGGCGTCGGAATCCTGAACCAGCAGGCGGTACACCTCGTCGCAGACCAGCCAGGCGTCGTACTTGCGGGCGATGTCCACGATGGTCTGGATCTCCTCCTTGGACAGCAGCGCGCCCGTGGGGTTGTCGGGGTTGTTGATGCAGATGACCTTCGTGTTCTCGTCGCAGATCGCGTCCAACTTGGCGGCGTCCACGTGGTAGTGGTCTTCCTTCTCCAGGTGCAGGATGTGCATGTTGGCGCCGCACATCTCGGGAATGGAATAGAGCTGCTGGTAGGTGGGCATGATGGAGACGACGTCGTCGCCAGGCTCGACCAGGGTGGTCAGCACCAGATGGTTGGCGCCGGCGGCTCCGTGGGTGGGAATGACGTGCTCAGGCTTGACGGTTTCGTACAGCCCGCAGATGCCCTCGAGGAATTTCGGGTTGCCCTCAATGTCGCCGTAGGTCAGGCGACGCTCGGCAAAACGGTCCATGAACTCCTCGCGACTGCCCCCGCAAATCTCGAACAGCTGATCCAGCGTTACCGAGTACGTGCAAGTTTCAGCCACATTGTAGGTGCACTTGGTTTCCCATTCGTTCATCCACTGTTCAACTTTGAAATCAGCAATCTTCATGGCGCATTCCTCATCTCTCGTAGCGAGCACTCCCTCGCCTGCTGTCGCGTTTTCCGATGGGTTCATACTACGTGAGAACGTACCGAGGTTCAAAGGTATATCTTTAGACTGATTTACAAATCATTTAATCTGTTTTGGCACTCTAATCAAGCGTATGCACACATATCTGTAGTTCGCATGTTCGTACGAACAATACTTGTATGCTGTTTTATTTACAAATCCAATATCATCTGGACATGGGGAATGCCGTCTTCGAGAAACTCCTCCGAGCAGATTTCGAACCCTTCCCGCTCGTAGTATCCCGTCGCGTAGCGCTGGGCCTCGATGTAGATTCGCCGCGGATGCTGCTTCTCGCGAATCTGCTCGATGCCTTCCCGCAGAAGCCTGCCGCCAAGCCCCGTACCGCGGTCGATTGTCAGCACACGGCCCATCTGCACGACGTCGTCCGAAATGAAAAACGACCTGAGATAGGCTTTGACCTGGCCTTCTTCTTCATAAAACACATGCAGGCTATCGTAATCGTTGCCGTCGACCTCCTGATAAGGGCAGGTCTGCTCCACGACGAACACGGCCACGCGAGCCTTCAGAATCTCGTAGAGTTCCGTCGTTGTGAGCTCGTTGAAGTACTTCGAAACCAGCTCCATGGCAACCCTCGCTTCCATCGAACCGTTCGGCAGCCGAGCCGTTCGGCGGCCCTTCCTCACAAGGGTATCCTATCATCCCCGTTTCCGCAAATCCACGCAAGCGGCCGCATGAACGCTCGGCGAAGGTTGCCGCGCACGCAGTCCAAACGCCAGCGCTAACCGACGAACAGGCACATCACGCCTGCAAGCAGCGCCGAGACCGCCGCCATGCCCACCGTGCCCATAACCCACTTCTGCTTCTTGTCCTGAACCGTGATGTAAGGGCGCAGGTCCTCCGTCCCCGGGATGATCCAGGCGTCGGTGCGGCCCACCCAGTAATCGTCGATCAGCAAGCGGTCGATCAGGTTCATGATGGAAAGAATCGCGAACATCTGCCAAAAGCCGGCGAAGAACCCGTGCGCCCCATTGAAGGCATACACGCAGGTCAGCACGTAGATGATGTAGCCGGGCAGGCACAAGGACCTGAACGCAATGCCGCGCCTGCGGATAGCCTCCGCTGTCGTCAGACCCAACGCCACCACACGGTCCTGCACGTCCTGCCCGTACAGGTGGACCATGCCAACCGCGCCGTTGCGAATGCCCGCGGCGCACACAAGCCAGAGCAGAAATCCCAGGCCAAGTCCCTCAATCACAACTCTTAACGCCAGCATGAGATATCCTTTCCGAACACGGGCCGAACCAATGGGATCGCGCGCCTAACTCCGCAGTTTCACGCTGTCGACAAAGCTCCGGCACTCGGCGAGTTCGCCCATGTCGAAAGGCTTGCCGTGCGCGGGGTACACCGTTTCGGCTCCGCCTTCGCACAACGTGTCCCAAGACCGTCCGAACTGAGCCACGTTTTCCACCCAAATGGTCACGTGGTGGCTGCTCGGATAGCCCTCCATTGCCGCGTCGCCGCAGAAAACAACATTGCCGACCTGCAGCGATACGGAATCTCCCGTATGCCCTGGCGTGAAAAGAATCCTACCGCGCAAAAGCCCCTCGAGCGCCCGCCTGCTCTCGTCCGTAATGAACAGCAGCCGGTCGTCGAAGCGCTCTTCCAGCGGCGGGAACAGGTGTTTTCCCTTACCCCACAAGGCCAGCACCCCGCTGAACAGGTACGCGCCCAACGTGCTGTAACCGCCTTCGAAGGAATTCTGACCGCGACGCAGCACCGTCATGCTCGCCGGGTTCAAAATCACCTTGATGTCGGGGCAGCGCCCAAGCAGCTCGTTCAGGAAGCCCACGTGGTCGTCGTGGGCATGGGTCACGAACACGTATTTGACGTCTGGCCAGGATATACCATGCGAAGCCAGCCGTTTCTCCACGTTGCTCAGCTTGTTTGGATAGCCCGTGTCCACCATGACGAACCCTTCGGGAATGCTGTAAACCCAAGTGTTCATGATGCGATCGCCGGCGTTGATGATCTTCATGGGCCCAACCTCCGTGCGCGTCTACAGCTGCCGAATGGCCTCGGCCAGCCGCTCGGCCTGGAAGTATGCGAAATCACCGTGGTCGACGCCCTTCATCTCATGAAACATCGTGTCGGGAACGAATTTCCGCATGTATTTGATGTCCCAGTCGCGGGCCTTCCGCTCCCCTTCGCCGAACCAATAGTGCATGACACCGTCGAAACGCATCGGCTCCTTAGGCATCGCGAAATTGTTGCAGGAATCGAAAACCCGCCAGATGGTTTTCGCGGTGCAGTGCTTGAGCACGTTTGCGATGTATTTGACATCCTCGTCGCTGTACTCTGTGGAGCTGAACGCCCGCATGAGCATCTTTTCGCTCACGAGCTTGCCGGAGTAAATCGTGCAGAAGTCTCGGACCGCGATGAACCGGGTCAAAATCCTGGGCAGCTGGTACGGCGTGATGCCGCCGTCCATAATGTAGTGGGCCACGTTCAGACGGCCGTTGGCGGCCATGCGCAGCACCATGCTTCCACCCATGGAGCACCCGTACAACGCGCGCACGTCACGAATGCCCCTGTTCAAAAGGTAGTTTTCGAGATCCGTCGCGATGGCCTCGACGGATGTGAACTCCGAGTCGTCGGTCAGGTCCATGCCAGGCACCGCCGGCACCATCACGCGGAATTCATCCTCGAGCAAAGGGATAACCCGCTCGAAATAATCCCACGCCACCATCGAGGGGTGGATAAGGACCACGACCTTTTCGTTTTTCTGTCCGAATTCATGCACGTTCATAGCGCCGAGCCTTTCTCAAAACTCCGAATGATGCGCTTCCAACCCCTGATCTGCAGCTAATCTGCTTTGCGCACCACGTGGAAGTCGCAGCAGTCGTCGCCCTGCCCCAGGGTTTTCGTCCGGATGAGGCGGCCGCCTTTGTACTCGATGGTCGGATAGTCCATCACGCACATGTGCGGCGTCAGGAACGTCATGTTCTCCTGCTGCGCGATTTTGCAGATGCCGCATTCGCGATGCGTCACGAAATACTCCGGCACCGACAGGTCGTACGAGAAGTCGAACACCCAGTCCATCGGGTATTCCCGCTTTTGCGACCGAGCCGCGCCGCGCAAGTACTTGTCGATTTCCTTCTGGTCGAAACAGTCCTTGTTCTTGTACGCCCGCTTCATGATGTCGCTGGTGCAGAGCGCATCGATCATGCCGTCGAAGATTTCCAGCGTCATGACGTCGGGCGAGGCTTTGTAATAGCTGAATCCGTAGCACGCCATGTACATCACCATGGCAAACATATTGTCCTTCATCGAGCCCACGCCCGGCGTCCGTTCGACCATTTCGCGATACTCCTGATGATGCGCCCGTTTGAACGCCTTCATGTCGAGTTCCGGAAGCACACGCTGCGTGTAGCCGTAGGCCGTCCTGTCGAACAGCATCGGAACCAACGACCCAATCAAACCGTACTTCATGACCCGTCCTTTCATTCCGTACCGGTTTTGGTGTAAGTTGTATGTCTCGACTTACTTTTCACGTTATACCATATTCTGACCCGAGGTTCGCCACGGCGGGAGCATGCGACGGCACGACAAGCACCCGGCAAGCGTCTAGAACGACATGCGGGGCATGTCGAAACCGCAGTTGCCATGGGTTCGGATGCATCTGCACGCGATTTAATTGTCAACCGCAAAAAAGGCGGCCATCTGGCTCGCAGATGACCGCCCCTGTGTACGTCGAACGCCGCGAAATCTGTCGGCAGAACCTACACGGTCATCTCGCCGCGCAGGTCGCAACCCATCATCTGTTTGACCGTGTCTTTGTCGTAACCGCAGCTGAACAGGTAATACAGCTTGGCTACGGCCGCCTCGGTGGTCATGTCCAAACCGCTGACGGCACCCGCGCCTTTAAGGGAACTGCTGGCCTCATAGGCCCCAAGCGACACCGCGCCTTGCGGGCATTGCGAACACACCGTGAGCACCGTGCCGTTCTCGAAGGCGCGGCGAATGATGGGCAGCAGCGCGCTTCCATCGCCAGGGATGTTGCCAGCGCCGAACGTCTCGATGACGATACCCCGAAGCTTCTCAGTCATGATCTGCTCGAACAGCGAGAACTGGATGCCCGGGAACACCTTGATAACGCCGATAGGCACGTTCTCCATAAGCTGAAGCCGCAGGTCACCCTCGGGTTCTGGGCGCAGCGCGGTCGGATTGTAACGGATGGTGATGCCTGCCTCCGCCAGCGGCGGGAAGTTGGGTGAATGGAACGCGGCCAGCCCGTCGGCGGAATATTTGGTCGTGCGGTTGCCCCGCATCAGATTGCCGCCGAAGTAGAGGCACACCTCGTGGACGCGATCGTCCGCCGCAATGAGCAGCGACGTTATCAGGTTGTCGGCGCCGTCGCTGCGCACCTCGCACAGGGGAATCTGCGAACCGGTCAGCACCACGGGCTTGGCCAGGTTCTCAAGCATGAACGACAGCGCCGAGGCGGTATAGGCCATGGTGTCGGTGCCGTGCAGCACAACGAAGCCGTCGTAGGCGCCGTAGTTGTCGTAGATGAGCTGGGCCACCTCGTTCCATTCCTTCACCGTCATGTTCGACGAATCCAGTAGCGGCGACATCTCGTGCAGCTCCCACCTGGGCATTTCTGGCGAGCGCAGCGCTGGTATGGCCTCCAGCTCGGACAGGAAATACCCGCTTTGCGGCGCGTAGCCGTTGGGCGTGCGCACCATGCCGATGGTTCCGCCGGTGTAGATGATGAGGATGTTCTTCATAACGTCTCCGATCAGCCATGCCAAACGCAAGGCGGCAAGCCTATATATCCAACGCAAAAGTATAGCAGCGCGCCAGGTTCCTTGGCAGTTGAAACGCCGTTGCCTGCGTCTGGAAACGATCCGGCCGACGCTTACACGGCTGCCCTGCAGAAGCCGCTAGAAGTAGAAGATGTCTTCGAACTTCTTGTCCAAGGCAATGCATAGGACCAAGGCAAGCTTCGCTGTGGGGTTGAACTGGCCCGTTTCGATGGAGCTAATGGTGTTGCGGGAAACGCCCACCATTGCGGCGAGCTGCGCTTGCGACAACTTCTGCTCGGCGCGGATTTCCTTCAACCGGTTTTTGAGAACCAATTTGTCGTCCATGGCCTACCCCGCCATCTGCATGGCGTGCAGGACTAGAAACACTGCCGCCAACGCCAACTGCACGATGCCGAACACCAGTTCATGGGGCTTTTTCAGGGTGAAGTACTTGGTCAGGAGAATGGTGCCCGTCATGGACAGGTACACCGCCCAAATGCTGAGGCTGACGCGATTGGCCAGCAGCCACTCCAGAACGATGATGACCGCGCACACCAGGCCGCCGACGGCCACCGCCCGTTGCCCGGCTTTATGGAATGTGGCCTGCTCCATCTCATCTCGGTTCCTGTTCTCTTGTCGGCTCATTTCTAGAATCTGCTCTTTATCCATAATGACACCTCCTACGATTTGCCAAGTAAACTTGTCACAGTTTGCATCATAGGCATGCCAAGTACACTTGTCAATACAATTTGCCAAGTTTTCTTGTCAGATTCAACCGCACTTGCAACGGGGATGCGAATTCGTGCGCACTTAGGGGGATAATCCGCCGAAAACGCCCCTGCGAAACGGTTTTTTACGGGTTCTCGGCAGAAACACAAGTTTCCGTTTTTACATAATCCCAGGTCACGAAAAAATAGGTTTCTTGCAGGCGGCAAGAAACAGACCGAATTGCGCAGATTATCCCCCTAAGTGCGCACGAAATCGAAATCTCGTTGCACAGTAAGACCGCATACCTTGGTTGGATGGACAATCCTACGATATCGTCAACATACTCGGGCGAAGGCGCCAAAGCCGGCGCGCCGAAGCGATGCCGCGTCAGCCCCAGCCGACCGACGCCGCAGCTTATGCATCATCGTTTCGGTTTCCGCCGCAGGCGCACGTGGCGCGCTTATTTGCCGCCGCAGGCAGAGCAGACCCCCGTGTGCACGCTGATGGGTCCGCCGCAGGACTTACAGGTCCATTGCTCCCGCTCTTGCCGCAAGAATTCATCCATCCCCAGTTCGCGAATGATCTGCAGGTTCTCAAGGGGAGACTCGCGCCGCGGATACGCCGACGTGTAGCGCGTCTCCTTCTCCATCACATGCTCGCATGGAAAATCAGGGCACTCGTCACAATACGCGTACCCGCTCTGAATGCGCTTTTCGCAGTTGATGATCTCGCACAGCACCGCGCAGAAATACGGCTTGTTGTCGTCATCCTTTTTGCAACCCGGACACGGACCGTCCTTGAGCTGGGCCTGGGCGCATAGGCTGCAGTCCAAACCGCATGGCGCCACCATCTCGGGCGTAAACAACATGGATTCCCCCTCTTGTTCGCCTGCGCATCTTGGCGCAGGTTGCGTGTACGCCGACCCATTCCTGCGGAAACGGGCGGCACCGCCGCCAGACCCCGAACGTCAATCGGAAAGGCCCGCTACCAGGACCTTTGCTACGCATTGGCCTTCGAGAACGGGCAGCGCCTCCCGATGCACTGGTTGTTCTGCCGCGAGTACTCGCAAACGACCTTCTGCGACTCCATTTCAATCCCGAGCTGCTCTTTCGCGAAATCGATGGCTTGTTGGATGGCTATGTACGAATTCCGCTTGCAGCAGCGCGGACCGCCCATGTCGGCTATGGCATCCAGCGATTTTGCCGTCATTCGATGGCACAGCACGTAAGGCTCTTCGGCCAGGGGTGTGGATTTCGTCACTATAGACACGAACATGCCGGAGCTGATGCCCGCACCGCACGCGCCCCAGAACCCGCAGGTGCCACCAGGCACGCGCCGGCCGCGGCTCATGATTTCCCCTAGAGCCTGCGGCAGGTCGATATCGCCGCCGGCGTTGCGGTACGCCGTCAGCAGCGCCGCACCCACCATGACGTGGTGTTCGGGCCCATGCATATGGCAGAACGGCAGGGCCATCATCCTGTTCGTAATCTCAATGGGGTTCTTCGACGTTTCGTCCAAACACACCCCGACGATGGAATCCAGCCCGGCGGTATGGCATTCGTTGCACACGTAATGGCCCTCGACGCAGCGGGTCTTGCTCGGTTCCTGCTTGTGGCAGATAGCGCACTCCATCAGCTCGTCGGCCTCGAGATATTCCAGCGGCGCCTTGCAGATCAGGCATTCTTCTTTCATGCGTCACCTCTTTGCGGTCGCGTGCGATTCCCCTTGAAAACCGCCGAAGCCAGAAGCCTGAGCGGCATTTCCATAAAGCACGACACCATGATACCAGCGCCCCGATGCCGATTGACGCAAGGTGCGGAAAACGCCCCGGCAGGCACCGCAGGCGCCGCGACCGAGTCTACGGTCGTTTCGCCCGCTCTTTCACCAGCTCGCCGATCATGGCGCCGCCGATGATGCAGACCGCGCCGACCACCTGCAACGGGGTCATGCGCTCGCCCAAAAGCACCGCCGAGAACACCACTGCCGACAGCGGCTCCAGATAGCCGCACACCGCCACCGTCTGCACCGGCAGCTTCGACAGCGCCGAAAAGTACAGATAGCATCCGAGCCCTGTGTTGACCAGGCCCAACATCAAAACCCAGAGCCACGATCCGGCAGGTACGTCCAAGGCGAAGCCCTGTTTGGCCCACACGAACACCGCCACGGTCAGAAAACTCGCCGTCAGCTGGATGACCGAATTCTCCATCCCCACGATGTGCGTGCTCTGCTTGTTGAACGTGATAAGGAGGAACAGCATGACCGCGGACATGGCGCCGCAGAACAGCCCCCAGACATTGCCCGTCCCGACCAGTTTTCCGTTTACGAGCACCAGGCCAACCAGCACGATGACGAACCCGACGACCTTCGGCTTCGTAAGTCTCTCTCTGAAGATGACCGGCGAAAGGATCATCACGATGACCGGACCGCAATAGTAAAGCAGCGTGCTGAACCCAACGCCGATCAGGCGATACGCCTCGAACACGAATAGCCAGCTCAGGCCCATGGCGGCGCCTGACAGCACGATGAACAGGGCGTCCCGCTTGTATTCCCGAATATGGAAGGTGCCCTTGCCCAGAAGGAACACGGCAATCAGGAACACGCTGCCGATGAGCGTTCGCAGGAAGACTATCTCGTGGCTGCCCATTGCGATACGGCTGGCCACGACGCCGTTGGAACCGAACAGCAGAAGGGCGCACAGGTACTTGACGAGGGCTTTCTTGTCCAAACGATCCATCTCCCGGCATTCCGATTCCCTGGCGCCGCGCCTTCGGCACGATTGCATAAACGCGATTATAACACCCGCATCGACGGCTACAAGGTGCCCACGCCGCCGCGAATCTTATGGAATCCGGGTCTCGCAGGGCACGCCGGTCTGGCATAATCCGCATCCGTAGCGGGGCGCCAGCAGGGTGCGCGACAGCGCAAGAAACGGCCCGCAGACCGTGTGGTCCTTACCGTGCTCCAAGTCGATGGCCGCAACGGGGCAGCGCTTGATGCAGGCTCCGCACCGGGTGCAGTAATCGTAAATACCCGAGTAAGGCCGCAGGTCAGGAGCCAATTTCGCATCTATCAAAATGCTTCCGAACCTGCCCGCCATGCCCTTTTCCGTAATGAGGCCCTTGGACAGACCGAAGGTGCCCAGCCCGCACACGTACGCCGCGTGGCGCTCCGACCAGTTGCTGCCGTAAGTGTCTTCGCGAATCTCCGGATAGCCCTCGATGCCTTCGCCTGCCCGCACGGCCAGCCACCGCGGATCAAGCGCAGGCACGCAGGCTTCGACGCCGAGCTCCCGGAACCACCCTTGCAGCGCGGCCATGTACGACCCGATGAACGCCTGCCCCTCGATGCGGGCGTACGCCCACAGGTCGGAAGCCTTCTCTTTGGCGCGTCGGTTGCTTTGGCGCACCTCGAGGCTTGCGGGAAAGAACAGCGAGACCACCGTTTTCGCCTGGGGCAGCCATTCGGCGGGGCTCATGTGCCACGGCCCGATGACGCCGACTTTCTTGTACTCGTCGAACAGAGCGTCGTCCGCCCCGCCGAACCCCACGAGGGGCTCGTCGAACATGCGGGTGCCCACATGCTCGGGCAAGATGTCCATGGCTTCGTCAAGAATGTTGCCTGGCAGCTGCTTGTAAAGCTCCGCCGCAGCCTGGCGGATCAGCTCTTTGTCCATAGCACCGTCCATCCCCTGGGTGTCCAATGGTGAAGCAGCCTAAAGATGCCGGCCTGCCTGCTCGTTTGTACCACGGATGCACGCGCCTGCGCATCGGACCTGCGTCAATGGAGCCGAATTGTCGACAAGGCAAAGCGACGGAAGCTAACGCTCAAACACGACGCAGCCTGCTTGGGTCGGATGGTCCATGCATACCAGTTCGGCAGCTTGGGTCTTGTACCTGAGCAGCTCCCAAACGAGCATGATGTCGCCCGCCGCGGCATCCGTCATGATGATACCCAGCAGCAACACCTGAAAGCTACCCGAAATGACGCCCGCTGCCAGCGGCACAAGGCCCACCAGCACCAACGGCATGAGCGCACCGAAGATGTATTGTCCCTTTTCAAGCGGCACGGTACAGGTGCAGTACGGCGTCAGGTACTTCTTCATCAACCCGAACTCGATGTCCTTGAAGTGCCCCTTCGTGAACAGCGCCCAGCTGGCCCCGTGAATGAGCTCGTGCACCACGACAAGTACCAGGAACAGCAGGATAAACACGAGAAACGGGATGCCGTCGAAATTGGCGGATTCCTTGTTGACCAGGAAGAACAGCACCATGCCGACAATCGCCACCGGAATAAGGAACACGATGGCGAACATGTTCGCCTTCACGATGCTGATAGTCAGATTCACGCGACGAAACCCCTGGCCCACCATCTGATCGGACAGTGCCTCGAACTTCTGGAGCCTCTTCTGTTCCGCCTGCGACAACGGCCGCGACTTCTCCCGCTCATCTTGGTTTCCGTATTGACGTGTACCCACGCCCAGACTCCTTTCGTCAGATTCGTGCTCGGACGAACCATACCACGCAGACCTCAGACCTGCAAAAAACGGTCCGCGACCGCACGCGGCGCGCCGTTATCGAGTCGCCCAGAGCTTACGGTATTTCAGAAACGACAGCACCGTCATCGCGAACATGACCAGCAGGATGCCCGTGCTCGTCCCGCCCGAGAGCGTCTGCATCTCAGCGTTCATGCCTTCCGTTGCGTAAATCATCGCGTTCTGCAGCGCCAACACGGCGACCATCGAGTCGAGAAAGTCGATGGTCCGCAGCACGGCAACCATAATGTTGTCCGACCGCTTCGCTTTGCGCAGGTGGAAGATGCTTTTGCTGACCCTGTAAGTCGTGTACGTAGCCATGGCGATGGCCGGTATCAGGCCGAAGGTGAAGGTGTGGTCACCCTTCACCATAAGGATGACCGGCCCGAACATCGAGACGTTCATCAGGAGCAATGCAATGTGCGTACGGAAGAAGGTGCGCCTCTGCCTGGTTTCGAAATGGCGGGCGGTCTCACTGCGGCCTTTGACCTCGCAGCGCAGGATGCCCAGCCTGATGACGGTCAGGATGAAGTAATACAGTGCGATGGCATAGCACCAGGCTGATTGGTGCATGACACCCAGGGCGCCGTTGAACAGGGCGAACCCCGCGGTAGCTGCCGTGGAGAACGACGAGGACAGCAGCGTTTGGAACAGATAGCTGCTCCGCCACTCAGACACGATCCTGTTCGCTGCATCCCGCATGCCGCTCGCCTTCCCGCGTTTGCTCTCCTACGCCGAATCGCCTTGGGAAGATGCGGCCTCGGCCACGTCCCGCACAACCAAATCGGCATTGTCTGCCTGCTGTCCGACCTGGGCTTTCTTCATCCTGCGGGCACGCCGCTCACGAATCATGCGACGGTACGCCTCGCCGTCGTCCTCTTCGATGGGTTTGGTCGGGGTGTATTCCTTCCCCGTTAGTTCTGTATAGCGCGCACGGCCGCGTCCGCACCGCAGCGCGTCCACAGGACACCGTCTGTTACATTGGTCGCATTCGGTATATTCGTCCATTGCGCTTCTATCCCCTTCCGATTCGCCAACGTCGGACTGGCGTATTCGGTCAATTCTACGAGACCGAGCCTGTCAAAACAATACCGCTTACGGATGCACCCCGGAAGATGAGCTGCTGTTTGCGCCGAACGCAGACCGAACACCCAGCTCAAGCGAATGCGCCCCATGACTAAACAACCCGGCTTCGGCAAGATGCTCGCCGGATATTTCGCGTCGTACGGAACCGCGCGCGGGCTGCATGAACCCGAGCTGCGTTGCATATCACCATGCCGCATGGCCTTATCAAGCACCGGCAATCCCATCCTGCAACGAAATTTCAATCCTTGGAGCACCTGAACTAAGATTCGACGCGTCCGAACCGACAAATCGCCGACTTCTCGAACGACGCCCGCCCGCGAACGCCACACCGACGAAACGCCGGCTACCGACCTCGGCTCTCAGACCAGAAGGGAATCGGGCCGAACATGTCGTTCCAGTCGTCGAAAACCTCCAACAGGTCCTGGTATTCCTCTTCGGTCATCGGACCGGGCTCCTTGCCGGCATACGCCCGTTCATTCGCGTTGAGCCTTTCGGCGAACTCGCGACGTTCTTGGGGACTTTTCGCCCAGTACGTCAAGTTCAGACATGCCAAAACGTCCCTGGTCTTAGACGAGATCGGCTGGTGGTCGATAGGGATGTCCGGATCGATGTCCGATTTCCAGCCGGGCACCATGGCTTTTTCGACAAACGCGAGATACCTGTCCGGCAGCAGATCGACCTCGGCCTTATCCATATGCTGCAGAATCATCCACAGGTCGTTGTATTCTTTTCTCTGCTCCACATTCGCCCCCGGTCTCCCGCCGCTTGCCTTACCGAACCGCACCTCCGAACCCTAGTCGGCTATTTTCGCCAGCGAAGCGTTCTTGAACGACTCGTCGTCGGTAACCTCCCTGATCACCTTGATCTGCTTTGGGAATGCGATGTCCGCGTTCTCGTCGCTGAGCTCGATCTCGGCAATCGCCTTGTCGTGCCAAAACGGGAAAATGTCGATCTCGAAATACTGGTTCTCGTACGTCAGGCAATACCGGTCCTTGCGAATCTGGCGCCGGCTCGTGTCCGCGCTCATCAGCAGGCGAATGTACTCCCCCTCCGAAAGCCTGCGCTCCACCTCCACGCGCTTCACGTCGCTGATGGTCCGCTTCGTGGTCTGGGTATATATGTAATGCCCCTCGAATCCCCGCTGGCGGACGCGGACCTCCTTGTCGCTGTCCGACCGCAGGTACGTTTGGATGATTTCCACGCGCTGGCAATTCGGCAGCGATTCCAGCCACTTGACGTCGGGGTATTCGATCAGGAACTTGCGTTCGATCTCGTAAGGCTCCGGCTCACCGAGAAACGACGAGATTTCCGCGACCAGCCGCCGCATCTTGTCTTCGAAATCCGTGGAGTTGTCGATGACCCTCAGGTGCGGATGGCCGGTCCAGGCCGCGATCAGCTTGTCATCACGGTCCGCCGCCTCTTCCACCGTTTCGGTACGGGCGGCGTTATTCGACTTCGTATAGAACTCCTCTGCACCTTTTGCTGCCGTCACCAGGTGAAACACAGCGTCATAGCTGTCGCGCAGCTGAACTTCGTTCGTGCCGAAGTGCTCGAGGGCCTGGGCGAACTCCAAATCATCCATGTAGGCCTTGTTGTCCATGGTGCCGCGGTCGCACACAATCAGCACCTTGTCCGCATCCATCGTTTCCGCCGCCTGCTCGAAAACCTTCTCCTTCTCGAACTGCAAACGGAGCTGGCACTTCTGATAGCTGCTGTTCGAGTCGCAGGTCCAGGGAGCCACGCCGCCCGTAATCAGCTCGGTAGCGGTTTCCGGAACAAACAACACAACGTACCCCATCTGGGTAAACGCGTTCTGCACCCAGCTCATAGCCGTGGACTTGCCCGCGCAGGGACCTCCCGTGATGACGACCTTGGTTATTTCCGCCCTGCGCCCGGCGTCCCTCTGCCTCAGCAGCTCGTCCACGCTGACGTGGAACAGCCCCGACAGCTTCCGAACCGATTCGACGCTCGGCTTCGATTTGCCGACCTCCCATTTGGATACCGCCTTGTTGGTCACCCCGACCAGCTTGGCGAGTTCCGCCTGTGTCAGTCCCGCCTGTTTCCGCAGATGGAAGATGTAGTTCCCGAATGCATAATCGTTCATTGCCACCACGCTCCTCACATCTGGAATTGTAGGGCTCGGCCGGCGGCTCCACAACCGGCCGGCTATCGAATGGCGGTAGAACTTCCGAAATTGCCGCGACTACAGCGCACTTCGTGACATCGAGATGACGCACTCCACATGGTCGGTATGGGGGAACATGTCGACAGGCTGCAGCACGTCGATGCGATACCCATGCTCGATCAGGTATTTCGCGTCGCGGGCCTGCGTCGTGGGGTTGCAGCTGATATATACGATGCGTTTCGGCGAGATGCTGCAGGCGGCCTTCAGGAAGTCGGGCGTGGAACCCGCACGAGGCGGATCCATGAACAGCACGTCGACGCTGCGTCCCTGTTCGGCCTGCTCGCGCATGTAGGCGCCCGCATCTGCCGCCACGAATTCGGCGTTGTCGATGCCGTTGTGGCGCGCGTTGTTGCGAGCGTCAGCCACGGCGTCGGCCCGCTCCTCCACCCCGATGAGCTTCGCCGCGCCCGGCTCGCCATTGATGCCGCGGACCGCCACCAGGCCGATTGTGCCCGTGCCGCAGTACGCGTCCATGACGGTTTCGGTGCCGGTCAGCTTCGCCATACGGATGGCCGTGCTGTACAACACCTCGGTCTGTGTAGAGTTGACCTGGTAAAAAGACGTAGATGAAATGCGGAACGACAGCCCGCACAGCGTGTCTAGGATGAACCCCGGCCCGTACAGCTTGCGTTCCTTGTCTCCCATGATGACGTTGGTCTTTCGCGAATTCACGTTCTGCACCACGGTGGTAATCTCGGGATGGCGCGACACCAGGGCGCGCACGAACTTCTTCGCGGTCGGGAACTGCTCGGTGCGGGTCACCAACGTGACCATGACCTCGCCGGAATTGTGCCCCACGCGCACCTGGGCGTGACGCAGGAAGCCTTCGTCGCGGTCCTCGTCGTACGGCTCGATGCGGAACTTCGGCATGAGGTCGCGAATCGTCAGGATGATAGCTTTGGCCTGGGCGTTTTCAATCAGGCACTCGCTGGAGTCGATAACCCAGTGGGTGCCGCGCTCGTACATGCCGCACAGGATGCGGCGGCGTCTGGTGCGCTTGTCGTAGATGCCCACGAAGGGCGACACCACCTTGTTGCGGTAGTGCAGCGGCACCTTCATCCCCAAGATGGGCAGGCATTGGGTCCCGTCATCAATCAGGTCGGCGAACAGCTCGTCGACATGTTGCTGCTTGCGGGCCAGCTGCTGGCCGTAGGGCACGCGCAGCCAAGAGCACCCGCCGCAGCGGTTGTCGATGGGACAGGAGTATGTCGGCTTCTTCTTCATGGTTCAGCATTGTAACGAGATGGCGGCATCGGTAACGGCTCGGCAAAACCGCCCCGCGAAATCATCGGAATATGAGATGCTATGCATGCAGGAAACCTGTGATTCACTGTGCGTCGCGATTGTTTCCTGCTCGCGCGCACCTCCTGATAGGAGTCGCCATGAGCTTCATCGTACGTTGGCTTGTTACCGCAATCGCGGTTGCCGCCGCCATTTGGATCGTGCCCGGCATCTCCGTTGCGGCCACCACCGACACGCTGGTCGCCGTAGGCGTTCTGGCGTTCGTGCTGTCACTTTTGAACGTTTCCATCAAACCCATCATGCAGTTTCTGGGCACCCCGTTGACGCTGCTCACCTTGGGAATTTTCTCTATCGTGATCAATGCGCTGGTGCTCATGCTTGCAGGCTGGCTGTCCAACGGCATGTTCGGCATCGGAATCTACATCAACTCGTTCGGCTCGGCGTTCTTTGCAGCCATCGTCATCAGCATCGTGAGCGCCATCGTCAACAGTGTGGCCGGCCTCGACGAGTAGCCCCTTCGGCACCCGCCCGAGCCCTCTCGGCACATCCTCCAAGGTCCCGTTACGGCGGGGCCTTTTTCGTTCGCGCGCAGCACGTTCCCGAACCTTTACGGACGCGCCTCCTTCGTAACGGCGCCGTGGGCCCGGCATGCCTGCAACTTTTCCCGAAAAGGGCCTTTTGCGCCAAGAAAATCGAGTTATGCACGACTTCGCGAACGCTCCGTTTCGCGCCTAAACTGCATCGAGCCCCTGAACTGGTATTTTGCATACGACTACTTTGGCAGCCAGAGAACCCACGCCACATGGCCTCTCCCAAGTCGTACATGACGGGAAATTCTTGGCACAAAAGGCGATTTTCGGGATGAGGAGCATTGCCTATGTCCTCCATGGCGCCGATCGGACGGAAACGCATTCCCCCGGCAGCCTCCCAAGCGCCGATCGGATTGCAGAAGCCCCGCCGACGACCTGGTCGGCATGACAAAACGTCGTTTCCGAGTTGGTACCGGCGTCTTTGCGAACGCTGAGCAGCCTGCCGCCGTCTCGCAGTCGAATCGCTTGCAGGCCGCATACCTCGGTGCCCGTCCCACGCTGCCGAGAGCCGTTTCGTACGACACTGTTGCCAAAATGCCTAATTAAACCTGCTCTTTTCGGCGTTTCGCGAGGATGAAAAGCGAACCAGACGGTCCGCTCCCCAAAATGCGCCACATGTCCCCCGGATTGGCTTCGTGTTGACGCTACAATGAAGTTGTCTTGAAAATACACAAGGAGGTATGTATGAAGAACAAGCTGATTCTCGCTTTGGCCGTGTGCCTGTCCGTCATGGCGTTCTGCCTGGTCGGCTGCGGTGGCGACAAGTACGCCGACAGCCCCTACGTCGGCGACTGGGCCGCAACGACCGCCGAGTATGAGGGCATGAGCGTCGATGTGGCCGAAGTCATGAGCACCTTCGAGCTCACCTTGAATGCCGACGGCTCCGTCGACGTCGTGGTCGATGGCGAAAACGCCACCGGCGAGTGGGAAGAGACCGAATCCGGCGTCATCGTGACCGACAACACCGACGAGAGCATCGAGTTCACCGACGACGGCAACGGTGGATTGACCATCGACCAGGACGGCGTGGTCATCCACTTCGAGAAGCAATAAGCGCTTCGAACAACTCCGCAAAGCGAAGCCCCCGACCGGCTGGCCGGGGGCTTTTCGTTGTTCAGGATTCCGATGGCTGTAACCGACGGATTCCGGCCCGACGTCTTCCGTCCGACGATCCTATCCGAGCCGCGCGGCGAAGTCTTCCAGAACCTCCGAAATCTTGATCTGCTGCGGGCAAACGTCTTCGCAGCTCCGACACTGGATGCAGGCTTCAGGCCGCTTGTCGGCCGGAAGCGCGCCGAGCGCCATAGGCGCGATAAACCCGCCGCCCGTGTACACATGCTCGTTGTACAGGTTCAACAGGGTGGGAATGTCCAGTTCCTGCGGACAGTGGCTCACGCAATAGTGGCATGCCGTGCAAGGCACCGTGCCTTCGTGGAGCATCTCGTCGGCAATGCCGAGCAGCGCGGACATCTCCGTCTGGCTCAGCGGCTTGTCTTCCGCGAACGTGGCCAGGTTCTTTTCCAGCTGCTCCTGGTTGGACATGCCCGAAAGGACGACCGTAACCGAAGGAATGCTCTGCAAGAATCGGAACGCCCATGCGTAAATTTCCTCGTCCGGACGAAGCTCCTTCAGCTGCGCCTCGGCCTTTGGAGCCAAACCCGCCAGCTTCCCGCCGCGCAAAGGCTCCATCACCCACACGGGAATCTGCAGCTCATCGAGAAGGGCCACCTTCTCACGACCGTCCTGGAAGGTCCAATCCAGATAATTCAGCTGAAGCTGGCAGAACTCCATGTCCTTACCGTAGGCGTCCAGAAAACGCTTGAGCACAGGCATGCTACCGTGGCAGGAAAAGCCCAGGTGACGAATACGTCCGTTGCGCTTCTGCTCCATCAGGTAGCTGTAAATACCGTATTATTCATCGTCAAGGTATGCGTCGATGTTCATCTCGCATACGTTGTGGAACAGGTAGAAATCGAAGTAGTCGACGCCTAGCTTCTCCAACTGCTGCTCGAAGATCTCCTCCACCTTGCCCCAGTTGGCGGAATCGTATCCGGGGAATTTCGTGGCCACGTAGTAGCTGTCGCGCGGATAGCGGGCCAGCGCCTTGCCCATGACGGGCTCGGAGTTCGCCCCGTGATAACCCCATGCGGTGTCGAAGTAATTGATCCCGTTTTCCATGGCCGTATCGACCATGCGCAGGGTTGCAGCCTCGTCGATCCTGCTGTCGTCGCCGTCGATAACCGGCAGACGCATAGCGCCGAAGCCCAGCTCAGACAGCTTCATCCCCTGAAAATCCCTGTAGATCATAAAGTTCCCCCTTGATATCTTATACGTTTCGCTCGTGGACCATAAAAGACCGTGCGGTCCGCCTTCTTGCGGCTTTCACGCATCGCGTCCGTGAGCCCGCTTTCGCCGATCATGCAATGCATTCTACCCTCAGACCCAGGATATCGCCAATGGAGCAACGAATTCACCTGACGGAAAGGCGCTTCGAAGCCCCGTACACCTTACAGGAAAGCGCCGTTGCACACCTGAATAACCTGGCCTTTTACATGTTTGCCCATGTCAGACGCCAGGAACAGGCATGCGTTCGCCTGGTCGATGGGGTCGCATTCGGGACCGGGGAAGTACACGAAATGCTTGCTGTACTCGAGCATCTTCGCACCGCCAGGTTGCTCCCCCGCCTTGTTCGCGAGGTGCGCAGGCGTGACCGTTGCACCGGGAGCTACCGCGTTGATGCGGATATTCGTGTCGATCAGGCGCATCGCCACGTTTTTGGTCAGGGTGTTGATGGCGCCCTTCGAAGACGTGTACGACGCACCGCAGAACGGGCGCTCGCCGTTGACCGACGAGATGTTGATGATGCAGCCTTCGTTTTTCGGCATGAATACCTTCAAGGCTTCGCGGATGAAACGGAAGGGACCGAACACGTTGGTCTGATACACGTGCTCCAGCCACTCGTCATCGGTTTCGTCAATCATCTTCTGCTCGCCGATGGCGGCGTTGTTGATGACGATGCCCAAGTCGCCGTACACGTCGAGGGCTGTTTGGATGACCTTCTTCACATCATCGAGGTTCTTGTTGTCGGCCACAACGCCGGTAACCTCAAGCCCCTGTTCACGCAGGCTATTCACGGCCGCGTCCAGTTTTTCGGGGCCGCGAGCCGTCATGACGACCTTCGCCCCCTCTTTGGCGAACAGCTCCGCCATCGTCAATCCCATGCCGTAGCTGGCCCCCGAGATGATTGCTACCTTGCCATCAAGCATTTTCGCTTCCATTGTCGCGCCTTTCATTCGATTGCGTATGCATGCGTGAATCTGAATCGGGTTCTTACCAGGACCCGAGTCGCGCCGGTGCATCTCACCGGCTTCAGCTCGATTCGAGCCGCAACATCATCGTAATCCCAAGCGCTTGTATAAACAAATACTTATACTTGATAGCTTACTATGCTTTATAGGTATACTATAGGGCGACACGCAACGAAGGCCTCATGCCGAAGGAAACCAATCGCCTGACCATTTGTGTCGCAATGATAAACGCGAATCAGCCGCGCTTCGAGCCTTGGCGCGAGATGCCGCCCTTATGTCCCGATGCCTTGTTGGGGCCGATGCCCTTGGCGTTTCGGCCCGCCGCAGGACCGCGGGAGCCGGCCGCCTTGCCGCGGGCGGCTTCGAGCCACGCCTTCTTGTCACGTTCCGGGCGCACTACTTGATCCCCAGGTAGGACAGCAGGCCCTGGCAGCCGGCGACTACGTCGTCGTAGGTTTCGTCGAAGTTCAGCGTATACCAAGGATCGGCCACATCGCGGCTCTGACCTGCGAATTCCATAAGCTTGAAGCACTTCGCCTGAGCGTCGGAAGGAAGCTGGCGCTTCAAGTCGCGCATGTTCTCGCCGTCCATCCCGACGACCATGTCCCAGTCGGCGGCCTCGTCGCGGCGCAGGCGGCGGGCGATATGGTTGCCGCAGGGCACGCCTTGCGATTCCAGCATGCGGCGGGTGCGCGGGTCCACGGGCGAGCCTATCTCGTCGTTGCGGCAGGCTGCGGAATCGATGGCGAACTGCGAGGTCAGACCGCGTTTGTCCACCATATCCTGCAAAACGTACTGGGCCATCGTCGACCGGCAGATGTTGCCGTGGCACACGAACAGGATACGGATCATTCTCAAACTCCTTGAGCATCATAGGTTTCAGGGCAATGGCCTGCATATATTTTGAACCACTCGGATATGGTTGCAAACATCGCCTGGTCAATCAAGCGCGTAGTAGTTCAAACCTCGAGGCGTCATTATGCCCCAAATATAAGGGACTGCGAGTCGGGTGATGAATTATTACCATTTGCGCAAGCAAGCGCCGCCCGATAAGGCCAAGTGGCGAACTACCCTTTCCTCAACGGGCCACTTCCCCTCGTCCCCATGGACGCAATCACGTTGGTCGCGGTGCTGTTCGCGGTCACCAGCACTTCTCCTCTTCCCTTTGAACGCGATGCAGGCAGACGAACCGGTCCAGACAGGCTTGCAAATTGCCCGATTTCACACATGCGAACTGCTCACGCGTCTGTGGATCCAGGAGCAGAGGTGGCTCACGAGCCCCATCTGCTCGAGGCGCATATACAAGAAGCTTGAACCTGTGTTTCCCGACGGCGAAAAGACGACGTCAGAGGATTACTTTCGGCACATTGCCCAATTCACTAAAAAAATTAACTTACTGGTTATGAACTAATAGATGCTTATGTATTTGATGTGATGTTCTTCACTTGGTACCTTCTTCCCGTCGCAAAGGTTAAACAGGCCTTTGCAGGGGGAACGCAAGCACAGAGATTATGTATCGGCGCCGATCAGGGCTTGCGTAATTCTAGAAAGGGAGACCATGACGCATACTGCAATACCTCAGCGCGCTGTTTCCAGGCGCTCGTTCATGAAGGGCTCTGCAGCGACGGTCGCACTCGCTGGTTTGGCGAGCGTTGCCGCTTGTGCACCCGACCAGGCAGATGACGAGAGTGTCAATGCAGAAGAACCTGGTACCGGAACCGCTGCCGCGCCGGTCGACGAGGGCGAGACTTACGACTCGTTCTGCCGCTGTAACTGCGGCGACTCCGGCTGCGCCTACAAGCTCACCGTGCGCGAGGGCAACGTGACGTTCGTCGAGCCGAAGATCTATGCTGACGCTGACGCAGAAACCAAGGGGCGTTCGCGCATCTGCCTGCGCGGCCTGTCCAACGTGCAGCGCGAATACGACCCCGAGCGCATCCTTTATCCCATGCGCCGCACCGGCGAGCGCGGGGCGGGCGAATGGGAGCGCGTCAGCTGGGACGAAGCCATTGCCGAAGTTGTCGAAAAGTGGCAGCAGATTATTGACGAGGATGGCCCCGCCGCCTTTGCGAAGTGGACCAACTTCGGACAGTTCGGCCAGCTCAACGGCGCATTCGGTTCCTGCTGGAGCCGCCTGGCGTTCTTCACCGGCTGCTCGCAGCTGACCACCGGCGCCGACTGGGGCTTCATGTACCCCGTTGGCTTCAACGTCAGCAAGTGGCATTACGGCGACAGCACGTCGGCCCTGCACCGCTGCAAGAACATCGTCATTTGGGGCGAGGACACCTCGGTCTGCTACCAGCACACCTGGCGCTACATCTGCGATGCCAAGGAGGCTGGCGCCCGGATCGTCGTCGTGGACCCGCGCTTCACCCGCACCGCAGCTCAGGGCGACATCCATCTGCGCCCGCATTACAATTCCGACTCCGCGCTATGCTTAGGGATTGCGAACTACCTGATTGAAAACGAGAAGTACGACGCCGAGTTCATGAAATCGTACTCCGACGGGGCGTTCTTGGTCCGCAGCGACACCGGTGCCTACCTGCGCGCAGCCGACGTGAATCTGACCGCCGCGAACACCGAGCCCGACGGCAGCCCGCGCCACGACTGGGACTACGTGGTCTGGGACGCCGCAGCCGACGCCGCCGCGCCCGCCAGCGACGCCTCCGACCCGGCGCTGACCGGCACCTACACGGTTGAAGGCATCGAGTGCACCACCGCGTTCAGCCTGTATTCCGCCCGCGCCGCCGAGTGGCCGCTGGACCGTACCTCCGACGTGTGCGGCCTGACCGAAGACGAGATCAAACAGCTGGCCGACATCATTGCCGAGCAGCCCACGCTCATCAAGCCCGGTCTGGGTATGTCGCACTCACTGAACTGCCATACTGCCATTCAGGCCATGGCAACGCTCGTAACGCTGACCGGCAACATCGGCAAGCCCGGCACCGGCCTTTCGTTCTACAGCTCCGACGAGCGCTTCATGGCGAAGGACTACTACGGATACCCCGAGGCCAGCAACGTCGTCACCGACGAGACCGGCGCCGTCACCATCGAAGGCGCCACCGAGAACCGTCGCGGCCCCGCCTATTCGGTCCTGAAGTTCCCCGAAATCATGAGCGAGGGCACCTACGGCGGACAGCCCGCAACCATCCGCGGCGCCATCGTGCATTCCGCCAACCCCTTGGCCAACATCCCCGATCGTCAGGCCATTTTGGGCGCCGTGCAGAAGCTCGACTACCTGGTCGTCGTCGACTTCGTCATGAGCGAAACGGCCCGCTACGCCGATATCGTGCTGCCCTGCTCCTTCTGGTTCGAGCAGCCCGAAGAGTTCAAGCCCAACCGCCAGCACTACGTGCACTACGGGCCCGCGGCCATCGACCCCATTGGCGAGAGCCTGAGCGACTTCGACATCTGCAAGCTTATCGGCACGCAGATGGGCTTCGGCGAGTTCTACGACGAGACCCAGGAAGAGGTCCTGAAGAACATGATCGACGGTGCCGAGGCCGTTGACGTGAACGGCGAGGCCATCACCTTCGACCGCCTGGCTGCCGAAGGCCAGATCCGCTTGGCCAAGGACGACGACTACGACGGAACGGACGTGTGCGCCACCGACACGGGTCGCTTCAACTTCTACGTCGAGAACCCGGCGCCGCGTCTGGATTGGGGCGAGGAGATGCCCGACGAGCACCTTCCCTACTTC
The DNA here is from genome assembly GCF_000023885.1 of Slackia heliotrinireducens DSM 20476. Classification (NCBI taxonomy): domain Bacteria; kingdom Bacillati; phylum Actinomycetota; class Coriobacteriia; order Eggerthellales; family Eggerthellaceae; genus Slackia; species Slackia heliotrinireducens. Next base: position 596,281 of record NC_013165.1, on the reverse strand, counting down.
GCGCCGCCGGCCGAGGCCTGGAACGTGGGATCGGCAGACTTCCCCGCCAACGAGCTGGCCGAACGGTACCCGCTCATCTTCCTGTCGTGCCATTCCCGCTGGCGCATCCACACCACGTACAGCAACTCCCCGTGGCTGAAGGAGCTGTACCCCGAGCCCGTGATCTACGTGAACCCCGACGACGCCGAAGCCCGCGGCATTGCCGACGGTGACGTGGTCCGCGCGTTCAACGATCGCGGCGAAGTGGTGCTGACCGCGCATTTCGACGCCGGCCTGTTCCCTGGCACGGTGAACGTGCCCCATGGCTGGCAGGAGGGCGACTTTATCAAGGGTCACTATTCCAACCTGTCCTCGCGCGCCACGCACCAACTGGACGCCAGCGAGAACTACTACGACTGCCTGTGCCAAATCGAGAAGTACCAGGAGGCTTAAACCATGACTCGTTACGGAATGGTCATCGACCTTGCCCGCTGCATGGGCTGCCAAACCTGCGCCGTGTACTGCAAATCGGCTAACAACCTGCCCAAAAACGTGTGGTATAACCGCATCGACAACGAAGCGGGCAGCTACACCGACGCCGCTGGCGGCACGACGGACGAACCCGCCATGGCGTTTCGCCCGGTAGCGTGCCAACACTGCGAGAACCCCGCGTGCGAGGCCGTGTGCCCCGTCGGCGCCACCCAGAAGCTTGAGGACGGCGTCGTCATCGTCGACGGCGAGCTGTGCATCGGCTGCCAAAGCTGTATCCAGGCATGTCCCTACAATGTGCGCACCTACCTGGCCGAACCTCCCGCATGGGACATCGACGTCGCAACCGGCTTCGCGGACGCCCCGACGCATCGTGAGAACACCGTCGAGAAATGCTCGTTCTGTCACCAGCGCCTCGAACGTGACGAAGAGCCCGCGTGCATGGTGCTCTGCCCGGCGCGCGCTCGCATCTTCGGCGATTTGGACGATCCTGATAGCGCCGTGAGCCGCGCTATCGCAGAACGCGAAAACGAGCAGCTGATGCCCGAGGCCGGCACGAATCCCTCAGTGTTCTACCTGCTGTAAGCTGCGATTAGCACAAATCCCCTCCCCAAAGAGCCCGAAGCTCCTGGCAAAAGCCTGGCTTCGGGCTCTAACATATCGAGTGTCCAAACCTTCGCTTCGGTTGGCGCAACGGGCACAAATCGCCCCACGCCACCTCGATGACATGGGGCGTTGGGTCCATGCTTGCCGATGCCCGGTGCAGACTTTTCGCGACGCCAGCCCGGCCGAACGAAACGTCAGCCAAGCCGTTGGATGAGACCGCTTTCAAGCTGTTCGGTCGCAACCTCCTCGATAAAACGCACCAACTCGGCAGCTGCCGGGCTCAAGGACTCGAACGAGTTCGCCACAATACCGAAATCCATGTACACAGCCGGAGTGATAGGTATAGCACTCACGTCACGCCCCGACGCAGCGATAACGAACGGCGCCACGATGCCTATGCCGCACTCGTGCTCGGCCAAGCGTATGACCGATTCGGGCTCGCGCACAATGAGGCTTGTCTCGAAATGCCCGGCGTCAGGCGGCAGAAGCGGAATCAGGAAGTCGCGTGACATGTCGTTCATGATCAGACGATCTTGGTCGTCAACCAGGCTCACGCTCGTCACCTGCGATTTCGACGAAACAACGCCGCAAAACTGCTCAGGCAGCAATGTGCGATGTTCGAGCTCCTGATCGGTGTAATCCACCAGACCGAAATCGGCCACCTGGTCCTTTACCATGGTTTCGATCTCTTCCACCCCATCCTCGCGAATAGCAACTGCGACCTGCGGATACCGCGCTTTGAATCGCTGAAGAGCGGGTGCGAGCCACATGGTGGTGGTAATGGGAAGCGATGCCACGGTCACGCGACCGCCGATGACGTTGTTCTCGCGAAACGCGGTTTGATACATATCGTTTTCCGTGCGTATAAGCGCGTATGCAAGTTTCAAGATGTCCTCGCCGGCAGTCGTAAGCGCAAGCCCAGTACGCTTGCTGCGGCGAAACAGCTTGGTGCCCAGATCGTCTTCCAAAGTTTTGACCGCTTTGCTCACTGCTGGCTGCGAGATATAGAGGCGCTTTGCCGCCACAGTGACACTTTTGGCTTCCGCCACGGCCACGAACACCTTCACATTGTTGCTAATCATAGACATTAGGTTATTACCTCCTATGAACAAATGTATTTGAATTTATTATCCGAGGCAGATAATCTGTATGTCAAGACGAAAGTACGCTGGAACAAGCAGACAAAAGCGCATTGGTCGGATTTAACGCAAACAGACCGAACGATGCGCCATCGTCTTCAAGGGGAGATATTGTATGAAGACCGATAGCCGACAACGTTTGCCGTATCGCGCAAGTGCGAGAACCATTGCACAAATCCAAACGCCCGAACTGGCCCGATACGCACAAACCTACGTAGACATCGAACACGACCTGGTGCAGCAGATCCGCAACATGGGCGTCGACATCGAGCCCGAACGCCCCAGCCCGATTCTTGCCTTCACCGACGATGAGGCGCAAATGACGGAACGCGGCATCGCCGTGCGCAACAACCGTCGAAGCCTGTGCTGCGGCTGGCTTTCCCCGTCATGCCAGGCTTGTCGAAAGGGCGAAGGCACTACCACGTTTCTGTTCGATGTGGCATGCAACCGCAACTGTTTCTTCTGCTTCAACCCAAACCAGCGCAACTACCAGAAGCAATGTCGTGAAACGAACGATTTGGCCACCCAGCTGCGTCTACGCGCCCAACGCAGCGAGAAGCTGCGCGACATCGCGCTGACAGGTGGAGAGCCCCTGCTGCATCGCTCAGAGACCATCGAGTTTTTCCGTTTGGCAAACCAGTTGTTTCCTGATGCGTACACAAGGCTATATACGAACGGCGACTTCGCGGACGCAGGCGTGCTGGCGTCGCTGGCGCAGGCGGGGCTGCAGGAGATCCGCTTCAGCGTGAAACAGGACGACCCCGAGGGCTACATGGGCGACCCCGTGCTCGAGCGCATTTCCGAGGCGAGGCGCTATCTTCCTCGCGTTATGGTTGAGATGCCGGTGCTCCCCGGCGATGTCGAGAATATGAAGCAGCTGCTTCAAGCGCTGGACGGGCGGGGCTGCGATGGCATCAACTTGCTGGAGCTGTGTTTTCCCATGCACAACTGGGAGGCGTTCGCACATCGCGGCTATCAGGTGAAAAATCCGCCGTACCGCATTGCTTACAACTGGGAGTACGCTGGCGGACTGCCCATTGCCGGCAGCGAAGATACCTGTCTTGATCTGCTGGAATTCGCAACGGACGCAAACCTGCGCATGGGCGTGCACTACTGCTCGCTGGAGAACAAGTTCTCCAGCCAGGTGAACCTTGCGAACCGCCCCATGGCCGAAGCGACGCCCATGCACCAGCTATCCGAACATGACTTCTTCCTGAAGACCTGCAAGCTGTTCGGCGAGGACGCGCAGCGCGCAGCGGCGAAGCTTGGATATGAAGGCATACGATGCGACCGATGGGCGTTTGACGACGGCATCGTGACGTTCCATCCCTCGCTGGCCCGTATGCTGTGCCCGGTAGTCCCCGACGCCGAGCTGGCCATTTCTTACAACATTGACGAAAGGGGGCAATCTGGTCGACCGTCGCGCCTCCGCGAGCTTGCTCTTGACATTGTCGACGCAACCGACTTCGACGACACTTGCCACATCTAACAGCCTCGACCGAGCCAAGGCTTGTTGAATGCCAGATGAACGGCGCCGGAGCTATCTGCCCAAGTTTGCCCAAGTCCTCATCGTCTCTTGCAGCTCGTCGCTGAACTCTTTCAGGTCCTCGTCGCCGATGACGCCATCCGCATATAGATTTTGCAGAATAGAAAGAAGCTTTGAGCGGCTCAGGCCTTCGACGATCACGCCGCTATTCCTTTTGTCTTTCCGGACCCGCTTTTCCAGCTCCCACCAACGCTCGGACGGCAAACTGTCCTTCGCGATGATCTGGGCGTACTCCTTAAGGAGCTTATCCATGCATGCCTCCTGCCAGTCAGGAAGGTTCTTCCGCAATAACTTCCAGTCGCTCTCTTTTGGCTTGTACATTTCAACTCCTCCGCAACAACGGCCTCGTCGCCATTGTCCCATGTCCGAGCTATCGCGCCAACTTAAAAAACAATGCAAGGTGCTCGGCATGGTCGACCAGGTCGACGGGAGCGAATGCAGCGTCAGACCAGAATAAGCCGCCACATGGACGGCTTTTCTAGTCTGGTTGTTTCCCTGTGCACGGCAACCGAATGCGCGCTGCGCACAGCAGCTGGAACTTAGATGCGGGCCACTCCGCTATCGCGGGCGGCTTGGGCGACGGCCGCAGCCACGGCAGGCACCACGCGGGGGTCGAAGGCCTCGGGGATGATGTTCGTTGAGGAAACGTCCGCCTCGGCAATAAGGCCCGCGATGGCATACGTCGCAGCAACCATCATGTCCTCGTTGATGTCCGAAGCGTGCACGTCCAGCGCGCCGCGGAAGATACCGGGGAACGCCAGCACGTTGTTGATCTGGTTGGGGAAGTCGGAACGTCCCGTGGCCGCAACGGCCGCACCCGCCTCAAGTGCCAGGTCAGGCATGATCTCCGGCACGGGGTTGGCCATGGCGAACACGATGGGGTCGTTTGCCATGGAGGCCACCATCTCCTCGGTGACCAAGTTCGGCGCGCTTACGCCCACGAACACGTCGGCGCCTGTCAGCATGTCGGCCAGCGAGCCGTGCCGCCGATCCAGGTTGGTGACCTTCGCTATTTCCTCTTGAGGCTCGGTGTTGGCGGGATTGCCCTGGTAAATGGCCCCGTGGCGGCCCACCATGACGATGTCCTTCACGCCCAGGCGCATGAAATGTTTGGCAATGGCGATGCCCGCCGCGCCAGCTCCGCTGAACACCACCCTGCAGTCCTCGAGCTTGCGACCGGTAAACTTGCAGGCGTTCAGCAACGCAGCCGCCGAGCACACGGCAGTGCCGTGCTGGTCGTCGTGAAACACCGGGATGTCGCAGATTTCCTTCAGCCTGGCCTCGATCTCGAAGCAGCGCGGTGCTGCGATGTCTTCCAGATTGATGCCGCCGAAGCTGCCCGCCAAAAGCGACACGGTCTGCACGATTTCGTCCACATCGTTGGAACGGATGCACAAGGGGAAGGCGTCCACGTCCGCAAACTCCTTGAACAGGGCGCATTTTCCTTCCATTACAGGCATGCCCGCCTCGGGCCCGATGTTGCCCAAACCCAGTACGGCCGATCCGTCGGTAATAACCGCCACCAGGTTGTGACGGCGCGTGTACACATAGGACAGGTCCACGTTCTTGGCGATTTCCAAACAAGGCTCCGCCACGCCTGGGGTGTAGGCGACGGCGAGCTCCTCGGCGTTGGTTACCCGAACCCGGCTGGCGACTTCGATCTTGCCGCGCCACTCCTTATGCCGCTTCAGGGCGATTTCTTTCGTGTCCATAGTGCTTCTTTCCTTGTTGTGCAAGGCAATATCGTACGCAGCCCGGTTTGCCGAGCCGCGCGATATGCCCGTCGTTATGCGTCTGGGTTTCAGTTCCGAAATCCTGCGACAAAAGTTACCACATGCGGCGTTCATTATATATGAGTACTCGAGATGTAGCGCACAGGCGCCAGGCGAAAGTGCCTCGCGGCTTAGCGGAGGTTGTAACGGAAGTCGCAGCAGGTGCCGCCTTCGGCTATGGTCGTGGTCCGCGTCAGCGCAAGACCCATGAGGTCCGCCAACACGTAATCCAGTTTGCAGAGGTATTTCGCCAGGTCAGGAACGCCTTCGTCGCGGCAAAGCTTGCAAATGCCGCATTCCGTATAGTCCATGGCGTAATCGGCGTCGGTCACGTCTTGGCGGATGTCCACCACCCAGTCGTTGGGATATTCGCGACGGTGGGTCTTTTCGGCCCACTTCAGGCGGCCAGGAAGCTTCTTCTTGCTCACATAGGCCTCGCCGGTGCCCAAGAACATCGACGCCAAGCCCCGCTTGTTTTCAAATCCCTCCTTCAAGATGGCGTAGCAGTCCTCGAAGGAGACCCCCGCCTGCCGCTTGGGGCCAAACGGGAAACGGACGGCGGAAACGCAGCCCGCCGTCCGTACGTTAGAAAACTATCCGCGCCACACGCCGTTGGAGGCGAAGTAGTACGCCCTGCCGTTGATCACCTGGGAGCCCGTGGCCATCTTGCCCGAGGACTTCAGGTAATACCAGCTGCCGCCGACCTTCAGCCATCCGGTCTTCATGGCGCCGCTGCCGGCGAAGTAGTACCAGTCGTTGCCCACCTTCTGCCAGCCTGTGGCCTTGGCGCCGTTCTTGAAGTAGTACCATACGCCGTCCTGCTTTGCCCAACCGTTCTCGGGGGTCGCCGCCTTACCGGGCACATGCGCCTGGACGGACACCTTGTCGCTGCGTCCGACGATGTTCGTTGCGAACGCCTTCACGGTGTAGTCGCCCTTTGCGAGCCCGGAGAACTCGGCCTTGGCTGTGCCTTCGGCAGCGTCCACCACGACGGTTTTCGCCACAGCGCCGTCTTTCAGCAGCTCAACGGTGTAAGAAGCGGAATCAGGCACGTTGAATTCGGACTGCGGAGCGGCCCACGTGACGGTAAGCGTATCGCCGGCGGCCTGCGCCTTCAGATCCTTGAGCGTTGCGGGAATGGATAGCTGACCTTCAACGTAGCCGAAGCCCTTGTCAGATGCCGCATACGCCTTGCGAACACCCAACTGGGATGCGGGAACGCCCTCGCGCACCTTCGGCCGGCGCGGAGCCGTTGTACGGGCTGAACACGGCCAGGTTCTCGCCGTTGCCGTACGCGACTTCCTCATCAGGCGCGAACGACTTCACGAACGCGAGCGCATTTTCGGGAAGGTTGGCCAGCGTGAAGTCCACCTGTGTGGATTCGGCGGTCACAACGCCGTCGATGGTTGCCTTCGGATCCTACACCACGGGCGCAGCATCCTTCGTGACCAGTTGTTGATGCGTGATCTGACAATAGTTAGCCCTAGTTTACTTTATTGGCCGAACCCGAACAAGGTTAAAGTATGTCAAAGTTAACTTATTTCATATCCGCCGAAGCTTCCGGGGCCGACGGTTCGCGATCCGCTCCGGAATCCGGGAGCGCAAACAGGACGCATGCCTGCGGTCAGCCAGACAATACCGTTTGGTGACAGACGCCCGCCGCGAACCCCTGGCCAGCCGCAATGCGCTACCCTACGGAATCATTTATATATTGAGGGGGTTTGATGCAGTACACCGACATTCAGGGCGAAAGCCTTTCCAGACTGGGCATGGGCGCCATGCGGCTGCCCACGAAAGGCGGCTCAATCGACGAGGAGGCCACTCAGGAGATCATCGACTACGCCATGGCCCACGGCGTGAACTACTTCGACACCGCCTACATCTACCACGGCGGCAATTCCGAAACCGTGCTGGCCCGCTGCCTGCGGAAATATCCGAGGGACAGCTACCACATCGCCACCAAGTTCATGATTGCCACCGGCGTGACCGCCAAATCGGTGTTCGAGAAGCAGCTGCGCAAGATGCAGCTCGACTACTTGGACTTTTACCTGGTGCACAGCGTCATGGACCTGACCCGCGGCATTTACACCCATTCCGGGGCCATCGAGTACCTGATGAAGCAGAAGGAGGCCAGACGCATCCGCCACCTGGGCTTTTCCTCCCACATGAGCCCGAAGAACCTGCGCAAGTTCGCCGCTCACCACGACTGGGATTTCGTGCTGCTGCAGCTCAACTACCAGGACTGGTTCGACGGCACGGCGGCCCAGCTCTACGACATCGCCTGCGAATTCAATCTGCCCATCATGGTGATGGAGCCCCTGCGCGGCGGCAAGCTGGTCACATTGGGCGAGGCGGGCGACGCCATGCTGCGCGCCCGCGAGCCCGAAAACAGCATCCCCTCCTGGGCGTTCCGCTTCCTTATGTCGAAGCCTCAGGTCAAAGTGATCCTGAGCGGCATGGGCGCCCTGTCGCAGATCCAAGACAACGTGCACACCTTCTCCGAGCTTGGACCTTTGGACCAAGACGAGTTGGAGCTGTTAGAGAAGGCCTTCCGCGCCTCGCACAACCCGAAGCTCGCACCTTGCACGGGCTGCCGCTACTGCACGGACAACTGCCCTGCTCAGATCGACATCCCCGCGATGATGGACCTGTACAACGAGGCTCTTCCCATGCGGCCCGCGCAGCGCTCCCGCCACGTGCGTGCCGCTTTGGGCCCCAACACCGCCGAGGATTGCATCGGCTGCGGCGCCTGCACCGAGCATTGCCCGCAAGGCATCGACATCCCAGGCATCATGGAGGGCATCAACAACTTCGCGTAACTGTCCGTCCGCCCCTGCGCGCAGACGAAACAAACGTTACAATAATGGCATGTAAACCCCGATGTTAGGAGCATCATGACCACGCCAACCGCCGCCGCCAAAGCCGCGGCCAAAGCTGCCGCCGCCAAGGCCGTCGCCGACGCCGACTACGAGGCCCCCGACGGGCAGTCGCACCGCAATCCGAACGCCGAAGAGCACGTCGAAAGCACGTCGTCCGTCCTGGCCGCCATCGCCGCCAACATCCTTATCGGCATCGTGAAGTTCATAGCCGCCGGCATCTCCGGGTCTTCGGCCATGATTTCCGAGGGCATCCATTCCATCGTCGACTCCGGCAACGGCATGCTCATCCTGTTGGGCTTGAAGAAAGCACAACGCGCAGCCGACCAGGAACACCCCTTCGGCTACGGCACCGAGCTCTACTTCTGGACGCTGGTCGTGGCCATCATGATCTTCGCCCTGGGCGGCGGCTTCTCCATTTACGAGGGCTACACCCATCTGCGCGAAGTCGGCCCCGACACCGTGCTGGGCAACCCCACCATGAACTACATCGTCATCGGCGCCTCCATCATTCTAGAAGGCGCATCGCTTTCCGTGGCGCTGCGCAACTTCAACAAGGCCCGCGGCGACATCAAGCCCATGCAGTTCATCCGTGAGGCGAAGGACCCGAGCCTGTTCACCGTGGTGTTCGAAGACTCCGCCGCCCTCCTGGGCCTGGTCATCGCATTGGCGGGCGTCTTCTTCAGCCACCTGCTGGACAACCCGTATCTGGACAGCGCCGCATCCATCCTCATCGGCCTTCTGCTCTGCACCGTCGCCATCGTGTTGCTACGCGAGACGAAGGGCCTGCTCATCGGCGAGGGCATGAAGAGCTCCGAGGTCCGCGAAATCGAGGCCATCGTCGAGGCCAACGACCAGGTCATCGAGTGCGGCCGCGTGCTGTCGCTGTACATGGGTCCCCATGACGTGCTGCTGACCATCGACGCCACCTTCGTCGAAACCGCCGGCCGCGACGACATCGTAGATGCCGTCGACGAGATCGAGGGCCGTATCGTGGAACGCTTCCCCGACGTGACCCGCGTCTTCATCGAAACCGAGAGCCTGCGCTACACCCGTGCGGTCGACCTGATGTAGCCCGTCCGCACACATGCGCAATCCCAAGAGGGCGTCGGCATATGCCGACGCCCTCTTTGTGTATGATGCCGCTTGCCAACAACCCCTCACGCCAATCCCAAAACCAAATCGACTACAGATGCAACAGCCCATCCAGCAAAAAGGTCCTGGACACGGCGACCGTGTCCAGGACCGCAAGGCATCCTATGTCCGGCAGCTAGCCGATGACAGCGAAATCTGCAGACTCGATCTGGATGTCCGCGCCGAAGAAAGCCGCCAGCGCCTCGACGGCATAACGGGTATCTGCCACGCCTGCCGTCTCGTAGGACGAATGCATGGCCAGCTGAGGGATACCGATGTCCAGCGCATGCACGCTGACCTGGATATTCGACAGATTTCCCAAAGTTGACCCACCTACGGAATCGCTGCGGTTGGCAAACACCTGCACCGGCACGCCCGCCCTGGAGACGATGTCCATAAACACCGCCCGCCCGAACGCATCGGTGGTGTACTTCTGGTTGGCCGCCTCCTTGATGACGATACCGCTGTTGAGCAGCGCTTTGTTCTCGGCGTCGGTCTTCTCGGGGTGGTTCGGGTGCACCGCATGGGCGTTGTCGCAGCTCACGAGGAACGATTTCGCGACAGCGCGGCGGTATTGCTCATCTGCTCCGCCCAGCGCGGCGTTGACGCGGGTCAGAACGTCGACCAAAAACGTGGACATGGCCCCCTGTTTGGTATTGGAGCCGACCTCTTCGTTGTCGAAGGCGGCATACACGTTTATCGAGGTGGCAGGCGCATCCGTCTCCGTGAAAGCCACAAGCGAGGCATAGGCACACTGCAAGTCGTCCAGCTTCGGCGCCGAGACGAACTCGCCCGCCCAGCCCCACACGCTGGCCGGCTGATGGTTCACCAGGAACAGGTCGAAACCCAGCACATCGTCTGGCGCGACACCCAGCTCGCCGGCTACCATCTGCAGGAACGCGCCCTTTTTCAACAAACCTGCGGAAAACAGCGGGCACAGATCCACCTGGCGGTTGAAGGCCACACCCTTGTTGACGTCGCGGTTCATGTGGATGGCCACACTCGGGATGATGGCCACGTCCTTGCGGATGTCCAACAGACGGCTGACCACGCGACCGTCCTCGCGCACCATGACGCGTCCCGCCAGCCCCAGCGGCCGGTCCAGCCAAGAGCCGTCGATGATCCCGCCGTAGGCCTCGACGTTCAAGCGCAGATATTCTTCGGGGCCTTCCAGCTCAGGCACCGCTTTCACCTTGTAGGTGCAGTTGTCGGTATGGGCCGCGGTCATCTGGAAGTGGAAATCGTCGGGCCGGACGCTTTCGCCTACCGCGAACGCGACAAGGCTGGAGCCGTTGCGCACCGTGTAGTACCGGCCGCCCGGCACGACACCCCACGGGTCGCATTCGGACAGATAGACGAACCCCGCCTGGTCAAGGCGCTGCCGGATAGCAGCAACCGCATGAAACGCCGTCGGTGACTCCTCGATGAACCGAATCAATTCCTGAGTAGTCTGCAAAGCGTCCATGGCGCGTCCTTCCGCATCGTTTCGAATATGCTGTCGCATCGTGCATTATGCCACATCGGAACGGCCCGTTCCCGCATGCACGCCGGACACCTCGCGGAAGGCGCCGTGCTACTCCATGGCCGAGTTGATGTACCGCACCGCTTCGTGCATACCTTCGAGGGAATAGGTTCCCTGGCCTTCGTCGAAGTCCTTGTCCTCATACACGGTGGTTTCGCTGATGAGCGCCCAGTCTTCCAACCGAACGATTTGGATGGTGGCATATTGGGCCTCCGCATCCTTCACGTACTCGCCGGTATCCGCCGTCACCCACTCGCCGATGGTGGTCAATCCCACATCGTAGACGACCACTACGTTGACCTCGTCCGGGTCGTCGGTTCCTTGTGGAAATGCGTTTCGGTTCGGCACACTGAAGGAATGCGTGTCCGCATCGTAGAACACGAAATGCGGGTCATCCGGCATAGGGATGCCCTCGTCGGAGAATGACTCCTGTACGTAAGGGCCCAGCGCCCGGCCCAGATTCGCTTCCTCAAAGGTGCCGAACAGTGCAGAGGGAATGGAAACCACCGTGCCGATGCCGAGCAACGCGATAAAGAAAATCGCCAACGGATGCAGCTTCATGGAGGGGTTCATCCGCTTCTGGTTCCTGTAGCTCAGGACGCCTCGGATGCCCAGGATTACGAGGAGCACCGCTATGGCCATCATGACCAGCACCGCAATCGGTGCCGCGATGGCGTCGGGGTTCACGACGGCAAGTATGGCCAGCGTCGAGAACAACACCACACCGAGAACCAGGCCGTACAGGGAGAAGAACAGCATGCCGCTGGGGTATTTGGATTGCTTCTGCGCCCGAGCCGCATTCGGCGTCGCGTTCGATGCCCCTTTCGAAGCGACCGCGTTCCCTATGCGCTCGTGCAGGAACAGCACGACACCGCAGACCACGCCGACGAAAAGCATCGCCGTAAGCATCACAACATCGAAATCCGTATCGCCCTGCACCATGGTTCCCACACCGCCGAAGAAACCCAGCAGGCAGATGACGGCAACCAACGCCCCGACAACTTTCATGATGATATGCACGGCTTTCATGGGCATGCCCTTTCTCACGTGGCAGTATCGAAATATATATCCCCTTGCACATCCATCAGTGTATCGCAAGCTGGCACGGCTCGCATGCCCGGACGTGCCCATGTCGGCAGAACGAGACGCATGGCGCACCTGAAATGCCCCCAAACAGCAGCAACCCCGCGGCTGCGGGGCTGCTGATCGGTGTTCGGGTTGCGGAATAGGAGCCGCTATTTCAAGCGGTACCCGGTCATCTTCACGATGGCCAGCACGCGGTCGTTCTCGTCGGTCACTTTGACATCGGCGTAGCACATGCTGCGGCCCATCTTGTCCATCGTGCATTCCGCATACATCTCGTTGCCGGTGCCGGCGTTCAGAAACTCGATAGTGGAGGCTACTGACACCGTGGGCGCCTGGCCGATGCAGGATGCGATGGCGAAGGCGTAGTCCGCCAGCGTGAACATGGCGCCGCCCATGACGGTCCGACAACGCACTGGCCCCATTGGCGTTGCCGGCAACATGCAAAACGGCTGCATCCCCCGTTCGTTCAGGGGATGCAGCCTTCGGTCGGCTTCAAGCGCCGGGCGCAAAGCGATCTACGCCTCGCAGCACCTACCTATCCTGCAGGTTGCGCTTCGTTCTGCGAGCCCAAACAAGGCAACCGGCTCCAGCCACGGCCAATGCACCAAGGGCGAGCATGCCGGGTGCAAGATCATCGCCGGTCTTGGGAATCGACGGTTTTGCCTTGGACTTGGTCTTCGGCTGCTCGACCGATTTCTTCGGCATGTCCTTCGGAGTATCCTTCGGCGTGTCCGTCGGCTTCTCCACACTCGGCGGCGTAGGCGGAACAACCGGCTCATGGGTGTTCGTGATAACGAATCCGGTCTGCGCATCGCCCGTGATGACAGCGGTGTAGCCGTCGACCTCATCCTCGGCCACGGTGTAGACGATGGCCGTGCCGCCGGCCTTGAGGTCCAGGTCGCCGAAGCTGGCCTCCCAGTTGTTCTCGGCGTTCAGCACGACGCTCTTGCCCGTGTCCTCACCGTTGGCCAGCAGGCGCACCGTCACTTGGTCAGGCCTGATGCCGTCCTTGTTGTCCGCATCGTCCCACGCCTTCACAACGGTGACGCTGGTCTTGTCCGGGGTGTGCTTGTTCGTAACGTTGAACCCGTTGTATTCGGGGGAATACCCCTCAACTGCGTCTTCGGTCACGGTATAGGCAATCTCGTGATTGTCGACCAGATCATATTTGGGCAGAGCCGCAAACTCCCAGGACCAGTCGTCCTCGGCGCCAACGGTATCCTGCATTATCTCAACTCCGTCGGCCAAAAGACGGACCGTGATGCTTTCGGGGCGCATGCCGTCCTGGTCGTCGGCGTCGTCCCAGGTCTTCGTGCCGTTCACAATTACGATTTCGTTATTCGTGTTGGTGAACACGTACGAGCCATCTTCGGCCACCGTGAATTCCTGCGAATAGCCGTCCACGTCGTCTTCGGTCACCAGATAGGTGATCTCATGCCCGTCCACCGGGTCGTACACCGGCAGGTCGTCGAAGGACCCCTGCCAGTTGTTCCGCTCGGAAAGGACCAGAGAGTCCGTTTCGACACCGTCGGCCATCAGCCTCATGGTGACGGAACCCGCTGCGGGTCCGACCCACACCTTCGAAACGGGGATGGACGTCCTCTCCAGGCTGTTCTCGACAACCACGTTGGCCGTCTTGTTGCTGTCGAACGAACCTGCCGACACGTCGACCGGCTCGCTCAGCAGGGTGTATCCCACAGGCGCCACGGTTTCGACCAGCTGGTAGTCGTCCTTCAGCAGGCCGGAAAGCGAGCCGTTGCCGCTCGCGTCGGTGGTGATGGTGCCCACGACGGCTCCGTTGGCTACGCGCACCACGTTGAACTGGGCTCCCGCAAGCGCGGCTCCGTCTTCGTCCACCTTGCGCACGTTGATGGCGTACACGTATCCGACAGCCGATCCGCCGGCTTCAAAGTACGTGGCCGTTGCAGATATGTGACGCAGCTCCGAGCCGTTGCCGGTGAAGGTCGCGTCGTTGCGGATGACCTCGCCGTCTACCAGGTCGTAGGATGCCACCGTATCGTAGATGACGTAGAAGCCCTGGCTGGCGGAAATGGTACCCATGTCGAGGGTGAATGACCTCATATCGTCGGAGAACTGAACCGTGTAGTTGGACGTGACATCGGTCCTGTTCTGCAGTTCCCAGTCGCCCTTGATCTTGACCCACGTGCCTTCCAGAATCCTGAAGGAACTCGCGTCGATGGTCAGGCCGGGGTTCACTACCCCGTCGGTCAGCTTCGCGTTCTGGATATCTGCACCGATAGTGTTGATCGGAATCTGGAAATGGATGTACCTGGGCTTGCCCTGGACCTGATATCCGTTCTTGCTCATGTAATACGGAGCAGGATCGGGAATGCCGATGAAGTGGATGTCGCCGCCGTACACCACGTTGCCGCTCACGTCGAAATTCAGCGGGATGTCCTCCGCCTCATCCACCATATTGCGGTCAATTTGGACGTAGAAATAAAAGTCGCCCGACACATCGGAATGCGTTTCGGCGAAATCGGTCCAGGTGATCGTCACGGTTTTGTTCGCTCCGTCAATAACGGCCTGGCCGATGACATTGCCGTTCTCGTCGGTGATGTCGAATGCCGCGGTCTGATTGAATTTCAGCTTTTCGGGAAGGGTGATGGTGGTAGTGTCGCCTGCATGCACCTGCCCGTTAGGCAGCTCGAAGTTGCCTTTCATGCGGAAGACCTGCCACTGGCTCACGTTGCCGACAGGCCCGCTTCCGTCCTGAAGCAAAGCTTCGAAACTGGTGATGACGTTGTTCTGAACCGCAAGCGTCACAACGGCGGAATCGTCGGTTCCTTCCGCCTGCACGGTCACGGCCTCGTCGTTTGCATCAGAGGCGTCGGACGCTTCCGCTTTGGGCTGCTCGTCGGCGGCCTCTTGGCTTCGGGAATCGCCTTCCGCAGCGGCTGCGGCTGCGGCGTCGGTGTCAGCCTCGACCTCGGCTCCAACCGGCTGGTCCTGGGCTGCAGACTGCTCGGCCTCGTCACTTTCGGCCGTTTCCAGCGTCGAAACAGCAGTATCCCCATCGACAGGCTGTACGACAGCCGCAGGCTCTTCCGAATCAAGCGGTTCGGATGCGAATGCCAAGCTTGCAACGCTCAGGCAGTTTACCGCAAGCAGAACGCTGAGCAGCGACGCGACAAGGCGCGGTCCCCGTTTCCTTGTGTTCATGTATTCCTCCGTTGTGGTCTTTTTTACCCCTGGCTTCGCGTCTGTTTTAGGCGCTCGCCATGCCCTGCGGACCAGCCTGCATGCGTAGCCCGCAAACAAGAGTAATTACCAAAGGGATACGAATCGCTCACCAACCCCGCCATTCGTAGCGTGCGCCCAACCGGGCAAAACACCACACAACAGACATGCCCCACCGTGTCGGCAATGTGTCAATAGGTACGTTTCCTTTTGACACATCGGTATCGTTCTTTATGCAATTGGGGCAAAGGGAGGGGAACCGCCCCCTATCCCTCGATGTGTCTAGTGGGACAATGGGGACTGTCCCCTTTGTCCCAAAAAGCAGCAACCCCGCGGCTGCGGGGCTGCTGATCGGTGTTCGGGTTGCGGAATAGGAGCCGTTAGCCTAGGCGGTACCCGGTCATCTTCACGATGGCCAGCACGCGGTCGTTCTCGTCGGTCACTTTGACATCGGCGTAGCACATGCTGCGGCCCATCTTGTCCATCGTGCATTCCGCATACATCTCGTTGCCGGTGCCGGCGTTCAGAAACTCGATAGTGGAGGTTACTGACACCGTGGGCGCCTGGCCGATGCAGGATGCGATGGCGAAGGCGTAGTCCGCCAGCGTGAACATGGCGCCGCCCATGACGGTCCGCTTCACGTTGACGTGGTCCTCTGTTACGTCCATGCGCACCTTGGCGTGGCCCTTCTCGGCGATAAGGATCTCCGGTTCGTTGCAGGCGGTCTGCGCGAAGCGGTCGCGAACGAACACAGCCTGCACCTCTTCGAGGGTGGCACCTTCGGGAAGAGCGGCATTGGTCAGGTCGAGCTGGGGCATGCGGCATCCTTTCGGTTGCGACTAGAACGAGGTCTCGGTTGCCTTCGGGTAGAACTGGCCGAACTTGCGGATCTGGTTGCGTTCCGTAAGCTCGACGTCAATCATGCGGCGGATACCGGCGTCCTTGTCGTAGCGCTGCGGGTCGAAGACCTTGCCCTCGGCCTTAAGCTGGTTGACCTCGGCCACCAGTTCAGGCGACAGGTAGCGGTCGTCCAATAGCGACAGGGGCACCAGGGTATACAGGATGCGCTCCTTGACCTCGTACCGCTTGGCGGCCGCATGGTCGATCAGGTCGAGCACCGCCACCTCCATGGGGTTGACGCCCGCAGCGCAGTTGTAATAGGAATTGCGTCCGATGCGGGGGTTCAGATCCAGGAACAGCACGCGCCCGGTGGCTGGGTCGCGCTTGATGTCGATATTGCAGAAGCCCTTGTAGCCTATGCTGGTAAGCAGGCGCGCCGCCTTTTCCCAATGCTCGGGCATGGGGCGTGTGATCATGGCCACGGGATTGCCCAGCATGGTGGGCGCGTGATCTTCCAGAAGCACCTGGGAGGAGCCGAACATGATGGGTGTTCCGTCTTCGGCAACGTAAAGCGACAGCGAGTCCATCCAGGTGTCGTCGCCGCCGATGAGCTCCTGCACCAAAAAGTCGCCTTCGAAGCCGACCTCACGCAGATCCTTCCACAGCTGGTCGAGTTCTGCCTGCTCATGTACGTAATAGACCTTCTTGAAGCCCTTGGCGTACAGGTGGTCGTACTTCGCCGAGGCGGCCGGCTTGGCCACCGACGGGAAGGGGATTTCGGATGCGGGAATGGCGTCGGTGCCGGCCAGTTTGACCACTTCGGTCTTGGGCACGTCGATACCCACGTTCTGGCACAGCGTATGGAAGGTGACCTTGTCGGACACCTGCTCAACCACGTCGTTAGGCGGCACGGGGCTGTACACGTTGGCGGGCAGACGGTCCTGGGCGCCGTTGATGGCCACAATGGTGGAATCGGTGTTGCCGTACAGGAAGATGCTCTTGTCCGGATTGGCCTCGGCGATCTCGGTGGCCGCCGCAATGATGTTTTCGGGGCTGATGCGCTCGATGAACTTTACGTCGAAGATCTTCGAATGGCTGATGGCTCCGATGGGAGCGGATGCCAGGCAGATGCTCTTGATGCCGAAGGCCTCATGCATCTCGCGGCCCAGGGCGTAGGCTCCGATGTCGCCGCCGATGATGACGGAGATCAAATCTTCGCGGGGACCCTTCGCGGCGGGCGCGGCCGCTTCGGCGGCAGCCTTCTCGCGATGGCTCGCGACGGTGGATTTGGCAGTGCTCAGCATGGTATAGAACCCCTTTCGAAGCGGAAGGTCGCGGTCGGGCGCCACGTGCGCCACGTTCTCGCTGAATTTCGTCTTGAAGGTATTGAGGCTGTTCAGACCTGGGAAGGCGTCGCTGCCCATGCCCATGTGGTCCAAAGTGGTGCATCCCAGGCGGGACAGCTCCACGCAGGCGTGCAGCAGCAGGCGGTCGGCCACCAGCAGACGCGCGAACTCGCTGCGGCTGGCGGCGTAGTAGCGCACCGCATGGCCGTCGTTCATGGTGTCGATTTCCCAATTCACAACCTTGCCTTCGATGCGGCCAACAAACAGGCGGACGTGGTCGGGCCCCAGAATGCGCAGCATGTCCTGGTAGTCGCTCATGGGTGACGGCGAGAACCCGTCGCGCTCGGCGGTTTCGCGCATGACGTCGTAGTACTCGGAAAAGTCCTGCATGCCCGCTTCGGTTTCGTCGGTGCAGACGATGGGGCTTTCACGCAGCGCTTTGCGCACGTCGCGGCGGCCGCGTTTCTTCATGCGGCCGATAATTTCGTCCTGGTCGCCGGAAATGTCCATTACCACGGTGGTGTCGTATGGGATGGATGAAAGCACTGGACGGCATATGTCCAGGTCATGCAGCACCCCGAAACGAATGAACGCCAAGCCGCGCTCCCGGGCATGCACGTGTTTCGCCACGGCCTCAAGCGCGTCACGCTCCTCCTGTTCGGAGGGCTCGTAGGCCCACAGCAGGCCATGGTGCGAACGCAGGAACGTGTAGCCGCGCATGGCGTACTTGAACAGGGACGCGAAGGCGATGGGGGTGTCCCCCACGCACACGGCGATTACGCCCCAAGGCGTGCGACCGGGAATCGTTTCCTGATAGCGGGCCCACACTTCGGTCTGCTCGATAGGCAAGGCAAGCCCAAGCCTGGCGGCGTGAGCGGTAAGTTCGTCGAAGGATATGTCCTTCACATTCATCATACGTGAGCTCCCATGAAACGGAGTCGGACAGGTAAGCAATCATTGTACCGCGACCTTGCTGCAGGCGGCGGAACTGCGCCAAGCTAACAGAAACCCAGGCGTGCGGCCTAGTGCCCCGTGAGTCGAAAAGAGCCGGACCCCGTACGGGCATCCGGCTCTTCGAAAGCTCGGAATACAGACGAAACCGCTGGTCAGGTTAGACGAATCGGGCGATGTCCTCAAGCGCGCGCTTCGGAACGTAGTAGTTGCGGTCGTCGTCGACGGTGTATTCGACCGATCCGCTTTCGGGCATATCGACGATGGTGCTGGTGTGAGCGGGATAACCCAGCGCCACGGCAAGCAGTACTTCGTCGTTCTCGGCCACATCCAACAGCTCGGCGAGTGCCTTGCGCCTGATGGCGGCCATAATGCAGCTGCCGACGCCGGCCTCCCATGCCGTGGTTGCGATGGTGTTCGCCACAATGCCCGCGTCCACGTCGGCGAAGCGTCCGGAACCTTCCTTCTTCACCACAACGATGAACGCCACGGGCTCCTCGCCCGGACGGGGATTGGCCACGTCGCGGGGCAGATAGGCCGCCCAAGCCACCAGCGGCTGCATCTTCGCCACCATGTCGGGGTCGGTCACCACGATGTAGTTCAGGCTCTGGGCGTTGGACGCGCACGAGGCTATGCGGACGTTCTCCATAATGTCGCCCATCAGGCCCTCGGGAAGCGGATCCTGCTTGAACAGGCGGTAGGTCCGGCACGTGCGGTAGAGTTCGTTAAGGCTCATGGCTGCTCCTTCGCTGGCAACGCGTTTATGCCCGATAACAACGGTCCAACGCTCGTCGGGGTGAACGTCGACCTGGACGTCCGTGAATCCGGCGCCCCTCATGAAAGCTTCCAGCTGGTCGGGGGCGTACATGCTCATGCCTTCGACCTGCTCCAGCACATCGTAATCCGACTGAAGCGATCCGTCCACCTCGTTGGCGACCATGAACACGCCGTCGTCGGCAAGAGTGCGGAACACCTCGCCGAACGCCTGCGAGATGTTCGGCCAGAAATATACGGTTTCGAAAGCGGTGGCCACGTCGAAGGCGCCGTCCTCAAACGGCAGCGCCGACACGTCGCCCTGGACGATGGTGCACCGCCCCTGCGCGATGGCTTCGGCGTTCGTCTCCTTGGACATCTCGATGCTCAAGGGAGAATAGTCCAAGCCGGCCACGGTGCCTTCGGGCTGCATGCCCAGCAGGCGCGCCACGTTGGCGCCGCCGCCGCATCCCAAGTCAACGACGCGGGATTGTGCGGGAAGCGAGATGTGGGGCATGCTCCACTCGGACAGTCGGGCGTGCCGGCCGCCGTTCATGCGTTCGAGCATGGTGCGCCCGCCCTCCCCTTCAGGAAGGGCGGGATTCTGGTTTGGTGCGAGAGGCATGGTCTACCTCTGATCTGCGTCGTCGGCCGCGTCGGCGGGCTGCTCAGGCGCTGCAGGCTGAGCGGGCTCGGCGGGAGCAGGAGCTTCAGGTGCTGCAGGCTGAACCGGATCGGCGGCTCCATCCAGAGACTGGACGGCCTGCTGGGCCACAGGCTCCAGCGGCTGCACAGGCGGTTCGGCGGGCGCAGGATGGTAGGGCTGATCCGCCGCGGGCTGTTCGACAACCTGAGGCTGCGCCACCGGCGCCTGATACTGCTGCTGCACAGGCTGGGCCTGCGGATTCTGCTGCGCCATGGGCGTCTGGTACGACGGCTGGGCGGTTGGCTGCTGGTAGGTCTGCACCGGCTGCTGGTACTGCTGATACGCCGCGGAATACGTCTGCCCCAAAGGAGCGCCGGTCTCGAACGGCATCGGCGCCCGCTCGGCACCCCACATGGCCACGTCGAACTGGCTGGTCCAATAACCGATGGCGCGAACCGAAACCAGCTCGAGGATGACCGTGGCGACCATAAGCACGAACGCCCAGACGATCAGCAGGATGGTTGCCATGGCGCCGGCACCCAGGATGGTGCCGAAGATGGCGAATTCGTCCGCAGTCGCCAGCACGTCTACGCTGCCGACTCCGGCTGCGATCACGCCGATGACAATCGGCATCAGCAGAATGCCCATGATGAAACCGACGGCCAAAGATACCAGGAAGTACGTGATAAGAATGCGGATGATGCCGCTGCTTTCACGCTTGATCATGTTCCACAGGCGGTTCAGCTGGAAGCCGGAGCCCAGGGTGTTGTACAGGGCGATGCGCATGCTGCCGGTCCATACGAACAGCTGTAGGAAAATACCCAGGGCGAAGGTGGCCAGGGAAATCAGAAGCCCGATGGCGGCAAGCGCCGCGTTGTCCCCCGACCCCATGATTACGCTGCCCAGTTCGGACAAAACCACGGTGATGAGACCCAATACCAGGGCGTACACCCAGATGAAGGCGCCGCGCTTGTACAGCGTGCCGTCTTCGTTATGGAAGACGGCTGTGGGCATGGGCTTATGGATGTTCCAGGCAGCCTCGCGCGCCCAACCGTAGATATAGCCTTCGGACACCATGGATCCGAACACGGGGATCATCTGCACAAGGGCAAGTTTCAGCGCTGTGGCGAACCAACGCGGCGAGCTTTTCACGTCCTGCCAGGCCATGGAGAAGAAACTGACGTTCATAGTGGTTACCTTTCTCACGCTGCATCGGGAAGGTCCGGCCCCGCCGATGCGTCGCAATACTTCTGCATACCGCCACTATACTGCACATATACCCGATGCCACAGAACCGTTGGCCTTGCGTTACGCAACGCAATCTGCGTTTCCGCATCGAAGCCCCTTATTTGGAAACGTCCGCCTGGCGGATACGGCACGACTTACGGCCGCAGCGTCTCGTTCATGCTGCCGGTACGGTATCCTGCCAAGTCAAGCGTCACATAGGAGAACCCGAGCCCGCGAAGACGTTCGGCGATGCGCGCGCGTAGCGGCTCTGCGGCGATGCGCGCCACGTCCTGTTCGGGCACCTCGATGCGGGCCATGTCGCCATGCATCCTGACGCGAACTTGGGCGAACCCCTGGTCCATGACGAACTGTTCCGCGGCGCCCACCCGATCAAGCTTCTCCCGGGTGATTTCCTCCCCGTACACGAATCGCGAGGCCAAACAAGCGAACGACGGCTTGCTCCACGTAGGAAGCCCCAGCTCACGAGAGAGTTCGCGGATTTCTGCCTTGGTGAGCTCCGCCGTACGCAACGGGCTTTCGACACCCATTTCCTCCAAGGCCCGCATACCGGGACGGTAGTCCCCCAAGTCGTCCATGTTGGAGCCCTCGACCACGTGCACCGCACCGGCAGCGGCGGCCGCATCCATAATCTGATTGAACAGAGCCTTCTTGCATAGGTAGCAACGGTCGGGCGGATTCTGGGCGAACCCTTCGATGGCGAACACATCGGTTTCGACGACCACCTGGCGGATGCCTTCGCCGGCGCAAAAGGCCTTGGCCTCGTCAAGCTCACGGTCCGGCATGACGCAGGGGTGCGCCGTCACGGCGACGGCTGCATCGCCCAACACGTCGTGGGCGACCTTCGTGAGCAGCGTCGAATCGACGCCCCCCGAAAACGCCACGGCCACCGAACCCATCCGGCGCAGCTCGGTTTTCAGGATCTCGTATTTCGCTTGGAGCTCTTTGGAAGCCATAGGCATCTTCCTTCTATATATGTAAGGCGTCGGTTAGAACAAGGTCATCTGGCCGCTGTCGGCGGCGGGTTTCGGCTGGCGCGGTGCTCCGAGCTTGGGGTCAACCGCGCGTGCGACCAGGTCGAATGCGGAGCGATCCGCAAGCGGCGCGGCGTCCCCTGCAAGCCATGCGTCCACTTCGGGTACGCTCAGGACCAGCGGCATGCGGTCATGCACCGGCAAAACCGCCTGGTTGGGATCGGTGGTCACGATGGAGAAGCGGCCGTCGCGCTGCACGCCTGCCAACAGCAGCGGCGTGCTGTCGCCCGTCCCGAACAGGTACTGCCGCTTGACGGGCTTGCCCGTCCGAGGGCTCGACACCGTTTCGGTGGCGTGAGGTTCGTAAAACGCAGCCACGGGCACGATGCACCTGCCCTCGCGCATGGCGTCCCGCCACATGCCCTTGCCCGACAAGGCGGAATCGAGCCGCGTGTTGAACACGGGGCCATTGCGCCAATCTACAGAGAACCCCCAGGTCAAATCCTGTATCTGCAGCTGCCCGCCGACGGGCGTCACAACAGGGGCCACCGACATGGGCGCCGCCACGGGACGCGTGGCCGGCCATTCGGCCATGGGATTGAGGGGCAATCGGGCCTCGACGCTGCGGACAACGTCCATGACCTCATCGTATGTCAGCACGGCGAAGCGTCCGCACATGGCCTCCCCTTTCGAATTCGCTGCGGTTTAGGCTATCATACTTTCGGTATTCCAAGGTGAACAGGAGGCAACGAGATGGCCCGTTCCGGAAAAGCCGGCGCGGCGGTGTGGGCGGCGCGCCTTGCCTTTTTGACGGTGTTCGTCATCAACATGATGTGCGTGGTGCAGTTCGTGCTGTGGCCCGGCGGCTACACGGGCGCCTATGAGCTGTCGGGGGTGCCGGGCGATGTGGCCGTCCGCGGCATCGGCATCGCCTTCGCCATGTGGAACGTTACGTATCCCCTGGTCATCTTCAACCCCGACCGATTCCGCACGGTGGGCTGGATCGTGCTTGCCCAGCAGTTGGTCGGACTGGTCGGCGAATCCTGGATCCTTTCAACCCTGCCCGCCGGCCACGATCTGCTGGCTTCGAGCATCTTGCGGTTCATCGTGTTCGACGGCGCAGGGCTCGTCCTTATGGCAGCGGCGTTCTTCTGGATGCTGGCCGCCACCAGGCATAAAGCATAAGTCGCCTTCCCACGTCCCGAATCGGGAAGAATCCGCGCAGCCAGGCCGCGCACCGTTCCATAATACAAAAGCGGCAGAAGCCTTTGCCTCCGCCGCATCACATGTATGTGTTGCGCAGCCTATTTGACGTGCACCAGCGAGAACATCTCCACGTCGGTCACAGCCCCGACCACCTTTTCAGGCTCGAGGAAATCCAGCGACATGAGGAAGCCCATGCCCACCAGTTCGGCGCCGACGCACTCGATCAGTTTGACCTGGGCAGCCGCAGTACCGCCCGTGGCGATAAGGTCGTCCACCATCAGAACCTTGTCCTCGGGGGACAGGGCGTCGGCATGAATCTCCAGAGAGTCGGTGCCGTATTCCAACGCGTAGCTTTCGGACACGGTTTCGCGAGGCAGCTTGCCGGGCTTGCGAGCAGGAACGAAGCCGGCGCCCATACGGGCCGCCACCGGCGCGCCGATCATGAAACCGCGGGCCTCGGCGCCCACGACCTTGGTGATGCCCTTGCCGGCGAAGTGTTCGGCAATGCCGTCGATAACGGCGTTGAAGCCCTCGGGGTCGGCGAGCAGCGGCGTGATGTCCTTAAAAACGACGCCCGGCTCGGGATAATCGGGAATGCTGACGATGAGGCTTTCGTAATCGAAAGTAGTCATGGCTGGCCTTTCACTTGGATGGTACGTGCTCCCTTTGCGCACCCGCTCATTCTACTACGTTCGTGAACCGTGACTGCGCACATGTTTGAATCCGGGCAACCCGAACGAAAGGAACCCCCAACCCTGCGATGTGTATGCATTATGTGTCCGGGCTTCCACATCTTGAAGTTTTTCAAAATACCTACTTGACAGGTGGGTAAATAGGGTTTTAAAATGCATCCATCGCAAACAACGAATTTGGAAAGGAGGAAGCGATGGCTCGCGGGTTCAACACTCAGATGCGCTGCATGATGGCCGGGCGAATGATGTGCTCCCGGGCATTCCGCATGCCGTCGCTCCACCGTTTCTAACTGCGACAACCACTCTGGAACGCATGCCTTGCCCGGGAGGCCCCTTTTCATCCCATTGATTCCGCGTTCAGAAAGAGTGATCACCATGTCCAATCATCAGTACAAGTTCGAAACCCTGCAGCTCCACGTGGGTCAGGAGCAGGCCGATCCGGCAACCGATGCCCGTGCCGTGCCTATCTACCAGACTACGTCCTACGTGTTCCACAACTCCGCCCATGCAGCCGACCGATTCGGCCTGCGCGATGCCGGAAACATCTACGGACGACTGACCAACACCACACAGAGCGTGTTCGAAGATCGCATCGCCGCGCTTGAAGGCGGCGTGGCAGGGCTCGCCCTGGCCTCGGGTGCAGCCGCCATCACCTACACCATTCTGGCGTTGGCCCAGGCCGGCGGGCATGTCGTGGCCCAAAAGACGATTTACGGCGGAACCTACAACCTGCTCCAGCATACGCTGCGTCCTTTCGGGGTCGAAACCACCTTTGTCGACACCCAGGACCTTCAGGCCGTCGAAGACGCCATCCAGGACAACACCCGGGTCATCTTCATCGAGACCTTGGGCAACCCCAATTCCGACATCCCCGACATCGACGCCATCGCGCACATCGCCCACAGGCACGGCGTTCCCCTGGCCATCGACAACACCTTCGGCACGCCGTACCTCATCCGCCCCATCGAGCACGGCGCCGACATCGTCGTGCACTCGGCCACCAAGTTCATTGGAGGCCACGGCACCACGCTGGGCGGCGTCATTGTGGACGCAGGCACCTTCGACTGGAATGCAAGCGGCAAGTTCCCCCAGTTCACGCAGGCGAATGACAGCTACCACGGCATCTCGTTCTCAGACGCCGCCGGCAAGGCCGCCTTCGCCACGTACGTCCGGGCCATCCTGCTTCGCGACACGGGCGCCGCGATATCGCCGTTCAACGCGTTTCTGCTGCTCCAAGGCACCGAGACCCTGTCGCTGCGGCTCGACCGACATGCGGAAAACACCAAGAAGGTTGTGGAATACCTGGTCGCCCATCCGCAGGTGGAGAAAGTGAACCATCCGTCGCTGCCCGACCACCCGGACCACGACCTGTACCAGCGGTATTTCCCCAACGGCGGAGGCTCCATCTTCACCTTCAACATCAAAGGCGGCGTGCAGGAGGCCCATGCGTTCATCGACCATCTGCAGCTGTTCTCGCTGCTGGCGAACGTAGCCGACGTGAAGAGCCTGGTCATACACCCGGCAACCACCACCCATTCGGAACTGACCCCCGAAGAGCTGATTGACCAGGGAATTCTGCCCAACACCATCCGCCTGTCCATCGGCACCGAACATATCGACGACATCCTGTACGACCTCGATCAGGCGTTTGCAGCCGTAGCGCAATAGCCGCGGTCCAACACTGCTGCGCGCCGAACGCCACCAAATGAAGAACGGCCCGAAGCACCCTCCCCTTAACTGCCTCCCTTTTCTTGGACATGAGAGAAGGGAGGCTTTTGTATGACCCGTAGAACTTTGTACGACGCTGTCACAAGGTCGAGAGCTGCTGAACTCTACGACGAGGGTTACGGCGTCCGCTCCATTGCTGATTTAATCCATGTTCCTTACGCTGCCGTGAGACAATGGATCGACACTTACAGATCCGTTGGCATCGAGGGGCTGATGGTCATGGGGCACAAGTACAACAGGTATTCGTTTGAGACCAAGGTGGCGGCGGCACGGGCGGTCGTTGACGAGGGCATGCCCAAGGCGGAAGCCATGGCGAAGTTCGGAATCGCCTCGATGACCCCGCTGAAGAACTGGATGAAGGCATACCGGGAAGGCGGCCCCGAGGCGCTAAGGCCCAAGCCGAAGGGAAGGCCAAAGGGATCCGCCTCCCCGCCCAAGAAACCAACGCGCGAGCAGGAGCTTGAACGCCGGGTACAGAAGCCCGAGGCGGAGAACGCCTACCTAAAAAAAATCGATGGCCCTGAAGGCGGAGAGGCGCTCTCGAACAGCGAGAAGGCAGCGGCCGTGAGCGAGCTTTCGGGGCGATACCCCCTCGCCGACCTGCTGGAATGCGCCGATCTTGCCAGGTCGAGCTATTACTACGCGCTGTCGCACCCGAAGGCCCCGACCAGGCCGGAGCTCTGGGAGGCCGCCGCCGAGATATTCTCGCGCACCGCCAACGGCTGCGGCCACAGGCAGATCGCCATGTGCCTGCGCGCCGAGCAGGGCGTGCGCATAGCCGACAAGACCGTGCTCAAGATGATGCGCGAGATGGGGATCAGCTGCGGGATCCGCCGCGGGACCGACCACCACAGGTACAACTCGTACAGGGGCGCAGTCGGCAAGACCTTCGAGAACGTCATCGGCCGCGACTTCGCAGCCGACGGGCCGTGGGAGAAGATGGGCACCGACGTCACAGAGTTCAAGCAGCCCTGGGGCAAGGCCTGCTTCGCCCCGGTCTACGACTTCGGCAGCAAGGTAATCGTCGCCTGGCCGACGTCGCTGCACCCCAACATGGCCCAGCAAATTGAGCTGCTCGACCAGCTGCTTTCCAAGATGCCGGAGGGTTCCGCGCCGATCTTGCATTCCGATATGGGCTGGCAATACCAGCAGGCTGGATGGTGCAACAGGCTGAAAGAGGCGGGCGTCGTGCAGAGCATGTCCAGGAAAGGCAACTGCATCGACAACGGCGCGACGGAGCAGGTGTTCGGCCATCTGAAAGACGAATTCTTCCGGAACCAGACATGGCCAAGCTTCGAAGAGTTCAGGCGCGACCTAGATGCATACATCGTCCACTGGAACACGAGGAGGCGTCAGGTTAAACTGAAGGGACTGACCCCGGAGGAATTCCGGAATCAGTCCCTACGTGCGGCATGAACCGCTTTATTTGCCCGTCCAAGAACTGGGGTGCAGTTCAGTGCTTCGGGCCGTTCGTTGCGCGCTACAGGACGATGCCGCCGCCGAGCACAGTATCGCCGATGTAGGCGACGGCAGATTGCCCCGGCGCCGCCAGCCGCGACGGCTCGTCGAAGTCGAACCTCACCGTGCCGTCTTCCTGCGGCACGACCATGGCGCCGTGGGGCTTTTGCCGGTAATGGGTTTTCACCATGGCATGAACCGGCCCCTCATCAGGTAGAATCCAATTCCAATTCCCCACCGTGCAGCCGTCCGCCAGCAAAGCGTCGGCAGGCCCCATGGTAATGGTGTTTGCCGCCATGTCTTTAGCGGTTACGTACAGCGCCTGTGTCGACGCGATGCCGATGCCCTTGCGCTGGCCCAGCGTGTAGCGGATGGCGCCCCTATGCTGCCCGAGCACCGCACCGTTTTCATCCAGCACATCGCCAGGTTCGGGAACAAGCCCCGCGTAACGTTCGAGAAAACCAACATAGTCGCCGTCCGGCACGAAGCAGATGTCCTGGCTCTCGTGCTTTCGGGCATTGGCGAACCCCTGCTCAGCCGCGATGGCTCGCACCTGCTGCTTGGTGTATTCGCCCAGAGGCAGAACCGTATGGGCAAGCTGGTCTTGGGTCATGTGGTAAAGGACGTAGGCCTGGTCTTTCGCGTCATCCAGCCCTTTCATCAGGACAAATCGGCCGTCCAGACGCTGAGCAATGCGCGCGTAATGTCCTGTCGCGATGCCGTCGCAGCCCAACTCGCGGGCGGCTTTCAGCATGAGGCCGAACTTCAGATGACGGTTGCATGCGATGCACGGGTTGGGCGTCAGGCCGTCCGCGTAGGCCTGGGCGAAGGGGCGGACCACGTTGTTCTCGAATTCGCACCCGAAATCGAGAACATGATGCGCTATGCCCAGCCGATTCGCCACGCTGCGGGCATCTTCAAGATCGTTTGATTCGCCGTCGCGAACATCGGGCACGCCGAGGCGCCCAGGGTCGTACAGATTCATGGTGGCGCCGACGACCTCGTAGCCCTGACGCAGCAGCAGGTATGCCGTCACGCTGGAATCCACGCCGCCGCTCATGCCGACCAGAACTCGTTGTACCATGTTGCAACCTCGGTTTCTTGATGTGTCGAATGCGGTGCGGCTAGCCTTCGGACCTGCGTCCGACTTCAGGCCATGCGCCCGCGCGGGCCTCCGGCGGTACGATGGGCAGCGGCTTGCGACCGTTTTGCTGGCGGATGGCGCTCAGACCCGCCTCGTCCACCAACGACGCGAAAATGCAGCCCATCTTTTTGGCGCCGGCGAAGAACTCCGGATGCCACTGCACGCCCATCATGAAGGAACGATCTTTCACCTCGATGGCTTCCACCAGCCCGTCAGGACCGAACGCGACGGGGTTCAGCAGCGGCGCCAAAACGCAAACGCCCTGGTGGTGCATGGAGTTTGTTGTGATACGACCGGTTTGCAGCAGGTTTCCCAACTTGGATGACTGGACGATGTCGACAAAATGGGACGGTTCGCTGTAATCGATGGTCTGCTGGTGCTTCAGCATGTCCTGGGTAATGCCTTGGGGCCCGTCGAACTGATCGGCAAGATCTATGTAGAGCGTACCGCCGAAGAACACGTTCATCATCTGCATGCCGCGGCAGATGCCCAGCGTTGGCACGTCGTATTTATAGGCGTAGCTCAGCACCAGGTATTCCACCGCATCG
This sequence comes from Slackia heliotrinireducens DSM 20476, assembly GCF_000023885.1. NCBI lineage: Bacteria > Bacillati > Actinomycetota > Coriobacteriia > Eggerthellales > Eggerthellaceae > Slackia > Slackia heliotrinireducens. The sequence goes on along the minus strand of NC_013165.1, from coordinate 567,400 downwards.
CGCATGGGGGTGAGCTCGCCCAGCTTGTCGTTTGAGGCGTCGCCGCCGTAGCGAGCGGGGTCGATGTCGTGCCCGCCGCTGAGAACAAACCCGTCCACCAGCGGAAACAGCGTTTCGTATACGCCGGTGTCCTCGGTCAGCGGCAACACCAGAGGCGTGCCGCCGGCCATGACGATTGCATCCAGATACTCGTCGCGGATTTCGATGCGTCCTGCAGCCAAATCCTGCGTCGGAACGATGCCTATAATCGGACGATCATGAACTTCGCCCATTAAACCAACCTGCTAACTGTCGTCCTATTCCGCAAACAAAGCCGTGGACAGGTAGCGCTCGCCGTTGTCGGGCAGCATCACCACGATGGTCTTGCCTTCATTCTCGGGGCGCTTGGCCAGTTCGATGGCGGCCCATGTGGCGGCTCCCGAAGAGATGCCCGCCAGCATGCCATCGGTGCGACCGATGGCCCGACCCACTTCGAAGGCCGCTTCGTTTTCCACGGTGATTACTTCATCATACACGTTGGTGTCCAGCACGTCGGGGATGAATCCGGCTCCGATGCCCTGAATCTTGTGGGCTCCTGCCTTGCCCGTGGAAAGGACCGGGGAGCTGGCAGGTTCCACGGCGACAACCTTCACGTCGGGCTTTTGCGACTTCAGGTACTTGCCCACGCCCGTCAGCGTGCCGCCCGTTCCGACGCCGGCGACGAAGATGTCCACATTGCCTTCGGTGTCTTCCCAAATCTCCGGACCGGTGGTCGCGAAATGGATGGCAGGGTTGGCGGGGTTGACGAACTGCCCGGCCACGATGCTGTTCGGCGTGGCGGCGCTGATTTCGTTCGCGCGTGCGATGGCTCCGGTCATGCCCTTGGACCCGTCGGTCAGAACAAGCTCGGCACCGTATGCCTTCATGAGCAGGCGACGTTCGACGGACATGGTTTCGGGCATGGTGATGATCAGGCGATACCCGCGGGCAGCAGCCATCGAAGCCAGACCGACGCCGGTATTGCCGGAAGTGGGCTCGATAATGGTGCCGCCCGGCTGCAGGCGACCGTCCGCCTCGGCCTGGTCGATCATGGCCTTCGCGATGCGGTCCTTCACCGAACCCGCAGGGTTCATGCATTCCAGCTTGGCGACGATGCGGGCGTTCAGCCTGTACGCCTTCTCGATGCCCGTAAGCTCGAGCAGAGGGGTGTGTCCGATCAGCTGGTCGACGGATGTGTAGATGGTCATGTTTCCTCCGTTTCGTGTGGCAATGCGCCATCAGGTTGCCATCATACCATTCAACCCGAGGCTCAATATTGCCTACCAATCTAGTAGGTTTATAGGTATTTAAACACTTTCTTTCGCTTTGTCAAGGGCAATAAAGACTCAATCCACGGTAAACCCGTCCGAAAAACCCTGTAATATAGTAGGTTGAACCACGACAGAGAAGGGGGCCATGTTGTTTTCGACTCGCAGCCAGTACGCTTTAAGCGTCATGGTGGATCTTGCAGAACGGCAAGCCGAGGGGTACACGCCCCTGAAAGAAATCGCAGACCGACAGGGCATTTCCGAAAAGTATTTGGAAAGCATTCTGAAAGTCCTGGTCAAAAACGGTTTTCTTATCGGCGTGCGTGGCAAAGGCGGCGGCTACAAGCTGACCCGCAACCCCGATCTGTACACGGTTGGAGACGTGCTCCGCCTGACCGAAGACAGCCTGACACAGACTGTAGAGGTATCCCAGAGCACCAATGAGAAGACGGCCGCCATGTGGAGGGGCCTCGGCGATGCAATAAACGGTTACCTGGACAGCGTAACCGTCGCAGACCTGGCCACACCTTCCGATGCCGGCGATTATTACGTCATTTGATGGCTGACGGACCGGGGCACCAACCTATGCGGCGCCCCGGCACTCGTTGAGCTGCGCTATGCGCAGCTTTCGATTTCGTCGTCAATCCATTTGAGTGTTTCGTTAAGTTCCGTGATTCGTTTGGAAACGATTTCGCGTTGCTGCTGCAAAACGGCCTTGCGCAGGATCGCGCCCTCTTCCCCACGTTCGAACAAGCTGACGTATTCAGCAAGCATTTCGACGGGAATTCCGGCGTTTCGCATGGTCATGACGAACTCGATGCGTTCGCAATCCTCGTCGCTGTAATTGCGAATACCGCTCTTCGTTCTGGTCACCTGGCCTAACAGCCCCGCACGTTCGTAATATCGAAGCGTGTCCGCCGAAAGACCGTATTTTTTGCTGACTTCAGCAATCTTCACCGTGACACCTCGCATTCCTATAACTCTCAAACCGGTTCCTGGAGCTCGTTGCAACACAGGAGCATTGGCTCCGTTTTGCTTCCTCCATGATGTTAGAAGATACTACTCTGAAAGCATTTTGAGAGTGGGGTTATCGTCGAATCTCAACGTAAACTTACCATTTCGCCTGATAAATCCTTTTGTCTTTTATTTTATCTAGCTTATTCTATATTTCATATTACATGGTAGGTTTTCTCCTGCCATGTGTGCTGAACACCTTGGAGAATGCGCCTGTGCTGCACGGGCGCCACATCGGCCGCACATAACAAGAAACCCCAGAGCGCCACGAATGAGCTCTGGGGTTAGACAGCGTTACCGCTTCGTCTTACATGGAATGTTTCGCGAAATCCGGGTCGCCCTGCCACAGAACCACCTGGCCTGCTGCGCGCGTCGCCGGAACGTCGATGATCCGTTGGTTCGAAGATCCGCGGAACCGGAGCGTGATGTCCTTGAGGTCCTGCACGAACGGCCCATCGACAAGGATGTCGATGCAGCTCAGCAGCCGATCCGTCGCTTCCGTTCGGCAGCGTCCCAGCAGCTCCTCGTAGGTCATCCCCGTGTAGCACCAGATAGGTTTCTCAGGATACTCACGCTTGACCCGCTCGACGAAATCGACGAGCCCCGCCTGGTTTTCCGGCTCCATCGGCTCGCCGCCCAAAAGGGACAGCCCGCGGATGTAACGCGGACGCAGACTCTCGACGATTTCATCCTGAATCTGCTGGGAGAATTCCTCGCCGTAATCGAAGCTCCACGTGTCCGGGTTGAAGCAGAAGGGACAATGCCTGCGACATCCCGAGACGAACAGCGATGTACGCACACCTTCGCCGTTGGCGATGTCGCAATATTTCACGGCCGAATACTTCATCCAACGCTCTTCCACATCGCACATTTCAGTCCAAAACCGACTGAATTACAAGTGCAGCACGCGATCCCTGATCTCCTCGGTGCGACCCTGGTTCCAGAACTGGGTGCCGATGTAGCCGCATGTGCGGCGGGCGACGTTCAGCGTGTCCTGGTCGCGGTTTCCGCAGTTGGGGCACTCCCACTCCAGCTTGCCGTCTTCCTCGATGATCTGGATTTCGCCGTCGTATCCGCAGCACTGGCAGAAGTCGGATTTGGTGTTCAGCTCCGCGTACATGATGTTGTCGTAGATGTACTCCATGACGTCCAGCACAGCCGGCAGGTTGTCCTGCATGTCGGGAACCTCGACGTAAGAGATGGCTCCGCCGGGAGACAGGCGTTGGAAGGCGCTTTCGAACTTCAGCTTGGTGAACGCGTCGATCTCCTCCGTGACATGCACGTGATAGCTGTTGGTGATGTAGCCCTTGTCCGTGATGCCCTTGATGATACCGAAGCGGCGCTGCAGGGCCTTCGCGAACTTATAAGTGGTGGACTCCAACGGCGTACCGTACAGGGAGAAATCGATGTTGCTCTCCATCTTCCACTCGGCGCACTTGTCGTTCATACGCTGCATGACGGCCAGCGCGAACGGCGTTGCCTCCGGATCGGTGTGGCTGTGGCCGGTCATGTATTTGACGCACTCGTACAGACCCGCGTAACCCAGGCTGATGGTAGAGTATCCGCCGTACAGCAGCTTGTCGATGGTTTCGCCCTTCTCCAGGCGGGCAAGCGCGCCGTACTGCCACAGGATGGGCGCCGCATCGGACAGCGTGCCCTTCAGGCGCTCGTGGCGCGCCAGCAAGGCGCGGTGGCACAGCTCAAGGCGCTCGTCGAAAATCTCCCAGAACCGGTCCATGTCGCCTTCGGAAGAAAGCGCCACATCGGGCAGGTTGATGGTGACGACGCCCTGGTTGAAACGCCCGTAATACTTCGGCTTGCCTGGTTCGTAGTTGCCGGCCTTGGAAACGTTGTCGTAGCCGTTGCCCGAGCGATCGGGGGTCAGGAAGCTGCGGCAGCCCATGCAGGTGTAGCAGTCACCATCGCCGTTGCCGTTGATCTTGTACTCGAACATCTTCTTCTCGGAGATGTAATCGGGAACCATCCGCTTGGCGGTGCACTTGGCGGCCAGCTTGGTCAAGTAGTAATACGGGGTGCCCTCCCGAACGTTGTCCTCTTCCAGCACGTAGATGAGCTTCGGGAACGCCGGGGTAATCCAGACGCCGGCCTCGTTTTTGACGCCCTGGTGGCGCTGGCGCAGGGTTTCCTCGATGATCATGGCAAGGTCGCGCTTCTCGGCTTCGTTGCGCGCCTCGTTAAGATACATGAACACGGTGACGAAGGGTGCCTGGCCGTTAGTGGTCATAAGGGTCACGACCTGATATTGGATGGTCTGGACGCCTCGGCGGATCTCGTCGCGCAGACGCTCTTCGACCACTTCGGAAATCCGTTCGTCGTCGGCCTCGAAGCCCAGGGTCTGGATTTCCGAAACGACCTGCTTGCGAATGCGCTGGCGGCTGATCTCGACAAACGGCGCAAGATGCGTCAGGCTGATGGACTGACCGCCGTATTGGCAGCTTGCCACCTGGGCGATGATCTGCGTTGCGATGTTGCAGGCCGTGGAGAAGCTATGCGGGCGCTCGATCATCGTTCCCGAGATGACTGTGCCGTTCTGCAGCATGTCTTCCAGGTTAACCAGGTCGCAGTTGTGCATGTGCTGGGCGAAATAGTCCGCATCGTGGAAATGGATGATGCCGGCGTTATGGGCCTCGACCACGTCCTTAGGCAGCAGTACGCGCATGGCCAGGTCCTTGGAGACCTCGCCGGCCATGTAGTCGCGCTGAACCGAATTGACGGTGGGGTTCTTGTTGGAGTTCTCCTGCTTGACCTCTTCGTTGTTGCATTCGATAAGCGCCATGATCTTGTCGTCGGTGGTATTCTTCTGGCGCTTGATGCCCTGCACGTAGCGGTAGATGATGTACTTGCGGGCGACCTCGAAGCGGTCGAGCTTCATGATCTCGTCCTCGACCATGTCCTGGATTTCTTCAACGGAGACGGAATGGCCCGCTGCCTCGCACTGGTCGGCAACGTTCTGGGCGGCGTACACGACCTGACGCTCCGTGAGGCGCTCCTTCTCGGAAACCTCGGCATTGGCAGCCTTGATCGCGTTGATGATCTTGGAGATGTCGAAGGTTACTTCAGAGCCGTTGCGCTTGATGATCTTCATGGTCGCAAACCCCTTCCCAGGCGTAGAGTGATAATCGCTGTTTTGCTTTGACGAAGGTTGTGTTCAGATTGGCGCCGGTCGTCGTCGGCGTTGAGTCATGATACCCTTTTTCAAGCGGTTTGTCTGGCGAAGTTATCCACAATATGTTGTGTATCGACTGTTGAAAACTAACCACCTATCGTGTTTTCGCAGGTCGGCACAAATAGCTTTGGCTGAAGATGGAATCTGTTTGAACAAGCCGTTTGTGGACGCTTTTTGAAGTGCCCAGGAAAGCTATCGGCGAGCGGAAAACGCCCACGAAAACGGTCGGCGAACGGTTGTCCCGAATGCGGTGCATCAAAAAAGCCGCCCGAAGGCGGCTTTGTTTTTCGGGGATGATTCATTCCCTATTCGGTCTTGTCGTTCGTGAATATCGAGCCTGGACCGGCGTTGGTCTTCGCATCGGCAGCCTCGTCTGAAGCGCCGGCGAGAGTCGCCAGTTTGTTGTCCGCTTCTGATAGGTGCTCTATGCCGCTGTCGTACAGCTTCTGGATTTCTGCGATTTCGGAATCGTAAGCGCCGCTTTCGATGTCGTCACCGGCAGACTGGACCTTGGTATAGAGGTCGACGTACTGCTTGAGGGCATCGCCCATGTCACGGGCACCTTCCACGTATTCGGCCTGCACCTCGGCAAACGCCTCGGGCGCCTCAAGGGATTCGATCTTCGCCAGATCGGCGGCTGCGGCATCGGCCGAAAGCTTCATAGAGGCCACGTCACCCGCGCCGATGGCTGCGGAGAAACCGGACAGGTCTTCGGCGGCTTCGGCGGCGATGCTGTTCACGCTGGAAACATAGGCGCGGTTAATCTGGGCGTCGGTCTTCTGGTCGGACTGGGCCTTGGCAGCGCATCCAGAAACCAACGCCGCACACAACACGAATGCAGCGGCAAGTGCGGCGAAAATCCGCTTATTGGCAGGTAGAGACATGCGGGTCCTTTCGTTTGGATGCGCCCAATGTTACCAGATACGCAGCAGCGGCCGTCCCCCACCTCTTCAAAAACACGTTTCGGTTAACGAGGCGTAACGCGAACGAACCTGAAAAGCAAGAAGCCGCCATTCGTATGGCGGCTTCGGTTTTCTTTCGGAACGAACGCGGCTGTCGCTAATCCCTGTTGTTCTGGAGCTTGCGAATGATGTCGGCGATGTGCTCGGCGTCGAGGGTGGAGCGGGTCATCACGAAAATGGTGTTGTCGCCGGCGATGGTTCCGACCACGCCCTGAAGCTGGGCGTCGTCGAGCGCGACCGTCACGCCGGAGGCAATGCCGGACGGCGTCTTTATAACCAGCCAATTGTCGACGGCTTCGACGGATTCGACCAGTTCGCCAACCATGCGTTTCAGCTGCATATCCTCCGGAAGCACGTAATAGCCGTCTCGCGACTTGGCAACGCCCATGACCTTGATGTCGCGCGAAACCGTTGCCTGCGTGCAATCGTAGCCTTCAAGACGAAGCTGTTCTGCCAGGTCACGTTGGGTTTTATAGTTGCCGCGCCGAATGATTTCGCGGATAACATCATGACGAACCACGCGTTTTGTCATGTCCACTCCTCTGAATATGCACGAAAACGGAATGCTCGATCAGCCGAGTATTATATGCAAGTATAAAACATACAGCAAAATGCAAACAATTGGTAGTATTATCTAAAAACTACCCTACAGTCAACCAACGTAGGCGTGACCGCGCTTGCGCGAGCTGCGGAAAGTGGCGTCGGCCATGAACAAATGGCGGAGCACCCTTTCCACTTTGGGCCATTTCTCCTCGGCCCGCTTGACCCTGAACAGGTACGCGTACCAGTTCAGATATGACTGCAGGTTCTTGACGTCCATGCCGACGTAGCCGTGCAGGTAGCGCCTGATCCAGGAGCACAGGTTGTTCACCATCGCCATCTTCTCGAGGTACTCCGGGTCCTTCGTGTCGGCCTTGTAGGGCCGGTCGACGCCCTTCACGGCCTTCACCAGCGACTTGTGGGACTTCTCCATGTCGTGGAAGATCTCGGAGCCCTCGGCGATGCTGGCCTGCAGCGCGTCCTTGATGCGCCTGGCCGAGGGCTTGCCGTGGCCGCAGCGCACGGCGACCACGTTCTTGTGGACGTCGATCGCGACCGCTATGCAGACCTTGTCCTTGCTCAGGCCCCTCTTCGGCCTCCAGCCCGGGCCTCCCTTCAGGTCGGAGTCCGTGACGTACATCTCGTCTATCCAGACCTTGTCCCGCAGGACGATGCGGTCCTGGTAGCCGTCTATCGTGCTCATGACCCGGTGGCGCCACTCCCAGGCCGTCTGGTGCGACATCCCGCAGAGCTCCGCCGCAGCGTCGAGCTGCACGTTGTAGCACATGAGGCGGATGAAGAGGACCCATGCGGACAGGGGCTTCTTCGAGGATTCGAATATCGTGCCGGCCAACGACGTGTACTTGCGACCGCAGTCGCGGCATTCCCAGAACCTGCGGCCGGCACCCGTGCGGCCTCGGCCGACGGTCTCGCCGGAACCGCATCTCGGGCACGGGGGCCGGGGCCTCCACTCGTCGGCAGCCTCGTCGTAATCTCCGACGCCGACGGACTCGCGGCACCTTCTCGTCTCGACGGCCTCTTGCAAGAGCGCGAAATCGCCCTCATCGAGGGCGTTGACCCGCTTCGCGAACGGGTTCGTACGGGTGGACATGGCGGTATCCCATCCGCCCAGGCGCCCATCCGATCGGGATCGTCGCCAAACAATGGACCGGATGGGCACCTGGGCTGATCATTGTTTGGCTCCGCCATTATAGCCTTTTGCACAGCACGGCGGCCGACTGCTCGGGAGTGCCTAGCATGCCTACGTTGGTTGACTGTAGGAAAAAACTAACTATTAGTTTGCATATTCTAACCGATTTTTGCATAAAATAACATTCTTAGTCATGAATCAGAATGTTGATGCATAACACGATGGTTTCAGTGTGCACCCCGTGCATTCACAAGGTTTGGGCACTCTAGTATACTGGATTGGAAATACGAAATATCAAGTATGCTTCCAAGGAGGCCTACGTGGAACGCCACCCGAACACCCAAGCACTCTATGCCGATCAGCCCGCACGCGAGCAGAACATCCAGGCGCTCGTGAGCCTGTTCGAAAGCGGAATCAAGAAACAGGCCGAAACGCTCGGCGTCGAAGTAGAGCACACCATCGTCGATGCCGACGGGCAGCCTTTGACGTACAGCCAGCCCAATGGCGTGGCCGACGTCCTTGAAGCTCTCAGCGCTACATACCCCCAGGTCACAAAGGACGGCATTCATATTCTCGGCCTGGCACGCCCCAAGATGAACGTCACAATCGAGCCTGCTGCGCAAATCGAGCTGTCTGCGGGCCCCTTCGTTCGCCTCGACGAGGTCGAGCAGGCCTTTGTACAGTTCGATAACGACGTTGCCCAGATAATCGAACCGCACGGATGCCGCATGCTGACTTACGGATACGACACCAGTATGAAAGCGGTTGATAAAGAGCTCATTCCCAAGGCCCGCTACGACTTCATGAACCGCTACCTCTCAACCATTTCGCCGTATGGCCCTCGCATGATGCGCGGCAGCGCCTCGACGCAGATTTCCATTGACTTCACCAGCGAAGCGGATGCCGTCCGCAAGCTCCGGCTTTCGAACGTACTTGCCCCAATCTTCGCTCTCATCTGCGACAATACCCCGGTATTTGAGGGGAAGAAGGCGCCCCATTACATGATGCGCACTGAAATCTGGCGCCACCTTGATCCTGTCCGTTGCAATACGGTGCCTGGTTCGTTGGCCGAAGATTTCAGCTTCCGCAAATACGCCGAATACGTCCTGGGCGTGCCGGCGATCGTTGCTCCCAATGGCGAAGGCGGTTTCCGTTACGACACGCGCACGTTCGGCGAAATCTATGCCGAAGTGCCCATGGAACGCCCCGACGTGGAGCATGCGCTGTCCATGCAATGGCCAGACACACGTCTGAAAACCTATCTTGAAATCCGTCCCGCAGACTCGATGCCCACACCTTATGTGGTTGCATACGCCGGATTGGTCAAGGGCCTGTTCTACTCCGAATCATCCCTGAACGCTTTGGACGACATGCTCTGCGACGTTCTTGACGAGGCTCTTGTCGAAGATGCCAAGACGCAGCTCATGAGGCTCGGCTACGACGCGCAGGCGTACGGCATGCCGGTGTCGGACATCGCCGACAAGGTCATCGAACTGGCATACGCCGCACTCGGTAGCGACGAGAAACGCTACCTTGATCCGCTGGCTGAGCTCGTGGAAAAACGCATCACCCTCACCCAGCTTTCCGATCTGTGGTAACAGCCCTTCGTCGATAAAATGCCGAATCGACCGCATCCCCGGCGTTAATCCAGCCGGATGCTACCGCATTGCCTGCAAATTGTGGAATGGTCATGGGGCGCCCGGGCGAAGCCTTCCGTAAGGGCGGGCGATGCGGCGTCTGAACAGGTGCTTTCATGGGTTCAGGCGGAATTCAGGCTCAGTTCAGGCTCCGCCAAGGTTTTCGCCAGGAAAGATAGGCTATAGTCCGCCATGTGGGACTTAGCCCGACCTTCTTCGGAAGGGGTGATGCCCTTGGACGTTTTGAGTCCTGCCCTTCGGTTGCTCCCGGAGGGAGGTGATGACCCGTGAGGGACTTCTTCGTAGCGGCCGCCGCGAACGTGGCGGCCGGATGCGTGCTCTGGCTGCTCCGGCTCCTGTCGGCGCGGATCCTGACGCGCAAACGAAAAAGGCCTAGCGGAAAGACGCACCGCTAGGACCAAAACCCACCGCTGATTCTACAATGTAGATGAGGCAGGCGTCAAGCCCCGGGCCCCCTGCGGGCCTGGGGCGGTCCCACGCAAACGTCGTAAGCGAATGCCGAATGGCAGGCGTTCTACGCCAGTGCAGCCAGCAGCGACAACGCCTCGGCTGGACCGTTCCCCTTGATTCCGTCCTTCATCGTCCCCATAGCGCGCAATCCCCACCGACGGCCCCTTCGCCTTTCGGAGTTCCTCTGCCCGATTCCCTGAACGGCCAACATGCCCCCGTTCAAGACATAGCCTCTGGGAACATGCTCTGCAGCAACTACTTTGCATGCTGTTCTTGTGGCTGAATTATGCTGGCCACACCGAAAAGGCCCTCCGCAGTTTTGTACCGCGGAGGACCTTCCTTTTCGGGCTTTGCCGAATGGCGGTTGTTATCCGCGAACCTCGGCGCCGGTAGCGCGGCAGGTCTTGTCGATAAGCTTGTTGTGGGCCTTGTCCACTTCCTCGCTGGTCAACGTGCGGTCTGCCGCACGGTAAGTCAGCGAGTAGGCCATGGATTTCTTGCCTGCCCCAAGATGTTTATCGGAACGGTAGACATCGAACAGGCGAACTTCCTCGAGCAGCTTGCCGCCGGCAGACTTCATGCACTGCATCAGTTTCTCGTTAGTGACGGTTTCGTCCACCACGAAAGCTGCGTCGCGGGCGACCTCAGGGAACTGGGGCACATCGACGTAGTCGCGGGCAGGACGGGCATTGCGCTCAAGAGCATTCATATCCAGTTCGAAGGCGACGATAGGCGCCTTTGCGTCGAAGGCGTCGGCGGCCAGAGGATGGATTTCGCCAATCCAGCCAATCTCGTCGCCGCCGGAAAGCATGCGGGCTGCGCGGCCGGGCTGCAGATGCGGAGCATCTTCGGCGCTCAACGCGCGGAACGTCACCTTTGGCAGTGCGAGCTCACGGGCGATACTTTCCAGAACGCCCTTGCCGTCGAAGAAGTCGAAGGGTGCCGGGTCGGTGTTCCAACCCTTGACGCCCATGGACCCAGCCAGAACGCCAGCCAGCTTGCGACGCTCCTTGGGCTTCTTGGAACCCTCGTGAGCGGCGAAGACCGTGCCGATTTCGTACAGCTGGATATTGTTGACGCCACGGCTCTGGTTGTAGGCGATGCTGCGAAGCAGGCCGGGGATAATGGTGCGGCGCATATGGGCCTGCTCTGCATTCATCGGATTGATGAGCTCCACAGGATCGCCCAGGCCGTCTTCCTTCATGCGCAGGTTTTCGAGATCGTCCACATGGGCGAAGGAATAGGTCATGGTCTCGTTCATGCCGCTTGCGGAAAGCGTGCGATGCAGCTTCGCATCGATGAGCTGCTGCGGGGTAAGAACACCCACGCGACCGCGGCCAGCAGGCAGCGTCGAAGGGATGCGGTCCATGCCATACAGACGCAGGACTTCTTCGTACAGGTCAATCTCGCGCTCAAGGTCGGGACGGTAGGTCGGGACGGTTACCGACAGAACGTCGGGGTCTTCAGTGTCGGCGACCGTGCAACCCAGACGCGTCAGGCGGCTCTTCATGAATTCGACAGGCACGTCGTCGCCCAGCATCTGCTGGCAACGCTTCACACGCAGCGGCAGTTCGCGAGCGGGAGTGTCACCGGCAGGCCATTCGTCGACGATGCCCTTGCACACCGTGCCGCCTGAAACTTCGGCGATAAGCGCTGCGGCGTAATCGCTACGCCAGTCGATGTCATGATCGTCGACGCGGCGCTCGTAGCGGATGGAGGACTCGCTGATCAGGCCGAGGTTGCGGCTGGTGCGACTCGTATGCGCCTGATTGAAGGTTGCGGCTTCCAGAAGGACGTTCGTCGTGCCTTCGGTCACCTCGGAGTCGATGCCGCCCATGACGCCGGCCAACGCAACGGCGCGCTTCGGCGTGGAAATGACCGTCATGTCGCTGGTGAGCTCACGCTCGGCGCCATCCAGTGTGGTGATTTTCTCGCCCTCTTCGGCAGCACGCACGATGATGGTCGCCTTACCGTTCTCAACGTCCAACGTATCGAAGTCGAAGGTGTGCAGCGGCTGGCCCAACTCGAAGAGCACGTAGTTGGTCACGTCCACGATGTTGTTGATGGAACGCTGCCCAATGGCCGCCAGTCGCTCGACCAACCAATCGGGAGACGGGCCCACCTTGACGTTGCGAATAAGACGAGCCGTGTAGCGCGGACACAATTCCGGATCGGGGATCTGAACGGCGACGGCGTCCGACGTAAGCTCGTCGGTCTCCGTCAGCTCGCGGCTGGGCAGCGTAATGTCGATGTCGTACATGGCACCGACTTCGCGGGCGAAACCGACCACTGACAGGCTGTCAGGACGGTTCGGCGTGATTTCCAGATCAAGAACCGTGTCGCCGATTCCCAGATAGTCGGCAGCGGGCATGCCGATGGGGGCATCCTCAGGCAGAATCATGATGCCGGAATGGTCGTTGCCCAAACCGAGTTCACGGGCAGAGCAGTTCATGCCGTTGGACGTGACGCCGCGGAGCTTGGATTTCTTGATCTTGATGCCACCAGGCAGTTCAGCACCCACGAGCGCCGTGATAATGTGGTCGCCCTGGTTGAAGTTCTGTGCGCCACACACGACCTGAATCGGCTCGGCCTGACCCACGTCCACCTGGCAGACGAACATGTGGTCGGAGTCCGGATGCGGCTCCTTGGACACGACCTGCGCGGTCACGATGTGGTCGAAGGTGTCGCCCAAGCGGTCGACCTCCTCAACGCCCGTGCCGGTCAGATCCAGCTGGTCGCAAAACGCTTTGATTTCATCAGGCACCTGCACGTAGTCGGCAAGCCATTTCATGGAAATTTTCATTATTCAGACCCCTTCCTAGAACTGACGCAGGAAACGCATGTCGCCGTCGAGCAGCATACGCAGGTCGGGGACGTTGTATTTGAGGCAGGCGATGCGCTCAACGCCGATACCGAATGCGAAGCCCGAATACACTTCGGGATCGATGTCCACGAATCCGTAGACGTTCGGGTCGACCATGCCGCAGCCGAGGATCTCAAGCCAGCCCGTGCCCTTGCACATACGGCAACGTTCGCCATTATGCAGGTGCCCTGTGCCGCCGCATACGCCACAGCTAACGTCAGCCTCGGCGGAAGGCTCGGTGAACGGGAAATAGTGCGCGCGGAAGCGGGTCTTGCGGTCTTCGCCGAAGACGGCCTTGGTGAAGTACTCGAGCGTACCCTTCAAGTCGCCGAAGGTGATGCCCTTGTCCACGACCAGGCCTTCGATTTGATGGAACTGCGGAAGGTGACTCGGGTCAGCAACGTCGCGACGGTACACCTTACCAGGGGCGATGATGTAGATAGGCGGTTTCTGGTCCTCCATGGTATGCACCTGCACGCCCGACGTCTGGGAGCGCAGCAGGATGCCGGACTCGCCGCGAACACGGGAGACGTCGCCAGAGCGATCGACCAGATAGAAGGTATCCTGCATGCCGCGGGACGGATGGTCTGCCGGGGCGTTCAAGGCCTCGAAGTTGTAGTAGTCGGTCTCGGCTTCAGGACCGGTAACGACGGAATAGCCCATGCCGAGGAAGATTTCAGAAACCTCGTCGATGATGCCGTTGATCAGATGGCGCGTACCCATCTGCTGGACGCGGCCGGGCAGCGTGATGTCCACGGCCTCGGAATCCATTTTGGCCAGAAGCTCGCTGCGCTCAAGAATCGCCTTGTGCTCATCCAGAGCAGCCTCGATGGTCTGACGCACTTCGTTGACGGTCTTGCCGACGACAGCGCGCTCTTCTTTGGCAACCTGGCCCATGCTGCGAAGGTAGCTCGTAAGCGTGCCCTTCTTGCCCAGAACGCCGATACGGACCTGATCGAGCGCTGCGGTGTCAGCCGCGCTCTCAATGGCCGCAAGCGTCTCGGCCCTGAGCTGCGATAGCTCATCGATCAATGCCATGACCTGCACCTTTCTTCGTTGTAGCGACGCTTATGCGCCGCATCGTTCACCAATATAAAAAGAGCCTCTCCCGCCTTAGACGACCTAAAACGGTCAAGTCCAAGGACGAGAGAGGCTCTCGCGGTACCACCTCGGTTGACGAATTCGCCAGAAGCCAGGATACCCTGTGCCCCGAACGGATTCGCCCGCTCAACTGCCCTGTAACGGGAGCGCCCGGCTCGACCTACTTGGCATCCATGCCCCGAGAGGCATCCCGCGTTCAGCCGTGCTGCTCGGAAGGGAAACGCCGCCCCGCGTTCTGCCAGGTTCTTTCAGCCGAGGAACCCTCTCTGTTGGCAAAACGGATGCGAGGAAGCAATCTTCGTCAACGCACATGCCGCCTGAGCGGCACAAACGGGAAGTATACCGCAACGATGGACCAATTATGACCGTCAATATATCCTTTTGAAAAAAGCACACGTCAAAGCCGTGCAGGAGCCTATCCGCATGTCGCCAGAGGCACATGCGTTTTTTGCTGATCAAATGCCAAGTGGGACTTCCTTGGCTTCGCGACGACGCGAATAGGCTCGCCATATGTACGCACGGCGTCTGACTTGATTTCGAAATCGAAGCCACCCACATGCCACCCCACGCCAAATCCGCAATCCACTGCCTTGACCTGGACAGACGCCTCGTCATCGACCACCTTGGCGAACAACGGCCAAATTGCAAACAGGGATGATACGTTATATTTGAGCACCTCCCCGTCAGAAAACCGGGCTAAAAAGATTCGGTCGTTCAGGGGCAAGGCATGGGTGATTTCGCATGACATGGTGCAGATCCTTTCAACTTCAATTGGACATGGCAGGGAGATTCGTCGGATATACCGACTCCGCAACGGATGCAGCGTTACGTTTCGATATGCGAATTGAAAGAAAGAGTTTAAGGAGACATGGGGCAGCCCTTTCGTCAGTAAAGGCTGTCCTCGTGCGAGTTAGGTACACCAACCATATCTATTCACAAGAACATTTGTACGCTTTTAGCGTCCGCCTGTCAAGCGGAAATGTTCAACGTTTCGAAAAAGAAAGAAAAAGAAAAGCGCCCGCTCGCAGGAGCAGGCGCTTCGTCTTGCCTTAGTAAGGATGGCGCGCTTATTCAGCAGCAGCTTCCTCAGCGGCCTCTTCGGCAGGAGCCTCAGCAGCGGCGGCCTCGGCGGCGGCAGCGGCCTTAGCGGCTTCAGCCTCAGCCTTCTTGGCGAATTCGGCGGCACGGGCAGCCTTGGCAGCAGCCTTGGCTTCGCGCTCAGCCTTCTTCTTGGCCTCGGCCTCAGCGACGGCAGCAGCCTTCGCAGCCTTCTTGGCGGCCTCGCGCTCGGCGACGGCGGCAGCGGCGCCACCAAACTTGTCAGCGAAGCGCTGGACGCGTCCGCCGGTGTCAATCAGCTTCTGGGTGCCGGTGAAGAACGGATGGCACTCGTTGCAGATGTCGACGCGAAGTTCGCGCTTGGTGGAGCGAGTGATGAAGGTGTTGCCGCAGGTGCAGCGAACCTGGCACTCGACATATTCGGGATGGATGCCCTCTTTCATGATGGTTTCTCCTTTTCATGTCTTGGTTTCCGACCAAGACGAGACAGCCTGCGTATGATAGCACAGCTCGCGTTTTGTTGGAAGAACCCCCTGCTCCCTCACGAATGTTGCACAAGCTGCGGTATTGCGATCCGTCGGAATGCCACACTCAAAGCGAAAGCGACCACGAACAATCGCGGCCGCTGTAAGTCGAGATTTCTAAGCGAGCAGGCTTGGCTACTTGCTGGGGAAGAACATCTCCAAACGCTTCGGATCGTCGGCCTTGGTGGCAAGCGAACCGATGATCATCAGGATGAACGACACGGTGATGCCGATGGTAATCTGATGCAAACCGCCGATCTTGAATCCGAAGTACATGGCCAGGCAGTAGACCAGCACACCGCCCGCCATGGAAAGGATGGCGCCGTACTTGTTCGCACGCTTCCAGAACAGACCGCCCACCAGAACCCAGCAGAACGCCGTTTCCAGACCGCCGAAAGCGAACATGTTGATTTTCCAGATGACCTCGGGCGGGACGATAGACAGGATGAACACGATGGCACCGAGCAAAAGGGTGATGGCCTGGCTGGAGTTGCGGACCAGCTTGTCCTCGGGAAGAGCGCCCTTCGCTTCGCAATGATGCAGCCAGATGTCCTTGATGATGGCCGAGCTGGAGGCGATCAGCAGCGAGCTGACCGTGGAGATGGAAGCGGCGATAGGGCCGATGATGGCCACTCCGGCCAGCCACGAGGGAAGCGTCTGCACGATAGCCTGCGGGATGATGTTGTCGATGCTGCCGCCGTAGGCTTCGACGGTGTCTGTCAGAACGCCGGCGCTCAGCACGCCCAGCGAGGTAACGCCGATCATCATAGCGCCGAGGATCACGGTGCCCCAGATCATGGCGTTGTGCAGGCTCTTCGTATCCTTATAACCCATGGTACGGACAACGGACTGCGGCAGGCAGAAGGTGAAGATGCCCACCAGCAGCCACTGGGTGAAGTACAGGCCGTAGGGCATGTTACCGCCAGACAGGGGTTCCATCATCTCGGGATGGTTGGTAGCGATGGTGGTCATGACGGCCTCGTAGCCGCCGCCTGCATTCAGGATGCCGCCCGCCAGCACGGCGATACCCACGAGCATGGCGATGCCGCACAAGGCGTCGGTAACGGCCACGCCGCGGAAGCCGCCGATGGTGGTGAACAGGATGCAGGCCACGCCGAAGATGATCAGGCCGATATTGTAGGAGTAGCCGGTCACGTATTCGAACAGCTTTGCTCCGCCTACGAACTGGGCGATCATCGTGGTTGCGAAGAACAGCACCATGATGACGGCTGCAATGATGGCCAGCGCGTCGGATTGGTAACGCTCGCGGATGACGTCGATGACCGTGACGGCGCCCGTCTTGCGGGAAACCAGGGCCATCTTCTTGCCCATGATGCCATACAGCAAGAACAGCGTCGTGACCTGGACGGCAGCCATATAAACCCAGCCCCAGCCGATGTTCCAAGCCTGGCCCGGGCCGCCCACGAACGAGCTGACGGAACCGTACGTCGCGATGGTGGTCATGGCCAGGACGAAGGCGCCCAGACCGCGGTTGCCGATGAAGTATTCCTTCACGAATCCCTGTTCCGCCTGCTTGGCAGCGCGGCGACGGACGACGATGGCCACCACCATCGCAAACGCCAAGAACAGGAGGACGGGCAGGATGCCTGCGATGTTAGCGCTCATCTTCGGCCTCCTCATCGTCCAGGTCGAAATCCTTGAAGACGACCTTCGCCAATACGACGCAGCAGATCAGCGACACGATCCACGTGCCGATGGTGCCGCCGATCACCCAAATGGGCGTATGGGCAATCTCGATGCCCGTGCCCGCCAGGCCGAAGCCCAGCACAATCCAAGCGACGATCGTCACGCACAGCGCGACCACCGTTGCCTTCGCCTCGCGATTGGCCTGCAACAGCTTCTCGCGATAGGTCATGCGGGTCTGGTTCTCTGCCATTGCCACTGCCCTTTCTCTTCCTTGCACCGAACGTCCCGCGCACAGTCGAGACGGCATCCGATGGGATGCGAGGCCATTGTACGTTTGCAGTACATCAAGACTGCGCAGCAGCTTGTATAGGCAGCTCTGATATATTTGCGCATCGGCGTTTTCGCAGGTCAATTCCGTACCGTGATGCATATTTGCCTAGTTATGTTTGCGGGGTTCAGCGGGGTTCACAAGCAGGTTCTGGCTCGGTATACTGTCTCGAAACGACACATGAAGGAGCAATCCATGCACCTCAAGCAGATCAAGCGCAACGGCCGCGTGTACCTTTCAGTGGTCCAGAACTATCGCGAAGGCGGCAAAACGCGCACCAAGACCATCGAGACCATCGGGTACGCGGATGCGTTCGCCGACCGGTACGACGACCCTATAGCGCATTTCCAGGAGTACGTGGCAAAGCTGAACGAGGAGGCCCGAAGCGAGGATGCACCCGTTTCCCTCTCCTTTTCGCGCAATGCGCAGATCGAACCCGGCCAGAACGAGGGAGTGCATCTTGGCGCAGGCATCGCCGCATCATATATAGAAGCGTTGGGGGCGCACACATTTTTCGACGGCGTTTCAGGGTCTCAGGGGCTTGCCGACCCGGGAACCGTGTTCGAGGTCCTGGCCTGCGCGCGAATGCTGCATGCCGTCCCGAAGCACGAGACCTGGGAGTCCATCGACGCGTTCCCCCGTGAAGTGTCCGCAAACTTCACGGACGCGTACCGCGCACTGCCCTGCTTCGCCCGCAACGACATGCAGCTCGTCGCAAGCATCAACAAGGCTTTCGACCGGCTGCGCGGACGCGGATCTGTCAACCAGGCGCTGCTCATTTACAGCAACTACGTGTTCAGCGCGGCTCTGGGTGACGAAGCGGGCGGCGGGCGGCCATCCCGAGCAGAAGATTCCACATCGTCCCAGCTCAAACGACTATGTGTCATCATTGACGGCAACGGCATGCCAATTACCTACCGCATCGTGGATGCGCAGCTGGACACCGCCGGCGTACTTTCCGTCCTTGAGGAGACCAAACGTGAAATCGGTGCGAAGCGGATTGTGCTTGTGGCGGGCCGCGTGGACGATGCCGACGAGATAGCCCGCCTCACCTGGGAATCCGGCAACGGGTTCATCCTGTACCAACCCCTCGGCTCCGCCGCGAGGGGCCTTCGCCAATGGGTGGCCGACAACGACGGATACGAAACCTCGAAAAGCGGCAGTTTCCGCATGAAATCCCGTGTGATGCGCCACGAATACATGGATGACGAGGGAAAACACCGACGCATGCCCATCAAGGACCTGGTGCTTTGGGGCCGCGAGTTCGCCATGCAGACCCGCGCCCAACGCATGAGCTCTTCTCAAACCGACGGCACAGGCTCCGACACCGATCTGGACGGCTACCTTTGCATCGTCTCAAGCGAAACGGGGCGCACCAACGGGGGCCTGTTCAACCTGTACCGCGAGCTTTGGCGCGTGCACGAGCCATTCCAGGTCATCGATGCCGACTTCATCTCTCCACCCGCCCCCGTCAATCCCCAGGATCACCTGCGTGCACATTTCCTCATCTGCTACACCGCGTTTTTCGCGCTGCGCATGCTTCGTCTGGACATGGGCTGGAAATACAATGCCGCCCAGGTAGCGGACGCGTTGCTCCAGCTAGAAGGCGCACATCTGACAGAAAACTGGTATCTGTTCAACTACCGCACCGACGTGACCGATGCCGTCGAAGAGACCCTTGGCATCGACGTGGGACGCCGCATCATGAGCCGCAACGACATACGTCACGCCATCGCCCAGGCCAAGCGCACCATCCGGGACCGGACACCCCTCGATAGAAGATAGGAGCCGCCATGGATCTGAAATTTATCGTCTCACCTGCGAAGAAAATGAATGTCGACGACATGTTCGCCTGGCGTGGCATGCCGCGGTTCATCGATCGCACGCGCCTTGTGGCTGAAGCCCTGCACCGCTTGACCTTCGACGAGCTGCAAAAACTCTGGAACTGCAGCGACGCCTTAGCCCAGCAGAACTTCGAACGGTTGCGCACGTGTGAGCCCGGCACGGGCTGGGACACGGGAGAATGCGGCCTGCTCACGCCGGCGATCATGGCCTACGAGGGCATCCAATACCAGAACATGGCCCCCACCGTGATGAACGACGATTCGCTCGAGTATATCCAAGACCACCTACGTATCCTGTCGGGATTCTACGGCATGTTGCGACCCTTCGACGCGGTAATCCCCTACCGTCTTGAAATGCAAGCGAAACTCCAGGTCGAAGGCGCAAAAGACCTGTACGCATTCTGGGGGAGCTCCCTTTATGACGCGATTGCCGAAGAGTGCGCGGGCAACGGGGCCATCATCAACATCGCCTCAGTGGAATACTCGAAGGCCGTCACGCCCCACATCCGACCCGACGGCCCCCAGGTAATCACCTGCCTGTTCGGCGACATTACCGACGCCGGAAAGCTGCGGCAACGCTCGACCTACGCCAAGGCGGCCCGTGGAAGCTTTGTACGGTGGTGTGCCGAAAACGTCGTCGACACCCTTGACGACCTGCGGAGATTCGATGCCGGATACCGTTTCGACCCGGACCGCTCAACCCCTGGCACCCTTGTGTTCGTCGAAGCGTAGAAGACCCGCCGCACCATTGCCGAGCAAAAAACGTCGCCTGACCGATTCGGCCAGGCGACGTTTCGTTTCAGACTGTTCGCGTTTTTAGATGGTACCGAAGATGCGGTCGCCGGCATCTCCCAGACCAGGCACGATGTAGGCAGCGTCGTTGAGGTACTCGTCGATGGAAGCGACGTAGATGTCCACGTCGGGGTGCTGCTCCTGCATAACCTTGATGCCTTCCGGCGCAGCCACCAGGTTGACCATGCGGATGTTCTTGCAGCCGCGTGCCTTCAGGTTGTTGATGGCGTCCACGGCGCTTCCACCGGTAGCCAGCATGGGGTCGACGAGAATGATCAGGGAGTTCTCGACTCCCGGGGGCATCTTGTAGTAGTACTCCACCGGCTCGTGGGTGCGCTCGTCGCGAGCCAGACCGATGTGGCCCACATGCGCTTCAGGCAGAAGCTCCAGCAGACCGTCGACCAAGCCGAGGCCGGCACGAAGGATGGGGACGATGGTGAAGAAGTCGTTCTTCAGACGCGGAAATTCACCAGGGCAAACCGGGGTTTCGATAGCGACGGTCTTCGTCTCAAAATCACGAGTGACCTCGTATGACATAAGCAGCGAGATTTCCTTCAGCAACCTGCGGAAATCCGCCGAGGAGGTATTCTTGTCCCTCATTTGCGTAAGCTTGTGGGCAATCAGGGGGTGGCCAAGTACGTGAACTTCGCTCATATTCACACCTTTCCGAACAACATATAAGCTTTGAACATTATAATTCCCCGTGGCGACGCGACAACCCGATAACTTTCGTCGCCTGGCCTATTTTGAAAGGACCGCGTATGGCAATCAACACTGTTCCGACCATGGGTGGCCAAGACGCCCCCGACGCCGTTTACGACGCGCGCGAACTCGGCACGCCGAAAATGGTGGTTTTCGGCTTCCAGCACATGTTCGCGATGTTCGGCGCCACCATCCTGGTGCCTGTCCTCACCGGCCTGTCAGTCTCCGCAACGCTGCTGTTCGCAGGCTTGGGCACGCTGCTCTTCCACCTGCTCTCCCAGCGGAAGGTGCCGGCATTCCTCGGTTCCTCCTTCGCGTTCATCGCAGGCTATGCAGCCATCGCCCCCAACGGCGAACCCGAGCTGCTCCCCTATGCCTGCCTGGGCGTAGCCAGCGCCGGCCTTCTGTATCTGGTCCTGTCGGCGGCCTTTAAGGCTTTCGGCGCCAAGCGCGTCATGCGTTTCTTCCCGCCCGTGGTCACAGGCCCCATCGTCATCGCCATCGGCCTGATTCTGGCAAGCTCCGCAATCGCCAATTGCTCGACCAATTGGCTGGTCGCATTGGTTGCCATCATTACCATCGTGGTGTGCAACATTTGGGCCAAGGGCATGATCCGTATCATCCCCATCCTCATGGGCGTCATCGTGTCGTATATCTTCGCCGTCATCGTCGGCATCGTCGACTTCTCCGGCGTCCAGAGCGCCGAATGGGTGGGCCTACCCGTCCTGTGGGACAACACCGTTTTCGGCATCTTGGGTGAGGGCTTCGACTCCGGCCTGGCCCTGACCGCCGTCATCACCATCATGCCCATCGCGTTCGCGACCATGATCGAGCACATCGGCGACATTTCCGCCATCAGCTCCACCGTGAACCGCAACTACATCGCCGATCCCGGCCTGCACCGCACGCTGCTCGGCGACGGCCTGGCCACCATTCTGGCGTCCCTCTTCGGCGCGCCGGCCAACACCACGTACGGCGAAAACACCGGCGTTCTGGCGCTGACCCACGTGTTCGACCCCCGCGTCGTGCGCCTGGCAGCCTGCTTCGCCATCGTATTCTCCTTCTGCCCGAAGTTCGCAGCCGTCATCGGCGCCATGCCTCCGAGCGTTATCGGCGGCGTTTCGCTGGTCCTGTACGGCATGATCTCCTCGGTCGGCATCCGCAACCTGGTCGAAAGCCACGTTGACTTCACGAAAACCCGTAACGTCCTGGTCACGGCCCTGATTCTGGTTCTGTCCATCGGCATCGCCTACAGCGCCGCGGGCGCCATCGTCTTCTCGGTGGGCGAAATCACCGTGTCCCTGTCCGGCCTGGCTATCGGCTCGCTGGCGGGCATCCTCCTGAACATCATCCTGCCCGAGCACGACGGCGACGGCATCGAGCCCACCCTGCCGCGCGACCATCCGAAGCGCCAGCTCATGATGGAAGGCCCCGAAGGCTACGACAACATCGTCGAAGAGTAGCCCTTCCCGCATACCGCGCTGCAAGGCCCCGTTGGACATCGAATCCAGCGGGGCCTTCCCCTTTTCCCATCCCGCAAAAAGAGGCCCCGAAGGGCCTCTGACGTGCGCGGATGTTTTTGCTGCTAATCGATGGTGGAATTCTCGGCCAGCCAGTTGTGGGCTTTCATGCGCATGGCGATGTCGTTCACCAAGAACCAGGCGTCGTTCTTGTCGAAGTTCGCACGCATGGCCTGCTCGTTGCCGGGAGACATCTGGTGGAGGGCCGCCTCGATGTCTTCGTCGGTAAGCTCCAGCTTCAGGTGCCTGGCCAGCGCGTCCAGCGCGAAGCCCTGGCGAAGCGATTCGCGGGCCTGAACCATCATCATCATTTGGAACTGCTGCTGTTCCATACCCATCTGCTGCATGTACTGCTGCATGTTCATGCCCTGCTGCGCCAAGGACTGCTGCATGTTGGCCATGGCATCCTGGCCTGCGCGCTGCAGCAGCATGTCAGAGATGCTGCCCTGCAGACGTTTTGCCAGTTCGGAGTCGAGCTGCTGGGCGGTCTGCTGCTCGTTGCGGCGGTCAAGCTCGGCCTTCATGTCCTCGCGTACATGCTCGCGGAACTTCTCCACCGTGCCGTCCAGCGGCGAGATGGTCGTCGCCACCAGCTCATCGGTAAGCTCGGGCGTCTTCTTCTCGCGGATGTCCAGCACCTTCAGCTTGACGTGGAACAAGTCCGGACGGGCCGCCGGGGTCTGCGGATTGAGCATCGAGAATTCGAACTCACGCTCCTCACCCTTGACCATGCCGGTGGCGCGCTCGATGAGCTCTTTGGGAACCATGGTGGGATCGAGGTTCAGCGGCATGTTCTTGCCGGACAGGCCCGTGGCCGGTTTGCCGTTGATCTGGGTTTCCATTTCGACCTGGATGACGCGACCCTCGGCCACCGGCTCATCGGTGGGCTCGTAGGTGCTGGCCATCTCGAGAACCTGGGCGACCTGGGCGTCCACCATGGCGTCGGTCACTTCGAGGGAGTTCACCTTGATGTGCACGGGCTCGTAGGAGGAAAGCTCCATCTCGGGGCACAGCACCATGTCGACGCTGAATTCCTCCGGGCCCTCGGCGAAAACGCCGGGAATGGATTCTCCCACCAGTTCGGGATCGAACAGGATGTGCAGCTTCAAGTCGTTGACGGGCTTCGTGGCGCAGTTCTGAGCCACGGACAGCGAGATAGCCGAGGCCAAACGGTCGGCACCGACCTGCTTCTCAAGCTCGGAACGGAGCTTCTCGTCCTTCGGCAGACGGGCCATCTCGGCCAGCGCCTCCAAGGATTCCTGTACGATTTCGGCCTTCTCGTCAGCGGAAACACGAAGTTTCACGCGCATTTTCTGACCGTTCATGATCTTTTCGGAGTTCAGGATCTCAACTGACATCGGTTCCCCTTTACATCTATTTAATAAGCTTTTGCATTATCGCAGATTAAAGCCACTGTTGTCCCCACGATATACATCAATTGACAGTATTGGTGAAAAGCCAACCAAAATACAGGCTTGCCGCCCCTGACACGGCCTCGACCTGTGCTATTTTGCCAACCTTCCGTGGCTTCTTCCCACGAAACTTGTTTTTCAAACCTTTTTGCGATTGAATAGACGCGCACGTAATTTCAGAGGAGGCCATACCACATGGATCGCATTGTCATTGCCGAGCTGTTCCGCAACGCCGAGGCGTACGCAGACCAAGAGGTCACCGTCGCCGGCTGGGTCCGCTCGATTCGCGATATGAAGAACTTCGGATTCGTCACGCTCAACGACGGCAGCTGCTTCAAGGATCTGCAGGTCGTCATGGACCGCGAAAGCCTGCCCGAGTACGACGTCATCGCCGCCCAGGGTGTTTCCGCCGCGCTCATCGTCACCGGCACGGTGGTGCTGACGCCCGACGCCAAGCAGCCCTTCGAGCTGAAGGCTGCAAACATTCAGGTAGAAGGTGAATCCCGCGAGGATTATCCGCTGCAGAAGAAGCGCCACACCAACGAGTTCCTGCGCACCATCCAGCACCTGCGCCCCCGCACGAACCTGTTCCGCGCCGTGTTCCGCGTGCGCTCCGTTGCCGCCTACGCCCTCCACGAGTTCTTCCAGGAGCGCGGCTTCGTCTACGTGAATACGCCCATCATCACCGCGTCGGACGCCGAGGGTGCCGGCGAGATGTTCCGCGTGACCACCATCGACCCTGCCAACCCGCCGCTGGACGACAAGGGCAACGTCGACTACAGCCAGGACTTCTTCGGCAAGGCCACCAACCTGACGGTGTCCGGCCAGCTCCAGGCTGAGAGCTTCGCCATGGCCTTCGGCGATGTGTACACCTTCGGCCCCACGTTCCGTGCCGAGGACTCCAACACCGCCCGCCACGCCGCCGAGTTCTGGATGGTCGAGCCCGAGATCGCCTTCGCCGACCTGGACGACGACATGAACCTGGCCGAGGACATGCTCAAACACGTCATCAACACGGTGCTCGAGAAGTGCCCGGACGAGATGAATATGTTCAACAGCTTTGTGGACAAAGGCCTGATCGAGCGCCTGCAGCACGTGGCCAACTCCGACTTCATCCGCGTCACCTACACCGAGGCCGTCGACATCCTGCTGGACGCCGCGGCCAAGGGCCACAAGTTCGACTACCCCGTATCCTGGGGCATCGACCTGCAGACCGAGCACGAGCGCTATCTGACCGAAGAGCATTTCAAGAAGCCCACGTTCGTGACCGACTACCCCGTGGAAATCAAGGCCTTCTACATGCGCTTGAACGATGACGGCAAGACCGTCGCCGCCATG
The DNA here is from genome assembly GCF_000023885.1 of Slackia heliotrinireducens DSM 20476. Lineage (NCBI taxonomy): Bacteria > Bacillati > Actinomycetota > Coriobacteriia > Eggerthellales > Eggerthellaceae > Slackia > Slackia heliotrinireducens. The sequence goes on along the minus strand of NC_013165.1, from coordinate 542,023 downwards.
GACTGCCTGGTCCCCGGCATCGGCGAAATCGTCGGCGGCAGCCAGCGTGAAGAGCGCCTCGATGTGCTCGAAAACCGCATCCGCGAGCTGGACATGGATCCCGAACAGTACAAGTTCTACTGCGACCTGCGCCGTTACGGCTCTTGCCGCCATGCCGGCTTCGGCCTCGGTTTCGAGCGCATGGTCATGTACCTGACCGGCGTGAGCAACATCCGCGACGTCCTTCCCCACCCCCGCACCGTCGGTAACGCGGAGTTCTAATCCGACCGACATCGAAATGATTGGCGCGAGTCGCTCAGGCGGCTCGCGTTTTCGTTTTCGCCCGAATTCACTGGCGGCAAGCACGCCTTCGGGCAGGCTCAAAACCAAATCGAATACAGATGCGCCTCTCGAAACCCCTTCGAGATCGATAATCGGAAATCCTGACGAACGACGGCCGTCCGGACCCGCACCGCACCCGCCATGCGCTACAATGCCGAATCGTACGGCGCGCCCGAGAGCTCAGCTCAACCCGAACCTCGCAGCGCAGCTTGGCACAGTACCACCACACCCCCTTTGGTTCGGAGCCATGACGAACAACAACGAACAGACAGAAACTCCTGCCCGAAGCCATCGCGCGAGGGAACACACCGCCGACGTAAGTCCGTCGGCGACGCCATCGGACCCCCGCGCCGGCCACGCTAGAACGCCGCGCCACGGCGAGCCGCCTTCCCGCAAAGACACCGTGCAGGTGCAGCTCACAGGGTCGTCGACATTGAGCGAGCCCACCGGGGTCAGACACATGCTGGGCATGCTAGGTTCGTTTTACGCCGACTCCCAAACCGACCTGCTCGACCGATGGATGCTGCCCCTGGTCATCTTCTATCTGGAGATGGTTTTCAAGGCGTCCACCGCAGGCGACTTCTTCCCGTCCGTCATATACATCGCGCTGTTCGCCATCGTGCTCGGCCGTTTTTTGACGTTGTTCACCACCCTGCCTTTCGGCGTCAGGGTGAATTCCGTTGTCACGAAGGTCATCTTGTGCGGCCTCGGCGTATTGTACGGCGTCGAGTATTTCGTATATCGCCAGTTCAAAATCTACTTCGACATAAAAACCGTCACCTCAGGCGCAGGGCATGTGGCCGGTGGATTCATGGGCGACGCGATTCGCCTGGTGTTCTCGCCGTCGGGCCTGGTCCACGTCCTGTTGTTCCTGCTGCCGCTCATCCTGTATTTCCTCGTTCGGCACTTCGGCGTATACGAGCCGGCGCAGGAATCCGCCCGCGGGCGCATCCTCATCGTGGTCCAATGCATCCTGGCCTACCTTCTGGCGCTGCTGCTGATCGCCATCCCGTCGCCATATCGCAACGTCTATTGGAGCCAATGGAACTTCGCCACGTCGGTGCAGGAATTCGGCCTGTCGCGAACCATCGGCAAAGCGCTGGTCAACTCATCTGGGGAAATCGCCTTCGAGTCGGAGGAAAACGCCGAAGGGCCAGTCTTGTCGGACTACGACGACAACGTCATGGACATCGACTTCGACAGCCTGGACCAGGGGGATAAAACCTGCGTCAAGCTGGATGAATACGTGCAGGGCCTCACGCCCAGCTCGCAGAACGAAATGACCGGCCTGTTCGCGGGTAAGAACCTCATATTCATCTCGGCGGAAGCGTTCTCGGCCGAAGCCATCCGCGAGGACATCACGCCCACGCTGTACCGCATGGCGACCAGAGGCATCCAGTTTACGGATTACTACCAGCCCTCAAGCGCCGGCACCACGGGCGGCGAATGCAGCAACATCCTCGGCGTGCTGCCCTTCGAAGGCGGCGAATCCCTCAAGGGCGTGGCCGAGTTCAACAACTACTTCACCATAGGATCGGCCCTCAACCGCCAGGGATACAACGGATGGGCGTTCCACAACAACGACTACACCTACTACGACCGGCACCTGACCCACAACAACCTGGGTTATAACAACGGATACATGGGTTATGGCAACGGTATGGAGGACTATGTCACTGAGCAGTGGCCCCAATCCGACCTGGAGATGGTGCAGGGGACCTTTGACGAAATATACGGAACCGAAGCGCCGTTCAACGTGTATTACATGTCCGTCAGCGGGCACTGCGACTACGACCCCGAAGAGAACGACATGGTCAGGAAGAACTGGGATGCCGTGGCCGATCTGGACTGCAGCGACCAGGTGAAGGCGTACCTGGCCTGCAATGTCGAGCTTGACGCCGCCATGGAATACCTGATCGGGCGGTTGGAAGAGCTGGGCATCGCCGACGACACCGTCATCGTGATAAGCGCGGACCACTTCCCCTACGGGTTGGACGACGATGCGGCGCTGGGCAACATGAAGTATCTGTCGGAGCTGTACGGATACAAGGTCGAAGACACCTTCTCCCGCGACCATAACCGCCTCATCATCTGGAGCGGATGCCTTGAGGACCAGGAGCCCATCGTGGTGGACGACCCTGTGAGCTCGATTGATGTCCTGCCCACGCTGCTGAACCTGTTCGGCTGCGAATGGGATTCCCGCCTGCTGCCCGGCCGCGACGTGTTCTCAAACGCCACGCCGCTGGTTTTCGACCTGAGCTACAACTGGCGCACCGACAAGGGAACCTATTGGGCTGTTACGGACACCTTCGAGCCGAACGACGGCGTCACGGTCGACAACGGGTACGTGGACCGCATCAACACGATGGTCGCCAACAAGATCAACTACTGCGCCGCCGTTTTGACCACGGATTACTTCGCGCATGTCTTTGGCAAGAATCCCGACGTGAACGAAGTGAACGCCGCCGGCAAGGAGGAAAACGCCGCCCTGATCGAGGCAGCGCAGGCGTCGTACGCGGAAGGCGAATCCGAAACTGCCGCCGAATAAATCGAGCGTGTCAGTAGGGACGTTTCCTTTTGGCACATTTGCGTCAGCGGAATGGGGGGACCTGTCCCCTTTGTCCCAAAATTGTGTCAGCAGGAAACGTCCCTACTGACACACACCATTGCGCAACCTGCTTGGAGCCGGTGCCGGACAATGACCACGACGAATCATCCGATAGAAAGGGCCGTCATGGAAACCGCAACGCCGCGTGTGCACTACAGAACCGTCCTGAGCAAAAACGCCGCCGTGCTGCAAATCGGCTGCGCACCTGATCAGTCCGATGGAAGCTATCATGGCGACATCCGCTTCTCGAACCGCTTCCTGCCCATGTGGCACGGCAGGCCCTACACCGCCGTCGAAATCCACGACGACATCGTGCTGGCGCACGGCGCGTACCTCTTCTCGGGTTTGCGAAAGCTGGACACGATCGTCGGGCTGGACCGCATCCGGCTCCTGCCTGGCGCCGGCTGCGAGGGCATGTTCTCCAAAACCACCATTCGAGGGTCCCTTGACCTGGGCGAACTTGATGTGTCAGGAGTCGTTTGCATGGACCGCATGTTCGAGCTCTTCCAATACGAGGACCTCATGCACCTATACGGATGGGACGTCCGCAGCGTCCGATCCGCAACCGGGATGTTCTCCCGCGCGCGAGCCGTCCGCGTGATGATCGACAATTGGAACCTGGCGTCGTGCCGATGCGCCGACGGCATGTTCATGTACGCCAACATCGACCACCTGCGTGCACAGGGCCTGAACGCCCCCGAGTTGCGAAGCGCCCGCGAGATGTTCCGTTTCGCAACGCTGAATGTGGTGGAGGCCACGGACTGGCACCTGCCGAAAGCCGAGGACCTGACCCACATGTGGGCGGACATGGGGCACTGCATGGCGATCGCCGATTTGGGCGGATGGCGCATGCCCGAGACGGCAAACGCGACGGGGCTGTTCCACGGCACCGGCAGCCTGTTCGGCATACGCCTGGACGGTTGGCCCGCCGCCGTTGCCGAACGTGCCTACGCCGAACCCGAAGGAAGTGAGGACTGATGGACGCAATCAATGTGATGCATGTTCTGATCAACCTGCTGACCAGGCCGTTCGCTTGGTTATTCCGTCTGCTGCACAAGCGCGGCGCGCAGCCCGTCGACATCGTGCGCGCCATGGTTCGTGCGGGCAAGTCGCAGGCCCGGGGCTGGGGCGGCGATTGCAAACGCCAGGCGCCGAACCTGTATCGCGTGGCCATTTCGCAGGCCGACTGGGAAGCCTTCTACGGGCTCAACCCCAAAGGCATCCAGCAGCGCGCCGGCGACATGCTGAACCGACGGCTTGCCGAAGCCGACCTTGTGCTGGACGGTTTCGCAACGGTCGTGCTGTACCAGGACCTGTCACTTGACCTGGGCGAATTCCGTGTCTACCCCAGCTTTGCCCCCGCCCGCGCAGGACATGCGTTCGCGGGCGACGCCAACACGGCCGAAACGATGCTGCTCACGGGCGGCCAAGCCATGTGAACGCAGCCGAGGCATCCCCTCCCATGAAGCGCGCAGACCGCACAGGCAGCCCCGAGCCCGGGCAGCGACGCGTGCAAACCGTGCGGACGGCAGATTCTCGGACTCGGTCGCATACGCGATGCGAAGCGCGGCGGCAACGTGGTACGATGGCTCCACACGACAAAAGGAGCCATCATGTTTTGTACGAAATGCGGCGCCACGGTGGAGCCCGGTTTTGACTTCTGCACGAAATGCGGCGCGCCCGTTACTCAGAATGCGGACACGACGATGCAGATGCAAACGTCGGTCGGCGCGCAACCGACCTATGTGCAAGCCGCACCCACACCCCAGCCGCAGACCAAAAGCAAAACGCCGATCATAGTCGCCATCGCCAGCGTCCTCATCGTGCTGATCGCCGTCGGCGTCGCGTTCGCCGTAATGAGCACGTCCGATGACGCGGATGCCGACAAGGCCACCACCAGCATCCACGCCACCAAGGACAAGAAATCCGAAAAGGAAGAATCCGCCGATGAGGACAAGGACGCCAAGGCTGAAACCGAGGCTGAAACCGAGGCTGAAACCGAAGCCAAGTCTGACGGCGCAACCGTCGTAGAGACCCGCGAGGACGCCCCCGCAACCGAGGGCGTGCCTGCCGAGAACGCCTCAAGCACGTCATCTACCAGCGACGACGCCGTAGAAGCAACCGTCGAGACCCAGGAAGAATCCTCCGCAGGCAGCACTGCAGTCGCCGAGGGCGAACCTTTCTACGGCGTATGGATGTCGGCCTCGAAGGACCAGGGCAACGCGCAGGCGTTCGTCGACCAGCTGCGCTCCGAAGGCTATGACGCCAAGCTGTACGTATCCTCCGAGTGGAGCAACCTCAATCCCGAAACCTGGTATGTGGTGGCCGCAGCCTCAACCGCCACGGAGTCCGAGGCGAACGCCGTGTGCGACCAGGCCCACGCCGACGGCTATGCCGACGCATACGTGAAGTACTCCGGCGAGCATCTGTAGGCGCACCGTTTCCGCAGCACAGGAGGCAACCATGGCACAGGATAACGAAACCCCTGCTAAAAGCGGCGGGAAGACGATCGTCGGCACCGGTTTGGTGTTCCTGCTGGGCTTCGTCCTGGCAGCGGTGCTCATCGTATCCGGCGCGCTGGAAGCCATGTTCGCCAACATCGGGCTTTCCGACGACGCCCCCGAAGCCTTCGCCGTGTCGACCGCCGCTCTGCAGGAACGCATCGAGTCGGCCAGCGACCTGATCACCACGCGGTATTTCTACACCGATGCCGAAGTGTACGAAGACTATAAGACCGTGCTCGGGCGCAAGGTCCCCTTCACCACCGACCGTCAGGTGTTCACGTATTCGGGCCAGGTCAGCCTGGGTATCGACGTGTCGCAGATCAAATTCGCCGTGGACGACGAAACCAAAACCGTCACGATCTACCTGCCCGAAATCCAGGTGGTCGCCAACGAAATCGACGGCGATTCGTTCATGGTGGAGCTGAACGAGGATTCGGTCCTGAACGACAGCAACGTGAAGGACTTCGGGGAGCTGACCGACGAGCTGAAGCAGAAGCAGGCCGAACGCGTGCTGGGCAACGATGAGTTCATGGCCGAGGCGCAGGCGAATTCGGTCCGGGCCATCACCGAGCTGTTCGAAAGCTCTACGCTGGTGGAGGGCTACGCCGTGGTCGTCACCTTCGACGCACCGAGCGAAGACGCCGCCTTTGCGCCGGCCGACGAAGGACAGGGGGCGTAAATGAGCATCTACCTGCTGCTGGGCATCCTGCTCGCGTTCGCAATCGCCGTCATAGTCGCAGGCCGCGGCAACAAACCCGTCATGGTCATCGGCGTTGCGCAGGCGGTGTTCGCCGTGCTGTGCCTGATCATCTCGTTGTTGTAGCCCGCCGGCTACATCCGCGTCAAATACTCGGGCGGAACCGTTTTCACCAACCAGACCCCGTTGACGGACAGGAAGAACCTGTGCCCCGCCGCGGACATGGCCTTGGCGTCGACGACGTACACCATGGGCTTGCCGTGGCGCGCGCCAACGACCATGGCGGTTTCGGGGTCGGGCGACAGATGCACATACAGGCGGTTCTGCGGCAGGAGGCCCTGGCGCTCGATGGATTCCGCGAACCGCGTCGCCGTCCCATGGAACAGCCGGTCGGGAGGCGTTACGCATGCAAGCTCCACATCCACGGGAATGGAATGGCCCTGGTTGGCCCGGATGAGCGTACGGTCCTCGTTGAAGGAATACCGACCCTTCTTGTCGGTGGCGACGATCCTCTCAAGCGTCGTCTGGTCGAAGCTGTGCTTCTGGGCGACGGCCGCGACCAATTCGTCCACCCGCACCCAGCCGTGCTCGTCCATATGGAGGCCGGCGGCTTCGGGATGGTGCCGCAGCAGATAGCTCAAGTGCCGGCTTATGGCGTCCAAACGCGGATCGGGCATCTTACAACCGCACTCCTATAGCCTGAAAGACCTGCTCCGCATCGGGCGCGTACACCGTGATGATGCTTCCGTCCTGCAAATGGATGCGGTAGTCGCAGGTCCCCAGGTTCTCGCGACGTTCTATATAGGCAATGGCGTCGGTGTTCAGCAGAATCGTGCTGGCGACGGACACGTTGTTGACCCTCAGGAACATGGAGACCCCTTTCATTCGGATGTGTCGCAACCATGATACCGCGAATGGGGGATTCGCGAGAGCCAATGTCAAGCCCCAACCAACAGGACCATCGGATGAATTTGAAGGCCTGACACGTCCGCGTGCAACGAGGACTGAGTTTCGTGTGCACTTAAGGGGATAATCTGCAACAGATTGGCCGAATGGAGGCTTCCAAGCGGCCTTCATGACCTTATCTCGCACCTGTTATTCCCCACTGTTGGCTATTCTGTGGCGTATCTTTTGTCTCTAGGCGGGTCTGGAACGCGCGTTTTTACAGATTATCGCCCTAAGTGCACAGAAAACGAGATTCTCGTTGCAGCTCCGCCCAATCATGCCGTTCAAATACAAGAAGCGGCGGCCCATAAGGGGTCGCCGCATGTTCGGTCAGGTTTTTCGGTGCCGCTATTCGGCAGCGGCTTCGGCCTTGGGCTCGGGCGCCGGGAGCTTGCGGACCTTCATCAGGTTCACGAAGGCGAGGGCGCTGGATGCGAAGCCCACCAGGTAGAACACGGGGTTCTGCAGGAAGGGCATCATGAGGACGAACCAGGTGCCGGGCAGCCAGGAGATGGTGATCTGGATGAAGATTGTCAGCTGGACCTTCATGGAGTTGCCCAGGCTCGTGCCGGTGCGGGCGGCGCGGGAGTGCCAGTGCTCCCAGCACAGCCACGGGAACAGGAAGTTCGTCCACGGCCAGGTCACGCACAGGGAGGCGTTGTAGAAGCCGCCGAGGACGAACGAGACGGACAGCCAGAAGGCGGCCGCGATGGTGATCATGATGGCGACGTAGCCCCACGCCTGCTTCTCGGTGATGTCGCCGCCCCGGACGAAGCGGCCCAGCTCCTCGTGGCGGTCGGTCTTGATGTGCGCCTGGATGGACTTGACCTCGCCCCAGACCCAGATGGGCTCGAGGATGCCGAACAGCGTCCACAGCCAGAAGAAGTCGTAGCGGAACATGAGGATCCACATCATGATGGTGCACAGGGTGTCCCACACGATGAGCACGCAGTGGATGAACAGCGGATAGGGGTCCTTGCCGTCGCGCTTCTGGATTTCGGCGACGTTGGTGTAGAGCATGAAGCCCAGGATGATGTTGACGGCCATCATGATGAACACGGGGATGTTCTCCACGCTGGGCGTCATGTGGCTCATGATGACGCCGGGCACGTCGTTGATCATCTCGAGCGTGTTCAGATCGAGTTCGAACGGATTCACGGTTCCTCCTTGTTTGGAAGCGGATTGCGTCGGGCCGGCTTTGCGGCTTACGGTCTAAGCGCGGCTGCAGGGAGCTTTTTCGCGCCCGCAGCCGCGGCAAGGCTCGGCTAGAAGCGGATGGTGTCGACGGCCGCGTGCACGTCGTTCGTGTCGTAATAAGGCTCGGCCACGTCGACTGCGGGAATGGTGGCAGGGTCCAGGATGACGGGCGGTGTGGGCACGGTGTCGTAACCGGGGAACATCATGAAGCCCTTGAGCATCTCCACGCCGGTCTTCTCGGTGCCGAACGGCCACTCGATCCAATTGCGCTCATGACTTGCGGGCACCACGCACAGCTCCACGCTGGAGGCGTGCTCGGCATCGTGGAAGACGGTGTTCTGCGCAACCACGAAATCGGCGGGAGTGGCGGTGTTCAGGTCCACGAAGTTGTTGGGGCCCACCTCTTTGTTCAGCGCGTCGCTCGGGCAGATGTCGATGCGGATGGAATGTCCCTTCTTGAACACGTACGAGGTTGCGCGCATCTCTACGTCGTAGGCCATGACCTCGCCGGGCACCACGGGCTGTGGGTTCGTGCGGCCGCCCTTCAGGTAGCGGGCGCGGCGTCCGCCGGAGGTCACGCGCCAGGCCGGGCCTTCGGGGTCGACGTCGATCAGCTTCACGATCAGGTCGGTATCGTTGGCCGTGGTCGCCATGAAGATGTTGGCCTTGACCACTCCCGTGACCTCGACGTCATCGGCCAGCGGCGCGGTGGTGTACGAGATCACGTCGTCGCGCTGCTCGATTTCGCGCTGGTCGGCGACGCCCTGGCAGAACAGGCCGTGGCCGGCGGTGTCGAAGATGCGGTTCGCGGGGTCGCTGGTGAAGGTGTCGGCGGCTTCGGCGCCCTGCGGAGCGTCGGCCGAAAGCACGCCGTTCTCATGCAGGCGCAGCGTCATGCCCTGCGTGTCGGACAGCGGCCATTCCTTTTCAGAGCGCCAGCGGTCCTCGCCCATGACGTACAGGGCCACCGGGTTGGCGTCGAAGAACTCGCTCTTTGTGCCGCTCACCTGGCTGTCGATCCATTCCATAGCGGAAAGGCGGTCGTCGGTCTCGGTGTTCGGGAACTGGCGGGCGGTGGGCATCATGTGGCCCCACGGACCCACGATCAGGCGGTGTGCGGCGGCGATGTCGGCGGACGGCGCGTCGGCGACGGCCTTCTTGTAGCCGTTCAGGCTTACGTCCATCAGCAGGTCGGACCAGCCGGTCATGAACAGCATGGGGCGGTCGAAATCGTGCGCGTAGGTGCTCTGGTCAAGCCGGCTCAGCAGCTCGGGGTTCTCGCGCGCGTCCAGCCAGCGCTGGTAGAAGTCCAGGTTGCGCACGATGGGCATGTCGCGCGGGCTGTACTGGGCCTGCCATGCGGCGATGTTGAGCTCGGCGGGGTTGCTGAGCGGATTGCCCATGGCCTCGTTGTCGGCCATGATGGCCTCAGCGACCTCCTTGGACACGTGGCCGTTGTTCGCCAGGTCCATAGATTGGCTGATGCACCACAGCACCATGCAGCTGGCGTCCACGAAGTCGCCGTCGTACAGAACGCCGTGGTCGAACGACAGGTTGGGGCTGCGCAGCACGCCCGTGACCAGGCCGGGGACGTCCTTCTGCAGCTGCAGCAGGTACTCGGTGCCACCCAGGTACGAGTGTCCGGTGGTGGCGATCTTGCCGTTGCACCAAGGCTGCTTCAAAATCCACTTCACGGTGTCGACGCCGTCCTCGCCGTCGTTGCCCAGGTACTCCAGGGCGTCGTCGGAATGGAAGGTGCCGCGACAGGACTGCAGGACAACCACGTAGCCCAGCTCGTTGGCGTAATAGGGCAGGTGGATGGGCTGCGTGCCGAACTCGCCGTTGCCGTAGGCGTAGGCGGTGCGGATCAGGACGACGGGATACTTCTGGTCGGTCTGGGGCTCGCCGTCCTTCGTGGGGAAGAAGATGTTGGCGTACAGCTTGGCGCCGTCGCGCATGGGGATACGCACGCCATGGAAGACGGCGTAGTCGTGGGGTGCGTCGGTTTTGGTGGGAAGTGCAAGGCTCATGACGGGTCCTTTCGGGTTGAGACTCTTCCAGAGTGGGATTCCGCTTTGCAGCCGCAAGGGGCTAGGCCCGATAATCGCGCGTTTCATCAGGTCTTTTGTTGTTTAGCAATCCCTTTTCTCTCTGGCATGCAGAATACGCCCCAAAGGGTGGTTTGTGTTTTATCGTTTTGCTAATATGTAAGATAATTTAACATATTGCATTTTTGTAAGAGTATTCTAGCTTGCAACGATTGTTTCGCCAGGTGAGGCGCGGAGGAAGCCACATGTTCAAGGACCGCACAAAAGAGCTATTCGCCGAGGCGCTGGAACAGATGCTGCTCGAGATGCCGTTGAGCAAGGTGAAGGTGAAGGACCTGTGCGAGCGCGTGGGTGCTCAGCGCCCGACGTTCTACTACCACTTCAAGGACAAGTACGACCTGGTTGCATGGATTTTCGAGCGCGATTTCCGCTCCGGCATGGGCGAGGTGCCTCCCGACGCCGGGCTGCAGGCGCGCACCGAGGCCGCGCTGAACCGCATGTGGCAGCGTCATGACTTCTATCGAAAGGCGTTTGCGGACAAATCGCAGAACTCCATCGAGCGCCACATTCAAGATTTCGACGTGAAGATGGGCGAGACGGCCGTAAAACGTCATACCGGCGCCAAGAAGATCACCGAACAGCAGCTGTTCGACATAAAGTCGCAGTCGTACGGAAGCATGGGCTACACGGTCGAGTGGATGCGCGGCGAAGTACATGCGACCCCAGCCCAGCTTGCCGCATGGGAGACGGAGCGCATGCCTGCCTTCCTGCGCGAGGCGTACGAAGCGACCGGCTATTACGGAGAGCTGGGCTGAAACGCGGACGATCAGCCGCCTTGGTAGGGCACGAAGAACATGATTGTGGAGTCGCTTTCCACGCGCGTCGAGTCGTGGTCTTTCCGGCTGACCACTTTGCCGTCGACTACAAGCATGGCCGTACGCAGCGGGCTTTTCGGTTCTGGAGGGCGCGTGAACTCGAGGAACTCCGGGTAGCGCTCGCTGAGCATGCGCAGTGCGTCGTTGAGCGTCACCTCGGATCCCGGCTGTACATCGACCGGGATCCGAGAAGGGGCATGCTCGATGCCGAGAAGCGCGCGAATCGGGTAATGCACCCTGAAGACTGCCATGGCGTTACGCCGAGACGTGCTCTGGCCAAAGATTGGCAACTACGTATCCCAAGCCAAGCCGCTCCAGAAGCTCCGGCTTCGGCTTTCCCGTTTCAACATCGTATTCGTTCGCCTCGAGGTAGCGCTCAATCATCGCATCGAGGTCGTCGCCTACGCAATGGCCCTTCGCCGGGCCATCCACGTTTGCCGCCTTCATGCGCGGAGACACACGGTCGTCTTCCCTCGTGCGTCCGCAGAGCATGTTGTACGAACGGGACAGCGCACGCACTCGGTCGCCGGCCTCGTAGAGCTCTTTGCCGGTCATATCCCAGCCGGTCACGGAGTTTATGGCCTCCACCAGAACAGATTGGTTCTGCGCAAAGAACATGCACAGGCCGACCATGTCCATGTAAACCCATTTCACGCTGTCGTTCTTCGCGGCAATAGGGATGCGCTCAACGTCGAAGGGCTCCGTCGGCTCGTTGTTGCCTACCTCGGGGTCGTAGCTCTCCGATCCGTAGAACGAACCATTGTCCGAGCAGGCATACGTTACTTCGAAGCCCCACACGCCCACGCCTCGGTCATCGGTGACGTGGGGCGCGTTGCCCTTTCCGGCCCAGACGGCCATGTTAACGGCTTCGCCTCCGATGCGTTCCGCTCCAACTTTCACGCCGTCCGAGAACGTTGCGCCAAAGCCCCTCCGCGTGCAGATTTGGTCAATCAGCTCGGGAAGATCGGCTGTCTCGCCCCATTTGAACGACATGCCGCCCGTGTCTTCGAGCGTGATGACCCCATGCTCGAAGCAGTCGTAAACCAGCGCGATGCTCCACGCGATTTCCTTGCCGTCCACGCCATAGGTCTCCATAAGGGATGCCAGCCACGCGGCAAGGCTGATGTCGTCGTTGCCGATGTTCGTGGAGAACGCCGCCATCATCTCGTATTCGACCTCATCGAATGCCACGCCGGCGTGCGAGCCCTCTTTGAAGACGACGTCGTAGCCGTGATGCATCGGACAGTTCCAGCAGGGCTTGCGTTTGCGGCTTTCAAGCGATGCGAGGTAGGTGGGTACCGAAAGTTTCTCGAGCGTGTCGGAAACGTTCGTTGTGTAGTTCTTGATGGCTACGCCTCCCCCTGGCCCGACCAGGTCGAACCAGGATGTCGTACCGCACTTGTCCACAGCTTGGGCAAGTGCGGGCTCCATGGAACGCTTTAGGAATTCGTCCTTTACAAAGGCCTTGACCTGCGCTTCGTCCGGATACTCGATGGCGTTGTCCGTCGCTAGAACCGCCACGCACTTCAGCTTCTTGGCACCCATTGCGAGCCCGGGGCCATTGGACGTGGCGCGATGGTGATAGTCGCCGGAAATGCTGGCGATTGGCAATAGATGCTCGCCCGCAGCGCCGATGCCCGCTATCGAAACCTTCTTGCCCATTTCGTCTTTCAGGATGTCCTGGACTTCGGACGTGCTCTTGCCAAGTAGCTCTGTTGCCGGCCGTATTTCAACCTTGTCGTCTATGATGGCGATGTAGGACCATTCTTCGGCGACGCCCTCGATTGCAATGACGTCGTAACCCGCTTGGCGCATGCGTGCTCCGAAGAATCCGTTTGCCTGAGCAGAGGTCATGAGCCCGGTGACTCCGCCGCGCGTGCAGACGGTGTAGTTTCCCGATCCGGGAATCCTTGTGCCGCTCAAGGGACCAGCGCATAAAAAGATCTTGTTCTCGGGGTCGGTAGGCCCGACATTGGGTGCAACCTCATCGTAGAGCATCTTGATACCCAAGCCTGCGCCCCCCACGAACTTCCGCAGCTGCTCGCCGTCGAATTGCTCGTGGGTTACGCTCTTGTCGCTCAAATTGATGCGCAGGATGGTGCCTTTGTAATACTTGTTTTGCATGGCGTTCTCTCTATCTGTTCTGTATGCGATGAGGGACTTCGACGCAGCCCCTCATCGCGGTTTCGGCTGCAGGGCTGGGCTTGGAAAGCTATTTGGTTCGCCCGAACCTGGTAGGGGCGATTGTCTACTTCTGCTCGGCGAAGAAATGCTTACGGGCGTAGTCGAACCGATCCATGAGGAACTCCATGGCCTGCTTGGTGACGGTCGCGTCGGGCGCCACGGAGTCGAACATGTGGATGCAGCCCGGGTAGACCTTCCACTGGGAATCGATGCCGGCGTCGGCCAGGTTCTGCATGTACTGGACCAGCTCGTCGCGGAAGGGCTCCAGGTCGCCCACGAACGACGTTGCGGGAGGCAGGCCGGCGAAGAACTTGGCGGCCGGCAGGATCTCGGAATCGATCATTTCGTCAGTAACGTGCATTGTGCCTGCCTTTCTCTCGCGTCTGCTTATAAGAAGGGCGACCCCGCGCATGGGGCCGCCCTTCTCGTGCCGATACTACTACTCAGCGACAACTTGCGCGGCGGCGGACTCGGGCTTGGGGAGCTTGCGGACCTTCATCAGGTTCACGAAGGCGAGGGCGCTGGATGCGAAGCCCACCAGGTAGAACACGGGGTTCTGCAGGAAGGGCATCATGAGGACGAACCAGGTGCCGGGCAGCCAGGAGATGGTGATCTGGATGAAGATTGTCAGCTGGACCTTCATGGAGTTGCCCAGGCTCGTGCCGGTGCGGGCGGCGCGGGAGTGCCAGTGCTCCCAGCACAGCCACGGGAACAGGAAGTTCGTCCACGGCCAGGTCACGCACAGGGAGGCGTTGTAGAAGCCGCCGAGGACGAACGAGACGGACAGCCAGAAGGCGGCCGCGATGGTGATCATGATGGCGACGTAGCCCCACGCCTGCTTCTCGGTGATGTCGCCGCCCCGGACGAAGCGGCCCAGCTCCTCGTGGCGGTCGGTCTTGATGTGCGCCTGGATGGACTTGACCTCGCCCCAGACCCAGATGGGCTCGAGGATGCCGAACAGCGTCCACAGCCAGAAGAAGTGATAGCGGAACATGAGGATCCACATCATGATGGTGCACAGGGTGTCCCACACGATGAGCACGCAGTGGATGAACAGCGGATAGGGGTCCTTGCCGTCGCGCTTCTGGATTTCGGCGACGTTGGTGTAGAGCATGAAGCCCAGGATGATGTTGACGGCCATCATGATGAACACGGGGATGTTCTCCACGCTGGGCGTCATGTGGCTCATGATGACGCCGGGTACATCGTTGATCATCTCGAGCGTGTTCAGATCGAGTTCGAACGGATTCACGGTTCCTCCTTCGGTTGCTGGTTCCTTCTTGGCGCGAATAATAGGACGCTCCATGTGACAACGAACCATACATATCGCTATAATGTAAGGTATTCAGACATTTCCATTTTTATGTATGGGAGAAGCCATGTTCAAGGACCGGACGAAGAAACTGTTCGCGGCAGAACTGGAGAACATGCTTACCGAGATGCCCCTCGAGAAGGTGCGCGTGAAGGACCTCTGCGAACGTTGCGGAGCGCAACGCCAGGCCTTCTATTACCACTTCAAGGACAAATACGACCTGGTCGCATGGATATTCGAGCAGGACTTCCGCGCCGGTATGGAAGAGACCGCCCTGACCGACTACCGCGAGCAAACCGCAGCCGCCCTGGCGCACATGTGGACCCGCCGGTCGTTCTACCGCAAAGCCTTCGCGGACAAGTCCCAGAACTCCATCGAATCCTACATTCAAGCGTTCGACGTCGAGATGAGCAGTCGCGTGGTGCTGAGGCACTCCGGTGCAAAAACCCTTTCTGAACAGCGTCTTTTCGATATCAAATTCCAGTCATACGGCAGCATCGGCATTACCGTCGAATGGCTCCGCGGCGAGCTGGAATCCACGCCTGAGAAAATCGCCAACTGGGAATACGAGCGCATGCCGAAGTTCATGCGCGACGCCTACGACGCTGCAGTCCGCGAAGGCATCCAGTAGTCCGACTTGATTCGCCAGGCTCACGTGAATCCGCTGGCCCACCCGCGTCCTTTCAAGCGTGCGCGCCCCGCATTCACTCCGCCGTGCAACGAAAATCTGGTTTCGGGAGCACTTGTGGGGGATAATCCGCCGAACGGATGCCCAATCGAGCACTCGTGACCCCACTAACCTCAACGTTATGCAACACCTAGTATGATTTCGTGGTTTATCTACCCTGCCTACTAGGGCGGAAAGGGCCTTGTAAGCGTCTTGCCGGCGGATTATCCCCCTCAAATGCTCCATGCGCGGAGTTTTCGTTGCAGCAACGCCTGTCCACCCACGGTGTGAATCCAACATATCGCAAACCGGATCGATGAAGACTACAATTCACATATGCGAAACCGCACGCAGGGAGGACATGATGCATTTCGAGAGCGACGCGCTGATACTGCATACGCCAAAGAATTCCGACCTGGTCGGACTGCGGCGCATCATGAACGACTCGAAGGTGTATCGGCTCGAGCCCACCTACCTTCCGGAATCGGGTCTCACCCCCGAAGAAGCCCTGGTCAAATTCCAAAACCTAGAGCTGGAACGAGACCGCCAATGCATCCTTGGCATCTACAGGAAATCCGATCCCGAAACGCTGGTCGGACTTGCTGAGCTCTACGACTACAAGCCGTCCGGCAGAATAATCTCCGTCGGATGCCGCCTGGCCCAGGACTTCTGGGGGTGCGGCATCGCCACAAGCTGCGCCGAGGCCATGATCGAGTTCCTCATGGCCGAAACGCAAGTCAGTCTTATTACCGCCCATTGCATCCCCGAGAACCTGGCGTCTCAGAAATCCCTGATGAAAGCCGGATTCGAACACCTTCAAACCAAGTATGAGGACTGGGGGTACGCCGAACCGACCCGCGCCGACATTTACGCCTACAACATCGAGCGCAATAACTAGCAACCGTCTGCGATTCGTTTCTTTCAGGCAGCATTTCACCTGATAGAATCCTCGATAATCCATACACGATTCCAAACGGAGGTGTGTCATGCAACTAACCATCGCACTTGCGCAATCCGGATTCCCCAAGAAAGGTGACGCCATCGCGCAAGCCGAGCGGTACGCAGAAAAGGCAGCGGCTGCCGGAGCGCAGTTGCTGGTCTTTCCTGAGAATTTCATGCTGCCCGGCATCTTGGACTCCGAAGGGGTGAAGGAGATCTCCGAGCCGTTGGACGGTCCTTTCGCCCGGGCCATGGCCGACATTGCCTTGCGCCACCACCTTTGGATCGTATACGTCATATTTGAAGAAAACCCTGATGGCGGCCAGCCTTTCAACACAGCCGTCACGGTGGATGCAGAAGGCGTGCAGCGCGGCGCGTACCGCAAATGCCACCTGTACGATGCCCATGGCGTGCTCGAATCCGACCGCTCTGTCGCAGGCGACCAGCTGCCTCAGCCCGTCGACACGCCTTTCGGCCCTTTGGGCGTCGCCATCTGCTACGACCTGCGATTCCCCGAGGTCGCCCGCGCCCTGGCGGTCGCCGGGTGCAAGCTGGTGCTGTTCCCCTCCGCTTGGAACGCCGGACCACGCAAAGTCAAGCATTGGACTACTCTCCTGCGCGCCCGCGCCATCGAAAACGAGCTGTTCGTAGCTGGCATCTGCCACGCCGGAAAACGATACACGGGAAAGACCCTGGTCGCAGACCCCTTGGGACGCATCGTGGCGTCGGCCCGCGGAAGCTCGAAAGGCAACGCACCTCAAGACCTGGTCATCTGCACCATCGACACCGATGCCGTCGAATCGGCCCGCGATGCCATGCCCGTGCTTGACCACCGCCGCCCCGAGCTGTACGCGAACTAGACGACACCTGGGAGGTGGACATTGGGGACGGAGGGTATTGTCCCGTGCACTGCACGGGACAATACCCTCCGTCCCCAATGTCCACCTCGTCCCCTCCCCAACCCAAACAAAAAACGGGCCGCATCCCGGTCGATGCGGCCCGCACAATCAGGGGTCGATATGTTATTCGGGCTTCGCGGGAGGCTCGCCACCTTCGCCGGGGCCACCTTCGCCGCCGGGAGGCTCTTCCATTCCACCCTCGCCCATGCCGCCGCTGGAGGCGGTGTGCTCGACGGCCGTACCCGTGGATGCGGAGCTGCCGTCGTAAGCCTCGCCGTTGACGTACAACGTGTAGCCGTTGGTGTCAATCGCACCTGCGTCGCAGGTCAGCGACGTGATGTAGCTGTCGCCGGTCAGCGTCCAGGTGGAATCGTCCGCAAGCTCGACGTACACTTCGCCCGCTTGCCCGTCCGGGTTGATGGCGCCCGTGAACGCAGAGCTGTCGGTCAGATACAGATTCAGGTTCGAAACCTCGTCGACAACCATATCCCCATCGATAACCTGGCCTGATGCGTTCAAGTCGACCTGACCGCCGTTGCTGCCTTCGCTACCCCAACCCGCGGCCTCGGCGCGCAGGAACACGCCGTCCGCGTCCTCGTTCACGATTTCGGCACCGCTCAGATTGATGGTGCACACCGTGTTGTTGACAAAGAAGACATCACCGTTCTTGTTGGTCAGGCTGCCGCCGTTCATCTCAAAGGAAGCCGTGCCTTCGTCCGCATCGCCGGACATGGACTGGTAGATCATGACCGCCTGGTAGTAGTCGGACTTGTCGCCGTTTTTAGTGTTGTTGTCCGCAACCACCGTGTCGTCGTTCAACGTGACCGAATTCTGGCCCTCGACAACGATGCCTTGCGATGCCGTGGACTCCAGATAGGAGTCGTTCACGGTGATGTCTGCCGTAGAGTAGATGACCGGCGAACCCGTGCCGCTGGTCACGTAGCTGCCGCCGTCGACGGTCACGATTCCGCCACCACGGTCGGAGCGGATAGCCGCCGAGGAGTTTCCGCTGGTCGCAATGTTGAGGTTCGAAGCGTTCATGGTGCCGCCGCCCGTGGTCATCAAACCGCCGGAGCAATTGCCTGACGTCTCGATGTACGAGTCGGAGATGTTGACCGTGGTGCCTTCGCCGTAGGAGAACACACCGTTTGCGTGGGTGCCGTCCGACTCGACCACGATTTCGGACAGCGTCAAGGTGGCGCCGTTGGTGGCGAACACGCTGGCGTTCTCGCCGTAGAAGTCGGCTTCATCGCCGTCGGATTCGCCGGTCTTCTCGACCGCCACGTTGGCGTAGTCGTCGGTGGTGCCATCGGCCAGAATCGCATGTCCGCCGTCGGTGTCGTCGGAGTAGGTCTCGCTCACCGTGATGCTGTCCTTGGTGGGCAAATCGGCTGCCGCGACGGTTTCGGCCTCGGCCTCAGGCGCGACCTCGGCCGTGGTTTCTTCGGAGGATTCGGCCTCTGCTGCGGCATCGGCAACTTCGACGGTTTCCGTCTCGGTCGAGGTCTCGGCCGCATCTTCGGTCACGGTCGCGCCGCAGGACGAAAGCGCGAACACCAGGCACAGGCTTGCAACGGAGGCAGCCCACCACATGGGGCTGTATTTGGCTATGGTTTTCTGCATATCGGTTCCTTTCCTTAGGATGGTGCACACTATAGAAAAGGAACCTGAAACCACCCTGAAAGCGCTTTGCCCCACCATCCCCGCGGCACGAAAAGACCCCCGACAAGCGGGGGTCTTAGGAAGGGTTGTTTGCAGCTGCGCACCAGGGCGCCGGTTGTTACATGCCGGCCAGCGTGGAGAGCAGCCCCTCAAGTTCGTCCTCGGCGACTACGCCGGCACGAACCATTTGGACATTGCCGTCGGCGTCCACGAAAATCGACGTGGGGAAGCCGGCCACGCCGAAATAGTCGACCAAAGCGCCAGTCTCATCCATCAGGATGGGGAACTCGTAGCCTTGCTGGTTGCACCACTCGATAAACTCGGCCTTGTCCATCTCGCCGTACAGGCTGGGGAACGCCATAGACAGAATCTGCACGTCACCGGCGGTATTGTGCTTATCGGCCAGCGCGATGAACGCATCCATGTTGGACATGCACTGCGGGCACCACGAACCCCAGAGCTCGATGTAAACAGGTTTGCCTTCGTAGTCGGCAATGGTGACCTTCTCGCCTTCGAGGGTCTCGAACTCGATGTGGCGCCAAGCGTCCACTTCCTCATCGGGACCGCTGCTCGCATCCGATTCGGCGGTGGCGGACTGAGTGGTCGTCGCGTTCGACGCCGCAGAGCTGGCGGCGTTGCTGGCCATCAGGTTCTGACCTGCGGTCACGACCATCCACAGGCCCATGACGGCAATCAGGATGCCGCCCACGCGCTGGATGATGGGCATGTACTTGTTCAGCTTGCGAACCTTGGCAAGCAGCAGGTTGGACGCCAGGGTGATCACCAAAAACGGGATGCACATGCCCAGCGAATACACCAGGGTGAGGCCGGCGCCTGCCAGAGCGGTGCCCTGCTGGGCGGCCATGGCCAAAACGGTGCCCAGGATGGGGCCGATGCAGGGCGTCCATCCGAAGGAGAAGCCCAGACCCAGCAGGAAGGCGCCCAGCACGGTGCTGGTGTTCAGCTTGCTGGTGTCCATGCGCTTTTCCTGGGTCAGGAACGGAATCTTCAACAGGCCGGCAAGATACAGGCCGAAGAAGATGATGATGATGCCGCACACGATGGCTACGTAGCTGTTGGACAGCATCTTGCCGATGCTGCCGGCTCCCAGGCCAAGAATCAAGAACGTGGTGGAGATGCCCAACACGAACGCCACCGTGTTCGCGGCGCGGCGCACCATGCCGAGCTCCTGATTGCCCGCATCGGTGGTAAGCAGGCCGATGTAGACAGGCAAAAGCGGCAGCACGCACGGCGAGAAGAACGACAGCAAACCTGCCGCAAAGGCCGCACCGATCATACCGATATCCATGTAGTTTCCTATCTGTTATCAGGTGACGTTCGCGCCACCCGGACGTAACGTTTCCAAAGACGGAATTGCGAACGGAAGCGCGTTACTTGATGCTCTCGTCCTTTTCGGTCTCTCCCGGCCAATCCTCCAGGCCATCGAACTCGATGACGTTGGTGTATCCCATGTCGACCAGGTCTTCAGCCGCAATCTTGCTCACTCCGCCGTAATCGCAGTAGAGGATGATGGTCTGGTCCTTGTCCGGGAAGGCGCTCTCGGCCTGTTCAGCCATCTTGCTTTGAGGCACGTTGATGGCGCCGACGATGTGCTCGTACTGATATGCCAGCGGCTCGCGCACGTCCACCAGCACGGCGTTGTCGTCGGACTCCATAAGAGCCACGACCTCTTCGCCGGACAGATGCTGGTAGGTGGTGTCCTCTGCAGGTTCGGTCGCTGCCGATTCGTTCGCGGCTTCCTCCATGGCGGCCTCGGTGTTTCCGCCGCCGCAGGAAACCAGCAGCGCTCCCATGCTTGCAACCATAGCCACGCAGGTCACAGCCAACATGAATTGTTTCTTCAATCCCTTATCCTTCAGCATGCTCGTACAGCCTTCCGTTTACTTGCGCACGACGAATTTCCAGTGCTTCTTTTCCTTGTCGAAGCCAACGATCTCGATGCCGTTGTTCTCGCAATACTCAGGCAGGACCACCGTGGCCTCGGGGCACGTGAAGACGACCTCGATCTCCTGGCCATCCTGGGCCTCGGCGAGCGCTTTCTTCAGCGTCATCAAAGGCATCGGACAATCCTGACCGGAAACATCATATTTTATCGGTTCCATAAGATTCCTCTATCTCTCGTTTCTCAACAGAAGACGCATGCCGCATTGCCGCACGCGTTAGTTCTTGCTCGCTTTCTGCAGCGACGGCATCAGATACAACCGGGTTGCAAGCCAGATGCCCGCCACCAGAAACACAAGGGCGTACCAGGACTTGAGGGAGAACTGAGCGGTGCCGACCAGGCCGTTCGCAATCAGGCATCCCTGTCCCCACACACCGCCGAATCCCATCAGCACGCCGCCGATGACCATCTTCAACGCCGTGGTCTTGTCGGGCATGACAGGCGTGAGCTCGCCGCTTGCCGCCGTGGTGATCAGCGACCCCAAAACGATGCCCAGAACGAACATCGAGCCCCAACCGAACACGGTGTCGTAGGGGTTGCACCCGCCCACCACGAAGGGAGGCTGCAAAAGCTCGTAAGCCCAGGACAGCAACGGCGTCACCAGTGCGAAGCCGAAGTGACGTCCGTAATGCCCGCTGATCAGGAACGCGAAGCCGGCCAGAATGCCGATGAGCACCGCGGAAACCTCGACCGGCCACACCTTTTCGAACAGGATGTGGCGAACGCCCGTATAGCGGCCGGGGATCCTGAATTTCGGCTTGTGGGTCATGCGGTAACGCACCATGACAGCGATCAGCACAACGCTGGCCACGCCGCAGATCACGATGGGAGCCACAGTCGTGCGAATCGCAAGGTTGTCATCGACGATGGCAACCGAACGAATCGCCTTCGACAGTTCCACCAAGGGACCGGCGGACAGGGCGTAGCCCGTCACCATGAACGTCGCCAGCGAGATGAGTCCCGCAATACGGCCGTCGCCGCACTTGACCAACGTGGAGGCGATGCATCCGCTGGAAACAACGGCTCCGATGCCGAACAACAGGCTGCCCACTGCGATCGACACCAGCGAAAACGGGGGCAGGTAGGACGGCAGGCGTATGAGGCCAGCATGGGCCAGGCTGTGGTAGATCAGGCCCTGCACGGCTATGATCGAGAAAACGATAACGGCGTTATACGGTTTCTTCTCCATATACGTATCGCGGATGAGGCCCGTAAGGCAGAACCGGCTCTTCTTCAGGAAGATGCCGAACAGCACGCCTACAATCAGGCCTGATAGATACATCATATGCCCACCTCTAAACATGCGTCACGCCAGGCGGATATCCGCCCGGCGCACCGCCAAAATCGAAAAACCGCCACCGCCCATAGTTTTTGGAAGGTACGGGCGGGGCGAAAGAACAATCTTTTGAAGGGGCGGGATGGAGGATCGCCGCCCCTTCAGCATGAGCTATTCGTCAGCCGAGAAGGCGACGGAGTACACGAAGGTGTCGGGGCTGTAGAAGTCCAGAGCCTCACCGTCAACCTCAGCGTAAGGATAGCCGAAGTCGTTCAGCGGATCGCCGGCCTGAGCAGGCTCAAGCACGACGTCGCGGCCGTGGCTGTACTCAACGCGCTTGGCGTCGAACTGACCCCAGTAGTATTCCTTCTTGTCCAGGGCTTCCTGGGAATCCTTCTCCAGCTCGTCGGTGAGAACGGCCTTCAGGACGTCTGCAGGGTCAGCCGGAACCCAGCCGGTGCCGGGAACGTAGAACTCGCACCAGCAGTGCTGGTTCTTGGTGATGTCAGCATCGTTCATGCGGATGCCGAACATTTCGCGGGCAGGCACGCCGGAGGCGCGGCACAGGGCCACGAACACGGAGTTGATGTCGGTGAACTTGCCGGCACGGACGCCGTCAGAGACCAGACGGCAGACGTCGCCGTCGCCGCAGCCGGTGACGTTGTTGTCACGGTTCATGTTCTCATAAACCCAGTCGTAGACCGCGCGGGCCTTGTCGACGTAGGTCTCCTTGCCAGCGGTGATTTCCTCGGCCAGAGCGACGACCTCAGGATCGTCGACCTTGACCATGGAGGAGCTGCCCAGGTAGTTGGCAGCGATGTCTTCGGGGACTTCGCCCTCTTCGACGATTTCAGGACGCAGAGCTTCGGTGCGCTCGGCATGGAAGGAAACGGTGGCGATGCGGTCAGCAGGCTCAACGTTTTCATCCCATTCGATGTAAGCCATCTTGTTGCCGTCAGCGGACTCGACGATCTCGGCCGTGGTGGCGTTGGCGCCGCCGTCAACTTCGTCGTCGGTGATGACCTGGTAGTCATTGTCGGTGGCGACGGGGACCCACACGCGGACGACCTGGCCCTTGTCATAGGCGGTCAGGTCAACGGTGGTGGTCACGGTGCCGGAGACAACCTCGGCCTCAGCAGGGGCCTCTTCTTCCTCGGCGGTAGCCTCAGGTGCGGCCTGCTCGGTCGTAGCCTCAGCGGCCGGTTCCTCAGTAGCAGCCTCTTCGGTGGCAGCTTCTTCAGCTGCGGGCTCCTCAGCGGCAGGCTCTTCGGTCTGGCTGCTGCAGGCAGCGAGCAGAGCGCCCATGGCTGCCAGCGAGAGGACCACGACGAAGGTCGTTGCCTTCTGCATCAGTAGACTCTTCTTCATTCTTGCTCCTTAACGTTTGTTACGGTACTTGCTATCGTTTGCGCCCGCTGTATCTACCCTCCATTTGTAAATTCGGGCGCCCATAGCCTTTCTTTTGCCGTTTCCGGCCTTATCGGTAGAACCGAGGGAGCTCGACCTGGAGGTCAAGCTCGTCCTCGATCCCGGTAAGCGTTTCATTCGCAAGCCGCGCCAAGGTGCCGTAGAACCCACCTTCAGCAGCTTCTTCCAGCTCGTCGAGGTAATGCGGAGCCCACGTGAGCAGGTGATCCGTCAAGTATTCCTCAACCAGCTCTGGCTTATGCTCCACCAGCCACGAAAGCAGCAGGAGCATGGTGCCGATATGGTCCTCAGGAGCGCCGTCCAAGCCGTCTGCACCGATACCAGCCCTGCGCATCCATGTGCGAAGGGCAATCGTGGACTCGCCGAACACAACCTGATCGCGGTCAGTGTATACCGAACCGTACGGCGGAGCCGCCAGTTTGGTAGGACCCACAAACAGATGACGGTATGCGGATGCAAGCTCGCTGTGGTCGGCCGGAGCGTTCTTCTGCAGGTCAAGCAGCAGCGCGCTTGCCTTTCCTGCATCCACGCCCGGCCATTCGGCGGCCGTTTCGTCCGCATCCATGTTCGCAATGGTCGCGAACAGCTCCGGCGATTCGTCGTCGAGCTTCGGGTCGCACGAGAACAGCAGGCCCAGCATGCGGGCCGCTGCTGCAATGCCCTGGTATGTCTGCTCCTGGGCCATGGCTACATCGTTTCGGGCAGGTTGGCCACATGACCAGCGGTATCGCCGGCCTTAGCAGCGCTCTTGGACGCCTTGATGTACAGGTTCGGCATGGTGCCGTCCATGCCGGGCAGCGGAGCGATGTTGGCGCGCTCGAAGCCCTCGGGGACCTCGGAGGCATCGCCGAAGGTCAGCGCACGCTGCGGGCAGGCCTCGACGCACATGGGGGCCATGCCCTCGGCCACGCGGGCTGCGCAGCCGTCGCACTTCTCGCCCTTGTTGGTTTCTTCGTTCAGGCTGGGTGCGAAGTAGGGGCATGCGGTCACGCACTCGCCGCTGCCGATGCAGATCTCCTCGTCGATGGAAACGACGCCGGACTCTTCATCCTTCATGCAAGCACCGGTCGGGCAGGCCGCGACGCAGGCGGGGCTGTCGCAGTGGTTGCAGGACAGGGATACGAAGTAGCCGTAGATCTCGCCAGGGATGTTGAAGCCGTTTTCGTCAACGGTCCAACCGCTGGTCTTCTCATATTCATACACGCGTCCGAAAGAACGCTCGGCAGGCAGGTCGTGCAGGTCTTTGCAGGACATCACGCAGGTTTTGCAACCGTTGCAACGCGTGCCGTCGAAGAAAAATGCGAACTGCGCCATTTACATCACCTTCTTGACTTCAACGAGGTTGGTATGGGCGGGAATGGCCTTGGCCAGCGGAGACGGATGGGAGTTGGTGAGCGTGTTGATGCAACCGCCCACGTCGACGCCGTCCTCGTTCGCTTCGAACCAATAGCCCTGGCCCATGGCCGTGACGCCCGGCATGATGCGGTCGGTCACCTTGGCCTGAACCTGCATGCGGCCGAACTCGTTGAAGACCTCGACCATGTCGTCATCGGCGATGCCGCGCTCTTCGGCGTCGGCCGTGTTGATCCAGAAACGCTTCATGTTGGTGGCCTGCAGGATGTCGATCTGGGTGAACGACGAATGCGCATGGCCGCGCTCATGGAAGCCGACCATCTGCAGCGGGTACTCGTCACGACGCGGGTCGTCGTAGCCGTACTCTGCAGGAGGCACGTACACGGGAATCGGCATGATGACGTCGTTTTCGCCCAGATGCCACGTATCGGCGATCTTGGCCAGACGCTCGGAGTAGATCTCGATCTTTCCGGAAGGAGTCTTCAGGCTCTCCTTGCCCGGGTTGTCGATGAACTTCTTGTAGGCGATGGAGCCGCCGTCGGCGCCGTCCTTGTGCAGGCGGCGATAGACGCCCATCTCCAGCATGTCTTCCCACTCGGGCAGATCGGGATCCTCTTCGCGGGCGGTGGCGTACATCTGCTCCAGCCAGCCCATCTCGTCCAGACCCTCGGTGAACTTCTCGGCAACGCCCATCTTCTCAGCCATGAGCGTCAGGCTCTGGTACAGGGTCTTGCGCTCGAACTTGGGCTCGGTGCAGGCGGTGCCCAGAATGGCGTAGCCCATGTTGCCGGAGTATTCGCCGACGGCGAAGCTGGGCTGCTCGGAAGGCATGAGGTCAGGCAGGATGATGTCGGCGTACTTGGCGGAGTCGGTCAGCATGGTTTCCCACACGACGATCATTTCGCACTTGGACTCGTCGCCGAGGATCTCATGGCTGCGATTGATGTTGCCGTGCTGGTTGGTCAGGCTGTTACCGCCGTGGCTGAACATCATCTTGATGGGCTGACGCAGGCGGCCGGCGCCGGTCAGGCCGGAGTCGAGCAGCGTGATCTTGGTGTAGTCGTCGATGGCGTCCATGTACATGAAAGTAGGGATGGTGATGTTGAAAGTGCCCTTGCCCATGGGAACTTCTACGCCGTCGATCTTGTCGTTGCCGAACATGAATCCGGTGCCCATGCCGCGCTTGCCAATGCCGCCGAGCAGAACCTCGAGCATGCAGATGGCACGGCAGGTCTGCTCGCCGCTCATCTGGCGCTGGGGACCGAGTCCCTGCATGATGCAGCACGGCTGCGTGGTGCCGATCTCATGCGCCAGGTCGCTGATGACCTGTTCGGGGATGCCGGTGATTTCGCTGGCCCAAGCAGGGGTCTTGGCGGTGCCGTCCGGGCCTTCGCCCAGAATGTGGCTCTTGTAGTCGGACTTTGCGGGAGCGCTTTCGGGAAGCGTACTCTCGTCGTAGCCGATGCAGTAGGTGTCCAGGAAATCCTGGTCCACCATGTCCTCGGTGATCAGGACGTAAGCGATGGCGTCAGCCAGAGCTGCGTCGGTGCCGGGACGGATGGGAATCCACTGGTCGGCACGCAGGGCCGAAGTGGCGGTGTAGCGCGGGTCGATGACGATGACCTTGGCGCCGCCGGCCTCCAGGGCCTGCTGGATCTGGTAGCAGTCGCCTGCGCCGCCCAGCTTGTTATCGGCGTGGTTGTCGCCGAACATGACACACAACTTGGAGTTCTTCAGGTCGTAGGTGGCGTTGTTCTTGCGGTCGCCGTACAGGTAAGGAACGGAGACGCGGGCCTGAGCCATGCTGTAACCGCCGGACTGGTGGACATAACCGCCCAAGCAGTTGCAGAAACGACCCACGAAGTCGGAGATGTTCTGAGCCTTGACGCCGCTGGCGGGCGCGATGAGCACGGCTTCAGGGCCGTACTCGTCAAGGATGCTCTGGTACTTCTCGCAAATGGTATCGATAGCCTCTTCCCAGGTGATGCGCTCGTACTCGCCGCTGCCACGCTTGCCGACGCGCTTCATGGGATACTGCAGACGATCGGGATGGTTGATCCAGCGACGCATGGAACGACCGCGCAGGCAAGCGCGGATCTGATGGTCGCCGAACACATCATCACCGGTGTTGTCGGTTTCAACGCGCACGACTTCGTCGTTCTGGGTCACAACGCGCAGCGCGCAGCGACCATAGCAGTTCGGCGAACAATGCGCCCAAGTTTCATGCTCTTCCGCCTCGACTTCGACTTCTTCCTCAGTCGCAGGCTCTTCCTCATGGAACGAAGCGCTGCAGCCGGTAACGCCGAGTGCGGCAAAGGCGCCCAAACCAGCAGCCGTCTTTACGAACGAACGGCGGCTGACCTCCCCCAATGTGGATTTGGACATAGACTCCCCCTCATTTCCTTCAAAATGGAACCGATGCGAATACGCACACACAACCCACCCTTGCAGTGCAATGCGTAAAGAAACACCTCTTGAATTGTGATTGCAGATATTCGCGTTGACAGACACATCCTTCGCTGGCAGAAGCGAAAGGATTGCCCTTGCTTGTTTCTGGAACCTTGAGCCGAGAAGTCAGAACAGCCTGAAAGGCACCAGACATATTTTCAAAACCCTAGCAGAACGGGTTTTGGTTTGTTCAATAATATGCGGTCGCGACTCAAAGTCAAGCACCAACAGACGATTCCTTTGGATAATTGCCTCTTTTTTGTAACCGCGATTACAACATCTCTCCCATTCCGCCCCGCCATACCCTCATTTTTCAGGTATTCGGTGACAAACCCTGCTCTGACGTCGAAATTTCCGATTGCATAATAATAGCTGTATATATGTTTATTTAGACTACAGACCGATATTGTCGGTACAGATTCACGCATCTGACGCAAATACCAAAATACCGTTTCGGCACGACTTCTGAATAATGTTCGCCCTACGCTCCAGGGACATCGGGGACGGAGCCCTTTGTCCGTTCGTTGACGCGTTCGAACCGCGGGACGATAGGCTCCGTCCCCGATGTCCCGCAGGACGATGGGCTCCGTCAACACCCCTGTCCAGACACGCTATTTGCTCTACGACCAGAAAACTCGCATGAATAGAAAAACCTCCGCGCGGGTCAATGGGATGGGAAGAAGCGCGGAGGTTTTTCTGGAGGGTGAATGGGTGGTTGAGAGAATGTGCGGACGTCCTAACGACAAAGGTCCTCGAGGGTTTCCGGCTTGGAAGCCTTCTTCCTGTCGGACATATAGCGGGCGATGCGCGCGACCGCATACGCAGCACCCACAAGCACGTACACGGCCAGATTGGTCGCTGCATGCACGGACCCGTTCAGGGCCGACGGCCCCAGGAACAGCAGTGCATGCACGATGATCAGCGCGAAGAAAAGGTATGCGAATCGCTGGATGAATTTCCAACGGTTGAACGGCATGGTGACGCGCACGCGCTTGAAAGATGTGGCGAACAGCACGACGAGCACCACCGCTGCGATGACGGACATAGCAAACGGCACGAGCATCTTCGGCGTCGAGAACAGAGCCGAACCCGTGCTCAGATAATTCATGGTATACAGCACGATGTGTCCGCCCGAAAGGAGTGTGGCCACGATGGACAGTTCGGCACGAGCCGGCATGACACGGTGGAAGAACACCGAGGTTTTGGGAGCGGCGCCCACGAACATGACCACGGCGAACAGGCCGAATGCCACATAGCACTTCTGCACTGCAAAAGCGAACGCGCGCAACACTTGATAGGGCATGGGATGCAGCATCAGATACGCGCAGATCACGCACACGGCGACGGCCCCGGCGTACCATGCGGCGGGCGCCTTGCGAATCGACGGCGCCAGCAGAACGGCCGCAACCGCCGTGACGACAATCGTGATTGCGAGTTCCATGCATCGACCCCTTGATTGTGCGAAAGGACATCCCCCGACACAGAATACAGACCGAGGCGAACCCGTTCAAACCAGCAACCGGCAGTTTCGACAAGTATTTTCAACCTAGATATATATGACATTGAGCGAAGTAGAAAACTTTTTCGCTGCCAGGCTTGCATCGAAACTCAAATCCGGGCGTCACCTGAGCGATTCAGTTCGCCAAGCATTTCACACATCAATTCACTTACGAAGTTAGGACTAAATCAGGGTCCATTTCGCAGGATCTTCAGGCGTATACCATTCGCAATCGCTTGGCGCCGCTATCGCCCGAGTGCCTGCAATGATGAAATCAATGCCCTGATTGAACGCTTCGCTCTCATACGAGCCAATCGACACACGCGTCCATTCTTCTTCGTCGGGAATGTCGGAATCCGTCCTTTGAACGGTGGCCCTGGCTTCCTGGTCAAGATATCCATCGAGAAACGCGCGCAGCACATGGTGCATGTGCTCGTAGACACCCCTTGGCATACCCTGGTCTAGATGCAGGCAATACACATGCCTGTTGTGCACCTGAGGCCAGCCGACACCAAGCTCGTGTCGCATCAGCCGGGCTTTCGGGTGCGCAAGCGCAGCAGCCCTGATGGAATCACACACTCTATGCAGCGTATCTTCCCAGAACTCCCCCGGCACAGGTTCGTTGTCGACCTCGCTCAGCACACGCCCCAACACATGTGCGGCGATGTCTTCTTTGGATGAGAAGTAGGTGTAGATTCCCATAGGACTTATGCCCACACGATCCGCAAGAGCGCGGATGGTGAAGCCTTTTGTACCCTTTTCATCAATCAAAGCAAGGGCGACCTCAACTATCTCGTCCTTCGAAAAGGACGGCACCACCCCTGGCGTACCCATCAAACCGCTCCGTTCTCCATGCTCATGCCCAGCCTCAATCATACCGAAAGAACCTTCATGAGAAACAACGTACGTTGTACGCTAAAAAATGTTGCATAAGCGTCTTCCATCTCATACCATTCAATTACGTACATTGTACGTCCATGTCAGACAGGAAGACCGATGGGGCAAAGGCCTTCCCTAATTACACAAGGAGGGGGATTATGGCAGAAAAAAGCACGGGTTCACTGTCCCGACGTGGCTTTGTCAAAGCCACGGGCGCAAGCGTACTTGGTGCAGCAGCGGCCGCTGGCGTATTCGGCGTAGTCGGCAAGCCTCAAGCGGCCATTGCCGAAGAGTCCGCAACGGCAGCTGAAACACCTGGCGTAACTGATTTTGCCGCAAACAGCGAACTGTACATGAATGCGTTCCCGCAGCCAGTTCGTTACATCCCGGTTATCGACGCTCCGACGGATATCGACCGCCAAGGGCCAACGGCTTTCGAAGCTCGTGAAATCGATGAGACCGAAATCGTTCGCACCGAAGAGACCGATGTGCTGGTTGTCGGATGCGGCATCACCGGATCTTGCGCTGCCCTGTCGGCATCCGACGACGGAACCACGCAGGTCTTGTGCCTCGAGAAGATGAGCGTTGGCCGCGGCATGTTCGAAGGCATGGGCGTTACCGGTGGACCGCAAATGGAAGAGGCCGGCTACGAACTGGACAAGGCCGAAATGATGGACCGCATGCGTCACGCGGCATATTACCGCGTACCGATCGACCCCATCAAGCTTTGGGCAGACCGCAGTCCCGAAGCGGCCGCATGGCTTCAAGAGAAGTTTGACGAGGGCGAAGGCGGCATTACCACGCACTTCATCGAGAATAATCCGAACGCCCACAACTTCGAAGTACCTCAGACAGAAGTGGGGTTCGCATCCGACCAATGGAGCGAGCAGACCACGAATAATGCGGGCGGCGCTGGAATCTACATCGTGAAGGACCTGGCCAACACGTTATCCAAACGCGAAAACGCAGATCTTCGCTACAATACCCCGGTTGTCAAGCTTGAGCGTGAAGAGGGCGGTCGCGTCACAGGCGCGATTGCCAAGGATGCTGAGGGTTACTTCCGCGTGAACGCGAGCAAAGGCGTCATCCTGGCAACCGGCGGCTTCGATGCCAACCCGCAACTGCTCAAGGCATGGTGCCGCCCCGAAGACATCGCCAACTGCGCAAGTTGGTGCCCGAACTACGGCACCACCGGCGATGGCCAGCTCATGGGCCTTGCGGTTGGCGGCCAGATGGACCCCCTGCCTGCAGCCATCATGAACTTCGATTTCGGCAGCCCCGAGTCGTTCTACTCCAGCAATCTCGGAATCACGAGCCTCGTTGCCCAAGGACTCATGATCAACGAGCAGGGCCGTCGTTTCGCCAGCGAATCGCTACCTTTCCAGGCTCGCTCTAACGCCATCACGGCCCAACGCCATTACGGAGAAAGCTGCTGGCGCGTTGCGTCCAGTGCGCAGGTCGCTGCCCCCACGGTGCTCGAAGCCCTTGAGCCGTTTAAAGAGAAGAGCTGGGCGTTCGAGGCGGACTCGTTGGAAGAGCTCGCCGAAATCATGGAAGTCCCCGCTGAGAACCTTGTTGAAACCGTGGAGCGGTACAACGGTTTCGTAGACAACATGAAGGACGAAGACTTCAACAAGCCCCTGACAGAAACCTCGGCAAAAATCGAAGGCGAGAAATACTATGCCATCAAGCACCAGTCTTCGATTCTGGCCACTGTTTCAGGTTTGGTCGTCGACTATTCCTGTCACGTGTTGGATTACGACAACGAAGTCATCGAGGGGCTGTATGCTGCAGGCGGCGCATCGGGTGGTTTCTTCAGCGGCAACTACCCGCGACACATTTTCGGACCGTCAATCGGACGCTGCGTAACCTTCGGCTACGTGTCCGGCCAAAACGCTGCGATGGGGGTGTAGGACATGAAGAGGATTCAGAGAGCATCGCACACGACCTCCAAG
Source organism: Slackia heliotrinireducens DSM 20476 (assembly GCF_000023885.1). Taxonomy (NCBI): domain Bacteria; kingdom Bacillati; phylum Actinomycetota; class Coriobacteriia; order Eggerthellales; family Eggerthellaceae; genus Slackia; species Slackia heliotrinireducens. The sequence goes on along the minus strand of NC_013165.1, from coordinate 510,365 downwards.
AATAAGCTCACCCTCGTGGCCGGTACCATCGGCGCCCTGCTTGTCGCGCTGGCCATTGGCTGCTCGCCTAGCGGCACCAACGCAACATCCTCGGATGGCGATGCTACGGACTCGGCCACGTTTGACACCGCAAGCTATCAGCTGCATGTCGAGAACTGCGACGGCGGCGCGGGTCTTGCCAGCTTTCACACCGCGCTTGGTTACGACTGCACCTCGTGCCATGGGTCCGACCTACCCGACCAGCTTTCGGGTATCGAAACCGAAGATGGCTCCGAGCCTGAACTGACCAGCACGTATTTTGTAGACAACGACAAGTGCTTCGCTTGTCATGGGACTTGGGAGGACCTGGCCACGGCAACCGAATCATTGGGGGATTACAACCCGCACGACTCCATACATGGCACAGTTCAATACTGCAACGAGTGTCACAAGGGACATTCCGAACAAGTAGACATCTGTGGAGAATGCCACCCCAACGGTGGGCAGACCATGCGGGGAACAGTCTCGTAAGAGGGCATGACATACCCCCCCCCGAAGGAAAGGCACCGACTCAGCCCGGTGCCTTTCCTCGTGTGTTAATGTTACGCCGTGGGTGTTTGCGTTCCGCTGTATCGACAGTGGACGGCTAGCATGAGCCTTTAGCTCCAGCTGAGGCAAAGCGTCAACGAACGGACAATGGGCTCCGTCCCCAATGTCCCCCACCGCGCTCGGGCCACGGCGGCCTCGTATGCGAAGCCCCGCGGCGAATGCGTCAGGCTGCGGAGGGCGCGTTTCACCATCCGCAGCTTCGCCGCTAGAATTCGTCGGCTCCGATGGAGTCCATGTGCAGGTTGCCGTTAGAAACCGTATACAGCGTGTATTGCCAAGTGTAGTTGGAGAAGTCGGCGCCTTCGTCATCCTTCGAGAAGGTGGTTTCGTCGCCGAAGGGGTATTCGCTGTCTTCGCCGTACCACTGGTCGCCGCCGTACGCGACATACATATAGTAGTAACCACCAGGCATGCTCACGGTCACGGTTTCGCCCTTGCCCACGAAGAACACCGCAACCTCGTTGCCCGAGCCGTCCTTGAACTTGACCAGAGCGTTGCGATCCGTACTGCCCTCCACGGTGGCAGATGAGATGCCCGATCCGCCCACGAACACCGTGCCGCTGTCGGGCAGCGGCTTGATGCCCTCGACCCACTGGCCGGATTCGTTCACGTAGTTGTTGCCTATCCAAGTGTCCTTCTGCAGCTTGCCGTTCGCATCGAAATAGTATGAGGACCCTTCGATGTCCACCCAGCCGGTGCACATCTTGCCGTCGTCACCCATGTAGTACTCTTCGGACTCAGAGATGCGGTACCACTGGGTATGCATCCTGCCCTGCTCGTCGAAGGCGTACCACGCGCCGTCGAGCTGCTGCCAGCCGATGAGCGCCTGACCGGATTCCTGATCGAAGTAGTAGCGGTCCATGTCGATGTCCTGCCAGCCGGTCTGCATGGCGCCTTCTTCGTTCGTGAAGTAGTAGTAGTCGCCGTCCAGGAACAAGCCCGTGCGCGGAGCGCCGTGCACGAAGCAGTACTTGGCGCCGTCCACGTCCATCCAACCGTCGGGCAGCGAGCCGTCTTCGTTCACGTAGATGCGCTTGCCGTCGCTTTCGTTCCAGCCGGGACGCAGCTCGGGGCTCTGGCGGTCGCCGACGTACCCTTTCACGTCGGCAAGCGACGTCCGCTCGTCGCTGATCGTCGGAGCAGCAGCGCCGTAGCGCTTGCAGTTGAATACCGTGTCATCCTTGGTGAGCGTGAGGGTGTTGCCGGAAACGTCCATATCGAAGGTTTCGCCCAAAACCTCCACGGTGCTTTCGCCCGAGTCCGCATAATCCCAGGTGGCTTCGAAATCGGAGCCGTACAGGGTCAACGTCGCCGAGCCGTCTTCGTTAAAGGTGAAAACCGTATCGTTTCCGAGTTCCTTCTGGGATTCGAGCTCCTCTTGGTTCGTGATGCCGCTGCCGCCGCCGTCGGATTCGATGGAGGATACGACCCATTGGCCGTAATAGTCCGCCTGGACGGGCGCGGCGATTTCGTCGGCGCCTTCATCCGATCCGTCCGACGAGCATCCCGCAACGCCGAAGCCCAGCGCGAAAACAACGGCCATAGCGAAGGCCAGCAGCAAGCGGAAACGGCGAACGGAATTGCGGGTCGACGCGCGTGACATGACGTTCCTCCTTCGTTAAGCCGACGGCATTGCCGCGGCAGACTCCCCTGCGGCCCAACAACCAGCTCAGCAGCGCAACCGGGCAGCGGGCGCTGTCATCGCATGTATATATAGTTTTACATTTCCAGAGGCCTTGCAACAACCAGAACGCGACAAATGGGCCGAATGGCCCTCTCTCGTGCGGGACACTGGGTGCGGGACACTGGGGACGGAGCCTTTTGTCCGTTCGTTGACGTTCTGCGGGACATCGGCGACGTGCGGGACGATGGGGACGGAGCCTTTTGTCCGTTCGTTGACGTTCTGCGGGACATCGGCGACGTGCGGGACGATGGGGACGGAGCCTTTTGTCCGTTCGTTGACACTGACGGGGCGTGTGGTACACTTCGCTTGTTTCGGGTGCGAAGGCGGGAACGCCAAGCTCCTATGAGGTCATGGGAATGGCCTCCGGCGCCGGGCCCTCCAGGACTGATCGGAGCGAGGTCACGCTCGCGCGGACGGTCCCCAATGGGGTCACTGGGGCGGGCCCGGTGCCATTATCGCCCAGCCGGGCGGCGCACGCCAACCCGGCCAAGTCAATTATCAGTGTCCCCAAAGTCCACCCAACGTCCAGGCCGCGCTAGAACGTGTAGAACGGTGGGCTGTAGATGATGCTCGACGGGAAGAAGAACAGGTACGGAGCAGTTATCAGGGCCAGGCGCAATGCGCAGCGCTTGGCCTGGACCGGATCGAGGCCCGCCCGGACGAGGATGAACCGGTCCAGCGCGTAAATGCACAACCCCGATACCGCCACGGCCAAAGCCACAACGAGAAACGCCACAATGTTCGTGAAAGGATTGAACCCAATGCCGTATCCGATGTCGTGAATCACGGCCTCGAACGCAGAGCCGTCCGCCGCCAGCGTCGGAATCAGGAACAATGCCAGCAACATGAGCATGCCGACGAAATCGCTGGCGAATCCAGCCAGGCAGATCTTCCACGTATGGCGCCGGCAGAACGCGCCCGCATCGGGCATCTTCCCTAGACCCCACTTCAAAACGATGCGGTCTATCAGGTAATTCAGCGGGATGAGCAACAGCCACAGATACGATGGCCAGAACACAAGCAGCCACACAGGAAGCATGATGTTGTACACGTTCGAATACGGCTTTCGACCCATGACGACCTCCTGCCAGTCGCACGCCGATGGATGCGGCACCTTCGCCGTCGAGTGTAGCACAGGCTTGAACGGCAGACGAGATGCCAGGGCGAAACAAAGAGGCGGGTTTGGAACGGGAAACGGCGTGGCCCTAGACCGCAAACCCAACTTTGCGCAGCTCATCGGCCAGAGCAGTCTTGCGCGGGTTTGCCGCGACGACCGCCTCAGCCTCGGCCTGGGCGATTTCGAACCCACCTTCGAAGGCCACCACTTTCTTCAGGGCACGCGCCGCCCGGTTATATTCCCGACGATCGCGCGAATTATTCAGTTCGAAGCGTGCCTGATCCAAATACAACTCGAGGTAAGCCTGCGGATACCGATCGGAAAGCAAGCTTTCGTATTTCCACAAATCCCCGCCGCCATCTGCCATGATGCACTCGTACAGCTCGTCTAAAGAGTCCTCGTGCGCCAGGCACGTCTGCTTCGCACCCGCCGGCATCGTCGCCATCAAGGCCCCGCGCGTCTGCGACCAGGATTGTTCGCCCGTCAACCCATGCAGCGCGTCATACCATGTCTCTAAGTCTTTCGCGGAGCATTTGCCCGGAGGATTCTGTAAAAGCCAAGTCAGCAACACCTCTCGCTCGGCTACGGGTTTGTACTGCTCAGTCAGCTCGATGAGTCGGTCAACCACACGGGGCGGCCGATCGTCTCCCCTACGCCGCTCGTCGAAAGCGTCGACGTTGTCCCGCAACATCCCCAACGCCTCGTCGACCCTGCCCTCTCGCAAAAGCGCATCCGAAAGCACACGTACCGCCTTCGCTTCGCCAAGCAATTCATCAGCGGCTTCAGTCAGCTCGTCGAAGGACGCATCCGTGCTGGACAGCGCCATCAAACGCCCCATCTTCCATTGACGACGGTCTGCTCCGTTTCTGTCATAGCCACGGTCATTGCACTGCGCGGGCAGCTCGGCGATGCGGCTGTCCGCCATGGCGATCACGTCCTGCGCAAGTTCCGGATCGGTTGGAAACGCGTCCAGCAGAAAACCCTGGACACAGTCCTCCAAAAACCAGTACATGTCGTTGCGGTTGGTGCCAGGTTTTTTCTGCAGAAAACTATTCAGGGTTTGGAGCATCTTGCGCCGTTGCTTGACGTCTGCCCAGATGAAGGCTTTTTTCATATCGTCTCGAACAGGGTAGAGAGCCGTTGAGAAGAACCCGTCCGAATCGTCGATGCGTATGCGCTGGAGCTGCATTAAACGGACGACGACAAGCTCCATCAACCCGTCGACGTCTTGGGTGGTCCGGAACGGCTCGACGATGTCGTCAACGCCTGCCAGATACTCGTTCTCGAAATCCAGCGAATATCTCCAGTCAATCATGCCGCTGTGCTCGTAGGTCCGCATGAGATCGGTGGTCAGCTTCCGGAGGTCGGATTTCGCCTGCTTCAGGTCAACGACGCCCATCCGAGAGAGAACCCGACGCTCCAGGCGCTCGTCTTCACCCATGAGCTCCCGGACAAAGCCGCGCAGGTCATCTTCCGACATCATGTCGAGAATGTTCTCCCTATTGGCGCGGGACGATATGTCCTGAGTGTCTTGAACAGGAGATTCGACGCACGTCTCGTTCGAATCGCCAGCTTCCAACGCGTACAGGACGGCTGCGATGTGCTTGCACATGTTCCCCTTCGCGAAATGGGGGCATGTGCACGTGGCCCTTGCAAGCGCGCCCGACATCGGCACACTGACTCTGTAGACCTGCGTGCCCGCAACGGTGGCGGAGCACGTGGTGTCGTTCGCCGTTTTGATGGCTACCTGTCCGTTGCGCCAGCAATTCCGCCCGCGCTCGAGAATGCGGTCGGTAAATGCACCGCGCCAGTTTTCAATCATGAGGTCACCTTCTCTTCCGTTGTTTGGGACATAGTATCGCGTCGAAGCAGCCTTGAAATGCTGCAACGCGTATCTGGAAGAGATTTGCGTATCGAAAGGCACGCCCGCCTTGGCGCCAAAGTGCGAAACGCAGGTTGCAATCCGAAGCCAGACCGCAGGATGGAACGGGGGTGGACATTGGGTGGACATTGTGGACATTGGGGACGTAGCCCTTTGTCCCATCGGTGGACATTATCCACCGAGCGTCAACGAACGGACGAAAGGCTCCGTCCCCAAAGTCCACCAACGAACGGACAAAAGGCTCCGATGCTCCTATATGCTGTCAAGCCCCTTTTCCGCCTCCACCTCCCTTAGGAACGCGTCGTATCTCAGCAGCGATTCGGTGTCGAACTCGGCGAGCCTCTCGAGCCCACCGACCTTCGCCCTCGTGATTCCCGCGCCCTCCGCCGCCTGCCTCTGGGTCAGGCCGCAGGCCTTGCGCCTCTCCGCGAGGGCGGACTGGTCGCAGGGGGGCTCCTGCGGGCCCGTGAGCAGGCGGTAGATTTCGCGGGCGATGTAGCGGCACAGGCAGCGGACGGCCTCGCGCTTGGTCTTGCCCTCCGACATCTTCCGCGCGATGTAGGCCTTCGTGCGCGGGTCGTGGGACATCCTCGCGCGGGCGATCTCGTGGACGGCCCGGTTGGCCTGGCGGTTGCCGCCCCGGTTCAGGCGGTGCCGGACGGTGTTGCCCGACGACGCGGGCACGGGCGAGGTGCCGCAGAGCATCGAGAAGGCGGCCTCGCCGCCCAGGCGGGACGGGTTGGACCCGGCGGCCAGGACGATGCGGGCGCCGCTGATCGCGCCGACGCACGGCGCGCCGATCAGGGCGGGGTACGAGCGCGCCATCAGCTCCAGGATCTCCGCCTCGAGCCTGCCCGCGCGCGCCTCGGCCCCCAGCCAGCTTTTCGCGACCTCCCTCATCGTGCGGCCGGCCGCGTCCTTGGGCCTGCCCGCGGCGACGGCCCGCATCAGGGCGGCGCCTTCGAGGCCGCGCCACCGTTCGCGGACGCCGTAGGGCGCCGTGACCAGCATGGAGTCCATGCAGCAGGCGAGCCTCGTCATGTGGGCGACCTCCTGCTCGCGGGCGACCATCAGCCAGCGCAGGGCCGCGGCGCCCCCCTCCATCTCCTTGGCGGGCATGCTCCTGCCGGCGGCCAGGTTGTCGCACGCCGCCAGCGCGTCGATCTCGTCGGTCTTGCCGCGGCGGCGCTGCTCGCGGCGCGGCCTGACGACCTCGCGGACCTCGTAGCCGAGCTCGGCGAGCCTCTGCGCGAGGCCCGCGCCGTAGGACCGGGCGCCCTCGACGCCGACCGGCACGGAGGTGTCGCCGATCGCGTCGGCGAGCGCGTCGTAGCCGGCGGGGTTCGCCGGGAACTCCCAGATTCCGACCGTGCGGCCGAGCCCGTCCTTGAGGGCCAGCATGTTCGTCTCCTTGTGGGTGTCGACGCCGGCGAACGCCGGCGCCCCTGCCGTGCACTCCATTCACCCTCCCTCGTCCTTCTTTTCCAGGTTCGCGGCGGCGGAGGGTCCGTCCCAGACAAGACACTGACGGGGCGTGTGGTACACTTCGCTTGTTTCGGGTGCGAAGGCGGCAACGCCAAGCTCCTATGAGGTCATGGGAATGGCCTCCGGCGCCGGGCCCTCCAGGACTGATCGGAGCAAGGTCACGCTCGCGCGGACGGTCCCTAATGGGGTCACTGGGGCGGGCCCGGCGCCATTATCGCCCAGCCGGGTGGCGCACGCCAACCCGGCCAAGTCAATTATCAGTGTCCCCAAAGTCCACCCGCAAGCGTGGAACACCAAACCCGTCCCCTGTTCCAAAACCCCGCAGACGCACGCTCCAATATGGGAAAGGCCAGGTCGTGTGACCTGGCCTTCAAAGTGTGACTCTGCAAGGGAATCGTGCTCGATTCGAAACCCCCGCATCACACGTCACACGCGATTATTTCGACTGGTCCTGGGCCTTGGATCCCTTGATGCCCTCAAGAAGCATCTTCGGCAGGGCTTTCACCAGTTCGAAAGGAATGATGCCAAGAAGGCTCAGCAGCTGCTCAGGAGTAATTTTCACCGCCAGCGGCATGCTGCCGAAGGCCTTGCAGCGCATCTGGATGGCATTGCAATCCTCCATCACGCCGATCTTCTGGATAAGCATGATCTCGCGGTCGTCCAGACCGTTCATGCCGACCTTCTTCACATCCGGCACCAGCATGGCGAAGCGTGCGAAGGCGGCCACCAGCACGCCGACCACGATTTCGTTCACCACGGATCCCACCGAATGGCCCAGCGCAACAGCGCCCACGATGCCTTCGACCACCAGAACCACACCGACAACCATCATGGCCGTCAGATGCCCGTTGGGGGTCTTGTCCCCTTGCTTGATTTTGCCCAAAGCCGAAGACAGCAGCACGAACAGCACGATAAGGACCGCGCCAAGCGCCATATCCACGAACCTCGTGGGCATGTCGGCATAGCCCACGAACCACGGCGACACCACAAGCCATGCGCCCAGCACGGCTACCAACAGGGCCAACGTCTTCTTCACAACGATCATCTCCTCTATCGAACAGCGCTCATGCGGACGCGCAGCAACCTTCGCCGCCCGCATGAGCGGGCACCCGGCCCCGCAACGCAAGGCCGGATGCCATACAACCAGGTACGGAATCTATTCCGTCAACCTACGGGTTAACCGACAACGTCGAAGAAGTCGATGCCCAGGTCCTCCATGACTACCTGTGCCACCGCACGGCCGCCGCCGATGACGCCGCCGCCCGGGAACGCGCTGGGGCCGCAGATGTACATGTGGTCCAGCGGCAGGCGGTTGTCCTGCACCTCGGGGAACGGGCGGTTGCCGTAGTTCTGATTGAGGTAGCAGCCGATGTGGGAGAAGTTGCCGCCGATCCAAGACGGATTCCAGCGCTCGAAGTCACGCGGGCACATGGTGTACTGACCCACGATGTTCTCGGGGCCCATGTTGGTGGCGCGGGACTGGATGAACTCCAGAACCTTGCCCGCCACTTCTTCCTTCATGCCTTCGTCCCAGCGCTGCGCGCCGCCCTTCAGCTCGTAGGGCTGGTAGCTGTACAGGTACAGGGAGTGCTTGCCCTCGGGAGCCAGGCTCGGATCCCACAACGTGCTCGTCACGGACAGCGGCGACGTGAACCACGGCTCGCCGTACTTGTAGGCGTCGAACTCACGGTAGAAGCCTTCCATGGTGTCGGAGGCGAACTCGACCATGAAGCTCGTGGAGGCGTCTTCGCCGGCCTTGTACATCGGTGCCTCGTTCAGAGCGATGCTCTGCAGCATGTTCTGATAGCTCTGGGGACGCAGGTTCTTCACGCTGGTCAGATAGCGATCGCTCACATTGCCCTTGCCCAGCATGGTCTCGTCGAGCTGTTTGATGTTGAAGTTGGTGACCACGGCGTCGCTTGCCAGCAGCACTTCGCCGTCCTCAAGCACAACGCCCTCGCAGGTACCGTTGGCGACCTTGAACTCCTTGATCCAGGAGTTGGTGCGGATCTCGCCGCCGTTGGCTTCGATGCACCTGATGATGGAGTTGGTCAGCTCGATCGAGCCGCCCTTGGGGATGGCGGTTCCGTACTTGTGGGTCAGCGGGACGAAGATGAGCAGGTTCATGCCGGAGCCCTGCTCGCGAGGATCGAACATGCCCTCAGAGGTGAAGCGGTTGCAGGCGACCTTGGTGTGGTCGTCTTCGAACCACTCGTTGACGAAGGCGTCGCTGCTGCCCAGCTGGATGCGCAGCAGGTCGCGGCCTTCTTCGGACCCTTCAAGACCCGCATAGAACGCGCCGAACGTGGGCGTGGGACCGTTGTACATGCCGGCGACCATCATCTCGAGGGCCTTTTCCGCCATGGCGTAGAACTTGTGGTATGCCTCGGCGTCGTGCTCGGAGAACTGGGCGATGGACTCGCAGGTCTTGTCCACGTCGCGGTAGAAGATCAGCGAACGGTCATCGGGGAAGATGACGGCGGTCTGCTTTTCGGGGTAGATGTACTCCAGGCCGAACTTCGAGAGCAGGCCCAGTTCGTCGTTGCGGATGAGCGGGTTCGGCTGAATGAAGCCATGGCTGACAGCCGCCAGGTTGCTCTTGAAGCCGGGGGCCGCCACCTCTTCGGTGCGCAGGCCGCCGCCTGCATGCTCCTGGCCTTCGACCACCAGAACCTTCTTGCCCGCCTTGGCCAGATAGGCCGCGGTAATCAGGCCGTTGTGGCCGCCGCCTGCGACGATGACATCATACTTGTTGGACATAGGATCCTCCTTCTGTCAGGAACGATGAACCGCGTGACGATGGCGGTCGAAAGGGCGCATGCCGTTTGTGGGAACTGGTGCGCCCCGACCGCCTGTCTGTAGAATACGCAGGTCAAACGGCTGATTATAGAGCCGATGTGCACGGTGCGTCGCGTGGAGCGGGTGCATTTGGGAATATGTGCCGAGTTGCGAGACACATTTGAAAAAGTGTCGCATCGGAAGTGGCCTGTCGGGGTGTTTCGGCCAAAACGAATAAGGCGCCCGAGAAAACCCGGACGCCTTAGTAGAATCTTGAACTTGAACGAATCAGCAATCCAATGCCGCGATTCGCTCCGCGGCGTAACGGCCGAGCGCCAAAGCGCCGCCGAGGCTCGGACCCGACGCCACCACCGACCGATGCGTTCCGGGAACGATGCCCATCTCGCAGAAGCCGCTGATGCCGCCCGCCACGAAAAGGCCGGGAATCGGATGCCCAAGCACGTCAATGGCCTGGCAGTTCGTGTCCTTACGGATGCCGCCGTGGGTGGTCAGGATGCTGCTGCGGGTCTTCCAGGCGTAAAACGGCGGCTCGTCGATGGCCACGGGAGTGCCCACCTTAGCCACGAGATGATGCCGTCCGAACACGGTGTCATACCCGTATTCGGAAAGGTCCTGGTTGTATTTGCACACGCTTGCCACCAGCGGGAACGACGAGACGCCCATGGCCTCAGCCAGTTCGGCCAGGCTATCCGCCTTCAGCAGCAGCCCGGATTCCTCCAGTTTCTGTTGGGAGTGGTAGCGGAAGCTGTTGCCGCGTTGCTGCTGAGCGATCTTTCCGTCCCAGACGCTGAAGCAGATGCCGTCCGGCTGATGCATGACGTCTTCCCAGACGCCTTCGAAACCCTGGGCTTCATTCACGAAACGCCGTCCGGCACGATTCACCAGAATGGCGCCCACATGGTACATGGCGCATCCCACGGACCCGTCTCCGTCGGGATGCTGCTGCGTGTACAGGGAGCAGTAGCCCAGATGCCTCGTGTCTGCCCCGGCCTCCATGCACATGACAAGCCCCGACCCGTCGTCGCCAGGAGCTGTCTCGCATGCGATGTTTTCGGCACCTTCGCCGAATATGTGCTGGTTGAGCAGCTGCGTGTTGCGCGAATAGCCGCCCGTGGCCACCACTACGGCCTTGTGGGCGCGGTACCATACGCTGTGGCCATCGGTGCCTTCCGCACGCATGCCCAACACGCGTTTCGTGACAGGCTCTTGGATCAGCTGCAAGCCTTTCACTCCGAAATGGAACACCGCACCGGCCTCGCACGCGTTACCGTACAGCGTTTCGCACATCTTTCGCGCATTGACGTAATGGATGCGAGGCACCGACTGCGCGCCCACCCCCACAAGGGGCTCGTCGATGAATTCGACGTCCTGGCCTTCAAGCCAATCCCATAGGCGCTCGGACTGTTCGCAGTACACACGCAGGTTTTCAGGGTTGTTGTCCGTGCGGGTCATCGACACCATGTCGTTGTACATGGCGTCCACAGAATCGACGATGCCCTGGCGGCGCTGCATGGGCGTATTGGGTATGACGATGCCACCGCCACAGATGATGGAGGTGCCGCCGAAGCTCGGCTGCGACTCAACGACGATGACCGACATCCCCTGCTTGCGGGCCTCGATGCTCGCCGTAAGACCCGCCGCACCGGAACCCACTACTATCAGGTCGGCTTCGTAATCCCAAGTAATTTCGATATGCAAGCTTTCTCTGCTCACTGTGCAAGTACCCCGTTTTTCTGCCGTTTCATGCAATGAGAATACGCTGGTTATAGCCTACCCTCATCGGCCGATTGCCGCACGTTGGAATGCGACACTTTCGAGCAAGTGTTCCACCAAACGGCATACTTTATTCCAAATGTCGGTTCAGGATTTGACCGATGCCGCATCCGATATCTTACAATAGTGGTTGCACTTTCATGCCCAGCGAAAACAACAATGGCCTCAACGCGAACGAACGAACCCAGGAAACGGGGATTGTGCATGCTCGACAACTATCTACTGCAGATTCCAGAGGACTTCCAGCGCAAGCTGCGCATTCTGCATTCTGTCGACGGCGCGAACAGCAACCTCTCCGTTAAGGAAATCTGCCGGCTCAGCGGCATATCCCGTTCCACGTTCTACCGTTACTTCGATTCGCAGGAGGACTTCTGCTACTGGTACATCATTTTCTGCAGCAGCATCTCGCTGGACCAGGTGGGGCGCACCCGCACGTGGAACGAGGGCATGAAGCATTTCTACCAGCTGCTTGAGCAGGAGAAATCCGCGTTGAAGGTATGTGCGGAATGGAACTCGGATTACGGTGTGGCCTATATCGAATCCCACCGCAAGCAGGTGCTGACGGAAACCTTACTGAAGTTCCGCGGCCTGAAGCTGAACGACCTGCTGGAGTTTCAGATAGCTCACTACATACGCCTCGAGGTGTGGTCCACCTTCAAATGGCTCCGGTCCAACAACGCCCAGCCGGCGAGCACCTTCGCCGAACAACTGGAAACCTGCGTGCCATCCCTGCTGCACGATTCCCTCTCGCTTTCGTAACGCCGCACCCTGGACAACGGGGACGGAGCCTTTCGTCCGTTCGTTGACGCGGGTGGACGAAAGGCTCCGTCCCCGTTGTCCAACTGGAAAAGCCCAGGTCGTGCGGCCTGGGCTTTCTACAAAGTCTGCGAGTGAAGCGAGGGGTGGAGAGGACGTGGTACGAAAGGAAGCTTCGCAATCCCGCCTCAACCCGCAGCCATTGTTTAGGGGAATTATTCGTAGCCGCGGGCGAGGTCGGCAACGATGTCGGCGCAGGAGTCGATGCTCTTCACCAGGGACACGACGCTGCTGGCGGAGTTGATGCCCTCGTCGAGCTGGCCCAAAAGCTCGCTCTTGCGGTAATCGCCCTGGTCAGGATTGAGGTCGCCCGCCATATTGGCCTGCGCGGCCGCAACGGCTTTGGCCGTGGGCGTGGTGCGCCAGCGTCCGCCGCCACCCCAAACGGTAATCGTGACCATGTCGTCGGCCTCGGCGGAAAGCAGATTCTCCTTGGTAGCCTGCGCCGCGCGGCACTCCTCCGACAGGATGAAACGCGTGCCTGCGAAGGCACCTTCGGCACCCAGCACGGCGGACGCGCGGGCGAACTTCTCGTTGACGATACCGCCAGCGGCCAGCACGGGAATGTCCACGGCCTCGGACATGAGGGCCACCATCGACATGGTGCCCGTCGCACCGGCCGGCATAACGCCGCCCTCGTCGCAGCCCGTAGCCACAATCATGTCCGCGCCGAGCTCGGCCAGGCGCTTGGCGCCGGCAACCGTGGGGTTGAGCTGGCGGGCGACCACCTTGAAACCGTCGGCCTTGAGCGCGGCGATCTCGCCGTCGGCGAACACGTCGCCCACGAGCACGACCACAGCCACGCCCTCTTCCTTCATGATGGCGATGGTGTCGGCGTTATGACCGTTGGGGTCGGACGCCGCCGTCATCATGTTCACGCCGAAAGGCCTGGTGGTAAGCTCCTTCGTACGGCGTACGGCAGTGCGGAACGCCTCGTTGGTCGCCTCGCGCGACACCTCGGGCTCGGTGGATCCCGCGCCCACGCCGATGACACCCAAACCGCCTGCATTGCTGACGGCAGCCACCAGCTCGGGGCTGGTCAGCCACAGCATCGGAGCCTGGATGACCGGCTTCTCGATTCCCAAAATCTCGCATACCCTGTTCATGATTCGATTCCTTTCGTTCGTCGGTTCTTTCTTATTTCAGCTGATTGAAAATGTCAGGCCCAGTTCGCATCCGTTACAGCGAACGTTTCATCGCGCGGATGCGGGCCATAGTGTCCAAATCGCCGTGTTCGATCTCGTCACGCAGCGACGCGATGATGTCGTCCTTGCGTGCCAGGAAGTTCGGACCGCTCAGGTTCTCGCCTCCGATGGTGTGGTGCGTGATGAACGAGCAGTCGCAGGTCAGATTCTCCACGAACAGCAGCAGCTCCTCGAACATCTCCTTTTCGGACAAGGGGTCGAACTCCCCTACCTGCGCTTCTTCCAAAAGCGGCGTACCGGGGAACAGCGTGAGACCGCCCGTGCCCACGAGCATGGGGTTCGTCTGGCTGAAGATCTTGGCGGAGTTCACGGCGTGCTCGCGGCTGTGCGAGCGGCCGGCCACACCGTTGAGAAACGAGTGCCAGTAGCGGATGCCCGCCTCGTCCAGCTTGGCGCACTGCTCGATGATGTCCTCGGCGTGGTAGCCCTTGTTCACCCGGTCCAGCGTCCAGTCGTCACCCGACTCGGTGCCCATGGAAATCTCGCGCAGGCCCAGGTCACGCAGCTCTCGCAACTGCTCGACGGTCTTGTTGCGCAGGTCGGTGACGCGTCCCTGTGTGTAAACGAACTCGATGTCCGGCAAATACTCGTTGATCTTCTCGAGAATGGGCTTGAAACGGCTGTACGGCAGGGCCAGCGGATTGGCGCTCAGCAGCTGGATGGTGCGGGCATGCGGTACCGTGGAGCGCAGTTCGGCCAGGTCAGCTTCGATATCTTCGAGCGGGCGCAGGTCGAAGCGCACGCCCTTGTACATCGTGCAGAACTTGCACTTGTTGTGGGTGCAACCCTGCGTGACCTCAAGCAGCGGCCAGGTGGGCCAGTAGGGGTTGCGGTATACGGGCTCGGTGAAATGCATGGTCGGTCCTTTCGGGCGCGATGCTTACTTGGTTGCCGCCAGGAAGCGCTCGACAGCCGCAGCCGTCTCGTGGGGCGCTTCGGACAGGATCAGGTGTGTGGTTCCGGGGAAGTTCTCTTCCAGCGTGAAGCCGGCCTTCACCTGGCTCGCGATGAAGTCCACGTTCACGTGGGAATACAGCGGAAGCTCGGGCATGAGGTAGAGCACGGGCACGTCGATCTTGGCCAGGGCGGGGCGCTGGTCGGTGTAGAACAGCGAGAACCACAGCGCCGGGAACCCCAGCGGGTCGGCGTTGGGGCGCATGCCTTCGATGGCAGCCGCTTCCTGGTCGGCGGGCATGCCCTGGAGTTTCGGATTCATAAGGGTTTTGGCGATGTGCCAGGCTCCCCAAGCCGCGTCGTCGAACAGGCGGTCCATGTCGCCCATGAAATCCTTGTCGGTCCAGGTGCCCTGCCTGATGCCACCCTTCCAATCGGCATTGCTCAAATAGGGGGACATGTCTGCAATGCCGATGCTGGATAGGCGCTCCGTGCCGTACTGGTTGACGTAGCTGAAGATGGCAGCGGCACCCATGGAGTGACCGAAAGCGTTGATGTCGCGCAGGTCAAGCTGCTCGATGACGTCGTTGAGGTCTTGGCCGAGGGTCTTGACGTTCAAGTGAAGCTGAGCGCGGTCGGAGTCCGCATGGTTGCGCTGGTCGTAGAAGACGACGCGATGGGTTTCGTTCAAATCGTCGATGAACTGCGCCAGGTCATAGTGGGACGAACCCAATCCATGGATGATGAGCAGGTCCTCGGCAGAGGCGTTGGCCTGGTCTTTTGCGGGACGGTCTTCGTAGTAAAGCTTGGTTCCATCTTGCGTGGTGATGTACGGCATGCCTGCCACCTTCCTATCGTGCTTGTTTGGCGCTATGGTCATCTTACGAGCTGAAGTTGGCAATTTCACCGTACATTTCTCAGTTTTGTACGGTATTGGAGCGAAGTGAAACAAACCAGACGAATCGTTCCAATCGGCACCTCATGGTGCGTGGTCGGGAGCGGTGAGGGGCGGGACGACGGGGACGGAGGGTATTGTCCCGTACACCGTACTGGACAATACCCTCCGTCCCCGTCGTCCCGCCGTCCCCGTCGTCACGCCCCTCACCAAAATGAACAATCGGCGCTGGGTTGTTCATTGAATCGAGCGAAGCTGCTCGGGTATCGTCGTAGTAATCCGACAGCCACACGAAAGGAGTCCGAATGGGACTGAGCCCGCAAGCCCAGGCAATCTACGATAACCTGATCGAAACCGAGTACAAGAAGCCGTTCTCGGAACCTGAACCCTTCGCAGCCCTGGTCAAGGCCATGGGCGAGGTGCAGAAGACCCGCTACCGCGTGCCTGACTTCGTCACCGACGCGGTCGCGGTGGCCGACGAGCAGATCGCACCCGGCGCCCGCATGATCACCATCGAGCCGAAGGACGGCGCCACCAGCGACAAGCGCGTGCTGTACTACCACGGCGGCGCCTTCCTCATCAACATTATGGACACGCAGTGGACGCTGGCAATCAGCCTGGTCAAACGCCTGGGCTGCCGCGTGCACATGCTCGAATACCCCCTTGCGCCCACCCACGGGCACACCGAAACCTACACCGCGATGATGGACGCTTACCGCTGGGTCTTCCAACAGACCGCCCCCGAAAACGTCATCGTGGCAGGCGACTCGGTGGGCGCGCACATGACCATCGCCGCAGCTCAAATAGCGCTGACCGAAGGTTTGCCCCAGCCCGCGCTCATCATCACGCTTTCGCCCTGGATCGATTTCGGCAACATGCTGCCTGGCAAGGCGGAACGCGACGCCGGCGATCCCATCATCGGCATGGTGAGCCTGATCGAAATCCCCCGCGTGTGGTGCGGCGATGTCGCAGCCGAAAAGGTCTGCCCGCCGAACCTGCAGTACGGCCCCTTCGAAGGCCTGGCGCCGATATATGCGCAGGTCGGATCCACCGAGGTGCTCCTCGTGGACGCCTTGGAGCTCAAGCGCCTGGTGGAAGAGGCGGGCGGACAGATCGAGCTTGAAATCGGCGAGGGCCTATGGCACACCTACGCCCTCTACCCCGACATGCCCGAAGGCGCCCAAGCCGTCGAAGACATCGCAATCCGAATCGAAAACGCCTAGTCAAACCCCTGCGAGAATGGAGAGCCCATGACCGACATTTGTTGGGAAGCGGCCAAAACGTACCGCGAAATCGTGTACGAGAAGGCCGAAGGCATCGCGAAGATCACCATCAACCGGCCCGAACGAAGAAATGCGTTCACGCCCCTCACCGTCGTTGAGCTCATCGACGCGTTCAGCGACGCACGGGACGACTCAAGCGTCGGCGTCATCCTACTCACGGGCGCGAACCACGGAGGCGCCCACGAGGACGAGGCCTTCTGCTCCGGCGGCGACCAGAAGATCCGCGGCAACGGCGGCTACGTGGGCGAGGACAGCATCCCCCGCCTGAACGTGCTGGACCTGCAGCGCCTGATCAGGGTCATCCCGAAACCCGTGATCGCCATGGTCAACGGCTACGCCGTGGGCGGCGGGCACGTGCTGCACATCCTGTGCGACCTGTCGATCGCCGCCGAAACGGCGAAGTTCGGCCAGACCGGCCCCCGCGTGGGCAGTTTCGACGCGGGCTACGGCGCGGGATACCTGGCGGACATCGTCGGCCAGAAGAAGGCCCGCGAAATCTGGTACCTGTGCCGGCTCTACACCGCCCAAGAGGCGCTGGACATGGGCCTGGTCAACAAGGTGGTCCCCTTCGACGAGCTGGAAGACGAGTGCGTGAGCTGGGCAAAGCAGATTCTCAGGCACAGTCCCACAGCACTTCGCTTCATGAAGGCATCGTTCAATGCGGCCACCGACGGCCTGGCCGGGCTGCAACAGCTCGCCGGCGACGCGACGCTTCTGTTCTACACCACCGACGAGGCCAAAGAGGGCCGCGACGCGTTCAAGGAGAAGCGCGACCCCGACTTCGACCAGTTCCCCAGGTTTCCCTAATGCCTGATGGGAGTGGAGAAATAAACGAATCGACCGAGCGGACCGTGCTCACCTTCGTGGATGCGGCGGGCGGCGAAGTTGCCTATACAGAGAGGCGTGCGCAGGCTGCGGTCGCGCGCGCCTTCAGGCGTTTGCGCCCGCTGTTGACGCAGGACGGAATCGCTGTGGCGGTTGACCTGCCGAATTGCCCGAAGGTTATCTGGGTGCTGCTGGCGTGCGCCCAGATGGAACGCCCCGTGGTGATGCTGAACCACCGGCTGACCCCGGCGGAAAAGGAGCATCGACTGGCTCAGCTGGAGGGGAAGCTGGCGGTGGCGGCAACGGTGGATGCGCGCTGGCTTGCGGGAGATGGCGAAGGGACCGGAGGCGCTCTTCCTGCCGACGACGAGCCCGCATCGAGCAACGATGCCACTCAGTCCAACGCAGCCGAAAAGCCTGGCCCAATCGACGGCGGTGCGCCTGACGCCCTCGCGCCCGCCCCGTACGCCCTAGTCGAAGACCTCGCCCACTCGCAATCTGCCGTCATCATGTTCACCTCGGGCACTACGGGAATTCCCAAAGCCGCAGTTCTCACCTGGGAAAATATCATGGCCTCGGCCCAGGCTTCGCTCGCACCTTTGGGCTGCACCTCGCAAGGCTCCTGGCAGGCCGCCCTCCCCTTGTGCCACATCGGAGGTTTGCAGGCTGTCATCAGGGGATTTCTCTCCCACTGCCCCGTCGTGCTGTACGAGCATTTCGACGCGGCCCGCATGCTGGCCGACGCGAAACGCTTTGGCGCCACCCACCTGTCGGTGGTGGACAAGACCCTGCGGGACCTGATCGACGAAGATGCCCGCGCAGGCGAAGGCGCCCTTGCGCAGTACCGCTGCCTGCTGCTGGGCGGCGCAGCCATCAACCCCGCAACCATCGAAGCCGCCAAGCGGGCGCACGCGAGAGTGTTCGCCAGCTACGGCATGACAGAAACATCCAGCCAAGTCGCCCACCATCTGGTGGACGACACCTTCGACGGCGGCCTGGACCTCATGCCCCACGTGGAGGCCGCGATCCTCAACCCCGACGAGCATGGCATAGGCCAACTTGCCCTGCGCGGGCCTTCCATCGTAAGCGCCTACTTAAATGCGAAACTTCCCGCATCTGAGCAGGGATTTTTCCTCACGGGTGACCGCGCCCGCATCGAAGACGGCAGGCTCTACGTGGCCGAACGGCTCGACGACCTGTTCATCTCCGGCGGCGAAAACGTCTACCCCGCCGAGGTGGAACGTTGCATCTGCCAGGTGGAAGGCGTCACGGCATGCCACGTGTTCGGCATGGCCGACTCCGTGTGGGGCCGACGCCCTGCGGCGGTGGTGGCAAGCCCGATGGAGCCGTCGCTCATCCAGCAACGCGTACAGGTCCACGTGCGAGAACACCTAGCGCGCATATCCCGACCTGATACCATCGTGGTGGTCAGGCAACTTCCCCAAACAGGAATCGGCAAAGTGGATCGCAAAGCAGCACGCACGCTTGTCGAAAGATCGCTGGCCGAAAAACCGGCGGACGACAGGTCGTAGGGCATCAAATCGCTGGTCGAAGGGTCGACGGGCGACGAAATGTCGGTCGACAAACCGCTGGTCGAAAGCTGGCTTGCCGAAAGCCCAGCGGCCGAAGGACTGTCAGCCGACAGGCCGCCAGCCAACAAACCGCTGGTCGAGAAAGCCGGCCGACCTGCCCGCCCGGCCGAAACCTACAGCTCCGAGCGTCGGCGCACGTCACGAATGGAGAAGTCGTAGACCAGGTGCGCCAGCCGGTAGGCGGACACGCCGCGCGAATCGGACAGCCATTCAGAAATCATATACAGCGTCCCTGTCAGGGCAAACTCGAGCGCCAGGTCCAGTTCGGCTTCGGAGCGCTCCGCCGACTCGCCCACAACGTAAGTGCGCCACAGGGGCTTCAGGTTGTTCTTCAAACGGTGGACGAAAGCCGGGTCGCCATTTTCGCCGAGAAGGATGGCGATGCTGTCCTTGTTGCGCTCGTAGTAAGCCACCACGTCGGCGCAAGCGGCGATGCAGCTGAGCTTGCTCGAGTCCTGGCTCAGGCGCTTCATACAGGCTTCGACACAGGCCGTCATGCCGTCGAGCAGGTCGTTCTCGATCTGCTCCAGTACATCGTACAGGTCCTGATAGTGCAGATAGAAGGTACCGCGGTTGTAGCCGGCGCGCTCGCAGACCTGCCCCACGGTCATCTTGTTGATGGGCGTCGTCGCGTACAGCTGCAGGAACGCTTCGCGGAACTCGGCTTTGGTTTGCGCAGTTTTGTCAGGTCGTTTTCTCATAGGGAAAGCTTACCACGGAGTGCACTGCGGCAGGCGCGGGACAGCGCGACAGCGCGACAGCGGCGCGGGTTTGGAACAGGGGACGGGTCTGGCGTTCCAATTTTCGCTGATCCTACAGTCAACCAACGTAGGCATGCTAGGCACTCCCGAGCAGTCGGCCGCCGTGCTGTGCAAAAGGCTATAATGGCGGAGCCAAACAATGATCAGCCCAGGTGCCCATCCGGTCCATTGTTTGGCGACGATCCCGATCGGATGGGCGCCTGGGCGGATGGGATACCGCCATGTCCACCCGTACGAACCCGTTCGCGAAGCGGGTCAACGCCCTCGATGAGGGCGATTTCGCGCTCTTGCAAGAGGCCGTCGAGACGAGAAGGTGCCGCGAGTCCGTCGGCGTCGGAGATTACGACGAGGCTGCCGACGAGTGGAGGCCCCGGCCCCCGTGCCCGAGATGCGGTTCCGGCGAGACCGTCGGCCGAGGCCGCACGGGTGCCGGCCGCAGGTTCTGGGAATGCCGCGACTGCGGTCGCAAGTACACGTCGTTGGCCGGCACGATATTCGAATCCTCGAAGAAGCCCCTGTCCGCATGGGTCCTCTTCATCCGCCTCATGTGCTACAACGTGCAGCTCGACGCTGCGGCGGAGCTCTGCGGGATGTCGCACCAGACGGCCTGGGAGTGGCGCCACCGGGTCATGAGCACGATAGACGGCTACCAGGACCGCATCGTCCTGCGGGACAAGGTCTGGATAGACGAGATGTACGTCACGGACTCCGACCTGAAGGGAGGCCCGGGCTGGAGGCCGAAGAGGGGCCTGAGCAAGGACAAGGTCTGCATAGCGGTCGCGATCGACGTCCACAAGAACGTGGTCGCCGTGCGCTGCGGCCACGGCAAGCCCTCGGCCAGGCGCATCAAGGACGCGCTGCAGGCCAGCATCGCCGAGGGCTCCGAGATCTTCCACGACATGGAGAAGTCCCACAAGTCGCTGGTGAAGGCCGTGAAGGGCGTCGACCGGCCCTACAAGGCCGACACGAAGGACCCGGAGTACCTCGAGAAGATGGCGATGGTGAACAACCTGTGCTCCTGGATCAGGCGCTACCTGCACGGCTACGTCGGCATGGACGTCAAGAACCTGCAGTCATATCTGAACTGGTACGCGTACCTGTTCAGGGTCAAGCGGGCCGAGGAGAAATGGCCCAAAGTGGAAAGGGTGCTCCGCCATTTGTTCATGGCCGACGCCACTTTCCGCAGCTCGCGCAAGCGCGGTCACGCCTACGTTGGTTGACTGTAGGGTTCGCTGAAAATTGGAACGCCAGACCCGTCCCCTGTTCCAAACCCGCCGCCTGTTCCAAACCCGCCCCGTCCAAACCCTCCCCGTCCCGCTGGCTCAAGAATCTTTAGACCGTTTTAACGTGAACAACCCTAGACTGAAAAAGGCCGAAAGCGTCAACGCGAGAGGAGGACGCTATGTCATTGCTTGGCGGAAAGCGCGCCGTAGTGGTCGGATGCGGATCCTTCGGAGCTGCGGCGGCGGGAGCCCTTTGCCGGCTTGGATACAAGACGTCGGTCATCGACATGGACGTCAGCGCGTTCAATCGTCTGTCCCCCGACTTCGAGGGGGACACCATCACGGGCGACGGAACCAGCTTCGCCGTGCTGAAGGACAGCGGCGTACAGACGGCGTCCCTGCTGGTTTGCGCCACGAGCCACGACACCGCCAACATGCTTGCCGCCGAAGTGGGAAGCGACGTCTGCGGATGCGCGAACGTGTTCGCACGCATCAATAACCAGGCGATTGCAAGCGTTTTGGAAAACCACAATGTGGAAGTGATCTGCCCTCACCAAGTCCTCGTGAAAGAGCTTTGCGTGCAGGCCGGATTCAATGTCCCCGTTGTCCACCCCCGGCGGGAAGGCTACATCTCGTAGAAGAAGGACGGTCCGTAGAGGATGCCTGACGGGAAGAAATACAGATACGGAGCGGTTATCAGAGCCAGGCGCAATGCGGAACGTTTCGCCTGTTCGGGAGTGAGCCCCGCGCGCACGAGGATGAACCGGTCCAAGGCGTAGATGCACAGGCCCGATACCGCCACGGCCAAAGCCACGACAAGAAACGCCACAATGTTGCTGAACGGGTTGAAGCCGATGCCGTACTCGATGGCGTCGAGCAGGGCGTTGCTCTGCGAAGGGTCGGCCACCAGCGTCGGAACCAGAAACGCCACCAGCAGCACGAGCATGCCGACGAAGTCGCTGGCAAACCCCGCCAGGCAGATCTTCCACGTGTGGCGACGGCAGAATGCGCCCGCCTCGGGCATGTCTTTAAGGCTCCACTTCAGGACCATTCGGTCGATCAGGTAATTCAGCGGGATGAGCAGCAGCCACAGATACGAGGGCCAGAAGACGAGCAGCCACAGGGGAAGCATGATGTTATACGCGTTCGACCAAGAGTTTCGCTTCATGACAGCCTCCTTTCGGCTGCGCCGACGGATGCGGAACCTTCGTCACCGAGTGTAGCACACGTCTGGTCATCCGGTTCACACGCCGCACGGGCCACCCGATTCCCGAGTCGCAATGCACGCATACAGCCCCACAATCGGCGGCTCCCCCGTTCACGCAAGCTGCGCGGCCAGGCTTCGGTTCCGTTGGCTCGCACGGTCGGGCTTCGTCCCTGTCGGTTCGCGCGGTTGTGCCCACAACTATCGCGAAAAAGGGCCTTCGCTGCCAAAAAAATCAGGATTTTGGGTCTGAGGAGTAGGCGGTCGGGATTGCACGAGGGGCTCATTCGGGTGGGGTCTTGAACTTTTGGGCCTGAGGAGCAGGCGGCCGGGATTGTATGCAGGACTCGCGCGGGTGTGGGCCCGGGATTGCAGGCCCGAGGAGCAAACCGTCGCAGGTCCGAGCGAACCGCAACGGACACCGCGATGCTCGTCTGCCTCACGCCATACCGTATGGCCCCATGAATTGCCAGGTTGCGCAACGGCCTCGTTATGCGGACGGTAAGGTACACTATGTCATGCTCCAAAACTGCGAGAAGGGACTTGCCGATTATGAACGAAACCGAACTGATGTCGAAATACGAACCGGGCGACATGCGGAACTTCGCTTCGCAGCCCGAATCAGGATCCTGTCAAGTATCGGAAGCTCGAAAGTGTCTTGAAGCAGGACTCCGCGCAGCGACGAACGAAGTTGCTCCTGACTTCGATGCGGCCCTGGCCTACTTTCTCGAAGGCGCCTCAATGGGCGATTCCGATTGTCAATACCAGGCCGCATGCCTTCTCGACACGAACGGGGCGTTTGCAAACCGCCGTAGCGAATGCGTTCCCCTGTATGAGCGCGCGGCCGCCGCGGGTTTTGCGGATGCGCAGGCCGACCTGGCCCTTCTGTATTTGTCGGGCGACTTGGTAGACAGGAATCCCGCGCAGGCCGTCAGCCTTCTCGAAACCGCCGCAGCGCAGGGAAACTCCGCCGCCCAGTACAATCTGGCGTTGATCAACCGCGACGGTGAAGACGGGATACCGGCGAATCCGACAAAGGCGTTTCACCTGTTCAAGGCGGCCGCAGACCAGGGCGATGCCGATGCGCTGCTGACGGTGGCCGATATGCTGCATGCAGGCAACGGCGTCGAGAAAAACCTCGAGGAAGCGGCCCGCCGGTACCGCGCGGCTGCGGAGCTTGGAAGCGCAGAAGCGGCATACAAGCTGGGCATCATGTTCATGACGGATGATTTCGAGGCGGAATACGGGGACGGCTACACTAACGCGTTCGACGGCTCGATGTTCTGGCTTCGCAAGGCCGCGGAGCAAGACTGGCCGGATGCGTTCATGCCGCTGACCGAGTGCATGGATCTGTCCGATCCGCTCGAAGAGCTGTATTCGGCATCGGACTACGCTCATTGGTACCGCAAGGCCGCCGAGCTGGGCAATCCGGAAGCCATGCGATGCCTGGCCTACGTGATTTCTGAAACGGATCCCGACGAAGCCCAGCGCTGGTACCGCAAGGCCGCTGACCTTGGAGATGCGTCGGCGGAAACATGGCTGAAGAAGCATCGGTTGTTATAGCCGTATAATCTCAACCGTTGAAAAAAGGGGCGCGCCGCACGTCCGCGGAAGGACCGCGGGCAAGGCGACGGCCGCCGCGACAAGCGCAACGCCGAAGCATGCCGATGACGGCACGTAGGGAAAGGCACGAAGGATGCGGGATGCAGCCCATCTGTTCATAATGGAGGCCGCGCCGGAATCTCCGGTTTCGGACCTCTTGGGCCGCCGCGTGTCCGTATCATCTGGCCGTATCGGCGAAGACGCTCCGCTGGAAGAAATGCCCTCGTTTGAATCAGACGGCGTCGAGCTGCGCGTGAAGGCGTACCGCGTCCGCGTGTCGAGCGTCGGAGCCGATCCGTATGCTCTAGCTATGAGCACGGCACGGGCCGAATACGAGATGCTCGCGGCGCTCCCGACGACGGACGGGCTTGCGGCCTGCGCGCTCGGCGTGCTGCAGACGGCCAAGGGCGACCACCCCTGCGTGGTGTTCCAGGTCGCCGGGGCGTCGGACGGCGGAACGGGCGAAACGACCGAAGCCGGGGCCGCAGCTCAGGCTCAGGCCGAAACGGGAGCTCAAGCTGAAGCCGCTGCCGGCGCCGAGACAGAAGCTGCGACCGAAACCCAACCCTCTGCCCGGGACCACTTCGAAGCGGGCCTTCGCGCCGAAATCGGCGAAGGAGTTGAGCGCAACATCGGCACGGCCCTCTCCCATTATCTTAAAGGCGCCGACCTGGGCGACCCCGATTGCCAATACCGTGCGGCGTACCTTTTGGACACGGAAGAATCCCTCGCGTTCCAAAGGGGTCGGTGCGCCGCGCTGTACGAAAGCGCCGCATCGTCCGGCAATGCGGACGCCCTGTCCAACCTGGCTCTTTTCTATCTGTCGGGCGACTTGGTCGGACGCAACCCGGTCCGGGCAGCCGAACTTATGGAATCCGCCGCGAAGCTTGGCAACGCAGCGGCCCAATACAACCTGGCGATCATCTACCGCGACGGCGAAGACGGCGTTCCCGCCGATCTGAATCGGGCGATTCCCCTGTTCAAGGCGGCAGCCGAGCAAGGCGATGCAGATGCCGCCCTGGCGGTGGCCGATGCATGCGCGCAAGGGGAAGGCGCCGTCAAGAATCCGAAGGAAGCGGCGCGGTGGTACCGCAAGGCCGCCGAGGCGGGCCGCATGGATGCCATGTACGAGCTGGGTCTTCTGTACGAGCGGGGCAACGGCGTGACCGAAAACCGTCGGGAAGCGGTCAGTTGGTACCGCAAGGCCGCAGACGCGGGCAACGCGGATGCCATGTTCCGGCTGGCGTCCATACGCCTGCACGGCAACGGCGCGAAAAAGGATCTCGCCGAGGCCTTCGACCTGTTCAAAAGGGCCGCCGAGGCAGGCCATCCCCAGGCCATGTTCAACACAGGCGTCATGTACGCCCATGGCGACGGCGTCAAAAAGGACGCGACGGAAGCCGCAAGCTGGTACCGCAAGGCGGCGGATGCGGGCGTCACAGGCGCGATGTGCAATCTGGGCATCATGCATGAACGCGGCGACGGCGTGGCCAAGGATCCGCAGGAAGCGGCCAGCCTGTACCGGAAGGCGTCGGACCTGGACAATGCGCTGGGCGCATACAACCTGGGCATCATGCTCCTCAACGGTTCCGGCGTGGCGAAAAACCCGCAGGAAGCCGCACTCCACCTTCGCCGGGCGGCGGCGTTGGGCAATACGGAAGCCATGATCAAGATGGGCGAAGCGTATGAGTCGGGTGAAGGGGTTCGCAAGAACAAGAAATCGGCGGTCAAGTTCTACAGGGATGCGGCGTCGCAGGGCAACACCGAAGCGATGTGCAAACTGGGCGCACTGTACGAAGAAGGCAGCGGCGTGGATCGCAACCGGCAGGAAGCCGCCGAGTGGTACCGGAAGGCCGCGAAGCTCGGCAGCACCGAGGCGACGTGCGCCCTTGGAAAGCTGTGCCGCAAACATGACGCGTCGACGGCATTCGGGCTGTTCGAGTCCGCCGCGAAAGAGGGCAACGCCGAAGCGATGGGCATCCTGGCCGACATGCTTTCCCAAGGAGAAGGGACCGGGGCGGACCGCCAGACGGCCCTGCTCTGGTACTGCAAAGCAGCCGACGCCGGCAACGCCGAGGCCATGTACAACCTGGGCGTCAAGTGCGCCAACGGCATAGACGTCGAAAAAGACCAGCAGAAGGCGATAGGCTGGTACCGCAAGGCGGCCGATGCGGGCCATGCAGCCGCCATGTGCAGCCTGGGCACCATATGCGAATACGGCAACGGCGTGACAAAGAACCTGGCCCAGGCGGTGAAATGGTACCGCGACGCTGCGAACCTGGGCAACCCGAACGCCATGTACAACCTGGCCGTCAGGCTCGCGAACGGCGGAGGCGTGAAGAAGAACGCCAAGCAGGCAGCGAACTGGTACCGCAAGGCGGCGGATGCGGGGCATGCACCGGCCATGAACAGCCTGGGCCTCATGTACGAGCAGGGCGAAGGCGTGGCCAAGAACCACGCCGAAGCGATGCGCTGGTTCCGCAAGGCGGCCGATGCGGGCAACGTCATGGCGATGTGCAATATGGGACGCATGCTCTCAACCGGCAAGGAAGCTTCGAAAAACCTGATGGAAGCGGCACAGTGGTACCGCAAGGCCGCCGAATTCGGCGAGACGGAATCCATGTACAACCTTGGGCGCATGCTTGCCAACGGCCAAGGGACCGGGAAGAACCCTTTGGAGGCTGCGCAGTGGTTCCGCAGGGCGGCCGAAGACGGGCACGAGCTTGCCATGTACCACCTGGGCGTCATGTATGCCAACGGCGAAGGCGTGGCAAGAAACCCCCACGAGGCTTTGACCTGGTATAGAAAGGCCGCAGACCTTGGAAACGCCAACGCCATGTACAACCTGGGCGTCATGCTTGCAGGCGGCATAGGCGTGGAGAGGAATCCGCAGCAAGCGGCGCGTTGGTACCGCAAGGCCATCGGCAAGGGACATGTGGCCGCCATGAACAACCTGGCGCTCATGTACGAGCGCGGCGAAGGCGTCGAGAAGAACCTCAAAGAGGCGGTCAGCTGGTGGAAGATCGCCGCCAAGAAGGGGTCGCCGAACGCCATGTACAACCTGGCCCGCATGTACGAATCGGGCCAAGGCGTGGCGAAGGACAAGAAGGAAGCCCAGAACTGGTATAGGAAAGCCGCAAGCTACGGGCAGGCAGGCGCGCAACTCTGGATGAAGAAGCACCGGCTGGTTTAGCAGACCTTTCGATTCGCGTCGGCGAAACGGCGCACGTCCGACCAGGCTACGGCTTTATGCCCAGCTGTCGTCGAGGTCGTCCCAAACCTCGTCGTTACCGGAAATGTCCGCCGTATCCGTTCGCTCGGGTTCAGGCCGGACGGTCATGCCCATCTCGGTGCGGACCGCGTTGACGATATCGTTCTGGTTGCTGTCGCTCGTGCGGCTTCTGCCGTTGATCATGGACGCCGTTACGGAAACCACCTTGATGAGCTTTTGCAGCGTGGCGCTGTCGGAAACGGGAACCACGGCCTCGGGGTTGCCGTCGGCGATGCGGGCAAGCACTTCCCTATCGGCGTTGTCGCCCACGGCCAGGGCTATCTTGGTGGCGGCCCGCACCCAGCGGTTGTTTGCGCACACCTTCTCGAAGGCGCTTTCCCAATCGTCGGTGGGCCCGCCATCGCTCATGAAGATGATGACTGGAACCTTGAACCCGGTCTCGCTGACCAGCATCGCATCGCGCGTGAGCTGCTCGCCCAGCTCGATGAGGGCCGCACCCAGGTCGGTGGACCCACGGGCCTTCAGCTTGTCCCAATAGAAATCCTCCAGGTCCATAAGCGCCGGCTTGCCCGTCACCGGGTCGGTGGTAATCCATTCCGCACCCGTAGAGAACCCAAGCACGGCAACCTTGACGTCGGCGGTGGGATTCTTCGCGGCCACGTCCCCAAGCACGTCCAACGTCTCGTTCATGGCCCTGTTGACGGCTGATATGCGCCCGTAGAAATTCATCGAGCCGGACGTATCTATCACATAGATGATGGGCAGCAGCTTGCGGGCCTTCGCCATGGTGTACTCGATGTTGGGCATGGGGTCCTCCAGCCGATTGGTGCACATATCAGAACGCCTGCACGAAACCGCCGGCGAATCGGGGCCGACGTTGCTTCGCGGGGGTTTCCGACATTATATTCCACACTTGGAAAAGCGGATCGCCCGATGACGGTCGGAACAGGTCAAAACCGCCCGCATGCGCTACACTTTGGAAGACACCTGCAAAGGCAAATCGAGGAAAGTCTGAAATCGATGGAAAACGAGAGCTGCCTGTTCGTCACCAATGCCGTATCGGAACCGCAGGACGACCGCGCTTCTGGCCGATAGGATCGCTCGCGCCATGCGGCTTGTGCTGGCTTCGAAAGGCGATGCCTAAGCCCGAGCGTTTTTCGGAACGAGTCCCATCAAGCCCCCCGCCGACGTCGGAACCTTAGCGGCCCGCGCCGCTGCGTTTGTACTTGCGGGCGTTAGGGCTTGAAGCCTGGTCATCCGCGGGTTGCGGCATGTCGGCGACGGATTTGACGGGTACGCCCTTCCAGGTCACGTTGTTGCTCCGCTTGTATTTCGAGATGTCGTGCAGACGGGTGCCGCCCTGCCCCGACGGGGTTTTCGGGGGCTCGGCAGCCTGCGGCGTTCGCTTCTGCTCCGAAACGTCTTTTCCACCCGATTCCGCAGCGGGATTTCGGGCATCATCCGGCTTCTTCCGGTCGGCAGCCTTCGGCTTGGACTTGGGCTTGCTCTGGGCCTTGCCGTCCAAACCCGTTCCGAACGCCACCCGGCACACGCCGTCTGCCAGCGCAAAGGACAGCCGATCGGCGACGGCGTTGGCCAGCAGGCACTCTTCGACCAGCTTCATCCGAACCTTGCCGCGGGCCAAGCGCATCTCGGCCACATCGGCGCTCGACGCGTCGTGCAGGATGCGCATCATGGATTCGCTCGCGTTGGTCTGCAGCACCTGGATGTCGCGCATGTGGTCGCAGCCGACGGCGAAATCCATCAGGCCGGAACAGAACGCCTTGGGACGCAACAGCACGTCGAGCCCCAAGGTCTGAAGGGTCTTCTCAACCGCTCCGTTGTATGCAGCCTGCGTCACACCGTCCGCCTTTCAATCAGTTGCCTGCCCGCCTTGCGGGCCCTGCCATGTCAAACCAACGCGGCGACGGCCCGCATCCGCCGCCGCACCCGTCTACCCGCGGTTGAAGAAACGGCGGGAAAGCCTATGGATCCGCGATCCGATGTCGTCGAACTCGGGTTCGACCGAAACGTCCGTCCAAGGCTGGGCCTCGACGTCGGGCCCGAATCCAGGCATGGGCTCGGGATCAGGCGCGACGCTCGGCTCCGTTTCGGGGGTTTCGCCAGAACGGGCCCCGCCGTCGAACACGTTGTCGAAGGAATCGTCGCTTGCACCCAGAGCCTTGAGCTGCTCCTTGTAGCCGTCACGCTCTGCGATCAGGCCGTTGCGCAGAGCCACGTAGTCTTCCAGCTCCTTGCAGGCACGCTCGTACGCGTCCTTCGTTCGGACCACGTCGGCCTCGGCGTTTTTCAGGTCCTCTTCCAGTTTCGCCTGCTGCTGCCCCAACGAACCGCGCAGGGCGCTCAGCGTGCGAAGCGAGAAGAAGCCCTCCGCCGCGCCGCTGTTCACGTTGGACACGTCGGATCGAAGCTCCTGAACGCGCACTGCAAGGGGGTCGCGGACGGCAACGGCGGCCCGATAGTCCTTTTCAGCTTTGGCCACATTGCCTTGCAGGTAACCCATCTTGCCCTGCATCTTGGGCAGGCGCTCCTCGATGCGGGAAAGCTCCAGCTGAATGGGCACCTGGGCGTTCTCCATGTCGTAGCGCTCGACGAAGGGGCGCACCGCCTCCGCGTCGATGATGCCGCAGATGGTCACGTCGTCGCGGCTGCCCCCGGCCGAAAACGCGGGCAGTTCGGCCTGCAGCTTGGTTTGAAGCTCGGCCACGGAGCTGCGGGCCGCGTACACCAGCTGCTCGCGGTAGAAGGAATGCATCTGCTCTGGCGAGAAGTACGCGTCCTCGACGCCGTCCGACCCGGCAAGCACGGCCACCACGGGATGGCTGCGCAGGTCCCAGATGCAGAATCGCATGCTGGCCAGGGCGTCCTCGTCGCACATGGACGTGGTCACGTTAGCGAAGCAGCGGTCGTCCCAGGGAATGGGCTGGCTCACGTCGCCTTGGGCGTCGAACACGCACAGCCGCCCGTCGCCCTGCTGCAGCAGCAATGCGTAGGTGTCGGTCACCAGGCCCGCGATGAGCGTGGTGCCGTAGATATGCTCGATGCGTTCGCCGGCCTGATAACGGGGCTTGTATCGGTCGCTGCAACCCGCCCATTCCTCATCGGTCAGGGGGTTTTCGGCATAATGGCTGTTCACGCGGCTTGTCCAATCGCCCACGATGCTTACGGCCACCTGGCGCATGAGCATTTTGGCCTGCTGCGGATCGAACAAGAGCGCCTCACGGCCGGTCAGGTCCGCATTGCCCTGCTCGTCCCCGATTATACTCACGGCGTCCTGAAGCAGCATCTTCTTGGAGCGCATCCGTCTAGGTTCGGGCGCTTCTTCCGCAGGCGCCGGCTCCTGCTCGACGGCTTCATCCGTCGCGTCCGCCGCGGCCCCGGGCACGCTGCCGTCCTGACGCACGTCCTCGGCAAACGAGCACAGCGCATCCAGGGCCGATTCGCACACCCACTGCGAGCCCAGGCTGCTGCGAGGGCAGTTGCTGTCGCCATGCCCGTCGCCCAAGGCGAACACCTGGTAGAACGCGCCCTTGCGCACCGCGCCGAAGTCTTCGCAGGGCAGCCCGTCATCAATGTGGCTCGCACCCTGTGTCCGCACGCATATAAGATCAAACGCCATAGCCCACAACCTCTCAAACGCGGCCGTTCAAGCCGCGCCGTGTCGACAAAGCTCCGCTTCTCCGGAATCGTTCACGAAGGGCCGTGCGAACCGGCCCTTTCGCCACACTTATAGAGTATGACGGCGCGGCCCGGGGCCTTCACCCCGCGACGCCACGACGTCAGCGACGGTTACTCCCACGTGTCGTCGTCATCGTCCCAGCCCTCGGCGAACCCTCCGCCGGTTTCGGGCTCGGGCTCGGGTTCGGGCGTGAACTCCGGCTGGGTCTTGCCCTCTTCGCCCATGGTGCGGTTGATCTCGTTCACGATCTCGTTCTGGTTGGTATCGGCCGTGCGGCTCTTGCCGTTGATCATGGATGCCGTAACCGAAACAACCTTGATCAGGCGCTTCAGGGTCTCGCGATCGGTAACGCCGATCACGGCCTCGTCGTTGCCGTCGGCGACGCGGGTCAGAACGCCGCGGTCTGCGCCGTCGCCCACGGCGATGGCGATCTTGGTGGCGGATTTCACCCAACGGTTGTTGGCGACGGCCTTGTTGTAGGCGCTCTCCCAGTCATCGGTGGGGCCGCCGTCACTCATGAAGATGAGGACGGGCACCTTGAAGCCGGTGTCGCTGACCAGCATGGCCGAACGGTTGAGCTGGTTGTCCAGTTCCGTCATGGCGGCTCCCAGGTCGGTCACGCCGCCGGCCGTCATGTCGTTCCAATAGAAGTCATCCAGGTCAAGCAGGGCGGGAGCTCCGGTGGACGGGTCTTTGGTGACCCAGCTTGCACCCGACGAGAAGGCCAGCACGCCGATCTTCAGCTCGGCGGTGGGGTTCTTCGCCGCGACGTCCTTGAGCACGTCCATGGTCTCGCGCATGGCTTCGTTCACGGCCGAAATGCGGCCCTCGACGTTCATGGAGCCCGACGTGTCCAGCACGTAGATGATGGGCAGCAGCTTGCGGGCTTTCGATTGGGTGTCGCCGATGTTGGGCATATCTGATCTCCTTCTTTAGGTCGGTGCATACATTCAGCAGAGGTTCTGCAACGTTACTGTATTCCTATTTCGGCATCGTAGACCTGCAGCCTGATGCCGGCCTTCAGGGGAACCACGTCGCCGGGTTTCACTTGGTTCACCTTGCCGCTGGGCGTGATGCCAAGGATCACGTTGTCGGTTGCGTTCATCAAACCCAGAACGCCGGGCTTGTCCTTGCGGGAAACAACGCGAACCACCTGGTCAAGTGCGGAATCCGCATTGCACGACGGGTCGATCTGGCAGCGGTAGACCCGCGTTTTCCTGGCGGCCGTGACGCTGTAGTCCAACAGCTTGAGGGTGTGGGTGACCTGCAGCATCTGCTGGCAGGTGTCGCAGGGCGTATCGGACGCGTCGGTCACGAACACCTCGCCGCCGCAGGACGGGCAGGACACGATGTCGCCCTGGAACCGGACCAGCACCTTCAGCCAGTCCAGCTCGCGCATGCGCTTGCCCGGATTCTTCAACGCGTCCTGAGAAAGCGCCTTGATGAACGCGTCCTGCACGTAGGAGGGCATGAACTTCCAGCGCATGATCTCGTTGTTATGCACGCCTGGCACGGGGCGGTTGTCGTCGTTGTCGGGGTCGTACACGAACAGGGGCATGGAGCCGTACAGCTTGCGCTCATCGGCGGGGGTCAGGCACGCCTTGGTCCAGCGGCGGCCCTCCAACGGATGCTCGTTGCACAGGATCATGTACAGCACGACGGCCAGCGAGAAACGGTCGGTGCTGGTGGACGGCTGAGCCTGGCCCAGCACCACTTCGGGAGCCATGTAGCCGGGCGTGCCCAGGATGAAGGTATCGGACAGGTTCGGCGCCGCATTGTCGTTGTCGCAGATCAGAACCTTGCCCGTTTTGGGATTGATGAAGAAGTTTCCGTCGTTCATGTCCTGGTAGCACATCCCGTTGTTGTGCAGGATGCGGAAGGCGCTGGCTATGCGGATGCAGGCCTCCACGGCGGCCTTGAACGAGACGAACTTCACGTCGGCTACCAGGAATTCCGTCAGCTCATGGTATTCGGGGTCGCGCAGGTCCATGACGTAGCCGAAGGATCCGTACTCGCGCTCGGTGACGGTGATGGGCCACAGAAACGAAGGGTCGGGCGCGCCTTTGGCGGCGTTGTTCTTCAGGTTCGTATAGAACTTGTCCGGATTGGGCAGCACGTTGCGCTTGTACCATTTAAGCGCCTTGTCCTCACCGTTGAAATCTGCGATGTACACTTCGCCCTGGCCTCCGGCGGCAAGGTATTTCTTCACCGTCACAGGCATCCCCGTGACGGTTTGGACGACATCGCCGGGTTTGAATTGCGGCATACGGCTCCCTTCCTCATGCTCATGCGGCCCTGCCGGTCCCATCGGATCCGTCCGGCGGACGCGCTTGCGGATTCGTGCTAGAAGATGTTGGTCCCGCTCACGAAGTTCTTGTTGGGCATCGTGAACCGGCGCTTGACCATGCCGTCAAGCTGGTCGATTATCTTCAACGTCGCGTGCTGCGACTTGTATTTCGGTTTGAGCTTCGCGGCGAACACCTTCGAAAGCACCTGCGCCATGGCCTCGCACTCTTCGGAAGAGTTCAGGGCGGTGTAGCGCTCCCTATGGAAGGTGTACACGTTGCTGTGCCAGTTCTCGCCGTCGAATATGCGCAGCTCGGTTCGGGTCACCTCGAACCCGAAGTCCACCACCACATCGCGGTCGGCGTTGCCGGCGATCCACTGTCTGGCCTGAAGCTGCTTGTCGAACTCCTGCACCAGGAAATCCGCCATGCGGCCCAAGTAGCTGCTGTTCGCCTTCGCCTTCTCGATGCACTTCGCAACGCGTGCGTCGTAGGCAGCAATCTCGCGATCGGCCTCCCTGCTGCATCGGTCGCGTGCCGCAATGCGCTTCTGCTCCGCTTCCGACTCGAGCCGCTTCACGTTCTTCTCGATGCCGTCGTTGGTGCTGTCGACGCCGGAATCGTACAAAAAGCCACCGGCGATTGCGCCTACGATCAGGCCCACAAGGCAGATTCCAGGGTGAAGCCCTATCATCGAAGGGGCGAAGAAACCCACGACCGCGCCCACCACCGATGCGAAGCAGCCCGGCCCTTCTTCCTTTTGAGCACGGCCCTTTCGGGCCCTGAAAGAATCGTCGCTCAGCTTGCGGCTTATCTCGGCGCACTCGGCCGTGGCCTTGTCTTCCCACTTCTGCCGAATGCCTGCGCGCACGCCACGTTCGTTACCCATATGCCGAAACCCTTACAACTTCGCGATTATGCCTTCGATTTTTCCTGCCAGCGCATCCAGACGCGCCTGCAGCTCCATGATCGAGCCCTCGGCGTTCTTCAGCTCCTTCTGCACCGACTGCACTTCGCCTTCGATGTAGTCCCTGAAGGGAAAATCCTCGAGCCCGCTGATGATGGTGCCCAGCTTCGTGGCGGCCGCGTTGGCGTCCTCGCTGGACTTCTCCAGATCCTTGCCCAGGGCGCGCAGCTCGTCGGCACCCTCTTGAGTTATAGCGACGGTCATCGTTTCCCACCCCTAAAGCGTCGTGTCCGAGATTTCGCCGATCTTCTGATCGACCTTCTGCTTCAGCGACTTCGCGGTATCCACCGATATGACCAGGCGGCTTTGGCAGATGTTCACCTCTTCGAGGGCCTGCATGCTGAACTTGTCGCCTCCCAGGTTGTCCATGCATTCCTGCGCGGCCTTGCCCATGTCCGCCGCGGCTTTCTCCACGTCGGCGATGTATTGGGCCAACGCCTTGGAAACGTCCTCCAAGCTCTCCAGATCCCATGATGGATTGCCCATTGCGATTCCTTTCTCGTTATGCCGCAGGATCAGCGGCTTCGTCCTTTGGACTGACCGTCAGAATCTCCAGAATTAAAAGGCCTGCTCTTGGAGCCGACACCTGCGGTACTGCCGGGGTCCGACGAGCCGGACGGCCCCTCGGATGAGCCGCCTTCGCCCAAAGACAGAAGCGTCGCCTCGATCTTGTTCGCCAGCAGGTCCAGACGGTCGCACAGAACCGTCACGCTTTCCAGGGATTGTTTCAACTGGGCTTGGCAGGATACGGCGCAATCGCCGATTTCACGGACGAACTCGACATCGATGTGCTGCACCGCCGTCACGTCGTCCACGAGCTTGCGGTTGGCTGCGGCGGCATCGTTGAACGACGCGCGAAGCTGTTTCGCCAGCTTGCGCAGCGCATCGACGCCTTCTTGAGTTACCCCTACCCGCATGGCACTTCCCTACACATCAGACCCGCCGGTTTTGAAAACCGACCTGCCGGAAACCAACGTAAAACCGTCGTCCATCATACACCCTCTCCCGCCGTGCATTACTTGCGATGCATGTAGTGCGTGACCAAAACGGGGATGTTCAGCCCCATGTCCTGGGCAATGCAAAGCCGTTGGGCCGCATCCCCGGCGTTGGCCTCGGCGGGCGACAGGAAGTAGCGGCCGTTTTTCTCCACCACCCTGATCCTACGCTCCTTCGCGAAAAAGGATTGCGCAGTTTGACCCAAAACGGGGTCGCTCGCAAGGCTCTCCAGGGTTTCGCCCTTGGACATCCGCTTCGCCACTTCGGGCACATGGGAGGCCAGCTCGCCGTAGCGCGCGTATGCTTCGGCGGCGGAAGACCCTGCACCGCCCGGCTTCATCCAGAACGCGTCCTCGGTCATGCCCTCATCGTCGAAGAACCGCGCTCCAACCACGGAGCGGGCGCTCACGGTGTCTTCCCTTCCCGACTTGGGAACCGCCTCCAGCCAGTAATCCTTGCCGATGTTGGCAAGGTCGTACATCTCCTCGTCGTTGCCGTGGTGGTCGAAAACCGGTGCACCGGTGTACGCCGGCACCTCGGGCGGCTCGTCGTCATCGCCGTCCGACTTTACAGCCACATCGAAAAACAACTCCGGAAGGTGCGCCACGGGGTCGTCTTCCATATGGACGTCCGCCGCGTTCGCAGCCTCGGAGCCCGACGCAGAGCTTCCCGCCGGCGACGCCATGCGCTGCAGGAAGTCCTCGATCTTGTCCGCCAGGCCGCACAGGGCCTTCGTCAGGTCGGTTATGCTTTCGGCCGAAGCGTTCAGCTGCTCGACGCTGTCCGCCACGCAGTTGCGGATCTCCTTCATGAACTCGATGTCCACCTGCAGCAAGGGCATGACGGCCGTCAGCAGCGCGGCGTTGGCCGCCTTCGCCTCGGTGTAGGACGAATCCAGCCGAAACGCCAGGTAGCGCAGCTCGTCGGCGCCTTCGCGCGATATGGCGACGCGCTTGGAACCCGCGCCGGAGCTTCCTTCTGACATGCTATGCACCTCCCGTGCGGCTTGTGGTCGTGCCGTCGAAACGCCATCCGTTGACGACCATGCCCTTGTAGATGTGCGGCCTCATGACGATGCGCACCTGCCTGCGCTCGCAGGTATAGACCGCGGTGCCCGCCGCCAGGTTGCTGGCCACAGGTCCGCCGAACAGGTCGTACGAGTCACCGCGGCTCATGGGGAATGCCACCTTGTGCATGAAGAGCTGCTGGTCAAGGCCGCATTTTTTGACCGAATAGGCATCGGGCTGCAAAACGACGAAGTGCGTCCCCCGTTTGGGACCCACCTCGAGCAGCTTCCCGATGATGGACTTCACGCGCTTGACGTCGCCCGATGCGATGGGCGCGCCCGACCTGGCAGGAACGCCGGCGTTGTAGCCGTCGATCTGGCTCTGAATCGATGCACGGGTCGCGTCGTCCAAAGGCCCGTCCCCGATCTGTTCGTCCAGCGACTGCATCAGGCTCCACAGGTCCGTTCCGCCGCCGTCCGACTTGGCCGGCTCGTTCGCTTTGGGTGCGGAACCGCCCAAAGAGCTGAGCTCGGCCAGCTCCTCCATTTCGCCCATCTCGTCGAATATGGCATCCAGCCCGAAGACGATCACCAAACGCGGCCTCTTGTCTGCGAGCACCTTGTCCTTCAGGCTCTCCACCCGGGCTTTTATCTCGCCGGGGCTCGATGCGTGGGTCAGCTTGCCCCAATAGTCCATGTGGTCGGCGTAGGCGCGAGCGTTCCCGCTGCCCCACACCTCGATGCCCTCATGGTTGGGGTCCACCTCGAACCAGCTGCGCAGCGCCGACATGGCCATGCAGGCCCGCTCGTCGTCGGTTCCGCCCGCCACCAGCACGTTCTCTTCGGGGCCCGACAGATCCATAATCGCGGGCTTCACCTGCACGAAGCTGGCGGGTACGCCCAGGTTCAGCAACGCCGTGCGGCTCAGGTCCACCGTCTCGTAGCCCGCATGAGCGCGCACGTTGCCGGCGAATTTCCGGTACCGTTCCTTCATCACGCCGTAAGGCACGGGCGCATCGCTGGTCAGAAACACGGGATGCTTGTCGGCGTAGGCGTTATCGCTGGTCAGAGCCTGTGCGAAGTCGGTGCTCGAGGCGTTTTCCGCATGAAGGGCCGCGTTCACGTCCAAGACCGCCTTGCGCAGCGCGTCGTATTCCAAATACAGGTTGCGCACGTGGTAGTAGCGCCAGGTGTCGCGGCCGTCCACCTTCTCCTGCTGGCGGAAGATGCTCTGGAACCGCCCCAGGCTGTTGATCTCGTCCATCAGCGCGTCGGTGCGGTTGGACCCGTCTACGCCCAGCGTGCCTTCCACCTCGTCGCGGACGTTCTTCATGGCCAGGCGCAGCTGAATCTGGTTGCGGGCCGTTTCGGTCAGGGCGCGCACGCCGCTCAGGAAGCTCTGGCTCGAGAAGATGAACTTGATGCCGAACTTGCGCCCCAGCCGCAGAAGCGATTCCAGCTTCAGGGTGTAGTCGGGAAGCGCGGTGCTGTTGCGGGTTTCCAAAAGCTGCATCGAGACCTGGGCGAACTCGTCGATGATCACGAAGATCGCCGGCATGAACACGCTGGGCGGCACGTCGGACAGGTTCTTCCATCCGTTCGCCTCGAAGAGGCTCTCGCGGCGCTCCATGCGGGCCATCAGCTCGTCTATCAGGTCGAACATCAGCTGTTCGGATTCTTCCAACAGCACGTTGCGCACGTGGGGCGGCTTGAGCTTGGCGTATTCCGAAAACTCCGTCTTGTTGAAGTCCACCAGCCACAGCTCCACCTCGTCGGGGTGGTAGTTCATGATCAGGCTGCCGATGATGGTGTGCAGCAGCGAGGATTTGCCCGAGCCCGCGGCGCCCATGATGTACGCGGCGAAGTTGTCGCCCTCGAACGTGCAGTTGAACAGCTTGTCGTCATCGTCGATGCCGATGGGCACCGTGATGGGACGGCGCTTGCCCACCGATCGCGTGGGCAGCGTGAACGACAGCTCCGGCCGGTCGAAATACACCGAGCCGAAGGTCTGCGGCGCCGCCAGCTGGCAGGCACGGCTCACGAAATCCGCAGGCAGATCAGGCACGCGGCCCCACATGAAGCGGCGTTTCTTGTCGTTGTGCAGGACGTAGAACCGCCCGTCGTCGGTCTGGCGCACCACGATGTCGGCGCCCGTCGTGAGCGTCGACTGGAATGCGCGCTGGTTCTGGCTGCGGGGATCCAACCGCACCAGCTCCACCACCGTGATGCCCAGCGAGCGCGCGTTACCCGCCAGAAACGCCAGCTCGGAGCCAGCCATCGAGAACCCGAATGCGTTCGGGTCCTGCGCCACCAGAAGCACCGTGGGCGGCAGCGCCTCGTCCGGGTGGGCGGCGTTGTATTGTTCCAGGGTTTGACCTGCGAGTTTGGTCTGCAAGCCCGAATAGTGGGCGTGCTGGCTTTTTAGCATGGCGCGCATCTCGTCGTCACTTGCCGGCACCCGCAGAAAGCCGCTCTTCCTCACGCGAGCCAAAGGTTCCAAACGTCCCAAAAACGTCGGGCCGTAATGGATGCCGTCGGCCGTGATCACCCGCAGCCCGCGGGCGGGACGCGCCAGCAGCGCGCTCAGCAGCATGGCCTCGATGCCGGCCACCACCCTGTCTTCGTCGTTCACGTTGTATTCCACCCGGGCGCCGAAGCCCCTTTCCAGTTGTATGTTGCGGGCCAGGCACAGCTTGTTTCCGCTGACCATATTCCCGAACGTACGCTTGAGCAGGTCGGCCTTCTCCCTGTCTGCATTGATTTTGGGGCCTTCGTATCCGAACAGGGCGGACGCGCAGGCCCCGGCCTCGGGCCACCTGTTCAGGCGGGCGACGCTCACGGCGCTTTCCGCCTGCGCACGCCGCAAAGCTGCAGCGAGCTCGGTGCCCTCGGGGCCGCCGAGGATGGCGTCTTCCGACGCGTGCGCCTCTCGAATCCGACGGTCGATCTGCTGGCGGCGCACGTCCAGCTCACGGTTGTGCTGGTCGCATCGGGACGAGCCGCTGTTCTCGATCTGCCGAACGTGGACGTCGATGTAGTCGAGGTAGCGCCCGCACAGGCGCAGCACCTCATCGGTGCGGCTCGGCGACTGGGCCACCGCCGCAGGGTCGCGGGTCATTTCGTACAGCCGCTCCAAGTTTGGCCGCTCGCCCGAGCCGTGGCTGCGGGGTATTGCCAGGTTGTTCACGTGGAGGGCGTCCTTCACGCGGCGGTAGCACACGTTGACGTCCTCGCGCAGATCCTCCCATTTCCGACGCTCGCGGAGCATGCGGTCGCGCTCGCCTTCCATAAGACTGGAAAGCTGACCGGGAAGCGCGCTGCGCTCGGCCTCGAGCTGACCGATGAGCTGCTTCTGGGCGGCAAGCTGCGCGTTTATGGAGTCTATTCTCTGGTGGATCGAGGGCATTCCGTTTCCTTCCTGCGGCTCAAGCGCGGTTAGAAACAAGTGTATCGTATTTGTCACGCGTTGGTTGCTCTCGCATGAGGGGTGTGCGGCGCACGTTCCGCGTATTCCGAGACGGTGCGCCCCGCCGCGCGCCGGTGCCTTCGCGGGCCCGACCCGCTTCCCGAGGTGCCCGCACGCCGCCGCGACTGGTTTCTGCCTCGCAACTGGTTCCGTCCGGCAATCGGAGCCGAGCCCGAAAAGCGCTCGCCTGGCGAATGGCTCGCGGCACACCATTACGGCGACCACGGATGTAGAATGTTCACGCACGAAAATATTGCGACCACCAGGAGGCATCATGACCAGCCACTTCTGTCGAAGCTGCGGCGCGCCCCTCGCCGAGGACCAGCCGTTTTGCACCAAGTGCGGAACCCCCGCAAACGCAGCTCCAGCTGGGCAAACGCCTTCTCCCGAAACTCCGGCCGTCTGTCCGAACTGCGGCACGCCCCGCAATCCCATGAACAGATTCTGCATGCAGTGCGGACGTCCCTACGACGGCGCAACCGCAGCTCCAGCGGGAAAGGCGAATCCCGAAACCACCGCCCCATCAGGCGCTCAGCCGACGCAATTCAAACGCGGCATCGCCATAGCAATCGCCGCGGCGGCCGTGGTTCTGGTTGCTGCAGTCGTTGCGTTGGCCCTGTTCGTCCTGGGTTCGGGCGACGAGGCGTCCGAGGTCGACGACGCCGGCAAGACCAAAACCGAGTCCGTCGAAACGAAAGATGAGGCGAAAACTGAATCCGACACCGGAGATGCAGAAGGCACGGTGGGCGGTTTCGGAATGGGCAGTTCGAGCGCCGCGCCGAGCGCTTCGGATGAGAACGCCTTCATCGTCGGCTTCGACGGCGATTACCCGCCCTTCGGATACCAGGCCGACCCCGGCGAAGACGGGTACCTGGCCGACAACGGACAGACGTACACCGGTTTCGACCTGGACCTGGCCGCCGAGGTCTGCAACCGCAACGGCTGGACGCTGAAGGTTCAACCCATCGACTGGGACTCCAAGGACGCCATGCTTGAATCCGGCGAAATCACGTGCGTGTGGAACGGCTTCACCTACGATAACTACCAGACCCAGTACGCGTGGTCCGACCCGTATATGTACAACCTTCAGGTGGTTGTCGTGAGGGCAGATTCCGGCATCTACTCGCTGAGCGACCTGGCCGGCAAGAACGTCGTCACCCAGGATTACTCTTTCGCATTCGACTTGCTCGAGTACGACGACTCCTACACCGCCATTGCAGCCACCTTCAATGGCGGCGGTATCGGCACGGTAGGCTCGTACACCGAGGCGTTCGACCAGCTCGAGCAAGGCGCTGTCGATGCGGTCGTTTGCGACAGCGGCACTGCCCTGCAGGCGATGGCCGACCATCCGGATGCATTCATGCAGCAGGACGAGACGCTGTACGTCGAGCACTATGCCATTGCTTTCGCCCCAGGTCAGGAGGGTATGGCGCAAACCGTTTCCGACACGCTGAGGGAAATGGACGCAGACGGATTCGTCGAGGAGCTGTGCGCCAAATACGAAGGCGACGTCGCCTACTCCGATTGGTGCCTCCGCAACTAAGGGAACCGTCCGACGCGGAAAGCGAACGAAACCGAAGCGGGCCCTCGCATAGCGGCGGCCCGCCGCTTGTTGTCCCGACCGGCCGACGCCTGCACCGTTTGCCGGCTCGCGAGCTGGGCGGCACGATGCGCGCGCGGCGCCTTCCCCACGAGGCACGACGCCCGAGCCGCCATCGACTCTCGAACGGACCGCCCGATGCGCGCGCGGCGCCTTCCCCACGCGGCACGGCGCACCATGCGGCACCCGCCTAGATCTCACGTATGCGCAGGTAGATGTTATGCGTCTCCTGAGAGATATAGTAATCGTAGGTGCACGAGACGCGAGCCGCACGGATGCCCTTCTTGATTTCGGCGGCAATCGCGTCGTCGGGTGCCATGGCGTCATTGGCGAATTTGAAAGCCAGGTACCGTTCGCCCGCCGCGAGGTGCTTCCGCACGTATTTCCCCACCCGGTCCAGCTTGGTCACGAAGTAGCGCCCGCGGTGGTAATAGTTGTACTCGAGCGCCGTGCAAGCAGGATAAATGGTACTTGACCAGGTGTGATCGAACCGGATCAGGCCGTCTGTCAGATTCAGGTAGTCGTAGCACATGCGGATGTCCCCCGCGTCGCGTATGTCCCAAGTGGCATCCACGTGATACGTCTCGCCGTCGAGCTTGACCATGTTCCAGGCGTGACGCTCCCCCGCGTCCGACTCATGCGTCGAGCTTCCCACCACCACAAAGCATTTGATTCGCGCCGCGTCGCACAGCAGTTTGAACCCGCTGGATATGCCCGCGCACACCGCCTTCCGCTTAAGCAGCGCCCCAAGCACGCTGTAGATTTCGTCGTGATGTCGAGGGTTGGTCGGGTCGTTGTTGACCGCCAAGGCCTCGGTGTCATAGGTCACGGTCTGCACCAGATAATCGTGAATGGCCAGTTCACGCTTGTATTGCGTCATACCGGATGCGATATGGTCATTCAGGAACCGCTGCACAACCGCGCTCA
The DNA here is from genome assembly GCF_000023885.1 of Slackia heliotrinireducens DSM 20476. NCBI lineage: Bacteria > Bacillati > Actinomycetota > Coriobacteriia > Eggerthellales > Eggerthellaceae > Slackia > Slackia heliotrinireducens. Next base: position 468,558 of record NC_013165.1, on the reverse strand, counting down.
GCCGCCTGTCGAAATGCGCGCGCTTCTCCGGCGTGTACCAATACGTCAGCTTGATCTGGTGCTTGTTGCCCTTGGCAAAGGTGAAGATCGTGGCCTTGGCGTAGCGCCAATAATAAAACGCCGGGCAGTCGTAGTAGATGCATTCCTGGAGGTAAAGCAGCTGGTCGATGTCAAGCTTGCGCTCCGGGTCGTCCACGATGACGGCTTCGTCCTGATTCCGCACGGACCAATAGATGCGCTCGTAGATGGGGCGCATCCAATCAGGCAGTTTGTCATGATAGAACTTTACGTACTCTGGAAGCATGAAACCTCACTTGAGAGGGCGCACGTAGCACAACAGCGTGTCGACCAGGCGCCGACCAACAACGGCAGATGGCTGCGACCTTTCGGACCCTTCGACACCCGCCCCGCGTTCGCGGGGCGGACGGGCGTCCACCGGACCAGTTACATGCCGCCGCCGCGCAGCTCAAAGGAATCGGCGGCCTCGGTTGCGCCGGAGTGTCCGCACCAGGCGCAGGTGAAATCGCTGCCGATTTCGGCCCCATAGCAGGTGAGTTTCTTGCAATCGCCGCAGCTCACCCACCCCATGTTTCCGCAGTAGGGACAGCCCGGATACTCGTCGCTCACGAAGATGTTGCCGGACACGGGTTCGTCTCCGTACCCCTCGAAATGGGCCATCGATTCGGAAATCTTAAACGCCCAGACGCAATGCCAAATTCCGCCGATACGCTCCATCGTTATGCCGAACAGCTGGCCGCACGACGCGCATTTCGACAAGACAACGGTCTTTTCCTTCATCATGGCATTCCCCTTCTCCCGAGGCGCTGCATTTCGTCCGACGTGCCAAACACAGTCGAACCAATACTACATCATTCAAGCCGAGTTGCCGCATACGTCTGTGCGAACGGGGGCGGTCGCATATCCATCTTCGTTCATGGTCCGCATCACCCGTGAACCGGTGAGGCAATCGCACGGTCGTCAGAGGAGATCCGCCACTGACGCAGGGCGGAGACTCGTTCGTGCGTCCGCCTGGTTCGAAACGACTTCGCGTCATCGGACTTGCCACGTTTGCGAGTCGAGTCCGAGGTCAAAACACCTCGCTTCGGGACTCATGCAACGATTTTTCAGTTGCTGGAGCGGTTGAGGGGGATAATCCGCGCGGCGATGCTCTTCGGAGGGCTCCTCAGTTGAGACATCTCGCACGTTACGCCACACATCGCATCTGTTTGTTGCCGAACGCACGCTCGAAAACGTCGCCTGACGACCAACTGGCAGTGCGCTCGGCGGATTATCCCCCTCAACCGCTCCGCAGATCCGATTTTCATTGCACGAAGAGACTCCTGCACGGTTCCGAGCCGACATCGGCGCTGCCGAACTCGTGTTTCCAAGGCGCCGTGCAACGAAATTTACGTTTCGTGTGCACTTAGGGGGATAATCTGTAAATCAAACGCGTCAAAAAAGGCTCTGAGCTGTTCTATGTTCCGCGTTTCGCCACATTTCATATTCATTTGTGGCGTATCTTGACTAGACTCAGGAGGAGTGAGGCCGATTTCAAAACTCGTGTTACCGATTATCCCCTTAAGTGCACACCAAACCGGTTTTTCGTTGCACGAAGAGGCTCGCACACGGTCTAAAACCCCTGCCGACGCGTTTCGCCGATCCACATCCACTCGCCAAGTGCACCTCCGCAACCGCCGGCACGCGTCCGGCACGCGCGCCGGCTCCGACGATCTCATGAACGCAGCATATGTCGACCGCACCGCCCGCTCAACCGCCATCAAAAAACCCAGGCCATGTGGCCTGGGTTTTTACAACTCTACAGGCGAAGCGGAGTAAATAGAACGCGGAAGAAAGGATGTGGGGCACGTCCTAGCTCCGACCGCAGCGGTTGTCGATGGGGCTATTCGTAGCCACGGGCGAGGTCGGCCACGATGTCGGAGCAGGAGTCGATGCTCTTCACCAGGGAGACGACGCTGCTCGCGGAGTTGATGCCCTCGTCGAGCTGGCCCAAAAGCTCGCTCTTGCGGTAATCTCCCTGGTCAGGGTTGAGATCGCCAGCCATGTTGGCCTGCGCGGCCGCAACGGCCTTGGCCGTGGGAGTGGTGCGCCAGCGTCCGCCGCCGCCCCAAACGGTGATCGTCACCATGTCGTCGGCCGAAGCGTCCAGAAGGTCCTGCTTGGTGGCCTGCGCTGCGCGGCACTCCTCGGACAGGATGAAACGCGTGCCGGCGAAAGCGCCCTCGGCACCCAGCACGGCGGAGGCACGGGCGAATTTCTCGTTGACGATGCCGCCCGCTGCCAGAACGGGAATGTCCACGGCCTCGGACATGAGGGCCACCATCGCCATGGTGCCCGTCGCGCCGGCCGGCATGACACCGCCCTCGTCGCAGCCCGTGGCCACTATGGCATCCGCGCCCAGCTCCTCAAGACGCTTGGCACCCGCAACCGTGGGGTTGAGCTGGCGTGCAACCACTTTGAAGCCGTCGGCCTTGAGCGCGGCAATCTCACCGTCGGCGAACACGTCGCCCACGAGCACGACCACAGCCACGCCCTCCTCCTTCATGATGGCGATAGTGTCGGCATTGTGGCCGTTGGGGTCGGACGCCGCGGTCATCAGGTTCACACCGAAGGGCCTGTCCGTCAGCTCCTTCACGCGGCGCACGGCCGTGCGGAACGCCTCGTTTGTGGCTTCGCGCGTAGCCTCGGGCTCGGTAGATCCCGCGCCGACGCCGATTACACCCAAACCGCCCGCATTGCTTACAGCGGCAACCAGTTCAGGGCTGGTCAGCCACAGCATCGGGGCATGGACCACCGGTTTCTCGATTCCCAGAATCTCGCATACCCTGCTCATGATTCGGTTCCTTTCGCTCGTCTGTCTTCTGCTGAAACCCAGTCTAAAGACAAGGCACACGAAACTGACCGTACAATTTTACGTTTTGTACGGTTTTGAGCCAAAGTGAAACAAACGGGGAAAACTGTATCGGCCGATGCGATTGCACAGGCCGTCCGCAAGAATCCAGCCCTAACGCTCCCCCATCACAATTGAGACAAACACCTGGTCAAGAGCATCCCAATTGGGTTTCGGGAGGGCGGTCACCCGGGCGCAACGCTCTTCCAGATCGGCGCGGGCGCAAACGATCCACGCATCCACTTCGGGAATGCGCGCATGGAGCTCGCGTTCGTCACCCACACGTTTTTCGGCGAGCATGCCAGCGACCACGCCGCGCATCTCGGGCTCAAGCAGGGCATTCGCCAAATCCTCAAACAGCATCGGCACGGGCGTGGCCTTTTGGACGGCCCATCGCGCGGCAAGCAGCGCCCGCATGACGTAAAGATACTTCTTCAACTTGACAGCGTCCCCAGAAAGCGCCGCCGCGTTGGTTTTGGCCATGCCCAGGTAGTGGTGCACGCTGGCCAGCGGCGAGAAGCACGTCGGCGCCACCTGACGCACCGCCGCGAACTCGGGCGATTCGCGGTAGACGATGGGCGAACCCAGCCACTCGAAGGCCGATGGATTGGATGCGTGCACAAGGCGGAGGAATTTCGCCAGGTCCCAGCCGTTGATGTCCAGCACGTCGTCGAGCTTCCACTCGATGGTGTCGCGGCCCTGGTCCAAACGCAGGTAGTTTTCGACGGGATGCACGTAGACGAAGCGCACGTCGTAGTCGCTGTCCGGCGAGTCGAAGCCCCATGCGCGGCTGCCCGACTCGATGGCCGCAAGCACCCGCACGCCGTGTTCGCGTTCGACGGTTTGAAGCTCGTCGAGAATCGTGGTTGTCATCGAGTCCATATGCGTCTCCGTTCGTTCCCGGACGCCCATTGTACCCTTCCGCCTCTTCGCGAGAAACCCGAAGGCAGAATGATCCCTTTTCGCGAGGGCTGCGCGTCAAATATCGGCGGCTCGGCACCCTGGTGCAACGAGATTTCCGGCGCTGGAGCACTTGAGGGGGATAATCCGCGTGACAGCACCCTTCGGAGCTTTCGTTCGCTGCTAGGCAGGCAACGTTTCGCCACACATCATATGTATGTGTGGTTGAACAGTCGTCATCATGGGTTCCCTAAGGTCCAATCGGGAGCGTCTCCGGCGGATTATCCCCCTCAACCGCTCCGCTGATTCGATTTTCGTTGCACGAACGCGACCCCCAAGCGCCCAAGAACCGTTTTTGCCTATGACTCGACCCGTATCAACCGGACGTCTCGTCAGTTTCTTGCTCACCCCGTCGCAATATCGGCATGTTCCGACTGGATTCCGACGGCCCCTGCCAGGTCGGCGGCGACTTCGGCGCTGTCGACCCTCAAGCTGCAGTCATCGTTTTTGGGAAAGGCCAGCAACGGCAGCGTTCCATACCAAGACACCTTGCCGTCGAAAATGGCAACGCCGGTAACTGGCGCATCCTCAACGGTGACCGTGCACCCCGCGGAAGAAAGTCCCTCCGAAATCCGCGTCTGCAGCTCAACAGAAGCAACTGACTTCGCCTTTCTCATCACGACCTCGACTTCGACGCCCCTGGCAAGCGCGTCCTTAAAGTCAGCCATCATGGAGTCCACTAGATTCGGATTCGCATACGGCGTCGAAATCACGACACGCCTGCTCGCCTGGGACAAGTCCGCGAGAAAATCCATGCGCCAGGACTCGGCCGTCACGATGCGGGCACCAGGCCCTTGCAACTCCGTCGCATCCTTAATCGTGTATCCAAGCTTCGCATAGGTCTTGAGTCGTCGTTTGTACATGCGCTCAAGCATAGGCACACTGGTGTCGACGTAGTCGTACACAATCACGTCGGTTTTGCCTTCGCTCTCACGGTGCAAACGACCTGAATACTGTGTAATCACCCCTTCATGGGAATAGGGCGACGCTAGCATCAACGTGTCGAGCTGGGGCAAGTCGAAACCTTCACCGATATAGCTGCCAGTCGCGACAATCGCATAATCGGAGCCCGTCGCATTACGCACCCGCTCGATTCGGTCGCGCTTTTCCCGTGCGGTCCCCTCACCCGTAAGCACATAGGTCGTAACACCGGCTTCTTCCAAACGTTTAGCGAGTTCAGACGCGTGTTCTTTACGTTTTGTAATAACAAGCGGCGTTCGGCCAGCCCGCACCGCACCCGCCGCGTCTTCCGCAATCAGGTCGTTTCGAGCGGCGTGCTCGCAAAGCGCATCGACGACCTGGTTGAACGAAAAACCAGGCTCCAGCGATGCCAGCCTCACACGGGTGAATCGCGGCTGCAGGGTGCGCACGAACCCCTGCTCGGCAGCCTGCTCCTTCGGGTCGACCTTATGCCGAATGGGACCGCAATGCATATAGATGATGCGCTCCAGACCGTCAGCTCTTTTTGGGGTGGCGGACAGCCCATAGACGTACTTGGCTGTCACGTTCTTCATGACCAATTCCAGGTTGGGAGCGGCCCCATAATGGCACTCGTCGCAGATGACGAGCCCGTAATCCTCGACGATGGGCTTTGCGCTCGGAATTCCCAAGTCGTCCTTAAAGGAAAGAGATTGGAACGTGGCAATGTCCACGATGCCGCTCGGCGCGTTCTTCCCTCCACCAATTTGACCGATGACGGGTCGCTTCCTCCTGCTTGGGCGGCCTGATTTCGTAAGCAGCGCAGGCCGATTGTCCTCGATAACCAAGAACTGTTCGAGCCGTGTTTTCCACTGGTCGATAAGGTTCGTTTTCGGGACGATGACCAGGGTGCGCATCTTCAGCTTACCGATGATGCATGCCCCGATCACCGTCTTCCCGAAACCCGTCGGGGCCATCAGGATGCCGCTCTCATGGCGCAGCAACGCATCCACCGCCTGTTGCTGCCGGTCGCGCAAAACGCCGGAAAACGTCGCGCCAATCGGCACGCCATCGGTGCGCTTGTCGTCGAAATGGCATACGCACCCATGCTCGCTCAGCAATCTGATGAGTCTTTGCTCGCATCCGCGTGGCAGCATGATGTACGCCTCGTCCTCTTCGCCGCACCATACGATTCGGCGCTTTCCATAAACGGATTGATGCATGGCCTGCGCCCGATAGAACTCGGGATTGCCAAACGCAGCCAGACGCCTGATTCTGTTGAGCGCATTCTGGGAAAGACCCTCTTTAGCCACATAGAGCATGTTCGCCCTGGTCACGTCCAAGGTTTTGGGGAAGGTGCCAGGTGCGGGCTTTGTGGCGGGCTCCGACAAACCGGAGACCTCGCGGCCCGCCGATACACTCGCCTTTCGAGACGGAGCGCTTGCGAAAGCAAGCTGCCCTAACGGTCCGTCAGCTGCGGAACCGACGATTTCCTGAACCTTTTGGGCAGACACTTTCGAAACGGACGACAAGAACCGCCACTGATCCTGAAACGCGTCGAAGCGCTCGTCCACGAACACGGAGTTCGACTGTCGCTGCGCCCGACCCTGCAACGGCAACGCAATCAGGTTGCCGAAACCGCCTTGTGGAATGGTGGATTGCGTTGGGAAGAATCGGTCGTACGACTCGAAAGTCATGCCTGGCGCTTCGTCCATGGCGTGCGTGATGATTACGCCTCCAAGGCTTCTGGCCAGCTCGGCGTCGATGGGCTCTTCGAAGAACAGCCAAACGTGCGCACCGTTTCCAGAACGAGAGCGTTCGACTGCTGGAAACAGACCGAACTGGCGACAAGATTCGCAGTACAGCGCCGTTTCGCGCTGCCACCCGCCTTCGTCGAAGTCGGCCACGAGCACCCATGTCTTGCAATCCGGCGTCAGCACATAAAGACCCATCACGTCACGCAGGTCGTCGTGATCGCCTTTGAGATGGTCAACGATTGCCCGGTCATTAACGGGAATGAACTGGCGCGCAGGGCAGTCGGTGCACTTCACGCCAGGGTTGGCCTTCGTCCATCGCGGGCATCGGCGCGTTCTTTCATTGGCGCAGTTCGGAGCATAGCCGATACCGCCTTCTCGCTTGACAAAGCCATGCGCGTACACATCTTCGCGGCCCTTGAACAGCGATTTGAAGAGGACGATCTTGTCCCTGGTAGGACTTTCTGAGGTAACCAGCCGTTTTTCCGCCGCATAATGGATGAACTCATCAGCCCCCGCAACCCACTCGGCCTTCGAGACGTACCGACGCTTGCCTGCTGCATCTTCGAAAACGCAGACCGCATCATTCGTCAGGGCATGGGGAATAGCCTCGATGAGTGAGGCTTCCGCACCGTTTATCAACGCGTATTTCGATATCCCGTGGGTCATGACTCCAACCGATTTTGTCGATGGCGATTCTTATTGCGGTGCCCACATTCTACCAAGGGAATACCCCGCTACGCCTCTGTCTGGGAAAATGTCATTCAACGGGCGGGTGGATGTCTCGCGTTGATTAGCTGCTGGCGCAGTGCCGCGGGTTTGAAAGAGTCCGCATTTGGCGGAACCACTACAAATAGCGGCCGTAAACGAGTCCGTAAAAATTTGCGGCTGCTTTTACGGTTGCTTGTCGACGGCCGATTTAATATACAATTGCTTTTTCAACGGCCGTAAAAAATTCACGGTTGCCTTTACGGCCGATTGGCGGGGAACGAATTCGCCACGGCTCACATGATGTTCGCTCGAGCCTTAGATCGGACTCAGTTGGCAAAATCGCCGTTTTTTTCAGATTCGAAGTTGTGCATTCTGTTTCGGGCGCATGCTCCGAATTCGGACGTTTCGCCAAATTCCCACCTAGGCAAACGCACCGACGGCAAGCCTTGGTTCACTCAAGGCAATCACAACTTAGAATCTCGTGCAGATTTCGCAGGATTCGCCAGCACAAACGACCCCACAACCCTTTGGTTTCTCGGCTCGTGCAACGAGATTTCAGTTGCTGGAGCACTTGAGGGGGATAATCCGCGTGACAGCACCCCCTCGGTGCCTTCGTCCGTTGCTAGGCAGGCAACGTTTCGCCACACATCATATATATATGTGTGGTTGAACAGTCGTCATCATGGGTTCCCTAAAGTCCAATCGGGAGCGTCTCCGGCGGATTATCCCCCTCAACCGCTCCGCTGATCCGATTTTCGTTGCACGAACGGGCCTCGAGCGAGCGAGGGCCGTTTTATATAGGCACGTTTTCTGCACGCGCCGTTATCCGCCCAGTCATCGCGCACACCGTCCTGATGTTGAGTCCGCCCTTCGCAGACCCGTCAAAGCTCTGGTGGCTTCGAACCTGCAACTGTCTCCGTTTGCGTTCCCTATTAAGCAAATCCCGTCAGACATCTTGACCGTACCGGCAGGTTATTCAGTGCATTCGAAACCAACGGCAACCGGACGCCCCGACGGGAACGGTCCGTTATGCATCCTTGGACATGAAGGGATGGTTCTTGTGCCATGCCGGCGGTTCGGGAATCGGCTCGCCCTTGACCACAGCCGCGATTACGTTGCGGTGGATGACCAGCGACGCCACCGCGCACCCGACAGCACATCCCACAACAACGCCCAGCGCCACGTTTGCGAAATGTTTCATAGGAAACCCCTTCTGCCTGCGATTACGATGCGTCGATTCTACCGCGCCAGCCCGCAAAAAGGCAACGTGCTGATTCTGAAACGCCAGACCTGGACCCGCTCCTTTCCCATTTCTGCGCGTCAACGAACGGACAAGGGGCTCCGTCCCCGATGTCCCATAGAAGCCCCCGCGATGCCCGCGGCCGAAATGCTGCCGGTTTTGAAGAAATCCCTACGCGAAAAGGTGCTCATTGGGTGCCTCCCTCATGGGTTGTGAGGCCGCCTTGTCCGGCCCCGTTGCACCGCACCTTAGTTCGGGCGCATTCGTCGCACATCCCCGAGTACCAGGGATTTCACCCTCCTCCCCTGTTTTGGGGGAGGCGCTTTCCCACCGTTGCCGAATGCGATCAGCGGTTCATACGGGCCATCGATGCGATTGTCGCGATGCCCGCTGGGCACACGTCCATGCAGGAAAGGGACTTGGAGCAGTCCCGCCCGAAATGACGGTCGTAAAGCGCCTGCATCTCGCCCGCCTTGGCCTTGTTGCGCGAGGCCACCATGTAGCAGTCGTTCGCGAACAGCGCGCCGAAGAAATGCTCGCCGCTCGTGTAGTTCGGGCAAACCTCCAGGCACAGCCCGCACTTCAGGCATTTCCCAATATCGTACTGGTGCTGCCGGTCCTGCGCCGCCTTTGCGCGCCTGGTTGCGTCGCCGGGGTCGTACGACTCGATGTACACGTTGGAGCGCTTAAGGTTCTCGTGGATCGACGTTCTGTCCACAACCAGGTCGTGTATCACGGGGAACTTCCGCAACGGGCGGATCTCGATGCCGCTGCCCTTCAGATCGCGCAGGTGAACCTCGCACGCCAGCACGGGCTCGCCGTTCACCACCATGGCGCACCCGCCGCACACGCCCTGCAGACACGAGCACTCCCACCCGATGTTCGTGATCGGGTTGCCCTGGTCGTCAACCACGTCGTTGCTGGTGTTGATGCGATCGAGCAGCGCCGCTACGGTCATGTCGCCCGAAACGTCCATGTCGAAGCTTTCCCAGTATGGAGGGGTGCCCGGCCCAAGCTGCCTCAATACCCTAACGTTCATAGCGCCCGTCCTTGTCCAGCCACACCTTGAACTCGCCTTCGTTGTACGAAACGATGCTCGCGAACGCGAAATCGTCCCGAGCGGCGGGATAGTCGCTTCTCACATGCGCCCCTCGGCTCTCCGTACGATGTTCCGCGCACGCAAGCGCCGCTCGCGCAAGCACCAAAAGACCTGGTAAACAGTAATTCATGTACATCATGACGTGAGGGTCGTAGCTTATCTTGTCCACGTCGGAAAGGCACCGGTCGATATCGGCCACGCCGTCTGCAAGCGCCGTGCCGTCGCGTACAACGCCCATCTTCCGGTCCATGGTTTCCGTGAGCACGTCGCGCACGCGCGCGGCTGGAACCGTGCCCGAGGCATCGCACATGCGCGCCAGTTTTCGGCTCTCCTCGGAAAGCAACGTCGAGAAATCGGGCGCCGTTCGGACCGAATCGCAGCCCGCAATGGCATCTGCCGCCACCCAGCCGCTGTATATAGCGGACAGCAGCGAGTTGCCGCCCAGCCGGTTGGCGCCATGGTACATCGACGCGCACTCGCCGATGGCGAACAGGTTCTCGACGTTCGTCTCGTGGCTGTTGTCGACGGCGATGCCACCCATGAAGAAGTGAACGGACGGCGCCACAGGAATGGGCTCTTTGGCGATGTCGATGCCGCGATACTTCCGGCACACGTCTCTGACCTCGGACAACCGCTCGTCAATAACGCGCTTGCCAAGCACGGTGGCATCGAGGTAGACCTGACGTCCGACTGCAGCCATCTGTTGGCTCACAACGTCGCGCGGCATAAGGTTGCCGCGTTCGCCGTACTTCTCTTCCATAAAGTACACGCGCTCGTCGCCGTCCAGATAGAAGAGCCGCCCGCCTTCGCCGCGCACGGCCTCCGAAACCAGTATGCGCTTCTGCGGGGTCTCGAGCGTAGTGGGGTGGTATTGGATGAATTCGAGGTTCTTGAGGTCGACCCCCTGCATGAAGAGTTTTCCTGCCGCATACCCGTCGCATTGGGTGGAACCGGTCGTCTTCCCGAACAGCGCGTTCTGCCCGCCCGTCGCCACGACCAGCGCGTCGGCAAGCTCCATTGTCAAACCGCCGCTCGCCTCGTCGAACAGGATGGCGCCGTGGCAGCGGCCGTCCTGTATGAGGGCCGAATGGAAGCAGCTCCAGAGCCTGCGCTGGATAAGCCCGCGCGCCTCGAAGCGCCTGACCTCCATCACCAGCGCCGACACGATCTGCTTTCCCGTCGACGATCCGCAGTAGTACGTGCGCCTGTGCGTTTGGCCGCCGAACGCGCGCCGCGCAAGCGAACCATCCTTGTCCAGCGTGAACACCGTTCCGATGCGCTCGAGGTATTCGACCACGTCGGACGCATGCTCGCACAGCGACCCGACCGCAGCCCGGCCCGCGATGCCGCGCCCGCCGCGCATGGTGTCGTCGATGTGGCCGGCAACGCTGTCGCCCGCCTCGCAGTTTTCCAACACGGCGTTGATCCCGCCGGCGGCCATGACGGACTGCGAACGTTCCGAGGGAAACGGCGAAATGAGCGTCACATGCACGCCTGCTTCGGCAAGACGAACGGCGCACGCGCACCCTGCAATGCCGCTTCCTATGACAACAACCCTATCCATACGCACCTACCCGAGCAGGAACATCGCCACATGGCCGCTCGCGACGGCGTACGCGGAAACGGCGAACGCCACAGCCCCGATCGCATATGCGGCCCGGTCCATCCGCGTTTGAACCTTGATGGAATCCACGAACCCCAGCGTGATGAAACCGGCGGTCAACGACGTTGCAACGTGGGTCAGCACCACCGCGAAGAACAGGACCTCGGTCAGGATGAGCAGCACGATGAACGCGGCGTTGCCCGCCTCGGCGCTTTGCTGCATGAGGGCGAAACTGTCGACATGGATGATGAGCAGCGGGAATATGAGCGCGGCGGAAACACGCTTGAGGACGGTGGTGCGGTTCTGCTTAGGGTAAAGATCGAGCCGCGTGCCGTCGGAGCTGAGGAAAACCGTGAGCATGCCCAAAACCGCGTGCACGCACACCAGCACGATGAACGGAAGCGAGAACACCATCGTGAGCACGGGGTTGTAATAGAAGGTCAGATAGCAGAACGCATGGTATCCGATATGGATGAGCGCGAATAGAGCCGACAACAATCCGATTGCCGCATTTGCCTTCTTGAGTTTCATGAAGCTCCGTTCCGTCCCCGACTGAGATGTATAACCATTATACGTGCGTGGACTTCACGACGTTTCAAATCATTTGCAGGAAAATACCGCGGTCAGAAGCGGCCGTCTTGCTCGGCAGCCCCGCGCGGCCCATCGAGCGCATCGCCTCGTAAAAAACCGGTCGGAAGGGCGCCCCCCTCCGACCGGTTTCCCAGCTATGCTGTCGCGTTCGATTGTTCGGCCGCTATTCGGCGGTGGTGGAAGCAGCGGTGCCGTTGAGCTTCTGCACCAGCCAGTTCTGCACGCCAATCAGCTCGATGAGCTCCAGGTCCTGGTTGGTTTCCTGCAGGTCGGCGTCCTCGTCGATCAGGTAGGCCTTCACGTCCTCGTACGCCACGAAGTCGCTCGCGAACACGGGCATCATCTCGCTGACCTGGGCGATGCCTTCCTCGGACACCTTCTTCTCGTTCTTCAGGTACTCGACGATGTCGTCGTACACCTTCACCTCGGGCGTGGCCTCGATCTTGATGTCGCCGCCGAGGTCCAGAATGCGGTTGGCGAACTTCTCGACCCAGGTCATTTCCTCTTCGGCGTGCTCGGCGTACTTGTCCGCCAGCGCCGCCAGACCCTTGGACCCGAACACCAGGCCCTGGATGCGGTGGCTGAAGCTCTGGCTGGAAAGCCCTGTCACGATTGCCTGCAATGCCTGGATCTCTGCTTGCTTGTCTGCCATGAAAACCTCCTCGATCGGAACAGTTAAAAACCTAAATGATGTGGGATTATTTCGCCGGCTCCCACTTGCAGCGCACAGGCGACACGATGGCGCCCGTCTTCTTCAACTCGGCCATGGCCTTGTCTACGACCTTGCGGTCGAGCCCGCTCAGTTCGGCGATCTTGCCTGCGTTCAGCGGCGTGCCTGCCGGTATGCCGGTGTCCACCAGGACGACTTCGTCACCCGTGTCGATAAGGTAGTTCTGCAAACCTGAGCGGTAGCGGATGTTGGCGTCGAATGCCTCGGGACCGTCCTCGCCGCCGAATGCGAACGGCTGACTCATGAAGCCGCGGTCGCGGTAAATAACAGGCAGAATCTTAAACAAGGGAGTCCCCGTTCTATTTTGACAACACTTGCTAATACATGTAAGGTACATGTGTCACGCATCTTGGTCAATTGTCACCAAGGGCTGAACTGTCACTTAAAACTACCTTGTTGAACAACTGTCACGTATTTTGCGGAAACGAGCACGCCATGACGAACACGAAGGACCTGCGCTACGTTCGCACCGAAGAGGCCATCCGAAAAGCCTTCATGGACCTGGTGGGCGAAACGCCGATTGCGTCGATTACGGCGAGCGCCGTTTGCCGCCGCGCAGGAATAAGCCGCAACGCGTTCTATCTGCACCACGCCAGCGTGTCAGACCTGTACGCCGCGATGGTCGGCGAGCTCGTGAACGACGTGCGCACCGAAAGCCTATCTTCGGCGGAGCGCCGAGCCAGCACGGGTGCCGACGACGCGTTTTACGAGTCGATCGTCATGTCGCTCGCCCGCCACGAGAACCTGCTGCGCGCCCTGCTGCCTTCCGACGACGGCTCGCTCGCAAAATGCCTGGCAGATGGCATAGAAGCCGCATTTATCGAAGCGGCTCTGCATTTTGGCGAGCGCGGAGGCAGCTTCGAGCATCAACTGCACTGTGCCTATGCCGCCTGGGCGCTGGTGGGGTTCGCCTCCCGATGGATCGCAGACACCGACCGTCCTCTTCCGGAAGGCCTCGAGACATTCCAGGAGCTCCACGAAAGCGCCGTGAACGCATCGGTCCGCTTCCTCATGTAGCGAGGACCCGACCAGGGCTTTTCTTCAATCCCTGTGCACATGGGCAGACCCTTGTTTCCCGTTAGTGCCCCGCCAGCTAGCGCATCCGGGCCGTTCGCGCCCCGCCAGCTAGCGCATCCGGGCCGTTCGCGCCCCGCCGTGCAACGGGAATTCGGATTTCTGCGCACTTAGGGGGATAATCTGCAATCCGGAGGCGCCCCGAAGGCCGCTTCGCCCGATTGGACAGGATTTTACGCCACATATTGAGTGCATATGTGGTTTATTTATCGCACGGACGGACCGCCTGGGGCGCCCGGGGCTCGCGATCCGGCAGATTATCCCCTTAAGTGCGCACGAAACGCGATTCTCGTTGCACGGAGGCGGAGAACGGCGCGCCGTGCGGGTGGCCGGGCGCCCGCCAGGGCCCTACTCCCCCACGATCTGCACGAAGAACCGGCGGCTGCGCGGGCCGTCGAACTCGCAGAAGTAGATGCCCTGCATCAAGGCAGGATTTTGGTTAGGTCGCGGGCGCCGTAGACAAACCGCCGAACCTCCATAACATCATCGAACACCACATAGAACACCATGTAGTTGCCAACCGCAAACCAGTAATACGGTTGCGGATGCGGCCGCGTGGTTTTATAAAGCTGTGCCATGGTGGGCGCCTTGGCGTGTTCAAGAATAGCCTCTTCGGTCCGATCGAGCAGCCGTTGCGCCGCAGCAGGGTTCTTGAGCACGTCGCGAATATAGAATAACGCCTGCTCAAGATCGCTCCAGAAAAGAGGGAGGTACTGCAGTCTATATTGCTTCGCCACGGTCAAGCTCTCCCCTCAGAGCGCCGAACACGTCATCATGGCTGTAGCGCAACGTGGTTGAAGATGCCTGACGATCCGCAGCATCCAGCATAGCTTCCACGTTGCCCGTCAGGTTCTCGTATTGTTCCATGCTCATCACGACCATGGAACCGTATCCGTTTTTGGTCAGGAAAACTGGGCCTCCCGTGGACACTGCTTCTTCCACTGCGGAGTAATGATTGCGTAGCTCCGACACCGGCATGATCTGCATTCTAGCCTCCTTCTGGCAAATTCTATCTGAATTATATCATAGTTGCTGCGTAGCCTATTTGTCGCACCTGCGATGCATAGCCACTGGCCTCGTCACCGAAGCACCCCCCGATACGAAGGAAGAAACCCGTGAACAGGGGGCAGAGATTGGTTTGAGACCCGCCAGCTAGCGCATCCGGGCCGTTCGCGCCCCGCCGTGCAACGGGAATTCGGATTTCTGCGCACTTAGGGGGATAATCTGCGATCCGGAGGCGCCCCGAAGGCCGCTTTGCCCGAGCGGAGAGGATTTTACGCCACACTTTGTTTATATCTGTGGTTTATTTATCGCACGGACGGACCGCCTGGGGCGCCCGGGGCTCGCGATCCGGCAGATTATCCCCTTAAGTGCGCACGAAACGCGATTCTCGTTGCACGGAGGCGGAGAACGGCGCGCCGCGCGGGTGGCCGGGCGCCCGCCAGGGCCCTACTCCCCCACGATCTGCACGAAGAACCGGCGGCTGCGCGGGCCGTCGAACTCGCAGAAGTAGATGCCCTGCCAAGTGCCCAACGTGAGCGAACCGTTGCTGATGGGGATGGTCTCGGACGCACCTATCAGACTGGACTTCAGGTGCGCATGGCTGTTGCCCTCGGCGTGGCGGAACTCGGGACGGTCGCGGTCGCCGAACGCGTCAATCAGGGCGAACTTCAGGTCGCGCTGCACGTCGGGATCGGCGTTCTCGTTGATGGTGATGGCTGCGGTCGTGTGCGGGCAGTACACGGTGCACAGCCCCTCGCGAACCCCGCTTTCGCGCACGGCCTGTTTCACCTGGGCAGTTATGTCGTGAAACGAAAACGCAGACGTTTGCAGCTGGAAGGTCTTCATGGCGCCGTCCTCTCATGATGCGGTCTTGCCGAAAGCGCGCCTCGCAAACGGCGCGCCCTTTGCATTATAGCCTCCCCACCTCGGACAGGTGCGCCGTCGGCCTCTGCCGTGCATCGGATGCAAGCGGAAAGCGTATCCTGGGGTCGAGCCTCGCCGCGCCCGCCTTTGCATGACCCCAATCGGATCCGGCCAGAAGGAGCTGCTCCCTCTGGCCGAATCCGCAAGAGTGGGCGTTGGCGCGTCCAGATAGACCCAGGTCAACGTCACGCAGGATAATCAGTAGTTCAAGCCGAACGCCCACAGGGGAACCACGTTGCCGTAGCCGTGAACCTCCTTGTCCGAATGTCTGCTTGCGCAGGACGGTTCAAATTGCACTGCGACAGTGCAATTTCCGCACGATTATGCACTGTGACAGTGCATTTGCCTTTTCCAACCTGACGGTCTTGATAACGGATGACGGGCGGACGTCGACGATCCCCTCTGTCTCGAGCACGTGTCGCCGATCAACAACCTTTGCGCCTGGGAACAGCTAGAGTACGAAGGATTCACAGCTAATCAGGCAGAGCACGGAGTTGACGCAGAACACTCATTTCTATTTCAATAGCGAAGATGGAGGGTCTTATCTGTCCATCGATCGAAGCGACGTGGCATCCTTTGATGACTGGTCGAACTATATAGATGGGGAGCCAACATCCATCAACGGATATGACGCTATTGTCCACCGCGACCACATTGGTGACTTGCGGTCCATCGAGGCGACCATCGAGATGAGCGAAGGATACTTGGAAGTGCGTTTCTCCCATCCCGTCGAGCAGGACGACATCTACGAGCCGCTCATCGAGGGCATTCTCGCCAGCATCGAAGTCGACTAGCCCACGTTGTTTCAACCACCGTCGAGCGCACTCACCCAAGGCCGACAGCGCTCAGGGTTCGACTTAATAATTGCTCCAGTTATTCCTGTAATGCGGTAATAACTGGAGCAAATGTAGCAGCTGATTCAGGAATACTCGCCCACTGGCATTCGGCCCGCAAGTGTGGCAATAAAGGCCCGGGGTCCGTCACGCCAGGCGGGCGTGGGCCAGGTGGGTGACAAGGGCGCCGTGTCCGCCTCGGGCCAACGTTTCGACAACGGCGATCGGGGTGTTGGCATTCGCGGCGACGCCTGCAAGCACGCCTTCGTTTTCGTCCTGGGCAAGCGCTTCCAGAACGTCGGCCGGGGCGTTGGCGTTGCAAGCGACCCCTTCGCGAACGCGCTCGTCCCCGTCGCGCGACAGACCCCGAAGGACGTCGGGCGGCGTGTTGCGGTTGCACGCGACGGCCGATCGGGTGTCTGCGTCGTCGGTCCGGGCGAGTTCCTTAAGAACGTCGGCCGGGGCGTTGGGGTTGAAGGCGAGGTAGCCGCGCACGGCCTCGGCGGCGTCTTGGGCGAGTGCCGCGATGGCATCCGCCGGCGCGCTCGGATTTTGCGCCACGCCCCTGCGCACGTCTTCGTTTTCGTCTTGGGCAAGCTCGCGCAAAACGTCGGTGGGCGTTGCAACGTTGTACGCGACGGAGGTCCGGACGTCTTCGTCATGCTCACGGGCAAGCTCACGCAGCGCGTCGGCCGGCGCATCCGGGCTCATCGCGAGCACCCGCATGGCGTACACTGCGTTGGTCTGAACGTCTTGGTCCGCATCCTGCGAAAGGTGGCACAGGGCGCTGACCGGCGTGTTTGCGTTAAGGGAAACGGCACAGCGAACGCCCCTGTCCGCATCATGCGCGAGCGCCTCGAGCACGTCGGCCGGCGCATTGGTGTTGCCGGCCGCGATGCAACGGACGGTTTCGTCCTCGTCGTGCGAAAGCTGCCGCAAAATGTCGGCCGGGGCGTTTCCGTTTTCGGCGGTGCACATGCGAACCAATTCGGTCTCATCCTGGGCGAGGAGCCGCAGGGCGTCAGCCGGTGCGGCTCCGTTCTCGGCAACCGACTCGCGGACGCGCACGTCTTCGTCATGCGAAAGCGCCTCGAGCACATCGGCCGGAGCGGCTGTGTTTCGAGCCACACGCATGCGGACGGCTTCGTCCGCGTCGTGCGAAAGCTGCCGCAAAACGTCGGCCGGCGCGGCGTAGTTTTCGGCAACATCCGTGCGGACCAGGCAGTCTTCGTCCCCGGCAAGTTCTGCAAGCACATCCGGCGACGTGTCCGGACGAACGGCGGCGTCCCTCTTGCGAGGTCGCGTCCATCCAGCCGTAAGAGCCGCGGCGCCGGAAACGCGCCCCATGCGCGAACCGCAATGCGGGCACAATCCCTCGCGCTCCGAAACCTCGTTGCCGCAATGCGGGCACTTCGCACCGGCCATTCAAACCGCCCCCGTTCTGGTACAACATGACAATTTTTCTGCACGCAACTATAGCAGCTCGTCTCGCGATTGGCGGGCGGATCCCGAATCGGGTGCATCGCCGCGCCCGCGAAACAGCGCCGACTCCACCGCCGAACAGGGGTCCTGCCGTACGTCTGGCCACTGCCGCACCTCCCGCAACCCTCCTCCATCGTCGAGCTCGCGGTAGGTTCCGTCCCTGGAGTCATACACCAGAACGGGAATGCGGCCCGACAGAAACGTCGCGCCGTCCATGTAGAAATGCGACGCGCCGTCCCACAGGGCCCCGTGGAAGTCCAGGTCGCCGCAGATGCTCGACGTAGGCGTGTGACCTGCGATAACGTCTTTCGGGAACGTTCCGAAGCGGATTGCCCGCGAGCGCAGCATCGTGTCGCGGGCCGATGTGCCCCATGAGACCCCGAGCGACTCGTCGATTCCCGCATGCACGAAAACCTGGCGCTCGGTCTCGTGAAAGAGCCACAGCCCGCAAAGCCAGCGCACCTCGTCCGCATGGTCGCAGCGGATGCGCGCGCATGCGCGTTCGAATGCGTCGGCAGCAAAGGCGTCGTCCAGCTCAAGGGCGTCCTCCAGCTCCGCATAGGCCGCCGGCCCCAGAAACGAGCGCAACGTGGCACCGCCGGAGTCCGCCGCGCGCCACATCCTCAGGCGCTCGATGGGCGTGTTCCCCAGGTCGCCACGGAATCGGTTGACGAAACGCCTGATCAGGCCACTGGTCTTCGGCATCGGCGCCGCAACCCCGAGCCAGCGCAGCAGGTCGTCCTCATGGTTGCCCAGCAGCGCCACAACGCGCCCGGGACAATCCCGCTCAAGCCGCATCGCCTCGCGAATCACGCCCAGGCTGTTCGGCCCGCGGTCGACGTAGTCGCCCAGCAGCACGAGCACGTCTTCGCACCTCGAATCGAAAAACCCCAGTTCGGAAAGCTGTTCGATTCGTTCGCAAAACGCCGCAGCGCACCCGTGGATGTCGCCCATCGCGTATGTTTTCATGCGGCCCCCTCCCGCAGGCCAAGCTGCCGCCAATGCCCTGTCGCCTGCCAGCTTAGCCCGAGCCCTGCGCTGCAATTGCGCAATCCGGCCCCGCGCGCGGGCATATACTGCACGAGAAAGCCCCGCGAAGGCGGCCCGCACGCGCGGACCCGCAGCCGCGCCCTGCCGGCCAGCCGCGCGCACCCGCAGCCGCGCCCTGCCGACTGTCGTTCGAAAAACCCAAGAGAGGACGTGATCTGGATGGCCGATACCCCTGCGAACAGCGCAAACGAGTTCAACACCGAAAACACCCGACCCGAACACACCGCCGAAGCCCCGACCGCCGGAGCAGGCTCACTTCAAGACATGGCCAACGAGTATTGGGTCGACGACGACACGCGGACGTACCTGCTGGAAATCGATCGGTTCCCTCTGCTCGATTCCCAAGAGGAGGCCGACCTTGTCGCGAAAATCAGGGCCGGTGCCGAAGCGGCCGACCAGCTGAGGCAGGCAAGCCAGGACGGCGTTGTGCTCGACGACGCCGAGGCGCGCCGGCTGGCCCGCATCCAGTCGGATGGCGACGCCGCAAAAGAGCAGCTCGTCGGTGCAAGCCTGCGACTGGTCGCCCGCATCGCAAAGCGCTACATCTTCAGGGGCGTGTCGTTCATGGACCTGGTGCATGAGGGCAACATGGGACTTATCCGCGCGGCCGAGCGCTTCGATCCCGCCAGCGGCGCCGCGTTCTCCGTGTACGCCTCGTGGTGGATCCGCGCCGCCATCTCCCGCGCCACGGGTCGCGGGCGCTGGGGCTGTTTCCCGCTGGACCCTTCCGAAACCTTCGGCGAAGGCGAAATCGAAACCGCGCTTTCAAGCATGAGCGAGCGCGAGCGGGACTACATCCGCTTCCGCTTCGGGCTGGAAAATGGAAGCAGCCGCACGTTCGGCGAGTCGGCTCCAGAGCCTGGCGTGGTCTGCACCCTGCCGAGCGGCATCACCCGCGAGCGCGCCCGCCAGATCGAGGCGAAGTTCCTCGCCAAGCTGCGCAACCTCCGCGGGACTTTGGGGACGTAGCCCCTTGTCCCGTTTCGCCCCCGGCGGGACATTGCTGGACAAAGGGGACGGAGCCCTTTGTCCCGTTCGGTGCAGCAGACCCGCTTCCCCACCCGGCCAAACGTGCTCTTCCAGCTCAAAACCCGCTTTTGCGCCAGAAAAACAAGTAGTGCACGACCAGGGGAAGCGAAGTATCAGATCCGAAATATACGCACCTCTCTGAACAGGCGTTTTGCAACGACGCTCTTCGGCGGCTTTCGACGGTGGCCTTTAAGCGCGCTCCAAGTCGTGCACTACTTGTTTTTCTTGGCGGAAAACGAGGTTTTCGGGCCGAGGAGCGGGGTGCGACGAAGTTGCGCGCCCGTCCAGCCTCCGTCTGAGCCCGCCACGTCCCCGATGTCCCGTCCCAATTAGCTAAACTCTACTTTGCCTAAGTGTTCTTTAGCTATTAGACAGCCTCTCTTACGCCTCGCCGGAAATGGGACAAAGGGGGCGAAATGGGACAAAAGGCTCCGTTCCCAATGTCCAGCGACGCCTGTGACAGCAAAGGTTCGGGAAAAGTGTCACCCGCGCGAATGCGCCAGCAAAGGTTCGGGAACGTGTCATGCGTTCGTCAATCACTCTTTAGCGAATCTTTAGGAATGCCCTTCAAACTGATTGGAAAAGAACGATCCAAGACAAACGAAGGGAGAAAGATGAACTCTTGCATTTTGGAAACGCGCGGCCTGGTCAAACGGTTCGGCCGCGGCTCCCGCGAGCAGACGGCCGTGGACGGCGTAAGCCTGCACGTGGAGGAGGGGAAGGTCTATGGCTTGCTCGGCCCCAACGGCGCCGGCAAGTCGACCACACTTAAAATGATCACGGGTATGCTCCGACCGTCGGAAGGCCAGATTCTGTTCGAGCAGCGCCCCTGGCAGCGAAACGACCTTTACCGCATCGGCTCGCTCGTCGAACAGCCGCCGCTTTACCCCAACCTCACAGCCCGCGAAAACATGCGGGTACGCACGACGATGCTGGGGTTGCCAGATGAAAGGATCGACGAGGTCCTTTCAACCGTGGGACTTGCCGACACGGGAACCAAGCGGGCAGACCGCTTCTCCATGGGCATGAAGCAGCGCCTGGGAATCGCCCTTGCTCTGCTCACGCAGCCTAAGCTTCTGATCTTGGACGAACCGACCAACGGTCTCGACCCAATCGGTATCGAAGAGCTTCGCATCATCATCAGGGAATTCCCGAAGCACGGCATCACTGTGCTTTTGTCCAGCCACATCCTTAACGAGGTGCAGCAGACCGCCGATTCGGTCGGCATCATCGTGAACGGCCGACTCGCCTACGAGGGCGCGCTGCAGAAGGAACAGGACCTCGAAGCCCTGTTCATGGAGGTTTGCAGGAACGGAGATGCGCGATGAGTCAAGCACAACCCGCCGCCGGACGGCAGAATGTCCGCCACGGATCGTTAGTTTCCGCCGTACGCGCCGAAGCCCTGAAGTCCAAACACGGGGCGCCCCTTCGTCTGGCAATCGCCTTGTCGCTGCCCGCGCCGCTGCTCGCGGCGTTCATCGTGGCCGCGTGGTGCTCTCGATCGATTGCGACGCACATGAGCAGGAGATTCGCATATCCGTTGACGATGATGGGGCTGGCTTTTCGCCAGAAGCGCTCGAACGCGGAACCGAGCGGCTCTTTCGAGACGACGCATCGCGCGTCAACAGTCGTCGTGGTATAGACGGAACCCATTTCGGGCTGGGTCTTTCGATTGCACAAGAGGTGGCCGCGGCGCACAATGGCAGACTCGAGCTCACCAATCCGACAGATGCAGAAGGCCACGTATCGGGCGGCCGCGCAACCCTTGTCCTGCCCCTGCGCCCAAGACGTTAATGACAGCCTTTTGCCAGTTGAGGCGAATAACGCCTCCTAATTCGACACCTGTGCTAGATTCTTTTCCAAATCGCAGCGAGGCATCGCTCGCAATCGTCATTCGGAGGGAGCGGCACGTGTCCATAGCTCAAGCTCGACGGGTCATAGGCAGCATTAAGTGGTACCATCTAGGCTTTTGCTTCTTTTGGGCCGTCGTGTTCGTAGGCTTCGCCCTGCCCCACAGCAACCCGGGTGGCGGTCTGCGGGTGTTTTCCCTCTGCCAACAGACGACGACCATCGTCGTTATTGCGCTCGCAGCTTTAAGCTCGGGCGGCCGCCGGGAATTCCAACCGCGAGACGCCACGCTTGCAGGTGTGCTTCTTGCTGCAGGCTCGCTCATGTTCTACCTCGCTTTTTACGGGGAGTATTCCCTAGCGTCGGTGGTTGTGGCTGCGATTGTCGTGGGATTTGCGCAGGCGTCGTTCTTCCTCATGTGGCAGTATTTCTACGCCAACGAAGGAACGGCCAGGGCAAACGTATGCATTCCCGCATCGGCGGCCCTTTCCATAGTCCTATGTCTGATTGTGTCCTGGCTTCCCATCGAATGGACGGTCCTTTGCGCGGTCATCATCCTTCCTGCGCTGGCTTCGCTGAGCCTTTCCCTCAGCCTGTCCGAGGTCGAACCCTACGAGCGCACGCCCCTCTCTGTGCCCGTGGCGGCACATCTTATATCCGACACGTGGAAGCCCGTGTTCTGCGTGTGTGCCATCGGCCTCGTGTGGCGCGTGATCGGCTACTTGGGAGGAGGTGCCGCCGACGGTTTTTCGATTGCCGTCATGGCAGGCATGTCTTGCGCGGCGCTGCTGGTGTCGGCCATCGAATTGCTTTCGGAGCGGGGCTTCGACGTGCTGAACGTGTACCAATATATGTTTCCCCTGGTTACAGGCGCTTTCTTGCTGCCAACCCTCTTGGGAACGCAGTGGTTGGAATTCGTGTATGCCATGACCATGTTCGGGTTCGAGATGGTGAACCTCCTGCTGCTCATCACATGCGCCGTATATGCCAGCCGTTACGAGCTCGACCCTTCGGTCGTCTACGCATCCTGCGTAGGCCCCACACTGGTGGCGTTGCTGGTAGGTGACGTGATCGGCATGCTTCTGACCGACCGCGCCCTGTTGGACGTAGCCCTGACCGTTGAGCTGCTGTTCGTATGCGTCTATCTTCTGGCCATGGTGTTGCTGCTGGTCTCGGTGGGACGCAAGGCGTTCACCCGCCGTACCGTCGAAAAGGCTCCGGAAGACCGCCTCCCTTCCGAATCGGAGGATCCTTCTTCACTTCCGACCGAAACGGCAGGTGCCCAAGCCCCTGACGAGCAGCCCGAAACAGCATCCGCTTCCAGCAGAACCACCCGCGCCTTCGCGCAAACGCCGGAACGCGAGCCGCGCCTCGAAGACCGTATCGCCGCAATCGAGCATGCCGAACCGCTGAGCGCCAGAGAGCTCGAAGTGCTGGACCTGATTCTCAAGGGCAATACGGTGGCGGCCGTTTCCCGCAAGCTGTTCATTTCTGAAAACACGGTACGTGGGCACACCAAGCACATCTACCGGAAGCTCAGCGTTCATTCCAAACAGGAGCTCATCGACCTGCTGAACTAGCCCGCTTTTCTTCCGACGGGCATTCTCCATACCATTGACCTGCGCAAACGCTAAAACGACATGTTTTATGTGGTGCGAACGACCCAGCGCGTTGACTAGTGTGGTCCCCGCATTCGAACACGAATGGACATGGTTTCAAAGGAGGGAATCACATGGATCGAAATGCACAGGGAATCTCCCGCCGCGACCTGCTGAGGGGCGCAGGCATAAGCGCCGCGGGCGTGGCCGCGCTGGGAATGATCGGGTGTTCGCCGAGTGCCCCCGCGGACACAAACGCAGCTGACGGCTCTGCCGCAGGCGAAAAGCACACCTGGGAAGTCGCACCCGAACCCATTACGGACATCGCGTCCACGGTCGACACCGAAGTCCTGGTCATCGGCGCGGGCTATTCCGGAACCTGCTGTGCTCTAAGCGCGGCCGAAAACGGGACCAAGGTCATTCTGGTTGAGAAAGACAACGTGCCCAACGGCCACGGCGTTGGCGGTACGGGCGCCGTGGGCTCCAAATACCTTACCGAGCTGGGAATCGTCGTCGACAAGCCCCTGGAAATGCAGCGCTGGGTTTCCACGTGCGGCAACCGCTGCCGCGAATCCTTGGTGGGCAAATGGTTCCGCGAGTCCGAACGCTGCATGAACTGGCTTATCGACCTGGCAGAAGACGACGGATGTGACGTCATGGTCACCGTCGGATCCAATTCTGTCGTGCATCCCGAGGTGGATTGCTACCACATGATTTACGGCGGCCAGACCGCAGCCGACGTGGCCAGCATCGCCACCTATATCGAGTACCTGTTCATCGACCGAGCCGAAAAGACCGGCAATTTCGAAATCGTCTACAACAGCCCCGCCGTGCAGCTGGTAACCGACGATTCCGGCGCCGTGACCGGAGCCATCTGCGAGACGGACGAAGGCTACGTGCTCTACAACGCCTCTAAGGGCGTCGTTCTGGCAACGGGCGACATCTCGTACAACGACGAATACATCGATTACTTCGCCCCCGTCGCCAACAAGGTCATGACGCGCCTGTGCTCCGACCAAGGCAACACCGGCGACGGGCACAACATGGCCGCTTGGGTCGGCGGCGCCTTCCAGGATGCCCCTTGGCCCACGATGATGCACCCCCAGGCAGCGGGTATGTTCTCCGGCCCCTTCCTGTTCATCAACCCTGATGGAAAGCGCTTTATGAACGAAGCCACCTGGGTGCAGGGCAAATGCGTCGGCACCATGATCAACGGCGGATACGACCACTGCTGGTCCATCTTCGACGGCGGCTGGGAGGCCGACAACACGGCGTCGCTGGAGTTCGGCGGCGGCATGTTCTGGGACAGCTTCCGTCCTGTGGGCAGCACCGCAGCCGATGCCACCGCGTCCCATGCGGAAGCCATCGAAGCCGGCATCACGGACAACCCCGACAATTACAAGAAAGCAGACACCTTGGACGAGCTGCTGGCCCAGCTTGACGTGGACGTCGAGACTGCCAAGGCCACCATCGAACGTTACAACGAGCTTTGCACCGCCGGCGAGGATGTCGATTTCTACAAGGAGAGCCATTACCTGTTCGGCGTCGAGGAAGGACCCTTCTACGCCGTGAAGCTCGGCCCCGGCCTGCTGTGCGTGCCTGGCGGAATCCATATCTCCGACGATTTCGAGGTGCTTACCGCCGAAGACCAGCCCGTTGCAGGCCTGTACGCCATCGGCAACTGCGCCGGCGACATCTACGCTTACGACTACCCCATCAACATTCAGGGCAACAGCCACGGCCGCTGCCTGGTTGAAGGCAAGTGCCTGGGCGAACAGCTGGCGGGCGTCTACGAGTCCGTCAAGGCGTAGCCAGAACCCCTTATCCCCTCTCGTTTCCGAGGTCCGTCGCTCGGCGGGCCTCGGATTGTGAATGTGCGCGAAGAAGGTCCAGATGCAAAACGAAAACGAAGCATTCGCCCGACTGCAAGAACTGATGGATGCGTTGCCTTCCATGGAGAAGAAGGGCGCACGCTTGGCGAAGGCCCGAGCCGCGCGGGAAGCCCTGGCAAAAGTGCGCTATCGCGACGGCCAGGCCGCCGAAGCCGCACGCATCCGCACCCGAGTCGAAGAGGCGCAGTGCTCGCTGGAGGCCGCCAAGGCTGACGCGGACGCCGATGATGAGGTCCGGGTCCGCGGCCTTGTTCTTGCATTGTCCAACCAATTGGCCATTCGCGAAGGAGCTGCTTTCGACGCAGCCCGCCAGGCCGAATCCGCCCTGGCTGCCGGCCAGTTTGCAACGGAGGCGGATGCCTGGGCAGCGCAGCTTGGCGACGACGAGTTCGCAGCACTTGAGTCCGAGGTCGAGGAGTTCAAGGCCGAATACGCCGCAACTTTGGAAACCTGCCGGGCCATCTATCCAGAAGACTAGCGTCCAGGCGCGCAACCCCTGCAGCGCGCCTGGACGCAGTCCCGAAAACCCGATCTTCTCCCTGGCAGGCAGCCGCTCCACAAGGAGCAAGGCGATATAAGGTCGCCCCTGCCTTCATTTTTGCCAGACAAGGCGAGCCATTTGGGCCGCTCACAGCACATCGGCGTATTTCTCCAGGATGCGCGCTTCCCTGTCTTGGTCAAGAACGTACCCGCCAGGCAACTCCACCGTTCCCGCCACGGAACGCAGGAGCAGCCGCCTGCGCTGGTGCGGAGTCGTTTTGCCATCTTGTGCGATGTCGAGGCACGGCGGCAAAGCCTGCTCGTTCAGAAGATACCTGTAGACGCTGCACACAAGCTCTGTCGGCGACACGTTCAACCGGTCGAGCACCTGTGTGCCCCCTTGCTTCAGCGACTCAGGCATACTGACGCTGATCACCGCTTCTGCATTCATGTTTGCTCCTTCCGACATGGTGAGTATTGCGCGTTTCAATGCATAATGCAACATCTCGTTTTTGGCGCAAACCCCCTATGACAGCAAAGGTTCGGGAGAGTGTCACATTGGCTGATACCGATATCGGGATTCGCCATTCCGTGGCTGATACCGATATCGGGATTCGCCATTCCGTGGCTGATACCGATATCGGGATTGACCATTTTGTGGTTGAAACCGATATCGGGATTCGCCATAATAAGCCTCAGAGCATTCAAATGGAGGTGCACTATGAGACGTTACGCCGAGAAAGAACTTGAAGAGTGGCTGCGCGCAAAACCGCGCAAACCCCTGATCGTCAACGGCGCGCGCCAAGTCGGCAAAACCTGGCTTGTAACCGATTTTGCCACCAGGCACTTCGACTCCGTGGCGCATGTCGTGTTTCTGGACAACGAGGAAGCCCAGCGCGTCTTCGACGGCAGCCTTGATGCGAATCGACTGCTCATGCTCATCGGAGCGCTCACGGGCACGAACCCGCGCGACGGGAAGACGCTCGTGTTCCTCGACGAGATACAGGAATGCCCCCGCGCCATCACGGCGCTCAAACTCTTCTGCGAACAGACGCCCGGCATCCCCATCGTCGCCGCGGGCTCGCTTTTGGGCGTCGCCCTGAACAGAAGGCGCGACGGCGAGCAGCCTGCATCGTGGCCGGTAGGGAAAGTGAGCTATCTGGACCTTTTCCCCATGACCTTCGACGAATTCGTGGTTGCAGCGAACCCCCAGCTTGCCGAGGTTCTCGAAGAAGACGATCCGACGCTTGCCGACATGGTCTCCGAGCGGCTGACCGAGCTTCTCAAAACGTATATGTTCGTCGGCGGCATGCCCGAAGCCGTCGCTGCGTTTATGGAAACAAACGACCCCTCCGCGGCACGCAGGGTGCAGTCAGACCTCCTGCGCAGCTACGAACTCGATTTTTCGAAGCATGTCGAATCGCCGCTCATGACCGAACGCATTCGCGAAACCTGGCGGTCGGTGCCTTCGCAGCTCGCAACCGAATCGGACATGAAGAGGTTCACCTATGCAGCCATCAAGTCGGGGGCCCGAGGTCGCGACTACCGAGACGCCGTATCCTGGCTCGTGGATGCGGGGCTGATCACGCGTGTTCCGCGAGTGTCCAAGCCGGGCATTCCGCTTGAGGGGTATGCCGACAACGTCTATTTCAAGCTCTATATGCTTGACGTTGGTTTGCTTGGGGCTGCAACTAGGCTCGATGCGCACGTACTTCTTGAAGGCGACCGGCACTTCACGGAGTACAAGGGGGCCTATGCGGAGCAGTTCGTATGCCAGCATCTTCAGGCATACGACGGGCGCGCGCCCTACTACTGGTCGGCCGACGGAAAGAATGCCAAGGGAGAAATCGATTTCCTTGTCGAACGGAATGGGCGCGTTCTGCCTATCGAGGTGAAGGCGGCGAAAAACGTCTCAGGCGAAAGCCTTGCGAACTTCTGTCGAGCAAACGGGCTCGACAAGGCACTCCGCCTGTCGCTGCTCGGGTACAAGGACCAGGGCTGGCTTGCCAATGTGCCCTTGTATTCCATCCCCCGCCTGAGGCAACACCGTTAGCGCCCCAACCGACCCCGCATCAGGCCATTCGTACCATACCGACAATTGGGGCAACTCCAAAGCTGTCGAGTTTAGTCGACAGTACGCCACCATCAGGAATGCGACAACATGGGACAATGGGGACTCCCCATTGTCCCATTTTTCTGCTCATGCAACGAGATTTCGGATTTCTGTGCACTTAGGGGGATAATCTGCAACCCGACTGTGGCTGAAAGGCTTTTTCGTCCGATTGAATCGAGCTTTACGCCACATTTTATGCATATCTGTGGTTTATCTATTGCAAGTATCAGCCCTCCAAAGGAGTTCTGGCCTCAGAATTTGCAGATTATCCCCTTAAGTGCACACGAAACTCGTCTCTCGTTGCATGAGGGGGAAATGTGGCGCCACGCGGGCAGCCGAACGCCCTCCAGGCCCCAGCCCCCGCCATTCGAACGATGGACCAGCCAGTAAAGGCTCCGCGTTTGGGCAAATGCCACACGGGGCTACAGCTCCTCCGAAACGACCTGGACGACGCGCGACTTTTCATCCTCGGTCATGGCGTGCGCGGCCACAAACGCTTTGGCCTCCTCGTACCCGTAGCCGTAGTCGTGCATGATTGTGCGCACCACGCGCCCCAGATGAACAGCCAGGTCAAACGGCTTGTCGTCCTTCAGGCACCGGTATAGCAGCTCGTAAAAGCCGCCCATGGATACAGTGGTGTCGTTTTGGAACTTCTCCTGGGAAACCGTCCGCTGCTCGGTTATGAAATCCTCGCCCCACCGGTATTCGAACAGCAGGATCTGGCTCGTAAGCTCCCGGCTGGACGTGAGGTCCAAAAGCAGCCTGCGGCTCCCCTCGTCCTTCAGCAAAAACGCGAAAAACCCCTGGCCGATGCAGTACATGAAGTCGAATTCGTTCTCCTGGTGGATGCCCTCGTCAAGAATGGCCCTGTGCAGCGCGCTCAGCAGGTCGTCGAAAAACGCCAGCGCCAAATCCAGCTTGGAGGGGAAATAGTTCTGCACCGCCACACGCGTGATGCCGCACCCGGACGCGATGGACTGGTAGGTGGTCTCCTGGTAGCCCCGCGACAGCAGCTGCCGATACGCCTCGCGTTTGACTGTGCCGTAAAGTTCCATGTTGCGCGGGCGCGCCATGACCGGTCCTCCTCGTGGTTGCAACCCATCGGCTCCGCAATGCCGAGCCATTCCCAAAGTATCACACGATTGCGCAGTTACCGCTTGAAACAAGTTTCCATACATGTATTATAAAAAGTGTCGCAATCCGTTGCGGCTTCGGAGCTTAATCAAGAAAGGGGCGATCGTGTATACCATCGACCAAATCGTCACGGCCACGCAGACCAACTCGACGGCGATTAGCATCGCATGCATTCTCGTGTGGCTTGTCGGATTCCTGCAGTACGGCAGCAGCGTCTACCTGCAGCTGTCCGAAAAGCGCAGCGCCTGGTGGTTCTGGCAGCACGCCTGGTACATCGGCCACGACTTCACGTTCGTGATGTTCTTCCAGAAGTGGTTCTTCATTATCGACTTCTGGACCTTCAAGGTCATGTGGGCGGGGTGCCTCATCTTCATCGGCATCGAGCTGTTCACGCTGTACAACGTCATCAAGGACGACGGCGAGCGTCAGGAGGTGTTCGGCCGTTACAAGACCGGCAAGGGCTCCATCTCGAAGCAGGAGGCTTGGGTCCGCGGCCTGATCGGCTACGCGTTCGGCATCGTTCTGTTCTACACGCTGACCGTGGCGCTGGGCGACCCGTGCTGCTTCTTCCTGACCATGTCCACCAACTTCATCGTGGCCATCTTCCCGGCGTTTCTGGCCGAGGAGCGCGGCAGCAGGCGCGGGCACTCCATGTGGCTGGGCATTTTCATCCTGGCCGGCACCATCAACACGTTCTGCCCCGTCACCAACATGTGGTACAACCTGGCCCCGTGCTTCCAGGAGCCGTGGTACTACGTGCTGGGCGTGATTGCCGTCATCGGCTGCATCAACTACTTCCGCGTGCTGGCGAGCCTGCCCAAGAAGGACTATCTGACCGCCAGCGGCAAGAAGCCTCTCTGGTAGAAGCCGATTCCACAGAAAACGTTGCAGGGCGAGAGATGTTCTCTCGCCCTGTTTGGTTTGGACACTAATTATTCGTGCTTGTTCGGCAGGCCGACCGCATAAAGCCCCAGGACAAACGGCGAGGCGAAGATGCCGACGAACCACAGCGCGAAGGACCCGCCCTCGGTGAAGTGGCCTTTCGATTTCGCAAGGTCGACGAACATGGCAATGGCCATCAACCAAGCAATGGCCACCACGATGACGACAACGAGCGCCGCCACGTTAGCAATGACGGAAATGGAAGCGATATCCATGGTGTTCTCCTTCTGGCGAAAAGACGTTAGACGCGCCCCTGCATCTTCAAGACCATATGGGATCCGAGATGCACGATGCGCTGCTAAAAATGTGACAACAAAGGTTCGGGAAAGTGTCACACGATGCTGTCTTGGTCCATGATGTTGAGGGCCATGAGGTACGCGACCTTTGTTTTGGGGTCCTCGTATTCGGCCTTTGTAATCTCGTTGATCTTGTCGATGCGGTACTGGAAGGTGCTTCGGTGCACGAACAGCGCCTTGCACGAGCGGCTGGGGCTGCAGTCGTTTTCAAGGTACACTTTCAGCGTGCCCACGTAATCGGTTTTGCTGAAAGCGTCGTGCTCGGCAAGCTTCGCAAGGCCAGGCGGACAGATCGTCCGCAGGGAACATTTATCCGTTATCGCCGACATCATGTACTCGAGTACGTAGTCCTTAAAACACGCGACGCCGCATCCCGCCGCCTTGCCCCGCTCAAGCGCGAAAAGCGCCTGCTCGTAGCAGCTTCGCAGGCTGTACAGCTGAAAGAACGGCATGCAGATGCCCATGTTGAAGTTGAACCCTTTGACCTGCTTGAGCAGTCGCCCGTCAAACGAACCGCCCTCGAAGCAGCCCTCGTCGCAGTTCACCACCACAACCAACCGGCCATCGTAGTGTAGGGAGAACGCTCTGTCGTAAAGGCCTTCGAGGATGCCCTCCACTGTTCCGCCCAGCTGCTGGAACCGGTCGTTGCTTCCGAACTCGATGACCAGGCATATCATGTGGCGCTTGAAATCCCATCCTCTGTCTCGCAAGCGTTTTTCGACCGCTCCGGAATCGACGTTCCGCCCCTCAAGCAACCCCAGGATATTCACGATAAGGGCGTCGGGGCTGCTCCCCCGTCCGCGATACTGCCCTTTGTAGAAGGCCTCGACAAACTGCCCCAGCCTGCCGGCAACGGCACGGTCCACATACGTAAGGGTGCGACTTGCCCCGTCGACAATCAGACGGCCGACGATCCTGTTGTGGTATCGCACGTTCATGTACAGGTAATCGTAGATGTCGGGAAACACGCCGGTCTTCTTCATGTATTGGATCCCGTGCGAGTCGAACGTCAGCTTATACCCTTCCGAACTGGCAAGCTCGTCGATTTCGCTCGCACCCATCTTTCCACGCCGCAGGAATTCGTACACGTTCTTTATCGAATCGTCCTGGTCCCCTTCGGAAAATGCCAAGATGTTGTAATACGCGTCATGGAAGTACACGGGGTTCCCAAGCAGCTTCTGGGTCTTGTCGAACACATCTTGCAACGACTGGCCCTCAAGAAGCATGGACGACACGTCGATTTCCCATGCGTTCAGCCTGAAGAAGAGGTCTGCTATTTCCTGCAGCACGTCCGAACAAGACGCATCGGCTCCGACGACCGCATAGCTGCAGCCTTTAGGCATCTGAACAGGGCGTTTTCTCACAAACACGTACGCGATGCCTGACACCGCCGAAAACGCCGTCGCCTCTTGGTCCCCAGGGCAGACGCACACCGCGCCGCCTTGCGCACGTCCATCGGATGGCAACGGCAAAACCCTGGTCAGGCGATCGCCGCCTTCGACCTCAACAACCTCCGACACCGCCCAACGTTGTGACAAGCAGTCTGCAATTGCATGAAGCGAAATGTACATTTCACACCTCGAGTACGAGCCTGAACAGGCGTGCCGAACGAGGCACGCCCACGTCCTCTAATGCTTTGGATGCAGAGAGTTCCGGAACCAACCGAAGCCGGCCCGGCGAAAAAGGACAGAATCGGTCGAAAGAAAATGCAGAATGGAGCTTTCAACCTAGGGCATGGTATCACGCATCGGGATCGTGCGGTCGCCCAGCCGCAACATTGCCACGTCATGCCGCAAGCCGGTGCGTATCGTCAACTGCCCGCAGCAGGCATGCCGACGCGCCCGACCCTTCGGACGATCGCCCGACAACGCTATCGGGACAGTATCCTTTTCAGGAACTGCTTCGTGCGCTCCTCTTTCGGGTTGACGAATATGTCTTGCGGGGCGCCTTCCTCAACAATGTAGCCGCCTTCCATAAACACGACCCTGTCGGCGACCTCTCGCGCAAATGACATCTCGTGGGTCACCACGATCATGGTCACGCCCTCTTGGGCGATCCCCTTGATGATGTCCAGCGCCTCGTCCACAAGCTCCGGATCCAGAGCGCTTGTCGGTTCGTCAAACAGGATGACCTCAGGGCTTAAGGCCACAGCCCGCGCGATGCCCACGCGCTGCTGCTGGCCGCCCGAAAGCTGGCTGGGATACGCGTCCGCCTTTTCGGCCAGACCGACCTTGGCAAGTTCGCGCTCGGCTATGGCGCGCGCTTCGTCCTTGTTCATTTTTCGGGCCGTGATCAGGCCTTCCATAACGTTTCCTAAAGCGGTCTTGTTGTTGAACAGCGCGTAGTTCTGAAACACGAACGCCGTTTTCTTTCGGACGGCAAGGATCTCCTTCTTGCTCGCCTTGTGCAGGTCGACCGAAAGGTCCCCAATGGTGAGCGACCCGGCATCCGCACGTTCGAGGAAGTTGATGCAGCGCAGCAAGGTCGTCTTGCCAGAGCCGCTGGGCCCCATGACGACCACCACCTCGCCTTCCTCCACGAGGAGGGAAACCCCCTTTAAAATCTCGTTGTGCTTGAACGATTTATGCACGTTGTTGACTTCGATCATTGAGCCACCGCCCTAAACTCTCCGGTGCGCTTTTCGGCGTACCTCGAAATGGCCTCGATAAGAATGGAGATGGCCCAGTACACAAGCGCCGCGGCAATGTAGCCCTCCAAAAACGAGTAGTTCTTCATGCTGGGCAGAAGCGACCCGTTGAGCAGCTCCATCACGCCGACGGTCATGACGATGGACGTCGACTTCATGGTGCCTATGATGTTGGTGCACAGCATGGGAATGAACACGGGTATGAACTGGGGAATCACAATGCGGCGAATCGTCTGCCACTTGGTAAGACCCACCGAATAGGCCGCTTCGTACTGCGTCGTGTCCACCGACAGCACCGAGCCCCGCACGGCCTCCGACACGTACACGGTGGCCGTAAGCGTGACGGCGACGGCCGCAACCCAGAACGGGCTGACGTCGCGGACCGTGATGTTCCACCCGAGCGCCGCCGCCACGTTGTCGAACTGCGTCAAATACAGCAGGTTCAGAATGACCAGGGCCACCATGACGGGAATGCCGCTGTACATGGTGACGAAAACGGCGCTGATCTGGCTGAGCACCGGCACGCGGTAGGTCCTGAACAGAGCCATGGCGCCGCCCACCAGCAACCCGGTCAGGATGGCGATGGCCGTCAAGGCAAGCGTCGCGGGCAGGAACTGAATGCCGGAAGCAAGGCAGGCGACCAGCCTATCAAATGACAATGACATGGCTCCTCCTTACACGGTTCTGCCGTACTGCAGCCGTTTATCCAGATAGATGAAGAACATGCGCAGCGCAATGCTGATCACGATGAATATGACCGTGATGATTACGTAGCACTCGAGCACATGATGGGTTGCGCTCTGAATGAGCTCCGCGCGGCCCATGACGTCGACGACGCCGAGCATAAACGCCAGCGACGTGTCCTGAAACAGGCTGACCAGGTTCACGCTGAAACTGGGGATGGCCGTCCGCACCGCCTGCGGCAGCACGATCCGCAAAAACGTCTGGGCGCCCGACAGGCCCACCGAATATGCGGCCTCGGTCTGGCTTGCAGGAACCGACTCGATGGCACTACGGAAGATCTCCGCCATGAATCCGCCCTGGTTGAGCGAGTACGTAATCATGACAAAGGTCAGGCGCTGCCATCCGTTCACGTCTACCCGAAACACGTTCCACAGCAGAATGGGCATGCCGTAATAGACGATGAACATCTGCACCAGCAGCGGCGTGCCCCGGATGAACGAGATGAAGACCAGGGCAAGCTGGCTCAAGACGGGAACCTTCTTGATGCGCGCCAGCGCCAGAAGAATCGCCAGTGCGACCCCGAAGAGGGTCGCAACTGCAACGATTTCGAATGTGACAGGCAAGCTCTTAAGCAGAGCGGGGATGTTTCCGACGAGCCTGCCTATCGAAAAGAAACCTTCCATGGTGCTACTCGGCAGGTACAGACACGTCGTAGCCAAGCGTATCGTTGGAGATCTTGGCGATGGTGCCGTCCTCCATGAACTGGGCGAGCACCGCGTTCACATCTTCACAGAACTGGGCTTCATCCTGGTTGACGATGAAGTAGTTGCCGTCCGAACGGATAGGCTGGACGAGCTTGAGCGTGTTGCCGTACTCCGCATTCACATCATCCACGTAGGAGCGCATCTCGCAGAACGCGTCGGTGCGGCCGGTGGAAATCATGGCCGAAATCTCTTCGGGCGTGGGAGCGTCGATCCAGTTGATGGTCATGGGGTTGTCGGGATGAGCCTCGTTCCATTCGTTAATCTGAGCCTCGGACGCATCGCCCGTCTCCAAGGTCACAATCTTGCCGCCCATGTCATCGATGGACTGGATCGCATCGTTGTCGGCGCCTGCGACAAGGTACATGGTGCCGTAGCAGAACGGGGTTTCGGGGTACAGGTACTTCTGGGCACGTTCCTCATTCCAGCTGAACTGATGGGAGCCGAGCTGGGCCTTGCCGGTTTCCACGGACAGCAGGATGTTCTTGAAGTCCATGGTTTCATACGTGAACTCATACTGCGGAAGAGCCTCGTCGATAGCCTTCAGAACCTCGACGTCGAATCCGGCAGCGTCGCCGTTCTCGTCTACGTACACATAGGGGCTGTATGCGTTGCCCACAGCGATGGTCATGGTGCGCACCTCTTCAGAAGATGCGTCACCTGCCTGGTCAGAGCCGCCGGAGCAACCGGCAAGCGCCGCGACCGCAAGCATTCCAGCAAAAACCACCGATGCCACTTTCTTAACCATAATCCCAAACTTCCTTTCTTAGTGCATCTTCCAATAGCTGTACACGTCGTACGTGTCTTCAAGAAGCTCGCAAACCGCTTCCTTGTCATCCAAAAGTGCGGAGCCTTCGTTCTGCAGAGCCCTCACGTGCTCAAGCGCTCTGAACTGGAGGCCTTTGCATGCATAATCGAACGTCACGGTGTTGTTCTCCAATGCCTCGATGCGGCAGGAAAGATACGACGGGATGTTCACGATGTCGTGCGCCTTCACGATGAACGGCTCCTGGCCTGCAACGGTCACCTCCATCGATCCGGAGAACAGGGCAAGAACCACCCCGTGGGGATTCCACTTGCTCCACTCCATGGAGAATCCCTTGTCCATGCGGTATTGCCAGATTTCGCTTTCGCCATCCAGCTCGTGACGGGCAATCTTCTGCAGCATTTCCACACCAGGGAACCTGAACGTGTCGTACGCGAAATCGTAGGACCTGATGAACGGCATCTGGTCTTTGTCCACGCGGTCGAACTCGGTCACGAACGTCAGCTTGGTGTGGTCCTTGTGCCGCGCGAGCTTCTGCTTCACGCTGGGGTCGTCCAGGTCCACATTGCCGAACGTGCGCAGGCGACGCTCCTTCAGCATTCCCTCGTTCATGCGGATGTGGGCGAACCATTCGCGCCAGACGGTTTCGTCCTCAAGATAGTCGAACCCGTGGGAGACGAACGGCGGAACGAAGACGATGTCGCCCGCTGCGGCCTCGGCCTTCTTCCCGCGCATGTACACCATGACGCGACCAGCGTCGATAAGGAAGACCTCGATGCCGTGGTTGTGCTCGTGGTACGACACGGTGTCGCCCTTGTAATACACGGTATCGCTCATCTCGCCGGACTGCAGCGGACCTGCGGGGTGGCTGAACCACGCCACGTATCCGGGCCGGTCGAGCGTGTACTCGTCGAACTTGGCCAGGTAGCTGTTGTCGTGGTTGAACACGAAAGGCTGCTCGCAGTAATCCGGCCTGTCGTGCTGGGTAAAGTCGGTGCCTTGGTTTCTAATTTGCATGGCACACCTCCAATCGTTGTGGTTGGAGGTTACTCGCCCCAAACGGCGCAAACAACGAGCGAACCGTTTGAAAAACCCTGGTGCAATTTCCTACAGATTGTACGAAACAGGTTTTTGAGCTGGTGTTTTCGAAATACGGCAGGAACGACGATTGCGAGATTGGGTCATTTGTCCAAACGGCCCAGCGATGAAGCCCTTCGCCTTGGGCGTCCTGGCCCTCGGCTGGGAAAGCCCCATTCACCGCGAGAACTCGACCAGATTCATGCTCCCGATGTCAAAGGGATCGACCGCTTCGCGGGCCGCATCCTCTATGGTCTTGTCTACAATCTCCTGAAGACTAATAGGTCCGTCGTCATTCGCGGTCCCCTCTCTTTCGCTGGCGTATTTGCGCACACCAGAGCAGCATCAACGGGGTCGCAATGGCTGCTTTAAGTTGACTCGATTTCGGCGGTTTTAGTCTGTCTCTTGGCAGCTAATATAGTCTGCCCTAACACACTTCTACGATCTCGACCGCACGCGTCATTTACAAGGTAAACGTTATGTTGCTATGGGATAATACACGGCAAACAACCAATTTGTCATCGATTTAATGGCTTCTTTTTACTGCGCGCCCACGGGAAAGCTAGATCATTAATGGATTACATTTCGAACAACAAAGTCGCCGACACGTTTAACCGCGACATGCAACTGAATCCAAACGCCAATGGAGAAGAGTACAGATTATTCGGCGCACTACTTGAGTTGGTCCTGTCATCGATCAAGGACAAGAAGGCACCGCCTCTCACTTTCGGTCATTGCCATTTTGGAGAAAGGTTTTCTGGAAACAACCTCTACCTGGCAAAAGAAGACAGGAGCATCTGCAACTTTCCCGATTGTATTCTTATCAATGACAA
The DNA here is from genome assembly GCF_000023885.1 of Slackia heliotrinireducens DSM 20476. NCBI lineage: Bacteria > Bacillati > Actinomycetota > Coriobacteriia > Eggerthellales > Eggerthellaceae > Slackia > Slackia heliotrinireducens. The sequence goes on along the minus strand of NC_013165.1, from coordinate 431,579 downwards.
GTTTGTTCTGTGCATCGACCACTTCCAGATCAACGCTTCAAATCCCCGTTCGGGATACGAAAAAGGAGACGAATGCAGAGCGTTCCTCTCTAACCATGCCGAATTAGTCAAGCAAGAACGCATTAAGGATCTCGAGTTGCTCCTCGAAAGCGAAGGCATAGAGTATCGGACGCACAATCTCGCTCAAAGCTTATTGCATACTTTAAAGAAAAAGCTTCCGAAAATATCCTTGTATTCAGAAGCCGCTCGCCAGCACATAGCTTCTGGACTCGATCCTGACGTCGTTGAAGCAGATTTATCTAAGACTATGGAAGTCTGGTTTCTTGTTGAGGACGTAACGCCCACCACCTCATTTCTTTCTTGCTTTGGAAACCAGAAGGTCCTCGACGCCTTGAAGAGCTGTGAAAGGCTTGCTGGATTGATTTATGTCCACAATCCAATCCTTACACGCCCCCCGAATAGCATCGAGGAAGTCGCCTTCATCCATAATGACGATTGTGCTTACGAGCAGCTTAAGGCATTGGCTCAGGGACAGACTCCAAATAGCCATTAGCAAATACGATCAATGTTGGGAGAATGCCATTATGGCTAATGAAACGATATTTGAGGGTGCGAACCCGAACGCCTCTAAAACGGTGGTTGAGAGCCCTTGCGCAAATGACTACAAACCTCATACGAGCAGGATTTCATTGCCAGGCAGCATTGCCGAACGATATGAGTACGTTCGTGACCTGCCCTCAGGAGCAGAGTCCGACGCAATTCTGCTTAGAGACAGGCGTTCTGGCGAAGAGGTTTTCTTTAAGTTTTACCGACCGGGTCTTTCTCCAGACCCTATGGCGATGCTACTGCTCAAGAGCGCGAACCCTCAGTATGTTGCAAAGCTCATCGATTACCACGATTCGGATGAAGGCTGTTGGGAAATACAAGAATACTACCAGCTTGGCTCTTTAGAGTCTTGGGTTGCCTCGCAAGGAGGGGTACTGAATGATGGTCAAATCGAGATGGTCACCAAGGAGCTTGCAGAAGACCTAAAATACCTGCATGGGCTCGGATCCGGAATTGCCCATCGAGACCTCAAGCCATCCAACATACTTGTCAAAAGCGCAAATCCTATTATTCTAGTTCTGGCTGATTTTGGCCTTGCCAAGGCACATCAGGGCATTACCCACCTAACAACAACAGTTAAAGGAACCTGGCACTATGCCGCGCCTGAAGTCCAATCAAAACAATCGAGCGCGAAATCTGACTGGTTCTCCATGGGCGCTATACTATACGAGTATTCGACAGGAAGGTGCTTGTTCTCGGATACAAACGGCAATCCGGTTTCCGATGATGAAGCGCGAGCTCGTTGTCTATCGGGATATTATTCAGCCGACCTAGTTAAAAACGCACGTATTCGTTCACTGATTTCTGGCTTACTATGCTGGGATAAAAACGAAAGATGGGGCGCCGAAGAAATCGAAAGATGGCTGGCTGGAGAAAACCCAAGGGTCCCAGAATCGAACCCCGGGTTCCATCAGGCTCACCCAACAATCCCGAAATCTAGAATTGGCTACAGAGCTTCGTTTAGCCCAGAGCTTGCTGTCAGTTTTTCCGACCTTGCTCGAATGATTCGCAATAACTGGAGCGCATTCGCCGACATGCTCGCCGGACGACCAGACGAAAAACTTATGCGCTTTATTGAGGCGATCGGGCAATCGGACGAATACGCTATGACTGCTCAGGATATCCTTAGGATCATTCCTGGAGCCGACCTCCCTGAATACAAGTTGGTTCAGTTGCAGGCCTTACTCGACCCATCCACGACCCCGGTTTTTCGGGGAATTAACCTTGAAAATGAGCCTATAGCCGATGCCATCAACAAAGCCAAAAACGGCGATGCCGCATCCATCGAATGGATAAACGCAGTTGTGGAAACACGAGTCTTCGGTTCTTTGTGCGAGGTTACCGGCTCCAACGAGCTTGCAAAGGCGGACTACGACCTTGCAAGATGGAGGCTGCAAATTGATGATGCAATATCTCTTTTGCCTAATGACAATAAAGAGGTCGGCGAAGCCGCCAAGGCGACCGCCAACCCCATCCTTGTCGAATGTGCATTGTGCTATGGCCAAACAGGAGAATCAGAAACAATTGAATCCGTCAACAAGCTTTCGGAAGAGCTTTGTTCCGCCAATTACGATATGGAAACGGAAACCGTAGCGCCAATCGTCAAACTGCTGACGGACGCCAAAAAAGACGATATTGGATCCGCTATTGTATTCAATGCCTATCTCATGTTGGTTCGCGAAGCCGTCGCGGAGGAATCTGCAAAAATATATGAACAAGCAAAAGCGGATATTGCCGCAAAACGATACGAAGCCGCTATCGAAAAGCTTAAGGATATCCCCTCTTTCATGGATGCCGACAGCATGTGCCATCATGCAAGGCAACTGCTAGCAGGAACAAACAAAACGTTCACAGAGGCAATGGAGAACGTAAGGCTTTATAACTTCAGCAAAGCATACAAACTGTTTAATGGGCTAAAAGGTTACAAGAATTCATCCGAGTTGGCAGAAACGTCAAAAAAAGCAGCCGTCCTCAAGAACAGGCTTACTGGACCAAAAAAGCAAATTCCTACAGTCAACCAACGTAGGCATGCTAGGCACTCCCGAGCAGTCGGCCGCCGTGCTGTGCAAAAGGCTATAATGGCGGAGCCAAACAATGATCAGCCCAGGTGCCCATCCGGTCCATTGTTTGGCGACGATCCCGATCGGATGGGCGCCTGGGCGGATGGGATACCGCCATGTCCACCCGTACGAACCCGTTCGCGAAGCGGGTCAACGCCCTCGATGAGGGCGATTTCGCGCTCTTGCAAGAGGCCGTCGAGACGAGAAGGTGCCGCGAGTCCGTCGGCGTCGGAGATTACGACGAGGCTGCCGACGAGTGGAGGCCCCGGCCCCCGTGCCCGAGATGCGGTTCCGGCGAGACCGTCGGCCGAGGCCGCACGGGTGCCGGCCGCAGGTTCTGGGAATGCCGCGACTGCGGTCGCAAGTACACGTCGTTGGCCGGCACGATATTCGAATCCTCGAAGAAGCCCCTGTCCGCATGGGTCCTCTTCATCCGCCTCATGTGCTACAACGTGCAGCTCGACGCTGCGGCGGAGCTCTGCGGGATGTCGCACCAGACGGCCTGGGAGTGGCGCCACCGGGTCATGAGCACGATAGACGGCTACCAGGACCGCATCGTCCTGCGGGACAAGGTCTGGATAGACGAGATGTACGTCACGGACTCCGACCTGAAGGGAGGCCCGGGCTGGAGGCCGAAGAGGGGCCTGAGCAAGGACAAGGTCTGCATAGCGGTCGCGATCGACGTCCACAAGAACGTGGTCGCCGTGCGCTGCGGCCACGGCAAGCCCTCGGCCAGGCGCATCAAGGACGCGCTGCAGGCCAGCATCGCCGAGGGCTCCGAGATCTTCCACGACATGGAGAAGTCCCACAAGTCGCTGGTGAAGGCCGTGAAGGGCGTCGACCGGCCCTACAAGGCCGACACGAAGGACCCGGAGTACCTCGAGAAGATGGCGATGGTGAACAACCTGTGCTCCTGGATCAGGCGCTACCTGCACGGCTACGTCGGCATGGACGTCAAGAACCTGCAGTCATATCTGAACTGGTACGCGTACCTGTTCAGGGTCAAGCGGGCCGAGGAGAAATGGCCCAAAGTGGAAAGGGTGCTCCGCCATTTGTTCATGGCCGACGCCACTTTCCGCAGCTCGCGCAAGCGCGGTCACGCCTACGTTGGTTGACTGTAGGGTAAAAGCAAACAACAATTGCTATTCGAAAAATTGAAAGAGAATTAGAACAGAGCATTCGCGAAGAGTCCGAAGTCGACATCAAGATCTCCGACACCCAGAGCAGCATCAATACAATTGATGGAGAGATACAAGATGCCGAATATGCACTAGATGTCCTGTGCATGAATGCAACCACTGATTTGAGCAAGCAAATCGCCACTTGTGAATCGCGACATGCGAAAGCCAAGGAGTTAGTCCAGCTCAAAGACTCCGAAGATCGAGCCGCCCGCAGAAGACGCTCAGAAACCAAAGTACTACTCAAAGACAAAGAATCCTCTCTTGAATCAATCAGAGCATCATTGCGTTCCATAAGGTCTCAACGTTTGGCAACTGATGAGATGTGGACAACAAGCTTGTACAGTGTGGCTGATGCCGAAGCAAAACGAAATACAGCTTTTGGAACCCTCCAAACTAAGACAGCAGCATTGAATGCAGCACAGGAATCGCTGAGGCCTTTAACCCTCATGGAATCTAAAACTATCAAGCCAATCGGGTTCAAGAGAGATCTGCATGCAGCAAAAGAGGCTGTTGCGAAGGCCCAGCAGGAATACGATGCGGCAAGCGCCGCTTATCGCATCGCACTCGACAACCTAAACATGTACTGCAATCAATCGGAGAACTGCCAAGCGGAATACCACCGTTTAGCTAGCGATGTTAAAAAACTCAAAGAGGCGACTAATCTTCTCGAAGCAGAAATTGCATCGCTCCGCACACGCTTGGAAGAACAAGACCGCTACTGCAAAAACAGGGCAGCGGAGCTGCAAGATGCGGTGTCTAAGGCCAGCAAACTTGAAAAGACGATAGCAAAACTGCAATCCGAAGCCGAACTGGCAAAGAGCCGAATAAAGGGGCCCGATTCCAGAGAATGGAACGAGCTTCACAAACTATACGAGACTAGAAAAAAGCTAGAAGCGCAAGCAGCAACCCTCCATGAACAGAAGCGGGTCATCTCCTCCACCGTTCACGAACTGGCGAAAAAGAAGGAGCAACTGCTTGAAGAACGTAACGAGTTAGAAATCAACCTAGAGGCGCTCTTTTCCTACTGTTCGACTTTCAGTGGCGTCACCGAAGACGGCTATGGCCAGTATTTTGAGATTTCAAAAGCAATTCGCGAAAAGAAATCGGTTTACTTTGGGCATTTCAACTCAAGGCAACTCAAATGGAACGTATTGAAGGTAGACCACGGAAGAGCGTTGCTCCTCGGCCCAATTGTGGGAAAGAGGGCGTTTGACGAATCTGGAAAAGCAAAGGCCTGGGATGAATGTAGCCTCTTTCGCTGGCTCAACGAGTCCTTTTTCAAAAATGACTTCAACGAATTCGAGCAAGAAGCCCTCACTATCACTGGTCGTGAGTTCGGGGTCAATGTTTCCATACCTGACAGGAAGATAGTTTCAGAAACCTCTTTCCACACTTCGAAAGCTTGCTGGTCTGCAGAGCTAGTACCGCACGCGGAAACCCTAGAATTCAGACAATACAAGCAAGAGTACATTCGAAATCACATTGGTTTAAAGCTAAGGCCCTACTTGGAAATCGCCAATAGAATCGAGAATATGCGCAAATCCCGTTCTAGCTTTCAGGAACGGGATGATGAGAGACGCAAAAGGGAACTCCAACTTCTGATAGAGGCTATGCGGGCGCACCGTCAACCCATCGAAGACCCCAGTATTCCGCGTATACTTGGAAGTTGGGAAGAGCTTCGAGCCAATCCAGAAAGATATGGACTGCAACCTTCGTCGACCGGGGACAACACTTCGACCCATTCACCAAATGAAAACCCTGAACTGAAAGAATTCGATGAAATGCTTTCGAAGCTTCAAAGCGAAGCTATAGAGAGTTATGAAGGAGATCCCTATACTGGAATGCTTGCTTTGAAGATCAGCGGGGAAACCCTAGACAGAACAGGCACGGCACTTACGGGAAAAGAAAATGTTCGGCCCATAGTATGGGTTCCATATTTCGACAAAACCAACGAGGCCGACAAATACAAGCAGCGAAGATGCTGACGAACGTTTTGCGAGGTTGATCACGTCAACCCCAAAGCTCTCCGATTGCAGACGCATAAAACTCGATGGAGACGCGGCATGCATTAGGTTTGGCAGATCAAAACAATGAAAATGCATCCTCGGATTTGAGCCCATATGCTACTAAAAAGAGATTGCATGCCGCAAACCACACGGGTATTGATGAGCGGGCGTATGCATGAAATGCGGAAACCAGAGCATCAAGTCCTAGATAGTGAATCAAAAGGGAGAAACATCATCTCATGTGGAGGCAATATGAGTGGCCCAAAAGCATACAACTATAAGGTTATAAACCAAATCGAGCTGCAACGACGCGAAAATGCTGCGCGTTTGATTCGCTGCACAAAACTTATGTCGAGAATCAAGGAACTTTTCGAAGTCGCAATTCAGCTCGGCATTTCCCACGAGCTACCCAGGCCCATCGAAAGGCAAACTATCTATTCGGCAGAAGATGAGCGACTACTGATCCAAACGGAATCCGAAATCAAATCGTGTATCGATGATGAGAATAGGAGACTCCGCATCTGCGGATTGAAGACTGAGCTAAGTGAAATAATTCGAAGCAGCAAATACCTAGCAGCTGAGCTAACCGAAAACGACTACATTGCTGCTGCTAAGAATGCCATGGGCTCATTGAACGATGAATCGGTTCTCATGCAGGCAATACTCTTAGCATCACAAGACGCAAAGAATGCAGAGGCCAAAAGCGTGGCAAGTTCCGCCGCGAAATCATACGGTCAGACTACACAGCATTTCTCTTTCCAGGTTTTTCCAATAAGGCAGGCATCCAAAGACAAGGACCCCGTTCTCGCTGAACTTCTGCCGCCAGTTACCGATGCCATATCGCAGGTGCGCGACAGCAGCAACCGCCAGATCGCTAGAGAAAGACTCGAATGTATAGCCAACCTTTCCGACCAATCCGCTGCCGAAGGGGAGCTGTTTTCACTAAAAAACTGGCTCCATTCGATCCTCGAAGCGGAGGGCTGGGCGGAATTAGCCGCAAAAGAGATTCTGCAAATTGAACACGTAGAATCAGAACTCGCTGACCAGGCTAGATTGATGTCCGAAAACGTTTCATCAAGAAGTTCTTACAACGAACTCAAGTCTGCGGTGTCCGAAGCGCTCGCCGAATACAGTAAGGCAGAGGACGAAAAATATGTCCAAGCTGCGTTGCGAGAAGCTCTGGAGGCATTGGGGTTCACCATTGGAGAAGAGTTTTCGACAACCGACTTCGGAAAGGTCGGTGTCGCATTGCATTCCTCAGTGCCAGGATATGGCATTCGCATTCAGAACAATCCGAAATCAGCGCAGATTCTTACGCGCGTCGTCTCCTATTCCGAAAGCAACCCCGACCAAGACACCCGAGCAGAGCAAGACACATGCCCAATGGTGCATTCTCTAGCTGACAAATTGGAAAACCATGGTATAGAAATGGACCTTGTGTCAGAGAGGATGCCTGGCGAATGCCCGACCTCGCTCCTCTCCAAAAGACGGGTTGGTCAAAACAACACACGAGCACAAAAGGCCGGGCACACTCGTGAAAGGATGATGTGATGAACGGCAGCTGTCAACGCAGATCAGACGAGCAGATACTGAACGAGAGCCCCACCATGATCGATAGCCCAACTTCCATTTCTTTGAATGCAGGATTCGAAGAAGAAGCGTCATGGCTTGATGCAGACAACAAAAACACCCCTCTCTGGATTAGAACACTTTATGCTTCCCTGCCCATCTCGGCGGTAACGGTGCTATACGGAGCTGTGCACGACATTCATCCGATCCAGATATCCGAGGAGTTACGCCCCGACACAACAGTCAACGCCATTTGGCAAATTCTCCAAGCCTCCGGCTTCAAATGCTTACTCACTTTCGACACGCTCAACGGCTTATCCATTGCTCGTATGACAGAAGATCTAAAGGATGACCAGGTTACGAAAAAGCTGGAAGAAACGGTTCCGTCGAACGTTCTTCGCAATCTTGTGCGCCCTCCCAAGAACAGACTTGAGTCAAGATTCCCGCAGAACACACAAGGTATGGGTTGGCCAGGATTGGAACTCGTCGCAAGAGCCGTTGCCACGAGCGACTCCATCCCGATGAGCCTGCTCGTTGATTATGCTTCTCAGACATCCGACATTGATCAGGCCTCGAACAACATTCTTCATGAACTCATGCTCACGTGCCTTCAAATTGCAAACGCCCACGTCCTTTTAGATAATAAGCTACTCAGGCTATCCGGAGACTCCGGGTCGAGATCCCAGCGACATCCGATCATCTGGCTTGTAGACAAACTCGATGACCTTCCGACGTGGCTAACCCACGGAGACGGCATCAGGCGAATCCCAATATCGAATCCCAGCTACGACATGCGATACCGTATGGCGCAATTGCTCCTAGAAGACCGTATCGACGAGGGTGAAAAGGACAGCGTAGCGAGGCGATTTGCGGATGCGACAGAAGGTCTTTCGAGTCGAGGCATGTTTGAGTCAATCCAATTAGCTGGCGAATCCAGTTCTTTATCATCCGAGATAGAGAACGCAGTGCGTATGTACCGCCAAGGGCTTTCTGAGAACCCATGGCAGAACAACCGGCTTCGCGAGCAGCTTATGAATGGCGAAGCAACTCTCAGGCAACGTGTGTACGGCCAAGATCAGGCCGTATCCCGCGTGCTTGACATATTGAAAAGATCCGCTTTGGGGCTTACCGGAGCACATCAGAAGAAAGCATCTTCTGCACCTCGCGGTGTACTCTACTTCGCTGGCCCAACCGGTGTCGGAAAAACAGAAATGGCAAAAGCGATTACCGAACTCGTCTTTGCCGATGAGCGTGCACTGATACGTTTTGACATGTCTGAGTTCCAGGATGACCACGCAAAGATTCGATTAATTGGCGCACCTCCTAGTTATGTTGGTTTCGGCGCAGGAGGAGAGCTGACCAATGCCGTTATGCAAAGACCCCATTCGATCATCCTCTTTGACGAGATGGACAAGGCAGGAAGCCAAGTGTACGATTTGTTCCTGCAAATTCTCTCAGATGGTCGACTGACCGATGGCGGCGGCAGAACTGTCGATTTCACAGATACATTGATAATATTTACATCCAATCAAGGAGTTGCCGCAGCGGGCAATCTCCTCGACTTGGATATGTCCGACCCCGAACAAACCTCGCGTTACGAGCGGGCAATAATGGATGCAGTAAAGTCGCATTTTACAGAAACGCTGAATAGACCAGAGCTGCTCGGCCGGTTAGGGGACAATATCGTTATCTTTAACCCAATACATGGAGACGAAGCTGTCAATCTTGCGGTTAGATTCATCGAGACTATTCTTTCCAATATTCGCATTCGTGTCGGAATTGAAGTGAACATTTCTAAAGAGGCCTTCGAGGAGCTAGTTGCTTCGGTCACTACGCGCAGTGTTCTTCGGAATGGAGGCAGAGGCATAACGACAGAATTAGAAACCCGGTTAACCAATCCTTTAGGGCGAATACTGTTTAATTATCCAGCTGGATCCTCTCTAATCATTACCGCATTCAACGAAGACAGACTTGGCCGTCCCGACGTCTTAATAGAGGAGCTATGAGCATTCAGATATCCCGTATAGCATTTCCCATTACATCTTTAGGGCCTGGCCGATATCTCGGTTTATGGGTGCAGGGATGCAGTATCGCATGCCCAGGTTGTATTTCGAAAGACACCTGGGATAAGCAAGGAGGGACGTCCGCAGATGAGCAGTGGCTTTCCGATTTGATAATTAAAACCATACGCGAAGAAAATCTCGACGGCATTGTTGTAACGGGCGGAGAACCAACCGAGCAAGCGAGCTCCCTTGAGCAGGTCCTGTCGTTAGTTACCGAAAAGCTGCCCGGCATGAGGGTTGTTATGTTCTCCGGAATCCCACGGGAAGATCTATTAGCGAATCACGCAACACTCATTTCGTCTATCGATTTGGCAATATGTGGTCCATACATATCCGACCTCCCTTCACAAAGGCCATTAATTGCTTCGGAAAACCAGCAATACGCCATTTGTTCAGATCGAGGATACGAGTTGCTTACGAATGCTTCGACGACGAACGTCGTGAACAGTATTCAAGTTAACATCAATGATGGCGACGTCACCATGGTGGGCCTGCCATTCCCCCATGGGATGGAGGCGTTAGAAGAAGAGCTGCAAAGTAGAGGAATAGTGTTTGGTGAGGTATCTTGGAAGAAATGATGACCTGCCCGTTGTGTGGCAAACGGCATAAAGCAGGAACAGATTACTGCCCAGTCTTGCTAACGGCGATTCCAGTTTCAAAACCTCTGGATACGCCGTCGGAGCAAGAGCGCACAAATGAAGCGGGGCACGATAAAACTGATAATCGTAATTTCGCAACTTGCCCAAATTGCGGTTATACAGGTATCGCTGGCGAAGAATGCGACCAGTGCGGTCAAACCATCCTTATTGGCGACAGGGTCTTAGCGTTAATGCCAGACGGCTCAAGCATCCTTCTTCCAACATCCGAGGAAACCGTGATAGGACGAGAATCGCATAACGAGAAGGTAGCAAATTCATTGAGTCATTGCGACGGTGTATCGAGAAGGCATTGCACTCTACGGTTCGACCCCCAAGGAACATGCGTGACGGTAATCGACCTTGGGTCAACCAACGGCACATGGATTGGTGACGACGGAGAGCCCTTGATGCCAAATGAAATGTTCACTGGAAGGCTTCCTCTTGAGATACATCTTGGCAATCGAGCGGTCGTTGTTTTGCGGGCGGAGTGAGCCATCATGAGCGACCATACAGAAATTCGCATCGAGGCCGCCGGCTTTACAGACGTCGGCCCAGCCAGAGAAGAAAATCAAGATGCGATTATTCTCCCAGGCTCGATTTGTTTGGGCAGCGAATCCCATGCCGAATGGAACGGAAAAACCAGCCAAGAGGCAGTATCCTTTGCTGTCATCGACGGAATGGGCGGTTATAAGGGAGGAAAAAACGCAGCGGCACTTTGCGCTACATTCCTTTCGACGCACCACATACCCCCAAGCGACGGCGAGGCAACTGAGATGCTTAAGGGCCTGTCGAGGAAGATTGCACACTCTGGAGAGGCGCGGGGCACCCCCCGAATGGGTGCTGCTTTTGCCATGTTGACTTTCCGTGACAACGAAGTCAGCTTTATCAATGTTGGCGATTGTCGAATCTACTGCATCTGGGGCAATTCCATGGGTCAAATGACCATTGATGACCGTATCGACGATAATTCCCCCGGGATTACGCAGGCCATCGGGCCAACCGAAAACCCTAACGCCCACTTCTATACCCAAGTTCTTCGAGCTGGGAAACTACGGTATTTGCTCTGTTCAGATGGCGTATGGGGCACCTTGGGAAACGAACGCCTGAAGCAGCTGGCAATGAGTTCACGCCATCCAGGGGATGGTTGCTCTTGTATCCTAGAAAGGCTATACCAACTTGAATCCAGCGATAATTGCTCACTGATAATTGTCGACATAGACACGGAAAACGTCGGCGCGAATACCATCTCGCAATCGAAGCTTGATTCTCACAGCATGTAGATATGCCATCCATAATTCGCCGATAACCACCGGTGCACACCGGTGGTTCTAGCAACGCCCGACGGAACGCCGCCTACTAAGCAGCAGTAAAGTATGGACCCCGTCTGCCAGATAAAAACTCCGCCCCCTGAGACCTACGAGGAATTCACGTTGAAGGAATACCTGCGCGAGTCCGATGGGACGTGGGTAGACGAGATCCCGGATGGAAACGACCACAGCATCGATGCGGTCAGATACGCAGTTATGGATGATGTCTTGCGCGGGTAAAATGACGCACACGAAGATACGCTTCTCATTCAAAGCTTAAATGAGTACCTATGCATTGCGCTTAGCATCATACTTTTCTTTCGCACTTGCCTTCAAAACCGCGCACACGATTGCCCCAATTATTATTCCTGGCACAGCACCCATAATGGGAAGGAAGATGATGCCGGCAATGCCCGTAAAGAAGTTAGACGGGCCGCTCCAGTCATATCCCCAAAAACCCAAGCACAAAAGAATAGCGGCGCCAATTAAGCCACCCCACAAACGAAACGTGCTGTAGTCGTATTTTTGTTCAACCGAACGCGGAACGTACTTAGCTTTCTCTTTCATGTATTCCTGGTATTCATCTTTTATTCGGTTGATTTTGTTTTGCGCGGAAGTAATGGCTGAAGCGTTTTTTCTTTTCCTACAGTCAACCAACGTAGGCATGCTAGGCACTCCCGAGCAGTCGGCCGCCGTGCTGTGCAAAAGGCTATAATGGCGGAGCCAAACAATGATCAGCCCAGGTGCCCATCCGGTCCATTGTTTGGCGACGATCCCGATCGGATGGGCGCCTGGGCGGATGGGATACCGCCATGTCCACCCGTACGAACCCGTTCGCGAAGCGGGTCAACGCCCTCGATGAGGGCGATTTCGCGCTCTTGCAAGAGGCCGTCGAGACGAGAAGGTGCCGCGAGTCCGTCGGCGTCGGAGATTACGACGAGGCTGCCGACGAGTGGAGGCCCCGGCCCCCGTGCCCGAGATGCGGTTCCGGCGAGACCGTCGGCCGAGGCCGCACGGGTGCCGGCCGCAGGTTCTGGGAATGCCGCGACTGCGGTCGCAAGTACACGTCGTTGGCCGGCACGATATTCGAATCCTCGAAGAAGCCCCTGTCCGCATGGGTCCTCTTCATCCGCCTCATGTGCTACAACGTGCAGCTCGACGCTGCGGCGGAGCTCTGCGGGATGTCGCACCAGACGGCCTGGGAGTGGCGCCACCGGGTCATGAGCACGATAGACGGCTACCAGGACCGCATCGTCCTGCGGGACAAGGTCTGGATAGACGAGATGTACGTCACGGACTCCGACCTGAAGGGAGGCCCGGGCTGGAGGCCGAAGAGGGGCCTGAGCAAGGACAAGGTCTGCATAGCGGTCGCGATCGACGTCCACAAGAACGTGGTCGCCGTGCGCTGCGGCCACGGCAAGCCCTCGGCCAGGCGCATCAAGGACGCGCTGCAGGCCAGCATCGCCGAGGGCTCCGAGATCTTCCACGACATGGAGAAGTCCCACAAGTCGCTGGTGAAGGCCGTGAAGGGCGTCGACCGGCCCTACAAGGCCGACACGAAGGACCCGGAGTACCTCGAGAAGATGGCGATGGTGAACAACCTGTGCTCCTGGATCAGGCGCTACCTGCACGGCTACGTCGGCATGGACGTCAAGAACCTGCAGTCATATCTGAACTGGTACGCGTACCTGTTCAGGGTCAAGCGGGCCGAGGAGAAATGGCCCAAAGTGGAAAGGGTGCTCCGCCATTTGTTCATGGCCGACGCCACTTTCCGCAGCTCGCGCAAGCGCGGTCACGCCTACGTTGGTTGACTGTAGGGATTTTCTTTTAGCTTGTAGCAGCGAGAGCTCGTCAGTGGCGCCATTAATGCTATTGCTTTTTATGGTAGTCTCATTTGCTTGTTCGGCTTGTTTGAGGTCACGTTCGTACGTAAGCTGAATTTCTCTATCACTTGCCCCTTCATGCAAAAGAATGATATAGGGATTGGTTTCGATATCACCGCCTTCATATCCACCGGAAATATGGATACCGCCAAAGTCGTCGATATAGCCATGGTAATTAGGCATGAATATTCACTTTCCCCTTCACGAACAACGCAGCGGAATTACCGCTGTATTATCGATTATCGCATAAGACGCACGTTAACTCTATATACTGCGCTCAATCCGTCCTTGTGACCTAGCTGGATACTTCGGTAATCAAACAAACTCGGATATCGGAGGTAGACGCTTGAACATGAACGGTATCGAATATGACGGGTGGGTGCCCTCGCATGTGCGGGAGTATCTGAAGGAGCTTGGGTATCGGCTTCCCCTGGAGGACATGGAGCCTCACATTCTCGAATGGGATGAGTGGATGAGCGCCACCGGGGATTTCTACAACTATCACGACGTAGACAGTTTCGGGCGGGTCTATCAGGTGCATCGACGTTCCATCAAGCCTGCGATGCGGGTGTGCAGGGAGTGGGGATCTCTCCTTCTCAACGAGCAGACACGGGTGGTTTGCGAGGACCAGGCTTGCACGGATTGGCTGGACGGATTTTTCTCCAACACGGGCTTCATGGGACAGGCGCAGGCTAACATCGCGCGGGCATTCGGCCTGGGAACCGGGGCTTTCGCGCTCTTCTTCGACATCGGAAGGCGGAAAATCAAGATCCGGCATTTTGACGCGCGCATGGTGGTTCCCCTCACATGGGATGCGGAGGGCGTGACCGAGTGCGCTTTCGTCACGAGGGCCTACTACAAGGGCAAGCCCGTGGACCAGCTACAGATGCACGTCATCGGCGAGCATGCGGCACCTTCGCATTCCGAACCTTCCGAACCCTTCACCATGGAAAACGGCGAGGGCGAAATCATCGTAAACGACATCGGAACGAGCATGCGCCTGGACGAGGGCAAGAGCTACCACGTCATCACGGCCTCTTTCGACGAGGACGGCAACCTGATGGAGCCCGAGGGCGTCATCTCCGACTATGATACGGGAAGCCCCTTCCCCACCTTCGCCATAATCAAGCCTGCAATCCCGAACACGCGCGTGGAGGCGTCACCGTATGGCCAAAGCGTCTTTGCGGATGCCATAGACGCGGTGCAGAGCGTCGACCTGGCTTTCGACGCCTTGGTCAACGAGGTCAGCGCGGGCAAGATGAGAATCTTTCTCAGCGACGTGATGTTCGACCATGACAAGAACAACGGCAAGAACACTCCCATCCCGTTCGGCAAGGGCGATTGCACGATCTTCCGCAAGGTCATGTCGACCGAGGACGTGGTGCAGGAGTTCGCGCCGGCGTTGCGCACAAGCTCGCAGGCCGAGACCTTCCGCATCGCCCTCCAGATGCTCGGCGATCTCTGCGGCTTCGGGTTGACGTACTACGATTTCGACTCGTCCGGATATGTGAAAACAGCAACCGAGGTCTCAAGCGACAACTCGGCGCTCATGCGCAACATCCGCAAGCACGAGAACGCCCTCACGCGATCGCTCGCGACAATCAGCCACGCGTTGCTGTGGTGCGCTCGCGGCTTCGGCGAGCCGCTGCCTGACGAGGGCGTCGTCACCGTCCAGTACGACGACTCGATCGTGACAGACACGAGCGCCGAGAAGGCGCAGGACATGGCCGAGGTCGCGGCGGGTCTCATGGGCGTCTACGAGTACCGGATGCGCTGGTATTCCGAGGACGAGGCGACGGCGCGCAAGCGCGCAGGCGAGCTCTCGCGGCCCGTGGCGGGCTCCGACGGCTCCGAGGATAACTCTGCGCGCTTGGATGCGTCAGCTCATCGTGGAACGATGTGGCAGCGGTGCGTGGAATTATATAGCAAAAACACCGCAATAGCCGCCCTACAATCGGCGTGCTTGAGAGCCGCTGCCCGGACGACGCGAGGCTTGACCTTGCGCATGAAGAATAGCTACTATCCGTGGCTCTCGACCCCTACGACGACCCCAGGCACGTGACACCAGCCGTCCTCGTTGCAGCCGATGGCAGTCACAGCGACTTTGGAGGCCACGCTCTGTTCGCACCTGCCCCTCGCATAGGTCGTGCCCACCCACAGGTACGGCATGCGTCGACCGGCGAGGGTACACCCCGCGAGTTTCCCCGCCTCGGAGTCCAGGTGCTCACAAACCGCGCTCGCCCAATCCTTCGAGATCCACTCGATGCTCGTGACCCGCTCCACCTTATGCACCTTGCGCGTGCTTGTGCCGGTCACGCACAATTCCGCCACGGCCGCGCGGTCGACCCACTGGTATCGCTCGAGCACGTCGTCCGGGAAAAAGTTCCCCCGTGCGCAGCTTCGGGACGCGATGCGCCAGCGTGCCGACGCAGATTGCGATCCTGTGCTCGCGGTAGCCGTTGCGCCTGCTGGCCGTCGTCTCGCAAAGCTGGCCAGCCCTTGCACCCATGGCCACGTTAGCGATGCCCTCAGCGAGTTGCAGGGGCAGCTTCCGCACGTTCGCGAACCCGTCCTCGAACCGAGGTGTCGTCGCCGCTGCCTCGAGCACCGCGTCTGCTATGCTGTCCATTGCAGCCGCTGCCTTTTGCTAGAATCCGATTTGCAGTCATCTCAGATTCTAGGCAGTGGCCGTTCGTTGCTCAAGCGGGCCTTGGGTCGCTCACCCTCTTGCACCAACATTTACGACACGATCAATGATAATTTGTAAGACTGTTCTCGTTGTACCGCACGACATGGTGTTCCAATGAGAGCCTCGTGCTCTATGTGTTTACGCTGCTAATAGGCTTTAGGCAAACCGCATGATTTACACACCATTCCCCGGAAAAGCTTCTTCTCAAGACGATATGAGCAGAGCATTAGGTGAGCCCCTTCTGCATGTCGTCTTTGGCGTTCGTGGGTCGGGGCCGATAATGGTCTCGTCGTAGAAACCGGCGACCGGCCAGGTTGCCACAGACATGGAAGGGGCCCACCATGGCACATGTTACCTCCATCGGACTAGACGTGCACGCCAGATCGATCAAGGCGTGCGCCTTCAACCCGTTCACAGGGGAGGTCGCGCGGCGCTCTTTCGCGTACGCCCCCTCGGAGGTGGCCGCATGGATCGCCTCCTTCGAGGCCCCCAAGGCGGTCTACGAGTCCGGCGTGACCGGGTTCCACCTGCAGCGGGAGCTCGAGGCGCTCGGCGTCGACTGCGTGATCGGCGCCGTGTCCAAGATGGACAAGCCGGCGGCCGACAGGCGCAAGAAGACCGACAGGCGCGACGCCGCCTTCCTCGCGAGGCAGCTCGCCCTCGGCACCGTGACGGAGGTGCACGTCCCCGACCCCGAGTGCGAGGCCTGCCGCGACATCTCCCGCGCCCTGGAGGACGCGCGCGAGGACGTCGCCGCGTGCAAGCAGCGCCTCTCGAAGATGCTCCTGCGCTACGGCTACGTCTACGACGAGGTCAACGAGAGGGGGCAGCGGAAGAAGGCGTGGACGAAGGCGCACTGGGCCTGGATCGAGTCGATAAGGCTGGCGGAGCCGGCCGCGCAGGAGGCCCTCGACTACTACGTCGACCGCTGCAGGCGGGCCATCGACGAGAAGCGCGCGCTGGCGGCGAAGGTCGCGGCACACGCGTCCGGGCCGCGGTGGAAGCCCGAGGTCGACGCGCTCAGGCTGTTCAAGGGCGTCGAGGTCGTGACGGCCTTCGCCTTCGCGTGCGAGGTCGACGGCTTCTCGAGGTTCCGTGATACCGCTACCATGAAAATCGACAGTTAGGCTACCGCGCCGCGTCGATCGCGCTACTGGAGTTTCGGCGGCGACGCTACCGTTCTTTCGCCAATCGGGCTACCGGCAATATGCTTGACTCCGAACTGTCAAACGTCGGAGGGAGCGCGATTGGAAAGGAACATCATGGGGGAGCTGAACATGTACAGGCAGCTCGGCATCAAGCCCAACTTCACCCGGATAGGAGAGAAATACGGGCTGCACAGGCAGACCGTGGCGAAGTACTGGAACCAGGGAGAGGAGGTCGAGGACCGCAGGCGCGACAAGGCGAGCGCGTTCGACGAGTTCAGGGACGTGATAGAGCGCAAGGCGGCCCTGCCGGGCGTCACCAAGAAGGCGATCCACGAGTTCCTGCTCGACCGCCATCCCGAGGCGGGGCTGCCCAAGTACGGGTCGTTCACCAAGTACTGCCGCAAGCACGGCATCGAGTGCGCCTCGGAGGCCGAGCCGGACGCGCACCCGCGCTTCGAGACGCCGCCGGGGCGCCAGCTGCAGTTCGACTGGAAGGAGGGCCTGCGGATGGTCGACGTCAACGGCGAGGTCTTCGAGTTCAACGTCTTCAGCGCCGTGCTGGCCTACTCGCGGGCCCACCGCTTCATCTACTCGAGGACGCGCACGGAGGACGACCTGCTCGCATGCCTGCTGGCCACGTTCGTGCGCTTCGGCGGGATACCCGACGAGGCCATAACCGACAACATGGGCGCGCTCGTCACGTTCGCGGGCGGCAGGCGCGTCAAGTCCGAGCGCGCGTGGCGGTTCGCGCGCGAGGCCAGCTTCGAGCTGAAGCTCTGCCGCGCGTCGACGCCCCAGACCAAGGGCAAGGACGAGAGCTCGAACAGGTTTGTGAACAGGCTGCTCGCCTACGACCGCGACTTCGAGGGCGAGCGGGGTCTGATCGACGCCATCGCCCGCATCGAGGCGCGCAGCAACGCCGAGCCCAACGACACGACGGGGCTGCCGCCGGCGGTGCTGTTCATGAGGGAGAAGGAGCACCTGCGCCCCGTCGGAAACCTGCGCCTGCTGCAGGAGATGGTCGGGGACGTGAGCGTCCAGACCGTCCCGGCGACCATGCTCGTGCGCGCCGCGGGGCGCCAATGGTCGGTCCCGCGCGCCTGCATCGGCAAGAAGGTCAGCGTCCTCGCCATGCCGTCCGGCCAGGTGCGCGTGACGCTCGACGGCGAGGAGGTGGCGGTGCACGACGCCTCGGCCGCCGCCGGCCCCATCGTCTACGCCGAGGACCACTACGTCGAGGCGATGTCGGGCAAGGCCTGGTTCGGCGATTCCGACATACGCGAGGCGGCCCGCGCGAACCTCGAGCTCCTCGACCGGCTGGGGGGCGAGTGACGTGGCGGCGCTGGACGAGTCGAGCCCCTACCTGCGGGCGCAGTCCAACCTCTCCGAGCTCAGGCTCGACCGGATGTGCGCGGCCATGCCCGACTACGTGCGCATGGTGGGCGACGGGGAGCGCGACTTCGCGCAGGCCCTGGCCGAGATGACGGAGTCCGAGGTGGCCGCCAGGCGCGAGAGGGTGATGCGCCAGCGGGTGCGCTCGTCGGGCTTTCCCTACGTCAAGACGCTCTCGGACTTCGACTGGTCGTTCCAGCCGAGCGTGCCCAGGGCCAAGGTGGAGGAGCTCGCGACGCTCAGGTTCGTCGACCGGGCGGAGAACGCCCTGTTCGTGGGCAGCCCGGGCGTTGGCAAGACCCACCTCGCGATAGCCATCGGCATCGAGGCGGTGAGGGCCGGCCGCGAGGTGCGCTTCGTCGACTGCGCGAAGCTCGTCGAGGACCTGAAGGACGCGTCCTCGCGCGGGATACTCAAGAACAGGCTGAAGTACTACGCGCACTCCAAGCTGCTGATCATCGACGAGCTGGGCTACCTCGACATCGACGAGCACGGCGCGGACCTCATGTTCCAGCTGGTGTCGACGCGCTACGAGCAGCGCTCGACCATCATCACCACCAACGTCGGCATCGGCGGCTGGGCGAACGTGTTCGGCGACGACGTGGCCGCGAGCGCCATAGCGGACAGGGTCTGCCACCACTGCACGCTGATAAAGATAACGGGGAGGTCGTACAGGCTCAAGGACCTGCCCGCCGACAAGAGGAGGGAGGACTGATCGGAAACGGCGAAAGTACGGTAGCGCGACCGACGGTTGTTCGGTCGCGCGGATGTCGGCGAAGCGGTAGCGTGATCGTCGAAAACTATATTGACTTTATCATTCCGCAGCGCGTCGGCTTTCGCGTCGTGGCTGGGTCTCGTCCCCTCGGAGGCGTCCAGCGCCGACGCCAGGCGCCAGGGCGGGATAACGAAGTCCGGCAACAGGCACCTGCGGAGGCTGCTCGTCGAGGCGGCCTGGTGTTTAAGTTAGCCTCATAGTTGCGGGTTCGGTCACGGCGCCGTTTCGGTTGCGGTCAAGAAAAAGTTTCGGGTTTCGCCACAAGGAAAGACATGCCAACCAGACCGTTGGCCTACCTTTGTCGTTGCTTCGGTAATCGACCAAAGGAGGCGGAGAGGAATGATCAGCATGTCCAAAGTTCAGGATATACGAAGGATGCGAAGGGAGGGTGAATCCATAGCGGGAATATCGAGGGCGACGGGCGTTTCGGAGCCGACCGTGCGCAAGTACCTCAAGCCGCAGGATCTCTCCCCGAAGATGCCCGTGAGGGCGAAGGGGCCGTCGGTGATGGACGAGTACTCGTCGATCGTCGACTCGTGGCTCGAGGCCGACCGTGGCGTTTGGCACAAGCAGCGCCACACCGCCCAGCGCGTCTGGGAACGGCTCGTCGAGGAGGAGGGAGCGACGATGTCGTACAGCACCGTCAGGCGATACGTCAAGGATTGGAAGGACGCGCACAAAGGCGAAGGCGACGGGTTCCTCGACCAGGTCGGGCTTCCCGCCGACATGCAGGTCGACTTCGGCCAGGCCGATTTCTACGTGGTCGGCGTGCGGACCCGTCTGCACCACCTGGTCTGCGACTTCCCGTTCTCCAACATGGGGCTGGCGCAGGTTTTCCCCGGCGAGAACGCCGAGTGCGCGTGCGAGGGCCTGATGGCCGTGTTCTCCTACATCGGCGGTGTTCCCAGGCGCATCATCTTCGACAACGCCACCGGCGTCGGGCGCAAGATGTGCGGCGTCATCAGGACCTCGAAGCTGTTCGCCGCGTTCGCCGCCCACTTCGGCTTCGAGTACGTGTTCTGCAACGCGGACGCGGGAAACGAGAAGGGCGGCGTCGAGAACAAGGTGGGCGCGCTGCGCCGCCGGCTGTTCGTCCCGCTGCCGCACTTCGACAACATCCGGTCCTACAACGCGCGGCTGCTGGACAAGTGCACGGAGCTCGCGGACAAGGAGCACTGCGTCAAGGGCGAGCCGGAATCCCAGCTGTTCATGGAGGACCGCTTCGCGCTGCTGCCGCTGCCCGACGCGCCGTTCAAGGCGGTGAGCTGGCAGAGGATGAAGGCCGACAAGTACGGCAACGTCGTGCTCGACGGGCGCCACCGCTACTCGAGCGCGCCCGAGTTCGGCGGGCGCGAGCTCATCGTGGGCAGGTGCGCCTTCGACGTCGAGATATACGATTCCGACGGCGCGCGCGTAGCGACGCACGCGCGCGCCTACGGCGACCGCCCCACCGAGTCGGTCGAACCGGCGAGCCAGCTGCCGCTGCTGTGCCGCAAGCCGAACGGCTGGCCGAACAGCCGCGTCAGGGCGTCGATGCCCGACGACCTGCGGGAATGGGCCGATTCCCTCGACTCCGAGCCGCGCAAGGAGTTCCTGCGGGTGCTGCGGGACGTGACCGCCGAGAGCGGCTACGGGCCGGCCGTCGAGGCCGCCGCCCGCATCGTCGAGCTGGGCGGTGCGCCCGATAGGGCCTCGGTGACCGTGCTCGCCGCCGGCATCTGCAACGGCCGCGGAGTCGTGGACTACGCCGACCCCGTCGACATGTCCGACTACGACGCGGCTTTCGCCGCGATCGGGGGCGGTTCCCATGATCAGCAGATGTGAGAGGGACGCCATCGGCGACGCCATCAGGGCCGACGCCAGGAAGCTTTGCATCTCCAACGACACGGTCGGCTGGTTCCTGGAATCGGCGACGCCGCGGCAGCTCGACGCGGTCGCCGGCATGTTGGCCCACGAGATAGCGGTCCGCGGGCGCAACCGCAAGGCGCGCCTGCTGCGCAAGGCCGCGTTCCCGGCCGTCAAGTCGGTCGCGGACTTCGACTTCGCCGACGTCAGGATGCCCGACGGGCACACGGTCGAGGACATGCTGTCGCTAGACTGGGTGGAAAAGGCGCAGGACTACGTCTTCCACGGCCAGACCGGGCGGGGGAAGACGCATCTGGCGGTGGCGCTCGGCATGAGGTGCGTCGAGCGCGGGCTCACGGTGCGCTATCTGCCGTGCGCGCAGCTCGTCCTGCAGCTCCAGAGGGCCAGGGACTCGGGCGGCCTCGACACGATGTACTCCGATCTGGCCAAGGCCGACCTCTTGATACTTGACGAGTTCGGTTACATTCCGCTTGACTCGGACGGGGCGAGGCTGCTGTTCCAGGTGATATCGAGCAGCTACGAGTCCAGGAGCCTGATCCTGACCACGAACATCGAGTTCAGCAAGTGGGGAACCGTCTTGGCTGACGAGAAGCTTGCGGCGGCCGCCGTCGACAGGATCGTGCACCACGGCAGGCTCGTGGAGTTCGGCGGCAAGAGCAGGAGAGTCGAGGAATCGCTCATGCTAGGAAACGTGAAGGAGGGTTAGCAGGGCCTTTCCATGGCGAAACCCGAAAAAAGTTCGTGACCGCGACCTAAAACAGGTCGTGCCCAATGACGAAACTCGGGGTTGACAAAACACAGGCCTGGCACTACGCGAGCGCGACGAGGAGCCCGAAGAGGCCTGCGGCCGGCTGCGAGGTCCCTCCCGAGGTTGCCAGGCACGCGGCGAAGGGGGTGCGCAGGCTCGTGGACAGGCGCGCCGCGCTGTCCGCAGCGGGAAAGAAGCCGGTCGTCGCGAACTGCGCGACGGCGCGCGAGCTCGCGTGCTGGATCTGGGCCGTGGGCTGCATGGTGGAGGCCGAGTAGCGCGACCCGCCTGAGACAATGGCGTCCGACCCCGTTCCGCCCGCGCTCGGAGCCGTTGGCCCCACCCACGTATTTTTTTCGCGCAGCGCGAACGCGCCACGCGCGCCCAAAGACCGATGACGAGGGGCCAGCCGTAGCAACGAGATGCACCGGCGCACGCCGCGCCACGGGCGAATATTAAACCGCAAAACGAGCGTCCGAAGGACACGCGATCCTGGCGGGCGGGCTACGGGTGAAGATACAGGGCCAGGCCGGCAGTAGGCTGGTCTGGCCCATTTTGCCCTCTTGACAATGCTCTGCTCATATTAAAAAACCACCACAATATGAGCATCGCCCTGCACTGATCCAACCATCTCGAATCATAGCTCGGCGTCTTGCTTCGATTGCATTCAGCGCTCCTTGAATCGCAGCCTGTGTGGCGACCTCTGATGGTGCGAGCGTCTTTTGCAGAGCCAGAAGCTCGCTCTCATCTGACGGTAGATTATAGGCGGTGATTTTTTTCTCCATTAACGTATATGGCGTCAAATTGATAGTTCGACTTAACTGGGGCGTCCTTGTCAAAGCTCAAACCCAAACCAAGGGAAAGATCCTCTCGAAACTTTGGCACAATAAATACCCGACTGGCATAACGCACCGTACGAAGCCGAGGGCAATCGACAAAGGATTCCGCCATTGCTGGCTCGCCGCAGAATTCTATTTGCTCCAATGCGTCGCAGCGGCAGAACGCATATTTGCCAATCTTTTCGAGAGACTTAGGAAATCGGACCGACTTAAGGAACCTGCACCTCATAAAAGATGAAGAGTTGTAGCTTCCGCCCTCTATTGCAACTAAGCCTTCTGGAAGAACGATCGATTGTATGGAAGTATTCTCAAACGCGCGCGACCCTATCGTTATCACGCCGTCCGGAACTACGACATTCAAGTCCGCGCCCGTATACCTGACTAGTGTTCCACCCTCAACAACGAAATCAGCGCTGTTATTCCTGAAGGCTCCGCCCTTCATTAACTGCCTTGCAGCTTCGAGCGTGTATTTCGTTCCGCAACGGTCACATTGATAAGTGCCATCCGCATTCCGAGTTAGCTGATTTGACCCACACAATTCGCAGGCAATTTCTAGCGTCATTCATCGCACCTTCCGCTAAAAGAACTCCTAATCCACATCTGCAAGGATTAGGAGTTCAGCTACGAAAGCTCAACGCTTCTCCCTATAGACTAGCTAATATTATAGCGAGGCTGCATACCGAAAGGAAGCGTCACGAGTCGCTTGTGTGAGCAACTTTTGCTGGCGTAAGAACCACCCCAGACGCGCGAGCTGGAAAGGACTTTTAGGCATTTTTGATTACCGCTAAAAGAAGAGATAAGTCCCGTCAATGAATCCTACAACATCCGCGGCGCTGGTATCCATCAACGGTCACAAAACCCGATGCCACCGTTCGAAGGCCACCTGATGCGATATGCGGTATATCTTGGAGACTGCACTCGAGGCGACACTAGAGGCCATGAGCTGGGAGCGCGGACGTTTTTCACACCTCTTAGGCACCATGCCCCAGTCTCCTCCGTCTGTTGTCTATCGTATCGTACACCGTCCTGCCGCCTTCCTTGAAGTACTTTATCCTCTCGGCGCTGTACCTGCGCATCCACGCGTCGAGCATCTCGGCGAACTCCTCGTAGGTCACCCCGCGCCAGTCGCGCCCGTAGAAGAACTCGTTCTTCAGGTTGCCTAAGAAGCCCTCGCAGGCGGCGTTGTCCGGCGAGCAGCCCATCTTCGACATCGAGCGGGCCACGCCGTGCTCCTCGCATATCGCCCTCCAGCCCGGCCAGAAGCAGTGGATCCCCCGTCGGTGTGGCAGAAGGGGCGCTGCCCGGGGCGCAGCTGCGAGCACGCCATGAGCAGCGACGAGTATTTGTCCTGCGCTTGGCCCCCGTAAGACAATACAGGAAATCAATGAGATGGCGTAAACCGACACGGGAGACGGACCATCGGCCGCGAGATGGGCTTTTCCTACAACACCACTACCCCTGCGAAACCGCAAAGGATGGGCTGGGCCTGGATGAGGAGCCGCTCGATACGTACGCGGGGATGTCTTTCTTCTGCATCCAGGTCACGGGGCCGGAGCACATCCTCCTCCTGACCGCCGAAAAGCGCAGCGACGATCTCGTCGACCACGCACTCAGCAGCCCGTACATCCCGTCGTCTTGAAAGGACTTCGATCTCATGCATGCCATCGCGGCCCGGACCCACAAGAGGTACGTCGAGGAGGACAGGTTTCTGGAGTTCGCCGTGCGGTGAACGGTGGAGCCCCATTCGTGTGCGTCGCTCGCCCCGACCGCCTGGAGGCTTGGACTGAAGAGGCCTGCGAGCGCCGTCGCAGACGGCGTCGACGAGTTCGTGTTCAGGCGCAGGCTCTGAGCCTTGCACTAAGGTCGGACAATTGACACCGCTTGTTGCTGCCGAGCAGCGGATGGCCTTCGAGGGTTTGCGCGCTACGGGAAAGCATGTTCTAAGCCATCAAGAGGATAGCCACAATGGCCGCTGCCGCAACCACTGAAACAATTGCATATGGCAGCAGCTCGCGGTCTTTTGAGATCTTGAAATCAATGAAGCAGCACGACGCGGAAAACAAAACGGCTGAAGCAGACAGCACGGCGTAATGCGGCGTCGATCCAACACCAACGACGGCCAATATTCGACTAACTAGTATGAGCAAGGCCATTAACGCCGAGCCCGACGCAAACCAGCGCCTTGCATTGCCTGGCTTGCGTGCACAACAACAAACACAAGCTGCAAGATACACGATGAAAACTGTTGGCCACACGATCAATGAAGCAACGAAGTCATCCATCGTTAGCTGCAAGGGTGAGAAAAAGATACTTGAAACTATCCCATAGCAGCTGTTGCATGGGCTTTCCAAGCCTGCGTATACGAACGCACAGATGCAAGAGCCGCACACGCTCGAGAAGATGACCTCAGGACTGAGGTTGACAAAGGACTGCGTTAAAAGAGGTGTTGTAATCAGGATTGCCCACATTCCGGCACCGACAATCGACCTATCCATTGGGATCTGCTCCTTTACCATACGGGCTTCAATCTTGTCTGGCTACCTCTGCGGGAACGCAAAGCCTCTTTGAGCCCATTGGCTGTCTCGTGGCTGCTTGATACGCTCTTGGCTACGCTCCCGACCTCATTACAGAAATGAGTGGCGCGTCGAGGAAATGCCCACTTCTTGGCTCGTTTACCTGCCTCCTGCGACTATTCTTGGCTCTTCGCTTTGCCCGCGACCAGCCCTGGCTGTCGAAACTCAGAAAAGAAGGCAGACCGTTCCTGATACCCACTCGAAAGCCAGCGGGAGCAGAGCTGTGACGCCACCACAAACAAGGCCAACCGCAACCGACACAACAGCTCTTCGGCATGCGTCTGGCAGGGTGACGTCCTTTGTCTTATTGTCAGGATGTATGCCAGCAACAGCCTCGCTCCCGACTCCACCTGCAGCCGCAATCTCCCGAAAGACCGTCTCAAGGGAACTGATAGAAGGCCTGTTAGAGGGGCAGAAGTCAGTGCAGCTGCGAATCACATCGGCAAGCATGGAGTCGGCCTCGGAGCCGCCGACGAACTCGATGGCGATAGGGGCCCGTTTTGCAGCAACGACGCTGGCCGCCCCCTCTGGTGATGTGGGATCGACGCACATGAGGGCTCGGAATGGCGGTCGACCGGTGCGCATGTAATACGCGATACAGCCTATCGAATAAGAGTCCGTGGCTCTTGAGTTTCTTTGGTGGTAAAACGGTCCTCCGAATACCTCTGGCGCGCCGAAGCAGGGCGTAGCCAGCCGCTTATTGCCCATGCCTGGCGTGACCATGCTTGATCGGCTGTCGACAGATTGCCCGAAATCAACCACCACAACGTCTCTTATCGCGTGCGCATCCCTCCTTACCATGAGGCTTCGCGGGCTGAAATCACGGTTCGAAACGGGCGAACACGAAAGCAACGCAGCGCACGCCTTGGAACATACGTCAGCAACAACGCCGGTATTTGGGAGGCCGCGGCTGCCGCCCGTTAGCCATCCTCCCTCGACCGCCTGCTCGATGTTGACCCCCTCGATGTACTCCATGGCAATAGCCACGCGCCTATCCGCGTCGCCTTCACCAACCGTTCCGATTGCGAGAGGTGCCGGGGCATGGCCACCGGCACCGTTCATCTGGCACAGGCGGGTATACTCGAAGTCGGCCACCCTGCGGTCGAGTGCGAATCCTGCCACGTCCCTCTCAGTGTGGTGGAACACCTTGATCGCCACTGTCCCGTAGTCCGGGCTGAAAGCCGTGTATAGATTTGCGAAACCGCCTCCTGGTGCATCTGCCCTGCGAAGCGGTCCCATTCGAGTGGGGCCGCGCCAATAGGAATCGGCCCTGAAAGTCGCGCTCGGTATCATGGGCTACCTCCGTGAAATTCTGCTTGAACTGCTGCGCCCCCGATGATAGCCGACGCTCGCCGACTCCTTTGCGCAAGAGGCGGGAGACGTCTTCCTGTATCGTGTACGTCGCTGGAGCAGGACAGGGCCTTGTCGCACGGATGACGGGTCCGGCCTGGCGTACGACAGAAGAGGAGGTAGCTCGATGGCGACGTACTATGTGGGATCGGTTCGCCTCCCAGCCGACGTCGACTGGGCTGACGTCGCAAAGTGCATTGGCCTCGTACTCTCGCTCGGTCTCCCCGTGGAGGTCGGCCAAGCGAAGCAGGCAGAGAATGGCTTTGTCCTCGGGATCGTGGTTAAGGAGCCGGACCCTCGCTCAAAGCCAGATACGCCGAGTGCCGATGACCTGAAGGAGGCTCTGGAACACAACGGCTACAAGGCAGAGCTTAGGAATGTCCCTCTCGGTGTCCTCGCGGGTCAAGGGCGGCAGGTCGTAGATGCCCTCACGCGGCTCGGCGACTCCTCCCGCCTGCGACGGTCTGTGTCGGCGGCAGATGTCGCCCCGGCGGCCCCCACGGGAGACATTGGGTCGTCCTTCGACGGCCTCGTCGGGCTGGCTGAGGTTCGTGAAGGGATTACGGCGGTCGTGAAGGCTGTGAGCAGGTTCGGCCGCGGCTCTCTCTCCAGCCTTGGGACCGTGTTGCTTGGCCCGCCGGGGACGGGCAAGACCGAGATTGCTCGACGGATGGCGGCAGCCTACGGGCAGGCCGGCGTCTCGACCGGGAAGTTCACCCAGGCTGACGCTTCACAGCTCATTTCGGAGTACGTCGGCGAGACGCCCACCAAGGTGCGTTCCGTCTTCGACTCTGCACGCGGTGGCGTTCTCCTTATCGACGAGGCGTATAGGCTCTCGTCTGCGGACGCACATTCCGGGTCGCACGCTCGCGAGGCCCTTCACGCCATCAACCAGCTCACTGAAGAGCGACGATCGGACACCATAGTGGTACTGGCCGGGTACAGGGACGAGACCATGGATTTGCTCTCGCAAAACCCCGGGCTCAAAAGCCGGTTCCCCATCAAGTACGAGCTGACAGGATACTCCGCAGTGGAGCAGAGGGCCATTTTCTCGCTCATGGCAGAACAGCGCGGTTTCAACGACAGGGTCGACGAACCGGTCTTTCTCTCCGCCGTCGATAAGCTAAGCCAGAAGGATGGCTTCGCACAAGCGCGAACAATGCGCAATCTGGTCGACAAATGTGTTCTGTCTCTTGCAAGACAGGATTCCGTCAGCTTCGAAATCGACAACGGGGCGTTCGTCAGCGCTGTGAGCGAAGTGTCTCACGAACTCGATGTTTCGTCGACGCGCCGCCGAATCGGGTTCGTGTGACGCCGCAGCGCGAGCCGCGCAATACGGGACTCGTGACGATGTGTCGCGCTCGAGCTTAGGCGATGCGTGCCCCCTTTGGTCTTGGGCGGGAACGCGTGGGAAAGGATGTCGAATGAATGGGAAGAAATGCTTTCAAGGGGTTGTCGAGGAAACGCTTCGGGCCGATCCAGTGACGAGTTTCAGCTGCATAGACAAGGGCGTGTGGGAGGCGAACGTGTCGCAAGTTTCCTGCTTTCCTGCGGTTATGACGGTCCGCGCCATCAATGGCATGGTGACGATTTCGCTCGAGTCGGGACTGTACGTCCCAGCCGAAAGGGTGGCGGAGGCTAACGCCCTTTCCATGTTCAAGAACAGGCTGTACGTCGTTGCTGGCTGGCTGGCTCTCCCGTCGGAAGGCGGCTCGCTCACGTTTGAGGCCACCTTCGACGGACACCAGGCTTCGAGCTGGACTCAGAACGCCATAATTGGGGCACAAGTTTCGCTGAAGAAGTCAGCAGGAGACTATATGCGGGTCCTCTCAGGCGAAAGCGCCTATTCGGTCTATTCGGACGAGTGCGAGGACAGGTAGCACAAACCCATCGGCGGGAAGGAAGAAGTCATGATCGTTGACGAGACAAAGACGTGTAGCGACATCAATGCGTGTCTCGACTCCAGCGTTGTCGCCATGCGAGTTGCGGGCAAGGACGAGGCGCACGGAATCGTCCGCGCGGGAGGCAGGCTATTTTCAGTCTCGTTTTCCATAGGGAAGCAGCCGCAGCTCATCGTCCATCCCCCCGCATGTGTCGCGACCGGGGCCCGGCGCAGCTTTGTCCTCGGTTGTGCCGAGCGCTGCAGCAAGGATCCCGCTTGGTTCGGCATGTGGATGGACCCCAAGGACGGGGAGCTGGTCTACAACGTTCGGCTCTCGGATGTTAGCACCGACAGCTTTGACCGCGCAGCAAAAGCCGCAATCGAGTTCCTTGGCAAAAACTGGGATGAAATCATCGGGCTTGCCACAGCGCCCGCCGCAAGCGATCCCGAGGACGACGAGGTTGCACTGTTGTCCACCCTCTTTTGATGAAGACCTCGCCCGTTCCATTTGTATCTGAGCAAAGGCGTTGGGCCGTCTCCCGATGCCGGGTCTCGGGTTTCTGCGAGCGGTCCTCCCCTGGTCGTTGTAGAAAGGACGGGCGAGTGGTGTGCCTCTCGGAAAACAAACTGCGCCCCGAACTCGAGCTGAGAAATGGAGGCCCGAGTTCGTGAGGCGCTGTTTTTCAGAAACGCGCGAAAAGGCCGTGGGGCAATCGACCAGGGGTGCGGGGGGCATTACCGTCGTCCGCATTGCGATCCCGATGGCATCGCCAGATAACTGGCCGCGCGGCGGGGACAACTGGGCAAGTGGCTAAGCGAGGCTAGTCTCCCTGCTCCTTTCGGGACCGGAATCGCTCATCTCCGCAAGCTATCATCCCTTGCCATCACAGAATCGAATCTTACGGCGGCACAGACGCGTCGGAGCTCCTCCCATCGGCGGCTGCCATCTTCACCTACGATCCTGAGGACAGACCCATCGCCCAACTTCACGTTACCTCGGGCGTAGACCCCCAAGACGATGAAGTCCCCGCTCGTGAGCCTTGCGCCTTGTTTTGAGTTCGCGTCGACCGTTGCGCCGGATCCTAGAAGCTTCGTAGCTGTGCAAATGCCGTCATCCGAGAACAGGGCCTCAAGCTCATCGAGTGAATGAACCACCGCCGTGCCGTAACTGGATGTGTCTCGGACGAACCAGCACTCGCCCGCCTCCTCCGCCGTGGCTTCTTCTGGCGCGTCGTTGTAGACGACAGCGTGGAGGCGGCTCGTCAAGAAGCCTGGGCCCACATCAACGCGCGGTACGAAGTGATCCGAGGTGTAGTCTGCACCGATGATAACCTCTCGATCCGTGCGGTGTAGCGAAGCTGAAAGGCCGTCGACCACGAATTGCTCTTTCGCAGGCGAAAAGAAAGCGGTGGTAAGCACTGCCATCGCTTCGGGTTGGCGGCCTGTCCTGCCTGCGACGCCGCCTGGCGTGACCTCGGGGAGACCTACGCTATCACCTCGTTGGCCAAGCGCGGCGACGGCGGGGTACCCGAACAGGTCGTCATAGAAGTCCACGCCCTGAATCCCGAGCAAAGCCGCTGATAAAAGGTACCTGACAACCTCCTGCCTCTTATACGACTTGGCTCTAGAATTCGCCTCCCGGACCTCGGATCGACACAAGGCATCGAGGCGGGCCGCAAACTGATCGCCCCCGCGCAGGTAGCATTTGTCGATAATCTCGGACATGGGGCACATAAAGACGTCCCTGATGCGCTCGACCCACTCGATTTTTGAAGCTCGCAACATCAGGGCGTACTTGAAAGCTGGAGCGTAGTCGTCGACGTTCCGGCGGATGATGCCGTCGATGCATTCAGCCACCTCGCGCGGGTCCTCAGCGAACCGGCTTATGCATTCGCTTCCCATCCCGTTGGAGAGGAGCACGACCTCCAGCAGCCGCGCTGGGGAGGTCGCGAACAGTCTTGACCGTTCGGCTGGTTTCATCGCGTCGAACGTGCCCGGAAGCATGCAGGCGTCGATGGCCTGCATGGCCGGTATATACTCGCCGTCTGGTTCGACAAGCTTGTACCCCTCATCGAGGAGGGCCGCCCAGCAAGACCTGAAAACAGAGAAGACGCTGTAGTCTGCCGGATCGCCCGCTTCGGCTACGACCCTCTCGCTTTTCATGTAGAATCTGGTTCTGAGCCCGCTTTTGGCCAGTTTTTCCCTGAGGCGCCGCTCAATCCTTTCCTCCGCGTCGTCGAATTCGTCGACGCGGAACCTGCCGGTCGCATCAAAAGGGAGGACCAAGAGATGAGCGTGCGGGCAAGGGTCACCGTCAACGTTCTTCTCGTCCCAATGCACGAAGGTGCCCAGCGCGTTGTCCCCGACGAACTCTTCATGGAGCGATTCGTCCGCGAGCGAGAATAGATCATCCAGTTCGCCCAGGCCCTTCTCGCCGTCCCACGGGGCACCCGCGTACACAGTGGCATCGAGTAGGACGACCGTCCTCGAGGTGGCATTTCCTGTGTCAACCCTCTCAATCAAGAGCCTCGTGGCTTCCTCGGCGTCGCACGTCGAGTAGTTGTAGGGCGACCACCTATGTTCTATCCTATGCAGCCGTTCGTCATTTTGCTGTTCATATTCGTTCGCGTATGTCCGGGTAAAGTGCTTCATCGCGCTCGTCGCGTCCCCTTTAACATACCTGGCGATCATCTTTCCGTCTCCCCTCTCGATTGCGTTTTATCTTTCAAAGCATTATACGAAAATGCTTGCTTCATCATCCGTCGGCGAGGCCCGGGCCGCGGCCGAGCCGCCAAGGGCGCCGCATCAGTCCAGGCGCCCTATCTCGGCCACTTTTGCCAAAATCACGGTGGCGTTATCGCCGCTGCTCTCTGCGCCTCGCACCACGAGCTCGGTCGCGGCAGCCTGGAGGGGGTTGTTGGCCAGCACCATCGCGGTCTCCTCGCAGCTGAGCGAGGACCATACGCCGTCAGTGCAAAGCAGCAGGGTGTCACCCGCTCTGACTTCTATGCTTGCCAGCTCAGGGTGCTGCCCGAAGCCGAGCGCCCTGGTGAGGCGCTCAGTCCCAGCAGCCCGGTGCGGTGGCGTGAGAAGGGAAACGCGTCCATCGCGGAGGATGTAGGCGACGCTGTCGCCCAGCCATGCCAGGCTCGCGCCGCTGTCGGACAGCACCATCGCAACCAACGTCGCGCCGGCGCCGTCGATTCTCGCAAGGTTGAACGGGTCGCATGGCCCCGCCATAACCGACCAGTCGTCGAGGGAGGCTCTGCACGTCGCTACCGACTCCTCTGCCGCCGCCACCACGTCCTCGATCGCCAGGCCCGACTCGAAGGCCCGTTTCGCTCCGGCCAGGGCATGCCGGCTCAGTTCGGCGCCCGCTAAGCCGCCGCCGATGCCGTCGGATACGGCGAGCATTTCCGTGCGCCCGGAAGTCGGGCTGATGCCGACCGTCGCGCAGTCCTCGTTTTCCTGCCGGCGACCTCGCTCTGTTGCAACCGCATAGGTAAGCTTCAGTCTTTTCTCGGAGTCCATTCCATTCCTTTCCTTTCTCGTTGCGCGACGCCGCGCCAGCCCATATGACCCTCACCGGAAGCTCGGCCAGGGCTCAGGTAAAACATAGTAGAGGCCGCGTCGCCCAGGCTTTTGCGCAAAATGGTTTCGACAGCTATGCCCGAAACGGAGCCGCGGCCGGCCAACACGCCCTGAAAGCACGACGCGTATGTGAGAATGCCTTGCTCGACGGCGCTACTGCGCCACCGTTCACGTAGAATAAGGGCGGTACCGTGCTGGAGGGAGACGCGTAAATGAAGCACTTTCGCAGAGCCGTCAACGCCGGCGGCGCAGGCCCGACTGCAAGGCCGGTCGCCCCGATGGCGAACAGACCGTTACCCCAGGCTGACGTTTATGACTTTAAGGAGCTGTTCGTACCTGACGATGCGGACTCGGAGAAGGCCGTGGAGCCAATCGTTTACGCCTGTCAGACCGGCAAGGCCGGCGGGTTCGGCGTGTACTACGTCGCGTTGGACACGGGCGAGGCCGTGGTGGCCGGCGTGAAGGTGTTCGAAAGCGGCGACGGCGCATCCGCGAGGCGCGAGTTCGGCTGCCTGAAGGAACTCAATGGGTGCAACGGCCACACGCCCCTGCCGCTTGCCATGGGGCGATTCGGCAACAAGCCAGCCATAGTCATGCAGCACTTCGACCTGAAGAGCCTGGCCACCGTCTTAGAGAACGGCGACCTGAGCGGCACCGCCGGCACACCCCTCGACTGCGGTTGGACGCTTGAGCTTGCAAGGGAACTTGCCCTAGCCTTCGGCGAGGTCCATCGCCGGGGATGGTCACACCGGGACGCGTGGCCGGAGAATATCCTGTTGCGCTACGACAACAGCCCGTTGGAATGCAAGCTGATCGATCTGGGCCAGGCGGCCAAGGCGGGCACAAGATCCCTCCCGCCCGCCACGGCTAGGTTCCGTCTCGGCCAGGCCTATTACGCTGCGCCCGAGATGTTATCGGCGTTGATCCCCGCCTGTGATGACGGCGGCGACTGGGAGTATCGCAACAACCCGTCTTGTGACATGTACACGTTCGGCTCGCTCATTTACCGCGCGCGCACGGGGCTCGTGCCGCACTGCGCGGAGATTGGTGACGTCCTGAGCCGGCTTCGAGCCCAGGGCCGCAAAGGGTACAGCCCCGACGTGCTGGACGGGATGGCAAGTGTCAAGCGGGAGCCACTGGATCTTCTTCCCCGCCTGGGTGAGATGCAGGAGCCGGGCGACGACGTGCTGGCGTGCGTCGTCGAAAGGTGCACCAACGCCGACCCGAGTGTGCGAGGTGACATGCGGTGGGCGCTTGGCATGGTGATGGAGGCCATCGAGGCCCGTGGGAGTCAAAAAGGCGCCGGGCTATGCAGGGTAACATACACGGATGGTCAAGGCGGCCGATTCTTTCCAACCGAGACCTTCCTGGTAAGACGAGGCTCCTCTCGTCCCAACAGTGGTAACGCCTACGCGTTTGAAAGGTGGGGCTTGATAGACGGCTGGGATCCCCCTCGAGAGCCCGAAGCCACCGAAGACCAGACGTATACGGCAAGGTGGCTCGACGCCGCGATAGACAAGGAGCGCGCGCCAGTCCCCAAACGGAGAGGAACGCCGCCGACGCTCGCTGCTCTTAGGCCAGGCGATGGAGACCTCGACAAAGCCAACAGGGAAGTTGGCGCATTCTATCAGGGAATGCTGAGACCGGCGCTGGACAGATACAACCTGACAAAAGGCGTCGTGATCTCTATCTATGGCTTTGGCGGCCAAGGAAAGTCGTATTTTTTAAACGAGGTGGCAAACAGCGTCCAAGAAAACGACCCGGGAACGGTCTGCGTTCGTGCAAACTTCTACCACGAGGAGGCCGCGAGACCGAACCAGACCGACGTATTCGCAGCCGCTTTGAAAAAGCAGGGCTTATTCTGCCCTTGCTACACGCTCGCAAAGGCCGCAATGGACGACCTCTACAGTGCAGTGGCGAATCTCATGTCTGAGCTCGACGGGTTCCAGCTCGGCTTCGACGACAGTCAGAAAAGACGGGAGGCTGTGAGGATTGCGATAGAGGCCGCGAGACAGTTCGAGGGGCTCGGTGACTCAGCGCCAGGGATGATTCCAAAGCTTAGTAAGGACTCCATCGAGGAGCGCGTCGGCAGATTCCTGAGGTGGGACATCGAACAGTGGAGCGCGCTCGAAGACAAGCCTATCGTTATCCTCGTCGATCAAGCAGAATACCTCCTAGATCGGAGAATCGGCGACCTGTCCGTATGGTTCAAGGAGGTGACTTGCGCAAGGAACACAGTCTGGGTGGTAGTGGGTAGAAATCGCGTGAACTGGGAAAATGTAATCCAGTATCCGCTTCGCTTCGTTGAGCTTGACCAAGATGACTCGTTCGCAATGGCAAAAAGCATTGCGAACGGAGAACTCGATGATGCTGCGCTCGCGGCAATCTGCGATTTCTCGAGAGGTGTGCCTATCTACATCGACCTCGCCACAAGCTACGCGAAAGAGCTCGACTCACTTCCCGACGATATGCGCGAGCTTTTCGACGGGATTGACCATGACACAATAGCACCGCGCTACCTGAGGCTCCTCGACGAGAACGAACAGGATGCGTGCATGGCCGCAGCTTTCCTGGGAGAATGGACCGACTCGGACCTTGATCTGTTCCTGCCGGATTGGATACAGGGAAGGGACAGACCAAGGGTCGTTAGAAAGGTCGGCGAGATGTCGTTTGTCCTCTCGTCGCTGGGCTACCACTTCATGCACGAGTGCGTTGCGAGGACCCTCCGAGAGTCTGTTGGCCCCAAATCGGACTTCGTCGACACCCTCGACTTCGTAATCGCAAGGCTCATCTCCGACGGAAAGAACCACATCATCAAGATGGACCTTTCCGTCCAAGAGCGCAATCAGAAGCTCCGCTGGCTTGGAAGGGCCGAGAGGGCAATCTACCCCCGCTGCAGCAAACGAGCCCGAGACGAGCTGCGCGAAGCCATGTTCGGGGCAATCATGGAGTACGCAGGCAACCTGAGGGGCTCGAGAATGTCCGACGAAGCCAAGGACCTGTACGACTACGCCCTGGACGAGTTCGGGGACGACCCCGAGAAGGAGCTGAAGCTGCGGCTGAACAGATCCGCAGCACTCTCCGAAATGTACATCTCGACAGGCGACGTCGCCCTGCATATGGAAGCGCTCGAGGACGAGCAAAAGGTGCTGGAGAGAGCCCAAGCTCTGCTCAAAGAGGATTCTCGAACAGAATGGGCGCAGAACATCGCCGCCAACGCTGAGAGCTCGGTCGGGGTTTCCAAGCACCGGCTGGCATCGGAGGCTGCGCGGGCGGGCGAGCTCAGGAAAGCTGAGAGGCTGTACGCCGATTCGTTCGCCCTCCTCGAATCGGCCAAGCACGAGGTTCTCAAAAAGTCTGACGGGCGGAACAGCGCTGCCTATGCCCGCCTGCTGAATAATTACGGAGCAGTGTGCTTGTCGTATGCCAAAAATCTGCCCGATGCGGTCGACGCCGCGCAACGACTGGACGACGCGCTGGCCTCGTGCGGAGAATCGCACAGAATACGGAGGTCGCTCTTCGGGGACCAAGACCGGTCAACGCTGCTGTCACTCACCAACGTCGCCGTAGCGTACGAAGACATGGGCTCGTACGAGGAGGCCCTCGAGATCCTGCGCGCAGTCGAGAGAGACCTCGCCTTTGCTGGGAAGACGCAATGGGCCAAGGACCTATCCCGCTGCAGGTACCACATTGCAATCATTCTCGAAAAGCGAGCTGGAGAAAAGCCCGACGAGAATCGGAAGAAAGCCCTAGAAGAGGCGCTGACGATGCACATGAAGGTGCTTGATTACCGCAAAGCCAATCTGGGTGAAAAAGACCTCGACACGAAGAAGTCCCTGCAGGCTGTGAGCAGGCTCAAAGCCCTAATCCGAAGCATCTAGGCCTACCCTAGGCAAGACCTCGCAGGAATGTCAGATCAAAGAGTGCCTGCACGACGTTTGCAAGGATGACATTGGTCGAGCCGTCGAGCTCGACGCCGGAAACGCGCATAGAGTCGATGAGCGGCAAGATAGAGCCGACCATCATGATGGGCTGCGGGTTAGGAGCGCGGGCGATCTTATCGCCCTCGTCATGTCCAAGTGCTCGGACCTGCAGCCTCGGCTGCCGGGTTAGATGTCGGTGTGGGACGAAGCCCCTTCCTTTTGCGCAAAGCCCCAAATGATCTTGGTGTCAGAATGTAGTACATAAGGATTCGGCGAAAGGGATATGCCGGCAACACCCTGAGACTGAATCTTGCTGCAGCGTTAGACAGGCAGGCCCCAACAGAAAGGTGAGGGAAATGAGCAATACAGAATGGCGCTACGCATCGTACGACATCGACAATCCGAACGGAGCCGACTACTGCGCCTCGACGGACTTCAAATCTGATGGGTCCGTTCATCGTTACGACGCGGTTCGCGGCGACTTTGGCAAAGGCCATGGCCATAACGGCTACGGCAGCACCGATGACTACCTTGCAGGCAACAAAAAGGACTGGAGCCGCTCTGTGAACGACCCCGACAGTCAGAACCGCCCCTGGAACAACCCCTACTAGGCCAAGAACATGCCAACGGCGCCCCATTTCTTGGACGTGTTAAATAAGGAGCCCTACGCCACACGAAGGGACTGATTCCGGAATTCTTCCGGGGTCAGTCCCTTGAGTTTAACCTGTCTCCTCTTCGTGTTCCAGTGGATGATGTACTCCTCCAGCTCGGCCTTAAACGTCTCGAAGTCCGGGAACTCCTGGCCCCTGAAGAACTCGTCCTTGATGTGGCCGAACACCTGTTCCGTCGCCCCGTTGTCTATGCAGTTTCCCTTGCGCGACATGCTCTGGATTATCCCGGCTTCCCTGAGTGCATTGCAGTAGAACTCGTGCTGGTATTGCCAGCCCATGTCCGATTGCATGATGGGGCTGGATCCCGCCGGCACCTTGGGCAGCAGCATCGCGAGCATCTCCTTCTGCTGCATCATGTCGGGATGCTCCGATATCGACCAGGCGACGATCTCCTTGCTGCCGAAATCGTAGGCCGGCGCGAGGTAGCCCTTGCCCCAAACCTGCTTGAACTCGGTGACGTCGGTCCCCAGCTTCTGCCACGGCCCGTCGGCGGAGAAGTCGCGGTCGAGCAGGTTCTCGAACGTCTCGCCGACGACGCCCTTGTAGGAGTTGTACTTGTGGTAGTCTGTCTCGCGCCTTATGCCGCAGCTGACGCCCATCTCGTGCATGATCTTGAGCGCGGTCTTGTCGGCTATGCAGACGCCCTTCTTGGCGCGCAGGCACATCGCGATCTGCCTGTGGCCGCAGCCGTTGGCCGTGCGCGAGAAGATCTCTGCAACGTCCTCCCACAGCTCCGGCCTGGTCGGCGCCTTCGGCCCCTTGGCCTTGTTGTAGTGGTAGGTCGATGCGGGCACGCCGGACGCGGCCAGGAGATCAGCCAGCTTGTGCCCTTCCCCTGAAAGCTCCCTGATCACCTGGCATTTCTCCCACGTGCTCGCTTTGCCGCTTCCAGGGCCCTCAATTTTTTTAGGTAGGCGACCTCCGCCCTGAGCCTGCGGTTCTCCTCGTCGAGCTCCTGCTCTCGCGTCTTGGGCTTGGCCGTGCCTTGCGGCCCGGGCGGCCTGCCCTTCGGCGCGGGCTTCAGCGCATCGGGCCCACCCCGACGGTAGTCGCGCACCCACGTGTCGATGGAGGTCTTGCTGGCGATCTTGTACTTGCACATGACCTCCTGCCTGGTCATCCCGCCCTCGACGTGGTCGAGCACGGCAGCAAGCATCGTCTCGTAATCGTAGGTCCTCTTGACATCGCCCATGTTGATGAACGCCTCCGATCCGACGGCCCTGTAGCTCCGAATCCAATTCTTAGCCGTCGTCTCGGGAATTGCAAGCCCCCTCGAAAGCGTGACCCATCCGGCATGCCGCTCTATAAGTTCCGATGCGACCCTCCTCATGTCTTTGCCGTGGCTGAACGAGTAGTTGCTTCCCATAAGAAACCGCACCTCCAAATCTTGAACTTTCTTTTCTTTGTCCAAGATTTGGGGTGCGGTTCACCCGGGAGTGCGGACGTTTTTCTGGACCGCTATGCGGCCCTTCCCAGCGTGCGGCGGAACTCCGCGGGCGTCATGTGGCCCAGCGTCGAGCACTGCCTCTCCTCATTGTACCCCACGATCCACCAGTCGAGCGCGTCCATGAACTCGACCAGGCTCCAGCCGCGCCAGTCGCGCCCGTGGAAGAACTCGCGCTTGAGCAGGCCGAAGAAGCCCTCCATGGCCGCGTTGTCGGGGCTGCAGCCCTTGGCCGACATGCTCCTGACCAGCCCGAACTCCTCGCAGATCGCGATCCAGCCCGGCCAGCGGTAGTGGCCGCCGCGGTCGGAGTGGACCACGGGCGCCTCGCCGGGGGCGAGCAGCGCGCAGGCGTCCGCCAGCGAGGCGTTGGCCAGGTCGGCCGTGGGGTGGGGCCCGACGCGCCAGGCCAAGATCGACGAGTCGAAGCAGTCGCGCACGGCCGACAGGTAGCACTTGCCGGCCGGGATGCGGAACTCGGTGATGTCGGTGACCCACAGGAAGTTCGGCAGCGCCGAGCGGAAGTTGCGCGCGGCCAGGTTGGGCGGCGCCGGCGTGGGCTCGCCGGCGTACGAGCTCCACGGGGCCCGCTTCCCCCCGGCCCAGACGGGCGTGAGGCCCTCCTCGCGCATGATGCGCCGCACCACCTTCTCGGAGACGACCAGCGTGCACGGCGGAAGGCGCCGACGCGCCGGCGGGCAGGTCGTATTCGGTTGTCAAGGTGCAGAGGCCCGGCCGCGCGCAGGCGGCGACGGGTAGTGCCAGCTCCGTACGCGGAGCCTTCAGTACCAGCCGCGCGCAAGCTGCAGTCGGCGGCCTCGTGCGCGAAGGGGCCTTCGGTACCGACCGCGCGCAGGCAGCAGCCGGCAGGTGCGCCGCAGCAAGACGGCGCACGAATTGCCGCCCGGCGACGCGGCCAGGCGGCCCGATATTGAGTTGTCTTAGGTTTTGAATTCGAAGAGGATGATCATCTCGAACCTTTCTCCCGACGCGTACCTATGCAGCATCAGGGCATGGCAATGCCACGGCCTAGCTGCAGACGGTCGAGAAAGGTAGGTTCATCAGATCATGTGGGATTCCTCCGATTGAAACGACATCACGGAATGTCCCGTGACCGGTTCAGTCTAGCAAAAAGCAGCAGTTCAGTCAAAATCGGACGTGGACATACTTGCTCCCATAGACGTACCCCCATGATTAAGGTATCCGCAAACCTACTGGCGCCTAGCACGTCTTCCTTCCGCGCCTCCAAAACAGCTTGCTCGTTCGCATAGGATTTATCCAAGGCTCCATTCAATTATCGAATGAACTGCCCAGTTTCATATCAGTGATGCAACGCTGGCATCCCATACAAGTGCCATTTTGACATTGCGATTCCAACGACGCTGACAAACAGATTTGCCACGCGGTAAGATGGTTATTAGATAATTCATACACGATGAAACGAGGGGATACGTGGATACAAAGACTATTGCCCTGAACAATGGATTCAATCCAGACGATTTTCTTAGTTACGTCAATGACAGGATTACTGCTGCGCTTCCAGGTAATCCGACATTCAGGTACCATTGCGGATTGCTGCGAACCACCATCGCCGATGCTGACGTCGAATTGCTTGTGTATGAATATAAGGCCGAATTGGATGCAAAGACAGCACAAGAACGAGAGATAGAGAGACAACGCTCTATCATGATTGATTGCGGCGCGATTCAATTCAATACAAAAGACCGACAGGTTGTTTTGCCCTCGTCCGATGGCATACAGATCTTTCCCTATGAGAGCGTCCTAGAATACGAGCTGCTTGAAGATGGCGCAACCGAAATGAGCGGTGGCGTTGGAAGGGCTGTAGTGGGAGGGCTGCTGTTCGGCGCGACCGGCGCAATCGTAGGAAGCACGACAAGAAGCACGAAGAACACTTGCTCACTCCTCGTGGTTAAGCTAACCATAGCGCAATTTGGAGCGGCGTATGCGACTTATATATCCAAAACAGTAAGACGTGACAGCCCTTACTACTTGGCGCAATTCAAGCTCGCTCAAGATGCGCTTTCTCAGCTCACTATAATATGCAACGAAAACGAGGCAGCAGCTCAGCCAGTAGATGTTCCCGCAGGAAATACACTGGCCGCTGAAGTGCTTGAGCTGAAAAAGCTTAAGGATGCTGGAATCTTGACGGAAGAGGAATTTGAAGCAGGTAAGCGACGGATACTTGGATTATAAGAACGATTCGGGTCGCATGTTAAGTCAATGCACGAATTACATGCGCCAGTAGTTTTCAAACATGATGGAATCGTTTAGGGCAATAGCAACCATCACCATGGCCACCGACGTGATGGCCATGGTGGAGCTAGTCCTGATTCTTGACAATGGCAATCTCAGCCGCGCGCACCGAAACTACCGCCAGGCTTGCAGGTCGGCGTCGACCATGGTAGCCAGACGGCATGGGCGGGCTTGACCGAGGCAAGCCCGAACGTTTGGGAATATTCCCTGGCTGGGCCTAATAAGCGTAGGAACTGAGGAAACCGCTGCAGCCCCAGTCGGCGCCGCCGGAGATGCCCTCGAGCTGCTCTTCGCTGAGCTCGATGCCTTCT
The DNA here is from genome assembly GCF_000023885.1 of Slackia heliotrinireducens DSM 20476. NCBI lineage: Bacteria > Bacillati > Actinomycetota > Coriobacteriia > Eggerthellales > Eggerthellaceae > Slackia > Slackia heliotrinireducens. Next base: position 390,790 of record NC_013165.1, on the reverse strand, counting down.
TGCTTCGCGAGGGCCAGAAGTTCCTCGGGCGTCTCGCAGGCCTTCGCCTTCTCCATCTGCTCTGCGGTCAAATCGAAATCTTCGAGCTTCATTGATGTGCCCCCTTTTTCGGATGATGTTCCTACAACTGGTGATTCTACCATGCACAGCTAATTACACCTATGGCGTTGAGTATCCTGAGTTGCCCGCGTCGAAGCACACGATGCAAAACTGCAGAAGTCCAAGCATCTGCCAGGACGATTCCGAAAGGTTCCACCTGCGAGCCCATGCGAAGCGCCAGCGTGAACTCTTGGGTCATATCGTCGCCGAAGACCTCGCGGCACGACTCGGTATGCTCGAGCAGTCCGCCCTCACATCGGAAACATTGGACATCATGCGACGCCTGTGGAAAACCCAATTTGACCAAGGATATTCGTTACTTCGACCACCCTTCGTCCAGAGAATGGTTGAATGACACATGTCCCATCATAAAATGCCTTTTCAAGTATTCAATATGGCACATTTGATCCAAAAAGTTTCATATGGGACATCGGTGCTTGTTTATAGCTTCCAAACACCTTTTCGCTTTCCATAATTGAAGTATAAATACCGCATCATCACAGGTGAGAGCGGATAATCCTCAATGAGAAAGGGTCTGCTATGGGTAAGTTTGAAAACAAAACAGTTGTTGTGACCGGTGCTTCTTCGGGTATTGGAAAGGCAATTGCGGAAGCCTTCGGCGCAGAGGGCGCAAACGTTGCCGTGAACTACCGCGCGAACAAAGATGGCGCCGATGCGGTAGTAGCCAACATCGAAGCCGCCGGCGGCAAGGCAATCGCTGTTGAGGCCAACATCATCGATCCTGAATCCGTTCAGGCAATGACCGACAAGATCGTCGAAGCTTTCGGCACCATCGACGTCTTGGTGAATAGCGCAGGCGCCTTCGATAACTTCACCCCCATTGAAGAGCTCTCCGTAGAAGAATGGGACTGGATTATGGATGTCGACGTCAAGGGCATCTTCCTGTGCTGCAAGTACATGGTCCCTGTCATGCTGAAGAACGAAAACGGCGGCAACGTCATCAACATCGCATCTGGAGCGGGCCTACGTGCTGGCGGCGGCAGCGTTGCCTACACCGCCGCAAAGCATGCTGTGGTGGGATTCACGGCTGCGCTCAGCGATCTGTACTCCAACGAAGGCAAGGGTATCCGTGCCAACGCCATCTGCCCTGGCCTGATCGAGACCCGCATGGTTTCCGGCCTACTCGGCGACGAAGCAACCGCCGAGAGCTTCCGCCACGGTCCCGCTGGCCGTTGGGGCCAGCCCTGCGAAATCGCCAATGCCGCTCTGTATCTGGCTAGCGACGAGTCGTCGTTCATTCACGGCATCTCGCTGCCTGTTGACGGTGGCTGGCTGATTCGCCACTAGCGCATTCCCGTTCAGATGTAGTCACAATTCAAAGGGGGTATTATGGGGTACGAAAAGCTGCTGTCGCCCATTAAAATCGGCAATCTTGAAATCAAAAACCGCATCGTCAAGGCTCCTGCATCCAGCGGATTCGCAGACATGAACGGTTTCTGCACCAATCGCCTGGTCACGTTCTATGAAACCCTGGCAAAAGGCAAGGTCGGCCTTATCATCATGGAAGGCCAGGCTGTCCAGGAGTGGCGAGAGGACTTCTACCACCTGGTGGGGCTGTGGTCCGACGAGCACATCGCGGGCTATAAGGCCATGGTCGATAAGGTTCACGCTGCAGGATCGCCTATCATCGCGCAGTTCTGCCCGATGGGCCCCGTTGATTGGACCGACCCCCGCGGCGCATCCGCGCTGACCCAAGAAGAGATGCCCTGGCCTCCGGCCTTCGGCGCTCCGCCGCGTGAAGTCACCATTGACGAAATCAACGCGCTCAAACAGGCTATCGTCGACGCAGCCATCCGCGCTACGAAGGTCGGGTACGACGGCGTTGAGATCCACACCGCGCACAGCTACTATCTGCAAAGCTTCATGAGCCGCACCTGGAACAAGCGCACGGACCAGTACGGCGGTTCCATCGAAAACCGTGCCCGCCTGGTATGCGAGATGATTCAGGAAGTTCGCGAAGCCACCGGCCCTGACTTCATCATCGGCGTCCGCATGAACGGCGAAGAGTACGGCTGCGACGAGGACCTGCGCCTGACCAGCGACGAGGCCGTCGAAATTGCGAAGCTCTTCGAAAAGGCCGGACTGAATTACATCAACGTGGCAGGCGAAAGCCTGAATCGCCGCGGCGATGTGGTCTCGGTGCCGTCTCAGCATCGTCCCGACTACTGGAACTACCCCGAGCCCGACCCGAACATGAAGCAGTACATGGACCGCTTCGACGAAGGCCTGTTCATCAGGGCCGCAGAAGCCATCCATCGTGCGGTGAACGTACCTGTCATCGGCGTTGGCAAGCAGGATGAAAACAGCGCCGAAGCCTTGTTGGAAGCCGACCGCGTCGATATGGTCGCGTTCGCTCGCCCGCTGTTCGCCGATCCGCTGTTCCCGCTGAAGCTGTACGAAGGACGCCCCGAGGACATAGTCCATTGCACCCGCTGCGGCACTTGCGAATCGCCACTTAATCTGGCACGTCGCTGCCGTGTGAATCCGAGTCTGGCCTTAGGCGATTACCCCGAGCCCGAGCCGGCTGAAGAGAAGAAGAAGGTCATGGTCATCGGTGGTGGTATCGGCGGTATGGAGACTGCGGTTATCGCAGCCAAGCGTGGGCATGACGTAGTGCTTTACGAGCCTAAGCGCAACTTGGGCGGCCATATTCCATTGGCAGCCATGATCAAAGGAACCGAGGGCGACAACGTTCTGCTCATCTACGATTGGCTGAAGACGCAAATCGACAAGCTCGGCGTCAAGGTCGTGAAGAAAAAGGCCAATCGTGCCGCTGTCGTACACGAGCGCCCCGATGCTGTCATCGTCGCCACGGGCGGAACGTACAGCATTCCTGAAATTCCAGGCATCGACGGCCGCAACGTGTCTACGGTCACTGCCCTGTCGAAGCTGGCCGAGAAACCGCTGGAGCTGCTGGGGCCAAAGGCTCTGAGCACGCTTTCGAACATCGCACTGCCAGGTGTAGGCAAACGCGTTGCCATTATCGGCGGCGAAATCGCCGGCCTGCAAGGCGCTCTATTCATGAAGAAGCGCGGTAAGGACGTCATGGTCTTCGAATCCGGCGAAGACAACGTCGGTGCCGGCATGACCGATACGTATCTGCCTCGTCTCCTGTCCTGGTTCTCCCAGAACGACGTTCCTATTTACTCTGGCGTGCAGTTCGACGAAATTACCAAGAAGGGTCTAGTCGTCACCACAAAGGACGGCGAAAAGAAGGAATTTGAATGCGATACGGTTATGGTACTTCCGTCCATGGTTGCTGACACGTCGCTGTTCGACGAGGTCAACGGCATTGCCGAAAAGACAATACTGGTCGGATCCGTGAAGGGTTCGCCCAACTGGTTGATCGAGCACGCCATGGCGGACGGCTACCAGGCAGCCATGTCCATATAAATATGCCATGCATAGTCGCTGATTAACGTTGCAAAACAAAGGCCGCAATTTGGGAACCCTACAGTCAACCAACGTAGGCGTGACCGCGCTTGCGCGAGCTGCGGAAAGTGGCGTCGGCCATGAACAAATGGCGGAGCACCCTTTCCACTTTGGGCCATTTCTCCTCGGCCCGCTTGACCCTGAACAGGTACGCGTACCAGTTCAGATATGACTGCAGGTTCTTGACGTCCATGCCGACGTAGCCGTGCAGGTAGCGCCTGATCCAGGAGCACAGGTTGTTCACCATCGCCATCTTCTCGAGGTACTCCGGGTCCTTCGTGTCGGCCTTGTAGGGCCGGTCGACGCCCTTCACGGCCTTCACCAGCGACTTGTGGGACTTCTCCATGTCGTGGAAGATCTCGGAGCCCTCGGCGATGCTGGCCTGCAGCGCGTCCTTGATGCGCCTGGCCGAGGGCTTGCCGTGGCCGCAGCGCACGGCGACCACGTTCTTGTGGACGTCGATCGCGACCGCTATGCAGACCTTGTCCTTGCTCAGGCCCCTCTTCGGCCTCCAGCCCGGGCCTCCCTTCAGGTCGGAGTCCGTGACGTACATCTCGTCTATCCAGACCTTGTCCCGCAGGACGATGCGGTCCTGGTAGCCGTCTATCGTGCTCATGACCCGGTGGCGCCACTCCCAGGCCGTCTGGTGCGACATCCCGCAGAGCTCCGCCGCAGCGTCGAGCTGCACGTTGTAGCACATGAGGCGGATGAAGAGGACCCATGCGGACAGGGGCTTCTTCGAGGATTCGAATATCGTGCCGGCCAACGACGTGTACTTGCGACCGCAGTCGCGGCATTCCCAGAACCTGCGGCCGGCACCCGTGCGGCCTCGGCCGACGGTCTCGCCGGAACCGCATCTCGGGCACGGGGGCCGGGGCCTCCACTCGTCGGCAGCCTCGTCGTAATCTCCGACGCCGACGGACTCGCGGCACCTTCTCGTCTCGACGGCCTCTTGCAAGAGCGCGAAATCGCCCTCATCGAGGGCGTTGACCCGCTTCGCGAACGGGTTCGTACGGGTGGACATGGCGGTATCCCATCCGCCCAGGCGCCCATCCGATCGGGATCGTCGCCAAACAATGGACCGGATGGGCACCTGGGCTGATCATTGTTTGGCTCCGCCATTATAGCCTTTTGCACAGCACGGCGGCCGACTGCTCGGGAGTGCCTAGCATGCCTACGTTGGTTGACTGTAGGAATTTGGGAAATACCAGGTTGCGGCTTTTCCATATTGTCATGCTTTCGAGCATGACAGTGTTACATGAGCGTCTCGCGAATACGTTCGGGAATGAGTTCGTACAAGTAGTCGCCCATGTCACGCGTTGGGATATCACAGCCGCGCTCTATCCATTTCTGAAGTGCAAAAATGTGGCCGCTGCAGAGAAACTCCAAGGCAACTTGGATGTCTGCAGGAATGATTGTCGTTTCATGCGCCAAAAGATAGCCCTGGGAATAAAAGTCATATGAGTAGCCGTATAAGAAGCTCATAAAGGACTCTTCACCATCGATGCGCACTGCTTTATTAAAGAACGAATAGTTCTTTTTGACGAACTCAGTTGTTTCGCGCAATGCGATACGCCAGCTCATGTCACGATCGGTGGTCAGCTTGTCGATTTCCGACCGATAAAAAGCCCCCATCAGTTCATATTTGCTTGAAAAGTGACGATAGAACGTCGACCGTGACACTCCAGAAAGATTGAGGATCATGTCGACAGTGATGCAATCAAAAGGATGGTCACGCATAAGGTCCTCGAAAGCATCAACTATGAATTTTTCAGTATTCATAAGCTACCTGCTTTTGGTCTAGAGCCACTAGATGTACCGATCCAGTTGCATGATGCACTCTGTTTAATCGTTCGCTTATTTAGAACAGGACTCTTGCCCGTGCATTGTACCAGACCATCAGTTCTTTTGCCCTCCCAATGACAGACTCGTCCGACTGCCTGGCGAAAACCACTACGCAACCAGACAAAATGCAGTGGGAGCCATAGCGTTTACAAAAAGAGTGCGCATTCGAAGACACAGGAACGCCTTGCCCCTACCCCCGCTTCAACCCGCGCTTCATGAGCGAAGGCACCCATGGGGCCGCAAGCGTCTGGGCGTGAACAAACCACTGTTGCTCGCTCATCCGCTTCGTGCTCATCCGAAAAAAGGGGGAGAGTCCCAGTCGGGACTCTCCCCCTTTAGCGGAGGGGGATCTAAGGTCCGTTTAGCTATCGTTCGCCCCACGTTCCGTTGTCCGTGGAGAGCTCCCAGTCGTGGCACGACCAGCAGTACATCGTGGAACCGGCATCCAACCTGTGGCAGTTGTCGCAGGCCAGGTTGCTTGTGTAGTGGTTCGCATGCGGATTCGCCGACTCAACCGGAATGGCGCCTTTCATCGTGAGGAAGCCATCCGTTGCCGTCACGATCTCCTCCGCAGACCCATGGCATTCACCGCATGTTTCGTACGACACTTCGGTCACGCCGCTAATATCCTGGCCGATGCTTTCGTGGTATTCAACCAGCGTAATACCATCGGATGCGGGCAGATCAGGAGCAATCTCGGGTAAATCTCCGCCCATCTCCTCTGGTGCCTCGGCGCTTTCCGCATCTGCTGTTTCGGCTTCAGTCGCGGCTGCTCCTTCGTCAGTCCCTTCGTCAGTTGCTCCTTCAGTAGTCTCGGCGCTTTGGTCGGCCGACGTGCTGTCTTGCGCCTGTTGAGTGCATGCGGCGCCCAGCATCAAGCTGAAAACGCACGCCACTGTCAACGCGCTCAAAGCAATCTTCTTCATGTGCATCAACTTCCTATCTGGCACTTCAGTGCGTGCATTTACTCGTTTGCAAGAATGGCATTCATGGCCATGTACCCACCAACGCCGGAAATCGCCACGCCAGCATGAATGGTGGGGTTACCGAAGATTCCGCCATAATTGTTCACGCCGCCGATGCCACCTGCTGTGTACCAACCTGCATACAGACCAGGAATAGGGTCGCCTTCAGCGTTGATGACCTGCATTTTCTCATTGACGCGCAGGCCGGCCATCGTCTTGGAGATTTGACCGCCCATAGCTGCACCATAATACGGCGGAGTGTCGACGGGGATGAGCCAGTCCTCCTTGTAGGGAGCTGGCAGATCGGTGTCCTCGCCTTTCGCGCAAATGTCGTTGTTCCAGTGATCGACCGCCGCGGTTACGCGCTCGGGGCGTAGGCCCAGCATCTCGGCCAGCTCTTCAAGCGTGTCCGCCTTGGAAATAGCGCCGCGCGCCACGGCCTCCTCGAACTCCTTCTCCCATTCGGTACTGGAAGCCAGCGTGTTCACCACGGTCCTGTCTTCGCTCACCGGCTGACGATGCGCGTCCTGGTTCGGGTTCATGGCCGAGTTCTCGAACACCTTCAAGCTCTCCTTGAACTTCGAATCGAAGATGTTGTATGCGCGATGACCGATTGACGAACTCCAGTGGTTTGCGCTGGTCAGGTCACCGATTTCGCAATTCTCCAGGTGCGGATAGTTCTCTTGGGGAATGCCGTCACCCGTGCTCTTGGCGAAGAATTCCATGCGCCTGCCGGTAATGTCAATCTTCAGCCAGGGGTTCTGCATGACCTGCTTCGCACCGTTCCAGAAGTGATGGAAATAGTTGCCGTCGCCATTGCCCCAGTACTCGTCAAGGCCGCCCTCCCACATGGAGAACGAATTGAAACCGGACACATCGGCTCCGACGCCTAGGCCCATGCGGAAGCACTCGCCGGTATGCGAGGGCATGGGGCCGCCTTGCGTGGCGTACATGTAGGCTGTCGGGGTGTATTTTTCCAGCAGGTCCAGATTCATACCGAAGCCGCCCGCCGTCAGCAGCACAGCCTTGGCGCCTTTCAAGTACGTCTCGTTGCCTAGCGTGTCAGCAACCTTGATGCCCACCACGCGGTCGCCGTCCTGTATCAGGGCCTTGCACTGAGTGAGCAGCTTGATTTCCACGCCGTCTGCGATGGCGTTGTCGGTCAGCGCTTCAGCCGTCCAATGGTTGCCCAACAGCGTGTTCTGCTCCTTGCTGTTCACGCGAATGTCTTCCATGCAGGGGCCAGCTGCCACCCACTCAATACCTGGCTGTTCCATCATCCAGTCGATCCACTCCGCGCCAGCGATAACCGAATCGTAGAGCAGCTTGTAATCGACGGTCCAGCTGCAGTACTCCTCGTACTTCGTAGTGGCCGCCTTAGGATCAAACTTGTCGCCAGGCCAGTGGTAACCAGCCTCTTCCTGTGCCTTCGAGCCGCCCGAAATCACAGCGTTTTCAGCCGCATGTCTCGAGGCGCCGCCCGTTACGTCGCCTTTCTCAATGAGTGCCGTCTTCAAGCCGCCTTGAGCCGCCATATTCGCTGCCGTCAGACCACCCCAACCGCTGCCTACGATGACAACATCGTATTCTTCGTCCCACGCGGCCGGAGCAGGCTCGGGTGGAATAGGCTCGGCATTCGGCTTGGTAATGCCCGTGTTCTGGGGCGACGGAACCATGCGGCTGTTAGGTGCCGGACGATCGGGAACCTGATAGCCGTCAGCGGACTCGCTAGACGCTACCGAGGTGTCGTCGGCAAGCGCTCGAGCCGGCAACCCAGCCGCCACCAAAGCACCTCCCGCTATCAATGCGCTTCCGCTCAAAAAGTCACGGCGTGTTAGCTTCTCCTCCAATGAGATCATCCTCCTTTTTCCAGGACGTAAACCTGACCCTCCTAGCCGGAGCATATCCATATTAGAATGCTGCGAACAGATGAGAAAAATGCGAGCTATTACGCCGCGAGACCCCAAACACAATGGCCTGATTTGAAATTGAAATCAGGCCATATGGATTCACGATTGTTTTTTCGGCAATCTGCCTTCACAATCAAATTGCAGGTCAACATTGGAATGCATACCGGGGAGGGCATATGGACATAGAGAGAATGCGGGAGTTTGTAACACTTGCGCACACCATGAACTTCACCAAAGCCGCACGCATCATGCATCTATCTCAATCTGCGTTGAGCAATCACATCATGCAGATGGAAAAGGAGCTCGGAGTTTCCCTTGTCGACCGAACCACTCAAAAAATCCGGCTTACCGTGGCGGGATACAATTTCCTAGAAACCTCGTCCCTCATCATTAATTCTTACGACAGTTTTCTGGAGCGTCGCAGCAAAAACGAGTTCTCGGAGAATAACCATATTGTCGTACAGACCCTTCAGCACGCCGATCAGGCTACACATGTGCTTCTGACGCGGATACGGCAGTTTTGCGCGTTACATCCTGACGTGCAGTTCGAGATTCGGGAATCGCTGTCGTTCGACGTAGTAAACAACATCGAAGATGGAACAGTTGATTGCGGACATCTGGGTTTGTACCTGTCCGAACCCGAACCCATAGACAACATCGACGTCTTTCCCATCGTCGACGAAGAAGTGGTGGTTTGGATTGATAAATCTCTACCGCAAGCAACTGCCGAACAGCTTTCTCCGCAAGACCTCGAGGGACTGGACATGCCCACATGGACGGGGCTCGGTCACAACAGTTTTGAAAGCTTCCATCAACAAATCAGCGAGATGTACGACATGAACATCCGCTATGTGCCCCGATACTGCATATCGCGCGAAGACTTTTTCCTCAACAAAATCACGTCGAATGACGTGGTCCTGCTTACCATGGGAAGCGAGAACATCCACTCAATCGCAGTGCGTGAAGACCGCATCTTGCGCACGTTTGAGCCAACGATTTACGAGCACACGTGCATAGCGTTTCGTGCAGACAAAAACGAGAACTCGGCACTCGCGCTATTCGAACAGTTCATGCGTGACGAATACGCCCGCGACCCCTACGGAGAAAACGTGCTCGGACAAAACTACGCGAACCCCGTAAAGTAATGCGTCACGTACACATGCGATAGGCCCAACAACCACAAGGCGCCGCCGACCCGAAAGCCGACGGCGCCTTGCCCGAAAGGGGACGCGTTACGCCCAGGCCAGCATGGCCGCAGCCGCGTACACGACCACCACCATGAGTCCCATGCCGATTAGCGTCCAGACAACAACCTTCTTCAACATGGCAATCCCTACCCTCTTCACTCGAAAAGGATTTCGTAGCCGCTTAATGGTTCGACCGTCTTGCAAGAATGCGCTGCTCAAAAAAAGAGAGCAGTGCTACCGCACGCTCTCTTTCCCTGTGAAACAAATGTTGGACACACTTCTCAATATGTGGCATTAGCACCAACGCTGCAGACAACATCACTATGCCCATCGAAGCATCCGTATTTCAAAGGCATACGCGAATAGCCGCGCTATTCAACTTCGATTTCAACATGAGCCGTCGCAGGGCTGCATTCGTCTTTGTCATTCACCGAGCGAATATGCATGACGTAAAAACCGCGTTTGGGCGGTATCCACTCAAACGACCAGCATACATTCTGATAGTCAGTCATATCGGGAGTGTCGTAGCGCGTCCAGTTTTGCCCTCCGTCTAGCGTAAACTCGACAGCCTTGATGCATTTCCCGAAGTCGTACGCCACTCCCTCTAATCTCACTCGTTTTCCCTTTTGGGCATATACGCGTGGAATCATATCCGTTCCTTTGCGATGTCATTACAGTCTTCTTGCCTCATAATCCTCAATAGAGGCGATTGGTCATCCCGGTCAATCACGATAGGCCCGATGTGCAAACCCCGTTATCACAAAAGCAAATTCGACATCGTGTCTCCTATCACGTCGGCATGGATGCCAGCCGCAAGGATAAGAAACCTAAGTCCGCAGCCGCCAACCAAAGCTCCGACAGCGCCGAAGGCCATAACGTGCCTTGTGTTACGCTCTCCCATCGCAAGGCCGCATATAGCCATCGTAAGCGGAATCACCAACCCGCAAACAACGACTATGCTCCAGAACAAGACGGAGAGACTGCCGTTTACAAGCAATCCGGCAGACGAGGCGGCAGCCTGGCCTCCAGATGTTGTCGGATTCGCCGAAAGCATAACCCAAAGGAATACCCAGAGAACCGCAAGTTCAAGCACTACCAGCACGACCACGATCCGCTTCATAATCATTGACTCATGATGAGCCAATGGGTCTTTCTTTGAAAGTACGACAGCAACCACTTCAACAAGAGCCACACCGGTATCAAATGCCGACACTGTAAAAAGACAAGGAAGCAATGGGGTATCCCATAGAGGGACGCCACCAGCCGTTTTCAGCAGCATGCCCGTGTAGGCAGCCACAAAAACTGCAAGGGCAGCGCCAATAACGCCAAGGACCGCACGGATCTTCGTGCCATGCCTCTTATACCAGCCCCACTTCTCCACTAGCCGATTATTGACCGAAGGCACCGCGATAAACGCAGACACCGTCCAAACGACAAGCGCACAAAACGCACCCCAAGCACCATAGGTCATCCACGAGGTAAAGTGACTGAAGCTTTGCCACAGAAGTATTCCGCGCAGAGGGTTGATGAGCTCTAGAACCAGGAGCATAAGCCCCACACCAAGGCTTATGACCGCAGCCCACATGGAAGTGCTTACGATGAGTCGGTGCCTCGTCTTGTCCATAAGGAACAACCCGGTAGCCATGATGAAAGCCCCAGATCCCATGCCCCCTAAGAAAAGATACAGCGCAGGCTGCCAGGTCCAAACTAGTTGCAACACAGCTTACACCTCCCCAGTAATGTAGCAGTTCGGTTCGCAAGCATCACCTACACGAACGACCTCATGGTTAAGAGACTCAGCCTCAGCGACAAGGTCGTCAATGGGACCATAGGAAAGCGCGCCGAATTTGCAAGCAGATACGCAATAAGGCTGATCGCCTGGCTTTACCCCAGCGCCAAGGCAGCAATCGCACTTATCCATCGAATCGCTGTTGTACCTCGGAACTTCGTAAGGACACGCTTGGAAGCAATACTTGCATCCTATGCAGAGGTCCTTATCAACCTGAACAATACCCGCATCTACCTTGCTTATTGCACCAGCAGGGCATACCCGCATGCAGTTCGGATCGTCGCAATGCATACATGAAGTTGAAACACGGTATTTCTTTCCATGCGAATCAAATCGCTCAGTAATCCTGCGTCTATCGGGCGTATCATCCGACAGTTTGTTGTATTTTCGGCATGCTGCAACGCAGTTCTTGCAGCCCACGCATTTTCTGCGGTTTACCATGAAACCGTACTGAACGTCAACAAGACCGCTTGCAGCCTCTTCGGCACGAGCAGGCATAGCCTGTGTCACGCCGGCAAAAATGAGGCAAGAACCAATTGCAATAACGCCTTTAACGAGGGTTCTACGAGCCATTGTGGTCTCATCGTTCATCGCTCCTCCTTTCATCAGGTCAGGTCTAGGGAATCAGATCCGAGACCTTCAGCGGCCCTGGAGTCCAATTCCTACCGGTTTTCCGCCTATCGAACCTCGCCTCCGAAAAGGACGCCGATGTTGGGCAGATTCTCATATGCCTCACGCGCCTCATCACTCGAAGGCGACGGCGGAGGTGTTTGTCGCTGTTCTAGCGTAATTATTTCAACGTCACGTGCAAAGTAGCTGGCCGCTGTCGACCCGAGCCATAGCTGGTTCCTTCCGCCGACCACTTCGGAAATGGGAGCCCCGTTGACATCGAATACAAGAATGCAATTTCGCTGCAACACATACGACAACGGCAATGCAACCTGATAACCATCTGCCGAAGTGAAGACAATCGTGTTCGCGCCTTCCTCTACACCAACCGCATCAAGAATCGCCGCAACAGAAATTCCCGTTACCTCGGCATTAGCAGTAGCTCGTCCATCGGCGGGATTGCCTGCGCACGAACAGCCCATGACACTTTTCTGCACATCAGGAGACGCCTTCATTTCGGCAAAGGTCATTTCTATTGGATCAACCACTTTACCGACCACTGCTATGCTCCAGTCCTCGGCAACAGTCTCATCGTTGTTATGCGATTCAACCTGAGACGCACATAGATACTGGGAGTTATTGGTAACGGCTGCGACATCCTCATTGCTCGAAATCTTCGTTTGCGTATAAGAGAACTCGCCTGCAACCACGTCCATGGTCACGATGTCGGTTTTATAATACTCGGATTCCTCGTTGACGTTGGTCGTCTGAGGTAGTGCCGCATCGGCGTCGCTTGCCGAAGTGGCCGCAATAATTCCACCCGTTACTCCACTTATGACAAGCAGCGATGTCGTACTCACCGCCAGTGTTTTTCTCATCGTACTCATGTGGGACCACCTTTCACTCGTGAGCGGCAAACGGTCAGCTCACCGCTCACAGGATGACTCGTTTTCGTTTAACGTCTACTTGGCGTTGACCATTACTTTGTCAACATAGACTGGCTCACCGGTCACATCGGAAATCGCACGAACCGACAACACATAAGCGCCTTCTGTTTCTGGTGTGAATCCGAAGTACCAATACACCCATTTTGTCTTATCGGAATCAGAAGTGTCGTAGCGCGTCCATGTTTCCCCGTTATCCATCGAGAACTCAACGGCTATAACTTGCTCATCGAGCGCATCCGCATACCCCTCGAAAACAAATTCCTCGCCTACGGGAATGATTTGCCCTTCGTGGATGTTGCATATAGCCATGCTCGGCTTATTTCCCCATACGGCATCCGATTCGCCAGATCCGAAGTCTCCGACGGTTCCTCCGTAATGATGGTTGCCCTCTTCATCGATGTAGTCGTTGATATACGCGCCAAAGTCCTGGTAGACCTCTTGGTCAGTCACTTCAAGTTCCGTGACCCAGCGAACGCTGTTGCTGGCTCCATTCAAGGGAACCCACACTCTTACAGGGAAGCCTTCAATGTTGCTCAACCTCTCCCCGTTGATTTCCCAAACAATCCAGCCGCCGTCTTCAGCTAAGTCTTCAAGATTGTATCCATAACCCCATTCGTACAAATCGGAGGCATGCGGAATAACGCCCGTTGCGTCAGACTGGACTCCGGCTTTCTCCAAGAACCACGAAATGGGAACTCCAGTAACTTCAAAGTTGCCGATTTCTTCTCCGCCCACAGTATTAATGATGCACTGAAGCTTCGACGTAAAGTGTTCGACGGGGGCTTCCTCCAAGACTTCTTTCATCGTAATCGTGTAGGGATGATCGACCATGCCTGTGACGGAAATCTCCCAGTTGTCAAACATTTCGTCAGTGGGTTCACCACCGCTCATGGGGCCGACTTCATTCTGCTCGGGAACAGTAGCAGTCTCTGAGTGAGTTGTCCAACCTGCAGAGTCGCCGCCAAGTTTATCCTGATCATAGCTGAAATTACCTTCAACATTGGCAATCGCGTTGATGCCATGAAGGATGGAGTATTTCTCCTCATCCCAGAGCTGCATTCCCGTCCCATCAGCTGTTGCCATATGGCACGACATACAGTCCCCATTAAACTTCTCGCCCTGGTGAATACCATGCATCAGGTTGCCAAAGGAGTGCGCCGGCGCGGTTTCTGGCGCAAGCTCATGACACCGGAGACAGTCGCTGACGTTCTTTACGGTCCCAAGGCCAAAATCGATTTTATAATGCGTAAGCGAGAGATCATTCTCCACAAGATCCGCCAGGCCATCGGTGTGGCATGAATCGCAACCGCGGTTTTCAGCATTCAGATACATGAGATTATAGACGCTGGGGCTTCCATGGTAGATTCCCACCTCCCCAGAATCCGGAACACGTTGCACCTGGGTACCATCTTCCAACGTAATTACTTCAGGCTGCCAGCTGTCTGCCAGTTCTTGGTTGTAATCATAAACTTCAGGCATTGTCGCGCCTTCGTTAATTGAGGGTGCCGTAGGATAAAACTGCAAGTCCTCCTCTGAATCCCCCTGATCAGAAGTCGAAACGCATGCTGTCAGCGCAAGAACCAGAACGCCGATAGCCGCTGTCAGTAAAGCTTTCCTGTGCATTTTTCCCCTTCCTCTAATACTCGCCTTTTATCGCAATTGAGATGAGCCCTGCTGTTCCGCCCTGCACGTGTGATTTCCCTTGGCTCTCGTGATATCAATCCTGCATGACGGCACAATAGACACATATAGTATATATGTCTATTGTACTAGTTGTCTAGTTCAATATTTAAATAAGAGAAATACGGGGCTGAATGGATGCATACGCAGCTAATAGACCCGCCCCTAGAGATCCTGGCTCAAAATGCGTATTAGACTCGGGCTGCCTGAACGCAACCAGAGTTCAGCGGTATATGTTTTTGAAATCAGAAGGCAGCTCGACTATCGTGACAGCCCTTGCAGATGCAGGATCCGTTAGCCCTTCAGCCGGCTTTTTTCAACAAAGCCGTCAGCCAAACTACTCGGCGCAATGAGCACTCCCTTGCCATCACGGGCACTTTCATAGCTCAGATTCATGGCACGCAGTTCCATGGCGCCTTCTTCTTGGTTGTATACGCGTGCAGCCTCCACGTACATCTCAGAAATGTCGCGCTCCACTTCAGCCAACAGCACGCGAGCATCGCGCTCACGCTCAGCCTGTGCCTCCCGTGCAAGCGACTGCTGCAGGTCCTTCGGTATGCGGATATCGCGAATCGCCACGGAAAGAACGCTGATGCCCCACTCTTCACATTTATCCGCCATGAATTCTTCCAACTCGTGGTCGAGTTGACAACGGCGCACGGAAAGCTCAGCGAGAGTCACCTGACCCACCGCATCACGAATAGCCGCCTGTGCACTCCGCATTACGGCTTGAGGAAAGTTGGCTACCTCCATACATGCCTTGCGAGAATCGAAAACCATCCAATACAGTACGGCGTCCATATCTACGCTTACCAGATCAGCAGTCAGGGCTTGCTCCGCGACAAATGAAGACGTTATCATTCGCTGGTCGACAAACATCGCTATCGAATCGACAAGCGGAATGACGACATACAAACCAGGTCCTGCAACCTTATGAAATTTCCCCATGCGCAATAACACGGCTCGTTCCCATTGTGGTGCAACACGAAATGTGAACGAGCACAGCAAGCCTACTACTGCGGCAGCTAATACGGCATAAGCCTGAAGCACGGGGAACAGAACGGCAAATACAATTAGAAAAGAAATAGCGAATACCAGGACTGCAAATCCATACACACCCGCGCGAGATGCCCGTTTATTACTCGTAGTATCGTAAATCGATTCGTTATCATCAATACCTGGCACTTCCGAAATCTGGCCTTCCGACTTTTTTAGGTGCTCTTTTTTCCCTATCATACAAATCTTCCCCCTACGCGTTCGGCCACGAGTGAAGCAGCATCTGAAGCAGTGAGTCCTAATTCTTTCATTTCGTCAAGAAACTTATCCACCAATAAATTAGCAGCCGCGATACCTTCTTGTTGACTTGCATCTCGCAGGTCAAGCTCAGCCACAAACGTACCTTTGCCGCGACGTGTAATCACATAACCATCTTTTTCGATGTCCTTGTATACCTTACTGACCGTGTTGTAGTTCACGTTCAGCTCTGCGCACAACTCTCGGACGGTGGGGAGCTGCTGGCCAGGCAAAAACGTACCTGACACAATAAGAAACACCAACCGGTTTCGCAATTGAATCCACAGCGGTACGCCGCTTGACTCATCAATCGCAATCAAGCTTTTATCAGCCAACGGCGCTTGCGTCTGCTGATTCTCTTTTTGCCAAACTGGAGGCATGGCGAATTCCTTATATTTACACAGCACGATAAATGCCACTTAATAACTATTCATATATTGAACTATTTTAACATATCATAGAGGCCCGAACACGATAGCAAGCCAGCCCGTTTGCTTCAAGCCAAGTTCGCAATCCCCGAACCCAGATCAAAATCCGCCATTACCAAGCAGTAGCAACGATGTTCTCTCAGGGTTCGATATCAGCGTGCTTTGGAAGCGTAGCCCCATTCGTTCTGCCTGGCCTTTTTCTCCCTTATTAAACAGGAAAAATCACAGTGCCGATACTAACGCCCGCTTTGGCCCAATTCCCCTGAATCTAACAAATATAACGATACGTTTATCCAGCTTCGAACAGCCTTAAAAACTATCCACGCATCTCGTAAGGATAGTGAAATTCATGGAAGGGCTATTATCCCTCTCGCACGCCGTCATAAACGCACTCCACCGTTGGGCGCCAGATGTCGAACCCCTGGTTGCGGGCGATTTGGTGCAGCGGGCGTATCGCCTTCCCGATGTCGTCGATGAAAGCCTCGCGGCACGATGCAGTATTCTCGAACGATTCAAAGTTAGGCTCAATCTGCAGATACGCCTCCAGCACCTTGCGGTGGCGCCCGGTGTTGCGCACGGCCATCAGCGCGTCGAACTGCTGCGAGGCGAACGGCACGAGGAAGTCACCCAGGTCGGGAAGCCGATCGCCCTTCGAGCTGTTGGCGTTCTTGAACATCGGGACCAGGTTCCACGGCTCGTCGTGCAGCACGAAGCTCCAGGGGATGAAGTGATCTATGGAGAGCCCGCCCCTCTCCTGCAAAGCATCCTCGGTGAAGGGAACGCCCGTGTATATCTCCCGCAGGCCGGCAAGGGCAAGCGCCTCTTTCCAGTACCGCGTGGCCGCGCCCAGATTGCGTGTTTGCGGCGGGTATATCTTCAGGGGAATCGCCGGCATGCTGGGGTTTCGATCCTGAAGGTACCGCACGAGCTTCATGTCCAGCCATCCGCGCACAATTTGCTGGTTGTCACGAAAGTACGCCGCCCATTTCGGATCCACCGTCAGCCCGTCGAAGGCCTCGTTGAACACATAGGGGGCGCCGGCGGAATCGCTGCGGTTGGCGGCGACTATGGCGTTGCGTATCGCAATGTCGCCGAGCCTTTTGCCGACCCTCTCCTGTTCGTCCCGCATGCTATCCTCGTAGAATAGACGGATCAGCAGGTGCGGGACGTATTTGCAGCGCTCCTTGATGCAGCGGCGGACCTCGGGGTTCTCGCTCCCTTCAACGGCGGCTATTATTTCGGAGGATTTGGCGTCGCCGGACAGCCCGTGGGCGTCCCTTACCGCGTCGACGCACTCGCCCATCTTGTCCTGGAGTCCGAAGCTGAGCCTGTAGTAGACGATCGGATACCACGAGGCGGCGACCATGCGCGCTACGATGCGAGCGAAAGACATGTCGGCGTTCCCGTCCACGACCTCTTCGAACACGCCCCTCAGCCACAGCAGCTTGTAGCTGTTCGTCAGGCCTCTCGGGGCGAGCATCCTCTCCAGGCGGGTGCTCTTGAATGCGTCGCCCGTGCAGGTCAGCATGCCTTGCGAGCCAAGAAGTTCAGCCATTTCTCGTCTCCCCTTCCCTCTCGCACGTCGGCGCTTTCCCAGCAATCTAACAGCTCCCAGTCCCCTGTTAGCAGTACAGACAAATCACCAGACTGGAGGTCCGTGAACCATCGGCCACTGCGGTATCCCTCGAAGTCGCCGAGCTTGAAGCTGGCGTACAGAACGCCCCCTTGCTTGAGGGCCACATTGGCTCGGGCAAAGGCCTCTGGCAGCTGGCTACGTTTCAAATGAATGAGGCTGGCGCACGCCCAAATTCCATTGAATGCTTCGCGTTCAATGAGGCCCATGAAGTCCTCACATCGCACCTCGACGCCCGCGACAGCCCTCGCCGATTCACACATTGCCTCCGACGCATCTGTGGCAACCACATCGAAGCCCATGTCGGCCAATGCCTTGCTATCCCTTCCCGAGCCGCAGCCCCAATCGAGGATCTTGCCCCCTTCGGGAAGCAGCGCCGCAAATCTGCCAAGGGCGTCGGACATCGACGCGCCGACGGTCTCCGCCACGAACGACCCGGCGTTCTCCTCGTAATAGTTGATAGTCGAACTATCCATGTTTGCGCTGTCCATACCCATTCCGATTCCCGTGATTCTTTCCGATTATTTCTTCGCTATAGGAGTGGAGACGATGGTACCACCTACGAGAAGCCTGTCGGTAAACAACGAATCATAAGAGCAACTGAATACCTTGCAAAAACCAGGAGGAACCAAACCCTATTGAGTTTCTTGGCGCATGCATATGCACTCATCGAGCCACATTCCTTAAACTGCGAACATTAGCAAACGGCAGAAGTCCCCGTTTCCCATAGAGCTGTCGTCTGTATGCTGCAAAGATGTGACAGCACGTTCGGCAAGAAACATCCGCAACACTTCTAGGAATCTGAAGAGCAATTGCAGCCCAACCACCGTTGGAAAAGGCTTGGTGTCAATTTCAGCAAACTGTCCACCCACGAAGCAGCAACATCTCGTAGCTAACACTTAATCAGCTATGAGATTTGCAATGTATTTGCTACAGAGTTATTTATACTGGATTGTGCTCAAAAGAAGAACTCTGCTTATGTCCTAAAACAAGCCCAGACACAGAGCAGAAACGGACGGGAGACGATATGGAAGGCTATTCAAAACCGCTTTTAAAATTTATGGAAGGATCCGATAAACGATTCGTTATTCCTGTCTACCAGCGCAATTACGACTGGAAAAGGGACAATTGCCAGCAGCTATTGAACGACTTGCTGGACGTTGTTAAGGAGAACCGCCCTTCACATTTCTTCGGCAGCATCGTCTCATCAACCGAAGGCGACGATTACATCATCATTGATGGGCAACAGAGACTTACTACCGTTTCGCTCCTTTTGCTTGCTCTTATGAATCTCATCTATGAGAAAAAGATTCCCTGCGAGTCCACTCAACTTGGAGACAAAATCAAAGAGGATTACCTCATTGACAAGTGGCAACCGGAAGAACGCAAAATCAAACTCAAACCGGTAAAAAACGACATGAAAGCCTTCAACAGCCTATTTGACCATGCAGCCGATCCGATTAAGGAATCGAATGTAACCCAGAACTACTTGTACTTCTACGAAGCCATCCAGAATGCAAATGTCTCCGCAAAAGACCTATTCGAAGCAGTAAAGAAGCTGGTCGTCATTGATATTACCCTCAAATCAGGCGACGATCCGCAGCTGATCTTTGAAAGCCTGAATTCAACCGGTCTCGATCTCAGCGAAGCCGACAAGATACGCAATTACATTTTGATGGGCCTAGAACAGAAACTTCAAGAGAGGATGTATGAGCAGTACTGGAATCGAATCGAAGAACAGACTTCCTATCAGGTCAGTGAGTTTATTCGTCAGTATTTGACCTTTAAACAGAGCAAATGGCCGAACATCAATGGCGTATACCGTACTTTTAAATCCTACGTAACAACCTTTGAAATAGAAACCGAGCCTCTTCTTGAAGACATGTTAAAACACGCTCGTTTCTATGCCCAAATAATGGAAGCTACTACTGGCATAAGTTCTGTGGATGCGATATTAAAACGCCTTGCTCTGCTAGAGATGACAGTTGTGAACCCGTTCCTCTTCGCTGTACTTGAAAGGCATAATGACGGAAACATCGGCGAAGATGACATGCGCAGGGTGCTTGCGGCCATCGAAAGCTATCTGTTCAGACGACTCGTATGCGAAGTTCCAACAAATGCCCTCAATAAAATATTCGCCACATTGAACAACGATGCAGATCGATTGATTGACGACGATGCAGATTATGTGGATGCCGTCATATACGTCCTCGAGAAGAAAAGCAGCACCGGCAGGTTTCCCGCAGACGAAGAGTTTGAAGAAAAGGTACGCACTCGTGACTTCTACAACATGCGACCAAAGAATAAAGTCTACTATTTCAACCGTCTTGAAAACGAAGATTCGTACGAGATAGTTAATGTTCCTGAAATGATGCTAGCTAAGGAACACGGGTTGTCGGTGGAGCATGTAATGCCGCAAACACTGACCGAAGTCTGGAAAAAAGATCTGGGCCCCGATCATGACCGCATTCACGAGACCTGGAAAAACCGCATAGCCAACCTTACCCTGACCGCCTACAACGGCAAGTATAGCAACAGGCCCTTTAGCGAAAAGCTCACAATGAAAGACGGGTTTATCGACTCGCCACTTCCTCTCAATAAATGGATTGCACAACAAAAGCAATGGACGCTTACTGAACTTGAGTTGCGCAATGACCTGATGGCAGAAAAGTTCTTAAATCTATGGCCATTCCCCACCACCAATTTCGTTGCAAAAGAAGTATCCGGATCACAACACGCACTCGATGATGACTTTGATTTCACTGGCACGAGAATAGCTTCGTATACATTCATGGATTCAAGGCATTACGTCACAACCTGGAAAGACGCTGCTGAGGGCGTGCTTCGCCAGATTTGCGAACTCGATCCCGCAGGCATGCACCATATAGCAAGACTAGACGAGTTCCCTGGCACCTTTATCTCCGAAATGGGGGAGCCAAAAGCTGGATGGACTAACATCGGACAAGATCTATACGTCTACCTTGCAACATCGACAGCGTCCAAAATGCGTGTTCTAGAGGCTGTGTTCGAAAGGATTGGCCTCAATGGAGACGATCTCTACTTTGAGATTCGACCCGAATCGGAGAATGAACAGGAGTAGTCAGTTAGCGGCAGAACCCAATACGTTCGTCGATAACCTGGTCCTGTACAGAGGATTGTGGCTTCCTGTGGAGGTGAAGCTCAACATCTACACAACGAGCAACCTGGAAGACCAGCTGGAGCAGTACATGCATGTCGACAAGATAGAGCATGAGGGCATGACCTTCGGACAAGACATGCTCTGGCTGGACAGGGTGCTGGTCGTGGACACCGAGGGCCTCTACCTGTACACAGGCGGCACTATGCACTACCTGCTCTTGTGGGACGACTTCAAATCGGAGCAGGACATGCTCGACGCGCTCGATGCGCGACTGGATGCCATTTGCGCGTGGTAGGGCCGTTCCAAACGCCTTGATCCGGCACAACCCTGAACGGACTTGAAACACACATCGGTTCGCACCGGCGACCTAGCTGATCCTATTTAAGGGATTGAGGGAATCTTTTTTGACGAGCAAGAAAACACCCGCATACAAAAACGGCCCCTTGGAAGATAGCCAAAGGGCCGAAATGTGAGCTATAGGGCACATTGCCCTTGACAGTCGCAGTCGGATGCGACCTCTTACGCACACACCGCCGTCATCAGCACCCAGAAGAATATAATGAGCTTGAGCCAGCACAAAGGAGGAAAAATGAGTATCGAAGCCGCCAAAAAGAACCCTATCGATATGAAAGTCGCTGACGCAAGCGACGAAACGCTTGAAGCGATCATTCAGTTGCGCAAGAAAATCAAGAACAAGGAAGAACGTCTGGGCTTCGTCAAAGGCCTCTATTACATCTCGCTCGTCGACACCGACTACACCGAAGATGAAAAAGCGCTGGTCGAAGGTACAGCGTGCGCGCTCGGAATCAACGAATCGACGCTCGCCTACATGGAGCACGAGGTGAATAACGACCCAGATGCGTCGATACAGTCCTTCGCTACTGCTGGCCCTAAGAAGTATCGCCAGCAATTGTTCGAAGAGATGGCGGCCCTCACCTACATCAAGGGCTATCAGCTATCTGCCGAAGACAGCGCGATGATGAAAGTCGCAAAAGAGATGGGCATCAAAGAGGACAAGGCCGAAAAGACCATGTGCGAGCTTTACATGGCCATGCAAGGTTTTGACGTCTCGACGAAGGCAACGATTGCCAAAGCCGCCTTGGGCGTAGGAGCAATAGCCGCCGGTGCTGCAGTTTGCGCCGTAACGGCAGGCGTCGCAGCCCCGGCCATTGGCGCCGCGATAGGCGGTCTGCAGGGTTTGGGCGGTATTGCCGCCGTCAATGCAGGCCTTGCGGCGTTGGGCGGTGGAGCAATTGCAGCAGGTGGAGGCGGCGTAGCCGCAGGAACCGCAGCCATTGTTGCAGCAGGCGCTGTTGCGGGAGGCGGCGCCGCCGCCGTCGGCATCAGCGTCAAGGAAAACATCACCGCCGCCCACGACAAGAAGAAGCTGCAAGCAGCCATCAGGAAGCAGCAGAAAGACGACATGACCAAGCAGGAGATCACGGAGAATCTCATCAAAGCCATCGAGCTAGAACAAGCGCGCCTCAAACAGCTCGAGGAGCTGCATGCCAGCAAACGAGACATCGCAAGCATCGAGAAGCAGATAGCCAACCTGTTGACCCAAAAGGCAGAGCTCGAGTCTGGCATGGAAGGATAGCCCGTGGCAAACCACCCCAAAACCGATCCGTATCTGGAAAGACTCCGAGCAATCCAGATGGAAACAACCGTCGTCGACGCGCGTCTGGATGCACTCGAGTCAGGATACGCTCTCGATGCGCAGAAGATCGACGCCATCGTTATGGCTCAAATGAACAATAGGCCGGCTTGCTACGAAGATTTTCTTTCGGAAACCGAGATCAAGGACATCGCCAAACGCTACAACCAAGCCCTCAACAAAGGGGTCGATTGCGATGCGCTTGATTATGCACTTTCTGCGGCATGCGGCCTCATCAGCGGATTGGTCGATGTTGTCTTCGTCGGGTCTCCTGGAGAAGGGCTGGCGGACAAGGCTTCAGACAATATGTTCGACGCCGCGGTCGTACGGTTCGCAAAGACGATAAAGGACGAGAAGACAGGGGAGCAGGCCTGGAAGCCGCGGCTCGGCAACGAGAACAGCCCCGCTTCGGCAAGGGGCTTTCTTGAAAGGCAGTTCAAGGCATGCTATGACCAGACGACTTCAAAGGGCGTCGACCATGCAGTCAAAAACATGACTACGAAAAACCATCATGCGAAGTCAGCAGCACATTACCCAGATCTAATCGGCCTTGTTGCTTCAATCTGCAACCAATTTACCGATACCTCGACTTTCCTTGACGGCAAATCAGGACAAATCGTTATCGTGCCTGGCGCAGGCAAAGGGGTAGAGCTCAAAGGAGAAACCCTGCCTGCAAAGGTTTTCTCCGGCATCGCAAACTGGTTTGGCCATTGCATGTCAGACATAACCGGAAGCAGCGGATCCCAAGGACGCGGAATGGGGCTCCCCCTTCCATTCTGGGAATTCTTCGATCTCTGCAATTTCGGCAAGTTCACGAATGACAAAGGCGACTGGCAGTCCTTCGCAACCGTCATGACCCAGGTATATGAGCAGGGATACGACGTGAGGCACGGTGTGGCCACTACGTTCCCAGTCACCATTAACGAGCTTCTCGTGCGGGCAATCTATGCTTTGAAACGCCATTATGTTGGCGGCATTCCATGGACGGAGTGCGTGCCCTCAGGCGACAGCCCGGAGCTGCAGCGCATGCTCACCGTGGGCGTCGGGTCAATGTGTCTGATTGACCTAGGCCACGCAACAGTTACCTCTTGGGGCAACTGGGTGAAGTTCTTCGGCGAGCTGAATATCACCGCCTGGGCCCGTTTCGGCATGCAGGGCGCACGCGAACTGCAGATGGCCGCCGAGCGCGACACCAGGAACCTTCTCGCCATTAACGACGACATTTCCGAAGAATGGAACCGCATTTTGGAGCGAAGCCGAGCCCTGCTGGCAGAAGACAATGCTCGTCTTTGACCAGCCGCGAAATTGAACGAGAAGCCCATGTGAACCCTTCGGAAGGGCTTCTCGCAAGCCTCAAGAAAGACAAGTCGGGCGATCGCACGGGATTGATAGAGCCAACCAGCCAATCACCATAGGAGATCGTCGAAAGGCTTTGTATAGCGCGATGTCGGTAAAAACATTTTTACTTGGGAACCCAGCTAGCTTGCGTTCGGAGCACAAGCTAGCGTCTTAGCGCTGCACCCAACCACGGCGCCCTCTGCGAATCATCAAATATAGGCAAGACGTGAGAGGCTTTCGGCCCAAGCGCTATTGGAGTGTCGTTCATGCCCAATCGGCGGCCTGCCGACATCCAGAACTATTCACATTGGGCGCGTATCCGTGCGCTGAAAGACCTGCGATCTTTGCCATGAATGTGAGACCATCGTGGTAAAATTTTAATAACTTTTATGCATTCATTAGATGCGGAGAAAGGTTATTGATTATGGATGAGAACGAGCTGAGGAAACACGTGCTCGGAAACAAGAAGACTGACAGGATTATC
Source organism: Slackia heliotrinireducens DSM 20476 (assembly GCF_000023885.1). Taxonomy (NCBI): domain Bacteria; kingdom Bacillati; phylum Actinomycetota; class Coriobacteriia; order Eggerthellales; family Eggerthellaceae; genus Slackia; species Slackia heliotrinireducens. The sequence continues at coordinate 366,337 of NC_013165.1, read as the reverse complement.
TTCGCCGCGACCCCGGAGATGAAATCCGCTATCGAGAAGGTTGCCGAGGAAAAATGCGTGAGCGTGTCAGCTCTGCTGACATCCCTTGCCCTTGACGAGCTGATTGCGAACAAAGAGCTCTTCGAAGAGTCCGGTGATTAAAATGTCGTCGAACTACAGCCTGTCAATGAGTGGCTCGAAGGTGCGCATGCAGGAGAGCATGCTGGCCGTCGAGATATACAACGAGACTAAGGACTGGAGCGAGGTCCGCAGGAGAATCATTGACGAGAACCTTTTCCAGCTAAATGCCGTGAGCTCGCGAAAGCGGGTCACTGGCGAGATAGTGAAGCGACTCCGCACGCTGACGGACGCCGAACTCGAATTCCTGCAAGGATCATACGGAGACGACAGATGCGCCATGTTCTGGGTGGCCGTATGCAGGACGTACCAATTCGTGAGGGATCTGTCGGAGCAGATGATCGCCGGCAGGTACAACAGGACAATTCCAGACTTCACCATGGAAGCATACGATGCGTTCTTCGAAGAGCAGGCAGAGATTCACCCTGAGCTGACAGCGCTGTCGGACGAGGGTAGGAAGAAAATGCGGAACCAAGTATTCCTCATGCTCGCGGAATGCAAGCTGCTCTCCGAAGATGCTCGGATCACACCGCTATATCCAACGCCAATGTTCAAAAACGCCCTCGATCCGTCCAGGAAAGACGACCTGCGGCTGTTCCCGGGGAGGCTGATCTAATGTCTGCGGAATTCGAGCACATCAACGATGCACGCTCCTTCATCGTCGAGAAGCTTTCCGAGAATTCTCTCCTTGGCAGGGGCGGCTACATGATGAGAAACGCGCTCTACGTCCTGGACTACAAACCAGAACAGGAACCCTACGCGAGGGACCTCGTGCGGGCGATATGCGAATCCGACCTGCCTGCCCGTTCGGTGCGCCCACTCGTCGTGAACCTCTACGACATCGTGCTCGCATTCCTCGACGAACAGGGCATGTGGGAGCCCCTTGTCGAGGCGGAACCCGATGCTTCGCGCGAGGAGCTCATCATGATGCTCCAGGACACCGTCAGCGTGCGCGACGTCATAGCCCCGGCGGTCAATGCGGCCATCGAGGATAACCCGGACGCCGACATCGTGTTCATTACTGGCGTCGGGGAGACCTATCCGTACGTGAGAACCCACACATTGCTTCAAGAGATGAGCGCCACGAAGCCCGTAGTCCTCGTGTTCCCCGGGCGCTTCGAGCGCCGCAGCGACGGCTCCACCTCGCTGAACATACTCAACCTCGACCAGGGTACGACCGGAGGCTACTACCGTGCGACCCGAGTATTCGACCTGTAAGGAGTGACGAAATGCTGCTGAAGGACACCTTCCTCAAGGACATCTATCGCCCAATCGACCCTGTCGTCAAGGCGAACGAGCTCGGGCATCTGAAGAGCGAGCTGGAGGAGTTCGTCATCACGAACGAGGCGAAGTCGCACCTGCAGCGATTCTTCGACGAGTACAACGACCCCGACTCCGCGGGCAACGGTGCGTGGATCTCGGGCTTCTTCGGGAGCGGCAAGTCCCACCTGCTCAAGATCATGGCCGTCGTCATGGAGGACAGGCAGGTGGACGGCAGGGGCGCCATGGACTACATCCTCCCCAAGCTGTCGGACACGCCAGCGCTTGCAGCGGCGATGGAGCAGTCGAGGCTGAGGCACCCATCGGAAAGCGTGCTGTTCAACATCGACAGCTTCGCGCCCAACGCGGGCCGTTCCGAAGCAGGCGCGATACTCTCTGCCTTCATCAAGGCGTTCAACCACCACTGCGGGTACTTCGACGGGGACCAGCAGCACATCGCCAAGCTCGAGTACGACCTCGACCGCGAAGGCCACTTCGAAGCGTTCAAGGCGAGGGTCGAGGAGCTCTGCGGCAAGCCCTGGGAGCAGGTTCGCTCCTCATCGCTGCTCTACGGAAAGAAGATCACGTCGGCATTCGACGAGGTATGCGGAAACCCAGAGGGCACGACCGCAAACGTCATCAGCTACTACCAGCAGACCTACAAGCCCGATATCCGCATGTTCGCACAACGCGTCCAGGCCTACATCGCCGAGCACGGGAAAGGCTTCAGGCTCAACTTCTTCGTCGACGAGGTCGGGCAGTTCATAGCCCAGAACACGAGCCTAATGGTGAACCTCCAGACCATCGCCGAGGAGCTCGACAACTTCTGCCACGGGGACTCCTGGGTCATCGTCACCTCGCAGGAGAACGTCGAGGATGTCGTCGGCCAGATGAAGCAGATCAGCGCCAACGACTTCTCGAAGATCAAGGACCGCTTCAAGACGAGGATGGTGCTCACGTCGTCAGACGCGAAGGAGGTCATACGCGACAGGCTCCTGGCAAAGCATCCAGGGGACGAGCCCTTCCTGGAAGAGATGTACGAGGAGTACCGTGCCGACTTCGACGTTCTGTTCGACTTCGCAGACGGCGCCAAGCGCTACAAGCAGTACCAGGGGGCACAGGAGTTCTGCGACACCTATCCCTTCGTGCCCTACCAGTTCGAGGTGTTCATGACCGCGTTGCGCGGACTGTCGGACCACAACTGCTTCACGGGCAGGCACAACTCCACCGGAGCCCGATCGATGCTCGGCGTCTTCCAGATGGTCGCGCAGCGCATATGCGACGCCGGCGCCAGCACCGAGCAGGGGACGCTCGCACCCTTCGACCTGATGTTCGAGGGCCTGCGCAACGACCTCAAGAGCGAGGTGTACGCCGCAATCTCCACGGCAGAGGACCAGCTCGACGACGAGGTGGCGGTGCGCCTGCTCAAGGCGCTCCTACTCGTCAAGTACTGCCAGGACTTCAGGGCGACGCCTGGGAACCTGCGCGTGCTACTGTACGGGTCCTTCGGCGAGAGCACGAGCGAGCTGAACGGAAAGATACGCGACGCGCTCGACACCCTTGAAGAGCAGGTCTACGTCAGGCGCAACGGCAACATCTACGAGTACCTGACCAACGACGAGAAGGAAGTCGAGAAGGAGATCGCGAACACCATCGTCCCAGAAGTGGAGACGAGAAAGCAGATTGCGGAGCTCTTCAAGGACGTGTGCGGCGCGACCAGGGTCACGTATCGGAACGGTTCATTCGAGCATTCGTACCTGTACAACCTCAAGATCGACGGCGAGGCCCAGGGCCTGCAGAAGAACGACCTCACGGTCGACATAGTCACCGACCGCGATGACGGCGGGCTGTTCGGCGACATAGTGCCCACGCCACCCAAGACGCTCACGATCGAGCTCCGAAACTGCAAGGAGTTCCTGATAGGCGTGAGGACGTTCAAGCAGACCGAGACGTACACGGGCGTCCACAGCGGCGCCGGCGAAATTCGGGAAGCCATCCTACACGACAAGCAGGTGGCGAACGGAAAGCTCTACGCCAGGCTCAAGGACGAGCTAGCCCAGCTCCTGTCCGACGCCCGGTACAATGCGGGAGGGGTCGATATCACCGGCCAGGTGACAGGCACCGCGGCAGACGCCGTCCAGTCCGCAACACAGGAGCTCGTCCGCAGGTCATACACGGGACTGCAACAGATCGGGCAGAAATTCAGCGACAACGACGTATACACGCAGTGCTTCTCCTCCGAGGCGGCCTTCGGCCTCCCGGAGTACTGCGAGACGGTCCTCTCTCGAATCAGGCTCACCAAGGGGGCGGTCGCGTCGACCGTCGCAGGCGACGGCTCAGGCAGCCTGACGGGTTACTTCATCAAGAACGAGTACGGCTGGCCGGAAATCGCGGTCCGCTCCGCGATAGCGCGGCTCTTCGCCGCGAACAAGATCGAGGTCCGGAAGTCGGGGTCCCCGCTCGAGAAGTCGGCGCTGGCTGACGCCCTCAAAAGGAAGCGGGACCTCGATAAGCTGGTGGTCTCAACCATCGACGAGGTATCGCCCGAGGACATCGCCGCGCTCAGCCGCGCATTCAAGCTGTTCGCCGGCACGCAGCCCAAGGGCGTGGACCAGAAGACGATCGCCTCGGAGCTAGCCGAGGTAGCCGCATCCCTCGCCAAAGGCTTCGGGTCAACCGCCTCTGCAGCGCACGTTTACCCATTCGGCGACGCCTATGAAGCGGCGCTTGCGAAGGTCGAGGAGTGCGCTAAGAACGCATCGGATTGGAGATGGGCTCTCGGCGAGTTCCCAGCAAAAGCACAGGAGTACGCCGACGCGACGAGCGATCTGAAAAAGATGGCCTCGTTCGCCGGGGGGTCGCCGATGAGCAAGCGGTGGCTCGAGCTGAGGTCCTTCATGGCGTCGGAGGCGGCACACCTCACCGAGCTTGGTATCGTCGACGAGGGAGTCGCAGCGATCAGCGCGATCGTGGAGGATCCGGAATGCTTCAAGAACTCCGGGATACCCCAGGCAGCCAAGCAGATGGAGGCCCTGAAGAAAGAGGCCGAATCCGCGCGCGCGAGCCTGAGGGATGCTGAGAGAAGGAAGCTCGCCGAGTACAGGGCCTCATACGAGGGTACATACGATATCGCCGCGCTCCCGCAGGAGGCGGCCGAGGAGTTCGACGGCCTGTTCTCAGAGGCAGAGGAGCAGCTGGGCCTTATCCGCATCCCGTACAAGATCAAATCGTTCACCGAGGACTTCAAGAAGGACAAGGCAGCTCGTCTGCTCGAGCTCGTGACCCCAAAACCGGCACCTCCCGTCACGCCGCCAATCGACGTGCCCACGCCTCCCGATGATGACGACGTGCCGCCGGTGCACGTTCCGAAGACCATCCCGGTCACGAGCCTGTCGGCAAAGGGGTACAGCAAACCCGCCATCACGACCGAGGACGATGTTGACAAATACCTCGCTGCCCTCAGGGCCTCGATCGTAGCAGTCGTTTCGGGCGGAGACATCGTTTCCATCTAGGAGAGACATGGACATCGAATACAGCGAAATCGAAAACAGGTTGAAGGCGGCGTTCGGGCACAGCACGAGGCTCGTCTTCTGGGAGGACGAGTCCTCGGAATACGCCGACTCGATCGAAGGCCTCAAGATTGAAGGGGCCGATATCGTCGACGCGACAGGACACGAACTCGCAACGAAGAGGACAATCCTGAGGGAGCAGCCCGGCAAGAGGTTCGTGGTCTACCGCCACGGCGGCGCGCCAAATCCCGCCGATGACCTGCTGCTCGACGTCAAGATCGCGGCAAGGCCCTTTTCTTGTTCGATGGAGGGCGTCTGGGCGGACGAATGCGGAATACCCGTCACTCTCGCCGGCATGTTGGCCGACCATGCGGCCTTCTTCAACAGCAAGGAGCGGAGGGCCGCGCTCGCGGCTACGTCCCTTCCGAAATCGGGCACTCAAAGCTTTCTCTTCGCGATGGCCGCCGCAACCATGAAGGCAGCCGACGCGGAGGAAAGGGATGCGGCACGCTCGATGGCCAAGAAGGCCGTCCTCGAGTGGGCGCGCGGCGACGAGCAGTCCATGCGCATGCTGGTCGACGCCGGTCTGTCTGGAACTTTCTGGGCGGCCATGAGGGAACATATCGGCTACCGGGTCGGAGAGGGGGACGCACCGAACGCGGGCGACCTGGCGTTCAGACTCTTGGAGGGCATGTGCGGCCCGATCGTCCAAGACGATATGCGAGCCGATGACGCGGAAGCCTCCAGGATCCTTGGCGACCTCGCCCGCGACGGGCGAACGAGAGACGAGTTCGACCGCGTCGTGCAGGAATACTCCAAGGCCGTCGCCGCGCTGGTGCCGCAAGATATGAGGACGGCTGAGACGCTGTCGGAGGTCGACGCGATACCCGAAATCGACGAATGGATCCTCTCGGGCTTCGCGGCGGAGGTGTCCGCCTCGAGCACGAGCTCGGCAGCGATGGAGCGCGTGCGCGACGCAAGGAAGCACAGCCTGTACCATTACAGATACGGCGCCTATTACAGCCTCCTCATCGCAATAACCGGCTTCAGGTCGGAATGCGCCCGATACAAGAAGGAATGCGGCTCCGGAACGGGGACCGCGCAGATACTCGAGAAGTACTGCTCCGCCTGGCATCTCGTCGATAGGCGCTACCGCGAGGCGCACCTCGCGTTCGACAGGGTGCCCGCCGGCAGGTTCAAGTCGTCCATGACCAAGGCCATGGACGAGCTCCGCGGCGCGTACGACCTGTTCCTCGTGGACCTGACCGATCGTTGGCAGATGCACCTGATGGACGACGGAGCCTGGCCCCCGTCCGAGCTGCCATCCCAATCAAGGTTCTTCAGGGAGCACGTCGAGCTTGCCCTTCCCAGGGCTGAACGGGGCAAACGAGTCGGCGTCATCGTTTCCGACGCCCTGAGGTACGAGGCCGGAAGCGACCTCGCGTCGAGGCTCTCCGCCTCAAAGCTGAAGGGAATCGCCGGCAGAGCCGCAGTCAAGTGCGCATACGCGCTCAGCGCCATACCCAGCTACACCCAGCTCGGCATGGCTGCCCTCCTCCCCGACGGGGCAATGGAGATCGACCCGGCTACAACGTATGTGCGCAAGGCCGGTGCTCCGACTTGGGGGACCGCGAACCGGGGCAAGATAATTTCTGCCCGGATACCCGGCGCCGTGGCGCTGCAGGCCAAAGACGTCATGGGCACAAAGCTCGACCTTTCCGATGCCCCTGTGGCTGTCGTCTACCACAACGTCATCGACAAGACCGGGGACACGCGCGACACAGAGGGCGACGTCTTCGAAGCTGTTGAGCGTGCTTGCGCAGAAATCGAGAAGCTGGTCCAGGCGCTCATTCAATCGGGTTGCGGAAAGGTCGTGATTACGAGCGACCATGGGTTCATCTACCAATCCCAAAACCCGGAGACATACGCCTACGTGGACGTTCCCGGCCTCTCGCAGCTCAAGTCGGCCGACGACGTGAGCTGCGACCATACCAGACGTTTCGTGGTGGGCAAGAGCATCCCCAAGAGCGAATCGCTCGTAGAGTACGCTGCGGTGGACCTGTCGCTCGAAGGCGATTACAACGTGGCGTTCCCGAAGGGCGTGACCAGGCTCAGGCTCTCCGGCAGCGGGTCGCGATTCGTTCACGGCGGGGCGTCACTGCAGGAGAACGTCGTTCCAGTCATCACCGTCGAGGCAGCAAAAGGCGCCAAGGCTTCACGCCCAACGGGAGTCGAAGGCTTTGTCATAGGGAGGCCAGTTGTCACCGGCCCTTCGGTCTCGGTCACTGTCTACCAGTCCGACCCTTGCAGCGAATCGGTTTCGCCGCAGACCGTAAAGGTGGGCGTGTACTCGAAGGACGGCGCTCTCGTGAGCGCCACGGAGAAGACCATCGAACTCGCCAGCGAGTCCGACGACGTCGAAACGCGCAAGACTCGCGTGACGATGCCGCTCATCGACGAGGTCGACGATTGCGCAAGCGTCGTAGTAAGGATTTCGGCGCGCATAGGCAATACGAACGCATATGAGAGCGCATGGGAGCAAGAATACTCCGTCAACCGCGCTTTCGGCATGGATTTTTAGGAAGTAGAGCAAATGGACTCTAGCAGGATAAAGAGACTGGCGACCGGCGTGCGCGACGAGCTGCGCCGAGAGGTTGAGGGACGCCTCGAGGCGGTGCTCGCCGCCGACAGCCCGGAGAGGCTCTCGGACGGGACCGGGGTTGTGCGGCTAGAGGCGAGGATCGAGGCCGAGGGGCGCGACGCGGTGGTGGAGGCCGGGGCGTACACCTGGTTCAACAGGCTGTGCGCACTGCGCTTCATGGACGCCCGCGGCTACACGCCGACGCCGGCCGTGACGCCGCGCGCCGGCTCGACCATGCCCGCCGTCCTCGCAGACGCGGCGCAGGGCTCCTTCGACCCCGAGTACGGGCTCGCCCCCGCCGTGCGCGAGAGGGTCGTCTCCCTGCTGTCCGGCTCGACGCAGCGCGCGAACGCCACGGAGGCCGCGTACGCCGAGCTGCTGCGCGCCGTGTGCGCGCACTACGCGAAGCCCATGCCGTACCTCTTCTCGGAGGACGCCGCATCCAGCCTCCTCATGCCCCGGGGGCTGCTGTCTGAGGGGTCGATCCTGGGCCGCATCGTCGCGGAGATGGACGCCGGCGCCTGCTCGTCGGTCGAGGTGCTCGGATGGCTCTACCAGTTCTACATCGCCGAGCGCAAGGACGAGGTGTTCGCCGGCTTCAAGAAGAACAAGAAGGCGGGCCCCGCCGAGATAGGCCCGGCGACCCAGCTGTTCACGCCCGAGTGGATCGTCCGCTACCTGTGCGAGAACTCGCTGGGGCGCCTCTGGATGCTCAACCATCCCGGCTCCCCTCTGGCCGAGCGGATGGACTACTACATCGCGCCCGAGGGCGACGAGCCTCACATCGAGGTCTCGTCCGCCGAGGAGGTCCGCGTGCTCGACCCGGCCTGCGGGTCGGGGCACATCCTCGTGTACGCCTTCGACCTGCTCTACTCCATGTACGAGGAGGAGGGCTGGCTTCCCGAGGAGATCCCCGCCATGATCCTCCAGAACAACCTCAAGGGGCTCGAGATCGACGCCCGCGCTGCGGAGATAGCCAAGTTCGCCCTCGAGATGAAGGCGCTGGAGCGCGACCCGCGCTTCCTCGAGAGGGACGTGGACGCCGACGTCACCGTCCTGCGCCCTGTCGCCCTCGACGAGGCCGACATGCCCTATCTCTCCCAGTCGTTCAAGGAGCGGGTCGGGCTCATCGAGGCGATGGCCCACATGGGCGAGGTCGGCAGCCTCTACGTCCCCGAGGCCGGGGACGCCCGGGCGGTAGCGGCCGAGATCGAGCGCCTCGCCCCGAAGGCGCAATCCGACATGTTCGCCAGGGACCTCGCGGGACGCCTCGGCGCCATGTTGGAGAACGTTGAGGCCCTCTCCGGCTCCTACCATTGCGTGGTGGCCAACCCGCCGTACATGGGGACCAGCACCCTTTACAAACCCGCAAGCGACTTTGTAAAGGAAAACTATCCAGACGAGAAGGCGGACCTATGCACATGCTTTATTGAGCGAGCAAAGCGCTTCAATCTGCGTCGAGGCTACAGCGCCCTCATAACTATGCAAAGCTGGATGTTCCTCAGCTCCTACGAAAAGATGCGTGAGAAAATCATCAATCACGAATGCATCATATCTATGGCGCATTTAGGTGCACGAGCATTCGACGCAATTGGCGGAGAGGTTGTTTCCACGACAGCAACGATATTCCAGCATATTAAAGATAGTGAAAGGGAAGGTACGTATATTCGCTTGGTTGACTTTCTTGGCGAGGCGAACAAGTCATCAATCTGCCGCAAAGCAATATGCGACGCATCTTCCACTTGGCTATATCGTGCTTATGTCAGCGACTATAAAATAATTCCTGGAATGCCAATTGCCTATTGGGTAGGCAACGGTATGAAAAGCGCATTTTTGAACGGAACGCCGCTGTCAGTTGACGGTCGGCCGAGAAAGGGATTAACAACAACTGATAATGGTCACTTCCTTAGATTGTGGCATGAGGTATCTGCAGACAAAGTATGCTTGACTGCCGAAAATGCTGATGTTGCTAAAGCATCACGTTGCAAATGGTTCCCATATGATAAGGGAGGAGATTTTAGAAAATGGTATGGGAATAGGGAATGCTTTGTAAATTGGGAAGATGATGGCGCGGAGGTGAAGGCGCTAATCACGTCCAAATACAATGGGGGCAGTTATACCAAGGAAGTCCGCAGCGAAGAAATGTATTTTGCGGAATCGCTAACTTGGACTGAATTATGTACAGGAATGCCGGGATTCCGTTATTCGCCCGCAGGGACTATCTTTGATTCAAGTGGGTCATCAATGTTTCCTCGCAGTCACATTCTGTATTATTTGGGTCTAATGAATAGTTCGGTTATGTCAGAAATACTGAAAATGCTCAATCCAACGCTTCATTACAACTCAGGTGTTGTTGCAAAAGCCCCAGCTCTTTTTTCGGAGTTCGATCTCAGATTGGTCGAAGCAGCTGTCAGTGAAAACGTTTCCTTAGCCAAATCCGACTGGGACTCCTTCGAGACGAGCTGGGACTTCGAGACGCACCCGCTCGTGCGGACCGAGTGCGTCGCCGATGCGTACACGCTGTGGCAATCAGAGTGCCGAGACCGCTTCGAAATACTGAAGTCCAACGAGGAGGAGCTCAACCGGATCTTCGCGCGCATCTACGGCATGGAGGGCGAGGTGCCAATCGAGGTGCCCGACGACAAGGTCAGCGTGCGCCTCGCCGACCTGCAGCGCGACGTGAGGTCGCTCATCAGCTACGGCGTCGGCTGCATATTCGGCCGCTACTCGCTCGACGCCCCCGGCCTCGTGCTGGCCGACCAGGGCGCAACGGTCGCCGACTACTTGGTTAAAGTGCCCGAGCCGACGCTGGTGCCCGACGCGGACAACATCCTCCCCGTTCTCGACGCCGAGTGGTTCGACGACGATATAGTCACGCAGTTCTACCGCTTCCTCGCGGCGGCCTACGGCGAGTCGACCCTCGACGAGAACGTCGCGTTCATCGAGGGGGCGCTCGGGTGCGACCTGCGCACCTACTTCGTGCGCGACTTCTACTCCGACCACGTGAAGACCTACCAGAAGAGGCCGATCTACTGGCTGTTCCAGAGCCCGCAGAAGAGCTTCTCGTGCCTCGTCTACATGCACCGTTACAACGAGGGCACCGTGGGCGAGGTCCTCACGAAGTACCTGCGCGCCTACGAGGACAAGCTTCGGCTGCGCGTGCAGGTGCTCTCACGCTCGGAGCGCGCGGCCGACCTAAAGGCCGCCGACAGGATGCGCGCGCAGATCTCCGAGCTGGAGGCGTGGGAGAAGGAGGTCGTGTACCCGCTCGCTCACGAGCGCGTGGCCATCGACCTCGACGACGGCGTCAAGATCAACTACAACAAGTTCCCGCATGCCCTGGCCAAGGTCCAGGGTCTGAGCGATTGGAAGTAAGAAGCATGGACTCGAGCAGGATAAAGAGACTGGCGACCGGCGTGCGCGACGAGCTGCGCCGAGAGGTTGAGGGACGCCTCGAGGCGGTGCTCGCCGCCGACAGCCCGGAGAGGCTCTCGGACGGGACCGGGGTTGTGCGGCTAGAGGCGAGGATCGAGGCCGAGGGGCGCGACGCGGTGGTGGAGGCCGGGGCGTACACCTGGTTCAACAGGCTGTGCGCACTGCGCTTCATGGACGCCCGCGGCTACACGCCGACGCCGGCCGTGACGCCGCGCGCCGGCTCGACCATGCCCGCCGTCCTCGCAGACGCGGCGCAGGGCTCCTTCGACCCCGAGTACGGGCTCGCCCCCGCCGTGCGCGAGAGGGTCGTCTCCCTGCTGTCCGGCTCGACGCAGCGCGCGAACGCCACGGAGGCCGCGTACGCCGAGCTGCTGCGCGCCGTGTGCGCGCACTACGCGAAGCCCATGCCGTACCTCTTCTCGGAGGACGCCGCATCCAGCCTCCTCATGCCCCGGGGGCTGCTGTCCGAGGGGTCGATCCTGGGCCGCATCGTCGCGGAGATGGACGCCGGCGCCTGCTCGTCGGTCGAGGTGCTCGGATGGCTCTACCAGTTCTACATCGCCGAGTTGCATGATCAGGTGTATTCAGGCTTCAAAAGGAGCGTGAAGGCGGGCCCCGCCGAGATAGGCCCGGCGACCCAGCTGTTCACGCCCGAGTGGATCGTCCGCTACCTGTGCGAGAACTCGCTGGGGCGCCTGTGGATGCTCAACCATCCCGGCTCCCCTCTGGCCGAGCGGATGGACTACTACATCGCGCCCGAGGGCGACGAGCCTCACATCGAGGTCTCGTCCGCCGAGGAGGTCCGCGTGCTCGACCCGGCCTGCGGGTCGGGGCACATCCTCGTGTACGCCTTCGACCTGCTCTACTCCATGTACGAGGAGGAGGGCTGGCTTCCCGAGGAGATCCCCGCCATGATCCTCCAGAACAACCTCAAGGGGCTCGAGATCGACGCCCGCGCTGCGGAGATAGCCAAGTTCGCCCTCGAGATGAAGGCGCTGGAGCGCGACCCGCGCTTCCTCGAGAGGGACGTGGACGCCGACGTCACCGTCCTGCGCCCTGTCGCCCTCGACGAGGCCGACATGCCCTATCTCTCCCAGTCGTTCAAGGAGCGGGTCGGGCTCATCGAGGCGATGGCCCACATGGGCGAGGTCGGCAGCCTCTACGTCCCCGAGGCCGGGGACGCCCGGGCGGTAGCGGCCGAGATCGAGCGCCTCGCCCCGAAGGCGCAATCCGACATGTTCGCCAGGGACCTCGCGGGACGCCTCGGCGCCATGTTGGAGAACGTTGAGGCGCTCTCCGGCTCCTACCACTGCGTGGTAGCTAACCCGCCCTATCTTGGAAGCGGCAATATGAGTACTTATCTAAGCAGATGGTGTAAGGGGAATTATCCTGATGCCAAAGCCGACCTCTGTACGTGTTTTATCGAACGCTGTTTACACTTCACAAAGCAATATGGAGTGGAAAGCATAATTACTTCTGACACTTGTATGTACATCTCGTCGTTCGAAAAGCTCCGTAGAAAGATACTTGAGCAAACGACTCTATATTCATTCTTAGACACACGAGGAACAAATGCGCACCCCGATGTTTTTGATGCAAATGCTGGATGGATTCTTGGGAAAGGTCACCTATCGGGTGTCAAAGGCTCTTTTTTCAAGTTAAGCCATCGAACCTCAGAAAAAGACACGGCCCTTTTGAATGCGATTCATAATCCAAAATGCGGTTGGCTATACAAAGCTGACACTGACCTTTTTAAAACAATACCAGGCTGTCCGATTGCCTATTTGGTAAGCGAGACGATGATGGGAGCTTTTCGGAATTTAGGAAATGTCGCTTCATTGGGACGCGCTTCGGTTGGGATTAAAACGGGCAACAACGGAGCCTTTTTAAGATTCTGGTGGGAAGTTGCAAGAGGAAAGATACTCTTTAATGGGGTTTCCTCGGATGCAACTTTTATTGAAGGCTATCGCTGGTATCCATGCAACAAGGGTGGAGCCTTTAGAAAGTGGTACGGTAATGCTGAATACGTCGTGGACTGGCGAGAAAACGGTAAATACGCATTTGAAAGCGCTGAGAAAAATGGCAACCATGCTCAAGATTATAGTGACGATTTAAAGTTCCGTCCGTATATCACATGGTCTGACGTTACAAGCGGCGAACAATCATTCAGGTTAAAAACAAACGATCTCTCTGAAATGACTGGTATGGGCATTTATCCTGATGATGACAGCCGAAATGCCTTATTGGGGCTGCTGAACTCGAGTGTTGCAAAACGTTACCTGGAATTATTGGCACCAACAATGCATTTAAAGATTCGAGAGTTGGGCAGTATTCCCTGGAATGATGATTCTCGATGCGATGAAGTAAGAAGAACTGTCGATACTAATGTCGCAGTAGCTCGTAAAGATTGGGACTCCTTCGAGACCAGCTGGGACTTCGAGAGGCACCCGCTTGCGCGGACCAGCCGCGTTGAAGACGCATTCGCCTTGTGGCAATCAGAGTGTCGGAGCCGCTTCGACCAGCTAAAGGCAAATGAGGAGAAGCTCAACCGAGTATTCGCGCGCATCTACGGCATGGAGGGTGAGGTTCCCATCGAGGTGTCCGACGACAAGGTGAGCGTGCGCCTGGCCGACCTCCAGCGCGACGTGAAGTCCCTTATCAGCTACGGCGTAGGCTGCATCTTCGGCAGGTACTCGCTCGACGCCCCCGGGTTCGTGCTCGCGAACCAGGGCGACACCGCGAGGGACTTCCTGGCCAAGGTGCCCGACCCCTCCTTCGTGCCGGACGAGGACAACATCCTGCCCGTGCTCGACGCCGAGTGGTTCGACGACGACGTCGTCACGCAGTTCTACCGATTCCTCGCGGCGGCCTACGGCGAGTCGACCCTCGACGAGAACGTCGCCTTCATCGAAGGGGCGCTGGGATGCGATCTGCGCACCTACTTCGTGCGCGACTTCTACTCCGACCATGTCAAGACCTACCAGAAGAGGCCGATCTACTGGCTGTTCCAGAGCCCGCAGAAGGGCTTCTCGTGCCTCGTCTACATGCACCGATACAGCGAGGGTACCGTGGGAGAGATTCTCACGAAGTACCTGCGCGCCTACGAGGACAAGCTTCGGCTGCGCGTGCAGGTGCTCGGGCGCTCGGAGCGGGCGGCCGACCTAAAGGCCGCCGACAGGATGCGCGCGCAGATCTCCGAGCTGGAGGCGTGGGAGAAGGAGGTCGTGTACCCGCTCGCTCACGAGCGCGTGGCCATCGACCTCGACGACGGCGTCAAGATCAACTACAACAAGTTCCCGCATGCCCTGGCCAAGGTCCAGGGACTGAGCGATTGGAGGTAATCAATTGCACGAAGAAATACTGTTTGATAATTTAGAGTTCAAAGAATGGGTTTCGATTTTTGATTACGTATACCAGCGCGGGAGGGTCGGTTATAAGAATGGTATTACATTTGTGATTCACACAAAAGAACGGGGCCACAATCTTCCGCATTTGCATGCGAGGTATCAAGGGAAAGAAGTTGTTCTTGAAATACCTTCTGGCAAGGTCATTGAGGGCAACATATCGAGACGAAAGCTCTCAGAAGCTTCAGAATGGGTTGTGGCAAACGCTGACTATCTAGAGGCTAAGTGGGATAAGCTCGTAGAAGGTATAGTGTTATATGCGTAAACAGGAGATATCCGATGAACGAACTCGATAGGAAGCTTAATGAAATCTTCACCGGTTACGTTGTCCGTAAGGACCTCGTAAAACTGGTGCGCGGTAATGCCGCCGTTCCGAGCTACGTGCTCGAATACCTGCTCGGGCAAAATTGCGCTACCGATGATGAGGAGCAGATTGCCGCGGGCGTGGAGCGCGTTCGCGATATCCTCGCGAAACATTACGTGCAGCGAGCCGAGGCGGGGGCAATACGCAGCGACATCAAACAATCGGGCTACATGCGCGTCATCGATAAAGTATCCGTTATGCTCAACGAGAAGCGCGACGCCTATGAGGCGACGTTCGAAAACCTTGGCATATCGCGGGTGCTCGTCGACTCGGACACCGTGAAGCGTAACAGGCGCCTTCTGGTATCCGGCGTCTGGTGCGTCGCTGATATCGGCTACAGCCCAAACGAGGCGAAGGATGAGTCGCCTTATCTGCTCCAGCAGCTTAAACCGATCCAGATGGCGCGGTTCGATCTCGACGGGTACATAGAGAAGCGCACAAGATTCACCGTCGATGAATGGCTGGATGTAATCATCAGAAGTATCGGGCTCGACCCAGAGCAGCTCGGGAAGCGCTCAAAGCTCTTCCAATTGACTCGCCTCGTCACCTATTGCGAACGGAATTACAATCTAATCGAGTTGGGCCCTAAAGGCACTGGCAAGAGCCATGTGTTCAGTGAGTTCAGCCCTCACGGCATCCTTATCTCAGGCGGCGAAGTGACGCCGGCAAAGCTGTTTGTGAACAACTCAACCGGACGCATCGGCCTCGTCGGCTATTGGGACTGCGTCGCTTTCGACGAATTCGCAGGCGTTAACAAGCGCCCGAAGGCCGACATCGTGGACATCTTGAAGAACTACATGGCTAACAAGAGCTTCAGCCGCGGCATCGAGCAGGTTACCGCCGAGGCTTCGATGGCGTTTGTCGGCAACACGAGTCACGATGTCGCTTACATGATCAACCAGACTGACCTGTTCGAGGACCTGCCGAAGGTCTACCACGATCCAGCGTTCATCGACCGCATTCACGCCTATATCCCGGGATGGGAGGTCGACATCATCCGCGGCGAGATGTTCTGCACCGACTACGGCTTCATCGTGGATTACCTTGCAGAAGCGCTGCGCAGTCTGCGTGGCCTCGATTACTCGGGACAGCTCTGGGAGCGATTCGAGCTGTCCGAAACTCTCTCGACGCGCGACCGCGACGGAGTCATGAAAACCTACTCGGGCCTCATGAAGCTCCTGTTCCCAGGAAAGAATGCGACGATCGAGGAAGAGGCCGAGATTATCGAGTTCGCCTTGGAGATGCGAAAACGTGTCAAAGACCAGCTCTACCGCATCGACGAGACATTCGCAAGGGTCGATTTCTCGTACCGAGAGATAGGCGGGCAATGGCGCGA
Organism: Slackia heliotrinireducens DSM 20476; assembly: GCF_000023885.1. Lineage (NCBI taxonomy): Bacteria > Bacillati > Actinomycetota > Coriobacteriia > Eggerthellales > Eggerthellaceae > Slackia > Slackia heliotrinireducens. The sequence continues at coordinate 350,271 of NC_013165.1, read as the reverse complement.
GGTGTCAACGCTAGAGGAAATCAACTTCCCGAACACGTACCACTCGCGCGATAAAGTGCCTTGGGAGAGAAGGGACGCTGAGGAACCTCTGCTTTCCATGGATGACGCATCAGTTCCCGAGAATCCTGATCTTCAATTGTCGCAAAGCGCTATCGTGAGTAAGGCAGACGAAGGTCCATTCGTCGGACATAAGTCGTATCGCGAGAACCAACGAGGAGTGTCGTACGAGAAGCTTTTCGGCCCGTATCTCGAAGGCGCACGGAGCATCGAGATTATCGACCCTTACATTCGAACGTTCCACCAGTGTCGAAACCTGATGGAGGTTCTCGAGGTCATTATTACCCACTTCGACTACTGCGTTCCGGAAATACACGTGCACCTGCTCACATGTCCGGACCAGTACGACCCAGTGAAGCAAGATGACTATCTGTGCCAGATTGCAGATGCGTTGCATCCGTTCGGTCTGACGTTAGAGTGGGATTTCGACGATACAAACACCATTCATGCTCGTCATTTCGTAATCGACGACAAGTGGGACATTCTGCTCGACCGCGGACTCGACATCTGGCAAAAATTCGACAGCGGTAATGCGTTTGCAATTGAAAGCCGCGTCCAAGAGATGCGCATGGTCAAGCAGTTTGAGATTACGTATATGAAGCTTTAGGAGGATCGATTGGCTACCTATCCAATAGCTAAACAATTCGAAAGATTCTGCGGAAACCTAGCGATTTCATGCGATACGCTAGCTGTGATTTCATACCGTTACCACTCGATAACGAAACGCCTCAATGCAGATTTCTGGGACTCTAGTTCAGACGAAGCTCATGGTCGATATGTGGGGTCTTATGGTCGTGGAACACGTATCGACGGCAGCGACGTCGATATTCTCTTCCGATTTCCTTACAACATGTATGTCAAATACGATGCATACGCATCAAACGGACAAAGCGCGCTGCTCCAAGCTGCAAAGATGTCGATAGCGACCACCTATCCCTCAACGCGTCTTAAGGGCGATGGGCAAATCGTTGCCGTGGATTTTTCGGACGGGATCAATTTCGAGGTCCTTCCTGCCTTCGAGTGTGAAGACGGAAGCTATCTCTTTCCTGACTCCAACGGAGGCGGCAGATGGAGAGCATGCGACCCCGTTGCAGAAATCAACGAGCTGAACTCTATGGACGAAGCATGCAATGGCAACCTTAAGAGGCTATGCAAAATGGCAAGGGCGTGGCGAGAAGCTAATTCCGTATCAATCAGCGGCATTGCGATTGACGTGTTCGCTTACAACTTCATGAAGCATTACAGCCACCGTGATGACGGATACATATTCTACGACCGGCTAACTAGAGACTTCTTCGCATATGTGGCTAATTTAGATGCGACGCAATCGACATGGAAGGTCTTCGGAAGCGGTCGATACGTTACCACCTCAGGGTATTTCCGCAACAAAGCGGCTGCCGCGCGAAACAAGGCGATCGAAGCAATCAAAGACCAGGATAATGGCTATATGCATGCGACAAATGACGCATGGAAGGAAATCTATGGCTCACGATTCCCAAGACTATAGGGAGGCTCTGAAAAACCAGATACGCGACGAATATGGACGGTTGACCTACACATACACCTGCCACAACAAAGACGCCGCGTTTTACGCCATTGGCGAAAAAGCGATCAGCTGGCTTCAGCTTGTGTTGTCCGTAGTGTCAACCTGTTCGGTAATGAGTCTTCTCGTTTCTGACGGGAAGGTACAACTTTGGATTGCCGTTGTTGCCTCAGCGGTTCTTGCCCTCATCAGCGCGTTTGACAAGGAAAAGAATTTCACGGCTAAAGCAAACTCCCATACAGAGGCAGCAAACCAGATTTGGTTGATCCGCGAGAAGTACATTTCATTGATTACGGATTTCGACATTCTTACGGACCAAGACGTACGCCAGGCCAGAGATGCATTATTGCTGGAAACCAGCGGTGTTTATAGCAGCACTCCGAAAACAACGCCGCGAGCGTACAGAGCGACACGAGTCGCATTGAAAAACGATGAGGAGCAATTCTTCACTGATGACGAATTGGACAAGCTGCTACCGAAAGCTCTGAGACTCGGTTAGCAAGGGTCTGAGATCAAGCGCCTTAGATAGGAACATAATGAAGCCCCAGGTTATCAAACCCTGGAGCGAAGTCTTTCGCCGACGGCGCAATCGCGTTGATAGAGTGGAGGATGAGCACCCCACCCTCGTCGATGATGAGCACACCACGATGTCGTAGCGGACATCGCCACTGCCCATATAGAACACGGTCAGGTAAGCTATGGTGATGAGTTCGAATGTCTTGCGGCCCAACACGCTCAAATTAAATAACATAGGCCGACACCTTTGGCGAGTTCGCCCATAAGGCTAATTTCACTGCATGTTCGATCAATAACGCGCCGAAATGACGCCCATGGTAAGATAAGGGTAGTCAGAATCGTTAACTTACGCAGCCATCAGAAAGGCCGTCAAATCAATAGGGATGGTGCAATTGCTATTGCCGGAAGACCACCTGTATCTATTGAATCCGCCAGCACCCCTGTTACTCTGATCAGCTTAATTGCTTGCCAAAGAGCATTGAATAGGCCTTCAACCCCAGTGGACACTTCTCTTTTAAGACTTAACAACGCAGGTTCTCCGAGGAAATTACAGTCCTTTGAAATACGCTTCTATTTTCTTTGCCATCAGACGCCTACGCGCAGCAAGGAATGCCTCGTAATCTTCTGCGCCCATGCCAAAGATTCCCTCCGGAATGCAGTTATCTGTAAGGTTCGTCATCAATGAGTCGCTATCCGTTAAGTCCCCAAAGTATTCAGACCCTGATAAGCAAGCGTTTTTTGCCTCAGTGAAGTATTCGCCAGGCTTGCGGTCAGCAATCTTAATATTGATGCGCTTCTCAAGGTAAGCGTAATTCGCCACCTGGTTATAAAGGCTCTGCGGAGCATTGATCTCTTTCTTGAGATAATTCCGCGGAAATATATGATGGATGTCGCCGATAGTAGCCACCACGTCTGAAACCTTGACTCCACCGGAGAACAATGTGTTCGCCGCTTCTTTTACTTGACTTGCCACGTAAACAAGCCATGCACCCGTACGAGTACTCGTTGTTTCAAGCTTCTGCGGAAGCTCTACTTGCCAGAACGTATCAGATAGCCTTGCAGCGACTACGTTCTCGTATACCGTAAAGAAACCCTGTTCAGCAATCATGCGGATATCGCGATCCATCACTGTTTCCGAAGACCCCGAATAACGGCCCGTAAGCACCGACATGACATACCAGCGCTGCACCCAACGCTTTACGTCCGTCGACGGGATGTCCTTATTCCTTCGCAACGTTAGATAGAGGTTGTAGGCGAAATTGACCGCACCCTTTGAATAGATTATTTGAGGCGAAATGAAGCCCGCAGAACGGAGCGAAAGCACGAAGTCCTGAAAATTATTACGATCCATGAATCGGAGCACGCCCGCTTTCAGGCGTTCAAAAGACTCGTCAGCTATTTCTCCCTTATAATCTCGTGCTTCAAAGTCACGTCCTGAAAGGAGAGCAACCAAGTCCGGCAACTTTCCTCGCCCGAACTCATGCATGAATGCCACACGCAAAACGTCGTTATAGTCAGGGTCGTATATATTGTCGTGATCGCTCTTCAGCCACTCGGCTTTCTGCGCGTATTCGCTAGCCATGTATTCAGGATCTCGATCGGAGACGATCGACCAGAATTCTGGCTTCACAGCAAGATGACAGTAGTAGTCAATCGCCTTACGGAGCATCGATCCGCCATGGGCCTCATCAGCTGCAATCTTAGACATGGCAAAGTCCGCTTGGGACAAAACGGCACCCTTGGAGTTGATGCGAATGAAAATGTCGGTAACTTCATCAATGGTGCAGTCTGCATCAATAACGATGCATCCAAGCTGCCTGGTTGCAATAGCCCTGATATCTGTGAGTTTTGCATCGAGCAAATCGGGGTCGCACTCGGGATTCTTCCCACAGTAATCGTTAATGAACCTGAATGTGCTGAAATCTTTTGAGAAGAATGTAGCAATGTCGGAAACCCACTTACTATCCTTTTCGATAATCGGCGTCAGCACCGCAAACGGCGTGTCCTCACCTTCGTAGAGAGGATTGAACGCGATCTTTATACGCTTGGATTCGTAGTCGTCGTTCAAAACCTTTAGACCCGCAAGCGCCGCCATCAACGCAGTAACTCGCTGCTGGCCGTCAATAAGAACCGTCTTTCCCTCAGACGTCCCGCCACCCTTGACCTTTACGTCTGGGTTTTTCCAGGTAATGAGGTAGCCGGTTGGGTATCCATGATAAAGCGAATCCACAAGATCGCGAACTTTTGTGCTGCTCCAGACAAACGGCCTCTGAATTTCAGGAATAGCAATATCCTCCGACTCGATAAGCCCTAAGATGCTCTGAACCGAGTAATTGGTTACTGAATAGCGATCCTTCATTCTAGCTCCTCTTACTTGGCTCTTGGATCTCACGTGTATCTGCTCTGAACCTGAATCCAACAGACGCAACGAATCCCATTCTAGCATTGAGTTCTATTGGAAACGCTTCCAAGCTAAATATAGAATAGACATTGCTTTAAGTCTGCAAGTACACGATTCAGGACAGCCGTTGAGCATGGATGACAGCACTTTTTGCGATAGCGTTTTTCAATCTTGTGAGATAGACGGTGGTGGCCCCATAAAAAGCCGTTCGCACTTAACGAACCATATTGGATATCTGCTCCGACACAACAATGGAGTGTCCTATCTAAACGAGTTCACAGAGTACAACCTTGCGGCAATTCATTCCGAAACAGGCTGGAGCATCGTTTCAAACTGGGAAGACGAGCCTGTTCGTAATGACACATATCAAACCATATTGAAATACGCCTGGAACGCTACGCGTTGGGAGATACTCTGGTTATTCCCAGATGACCAGACTGTTCCAGAGGAATTGATTCCCAACAGCACGCTTGAAGGCAGGATGGATCTGCTCAGAGAGGCGGCTGCTGAATGGGCAATTTCCCTCAAAGACGAACTCTTCTTCAATCACACCGTCTGTCTGGTATTGCATTTGGACGAAGATCGGCCTCACGTACATAGACTTGTTGTTCCGAAGTTCTGCGCGAGCAAATCGTCCATAGCAATGCCAACCAACTCGCCCGATTATGCACGAACGAAACATGATGATAGTCATGCCTGGCAGTTGTTTGCAAGAGGAATTCCGAAAAACGAGTACGTTAAGCAATGGCTCATTAAACGAGACAACAACAAATGTGCGTGTTGCGGCAAGCCACTGAGAAAAAGTGCAGTGGTAAACCATATCGATTATGACCACGAATGCGAATTCGATGGCATGCAGCTACTGCACCGCCCCGGCATCCCCGACACGATTCCTGATTGTGAGCTATGTCACGAAGAGCAGCCCGAACTGTTCTAAGACCGCATGTCACGATTGGTAATTGTGCACGCCTCTTGCAACGGATGGATCGAGCATGGCAGCAAGAGAGCACTTATCGACAATCCAAAAGAGAAATAGCACTATTGGCCCTAATCGTCGGCCAGCAACGGAACTAAGCTTTGTGGGTTGAGTATAGGGTATCTGAAGCTTGGTAAATTGTTAAACGACCTAAACCAACCTATCCTCGAGCATGCCTCAGTACTGCGTCGCCTGAGCCTGCTGCCAATCTAACCGACAACGAAGAAGCTCATTCCGACACCAACGATCATTATCTTGGCGAAGTGACCAACGCCAGTCCCAGTTCCGTCAAAGATGCCCTGGAGACGGCACGACAGATAAACCTCATCAGGGATGGGCTTTCTCAGGTTTTGCCATCCGATGCTATTTATGACATCAACAATCCCGAAACCCCCACCCCTTGGGCAGGAAACATTAGCCCAATCGTTACTTCTTGCGGCAATTTGTACCTAACGTCAGACGGCAAAGACTTATTGTTTGAACTAGTCAGCATCCTGACCTACTGCGCCTATGTAGGTACATCCGTCTCACCCGCATAGCTTAAACAGCATTGGGGAAGATAGTCAGAACGCCTCTTCCCCAATGCTGCTTCATTTCGCAATGATTTTACTTACTCCACCATGCGGATCTGCCACCGGTTGTTTTACCGCCGCCTTTCTTGTAATGAAAAGACAACCCGTATCGAGATAACTTACTGAGCTCGCTTCCTATTTCTTTACCGCCAACAACCCATAAGGCTCCCCCGACATCACGCTTATCGATGTACTCGAGATTCGCAGCCTTAAGAACATCCAACGGCCCTTTGTTTTTCTTTTCGGGCTTCTGCTTTGGCAACTTGCTCTTTTTGACTTTGGGTGCCTTCTTTTTGGACTTCTCTTTCTTCTTTTCCAAATACTCCTGATACTCAGGCGTGTACTCGACACCCCCATGACCATCCAAGCGATAGTTGGCGTACTTTTTAAACTGAAATAGATCGCAGTGGCCTATAGGCGATGCAAACCTAGTTCTCGCAGCGCATCCACCTTTCTTTTTCCATCGCACGCAGTTGGCGCAAATCTCTTGCTGGTTGTATCCGCCGAAATGATGGACGATCGAACCTCTATAGTAGTCGTGCTGATATGCCACCTTGGCTTTCGCCTCCTCTAGCGATGGTCTTGCCGAAATACAAAGTCAATATTCAACAGGTACTTCATCATTTTTCGTAAGCTCAACTGTACCATTCTTGGCAGCAAGACCATCTATGAGAATGCGTATTGAAAGTTTGCGGGCGCGTAAACGGAACCGATGCGGATTCGATGACAATCATCGCCGCCGCAACCACTCGCTCCTACCCTATTTCTCTTTCACAGTGCCCTTCCCCATCTCTAACCTAGACCATTTCGGCCCGCCCCCCAATTCCCGCGCCCCAAGTCCACACGGCGAGCAGGCTGGCGGCATCCCCGCACGCGCGACCCTAATACGGTAGCGCCTCGGGCCCTGCTGCGGGGCGCGAGGGAGGGCAAGCCTCGACAACATTAGCGCCGTGGCGTGCCAGCAACCACGACCGGGCGGCACAGAACTAATTCAGGAGCGGTAACGCCGCAACTAGCATTTCATACCCATTGCCGTAAGGGCCTTCTTCCCGACTTTGCGGCAGAGAGCTTCAGCCTTTTGATTTTCGCCAGAAAGCTCGAGAATCACGAAGTCTGCGGCCTCGATAGGCGACATAAAGCCGCCGTGTTCGGCACGGTTAAATGACCTAATTAGGGCTTCTCTAAAGTCATCGTCGCTTATGCCGGCCTTTTCTTTAATGCGCATTACTTCCTTCGCGGCGAAATCCCCAACACTGCAATCACGATAGAAATCCGAGAGATAGGTGCTCAGCTGATTTCTGGATATCTTGTCCCTTCCGTATATCAGCCTAGCGTCGTTGGCCATTCCCAAGCCGGCATGAACGTTAATTCTCTCGAAGAGGTATTGGAAATAGAGGTCTGAGGCATTTATGTACGAAGAACCTTCTTCTTCGACGAATAGAGCCATGGATCTCAAGCATTCGCAGAACTCTGCTGTGGTATAGAACAGATTGTTTTTCTTCCGCAGTGCATCTGGTGAAATGTTCTTAACTTTCGCAAGTGAAGCCGTTGTTGTAACAATTTCCAAGGAAAGTGCGTTCTTCTTATCATCGAGCTGATGGTAGAAGATGTCTCTGTACTGCATTTGCGGATGAGCTAAACATATCTCGCTCATTTTCCAAAAGTCAACAAATGATGTGTCATAGCCGTGGTCAGCCATCATGAAGCCAACGTACGCATTCCGAGATACAGCAGCGCTTCCCGACTCGGTAAGACGCCACATACGCGCCGAAACGAGACCTTCGAGTCTGCCATCATCAGCTTCGGATATGGCCGCTATGATATCCGCTTTTTTGCCGCTCTGCTTCGCGCCTAGAATCTTTGCAATCTCCTTGAGCTCGCCAGCTTTCATGCTGGATAGGGCGCTCTTTGCATCGCCAACCGCGACGAAGCCCTTGTACTGCAAGTTGTCTAGCGTCTTTTTCGGGTTCGTTACGCCATATGCTGACAAGCTTTCAGGAAAGCGTTCAGAGCCGACTATGAGCGAATCCGCAATATTCAGCATGGCAATATCGCCAGGATAGAGGCCTTCAGCATCGGGCTTTCCTTTAGGATGGAGCTTTGCGGGCTTGCTTGCCTGCTTGCTCGGGTTTTGAGAGATCGTCTTTTGCGAAACTACAACCTGCGGCTGTGACGCAGGTTTTTTTGAAAACAGCTTTGAGAACAGTCCCATTGCTACCCCTTTTCCAAAGAACTCGTAACAAATTCAATTATACGCGCAGCATGGAAATCAAATCAGCATTCTGCGCCGTGTGTATGAGCATATTGGAACGCATAAAAGCGATGTGAAGACACCTTGTGACAGCCGAATAGATTTACCGCATCAGGTAACACGGGCGGTCTAAGCTTGCCGCCCCCGATTACGGAGAGGCGGTTTGAAATGGCTCGTGAGTACGATGGCGGGACGCAGGCAGCGGCGCAGCAGCAAACGTCGGGGCAGGCGGACGCGCAACAGCAACAGCAAGCGGGGCAAACCCAGCAGGCGGACGCGGGCGTAGGCAAGCACGCGAAGACAGACGGTGACGGCAACCCTGTCGTGAACGACAACGGTGGCGCAGCGCAAGGCAAGCACGCAGCCGACGGCGCTTACCAGGCGGCAATCAAGCAGCGCGACGCGAAGATTGCAGAGCTCGAGGCTCAGATCGCGAAGGCTGCCGAGACAAAGGAATCCGCTGAGAAGCTCACCGCTGAGATCGCCGAGCTGAAGCAGCAGAGCGCAGACGAACGCGTTGCTTGCGAGCTTCGGCTTGCGGGCGCTCGTAACGTGACAGCTGCTAAGGCGCTCCTTTCCGAGCACGACGGCGACGTGAACGCGCTCAAAGAAGCCGAACCGTGGCTGTTCAAGGCTGCGGACGCGAAGAACGACAACTCGCGTCTATAGTCACGAGTATTTGCCAGCCGCAAGGGCTTACCGATACAGAAGCGCATGATGAGCTAACCGAGGCATGGCGACTGTGGATGGATGGCGGCGAAGCAACGCCAACACTGAAAAAGAGCGTGATGCTGACACTTGCAGGAATTCCAGAGCTTGGAAACCTTGCTCAGAAATACTTTACCTGTGTAGACAAGCTTGAGAACTCGTATTACCTATCACGCCCAGAAGCAGTAGAGGTATTAGAGAATGCGGCGCTTATATCGCGACTAAGGGGCACGTGCAGCCTGAGCTACGGAAGGATATCGTCGGTTGTGGGACTCGATCAATACCCATGGAACGTAATTGAGTCCGTTGCAATGAGCATGGGTTACAAGAGTTCAAACGATAGCTTCACGAAGAACGACATCGAAGAAATGTACGATTCCGATGCAGATTACGCTAACCGGTTCTATGGCAACGACACGGAGCAAGAAGCGATTGAAACACTAAGCACAGCCCTTGCGCGGCTTGACGTAGACACAGTCATAGCTGACGACCTGGAGAGGCTGTTTGAAATCTCCTTTGACCCGCATCGCGTAATCTTGCATTTCGAGCTATCTACAGTAAAGAAATTCGACAAACTACCTGGTGAAGTAATCTATGAGTTCTCGCCACGCGGCGGGGGGTTGAACAGACTATGGGAAGAATATGAAGCAAACGCAAATGAGCCATATCTAAACAATGCTAAATCGGTGTATTCCCTTGATTGGTCTTGGGCGAAATCTAAATACAATCGTCCTAATAGGGAGCTAGGCGACGGGCCATACAGGATGATGGAGATTTTCGAAGTACTCGGAAAGCTCGCTTATCCGACGCGAAAGTACGTAGCGCGCCTAATAAGAGCATTAATGGTTCGCCATCAACAAATGACGGTAACGGAACCGGCCAAGATGCCAAAGCCAACGGAGGAAACAATTGACCGGTACCTTGCGAATGTGGCAGCTGCAAACACGGCAACAGGTGGCACATTCGAGCAGCGTGCTGTAGATTATGCTGTATCGATTCAATACCGTGAAGACCAATACAGAATTGCAGGAATCGGATCGTCCGTAAACGAAACTAATCTTTCAACTTAAAAATTTGGGGACGTTGAGTGTATCGACGTCGAAGCACGAAATGTCATTGCATTTGAACCACATGGCGGAAGCTTGTCTGACGTTTACATAGACGGTCACATCAATTTATTAAACCGGATAATTCCGCTTCGGCTAAGAAGCTGGAAGCCGCATATGGTCAAGGCGACTGGACGCTTACAGTGATATTCCTGTCGCATAACAATTCGAGGATAAGCACGCATGAAGATGGCGAGTCAATCTCATATGGCCCTATAACTGTAACGTTCAAATACATGCTGTTCTCGGAATTCTTAGCAACGCCAATCAAGCAGGTGAAAAGCAACACTGAGTTAGCGATTTTCAAGAGTGTAGTGACGGACAGGATATCGAACCTTCCAAATAGTTCATACCTTAGGGAAGCTTACCTTGTCGCGATATAGGCGCTTTTATGCCGAGCAGGAAGAAGACCCCAGTGAAGCTGCAGGCGAAAAAGCGATGTAACTACCGTTGTTAGAGTCGGGCATATTCAACCAGCGGTAAACGCCTGACTCTAACAACACTTTAACAGCGAGTGAAACGAGATTTAAGGAAGCTTAATCCAGACTGCGGGCCTGATTCCAAAATTAGCCACTGCAGTGTATCCGCGCCAGTCAACATGACCTTGCGCGCTCACTTTGAAGGCATAGCTGTCGACATCCCTGCTGAATGAACGAAGATGCCATGCTGTGGGATCGCCTGTTTGCATGCAAATCCTATCATCGTCATCGCTGAAATACTTCGAAGCCTCAAACGGGTCTAAACAAAAGACCTTATCAATTGTAATTTGCGGCGCATATTCCGTATGACGAAGTAAATACGTATCATCGAAACTTGTTGCGTTCTTAATAAAGGCGTTGTCGTGAGTAATGTTCTTCTTGGAAAGAATTCTTTGCGCAGATTCCTCGTCCATCTCGTCAATAAACTCACCATTTAGCCAATTGCGAACAGGAGAGTTTTCCCAATTGATAGAGGGGTTTCTTTCTATACTGTCTATTGTTTTGCCAGTATAACTTGCATCACGCACGATATTTTCTGTTATCAGAAGAGCCGCATCATCCGTAGCCACCAGCACGCGCCAAAGATAACCACCGAACGAAATATTCCTTGTCGCGCCAGCTCGTATATCTTCAATATATGAAATTTCAAATTCGGGGAACCAATTATGAGCTTTTGCTTCCGATGGCGTTACATTACCATCTATCCACATAGCTGGACGATAGTCAATACCATCAGCGTAGCGATCAACTCCATAACTGCCTGCAGTTCTGCCATATGCGCTGCCCCACATACCATCGCTAACAGAAACGTTACCGTAGCAAACGACAGCATTGCTATCAGTCATATTGTCCCACCCAAGACCATGGAACATAGTTACTCTGCGGAACCCCGGAGACCTTAAACCCCATGTTGCAGCATAATAACTATCTTTGTAGCGAGCTATTCTATCGCGTTTATTCCAAAAATACTTTTCAACTTCATCTACACTAAGAGAAAAGACTTTATCCCAGGTCGTGCACGCAGGAACCTGCCAATTACTCGGATAATGATACCAATAACGCTCTGTGCCTGCTGTATAAACTTCAGACTCGATGATACGTGCCTTAATAAACAAGGGAACACTATCCAAGTAAGTGCTATTCATCCATTTTCTAATAACGCTATCTTCCCAAGTAATGTAATTACCCGGAATAGAGGCAACGTCATCCATTTCAAGGCTTCTCTCGCGCTCGTCAGAGATATTGTAATCACGGCTCATTGCATAACGAGACATGATGAGAATACGACCCCTTGACTCATCTCTTTCGAGCACAACCCAATCATCTACAAGAGCTTTATTTTTCTGAGCGTATGCGCCAAGTCTCGCTTTGACCTTTTCAGATCCGAATCTAACCGCTTTTGAATAGTTTGCGCTTTCGGTTATATCTTCAAAATCGAACGCGCTAACATAAGAAAGCTGATCCTCGCTAGTAACGTGCTTTTCGACCATCAATGCGGCAAGATAGGCATTACCGTCTTCAGGATTACTGTTAAGCGCCTTTTCAACAAGCTCATTCGCTTTCAAAAAATCTCCGTCTTCGCACATTAAATATGCTCTACGAACGATAGGATTAGGTAGTGCGCCGATTGTTGGTGTCACGACTGCGTTTGCGAGGTGCGGGCTTTAGCCCGCCCGAGCAAACGCAGCATCACCCGGAACCGGTTACATCCTACACCATCCGCATCACGCAGCCCTTCCCAGTTTTTCCTCTATTGCCGTCATGACTCGGACCCTGGCGAGCTCGACCACGTCTTCGGGGATCGGGGAGCGATCGGGCTCGGACCGGCGGACGTCCTTGAGCGACGCCGCGTCGATGAAGTTCATCTCGAGCCACTCCTCGTTGACGTCGATGAGCACGGACCCCACGAGCCGCATCATGGACTCGACCGACGGGAAGACCCCGACGACCTTGGTCCTGCGCTTTATCTCCTCGTTGGCGCGCTCCTGCACGTTGTTGGTGCGCAGCCTCACGTGGTGCTCGTAGGGGAAGTCGAGGTAGGCCAGCGCGTCGGGCTCCGCGTCCTCCAGCAGCTCGCCCGCATGCGGCTTGAGCGCGGCTATGCGCTCGGTCGCCTGGCGGTACGCCGCCCGGACGAGCTGGGGGTCGCGCTCGGCGAACACCGCCTTCATCGCCGCCGTGGCGACGGCCTTGTCCTCCCTCTTCGAGAACCAGCCGGCCACGTTGCGCTCGAGGTGCACGATGCAGCGCTGCCACGCGGCGCCCTGGAAGACCTCCGCGATCGCCTGCACGAGCCCCTCGTGGTCGTCCGAGACGACGCACCTGACGCCGGTCACGCCCCGCTTGCGCAGGCCGCGCAGGAACGCCTTCCACGACACGGCCGACTCCGTGTCGACCACGCCGAAGCCGACGAAGCGGCGCGAGCCGTCGTCGCCGCAGCCTATGGCCGTGACGACGCCCTTGGACTGCACATGGCCCTCGTCGCGGCAGCTGAGGTAGGTGGCGTCCAGCCACAGGTAGGGGAACTCGACGCCGTCGAAGCGCTCCGCGTTGAGCGCGGCGACCTCCTCGTCGAGGTCGGAGGTCATGCGCGAGACGCGCGAGGGGCTCAGGGACGCGAACTCCAGCGCGTCTGCGGCCTTCTCGATCTTGCGGGTCGACAGCCCCCGCACGTAGACCTCCTTCACGACCGCGATCATGGCGCGGTCCACGCGCGAGTAGGGCCTTATCAGCTCGCTTGGGAAGTACGTCCCCTCGCGCAGCTTCGGTATGCGCAGCGTGATCTCGCCGAGCACGGTGACGAGCTTGCGCTCGCGATAGCCGTTGCGGCGGTTGCCCTCTCCGCACAGCTCGTCGGCCTGCCAGTCCATGATCTGGTTGACCGTCGCCTCCAGCTGGACCCTCGCGAGCTCGACGAGGTCTATCGTTCCGTCCTCCCTGAACGGGAGGTTTTTCAAAGCTTCCTTTTCCTGTAGAGTGTCCATGGTGGCCGTTGCCTTTCTCTCGAATCGTTCGTTTCTGCAAAAACCGATTCTAGGCAATGGCCGCTCCTATCTCAAAGCGGCCCGTGACACCAACTTTCGGCACGCGATCTAGGATTAATCTCTTCATCGACGGTTTCGTGTATGAGCTGTCCTTTATCTTCGATTTCCAACGGTTTCAGGCCATCGCAATTAAAACCGTCTTCATCTAGCCCTAACTCATTGAGTCCTGCGGAGTTAAAGCCGTTTTCGTCATATTGCGTACCATTACGATGCAGCCCATCAGCTCCAAAACCCCTAGCATTAAAACCATCTTTATTGAATCCGTTTTTATCGAAACCGCACTTGTCAAAACCATCTTTGTCATAGCCTTCTTTGTCTAGGCCATCTTTGTCAAATCCGTCTCGGTCAAAGCCATCTTTATTGAACCCGGCTTTGTCGAAACCTTCGCTGTCATAGCCGCTTCTATCAAAACCGTTTCTATCGAAGCCGTCTTTGTTAAAGCCGTAATAGTCGAAGCCCTCGCGATCGTAGCCAAAGCGATCAAGTCCTGATTTCCTGTAGCCTTCCGCGTCGAAGCCGGCTTCGTCATAGCCTTCTTTGTCAAAGCCATTGCGGTCAAAGCCGTTCCTATCATAGCCATCTCGATCGTAGCCATCTCGATCATAGCCATCGCGATCCCAGCCATCGGTGTTGTATCCATCGCGGTCATAACCTTGGCTGTCTAAGCCATTTTTGTCGTAGCCGTCCCTGTCAAAACCCTTCTTATTGAAACCTTTTTTGTCGTACCCTTCACTGTCAAAACCTTGGCGATTGAAACCGCGCTCATCGTAACCTGCAGCGTTATAGCCATCCTTTCCAAAGCCCTTCTTGTCATAACCTCTTTTGTTATAACCATCTCTGCCATAACCGTTTTTGTCGTAACCATCACGATTGAAGCCATGCTTGTCATAGCCTTTTTTGTCGTAGCCATCCCTATCGTAGCCTTTACGATCATAGCCAACACGGTCGTAGCCATCGCGATCCCAGCCATCGGCATTAAAGCCCGAACGGCCATATCCCTCGCGGTCAAAACCATGTTTGTTGAAACCGTCTTTGTCATACCCAAAACCGAAGATGATCATTGCAATCTCCTTCAAACTTATCAGCTAAGTCCTTGCGTCGTATTCTAGCAAAGACGGCTTTAGCCATTGGGCAGCAGCGCAATCGGTGCGCAAGAAAGGGTTTAAGCAAGGCCGAACGGAAAGCGACAACGCGCTACAACGCGTAAGAAGCCGTAAGGAAAAATAAGGAAAAGACGCGCTTCGGTCGGAACGAGTCGTTGCGAGCCGTCGCGCGTCGTTGCATGGAATTTGCCTACTACCTGCGGAAACATGTCCATAAAGTAGCAAGGCGTAGTATTGTGTAGAACTACGAGTTTACTCCCACTCTATCGTCCCAACTTTTCCAAGCCATGCTTCCACGTCCATCTCGCGTCAAACCATTTTGCTGACGGTGAGGCCAATGGTGGGCAGGCGGCCACGCAGGGTGCGCAGGACGCGTCGCAACAACAGGGCTAGGAGCAGCAGGAAACGCAGCAGGGGCTGATCTACTTGTTCCGCAGCTGCACGAGCCTCGCCGCTTCACCGGCATGGGCAACGTGCACTCCATGTGCTACACGTTCAGCTCCTGCGCGTTCGCGACGCTCGACCTGCATGGCTTCGACCCGTCGCACCTGACGGACCTGTTCTACTGCTTCTCGGGGTGCGGCTGACGATTTCGATTTATTTGATACACCGTTTCATGCTCCGCTGATACAACGTTCCGCATTGGGCTGATGCAGCCGAACACGAAGAATTGCCACGCTAAAAACCCTGACCATGCCAAGACGGATCAGAATCAAGAATCTTTGGAGCATGGCTGTGCGCAGCTGCTGCCACCCAAATGCCGACTAAATCCGATCGCCATCGGCTACGGCCTCGTTGAGTTTAGCCAGCTTGCCGACCGAGACCTGATACTGACCATTCTTGGGGAGGGGCTTCCCTTCGAACAGCGCCCAGACGATGTTGCCTGGCCCGTTGAACACCTCTTCGAATTCACCGTTCTCGTTTATACGCAGCACGATGAGGTGTTCCGGCTCCGAGCTGATTCCGACCGAATTTCGTTGCGTCGCCTTGACCTGCACCAGTCGCCTTGTTCCATCCAGGGTTTCGCCATCGTGCCTCTCATGTGACGAGGGGAACAGCTTTAGCCCATAGCGCTTTGCCGCATACACTTCGCCGATGCTGCCAACCAAATGACCGTCAAGCGTGAAATGTCTTTCCTGGTCTTGGTACTCTTCCTCAAGCCGTTTGACAATCGCGTAAAGCTCCCTGATGATTTCGCTCAGCGCATCGACTTCGCCCATGCGTAACCCCATTTCTTGAAAGTGCTAGCCATGACTCGACAGTGTACGCCGACGTCGTTTCAAATGCGTCCTTAAGCCGGACCGCAGGTGCAAACCGAATCCGACCAGAAGACCATCCCTTCTGGTCCTCCTGTGTTGCCGCCATTTTGCCTACGCCTTCATCAGAGCTCGCCAGCCCGCTCGAGCAAGTACTCTTTCAGCATCGGCACCTCAAAAGCCACTCTGCCTCGCCCGCGCGGACCGATGATGCCGCGCTCGACCAAGCGTTTGCGCACTTTGGAAGCGTTGTTGGGCGCGACCCCCATGCGCTCGGCGATCGAAGACACCTGGCTCACCGAGCCGTCTTGCGTCATGGCAAGCAGATAATCCATCTCGCGAGGCGTCAAGCTGCGAACCGTGGGCTCCAGAACCATTCGCTCCATATCGTGTTTCGCCAGCGCCAGAGCGTTCTCAACGTCCTCAAGCGTCACACGTTCCTCGTTCGGATGCTGCCGCCACATATGGTAGCCAATAAGCTGGATAAGGAAGGCAAATCCGCCGGCACCGCGCGCAGCCAGCGCAAGGGCCTTTGGGTCAATCGACCTTCCCGCGTTTTCCACGGTCTCTTTTATTGCGTCGGCTACGTCATTGTCGTCGATCGCCTCCATAGAATGCCTGAACGCACGCCGGAGGAACGAAATGCCATCGTCATCAAGCAGCAGCGATACGTTATGCGGAAGCCCCGCCAGAAGCAAAGCCACGTTCCGATGCTCCCGAACGAAGTGCTGGAACACATCGACCAACGTATACAGCTCTTCGGAGCTCGACGCCGCCTCATCCACCGTAATCAGAAGGCCAGCTCCCGCATCGTTAAGCTCTTGAAGAATCGCGGTCATCTCCGAACGCCATGTCGAGCGCCTGTCAACCAGCTCTCGGGAGAACCCGACGCCGCGGATCTGCACGCCGGTCACGTGCGACGATGCCTCGGGCCTGATAAGATGGCTGCCCTTTTCCCGTGTTTGAACCATGATTTCATCAAGCATGCCTTCACGTGCTGTCACGTTGACGCTTATCCAGCCCATCTCCTCGGCTTGCTCTGCAATTGCGGCTAGCAAAGCCGTCTTCCCGGACCCCCTGGGGCCTACGAATATGCTCGCACGATTCGGGTCTCCGGGGCCGTTCTCCAACCCCTCCAGGATGTCCTTTATAAGCTGAGCACGCCCCGCAAGCTCAGGCGGGACGCTACCGAACGTCGGAGTGAATGGATTGGCTCCCATGGGCATTTTCCCTTTATTTCCCTAAATTTCCCTTTTATTCCCTAATTTTCACTTAGTTTACCTTTTGCCGCCAAGCACGTCAACGCAGATGAGAACCGCATCCGACCGGAAGGGAGACTCCCTTTGTTCAGCATTACTACTCCTGTGGGCGTAGTTTTGGTATAATCGATAGCCAAAGCGAACGAAAGGAGGGGTTCATGGCGAAGCTGGTATTATTCCATGGGTCGGACCACGTTGTGGACAAGCCCGTGTTCGGCGGAGGCCGGGCGAGAAACGACTACGGGCGCGGGTTCTATGCTATCCGATCGGCCTATTTCAACCTTGAGCGCAATCGCCGCGAGCCCGACGACTTGTACATCCTGCACATCCTCGACCAGAAGGTGGGGCCCGATGATCCACGCCTACGATGACAACATGCGGCCGAAAGCCCAGGCCACGCTCGGGTACGCCATGGACTTCGCCGTAAACGAAGCAGGATATCTCCCTCAAGACTTCATGGCGCTGTTCATCGAGTCGGGCCTTGCGCGCCGGTTCGAAAGCGGCGAGTCAGCCGTGATCATGGGCATGAGCGGAAACGAGCTCGCCCTGCGCGTGTTCGAGGAGACGGTCGGGCTGCAGCGCCCGCTTGCCATGCGCCCTCGCGAGCGCGGCAGCAAGGCGTACTGGATCGGCTGGGCGCTCGCCTATTTCCAGTGGGAAACGGGCCTCACGTTCCGCGCCATCCTAACGGCCGTGCCTATGGAGGTCATCGAGGACTTGTACGGCGCATACCACGAGATGAACGTCGAGCAGTTCGTGGACCGCATGGTGCAGCTGTATCGCCAGGCGATGCCCGACACCAACCTGAAGCGGCTGCGCAAACTCTCCGGCCTCACGCAAGAGCAGCTGGCGCAGCTGTCCGGAATATCTGTGCGGACCATCCAGCAGTACGAGCAGCGCCGCAAGGACGTGAACAAAGCCTCGCTGGAAACAGCCGTCGCCATCGCCACCGTGCTGCACTGCAGCCCCTCGGACTTGCTGGAGCGCATCGCCTCGTAAACCGGATCCGACCCGCGGGTCCCATATTCGACGATCCACGCATGATTCCAGGCGGCTCAGTCTCGTTTCCGGAGCTCCCATGTGCACGAAACCGAGAAGTGCACGGCAAAGCCCGCCGAAACAGGCCCGAAACGACCGGTTTTCATCCGCTTGGCATCATGTGGCTCGACGTTTCCCCAGGTCGCGATTTTCCAAAGGCCACGCCGAACGTAGCCGACTCGTACACTTCTCGGTTTCGTGCACACGCGCTAGGAGAAGACGGCATTTCTCGGCCCAATAAAGGACGGCTGCCCCGGCGACATGACATCGAGCCCAGTTGGCCAAATCGCCGTTTTTTGCACCAGATTTCGCTGGATTCGCCCGCGCAGCTCTTCGAGCGTCTGTTCGCCCTCGCGTCGAGCCTGTCGCGCTTCTGGGCGCGGTCCTTCGCCGTTCCCTGCGCTTCCCTATATTTCGCCTGGCTTCTCTTTTGCCTCCAAGCACGTCAACGCAGATGAGAACCCCATCCGACCGGAAGGTGGGGCCCCTCTGGGCTCCTTTCCATGCGGACGCCTAGAAGACGAACAGATCGTCGCCCGTTATCGTTTGAGACAGCAGGTCGGAATGCGAATTCTGCTTCAATCCCGCCGCAGCGACTAAGACCAGTTGCACGCTGTTCGAAGTGCCGCTTTCCGCTTTGAACACCTCACGTTTGCGAACAAAATCCTCTGCGTACGCCGAACTGATGACGAACGGCGCATCGGTGAACTTCATCTCACAAAGATATGTAATCCGATCCGCTCGCTCGATGACCAGGTCCACCTGCGCCCCCGGATCCGCGTTGCTGCTCCAAGGGAACTCGACCGTCTTCATAGTGGACAGAGATAGCGCATGGTTGATCTGGGGCAGATGGCTCAGACACACAATCTCGAACGCGTTGCCCCGCCAGGCATGGTAGCTGGGGGTGTCGTAATAGGAAACCCAGTCCGACGCCGCGCGGTCTTCGCCGATGAACTTGAAGCTGAACAGCAGGAACGGATCGATGAGCTGATACATCGTCTTGCGCCCCTTTCGATAGGGGCTCTTGTATCGGCGGATATATCCGCACTCTTCGAGACCGCTCAGCGCCGTAGTGAAAGTGCCTCCATCCTTCACGCCCAACGCATCTACAAGCTGCTTGCGAGTCATGCCGATCTTTTTCTTGCCGAGCGCGGAAAGCACGTCGTAATACAACGGCTTGTCAGACAGCGTCGAATCGAGCAGCCTTCTCCCCTCGTCCTTTAAAGGTGCCTGCGGCGAAAGGCACAACGAGGTGATGTTTTGGGCAAGGCTCAGGCGTGCCTGGATCATGCGTAGGCAATACGGCAACCCACCGAACACCATGTAACACTCGATGACGTCTCGGCGTGACCAGTCAAGGCGTTTCTCCACCCGCAGAAACTCCTCTGTCTCCTTCAGGGTGAACGGGGCAAGGTAGAGCGAATGGGTCACACGACGGTTCAGGCTGCCCTCGGTGCGCAGGATTTCGCGGAGCACCCACGACGTTGCCGAACCGCATATAATCACCTTTACGTCGGGTCGTCGTTGCGCCCACCGATTCCAAAAATCGGAAAAAGCCAGAAGGAAATCAGATCGCGGCGTATCAAACCAGGGGAGCTCGTCCAGAAAGACGACCCGCTTGCCCTCGGGTGAACGGGGGCACGTGTCCTTGTCGAGAAGGGTTTTAAGCCTGCGAAAGGCCTCCCACCAGTCCTTCGGAGCTTCAACGCTTGTGTCTCCGTAGTCGAGCAGCGCCTCGTGAAACCCTCTGAGCTGCGCCCTCTCATTCCCCTCGGAAAGACCGCTCGCATCGAATGCGTAATAATCGCTCAGAACTTCGTTCACGAAGAAGGTCTTTCCCACGCGCCGTCTTCCATATACACAAATGAGTTCTGCAGCATCGGAGCCTATCCATTCAAGAAAGAGTTTTTGCTCGTCTCGCCTTCCGATCATGGCCATGTTGCATCTCCTATAAAACGCGGTAACCTCTTTATGTAAACTAGTTTACGCTTATTATAATGTCATTTTCTGCTTTATTTAGCGGATTCTGGTTTCCAATGCTGATATTGCGCTAACTATACAGACCGGCTTGCGGCAAACGCGCGGACGGATATTCGGCGATCCGCGCATGATTCCAGGCGGCACAGTCTCGTTTCCGGGGCTCCCATGTGCACGGCGAAAACGCCCTTCGCGGCATGCTGAATTAAAAATGACCGACCCTTCAGCCTGAGTTTTATTCTCTGATCCTTTGCACCTGCCCAAGACTTTGGCGATGAGCGTGAAAACGCCCAACCCCAAAGCCTACCCGAGGTATTCGTCGGGGACGTCGAAGCCGTACTTCTGGCACAGGAGCAGAACGTCGTGGAGGTCGTTCTCGTCGTGGTCGTAGCCCAAGTGGAACATGAGCTGGCTTGCCGGCTCTATGCAGTCGACCGGCATATCGCCGATGGTCCCCTTCCCCGAAAAGACCTCGCCCGGATAGCTCTCCCCCAGAAACACGATTCGGCCGTCGTCCGCGAAGTCGAACACGTGCAGGTCGACAGTGCGGCCGCCTTTGTCCTCCCACGTGGTGTGGTCCGCAAGCGTGTACGGCATCAGCCTTTCTGCGAACCCCTTCGCCACCAGCAGGTCGACAAGCCTGTCCGCGTCTTTTCTCTGAACGAAGATATCGATGTCGTTATGCGGCCTGGTCTGGCGCCCCATGAGCGCATCGATTCCCCAGCCTCCGTCCAGCCACACGGCGATTCCGGCATCCGCAGCCAGCCGAATGACCTCGCGGGCGTCGTTCTCCGTAATCATGGGCACCTTCCTCCTTCGGCGTGGCGGCAGTCGCTTTCAGGCCTTGCATTGTATGCGATGGCGGTCACCGATGTTGGAAGGCAACGCGCAAAGCAACAAACCGTGTCGTAGAACGCCGCTCTGTGCGCCCACGGACAGCGGAGTAAAACGGACGGACGGAGTAGTGAACGGCGGTCCAACGTCATACTTTGCTCGATTTTTGAAGGACATGGCACAACAATACCATTTTTGGTATTATTGTGCCATGACATACTATGACGACATATACGAAATCGCGGTCGATAACTACTACCTCATTTCGACCCAGCAGGCGCAACAAGCCGGTATACCTTCGGTTGAACTGGCCAAACTCGCTCACCGAGGCAAGTTGAGCCACGTCTCGCACGGACTGTACAGGCTTGTGCGCCATGTGCCTCACGAGAACGATTCGTACGCCATTGCCGTCGCCCGTGTCGGCAATGGCGCCTATCTATACGGAGAATCCGTCATCGCCCTGCTCAACCTCGCGCCCACGGACCCGTCGCGAATCTACGTCGCATCGCCGCATCGGGTCCGAGGGAGAAAAGTTGATGGTCTCGAAACGATTGTTCGAGGCGAAGTGCATGATGTGACCGCATACGAGGGAATCCCATCGCAGGAAATCGGTTCCGCAATTCGTTCGTGCATCGGCTCTGTGATGCCTGAACGCCTGCGAGCCGCAGCCGAGCGAGCCCGCAACGAGGGCTACCTAACCCCAAAGAACTATCAAGCTACAATCGAGGCGATCGAACGTCATGAAAAGGCCTAACAACTCCAGAAATCTCGACATGGCTATCCGCCGCATCACGTCTTCCGAACGGGATTTCGTCCGTTACCGCACAACCATTGCGAATGCCATAGTGGGACAGCTGCTGCCGAGCGGCGTCGTCAAAGGAGGCACCGCCCTCAAGCTTCGCTTCGGGAATTCGGCCACCCGTTTCACAACCGACCTCGATACGGCGCGAAGCGAGAGCCTCGACAGATTCATCGACGAGCTCTCCGAGCGACTTGACGAAGGCTGGGAGGGCTTCACTGGACGAATCGTTACGCGCACGCCCGCATCGCCTGCGGATGTTCCCCACCGATATGTTATGCAGCCTTTCGACGTGAAGCTCTCCTACGCCGGACGTGCTTGGTGCACCGTGCCGTTGGAGGTCGGCCACAACGAGATCGGAGACGCATGTGAACCAGAGCTGTCAATGTCTCCCGACGTGGCAGAAATGTTCACGCTTCTCGGCTTCCCCGAGCCCGGGCCGATACCCCTTATGCCTTTGCACCATCAGATTGCCCAGAAACTTCATGGTCTGAGCGAACCCAATAGCAAACGGGCGCACGACCTTGTCGACCTGCAGCTCATCTCCAAGCACGGGAGCGTTGACCTGCGAAAAACGAGAGAAACGTGCGAAAGACTATTCGCTTACAGAAAAGCGCAACCATGGCCCTGCGAGATACGTTGCGGGACCGGATGGGGCGAACTCTATGCTTCGGCAGCCGCAGACTTACCCGTGCTGCAAGACCTGAACGACGCAATCGAGTGGGCCAACGAACTGATCCACGCAATCGCAGGACAACGCCCCGGAGATGCGAGCCAATAGATTCAGCCGCCATCCATGCGATGATGCCCTTCAGACGCACAATGACGGCCACCCCAAGCCGGAAGCGACAGCCTATGCAATCGGAATCGTGCAACGGAAAATGAACGTAATGCGCTATGCCAGAGCGAAAACCGTCTCGCAGTTTGGACGCGGAGTCTCCAGAAAGGGGCTCTCTTGCATGTTCCTGGTTGGCTTCCGTTCCGGCCCTCAAGCAGTGCAACACTATAATCTGCGGTAAGTATCCAAATGACTTAGTTACCGCAGATTATAAGAGGCATCCATGGAATCGCGAACACCAGCGCGTATTGCACGTCGAAGGGCGCCGTGAGGCTGTTCACCAAATCGCCGGCAGGGCGGACCTTGTTCGGCCTGCCCTGCCGGCGGTTACGCGCACTATGTTACGAAGCCCGGCCTGCGTCGGAAGCTACTGCGACTCTCCTTCCGCAACGGCGGCCTTCTTCTTCCCGCGGGCCACAATGGCGTTCTTGGTAAGTCCGATCAGCGCCATGATCAAAATGCCCACCGCATAGCTGACCCAAATCTGCGGCATGTCCTGCACCGTCATCAGGTGCGTGCCGCCCGTGGCCACCGTCAGCATCAGCAGCATGAAGTGGCTTTCGGCCCATGGCAGACCGCCCGTCATGCCCAGCGCGATAACGACCATCGCGGCCACCAGCAGGCCCAGCAAGGCCTCAAGCTCGCCGAACGCCGCGCCCAGATAAGGTTCGAACAGGCCGGCGGCCAAGCCGACGGCGCCCCAGATGGCCAGGCCGGGGACCCTGTTCAGGTCCATGTTGCCTGGATTGCAGAAGTAATACCCGCAGAACAGAATCGGCCATGTGACCATAAGCCCCGCGGCGTTTATGCCGACGATGATCACGACCAGAATCACGATAACGATGAACGAAATGAGCAAAGCCTTCCCGAATTTCATACCGTGCACCCCTTCCTACTTGGCGTTCATGGCGAATCGGT
The DNA here is from genome assembly GCF_000023885.1 of Slackia heliotrinireducens DSM 20476. NCBI lineage: Bacteria > Bacillati > Actinomycetota > Coriobacteriia > Eggerthellales > Eggerthellaceae > Slackia > Slackia heliotrinireducens. The sequence continues at coordinate 326,596 of NC_013165.1, read as the reverse complement.
CGTAACGCGCAGCGAAGTTCTTGGCGATAACGTCTTCAGCCGCATCGCCGTCGATGGCGACCACCTTGGCCACTCCGTCCATACGGCAGTCGAAATTGGTCCAGCCACCGCCCAGCGGCTTCAAAACCGGCAGCGCCGCCCACGGGTCGTCTTCCGAGGCGCCCAGGCCCACGTTGACGGACGCGTTTTCCCACGAGTGGTAGGTCATGGTGATGGGACACGCCAGCAGGCGCACGCCGCCGATGTGCACCTTGCCGTCGGAACCCAGGTCAACGTCGTATTTGTAGAAGTAGTTCAAGCCCGGCACCTCGGCCCCCGGCTCACGGGCCGCAAACACCTGCGCGCACATGGGGTCGTTGAAATCCCCGATCTGCGCCGTGATGTCCAGCACGTCGACGCCCAAACGGGTCACCTTGGCGGTAATTTCGTCGCCGCTGCGGTTCAGCACGATGGAGTCGGCGGTCTTCTTCGGGATGGACAGGATGTCGCGACCCAAGAAGGTGCCGGTGTCGCCCTTGTCCAGCAGAAACGCCAGCGGGTACACGCCCGGCTGCCCGTCGAAGCTGCCGATGGTCATGATCGCGGCCTCAAGATAGTCGATGCAGAACGACGGCTTCCTGATGTGCGTCACGTACCCGAACACGACCGGCGACACGATCTCCATGCCCGCGGGCAGGGCGTTCGCCAGGGCCTCAGGGTCGGTAATGTAGGCGAAATACAGGCCCTCCTCGTCACCCATGACGATGGGGTTGTTCTTGAAATAAGCAATTTCCTCGGGGGTCTTCTTGAAGCTGATTTCGGCCATGATCCGGCCTCCTTTCCTTTCGCATGATCCAGCGTCGAAGGCGTCCTTTCGCCTGACGCTATGTGCTTTGTTTTTTCGAGCTTTGGGCGAAAATGTGCCCTATAGCTCACATCTGTCATCCTGAAATGTGCCCTATAGCTCACATCGAGGTTGGGTCGTACGTCCGAAACTTCGGTCTGCAAGCCGCAATGTGCCCTATAGCTCACATATATAAGTTTCGGAAATTGTGCCCTATAGCTCACATCTATTCGCCTACAGGCCCGCAGCCGCATCGATCAGCGCAGGCACCACGCTGTACAAATCGCCGACTACGCCATAGTCCGCCGCGCGGAATATGGGCGCGTTCGCATCGGAGTTCACCGCGGCGATAATCTTGGCGCCGCGCACGCCGGCCACGTGCTGGACCTGGCCCGATACGCCTATGGCAAGGTACAGATCGGGAGCCACGTCCTCGCCCGACAGCCCCACGTACTGTTCCACGGGAAGCCATCGCCGCGATTCGGCTATGCCGCGCGTGCAGCCGATCCCCGCACCCAGCCGTTCGGCCAGCGCCTCGATCATGGCCATGTCGGCCTGCTCGCGCACGCCCATGCCCACCGCAACGATCACCTTCGCGGCGTGCAGGTCGGCACCGCTTTTCTCAACAGGGGTTTCGTCCAGCAGCCGAACGCGATCGTCGCTTTCCAGCCGCACATGCTCCACCGGGGAGCACCCCGCAACCGGCACGCCCGCCCCCGCCGAAACGGTGACGACCGCCGGATAGGGCAGCCGGGCGGTCTCCACCACCGCACCGCCGTACATGGCTCGGGTGACGGTTGCAAAGGTGCCGTCCAGCTCCACGGATGCCACGTCGCTGGACATGGCGCAATCCAGGTGAGCCGCCGCAAGCGCTGCGAGCGAACGCCCTTGGGCGCTTGCACCCACCAAAAACACGTCGGCCCCGCGCTGCCGCAGCAGCTCAGCCACGCCCTGCGCACTGCATTCGACGGGTCTGGCAGCCCCTTCGGCCGCAACTATGCCATCGGCGCCGCAATCCGACAGGGCCTGCGCCTGCTCTTCCGAAAAGGCCAGCGCGAAGGTCTTAAACCCGCCGCGCTTACCGATGCCGATCAGCTCGGCGGCCGCCGACGGTTTATCGGCGTACACGAATGCCACACTCATGACAGCACCCCCTCCTTATGTAGGGCAGCCACCAGCTCACGGGCGGCAACGGCCGGGTCGTCTTCGGCTATGACCAGGTTCTTTCTGGCCATTGCGAAGCCTTCCAGGCTCACGCGCTCCGCAAGCGGGGCCTCGTCTGCTCCCAGGTCGGCCGCATCGATGCGCTCCTTGGGCTTCCGGTTGGCAGCCATAATCGCCTTCAACCCGGGAACCCGCGGTTCGAAACCTTCGGGCAGCACGCACAGCACGCAAGGCAGCTGCACCTCCACGGTCTGCAGCGTGTCTTCCAGCTTGCGCACCACGGTTGCGCTGTCCTCACCCAGCTCGAAGCTGAGGACCGACGTGACCGCCGGCCACCCCAGGCAAACGCCCAAACGCGGCCCCACCTGGCGGGCGTAGGTGTCGCTTGCGCCCTCGGCGCACACCACCAACCGCACGTCATCCAGCGTGTGCGCGGCGGCAGCCAGCACCTTGGACGTCGCGCGCCCGTCGGCTTGATCCTGCTGGTCGGAAGCCACCCAGTAGCCCTTCTCCGGGCCGCGGGACAAGGCGTCCTTCAGGGATTTCTCGACACCTTCGCCACCGTATGTCAGCGTCACGGGCGTCCAGCCCGAAGCCTCGGTCGCCTGCACGGCCGCCTCTATGGCGCTGCGGTCGAAGCTGCCGATTTCCCAGCGGGCGCGCGAGATGTCCACCGACCGGTCGTCGCCGATGCGGATCCCCTCTTCGTCCGGCACCCACTTGTAACATGCCACGATTGCCGGCATACCGCCCTCCTTTCGTTTCCGACGCCGACGTCTGCGTTAGTCCTGGCCGTTCTTCCAACCAGGCTTGACGCCGTAGGTCTCCATGATGATGTCGCGATGCACGTCGCCTGGCATTTCGGCCAGCTCAAGCTGGATGGAGCTGGCGTACAGCAGACCGACGATGGCGGGAATGGTGTAGCCCACGCCGCCGTGCAGCAGAACCGCATCGTGGGCGGTCTTGTTGGTCTCTTCGGTCACGTACGCCTTCGCCATGGCGCCAATGCGGAAGCACTCGTCGCCGCGGCCTTCGTCCCACAGGCGCGTGCCCGTGTACACCAGGCAGCGGTTGATCTCGTTGCGGATGGCCATGTCGGCAATCTTGTGGCTGACGGACTGCAGGCTGATCAGCGGACGGCCGTAGCGCGAGCGCTGCATGGTGAAGCCCATGGCCATCTTGAAGCATCCCAGCCCCATGGCCAGGCCCGACAGTGCCAGCTGCATGAAGCTCAGGCCGAACCAGTCGTCGCCCGTGCCGTTGTCGTCGATGCGGTTCAGGTCGGGCACGAACACGTCATTCAGGTTCAGCGTGCCCCAGTCGGACGCGTCGGGAACCAGCTTGCGCTCCTGCTCGCCGGGATTCACGCCATCCCAATCCTTTTCCACCAGGTACACGTGGTCGAACATGTGCTTGCGGTTGGGGCCCGGGCGGCCGAACACCACTTTCACGTCGGCGTTCTGGACGTTCGTGCCCAGCACCTTGGTGCCGTTCAACTTCCAGCCGCCGTCCACCTTCTCCTCCTGCAGGCCCCACTCGGGGAAGTTGGTAAGACCGGCCGGGTCGGTCACCGAGCCGCACAGCAGAATCTCGCCTGCGGCGATGCGCGGCAGATACTTCGCCTTCACCTCGTCGGTTCCCCAATACTCGATGGGAAGCAGCCCCAAACAGTGGCCGGTCAAGGCCCCCATCAGCGGGAACGCGTTCTTACCCAGCTCCTCGGCAATCAGGAAGAACGTGGTCTGGTCGTAGCCGAGCCCGCCGTACTCCTCCGGAATGGTGGCACCCACATAGCCCTGCTCGGCCATGTGCTCCCACAGCTCGCGAGAGAATTGCCCGCTGGCACGGCACGCTGCCGCCAGCTCCTGCGTGCGCGACGACGCGCACCACTCACGGACGGATTGGACGATCAGCTTCTGGTCCTCGGTCAGGAAATGACTCATGTCCCCTTCCTTTCATCCATTGGGCGCCCTTTGCGGCCCAAACTTGCGGCCCGAACGATACGGACCGCGGGGGAAACGGACAATCCCGAACGGGTTTGATTCGAAAAACCGTAAATCTAACCAAAGGTTATAGGTGTTTGGGACCCATCAACCATAGTGGCGAAAACGTCCGTCGCGCACATGGGGTACAATGACGCCGGGCACAGGCGAAGGCGAGTCCGACCGGCCCGCCGATGTTGCGACGCAATCCGCCAGCCGCCCCGTGCCCGCCGACATGCGGCCGTCTGCCGCAAACCCTTTCAAGCCGACCCGCCCCAACGAGACCCGCCATCGATTCCACCCCGCTACGCCAAGGAGGAACCATGACGAATCATCCCCAAGGCATCTATCCGAAACGGTCCCTTGCCGTCGTCATCGGCGGACTTGCCGCATACCTTTCCTGGGGGTTCGTGTACTTCCAGGTCGTTGGCAATGCAAGCGCCACCGACCTGGTCTTTTTCGCGAACCGGCTGGCACTTATCGCCAGCTACGCCGGATTCATGGTCCTGGCCGTGTTCTTCTCGCGCATGCTGGTGCCGCTGCGACCGTCGAACAACATCACGTTTCTGACGCTGGCCGTGGTGGGCGTTTTTCTTGCCGGATTCTCATACGCGGCTCCCGGGTTCGCCGCGTTCTTGAGCCTTGCCGGTTCGCTGCTGGTGGGCGTGCAGTACGGATGGTTCCTTCTGTATTGGTGCGAACTGTTCGGCTACGCGCAAACCCGCTGCGCCGGATTCTGCTTCGGGGCGGCCATGCTGCTTGTCCCCGCCGTGTGCTATGCGGCCTTCGTTCTGCCCGATGTGCTGCAGGTGTTCGCCGCCGCCCTGCTTCCCGTCCTTTCCTATCTGGGGTTCCTGCACGGCATGAACGTCATTTCCGAAAACGGCCGGTTTAAGGATATGGACAAACGGATCGGCAAGCTGCAGCTCAACGTGGATTCGCCCCGCTTCCCGTGGCGCACCTCCGAGCTGTTCGGCATCCTGAAGGCCGCCATCATGACGTCGGCCTTGTTCGGGTTCGTGTTCGGCGTTGTGGACGCAGGGTTCGGCAAGCTGTATTACTGGGCCGTCGGATTCGGCATCGTGGGCCTGGTGGTCACAATGCTTTTGGCCCTGCGCCCGAAACGGCTTTCGATCCGTTTTCTGTACCGCCTGTCGCAACCCGTCATGGTTTTCGGGCTTATGGCATTGGGATTCAGCACGGCATTGGGCGGCGTGCTGGTTTCCACGGCGTTTTCCATCGAGCTGCTGCTGTTGGTGGTCACGCTGTGCGAAACCGCCAACCGTTTCGAGACGTCCGTGGTGCGCTTGGGCGGCTTCGCCTTCAGCTGTACCATGATCAGCTCGGCCGCAGGACGCGTCGTGGGAAAAACCGTCATGGATGCCGCCGCAGGCTCGAGCTTCTTCGCCATGGCGCTTGTTGCCGCTATGACCTGCCTGTTCGTGCTGTATACCGCGTTTACGCCCGAGGACGGCGGGTTTTTGTTCGAATTCTCCGACCGCACCAAGTCCGATGGTGACGTCTCCCCCACCGTGGCCGACCGCATGCGCGACCCCGACCCCCGCGACATGGAGGTCAGCGTGGTCATATTCCACGAGGCGGTCAACCGCCGCTGCGCCGACGTGGCCGGCGAGTACGGACTTTCCAACCGTGAGGAAGAGGTGCTGGTGCACATCATGCAGGGCAACAGCATTCAGGAAGTCGCCGACAAGCTGTTCATTTCGCCCGGCACCGTGAAGACCCACATCAACCATATCTATCGGAAGATGGGCGTCACCCGTCGCTACGAGCTGAAACGAATCGTCAATTTGGAGCAGAAGGGCACCCCGCCGCTGGTCTGACGTATTCCCTGTTCAAACGCCTGTTCTTTCCTTTTGTTGACCCCGCCCGTCCCCATGCGACCTTACGTGCATGCCCTGTTTCGAAAATCAAACCATTGCGCGGATTGTCGCCTTCTCCTGCGGCTCGTAAGGTGGCCTCACCGTGACCCGAAGGGCACATCTACAAAAGAAAGGAGCAGGTATGGCCATCAAAAACGTAACCGTCGCCGGCGGCGGGGTGCTGGGCAGCCAAATTGCCCTGCAGTCTGCGTACTGCGGATTGAACGTCACCGTTTGGGGACGCACGGACGCTTCGCTGGAGCGTGCGAAGGTCCGGCTCGAGCGCTACGCCAAAACCTACGAGGACGTCCTGGAGGCCACAAAAGCGGACCCGAGCGTGCGCGCCCGCGGCCTTTCCGACGAAGGCGCCGCCCCCGAAGAGCTGGACGCCCTGAAAGCGAAAGTGGCTCCGGCGCTTGCCGGCATCAGATTGACCACCGATCTTGCCGAGGCCGTGGCCGACGCCGACCTGGTGATCGAAGCCGTCATCGAGAGCAAGGACCAGAAAACCGACTTCTATAATATGCTGGCACCGCTGCTTCCCGAAAAGACCCTGGTCGTGACCAACAGCTCGTACCTGCTGCCCAGCCTGTTTGCCGAAGCCACCGGCCGCCCCGAGAAGTTCATGGCGCTGCATTTCGCCAACGACATCTACCGCGGCAACACCGCCGAGGCCATGAACCACCCCGGCACCAGCCAGGAGACCTACGACGCCGTGGTGACCTTCGCCGAGTCCATCCGCATGATTCCGATCTGCCTGCATAGGGAACAGTTCGGCTACCTGCTGAACAGCCTGCTTTTGCCGTGGTTCGGCGCCGCTGAGAACCTGTGGGCCGATGACGTGGCCGACCCGCAAACCATCGACAAGGTGTGGTGCCTGGCACTCGACGCGCCCCGCGGTCCGTTCCGCATTCTGGACACGGTAAGCCTGCCCACCATTTACGCCGTGCTGCAGTCGAACCCCGACGCACACAATCCCGAGCACGTGAAATACCGCCTGGCCCAGAAGCTGAAGGAGAAGATCGACCGAGGCGAGACCGGCCTGCTTGCCGGCAAGGGCTTCTACGATTACACCGACGACGCCGAGTAGCTGCGTCGGCGTGAACACGGGCGCTCGGACTCTGCCACCGGGCGCCCAGACGGCCGAACGCCGCACCCCATGCGCACGAAACCGAGAAGTGTACGGACACCCACAGAAACGGGTCGAAACCAACCGACCTTTCACCCGTCGAAACCCCATCCGTCAGGGTTTCCCCAGGTCGCGATATTCAAAACCGCGTTTGATGTCGCCCCTTTCCGTACGCTTCTCAGTTTCGTGCACACGTGTGAGATACCGGTTTGCGGGCCGACGTTCGCCAGCTTAAACAAACCCCCTGGCACAACCGGTGAAAACCGTATATGCCAGGGGGTTTCGCGCATGGCCGGCCTTTATGGGCTATTGGCCTGCCTGCTTTTTCTAGCTGCTACTCGACGGTAATAGCCTCCACGGCGCACTCGTCGACGCAGACGCCGCAGTCGACGCATTCGGCCTCGTTCACGACGGCCACGCCGTCAACGACCTCAATTGCCTCGTTCGGGCACGAATCGGCGCACACTCCGCAGCCGACGCATTCGTCAGTATTGATCTTCGCTGCCATTTTTACCCCCTTGGTCTTTTTTCTACCTTCATCAGCCAGCTCGGCGTCCCCATACCGAACGCCCAGCAGGCGGATTGCCTATTTTAGCAGGTCGTACGTATTCGACCTTTTCTCTCCGCCGAAAACTCCCCATGCGGTTTCCTGCATTTGCAAGCGGCCGCGCCGTTTACGACGTTCGATTGGGTTTTGTGACTTATCTGCGCATAACAACACATCGCAAACGACAATTTGCAGTCCGCACTTCATTGGCGAGCGGGTGACGCGCCTCGGGCTCGTATGGCACAAATGCTCAAAGTTGCATCGCGTGCCTTCTTAAAGAAGGATGTCATCGATCATGCGGTTCTTCAGGCGGTTCACCGCATCGAGCTTCCACCTCGGATAGCCCAGACCGGGGTCTTCGTACTCGAAATCCTTCAACGCCACCAGCTTCGCACGGATGGACGGAGTCAGTATCGCACGGGCCCTGCGGACTGGCTTTTGCCAACGACACTGCTCTCCGAGGCGGCATCTGCAACGAAAATCTTGTTTTCTGCGCACTTAGGGGGATAATCTGCAAAACCAGACCTCCCGATTGCCTCGAACGCGCGAAGGATACCCTGCGTAACGCCACAGTTAGCCATCTTTTGGGGCGTAACAGACGCATAACGGAGCAAGCGCGCGCTTCCAGACGGCTTCATCCGCACAATTTGTTACCGATTATCCCCCTAAGTGCGCACGAAAACCGATTCTCGTTGCACGTGGGACAAAGGGGACGGTCCCCATTATCCCCATTTCCGCCAAACCACCCGTCACACGGCCCGCAGTGCGACAAGAAAGGCTCGGGTGATTGTCGCATCGGATTGCGCAATCAGCTTATGACCAGCTCTTTATCGTGTAATCACACTCGGCTCGGCCCCAGGCGGGCAGGCCGTCAAGCACGACGAAAGGAGCCCAATATGACTGATAAGGAAAAGCTGGAAGCAATGCTCGAAGAAAGCAACTCGTACTACATCCGCAACGGCGAGGGATGGCTGGCCTACCGCGACGGCATAGAGGTCGAAATCTCGATACCCGAGGATGGAGTCATGCGCGCGCTCGCCCACACGAAGACCTTTGCCAACGACGAGAACAAGGCTGCGATGGTCGCGCTGACCGGACATCTCTCCGGTTGGCTACACAAGGTGGGCACGCTCGAGCTTGCAGACGACGGCGAAGTACTCATTTACCTCGACCGCAGCATCGACGACGAGGCGCCCGACCACATGGTGACCTGCGTTTCCATGTGCTACGACCAGGATATCGCGCCGCTTCGCGCCATTGAGCAGGGCGAATCCCCCAGCGAAGCCATCAAGCGCAGCGGCGACCCCATGCAGGCCCTCGGACTGCTGCGCGCACTTCGCGAAAGCCTTGCCGACTAACCGCTCATCCGACAACCAAGAAATAAGGAGTCAGCCATGCTTCTCGACAGCTACAACGACATCCCCTACATCAACTGCACTGCCGCGAAAATCCGCCCGAAGGACAAGACCGGCCACTCCGGCACGTTCGAAGCCGCCGGCGAAACCTTCACCATCAAGATTGCCAACGCCCGCGACGACGACGAGCGATTCCCCCGCGTCTGGGCGCGCGTCGAGCTGATCGACAAGGTCGCGAAGGACCGCGTCGACGACTACGCCTGCAAAGTGGCCGCCAAGGCAATCGCCGACCCCGCCTTCGCCCCCGTGAAGGTCGACCTTCGCGACGGCGAGACAGCCTATATGAAGACCTGGACCTGCCGCTACCCCGACGACGAGGCCATGGACGCCTTCATCATGCAGGCCAAGGACTTCATCGAGGCGCACATCGGCGAGCTGCGCGCCCTGAGCGCGCCGGCCAAGACCCCGCCTGACGACCTTCCGTTTCTGGAGGATCTGCTCTCCCTCATTTAGGGCACGGCAACCGGGGCGGACGACGACGTCCGCCCCTCTTTTCGAAAGGAAGTGAACGGCAATGGACGACCTGTTCAGCATGGATCTGCCCGAGTACTGCGCGGGCAAGGTCCGATTCCCCCAGGACACCATCGACTGGGCATCGGTGGTGCTCGCCTGCGACCTGCTTGTCGGATCGGGCGCGAAGGTCCTGTTCGGACGCGCATGCATCCAAGACGGAACCGCCGTCCTGCCGTTCGCCGCGAAGGAATCGGCCGAGGAGGCCATCCGGAAGATGTTCGACGGATGCCAGGTTTCCTGCGCACCTTTGAAGATCAACTTCTCCGACAAGAAGGCCCTTCAGGTCGCCACGCGGATCAACGCCGTCAACCCGAAGACGGACAAGACCAGCCTGGCGGCCATCAAGCCGCAGTCCGAGTCGGGGCTGCTCGAACACGGCTTCATCGGGCTCGACAAGCAGGTCAAGACGATCATGTCGATCGTCGAGGCCATCGGCGCCTACGGGCGCGACGCCGTCGATTCGCTGCACATGATGTTCGTCGGCCCGCCCGGCGGCGGCAAGACCATGGTTGCCCGCGCCCTGCTGGAACTCTACGACCGCAAGGGCGTGACCTCAGGCAAGGGCGTGTTCGTCAACGCATCCGCCACCGACCTGATCAGCCCCTATGTGGGCGAGACGTCGCATTTCGTGCGGAAGACCTTCGAAAGCGCCTGCGGCGGCATCCTGTTCATCGACGAGGCCTATCGGCTGAGCCGCAACGACCCGACCTCGCGCAGCGCCGACCACGGGCAGGAGGCCATCGACGCCATCAACCAGCTGATGGAGGAGCTGCGCCAAGAGGTGATCGTCATCTTCGCCGGCTACCCCGACGAGATGGAGGACTTCCTGAAGCACAACCCAGGCCTGAAGGGCCGCATCGGCTTCGAGGTCCGCTTCGACGGATACGGCAGCGCCGACCTGCTGAGCATCTTCGGGAAGATGGCCAACGACCGTGGGTTCGCCGTGGAGAAGGATGCCCTAGACGTGCTCGAACAGCACATTCCCTCGCTGTCGAAGCAGGAGGGATTCGCCAACGCCCGTACGATGCGCAAGCTGCTCGACCACGTCGTGACCAATAAGGCACAAGGCAAGCTCGACCGTTGCCTGAGCGCAGGCGACGTGGAGCGCGCCCTGGCAGACGACGAGTTCCGCTCCATCGAGAAGCTCCGCGTCGGCTTCGTCGGCTAGCCGTTCGGAACGACGGCATTCTCCTTGTCCCATATGTATTTCAGAGTGCACCGGCAGACTTCCCGCCGGTGCACTTTCTTGTGATGAAAGCTCGCACCCCACCCCGGCGCGAATGCCGGCCGCCCGCTCCTTTCGGCCAAAACCCGTTTCTGCGCCAAAAAACAAGTAGTGTACGACCTGAGAGCTACTTGACTGCCGCATCTCGGTCGTCGAGAATATGCCTTAAAGAGTATCCCCAGGTCAGATAGCTACTCCATTCAAAGGCGGAATCCGATGGCCCCAGTAGGTCGTACACCAGTTGATTTTCCTGGCGCAAAAGGCCGTTTTCGGGAAAAGTTGCAGACCGCAAAAACGGATGGGCGGGCCGGCACCACCCGCAAAGCAGAATCCGTCGACACTTTTGGTCTACTCCACTAGGCCTTTTCTCTAGAATTCCTAATTGAGGACGACGGTCGCCGCGCTGCCCGTCGACGGGCCCGGACACTGGCTTTGGCCCACAGCCCCACGGTTACTTGGTATACACCTTCGGGATGTCATCCAGGCACTCGTCGTCCAGGTGGCCGTCGTAGACGTAATGTTTCGTCTCGCGCGCCACCAGGCCCGACAGTGCCAGCGTCACGATGATGTTCGGGATGGCCATAAACGCGTTGCCGATGTCGCTGACCAGCCACACCACATCGCCCACGCCGATGGCCCCGAGGAACGAAATGAGCACGTAAATCACCTGGTAGGGCCGCACGGCACGATGGCCGAACAGGTAGGTGGCGCAGCGGCTGCCGTAATAGCTCCAACCCAGGATGGTGGAATACGAGAACGCAACCATGCCCAGCACCAGGATGGGCGTGCCGATGACCGGTATCTTCGAGAACGCGATGGACGACAGCTGCGCGCCCGTGAACAGAGTCGGGTTCGCCAGAATCATTTCCTGGATTTCAGGGTACGCCAGCATGGTGGAAACCAGCACGATGCCCGTTAACAGGCAGATGACCACCGTGGACCAGAACGCGCCGGTCATGGCCACCAGCGCCTGCTGCGCCGGGTTGCGGGTCTGCGCAGCCGCCGCGATGATCGGCGCCGAGCCCAGCCCGCTCTCGTTGCTGAACAGGCCGCGGGCGCATCCGAACTGCAGCGCCACCACAACGCCGCTGCCCACGGCGCCGCCGAACGCAGCCCTCGAAGTGAACGCGCAACGGAGGATCTCCCACAGCGCCGGCAGCAGGTACTGCCAATTCATGCACAGGATGATGATGCAGCCCGCCGCATAGCCCACGGCCATAACGGGCACCAGCCGCTCGCACACGGTAGAGATCTTCTTCACGCCGCCAAGGATGACGGCACCCGACATCACCACGATGATGATGCCGATGACCCAGGCGGGCACGTCCACGTTCGACGTGATGATGCCCGTCATGGCGCTCGCCTGCACGGCGCTGCCCGTGCCGATGGCGGCGACGGCCGCAAACACCGCAAACAGCACAGCCATGACCTTCGCCCAGATGGGAGTCTTGCCGTCCTTCTTGAAAGCGCGTTCCCAGGCGTACATGGCGCCGCCGAGCATCTCTTCGTTATGGTCCTTCACGCGGTATTTGAGCGAAACGAACACCTCGGCGTATTTCGTGGCGATGCCGAAGATGCCCGCGATCCACATCCAGAACACGGCGCCGGGCCCGCCAGCGATGATTGCCGTAGCCACGCCGACAATGGAGCCTGTGCCGATGGTTGCCGCCAGCGCGGTGGAAAGCGCGCCGAAGTTCGAGATGTCGCCTTCCGCTCCCTTGTCCTTCTTCCACGACAGGCGGATTGCCTGGGGCAGACGCCTCTGAATGAATCCGAGGCGGAACGTCAGGAACACGTGCGACCCCAAAAGGAGCGCGATCATCGCAGGGCCCCACACGAACCCGTCGATGGCGGAAAGCAACTCAAACATAGAACAGGTGACTCCTCAGTACAAACAACGTAAAGCGATCCAGCGCCAAACCTCGTTCGCCTGGTGCGTCGGAGGCACGCCGCTGAATCGCTCGGGAAAGTGTATCAATATCGGCACGGCATAGCCGACACACTGCACAAGTCGTACATTTCATATGCGGGAATTCACATGATTTATCGACATATGGAAGCGACCGGCCCGAGATTCCAACGGCGCACCAGGCCCGTCGTGTCTTACCTGTTATCTCGCCTTTGCTATATTGATATTTTCTGTTGCGCATCGCCATCATGCGCCTAAACTATTGCTGGGACAAAGGAGACAGTCACCTTTGTCCCATTTTCGAGGTCGCAAGAAAGGATCCGTCAACATGGCAGAACCGAACGGAACGCTGGACATTATCGAAAACGTCCGCGACGAGGAGCCTGAAAAGCTTTCGCTGTTCGTGCGCATCTACGGCGCGCTGTCCATCGTCGCAGGTGGCCTGCAGGTGCTTTCGTTCGTGCTTGCGATACTCACACTGGTCGGCTTCTTCGGCCGAGTCGATTTGTCGGAGCTGGAATATCAGACCACCACGGCGCTTGTCATCACCTTGGTTTCGACCGTGCTTTCCGTCGCGGCGGCCGTCCTGTTCGTCGTTTTAGGCGTACGGCTCATTCGCGGCAACCGGCGTCGGGCGGCCCTTATCGCCAACGTGCTGATCACGATCGAAGCGCTCATCATGGTATGCAACTACATGATGACCGGCATGTCCTCCCAGATGATTGCGCCGGGCATCAACATGGTCATCCTGATCGCCATCCAATCCTACTGCGACCCGGCCCTTCTGGAAGAACGTCGGCTGCAGCGTAAGCTTCTGGCCCTCAACCGCAAGGCCGAGGCCGAAGACGGCACGCTGGGCCGCGACACCACCGGACGCGGCTACATCACGCTGAACTTCTTCAACATCTTCTGGGTGTTTGTGGTCTGCTGCTTTTTGGGGCTGGTCGTCGAGGTCATCTACCACATGACGGTAGTGGATTTCGGGGTTTACCAGGACCGCGCCGGCCTTCTGTACGGCCCCTTCAGCCCCATCTACGGTGTCGGCGCCGTGCTCATGACCGTGGCGCTCAACCGCTTCTATAACAGAAACCCCTTCATCATCTTCGTGGTGAGCGGCATTATCGGCGGTGCCTTCGAGTTCTTCGTCAGTTGGTTCATGCAGGTGTCCTTCGGCATTGTGGCCTGGGATTATTCCGGCACGTTCCTCAATATCGACGGCCGTACCAACTTCATGTTCATGTGCATGTGGGGCGCGCTCGGCCTGGCGTGGGTGCGCTTCGCCCTGCCCATCATGCTCAAGATCGTGAACAAGATCCCGTGGAACTGGCGCTACAGCGTGACTATGGTATGCACGGTGCTGATGACGATCGACTGCGTGCTTACACTGGCATCCTTCGACAGCTGGTACCAGCGCGAGGCCGGCACCATGGATTACGAAGACACCCCCGCCATTGTCGAATTCTGCAACGAGCACTACGACAACGACTTCATGACCAGCCGTTTCCAGACCATGATTATGAACCCCGACAACGCCTCCCGCGCGAGATAGCCCAGCCCCGTGTGTCAGTAGGGACGTTTCCTACTGACACACTTTTGTGCCACTGGGGACACATGGAGGCCTTCCTTGGGACAAAGCGGCCTCCCCTTTGTTCCTTTCACCCTCAGTAGCGGGACAAAAGGCTCCGTCCCCACCGTCCCGCCCCAGAATTCAGAAAGACGACGATTTGCCATGACTAAACTCGATCTGACCCGATACGGCATAACCAATGCCTCCGAAATCATCCACAACCCGTCCTACGATTTCCTTCGTGACGAAGAGCTGCGAAGCGACCTTTCCGGTTACGAGAAAGGCCAGCTCACCTGCATGGACGCCGTCAACGTCATGACCGGTGTGTACACGGGGCGCTCGCCGAAGGACAAATACCTGGTCGCAGACGAGAATTCCCGCAACACCGTATGGTGGACCTCCGACGATTTCGAAAATGACAACCATCCCATGAGCCCCGCCGTGTGGGACGCCGTCAAGCGCCGCGCGCTGGAACAGCTCTCCGGCAAGCGCCTGTTCGTGATGGACGCCTTCTGCGGCGCCGACGAAGACACCCGCATGGCCGTGCGCTTCATCGTCGAGGTGGCGTGGCAGGCGCATTTCGTGAAGAACATGTTCATCCAGCCCACCCCCGCCGAACAGGCCGTATTCGAACCGGACTTCGTGGTGTACGCCGCATCCAAGGCGAAGGTCGACGACTACCGCGAGCTGGGCCTGCATTCCGAAACGTGCGTGGCATTCAACATCACCAGCCGCGAGCAGGTCATCCTGAACACCTGGTATGGCGGCGAGATGAAAAAGGGCATGTTCTCGATGATGAACTATTACCTGCCGCTGCGGGGCATCGCCGCCATGCACTGCTCCGCCAACACCGATCTGAACGGCGAAAACACCGCCATCTTCTTCGGGCTTTCCGGCACGGGCAAAACCACGCTGTCCACCGACCCGAAACGCCTGCTCATCGGCGACGACGAGCACGGCTGGGACGACAACGGCGTGTTCAATTTCGAGGGCGGATGCTATGCCAAAGTCATCGACCTGGACCAGGAGTCCGAACCCGATATTTACAACGCCATCAGGCGAAACGCCCTGATGGAAAACGTCACCGTGGACGCGAGCGGCCGCGTCGACTTCGCGGACAAATCCGTCACCGAGAACACCCGCGTTTCCTACCCCATCGACCACATCGAAAACAACGTCAAGAAGGTGCGCCCGATTTCCGCCGGACCCGACGCGAACACGGTGGTCTTCTTGTCCGCGGACGCCTTCGGCGTGCTGCCTCCCGTGTCGATCCTCACGGATGACCAGGCCAAATACTACTTCCTGTCAGGATTCACGGCGAAGCTGGCCGGCACCGAGCGCGGCATCGACACGCCCACGCCCACCTTTTCGGCGTGCTTCGGCCAGGCGTTTTTGGAACTGCATCCCACGAAATACGCCGATGAGCTGGTACGCAAGATGGACAAGGCCGGCGCGCGGGCGTTTTTGGTTAACACCGGCTGGAACGGCACGGGCAAGCGCATCTCGATCAAAGACACCCGCGGCATCATCGACGCGTGCCTGAACGGCGACGTGCTGAGCGCTCCGTCGAAGGTCATCCCCATCTTCGGGCTGGAGGTTCCCACAGAACTGCCCGGTGTGGACAGCGCAATCTTGGACCCGCGCGACACCTATGCCGAAGCCGCCGAATGGGACGCCAAGGCCCGCAACCTGGCGAAGCTCTTCGTCGAGAACTTCAAGAAGTACGAAGGCACCCCAGCCGGACGCGCCCTTGCCTCCTCAGGTCCCGACCCTGAATAACCGCTGGTCAGGCGCAGGCTATCGCAGGAATCAACCTGCTGGCGCCCATCAAACCGCACCTGCAAACCGCAGGGCGCAAGGAGCTGCTCCTTGCGCCCTGCATAGGTAGTGCGCCGATTGTTGGTGTCACGACTGCGTTTGCGAGGTGCGGGCTTTAGCCCGCCCGAGCAAACGCAGCATCACCCGGAACCGGTTACATCCTACACCATCCGCATCACGCAGCCCTTCCCAGTTTTTCCTCTATTGCCGTCATGACTCGGACCCTGGCGAGCTCGACCACGTCTTCGGGGATCGGGGAGCGATCGGGCTCGGACCGGCGGACGTCCTTGAGCGACGCCGCGTCGATGAAGTTCATCTCGAGCCACTCCTCGTTGACGTCGATGAGCACGGACCCCACGAGCCGCATCATGGACTCGACCGACGGGAAGACCCCGACGACCTTGGTCCTGCGCTTTATCTCCTCGTTGGCGCGCTCCTGCACGTTGTTGGTGCGCAGCCTCACGTGGTGCTCGTAGGGGAAGTCGAGGTAGGCCAGCGCGTCGGGCTCCGCGTCCTCCAGCAGCTCGCCCGCATGCGGCTTGAGCGCGGCTATGCGCTCGGTCGCCTGGCGGTACGCCGCCCGGACGAGCTGGGGGTCGCGCTCGGCGAACACCGCCTTCATCGCCGCCGTGGCGACGGCCTTGTCCTCCCTCTTCGAGAACCAGCCGGCCACGTTGCGCTCGAGGTGCACGATGCAGCGCTGCCACGCGGCGCCCTGGAAGACCTCCGCGATCGCCTGCACGAGCCCCTCGTGGTCGTCCGAGACGACGCACCTGACGCCGGTCACGCCCCGCTTGCGCAGGCCGCGCAGGAACGCCTTCCACGACACGGCCGACTCCGTGTCGACCACGCCGAAGCCGACGAAGCGGCGCGAGCCGTCGTCGCCGCAGCCTATGGCCGTGACGACGCCCTTGGACTGCACATGGCCCTCGTCGCGGCAGCTGAGGTAGGTGGCGTCCAGCCACAGGTAGGGGAACTCGACGCCGTCGAAGCGCTCCGCGTTGAGCGCGGCGACCTCCTCGTCGAGGTCGGAGGTCATGCGCGAGACGCGCGAGGGGCTCAGGGACGCGAACTCCAGCGCGTCTGCGGCCTTCTCGATCTTGCGGGTCGACAGCCCCCGCACGTAGACCTCCTTCACGACCGCGATCATGGCGCGGTCCACGCGCGAGTAGGGCCTTATCAGCTCGCTTGGGAAGTACGTCCCCTCGCGCAGCTTCGGTATGCGCAGCGTGATCTCGCCGAGCACGGTGACGAGCTTGCGCTCGCGATAGCCGTTGCGGCGGTTGCCCTCTCCGCACAGCTCGTCGGCCTGCCAGTCCATGATCTGGTTGACCGTCGCCTCCAGCTGGACCCTCGCGAGCTCGACGAGGTCTATCGTTCCGTCCTCCCTGAACGGGAGGTTTTTCAAAGCTTCCTTTTCCTGTAGAGTGTCCATGGTGGCCGTTGCCTTTCTCTCGAATCGTTCGTTTCTGCAAAAACCGATTCTAGGCAATGGCCGCTCCTATCTCAAAGCGGCCCGTGACACCAACTTTCGGCACGCGATCCCCTGCATATGCGAGATACCGCATAAATGTCGGCAAATCGGTGACTTTTTGCACCAGATTTGAAGTTGTGCATTGGGAAGCCGCATTTAGAACGCTTTTTGGAAGTCGCGACCTGGCCAAACGTTAAGCGTCAGGCAAGACAAACTGCGAAAGTCGGCTTTTTACAATGCACAACATGCGTTTTGCTGCAAAAAATGAGGAATTCGCCAACGCAATAGGCACGTTCCGCCTTCACGCCAGATAGTAAACCGATGGGACAAAGGGGACTGTCCCCCTTGTCCCACATAAAAAGGGCGGCCCTGACGGGACCGCCCTCACTCGTAAAACTAACTGCGCCGGGATGCTACTTGATGTTGAAGCCCAGAGCCTTTGCCTGCTCGAGATACTTCGGCAGTTCGTCCAAGGAGATGGCTACATCATGCTTCTTGCAGAACGAGATGAACTCCATGGCGGAAACCTTGCCGTCAGCAAGGATCTTCGCAATTTCATTCTGCAGATCCTTATCGGTTTCGTACTGCTTAACGAGCTCTTCTACAGTTGCCATAGGCGTACCTCCTTTTGACGTGGATTAACGTGACAACCAAAAAAATACCACCCTGGCATGCGGTTTTCAAGATTATTCACGCATCAAAATATCTATGCTTATGCAATAGTCACGCTTGTGCCCCATCGGTCACATTTTCACCCGCAGATGCCGAATGTGCCGAACGCAACCTACCGCTTCCCGATGCAAAAAGGCCCGCAGCGTGAATGCTGCAGGCCTTGTCGTATCCGATGCGCGTCGCCCTACTTCGTCTTGCCCTTGACCCATTTGCCGTCGGCGCCCACGTAGTAGTTGCCGATCCATGTATTGGTGGCCATAGCACCTGAACTGGTCAGATAGTAGTTGCCTACCCATTTGTTGGCCTGCATCACGCCGCTGCTGTTGAAGTAATACCACTTCGAGCCGACCTGGTACCAGCCGGTGACCATGGCGCCGGAGCTCTTCAGGTAGTACCAATTGCTACCGGATTTCAGCCAACCGGTCTTCATGACACCCGACTTGTTGAAGTAATACCACTTGCCGCCGATCTTCGACCATCCGGTCAGCATGCCCTTGTTGTAATCGATGTAATACCAGTTGGAGTCAATCCGCAGCCAATCGTATTGCACGACGCCCGTCGGCCAATCGAAGTAGAACCATTTACCGCCGATCTTCGACCATCTGAACTGCATGGCGCCGTTGCTCGCGAAATAGATATCGCCGCCTTCGAGGATCATGTAGTCGTTACCTGAGTAGTTGAGGGTCTGCCACCCCGTAACCATATACCCGGCATCGTTGAAGTAGTAGATCTTCCCGTTTTCGGAAGCGAATATGCCGCAGGCCCACCCGCTGGTATCATACCGATACCACCAGCCCTTGGAATTCTTCAGCCATTTGCCATTCTCTAGTTCTATCGCGTCCCAAGGATACGTTCCGGTGGGAATGACGTAGAAATAACCTTCATAGCTGGCGCCCTCATAGGAGCCGAGGCCGATGACCCTGTAATACACGTCGCCAGGACCCAGGTCCATCGAGTACTCAACCTCGAAGTCTTTCCCGTTTACGAGCTCCTCGCCACCAGGGCCCTCGACAGAGATGATGGGAGTCTCCGGATTTCCCGTAAAGTAGAAGGGACCTCCCTCCACGTAGAAGCTGCATCCGTCAAACGTGTTCGAAAGGGGCTGCACGGCATCGTCCGCTTCATCGGCGGCGGCCTCCTGGGCAACGACCGCCTCGTCGGCCTCTTCGACGGCGTTTTGCTCGACGAGGCCCTGCTCAGACGCAACAATGTCGTCGGCCGCCACCTCCTGTTCGACGGCCTCTTCGGCATAGGCGAAACCCGTTGCGCACGCAAGTGCAATCGCTGCTGTAAAGGGCAGCATAATCAGTCGTTTCATAGCAACCTCCCTACGAATCGAGCCATCGACGACACGTTGATTATGTTGTTCTCATTGCGTCAATACCTATCTTCATTATGGCATCAAACAGGCGTTTTTCGGTTGCATCCGCCTTCGGGCGCGAGGGTTTGGGACATGTGGCTCAAAGCCGCAAGGCCGAATACCCTGCTTGCCGCGGCGCCCCGCGACGGTCCTGGTTTCGCGGCGCTGCGCCTTATGTTTATTGACGTTTTTTGCTATATGACTAACCAACATTGTCGGTACTCATCTCATCAAGTGACAATGTCTTGCCGAGATACCTATTTGCAACGTTACAGGCAGCTCCCAAAACACTTGCCTAGAAAAGGACCCGCCGCGCATGGCTTCGAGCCAACGCTCGAAGCATCCACGTTTAATAAAAGACATACTCGAGCTACGATGCCATTCTCGACCATTTCTCAGGTGACCGTCATGCTCATCGTTGCTGTACATGCCACTTCCCTCCTACCGTTAATACCTCCTTCCATCAGATGCGACCAGAAGAAGGGCGTCCAGGACACTGTCGATATATATTGCCAAGTCACACCCTGTATTGCCGAAACCGCACCAAAGAACTAGCTTGTTGGGAAAGCCTCGAACCTGAAAGGGATTCCTACTCGGGCCTCCTCTCGTGTGGGGAATCCGCATAATCCGATTAGGCGCTCCTTATAGCACACCCTATGCGCAGGAGCGGTCGGAAACAAGTTGCTGTCAGAGCAAGCCCCGCAAAAGACCGGATAATGCATTGTCAGCTTGGCTTCCATGCTGCTTTTCACAGGCGTAAACGGCGGCGCCCCCAGGTTTTCCCAGGGGCGCCGCCGTCTTGGAGGGGATGGGCGTTTCGTTTTCCGAGTGCCGCTACAGACCGGCGATGTAATCGCGAGCCGCATTTGCCGCATTGCGGCCCGAATTCACGTTGTTGCCCACGGCCGTGCCTGGCATGTTCTGCGTGTACACGTTGCGCCACAGCATGGCCCCGTCAAGACCGACCGCATACAGACCGGGAATGGGATTCATGTCTTCGTCGAGCGCCTCGGCGCGGATGTTGGTAGTGATGCCGCCGTCTACCACCACGATGTTGTTCACAATTTTGGCGATATAGAATGGTGCTTTGGCAATAGGCGCCAGGAATGCGGCATCTTTACCCAGGTCGGTGTCAGCACCCGCAGCAACGAGCTCGTTGTAACGATCCACCGTCGCCTGCAGCACGTCGGCATCGAGCCCGAAATGATCGGCCAGCTCGGCAACGCTGCCAGCCGAGAACACGCTTTCGGGATCGGACCCAGCTACAGCCGCATCAAGAATCTCCTGGTCATGGTCGTCCAGACCCAGCGCGTCGATGTAGGCCTGATCGAAGATCGCGTAATTCTCCTTGTTGCCCAGGCATGCGGTCGCATTCGCGGCCATGTTGAACACCATAGCGATGGACTCGTCGCAGAAGCGGTGTGCATCCTGGTCTACCCACAGGGCGCCACCCAGCGCAACCAAGCCGTTTCCGCCGTTCAGAGGGCTGTTGTACGGCACCGTATCGTCGTTGCCGAACGCGCGCACGCCCTGGAACGACTGAATGGCCGCGTTCGCCAGGAAGCTCTTCACGCCGACCTCGCGTGCCATGCGGTAGCCGTCACCTTCGACGCTAGGCGAACAGACGACCATCATCTCGTCGACCTTTTCCTGCGTCCACCCCGTTTCCTTCAGGTACTCGGGATTCGCGCCAATGCCGCCCGACGCCAGAATGACCGCCTTGGCCTTGATCTGATACTCGCCCTCGGGCCCTTCGACCACCACGCCGGCAATAGCCCCATCGGCCATGACGAGCTGCTTCGCCGGAGAATTGAAACGGAATTCGACGCCATAACCTTCGGCTGCAGCCTGCATGGGCGGAACATAGCCCACGGCGCCCACGTTGTCCTTCCACCAATGCATGGTGTTGAACAGTCCCACGTGGTAGTTGTCGACCACGCCGCTGAAGCCGACGCCCTTTTCCTGCAGCCAGGCCACGTTGTCGGCCGACTTGCTCACCAGGTCGAGCCACAGGGCCCCGCTGCTGCGCCACTGAGATTCGCTCAGCTCGGTGTGAACGATGTCGCTGGGGTTGATCTGAATGCCTTGCTCTTGCTGGAAGCTCGAGTTCACGGCGAAAATTCCTTCGGTTCCCACGCCATTGCCGCCGGCGGCACCGCCCTTTTCCAGCACGATGACGCTGTTGCCGTTTTCAGCGGCCTGCACGCACGCAGCCAGACCTGAAATGCCGGCACCGACGACGACCACGTCCACCTCTTCGGCGTTCGGGTCCAGCTCCACAGCGGGGGCCGACGGCGCCTCGTCCTGTGCAGACTCGGCATTGCCGGAAGGCGCGCACGACGCAAGCCCCATGGCGGCAAGCGCGGCAACGGCAGACCCGGCCACGAATTTACGACGGTTCATCTCAAACGTTCCCATAATTCCCTCCTTTATCGGATTGGCTCGTTGCCGCGCATGATACGAGGGAATTTTAGTTATAGCTATTTCATCGTATCGAAACTGTTATCGCAGTTCATATTGCGTATTTACAAATATCTAGATTGAAAGTAGTTACAGTTATATGCCTATTCTGACGCCGTTGTGCGCATATTGCTGTACATGCGCATATACCAGGCGTCAAGCACAATGGCGTCGGTTTCCGACAGTCCTACATGTCCCGCGCGCGTCACCTCGTCCAACCGAGTACGCAGCTCGGCGACCATTCGCGCGCTCTCTGCCGTGCATCGCACGACGGTCCTGCGGCCGTCGAACGGGTCGGGGCGGCACTGCAGCAAACCCGATTCCTCAAGACGGCTTTTATATATGCTCAGCCCGCTTTTTTGCAGCTGCAGCCCTTCGGCCACCTCGCCCAGTGTCATGCCCTCCCGCGAGGACACCAGGTCGAGAATGCGGAATTCGTCGAACGATAGAGGCGAATGGCGCCGCAAGCACGCCTTCCAGCGATCCACCAGCACATGCCATTCCACAAAATGGCCCGATGGGAACAGGTATTCACGGCTGTCGATCGACGCCGTGCCAGGAGCCGTGGCGCCGAAGCCCGGTACGTCGTGACCGCGCAGCACACGCGTGGCGGAATCGATGTCGCTGAAACGAGCGAACTCGTCCATGGGAAGCGATGCCAGAAACGTGTTCGCCAGCATGTCCGACACGTCGCGCGACGCCTTTCGCACCAAGCCGACACCTTCGTCCGTGAGCGTGCATTCCATGAAACGATTGTCATTCGGACGTCCGGTCTTCGCCACAAGCCCATCGTCTTCCAAGGCAAGAAGCAACGACAGCACGGTGTTCTTGCTCAGCATCAAATAGTCCGCAAGCTCGGCGACCGCGGCAGGACGCTGGGCTTCCAAAAGGCACAACAGTATGGTGAACGCATTGTAGCGAAGGCCGAAATGCACGCGGAGAAACCTCGATGACCGCTTGAAATGCTCGTAGATAACGGTGGACATCTGCATTGAAAACAGCATCGCCGGCCCACGTTTTTGCTCGTTCGCCATCGCTCGCACCTCCCTTCGCTAGTCTGTAGTTTACCCCGAACCAGTGCACCGAATCACGTAATGTTCGGCCTTTCCCACCTGCTTGGACGACACTTCGGCTCACCCCCTGGGCTCCGGGGGCTGCGCACAGCTCCGCATCGTGATAAGCAGAAAGCATGCAATCGTGCCGAACGAAGGAGGCCGTTATGCCCATCGTTGCAGCGTACGCCGTGCCCCACCCGCCGCTGATCATCCCTTCCGTCGGATGCGGCCAAGAGGCGGGCATCCAGGGCACCATCGACGCATATCACCAGGTGGCAGTCCACATTGCCGAGACTGCACCCGATACGGTCATCGTATCCAGCCCGCACGCGCCGGCATATCGCGACGGGTTCGCAATCTGCCAGATGGAGCGGTTGGAAGGCAACATGCGGCAGTTCCGGTCGCCCGAACGCATTGAGTGCAACGTCGACGTTCAGCTGGCGCAAGCCATTGAGGCCGCGGCCATCGATGCCAGCATCTCCGTATACGGCAGCGCATGGCGAAACGCACCCATGGACCACGCCACGTTCATCCCTCTGTACTTCCTCCGTGCAACGAGAATCCGATTTCGTGCGCACTTGAGGGGATAATCTGCGCGATTCGGCCCTTCTTCGGCCCTTGGACGGATCGTCCGATTTCCGCGACCTGGGATTATGTCGAGAGGAGCAGCGACAACCCCATGAAAAACTGCCTTCGAGGGGCCGCTTTCGGCAGATTATCCCCTCAAGTGCACAGATTTTCGGATTCCCGTTGCACACCACGGCTCACGACGAGCAAACCCGCCGGTTTTCGCCATATTGGTTTTACATATATACTAATGCGTCAATAAACGCGCGAGACCACTACCAGTCGTAGGCGTTGTAAGAGTCATCCGACCCCAGAAGCCCCATCAGGTCGCCTCGTTTATCGGAGCAGCCCGGCAGAAACGCCAGGTATTGCAGGTCCCGCTTGTGCCTGTGGTCCGCATACAGGTCCACGTTGCCCTTGCCTTCGAAATGCCTGCGCACAGCTTCGGCCATGTTGTCCGAGGCGCCCACGTACACTTCGTCATAACGAAAACCGCCTTTGCCAGGCTTAAAGGGGTTGGACAGCAGGAACACCGCGTAGCATCCGGGCGTTTCCAGCGGGTTCACCGATGGACCTAGCGAAGCGTACGCCTCGTCGAACTCGGCTGCAGTCATCTTTATTGCGGCGCCGATCACCGCCATAGCTTGCTCGGCCTTTGCGGCTTCGGCCTTCTTCTCCTGGCGCTTCTCCTTGGCATCGGCCATGCGCTGCTTGGCGGCGTCGCCTACCTTGGCTCCCTTGTCCTTCGCACGGGCCGCCGCGATGCCAGCCTTGCCGACAGCGATCACGCCCGCGCCCTTGGCAGCCACCGCCGCGCCGCGAGCAACCTTGCCCGCTCCTTGGATGGCCTGCTTGCGGAGCCTCGGATTTTCCGCAACCTCTTTGGCGACCTTGCCAGCCAAAGCCCTGACCTGCGGATTCTTTGCTGCTTTCTTGACGACGCCAACAGCTTTAGGCCCATATTTGATTGCACCTGCCGCAGCGATTTTAACAACCTTACCCTTAGCCCCAGCCATGGCACCCTCCTCGTCCGTCTTTAGCAGCGCCATTGTACGCTTCAAGCGCGCGCTCGAAAACGGTTTACTCAAGCAACGTGAAGATGTTGCTCGACGAAACCAATGGCACCGGAAAGCTCGCCCATGGCATATGGTCGACAACCTCGCCATGACGGCACAGCAATCTGCTACGTGCGCTGGACGCCTTCGCAGCGGAGCGCCGTTTGCCGCCAACATATCCTAATATGAATTCAGATACATAACCCTTCCTGATATGGACGGGGTTTTTCCGTATACTGGTATCTAGTTCGACCCATGTACTGCAACCAAAGCAGCAGCCGCTGCGCCCGCCCCCGACGAAGGAGCCTCCGATGATGGCAACTGCCGACAGCACATCCCTGAACGACGTCAAATACGCAATCGCAAAAGCGTGGGTGGCCCTCTGGGACATCAAAAACGACATCCGCTGGGAAGTTTCGCCCGACACCCAGCACAGCGAAGAGTCGCTCGTCCACCAGACGTACCTGGACTACGCGCAGTCCGGCATGAACGCGCTGCACGAAATCCGCGACAAGGCCGGCATCTTCGCCAGCGAAGACGAGTTCAAGCAGTACACCGACCAGTTTATCGCCGAGCGCGCCGACAATAAGGAATGGACCGTCGGCCCCGACAGGGAAAACATCCGTATGCAGTCTTTCAACGAGGCCGTCGACGCCGTGTCGCGCTGCCCCGAGATCGCGGACCCCGACCCCATCATCTCCAAGCTGAAGTGGACCAAGACCGCCTATCTGGAAGCTGCCACCATCATCTAGCGATCGTAACGCATCGTATTGAATAAATTTGAGAAAGCCCTGACCGCAGGGCTTGTATGGTTGTGTCCTAACTCGCGCAAACCGATGCGCAGCGGGGCTTGGCCACCCAGGATGCGTCCATGCGCCAACTTATTGGCGACACTGGTATGCGGCGGGAATCAGTCCTCGTCGTCCTTGGTTTTCGTCCTGTCCCACACGCCGTCCTCGTCGACGTAGGAATCGCCGACCCACGTGTCGGTGGCCATCTCTCCCGACTCGGTCAGGTAGCTGTCGCCCACCCACCGGTCGGTCGCCATCGCGCCCGCATCGTCGAAGTAGTACCACGCGTCGTCGATTTCCTCCCAACCGGTGACCGCAACGCCGCTCTCGTCCAGATAGTAGCGGCCGCCCATCCAGTCCAGCCAACCCGTGGCCATGCGCCCGTCCGGCCCAAGGAAATACACTTTGCCGTCCACGTCGCACCACTGGTTAACCAGGGGCTGACCTGCGGCGTTCATGAATTGGTAGCTGTCGCCGTCCTGCACCCAGCCATCGGCGGCACCCGGATAGGGCCTGTCTGGCGACGTGGTGATGTTAAAGTGGCCCGCGACCTCACCGTAGTACGGCGACATGGCCACGATGACCACCGTCGCCATGCCCGGCTCCACGTTGTCGGTGTATTCACCCACCATGAAATCCTTACCCTCGACGAGCTCCGCCAGGCCTTCGACATACACTTCTACCTGGGGTTTTTGCGCTTCACCCGTATAGGGAACATCCTGGATGCGAATGGTATAGGTGGATATGTCGCGGTAGTCGCTCTGGGTCCGCGAGGACGCCATATCCAGGTCGGCCGAGGGTTGCGCGCCTGACGAGACCGCCGAAGCGCCTTCGCCCGTCGCCTGGGACGGGGTTTCGCCGCCCGAGCAGGACACGGTCAACGCGCAGGCCAAAGCGACCGCAATCGCGATGGTGATGAACTGCGCTTTTCGCATGGGTGCCCTTTCGTCGGCTTCAGGTGTCTGTCCATTGTAGCCGTTCGGGGCGGCAGTGGCCCGATTTCGCCAAAGAACGCACGCAGGCAGATGGCCGGCGAAGCGAACGCAGGGCGCAAGCTTACTTGAGGCTTGGGTGCCTGGGCGGCGTGGCCTGGTCGTCGCCATCGTCGTCCACCCGACGGTATGGCGAGCGGCTGCGTGCCGCTGAACTGCGGATACGATCGGCAAATATCCTGGCAATCTGCCGCGAGACGCTGGTACCGCCCCGCCAGGTGCCCCTCAGCCTTGCATCTGCCGTGATCTTTTTCGCACCGCCGGCCATGGCCCGCCTCCTTTCCGATTTGCGCCCATTGTACTCCTTCCGCACCCCGAAAACAGCGCTGTGGCTCTTGCGGTAGAATGGGCGGAGCACCAAACCCGCCTGCAGGAGGCATTCGTGAAAACCGTCTATATAGGAAGCAGCTACACCAGCGTCCAAAACACACTCGAGCAAACCGCCCGCAAAACGGGCCTGTTCGGCTTCACGCCGCTGGGCGAGGTCGCCTGCAAACGCAAGAACGGCATCCGCTTCTCGCTGGACGAGGACAAGAACCTGCACGTGTACCGCGGGCGGCTCGAAATGCTTGACCGGCAGTCCATCGAGATGGCGAAACGCGAGGTCGACTGGCCGCGGATCAACGCCAAGCTGGACGCCGAGTACCGCACCGTCATGGTGAAGCGCGCGAACGCGTACAACCAGAAAACGGCTGCGGCGCTTATGGTGCACACCGACACTGAAACCGTGTTCAGCACGCAAGCCTTCGACCAGATGCAGGCCAACGACGTGCCTGGCGAATACGTGATTCCGCCCTACCCCGAGCCGGCGCCGAGTTTCGAGACGCTCGTACCGCTCATTCGCGACGAGGCGAAGGTCATCTATCCGGGGCTGTTCAAGGGCGACGAGCGCGAGGCGTACGTCGCGGCGAACCTGGAGCCACGGCTGGCCGCCGAGCAGCAGGCGTGGAGTTATCGCCAGTCCGCCTATCTGGCCGACCAGGCACGCGTGAAGGCTGCCGAAGACGCTCGCCTGCAGCAGGAATGGGCCGATCGCCAGGCATTCTACCAGCGGCTTCGCCAAGGCGATATCGAAACGGTGGAAGACGCCATCGAGCTGAAGCTGAAGCTGATGGATTGCGGTCTGCCGTTCTCGGTGAGCTACGACTTCGGCGGCGGGCTCATGTACGCCACCGTCGGATTGCCCGACCGCGAGCTGCTGCCGAACAAGACCGCAGTGCTTTTGGCCAACGGCAAGGCCACGCTGGTGGACAAAACCGAGGAGCAGCTCAACCAGGAATGGGTGCGCTGCCTGTTCAACATCGGCACGTATGCGCTTCCGACCCTGTTCAACGGCTCGCCGGTCATCCAGACGGTCATCATGTCGGGCTACACCGACGCCAACAGCGGCACCATGCGCTGCGTGTACTCGGCAGCGTTCCGTCGCAGCGGCATGGAGGGTCTCAACGTTGCGCAGGCCGACCCTATCTCGCTGTTCGACTGCGCCGACGGCCGCTTCATCATCGGCAACGGCTGGACCTTGGGGACCGTCACCCCCTTTACCGCCGCCGACCTGTAGTGTGTCAGTAGGGACGCTTCCTTTTGACTCATTTTTGGGACAAAGGGGACAGTCCCCTTTGTCCCATTGCAGACCATCGCTCGAAAGGGGCAACGGGGACAGTCCTCCTTGTCCCATTCCCATTACCCCATTGCGTATTAACATGGAGAAGTCGCCGCAAGATGTGTCCCCAGTGGCGCAGTTTTGTGTCAGTAGGAAACGTCCCTACTGACACACTGGCGCAAGCTAGTCGAGCTTCATGTCGCCGTCGGCGATGACGCCGGCACGGCGGAGCAGCAGAGCAACGCCCCAGCTCACAACCGCGGGAATGACGACGCACACAAGCGCCATGCCCAGCCACTCGAACGCGCCGATCGAAACGCCGTCGGCAACCCAGCCGGCGTACAGGCCGATGGGGCCCACCAAACCGCAGGTTCCCATGCCCGACGCGATGGCCGGGCCGTTCTGCGTCATATGGAACAGGCACGTGGCAACAGGGCCGCCCACCGCGGCCGCCACTGTAGGTGCAATCCAGATGGCCGGCTTGCGCATGATATTGCCCATTTGCAGCATCGACGTGCCGATGCCCTGGGAAATGATGCCACCCCAACCGTTGTCGCGGAAGCTGATGACCGCAAAGCCCACCATCTGCGCGCAGCAACCGGCAAGCGCCGCGCCGCCAGCCAGGCCGGTCAGGCCCAGTGCCGCGCAAATAGCCGCCGACGAAATGGGCAGCGTAAGCGCCATGCCCACAACCACAGACACCACGATGCCCATGAGGAAGGGCTGCAGCTCGGTAGCCCACATGATGAAGTTGCCGATGGCCGTCGCGATGGCTCCGATCCAAGGGCCGGCCAGCATGGCCAGCGCGCAGCCCAGGCCGATGGTGACGGCGGGCGTCACCAGGATGTCCACCTTGGTCTCCTTCGAAACGGCTTTGCCCAGCTCAGCTGCGATAATGGCAACCACTAGAACCGCCAGCGGACCGCCCGCGCCGCCTGCCGAATTGGCCGCCGAGCCCACGGTGATGAGCGAGAACAGCACCAGCGGCGGGCACTTGAGGGCGTATCCGATGGCGCAGGCCATGGCGGGGCCGGCCATCGCGCTGGCGAAGCCTCCCACGTCGTTGAACGCCTGGACGCCGGACAGGTTCCCTATGGTGTTGAAGATGGTTCCGATGAGCAGCGAGGCAAACAGGCCCTGCGCCATGGCCGACAATGCGTCGATGGCGTAACGCTGGAACGAGATCTCGATGTTTTTGCGCTGCATGAACTGCGCGACTTTGCCCTGTTGAGGTTGTGCTTCTGCGGCTTCTGCCATCGTGGGCTTCCTTCCCGTTTTGCTAGTTGGTAGCGCATTCTAGCACCATCCGCCCCACCTATGGCGAAACCCCGCGCGGGTTTTTGGCACGCGGCAAACCTGTCGGTCAGCGGGTGTGCCGGCAGGGACGTCCCCGTGGGACAATGGGGACAGTCCCCTTTGTCCCATCTCGAGTGTGTCAGTAGTGAGTCAGTAGGGACGTTTCCTTCTGTCACATTTTTGAGTCAACAGGGACACTTCCCGTCCTTTCGGGCTGAGGAGCGGGATGCGACGAGGTTGCGCGCCCAACCTGGCCTCCGCCTCGCCGAAAACGGGACAAAAGGCTCCGTCCCCGTTGTCCTCCCCCGATGTCCACTCAGCTCATAGCCACGCGCGCTTCAGTTCGCCAACTCCTGTCGGAATGTCTTCGGCCCGAATGGAGGAAAACCCTATGAGCAGCGCATTCGACGGCGCCGACCGCGAGAACCAGAAGCGCTCGGTCCCGTAGACGCGCACATCGCGCCTGGCAGCGCGCTCTATCAGTTCGCGCTGCGGCATCCGCGTGTCGAGCTCGACGTAGAAATGCATGCCAGAATTAACCCCTGAAATGCGCGCGAAATCCCCAAGATCCCGCCGCAAGCACTCGAGCAGAATATCGTGCCTTTCCCGATTGCTCGCCACCATGCGCCGCACATGACGGTCGAGATGACCGTCGGCCATGAACATCGCCAAGGCATCCTGGATGTGGGTGTTGACCGAGGGAATGAGCAGCCCTCCGTCGCGATACAGCCGCGCAAGCAGCTCAGGCGGCAGCACGGCGAAAGCGATGCGCAGCGCCGGCGTGAACGTCTTCGAAAAGTTCCCCATATACACCACGCGGTTGCCTGCATCAAGCGATTGCAAGCTCGGCACAGGCCCCGTGCCATACCGGTATTCGTTGCAGCTATCGTCCTCGATTACGTAGAAATCAAGCGCCTCCGACAACCGCAGCAGATCGATCCTGGTAGAAAGGTCCATAAGGAATCCCGTGGGGAACTGGTGCGAAGGCGTCGCGAACACAACGTCGGGCGCATGCTCTTCGACCGCCTGCAAATACGCCTGCGCTCCCCCGTCGGTCGCCAGCGGCACAACATCGAGCCCCTGCCGTTGCGCCACCGAAAGAGCCAGGTCGTAGCCGGGTTCTTCCATACCGAACACGCGCGGGGCATTGGGCAGAAGCTGCAAAACGCCTTCCAGGGCATTCGCCGTCCCAGGAAACACAACAACCTGTTCGGGAGCGCATCGCACGCCACGGGTCCTGGCAAGATGCGCGGCAATCTGCACCTGCAGCTGCGTGGGTTGTGCGTCTATCGGATAGCCGGTCATCCGCATGTCGCTTACCGAGTAAAGCGCATCGGTCAGCGCCCGGGCCCAATCGCGTTTGGGAAACGAACCAGGCTGCAGGTCGAAATAGGAGAAATCGTATCGGGCGGCGCGCCCAGCGGTAACTTCCCCCGCGAAACCCCGGCCCGAGCAAGAGGCGACAACTTCCGCCACCGCCGTAAAATTATCCGGCTGGGGCAGCTGCAGGTAATCGGTATCCAGCCTGTTGACCACGTATCCCGAGCGCTCCGACGCGGTTACGTACCCCTCTACCGCAAGCTGCAGATACGCCTTCTCGACGGTTATACGCCCGACACCCAGCTCCTGCGCAAGCCCCCTCAGCGATGGAAGTTTTTGCCCCGCCGTAATGACGCCTTGTTCGATGGCCACCGCAATCTGGCGGTAGATCTGTTGGTACAGAGGTGCCGCATCGCTCTTATCGATCGACACCATCATCAGGCACGGACGCCCCTTCGCCATATCGCCCCCCAAATCTGGCTCTATCAGAAAGTCCCTGTCTGTGCATTCTAATATGTACACATGCTTTCTACAATCACCCATATGAAACCCAACCTAGAGAAGGGGGAATTATGGGTGTTACAAAGGGGGAAACCGGCCTGACACGCCGAACGTTTCTGAAGGCAGCCGGTGCGGCGAGCGTCGCAAGCGGAGCCACCTACCTGGGCAAACCTGCCCTCGGAGCTCTGGCGCTCGACCCGCAGGCCGCTTATGCGGACCCGGTGGAAGAAGTCGTCGAATGCGTGTGCCGGCCTAACTGCCATGCATACTGCCGCCATTCGGTAACCGTGCGCGACGGGCTGGTCGTGCAGTCGGAAATGGCGCACTTCCCGGAGGAGTGCTACGACCGCATCTGCCTGCGCGGCGTATCCAGCTTGCAGCGCATCTACGATCCAGACCGCATCAAGTATCCTATGAAACGCGCCGGCGAACGCGGCGAGGGGAAATGGGAGCGTATCACGTGGGAAGAAGCCATCGATCTTATCGCCACGAAGTGGAAGGAAATCATCGACGAGTACGGCCCGCAGGCGCTCGCCTTCCATCATTCGGGCGGCGACGTGAGCCTGCTCAACTGCTGGCCGACCATCACGCGTTTCACCAATCTGCTCGGCGGCACGTATATCGACTACAACACCGACATGGGGATCGACCACGGAACGAGCCAGGTGTTCGGTATGAACGACTGGAACGGCCCGTCGAGCAACGACCCAAGCGATTGGAAGAACTCGAAAACCATCTTCATCTGGGGTTATAACGTAACCGAAGCGAACATCCAAGCGTGGCACTTCCTGGCTGACGCCATCGAAGCCGGCGCAAAGGTGGTCACCGTCGACCCCATCTACACCAAAACCGCCTCGAAGAGCGACATATTCGTGCCGATTCGACCCGGCAGCGACCTGGCGCTCATATGCGGCATGATCCACATCATCATCGACGAGAAGCTGTACGACGAGGACTACTTGGCCGCCAAAACGTGCGCACCGTTCCTCGTAAACCAGGCGACGGGCAAATTCATGCGCGCGAGCGATATGGGCGTGGCGCCCACGGAAGGCCCCGTCAACCCCGCTACGGGCCAGCCGACCGTCATCGACCCCGAAATCGTATGGGACGCCGCAACTGGCGAATTCGTTCCGGCCGACCAGGCGCAGAAGCCCGCTGTTTCGGGCGACCGCACGTACGAAGGCGAGAAGTTCCGCACGGCGTGGGACATGCTCTGCAATCAGATGGACGAATACACGCCCGAAGCGGTCGAGGCCCTGACCGACATCGACGCCGACACCGTCGTCGAGCTCGCACACCTCGAAGCCGGCGACCTCGTGAGCAACATCCACGGGTTCGGCAACGGCTGCTACGTGAACGGCTGCATGTTCGGCCACGCGCTGGCCACGCTTGCCGGCATCACGGGCAACGTCGGCAAGTCGGGATGCTCCGTGGGATTCCCCGTGCATGTCGGCGTCGGCGTGAACAACCAATGGCTGCGCATGGACCTCGCCAAGATTCCGAGCGGCATACCGACGCTCATCCTTCCCGAGGTTGTGGAGACCGGCAAGTTCATGGGCGAAGACTTCCCCATCAAGGCCATCCATTTCAGCAACTCCAACGCATTGTCCAATACGGTGAACCACAACGAACTGCGCGAGAAGGTGCTGCCCAAGATGGAACTCGTCGTGACGCAGGACGTCACGTTCAACGACACGGTGCTCTGGTCCGACATCGTGCTTCCCACCCCGAACTATTATGAGGAAGAAGAGATCGTGGCGCTGTTCTTCGCGCAGCATCCTTACATGCAGCACTCCGCCAAAGCGGTCGACCCCCTGTTCGAGGCCAAGCCCGATTCCGAAATCCTCCGTATGCTGGCCGACAAGCTCGGCTTCGGCGACCAGTTCATGCCCATGACCGACGAGGAGGCGATGGACGAACTGTTCGACACGCCGCTCGGCCACGAAATCGGACTCACGTTCGCCAACCTGAAGGAGAAAGGCGTCATCAAGGTGCCCGGCCTCGATGTAATGTTCGAGGGGCAGAAGTTCACGACGCGTTCCGGACGCGTGGAGTTCTACCTTGAGAACCCGACGGCACGCAACGATTACGGGCAGGAGCTCGACATCGAAGGCTCGCACCTTCCGCACTGGTACGAACCGGCCGAGGCATGGCCCGAAAACGAACTGTTCAAGAAGTACCCGTTCGTGGTCATAACGCCGAAGGGCCGCTACCGCATCCATGGCCAGTGGTTCAACGTGCCGGCGCTGCGCGAACTCGACCCCGAACCGACGACCTACCTGAATCCTGAGGATGCCGCCGCCAAGGGCATCGCCGACGGCGACTACGTGGAAGTTTTCAACGACCGTGGCAGCTATGTATGCAAATGCATCCTCTCCGATGCGATCAGGCCGGGCGTGATCAGCACGCCTAAGGGATGGCAGCGCAACCAGCACAAGAAGGGCGGCTACCAGGAGGTCACCGGCGGGCATTTCGACCCGTTCAGCGTGAACAATTCCTTCTACGACACGCTTGCCGACGTGCGGCTCTGGGATGGAAAGGAGTAAGCCATGACGACCAAGAGACTTTGCATGATCATCGACACCAAGCGCTGCATCGGGTGCGAGACCTGCTGCATGGCGTGCAAGTTCGAGAACAACCTGCCCAACGGCACATGGTGGAACCGCGCGATGACGCAAGGCGGCGACCACATGGACACGCCTGCCGGCACCTTCCCTAACCTGACGATGGATTTCCTGACCGTATCGTGTCAGCACTGCGACGACCCGGCGTGCGCCAAGGCATGCCCGACCGGCGCCACGCACAAGCGTGAAGACGGCCTGGTGGTGCAGGACTACGACAAGTGCATCGGCTGCCGAAACTGCATGATCGCGTGCCCCTACACGGGCGTGCGGACGTTCAACTGGGAAGAACCCGAGTTCGCGGTGTCGCACGCCGTGGGCGGCAAGGGCGTGCAGAAGCATCGCCGCGGCGTGGTTGAGAAGTGCACCTTCTGCT
Organism: Slackia heliotrinireducens DSM 20476; assembly: GCF_000023885.1. Classification (NCBI taxonomy): domain Bacteria; kingdom Bacillati; phylum Actinomycetota; class Coriobacteriia; order Eggerthellales; family Eggerthellaceae; genus Slackia; species Slackia heliotrinireducens. The sequence continues at coordinate 292,484 of NC_013165.1, read as the reverse complement.
ACCAGCGCGTCGACGACGGCCGACTGCCCGCCTGCGTGGCCAACTGCCCGGCCCGCGCGCGCTACTTCGGCGACCTGAACGACCCCGATTCCGAGGTGTCGAAGATCCTGCGCACACGCAAGTACTACCAGCTGCTGCCCGAAGAGGGGACGCATCCGTCCCTGTACTACCTGGTATAGGAGGCCGACATGTCTAGTTTCGTCAACACATTGAAAACCCGCGGTCTTGCGATTCCCCTGTGCATCGCTGCGGTGCTGTCGGCGGCGGGTCTTGCGCTGTGGATCGCCGAGCTTGCGGGTGTCACGGGCGGCATCGGCACCAACGATGCCACGCCTTGGGGCTCCTATCTCATGGTGTTCATCCTCTTCGTGGGCCTGGGTGCGGGAAGCGCGCTTATCGCCGCGCTCGGATCGGTCTTCAACGTGAAGGCGTGCGAACCTTTCGTGGTGCCAGGCATCGTCATGGCCGTGGCTTTCGTGGCGGTCGCCGGACTCGCCATCATCATGGACCTGGGCAACCCTGCCAACATCATGGCGATGCTGCTGGGGCTGAACCTTCGCTCTGTGCTCGCATGGGACATGATTTTCCTCACGCTCTTCCTGGTGGTGACCGTGATTGCATTCGCAAGCCTGCTTCGCTCATCCCAACGCGCCCTGTCGCGAGGCATGGGACTGGCTGTGCTCGTGGCGGCCGTATTGCTGCTCGTGATCGACGCCCTGTTGTTCCAGGTCGAATCCGCTCGCGAGGCATGGCATAGCGCCGTGCTCGTGCCCTGGTTCTTCGCAACGGCCTTGACCTCGGCGACGGCACTCATGATGCTGATCGGAGCCCTCGCGTCGAAACGCAATTCGCGCTACTCGGGCTCCCTTGCGCCGCTGTCGAAGCTGCTCATCCTGTTTGTATGCCTTGACCTTGCGTTCCTAATCGTCGACGTGCTCTTCGGCATCACATCCAGCAATACGGGCGACGCCGTCGTGGCCTCCGCGATGATTTCAGGCGAGCTCGCGCCGTTCTTCTGGGGCCAAGTCGTGCTTTACGCTGCTGCATTGGCCGTGCTCGCAGGGCCGGCCGCAAAAGGCGCGTCGTGGGCCTTCCCTTGCGCCGCCGTTCTCGTGCTGCTGGGCGTGTTCGCCAAGCGTGTCGACTTCATCTTGGGCGGCTTCTTCGAACCGGGCGTCGCACTTCCTGTTGCAGAAGGCCTGCGTACGTTCACTACGGGCGTCTCCTATGCGCCTACCTGGTCTGAATTCGGAATCTGCCTGGGATTCTTCGCAATGGCGGCATTCCTCGCAATTGTCGGAACCGCGCTGGCGGAAAAGAATTAACCATTACGCCGGGCGGGCTGTATACGCCGCCTGCCCGGCTTTAAAACAGGAGGATCCGCAGATGAGCCCGGACGCATTCTTCATCGTCTCCAAACTTTTCTCCTACCCTGACCAGGCGCTTGCACGCGAACTTGTCGAAGGGAACGGCCTGAACGAGCTTGCCGAGGCTCTGCGCATCTGTGCGACCGGCCCCGCCAATCTCGACGACGCCGATGGATTCGAAACCCGTAACGGCTCGTTCGAGGAGCTTGAGCAGGCGGTTCATGCCTTCCGTCAGCATTTCGGCCCGATGTCAGTCGACGAGGCGCTCCATGACATGCGCATCGAGCACACCAATGCGCTTGCCGGCATGCCGAAGCCGATGGTGCAGCCGTACGAAAGCATCTTCCGAGGTGAAGCGGAAGGCCGGCGCGTGCTCATCATGGTTGACGACATCGCCGCGCAGGTGCGCGCCGCATACAAATCCGCCGGCGTCGTACAGGTCAACGGGAGCGAACCGGCCGACCATGTGTCGACCGAACTCGAGTTCCTCGGTCTGCTCGCCGATCGCGACGACCCGACATTCCGCAGTTTCGCCGAGGACCACGTCTTGTCGTGGATGCCCGATTTCGCCCGCAATGTCTTGGCCTGTGCAAATGACGGCGGACTCATGAGACTCGCCGCCGCATCGTTGCTCCATCTCCTTGGCACGCTCGCCCACCCCGCCGATTGCCGATAAGCCATTGCAACAGTAGGCACTGTGTCAGTAGGGACGTTTCCTACCGACACATTTTTGAGTCAACAGGGACACTTCCCCGTTCTTTCAACCTGCTCCTCCAGCCCGAAACCCGGTTCTGTGTCAAGAAAAACAAGTAGTGCACGACCTTTCGGCCCAGCTTCGATACCGGATATGCGCGCCCTCGCGAATCCCCAGGTCAGACGCATGTCGATATGACACGCGCGGCCCATATCGACACGAAGTCGTGCACTACTTGATTTTCTTGGCGGAAAAGGAGGTTTTCGGGCCGAGGGGCGGGATGCGGTGAGGCTGCGCCCACCTGGCCTCCGCCTCGCCGAAAACGGGACAAAAGGCTCCGTCCCCGTTGTCCCGTGCCCCACACAAAGCGGCGGCCCGCCGGAGCAGATCGCCGCTTGAAGTGCATATGCGGAGCAGGCTATGCCTTGATGATCGTGCCCGTCTCGCCGCGCAGGCCGGCCGCCGCGCACTCGAGGCTGGTGATCAGGGCTTTGCCGCGAGGATAACGCTCGACGTAGTCGATGCAGGCCTCGACCTTGGGCAGCATGCTGCCGGGGGCGAACTGGCCCTGGGCGATGTACTCGCGGGCCTGGGCGATGGACATCGAGTCGATGGCCTCCTGCTCAGGCGTGCCGAAGTTCACGCACACCTTCTCGACGGCGGTCAGGATGACCAGCATGTCGGCGTTGAAGGACGCGGCCAGCATGGATGCGGAACGGTCCTTGTCGATCACAGCCGCGACGCCCTCGTAGGAGTCGTTGCGCTCGATGACCGGCACGCCGCCGCCACCGGTGGACACGACGATGTAGCCGGCGTCCATCAGGTCCTTCACGGCGTCGAACTCGACGATGCGGCGCGGGGTGGGGCTGGCCACCACGCGGCGCCAACCGCGGCCGGCGTCTTCCTTCACGGTCCAGCCGTTGGCCTCGGCCTTCTCTTTGGCCTCTTCCTCGGTCATGAACGCGCCGACCGGCTTGGTCGGGTTGTCGAACGCGGGGTCGTCGGGATAGACGACGGTCTGCGTGATCACGTTGGCGGTGGAGCGCATGATGCCGCGGCGCTTCATCTCGGACAGAATGGCCTGGCTCAGCTGATAACCGATATAGCCCTGGCTCATGGCGCCGGCCTCGGGGAACGGCATTTCGGGAGTCTTACCGTCGTTCTTCGAGGCGAAGCCGAAAGCGTTGTTGATCATACCGACCTGGGGGCCGTTGCCGTGGGTCACGACGACGTTGATGCCCTCGGCAACCATGTCGACGATGTGCTTCGCGGTGTTCTTCACGAGCTCGAGCTGCTCCTGGGGCGTGTTGCCCAGAGCATTGCCGCCCAACGCAATGACGACGCTCTTGCCCTCACCTTTCATGTAAGGCATTGGTGGTTTCCTCTCTCTTGTGAGCCGGGCCCCGCTAGGCAGGGCCCGTACCCAGGCGCATTCCTCAACAGAAGTGCGTTTACTTCAGGGTTGCGTACATGACGGCCTTGATGGTGTGCATGCGGTTCTCGGCCTCGTCGAAGACCTTGGACTGCGGGCCCTCGAACACCTCGTCGGTGACCTCCATCTCGGTGATGCCGAACTGCTCGGCCTTCTGGGCGCCGATGGTGGTGTTGGTGTCGTGGAAGCTGGGCAGGCAGTGCAGGAAGATGGCGTCGGGGTCGGCCTGGGCCATGACCTCGGAGGTGACGCGGTAGGGCTCGAGCAGCCTGATGCGCTCCTCCCACACCTCGTCGGGCTCGCCCATGGAGACCCACACGTCGGTGTAGATGACGTGCGCGCCGGCCACGCCCTCGGCCACGTCGGAGGTCAGCTTGACGGTGCAGCCGTTGGCCTCGGCGATGGGCCTGCAGGCCTCGACGACGTCGTCGGCGGGCATGCACTCCTCGGGGCCGCAGGCCACGAAGTTCATGCCGAGCTTGGAGCAGACGACCATCAGCGAGCGGGCCACGTTGTTCTTGGCGTCGCCCATGAACACCAGCGTCTTGCCCTTGATGTCGTCGTTGAAGTTCTCCTTGACGGTCAGGATGTCGGCGAGCATCTGGGTGGGGTGCCACTCGGTGGTCAGGCCGTTCCACACCGGCACGCCGGCGTTGGCGGCCAGGTCCTCGACGTCGGACTGGGCGAAGCCGCGGAACTCGATGCCGTCGTAGAAGCGGCCGAGCACGCGGGCGGTGTCCTCGATGGACTCCTTCTTGCCCATCTGGGAGCTGCCGGGGTCGAGGTAGGTCACGCCCATGCCCAGGTCCATGGCGCCGACCTCGAAGGAGCAGCGGGTGCGGGTGGACGTCTTCTGGAACAGCAGGACGATGTTCTTGCCCTCCAGGTAGCGGTGCGGGGTGCCGGTGCGCTTGAGGTCCTTGAAGTTGCGGGACAGCTCGAGCAGGTACTCGATCTCCTCGGTGGTGAAGTCCAGCAGCTTCAGGAAATGGCGGCCGCTCAGATTGACTCCCATGACAGTTTCCTTTCTCTTTGGCGCTCGGCGCCGTTGACAATTACGTCGTCCTTATGATCGAAGGATCCGGCAGTGCCTGCTCCGATTCCTTTGATTCCAATTATTGCCTGTTCAGGCTCTTACAAAACGTCTGCGCGCTGCAGTGCCGCGCTCATGCATCGGGGGCCGCCGCGTCCGCGGGACAGCTCTGCGGAGGGAACCACCAGAAGCTCCAGCCCCTCCTTGTACAGCAGGTCGTTGGTCACCTTGTTGCGCTGGTACACGCAGATGGTGCCGGGCTTGATGCACAGCGTGTTGGTGCCGTCGTTCCACTGCTCGCGGACCGACGCCAGCCGGTCCTGCCCACCGCAGGGGATGAGCTTGATGCCGTCCACGCCGGTGGCGTACTCCAGGATGCGCTCCAGAGCGTCGACGTGGCGCTTGATGCGCACCTCGCCCGGGCGGGAACCCTTCGACATCTCGTACACGCGCATAGACCCCAGGATGGCCGGATGCACCGTGTATTTGTCCACGTCGATCTGGGTGAACACCGTGTCCAGGTGGGTGAATTCCGAGTAGGGCGGAATTTCGAAAGCGAAGATCCGCTCGATTTCGGAACCTTCTGTATTCCAGAACACGTTGCGGGCGATGTGGTCGATGGCGGCAGGTTCGGTGCGCTGCGAAACGCCCACGGCCAGCGACTTGCGGGTCAGGTTCAGCACGTCGCCGCCCTCGATGGAGTACGGATCGGTGCGGCTAAGCAGCTGCGGCGTGTTCACGAAATCGGGATGACAGCTGAAAAGGTGCTCCATGTACAGCGATTCGCGGTTGCGGATCGGCGAGTGCATGCGGTTGACGGTGACGCTTTCGCCGATGCACGCGAAGGGGTCGCGGATGAAACACAGGTTGGGCATGGGGTCGACGACCAGTACGGAATCGCGGTTGAAGTGCTCGTTTACCATGTCCTGCAGCGTTGTGTAGGGGTACGTGCGGGGCAGGTCCAGCTCGCTGCGGGTAATGCCCGCCATGGTCTTTTTGACCAGAGCCAGGTTGTCCTCGAACGAATCCAGGTACGCACGGACCTCTTTGGCCATCTGATCGCCTTTGATGGAGGCTTCGGCGATGAACTGATCAAGGAACCGGGCGCGGAACTTCGGCGATGCGTCGAAGGTTTCGGCCACCAGGTTCTCGAGATACAGGACTTCGACACCCTGCGAACGAAGCATGTCCACGAAGGCATCATGCTCCTGCTGGGCGACGTCCAGGAACGGGACGTCGTTGAACAGAAGACGGTCAAGGGAGTCCGGAGGCAGGTTGAGCAGCTCATCGCCGGGGCGATGCACGCAAACCTTCCTCAGGTTGCCGATTTCACTTGTCACGTGAATACCGGTCATTGCGTCCTCCTACATTTCCTCTCTCTTTGCCGCTTTCGTGTGGCGACGCGCATAGTCTAATCCCCTCCGATTCCGTTCGTCAAGTAGGGTTGAACACCGTGTTGACCTGCGGTTTTTCGAGTTTCTGAATTTTGATTCCCTTTTATCCAAAACCCCTCTGAAATTGCCCGAGATTTCGGAAAAAATTGCATATTTTTGGATAGCGAATTTCAAAAAATTTTTACCGATTCGGGCTGTTTTCGCAGGTTATTGCCCTTATGGCACTCAACATATGCATGCATAATGCATATTTTCACGCCCGTTTTCGCATAAAACCGCCTACCTGCATGCATAAATTACTGTTTGATGCGTATTTATCCAAAACACCTGTTCGGCGCGCCAGCGGATGCATATGGATTGCGAGCGGCATGCATAAAACGCAGCCGATGCGGCAGCAGCGGCTTTTCGGAAGTTTGCGGAATGTCTCCACAGGGCATCCCGAGATATGTCCCCATACGCGCGAAAAGCGTGGCAAAACGGCATCAGTCCCTGGTTGGGTCCACACCAGACAACCGCTCAGCCGCAAAAGACAATCGACCGGATAGCGTGACGGCACGATTCGCAGGTTCGTTCGAGGTTTCGTCCGGCAAATCGGCAACGGCCGGAAACCGGCCGCTTCGGCCGCGCAACAGACACGGCGGACGGGCGGATGCGCCGACGTTCGCACACAGCAGCCGACGTCCCAAAGCCCCGAGAGCCGCGGCGGCCGGACGCCTTCGCAACGGCTCTATATATAAGAGGAGGGTCTCGCTTCCCCTCCTATAAGCGAGACCCTCTATCTATACCGAAGCTGTTAGCCTCTGTAATGGCGCATATTGTAATACTTCGATTCCTGAAGATAAAGACTTTTCTTTTTGCAGATTTCGGCATTTACCACGCCTTTTGCCAACAGACGTACGTTTTCGAGGTGAAAAACAGACGCCCCCGGCGAAAACCGGAGGCGCCGAATGCCTTTACGAAACCGCAGTTACAGCGTCCGTCGGGCCTCGATGGCGCGACCCAAGGTGACTTCGTCCGCGAACTCCAAATCGCCGCCGACGGGCAGGCCGCTGGCCAGACGCGACACCTGGATGCCCAACGGTTTGATGATCCGCGCGAGGTATGTGGCCGTGGTCTCCCCTTCCACGTTAGGGTTCGTAGCCAGCACCACCTCGGCAATATCCTCGGTGGCAAGGCGCGCCATCAGCTCGGTGATCTTCAGGTCGTCGGGGCCGATGCCCTCCATGGGCGACAGCGCGCCGCCCAGCACGTGGTACAGGCCTCGATACGCCGAGGTGCGCTCGATGGCCGAGATGTCCCGCGGCTCGGAGACCACACACAACGTGCGCTCGTCGCGGCTCTTGGACGCGCAGATCTCGCAGGTGTCTCCTTCGGCGTAGTTGAAGCACCGCGAGCAGAAATGAACGGTGTCCTTCACCTCGATAATGGCGTCAGCAAGGCGCATGGCCGTCTCGCGGTCGGCATTGAGCAGCCAGTACGCGATACGTTGAGCGCTCTTCGGGCCGACGCCGGGCATGCGTTCCAGCTCGTCGAGCAGACGTTGGATGGCGGGGGCCGATTCCACGGAAACCTACATCAGGCCAGGGATGTTCATGCCGCCGGTGACGCTGTTCAGGCGTGCGGTACCCTTGGCAGCCACGGCGCGCAGGGCCTCGTTGGCCGCCGCGAGAACCATGTCCTCCAGCATCTCGACATCCTCGGGATCCACGGCTGCGGGGTCGATCTTAATGGACTGGATCTCGTTGTTGCCGGTGGCCACGACGGTCACCATGCCGCCACCTGCGGTGGCTTCGGCGGTCATGTCCTTGATCTCGTCCTGGGCCTTGGCAAGCTCGGCCTGCATCTTCTGGGCCTGGCGCATCATCTGCTTCATATCCATGGGAGCATCTCCTTGTCTCACGCTGCTTCCAGCTGTGTTTATTGCAATCGGGTGCGATTATCGCATATCGAAGGCAACGGACCTGGCCCGCCGCCTCTAATTCCACGCTTGCTGCTAATTCGTTTCCTGAACGTCCTCGAAGGACACGCCGAACGCCCCGAAGATGTCCGCGATGTCGGCTGCGGGCTCGTCGACCTGGGCGACGGGAATGCGCGGCGGCTCCGGCTCGGGCGACGGGATGGGCTGCGGCTGCGGCGCCGGAGCGGGCTGCGGCGCAGGGACCGGTTTGGGAACGGGCGGCTTGACCACGGCATGCTGCGGCTTGGGCATGGCGCTGCTCGCAGGCTTGGCAGGAGCGGATTTAGCGGCTTTGGCCTTGCCGGTCTTATTGGGCATGGGCCAGCCTTCGATGGGCTTGTAGGAGCTTTGCGGGCTCTTGTCCACGTCGAAACCAAGCTTGCGACCTGCGGCGACGGAATCTACCGGAGCGGCGGCCGTTATGTCCAAATCGACTGGGGCCTCGTCCGCGTAATCACCGGCGTAATAGGAGGCGTCCGCATCGTCGTAGGGCACGACGTCGTCGTCGGAGCCGGGGTCGGTTGCGGGAGCAGGCTGCGGCGCAGGTGCGGGTGCGGGTGCGGGCGCAGGCGTCGGAGCGGGAGCTGGTGCCGGCGCGGGCTGCGGCGCGGGCGCCGACGGGAACGGGCTGGCCGGCGCAACGGGCGCCATGGACTCGTTCTGCACGATCTTGAAAGGCACCTGCATGCCGAAGGCGTGGCCCAACGCCGAAGCGATGGTTTCGGTCACATCCGGCTTCTGCACCATGTTGAACGCCATGGTGTTTTCGCTGGAGAACTCAATCCGCATGGCCGAGCCGTCGACCTCGGAGACCACGTTGGCCGACATGAGCAGCGCGCCGTAGATGGAGCGTTCGCGTTTGACTTCGGCCACGGCGGCCTGCCATCCGCGCTGCAGTGCGGCCGGGTTCGTCAGTTTAGCGGCAAGGTCGGCAGGCGCGGCAGCCGCTGCAGGCGCTTGCGGACGGGGCTGCGCCTGAGACGCAGGCCGAGCCTGGACCTGGGGCTGAACCGCCGGCTGAGGCGTTGCCTGGGCTTGAGGCGCAGGCTGGGCCTGGGGTTGTGCCATCGGCCGGGGCTGCGCCTGCGGTGCAGGCTGGGCCTGAGGCCTGGGCTGCGGTGCTGCCTGCTGGCTGCGGGCGGCCCTCATGCGGGCGGCAGCCTCCTGCGCTCGAGACGGGGCGGGCACCTCGTCACGCGCGGGCTTGGCGGGAACGGCCTGGCCGGCATATCCCGATTGGCTCGCCGGCACACTGGCCGGAACAGGCGCCGCCGCAGCGGGCGTAGTGCCGGCGGGCGCGGCAAACTGACCCGAGGCCAGGGCCTTCTCCAATACCTCGATGCGAGCGGCCAGGGCCTCCAGCGTCAAGTCGGACTGCGGGCGCACCATGCGGGTCAAGGCTATCTCGAAGGACAGACGCGGGTTGGTGGACGAGCGCAGCGACGTATTCAGGTCGCCGAGCACATCTAATATATAGGCAAGGCGGTCGGTGCCGTACAGCTTCGCGTCCTCGGCCAGCTGCTGCTGGTTGGACGACGACGCCGACGAGAGCCCCACCGCGCCGTCGGTCAGCGAGAACACGTACATGTCACGCACGTACGACGCCAAATCGCGGGCGAATTGAGCCAGGTCAGCACCGGTTTCGACATACTCGGCCATCCAGGTGAAGCACGCGGCGGCGTCGCGGCGGCCAATGTGGCCCGCGATTTCGGACATGTCGTTCACGTCAAGCGAACCCAGCGCTGCATTGGCCACGTCCATCGTCACGTTGCCGGCGCCGAACGCGATGAGCTGCTCCAGCGCGGTCAACGCGTCGCGCATGCCGCCTTGGGCACGCCGGGCGATCAGGTCCAGCGCCTCGCCCTCGAAAGGTACGTCTTCGGCCATGCACACGGCGCCCAGCCGCGACACGATTTCCTCGTTGGACAGCCGATGGAAGTCGAACCGCTGGCAGCGGGACAGAATGGTTTCGGGGATCTTCTGCGGGTCGGTGGTGCACATGACGAAGACCACGTGGGCAGGCGGTTCCTCCAGCGTCTTGAGCAGCGCGTTGAACGCCGGCACCGTGAGCATGTGGACCTCGTCGATGATATAGATCTTGTAGCGGCCGCGGGTCGGCGCGAACTGCACACGCCCGATGATCTCCTCGCGGACGTTGTCGACGCCCGTGCGGCTCGCAGCGTCCAACTCGTTCACGTCGGGATGGGCGCCCTCGGCGATGAGCTGGCATTCTTCGCAGGTGCCGTCTGGCGACGGTGTGGGGCCGTGCTCGCACAGCAGGGCCTTCGCCAACAGACGCGCCATGGTGGTCTTGCCCGTACCGCGCGGACCGCAGAACAGATACGCATGACTCACATGGTCTTGCTGCAGGGCGTTTTTCAGCGTGCGCTCGACGTGGGTCTGCCCGACCACGTCGTCAAACGTTTGCGGACGGTATTTCCTGTATAGGGCCTCGGCCATGATCGCTCGCTTTCTCTCTAAGTGCTCCCTCCTATCTTACGGCAGACGGGCGGCACGGAGGTTGAAAACGATGCGAAACCGTTAGGCCTGCTTTTTTCGAGACGCCAGAAGGGCAAGACGTCGCTTTGGAGCGCCCCCCCCGTGCGCACGAAACATCGCGGGCGGCCTGAAGCAACCCGACCTGCGTTGGCGAAATCGCCGTTTTCTGCTCCGGATTCGAAGTTGTGCATTCCCGTTGGGCAAAAGGGGCTCGCAGCGGTTTTCGCGACCTGGGCAAACGCCGTTTTCAAAACCTGAAAACGCGCAGCACCCGCAAAACGGAATGCACAACTCGAGTTCTCGTGCAGAAATCGGCGATTCGACCAACAAAAACAGCCGCACACGCATCATGCGCATGCGGCTGATCGGTCTTGCCATGGCTACGCGGCACCGTTGCGCGGCCGCCCCTGCGATCGCGGGCCACGCTGGGTTTTGCTTCGGCTACGCGGCTCCGCTACTTCTTGCGGGCGGCCAAGGCCCCCTTGACGGCGCCGATGAAGGCGGGAGCCACCGACACGGCCACGATGCCTAAAACGATGACCTCGAAGTGCTCCTGCACGAAGGGAATGCCGCCGAAGAAGTATCCCACCAGGACGAACAGGCTCACCCAGGAGATGCCGCCGATGGCGTTGAAGAGCGTGAACTTGGCGAAATTCATATGGCCCGTGCCCGCGATGAACGGCGCGAAGGTGCGGAAGAACGGCATGAAACGGGTGATGACGATGGTCAGTCCGCCGTATTTCTCGAAGAAGCCGTCGAGCTTGGCCATGCGCTCGGGGGTGAGGGATTTCACCTTGCCGGAGTCGATGATGCGCGAACCGAAGAACCGGGCGATCCAGTAGTTGGAGGTGTTGCCCAGGATGGCCGCGATGTAGAAGACGGCCAAGGTCGCGCCCAGATGCAGGCCGCCGCCGGGAGCGGAGAACACGCCCGCCGCGAACAGCAGCGAGTCGCCCGGCAAAAACGGGAAGAAGACCAGGCCGGTCTCGACGAACACGATGAGGAACAGCGGGGTGTACACCCAAACAGGGCCCAAGGCGACGATCCAGCCCGCGATGGCCGAGCGAGGATCCTTCAGCAGCGAGACGAAGAAATTGACGATGTCCACGGGAGCCTTTCCGAACGGTACGCGGACGGCCGGGCCGCCGCAAGCGGATACACGAAGTGCCCTAAATAGGCAGGGGCGCTCGTCAGCGGTTCCTTATGGCTGCTTCCTCCCGGACCTGACCAGGTTCAGAACTTGGCGCCGCCCCAGCCCATTCAAGGCACTTGCGGAATTGCGTTGCTAGTATAGCGGAACCCAGAGCCTCTGCGAACAACCAGCACCAAACTGCCATATTGCCGCGGGAGTGAGTCACTAGGGACGCTTCCGATTGGCTCATTTTTGCGCCAGTGGGGACACGTCCCGGGGCGCGGCGGCAAGCCAAACCCGCCCCAAGGAGTGCGCGACACAGAGCTAGGCCCGCTCCAAAGCGCGCACGGCGGCAGCGCCATCGGGAACGAACCTGGCGTAGTCGAAATCATCCTGGGACATGAACCCGCGCTCGAGCATGACGGCGTGCATAGCGGCCAGCGGGTCGTAGAACCCGTCGGTGTTCACCAGGGCCACGGGTGCAGGCGACCCCTGGGCGGCCTTGCGCATGGCCAGCACCTCGTACAGCTCGTCCAGCGTGCCGTAGGCTCCGGCCAGACTGATGAACCCGTCGGCGGCATCTTCCATCACGCGCTTGCGTTGCGCCAGGTCAACCGTCTGAATAAGCTCGTCGGCGTCGAAAATCACGCGGTGCGGCGCGCCTACCAGGGTCTTAGGCACCACGCCGATGACACGCGCTCCTGCGGCCTTGGCGGCGCGCGCCACTTCGCCCATGAGCCCCATCTCGAAGCCGCCGAACACCAGCGTATGCCCGCCCTGGCCGATGGCTTGCCCCACCTCGCGGGCGGCCGTCACGTACGGCTCCCCGATGGCCGGATTCGAGCCGCAGAAAACGCAAATGTTCATAAGGCACCTTCCTTCGTCATGTGATCGCACAATCATACACCCGAAGCGCCGATGCGCCCCGAAAACTGCCGCGCTTGTGCTACAATAGCGAACGCATGTACGGAAAGGAGGCGAAATGAGCGACAATCGGCAATACCTTTGCATCGACCTGAAGTCGTTCTACGCCTCCGTCGAATGCGTCGAACGCGGGCTGGACCCGCTCACAACCGATCTGGTGGTGGCCGACCCCGAGCGCACGGAGAAAACCATCACCTTGGCCGTTTCGCCATCGCTTAAGGCCAAGGGCGTGCGCAACCGCTGCCGCGTGTTCGAAATACCGAAGAGTATTGATTACATCATGGCGCCACCGCGCATGCAGCACTACATCAAGCACTCCGCGGAAATCTACGGCATCATCCTGAAGTACATCGCGAAGGAAGACATCCACGTCTACTCGATCGACGAGTCGTTCATGGACGTGACCAACTATCTGCCGCTGTATGGCTGCACCACGCGTGAACTGGGCGAACGCATCCGCCGCGATATCCTGGAATCCACGGGCATCCCCGCCACCTGTGGCATGGGGCCCAACCTGTTTTTGGCGAAGGTGGCGCTGGATATCACGGCGAAGCACAGCCCGGATTTCTTCGGCGAGCTGGACGAAGAGTCCTTCAAAGCCATGCTCTGGGACCACAAACCCATAACGGATTTCTGGCGAATCGGCCACGGCACGGCGCGACGGCTGAAGGAGCTCGGCATCGAAACCATGGGGCAGCTGGCGCTTTACCCCTACCCCGAAAAGCTGTTCAAGCAGTTCGGCATCGACGCGGAAATCCTGATCGACCACGCGTGGGGCATCGAGCCCGTGACCATCGCCGACATCAAGGCGTACCGCAACCAGACCCATTCGATCACCAACGCCCAGGTTCTGGCCTGCGGATACACGTACAGCGAGGCGCGGATGATCGTGAAGGAGATGACCGACCAGGTGTGTCTGGAAATGGTGGCGAAGTCGCAGCAGGCGGCGTCGGTCACCGTCAACATGCGCTACGAGAAGGACGAGGACGGCAACATCTACACTTCCGGCGGCACGGCGCGGCTGCCCTACCCCAGCAACTCGCGGGAAATCATCCTGCCACGGATCCTGGACGTGTTCGACAACGTGACCGACCGGTCGTGTCGCATCCGCGGCCTGGTCGTGAACTGCAACAACGTCACCGATTCGGAGCGGGGGCAGATGAGCTTGTTCGCCAACGAGGAACAGCTGGCCGAGGAGCGCAACCGTCAAGAGACCATCCTGGGTGTGAAGGAGAGGTTCGGGAAGAACGCCCTGCTGCGCGGCACCGACTTGCTTCCCAAGGCGACGCAACGCGAGCGGAACCGCCAGATCGGAGGGCATAAATCCGGTGAGTAGCAAATACGACAACATGCCCCTGTACGACGGGTCGGGCCGACCATTGCATCGCATGACTCCAGCTGAGCGGGCGAAAATTTTCATCCCCTTCAACCCTTTGAAGGGGTTCCAGGAGGCTCTGCGTGAAAAAGAACGCGAAGTGGCCACCACCTACGGCGACGAGGTCTGGGTCGACGCCGGCACCCCGCCCGATCCCGACGACGCCCCCGCCTGAGTCAGTAGGGACGTTTCCTTTTGACACAAAAATGCGCCAGCGGGGACACATTCCAGCTGGCGCACAATCATTGGCGTCGGTCGAATCCAGGCGTTTGCACGAAACCCCCGGACGCTTCGCATTCCTTATTCCGCAATCGTCGCGCCGGCAATGCGCGAGTAGCCGCCCCATGCGAATGCAGCGCTAACATCCCCGTCGCCGAGCACCTCGTCGACATCGCAAATGTAGAGATAGTGGTCTCCCACCTCGACGAACTCCTTGAGCTTGCAGCTCACGACAAGATAGGAACCCTGGGGCACCTCGACGGGCACTTCGGGAAGCGCCTGCATGGCGATGCCGAACTCTTCCACCTTGTCCGTCTTGCGACCGGTCCTGCTGCCGCAGCCCATGACGACGTCGGCCAGCTCGGTGCCGGGCATGGCGAGCGCGACCACACCCGCTTCGCGAACCCTCTCTCCGCTGTAGGAGGTCTTCGCCATGGCGAACGCCACCATGTTGGGGTTGAAGCTCAGGTACGTCCACCAGGAAACGGTGGCCACGTTGGTCTTGCCGTCGGGCCGCTGCGTGCACACAAGCGTCAGCGGATTCGGCGACGTGAGCTGCGAGGCCTTGGCCAAAGAGATGCTTTCCATGTTGTTCCTTCCTATCGTTTGACCATCCGCCCATCCGGAAAAGAGGGCGCATGTTGTCCCCTATAGGTTCGCGATGCTTGCCCGATACCGTTCGAACCGGCCGTCGTAGGACTCTTCAATCGCCTCGTCCAGTGCGGACAGCATGGCGTCACGGTCGCGCGGCACGCGCCCCGCAATCTTCACGGGCATCGACACGTGCTCGCACTTGAACACGGTGTCGCATTCCAGCCGCGAAATAAGCGCCTTCAGTTCGCGCAGGCGCTCGCGCTCGTTCGCTTCGACGAAGCTCCCCGCCTGCACGTCGGCGTACAGCGGCGTGTCCTCGAACAGCGTGAGCGACGCGGTGTAAATCATCATGGGGTGCAGCTGGTTGTAAACGCGCGCGGTCTCCTCGGCGCTGCGGCTGCCGTAGCCGTGCCCGCCCAACCCGTTCACGAACTGCCCAACCCACGTGAGCCCGGCCGCGTCAACCTTCGACATCTGCTCGAGCACCTCGTCGGAAACGTAGCCCTTGTTCATGCGCGTGAGCAGCTGGTCGTCGCCCGTTTCCACACCCACGGTGAGCCTGGAGTACCCCGCCGCCGCGAGATTGCGGAGCTGTTCCTCGGTTTTGTTGCGGAAGTTCGTGACACGCGCGAATGCGCCGATGCTTTTCACCCAGGGCAGTTTCTCGTAAATCGTTTCCGCGACACGCATGAGCCGATCATACGGAAGCACGAACGAATCGGCGCCCTGCAGCCAGATGCGGTCGTAGTAGCGCCATGGCGAGGCGGCAAGCTCGTCGAGGTCGGCCTCGATTTCTTCCCACGGCGACACAGCGAACCGCGCGTCCTTGTAGAAGGTGCAGAACTTGCACCTGTTGTGGGAACATCCCGATGTTATCTGCAGAAACCCGCAAGCCGCCTCGAAGGGCGGGCGAACCACGCCGCTCGCGAAATGCATGACAAACTCCACCTTCCCGAAGATTCCACGTCCTTTCGAGTTGCAGTATGATTATGCGGCGAACATATGACCAGTACTGTTTTTAAAGACAGGTACTATCTTGGAGGAAAGTCATGGGAATGTCCGATTCGAAGATCGACGACGCCAAGTTCGAAGGAACCGGCTACAGCTATACGATGTCGCTCATACAAGGCAAGCACAAGATGGTCATCCTGTATTGCCTGATGGAGTTCCAGCCGGTGCGTTTCAACGAGATGCGCCGCTACCTTGGGAAGGTGACCGACAAGACGCTTTCGGCCAACCTGAAGGAGCTCGAAGCCGACGGGCTTATTGCCCGCAGAGAGTATCCGCAGGTCCCGCCCAAGGTTGAGTATTCGCTCACGCCGCTGGGCGATTCGCTCATGAAGGTGCTCGACCAGCTGTGCACCTGGGGCGAAGAGCATATGAAATAGCCCGATGAGTCGGTAAGGGCATGGGGGCAGGGTCCTCGCACCCCGCTCCTCAGCCCGAAAACGGCCTTTTCCGCCAAGAAAACAAGTGGTGTACGACTTCGCAACAATACGGGCCGCGCGTGTCATATCGACACGCGTCTGACCTGGGGCTCTGCGTGGGTGATTGTTTATAGAAGCGGAGCGGGTCCGAACAGTCGTACACTACTTGTTTTTCTTGGCGCAGAAGCTGGTTTTCGGCTAAAGGAGCAGGCCAAAAGGACGGAGAGGCATCCCTATTGATGCAAAATGGGACAAGGGGGACTCCCCTTTGTCCCACAATCTGTCCCTGCTGACACAAAAATGAGCCAATGAGAAACGTCCCTGGTGACACACTCGCTAGTACGGCTCGTCCAAGGGGGCGTGGGCCGTCACATCCAGGCTCCAGTCGGCGAACTTGCCTTGGGCGAAGCGGTCGCGGGCGACTTCGGCGATCATGGCCGCATTGTCTCCGCAGGCCGAAAGCGGCGGCATGACCAGGCGATACCCGTGCTTCTTGCACATGGCTTCGTAGGCGCCGCGCAGCGCGGGATTGGCCGCAACGCCGCCGCCCAGGCAGAACGTGCGCGCGCCGGTGTCCTTCAGGGCCGTGTGCGCCTTCGACACCTGCACATCGACCACCGCCGCCTCGAAACTGGCTGCGATGTCGGGAATGTTCAGTTCGCGCCCCGCCTCGCGCTCCTTGTTGATGTAGGTGGTCACGGCGGTCTTCAGGCCAGACAGGCTGAACCGCAAATCGCCCGAGTGCATGAGCGCACGCGGGAACGCGATGGCCTTCGCATCGCCCTGAGCTGCGTATTTGCTGATAATCGGACCGCCAGGATAACCCAGCCCCAGCGCCTTGGACACCTTGTCGAAGGCCTCGCCCACCGCATCGTCGATGGTCGAGCCCAGCGTTTCGTAATCGCCCCAATCCTTCACATGGACCAGCATGGTGTGGCCGCCGCTGACCAGCGACACCACCATGGGAGGCTGGATGTCCGGCTCGGCCAGGCGGTTCGCATACAGATGTCCCTCCAAGTGGTTCACGGCGATAATGGGCAGATCGGCGCCCCATGCGGCACCCTTGGCGAAGGCGACACCTACCACCAGCGCTCCCACCAGGCCCGGAGCGTAGGTTACGGCGACGGCATCCAAGTCGCGCCACCGCAGGCGGCTGCGGCCCAGCGCGCGGGCCGCCACGTCCAGACACTCGTCGGTCACGCCGCAGATGGCCTCGATGTGCTTGCGGCTGGCGATTTCCGGAACCACGCCGCCGAAGCGCGCATGGAAATCGATCTGGGACGCCACCACGTCGGACAGCATGGACCCTTCGCCGTCGATAATGGCCGCGGCGGTCTCGTCACAGGAGCTCTCGATGGCCAGAATCAGCGGTTGAACAGCCACAACGTCGGATTCTTCCCCATTGGCAACCTCGTCCACACGCAGGGTCATGCCCGCCACGTCGTGGACCTCCACGGGAAGCGGACCGGTCATGATGGCGGCGTCCTCCCGATCGCTATAATAGCCCGGGCGCACGCCCACAAGCTCCAGCCCCAGATCACGGTAGAACGCCTGCGCGCCCTCGTTGGACACGCGCACCTCAAGCGTGCACTCCGAGGCGCCCAGGTCGCGTGCGTCGGCGGCCACCAGACCCAGCAGATGCCGGGCAATGCCGCGACGACGGTACGCAGGCTCGACGGAAATCTTGAGAATCTCAACCTGGCCTGCGACGACCAACCCGCCGCAATAGCCCACCAGCCGCGTTCCGTCGAAGGCGGCCCACCAGGTGCGGTCCTTGCGGGGCAGTTCGTCGGCCACCAAATTCGCGTTCCACGCATCGGTTCCCATGGTGCGTCGTTCCAGGTCGACCACATCGCCCACATGCTCGGCGTCCAGAGGCCGATATGTGACGGCACCTTCGGCCTGCACGCCCGTGGCCAGGTCTTTCGGCGCACGAGCCGCGTCAGCCAGTCGAATGCGTTCGTTCTCCTCCGCGTCGGACAGGCGCGTGTACACCGGCAGCAGCGTGGCCGGGTTACCGCCCATCCGAGGCGCCATCAGCAAACCCTCGCCGGACACGGGCCACAAGCCCTCGTCCAGCACCTGGCCCAGACCCTCGAAGGTTTCGCGGTATTTCATCAGGCCGTCGCCTGCAATCTTCAACTCGGTGGCGGGGTCGCCGAAGGTTTCCAGCACCGCCTGGGCAATCCAGCGCTCGGCGTCGTGCACCTTCACCACCGCGTCGGCGGTCAGGCGTTGCGCACCTTCGTCATCCAGACGAAACAGCACCGGATACACCTCTTTACGCATGGCGTCGGCAACCACCAGCAGTGCGCCGCGGACCCCTTCGGCCCACGCGCGCCACGCCACGGCATCCAGGGTGGACACGCCCAACAGCGGCACCTCCAACGCGGACGCCATGCCTTTGGCCGTGGCCATGCAAATGCGCACGCCCGTGAAACTGCCAGGGCCGCGACCGCAAACCACGGCTGCGACCTGGTCTTTCGTCACGCCGGCAGACGCCAGCGCCTCGTCGATGCGAGCGATAAGCGTGGTGTTGCTGGCCCGCCGTGCCGAAACCGACGCCGATGCGACGCATTCGGCTTGAGCGGCGGTTATGTCGACAGCATCGTCGGGCAGGCGGCCCACGCCCACCGCAACGACCTCGTTGGCCGTGTCGAATGCCAGAATGTATGCGCCCATGTCGGTCCTTTCATCAGGCGTTTCGCCCGCTATACAAAGCCCCGCCGCCGAAGCGACAGGGCATCGCCTTTGAACAGATGTATTGTAGCGGCAGCCGCGCGCGGTGCGCAGGCGGGCATCAAACCTTTACGCAACCTTCTTCGCGGCGCCAAGCGCCGGCAGCGACTGCTTGATGGCATGGGCCACAACCGTTGCCACGCCGATCTTGATGGCGTCGGGAATGACGAACGGGGCCACGCCGGCGACAAACGCCGCACCTGCCGACAGGTCGGCCACAACCGCCAGCTGAATCCAGCCCAGGATGTAAACCACGACCAGGAACAGCGCCGACGCCGTAATCTCGCGGGCGAAGCGGGCCTTCTTGTTCGCCGGCTCCTTCCAGAAATAGAAGAGCAGCGCCACCAGGCAGGCACCTACCGCGTAGCCGATGATGTAGCCGCCGGTGGTGCCCATGACCACGCCGATGCCGCCGCGCATGCCCGAGAACACAGGCAGGCCGATGGCGCCCAGGGCCACGTAGCCCACGATGGCCGCCACCATCTCGCGGGGCGGCAGCACCAGCAGCACCAAGGTCAGCATCAGAATCTGCAGAGTGAAGGGCACGGGACCCAGCGGGATGGTTACCCAAGCGCTCACAGCGATCAGCGCGATGGCAAGACCGCAGAACGCAACCGATTGGCTTCTTGTTTTCATATATAGGGCTCCTTTCATGAAAACAGCCTGATAAACAACGAAGGCCGGCATGACGCCGACCTGAATACTTGAATGGTGCCCGAGGCGAGATTCGAACTCGCACGTCTTGTGGACAGAGGTTTTTGAGACCACCGCGTCTGCCATTCCGCCACTCGGGCATGGACTGGCATTATAGCCCAATGTCGAGCACACGTCGAGCAGAACCGCACTGCGCACCGAATTTGCAAATGCAAGCAAACCGCCCCGGGCTCGGGCGAACGTGGCGAAGGCGTCGGGGCTTCTGATGCGGGCGGGCGCGACCAGCCCCGTCGGCTTCGCGGATCGGTTCGGGCTGACCGTCGCGGCCGGGCGGTTGCCGCAGTGCAAAAGCGGAGTACAATAGGTCGGCAACACGACCTATATATGAGAGGAGCACCTATGGCCGACGAGGAACTTTTGCGGGCCGCAGATGAATTCATAGCTTCGAACTGGGAAGACATCGTTTCCGACATCGCGAAGATGATCGCGGTGCCAAGCGTCGTCGATTTCGACGCCGCCACCCCCGAACATCCCAGCGGACCCGCCGCCCACGAGGGGCTGAAGGCCGCCGTGGCGCTGGCCGAACGCCTGGGCTTCGAATCCGTCGACGACGCCGGCGAAATCGGGTTTGCGGACCTGCCCGGCACATCCGACACGCTGCTCGCCATGATCTGCCACGCCGACGTGGTGGCACCAGGCATCGGCTGGACGCTGGACCCCTGGACCATGCTCCGCAAGGACGGTTTCCTGCTGGGCCGCGGCGTGATCGACGACAAGGGACCGCTGGTCATAGCCCTGTACGCCATGAAATTCTTCCAAGAGCGCGACGCGCGGCTGCCCTACACCCTGCGCATGATCTTCGGCACCAACGAGGAGACGGGCTGCATGCGCGATGTGGCCTACTACCAGGAGAAATACGGTTCGCCTGCCTTCCTGTTCACGCCCGACAACACCTTCCCCGTCTGCTATGGTGAAAAGGGCGGCTACCGCGGAATCCTTCGGTCTCCCGGCTTCGAAAACGGCACCATCGTAGACTTCACCACGGGCGGATCCGCCACCAATGCCGTGCCTGGCCTGGCGAAACTCACCTTGAAGGCCCATGCGGACGCCCTGCCTCCTGCAGAAGGGATCGCCTTCGAAGCCGCCGGCGACGGTCTGGTCACCCTGACCGCCACAGGTGTGGCGGGACATGCGGCTATGCCCGAAGGCACCGTGAGCGCCATCGGCATGCTGGTTGCCTACCTGCTCGAACACAACCTGACCACCGCCGCCGAATCGACCTGGCTGCGCGGGCTGGACGCCGTTATTGGCCATACGGACGGCTCGGGCGTCGGCATCGCCTGCTCCGACGAGGATTTCGGGCCGCTGACCTGCGTCGCAGGTACCATCCATCGCGTCGACGACCGCTTCAACGTCACGCTGGACCTTCGTTACCCCACCACCATCACCCCCGATGAGATGGGCGCCGCCTTCGCCGCGTTGGCCGAAGAGTTCGGCGGCAGCTTCAGCGGGAAATCCGTGATGGAACCCTTCCTGATGGACAAGAACTCCGACATCATCCGGGTGTTCGCCGAGGCCTACCACGACGCGACCGGGCTGGACGGCGACCCCTTCACCTCGGGCGGCGCCACCTATGCCCGCGAATTCCCCCGCGCCGTCAGCTTCGGCGTCGAGGATCCGCACGACAGCTATCCCGCATGGGTGGGCGGCATGCACGCCGCTGACGAGGGCGTTTCCGAAGAAACCCTCAAACGGGCGCTGCGCACCTACATACTGACAATTTCGCGCTTGATGGAGCTGGACCTCGACCGGTTCGCCGGCGAACACCCCTCCGCCGCCGAAGCCGCCGAATAGCGCTGCACACACCTTGCACCAACGAAGCCGCCGACCAAGGCGGCTTTTTTCCTTTCGGCTCCGTCTCGAGTTTTACGAGACGGCATCAAAACATGCACAACGCATCCGCTCCACAACGCCGTGGTATCATACGTCGTACTCAAGACCTGCGGTTCCACTCCGCACAGAAGAAAGAGGCGCACATGAGCGACCAGCCCAGCACCATCTTGCTTGTCGACGACGAGCAGTCCATCATCGATTTCGTCTCCTACAACCTTCGTAAAGCGGGCTATCAGGTAGACACGGCAGAAAACGGCGACGTCGCGCTGGCCATGTCGCGCCACAAGCATTACGACCTGTACGTGCTGGACATCATGATGCCCGGCATGAACGGCTACGAGCTGTGCCGCAACCTGCGCACCCGCACCAACGCGCCGGTGCTGTTCCTTTCCGCCCGCGACTCCGAGCTGGACAAGGTCGTCGGCCTGGAAATCGGCGCCGATGACTACCTGGCCAAACCCTTCGGCGTCCGCGAGCTCATCGCCCGCGTGCGCGCCCTGTTGCGTCGCGGCCAGATGGACGCCGAGCCCATGGCGGGCGAATCCATCACGGCCGGCGGCATCACCTTGGACGAGGCACGCCACATCGCCGAGGGCCCCAACGGATCCATCGACCTGACCCCCCGCGAGTTCGAGCTGCTGAGCGCCCTTATGAAGGTAGCCGGCAAGGTGGCTTCCCGCGAAGACCTGTTGCGCGAGGCCTGGGGTTGGGAATACATCACCGAGACCAAGACCGTCGACACCCACATCAAGCGCCTGCGCGACAAGCTGGCCGCCGCCGGCTTCGATCCGGGCATCATCGAGACGGTCCGCGGATACGGGTATCGCTTCAGGGCATAACCCCGCACCATGCACCGCCTACAAACATATCTGGCCATCCTCGCGACGCTCTTTACGGCCACGGGCACCATCCTGCTGACCATGGTCAGCAGCGTGATTGACCTTTCCGCCTTTGAAACGGCCTGGTTCATCCTGCTCATCTGCACCGTGACCTTCGCCATTAGCCTGGTTATCGGCCACTACCTGGTGGAACCGCTGAAAAACCTGCACCTGAAGGCGCAGACCCTGCTCAGCGGCGTGACCGACGTGTCCTTCCAGCCCGAAGGAACCATTGCCGAGGCCGACATGCTGGCCCGCGACTTCCACGACCTGAGCGAAAAGACCTCCCAGCAGATGGCCGATCTGAGTGTGCAGCAGAAACGCCAGACCCAGTTCATCAGCGACGTTGCCCACGAGCTGCGCACGCCGCTTACGGCCATCCGCGGCAACGCCGAAACGCTGGCCGACCCCGATATGCCGCAGGACCTGCGGGAACGCTTCACCCATACCATCGTCAGCGAGGCCGAGCGCCTGACCCGCCTGACCAATGACCTGCTCACGCTGCAGCACATCGAGGACGGAAGCGAGCAGCAGGCGCTGCAGCGCGTCAACCTGCGCACCATCGCCACCGACGTAGCCGACGTGCTGGAAACCCTGGTGGAGGACCGTAACGGCACCATCGAGGTGGTGGGCGAAGCCCCCGACGTGCTGGGCAACCCCGACCGCCTGCAGCAGGCCATCTACAACCTGGTGGCCAACGCCTGCCGGTTCATCGGCGACGGCGGACACATCGTCATCCGGCTGGAAGGCGTCGACGACAAGACCATCGTGAGCGTCATCGACGACGGCCCGGGATTCGGCGACACAGACCCGAACATGCTGTTCAGCCGCTTCTACCGCGGCGACAACTCCCGCGCCCGCAACACGGGCGGCACGGGTCTGGGGCTGGCCATCGTCAAGAGCGTCGTGGAGGCCCACGACGGCACCGTGCAGGCGTTCAACGTGGCCAGCGGCGGAGCCTGCTTCATGATCGCACTGCCTTCGGTCCACTAGCCTGACCTGCGAGCATCCATCATGCATTTGGTTTACAAAGGGAAGTTCACCGGCCCGGACGATCTGCCCGTGGCCGACATGCCCGAACGCGCGGTCATGTTCGACGAGCCCGACTCGCTTGACGGCATCGCCCGCGAGGCCGTCAAATACACCCTGTACATGTGCATCCCCGTGGTTGCGGTGCTGGTGGCGGGCCTGCTGTTGGACGGCACCGACCCGCTGGCCCCGCAATTCGCACTGGGCATCATGCTGGGCGCGGCGTTGTCCCTGGTGGCGGCCGTACCCCACGAGTTCCTTCATGCCATGTGCATGCCGCGCGGCGCCCAGGTGGAACTGTGGACCGCCCTGCGCCAGGGCATGCTCTTCGTCACCACCACGCACCCGTTCACGAAGGGCCGGTTCATCGTCATGAGCGCCCTGCCTGGCCTCGTCCTTGGAGTTATCCCCTGTTTGGTCTGGCTGCTCATCCCCCACGGCACCCTCGGATCTGCGGCGTTGTTCACCTTCGGCGCATCCAGCTTCCTCATGGCCGCCGGCGACATGCTCAACATCGCCAACGCGCTACGCCAGGTTCCGACGGGCGGCACCGTGGCCCTGTCCGGCATTCACTCCTACTGGTGGACCGATTAGCGCTGCACCGAGGCGATGCCGAAAAGTTGCACAACCCAACCCGCGGCGGTCGCGGTATTCTATACACATCAGAAAACACCCGACGAAAGGACCTTCGATGTTTTGCCCCAACTGCGGTACGCAACTCCCCGACGGTTCCGCATTCTGCGGCAATTGCGGAAACCGACTGAACGCCGCCCCCAACCCTGCTCCTGCGCCTGGCTACCCTCCCGTCGCGCAGCCTGCCGGGTCCTTCGATATTAAGAAGTTCCTGCCGATTATCATCGGTGTGGCCGCAGCGGTGCTGCTCCTGGCGTTGTTCCTGATCATCCGCCCCTTCGGCGGCGGGCTCAGCGGCGAAAACGTGGGCAAGATCATGACCATGGAACCCGAAAAGATCGCCAAGCAGCTCGACAAGATGGAGTCTGTCAAGGTTGACGGCCAGAGGCTGTACGTGAGCTCCGAGGAGTTCGGCGACCTGATCAAGGATGCCGATGACGGCCTGAGCAAGAAAGAAGCCGCGGCGGCCGACGGCGAATGGGCGTTTGCCGTGAACCCCGACGCCCGCGACCTGGAAGACGGCGACGACCTGGGAAGCGTCTCGTGCTTCCGGGTGTACGCCGACACCGACGACCTGAACTGCAACAAGATCGTCGACTACGCCAAGGACATGGGGCTTGATGTGGGCACCTACGCCTGCTACGTCGGAGACGGCGGCGACTACGGCTACCTGACCGCCTACAACGACGATTATTCCATCAACCTGAACGTCTCCATCGACAGTCACGCCACTGTCGCTAGCGCCACCGTCTACACCGACGACGGCTACGACCTGAAGGACGCCCAGGACGAGGTCGAGAATTACGCCGACAATCTGGAAGACGAAATGGACGAATTCGACTACGAGGAAATCCAGACCAACGTCAAGTAACGGATGGAACATATGCTGCGTGCAAGGCGGGGCTTCGGCTCCGCCTTTTCGTTTTCCGGAGGTCTCGGTTCGGTTCGGGCCGGCGCCTCGGGACGCTCCAGGGCCTGACCGGTCCGCCCTTGGGCAATCGCTTCGGGCGCCTCGCGGCCCTGCAGGCGCTTCAGGCGCTTCGCGGCTCGAATCCGGCTGCTGCCTCACCTTCGCTAACGGACGTACCGTACGGCCCGAATCGAGCCGCCATGCAACCAGACACGTTCCGCTCGTGTATCATGACGCATATATATATTGGTGTTTCGAGAGAAAGGATGCGCATGTTCTGCCCCCACTGCGGCACGCAGCTTCCTGATGGATCCGCATTCTGCGCCAACTGCGGAAGCCAACTGAACGCCGCCCCCAATCCCGCCCCCGCCCCGATGCCCGGATACGGCGGCGCGGTCGCCCAGCCGACCGGCTCTTTCGACATCAAGAAGTTCCTGCCGATCATCATCGCGGTTGCAGCGGTGGCCCTTCTCCTGATATTGTTCCTGGTCATCCGTCCCTTCGGCGGATCCGGCAACGCGAATCTGAGAAAGCTCGTAACCATGGAGCCCGAGGAAATCGCCCAGACGCTCGACAAGATGGAAAGCGTCAAGGTTGACGGACAGCGCGTCTACGTGAGCAGCGAGGAATTCGGCGAGCTTCTTAAGGACACCATGGGCGACTTCAACAAGAAGGAAGCCGAACAGGCCGAGGGCGAATGGGCCTTCTACACCTACCCTGAAGCCAGAGACCTTGAGGACGGCGAAGAGCTGACCAACATATACGCCATCAAGGTGTATGCCAGCACCGACGAGCTGACCTGCGACAAAGTGCTCAGCTACGTCAGCGATCTCGGCCTTAAAGCCGGCACCTACGCGTGCTACGTCGACTCCGAGGGCGAATATGCATACATCACCTCCTACACCGACGACTACTCCATCAACATGGATGTCCGCGTAGACAACCACGCCACAATTACAGACGCGAGGATCTACACCGACGAAGGCTATGCCTTGGAAGACGCCATCGATGAGGTCGAAAGCGCAGCCGACGCCTTGGAAGATGATATGGAAGCATGGGACTACCGGGAGATTGCCACCAACGTCAAGTAGGGACCTTCGAAGTTTGCAAGGCGGGGCTTCGGCTCCGCCTTTTTTCATACCGGCGGGATTAGACGGCGCATCGTCTGTGCATATCCGGATGCGCAACCCCGCGCGACTCCCGCGATGAGCGTGGTTTTGTCGGGTTGCAACGGGCAGCAAAATCAAATCGACTACAAATGCAGGCTCAAAAAGGCATATCGGCTACAAAAGCCAACCTCGGAAATCATTCCGACTACAAATGCAACGGGGGTCTGAACCACTTTCGGGCTCAAAAACGGCTTTGCACCCCTATTTCAGGCCAAATCGGGCCCGATGAACCTCGAAATAGGCCTCCTAACTGTAGTCGCAATGGTTTTCGGGAAGCGCATCTGTCGTCGATATTGATTTTTAGGCTTGCATTTGTAGTCGCAATTGAATCGGCGTTGCGGCTGGACGGTGATCGGCATCGGTCCAAGAAGATGCGCGCCGCGCCGCAAGCGATGCCGCCTGCAGAAAAGGATCCGCATCTCGGTCCGTCGCGCCGACGACGGATTCCCAGCGTACGCAGCGACGCTTACAGGCGGCGCCAGCGGGTCAGACGGCGTTCGGCGATGTCGAAGATCTCGTACAAGATGACGCCCAGCACGGCCATGGCGATGATGCCTGCGAACATCTTCGGGTAGTTGAGCAGGGCCCATGCGTCGGCGATGAAGTAACCCAGACCCGTGGAGCCGGCGAAGCTCTCCGCGAAGAACAGGATGGCCACGGCAGTGCCGCTGGAAATGCGCTGCGCCGTGAACAGCTCGGGCAGCGTGGCAGGCACGATGACGTGGCGATAGATATCCAGACGGCTCGCACCCAGCGAACGCACGGACAGCACGCTGTCCTCGGGCACGCTCTTGGTGGCGTCTCGCACCGTGACCAGAACCTGGAAGAAGATGGTCAGTGCGATAAGGGCGATCTTGGGCGCGTCGGCCAGACCCAGCAACACGATGAACACAGGCAACAGCACCACTTTGGGTAGCGGGTACAGGAAGTAGAGAACGGGCGCGAACACGGCGTCGACCCGGGGCGACCGGCCGCAGACCAGACCCAACGGGATGGCTAGAACGGTGCCGATGACCATGGCGATCACCACGCGGTACAGGCTCACGCCGAAGGCCGGCGCAATCTCGTCGAAGTACATGACCACGTTCTGCAGCGCGGGCAGAACCTCGGGCAACGCAGCGCTTCCCAGAGCCATGGCGGTCAGCTGCCATCCTGCCAGGATGAACATGATGGCGAGCAGGTAACCCAGAAGCCTACGCATGGACGGCCTCGCTTTCGGCGGCCTTCGCGACACTGCTGGTCAGCACCTCGCGCAGATCGCGGCACCGCTCGAAGAAGAGCGGGTCGCTGCGCCAATCGTCGGCATGCATCTCGGGGTTGTCCAGTGTGTAGGCCAAACGTCCGGGGCGCGGCGTCATCACGAACACCCGCTCCCCCAGATACACGGCCTCTTCGATGGAGTGTGTGACCAGGACCTGGGCATATCCCGCCGCCTGCCACGTGCGCTTCAGCATGTCCTGCATCTCCTCGCGCAGCAAGGCGTCCAAGGCGGACAGCGGCTCGTCCATGAGCAGCAGGTCCGTCTCGCAGGTAAGCGCGCGGGCCATGGCCAGACGCTGGCGCATGCCGCCAGAAAGCTCCGCCGGGTACGACGACGCGAAATCCTGAAGCCCCACCTGCTCAAGGGCGCGGGCCACACGATACTTGCGCTCGGATTTGGGAACCTTGCGGATCTGCAGGCCCAGTCCAGCGTTCTGCTCCACGGTCTTCCAGGGCATCAGGCCGAAATCCTGCAGGATGAGGGACGTCTTGAGCCGTGGGCCCGCGACGGGCTCATTATCCACGAGGATCGAGCCGGCCGAAGGCTTCCGCAGGCCGGCGGCGAGCAACAGGCTTGTGGATTTGCCGCAGCCCGATGGCCCAAGGATGGCGACGGCCTCGCCGGGCGCCACGGACAGGTTCATGTCCTCAAGCGCCATCACATCGCCGTGGACGCCGGCATACGTCTGCCGCACGCCGCGCATGTCCAGCTTCGGCATGACATGGGATTCGGTTGCAACTGGCTCGGTCACGAACGCTCGCTTTCAAAAGGGTAACTCGGTTATCTTACGCCAGCGTCGATTGCCTGGCATGGCTCGCAGGAAAAAACCGTAACAGCGCGCGCCAAGCGGTTCGCGTGGGATGCTCGCCAGAACTTTCGCCGTTTCGATTCGGGAACCAAGGCAACGCAATGCGCCCGCACGGTTTTGGTGCGGGCGCATCGAAGGAGGGGGATGGCGCCGTCATGTCGGCGCCCTGTTCAGGTTTGCAGTACGTTAGGCAGCCTGGGCCGCGGTCTTGCCGCCGAGAAGCATGTTGCTCAGGACCATGAAGCCGAGCACGCCGAGCGAGATGACGCCGATCACGATAAGGACCTCAGGGACCGTCGGAGCGTAAGAGCCCGTCAGAGCCCACATGGCAGTGGGGTCGGACTGCGCCGCGGCAGTGCCGGTCGTGATGCCACCAGCGCCGTACACGTTCGGATGGATGAAGCTCGTGAACAGCAGCCACACGCGCTTGCATGCCACGCCGAGGACCACCAGCGCGCAGGCCAGGGCCACCAGGCCGCGGTTATTGCGGCGCTTAGGCGAGGCCAGCAGAAGGAACGGAATCAGCAGGCCGCCGATGATCTCGGCCCAGAAGAACGGAGCGGTGGCGCCGGTGGCCATCTCCTTCAGGGCGATGGCCTCGTGGGCACCGGGATAACCCATGGTCAGCAGCTCGCAGCCGATGAAGAAAGCGTCCACGCAGATGAAAGTGGCAAGCAGCTTGCCGAAGGAGGCCAGCAGGTCGCCGTCGAGCTTCATGAGGCCCACCTTCTCGAGCAGCATGAGCGACAGGATGAGCAGAGCCAGGCCGGAGTCCATAGCCGAAGCCACGAAGATGGGCGCCATGATGGCGGTGTACCAGGCGCGGGCGATCTGCAGACCGAAGATCCAAGCCGTGACGGAGTGCACGAGGATGGCAACGGGCAGCGCCACATAGGACAGCTTGCTCACCTTCGCCTCGTCGCCCTTCTGCATCCAGATCAGGTCGAGGACGTTGATGACGAGGTACGTGGTGATGATGCATACGTCCCACAGCAGGGGCGATTTAGGATTCGGACCCGTGAACATGCGCCAGATGCGCTGGATGCCGCCCATGTCGACGAGCACCAGCATGCCGGCGATGCAAATGCACACGATGGAGCAGATGACGGCGGGTTTGGCCACCGATTTGAACGACTCGATGCCGAACACGTGGGCGGAGCTGGCGACGATCAAACCGCCTGCGGAAAGACCCACGAACAGCATGAACATGCAGATATAGGCGCCCCACGAGTTGATGTTGGACATGCCGGTGACACCCAGACCGCCAATGAGCTGGTAAATCCAGCACGCGACGCCGATGATGGTCAGCGCGGCGAAAATGCCCATGGATACCTTGGAGAAACCTTTGGTTTGCATGGTGCACCTCCTATTCGAAATAGAAGACTTGGGGCTTGGTGCCCATGTCCTCGAGAAGAATACGGACATTGCGCTCGCGCTTGAGCTTGGAAATCTCGGAGTCGGGATCGTCCAGGTCGCCGAAGACGCGCGCTCCGGCAGGGCAGACCGCCACGCACATGGGCTCTTTCCCCTCACCCGTACGCTCGGGGCACAGCGTGCACTTCTCCATGACGCCCTTCTTGCGCGCGGGGACATCCTTGTGGCCGTAGTCGGCACCCGTGATGCGCTTCGGCTCCTTCCAGTTGAAGGTTCGCGCATTGTACGGACAGGCGGCCATGCACATGCGACAGCCGATGCACTTGTCGTAATCGATCTCGACACGGCCTTCTTCGTCCTTGTAGGTGGCGCCGGTGGGACAAGCCCTCAGGCATGCGGCGTTTTCGCAATGCTGGCACGCCAGCGGCAGATAGTTGCGCTCCAGGTTCGGATAGGTGCCCTGGGCGCCGTCGATAACGTCGCAGCCTTCGGTCAGGACGCGGTTCCACAGCATGCCGTCAGGAATGTTGTTGCTCATCTTACAGGCCAGGGAGCACGTGTGGCAGCCGACGCAGCGACCGGTGTTGATCGCGATAGCATATTTCGTCATTTGAGTTCCTCCCCTATGCCTTCTCGATGCCGACGATGGTGTCGCTGAACGGGGCTACCGGGCCCATCATCAGGGCGGCGCCGCGCTCGATCGGCGTGTCGTTGGTCAGATCCTGCATGTTGCCGGCAACGGTGTAGTCGGCCGTCGTGGCTTCGTACAGGCGGGCGGAACCCGGACGGATTGCTTCATTGGCGGCCACAGCCACCTTGATCTCGCCGCGGTCGTTGAACAGGCGCACGGTGTCGCCGGTCTTGATGCCCTGGGCCTCCAGGTCGACGGGGTTCACATGGACCGTCGGCGTGTAGTACTGAGCCAGCCAAGCGGAGTCGTTGAACTGGTTGTGAATGCGGAAGCGCGTGCGCGTGTTGGTGAGCTGCAGCGGGTACTTCTCCCTCTCGGGGTTGCCCGGGTAGGCCTCGATGTTCTCTTCCCATTGGGGAAGGGCCTGGTTGAAGTCGACCAGATTCTGGTAGTAGACCTCCATGTTGCCGGACTCGGTGTAGAACGCGTAGTCGGTGGCGACCAGGCGCGGGTTCTCGATACCCGTGATGGGCCACACGCCCTGGTTCTCCTTCAGCTGTTCCAGCGTGACGTTCTCGGTGCAGCCGGCCATGATGGCTGCGACGCGCTCGTCGGCCGTTTCAGGCAGGGCGTCTTCGTAACCCAGACGCTTGGCGAGTTCGCGTTGGAACCACAGGTCGGTCTTGGCCTCGAACAGTGGATCGAGCACCTTTTCCTGCAGGCAGATGTGGTTGTAACCGTTCTTCACATTGCCGACCTCAGCGTCGTATTCGAAGCGGCTGGTCAGCGGCAGAACGTAGTCGGCCCACTTGGCGCCCTCGGTGAAGTACACGTCGGCCGTCACGATGAGGTCGATGGTCTTCGTCCATTCCTCGGTGAGCTTCATGTTGCCCACCTTCTGGGCCAAAAGGTCGCCCACCGCAACGATGGCATGCACTATGTCGGTCTGGCGAAGCTCACGCATCTGCAGGTCGGCGGGACCGGGCATGAGGCCGTACTTCTCGGGGATGGCCCACTCGCCGAACCCGGCGGCATAGCCGGCGTACTGGGCGCCGACATACACGCCGACGCCTGCGCCGGGCTTGCCGATGTTGCCCGTGACGGCAACCAGGACGGCAGCTGCGTGGCCCGTGATGTCTGCGTTGCTCAGCTTGTCGGAACCGCCCCAGCCCACGCACAGGGAGGAGGGGCCAGCGGCGTATTCTTCGGCCAGCGCTTCGATGCGCTCCTGCGAAATGCCGGTGACTTCCGCAGCCCAGCTGGTCGGATAGGCCTTCTGGCTCTCGCACAGCTTGCTGTACACGGACACTAGCTGCTGCCCGTCGAAGGTGCCTTCCACCGTGAGCTGCGGATTGGCAGCCTCGGTGTAGGGCTTCTTCTGGCCGTCCTCGTCGATGACCAGGAACGGATAGAAGGGCATGTACTCGGTGCCCGCAGCTTCGGCCTCGGCCTTTGCGGCCTCGTCGACGATGCCTTCCTCGGAGCGGACCAGCATGCCGGTCTTCGTGTCGATCAGGAAGGGCAGCGACGTGTGCTTGGCCATGAACTCCTGGTCGCCCAGGTTGTTGTCAAGAATATGGGTGGTCATGCCCAGGAACAGCGCCGCGTCGGTACCGACCTCGATGGGAATCCACTCGTCGGACTTGCAGGCGGTGGTGGAGAAATGCGGGTCAACGGTGACCACGTGGGCGCCGGCGTCCTTCGCGTCGAACATGACACGGGCGTTGGCCAGGCTGGATTCGCAGAAGTTGTTGCCCACGTTGAGGACCAGACGGGAATTGACCCAGTCGCGAGGCTCCTGTGCGGACATGGCGAAGCCCCAACCCATACCGGTGGCGGGGTCAAGGCCGTTGCCGGTTCCGATGTCGATGCCGTTGTTGTTCGCGCAGGTGCGGGCCTCGAGAATCGTGGCCAGGAACGGAACATCGCATTCGGCACACGTCGTGACCAGCACAGAGTCCTTGCCGAAGCTCTGCTGGATGTCCTTGATCTGCGAGACGATGTCGTCGAGGGCCTCTTCCCAGCTGACGGCTTCGAACTCGCCTGCTCCGCGTTCGCCGACGCGCTTGAGCGGAGTCTGAATTCGCTTGTCGCTGTAGATGTGCTGCACTTCAGATACGCCCTTCAGGCACATCGTCTTGTACCTGCGCTCGGCCATGGCACTGTTCGGCTCGATGCACACGAGACGACCGTCACGCACGGTGCAGGCAAGTGCGCACATGTTTCCGCAGTGTGATTGGTGATACGTGTAGGCAACGTGCTCTTCGGATTCTGCCTGCGCGTTGGTCGGCGCCAGGCTGCTCGTTGCCGTTGCAATGCCGCCGGCGGTAACGCCCAGTGCGCCCAATGCGGCAGCGCCCTTCATGAAACCGCGGCGGGTGATGCCCGGGTTCACGGTCTTTTCTCCTGACATATCTCCTCCTTATAGAGCTGTCAGGATATCCCCCTCTTGTCCAGTCTCCGTACCGACGCCTCAAAACCCCGGCCTCGGAAGATGGTTGCGCTACCATCGGATGACCGCTCGAGTCTGGATATCGATTCCAATAGAAATCGATTTAGCTAAATCTCTTGGCGGCAGTATAGTTGATTGTCCTAAGACAATCAACTATTGTCTTAGGACAATTTTGAATTGAATTATACTATCTTGCAAATAGTTTTATGCTAGGAAACTACAGTGCTGACATGCGTACGGCCAGTTCAAAGCCTTACTTCCCGATCGTACCTTTCAACGAGTCAGGCATGATGTCGCTGAATCCCTCGCTGAAACTGGAGGGGACCACCACGGTGCCGCCGGTTTCACGAACGCTTTCATACAGCAGATGCATCGAGCGAAGGTGCAGGGCCGCATCGTTTTCGGCATAGGTCTGCGACACGTCTTCCATCATTTCGGAAATGTCCTGCTCGGCCTCCATCAGGATGATACGGGCCTTCTTACGCTGCTCGGCCTGGGCCTCCAAGGACATGACCTCTTGCAGCTCCTTCGGCAGCACGATGTCGCGCACTTCCACCGAGAGAATGGTTACGCCCCAGTCGCCCACCTTGTTTGCCAGCCGCTCCTTAAGCTCGCGGTCCAGCTGCTCGCGGCGCAAGGCGACCTCCGCCGCACCGCCGCGGCCGATGGCATCGCGCAGTGCGGTTTGGGCGGCCATCTCCACCGCGCAGGTGAAGTCCCCCACCTCGGTGCACGCGGCCTTCGCGTCGAACACCATCCAGAACAGGACCGCATCCACATACAGCGGAACCAGGTCGGCCGTCAGGGTCTCCTCGGCGCCGAAGGTGGTCACGCGCACGCGGCCGTCCACGCGCATGGCGGCGCTTTCGACGAACGGAATCACGAAGAACGGACCGGGACCCGCCACGCGGTTGTACTTGCCCATGCGAAGGACCACGACCTTCTCCCATTGCTGGGCCACACGCACTACGGAGGCCGCAATCAGAGCCGCAACGGCCGCGACGGCAACGGGGATGAACGTGAGCTCGCCCAAAACCAGCCAGCACACGGCCAGCAGCACGGCGAATGACGCGGCGAACACCGCGCAACCGAACGCGATGCGACCCGTGTTGGACGCCTGCTCGCCGACAACTTCCGTATGCGTGTCCGCCACCGTGGCAAACCTGCTGTAGCGGCTCGAAGCGACCTGCCGGGCGCCTTCGCCCTGGGAATGCGCCACCTTCGAAGCGGTATTGCGAATCTTCATGACTTATGCTCCCGTTCCTGCATTTCTCGAAGCCATGCCGATGGTGAACACGCGCGCCGTCGTTCGGCTTGCGTCGGGTTCCACCAGCCCCTCGTCCAGTTTGATCTGCTGGATTTTAGCATCCATGGCGCGCGACACGTCGTCCAGAGTGAGCCCCAGATCGCGACACGCCGACACGCAGTCCCCCAGAATGGTGTCCACCTCATGGGAGAATTCCTCGTCCACTTCGACAGCCAGGTCGCGCACGAACGCGCCGCGGCCGCGGGTGGATTCAATGTAGCCTTCGGACTTCAAAGCCAGGTAGGCCTTGTTCACCGTGTTGTAGTTGATGGAGATTTCGGACGCCAGCGCGCGCACCGTAGGCAGCTGCTCGCCAGGGCGGTAATACCCCGACGTGATGAGATACGCCAGCCGGTTCCTGAGCTGGGCCCACAGGGGCACATCGGTGCTTTCATCAACCTCGAACGAGAACATCCTCGCCGTATCTTTCGCCATTACAACACCGTCCAAACCTCAGGGTGCATGCCCGCCGCCACAATGCAGTAACGCATCAGGAACGCACCGACCAATACCAAAGCCGCGATGGCTGGAATGAGCATGATGAACCGGCCCTCCCACCTCGCGGCGTTCAATTCCAAAACCAATGGCGCAACCAGCCCGCACGCCCCGAAACCGACGAGGAACATGCCCGCGTACGCCCCGGTCAACAGGCTTTGCGCGCCTTGCGCGGCCACGTCGTAGGGGTGGCTGAACGCCGATGCCAGCAGCATGGCGGCAGCGGCAGCCTCCAGCACGATGACCACGATGTCGCACCGCACCAGCCGACGGAGCACCTGCCTGAACGCGCCCGTCGTATTGAAGACGCACGCGACGATCAGCACCAACGCGCATCCTCCCGACAACGACGACAGTACGAACAGCACAGGCAGCCATGCGCTGGTCCAAAACGGCACCGTGCCCAAAGTCGACAGGAGCAGGCCGGTGTATGCGGTTACGAACAGGCCGACGACCGCAGCGAACCACTCCGCCGCACGCAGCAGGCGGTACGGCACGTGCACACCCGAGGCGCCCCAGACGATGCCCAACAGCAGCGTGACCGCCAAACACGCGGCCAGCGCGTACGAACCCGCCGAGATGAACGTAGCGGTCGGATAGCGGAACAGCGCCAGCGCCATGGCAGGATTCCCCAGGTCAAGAAGCAGAAACAGGCACCCGAGGAAGACCGTGGCGAAAGCTGCGGCATAGCAAGGCGCGATCAGACGCCGGTACGGCTGCTTGACGCGGGCCATGGTGACGTACCCCGAGCGCGTATTCGCACGTCGGATTGCCGCGAGCTCGGCACGGGGGACCAGCAGGGCCATGGCCGAAACGACCACGCAGGCGCCGGCCCCGACGCCACCCAAGAACAGATATCCGACGACCAACATGCTGAGCATGAGGCTCTCCCCTACGAATGCGAGTGCCGACACACAACGAAATGCTGTTGACAAATTATCATAAGACAAGTTTACCGTCTAGGGAGCGGACGAGGGCATCGGGGGACGCGCGGGACGACGGGCGGGGGCGGGACGACGGGGACGGAGGGTATTGTCCCTTCGTTGACGCGCGTCAACGAAGGGACAATACCCTCCGTCCCCGTCGTCCCGCCCTTGTCGATTATTCGATTTAGGCAGCAGCCTCGGCATCCTGTTTGGCGATGCGGGCGTTGAGCTTCTTCAGTTCGATGGCAACGAAAATCGCCGTCGTGAAGCATGCCAGGATATCCGCAAAAGGTCCGGCGGCGTAGCAAGCATCCAGACCGTCCATGAACGGCACGATGCTCGGCAGCACCTCGGGCAGGATGAGCATCGCGGGCAGCAGGAAGATGATCTGGCGCGTGAGCGACAGGATGATGCTCTTCGTAGGCTGGCCCGTTGCCTGGAAGTAGTTGGCACCAACAATCTGGCAGCCGATGACCGGCAGCGTAATCAGATTGACGCGCAACGCGAAGGCCGCGAAGTCGGTCAGCTCCTCGCTCACGCCGAAAATGGCCATGATCTGCGGCGCGAAGGCCATCAGCACGACCCACATGGCGATTCCCATGATGGCGGCCCATTTCTCACCTACAGCGAAGGTGGTGCGCACGCGACGGAACAGCCTTGCGCCGTAGTTGAATCCCAAGATGGGCTGGATGGCCACCGAAATGCCCACCAAAGGCATGATCACGAAGCCAGCGATACGCTGCACGGCACCGATGGATGCCAGCGCGCCGTCCGCTCCGATGGGGTCCATCGCACCGTACTTGACCAGGACGTAGTTGAACACCACAGTCACAACGACGCCGCCGACCTGCACCGCGAAGGAGGCCAGGCCCAGCGTGACGATCTCTTTGGCTAGGCTCGGCACGATGGGGAAATACTTCTTGCGAAGGCGCAGGGGCACGCCCGGGGTCTTCGTAAAGTACCAGATGACGGAGATGCAGCTGATGGCTTGGCCGCACACCGTGGCCCACGCGCTGCCGGCGACGCCCCAGCCCAGGCCCATAACGAAGATCGCGTTGAAGACGGTGCAGGCAACCGCGCCGATAATCAGCGTGCCAAGCGCGCGGTTGGGCGCGCCGCAGGTACGGATGAAGTTGTTGATGCCGAAGCCGACCACCTGGAACACGGCGCCCAGGCTGATGATCTGGATGAACGTGCGGGCGTAAGGACGCACCGTGTCGGTGGCGCTGGACAGCGTGAGCAGCGGCTCGATGAAGAACGGAATGTGCGCCAGAATGGCGAAAATGATGCTGACCAGGATGGACAGGCTGAAGGTGTTGCCCAGGATGTGCTCGGCCTCGCCATGCTTGCCTTCGCCCAGGCGCAGCGCGCACAGGGCGTTGCCGCCGGAGCCGAACAGCATAGCCGCAGCCAGGAACAGCATCATGACCGGACCCGCCACGGTGATGGCGGAAAGGCCCAGGTCGCCCGCGCCGTGCCCGAGGAAGATGGTGTCGATGATCTGGTAGGCGCCGTTCACGATCATGCCGACGATGGCAGGAATGGCGAATTCCCTCACCAGTTTGGGGATATTGCCCGTGCCCAGGCGTTCCACCTTGTCGTTGTCGGCTCTACCCGCGGGCGCACCTTTCGGCGCGGCGGGTTCCATCTGGTTACGTTCTTCAATCTCTGCCATGCCCTACCTCTATTATGCACACTGTTCTATATCATTTCGCAAAACTGATATTCTACAGAACGGTGCCCCACACATTCGGCTAAACGCCCGCATAGGGCAGGAACTGCATAATCCCAACAGGTTCAAGACATATATAAAGTGAAGATATAGGTGTCTGGCCGAAGCGGCGACGAGCCGGCCTACAAAACTGCAACGTTGCAGCTTTGCGCGATGGGCTGGCCAAGCGCCGGTTAGAGAACGGCCTCTTCGATGGATGCGGCGAGTTTCGGCACCAATGCCGTCAGATAGGCGTCGTGCGCATCGGCTTTGGCTGGGTCCACCCCGGTCACTCCGACGAAATTCCCCAGGTCAGACACGTATGCGGGAACGTTGCGGCCGTCGGTCTGCGCGGGCGTTTCCGGAGGGAACACGTTCAGGCCGCAGCCCACCACAACGACGCCATCTTTGGCTTCAAGCAGGATGCCGCAGAGTTTGCCCTGGTGGCACAGCACATCGTTGGGCAGCTTCACCCACACCTCGTCGGCGCCGGCTCCGGTCTGCTCGCGCACCACCTTCGCGATAGCCTCGGCAATTGCGGGGCTCATCTGAGGCCATTCCGACACGGGCGTAGTCGGCCGCAGGATGAATGAGAAGTACAGCCCGCCGCGAGGCCCCACCCATACGCGGTCCCATTTGCCGCGGCCAGCCGTTTGCTCGAAGGCCGCCACGCAGGTGCCCTGGGGCGCGCCCGCTTGGGCCAAGTCCCACACGTCGTCGTTGGTGGAGCCGGTGGTTTGCTTATAGGTGATGTCGAAGGCCATGGTGCTTTCCCTTCGGTTGAATTCGTTCTCGCCCGCATTGCAGGGCCGACCGACATAGTACCACGCGCGCGATTGGCAGACCCGATGATTTCTGATACCCTTGGGCCCATGAGCAGCGACGTTACACAGATTCCCATTCATGCCACGCCCAAGGCGCAACGCAATGCGGTCGCCGGCGTGAAGGCCGACGACACAGGTCGCCTGGAGGTGCAGGTCCGCGTGACCGTGGCCCCCGAAGGCGGCAAGGCCAACAAGGCCGTGTGCGAAACCCTGGCCAAAGCCATCGGCGTGTCCAAGAGCAAGGTGTCAATCGTCCGCGGCGAAACCTCGCGCCACAAGATGGCCCAGGTAGAAGCCCCGTCTGCCGACATCGAAGCCTGGATGGACGGTTTGCCGCGGCTCTAGACCGCGCATTCCAGACGTCGCGCCAGGCGAACCCGACCCCGCTCCGCCCGTCCGCAAGCGCGCCCGTCCGCTACCGCTCGATCTTGCGGGCCGCGCCGTAGGACACGTCGTCGAAGGTGACCGGCGTGCCGTCGGCCAGAATATGTCCGGGCAGAATCTCCAACAACGGCTTCACCACAAAGTCGCGCTCGCAGACGTGCGGGTGCGGCAGCATGAGTTCCTCCACATCGGACAGGTACATCTGGTAGTCCTCGATGTCCAGGTCAAGCGTACGCGGGCCGTTCTCGATGGTGCGCACGCGGCCCAGAGAGTTCTCGATGGCGTGCAGGTAGTTCAGCAGCTCCCGCGGCGGCACGCCGGTGCGAACCACCATGACGGCGTTCACGAAGGTGTCCTGGTCCTCGTAGTAGGCCGGCTCGCTTTCGTAGTAGCTGGAAATGTCGATGATCTGCGTGTCGGGAATGGTGCAGATGCCGGAAATTGCCTGCTGCAGGTTGGCGATTTTGCCCTCGGTCTCTTCTCCGGGGTTCGCCACCAGCGCCACGTTGGACCCCATGCCGATAACGGCGTAGGGGCGCAAGTCCTTCAAGCCCTCCAGTGTCTTCTCCACGTTGTGGGTGCGCACGACGGATGCGCCCAGCTCGCAGGCCAAAAGCGCCTCGGCGGCCGACGCCACGTCGCGGTCGGCGGGGTTCTCGATGCCGTACACGGCGCCGATGTAGCTCTTGCGGGACACGGCTACCATCGTGGGATAGCCCAGGCGGCGCAGCTCGTGGAAGTTGCGCATGAGCTCGACGGTTTGGCTGACGGTTTTCCCGAAGCCGGGGCCCGGGTCCAGGCAGATGCGGCCGTGGGCCACGCCCGCCGCCTCCAGCATGGCGGCCTGTTCTGCCAGGTACGCCTTTACCTCGGCAACCACGTCGTCGTAGTGCGGATTGTCCTGCATGGTGCCAGGCTCGCCCTGCATGTGCATGACCACCAGGCCGGCATCGCAGGATGCGGCCACTTCCACCATGGCCGGGTCGCGGAATCCCGAAACGTCGTTGATGATGGCGGCACCGGCCTGAACGCAAGCGCGGGCCACATCCGCATGGCGGGTGTCGATGCTTACGCAATACCCCAGGTCAACAAGGGCGCGTACCACATCGATCACGCGGGAGAGCTCCTCTTCCGGCGTCACCTCGGCCGATCCGGGCCGGGTGGATTCGCCGCCCACATCGATGATCGCAGCACCGGCCTCCACCATGGCGCGGGCATGCTCCACGGCCTCCGCATAGCCGTTGTGCTCGCCGCCGTCGGAGAACGAATCGGGGGTCACGTTCAGAATGCCCATGACAACGGGCTGGCGTGTGTCGAACTCGAAGTTACCGCAATGCCACATCATATCGGGTCCTTTCGTCATCTGCATACAGAACGCCCGCATCCGCTCAAACGGGTGCGGGCGCAGGGTTTCGTCTTACTGCTGGGGCGCAGCAGGAGGCTGGGGCGCCTCGGGGACCGCAGGCGCAACCGGCGCCGCGGGCGTTGCGACCTGGGCGACCGGCTCGGCTTCGACCTGGGGCTGTTCTGCCTGGTCAGCAGCCTTCGCAGCGGCTTCGGCCTGCTTCTTGGCCAGAAACTCGTCCCAGGTGTTGTTCAGCAGCGCCTGGCACTCTTCGCCGTCCACCGTCTCGCGCTCGAGCAGCACCTTCGCCATGGTGTGCATCTGCTCCTGGCGCGCGCTCAAAATCTCGTAGGCGGTGTCGTGGGCCTCCTTCATCAGGCGCGCCACCTCCTCGTCGATGCGCTGCGCGGTCTCAGGCGAGTAGTCCTGGGTGTTGCCGTAGTCGCGGCCCAGGAACACTTCGTGGTTGGGCTGGCCGAAGGTCTGCTGGCCCAGCGCCTCGGACATGCCGTAGCTCACGACCATCTTGCGGGCCGTCTTGGTTGCGCGCTCCAAGTCGTTGGACGCGCCGGTGGTGATGTCGCCGCAGAAGATTTCTTCGGCCACACGGCCGCCCATGAACACGGCAAGCTCATCAAGCATGGCAGAGCGGCTGACCAGGAACTTGTCCTCGTCGGGGATGCTCATGGTGTAACCCAGGGCCATGCCGCGCGGCACGATGGTGATCTTATGCACCGGGTCGGCGTTTTCCAGCATGTGGCCCACCAGGGCGTGGCCGGATTCGTGGTACGCGATGGTGCGGCGGGTCTTCTCGTTGAGTACGCGGGTCTTGCGCTCAGGGCCGGCCATCAGGCGCTCCATGGACTCGTTCACCTCGTCCATGCCGATCTTGTCCTTGTTGCGGCGGGCGGTCAGCAGCGCCGCCTCGTTCATCAGGTTCATCAGGTCGGCACCGGTCATGCCGCTGGTCAGCTTCGCGATGCGCTCCAAATCCACGTCCTCGCCGATGGGCTTGTTCTTGGCGTGGACTTCCAGAATCTTGACGCGGCCCTTCACGTCGGGGCCGTCCACCACGATCTGGCGGTCGAAACGACCGGGGCGCAGCAGCGCCGGGTCAAGAACGTCGACGCGGTTCGTGGCGGCGATAAGCACCACGGCATCGTTCTTCTCGAAACCGTCCATTTCCACCAGCAGCTGGTTCAGGGTCTGCTCGCGTTCGTCGTGACCGCCGCCCAAACCCGTGCCGCGCTGGCGACCCACGGCGTCGATCTCATCGATGAAGATGATGGACGGAGCGGCCTCTTTCGCCTGCTCGAACAGGTTGCGGACGCGGCTTGCACCCACACCGACGAACATCTCGACGAATTCAGAGCCGGAAATGCTGAAGAAAGGCACGTTCGCTTCGCCGGCCACAGCGCGGGCCAGCAGCGTTTTACCGGTACCCGGAGGGCCCACCAAAAGGCAGCCGCGAGGGATTTTCGCGCCCAACTTCTGGTATTTGCCGGGGTTGACCAGGAAGTCTTTGATCTCCTGCAGCTCCTCGACGGCCTCGTCCTCGCCGGCCACGTCGGAGAAACGCACGTCGGGGCGCTCTTCGGTGGTCTTTTTGGCCTTAGCCTTGCCGAAGGACATCTGCGAGTTGTTGGCCTTGCTCATCTGGCTGAAGAAGTAGATCAGCAGACCGGCGAACAGCAGCATGGGCAGCACGCTGATCAGGATTTCCGTCACGTTGGACGGCAGCGTGACCTGGTATTCCACTTCGGGGTGCGCCGACAGGAGCTCCATCAGGGAGTCTTGGCCCACATACGTGGCAGTGTAGTTGCGCTCCGTGCCCAGAGTCTTCTCCTCCAGGCTGGTGGTTTCGATGCCGACCGAGCTGGGGTTGCTGGGTTCCAGGATGGTGCCCAGCTTCACATCCACCGACTCGATGGCGGAATTGTACGACTCGGCGATGGTGGAGCCCGCCGTTGCGGCCGGGTAGTATTTGCCTGTCACGGTGTATTCGCCGGCGTTGTAGACCACGTTCTCGACGCGACCCTGCTCGACCGCCTGCACGAATTCGGATGTGGTCAGGTCGTCCGTCTCTTCGCCATGCACCATGTTCATCATCT
The DNA here is from genome assembly GCF_000023885.1 of Slackia heliotrinireducens DSM 20476. NCBI lineage: Bacteria > Bacillati > Actinomycetota > Coriobacteriia > Eggerthellales > Eggerthellaceae > Slackia > Slackia heliotrinireducens. Next base: position 250,904 of record NC_013165.1, on the reverse strand, counting down.
GGCTGCCGATGAAAAAGGCCACCAGGAAGATGATGATGATCGTGATGATGCTGGCGCGCTGGGGCGGCCTGGTGTTCAGGCGGCTGGCGAAGTCTTCCTCCTTGTCGGAGAATTCCGACAGCCACGTGGGACGTTCAGACTTGCGGTCGTCGTCACCGGGACGCTTCGGCGCACCGTCGGCTTGATTGTGGCGCTCCGGACGTTCGGGCATCTGCGGTTTGCCCGTAGGCATGGGCGGCATCGGGTTCTGACCGGTGCCGTCCTGCTGATTATTCGGGTTGTTCTGCTCGTTCGTATTGGGGGTTTCGCTCATTAGCTATTTTCCTTGATAGACTTCAGGCTTCAAAACGCCTATGTAGGGCAGGTTGCGGTAGTTTTCCGCATAGTCCAGGCCGTAGCCCACGATGAACTCGTTGGGGCATTCGAACCCGGTGTAGGCCAGCTCGATGTCGGCCTGCTTGGGGTTCTCCTTGCGAATCATGGCCGCCACCTTGACGGACGCGGGGTTGCGCGACTCGATGATGCGAATCAGGCTCTTCAGGGTGAGACCCGAATCCAGCACGTCCTCGGCGATGATGACATGGCGGCCTTCGACGCTGGACGTGATGTCCTTGAGGATGCGGACGACGCCCGAGCTGGTGGTTCCGGCGCCATAGGAGGACACGACCATGTATTCGGTCTCCAGAGGCAGGTCGATGGCGCGAACCAGGTCGGTCATGAAGATGGCTGCACCACGCAGCACGCTGAGGACCAGTACCGACGGCAATCCGTCGGGGGTCTTATCGTACGCTACCTGAGCATAATCCTCCGTGATGCGGGCACCCATTTCTTTAACGCAGGTCTGGATGTCATCCTCAGAGAACAGGATGCGTTCGACGTCGTTGTCGCCGTAATGGGATTTGGTGGATTCGCTCATGGTGCGCCTCTCTTCGTGTCGTGCTACAAAGCCGTAGTGTATCACCTATGCGCACGACTCCGCGCGAGCTGGGCATTCGCTACTTGTAAAAACACGATTATCAGTAGTAATACCCGTATCCGTACCCCGCCATGCTCGCGGTGCATGCCGTAACGGCGAACGCCATGAAGAATACGAGGGAAAGCGCGAGGGCCGCCAAGAATCCGAACAGCGCGAACTTGACCGCAGCGTCTTTGGCCTCGGGGAAGTTGTGCGCGTTGGTGAGCCAGGCGAGAAGGATGCCCACCAGGCCCATGATGAAGCCGACAGCGAACCATCCGGCCTTCATGCCGCCGGTCAGGTAGAGAAGCGGCAGACCCGGCTTATTCTCGAGAGCGGACTGGCTCTGGACCTGTGGTTGAGGCTGGGCATAGGCCGCCTGAGGCTGCGGTATATAGCCTGGCTGGGGCTGCTGATCGAACGCAACCTGGGGTTGAGGCTGGGGATCGAACGCGGCCTGGACCTGGGGCTGCGGGTCGAAACCGACCTGCGGCTGAGGCTGTTCCGTCGGAGGGGCGGGCGGCGCCGGCGGCACAATCTGCGGCTGCGGTTGCGGCTGCTGCGCCATGTTCTGATTCATATCCGTCATGGGCGATACCTCGTTTCGTGGGGGTGTCGGTGCGGTCATCTCTTGATTTATGAGGGAATTATACGGGTAGCCTGCGCCCCTGGCTCCACGGTCATGCGTCCGCCACCCAATTGTTAATCTCGGGAGAGCATTTCACCACATAACCAGCACGTGTGCCATTTACCCGAACCTCTATCGCCACATCCAAATGCCGCATCGGGCAGAAACGAAAAGGCGCGCCCCGAAGGACGCGCCCGGACGATCGGTATGTCGATTGAGGTTACTCGACACCCACGATGACGTCGGTGGCCTTGACGATGGCAACGGCCTTGGCGCCTTCGGCCAGGCCCAGGTCTTCGATGGCTTCGTTGGTGATGGAGCCGGAAACACGGTTGCCGTCAGCGAGCTCGAGCACCACGTGGCCGTTCACGGCACCCTCGGTCACCTTCACAACGGTACCCTCGAGCTGGTTGCGGGCGGAAATGCCCTCCACTTTGCCGGTAGCGAACATGACGCTGGTGGCCTTGACGATGGCGAAGGCTTCGACACCCTCGGCCAGGCCGAGTTCCTTGATGGATTCCATGGTGATGGAGGCCTTCAGCGTCTGGCCGCCCACCTCGATGGCGACGACGCCGTTGACGGCGCCTTCCTTGACAGAGACGACAGTGCCCTTGAGCTGGTTGCGTGCGGAGATCTTCATGGTGCATTTCCTTTCGGTCGTTCGGTTCTTGGTTCGGCGGCCACCAATCGGTCCGCCCTGTTGACAGAACCCAGTATGCCCTTCCTACCATCGGATAACGTTTTCCAGGGTTTGTTTTCACAACTGGCATCCCGCTTCGTTACGGTCCGTCACGGTGCGTCAAAGCATGCTGAAAGTTTGTCAATTCGGAGCTTTCATTATACAATTATTCTCAAAAATTTACCATTTTTTAAGGGGAACAATGCTCCACGAACAGCAACTGAACGCCACCGACGTCGCCGGGATCCTTCACGTGGGAAAGAACAAAGTGTACGAGATGGCAGCCAGCGGCGAGCTGGGGTCGTACCGAATCGGACGCAAGCTGCGCTTCACCATGCACGATGTGGAGCAGTACCTGACCGCGCAGCACACCGGCGGCGCGACCGCCGCCCAGGCAGAATCCGAAGACGACCACGGCCCCGCGTACCTTTCCGCCATTACCCACGACAACGCAAGCGTCGTGCTTGCCGGCACCGATGCCGTGTGCGACGCGCTTTCAAGCTCGCTGGCCGAAGCGGGCCTACCCGCGGCCCGGCGCCACATCAACGGATTTGCCGCCCTGGTGGGCATGTACCTCGGCCAGGTCGATGTGGCCGTCGTGGACCTGTACGACGCGAAAACCAACAGCTACAACATCCCGTACGCCCAGCGTGTCGCGCCTGGCACGCCTGTGGTGCTGATCAGCCTGGCCGACCGGCAGCGCGGGTTCATAGTGGCCGAAGGCAACCCGAAACGCCTCACCACCTGGGGCGGCCTGCTTAAGGACGGCGTGCGTCTGGCCCAACGTGAACTGGGCACCGGCGGACGTGTGCTGCTGGACGAAAAGCTCATGGCAATCGAGGCCAGGCCCTCTAACATCGCGGGCTACAACGGCCCGGCCACCAACGGTCTCGAAGCGGCGAAACGCGTGGCCAGTGGTGAATCGGACGTCACCATCGGCACCGCCCGCGAGGCAGCGATGGTCGAAGGCCTGCAGTTCGTCCCCATGCAAACCGAACATCTGGACATCGTGGTGCGCAAGTCCCCCGAAAACCGCGGGCTGTTGCGCCAGGTGAAACGGATCGCCGCGTCGGAGAGCTTCCGCCATGCGCTGGAATCGATGCCCGGGCTGAGCTGCGGTCGTCTGGGCGCTGTGCGCTACGAGAGCTAGCCCGTCCGCCCGAAGCGAACCGTCCGACCAGGTTAGCTTTCGCGAGGGTCGCGGGGCATGACCACCTTACCTGTGCGGGTCAGCTGCTTGATGCCGTAACCGCGCAGCAAATCCTCGATGGCCGACAGCTTGTCCTCGTCGCCTGTCGCCTCGATGGTCATGGACGACCTGCTCACGTCGACGATCTTCGCACGGAACACGTTCGCGATCTCGATGATTTCGCCACGCTTCTCGGCGGGCACCGTCACCTTGAACAGCGCCAGCTCGCGCTCGATGGACGCCTTGTTGGTCAGGTTGCTGATCTTATACACGCTGACCAGCTTGTGCAGCTGCTTGACGATCTGCTCGCAAGCCACCTCGTCGCAGTTCAGAATGATGGTCATGCGTGACACCGTGGGGTCCTCGGTGGGCGCCACGGTCAGCGACTGGATGTTGAAGCCACGCCGCGTGATGAGCCCCACGACACGGGACAGCACGCCGGCCTTGTTCTCGACAAGTACGGAAAGAATGTGGTCCATGGCTTAAGCCTCCATCTCGTCATCGGAGCCGATGGGCGGATTGACGTCGTCATACCTGATGCGCGTGCCGCCCGCGTCCATGTCGATGGCGCCGAACTGCTTGCTCATGGGAGCGCCGGCAGGCACCATGGGATACACGTTCATATCGGCGCGAATGTCCACGTCAAGCAGGTACGGACCCTCGGCGGCCAGCATGCGGTCGTACGCCGCGGACAGCTCATCGGGGTCGACGATGCGCTCGCCCTGCCAACCGTAGGCTTCGGCCAGCTTCACGAAATCGGGAACGGGGTCCAGCACCGTGGCTGAATAGCGCCCGTTGTAGAACAGCTTCTGCCACTGGTGCACCATACCCAGCGCGCGGTTGTCCAAAATAACCACCTTGACCGGCGCGTTGTTGATGGTGGCCGTGGCCATCTCCTGAATGCACATCTGGAATGATCCGTCGCCGGTCACCAGCACCACCTGCTGGTCGGGATTGACGATCTGCGCGCCGATGGCCGCGGGCAGGCCGTAGCCCATGGTGCCCAGGCCGCCCGACGTGAGGAAGGTGCCGGGGTTGTTACGCTTGATGAACTGGAAGGCCCACATCTGATGCTGCCCCACGTCCGTGACGACGATGGAGTTGTCGCGGTCCAGCTTGCCGGACAGCATGAGCAGCGACGCCTCGGGCACGATGCGGCCCTGGCCCTCCTTGGCGGCAAGTTCGCGGTCGTACAGCGGCCAGCGTTCACGCCACTCGAAACACTGTTGGGCGAAGGCTTCGCCAACAGGGCCCACGTTCTGCTTTTCAGCCTGTCCAGCAAGGGTGGCAAGCACGATCTGCGCGTCGCCCACGATGGGGATCTCCGCGGCGCGTACCTTGCCGATTTCGGCCGGATCGATATCGATATGAATGACCTTGGCCCCCTGGTTGAAGGTGTCGATACGTCCGGTCACCCGCTCCGAGAAGCGTGCGCCCACGGCAATCAGCAGGTCGCAATCGTTCATGGCCTTGTTGGCGTAACGGGAGCCGTGCATGCCCACCGCACCCAGGTTGAGCTCGTCATCGGGATCCATGACGCCCACGGCCATAAGCGTGGTGACCACGGGGATGCGCAGCATGTGCGCCAGATCGGCCAGTTCCTTCTCGGCGAAGGACAGCGCCACGCCGCCGCCCACGTACAGCAGCGGTCGCTTCGCTTCCTTAAGGGCGGAAACCGTCTGCTTGATCTGGCGAGCGTTGCCTTTGTAGGTGGGTTTGTAGCTGGGCAGGTTCACATCGTCGGGATAATGAAACACCATCTCGGCGGTGGAGATATCGGAAGGCACGTCGATAAGCACCGGGCCCGGACGGCCCGTCGATGCGATGTAGAAGGCCTCGCGGAACGTTTTCGTCAAGTCGTCGGTGCTGGTCAGAAGGTAGCTGTGCTTCACGATGGGCATGGTGATGCCAACGGTGTCGGCCTCTTGGAAGGCGTCGGTGCCGATGACGGGGCGCTTCACCTGACCGGTGATGACGATGAGCGGGATGGAATCCAGAAACGCCGTGGCGATGGCGGTCACCACGTTGGTGGCGCCAGGACCGCTGGTCACCAGGCACACGCCGGGACGCCCCGTGGAGCGCGCGTATCCGTCGGCCATGTGGCAGGCACCCTGCTCATGGCGGGCCAGCACGTGTTTGATTTTGGAATCGTACAGCGCGTCGTAGATGTCGATGACCGTGCCTCCAGGGTACCCGAAGATGGTCTCCACGCCTTCCGCCTCAAGCGACGCGACCACGGCCTGGGCGCCGTTCATGCGCTGCCCCTCGTGCTCGGTGGCGCTGCCCGGACCGAACGGCTTGCCGGCAATGGCCAGGCTCTTGCGCTCGAGGTCTTCTTGCAAGTTCATCATGGCAGACTGACTCCCCTATCCGTACCGACGGCGATCCGCATGCGGATGCGGCAAGGGGAAGTGGAGAATGCGCCGGTTCGCCTGCGACGTCGAAGCTGCATCCGCACTGCCCTGCCTTTCCTCATGTGGCTGTTCCACACCCAATAAATGCAGAAGACAGTGCTCCTCATGCAGCCGTCACGGTGGCTTCCGGCCCAGCGTACAGGACATTCGGGCTTCGGTGGTGTGCCGGGTGGCCGAGCGTCGTTCAGCTGCGCTGCTCAAGGGAATGTTCGGGGCCGTCCAACGCAGGCTCGCAGCACCGCCTGCTTTCTGAAGATGGGTTCGTCCCTACTCGCCCTGTCATCGCATTTGTCGAGTACCCGCATTATAGAACGCCCCGCCGCAGTTGCAAGGGTGCGTTTCCGCAGGTTGACGAAATATCGCGTTGTCGTGTCCTGGCTGCTGGGCCCAGGCGCATGCATCCCGTGCTCAGGCAGTCCTGCTTTGGCGGAATGTCCATCGGACATTCCGCGTCGTGCGGAACTGCGCGCGGGATGCATGCGCCTGGGCTGGTGGCGGGAACTGGCGAGCGGGGTCGTCAAGCGCAACCGGGGCTTCCACGCCCCAGATGCGAAAAGCGGCCGCCCAGAAGGACGGCCGCGGGGAGATGCGTGTTCCCTACGTCGCTAGAAGTCGGCGCCGACCACGACCAGCACGTCGCCGGTGAAAGCGTAGGTCCCGTCGTTTTCGAAGACGTAGCCCACACCCAGCGCGCCTTGGGCCTTTTCGGCCTCGTCGCGGAAGCTGGGGTCGTTGTACACCACCACGGTCTGGCCGTACTCGTAGGAATTGGCCGACCCCGTCGAAACCACAGTCATGCCGTTGTTCATCAGGATGCTGGACGCGCGGGCCGCCGAGCCGTCCACGCCGTTACCGTTGAGCACCACCACATCCGCGACGACGGTCTGGGCCATGTCGTCGCCGAGCACCGTTTCGGCAATGTAATCGGAGTCCACGGTGCCGTCGATGATGCCGCCGTTGTTGGAAGATGTGGCGTCGTCACCCGTAGGAGACAGGCCCGCGTCGACGCGCTGCATCATGACGGTCCAGGCCTGGTTGTTGCTGTACTCGTACCACACGTCGTTCTCGTAGGCGCTGGTAGTCGGGTTGGAGCAGCTGTAGATGGAGTCGGTGTCCATCCCCCGCATGGCCATGGCCACGCTGGCAATCTCGGCCACGCTCATGTCGGTGGTCACGTATTCGCTCATGTCGGTAATCAGATTGAGCATGGTGCCGGTGTCAGCCGCCAGCACCTTCTCGGCCAAAGCGCCGATGACCATGCGCTGGTTGGCCGCGCGGTACATGTCGCCGTCGCCGTATTCGTCGTAGGCATGGCGCGCACGGCACAGGATCAGGGCCTCTTCGCCACTGAGGGTCTGCTCGCCGGCCGCAACGTATCCGCCCGCATCATCGTCATCGATGGTGATGGGCACGTCCACGTCCACACCGCCAACGGCGTCCACGGCCGCTTCGAACCCGTCGAAGTCCACTTCGACGTAATGGCTGATGGGAACGCCAGCGAATTCGGAAACAGTCTTGACGGTCAAAGCCGGGCCACCGAACGCATGGGCCGCATTAATCTTGTTGGGACCGTATCCCTCGATATCCACATAGGTGTCGCGCACGATGGAAATCAGCGTGGCCTGCTTTTCCGTCGGATCGATGCGGGCCAGAATGATGGTGTCCGAGCGGAACACGTCGCCGAACTCGGCGGACCCGTCGCGCGATTCGGACCTGTCCACACCCAGCAGCAGCACGTAGAAGGGGTCGGTAGGCGTTTCCACCTCGTCCAGGGCAGCTGCCAAATCCTCGTCAACCTCCTGGTGGAGGTTGCTGTTGATCATGAAATAGTACGCGCCGAACGCGGCAGCCCCCGCGAACAGGACCACCAGCAAGCTGACCAAAACGGTGGTGAGAACGCGCTTGCCGCGGCGCTTCTTCTCCATCTGCTTGCCGTATTCCGCCTGTTGGGTGCGGCGCGAATAGCGGTCGGCCGCGCCCTGGGCGGAAGTTCCGTAATTCGAGCTGCTGTAAGGCGTGTTGGATTGGCGCGAATAAGCGCTATATGAGTCTGAACCGCTACGTCGGCGATTTCCCATAACCTGTCTCCTTATCGGCGCCGTTGACGCCGAGGCCTTCGATTCCGTTTCGTCGGACGCGCGCACGAGACCTCGTTTCTGTGCGCCTGGAGCGTAGATGATACGCCATTTTATGCTCCTGAACAGCCGCGCACACAAAATGTTCCCTTTTGCGCCACATGTCCCGTGATGTTGGACCAGACATAAGAAGCTCAGGTCATATTGTTTTATAAAGAGAAAGCGCCGGCCCGGAACATGCCGGACCGGCGCTTTGTTCTGACTATTGGCCGCCTTCGGTCAGTGCTTCTCCACCACCGGTGTCGCCGCCGTCTTCCACGGGCACATCCCCGCCGCCGGTACCGCCCGTGCCGCCCGAATCGACCGGGCCCGGATCAACGTACTCGCCGCCGCCGGTATCAACCTCAGCCGGGGGCTCTTCGGGCGTCTCGTAGTAGCTGGGGTCTTCGTAATAGGCGTTCGGATCCTCATAATAGGTGTTGGGGTCCTCGTAGTAGGTGTTGGGATCCTCGTAGTAGTAGCCGCTGTCGGTTCCGCTGTAGTAGCTGCTGTCGTAGGTCTGCTCGGTTTCCGGAGTCGGCGTCGTGGTGGTGGTCTGCGCCCCGGAGGTATCCACAGCCATGTTCGGGTCTTTGCCCAGGTAGGCCTTGTTCTGGTCGATAACACCGCCCTCGTTGAGATTCTGGGCGTCGTCCTCGTAGGGCGGCAGGCCGGCATCCACGCGGGCCATCATCTTCTGCCATTCCTCAACGTTAAGATACTCGTACCACGTGCCGTTGATGTACGCGCTGGTGGTGGGTGTCATGGCCGAATAGATGTCAGTGGACGTGTCCATGCCCTTAAACATGGCCGCAAGGTCCAAAACGTCCTGGACCGAAAGGTCAGTGGTGATGTACTTAGACATGGCGTTGACCACTTCCGCCTGCGTGACGGCGTCGGATGCCAGAACTTTCTTAACCATGGCGCCGAGCACCAGGCGCTGGTTGGCCATGCGGTAGTAGTCGCCCGAACCGTACGCGTCGTACGCGTGGCGCGAGCGGCACAGGATCAGGGCCTGCTCGCCGTTAAGCGTTTGAAGGCCTGCACTCAGTTGGCCGCCGGCACGGTCGTCGTCGATGTCGATGGGCACGTCCACTTCCACACCGCCCAGGGCATCGATGGCCGATTCAAAACCGTCGAAGTCGACCTGCGCGTAGTGGCTGATGGGCACGCCGGCCAGTTCCTGAACCGTGGAGATGACCAGCGGCGCGCCTCCGTACGCGGCGGACGCGTTGAGCTTGTTGGGGCCGTACCCCTCGATGTTCACGTATGTGTCACGCTCGAGCGAAATGAGGGTGACCTTCTTCTGGACAGGATCGATGCGCGCGAGAATCATGGAGTCGGAGCGGAAGGTATCGCCGTAGGTCTCCTTGCGGGCCTCAGACCCGTCCGTACCCACGATGAGCATGTAGAACGGATCGCCGGGCGCGATCTGGTTCTCGCCCAAGATGTCCAGGGTGGACTGGTCGATGCCTTCGCTCAGGTTCTTGTCGATGTTGCTGGCGTACATGTAGGCGAATGCCGCCAGGCCGCCGCCGATGAGGGCCAACACCAGCACCGCAGCGCCGAGAATCTTCAGCGCCAAGGGGGCCTTCTTCTTGGTCTTGTACGCGCTGGCGACGTACGGGTTGCTGCTCTGAGCGACTTGCGCGGCCTTTTTGGAAGCGTTGCGCTCCTTGCGCTTGCTGCCCGTCTTGCTGTAGGCCACAGGGCTGACCGAACCCGCAACCGCCGGCTGGTCGAACACCATGGTGGGCTGGGCAGCCTGGGGCATGGGCCGCTGCTGCGCGTTTTGCTGCGCCGCAACGTTTCGACCTACCGCCTGCGTAGTCGCCGCGGAGTTTCTGATGTTGTTCATCTGCTGTTGAGAGACACGCTTGAAGCCCTGGGTGGTTGAGGACGTGGTGCGACGTCGCTGCGGTTGCTTATTTGCCATGCGGTAGCTTCCCTAAATGATCGATGTTTGTCCTTGTGGTGGGCAATTCGACCTTAGATGGTAGCACAGCGGGAATGTTTGGCAGGACCGCACGGGCACGACGCAACGGGATACCCACATTAGACGCCTGGTCCTGGACGTGGATGGCCGAAATCGGCCGCTTCAAATTCAACGTTTCTCAACAATGGCCGAGCCGAGCGGCTTTCGGGTACCAAAAACCAGCTAGACGCGCTAAACTGTCTTGAACAGGAAAACTCAGCATAAACGCACCAGGAAGCATCATCGTGAGCGAATACAATTCCAACTTCGGCGAAAACGGATTCCAGCGCGACTGGGATGCCGACTTCCGCACCTCGCAACGTCGCAGCGTCGACCCGTCCCGTCGGGCCCGGCCTTCCGGCTCCAGCGCGGGTTCCGACTCGCGGACGCGTTCCCAAGGCGCACGGCGCGCTGCCGGCCCTAGCGATTCCGCACGCTCGGGCGCAGGCCACAGCACCGCCGGCCGCACCGGCAACCGCATAACCTACGACGGACGCACCGGCGCCCAGCGCATGGTTTCCGAACGTGAGGAACACGCTGCCCGCAACACCCGCAACACCCGGGGCACCGCGGCCGATCGCACGTCGGGCCGCAACTCGCAGCGCCCTTCGGCCCGAGGCTCGAAACGCGCAACGGCCCAGCCGGCCCGTACCCGACGCGCCGCCAACGGCAGCCACGCCTCCCGCGACGGCCACGTAGCCAACGGCAACCGCAGCGGACGCTCCGGCGCCCACAACGTCGCAACGAAGGACGCCCAGCGCGACAATTTCGGCTACAAGAAGGCCCAGAAGAACCTGCGGGCGGAATATCGCTCCCGGCGCAACCTGAAGCAGGGTTTCATCGGCATCGGCGTTATCGCCCTGGTCGTGTTCCTCATCGGCTTCTGGTGGGTCAACCGCCCGATCACCGTCACCGTGAACGACACGACGGTCCAGCTCAAGAGCGAGAAAATCGCCGATACCGCCGTGGCCGCCAGCGGATTGAACCTGACGCCGGGCAATCTGATCGACGTCGAGGGCGAGATTCTTGAGGAAGGCGGCGGCACGCCGTACACGCTGACCATCAACGGCGACCCCGTCGACGACGGCGAGACGAAGCTGCACAACGGCGACGAGCTCATCGTGGACGACGGCACCGACGTCGAGGAAGAATCCACCGTCGACAACAACCACGCCATCCCCTTCGACTCCGTCGAGGAGGGCGACGGCCCCATCTACATCGTGAGCCAGCAGGGCAAGAAGGGCGTCGCCGTGGTGAAGACCGGCAACGTGTCAGGCAAAAGCGTCGTGCTTGAGGTGACCAAAGAGCCGCAAAACCGCGTCTATCTGCGGTACTATCCCGACGTCGGCTCCGACAAGGTCATCTGTCTGACCTTCGACGACGGCCCTTACACGGAGCAGACCGGCGAGGTTCTGGACATTCTGAAGGCAAACGACGCCAAGGCCACCTTCTTCGTCATCGGCGAGCAGCTGACCGGAGAAGCAGGCGACATGGCCCTGCGCGCCCACAACGAAGGCCACGAGCTGGCCACCCACACCTGGGACCATGCTGCTGGCAGCGGCAATGGCGTTGACCTGGGCCTCATGTCCGAAGAGGAGCAGCGTGACGAGATTCAGAAGGGCATGCAGGCCATCAACGATTTGGTGGGCGAAAACCAGCTGCCCGTCATGCGCGCTCCCGGCGGCAACTTCGAGCTGCCCGTCTGGCAGAACGTCGACGACCTGGTTGTGGCCCAGATCACCTGGACCATCGACACCGCCGACTGGTCCCTGCCCGGCTCCGGTTACATTGCAAGCCAGATTGAAAGCGCAGGCCCGGGCGACATCATCCTGATGCACGACGGCGGCGGCGACCGCTCACAGACCATCGCCGCGCTCGAGGAGGCCCTGCCCCACCTGAAGGAGCAAGGCTACCAGTTCATCACCTGCGAGGAGATGCTCGAGTACCCGCCCCTCACCTAAGAGCGCAGCCACACAGCTTTCGCAAGAGACGCCGACCCAGGTCAGCGTCTCTTTCTTTGCGCCCGGCTCTCATCCAGGCGAGTCGGCGGCTTTTCGGGGGCCTCTTGAACGCGGCCTTTGAGCTGGCTCCAAGTCGTGCACTAGTTGGCTTTCTTGGCGGAAAAGGGGCATTTCGGCGCGAGGAGCAGCCCGAAGGCGCCTGCGAGCGAGCTCCGCACGAGCCGAAGGCGACGGAAGCCCTGTCGAGCAGGGTCGGCGCCGCTTCGGCGTCGCCTGAACACGCATGTGACAGCAAAGACTCGGGTGGTTTTCACACGCGCGGGGGCGAGGGGCGTCTGAGCGCGAGTTCCGCACGAGCCGAAGGCGCCAGTGGCGCCTTCGAGCGAGCCCAGGACTGTCTGAGCGCGCAGATGCCCGTCGCCGTCGTGGCACGGCGCCGCTTGCACGCAGATGTGACAGCAAAGGCTCGGGTGGTTGTCACACGCAGGATTATTCGATGGACTTCAGGCTCTCCACCATGGAAATGCGGTCGAGCTTCTTCTTCATGACGAGGGAAACGATCGTCGAGAACACCATGGTCAGCAGGAAGGCCAGCACGAAGCTCAAGACATGGATCTCGCGGCAGAACATGACCTGGTCCACTTCGGCCGTCACAATCACGAAGTTCGCCATCCAGATGCCCAGCACCAAGCCGACCAGCGCTCCGATGACCGACAGGAGCATGGTCTCTCGGAAGATGTACACGCTCACCTCACGGGGCGTGAACCCCAGCACCTTGAGGGTCGCGATCTCGCGGACGCGCTCGGTGATGTTGATGTTAGTCAAGTTGTACAGCACTACGAAGGCCAGCACGGCGGCGGCGATGACCAGCACCACAACCACAGCGTTTACGCTGCTCAAACTCTTGCGGTAGAACTCGATGACCTCTTCGCTGTAGCTTACGGTGGACACGCCGGGGATGGACAGCAACTCGGAACCCATCGCGGAGCGCTCCTCCGAGTCGTCGGTCGCCGCCTTGGCGAACCAGGTCAAAAACTCGGGCTCGCTGCCGTACGCCTTGCTGTAGGCCACAGGCGACAGGTACGCCGCATTGGCCACGTAGCTTTCGCACACGCCGCCCACCTCGATCTCCACGGGATTGCCCACGATGTTGCCGATGTCGTCTTCCTCGTACAGCTCAATCACGTCGCCCGCCTTGACGTTCAGGGACGTGGCAAGCTTCTCGGACAGGATGATTGAGTCGTCATCCAAGGTCAAAGGCTCGTGGCCCTTGCGCTCGCGCAGCGTGTAATAGTCAGCGAAGGTATCCATGTCCTGCGGCACCACCAGAGAGAAGCGGACGTCTTCGCCATTCGCCACGGCATGACGGTTGGAGGTGTCGAAGGCGGCGAACTCCGTCACGTAGGCCGGGTCGCCCATGAGGCTTTCGGCCTGGGCGATGTCCTGATCGGTGGCGTCGTCGTAGAGCCGCACGGTCATGTCGGTGTGGGTCAGCTCGCCGTACTGCTTGTCGATGATGTCGTTGATCGAATCGTGCAGCCCCAGGCCCGTGAGCAGCAGCGCCGTGCATCCGGCGATGCCGATGACCGCCATGAAGAATCGCTGTTTGAAGCGGAAGATGTTGCGGGCCGTCACCTTCCAGAGGAACGACATGCGCTTCCACACAGGTTTGATGCGCTCGAGCAGGATGCGCTTGCCGGCCTTCGGCGTGCGCGGGAGCATGAGCAGCGCCGGCGTCTCGCGCAGGGTGGATGCGGCTGCGGCGGCCGTGGCTCCCAAGGTGATGAGCAGACCCAACCCCATGGCCATGGCGGCGATGCCAGGCATGATGGGCGACGGGCGCACCGGCGGCTCGTACACGATGGAGTACGCCTGCATGATGAACTTCGGCAGGAACTGCGACAGTGCGACGATGCCGACGATTCCGCCGACCAGGCAGGCCAACAGCGCGTAGAGCAGGTATTTCGAAGTGATTCGGCGGCTCGAATAGCCCAGCGCCTTGTAGGTGCCGATGAGCACGCGCTCTTCGTCCACCATGCGCGTCATGGTGGTGAGCGAAACCAGGGCCGCCACCAGGAAGAAGATCAGCGGGAACACGCTGGCAATCTGCCCGATGCGCTCCGCGTCGGAGTTGAAGCTCTCCACACCCACGATCTTCGTGCGGTCCAGCACGTAGACGTCCGGGGCCTCGATGTCGTCGATTTCCGCCTGAGCGTCCGCCAGCTCGGCCTCGGCATCGGCGAACTGTTCGTCGGCTTCGGCTCGGGCGTCCTCGTATTCCGCCAGGCCATCCTGATATTCGGACAGACCGTCCTGATATTGCGAAAGGCCCTCTTCGTATTCGGCCTTGCCGTCCTGGTACTGAGCCACGCCGTTGTTGTATTCGGCCAGGCCATCGGCGTATGCCGCCTCGCCGTCTTGGTATTCCTTCAAGCCGCTGGCATAGGCCGCCCGACCGTCGGCAAGCTCCGCCGCGCCGGCATTGTAGGCCGAACGTGCCGTATCGAGCTGGGCGTATCCGTCGTCAAGCTGGGCTTTCGCGTCGTCAAGCTGGGCCTGGGCGGCGGCGAACCGCTCCTCGGCCGCCGCGCGCTGGGAATCCAACTCGGCTTGGGCGTCTTCGACCGCCGCCTGCCCCGATTCAATCTGTTGGATGGCCGAAGCCGCCTGGTCACGCTGGCCCTGCACCTCGGCCTGCTGCTGTTGCAGAGCCGCCACCTGGGCCTGCAGCACCTCGATCTGAGCCTGCAGCGCCGCATCGGATTCGGCATGTTCCTCGTCGCCGACTATCTGCGCCTGCAGCTCGGCGATCTGGGCGTTCAGCCCGTCGATACCGCCCTGCAGCTGGGCCAGACCCTGGTCGGCTTGCTCGACGGCCGCATACAACGCATCGAGCTGAGCGGCCGCAGCATCAACCTGGGCACGCTGCTCGTCAAGCTGGGCCTGAGCCGCCGAAAGCTGTGCCTCGGCATCGGCCCTCTGCGAGGCCAGTTCCGCAACGCCGGCGTCATATTGGGCCTGGGCATCTGCCAGCTCGGCTTCCCCATCGGCGATCTGGGCCGCAGCATCGTCCAGTTCCGCCTGGCCGGAAGCTATTTCTGAACGGGCATCCGAAAGCTCCGCCGACGCATCGTCAAGCTGCCTGCGCGCAGCACCCAGCTCCGATTGCGCATCCGCCAGCTCGGATTGCGCATTGGCAAGCTCCGACTCGGCATCCGCCAGCTCGCCTTTCGTTTCATCCAGCTCGCCCTTCGCGTCGTCCAATTCGGATTTCGCGTCGGCAAGCTCCGATTCGGCATCGGCTTTCTCGGATTCGTAGTCGGCTCGGCTTTCGTCCAGCTCATCCTGGGCATCCCGCTTGACAGCCGCCAAACGCATGTCGCCCAGGTCGCCTGACATGTCCTCGAGCCGCGTGCGCACCTTGCCCACCAGCCCGTCGTATTCCTCACTCGTGGAGTTCAGCTCCCGCGCGCCTTCCACCGTCACGAACGCGCCCGTGTACGGCATGTCGGGATTGAAGTCCTCGTTCATGATGTACATGTAGTCGTCCACGGTGCCCGTGCCCAGCGAGGTCAGGCCGAAGTTCGACGTGCACACGTAGTAGCCCGTCTGCACAAAGCCTGTCACCACGAAGTCGCGCCTGGTCAGCGTGTCGTCCACATCGGTCGTGCCGTCGATGACCGTCACCGTGTCGCCTATTTGGGGGACGTCCTCCAGCACGGCGCCGCGGGCCAGCACGCATTCGCCCGGCTCGTCGGGCCATTCGCCCTCCAGAAGAATAGGCCGGTTGATGTAGGTCTCATCCGCCGACACCGCATTCACGCCGTCGGAGGTGTCCGACGCCTTGGCCTGGTCCACGTCAAGCCCGTGGATGCGCACCACGTACTGCGTGCCCCTAATGGTTGCCAGCACGTCGGCTTCGCGCTCCCCCACCACTTCCTTCACGCCTTCGACCTGGGACATCGCTTCAATTTGCTCATCGTCGAACCCCAGCGTGCTCACCACGCGCAAGTCGGTCATGTTCGTGCCGTCATAATAGATGTCGCCCGCAAGCTTCATGTCGGGCGCGGTCATGAGCAGGCCCGCGAAGAACCCCACGCCCAGCGCCGAAATCACGGCGATGGCGACGAACCGTCCCGCGGAATGCGAGATGGAGCGCAGGAATTCTTTGTTGAACGCGTTGGCCACGGTCGCCCTTTACCAGTCGATGACCTCGGCAGACGCCGGGTGCTCGTTTATCTCCACCGCACCGGCGCGGCCCTCTTTCACGTGGATCACCCGGTTCGCAATGGCGCAAAACGCCGAGTTATGGGTGACCAGGACCACCGTGCGGCCGGTGTTTTCGCAGGTCTCCTGTAGAAGTTTGAGAATGGCCTTGCCCGTTTTGTAGTCCAGAGCGCCCGTGGGCTCGTCGCACAGCAGAAGTTTCGGATTCTTCGCCAAGGCGCGGGCGATAGCCACGCGCTGCTGCTCGCCGCCGGAAAGCTGCGCGGGGAAGTTGTCCATGCGATGCCCCAGCCCCACCAACTCCAGCACCTCTTCGGCGGGAAGCGGGTTCTTGCAGATCTGGGCTGCCAGTTCCACGTTCTCAAGCGCCGTCAGGTTCTGCACCAGATTGTAGAATTGGAAGACGAAGCCCACGTCGTGGCGGCGGTACTGCACCAGTTCCTTGTCGGAAAAGCCGCTGACCAGGCGTCCGTCAAGGCGGATGTCGCCGGACGTGCAGGAATCCATGCCGCCCAGCATGTTCAGCAGCGTGGTCTTGCCCGACCCGGACGGCCCCACGATGACCACGAGTTCGCCTCGTTCGATCTCGAACGTCATGCCGTCGAGCGCGGCCACTTCCACCTCGCCCATCGTATATATTTTGCGCACGTCGCGGAATTCAACAAATGCCATACCCACCTCGTTTTTCGCGGTTTCAGGCATGATACCAACTGAACTGCCCGCAGGCGCGCTCATTTGCGGTTTCGTTGCTTAAACGTCTGCTGGCAAGCGGCGGTTTACCACAGGCCCATCTGCTGCGGCTCGTATTCGTACTCGACGAGCACTTCGCCTGCGGTGATTTCGACCTCGTAGGATTCCCATTCCTTCACATGCACGGCGAACACGTTGCCGTTCTGCTCCATGGCCAGGGTGGTTCCGACCATGCCTACGCAGCGGCCGCCGAACACGTCGCGGGGCGCGCTGTCGGGAATCTGGATGAGCTGCGGCACGCTGGCCCCCTGCCCGAAATAGTACGGCGACAGGTCGATAACGCCCAGCTCAGGGTCGATGTCGAATTCCGCACACTTCTGCTTGACCAGGCGCATGGCCTCCTGCGCGTTGAAAGGCTC
This sequence comes from Slackia heliotrinireducens DSM 20476, assembly GCF_000023885.1. Lineage (NCBI taxonomy): Bacteria > Bacillati > Actinomycetota > Coriobacteriia > Eggerthellales > Eggerthellaceae > Slackia > Slackia heliotrinireducens. The sequence goes on along the minus strand of NC_013165.1, from coordinate 233,653 downwards.
GCTCAAAAGCTGCAGCTTGGTGCCCGAGCGCATGGTTTCCAAAATGCCCTCCTGCGAGCACAGGTAGGCTTCCATTTCGCGGGCGGCGTCGGCGTTCGGGAAGCGCTTGAGGATGCCGGCCACGCGGGCGCCCTGCTCAAGCAGGCGTTCGATGCCGCGTGTCTCCGACGAGATGCCCACCTTGAAATGCTGCGGCGAGAAGTATGCCATGTACACGAAGTGCGGCGTCAGGTTGTAGGCGCGCTGCTGCGGCGAGATGTTGTCCGCGTTGTAGAACGCCGGGTTGAAGCCGGTGATGTCGCGGCACGCCGGGCACATGGTGTCCTTGTAGTCGTTCGGCAGGTCTACGGCCAAATCGCAGGCCGTTGCCTTGAACGTGGCCAGATCGAAGGCGCCTGTGCAGTAGCGCTGCGGCAAGAGCCGCATAGAGAACGTGCGGCCCAGCACGGGCAGACGGTTCAGCTTTTTGGCTTTTACATTGCTGACCAGCAGATACGGGCCATCGGCGTCGTATCCGACATCGCGCAGCACCACGGTTGCATTCTGGGCCAAACGAGGCATGGGGTCTCCTAGCGAAAAATCAAGCGCGGCGCTTTCGCCCGCGCGTCATGTGTCCTGACGGATGATACCGCTGTTCGGCGGGTTTCGCGGCGTCATCATGCATCGTCCTTAAATCAAGCGGAACCTTACACGTGCCGTTCGGCGAGTTGTGAAGAAACAGGTCAAAAGGCCGCGGGTCCCGTCGCTTGTTTTGGGGGAGTTGCGCGGTCGTGGTAAGGTGGTCAGGCTTCCCGGTGTCGCAAACGGAAGGTTTTCGATGCTGTATTCACTACTCCTGGCCGCCGCTGCGACCGGATTCACATTCGCATGCACGGCGCTCGGCGCCGCTGCCGTGTTCCTCATCCGCGACCGGGCTGCCGGCGCGGCAAACACGTTGTTTCTGGGGTTCGCTGCCGGCGTCATGATCGCCGCCAGCGTTTGGAGCCTGCTCATGCCATCGATCGAACAGACCGAGGCCGCAGGCGGCATCGGATGGATTCCCGCAGCCGGCGGATTCGCCATCGGCGCCGCGTTCCTCATGGTCATCCATGCACTGCTTCCCCACCTCAATCCCGGCAAGCGGCACGCCGAGGGCCTGCCCGCCAAGTGGCACCGTTCCACACTCCTGTTCACGGCTGTGACCTTGCATAACATTCCCGAAGGCATGAGCGTGGGCCTGCTGTTCGGCATGGCGGGACAGAACGCCGGCGACCCGGCACTTATGGGCATGGCCACGGCGTTGGCGCTGGGCATCGGCATCCAGAACATTCCGAGGGCGCCGCCGTATCGCTGCCCATGGTGGATGCGGGCATGTCGCGCTGGAAGGCATTTCTTATGGGCGCTTTGTCCGGCCTGGCCGAGCCCGTGTTCGGCTGCCTTGTGGTGCTTGCCATCGGCGCCATCACGCCGTTCATGCCGTGGATGCTGGCTTTCGCAGCCGGCGCCATGATGTTCGTCGTGACCGAGGAGCTCATTCCCGACGCTCACATGGGAGAACGCAGCACTCTCGGAACCATCGGCGTGCTGGCCGGATTCCTGGTCATGATGATTCTCGACGTGGCCCTGGGCTAACCTGCACAAACTGTAGTTAAGCCGCCTGCCAGGCAAATTCCGCATCGATTCCTGATGCCATACTGTGCAGCGCGACCCATCGGGCCTTCGAACAGGGGCACCATTCCAACGCGCCCCGCTCCTCAGCCCAAAATCCTCGTTTTTTTCCGAAACCGAAGAACGACTTCTGCCACTCAGCACAAGAAAGCCCGCCGGATGAACCGCCTCCAATTTCCCTTGTCCAGAAAAGGGAGGTGGCTCAAATGCCGACGGGCTTTAAAACCGTATGTTATCGGGCGTTATTCAGCAGCCAAGGGGCTGGGGACGGAATATGCGCGGGCGGCGTATTCCTTGTTCAGGTCGTAGAGGGCCTTGGCGTCGGAGCCGAAGAGCTTCATCTTCGTGATCATGTCGTCGGCGTTGGTCTCTTCTTCGGTCTGCTCGTCGATGAACCAGTCCAAAAACTTCATGGAGCGGTAGTCGTGCACGGCATCGGCAGCGGCGTAAATCTTATTAATCAGGCTCGTGACCAGCTTTTCGTGCTCAAGGGCGGCCTCCAGCGGCTCCAGGAAATTGGTGAACACCTTATCCGGCTTGGCGATGGCCTCCAGCGTGATCTTCTCGCCGTTGTCATGCATGAAGTTGCGGAAGATGAGAGCGTGGTCGCGCTCCTCGGCGGCCTGAATCATGTAGTAGTTGGCGTAGCCGTCCAGACCCTGCTCCTCGTAGTAATCGGCGAAGGACATGTACAGGTAGGCGCTGTACAGCTCAGCGTTGATCTGCTCGTTCATGAGCTTTGCGACTTGTGCGTCCATGAGGACTCCTTTCAATCGTTATGTGTGTACCGTCGCATTATACGGCAACGTGGCGAAGGTGCCGCCGTGCGCGTCCGATGTTGGCCTTCTGTTGCGCCTCGACCACAAGCCGTTCACGCCCATGCTGCCACACAGGCTCGGGCCCGCAGTGCAGCGTCCCGAGACACATCCGCCACCCTCCCGGGTCATACGCCCCCGCCATGTCTTACTGCCCTGGGTTGTCATATTGTCTGACCTGGAAATATGCCCCATCTGCAATGGCTCGGAGACTTAACGGCCAAAACGATTGTTTCCCAAATCGGGCTGGATTATCTTTTGCATGTTTTTACTAATCGCGATTACTTTTTTCTGAAAGGGGAGACAAAATGCCAGAGGAACAGTCAGGAGCCGTCAAAAGCAACGGCCTCGCACTCATTCCATTCGCGGTTTTCATCGTCATCTATCTTGGGGCGGGCATCATCCTGCAAGCCCAGGGTGTCGAAATGGCGTTCTACCAGTTCCCGTCGGTGGTCGCCGCGCTGATTGCCGTGGTTGCGGCATTCGCCATGTTCTACAAGGCGGGCATCATGGACAACTTCTCCACGTTCGCCAAGGGCGCAGGTAACGAAGACGTCATGTGCATGCTGATGATCTTCCTGCTTGCGGGCGCGTTCTCCGCGGTGGCAGGCGCCATGGGCGGCATCGAGTCCACGGTCAACATGGGCGTCACGTTCATCCCCGCCCGCTTCATCACCGCCGGCGTGTTCGTCATCGCCGCGTTCCTCTCCGTCGCCACGGGCACGTCCATGGGCACCGTGGGCGCTTTGGTCCCCATCGCCGTGGGCCTGGCCGACAAGGCCGGCCTGAGCATGCCGCTCATCCTGGCCGCATGCCTCACCGGCGCCATGTTCGGCGACAACCTGTCGATGATTTCCGACACCACCATCGCATCGACCCGCACCCAGGCAGTCGAACTGAAGGACAAGTTCAAGACCAACTTCTGGATCGCTTTGCCTGCCGCCATCATCACCATCGTGCTGCTGGTCGTCTTCGGCGCTCCTGAGACCGCAACCGCCGTCGATGCCGGCGAGTTCTCCGCAATCAAGGTCCTGCCCTACGTTCTGGTTCTGGTGCTGGCGCTTCTGGGCATGAACGTGTTCCTGGTCCTGCTCATCGGCATCCTCGCCGCTGGCGTCATCGGCATGGGCTACGGCGACATCACCGCCCTCGACTTCGCTGGCAACATCTGGACCGGCTTCCAGGGCATGATCGAAGTGTTCCTGCTGTCCATGTTCTGCGGCGGCATCGCCGAGCTCACCAAGCGCTACGGCGGCCTGCAGTGGCTGGTCGAGAAGGTATCCGTCTTCTGCAAGGGCAAGAAGTCCGCTCAGGTGGGCATCGCGACCATGACCGGCCTGACCGACATGGCAACCGCCAACAACACCGTGGCCATCATCGTCACCGGCTCGCTGTCCCGTGACATCAGCACCAAGTTCGGCATCGACCCGCGCCGCACTGCATCCCTCATCGACATCGCATCCTGCGTCATGCAGGGCTTCATCCCCTACGGCGCTCAGATGCTGACGGTCATGGCCCTTTCCGAAGGCGCCGCCAGCCCGCTGGCCATCATGGGTTGCAACTGGTACCTTATGCTCCTGACCGTGTTCGCGATCCTGTCCATCGTGGTTCCGAAGTACTCCGACTTCGTCTGCAAGGGCGAATGGGACTGGGAGAACCACAAGCCCATGTCCGATAAGGCGTAGCGCCGGCGTCCAAAAACCGACACGCCGTCATACACCTTGCTCGCGCGGGATCCGACCGGGTTCCGCGCGAGACGCATTAGCAACCGCCAAGGAGGATGAACGTTGGTAGATATAGAGAAATACCTGCACGGGTTGGAGGTGAAACCCGACGAGCTGACGGCGCTGGAGCGCGACCGCCTGTACAGCCAGGGAAAACCGGTCGACCGCATCCCCTGCGTGCTTGACACGGGCGAGACCATGGCGCCCCTCATGGGCATGTCCATCGCAGATTACTACCATTCCGCCGAAAAGATGTGCGACCTGGAGGTGTACCTGCAGGAGCACTTCCATTCCGACGGCGCCGGGCTTTCCACCACGCTGCGCGGCATGGCCGAAGCCATGGGTTCGGAAATCGCCTACTTCGACAACAACGTGGCGCAGCTCAAGACGCCGGCCCTCAAGAGCCTCGACGAGGTGGGTAAGGCGAAGCTCGTCGACGTCGACAAGGACGGACGCCTTCCCATCATCTTGAAGGCATTGGCCATGGTGAAGGAAAAGCTGGGCGCCACGGTGCCCGTCGGCGGCACCGTGACCGGGCCGTTCACCATCGCGGCCATGGTCGTGGGCACGCAAACTCTGCTCAAGGGCCTGCGCAAGCACCCAGACCAGGTAAAAGAGCTGATGGAAGTCATCGTCGAGAACAACAACCGCTACATCGAGCGCCTGCTGGACATCGGTGTGGGCATCGGGTTCGCCGACCCTGTCAGCTCGTCGTCCATCATTCGCGCCGAACAGTACCGCGAATTCTCGCTGCCCTACCTGAAGAAGAACGTCGACTTCATCAAGAGCCGTGGCGGCGGGTGCGGCCTGCACATCTGCGGCAAAAGCCGCGCGTTATGGGACGACATCATAACCAGCGGCATCGGCACCTTCGGCCCCGACAACGTGGAGGACATGGCCGAAGCGAAGGAGGTCTTAGGGCCCCACATGTGCATCCAGGGAAACGTTCCTCCCGTGGAGGTCATGCTTTACGGTACGCCGTACGACGTGCTCAGGTCGGCGCGGGAATCCATCCGCAAGGCCTACGACTCGCCCCGCGGCTTCGTGCTGACGTCCGGATGCCAGATGCCCGTGGGCACGCCCCGCGAGAACATGACCGCGCTTATGGACGCCGCCCGGATCTTCGGCCGCTGGCCCGTGGATCCGTCGCTGCTCGAAGGCGACGAGGACGAGTCGTTGCCCGTGCAATAGAACCGACCCACTCCGGGGCTGAAACCACTTTCCCAACCCCAGCCCCACTTCCAAGCGGCGCCCGAACCGGCAACCTGGGCGCCGCATTTTTATGGCCGCCATGGGCGCCCGCCCCCATCGCTGCGGGCCCTGTCGACAAGGTGCCGCATCTTCACGCTACGGCACCTTCGCCATGCGGAATCCATGGCAGAACCGACCGCCGCCGACTATCAGGCGCACTCCATCGTAAGAAAGCGGTATCATTGGACCGTTGCACACACAATGGAAGGTGGTTCCTATGATCAACCAACATATGTATGAGCTCGGCAGCGCACCCAGCGCCATCCGCGAGCTGTTCGCCTACGGGTTGGAACGCAAGGCGCAGATCGGAGCCGACAAGGTGTTCGATTTCAGCCTGGGCAACCCCAGCATCCCCGCGCCGAAGGCCGTGGCCGACGCGCTGATCGACCTGGTCAGCACCGTGCCCGCCGACAAGCTGCACGGCTACACGCCCGCCCAGGGCACGCCGGCGGTCCGCACCGCCATCGCCGATTCGCTCAACCGCCGCTTCAGAACCGAATACACGGCCGCGAACCTGTACATGACCTGCGGCGCAGCGGCTTCGCTCAACATCTGCTTCAACGCCATCAGCAACCCTGGGGACGAGTTCATCGTGGTGGCGCCGTACTTCCCCGAATACCGCGTCTGGATCGAAAACGCCAAGTGCACCTGTGTGGAAGTCCTCGCGCGCGAGGACAATTTCCAGCTGGACCTGGCTGCCATCGAAGCTGCCATCACGCCGGCCACCAAGGGCATGGTCATCAACACCCCCAACAACCCGGTGGGCTCGGTTTATCCCGCCTCTGACCTGGCCGCCTTGGGCAGCATCCTGCGCAAGAAGGAGCTCGAATACGGGCACGCCATCTATCTGATCGCCGACGAGCCCTACCGCGAAATCGTCTACGACGGGCTGGATGTGCCCTGGGTGCCTGGCTTCTACGAGAACACCCTGGTGTGCTATTCCTACTCCAAGTCGCTGAGCCTGCCCGGCGAGCGCATCGGCTACGTGCTGGTGCCGCAAACCGCCGACGACTGGCAGCGCGTGTACGCCGCCGTGGCAGGTGCCGGCCGCGCGTTGGGCTTCGTGTGCGCGCCCGCCATCTTCCAATCGGTCATCGAGCGCTGCGTGGACGAACCGTCCGACGTGGCGGCTTACAAGGAGAACCGCGACGCGCTGTACGGCGGTCTGACCGAGCTGGGGTACGAATGCGTCGCGCCCCAAGGCGCCTTCTACCTGTGGGTACGCTCGCTGGAGCCCGACGCTACGGCCTTCGCTGAGCGCGCCAAGGCCCACGAGCTGCTCATCGTGCCGTCGGACAGCTTCGGCGCGAAGGGCTGGGTGCGCCTGGGCTACTGCGTGAGCCACGACACCATCGTGAATTCGCTGCCCGCGTTCGCCGAGCTCAAGGCCGAATACGACGCCTAGCCGAACCGCCCTTCCGAAACGCCCGCCTGCGAGAGCCGCGGGCGTTTTCCTTAGGTGGCGAAGCGGCTTTCACGCACTGCAATTGATACGTACATTCCGAGACGCAAGGGGGATTAATGGACATCGACGTTGAACGCCGGGTAGCACACGCCCTTGAACTGCATGAACGCGGATTCAACTGCGCGCAGTGCGTGGCATGCGCAACCTGCGACCTTGCGGGGCTGGACGAAAAGGCCGCGTTTCGGCTGGCCGAAGGATTCGGCGGCGGCATGGGCGGTTTCACGGAGACCTGCGGCGCCATTTCGGGCGGCATCATGGTGATGGGCTACCGCATGAGCAAGGGACCCGACGGTCCCATCACGAAGAAGTCGACCTACGTCCGAGCCAAGCAGCTGGTCGAGGATTTCCGAAAGAAGAACGGTTCCACCCTGTGCGGGGTGATCCGCGGCGAAACCGGCGGCCCCAAGCTTCGCACCTGCGACGGCTGCATCGAGGACGGTGTGCGGCTGGCGCTGGCCCAGATGGTCGACATCGACGCCACCGCCTAGACTGCGGCGAAATCGACCCCGTACGCATGAGCAGCCCGACGGTTTCGCCGGGCTGCATGCTTTCTCGGGCCGTTACAGCGTGCCGTTGGCGCGAGCCTCCTCCACCTCGGCGATGGCCTCCGCCGGCGAGAACTCGCAGGTGCCGTCGCCCATCTTCACCACGTCGATGGGGTCGCCCACCTGCACCTGGCCGCCTTCCAGCACCACGCCGAAAATGCCTTCCCGCGGGAAAATGCAATCGCCCGCCAGGTAGTAGATGGCGCAGCGCGTGTGGCAGACCTTGCCGATCTGGCTGATTTCCACCAGCACGTCGCTGCCGATGCGCAGCTGCGTGCCCATAGGCAGGCGCATCACGTCGATGCCTTCGGTGGTGAAGTTTTCGCCGAAATCGCCTTCCTTCACCTCGAGCCCCAGGTCACGCGCGCGTTCGATGGACTCCATGGCCAGAAACGACACCTGGCGGTGCCAATCGCCGGCGTGGGCGTCCTCGGCAATGCCGTGCTGCACGACGACGGTTTGCGGCTCTTCGACAGGCGTTTTACGCGTGCCTTTGCGCGTGGAGATATTGACGGAGCGAACGCGCCCCGTTGCGAGGATTTCGGGCATAGGCCCCCCTTTTGAACCGTACGGACATTCCTTCTCTTGCCAGCCACCACACTGGCATACCCGATTATATCCCTGTTTATTCTATTTCTATACGTGAATCATCTTTCTTGCGGATGATTTAATGCGAACCGTGACGAACGCACACCAAGACGTTACCTGGCACGGCCTGCGCCGGCAGGTCCTTCTTCCGTATAATCGTCGGGCCCAAGGGGCGCCTTTGTTTTGTCCGAGTGGGCTGCAGCGGATTCGAAGGCATCCTAGGCGTTTGCTTCGTCAGTACGGCCCGACGGGACAATGCCCTCAGCATCCCCGCTGTCCAGCCCGAAAACGTCAACGAACGGACAATACCCTCCGTCCCCGTTGTCCCGCGGCAGGTCTTATTCCGCCGCCTTCATGGCCAGGGCCAGCGGCACCTTGCGAATGGCCCGCACATGCAGGAACGCCACCACCGCATAGGTCACCACGCCCAGGGCGAGCTCCTTGCCTACCGCCAGCGGCTGGATGTACATCTCCAGGTTCCCGGGGTAGGACATGAACACGAACTCCAGCAGCAGCGACAACGCCCAGATCAGCAGCGGTATGCACAGCACCAGCGACACAAGCACCGTCACGGTGATGGAACGCACGTACAGCTTCGACACCTCGCGGTCGTGGTAGCCGAACACCTTCATGTACGAAATGGCGCGGGCGTTGCGGTCGATGACCGTCTTGGTCAGCAGGTAGATCAGAACCAGGTAGATGGGCACGGCCACGAAAATCATCATGTTGGCGATGCTGCCCATGGAGTCGCTCATCTGGTCGGCGACGCCCTGCATCGATTCGGGCGTCAGGTCGTTCACCAGGTAACGGTCATCGAAGCTCAGCGGCAGGTCGGAGGCGTAGCCGTTGAAGTTGTCGGGCTCCTGGTCGAACACCTGGTTGAAGCTGTCAATCCGCATGTACGTGGCCATGTCGCTGGCGCTGCCCACGATGTGCTCCACTGTAAACGAATAGCTTTTGTCCTCGTACTTGTCGTAGAACTCGTAGGTGCTGCCTTCTTCCAGCCCGCACTTTTTCGCCAGGCCGGCGCCCACGTCGATGCCGTCGGACGAGACCTTCACGAAATCCCAGTACCGCGATTCGGGCTGGACGCCGTAGACCGTGGTCTCCTCCTTCTGGCCGCCCATGCGACGGTCGACCTCCAGCGTCGTTGCGGCGAACTTTTCGGCCTGATCGATGGCCTCCTGGCTGTTCTCATAGATGTTCACGGGATTGGCGTCCTCGTCCACCTCCTGGGCCAGCAGCAGCATGGACAGCATGTTGTCGGGGTTCAGCTCGGACAGGTCCTCGGTGGTGGCCAGCGTTTCCGCCGCCTCGAAAGATTCGCGCTGCATGTCGGTCCCGTCGATTTCCAACGGAGCCTTCAGCGTGTACACATGCTCGGCCACCACGCTTTCGGCCATGGTGTCCGCGTTGTGTTGGACCAACGGCATCATGCAGAACCCGAACAGCAGCAACAGGCTGCCGAAGGCGATGCCGAAGAACAACGTCAGAAAGTGCGTCCAGTTCCTCGTGAACACGCGCAGGCGGAAGCGAACCGGGAAGGGAATCCAGTCGGGCAGCCTGACGCCGCCGGATTTGGAACGTCGGCCTATCTCGTGCCTGAGGAACTGCAGCGGCGTGGCGTTCATCTTGCTCAGCAGGCCGCCCAGGGTGATGCCCACCAGCAGCACGAACGGCACGACCGAGGTGATGAAGAAGACCTTCGTGTTCCAATATTGCTCGAATGGCGGGAAGCAGTAGCTGTTGTAATACAGGTTCTTCATGGGTTCGACGAACACCAGCCTGCCCAGCGCCGTGCCCGCCACGCACCCGACAATGCCGACTATCAGCGGCAGCGTCATGTAATGGAAGATGAGCTCGCGCTTGCGGTAACCGCTGGCCAGCAGCGTGCCGATGACCGAGCTCTCCTCTTCGATGTTGGCGTTGGTCAGCACCACGAACACGAACGCCATGATGACAATCAGCAGCATGAGCAGGACTTCCCACATAAGGATGTCGCCCTCGACGTCGTCTGTGGCATATACGATGCCCTGGTTGCCTTCCCAATCGACCAGGTCGGTCAACACCTCGCCGTTGTCGGACAGCGCCTCGGTCAGGTCGGATTCGAAGCTGATGCGGTCGGCCAGCGCCATGTCGCGGTCGTCCAGCACGAAAGCGTAGTTGTACTGGCTTCCCGACGCCGCTATGCGCTCGTAGGTTTCCGACGTGACCTGGGCCACGCAGAACTGCAGCGAGTTGAAGATGAAGTCCGTGTTGCGCCTGAAGGTGGTCACCTGATCAGGCAGGGACACCTTCCCCACCAGCACGAAGTCCTCCCCCGCCACCTGGACGGTGTCGCCCAGCTCCAAATCCAGGTTGTCGCAGAAGTTCCTGTTGAGGGCGATTTCGTTGTCGGCAGCCGGGGCCTGACCTTCGATGTAGGCGGGCAGGTCCACCTCGGTTCGGTTCTCGAACACGCGCACGGTGATGGCGGTGTCGTCACCGGGAACCGTCAGGGGCATGTCGGCGTAGAACAGCTTGTACACGGTTGCGCCCAGCGCCTCGACGGCGGCGATGGATTCGTCGTCCGCCTCGAAGTTCGTGGTGAACCTGCCGTCCTCCACGTTGTACGTGTCGCGGCTGCGGCTGTCGATGACCTGAATGCTGGTGGCGGACACCAAGAACCCCGAGGTCAGCGCGATGGCCATGACCATCAGCAGAATCATGCCCAGGTAACGCCCCAGGTTGTTTTTGAATTCGCGCGGAAGCCGCTTTCTCAAAGGTGTTGCCATGGCTGCCTACCAGGCGAGTTCGCGGGCGGGCATGATGGCGTCGTTAACGCGGTCCTCGATGAGGCGCCCGTCGTGCAGGCGCAGGATGCGATGGGACATGTGCTTGATGGCGTCGTTGTGGGTCACGATGACGATGGTGCAGCCATATTCGCGATTGACCTGTTCGAACAGCTCCAGAATCTCCTTGGAGGTGTTGTAGTCCAGAGCGCCGGTGGGCTCGTCGCACAGCAGCAGACCGGGCGCCTTCACCAACGCGCGACCGATGGCGCAGCGTTGCTGCTGGCCGCCGGATATCTGGTTGGGGAATTTGCGGCGGTGCTCCCACAGGCCCAGCGATTTCAGGAGGGGCTCCATGGGAAGCGGGTTCCTGCTCAAGACCTGCGTGACCTCGATGTTCTCCTGCACCGTCAAGTCGGGCACCAGGTTGTAGAACTGGAACACGAAGCCCAGTTCTCGACGGCGGTATTCTACCAGGTCATGGTCGTTCAGGGTCGTGATGTCCACGCCGTTCACGACGATGTTCCCCTCATCGGCTGGCTCCAATCCGCCGACCAGGTTCAGAAACGTGGATTTGCCCGAGCCGGAAGGGCCCAGAAGCACGCAGATCTCGCCGCGGTTGATGGTGGTCTCGAAGCCCTGGAGAACCGTGATCCGAGCATCGCCTTCGCCGTAATGCTTACAAAGGTTGTTGACAACCAAATACTCGTTGCCGTTCATGCATACCATCTTCCCGTCCAAAAGAATTGGTAAGTAATATTCGGTTAACTTTAACACATCGCAGCGGGTTTTGGTTGAAGGAGCGCACTATATAGAGACTTCGCCACATGTCATTTACAGAGCAGACGTATTCAGGGCACAAAAAATGCCCCGAAGCCCAAAGAGAAAGGAAACCATGAAAGGAGAAAGGACGAAGGGGCTTCGGGGCGGCGAAAGGAGCAACAGCAGACGAATCCGCTATTTCTTGGATTTGGTCGCGTCGGTCACGAGGATGGCAACGCGGACCTGGCGTTTGGGCTCGGCCTGCGGATCGACCTGCTGGATGCGGGCCTCGAACACGTCGTTGTGCCCGAAACGCAGCATGGAGGCGACTTCCCAGTTCATATCCCTGGGCACGAAGCCAACCTTGGTCTTCTTGTAGTACAAGGCCACGGCGTTGCTGTCGTAGGGGTTGTCGAACTCGGCCACAAGCTTGAGCTTCTTGCCCGGCTTGAGTTTGTCCAGGACCAAGGCGCCGTCCCAATACTGGAAACCGGCGACGTAGAACGAATTTATATGGCGCGACGGCTTGTACATAACGGACCTTTCTGTCGGAACAACTCTGATGATTGGTATTCTAGGCTGGACGATTCCGTTACGTGTCCAAGAATAAGGACAGTTTTAAAATATCTTTGTTGCTGTTTTGGCCATCTCGTCCCGTCACCCAGCCCAGGCCACGCGTCCCGTGCTCAGACAGTCCTGCTTTGGCGAAATGTCCACTGGACATTTCGCGTCGTGCGGAACTGCGCGCGGGGCGCGTGGCCTGGGCTGGGCTGATGGAAACCCGACAACGTCCTCGGGCGCTTTGCTCATAGGCCTTTCGTCGGCCGTACATCCAAATCGACTGCAGATGCGGGCTCAAAACGAAAGCGGCACACGATGCATACATCGGCATTTTGTGCATATCGTCTTGGAGACGCGCCCCTCCCCTACAATGGAAGTCCGCCTCATAGGAAAGGAGCGCACATGCGAACCCTATTGAAGGCACTTGTTGCCCTGATTCTTATCGGCGTCATCGGATTCGGCGCCTATCTGGTTGTCTCCCCGAACAGCGACATCCGCAACAGCATGCTGAATGCCGCATTGGACAAGGCAGACGTGGCCGGCAAGGCCGACGCAGCCCTTCGCGCCAACAATACCGAGATCGCAAACCGCCTGGGCGTGGACGTCGAAACGGTGGACCAGGCCATCGACCAGCTCGCCATCGACGAGTGGGAAGTCACCACGTTGCCTGACGAAACGCAGGCCACAGGCACCATAGATGTACCATATGAAGGCATGAATGTGGCTGTAACCACCTACGATGACCCGTCATACGTCACCGTCAACGTCGAAGGCCAGGACATTACCTTTAAGGTGGCCGACTCTGCCTTGGAATTCTCCGAGCTGGCCGCTCAGTACCAGTAGCGGCTGCTGCCCGACACGCACGCAGGCCCGCCGAACGCGGCGGGCCTGCGGGAAAACGCGGATGCTGGCGGCGGGCTAGCGACCCAGGCTCTGCTCGTGGCGGTCGCGGGCCTCTTGGCTGTAGTTCTGCTTGTAGCGCACGTCGATCAGCTCAGCCACAATGGCGATGGCCAGCTCAGCAGGGGTTTTCGCGCCGAACTTCAGGCCGATGGGACGCTTGACGGCCTCCCACTGCTCCTCGGTCATGCCGCCTTCGATGCACAGGTCGTGCACGCGGTTGTTCTTGCCCTTGCAGCCCATCATGCCTATGTAGTGGGCTTTGTTGGCGTTGCCCCACAGGCAGCCTTCCGGGTCATGCATGTGGCCGCGGGTCAGCACGCACACGTAGGCGTTTGCGGCAGGTTTGATGTCGAACAGCTCGCGGAAATCATCCAGCAGGATGCGGTCCACCTCGGGGAAGCGGTCTTCGGAAATAAACGCCTCGTTGTCGTCGATCACGTGCACCCTGAAGCCCACGTGCTTCGCCAGCGCTGCCGTCTCGACGGCAGCGTCGGAGGCTCCCACGATCCACACTTCCACCCGATCGAACAGAGCCACGGATGCCCAGGTCAGACCCGCGAATTGGTCGTTATGCATCGAGGGTCCGCGGGTGACGTCCTTCATTTGGAAGGTGTCGCGGGGCGAATACGGACGCGAGGCCACGATCTCCTTGGCGTCATTGCAGAAAAACACCAGGTCCTGGCCGTCAGCCGAGCCCACGTCGCCGTACTTCTTGGTAACCTCGTTGTCCACGTTGCCTACGGCGGCGTCGCCATCGATGACCACCTTGAACCCGATCCACGCCAGGTCGCCCTCATCCATGGCGCGCAACGCGCGTTCGAAGGTGGGGATGTCGGCGCGACCCAGACCTGCGGCGATGCGGTCGAGCACCGCAGGAGACAGGTGCGGGTTGTCCCCCGCCGCATCCTCCGCGAAGCACGGGAAATCCTCCACCGTCAGGTCGGGTGTGACGCCATGTCCCAAATCGTCGATGATTTCCAGCAGCGTTGCACGTTCCATGATTAGTTCGCCTCTTTCTAAAAAGAGCCAAAAGCCCGCGTGGACTCTTGGCTCATCAGGTTCGATACACCGGCGCATCGGTGCGCCCCGGCCGGCTCGGGCCTGTACAGATTAAGAAATATGCACCTTGCGGTCAATACCAACTTTGACGCGGCCCTCGGCCACCAGCTGCAGCGTTTCAGGATACAGCACGTGTTCGACAGCGTGAATCTTCGCCTCGAGGGAATCCAGCGTGTCGTCCTCGTCGACGACCACCGGACGCTGCGCGATGATGGGTCCCTTGTCGTATTCTGCGTTTGCGAAGTGCACGGTCACGCCCGTCACCTTCACGCCCGCGTCGAAGGCATCCTGGATGGCATGTGCGCCCTTGAAGGAGGGTAGCAGCGCCGGATGCAGGTTGATGACGCGGTCCGGGAAGGCGGCCAAGATGGGCTCGGTCACCATGCGCATGTAGCCGGCCATGACCACGTAGTCGCAGCCCGCGCGGGTCAGCTCGGTGGCGATGGCCATGTTGGCGGTGTCGGTGTTGGTGTATACGTCGCGGCTCAACGCGATGGTCTGAATGCCGGCCTCTTGTGCCCTGACCAGACCGTACGCGTCGGGACGGCTGGAAATGACCACGGCCACCTCCGCGTCCAGCTTGCCGGCGGCAATGGCGTCGATAATAGCTTGCAGGTTGGTGCCGCTTCCAGAAATCAAAACACCCAGTTTAATCATGGTTAGTCCTCATCCGCGTATTTGACGACGCCCGTGCCGGGGATGATGGAGCCGATGACGTAGGTCTTCTCGCCCATCTCCTCCAGTGCCTCGCGCACCACGTCCACCTGGGACGGAGCCACGATGAGCGCCATGCCGATACCCATGTTGAAGGTCTTGTATGCCTCGGCCTTGGTCAGACCCGCCTCGGCCACGGCCAGCGCCGTCACCGGAGGAACATCCCAGGTCGTACGGTCAACGAGCGCGTCCATATTGTCAGGCAGCGCGCGGTTCAGGTTCTCCGTCATGCCGCCGCCGGTAATGTGAGCCAGCGCATGCACGGCCTCGGGCATCTCGCGCAGCGTGGCCAGCACGCTCTTGACGTAGATGCGGGTGGGCGCCAGCAGCGCCTCGCCCAGGGTGGCGCCGTTCAGATCGTCGCGAGGCACGGACAGCTCTTCGGCGGTCTTGCCCTCGACCAGGACCTTGCGAACCAGCGAGTAGCCGTTGGAATGGAAGCCGGTGGAGGCCAGGCCCACGACCACGTCGCCTTCCTGCACCTTGTCGGGACCGATCATCTTCGGACGGTCCACCACGCCCACCGTGAAGCCGGACAGGTCGTAATCGGTGGGGTCCATGACGCCTGGATGCTCGGCCATCTCGCCGCCAATCAAAGCGCAGTTCGACTGGCGGCAGCCCTCGGCGATGCCTCCCACGATCTTGGCGATGTGCTCGCGCTCGATCTTGCCGGCAGCCACGTAATCCAGGAAGAACAGGGGCTCGGCGCCGCAGGCCAGGATGTCGTTCACGCACATGGCAACCAGGTCGATGCCTACGGTGTCATGCTTGTCGAGCAGCTGGGCCACCTTCAGCTTGGTGCCTACGCCGTCGGTGCCGGAAACCATGATGGGATCCTGCATGCCCTTGAAAGCGGCAGCGGAGAACATGCCGCCGAAACCGCCGATGTCGCCCACGACCTCGGGACGGTATGTGGAGTGCACGGCCTCCTTGATTGCGTCTACGGCCGCCGCGCCTTCGACGATGTCGACGCCGGCATCTGCGTATGTGACTTGGGCCATAACCGGATCACTTCTCCTTCTTGATAAACGCTATATCCGTTAGTGATTCTGGCAGGGGAACAATATAATCGCCCGTGAAGCAAGCTTCACAGAACGTTTCATGATTTGCACCGCCAACGGCGCGCCGCAGTCCGTCAATGCTGATGAACGCCAGCGAATCGCACCCGATGTATTCGCACATCTCCTGGTTGGATTTGACCGCCGCAATGAGCTGACCCTGGGTGGGGGTGTCAACGCCGTAGAAGCAGGGCCAGGCGGTGGGAGGCGACACGATGCGCAGGTGCACTTCGGCGGCTCCGGCGGCGCGCAGCATCTCCACCAGCTTTTTGGAAGTGGTGCCGCGCACGATGCTGTCGTCGACCACCACCAGGCGTTTGCCGGAAATAACCGAAGGCAGCGGATTCAGTTTGATGCGCACGCCCAGCTGGCGCATTTCCTGGGTCGGCTGGATGAAGGTGCGCCCCACATAGCGGTTCTTGACGATGCCGTCGGTGTATTCGATGCCGCTCGCTTCGGCGAAACCCAGCGCTCCGGGCACGCCGGAGTCGGGCACGCCCAGCACCAGGTCGGCCTGAGCTGGGGCCTCTTCGGCCAGAATGCGGCCCATGGCGCGTCGTGCCTGGTAGACGCTTTGCCCGTCAATCACGCTGTCGGGGCGGGCGAAGTATACGTACTCGAAGATGCAGCCTCGCGACGGACCGGGCTCAAGAGCCTGCAAGGTGGAAATTCCCGTGCTGTTAATGCGGATGATCTCGCCGGGGTTCACGTCCCGAACGAATTCGGCGCCCACGATGTCCAAGCCGCAGGTTTCGGAAGAAACCACCCAGCCGCGGTCGCCGGGCAGTTTGCCCAGGCACAGCGGGCGGATGCCGTTCGGGTCGCGGAACGCGTACAAGGCCGTGGGGCTGGCAAGCACCATGGCGTAGGCGCCCTTGATAAGCTCCATGGTCTGCTTGATGCCCTCGGTCAGATGGTGGGTCTCGCGGGTGTAGTAGCCGATGGCTTGACAGGCCACCTCGGAGTCGGTGCCGGCACGGAACTCCACGCCCCGGGCCTCCAGACGCTCGCGGATGGGTTCGGTGTCGACCAGCGTGCCGTTGTGGGCCAGCGCCACCATGACCTCGTCGATGGCGGACATGTGGGGCTGGGCCGAAAACCATGCGTCGCTAATGCCGCTGGTGGCGTAACGGCAATGTCCCACGGCCACGTCGCCCTGCAGCGCCGCCAAGGAACCTTCGTCGAAAATCTGGGTGACCAGGCCGAGATCTTTCATCACCGTGACCGTCTCACCGTCGCCGACGGCGATGCCGGCGCTCTCCTGGCCGCGGTGCTGCAGCGCTTGCAGGCCGAAACAGGTCAGGCGCGCCACGTCGTCGGTAGGTGAGAACACTCCGAATACAGCGCATTCCTCCTGGGGCCGGTCCGGAGCTTCACCTGGGAGAATCGATGTGGCCACAACGTACCTTTCTGTAAGGCTGGTCTATGCGGAAGCAGCTTCGGCTTCGGTTTCGGCAGCCTCGCCTTCGGCAGCGGCCTCGTCGGTCGCTTCGCCTTCCACCGCGGCTTCGTCTTCAGCCAGGCCCTCGCCTACCTCGTTGACAGTCTCGTCGGCACCGTCGGAAGTGCCGCTTTCGGCATTGGCGGGAGCCGCCTGCTCGGTCACGAAGCCTCGCAGCACGACGCGGGTGCCGTCGCCGTGAACCGCGCAGGACACCAGCGAGAACATCTTCTCAACCTGGGTGGCGTCCACCCCGTCGGGAATGGGAACCGACGAAGCGTTGACGCAGTCGTTCACGAAGGAGTAGAAGTCCGTGTCGTCGTCGAAGGCGACGCGCAGCATCTCGAACTCCGTTTCCGGGATGATGTCCAGCGCGAACGTGGAGCACTTGTAGTTCATTGTCGGCGTCAGGATGTAGAACGTGCGCGTCTCGTTGAACACGTCTTCCTCGCGCATGTCGTGCAGATGCGAGAACATGGATCCGTCATGCATGTTGTGCCCGTAGATGACGTTGTTCTTGTCCGAGAAGTCCGACGCGTTGTCCTTGTCCAGGAAGATGGTGCCCTTCTGGACCACACTGCCAGGGCTGCCCGTGAAGTCGCGCACCAGGTACGTGGAGTTGTCCGTAGTCTGCGCGATGGGATAGTTGATCTCGGTTCCGGGCATGTAGACCCAGCCCACCACATCGGCGTTCTCGTTGCGCAGGAACTCCCAGTCGATGATCAGGTTCTCCAGACCGGATTCATCTGGATTCTCGAACGCGGAATCGTCCACCACGGCGCCGTCGGTAATGTCGTCATACAAGGCTGTACCCTGATGGTATTGCAGGAAGATGTAGCCCAAGGCCCCCAGCGAGCCAATGAGCACGAGGCTCGCAAGCGCGATGACCACGTTCAGAACGCGGGTGGTCTTGCGACGCGTGCGCTGCCGGGCCATGCTGCTCCCGTAGGAAGCGCGGCTGTACTGGGAAACCTCTTCTGCAGCGCGACCGCGTTGCGACGTGCGTCCGGATGCCGCGGGGGCCGCATGCCTGGCGTGAGCCCCGCGGGTGGAACGTGTGGTGTTTCGTGATGTATTCATGTTCCCCATCATAACGTAAAGAGCCCTCCTCGGCGCGGCCAAGCGGCCAATCGCCGAGCGAATTCATATGCTGGAAACCTATATCCCGCTGGAAGGCCCGTATGCGGCGGCTCCCACATACGAAAGAGGCGCCCCGCAGGACGCCTCAAACGTTTATCGTTTCATCTCTTCGATGAAGCCTTTTACGATAAATGCCACAATCAGTATGACGATGACAAGGGCGAAAACCCATATGGCCGATGTCGGTACAACGAACCCGAAAATGTCCATACAGCCCTCCTTCATTGTCTGGGAACCCCCGTGTACGGTTTAACCTACCCGAGGATAATACCGCATCTTCACGATTTCTTCAAACACGAATGAGGGGCGTTTTTCGTTTGTTGATATCCGCCCGACCGCCTCTTCCAGCAGACTAGCTGTTCAGACGCTTGTCCAAGGCCGCGTTGATGGTCTTGAGCACCTTCACGCGGGCGTACAGCTTGTCCGTGGACTCGATGACGTTCCAAGGAGCGTAGTTGGAAGAGGTCAGACGGAACATGTCGTTCACGGCCGCCTTGTACTGCGGGGCCTTGTCGCGGTTGCGCCAGTCCTCCGGGGTGATCTTCCACTGCTTGTCCGGATTCTGCTCGCGAGCCTCGAAGCGGGCCAGCTGCTCATCGGGATCGACGGCGACCCAGAACTTCAGCAGCACTGCACCCCACTCGCCCAGGGCATGCTCGAAGTCGTTGATCTCGTCGTAAGCGTGGGCCCATTCCTCAGGGGATGCGAAGCCTTCGACGCGCTCGACCAGCACGCGGCCGTACCAGCTGCGGTCGTAGATGCCCACATGGCCGGCCTTGGGAAGGCGGGTCCAGTAGCGCCACAGGTGCGGATGCAGCAGCTCGGGCTTGGTGGGAGCCGCAGAGGGGAAGATGGTGTAGGAACGGGCGTCGATGGACTGGCAGACGCGCTTGATGCTGCCGCCCTTGCCGGCCGCGTCGTCGCCTTCGTACACCAGCATCAGCGGGATGCGGGCGCGGTATGCCTGCAGCTGCAGTTCGCCCAGACGCTTCTGTTCGGCCTTCAGCTGTTCTTTGTACTCTTCGCGGGTCAGGGACAGCGTGTTGTCGATCAGCTCGACGCGAGGCGGCTTCTTCTCCATGACGAAACGGGAATAGCGCGGCGCATGCGTCGCCTGCTCGTTGGCGATCTCGGTGGCGGCGGCCAGCACGATAGCGGCCTCCTCCTCGGTGCGCTTGCGCGGGTCGATGTCGTTGACCAGCTTGCCGGCGGAGTTGTCGGCGGCCTTCTGGGCAGCGGCCTTGGCGGCGGGATCGACTTCCTTGTTCAGGGCCTTCTCCAGCTCGACTACCAAGGTCTTGGCGATGGTCAGGTTGGCGTCGCGCTTGTCTTCGCCGTTGACCAGGACCCAGTGGGCGTAGTCGTAGTCGGACTTGCTCAGAATCTGGTCGAAAACCTTGTAGGCCTCGTCGTAGTCCTCTTCGCCGATGCCCTTGTCGTCCTTGACGCGCCATGCGGTGTTCGGATCGCTCAGCAGCTGCTTGATGCGCTTGTTCTTGGACTTTTCGGACACATGCACGAAGAATTTGATGACCACGTAACCGTTGTCGGCCAGCTGGCGTTCGAATTCACCCACGGTCTCGAGCACGGCTGCAGGACGCTGATCCACGGGCACCGAACCTAGACGGCGACGGGCTGCGGCGTACCAGCCCTGCTCGTAGATGGTCATGGTGCCGCGCATGCCCAGATCCTCCCAGAATTCCTGCATGATGGGCTTGTAGCCGGTCACGCCGCTTCCCAGGGAGTCGAAGTATTCCACCTCGCGCTTGTCGAGGTCGGAAAGAACATGCACGTTCGTCAGGCGGGCGTCCAGGTTGTACAACAGGTCGCCGATGCGGCTGCCGCGGCCGGACCCCTGCCATCCGTCCATAAGGATGACCACACCGATGTTCTCCTGCTTCGCACGCTGCTGCAGCACGATGAGCTTAGCGATCAGATCGTCATAGGGAGCTTTGTATTCCTCCTTGCTCAGGGCGCGCGTCAAATCAACTTGTTCAATCATCTTTCCCCTTCCGACCGTTCTTTTTTGAATATCAGCGAATAACAGTATTTATGGATAGTTTATGAACGGTATAATGGAACCAGCAAACGGGCGAATACGTATCAGCTTGCAAGTTCGATTTGCGGATTATGCAAGTAGAACCACTGTTATGGGTCGAATGGTGCGCAACTTCCACTAAGTCTCCCGTTTTTTATGATGATTAGCGCGTCCGCGTCCATATTTGCCGTATCAGGACGCTTCGCGCGTTGGTCATGTCAATGTCTCGAGTGAACGGCAGAGGAGGGGAAGATAGTGGTCAAATCTTCCAAAGATGAAAAGCTTGCAAAAGAGGCGAAAGAGAGCGCTCGTCCTGAGAAAAAACCTTACATGCAAAACCGTGAGCTTTCGTGGCTCATGTTCAATAAGCGCGTCTTGGATCAGTCCATCGACGAGAATCAGCCCCTGCTTGAGCGTCTGAAATTCCTTGCCATCTGGCGCTCGAACCTGCAGGAGTTCTTCATGGTTCGCGTCGGCAGCCTTCTCGATCTCGAGCTTACCGGCGACGTCATTTACGACAGCAAGTCCGGCATGACCCCTACCGAACAGCTGGAAGCAATCTATAAGCGCGTCCAGGAGCTCACTCCCCTGGCATCCAAGGACTATCAGACCGTCCGCCATCAGCTGGAAGCGGTAGGCATCCATCAGATGTATCCCGACGAGCTCTCCATCGACGAGGACGAACAAGTCCGCAGCTACATGGAGAAGAACGTCATGCCGCTGGTGTCTCCGCAGATCGTCAACGCCACGCATCCGTTCCCCCATCTTGAAAACGGCAAGATGTACATTTGCGTGCGCCTTGATGACCAGGCGGAATACAGCAAGACCAAGAACATGTCCAAGTCCGAGCGCAAGCTGCTGCGCGCCCAGGCCGCCGAAAACGTTATCATGGGATTCATCCCCATGCCGGCCAACTGCCCGCGCTTCGTCCCCATCAGCTCCGAAGACGGCACCTTCAAGTTCATCCTCCTCGAACACGCCCTGGAGATGGTGGCTCCGGACATCTTCGATATGTACCCCGTAAAGATGGCCAACGTCGTCATGGTCACCCGCAACGCCGACCTTGACGCCTACGAGGAATCCGACGAGAGCGACGAGGACTTCCGCAGCCACATGCGCCGCATCCTGAAGAAGCGCGCCCGCCTGGCTCCGGTTCGCCTCGAATCCGAGCGCGAGCTGTCCGGCGACACCGAACGCTTCCTCCGCGAGCGCCTGGGCCTCAAGCGCAGCCAGGTGTACAACACCGGCATGCCGCTTGACATGGGCTTTGCCTTCGCGCTGCCCGGCATTGTCGGCGGCGAGCTTGAAGAGCAGTACTCCAACGAGCCCGCAGAGCCCCAGTGGCCCGCCAGCCTGGCCCGCAAGCGCAGCATCATGAAGCAGGTCACCCACAAGGACGTCATCCTTTCGTACCCGTACGAAGCCATGGACCCCTTCGTCCGCCTGCTGCAGGAAGCTGCCAACGACCCCGACGTCATCTCCATCAAGATCACGCTGTACCGCCTGGCCAGCCAGTCGCGCCTTGCCGAGGCCCTGATCACCGCCGCCGAAAACGGCAAGGACGTCACGGCGCTGTTCGAGCTGCGCGCCCGCTTCGACGAGTTCAACAACATCGAGTGGTCGCAGCGCTTCGAGCAGGCCGGATGCAACATCATCTACGGCTTCCACGACTTCAAGGTGCATAGCAAGATCTGCGCCATCACTCGCCGCACCGACGAGGGTCTGCAGTTCATCACCCAGCTGGGCACCGGCAACTACAACGAGAAGACCGCCAAGCTGTACACCGACCTGTCCATGATCACCTGCGATCCGGTCATCGGCCAGGACGCCGCGAAGTTCTTCCGCAGCATGCAGCTGGAATCTGTGTCCAAGGATTACAAGAAGCTCCTGGTTGCACCGCTCATGATCAAGCAGCAGCTCAGCAAGTTCGTGGACGAGGAAATCGAGAAGGCCAAGGCCGGCCAGCCCGCCGAAATCTGGCTGAAGACCAACTCCGTCACCGACAAGGATATGATCGAGAAGCTGGCCGAAGCCAGCCAAGCCGGCGTGAAAATCACCATGTTGGTCCGCGGCATCTCCTGCCTGGTCCCCGGCGTCGAGGGATACACCGAGAACATCCGCGTAGTCAGCGTCGTCGGCCGTCTGCTCGAGCACTCTCGCATATATATGTTCGGCTCCGATCCGGACACCCGCAAGATCTATCTGTCCAGCGCCGACCTCATGACCCGCAACCTCGACAAGCGCGTCGAGATTGCTTGGCCGGTCGAGAAGGAAGACCTGCGCGCCCGTGTCGTCGGCTACTTCGACACCATGCTTTCCGATACCGCCAAGCTGCGCGAGCTCTTGCCCGATGGCGAATACACCGAGCTGTGCCACTTCGTGCCCAAGGACGAAGAGGGCAACTACCTGGAGCGCCCGATCGATGCTCAGGACACGCTCATCAAGGAGGCGTATATCGCCAACGAACACTCCATGGCAGGTGCCGACTTCGACCATGCCGTGCAGATTTCCACGCAGGTATCTGCGTTGCAGGAGGAAGCCGAAGACGATTACGTCGTCGTAAAGGCCGCCGAAGAGAAGAACGAGGCCGAGTCTTTTAGGCCTGAGCCGGCGCCGGATACCGAGTTCGTGACCGAGCCGGTGGCGTCGGCTGTTGAAGAAGACGTACTGGAAGAAGAGCCCGAGGTCGAGGACGAACCCGAAGCCGAACCTGAGGTTGAAGACGAACCTGAGGACGAGGATGAGGATGAGCCCGAGACCGAAGACGAGGTCGAGGACGAGCCCGAGGTTGAAGACGAGCCTGAAACCGAAGACGAGCCCGAGGTCGAAGAGGACAACGACGAATCCGATGACGAGCCGGAAAAGGATCTTGACGATGAGGACGAAGGCGACGTTGCCGAGACGTATGTCCCGAAGCATGCGGCGCCTGAACCTGAGGTAGAAGCCGCGGCCGAGGCGCTGGAACCTGTGACCGAGGCCCCCGCTGCCGAGGCCGAGGCTGAACCTCAGCCCGAATCGGAGCCCGTTGCCGAACCCGAGCTGGAACCCGTTGCCGAACCCGAGCCGGAGCCTGAGCCCGAGCCGGAGCCTGAGCCCGAGCCGGAGCCTGAGCCCGAGCCGGAGCCGGAACCGGAGCCCGTTGCCGAACCCGAGCTGGAACCCGTTGCCGAACCCGAGCCGGAGCCTGAGCCCGAACCGGAACCGGAGCCGGAACCTGAACCGGAGTCCGTTGCCGAACCCGAGCTGGAACCCGTTGCCGAACCCGAGCCGGAGCCTGAACCCGAACCGGAACCGGAGCCGGAACCTGAACCGGAGTCCGAGCCTGAACCCGAGATTCCGACCGCCGAGCCGACCGAGGTTATCGAGGCGCCTAACGCCCAGGTGGCCGACGCCGCCCATACCGCCGACGCCACGCCGGCTGCCGTCCAAAACCCTGCACCGCAGCCCGACCCGGCGTGGGATCCCCAGCCGCAACCCGGCCTGGTTGTGGCCGAACCCAAGAAGCGCGGCGGCATCTTCGGATTCTTCCGTCGCCTGTTCCGCCGCAACAAGTAACGGCTGAACAGGGCAATCGTACCCATGGCGGGCCACATTGCGTGGCCCGCCTTTTTCGTGCCTCAGGTCCGCAGAGCAGCTTCGCACGGCATTCGCTGCCGAACGACCGCAGGTCAGACACTGCAACTGCATCTCCAAACGCAAAAAAGGAGGTCCCGAAGGACCTCCTCGTACGCGTGTCGGATTGAAGCCGAACTTACTTGGCTTCGGTCTCGCGGAACATACGCTGCGGAGCGCTGATGCCCAGCAGGTTCAACGTGATGGCCATCACGATGCGGGTTGCGTCGGCCAGAGCCAGACGCGCCTGCTTCAGGCCCTCGTCCTCCGCCTTCAGCACCGGGCAGTTGGCGTAGAAGGAGTGGAACAGGCTGGCCAGCTCATAGGCGTAATGGGTCAGGCGGAACGGCGCGCGGTCGCGAGCAGCCAGAGCGATCATGTCGCCGAACTCGCTCATCTTGCGCATCAAGGCAAGCTCTTCGGGAGCGCTCAGCACCGACAGGTCGACGTCGGCAGGAATGCACTCGGTAGCCACAGCGTCCATGTCCAGGTTGTCCTCGCCGGCATGGCCGGAGGCGTTGCGCAGCAGCGAGCAGATGCGAGCATGCGCATACTGGTCGTAGTAAACCGGGTTGGAGTCGTCGGCGCGCTTAGCCACTTCGATGTCGAAGTCGATGGGCTGGTCAGAAGAGCGGTCCAGCATCCAATAGCGGGTTGCGTCGATGCCAACTTCGTCGATGAGCTCTTCGAAGGTGATCATCTCGCCGGTACGCTTGGACATGCGGACGGGCTTGCCATCGCGGAACAGATTGACCAGCTGACCAAGGACGACTTCCAAAGCACCGGGGAATCCCTCGGCGGCCAGAACGGCGGCAACGCGGGCGATGTAGCCATGGTGGTCGGCACCCCAGATGTCGATCAGGTGGTCGAAGCCGCGCATCTTCTTCAGATAGTGGTACGCGACGTCAGAGGCGAAGTAGGTGTAGGCGCCATCTGACTTCTGCAGCACGCGGTCCTTCTCGTCGCCGTAAGCGGAAGAGCGGAACCACACGGCACCGTCCTCGTCGTAGATGTCGCCCTGCTCACGCAGCTTGTCCAAAATAGCTTCCACAGGAGAACGACCGTCGAACCAGAAGTCGTCGGACGGGGCATACAGCTCGCGCTCGGACTGCCAGCGCTCGAAATGGTTGCCGAAGCGCTCGCAGGTGGAGCGGATGTTGTCCATGATGTAGGCGTAGCCGAACTCGCGGAACTCGACCATGCGCTCATGCTCGTCGGCATTGACCCACTTATCGCCGTCACGATCGATGATGGCCTTGGCGATGTCGTTCACATACAAGCCGTTGTAGCCGCCTTCAGGCACGGCGGCATCTGCCTGGCCGAGCTGCTGCAGGTAGCGAGCCACGATGGAGACGCCGAACTTGTCCATCTGAACACCGTGGTCGTTGATGTAGAACTCTTCGAAAACGTCGTAGCCTGCGTGGCGCATGACATTGGCCATAGCAGAACCCAAGGCGGCCCAGCGGCCGTGACCAACATGCATGGGGCCGGTGGGGTTGGAAGAGATGTACTCGATCTGGACGCGACGCATGCCCTCGGGAATGGTTCCTTTACCGTAGTCGCCCTTCTGCTCGCGGACCTTGACGACCACGTTCTGCAGGGCGTCGTGCTTCAGATAGAAGTTGATGAAGCCGGGGCCGGCGATTTCCACCTTTTCGACGAAATCAGGCTCGGGCATGTAGTCCACGATGGTCTGGGCAACTTCGCGGGGGTTCTTTTTGGCCTGCTTGGCGCAACGCAGTGCGACGGTGCATGCCCAATCGCCATGACCCTCGTCACGGGGACGTTCAAGCGTCACCTCCGGAGTCGTCTCCAGGGCCAAGGCACCAGAGGCGATGGCCAAATCCAGGGCGGCGCTAATCAGCCGACCCAAGTCCTCACGAGGTTGCATATTTTCTCTCCCTTCCGCTTCGATGATTCGAAGCAGGCGTATCGTATCGCATAGTCGGCTCATTGTACCACGCAGGTCTTTTGCTTCAATAGCACCTGAAAAACTGCGCGAAGGCATCATTTTGCAGGCCACCGAACTGCATAACGGCGCACCTTTCCCGCCGCACTCGACACGGAGGCGCGGCTCGAAACGTGCATAGAACGCGAAACGGCCGCATATCCGTCGCCGAAACGAACGGAGCATCCTTCGCCCCGAGAAGAACAACCCGTATAAGAAACGGGGCCTTCCGCCCCGCTCGCTTGCTGTTACTTGTGCTTGTAGCCGGTGTACATGGCCATAAACATGCAGATGCAGGCCGCAATGGCCCAATACTTGTGGTTCTTCATAGCGCCTCCTCGTGAGCGGTCCTTAGGGGGTAGGACCTATCTATATATGTAGGTAGGAGCATTATATTCCTAGGTTATCGAGTCGCTGCCGGTTAACTTAAGCGTAAGCCTTTGCAAACATTCAAACTGCGGTATTATAGTCAAACAGGAACCATAGGAGGGCGTACATGATTGACTTCGAGGCCGAATGGGAGGCCATGCAGCTCGCGCGAACCAAGCCCGGCGACGCTGATTTCTGGTCGAAGCGCTCCTCCACGTACGAAAATACCGACCGACAAAGCGCCTATGCGGACGAGTTTATCGCCAAGGCACGCATTCTGCCTGGTGAAACGGTTTTCGACATCGGATGCGGAACCGGCACCATCGCCTGTAAGCTAGCAGCCCGGGGACATTCGGTCATCGCGGCCGACTTCAGCGAGGGCATGCTGGACAAGCTCCGCGAGAACATGCAGCTCCACAACGTGACCAGCATCGAGCCCATGCATATGTCCTGGGACGACGACTGGACGCAGTTCGGCGTGTACGAAAACGCCGTTGACGTGGCCATAGCATCTCGATCCATCTCCGTGTTCAACCTCGAAGAGGCCCTCGGCAAGATTACCAGGGTGGCTCGCCGCCGGTGTTGCATCACGCTTACGACGGGGTGCTCCCCGCGGGTCGACCCGAACCTTATGCGTATGCTCGGCCTGCCTTCTACCAGCACCTATGATTACTTATACGCCATCGGCATCCTGGGCACGAAAGGCTACGAGCCCACGGTGGAATACATCCATTCCTCCCGCAAGGACACCTTCGACACGGTTGAGGAATGCTTCGAGCGCTATGTGGACATGATCGACCACGCATACCCCAACCTGCCCCTGGTCGAGCGCCAGCGCGCCCATGAGCGCCTGCGAACCCTGATCGACGAGCACCTGGTGGACAACCCCGCAGCCGGCGAGCCCGACGCCAAGGGCGTCCCCGAAGGACTGCTGTGTCTCGACATGCTCCGAACGCTGTCTTGGGCCTTCATAGCCTGGGACACCGATCTTAAACCGATGTAGACATACAATCTCCTGTTCAGGAAAGGAAACCAATGACCGCACCCACCGATATGATCTCGCTCGAGCAGGCACAGGAGCTCATCCTGTCACGCGTGGCGAAGCTCGATACCGAAACCGTCCCGCTGCTCGACGCCATGGGCCGCGTAGCCGCCGTCGACCTGGCCAGCGATATGAACGTGAGCCCCTTCGCCCACGCCGCCATGGACGGGTTCGCCATGCATCGCGAAGACCTGCTGGAAGCCAGCGACGAAAACCCCGTTGAGCTGGACGTCATCGCCGAAGTGCCTGCCGGCGGAGTGTTCGAAGGCGCTATCGGGCACGGCCAATGCGTGCGCATCATGACCGGCGCCGCCCTGCCCGCCGATGCCGACGCCGTCGAGAAGTACGAGGTCGTAGGCATTGTATCCGGTGACGGCAAAACCGGCAGCCGCGTCAGTTTCAGCAGCTGCCCCAAGGAACGCGCCAATATCCGCGAGACCGGCGAGGAAGCCAAGGCAGGCGAAGTGGTCGTGTCTGCGGGAGAACGCATCGGCGATGCGGGCGTCGGCTTTCTGGCCAGCTGCGGCGTGCTTGAAGTGCCTGTCTACCGCCGGCCGCGCGTGGCCATCATCCCCATCGGCAGCGAGCTGGTGGAGCCGCCCGCCATCCCCGGCCCAGGCCACATTCGCAATTCCAACGGCTACGCCATAGCCGCGTGCGTCCGCAACGCCGGAGGCATCGCCGACATGCACCCCATCGTGCCCGACACGCTGGAGGCCCTGTCCGCCGCTGTCACCAAGGCAGTTGCCGACCACGACTTCGTCATCACCACCGGCGGCGCTTCCAACGGCGACTATGATTTCATCAAGCCGGTCGTCGAAGAGCTGGGCGAGCTGCTCATGACCACGGTGAACATGCGTCCCGGCAAAGCCCAGACCTTCGGCCTTGTCGAAGGCGTGCCCGTCTTCGGACTGCCCGGCAACCCCGCGGCCGCCTACATGGGTTTCCAGCTGATCATCCGCAAGGGCCTGCGCGCCATGCAGGGCTACAGCGCCTTCGAGCACCCGCATGTGTGGGCACACATTTCCCAAGGCCGCAAGAAGAAGGACTCGCGGCGCATCTTCCTGCGCGCCACGCTGACCCGCGGCGACGACGGCCAGCTGACGGTGACGCCCGCAAGCAACCAGAGTTCCGGATTGTTCGGAGTCATCCAAAAGAGCAACTGCGTCGCCATCATGCCCGAAGGCTTCGAACCCATTGCCACTGGCGACCTTATCGAATGCATCCTGCTTGACGTTCCCGAGGAGGTAGTCCTGTAATGACCGAGCACCATCACCACCATCACGAAGACCCCAAGCCGGTTTTCGCCATCATCACCTGCTCCGACACCCGCTCGAAGAAAGAAGACACCGCAGGCGCTGCTCTGGAGGAGCTCATCGCCGCCAAGGGCTGGAGCTGCATCGAGCGCGTCGTCGTGACCGACGATCGCCCGGTCATCGCTGCGGAAATTGCCCGTCTGGCCGACATGGACGAAGTCGACATCGTTCTGACCTGCGGCGGAAGCGGATTGTCGCTGCGCGACGTGACCCCCGAGGCCACCCGCGACGTATGCGACCGCGAGGTCCCCGGCATTGCCGAGGCCATGCGCGCCTACAGCATGCAGTTCACGAACCGTGCCATGCTGTCCCGCGCAATCGCCGCCCAGCGAGGCAGGACGCTCGTCATCAACCTGCCCGGCAGCGAGAAAGCCGCCCGCGAGAACTGGGCCGGCATCGAGGGCGCCTTGGCCCACGCCGTCAGCATGATGGCCGGTGGCGGCCACTGATCCCTTCGCCATACGCACCGAACGGGGCATCGACGCAGTTCAAGGTGAACTGCGTCCCAAAACTTGGACGTGATAAATAATGGGCTAAGCCACCAGGGACTGGTTCCGGAACTCCTCCGGAGTCAGTCCCTTTAGCTTAACCTGTCTCCTCTGGGTGTTCCAGTAGGCGATATAATCCTCCAGCTCCCTCTTGAACGTGTCGAAGTCGGGGAATTCTCTTCCTCGGAAGAACTCGTCCTTGACGTGACCGAACACCTGCTCTGTCGCGCCGTTGTCGATGCAGTTGCCCTTCCTCGACATGCTCTGCACGATACCCGCCTTCTCGAGCCTCCCGCAATATCTGTCGTGCTGGTACTGCCATCCCATGTCCGATTGCATGATCGGATGCGCGCCCTCGGGCATCTTCGGGATAAGCATGTCGAGCATCTCATCCTGCTGCGCCAGGTCCGGATGCCGCGATATCGACCAGGCGGCTATCTCCTTGCTCCCGAAGTCGTAGACGGGCGCGAAGTACGCCTTCCCCCAGCCTTGCTTGAACTCGGTCACGTCCGTCCCCAGCTTCTGCCACGGACCGTCCGCCGAGAAGTCGCGCCCCAGCACGTTCTCGAAGGTCTTGCCCACGACGCCTCTGTAGGAGTTGTACTTATGGTAGTCGGTCTCGCGGCGTATGCCGCACCTGATGCCGATCTCGCGCATCATCTTGAGCACCGTCTTGTCGGCGATGACGGCCCCCTCCTCGGCGCGCAGGCACATCGCTATCTGACGGTGGCCGCAGCCGTTGGGCGAGCGGGAGAAGATCTCGACGGCCTTGCCCCAGAGCTCCGGCCTCGTGGGCGGCTTCGCAGGCCTCAGCTTGTTGTAGTGGTAGGTCGACGCCGGGACGCCCGACGCGGCCAGGAGGTCCTTGAGCGCATGCCCTTGCCCTGAAAGCTCCCTGATCACCTGGCATTTCTCCCAGGCGCTCGCTTTGCCGCCTCCAGGGCTCTCAATTTTTTTAGGTACGCCACCTCGGCCCTGAGCCTCCGGTTCTCCGCCTCGAGCTCCCGCTCGCGGGTCGGGGGCAGGCCCGCCTCGCCGTCGGACTTGCGCGGGCGCCCCTTGGGCTTGGGCGCGAGAGCCTCGGGGCCGCCCTCCCGGTACGCTTTTACCCAGCGCTCGAAGGCGGTCAGGCTTGCTATCGCGTGCTTGGCCATGGCCTCCTGCTTCGTCAGCCCTCCCTCGAGGAAGTCGAGGACCGCCGCCAGCTTCGTTTCCTGATCGTAGGTTCTATGCTTGGACCCCATGCCTAGAAAGACCTCCTTGCCGATGGCCTTGTATGCGTGGATCCAATGTTCGGCGATGCTGACCGATATTGCAAGCTCCCTGGCAAGGGCAATCTTGCCATACCCCGAATCGATCAGCTCGGTCGCTTTCTTGCGAACTTCTACGTCGTGTCTGCCCATAAAGATACTGCACCTCCGGAACTCGAACTTTTATTCTTGAGTCCAAGTTCCGGGGTGCAGTTCAAGGTCGATGCCCCGTTTTCTTTCATAGGACGCCGCATTGCGGCATATCGGACGCCTCTGTATGACGCTGCAGCCGGGAAAGACGCCGGCGCACGAGGGCGGCGCCTTCGCGCGCAGTTCCGCACGAGCCGAACAGCCCGGTGGGCTGTTCGCGCGAGCTCAGGACTGTTTGAGCACGAGGGCGACCGCCCTCGTGCCCGCAGGAGACGGATTACTTCCTCTCCCACAACCCGGTCTTGCCGCCGTCCTTCTTCAGCAGACGCACGTCCATGATCTCCATGCCGCGGTCCACGGCCTTGCACATGTCGTACACCGTCAAGCATGCGATGCTGGCGGCGGTCAGGGCCTCCATCTCGATGCCGGTCTTGCCGGTAACGCCGCAGGTGGTGGTCACATGGATACCGACCAGGCCGTCTTCGCGCTCCCCTTCGCGCACGGGCGTGCAATCCACTTTGGCCTTGGTGATGGGCAGCGGGTGGCACATGGGAATGAGGTCGCTCGTCTTCTTGGCGGCCATCACGCCGGCCACGCGGGCGCAGGCCAGCACGTCGCCCTTGGCGGCATGGCCGCTGGTGATGAGCTCCAGGGTCTCCGGCTGCATGGCGATAAAACCTTCGGCGACCGCCACGCGCTTGGTGATGTCCTTGTCGGACACGTCCACCATGCGCACGTCGCCGTTCTCGTCGATATGGGTCAGCTGCTGCTCTGCCATGTTAGCCTCCAATTTGGCTCATCTTGCGTTCGGTGCCGATCTTGTCGTGGTGCTCGTCGGGCTTCATGCCCAAAGCCGCCAGGAACACGTTGCGGATATCCTCGTCGGTCCCTTCGCGAACGGCTGCACGAACATCCAGCTCCTCGTCGCTGAACAGGCATGGGCGAATCTTGCCGTCGGCCGTCATGCGCAGGCGGTTGCACTCGCTGCAGAAGTGGCGCGACAAGGGAGAAATGAACCCGACGGTTCCCTTGGCCCCTTCGAACTCGTAGTAGCGGGCGGGACCCCAGCCCGTCGGCGTGTGCTTGGACGCCGGCTTCAGCTCGGGAATGCCCTCTTCGCGGCAGCGCGCGTTGATGGTCTCCATCACCTCGTCACAGGACACCACGTCCTGCGGCCCCCAGCCGGTGCCGTCGTAGCCGGCGCTTTCGCCCACCGGCATGTACTCGATGAAACGCATGTGCAGCGGACGGTCCACCGACATGCGGGCAAATTCGTACAGGTCCTGGTTGAGGCTGCGCACCACCACGGCGTTGATCTTCACCGGATTGAAGCCGGCCTCCAGGGCAGCGTCAATACCCGCCATGACGTCGGCCACATGCCCTCTGCGGGTGATGTAGTGGAACTGCTCTTCGTCCAGCGTGTCCAAGGAGATGTTCACGCGGGAAAGCCCTGCCTCCTTCAGCTCGGCGGCCATCTTCGGCAGCAAGATGCCGTTGGTGGTCAACGCAACGCTCTCGATGCCTGGCGTGCGCATGGCCTCCTTGATCAGACCTGCGATGCCTTTGCGCACCAGCGGCTCGCCTCCGGTCAAGCGTAAGCGGGAAATGCCCATGCCCGCAGCCACGCGGATGATGCGCTCGATTTCTTCCAGCGACAGAATGTCTTCGTGGGAAAGTGCGGACACGCCCTCTTCGGGCATGCAGTAGCGGCACCGCAGGTTGCAGCGATCCGTCAGCGATATCCGCAGGTAGTCTATGACTCGCCCGTGCGAATCCTTCACGTGTACCCTCCCGACTATTTCAAGGCGCGCAACGGAAATCTCGCGTTTCCGTTGCAGCGTCCTATTATTCTTGTTGGGGTACTATGCTACCTCACTCTTAACGAGTTGTCACATACGTTTTTTCAGTCGGTATCCGAATGTAAAACTCGTCGCCGCGGTCGGGAATGGAATTGCCGTCCATAGCCAGCTTGTCGACTTTCCACTGCATGTGCGTACGGGAGAACTGGCCTGTCTCTTCGCGGGACGCCTCCTCCAGCGAAACGTTCGCGCCGCACCCGTCCAAGAACGTGACCATCACCGTGCGCTCGAACCGGGAGTCGCTCACGCGGTCGGCCCGCACGCGGTACGTGTTCGGGCCGGGTCCGTCAACCCGCTGCAACATGAAGGCGCGCACCCCGAAATACTTGACGTCATCAGGCACGACGCTATCGCACATAACGTCGATGCCCCACACGGGCAGATGCACCATGTGGTCGTCGACCTTCTGGGCCTGCGTCGTGTTCTTGCACCCCGACAGTTTGATGGTCGCCAAGGACTGCGGGCGGTCGACGATATCCTGCTTTGGCGAGAGCTCGTTGATGTGGCCGTCTTCAACCACGGCAATGCGATCGCAGAAACGGAACGCCTCGTCGATGTCGTGGCTGACGTAGAGGATGGTTCCCTCGTAGCTTTCGAATAGGCCCAACAGGTTCTGCTCGAGCTCGCTTTTGAGGTGCGAATCCAACGCCGAGAAGGGCTCGTCCAGCATAAGGATGTCGGGCTGCGCTGCAAGCATGCGGGCCAACGCCACGCGCTGCTGCTGGCCGCCGGACAGATTGAACGGGTAGCGCTTGCCCATGCCTTCCAAGGAGAACCGCTCCAGCTGTTGTTCGATCATGGCCTTGCGGTCGGCGGCGGACACGGACCGGTCGATGCCGGCGGCGATGTTCTTCTCCACCGTCAGGTTAGGGAACAGCTGAAAGTTCTGGAACAGCAGCGCCGTCTTGCGCTTCTGGGCTGACAGGTTGATGCGGGCAGACGAGTCGTAATACGTTTTGCCGTTCACTACGATGACACCCTCATCAGGTGTTTCGACACCTGCGATGCAGCGCAGCGTCATGGATTTACCGCAGCCGCTGGCACCTAAAAAACCGATGGTCTCGGCTTCGGCGTCGAAGGCCACCTCCAACGTGAACTGCGCAAGCTTCTTCTTGATATCAATGTGCAGGCTCATCGTCCGTCACCTCCTTGCGCTTGAAGCGCTGCGTGCGCGAAGAGTAGATATTGATGAACAGGATCACCAAAAACGAAATCAGGATGACAACGATGACCCAGAAGATGGCCACATCGGTTTTGCCGCCCATCCAGTCGAAGTAGATGGCGATGGGTATGGTTTGCGTGACGCCCGCGTAATTGCCTGCGAAGAACAGCGTGCACCCGAATTCGCCCATCGCGCGAGCGAAGGCGAGCACGGTGCCGGCCGCGATGGAGGGCCAGGCCAAGGGCAGCATGAGCCGCGAGAAGATCTTCGTTTCGCTCCAACCCAGGGTGCGGGCGGCGTCCAGCATGGCCGCATCCAGGTTCTCGAAGGCACCGCGGGCCGTGCGATACATCATGGGGAAGCCCACCACGATGCAAGCTATAACGGCTGCAGGCCAGGTGAACACCAGGTCCAGACCGTGCGCGATAAACCAGCGCCCAACAGGGGTAGAGGTTCCGAACAGCAGCAGCAACAGAAAGCCGCACACCGTCGGCGGCAGCACCATGGGGATGGTGAACACCGTGTCCACAACGCCCTTGAAACGGTCGTCCATACGGACGGTTCCCCAAGCGGCCAGAAGACCCAGCAGGAAGATGACGACGATGGCCACGCCGGTGGTGCGCAACGACACCCACAGCGGCGACCAGTCCAGCTTCTGGAAGAACTGCACCAGCGCCGCGAATCCCGTGGCCTTCTCTTTAACCACGGTGGAATCGGCCGCGCCCAGGATGCCCGTATCGAAGAACAGCGCGCCGCCGGATCCGTCCTCGGAGCCTTCCAACGTGCAGGTGGCGTAATAGTAACCCTCTTCGATCTCGATGCCGAAGCGGTAGGTGTATTCGCCCACGACAACCGTGTCAGACGTCGTGAAATACGTGGTCGACGACATCTTGGCAAGGGGCTGACCGCCCTTGGATGCGGCTTTGTCCAGCGCCGTCAACGTACTGAGAAAATCCGTTTGGAACTCGGGATCATGTATGTCTTTGCCCAGTTCAGTAAGGACATCTTCGGGAATGTACACGATCATGTACGCATCTGTGACCACTGCGGCGAAGGCATTCTGTCCAGCCATGGTGAAGCGGTACCCGTAATACACGTCGTCGACGCCGCGGTTGGTGCCGCGAGCCAGACGCTTGAAGCTGCTCATCCCGAAATCGCAGGTATCCAGAATGCCCGCATCGGTCTCTTCGGAGACGGCGACCGTCCCGTCGGAGACGGCGACCGTCCCGTCGGCATCGGCAGCCGCATCGGACGATTCCAAGGCGTTGCCCTGTCCGTCGACCGCCGTCGCATCGTCTGCAAAGGCCGCACCGGCACCAAAGACGCATGCGAACGCACATGCGCATGCGATCATCAGTATTCGTATGCGTCGATCCATGAGTCCCCCCTGTGGCCTTGCTGTGCCTTCAGGCATTGTATCCCATTACAGAAGGCGTCGGCCGCGCATATCGCAGCCGACGCCTTTTTCAGTACGTATCCGTATCGACCAAAACCGATAGAGGTTATGCGGCCAGCTCGAAGCCGTACTCGGCGAAGATCGCCTGGGCAGCGGGATCGGTAAGGCAGAAGTTCAAGAAATCTTGAGCCACTTCGGCGTTGGTGGACGTGGTGCAAACGGCGCCGGGGTACACGATGGCGGAATGGGCATCGGCAGGAACGGTGTAGATGGCCTGGATGCCGTCATAGCGGTAGATGTCCGAGGTGTACACGAAACCGAGTTCGACCTGGCCTTCGCTCACGTAAGATGCGACGGTGCCCACCTTGTCGGCGCCGGCGTTGACCTTATCGGCAACGGAGGCGTCCCAGTCGATGGTCATGACGCCGTCGGCGTCGGTGTTGATGGTGCACAGGCCGGCGGTCTCGAGGGACTGAACGGCGTACTTGCCGGCGGGCACAGCATTGGGCTCACCGATGGCGAAGCTGGCGATGGCGTCGGTGCCCAGGTCCTCAAGACCCGCGATGGTGATGTCGCTGTCGGCGGCGGCACACACGACCAGGTCGTTCAGGAACATGTCGACG
Source organism: Slackia heliotrinireducens DSM 20476 (assembly GCF_000023885.1). Taxonomy (NCBI): domain Bacteria; kingdom Bacillati; phylum Actinomycetota; class Coriobacteriia; order Eggerthellales; family Eggerthellaceae; genus Slackia; species Slackia heliotrinireducens. The sequence continues at coordinate 197,956 of NC_013165.1, read as the reverse complement.
CGGGTGGCCTCGTCAACGGTGCCGTCTTCGACGGCCGTGTCCATCTTACCGGAAGAAGCGGAGATGAACAGGTCAGCAGTAGCTCCGCCGGAAAGCTGGCTCACAAGGTCGCCGGAAGACTTGAACTGGGTGTCGGCGAAGGTGACGTTCGGATTCTGCTCGGTGTAGAGGGCCTGGACTTCAGGAAGGCACTTCTCCAGGGAGTTTGCCGCAAAAATCTGCAGCTGGACAGGCTCGGCCTCGACGGCTTCTTCGGCTTCGCCTTCAGTCTCTTCGGCGGCCGGCTCGGTCGCCTCAGTCGTTTCCTCAGCACTCTGCTCGGCTTCTTCGGTGCCGCCGGAGCAGCCGAACAGGCCGAAGGCAGCGATAAGCGCAACCGCCATGGTACTGGCAAGCGCAACCTTCCATTTCTTCATGATACCCTCCTATGGTCAACAATAGAGAACGTGCGTAAGAAACCCTAGCACGTTAGTTTGATTTTATTCTTGTGTATATATGTTGTCAATAATCTATATTCTCATTTGTATATCATGTTTCGTCACGTTTTGTCACGTTTCGTACTTCGTTGTATTGCTGATATTTCTGTTTTTGCTTTCTAGCGAACCAAGACTATAGCGATTTAAGGTAGTATGTGCGCAGGGGTAATAAAGCATGACAGGACAGAGGTGGGTCATGACCGCATTCAACACCATCACGCCCGACGTTCGGATCAGCCTGCAGACCGAAAAGGGCAACTTCGCATACGGGCCGGGCATTGCAGCTCTCTGCCGCGGCGTGCGCAACACCGGATCGCTGAACCGCGCCGCCAAGAACATGCATATGGCTTACAGCAAGGCGTGGCGCATCATCAAGGAGACTGAAGAGAGCCTCGGATTCATGCTGCTGAACCGCGACGGCGCCCGCGGCTCGACGTTGACCGACGAGGCCGTTAAGCTGTTGGACGCCTACGATGCCCTCAGCGCAGACGTCCAGGCGTTCGCCGAAAAACGCCTGGCGGAAATCTTCGAGAAGAACTAGAAAGCCATCCGCATGTCGAAGGCCCGCATGAGCGGGCCTTTTTCATGTTTCTATTTGTCGCCGTCGTCGAGGATGCCTTGTTCGACGCGATGCAGCTCTTCGGGCGTGTTCACATTCACGAAGCATCCGCCGGCAGGCACTGCAGAACGCACCTCGTCCCTCGTGAAACCGCGCAGGCGTACGTATTCGAACATGCTGGTCGCCGATGCCGAGCCTTTCTCCAATGCAGCCGCAGCCGCCTTCAAGCACTCGTCACGGCGATACACCGCATGGAACGGCTCGTAGCCGAATTTGGTTACAGGAACGACCGCTTCGACACGCTCCTCGTGAGCCACCTGGGCCTCCGCGACAATCAATGGCGCCGACGCGAACACCATGTCGCAGGCGACAAGGGCCACCAGAGGCGTCTGTGCAGCCTGCAGCGCCGTATATACGCCGCGCAGAGCGCCACGCGTATCGTAGAAGTCGGTTACCAGACGCGGACGGACCGGCAGGTCCACCTCGTCGAGGAACGTCAGCCGTTCGGGCTCGTTCGTGGTGATGATGAGTTCGTCTGCCGCAGGAGAAACGCGCTGGACGATACGCTTGAGCAGCGGCTCGCCCAAAAACGGAACGCAGGCCTTGCTCTGTCCCATCCGACGGGACTCACCGCCCGCCTGGACCACAACGGTCAGCTTGGGCCGCACGTACCATACCATGAGGAAATCTACGATCTCCTTTATATCCTCCAGCCCGAAACAAGGGATGCCGTGTTTGACAGCAGCCGCATGTACCCTGGGCATGTCGGAAACCACCGCATGAGGCGACCCTCCGCGCACGGTGGCAAGCTCGCAGAACTCGTCTGCTGCCGCATGGTCTCGTTCGTTCCCGTCGCGCATGACCTCGATCACGTCCAGGCCGCTTTGGCGGAACCCCTCGACGATAACAATGTCGTGGCCTGGCATGGTCTTCAGGATGTCGAGGCAATCAGGCTCTTCATCCAGTTCGGTTATACGGGCCATACGCTTCGGCGAGACGACAACCACGTCCCGCGAACCCGCAGCCCGATGGCGGTACGAATCCTTGCCAGGATAGTCTATTTCGAAATCGGAATGGCCGTGATGCTTGAGAGAGCCCACGTTGACACCGCGGTTCACCAGCTCCGCAATGACCTTCTCCAAAAGCGTTGTTTTACCCGAATTATGTCTGCCCACAAAAGAAATGGCAGGCGACGGTATGAATAGCTTCCCCATATTGCCTCATATTGCCAGACCGAAGCCTGGCCCTCCCTAGACGTATCAAGCAATGCGTTAACCGATAGTACCACAATTGGCTCCATATACAAGAAATGGCCCCGAAGGGCCATTCGAATGGAAGCTGCTATTCTGCGTCAGGCTCGTCTCCTTGTGAACCTTTTCCATTCAGAACATCCAAGGCAAGCCGATATCCTCCGCTCCCGTAGTTGAGCGCCTTTGATACGCGTGCAATAGTAGTAGCGGAAGCGCCGGTGATTTCCGCAATGGCAGTGTAGGGTTTTCCTTGGCTGAGCAATTGCGCCACTGAAAGCCTCTGCGAAGTCTCTTTGATTTCGCGGATGGTGAACAGGTCCTCGATTAACGCATACAGTTGGTCTTTGTCGTCCATTGCCGACAGGACCTCAAGCAGCATTTCGACTTCCTGCGTCCGGAGGTTGCTCATGAAACAATACCCCTCTCAAAAGTCGTACATGACGTATTCTACCCCACTTTTAGTGATATTCCGTCATAAACGCTGTGAACGAGGCAAGGCCAAACAAACGGCATGAACATAAAACAAAAAGGAGATTTCCTTTGTTGGAAATCTCCTTTTAAAGGCAAAAGTGCCCCTCGCGAGCGCGGCGTCCTATCCTCCCACGGACTTCCTCCGCAGTACTTTCGGCGATGGCGGGCTTAACTGCCGAGTTCGGAATGGGGTCGGGTGATCCCCGCCTCCGTGGCCGCGCTCGCGAGGGGCGCTCTTCGAGACAGGCGCCCTGAGGGCCGCATAGCGTCGCTCCGAATCCTTCCAACCTGTTCGCATCCCATGCCGTGCGGGCCCCCTCGCGGGGTCCGCGCGTGAAGAGCTCGGGCTATTAGTGCCGCTCGCCTGAACACGTCGCCGTGCTTGCAGCTGCGGCCTATCGACCTGGTGGTCTTCCAGGGCCCTTACCGAAGGGAGAACTCATCTCGGGGGAGGCTTCCCGCTTAGATGCCTTCAGCGGTTATCCCGTCCGCACGTGGCCACCCGGCGGTGCCGTTGGTCGACAACCGGTACACCAGAGGTGCGTCCGCCCCGGTCCTCTCGTACTAGGGGCGGCTCCCCTCAGTTCTCCTGCGCCCGCGGAGGATAGGGACCGAACTGTCTCACGACGTTCTGAACCCAGCTCGCGTACCGCTTTGAATGGCGAACAGCCATACCCTTGGGACCGACTACAGCCCCAGGATGCGATGAGCCGACATCGAGGTGCCAAACCTTGCCGTCGATGTGGACTCTTGGGCAAGATCAGCCTGTTATCCCCGGAGTACCTTTTATCCGTTGAGCGACGGCCCTCCCACGTGGGGCCGCCGGATCACTAGAACCGACTTTCGTCCCTGCTCGACATGTGCGTCTCGCAGTCAGGCCCGCTTGTGCTCTTGCGCTCTGCAGACGGTTGCCGACCGTCCTGAGCGGACCTTGCGCGCGCCTCCGTTACCTTTTAGGAGGCGACCGCCCCAGTCAAACTACCCACCTGGCACGGTCCGCGCGCCGGATGACGGCCGCGCGTTAGGCTGCCGGAGCGGCGGGGGCAGTATTCCAAGGGCGACTCCACGGGGGCTTGCGCCCCCGCTTCGCGGTCTCCTGCCTATCCTCTACGCGCCGAACCAACAGCCAATGCCAAGCTGCAGTGAAGGTTCACGGGGTCTTTCCGTCCTTCCGCGGGTAATTCGCATCTTCACGAATAGTACAATTTCACCGGGTCCATGGTCGAGACAGCGCCCAAGTCGTTACGCCATTCGTGCAGGTCGGAACTTACCCGACAAGGAATTTCGCTACCTTAGGACCGTTATAGTTACGGCCGCCGTTTACCGGGGCTTGGCTTCAGGGCTTCGCCTTGCGGCTAACCCATCCGCGTGACCTTCCGGCACCGGGCAGGCGTCAGACCCTATACGTCGCCTTGCGGCTTGGCAGAGTCCTGTGTTTTTGGTAAACAGTCGCTTGGGCCTCTTCGCTGCGGCCCCCGGCGGCTCGGGGAGCGAGTCCCTCCACCGCCAGGGGCGCCCCTTCTCCCGAAGTTACGGGGCGATTATGCCGAGTTCCTTGACCATGGTTCTCCCGATCGCCTCGGTATTCTCTACCCGCCCGCCTGTGTCGGTTTTGGTACGGGCGCCCTCGGGCCTCCCTAGGGGTTTTTCTCGGGAGCATGGGATGACCGGCTTCGCCAGAACGGCTTCGTCTCGCGTCTCGGGATGCGTGCGCGGCGGATTTGCCTGCCGCGCTCCCTACGCGCTTTCACGGGGACGTCCAGAACCCCGCCCGGCTGCCCTTCTCCGTCGCCCCGTCGGTGGTATCGCCCCGAAGGCGGTACAGGAATGTCAGCCTGTTGCGCATCGGCTACGCCTTCCGGCCTCGCCTTAGCCCCCGACTGACCCTGGGGGGATTAGCCTCGCCCAGGAAACCTTGGGCTTTCGGCGGCAGCGTTTCCCGCGCTGCTCTCGTTACTCATGCCTGCATTCTCACTTCCCGGCGGTCCACCCGGGGTTTCCCCCGAGCTTCGCCCCTGCCGGGAAAGCTCCCCTACCGACGGGCCGTAAAGGTCCGTCCCGCCGCTTCGGCACCGTGCTTAGCCCCGTGTATTGTCGGCGCATGTCCACTCGACCAGTGAGCTGTTACGCACTCTTTGAATGCATGGCTGCTTCTAAGCCAACATCCTGGTTGTCTAGGCAAACGCACATCCTTTGCCACTCAGCACGGATTTGGGGGCCTTAGCGGGCGGTCTGGGCTGTTTCCCTCTCGGCCGCGCGGCTTAGCCCGCACGGCCTGACTCCCGGCCTGACGATGGCGGCATTCGCAGTTTGGTCCGTTTCGGTAGGCTGTGAGGCCCCCTAGACGGTCCAGCGCCCTACCTCCGCCATCCACATTTGCCGAGGCTAGCCCTAAAGCTATTTCGGGGAGAACGAGATATCTCCGGGTTTGATTGGCCTTTCACCCCTATCCACAGGTCATCCCCTCCGTTTTCAACCGAAGTGGGTTCGGCCCTCCACGCGGTCTTACCCGCGCTTCAGCCTGCCCATGGATAGATCACCCGGCTTCGCGTCTGCGGCATGCGACTGGATCGTCGCCCTGTTCAGACTCGCTTTCGCTGCGGCTCGCCAAACGCTTGGCCTCGCCGCACGCCGCAACTCGCAGGCTCATTCTACAAAAGGCACGCCGTCACACCGCATGGGTGCTCCGACTGCTTGCAGGCGCACGGTTTCAGGTGCTGTTTCACTCCCCTCTCGGGGTGCTTTTCACCTTTCCCTCACGGTACTGGTTCGCTATCGGTCATCGGAGAGTGTTTAGCCTTGGAGGGTGGTCCCCCCTGCTTCGGACCGGGTTTCACGTGCCCGGCCCTACTCGGGGACGCGCTCGCGCAGGGGGCGTCGGTTCGCGTACGGGGCTCTCACCCTGTTCCGCCGGCCTTCCCAGGCCGTTCCGCTCCGCCGCCCCTTTGTGACTGCGCGGGGGGGCTGAGGCCCTCCCTTGGCGCGCCCCGCAACCCCCGGCAGGCAACGTCCTCAGACTTTGACGCTCTGCCGGGTTTGGGCTCGTCCGCTTTCGCTCGCCGCTACTCGCGGATTCTCGGTTGATTTCTCTTCCTCCGGGTACTTGGATGTTTCGGTTCCCCGGGTTGGCCCGGCCGCCCTATGTGTTCAGGCGGCCGTGCCCGGGCATGGCCCCGGGCGGGTTCCCCCATTCGGAGATCCGGGGATCTCAGGCCGTTTGCGCCTCCCCCCGGCTTATCGCAGCTTGCCGCGTCCTTCTTCGCCTTCCGATGCCAAGGCATCCGCCGTGCGCCCTTGGTATCTTCTCGCGCCGGGGCCGCATGGCCCCGGCCCGCACGCATGTAACGATTCAATGTGTTACGGATAGAACAAGTTGTTCGTTTCGATCGGAAAATTGATCTAGATTCGCTTCTGAAAGATGCGAACATCCGCAGGTCCTTATACTTTGCAGTCAAGAACTGATGATGTTTCGCATGATTTTCGGAAAAATCAACGCTATGCGACTTTCAAGGTGCCCGCCTTCTCGGGGGCGACCCTGAAAACCGGACGCTGCGCGCAAGGCGCATCCAAGCGGGTGCCGGCCGGGGGCACGGAGAAACGCATCCCCTCCGGCGCGCGGAATCGCTCTCTATGTTCGAGCTTGGGCTCTCCCTAGAAAGGAGGTGATCCAGCCGCACGTTCCCGTACGGCTACCTTGTTACGACTTCACCCCCCTCACCCTCCACACCTTCGACGCCTCCGCCCCTTAACGGGTTCGGCCGGCGGCTTCGGGTGCAGACGACTCGGGTGGTGTGACGGGCGGTGTGTACAAGGCCCGGGAACGCATTCACCGCGGCGTGCTGATCCGCGATTACTAGCAACTCCGGCTTCACGGAGGCGGGTTGCAGCCTCCGATCCGAACTGGGGCCGGCTTTGAGGGATTCGCTCCGCATCGCTGCGTCGCAGCCCGCTGTGCCGGCCATTGTAGCACGTGTGCAGCCCAGGGCATGAGGGGCATGATGACTTGACGTCGTCCCCGCCTTCCTCCGGCTTGGCGCCGGCGGTCCCGCATGAGTCCCCAACTTGATGCTGGCAACATGCGGCAGGGGTTGCGCTCGTTGCGGGACTTAACCCAACATCTCACGACACGAGCTGACGACAGCCATGCACCACCTGTGCAGGCTCCGGTCAGGCCACGGCGTTTCCGCCGCTTCACCTGCATGTCAAGCCCTGGTAAGGTTCTTCGCGTTGCTTCGAATTAAGCCACATGCTCCGCTGCTTGTGCGGGCCCCCGTCAATTCCTTTGAGTTTTAGCCTTGCGGCCGTACTCCCCAGGCGGGGCGCTTAATGCGTTGGCTGCGGCACGGGGGGTCCGGCCCCCCACACCTAGCGCCCATCGTTTACGGCTGGGACTACCAGGGTATCTAATCCTGTTCGCTCCCCCAGCTTTCGCGCCTCAGCGTCAGTGAAGGCCCAGAGGACTGCCTTCGCCGTCGGTGTTCCTCCCGATATCTGCGCATTCCACCGCTACACCGGGAATTCCATCCTCCCCTACCTCACTCGAGCCGGCCAGTTCGGGTCGCTTCCGCGGGTTGAGCCCACGGCTTCGACGAGGCCCGCTTGGCCGGCCGCCTGCGCGCGCTTTACGCCCAATGAATCCGGATAACGCTCGCTCCCTACGTATTACCGCGGCTGCTGGCACGTAGTTAGCCGGAGCTTCTTCTGCAGGTACCGTCATGTTTCTTCCCTGCTGAAAGCGGTTTACGACCCGAAGGCCTTCGTCCCGCACGCGGCGTCGCTGCGTCAGGGTTCCCCCCATTGCGCAAGATTCCCCACTGCTGCCTCCCGTAGGAGTCTGGGCCGTGTCTCAGTCCCAATGTGGCCGATCAGCCTCTCAGCCCGGCTACCCGTCGTCGGCACGGCGGGCCGTTGCCCCGCCGTCTACCTGATGGGCCGCGACCCCATCCCCTCCCGTCTGGGCTTTCCCGGCCGCAGCATGCGCTGCTGCCGGAGTATCCGGTATTAGCCACGGTTTCCCGAGGTTGTCCCGGAGGAGGGGGCGGGTTGGTCACGTGTTACTCACCCGTTCGCCACTGTATGTCCGCCCGAGGGCGGTTTAATCGTTCGACTTGCATGTGTTAGGCGCGCCGCCAGCGTTCATCCTGAGCCAGGATCAAACTCTCCGTTTGAATGTAGAGGCGGGGCCTTCCGGCCCCCGCCCTGCGTTCTGTCCGGTTCTCCGTTCGACTGGCCTGTCTTCGTTTGCATGTTCCAAAGGAAAGACTAGGTTGTTAGTCTGTACAAAATTGATCAAAGATTCGCTTGAATTCGCTTGCGTCACAGTATCCGGTTTTCAAGGTGCCCCCGGGCCTTTCGGCCCCGGCGTCGCCCGCGGCGGTCGTACCGCCCCGCGGCGCGAGTGAATATATTACGCGCCTCCCCCGCCCGAGTCAAGGGATTTCTCGGAAATCGGCCGGATCCGGCCCTTCGGGCGGCGTCCGTCTCCACAAATCCAGGTCGAGCGTTTGTTGCGCGTTCACATTCCATTCTCATTTCCAACAAATTCCGGTTTTGGACGGTTTTCGCTATGATACGTATGCATAAAGAAGCGGCGCCGGAAACCCGACGCCGCTTCTATCTATATAGGTAAGAGTCTTACGCTCCGCCCATAGCCATAATGGCGATGGTAGGAATGCCAAGAGCAAGAACCAGGATAATGCACACGACGACAGTGAATATCTTCTTGGTGCGCTCAGCGGCTTCCTTCTTCTTGCGCGCGGCCTCTTCGCGGCGCTGGGCCGCTTCGATCTTGGCGGCCCTTTGCTTGGCCGTCATCTTCTGTTTTGCCATAAGGTTAGTCCCTCAACCTTCTACGAATACGGATTGCGCTACGCATGGCTTCGTCTCGATCCACATGGCCCGAGTACTTGCCGCGATCGTACAACACCTTGCCCTGCACCATAGTGAAAATGACGTCTGATGCCGAAGCGCTGGTAACGACCGCCGTTACGGGATCGACCAGCGGGGTCTGTCGCGAGCTTGCCAGGTCCACGGCAATGATGTCCGCACGCTTGCCGACTTCCAGACTGCCGATCTCGTTTTCCATACGCAGTGCGCGGGCGCCGCCCAAGGTGGCGAGCTCAAGCATGGTGGATGCGCTCAGGAAGCTGTTGCGGTCGACGGCACGATGGATGAGCATGCCGAGGCGCATCTCCATGAACATGTCCGCCGAGTCGATGGCGGCCGGCGAGTCCGTTCCCAAACCGACGCGCAAACCGGCGCGGAGCAGTTCGGGCAGCGGCGCCAAGCCCATGCCGAGCTGGGCGTTGCAGCGGGTGCTGATGGCAACGGCCACGTCATATTCCTTCAGACGGGCGATGTCGTCTTCGTTCACATGCACGCAATGCACGGCCAGCACGTCGTCGCTGTTGAACGCATCCCAGTTGAGTGCGTAGTTCACAGGCGTCACGCCGGTGGGCAACCACATCGGGCGGTCGGTCAGGTTGTCGTTCGTACGAGTGATGCCGCGAACCGACAGGGGCATGGTGCCCCTCATGACGTAGTTGTACTCCTCATAACTGCCGGCGATATGCATGGCGACAGGAATGCCTTCGGCCTCTGCCACCTCGTTGACCTTGCGGTAGATGGTGGGGTGGCATGCATGCAGCGCCTTGGGTGCGATACCGACGACGGTGCGGTCGGGGTCGACCTTCTCACGCCATTTGCGGATGTCCGCCAGCGCAGCGTCGATAGCCGGCTGGACGGCCGCCTTCTCCTGCGCACCGACGGAGCGATATACGAAGGAGCGAAGGCCCAGGTCCTGCAACGCCTCACAAGAAGCGCCGGAGCCGGTGAACTCCGCAATGGTGGTGATGCCGCCGGAGATCATCTCCATTCCGCCGAGGAGGGCGGAATCATACCGATCGTCCCAAGTGAGCATGTCGGCTTTGCGATGCTCCTCGGCCAGCCACTCGCCGTAAGGGACGTCGTGGACGATGCCGCGAAGCACGGTGTACTCCATATGGGTATGGAGGTCGACAAGGCCGGGCATGAGAGCCGCCCTGCCGAAGTCCTTCACTTCCTCCTCCGGATTACGGGCCTTCAGGCGCTGGGCGCTGCCGATTTCGGCAATTCGTCCGTCCTTAACCAGAATGGCACCGTCCTCGATGGGATCGGAAGTGACGGGGATGATGTGTTCTGCTGTAATAATCATGCGGCCATTCTAGCGCAAGAAGATTCGGCTATACTTCTGAGTTGCGTCAAAACGCATAGACGGCACGAAATCCGCCACGATTATATATTCAGGTACGTAGATAAGAGCGGCTATGAGCGAAGAGCACCATGTAGTGGACACCGCAACCGGAGAGGATGCGCCGGCGGAGGTTTCCGAGGAACGAGTTCAGCACATTTTCGGCGCCATCGCCGAGCAGTACAAGAAGTTCAACGCCGTGTCGAGCTTCGGGCTGTACAAAGGCTGGCTGCGAGCGACGGTCGATGCTGCGAACCTGGCGGCGGAATCGGACCTGCTCGATTTGGCCGGCGGAACGGGCGACGTGTCGTACATGGCAGCCCAGCGCCGCAAGCCCGCGCACGTGCAGCTGACGGATTTCGTTCCCGAGATGCTCGCGGTGGCCAAAAAACGCTACCAGATGGGCGAAAACAACGGCGTCCCCTTCGATTTCGAGGTTGTGGACGCGCAGGACGTGCCCTACGACGACTGCTCTTACGACGCGGTGACCATGGCTTACGGCATCCGGAACATTCCGGACCGAATGAAGGCGCTTTCCGAGGTGCACCGCGTGCTTAAGCCGAGCGGCACCTTTGCATGCCTCGAGTTCTCCACCCCTCCGAATCCGGTTTGGCGCGGCCTGTACCATATATATTTGAAGGTGATGATTCCGTTCTGGGGCTGGCTGTTCACGAAGGACCGCCCTAGCTTCGTGTATCTGGCCGACTCCATTCGGGCCTTCCCTCCTCAGGAGGAATACGCCCAGATGCTTCGCGACGCCGGGTTCAAGGACGTGACCTGGAAGAACTACGCCGGAGGCATCGTCGCCATCCACACCGGCACGAAATAAACGAGTTTTTGGCCCTGCTGAGCGGGGCCGTTTTTTCGCACGGCAAAGCCCGGTCGACGTAGTGCGGCCCGTATGGGGCGCGTGCTTGCGAAATCGGAGCAGATGGGTGCCGCCGCCTGAATCTGTCCCCAGTGACACATTTTTGTGTCAAAAGGAAACGTCCCTACTGACACAAAAGGGCCCCCGAAGGGGCCCTTCTGGAGTTCCGTTCGGAACTTAGTTGTTGCGGCTTGCCTGGTACTCTTCGACCAGCTTCTGCTGGACGTCGTACGGAGCCTGCTCGTAGCCATCATGCTCGATGGTGTAGGAGCCGGTGCCGCGGGACAGGCTTCGCAGGTCCTTGGCGTAGGTGATGACCTCGGCGTAAGGAACGCGAACCATGATGATGGTGTCGCCTGCGTCGTTGGAGTCGGTGCCTACGATGCGGCCGCGACGGGTTGCCACGTCGCCCATGACGGAGCCCGCGAACTCTTCGGGAACGGTGACGTTCATGTTCACCATGGGCTCGAGGATGACCGGGGCGGCCTTCTCGCATGCGGCGCGGAAGCCGATGCGGGCTGCAGTCTTGAACGCCATTTCGTTGGAGTCGACCGGGTGATAAGAGCCATCGTACACGGTGCACTTGATGTCCTGCATCGGATAACCGGCCAGGAAGCCTTCGGCCATGGCGTCCTGAACGCCCTTGTCAACAGCGGGGACCAGGCCGCCGGGGATGGCGCCGCCCTTGATGGCGTCGAGGAACTCGTAGCCTTTGCCCGGATTGGGCTCGAGACGCAGCCAGCAGTCGCCGAACTGGCCGGAGCCGCCGGTCTGCTTCTTGTGGCGACCCTGGGCCTCGGCGGTCTTCGTGATGGTCTCGCGATACGGGATGCGGACGGGCAGCACGTCGACTTCGATGTTGGCCTGTTCCTTCAGACGGTTGAGGATGGTCTGGACCTGGGCCTCGCCCATGGTGGTGATGACCGTCTGGTGGGTTTCCTCAAGACGCTCGACGCGGACGGTGGGGTCGGTGTCGGTCAGGCGGGACAGGAAGGTGCCGAGTTTGCTCTCTTCCTTCTTGTCCTTGGCTTCGATGGCGATGGGGTACAGCGGCTCGGGGAAGGGCAGCGGAGCGATTTCGATGTCGCCGGTATGGGACAGCGTGTCGCCGGTGCGTGCGTCGTCAAGCTTCGGCAGCACGATGATGTCGCCTGCGAATGCGCTCTTGACGTCCTGAGTCTCCTTACCCTTCATGATGTACACGTGGCCGATGCGGTCCTTCTTGCGCGTGCGGGAATTGACCACTTCGACACCGGGTGCGAAGGTGCCGGAGATGACCTTGACGAAGCTCAGACGCCCGACGAAGGGGTCGGCCAGGGTCTTGAAGACGAAGCCTGCGGGCTGCTGGTCTTCCTTGGTCACGAGGATCTCGCCGCCGTCGGCCAGGGCGATGGGGCCGTGGGCCGTGGGATGCGGGAAGTAGGTGCAGATGTCGTCCATAAGGGACTTGATGCCCTGCAGCACGATGGTGGAGCCCACGAACACGGGGATGAAGAGCTCCTGGGCGATTGCCTTGTCGAACAGGCCCTCCAGCTCTTCCTGGGTCAGCTGCTCTTCACCATCGAGATATTTCATCATCAGTTCGTCGTCGGCCTCGGCGACCAAGTCGCAGAGCTTGTCGCGGGCGGCCTGCGCCACGTCGGCGTACTCTGCGGGAATGTCTTCGATGCGGTCGTTGTTGCCGTCGATGTAGTGCGCCTTCATGCGCAGGACATCGATGACGCCGCGGAAGTCGCGGTCGACGCCGATAGGAATGGTGACCGCGCCCAGACGGCTGCCGAAGCGAGCGTGCAGCTGAGCCATGATGACGTCGAAGTTCGCGTTCTCGCGGTCGATGTGGTTGATGAACACGGAGCGGGAAAGGCGCATGTTCTCGGCCTCATGCCACAGGCGCGTGGTCATGACCTGCGGGCCTGCCACGGCGTCGATGACGAACATGGCCATTTCGGCGGCCTGCATGGTTGCCAGGGTGTCGCCGATGAAGTCGGGATGGCCTGACGTGTCCAGCAGATTGATCTTGTAATCGTTATACGGGATGGGCGCGATGGAAGTGCTCATCGTGAACTTGCGCTTGATCTCCTCGGGATCGTAGTCCATGTAGGACTTTCCATCATGCGTAGTGCCCATGCGCGGAGTCTGGCCGGAAATGTAGAGCATTGCCTCTGCCAGTGACGTCTTGCCCGCACCGTCCTGTCCGACCAACACAACGTTGCGGACATGAAGGGTCTCAGGAGCTGCCATGAAAACCACCGTCCCTTTCTGGGGTGTACCCCCTACGACTGGCAAATAGTGTCTTCACAAGTTTACCTTAATTCGGCGTCATTCGGGTCACATATCGCAGATTCATTCCCGATTGTCGTGAACCGCCGCCGCTCCTATCGGTCTTCATATGACGAAACCGCGCGTCCGCCGGTGGGTGCGGCTGCGTAGTTTATGAGAGAACACACCGCACCTGCCAGAGGTTGCGCGCTTCCAAGGACGCCCGCGAGCGAAGCTGGGTGCATGCAGCCCGACGAAAAGGACCGCACGTCCGGTTCCGTTGGTTGTACCACCCTCGGCGAAAGGTGCCTTCGACACGCATGAGAAAGGGCCGGATGCCCGGCCCCGATGGCTTTTCTTCTTCGGCGGGAGGCTCGTCAGAACCATTCCCTGTTGTTGAACACGTATTCCCGTTCGAAATCGATTTGCGGTTTGACCAGGTACATGATGCCTTCGACAACGCCGATGACCCACACGACCGCGCCCGCCAGGCCGAACGAGATGAGGCTTCCCAAAAGCGTGATGCCCAGCATGATGAATCCCGCGCGGTGATATCCCAGATAGAACTTGTGGATGCCGAACGCGCCCAGGAAGATGCCCAGCAACCCCGCGGCCACGTGGTCCTTCTGGTGGGCCAGCGGCTGGATCGGAGGCCTGGGCTGGGGCTGATACGTGCCGTACGCGTTGTGCGGATAGGCCGACTGCTGCGGACGGTATGCCCCGTGCTGCGAAGCCTGGGTCTGCTGCGTCGGTTGCACAGGCTGAGGCTGCGGCGCGGGCTGGGCCTGCGGCTGAGCCGGCTGCACAGGCTGGGTTGCAGCCGAAGCGCCAAAGACAGTTGCGTTGTATGCAGGGGCCGGCCGCGGAGGTTCAGGGGGCGTTGCCGGCTTGGGCGCATATCCGGAAAGCGTTGCCGGAGCCTGCGAGTTGATCGAGTCTATATAGGCCTGCACGTCGATGGTGTGGTCCTGGTATTGAACCGTGGACACCGGCGTGTTCTTGCGGTACGCGGCAAACGGATCGGGCGGAGCCGCCTCTTCCACGGGAGCTTCCGGCTGCGGCGCGGCCATGGCCCGCGCGGCGGAAAGCTCCTCAATGCGCTTTTCGGCAGCCTCAAGACGCGCACGCAATGCCTTGATTTCTTCATCAGGCGTCAATCTTTGATTGTCGTCCACAGCTGCCTCCTCACGTGTTTTCGTATGGCTCCATCCTAATGGACGAAACGGCCAAATGCGCGAAACGCTGCCATTTCGTCACCCATGTCATGCGTCCGTTACGTTGCGAACGCCCCGACGGCTGAAACGGGAGGCCTTATCCTTCCCTGGTACCGTCCACCTGCATCATGCAGACGAACCCAACGGCAAACAGGATGACCAGCGAAAACACGCCCAGGCTAGACGCGCCGGTCAGCATGGTGATGGTGCTGACCAGAAACGTTCCCATGACCGAGGCGTATTTGCCGAAGATGTCGAAAAACCCGTAGTACTCGTTGGCGTGGTCCTTGGGGATGAGCTTGCCGAAGCCCGAGCGGGACAGCGCCTGGATGCCGCCTTGGAACAGGCCCACCATGATGGCCAGAATCCAGAATTCCGTGGCGGTTTTCAGGAACAGCGCCGCGAACAGAGTGATGAACATGTAGCCGGCGATGCCCACCAAAAGCATCTTCTTCGTGCCGAACCTTTTGCCCAAACGGCCGTAGATAATGGCGGCCGGAAACGCCACGAACTGGGTGACCAGCAGGGCCAACACCAGCTGCGTGGAACTGATGCCCAGGTCGGTGCCGTAGCTCGTGGACATGCGGATGATGGTGTGCACGCCGTCGATGTAGAAGAAGTACGCGATGACGAAAAAGCGCAGCGAGCGGTCGGCCCAGATGTTCTTCAGGGTTTCGACCAGGCTTTTCAGGGTGTCGGCCATCATGCGCTCAGGGCGGCTCTTGTAGTGGGTCTGCTCCACGTTGCGCAGCAGCGGAACGGTGAAGGCCACCCACCAGACAGCCGTGATGGCGAAGGCGAGCTTCATGGCCACGCCCATGCTCAGGCCGATGGACTCATGCCCCAGCACGATGGCCAGGCAAATGATGAACGGGATGCAGCTGCCCACGTATCCCCAGGCGTACCCGTGGCTGGACACTTCGTCGTAGCGGTCCTCGGTGGTTGCGTCCACCAGCAGCGCATCGTAAAACACCATCGACGAGTTCAGCATGACCGCCGCAATGACGTACATCACCAAGAACACCATGGCGTTCGTCGGGAATCCCAAGGCGATGCACGCCACCGCACCAGTTCCCACCGTGCCCACGATGAACTTCTTCTTCATGCCGCGCATGTCGGCCAGGCTGCCCAAAAACGGCATGGCCAGCGCAATGATCAACGACGCGACCGTTTCGGCATAGCCCCAGGCCACCACGACGCTGCCCGTTGCGATGGATCCGAAATACACGGGGATGAGCGCGGTCGAGAGCAAGACGAAGGCGGAATTGCCGACGTCGTACATGATCCAACTTTTCTCGGCTTTGGTCATCTTCTGCGAAGCCATGGACACCCCCCTGCGTAAACACGAACAGGACGCATTGTACCCCAGTTCAGGGGCGCAAGAGGACTATCGGATCGGATACCTCGGATAAATTCGTGACAGCGGTATGCCCATCTGGCTCACCCACGGCTTTCCCTGGGAGAACAAAGCGATGGCGTCGATGACATCCAGCACGAAACAGCATTGCATGACGATATGGAACGTCATTCTGCCTGCGGATATGATGTAGAACCTGCGCAGGTTGGCGACGTAGCAGATGGCCCACACCGAGCCGCTCATCATGACGAGCCACCCCAGGGCGACCATGACCGGCACGGCTACCATGCTGATCAGAATGACGCCGGGAATCACGGCTATGAGCACCATCGCGGCAATCAGCAACCCGCCGTTCAGGAAGAACGGAATCAGGCCCAGCTTCATGAACAGCATGATGCGGCGCTGCAGCGCCATGACCTCGAAGATGTTCTGACCCGCCCGCACCTGCATGACGATGGCCTCGACAGCCGAGACAACGGCCGTTGCGAAGCCGAACCCGAACCCGCCCCACAGCATGGTTTCGAGCACATCCGCGCTTACGCGGCCGTCGAGCAGGATCGGCAGAACGAACACAACGCTGAGGAGCACCACGGTGGCAACGGGCGAGATCCAATATACAGCTTGGTTGCGGTGCATGTTTTCCTCCAATCCACCGACCGCTGAAATGGTACCATAGCTGCGTTCATCAACGTCTAACGGTATGGAGGTACGTATGCCGGCAGTGTTGACCCACGATTTCTTCGGACAGGACGTCTACGACAAGGCCCGCGGGTTCTTCGGCGACGGACAGGATGCCCGTGACGCGTTCCTGCTCGGCAACCAGGGTCCCGACCCCTTGTTCTATCTGGTCGTTCTTGCGAACAAATCCGCCCGCGACTTTGTGAAGCTGGGCAGCCGCATGCATCATGACTCGCCGTCGAAGCTCCTGGCATCCATGGCCGCCGCTGTCGGACTGTGCCCGGTCAACGACCGTGACATCGCCCGCGCCTATGCGGCCGGGTTCATGTGCCACTACACGTTGGATTCCAACATGCACCCGCTGGTCTACGCCCAGCAATACGCCATCTGCAACGCCGGCGTCGAAGGCCTGACCGAAGCCGACGGAAGCGACGTCCACGCGGAAATCGAACGCGACTGGGACGAAATGGTGCTCTATACGAAAACCGGCAAGACCATCCGCACCTACAAGCCCTACGAAGAGGTTCTCAAGGCTTCCGACCACACTCTTTCAATCATCGACGACATGCTGTCGTTCGCAATCAAGCAAACCTATGACCTGGACATTCCTAATAATCTGTTCACCCAGGCCGTGCGTCGCTTTCGCCTGACCCAGAAGGGGTTCTACTCCCCCGACAAGGTCCGCCACCACGCTGTCGGTGCCATCGAGACCAAGCTGTTGCGTCGCAACCAGTCCTTCTACGCGGCCATGGCGCACCGCGACCGCGCATCGCTCGACAGCGACTTCGACAACCGCGACCACCTGCCATGGACGAACCCCTACGTAGACGAGGTTCGCACCGACAGCTTCTGGGACATTTTCGACAACTCCCAAGACCTTGCCGTCAGCAACATTGAACGCATGCTGGCGCCCGGGTTCAACGTCAGCCAAGCACAAGAGATTACGCAGGGGCTCGACTTCAGCGGAAAGCCCGCCGAGTAACGCAAAGGGGGGTCGGTCGTCCGGCGCCCCTTTTTAACAGTGGCGAACCGACAGCCGGCCCAAACGACCAAGCCGAATCGAAGGATTTCCCCTTCGCGGGGTGGCACGGCCGCGTTCGATTCCTTACAATCGTCTGGACGTTTCCGCAACGAGAGAGGACAAACATGGCAACGCTGGACGCAGGCATTTCCCGCGAGCGCGCATTCGAGCTGCTCAACGAGCATAACAAGGATCCGTTCCACATCGAGCACGGCGAAACCCTCGAGGGCATCATGAAGTATTTCGCCCGCGAGTTCGACCCCGAGAACGAAGAGTTCTGGGGCATCGTCGGCATGCTGCACGACCTGGATTGGGAAGAGCATGACGATGAACCCGAGCTGCACACCGTGTACGCTGCCGACATCCTGCGTGAGGCTGGCGGCTCCGAGGAGCTCATCCGCGGCATCCAGTCCCACAACTCCGATTTCAACGAGTCGCTGCCCAAGCCCGAGCATCAGATGGAGAAGATCCTGTTCGCCTGCGACGAGCTGTCCGGCCTGATCGGCGCTTGCGTCCGCATGCGCCCGTCCCACAGCGTGATGGACTTCAACGTGAAGTCGCTGCGCAAGAAGTTCAAGACCAAGAGCTTCGCTGCCGGCTGCGACCGCGAGGTGATTACTAAGGGGTCCGAGATGTTGGGATGGGACCTCGACACTCTCTTCGGTCGCACCATCGAGGCGATGCAAAGCTTTGCTCCTGACAGGGACACGTTCGGTCAGGAAGCATAGACCAAGCCGACGCTGCAAACGACGGAAGGGCCCCATCTGGCCCCTTCCGCGGAAGCTCACGTACGCCAGTACGCTACGCTTCCGCGGCGGGGTCATCTGGGGCCCTTCCCCCGTTTTCGCTGTCTTTGCCATCACCCCACCTTCACCGCCGTTGAAACAGGTTGGGGTAGCCGTCCCGCCGGGCTGCTGTTCGCTTCGCGAAAGCGCAGCCCTTCGCTGCCTTGCTCGGGACAGGGCCGTCCCGCCGCCCGCTGTTGCCTTCGGCAAAGCGCGGGCTGCGCCGCCTGGGGTCGGAACGGGGCTCCAGGGCGGAGTCCCGAACGAAGGCCGTCCCGCCGGGCTGCTGTTCGCTTCGCGAAAGCGCAGCCCTTCGCTGCCTTGCTCGGGACAGGGCCGTCCCGCCGCCCGCTGTTGCCTTCGGCAAAGCGCGGGCTGCGCCGCCTGGGGTCGGGCGGGCGACCACTTGCTTTAGCGGCGAATGGTTCGCACGCGATGGGCGGTGTACAGGATGCCCAAGATAACGGCTGCCAGGGCGGCTATGCACAGGGCAAGGGCCGTGTAGTAGCCGACACGGGAGTTGTCCATGATTTCGGCGGTGGAGTTCGCCTCGGCGGCATAGGTCACGTCGTAGGAGCCGTCGCCGTCTTCGTCCACCTTCAGGGTCGTGATGTCGGAAACCTCGGCGGTCATGTCGGCCTGCATGTTGCGGTTCACGGGAACGTCTTCGAATTCCCGCAGGTCAGCATAGTCGCCGTTCTCATCTTCGAAGCCGACGGTGCAGTTCATCGTGCCCGACCCCGTGCCCGTGATCTCGACGTTGTAAGGCTCGCCCTCTTTCAGACGAAGGATCTTGACGCGATCCTCGGCCTCTTCGTCGTCAGCCTCGCCATCACCGTCGCGGGTCTCCTCAAAGGTCAACGATCCAAAATCGGCGCGGGTACTCAGGTTGTCGTCGCTGGAGTCCAGCACACCGTCCGGAGTGCTGACGCGCACGTCGACGGGGCAGGCTATGCGCACGTAGATGAACCGCGTGCCGTTGATGTCGTCGCCGATGTCCCCGAAGAAGTAGCGCAGCTGCGAGGCGTCGTCCACCTCGTAGTGGCACCCGGGCGAGGCGATGCCCTCCATGACGCGCTGGCATTCGGCCTTGTCGGACACGCTCTGGAAGAATCCCAGCGTGTAGATGGTCACGCCGTCGTCCTTGATCTCGTTCGCGTAGGCGATCAGGTCGTCGCCGACCAGGCCCTCGTTGGCCTCACCGTCGCTCATCAGCACGATGATCCGCTTGTCCGATCCGCTGCCCTCAAGCCGCTCATAGGACACGCGCAAAGCGTCCTCGATGTTGGTGCCTCCGCCCGCAGACAGGTCGCGAACGGCGGCTTTCAGGGCGTACTCGTTGTCGGTCGAGTCGATCACGTTGCGCGCGGAGCTGTCGTAGCTCACCAGGCACACGTCGGCGTCGCTCTTGAAAATGGTGCTGGCGAATTCCCGCGTGGCCGTCTTCGTCTCGTTCAAAGGCTCGCCGTCCATGCTGCCGGACGTATCCAGGGCCAACACGACATGCCTGCTCGACGCGTCGTTGGGGTCCACTTTGCTGTCGCCCATCAGAGTACGCGGATCGACGCCGTTGTCTTCGCACTCTTGAATGTCGTCGATCATGCGCTGCACGCACCGGGCATACGCAGCGGCGCCTTTATCGTTCGGATGGACGGAGTAAGCGCTCGGACCCTCAGGCTTCAGGTCCTGCGGCTGCGCGTTGATCTTTACCCGATTGATGTACTCGTCGGACGTGTAAGCCTCATGACCTGCGAATTCGTCTTGAACAGACACGAAATAGATGTTCATGTCCTCCTGCTGGCATTCTTCCACCAGGTTCTGGATCTCGTCGTTGAAGGCCTGGACGGAGTCGTCGATGAGCTTCGCATCCTCCGCGCTGAACAGAAAGCCGCTGCCTTCCCGCGAGATCAGCTCAGGATATCCTGCGACGATGATCTTCGCCTGCGGCCCCGCCTCGTAAGCGATGTTCCCGTACAGGAGTTTGAGGTAGTCGCGAACACCCTGGTCCTTGTAGAACTCGCCCCACACGTTCCCCAGCTTGTCCCGCAGGTTCCCGCGCTCTAGAACAGGGATGTCGTTCATCGCAGCGGTCGTGACGATGTCGACGAACCCCACGTCGTTTCCGCCCATGGTCACGGTGACGTAATCGGTTGTTCCGGATTCGATGCCGTAGAACACGTCCGCCTGGGGAATGATCGACCCCTCCCCTTCGACGTGGTATGAGTTTCCGGCGCCCACCGTCTCCTCATATACATAGGGCTTGGATTGCGGGCCGTAGAAATTGGCGTTGACCGCGCCGGACGAGGCCACGAAATACCAGTTCGTGTCACGATGGTCCTTCATGAGGAACTCGTTGCCGTCGACGTCTTTCACAACCAGCCGCCCCGACCAGCACAGCTCGGACCTATGGGCGAGCCAGTCTTGGCTTTCAACCTTCTCCTTCATGGGAAGGTCCTGGTCGTAGAAGGGTTCGATGCCTTCGCCGGAAGAATAGGAGTCGCCGATGGACACGACGACCGGATCGCCGTTCTCGTCGTAGGCGAAGGCGTCCTGGGCCTGCAGCGCCGCGCACGTGACAGCAAGCGCAAAAGCCAGAATCCAAAAGGCGCAGGTACGGCGCAGTTCGTGTGTCATGTGTTCGCTCATCGCCGATCGAGCTCCTCCACCGTCAGGGCATCCAGAGTCGCCGCGTCGATGCGGTCGACCTGCACCACGTGCAGCATGGATTCATGGGGTACCACGTGGTAGAACGTGTTGGTTTGGCTGTCGTAGGCGACCACGCTCTCGGATTCGGACACGACCGTCTGCACGTCGCGGGTCGATTCGAAGTTGTACGACGTAGGGTTCGCCATCACCACGCCGTCGAAGACGAACAGCACCCACAGCTCGCCGGACGGGGTGGTGTATTCGGCCTTGTACGTGGGGTGCGCGTCCGAATAACCTGCGACCTCGGTGGCGGGGGCATACTCCCCGTCCATCGTGTATTCCGAGGTCACGACGCATTCTTCAAACCCGCGGCCCGCCAGTTCACCCAAAACCTCGTCTTCGGTCATCGTGTCGGCGGAATCCTGCGCGGCCACGACATCCAGAACGTCGGAGTTCGCCTCGTAGTAGGAAGCGGCATCGTCGTCCGCGTCGGTTGCGGCCTCGGCCTCGCCGGCTTCGCCCTCTTCGGCATCGGTCGCTTCCGTCTTCTCGTCGGCACCGATGGAAACCATGGTCTCGGCCTTGTCGGCAGCTTTGTCGCTCAGCAGAAACGCGGCGCCCACAGCAGCGATGACCAGGGTCAACAGCACAACGGCGGCTATCAGGACAGGTGACTTTCTCATCGGATCGTCCCCCTTTCAAGGTTGGCAGATTTCGAAGCGGCGTGAATCAGGCACAAAAGCGAGCAGAGCGAAAGCCCCGTGCCTACGCCCGACGGATACAGAAACGACGTGGCAATGGCGGCCACCAGCATCAACCTGCCTGTGCTGTGCACGTCGCGCATCAGAATGCAGGCCACCAGCAACACCAATGATATGACCAGGCACAATGCAGCCCACACGCGGGCGGAACGGAACGGATGGGCGTCAGCCGCACCAATGGCCAGACCGCCGGCACACCGCAGGAACCCGAAACAGGACAGGAGCATGGGCACAAGACCCGCAGCCATGAAGGCCATGGCGGCCTTGGCCGTACCCTGGCGCGTGTAGGTCATACCGAAAGACCCGATGGCATCCGGCGTGCTTTTGACCAGGAAATACACCCATGCGACCGCTGCTGCAAGCAACAGGACCGCTGCCAGGAACCCCGCCGCGGCGATGCTTCCGCCCAGCGGTTTGCGGTTCGACGTTCTCTTGGGCGTGACAGGTTTCGCGACGGCCGCCGGCGCAGGCGCCGCCCCAGAACGCGCGGGAACAGCCGCACCACACGCCGGGCAGAACGCAGCGCCCGGCCGAATCTCAGCTCCGCACTTTCCGCAATACACGACGCCTCCCTCGCTTCGATGTTCTCACATGTCCACTATACGGAAGAATTCTCGGTTTTGTTGTACAACTTATTGGCTGACGGCGCGACAGGCCGTGTCACCAGTGGAAAACGCGCGGCGAATCAGTTGTTGCGACGGCGTCGGCGCGGATGGCCCGTACGGCTGCGGATGCGCTGGGCCTCTTCGTCACGTTTGCGCAGGTGTTCGGTCTCATCTTTCAAGCGACGGTAGCTTTCCAGCCGCTCGGGCGCCAGCGTTCCTGCCTTGATGGCCGCACGCACGGCGCAACCTGGCTCGTTCTCGTGCCGGCAATCCCGGAATTTGCAGGATTCAGCCAGCTCCTCCACATCGGAAAACGCAGCGCCGATGCCCTCGTCAGCGTCCCACAACGCAAGTCCGCGGATGCCGGGCATGTCGACCACGCAGCCGCCCCCGGGAATCTCCACCATCTCGCGGGACACCGTCGTGTGCCGGCCGCGTCCGTCGCGCTCGCGAATGGACCCCGTGGCCTGCACTTCGGAACCCACCAGCAGGTTGACCAGGCTCGATTTGCCCACGCCGCTCTTGCCCAACAGGATGGCAACGGTCCCTTCGGGCACTTTCGCCCGCACGGCCTCCACGCTGGCAGGGTCGTTGGCGGAAATCACCAGCACGTCGGTCCCCTGGGCCACGCGCTCTACCAGGCCCCTGACTTCGGCCAGTTCGGTCTCGTCCTCGATCAGGTCGGCTTTGGTCAGAAGCACGATGACCTGGGCGTCGCTTTTGTAAGCCAGCACCAGCTCGCGTTCCAGACGCCGAATGCTGATGCCTTGCAGCGGCTCGGCCACCATGACCGTGTCGAAGTTAGCCGCCAGAACCTGCGGAATGGACCGCTCCGCCGGGTCTTTTCGCACGAAGGCGTTGCGGCGCGGCAGCACCTTTTCAATCACGCCTTTATCATGCCCGGCAGGCATGGAGAACTCGACCACATCACCCGTGGTCGCACGCACCCGCGCGCCTTTGACCAGCGACGTCGCGTGCTCGCAGCGGCACTCGACTCCGTCTTCGGACCTGACCAGCGGATAGCCCCGGTCTAATTTCACCACCGTGCCCCGCATCAGCTCGCCCGCTCCTTCAGCCACCAGCACAGCAGCGCCAGCGCAGCGCCCAGGCCCACCACGGACAGCGGATACACGAACATGCCGGGCTTGTATTCCTCGGGATGCTCGCTGCCCGGCTCGACTGCGGATACGGATATGGCATGCAGGTCGCTTTCGCCGGAGTGCTCGGCGCAGTCCAGGTGGTACGTGCCCAGCACCAGCAGCGTGGTACCCGTCTTGCCGTGGGCTCCGTACGTGTCGATAAGCGCCAGGTTGTCCTCACTCATATACACCACGACCGAATCGCCGGTCTCCGGGTCGCGCAAAGTGATCCACACGTACCCTTCGCCCACGACGAGCGGATGGATGGGGTCGCCCACGACCTCGCCCTGGACCTGCACCTTCTGGTTGTCATAGTAAGAGTCGGCGGAGTTCAGGTCGGAAATGCTCGCGTCGTACAGAAACGACGTGTCCGCCAGCTGGCCGTCGTTGATGGAGTTGCCCTCCACGTCAAGACGCGTGGCGGCTTCCGTTTCGGCCTCCTGCTCGGCCTTTTCGGCCGCATCGCCCTCGATGACCTCTTCTTTCACGTCGCCTTCTGCGGAAACGCCTGTCTCCTCGGTAGCTTCGGACGCCTCGTCCTCGGTTTCGTCCGAAGCGTCCCCGGACAGGGAGGCTTCGGCGTCTTCGCTGTCGGTCTGAACCACCGAACCAGACGCGCCCATGCCGTCGGATCCGTTCTCGTCAGTCAGGGCAACGTTTTCGACCTCGTCGGCAAACGCCGGGACGAACCACGCCGCGCAAACGCATACGGCCGCAACCACCAGCGCGAACGCGGCGAGCAGCTTTACAGCTGACACTTTAGTAGACACGGCCCTTCACCTTCTTTCGAGGCTTGAAGGACATGATCACGGATACGGCGAGGGCGATAAGGGTAACCCACTCGAGACGGCCTGCCCACATGTCGAACATGTACACGAACTTCAGCACGACGGGCATGTCGGGTTCGATAATGCCCGCGGTCATGCCGATGTTGGAAACCATCGACACCGATTCGAAAATGGAAGGCATGGCGTCGTAGCCGTACGCCACGGTTGCGATGGTTGTGATCAAAAACGCCCCGACATAGAGCACGAACACGGCAAGGTTAGCCCTGACCAGGCTATATGCCAGCGGACGGCGACCCACATGGTAGTAGGTGACCACCTGGCGGGCTGACGGCGGAGCCAGCAGGTCTTTGATGTAGGCGACCACTTCCTTACCCAGCACGCCGACGCGCAGGATCTTGATACCGCCCGAGGTGCTGCCCGCGGAACCGCCGATGATCATGACGAACACGATGATGATGAGCGCGCCCGACGACACGACCGTCGTCAGCTGGTTGGGGCTGATGGTCTGGAAGCCCGACGACGTGAATGCGGCCAGAATGGTGAAGATGCCGCGCCGCACCAGCGTGGGGTAATCGGCATACGCGCCCGCCGCGCACAACGCTGCCACAAAAGCGGCAGTGGCGACGGTCAGCCAGACGACGCTGGTTTTCACCTCGATGTCCTGGAAGAACGGCACGATGTGGCCCTTCCAGATTTCACCGTGCAGCGTGAAGTTGATGGAACCGTACATGGCCAGAAGGATGACCACCAGCTCGATGGCAAGCGAGTGGTAATAGTTGATGCCCGGGCTCATCGACGTCATGCCGCCGGTATTGAACGACGCTACCGAAAGCCACAGACCGTTGAAGAACGCACGCACGGGCTCCATGCCGATGGCCAGGCACAGGATTGTGAACACGATCAATCCGGCCACGCCCACCACGGCGGAAAGCTTCACGATGAACCGGGTCGTCTGCATGATGTTGGGGATGACGTGCTCGCTGCGGCCCTCGGATTCGTACAGCGACGAATCCACCGCGCGCCCGAACAAGCCCAACGACAGCGCGATAACGACCACGCCTTGGCCGCCGATGCATTGCATGGTGAACCGCCAGGTGTTGTCCGCAAACGACATGTGGTCCACATCCTGCGCCAGCGACGCGCCCGTCGTGGTCCACGAGCTCATGCTCTCGAAAAACGCATCCAGGTAGCTGCCGAAATGCCCAGACAACGCCAGCGGCACGCTGCCAGTTACGGCCAACAGCAGCCAGGCGAAACCTGTGACGGCCAGCGCCTGCTGCGTGGTGAGCTTCGCTTTCTTTACGTAAGCAAGCCGCATGAGCGAACCCATGCACAGCGCCACGCCGATGCCCACGATGTAATGCGTCGCCGAACTCCATTCGCGCATGGCCAGCGCCACGACCAGGGGAACGCACATGGCTCCTGCCGAAAACGTAACCAGCACGCCCAGGAACTTCACGATAACGCGAAGGTCTCGGAATGTGAACTTCTGCCACATGGTTAGCCGATCACCAGCTTAACCAACGCGGTCAAGACGCCCAGCCAAATGCCTAGGAGGACAATGGAGCACAGCACGATAAGCTCCGCCCGCAGGGACACAATCGCCCTGTTGCGAGCACGCTTACGATCTTTCACGCTTGTGCGCTGCACCTGCCTGGCCTTCCTATGAAAACTTGCATAATTGGTAAATTATAGCCTATAGGGCAATTTCAAGACCGACGGGGCAATGGTCGCTGCCCATGACTTCACCGTAAATGCTCGCAGTCTCCACGGATTCGCGCAGCTGGTCGCTGACCAGGAAGTAGTCGATGCGCCACCCGGCGTTGTTCTTGCGCGCGTTGAACCGGTAGCTCCACCACGAATAGACACCCGCCAGGTCGGGGTGCAGCATGCGGAAGGTATCCGCGAAACCGGCATCCAGCAGCTTGGTGAACGATTCGCGCTCCTCGTCGGAAAAGCCTGCGTTACCGCGGTTGGGGCCGGGGTTCTTCAGGTCGATTTCGTTGTGAGCCACGTTGAAGTCGCCGCACATGATGACCGGCTTGGACGCGGTTTCGGCATAGCCCAGGCCGGCCGGCACATGGCCCGCCTCCAGGTTCTTGCAGAATTCGCGAAACGCCGCGTCCCAGGCCATGCGGTGGTCGATGCGGGCCAGGCCGTCCTGCGCGTTCGGCGTGTACACGTCCACGAACCAGTATTTCTCGAACTCGCAGGCGCAGATGCTCCCTCCAGGTCAAGCTCGGGCACACCCACATGGTGGACCACCTGCAGCGGCTCCTCTTTGGAGAACACGGCGGTGCCGGAATAACCCTTCTTTTCGGCATAGCTCCAGTTTTGGAAGTATCCGGGCAGGTCAAGGCTGATCTGGCCCTCCTGCAGTTTGGTCTCTTGCAGCGCGAACACGTCCGCGTTCAGCGTGGCAAAAGACTCTTCAAACCCTTTTTTGACGGCGGCACGAAGGCCGTTGACGTTCCAGGAAATGAGACGCATGGGGCTCCTATCGGTATTCGTCGGCAACCGCCGAGCTTACTTTTTCTGCTTCTTTTGGAATGCGGCCATGATCCTATCGCGGTTGAAGAAGCCGATCACAGCCACGACCGCAATGACGCCGCAGATTGCGGCAACAAGCATGTAGTTTCCCTCCAGCAGCCCGTTGGCGGCCGAAGTCGACATGACCACGCCGGGGATGCGGGCGATGGTGGTCAGCCCCACGAACCGGCTCATCTTCATATTGGTCAGCGGCACCAGGTAGGTAAGCACGTCCTTGGGCATGCCGGGGATGAGGAACAGCACGAACACCATGATGTCGAGCTTGTTGCCGGAGTTCTCGAAGTCTTCCAGCTTGCCCATCCATTTTTCGGGAATCATGGCACGCACAAAGGGTGCGCCCAGCTTATGCACCACGGCGAACAACAGCGCGCTGGAAAACAGGCAGCCCGTAAGGATGATGAGCGTGCCGCCCAAAGGACCGTACATCATGCCGGCCACCATCTGCACGGCCTCGCCGGGGATGAACGCCACGATAATCTGGAGCAATTGCAAACCCAATAGCATGAGCACGCCCACAGGCCCGGCGCTGCGAACCTGAGAAACCAGCTCTTCGCGCCCGCTCACTTCGGTAAGCTCTTTGATCCAGGGCAACATGAGCACGAACAGAACCAGCACAAGCAGGAAGAATACGGCCATAAGACCGAGTTTTGCCAGGTCAGCCTGGGTCAGCCGCGTGCTTTTGGGCTGATGGACCACGCGAACGTCGAGTTTCTCCTCGACTTCGGCCTCGCGCCCTTTGATTTCCGCCGATTTTGCCTGAATGGTTTCGCGGATGCGGTGCGCCGCGTTGTGCTCTGACTCTTTATTCATTCAACGCCTTGTTGTATTCGTCCCTGAAGGCTGCGAACATGCCCCTGGCGGAAGGCTTCGCGGGTTTCGGCTCGGGCTCTTCCTCTTCGTACTCATCGTCGTCTTCGTACTCGTCGACTTCGTACTCGTACTCGGAATCGTCCGCGTCGTATTCCTCGTCCTCGTCTTCGTCGAGGTCATCCTCTTCGATGTCGTCCTCTTCGTATTCGAGGTCTTCGTCCTCGTATTCGTCTTCCTCGGGTTCTTCCGGCTCGTTGCCGCGGGCCTTGTCGAATTCCTGCTTGAAGGCCGCGAACATGCCGGGCTCGTCTGCTTCTTCCTCCAGCTCGCTGGCCTCACCGGCACGGCCCTTCTGGAACTCGTCCTTGAACGCAGAGAACATGCCTTTGCTGGCGGCTATCTGTTTGCCGGTGGCATAAGCGCCTTTGTTGATGGCCTCGCCTGCAGCTGCGACGGCCGCATCCGTATGCGGCTTGACGCTGGCGGCCGCGTCTTTGGCCTTGGCTTTCGCCTTCGCCACGGCCTCGCCGGCGGATTCCGCCCAGCCGCCCTCCGGCTCCAGTTCCCACACGTCGTCGGACACCAGGATGGCGCCGTGGAACACTTCTTCCTCTTCCCCACCCGCGTTGCCGCCGATGGAAAGCTCCGCGCCGATGCCGGTCCGGAAGCCCTTCACGTAACTGGCCGGCACCTCCAGCGTGCCCAGCAGGTACTTCGCCGTGGCTCCGTTGGACGCGACCACGGAAATCAACTCGCCGGTTTCTACGTCGAAGGTCATGTTGCCCACGTAGCCCAGCTCTTCGCCGTTTTCGGAAATCATGGGCATGCCGGACCACAGGATGCAGCGGTCCCAGTCTATGCCATGTTTCTTGCAGTAAGCCTCGCCTGAGGTTTCCGCATCGGGATGAATCACGATGCGCCCGTTGGCGAAATCATAGCCGTCCAGCGGCACGAAGATATCTTTACGATGGAACATCATGGCGGCGTCGGGCCGCTTCACGATGAATCCGATGCAGCGCTTCTCCCGTGGATGGAACACGCAGGTCTTCACCTTGCCGATGCGCTTGGTACCCTTTTTCCCTCCCAGCACGCGGATTTTCTCAAAATCGTTGCTGGTCATCAGCTTCTGTCGTGCCATCTGCGGTTAATCCCTCCATTGCGAATGGAGGCCGGCACAGCCGACCTCCACTGAATATCGAACGGTTCCGAACGGTTCGCCCTATTCGGCTGCAGCCGTCTCGGGCGCAGCCTCGGCGGCGACTTCTTCGGCCTCGGCTGCAACCTCTTCGGCCTCAGCGGCGACGACCTCGGTCGCAGCAGCCTTGGCTTCTTCGGCGTTCTTGGCGACCTGAGCGGCAATGCGTTCGCGGGCCTCGTCGATGCGGGCGCGCAGATCGTCGGACTCGTCGGAAAATGCGGGCTTCACAGCGCCGCTCGCGGTTTCCTGCACACGCTGGGCCGTGCCTTTCGCGTACGAACCTGCCGTGTCGGCAGCCTTCTTGGCGCCTTCGGCCACGGCCTGATATGCGGAAACGCCCTTGGACTTGATGTCGGTGTACACGGCCTGGCTGCGCTCGGCAACCTGGGCATAGGTCTGACCGCCCGTGCTGCGTGCCTGGGAGTAGAACTCCTGGCCGCGCTCGGCTGCCTGGCCGCCATAGGTCTGAGCCTGGCCCCACAGCGCGTTAGCCTTCTCGAGCACCAGCGCACGGTTTTCCGCACCGTTCTTCGGAGAATACAGAAGCGCGATGCCCGCGCCAACCAGACCGCCGACCAGCAGAGTTCCAAGCCTATTTGCCATGATGGCCTCCTATTCTTCGCCCGCGGCGTCACGCCACCGCGGCACGCCGATTCACATGGTCCCATTATAGTTGCTACTGCGCGTTCAT
This sequence comes from Slackia heliotrinireducens DSM 20476, assembly GCF_000023885.1. Lineage (NCBI taxonomy): Bacteria > Bacillati > Actinomycetota > Coriobacteriia > Eggerthellales > Eggerthellaceae > Slackia > Slackia heliotrinireducens. The sequence goes on along the minus strand of NC_013165.1, from coordinate 168,602 downwards.
GACAGGTTGTTGCCAGATGGTTTTCGAGGATTCCGCACTTTCGCGACGCTCGCAGAGCACCGCATGCGCCGAGCTGCCCCCGTCGTGCGTTATTCGCTCCATCAGACTAAAGTTTTCACTTGCGCACGCTAAAGTTTGGAGTATAATCCCTCCAACATGAAAGGAAACGTCCGACATATCACGTCTCTGAACGCAGCCCGCGGGCTGTGCGGTTTTTCTTTCGCCTCCACCTACATCTATTATTCCTATCGATACCTCTAGCACACGGTTGCTTGTCAGCTGCTGCACGTAATGCCTGACCAGATTGCCGTGTGCGCCTCCGCCGTGCGCTGGACTGCGTGCGTCTTCTGCCATTTCGTGGCCCTGGCCTGCCAGGGTGGCACAAGACGGTCGCAGCGGCGCATCCTTCTGCCCTGCACCGCAAACGATTAAGGAAACTACCATGATTGCAAAAGTTCTGATGGTCCTGATCTTCATCGGCATCGTCATCGGTGTCGGCGTCTCGACCCGACAAAAAGACTCCAACGTCGCCGGCTTCGTCCTGGGCGGCCGCAACGTCGGCCCCTGGCTCTCTGCGTTCGGATACGGCACCTCTTACTTCTCGGCCGTCATCTTCGTCGGCTACGCCGGACAGTTCGGCTGGAAATACGGCCTGGCCGCAACCTGGATCGGCCTGGGCAACGCGCTCATCGGCAGCCTCATGGCCTGGTGGATCCTGGGTCCCCGCACCCGCGAGATGACGCAGCGCCTCCAGGCAACCACGATGCCCGAGTTCTTCGGCAAGCGTTACTCCAGCAAAAGCCTGCGCATCGCGTCGGCCGCCATCATCTTCATCTTCCTGATCCCCTACACCGCCAGCGTCTACAACGGCCTGTCTCGCCTGTTCGGCATGGCCTTCGGCATCCCCTACGAGGTCTGCGTCATCGCCATGGCTGTCGTGACCTGCATCTACGTGGTACTTGGCGGCTACATGGCCACCGTGGTCAACGACTTCCTGCAGGGCATCATCATGCTTGTCGGCATCGTCGCCGTCATCGGTGCCGTGCTTGCCAGCAACGGCGGCTTCATGGAGGCCCAGATTGCCCTTTCGCAGGTCCCCGCACAGGGAAGCGACCTGCAAGGCGCCTTCGTCAGCTTCTTCGGACCCGACCCGGTTGGCCTGCTGTCGGTCATCATCCTGACCAGCCTGGGCACCTGGGGCCTGCCGCAGATGATCACCAAGTTCTACGCCATCAAGTCCGGCCCCGCCATCAAGCAGGGCGCCATCATCTCCACCCTGTTCGCGCTGGTCGTCGCCGGTGGCAGCTACTTCCTGGGCGGCTTCGGCGAGCTGTACGCAGACCAGATCGCCTACGCCGAGAACGGCACGCCGATCTTCGACTCCATCATCCCCACGATGCTTTCCAGCCTGCCTGAGCTGCTCGTCGGCCTGGTCGTGGTCCTGGTCCTGTCCGCCTCCATGTCCACGCTGAGCTCCCTGGTGCTCACCTCTTCGTCCACCCTCACCCTTGACCTGGTGGAAGACAACCTGGTCAAGGACATGAACGAGAAGCAGCGCGTGCTGTGGATCCGCGGCCTGCTCGTGGTGTTCGTGGTCATCTCCGCCGGCATCGCCCTGGTGCAGTACCACAGCTCCATCACGTTCATCGCGCAGCTCATGGGCATCAGCTGGGGCGCGCTGGCCGGCTCCTTCCTCGGTCCCTTCCTGTGGGGTCTGTACAGCAAGCGCATCAGCAAGGCCTCCGTGCGGATCAGCTTCATCCTGGGCGTGGGCCTCACCACCACCAACATGATCGTTCCGTTCCTGAGCAGCCCCATCGTGGCCGGCGCCTTGGCCATGATCCTGAGCCTGATCGTCGTTCCTGTGGTAAGCTTGTTCACGCCTGCAGCGCCCATCCCGGCTGTCATCGACCCGATCGTCAAGCCCAGCCCCTTGTCGGCCACCGACCGCGAGCTGGCTGCGGAAGCTGCGGCTGAGAAGCTTCACGAACTCGATCCGAAGGAAGTCGATCCGCTGTAAATGCACGTCCCTGGCATTGACATAGACATTCAGGGTGCCATCTTCGATTTGGATGGCACCCTTCTCGATTCCATGCCCTATTGGAACAACTTGGGTGAGGAATACCTGATTAGACGCGGCAAGGTGCCCAACGACGACATCAAGCACCACTTCCGCCGCATGACGCTGGAGCAGTCTGCCGAATATATGCAGCAAACTTATGGCCTAAGCGAGACCATCGACCAGATTATGGAGGGCGTCGTCGACGGCATCGTGGACTCGTACCGCTTCGAGATCCCCCTCAAGCCAGGCGCCCGCGAACTGTTCTCCACCATGAAAAGCGCCGGCGCGCCCATGGTGGTAGCCACCGCGTCGGAGCGGCGCTTGGTGGAGGCCGCCCTTACGCGTCTGGGCGTAATCGACCTGTTCGAAGGCCTGTTCATCTGCAGCGAGGTCGGAGCCAGCAAGACCGAGCCTTTGGTGTACGAAGCGGCCCTGGCGCATCTGGGCACGCGCCGCGAACACACGCTCATTTTCGAAGACACCCTGCATGCCTGCCAAACCGCCAAGCGGGCAGGCTTCCCCGTGCTTGCGGCCTTGGACCCTGCCAACGAGTGCGACCGCGAAGCCATCGTGGCCACAGCCGACGCCTGGGTGGAATCCTTAGAACAGCTGCTCTAGCCTCTGGACGAACGCCCCTCATCCCGAAAACGGCCTTTTGCGCCAAGAAAATCAAGGCGCCTCACCCTCGCGCGGGGCCAAAAGCCTGCGTTTTATTCGAACACGGCCCAGGCGCGGACGGGCATGCCGGATGCACCCTCGATACGCGGCCAGGCCACGAAGATGATGGCGCCCCACTGCGGCACCAGATCAAGATTGGCCATGACCTCCACCTGCACATGGCCGTTGGCCAGCACGTACCGTTCGCAGGCCAGGTCGTCTGCGGCGACGGCCAGCGGGCTGGCATCGGTGTCGAAGGTCTCGTGCCCGTTGGCTGCGATGCGACGCTCCTCGTACAGGAACTTCAGGGCCTCCATCGACCAACCGGGGCAATGCTCGCCGCCTTCGGCATCGAAGTTGTTGAGGGCGTTGTTGTCCGGCCAGCGCTTCGACCAATCGGTGCGCAGGGCCACGAACGCGCCTTCGGGAATCTTGCCGAATTCCTTCTCGTACGCCTTGATGTCATCGACGGTTACGGCGTATTCGCAGTTCCGCTCCACCTGCGGCGTGATGTCCAGAACCACCAGCGGATAGGCCATGTGCTCCAGCCCGTATTCTTCGGAGGCCGCCAGGCCCTCCTCGAAGTGCAACGGGAAGTCAATGTGCGTGCCGAACTGGCCGGGGAATTTCTGCACATGGATACGGCAGCTCAGGATTTCCTCGTCGTAGTCGAACACCACTTTGTTCAGCTCCACCACCCCGTCGGGCATGCCGCCCCAGTACGGGCTGCTCTCGTTGAGCGGATGCGAAAGCTCCACCCACGTGCATTTCTTCAAACGTGCCAGGTCATCCCAAAGTCCTGCGGCCATAGACGCCTCCTTCTCGTAGGGGATCGGTTGCAGCCAGTATACCATCCGAAAAGTGCCGTACGCTTTGATCGGCATGACGTGCGCACCGCCGTTGCGGCCAAGAGTCGTCCCACGTGCGCGAAACCGAGCGGACGCCAGCCGCTGACGCGCGCGTTCGCAAGCACCCGCACATACCGCCAATTGGCCTAGCGGGAGCACCCCTCTGTGCACGAAACCGAGAAGTGTACGACAATCGGGGCTTTGAGAGCCTGCTCTCACAATTTCTCGAGCGTGTTACGCCACATTATTAATTAATATGTATATTATCTTTTCGCTGGTCTTTTCAAAAATTGGGGGGGTTTTCTGATCGTCGGCGTACACTTCTCGGTTTCGTGCACATCGGCTAGCTTCGCGGGGCCAAAAAGGCAGGTTTCCTGCCCCGCAAACGCAGTGGCGACACCGCCAATCGGCATGTAGCCCAAATGACCATCCGAAGATGAGCATCGGGGGCAGAGCACGTGTTCGGGCGGCGCAACCTGCCTGATGAGCGTATACTGTGCACAATGACTTGATTATCGGAGGAAACATGAAAGACGTCATTTCGCGCACCGTCGTAGCCGCCATTTCCGTGGCGTTCGTCATCGTCATGGGTATCACGCTGCACGACTGCGTTTCTGATAACGATATCTATCCCGTCAGCGGGTCGGTCTTCGGGTCATCCCACGGCATCCTGAATTCCGACGTATCGGACGCCCCTGCTGAAGCGGAGGAAGAGGCCGCAGAGCCCGAGAGCAACCGGTTCAGCAACAAGCTGGACGGCGCCACTGAAACCGTCGACGAGAACGGCGTCGTGCACGGCACCACCGAAAGCGGCATCAACTACACAGTGCTCGGTCGCGACACCAAGGCCGCCAGCGAAGACAAGGTCACGCTGTGCGCCGTGGGCGACCAGATCGGCTCGGACAACTCGCTGGCCATCGCCGATGCCTACGCCGGCGATTACGGCGACGGTCTGTACGACTTCCTGCCCTTCTACCGTGAGGTTGCGCCCTACATCGACACCTTCGACCTGCGCTACATCAACCAGGAAACCGTCATGGCCGGCACCGACCAATTCGCCATCGCCGGCTGGCCCAGCTTCAACAGCCCCGACAACGAAGCCGCCGTCATTAATACGCTGGGCTTCAACCTGGTCAACTTCTGCACGAACCATCTGTACGACTGCGGCGCCTACGGCATCGAGCGCAGCCACCAGGTGTGGGCGAACTACCCCGAGCTGCTGATCGGCGGCAGCTACCTGACGCAGGAGGACCGCGAAACCGTCCACATGATCGAGCGCAACGGCATCACCTTCGCGTTTCTGGCGTACTGCTACGCGGACAACAGCTATTACACCAACCCCGAGGACATGCCCAACAACTATTACGAATGCGTCTTCGACAAGGACCTGATGCACGCCGACATCGCGCGCGCCCAGGAGGTGGCCGACGTGGTCATCGTGTCGATGCACTGGGGCGACGAGTACTCCACCGAAATCAACAGCCAGCAGCTGGAATACGCGAAGTTCCTGGCGGACGAGGATGTCGACCTGGTCATCGGCACGCACGCCCACAGTATTCAGCCCGCCGAGTACGTCACAGGCGACAGCGGCAACACCATCCCCGTGGTATACGGACTGTCGGATTTCGTCAGCGGCTGGACCATCACGAACACCATCATCAGCGGTATTTTCACCTGCGATTTCGTCCCGCAGGAAGACGGCACTGTCGCCGTCCAGAACTGCATGTGGCACCCCACCATCGAGTGGTCCAACGGCGGCGACACATGGGTTCGCTTCGCGGCCAACATGGGTGAGGAGGAATCCAACGAGAACGTCCACTCGCAGGAATACGACGACTACAACTACATCCGCGACTTCACGAATGCAGTCATGACTGACGAGAACATCCCTGTGGACTGGGAAGAGGTCTCGCCGGCGGGCGGCTCCGACCGATTGAGCTCCAACGAAGCAGACACCCAGCAGCTGACCCTGGTCGATTCGACGGAAGAAGACGTCGAAGCCACAGCCGATGAATCCACCGAGGCCGAGGCCGCTTAAAGCACATTGCCACCGGGCTTTGCGGCATAGAGCGACATGAGTATGAAAGACGGGCGGTATTACATGAGCAGATACCGGAGCTGTCGCCAGAAGAGCGCGCCGATGAAGAAATAGACTTCGTCCCCGAGCAGCTGCGCCCCTATCTGCTGGCTGAACCGAAATACTAGCCGATTACTCGTAAAACACAACCGCACTCGCGATTTCTACCGCCGAAGCCTGGTTGGCGGTACAAGCTAGTTCGCAACAGCAGCAGCGTTGCGGGACTGGTCCTCAATGGCCAGGCGCAAGGCCTGGGTCAGCTGGTCGGTGCAGCTGGTGCCGCGACCGGCGCAGTCGTTTCCTTCGAGTATCGAAATAACCTGCTCAGCAGGCATGCCTTCGATAATCTTGCTGTTAGCTTTCAGGTTGCCGTTGCATCCACCCACAAACGACACGTCATGGACGTTGCCGTCGCGGACATCGAAATTGATCAGGCGCGCGCAAACGCCGCGCGGTTGGAACTGGTACATGAATCCCCTTTCGAAAAGTTTTGACGCAGCATAGCAAAGGGGCGTGGCGAAGCACACCCCCTTCAACAAATCAGCTCTTCAGGCGCGTTGTTACGCCATAGCCGCGGCATATCCCGCGTTGACGACAGCGTCGACCAGGGTCTGGTCTGCCACGGAGTCGGCGGCCTCGACCACGGCGACGTTCTCCTCGTGGCTGACCTTGATGACCTCGACTCCTTCGAGCGCGTTCAGGGCCTTGGTCACACGACCCTCGCACTTGACGCACATCATGCCTTCGACGTTGATGGTTTTCTGCATTGCTGTTCCCTTCCTTAATTGGCTTGCGTTTCTATGACCTGCGCGGGATAACCCTGTTCGTCGGTGGCTGCGGTCAGCACGTCATCAGGCACGTCGCGGTTCAAGTACACCACGGCGTTCTCCCTGCTCAGGCTGACGTCTGCACGCAGCACGCCTTCTACATCCTGCAGCGCCTGCGTGACCCATCGCACGCAGTGGCCGCACATCATCTCCTTCACGGCGAGGGTTTTCACGGCGACAGTTCCGTCAGGTGCGGAAAGGTCCTCGGGCTCGGTGGGAAGTTCGGGCTTCGCCGCAGGTGCAGGGGCCGCCGCAGGCTGGGGCGCGGGCGCGGGCGCGGCCGATTCGAGCGCGGGCGACGCCTTCGGCGCCTGGACCGAAGTCACCTGGGCAGAAGGCTCCTCAGGCGTGACGAATTTCGGCTTCCACGTGCGCAAACGCAGCGCGTTGGTAACCACGCACACCGAGCTGAAGCTCATGGCGGCCGCGCCGATCATCGGATCGAGGGTCAACCCCGCCCACGAGAACAGGCCCGCCGCAATGGGGATGCAGATGACGTTGTAGATAAGCGCCCAGAACAGGTTCTGCTTGATGGTGCGCAGCGTACGGCGAGACAGCTGGATGGCCGCGGGCACGTCCATCAGGTCGGAACGCATAAGCACCAGATCGGCGCTTTCGATGGCGATGTCGGTGCCGGCGCCGATGGCGATGCCCACGTCGGCGCGGGCCAAAGCCGGCGCGTCGTTGATGCCGTCGCCCACCATGCCCACGCCGCCCTCCTGGGACAGCCGCGCAACCTCGCGCTCCTTATCCTGAGGCAGCACGCCGGCGATGACCTTGCCGAGGCCCGCCTGCTTCTGGATGGCGTGAGCCGTGCGCTCGTTGTCGCCCGTGAGCATGACTGTGTCGATGCCCATGGCGTGCAGTTCGCGAATAGCTCGAGCACTGGTGGGTTTGATGGCGTCGGCTGCGGCTATGATGCCCTGCAGTTTGCCGTCCAGCGCGAAAAACAGAGGTGTCGCGCCCTCGTCGGCATAACGTTCGGCGGCGTCTTCGGCATTGTCCAGCGCCACCTGGTTGGAAGCCATCATGCGGGCGTTGCCGGCCAGGCAGGTGCGTCCGCCCACAAGGGCGCGCACGCCTTCGCCAGGCACCTGGGTGAAGTCGGAAACAGTGTCCTGAACAGGCTGGATGCCTTGAGATTCGGCGTATTCCACAATGGCCTGGGCCACGGGGTGTTCGGACTTGGACTCCACGGCGCTGGCCAAAGCCACCAGGTCGGAAGCGGCCACGCCATTTGCAGGGGCCACGTCCACCACGCCCGGTTTGCCTTGGGTGATGGTTCCGGTCTTGTCGAACACGACGGTCTTGATGCGGCCGGCGGTTTCGAGGGAGTCGGCGGACTTGATGAGAATGCCGTTGGAAGCGCCGCGGCCCGTACCCACCATGATGGCCGTGGGCGTGGCCAGGCCCAATGCGCAGGGGCAGGAGATGACCAGCACGCAGATGGCATGGGTGAGCGCGGTTTCGAAGGGGGCCGCCAGCAGCATCCACAACACGAAGACGAGGATGGCGAACCCGATGACCGCGGGCACGAAGATGCCGGCGATCTTGTCGGCCATGTTCTGAATGGGCGCCTTGGAGCTGGTGGCTTCGTCGACCAGCGCGATGATGCCCGCCAGCACCGTGTCGTCGCCGACGCGCTGGACTTCCATGGTGAAGTAACCGGACTTGTTGATGGTGGCACCGGTCACAGGGTCGCCGACGTGCTTGTCCACCGGCACGCTTTCGCCCGTGATGGCCGATTCGTCCACCGATGCGCTGCCTTCAAGCACCACGCCGTCCAGCGGCACACCCTCACCCGCGCGGACCACCAGCACGTCGCCGACGCGCACCTGTTCGACGGGCACTTCGGTTTCGACGCCGTCACGCAACACGTTGGCGGTTTTGGGCGCCAGGTCCATAAGCTTGGAGATGGCGTCGGTGGTGCGGCCCTTGGCGCGGGCTTCGAAGTACTTGCCCAGCGTGATCAGAGTCAAGATCATACCCGCAGAATCGAAGTACAACCCCATGAACGCCTCGTGCGCCGATTCCAAGTCGCCCTGCCCCATGGCGTTGGCCATGATGAACATGTTCGCGATGCTATATGCGGTGGACGCCGTGGCGCCGAGCGCAATGAGCGAGTCCATGTTCGGCGCGCCGTGGAACAGGCTTTTGAAGCCGTTGCTGAAGAATTTGAAATCGATGAAGATAATCGGCGCCACCAGCACGAGTTCGGCCAGGGCGGTGACCATCATGTGCTCGTGCCCGAGGAAGACGCTCGGCAGCGGCCAACCCATCATGTGGCCCATGGCCAGGTAGAACAGGGGCACACAGAACACGATGGACAGAATCAGACGCATGCGCATGTGCTTCTCGTTGGCGACGGCGTTCTTGGTTGCCGCCTCGTGGGCGAGCTGTGCTGTGGACTTGCCGTTTGCCGTACCGCCTGCCGCGGCCTGCACGGCGCGGGGCGTGGCGCCGTAACCCGCCTTGTCCACGGTGGCGGAAATTTCCTCATTGATCCGGGCAATCTGCTCAGGGGTTGCCTCGGGGTCGTATTCGACCTCCATGCTGTTCTTGAGCAGGTTCACCGCCACGTCCGCGACGCCTTCGACGCCGCGCGTGCATTTGTCGACCCGCGACGAGCACGCCGCGCACGACATGCCTGTCACATCGAATGTCTGCTTCATATCCCGTCCTTTCAGAAAAACGCTGCCGACCAGGGGGTTCGGCCTGCAACGTAAGAAACGGCAGCCATAAACGGCCGCCAGTGGTTACCTGAATTTCCGCATGAGGTCCATGACCTCGTCGATGATTTCGGTGTTGCCGGCCTTGATCTGCTCGGTCACGCACGTTTCCAGGTGGTCGCGCAGGACGATATCCGACGTGCGCTTGATGGCCGCCTCGGCCGCCGCCAGTTGCACCAGCACGTCGCCGCAGTAGCGGTTATCGTCGATCATGCGCTTCACGCCGTTGAGCTGCCCGATGACGCGGTTCAGACGTTTCTGCAGATCAGCCTGGAACTCCTGCGAGCGTTCCGTATCCTTGTGGCGTCCGCAGCAGCAACCGTGTTCCGCCTGCTCGGCAGCGGCTTGAACCTCTGTGTTCTCAGCACCCATGGCACACCTTCCGTAATGGTTGGACAGATACCCCCTGGGGGCATCTGATGCAACAGTATATACCCCCGTGGGGTATTTGCAAGCCCGTTTTGCCACACGCCCCGAATATGCCGAAAAAAGCACGCCAAGCAACATAAAAAGTCATACAATCGTATTGGCGATTCAACCCGCCTTTATGCAACGGAGAGAAGCACCCGCAGGCTGCGCGGATGCCTGCGTATCGAACCTGCCTCTATACGGCGGAGAGGAGACCGACCTTATGAAGTACAAGAATCTGCTCGTTCCTTTCGACGGCTCCGAACATGCGGTAAACGCCCTGGAGGCCGCCATCGACTTGGCTGACGGCGTCGAAGGCGTGACCGTGCATGTGCTGCGCGTGGCCGAAGCCGCCGGCGCTGAATCCGGCCTGAGCGATTACGACGGTTTCGAGGTGTACCTGAACAGGCGCGTGAACGCCGCCAAGGAGGCCATGCTCGCCGAGCTGGCGCAGGCCAACATTTCCACGGACGGGCTGGTCGTCGCGGTGGAGCCGTCGTATTCCCCCACCGAGGGCATCATCTGCTATGCCGAGGATCACAACGTTGACCTGATTGTCATGGGCCGCCGCGGCGTGGGAGCGCTTCGCGGCATGCTGGGTAGCGTGAGCTACGGCATCCTGCACAACGTGGACATTCCCGTTATGACTGTGAAATAGCCGCTGACCTGCGGCGCAAGTGCGTAGGATTCGCATTTCGAAGGGTCGGGCCGAGGCGTCCGGCCCTTTCTATATATGTAAGGAAAGTTGCCTGCGTGCCGGGCTGCTCCGGTGCTTTCTACTCGGTGCGCCTGACGGCGACAAGCACGGGGATGCAGATGAGCGAAACCGCCGCACCTGCCAGGAAGATCATGCTCGAAGGCGTGAAACCGTCGCCGGCCACGCCGAAGCCCACCATGCCGCCGGACGCGCTGACCGCCGAGCCGATCCATGGGCCGATCAGCATGGGAACCAGCACCACCATGAAGATGCGCACACCCTGCAGCATGCCCACGTTGTCGAGCGGCGTGTTGTTTCGGATTTCCGCTGCGAAGCAGGCGACCGCGCCCAGGTAGCCCGACAGCATAAGCACCGAGCCCGCGAACACTACTGGCATTGCGGGCGACGCCGTCAGCAGGATGCAGCCCGCCACGAACAGCGCTAAGGGAATGCGCACCGCCGATGAGAAGCCGACCTTGTCCACGCGGCGGCCGTACAGGATGGTGAACACCGCCGCGATGACGATGCCTGGCGCCATGACCAGGACGTATGCGTCGGACAGCACATTCGGCAGGCGCAGGTACAGAACGTAGTAGGGCATGAAGACCTGCAGCGCCGTGGAGAACACCAGGTAACCAAGCAGCACCAGATACAGGCGTCGATGTCCGACGATGACCGACGGGCGGAAGCCGTACAGCAGGTTGGTCATATATCCGCCTTCGCGGTTCGGTTCGGGGTGCGATTCGTCCAGCAGGAAGAAGGATGCAATGCCCACGGCGATAACCACCGCGCCGATGATCAGGAAAAACGTGTGGTAATCGTAGGTGACCACACCAGCGTCGTCGGTATACATGAGGAACATCGCGCCGCCGAACACCACGAGCATCGACAGCAGCGGCATGGCGGAATTGACGCCTTCCACCTTGCCGCGGTTCTCGTCGTTGGTGATGTCGGTGACCCATGCGTTGAAGCAGGCATCGTTGGCGCCGCTGCCGAAGAAAGTCATGACGCAGTCGAACACGATGGTGAGCGCGATGCCCAGGCTTGCCGCCGCGGCCACATCGCCCGCCAGCGAGGTGCTGATCCGCTGCAGTTCCGCAAACACCAGCACGCTTGCGCCCCACAGGATGTACCCCAAACAAATAAACAGCTTGCGTTTGCCCCGACGGTCGGACCAGGCGCCGACGAACAGCGTGGTAATTGTGGCCGTAAGTGCCGAGGCGGACACCATGAGCGCCACGTCGTTCAGACTTGCACCGAACGCATCCTGGATGAACAGGTTGAAGAAGTTGTTCTCGATGGCCCAGGCGATCTGCCCGCAGGCGGCGATCATGACGATGACGAACCAGGTGCGGCCCGACAGCTTGGCGTTGGTACTGGAGTCCATGGCGATTCTCCTTGTGAATACGCGGTGCCTTCGATGGGAACTGCAAACCGAAACGATTATACGCCTTCGCCCAAGGCGCAAGCGCATGTCGGCTTGCGGCGGCGAACACGCTGAATGTTGTACAACCGCAATGCAGCGACGAAGACTATACTATCGTCAACGAAACGTCTGGAAGGATTGCCATGTATTGTCCCCATTGCGGAGCCACGTTGCCTGACGGGTCGCAGTTCTGCGGCTCCTGCGGCAAGCGCTTGAACGTTACCGCCACTCCGGCCGCCATGCCTGCGCCCAAGAAGAAGACGCCCATCGTGCCCATTCTCGCCGGAGTGCTGGGTGCGGTCATCGTCATCGGCGTCGGCGTGTTCGCATACCAGAACTTCTTCGCGGGCATTGCCATCAACGAGGAGAACTTCCCCGACAAGGCGGTCATCAAGTTCGTCGAGAAGCAGGACGAGAACGACAACGGCAGGCTGACCTCCAAAGAGGCGGGGGCCGTCACCAAGATCGACCTGTCCCGCGACGTCGACAGCGACGACACCCCCGCGACCGACCTGACAGGTCTGGACGTGTTCGTCAACGCGAAACGGATTGACGTCTCCGGCAACGAGCTGGAAGGCACCGTCGATTTCAGCGGGTTCGCGCATCTGACCAAGGTGGATGTGTCCGATAACACGGGCGACCTGGAACTGGTGCTTCCCGACGGGTTCGACGAGGCCGACCTGGAGACGGGCGATTCGTCGATCACCTACACCATCGGCGACAAGACGGTCCGCAAAATCGCGTGCTCGTATGTGACCGAATACGTCGACATTTCCGACAAGACCGACTACGAGGACTCGTGGTACACGGCGTTCACCTACCCCGTGCTGAGCTGCGACGCTTACAGCAAGCACATCGACCAGCTGAACGAAGAGAACCGGGTGGCGGTGCAGGAGGCTGCAGAGCGGTATCTGACCGATGACGTGCATATAAACGGCGACGACGGCCTTTATTACCTGAACAGCAACATTTACGTCGGTCATCTGGATGAGCGGGCGGGCGTCGTCAGCTTTGTGACGGACGTATACGAAATAGGCGCTCGATCCGCACACGGCATGACCTACCGATCGGGCCGCATCGTAGATTTGAGCACGGGCGAGGAACTGACCGCCGCCGAGTATTTGGGGATTTCCCAAGACGAACTCGACAGCATGACCCAGGAGGCCTGCCGCACGTTCGTCAGCCTGTACGGCTCCGACATCTATGAGCCTGAAATCGCCCTGGACAACTTCTTTAGCCTGATCAGGGACGGGTCGATACCGTACCTGCTGCTTGACGAAGGCGTCGTGGCGTTCGCGCCCGACTATGCCCTGGGCTCCTACGCATACGGCAACCACCTGATCATGGTCGCGCCCTCCGCCGACAGCACCTACGCCGCCGGCGACGAGATCTTCCTGGAGTGCCCCGACGAAAACAGCGTCATCTGGACCGAAGAGCAATAGCCGCTTGGGACAGTAGGGACGTTTCCTACTGTCCCATTTTTGTGTCAGTAGGGACGTGTCCTACTGACACATTTTTGTGCCAACGGGGACACATCTTCAGCCCAACCGACAGCGCATTCGAGCACGCCCTCACGCTCGTTGTATCGTTGAGCGCCCTATGCCGGTCAGGCGCTCGATTTGCCGCACCGTCAGGCCGGCTCCTTTCAACATACGCAGCGCCGCATCTCTTTTCTCCTTCGAGCCATATTCCAGGTCATACATACCGGCTTCGCCAAGAACGGTACGCATTGCCGTATGAGCATCCTCGTCGGCCATGCGCATCGGCTTGCCCGGTTCGTCGTACGCACTGGCGGCCGCATGGCTAAAATCAAGAAATGCCTCCCGCCCGCCGAGCATGTCAAGCACAAGGTCGGTGTCCGTCAGCTCACCCCCGCAAACATATTCACGAAAGCTGCTCCACGGGTAGACATCGGCCGCACATATGCCTGCCTTAGCTGGGTTGTCGTGAATGTAGCGAAGGCACGCGAGCAGCTGCGCGTCGGATTCGATCGGCTTGCTCTTGAAGCGGTTCTCGAAAACATGGCCCACATGGTCGGCGTTCTTGTTGTGGAACTGGGCAAACGTTACTGCGATCCGCTGCATCGCCTTGCTCAGGTTCCCTTCGTTATCCTTCAAGAGAAGGTGAATGTGGTTGTCCATCAGGCACCAGGCGATTACGGAAATGTTCATTGCGTCGCGATACCGCCGAACGATGTCCAGAAACGCATTTCGTTCGTCATTGTTTTCGAAAAGCAGCTGTCGGCCTATCCCCCGCATCATTACGTGGTGATATCCGCTTTCGCTCTGCTGACGCGCGCTTCGCGCCATGGCAATCCCCTTCCTCATGCAGCCATCATTAAAACAGGAAGGACGGTCCGCCGGCCGTTAAGCCTGGCGAACCGCCCTTCGATATGTTAAGCACTATTGCTTTTGGCGATGCCAGCAGGATTTGTCCCTACTGACACATTTTTGTGTCAAAAGGAAACGTCCCTACTGACACACTACGCGACCGGGTTTTCGACGGTGCAGCTGTAGCCTTCCAATATGTCGCTGTCGATAACGACGGTGGCGCCTTCCATGATGTGGCCGGCGACCATCTCATTGGCAACGCGGTCGACCACTTCACGCTGGATCAGGCGCTTCAGCGGACGCGCGCCGAACACGGGGTCGTAGCCGTCGATGGCCAGCTGCTCCACGGCGGCCGGAGACACCACCAGGTCGATGCGGCGCTCGGCCAGACGCTTCTGCACGTCCTTGATCTGCAGACCCACAATGGGCTCGATCTCCTTCGAGGTCAGCGCGTTGAACGTGATGATCTCGTCGATGCGGTTCAAGAACTCGGGGCGGAAGGTGTTGCGCAGCGCGTCGTTCACCTTCGTCTGCAGGTCGGCCATGCTCTGAGCCAGCTTCTCGATATCGCCGCTCATCATGTCTTCCATCATGTTGCCGCTCTGCTGTTGCTGCTGGCGCTGCGTGCCGTAATCGCGGATGCTCTGCGACCCGACGTTGCTGGTCATGATGATGATCGCGTTCTTGAAGTTGACCACGCGGCCTTGGCCGTCGGTCAGACGTCCGTCGTCAAGCACCTGAAGCAGAATGTTGAACACGTCCGGATGCGCCTTCTCGATCTCGTCCAGCAGGATCACCGTGTACGGGCGACGGCGCACGGCCTCGGTCAGCTGGCCGCCCTCGTCGTAGCCCACGTATCCCGGAGGGGCACCGATCAGACGCTGCACGCTGAACTTCTCCATGTACTCGGACATGTCGATACGCACCATGGCGCGCTCGGTGTCGAATAGGTACTCGGCCAGCGCCTTGGCCAGCTCGGTCTTGCCCACGCCGGTGGGACCCAGGAACAGGAAGCTGCCGATGGGTCGGTCGGGGTCGGAAAGGCCCGCGCGGTTGCGGCGGATGGCGCCGGCAACTGCGGAAACGGCCTCGTCCTGACCAACGACGCGCTCGTGGAGCTTTGCCTCCAGGTCGACCAGCTTGGCCAACTCGCCCTGCATCATCTTGCTGACGGGGATACCGGTCCAGGAGCTCACGACCTCGGCGATCTCCTCTTCGGAAACCTCTTCCTTCAGAATGGCGCCGTCGCCCTGCTTGGCGTTGACGGCCTCTTCGGCTTCAGCCAGCTGGCGCTGCAGTTCGGGAATGCGCGCATAGCGGATCTCGGACGCGCGGGACAGGTCGCCTTCGCGGGTGGCCTGCTCCTCCTCCACATGGGCGGCGTCGATTTCGGCCTTCAGGCGCTGGACGCTCTCAATGACGTCCTTCTCGTTACGCCACTCGGCCTTGCGGGCATCCAGCCATTCCTTGGCGGTGGCCATTTGGCCGCGCAGTTCTTCCAGACGCTGCTTGGAGGGCTCGTCGTCCTCCTTCATGAGGGCCTGCTCTTCGATCTGCATCTGCGTGTACTTGCGTTCTGCCTGGTCAATCTCCTGCGGCATGGAGTCGATCTCGATGCGCAGGCGACTGGCGGCCTCGTCCATCAGGTCGATGGCCTTGTCGGGCAGGAAACGGTCCGAAATGTAGCGGTTCGAAAGCTCCGCCGCCGACACGATGGCGCTGTCCGTGATGCGCACGCCGTGGTGGATCTCGTACTTCTCCTTCAGGCCGCGCAGGATGGCGATGGTGTCTTCGACGCTCGGCTCGCCCACGATGACGGTCTGGAAGCGGCGCTCGAGCGCGGCGTCCTTCTCGATGTATTTGCGATACTCGTCCAGCGTGGTTGCGCCGATGGCGTGCAGCTCGCCGCGGGCCAGCGCAGGCTTGAGCATGTTGCCCGCGTCCATGGAGCTGTCGCCAGTGGAGCCGGCGCCCACGATGGTGTGCAGCTCGTCGATGAACAGGATGATGCGGCCGTCGCTCTGCTTGACCTCGTTCAGGACGGCCTTCAAGCGGTCCTCGAACTCGCCGCGGTACTTCGCGCCGGCGACCATCTGGCCCAGGTCAAGGGCAATCAGGTCGCGGTCCTTCAAGCTGGTGGGCACGTCGCCTGCGACGATACGCTGCGCCAAGCCCTCGACGATGGCGGTCTTGCCGACGCCAGGTTCACCGATGAGCACGGGGTTGTTCTTCGTGCGGCGGGAAAGCACCTGGATGGTGCGGCGGATCTCCTCAGAGCGGCCGATAACCGGGTCCAGTTTGCCTTCGCGGGCCATCTGGGTCAGGTTCTGGCCGTAGGTGTTCAGCGCGTCCAGCTCCAACTTGGTGGTCTGGTCGGTCACGCGGGAATCGCCGCGCAGGTTGTCATAGGCCTCTTCCACGGTCTTACGGGTGACGCCGGCCATGTTCAGAATCTTGCCGGCCTGGCCCTTGTCTTCGGCCAGCGCTATCAGCAGGTGTTCGCTGGTGGCGTAGCTGTCACCCATCTTTTCGGCGATCTTGACAGCGTTGTCGATAACCGCCATCAGGTTCTGGGTGGGAAGGGGCATGCCCATGACACCGCCCGTGACCTTGGCGCCGTTGTCGATGGCCTTGTTCACGTTCACCTTGAGCTGCGTGGGGTCGGCGCCCACGCGCTTGATGATGGCGGAAAGGTTATTCTCGTTGGAGTCGAGCAACGCCTTGAGCAGGTGGATGGAGTCCACCGATGCGGTATCGGCGTCGCCCGCGATGCTCATGGCGTTCTGGAACGCCTCTTGAGCCGTGATTGCAAGCTTGTCCAGTCTCATTTCGTTTCTCCCTCCAAGGGGTCGTTGGTGTGGATGTGCCCGTGGAATGTGTCCCTAGTGGCACATTTTTGTGTCATTGGGAAACGTCCCTAGTGGCACATCAGCGGTCGATGCGGCGGATGGCGGTGGGTTCGGGAAGCATCAGGGCGGTTACGTCGGCACGGGTTTCCAGCTCATGCACGCGGTCGGCCAGGCGGCGAACCTTCTTGTGCAGCGAGTCGATTTCCTCGTCACGCTCTTCCAGGCGGCCCTTCAGGTCCAGAATGCGGATGACGCCCGCCAGGTTGATGCCCTCGGCAGTCAGCTCGTTGATGAGCTCCAGCCGATCGATATCGGCCTGCGAGTACATGCGGGTGTTGCCGCTGGAACGCTGAGGCGTGACCAGGCCCTTCTGCTCGTAAATACGCAGGGTCTGCGGGTGCACGCCCGCTAATTTCGCAGCAACGCCGATCATGTAGAGCGGTCGGTTCCTATCCTCCATCGCACACACCTTCCATCTTCCTTCTATACGCCCAGATGCGTTCGTACGTTGACGCCGGCCTGGTCGTCTGCCGTCTTGAGCTGCTCCAACGCCTCACGCTGGGCGTCGGTCAGACTCGTCGGGGTCTTCACGCGAATCGTAATGTTGAGAGCGCCAGGGCCGCCGCCCTTCACGTTGGCAGCGCCCTTGCCAGCAAGTTTCAGCTGGCGTCCGTCCTGCGTGCCTGCAGGAATCTTCACGCGCACCTTCGTGCCGTCGGGAGCAGGCACCACAACGCTTGCGCCCAAGGCAGCTTCGGCGAACGTGACCGGCAGGTCCATCAGCACGTCGGCGCCGTCGCGGGTGTAGAACGGGTGGTCGCCCACATGGGTGGTGATGAGCAGGTCGCCTGCTTCCCCGCCGTTTTGACCTGCGGCTCCCTTGCCGCGGAACCGCACGCGGCCGCCTTCGACCGCGCCGGCCGGCACCTTCACGTCCAGCGTTTCAGTGGTGGACGTTCCCGGCACCTTCACGCTGACCTTCTTGACGCAGCCGTTGAACGCCTCCTCGAACGTGACGTTCAGGGTAACGTTCATGTCGCGGCCCTTCACGGGACGCGGGGCACGCTGGTAGCCGCCGGTGCCGTAGCCTCCGGCGCCGTAACCGCCGAAGCCCTGCGCTTGGCCTGCACCGCCCATGCCGAATCCGCTCAGGATATCGCCGATATCCCAGCTCGTGCCGAAGGCGCCTTCGCCGTGGCGGATGCTTTCCAGAATGTCGGCCCACGACCCCATGCCTGCGAACGGGTTCGCCCCGCCCGTGCTGTAGCCGCCCGGCATGCGTCCGCCGGTCGAACCGAACTGGTCGTAGACCTGGCGCTTCTTCTTGTCGGAAAGCACCTCATAGGCCTCGTTGATCTCTTTGAACTTGGCCTCGTCGCCACCCGCATCGGGGTGATGCTTGCGGGCCAGTTTACGGTAAGCTTTTTTAATCTCTTCATCCGTGGCGTTGCGTGAAACGCCGAGCGTCTTGTAGTAATCCGGTGTGCCAGCCATGACAACGCCACCTCCTATCTATGAAAAGCGGGCCTGTGACAAGCCCGCTTACCGTTACTTATCGTCTTCAGCCTCACGGCGCGGACCACCCGTTGTGATGGTCACCATTGCCGATCGGATGACCTTGCCGCCCATGCGGTATCCCTTCTGGTACACCTGGGCAACCGTCTCGTCGGGAACCGAATCGTCCGGAACCGTGGCGACCGCCTGATGCGCAATGGCGTCGAACGGTTCGCCGGGTTCGCCGATGGGTTCCAACCCGTGTTTGGCCAGCACCTCGTTCAGCTTGGTACTGATGGCCTTCACGCCGTCCAGCAGGCCCGTCTCGCCGTTCTGGGAAGCATGCGCGATGGCGCGCTCGAAGTCGTCGAGCACCGGGAGCACGTCTTCCATCAGGCGTTCCGTCGCGCGCTGACGCATTTCTGCGTTCTGCTCGGCGGTGCGCTTGCGGAAGTTGTCCCAGTCGGCCTGCAGACGCAGGTACCTGTCGCGCATCGCGGCCGCATCAGCTTTCGCCTGAGCCAGCTCGTCGAGGGTGGGAACCTCCTCGCCTTCGAGCGCTTCAGCTTCGACGGCATCCGCGAACGCGGTTTCCTCAGCGGCAGCCTCCGGTGCGGCTTCGGGCTCGGCCTCAGGTTCGATGACCTCGGCCTCGACCTCTTCTGCGGTTTCGGGTTCTACCTCTTCGGGGGCGGAGGAGGCGTTCGCCGTCTCCTCCGCGTCAGCACTATCGATCGGAATCTCATGTGCTCCAGAGGCGACCTTCTTCTCGTCGTCCTGAGCCATGGTTACTTCCTTTCGTCGTCGTCAACAACCTCGTAGTCAGCCTCGATCGGGCCGTCATCGGCCGGGTTGGCGGTTGCGCCGTAGCCAGCCGGGTCGGCACCGCCGGCCTGCTGGGTGCTGTACACAACCTCGGACAGCTTGTAGCTGGCCTGCTGCAGGTTCTCGGTTGCCGTGCGGATGGCCTCGATGTCCTGGCCGCCCAGAGCGTCCTTGGCTTCCTGGATTGCGGCTTCGACCTGGGACTTCGTATCGGCAGGAACCTTGTCGCCCAGCTCGCGCAGCGCCTGCTCGGTGGCGTTGACCAGCGAGTCGCAGTTGTTGCGGGTGTCGATCTCCTCCTTGCGGCGGGCGTCTTCCTCGGCGTGGGCCTCGGCGTCGCGAACCATGCGGTCGACTTCGTCATCGTTGAGGGCCGTGGAGCCGGAGATGGTGATCTGCTGCTGCTTGCCGGTGCCCAGGTCCTTAGCGGAAACGTTCACGATGCCGTTGGCGTCGATGTCGAACGTGACCTCGATCTGAGGCACGCCGCGGCGGGCTGCCGGGATGCCGTCCAGATTGAAACGGCCCAGGGTCTTGTTGTCGTTGGCCATCTGGCGCTCGCCCTGCAGGACGTGGATTTCCACGGAGGTCTGGTTGTCGGCCGCGGTGGAGTAGATCTCGGTCTTGCGGGTCGGGATGGTGGTGTTGCGCTCGATCATCTTGGTCATCACGCCGCCCATGGTCTCAACGCCCAGCGACAGCGGGGTGACGTCCAGCAGCAGGATGCCCTCGACGTCGCCGGAAAGGACGCCGCCCTGGACAGCCGCACCGATTGCCACGACCTCGTCGGGGTTCACGGACATGTTCGGCTGCTTGCCGGTGATGTTGCGGACCAGGGTCTGGACGGCCGGCATACGGGTGGAGCCGCCGACCAGGATGACCTCGTCGATTTCGCCGGTGGACAGCGAAGCGTCACGCAGGGCGCGCTCGACGGGCTGCTTGCAGCGCTCGAGCAGGTCGCGGGTGATGCGCTCGAACTCGGAGCGGGTCAGCGTGTAGTCGAGGTGCTTCGGGCCGGTGGCGTCTGCCGTGATGAAGGGCAAGTTGATGGAAGCCTGCGTGGTGGAGGAAAGTTCCATCTTGGCCTTCTCGGCTGCTTCCTTCAGACGCTGCAGGGCCATGGGGTCGGCCGTCAGATCGATGCCGCCGTTGTCAGCCTTGAACTTGTCGGCCAGCCAGTTGATGACGCGCTGGTCCCAGTCGTCGCCGCCCAGGTGGTTGTCACCGGCGGTGGACAGAACCTCGAAGACGCCGTCGCCGAGCTCCAGGACGGACACGTCGAAGGTGCCGCCGCCCAGATCGAAGACCAGGATCTTCTGATCCTTCTCGGTCTTGTCCATGCCGTAGGCCAGAGCAGCGGCCGTCGGCTCGTTGATGATACGCTTGACCTCGAGGCCTGCGATCTTGCCGGCGTCCTTGGTGGCCTGGCGCTGCGCGTCGTTGAAGTACGCGGGAACGGTGATGACGGCCTCGGTGATGGGGGCGCCCACCTGCTTCTCGGCGTCAGCCTTCAGCTTCTGCAGGATCATGGCCGAAATCTCTTCGGGGGTGTAATCCTTGCCGTCGATGTCGACAACGGCACGGCCGTCCTTGCCGCGACCCACCTTGTAGGCGACGGTCTCGCGCTCGGAGGACGTCTCGTTGAAGCTGCGGCCGATGAAGCGCTTGATGGAAGAAACGGTGTTCTGCGGATTGGTGACTGCCTGGTTCTTCGCAGCCTTGCCGACGACGCGCTCGCCATCCTTACGGAAGCCCTCGACGGACGGGGTGGTGCGGTCGCCTTCGGCGTTCACCAGAATGGTCGGCTCGTTGCCTTCCATGATGGCCATGGCGGAGTTCGTGGTGCCAAGGTCGATACCCAAAATCTTTCCCATAAAATCAGCCCTTTCGGTCGTGTTGCCGTCCCATCCCCGGGGCGGCAACGTGGCGGGCGCACCCGCCGACTGTTATTACCCATATAGCGGTTGCACTTCTTGTACGACAAGCAATATAAAATCTAAGTCGGGCATTGTCAACTTTTCTCACAAACTATTTTGCATGTTACTTAACTGTTGCCGTTTGGGGTTTTCTACGTCATCTTCTACAAGGCGGCGCACCAAAGGCAGAACAGGGCTTTTCATGGTGTTTATCAGGCATTATGCGGGCGAATGCCACGATGTCCCCAGGCGAGGGCCATCGGTCGCCAAAGGTTTCAAACCTCGAAGAATTCACAGGGGCACAATCTATGCGATGCAGATTATCGGGCTCACCGGCAGGCCGTTAGGCACCGGGCGATGCCTGGGTTTAAGAAGGGTTGCGGTCGGTCGCATGGGACACGTCTCCCAGCAACCCCGCCAGCGTGGTTTCTCCCCAACTGTAATTAGAAAGGTAGCTGCCCTTGAATAGCTGCGCGAACTCCTCGCGTCCGGACAGGTAATCGTACAAATCGCAGCTCACCTTCTCGGTGGCCAGGCGCCGTTTACCGTTCACGTTCTCCACCACGTCCGAAATGGCGTATTCGTCCAGGATGTTCTTCAGACGCAGCGCCACCTTGCGGTATCGGGACAGCGTCACCGGGCTCACGGGCTCGTCCTCCCACAAGAAGGATATCGCCTCGCTCGACGACACGAAGCCGCCGCGGCGATCCACCAGCAGCGCGAACAGCTCCTTCGATTTCTCGTTCCTGAACGCGATGGGCTTGCCGTCCACGAACACGTCGAAGAATCCGAAGGTGCGTATTTGGACGCGCGGCACCTCGTCGGCATCGCCCGGCAAAGCACCTTCTGCAGAAGGATTGCCCTTTGCGCCGTCAGATGCGACATCCGCACCGCGCTTGCAGCAAAACAGGCTCACGAACTGGTCGATCTTGACGAACTGTCCGCTGCATGGCCGCACTTCCCCATCGGAGGACTGCATCCCGAAACGGATTACGGAAGACCGGCCCGAGGGCATGGGTTTGTTCTGGAAGAAATCCGAAAAGAACGCCCGCATCGCCTCGCGGTCCTGCCTGTCCACCGTGCTGGCTATCCAGCGGTCGGTGACGTCGTCCATCTTCATGGGGATGCCCTGCACCCATTGCAGTTCGGGGAATCCACGTCCGAACAGGTACTTTACCGTGCAGCTTCCCAAATCATATTCGAATATGAGGTCGTATGCCTCCGACAGCGCAGTCAGGTAGCGTTCGGCGTCCCGCCGCGTTTTGTCCAAATGGCGCTCCGTAACGTCCATGCAGACGCTTTGGAACTCCTCGACCCCCTGGTCGTTGACGGTTTTCGTGACCCATCCGAACAGGTAGGCGGGGGTCCCGTCGCTGCGCAGCATGGCCATCTCGCCGGCAATCGGCGCCTCGCGGCGGTAAACCAGCTTCAAATACAGGCCGAACCTCCGCCGCTCCTCAACCGGCACCAGCAAAAAGATGTTCCGCTTGCACATCTCCAGGTATTCCGACGAGAACCTGTCCTTCTCCGAGAAACCCAGGATCTCGAGCATCTTCTGATTTATATAGGTGACTTGCGGGGTGGTGTCGCACGTGTATTTGATGAACCCGCACGGCACCGTGTCGCTGAGAAACTTCAGGCCGCCGATTTCGCCCGTCAGTTCGGTGATGTCGGCAAGAACAGAATAGCCCGAGAGCTCCCCCTCTTCCGTCATTTCCACCGTCAGCGTGTCGTTCGTATGAAGCATGCGCCCGTCGGCGGTCACCAGACGGTACTGCGCGCTGTATGTTCCGGGACCTTTGCCCGCATTCGCCACAAGCCCGGCGTATACCTCCTGGTCATCGGCGTGCACGTGCGCGGCATAGGCATCCGCATCGGAGCTTTCCAGCTCCGCGGCCGCAACGCCGAGCAGGTCGCACAGGTTCTTGCTGGCGTACGTCACGTGGACAGGTTCACCCAATGCGTATACGCGAAAGCCGCAGATCGATCGATCCAAGATAGCATCGGGTTTTATATTGTCTCTATCCATGACGTGCGGTGTCAGACCTGTCTCTCAATACGTTCTTTCGGATTTTCCCGCTGATGGTCTTCGGCAGCTTGTCCACGAACTCCACGTGGCGAATCCATTTGTATTCGGCAAGCTGGCTGTTCACAGCTTCCCTGATCGCAAGTTCAAGCTCGAAGGACGGCCGGTACGATTCGCCCAGCACGACGAACGCCTTGATGGACTGCCCGCGGAACTTGTCTGCCACCCCGATGACGCTGCATTCCGCAACGGCCGGGTGCTTGGACAGAACGCTTTCGACTTCGTAGGGGCCAACCCTGTAGCCACTGGTTTTGATGATATCATCAAAACGACCGAAGAACCAAAACAGTCCGGTGTCATCTTGCCATGCTGCATCGCCCGTATGGTAGACGCCGTCCTTCCACACGCTGCGATAGCGCTCGTCATCATGCAGAAAACCGGTGAGCAGCCCTATCATGCGCTGCCCCTCCCGAGGCACAACTACCACTTCACCAACTTCGCCGACGGCCACGGGACGCCCGTCTTCGCCTCGAAGCTGGACGTCGAACAGCGGGTTGGACGTGCCCAGCGACCCTGCTACCGCGTCGGCCTCGTCGAAGTTGCCCGCCAGAAGCACGGTTTCCGTCTGGCCGTAGCCTTCGCGAAGCGGAATGCCCACCTTGTTGCGGAACGCCTCGAACACCTCGGACGAAAGCGTCTCACCGGCGGTTGTCGCCTGCTGCAGGCTCGGCATGGCGGGAATGCCCTTGCGCGCCAGGTAGCGGTACACCGTCGGCGGCGCGCAGAACGAGGTCACGCCGTACGTGTTGATGATGCCGCACAGAAGCTTGGGGTCGAAGCTATCGAAGTCGTAGATCATCACGGCACTGCCCACGAGCCATTGCCCGTAGATCTTGCCCCAAGCGGCCTTTGCCCACCCCGTTTCCGCAACGGTGAAGTGCAGCCCGCCTTCTCTGGCTTTCTGCCAATGGCGCGCGGTGAAGATGTGCGCCAACGGATAGGAGAAGTCGTGCATGACACCCTTGGGATACCCCGTTGAGCCGGACGTGAAGTACAGCAGCATCACGTCGTCCAGCGACGTGGGCACCCTGTCGAGGGTCGTGCTTGCGTGCGCCGCATCGTTTTCGAGACAGCGGAAACCGGGCACATCGCCGCGCGCTACCCACAACGCGCATGTCGAGCCCGTCTGCCTGGCCGCCTCGAGCACGTGTTCGGGGACGTCACCTTCCGACGTGCACACGACCGCGTCCACCGACGCCGCACGCAGGCGGTACGCGTAGTCGTCGGTTGTGAGCATGTGGGTCACGGGAATCGCCGTGATGCCCAGCTTATGCAGCGCCACCAGGGTAAACCAGTAGTCGTAATGCCTTTTGAGCACAAGCATGACCTTCATCCCGCGGGAAAGCCCCGCGGCTTGGAACACGTTCGCGATGCGGTTGCTGTGCTCGCGGACGTCCGCAAAAGAGAAAACCCTTTCCTCCCCTGCTGCGTTGCACCACACCATCGCCGTCTTATCGGGGTCCTCCTCGGCCATCACGTCGACGACGTCATACCCGAAGTTGAACCCCTCGGGGCAATCCAGCTCGAAACGGACAAGACGCCCCTGTTCGTCCACTTCCTCGTGGCAGTATTTCTGATACAGGCTCATTAAGCCTCCTCGACTAAATCCGAACCGATGCTTCTGAAGCGCTGGTACCGCTTGGACACCAGGTCGGGGTCTTGCAAAAGTTCACGCAGCTCGTCTTGGAGAAGCGTGCGGATACGGTCGAAGAACCCTTCGCTTCCCATGTCCTCTTCCGACACGACCTGCTCGACTACGCCCAGGCGCAGCGCGTCTGCGGCCGTGAGCTTCAGGCTTTCAGCTGCAAGGTCGGCCCGCTTCGCATCCTTCCACAGGATGCTTGCGCACCCTTCGGGCGAGATGACCGAATACACCGCGTTCTCCAACATCCAAACGCGGTCCGCCACGGCAAGCGCCAAAGCGCCGCCGCTGCCGCCTTCGCCCACGACAAGCGACACGACGGGGACGCAAAGCGTGCTCATCTCCATCAGGTTCTCGGCGATGGCCTGGCCTTGCCCGCGTTCTTCGGCACCGATGCCGCAATAGGCGCCCGACGTGTCTATCAGGCAGATTATCGGCCTGCCGAATTTTTCCGCCTGCTTCATCAGGCGCAACGCCTTGCGGTAGCCCTCGGGGTTCGGCGCCCCGGAGTTGCGTTTGCTGCGCTCGCGGGCGGTTTTGCCCTTCTCGATCGCAATAACGGTGACCGGCATCTCGCCCAGGTTCGCCACGCCGCCGATGACGGCCGGGTCGTCGCCGAACCTCCTGTCGCCGTGCAGCTCGATGAACCCGTCGCAGATTCCGTCGATGTATTCGCCACCCGTGGGGCGCGAGTTGTTACGGGCCTTCCTGACCCGTGCGTACGCTTCGTTCACGTCTACCTCCCCGGATGCATCTCGAGCAGCGCGGCCAGAAGATCCCTTTGGTCGCTGCGTGGAACAATCTTGTCGATAAACCCGTGCTCCAGCACGAATTCAGCAGTCTGGAAGCCCTTCGGCAGCGACCTGTGCGTCGTCTGCTCGATGACGCGCGCGCCGGCAAACCCCACCGTGGCGCCAGGCTCTGCAAGAATGATGTCGGCCTCCATGGCGAAGCTGGCCGTGACGCCGCCCGTCGTAGGGTCCGTAAGAACCGCGATGTAGAGAAGCCCCGCATCGCTGTGGGCCTTTACCGCCGCGCTGGTCTTGGCCATCTGCATAAGCGAAAGCAGGCCTTCCTGCATGCGAGCACCGCCGGAAACCGTGAATCCCACAACAGGCAGGCGTCGCTGGGTGGCGTATTCGAAAAGCCTGGTGATCTTCTCGCCCACGGCGCTGCCCATGCTGCCCATCATGAAGCCTGACTCCATGACGAACAGGCAGCAGCGGCTACCGCCGATCTGCGCCGTTCCGCACACGACGCCTTCGACCTCGTCGCTGGCGCGGCGCGCAAGTTCGACCTTGCCGTCGTAACCGGGGAAATCCAGCGGGTTTCCGCCCCGCAGGCCTGCATACAGCTCCGAGAAGCTCCCCTCGTCGACAATGAGGTCGATGCGCTTTCTCGCACGCATGCGGAAATGATGGCCGCACGAGCAGACCAGATCATCCGCCCAAAGCTTGCTGACGGGAACGGACCTGTGACAATTGGGGCACAGCTCCTCCGCTTCCATCTCGTCGCCCTGGTGCGTCGCGGCGGCTCGTCCGCCCTGCTCCAGCTGGTTTTTCGGCTTAAGGAAATTGATCAGGGCCATTGGCATCATCTGCTCCCCATGAACGTGAGGTCGTATTCGCCAGTCACGAAACGCTCGTCCGATATAACGTTGAGCTGCTCTTCTATATTGGTATCGAACCCGCGGATGACAAGCTCGCACAGCGCGGCGCGCAGCTTGCGCAGCGCCTTCTCGCGGGTTTTCGCGTACACGATCAGCTTGCCGACCAGGGCGTCGTAGTACGGCGTCACTTCCGAACCTTCTGCAAGCGCCGTGTCGAACCTGACGTGGGGCCCGCCGGGCACGTGGATCATCTCCAACTTGCCGCAGCTCTTCGCGTTGATGCGGCATTCGATGGCCGAGCCGGTAAGCCTGATGTCTTCCTGGGCGAAGCGCAACGGCACGCCGGCTGCGATACGTATCTGCCATTTCACGAGGTCGATGTCGGTAAGCATCTCGGTAACGCAATGCTCCACCTGAAGCCGCACGTTCATTTCCATAAACCAGAACGTGCCCTCTTCGTCCAGCAGGAACTCAAGCGTGCCCGCGCCCACGTATCCGATGGCCTTGACGGCCTTGACGGCCTGCGCCATGATGCGCTCCCGCTGCTCGGGGCTTACCGCCGGCGAAGGGGATTCCTCGACGAGCTTCTGGTGGCGGCGCTGCAGCGAGCAGTCGCGTTCTCCTAGGCACACCACGTTGCCTTGCTCGTCGGCCAGAATCTGCAGCTCGACATGGCGCGCGGGATGGATGTACTTCTCAAGATAGAGCCCGCCGTCGCCGAAGGAATTGAAGGCCTCCGTCGTGGCCTGCTGCCAGTTCTCCTCCAGATCCTTCGGGGTCTGGACAAGCCTGATGCCGCGTCCGCCTCCGCCGAGACGAGCCTTCAGCATGACGGGATAGCCGATCCGGTCGGCCGCGGCCCGCGCCTCCTCAAGGGAGTGCAGCTCCACGGCGCCGGGAATGACTTGCAATCCGTGCGACGCCATGAGCTCTTTGAGCGTCGCCTTGTCGCCCACCTGCTCCATACGCTGCGGGTCCGGCCCGATGAACACGATGCCGTTCTGCTGGCAGAGACTGGCGAAATGCGCGTTTTCGGACAGGAACCCGTAGCCGGGATGAATGGCCTGGGCACCCGCCAGAAGCGCCGTGCTGACAATCTGCTTCTCGTCAAGATAGCTGTTCGACGCCTCGGGACCGCCGATGCACCAGCTCTGATCCGCAAGCGACACGTGCAGCGCGTTGCGGTCGGCCTCCGAGTACACCGCCACGGTGGCGATGCCCATCTCCTTGCAGGCGCGGATGATTCGCACCGCGATTTCGCCCCTGTTCGCAACCAGGATTTTCGAGAACATGGCTAGACCTCCGTCAAGGCCAGGGTCAGCGTGGCGCTCGCGCACAGATTCCCGTCGACGGATGCCTCTGCATCCACGATGAAGAACGGGTGGATGACCCGCTTCAGGCTGCAGGTCACCTCCACGGTGTCGCCCGGCAGGACGCTCTTCTTGAACTTCGCCTTGTCGATGCCCGCATACACGAACAGCGCGCCCTCGGACATGCGGTCTTCCAGCAAAGCGCAGGCGGACTGCGCCATGATCTCGCACAGGATGACGCCCGGGACCATGGGGTTGCCGGGGAAATGCCCCTGCAAGAAGAACTCGTCGCCGCGCACGTGGTAATGGCCCAACGCCACGCCATCGCGCTCCGACACGTCGTCTAGCAGCAGCATCGGCGGGCGATGCGGCAGGATGCGCTGAATTTCTTCCCTATCCATGGGTTACCTTCTTATCTGGAACAGCTCGGCGCCGTATTCGACCATCTGGCCGTTGGTCACGCAAACCTTCTCGACAACGCCGGGTTCTTCGGCGGTGATTTCGTTCATGAGCTTCATGGCCTCGACGATGCAGAGCGTCTGACCCTTCTTCACGCGATCGCCGGGCATGACGAACGGTTCGGCGTTTTCGGCCGGGGCCACGTAGAACACGCCCACGAGAGGCGAGCGAACCGAGTACAGTTCGCCCTTCGGGGTGGCGGACTCCGCATCTGCCGCACCGTCGCCGGCAAGCCCCTGCTGGGTTATGACGACGGGAGCCGCGGCTTGGGGGACGCCGCGTTCGAGGCGGATTTTCGCGCCGCCTTCTTCAACTTCCAGCCCGGTAAGTCCCATTTCGTCCATGATTTCCGCATACGCGCGGATCTTCTCGTCATGCATCGTCTACACCTTCCTGAACGCCAAGGTTGCATTGTGCCCGCCGAATCCGAGGGAGTTCGAAAGGCACAGGTCGATTTCCGCCTGCACAGCCGTCTGCGCAACGTGGTTCAAATCGCATTCCGGATCGGGCTCGAGCAGGTTGATGGTGGGCGGAACAATGCCCGTCTGCAGCACCTTCAGGCACACGATCGCCTCAACGGCGCCCGCTGCGCCCAGCATGTGCCCGGTCATCGACTTTGTGGAGCTGACCAGCGCCTCGCGGCCCTTTTCCTGACCGAGCGCGCCCTTGATGGCCAGCGTTTCGCATGCGTCGTTGATGGGCGTACCCGTCCCGTGCGCGTTGATGTACAGACGCTCGTCGCCCGTGTATCCGGACTCTTCGAGCGCCTGCGCGATGGCCCGCCTGCCGCCGTCGCCTTCGGGGTGCGAAGCGGTCATGTGGTAGGCGTCGCAGGTGGAGCCGTATCCGCTGATCTCGCCGTAGATGTGCGCTCCACGGGCGCGCGCATGCTCCAGCTCTTCCAGCACCAGCGCACCGGCGCCTTCGCCCATGACGAATCCGGCACGGCGCGCATCGAAGGGAAGGGATGCGGCCATCGGGTCGTCCGCCGTGGACAGGGCGCGCATGTTCACGAACCCGGCGACGCCCAAAGGAACGATGGATGCCTCTGAGCCGCCCGCGATGACGGCGTCCGCGTAGCCGTGGCGGATGGTGCGCACGGCCTCGCCGATGGCGTTCGACCCGGTCGCGCACGCCGTGACCGCCGGCATGGCGCCATTCTGGCAGTCGTAGCGGATGGCGATGAGACCTGCGGCCATGTTCGCAATCATCATGGGGATGATCAGCGAGGACACTCGGCGGGGACCCTGCTCGTTGAGCTTGGCGACTCCTGAGCAGACGGTTTCCAAACCGCCGATGCCCGACCCGAAGTACACGCCCAAGCGGTCGGGAGGCAGCGTGCCCACAATGCCGCTTTCGCTAACGGCCTGCTCCGCGGCGCCGATGGCATACTGCGCGTACAGGTCGGTGCGCAGCAGCTCGTTCGTGCTCAGGTATTGCGCGGGGTCGAAATCCTTCACCTCGGCCGCCACCTTGGCCTTGTATTGCGACGTGTCGAAACGGGTGATGGGTCCGATGCCGCACACCCCGTCCGTCACGTTCTTCCAAAACGTATCCATGTCGCTTCCGAGCGGGCTCACGACGCCCAAGCCCGTTACCACGACCCTTCTTGGTTCTTTCATGTCACGCTCCTTGCGACTGAATAGTGATCGGCGGCCTCATCTGCCGAAACGACATTCCGGCCGGCCGCTTTGTTGAAAATGCATCCGTAATCTGGAAAAGACCTACATGGCAATTCCGCCGTCGACGCGCAGCACCGTGCCCGTCACGTACGGCGCGCAGACCAGATACGCCACGGCGTCCGCAACGTCGGCCGGCGTCCCCATGCGACCAAGGGGAATGGCGTCGAGCAGCGCGTTGGATTCCTGGTCAGAGGTCATGTCGGTCTGGATGAACCCAGGGGCCACCGCATTGCAGCGGATGCCCTTGGGCGCAAGCTCCTTGGCGACGGACTTCGTCAGGCCGACGAGCCCCGCCTTGGAGGCTGCGTAATTGCTCTGGCCGGCGTTGCCCATAAGGCCCGACACGGAGCTCACGTTGACGATGCTGCCTCCGCGGTTCCTGATAAACAGGCCCGTGCAATGGCGAATCATGTTGAACGCGCCTTTCAGGTTCACGTCCAGCACGGCGTCGTAATCTTCCTCACGCATGGTGGCGATCAGCCCGTCGCGCGTCACGCCCGCGTTGTTCACGAGGATGTCGACCGTGCCGAAGTCGTCTTTGATGGCCTTCACGGTCGCCTTCGCTTCGTCCCAGTTCGAGACGTCGCATCGGTAGGCCCGCGCATGTGTGCCGCATAGGTCACAAACCTTTTCGGCGGCCTCGCGGTTTCCTGCGTAGACCACCGCCACGTTGGCGCCCAGCGACGCCAGGCGCTGCGCGATTGCGGCCCCTATGCCTCGCGACCCGCCGGTAACGAGGGCGGTTTTCCCAGTTAGCATGCCTGTCTCCGTTCTTTGTTGTTGGAATGCGCCGCGTCGGGGCGTTAGAGCTCCGCGACGTTGCACTCGGCGGCGCTTACCGCGCGGACCTCCGAGGAAATCCGCCGGATCATGTTGGTCAGCGTGTGGCCAGGACCTATCTCGACGAAGGTGTCTATTCCGTCGTCAATCATGCGACCCACCTCGGTTTCCCACAGCACCGGGCTTGCCACCTGGCGCCACAGCAGATCGACCGGATCGATCGTTCCGTACGGGCCGCCCGTCACGTTCGAATACATCGCGATGTTCGCAGGATGGGCCTGCTTGAGCCTGAGCTCCTTCGCAAATGCGCCTGCGGCCTCTTCCATATACGGCGAATGGAACGCGCCCGACACGTTAAGCGGAATCGCGCGGCCGCCCGCCTGGCGCACCGACTCGATGAACGCGGCCTGCTGAAGAGAAGACCCCGCCACCGTGGTTTGCCCCGGGCAGTTGAAATTGACCGGATACACATCGGGCATCTGCTCGCACAGACTTCTGACCTGGGATGCATCCAGTTTAACCACAGCAGCCATGAACGTGTCGAAGCGCTGTGCAGCCTGCTGCATGAGCCGCCCGCGCGTGCATACGAGACCGAACCCGTCCTCCGGCGTGAACACGCCCGCAAACGTGGCCGCGACCATCTCGCCGAGCGAGAAGCCTGCTACCGCCTGAGGGCTTATGCCCTGCTCGCGAAGGCTTTCCGCCATGGCGAGCTCCATCGCGAACAGGCATGGCTGCGCGTTTTCCGTCCGGCTCAGCTCGTCCAACGACGCGCCAAAGCACTGGTCGATGGTGCCGGGGCGCAGCCGTTCGCACGTGTCGAAAACGCGCGCCGCCGCTCCACCTTGGTCGTAAAGGTCCTTGCCCATGCCCGGGCGCTGGTCGCCCTGGCCGGAGAACACGAACGCTAGGCCAGCCATGACGAAGCCCCTTTCAGGACGCCTTCGGCCTCTTCCATAACTTCTTTCACGATGTCGGCCGCAGGCTGTTCCTTCTTGACCATGGCCGCTACCTGGCCAGACAAGAAGCAGCCCTCGTCGAAGTCGCCTTCTTGGACCGCCAGTCGGAATTTACCCGTCGCCAGCCCTTCCAGGTCTTCATCCGCAGCGCCGCTGAATTCCGTTGCAGCGTAGTTTCGCGCGAAAGGCGTGCGCAGGCTGCGCACCGGATGCCCCAGGCGCTTGCCCGTCACCATGGTGCACAGGTCGGTCGCCTTCAGGATGAGCTCCTTGTAGCGCGGGTGGATTCTGCATTCTTCGGCGCTCAGGAAGCGGGTTCCCATCTGGACGCCGCATGCGCCCAGCATGAACGCCGCCGCCACCCCGCGGCCGTCGGCGATGCCGCCCGCCGCGATGACCGGCAGGTCGGTGGCGTCGCACACTTGGGGGACCAGCACCATGGTCGTGAGCTCGCCCACATGCCCGCCGCTCTCGCCGCCTTCGGCAATAAGGGCCGTTGCGCCCTGGCGCGTCATGAGTTTAGCCATGGCCACCGACGCGACCACAGGCACCACCTTGATGCCCGCCTCGTGCCATGCACCCATGAACTTGGAGGGATTGCCCGCCCCGGTGGTCACGACGTCGATGCGCTCCTCGGCCACGACCTTCGCGACCTCTTCTGCATGCGGGCTCATGAGCATGATGTTCACGCCGATGGGGCGCGATGTGATGGATCGGGCTATATGGATCTGCGCGCGCACGTGTTCGCCCGATGAGCTGCCTGCGGCT
The DNA here is from genome assembly GCF_000023885.1 of Slackia heliotrinireducens DSM 20476. NCBI lineage: Bacteria > Bacillati > Actinomycetota > Coriobacteriia > Eggerthellales > Eggerthellaceae > Slackia > Slackia heliotrinireducens. The sequence goes on along the minus strand of NC_013165.1, from coordinate 136,162 downwards.
ATGATGCCCAGCCCGCCGCCGTTCGACACGGCAGCGGCAAGGGTTCCGTCGGCGATCCAGGCCATTCCGCCTTGGAAGACCGGGTAGGTGATGCCCAGCAACTCGCAGATAGGTGAGGCGATCATGCGCCTACCCCTGCATGCCCTGCAGGAAGGCGTCCAGCTCGCCTACGGTACGAACCGCCTGGTCCAGCTCGATTTCGAAACCGAGAACATCTTCCAGCGCCATCATGAGCTCAACTGTGTCGAGGGAGTCGATGCCGAGTTCTGCGAACGTGTGGTCGGCGGTGATGTCCTCGGCCTTGTATCCCGTGCGCTCCGAAACGACCTGGGCGATTGCTTCAACGTAAGACATTGGGGTCTCCTTGCTCTTCTGATTGGAAATGCTTACGTTGTTCGATTATTCACTTCCACTGTTCCTCAGCAGGTCCATTAGGGTTCCTGTCGCGTTCCACTTCGAAGGTTTTTTATGGAGACGCCCCTTGCGAATGCGCCGTTGTTTGCGGGCATGTGACCTTCAGGGCACATGCCCGCACGACGTTTTCCGAGCACGCGAAAAGCGGGGCGCCGGAATGCATTCCCGACGCCCCGCATGCCACGAGTCGAAATATGGAGAGAAAGCCTACTTCATGAGCTGGGCAATCTCGTTGGCGAAGGCCACCGGGTCTTCCAGCGGCATGCCCTCTACCAGCAACGCCTGGTTGTACAGCACGTCGGCGTAAAGCTTCACCTTGTCGGCGTCTTCCGCCTCCTGGGCGGCCTTGAGCACCTCGAACACGGGGTTGGCTGCGTTCACTTCCAGCACGCGGGACGCGCGGGGCGCTTCCCCACCCTCGGGCACCGGCATGCCGGCGAAGAGCTTCTCCATCTCCAGGGACACGGGGCCTTCGGCGGTAATGCAGGCCGGCGCGGCCTCAGCAGTGGTCAGGCGCGTGGACACGGACACCTTCGTCACCTTTTCGCCCAGGGCGTCCTTCATGGCTGCGAACAGGGCTTCGTTGTCCTTGGCGGCAGCTTCCGCAGCGGCCTTCTCATCCTCGGTCTCCAGACCCAGGTTGCCGCCGGACACGTTCTTGAACTCCTTCTCCTTATATTGGAACATGGACTGCAGGCACAGCTCGTCCACGTCCTCGGCGCACAGCAGCACGTCGAATCCGCGGTCGAGCACGCTCTGGACCACGGGCAGCTTGGCCAGACGCTCCACGGAGTTGCCCGCCGCGTAGTAGATTGCCTCCTGGTCGGCCAGCATGGCGTCCACGTATTCGTCCAGCGTGACCAGCTTCTCCTGCTTGGCGGAGTAAAACAGCAGCAGGTCGGACAGGGTGGATGCGGCCTGTCCGTAGGTGGAGTAGATGCCGAACTTCAAATTGCGACCGAAATTCTTGAAGAAGCCCTCGTAGGCGTCGCGGTCCTTATCGCGCATGTCAGCCAGTTCGCTCTTGATCTTCTTCTCCACCTTTTTGGCGATGGCGCGCAGCTGGGTGTTGTGCTGCAGCGTTTCGCGGGAGATGTTCAGGGTCAGATCCTCGCTGGCCACCACGCCGCGGACGAAGCCGAAGTAATCGGGCAGCAGGTCTTCGCACTTCTCCATGATGAGCACGTTGGAGCTGTACAGTGCCAGACCCTTCTTGTAGTCGGGCGAGAACAAATCGTAGGGCTGGCGGCCAGGGATGAACAGCAGCGCGTCGTAGGTCAGCATGCCCTCGGCGTGCACCGACATGGTGCGCAAGGGGTCGACGAAATCGTGGAAGTCGGACTTGTAGAACTCGTTGTACTCCTCGTCGGTGACCTCGGATTTCTTGCGCTTCCAGATAGGCACCATGGAGTTGATGGTTTCGATTTCGGTGTAATGCTCGTGCTGCGGCGTGTAGTCGTCGCCGGCGTCTTCGGGCTTGGGCAGCGTGCGGGTCTTGGACACCTCCATGCGGATGGGGTAGCGCACGTAGTTGCTGTACTTCTTGATGAGCTCCCTAAGCTTCCATTCGCTCAGGAACTCGGAATAGGAATCTTCGTCTGCATCGTCCTTCAGGTACAGGATCACGTCGGTGCCGTGGTTCTCACGCTCGGCGTCGGCGATGGTGTAGCCCTCCACGCCGTCGGAAGTCCAGCTGCAGGCCTCGTCCTCACCGTAGCGCTTCGAAACCACGACCACCTTTTTGGCCACCATGAACGCGGAGTAGAAGCCCACGCCGAACTGGCCGATGATGTCCACGGCGCTGGCCTGCTCGCCTTCGGCGTTTTCGGTCTTGAAATCCAAGCTGCCGGAATGGGCGATGGTGCCCAGGTTCTTCTCCAACTCGTCCTTGTTCATGCCGATGCCCGAGTCGGACACGGTGATGGTGCGGGCATCCTTGTCGAAGGCCACGTCGATGGCCAGCTCGTCGGCGGACAGCTGCACGTCGGAGTCGGTCAGGCTGCGGAAGTACAGCTTGTCCACAGCGTCCGACGCGTTGGAGATGAGCTCGCGCAGGAAGATTTCGCGGTTGGTGTAGATGGAATTAATCATCAAGTCGAGGAGCTTCTTGCTCTCTGTTTTGAATTTACGCATGGCGGCGACCTTTCATATGTGCACATAAGTTGGCACTCGCGTTGTTCGAGTGCCAATCGTGATTCTAGTTCTCCAGCGTGCGGTGTCAACCCGAAGCAACGTCAGAAACCGTAATATGTTGACGCGCTGTAACCCGCGCCGCGAAGTTCGTGCAACCCTTGCCCTTAAAGTGCGGTTTAGGTTGATAATGGTTGTGACCGATTGAGGTTTGCAGCAGTTCGAACATCGCAGAAAGGCGGACAACATGGCTGAAAAGATCGTACAAACCGCAGGCCGCGAGCAGCTCGGCGAATTCGCGCCGATGTTCGCGCACCTTAACGACGACGTCCTGTTCGGAGAAGTGTGGAACGAAGACGCCATCGACGTCAAAACCAAGTGCATCGTCACGGTGGTTTCACTCATGGCGTCGGGCATCACCGATTCGTCCCTGACCTACCACCTGCAGAACGCGAAGGCCCACGGGGTGACCAAGGAGGAAATCGCCGCGATCATCACCCACGCCACCATGTATGTGGGATGGCCGAAGGGCTGGGCTGTGTTCCGCCTGGCCAAAGAGGTGTGGGACGACTAGGCGTTTTCGGAAGCGCCGTCGCCACGCGACATGGAAAAGCCGCCGCACCTTACCTATATATAAGGGAAGATGCGGCGGCATATCTGAGGCATATCCGGGTCGAAGGCGTATGACCTGGCGCTATGCCAGGCTGCACACCGCCTTCGGAATGTAGTGCAGCACTCGCTCGGCCGTCACGCAGAGCTCGCCTAAGGCCTCCCCTGCCAGCCGGCCTGCCCGCGCATGCAGGAACACGCCCAGCGAACAGGCGGCTTCGAGTGCCATGCCCGATGCGACAAAGGACCCGATGGTACCAGCAAGCACGTCACCCGTGCCGGCCTTCGCCAACGCCGGGGTGCCTTCCGTCACCACCAGAACGGTGTGCTCGTCGGATTCTTGCACGAAGCCGGGAACCGAGATGTAGGTGTCCGGCCCCTTCAGCACGCAGACCGCGCCGTAGGCGTTGGCGATCAGCGCCGCGGCCTGCGCCGGATCGGCCTTCGGGTCTGCGGCCGCGTACTGTTCGCCACGCTCGTGGACCCACTGCCACGAGGGGTCGGAGGTGTCGAAAAGGGATTCCTGCTCGGCGCAGCGCTCGGCCTCGGCCTTCAGCAGACGGGCCGCCTCGCCCGCATGCGGCGTGAGCACCGTGGGGAACTTGTTCTTGGCACGGGTGACCAGGGCTTCCTTGACGTCGGCCCGATTCATGAACGCCAGCGCTCCCCCGTCCATAACCAAAGGCACTTCAACCTGCAGCGCCGCCAACACCAGCTCGGCGGCTTCATCATCAGGAGACAGGCCGCAGCCGATGACCACTGCCTTCGGCTTGCCCGGCGCTGCCGTATGGTCGCGAGTCAGGAATTCTTTCGGCTTGCGGACCACGATAGAGGGCTGCTTCGCGCGGATGGCCCGAGCCGCATCTTTCCAGGTGTAGGTGGTGACGTAGCCCGCCGCAAGGCTGTTAGCAGCCAGCGAGGCCAGCACGCCTGCACCTGGGAACTCGGGGCCGCCCACGATGAGCTCGCACATGCCGCGGGTAAATTTGTTATCGTCGAATTTCAGATGTGGAAGGGCCGCTCGGGCGTCGGCCTCTCCGAACTGCTTCTCCAATACCATGAACGTTCCTTTCATACTCAAACCCACGTAACGTTCGTTCCCCGTTATACCACACCATGATATATGCTTGCTCGCTTCGTACGCATCGCGAGGCTCCGCGCATCGGCACAACCCAAGCCGAAAGACCGCAGCGCACGCCCGACCGTCTAACAACACTTTTCTTGCATTAGGCATCGCTTCGATGCTCTAACGACACTTTTCGGGCTTAAAGTGTCGTTAGAATCCTTCGCGACGCTCTAACGACAGAAAAGTTGCGTTAGAGCGCCTTCGCTCGGTTCTGTGTCGAAATAATTTGACAGAGGTGCGCCTCTCCGCATCCCCACCCGGTCGCCTCCTTCAGGCCAAAACCCCGTTTTCTGCCAGAAAAAACAAGTAGTGTACGACTTGGAGTGCGCTCAAGACTAACCACTGGAATGCCGTCGGAAATGCTTTACTAAAGCATCAGGTCAGAGACACCTGCATATTTCGGGACCGACACGTTCGCTTCCCAAGTCGTGCATTACTTGTTTTTTTGGCGGCTAAGGCCCATTTCGACGAAAGGAGTGGGCAGCGGGAGATCGCGAAGGCACGCGGGGTGGCTTCAATGTCGCGAACGGAGTGTCGTGCAACGAAAAACGCCGTCGCTGTGCACTTAGGGGGATAATCTGCACGACGAGCCCGCATGTGGAGGCATCTATCGCTGCGATGGACAATTTTATGCCACAGATTCGCATTATGTGTTTCTTATTTTTTCATCTGTCAGCCCCGAAAGCCTCGAAGAGAGCGTCGCGTTTACAGATTATCCCTCTAAGTGCACAGAAATTCAGATTCTCGTTGCACGAAGCCTTCGAAAGCCACTCTTGAACCCCGCCGCGCACGCCAAATGCAACGCGCGGAGGCCGATGTGACATCGGATATATGCCGACCGACATCTAAACGGTATAATACCGGGGCGACAACCCGAGACGAGGAAACGGCGGACCTATGAAGCAGTACGTAGTCGACGCATTTGCGCCCCGGCCTTTTACCGGCAACCCCGCTGCCGTGTGCGTGATGGATGCGTGGCCCACCGAAAAGTCCATGATGCTGCTCGCCCGGGAGAACAATCTCTCGGAAACGGCCTTCATCGTGGGCGGCAACGGACGCTACCACCTGCGCTGGTTCACGCCCGGCTGCGAGGTGGAACTGTGCGGGCATGCCACCTTGGCCTCAGCTTATACCGTCATGGAGCAGATCGAACCCGGCCTTGACGAGGTGCGTTTCGACACCTTGGGCGGCGAACTCGTCATCCGCCGCGACGGCGACGCCTTCTTGATGGACCTACCTACATATGAGCTGCGCGAGATTCCCGTGACCCACGAAATGACCACCGCATTCGGCGCACGTCCCAGCCGCGCCGTGTTGGGTCTGGACTTGATCTGCGTGTTCGACGACGAAGAGACCGTGCGCGCCATGCGCCCCGATCAGACGCTGCTCATGACGATTCCTGGGCGCATCCAGAACGCCACGGCCCGCGGCACGGACGTGGATTGCGTCTCGCGGAGCTTCTGTTCGAAACTTGCCATTCCCGAGGACCCGGTTTGCGGATCGGCCCATTGTCAGATTGCAGACTTCTGGTGCCGTGAGCTGGGCAAGTCCGAAGTCCTCGCCTATCAGGCCTCCGAACGCGGCGGGTATCTGCGTTGTCGGCCGTTGGGCGAAGGCCGCGTCGAAATCGGCGGCGAAGCCTCCTTGGTCGCCGTGTCGGAAATCGTGGCGCCGCTGCCTTAAGCCGTGCCGCCCACCAGGGCCAACATCTCTGCACGTTGGTCTTCGATGCCAGCAATAATCTCCTGCTTATACTCGTCGCGATGCAGCTTCTCATCAAGCGTCAGGAACACGCTGTCCAAAACGACGGTCGTCGCAACGTCGGCGCCGATCTTCACAACCACGCCCAAAGGACCCGCGGCGGTAAACCCTAGCGACGCGATTCTCTCAGCTGAGGAAATGCCCAGCTTAGCAGCGAGTTTTTTAGACAACTTGCTGACAAGCTTCTTGGCAACCACGTGGTTTATGACCACCGCCGAAACGCCAGCGGCCGTAAGGCGCACACCCATGTCCTCAAGGCGCTCGGTTCTGTTGAAGGACGTGTTGAACGCCTCCATGTCGATGTCCTGCTTTGTCTGGATGAGCCATTCAGGCACGTCAACCTCGTAGGCGGCAAGCTCCTCATGAGCCGCTGCTTCAAGCGCTTCAGCCTGCTCGGCCCAATACGCCACCCGCTCGTTGAGCAGCGTGTCGTCCACCCCTTCGCTCAGGGAAGCTTCCAGCTGGTCGGCCATGAAGTCCTCGACAGTGCTGTCCACGAGATGCCCAAGGCATTCGTAATCCGCCTCCAGGCTGTAGTACCAGTCCAGATAGACGTCCACGTTGTCGATGCGCTGGTCGAAGGCCTCGTTGATGAGCGGCGTCAGCTCGGCGGCGGCCTCTTCGCTCAGGCTGAGCGAATCAGCGTCCAGCCGTTTGAGAAAGTCCTGAACGGCATCGTAATCGTAGGTCTTGCCGTCGATCACGCACACGGTCAGGCCCACCTGGTTGCGGATGTACTGGTCAACCGCAGTGTATTCCTGGGTTTGCGCGACTTGGGCGGCCTTGCCGTCCGCCGCCACGAACAGAGCCGTCAGGCACAGCGGCAGCAGCAGCGCCACGCCCACGAAACGCTTGACCAGAGGCGCATTCTTGTCGGTAATCCGATCGATGGAAGTGAATTCGCTCCGGACTTCCGAGGCCTCGAGAGCGCACAGCCCCATGACCGCGCTGATGCTGTAGAACGTGGATGCCGCAATCAGCACCTTCCACACGATGTAAGCCTTAAACGACGCCTGGGCGACCGCCGACATCATGTAGGCGAACACCCCATTGACGAGCGCGGCCAGTTTGCCGCCTTCGCAGAGCAGCGTGGATGGCGAGCCTTCGAAGGGGTTGGCCGATGCCAGAAACGCCTCGGTGGCGTTGGCGAACGTATCGGCCGGAGCAAGCGCGAGTACCGCGATATAGAGGATGCACAGTAAGGCGGCAGTCGCAATGCGGGCCACCTGGATGGCGCGTGCTATACGGAACTGCTCGCGGATCTCTTTCTTCAGGATGCGCCAAACCAGCAGGTAACAGCCGAGAAACACCGGAATAGCCAACACGGAGATCGCCCATTCGGCCGCACCCCACTTGGTGATTTCGAACAGAAGCCCAGCGACCAAAACCGCAGCGGCGACAAAGCTGATGGTCAGGCGAACGATTCTGCCGTCGTTCAGCTGGGACAGCCGTCCGCCCGGCTCGTACTCGTGACGGTTGATGAGCTTCCGAATGACGTAAGGATACGCGATGCCGATGGCGACCACGGCGCTCAGGACAGCCCAGCACAGGCCGGCGGCCAGCGGCGTCGCCTTCGGCACGGCCTTGGCCACCAGGTAAATGACGCCTAGCGCGATGGCGGCCTTCACAACATAGGGCGCCCATCGGCTGACGTCGAACCGGTACGGCATCTGGTCGGCACGGGTTTCTTCGGCGCCATCGAAGGCTTCCGTCTCTTTGGACATGGCTGCATACCCTTTCGAAATCATCGCGAACTTGGACTACGCTCCATTATCGCGCAGCATATGCGGCTTGACCATGCACCTGCCCGCATCGACACCATTTTGCATCCCGTGATGAGCGTGGGTCACACGGGGAAACGCGGCTCAAACAAGGATCGGCGTCCCGAAAGAAAAGCGCGCCGACAGCCGCAGCCGCCGACGCGCTTCGTTTATCGGATGTGAAACGTTCTATTTAATCGCTGGTCCCGAAAACCAACTCTCCGCTGGCGACTTCGGCATCCACCTTGACGCTGCCGTCACCACCTGCATACACAGACTCATGACGCCCGCCGCTGGACGTGGTGCCAGGAAACTCCGAACTCACGTTCCCCGAGCCCACCTCGACACGCGCGGTGAACCCGCGGTCCGCGGGAAGCAGCAGTTCAAACCGTCCGCTGGCAATATCGGCGTCTACATGGGAAGGCACTTCGTTGACGCACGAAACGGCGACGCTTCCGCTGGCCACGTCCACATCCAGAAGCCCGAACATGCCGCCGACCGACAGGTCGCCGCTTGCGGCTTCCAGCTCCACGTCATCCGCGTCGATGGAGCCGATCCTTACCGAGCCGGATGCTACGTCCACGTCTAGTTCCCTGCACACGATGCCTTCCCCAACTACGTAGTGTCCGCTTCCTGCTTCAAGCTCGAAGACGCCGAGCTGGGATGCACAGCTCTCGGGTATCTTCACGGTCAGCTGTTTGGGTGCGCAGCTGGTGTTGCACATGTTGTAGGCTGCGCCAGGCTGACCGTACAACAGCGTCAGCCTTCCATTTTGAAGCGTGTACGTCATGGCCTCGGCATTGTCTCCCGACTCGACAACTTCGTCGAACTCGATGTTGCCGCCCGTCTCCTCATCTCTGACGACCACGATGTCCGCACCGCCCGATACCCAGCGGATGGACAGACTGGTCACCTCGTTTGCCGCAACGAATCCTCCGCCCGTCTCTTGATCAGGAGTTTCGACACGAGTTGGTTCGCCTGCGGGCGCCTCGGACACTTCGGCCGACGGAACATCCGCCACACTCGAGGATCGATTCGCCAACATCGTGACAAGCGCCACAAGCAACCCGAGCACCGCCAACGTGGCTACGACGGCGATTGCGACCTTGCGTGCCACGTGCGCCTCCGTCTCCGCATACGTCGCCGAACCCACCGGCGGCGTGGGCGAATACGGAAGCGGACCCGTAGCATCGCCAGCCGAAGACGCATGGGCATAGGCGGAACCTCCGTTTGCCGAACCGCTGCCAGAGGCCTGGTTAAGAAGGGATTCGTTTGGCGAAGCCGTCGTTTCGGACGCTTCCGCGAGGGACTCATCAGCACCATCGGGAGCATCCGCATCGTCACCTGAATCGGCATGGCCAACTGCCTCGGCCGGGCCATGGACCAGCTCGTCAAGCGTCATCCCGTAGAGCTTCGCAAGAGCAATCAGGTTGTCGGTGTCGGGCGAACTTTCGGCCCGCTCCCATTTCGAAACGGCCTGCCGCGACAAACCGAGTTCATGGGCAAGCTCCTCCTGGCTCAATCCTTTGGCGCGCCGTAATTCTGCCAAGCGCTCGGCAACCTCGTAATTCATGAACGTCTCCTCCTCGGCTTGGGTTTCAATGGTCGACCCCCATGAAGTCTAAGCGGCAGCCCCTCCGTTTCGCCAGCAATTCTAGTGCGCAATTCCCGCAACTATTGGTTGCGTCCATTCTACCTGGGAAAACGCCGAGTAGGCAAGTTAACTGTTCGGCAACGCCGATTCTCGCCGAGAGCGCGCGTTCGACGTTTGCACCCAATCCCTTCATGCCGCAAACGGCATGGCCACGTGTCCCAAACTTTGCTTCCTGCCCTGCGCGCTTGCCGTTTACCCAACAATGCCTACCCATGAAGAGAGATAGCTAACCAAAGCGAACTTATTCGAGCGTATTCTTTAATCATGGTAATAATTAATCACGTCCAGAGGAGGATACCATGCTTAAAGGTTGGCAATTCACCGGCACTGACGAGCCCCTCGTTTTCGTCGAGAAGCCCATGCCCGAGCTGAAGTCGGGTTACTGCCTGATCAAAGTGCTTGCATGCGGCCTGTGCCACAGCGACACTTCCGCACTGCATGATCCAGGTTGGTTGAACCTTATCAGCACGCCGCGCATCCTGGGCCATGAGACTGCCGGCGAAATCATCGAGATCGCTGACGATGTGAAGAACTTCAAGGTCGGCGACCGCGTCTGCATCTGGCCCATGTATTCCGGCATCGACGGCACCGCCCAGGGCTACACCCGTGACGGAGGCTACGCCAACTACACCGCAGCTCCCGAAGACGTGCTCATCAAAGTCCCGGATTCGGTGGACATCGTGCAGGCGGCGGCATCCACCGATGCAGGCATGACTTCCTATCATGCCGTCGTGGACCGTGCCGAAGTACGTGAAGGCACGAAGGTCGGCATCATCGGCGTCGGCGGTCTTGGCCGCGTCGCCACCCGCATCGCCGTGCTGCAGGGCGCCCAGGTCTACTGCGCCACCCGCAAGCAGCAGGCCAAGGACGACGCCATGTCTTTGGGCGCCTACAAGACGGCCGACAGCATCCTCGACTTCAAGGACGACCAGCTCGACGTGGTAGTCGACTTCGCCGGCGCCGGAACGACCACCTCCGACGCTCTGCTGGCCGTAAAGCCCGGCGGCCGCGTCGTCGTTGTCGGCATGACCAAGCTGGAGACCACCGTCAACACGAACGCGCTGATCAACATGCAGACTGAGCTGCGCGGCTCCGTGGGAGGCACGAAGGAAAGCATCGAGAACGTCATCGCCCTTATGGCCACCGGTGACCTCACCATTAATGCCATCGAAACCACTCTGGACAAGGTTCCCGAAGGCCTTGACCTGCTGGACGGCGCTGGCGTTCCCGGCCGCCTGGTCATGCGCACCCAGGACTCCGACTTCGAGTAGAAGCTCACGCCCCGCAACCGCAACGGCCCGACACGGCACCTGCCGGTCGGGCCATTTCGCTATCGGGCGCACTTACGAGTTACAGGCGCGCCATCGTTTCGAAGGCCTGCGCCATGTCGCCGTCGACGCCGACGCAGCGCGCCTCCAGTCCTTGGGGGAAGACAACCTGGTTGTAGTTGAAAATGGCGTAGGTGAGGTTCGGCTCGCCCGCCGCCGTCCGGGCCAGCAGCTGCTTGATAACGCCGTTGCGCAGGCCCACACCCAGCTCCAGCACCACGATGTTGCCGCCACGACGACGCGCGAGAAGGTCCCTAAGCACATCCATCTGACCTGCGATTTCGGAATCGGGATGCTGCAGACGCATCTCGTCGACGGCCAGGGTCAAAGGCGCGCCGCAGTGCGGGCACGCAGGAATGAGCCGCAGGTCCACAGCGCCTTCCGCAATGGACGCATCCAGCGCACGCACAGCCTCGGCGGATGCATGGCGCTCGTCGCAGCAACTGGCGGAACACACCATGCGTGCCACGGTGCCTTCGGTCTGCATGACAAAGGCCTCGTCGAAACCGGCCCGCATGAAACGGGCATCCGTGTTGCAGGTCAGCACGAAGTGATCCGTTTGGCCCACCAGCTTGCGCAGCGGCTCCATAACGGCGCCCGGATTGTAGTCCAGCCACTCGCGGCAGGCGAATCGGGCCTGCCACGCCCAAGCCTGCGCCAGATTGCCGCGGCTGCGGTACATGCCCTCCAAAACGGAACGGGCGCCGCAGGCCTGCGCCAGGTCGCCGTAAGCTTCGGCAAAATGCGCGTCCGGCGCGAAGATGTTCAGTCCTTCGGCCATGTCCAACCCGTTGCTGGCACCGATAAGCACCAGGTCGGCGGTGTCAAGCGCCTGGCGGATGCGCCTCAAATCATCGACCCGCATGTTATCGTCCCATCTCGGCGCGAACGTCCGTCAGCACCTCGGCGATGTCGCCGCGGATGGCGATGCCACGGTCCTCGATGACCTCCGGCAGAAACTGCGTCACGTTGTTGATGCCCACATAGCTCGCCTGCGGCAGCTGCGAAACCAGCGCCCAGAACGGCTCCTGGATGAACGCGGGCGTCATGCGGCCCACACCCAGCTCGATGAACAGCACCTTCTCCTGGGCATGTTCGCTAAGCCAGTCGGACACCTTCCGGTACTGCTCGTCATACAGCTCGCCCTGCAGGAAGTTGCCGTAGCCGCGCACCCAAGGGAACGCCTCGCCGCCGCAATGGGGGCAACGCGGCACCAGGTCGGCGGGCACCGCCAGGCCCTCGCCCATGCCCTCGATCATCTTCGCCACGGGTTCGGTGGCATCCCACACCTCGTCGGTGCAGCAGTGCTGGCACTGGAAGAACCGGTGATCGCCCTGGATTTCTGCCACCTTGTCCCAGGGGTACAGCTTCATGAACTGGGTATCCTGGTTCGTGGTCAGGATGAAGAATTCCTTGTCGCGGATTACGGCGTCCAAGTCCACATAGGGCTGACGCACGGGCACGCTGAGCGTCGTGTTCAAAAACGTGGCCAGATACCCCCAGCGCTCCTCGGCGGTTTCCCACGGGTGCATCATGCCGGCGAAAGCGCCTTGGAACCCGTATTTCTCGGCGAACTTGCCGAAATAGGCGCGGTACGACTCGTTGTCTTCGTAATAGAAGTCGCCGCCGCCGGCCGCGGAAAGTCCCGATGCCGCACCCACCAGGATGCAGTCGGCCTGCTCGACCATGTGGGCGAACGCCTTGATTTGCTCTTCGTAAGGCAGCGGCTCCTTCTCGGTCAGCCTGTAGGGCGTGCCGCCCTGGCGGTAGACATGCTGGTACCTGAAGGACTGGTTGGTCAGTTGGACGACCAATTGCTCGTAAGGGGTCATGGATTTCTCCGTTCGTTTCGATATAATCAACATGTGTTCATAAACAGTATCTGTGTTGATTTGAACGAAGACAATCGACAGATGCCCGGATGTGTTCAGGAACGTACGGATGCACGATATTGATGGCGGATTCGGATAGAAAGGCACGACCATGCAAGAACCGACCCTCGACCGACGCACCCGCTACACCGTCATGGTGATCCGCGAGGCGTTCTTCGAGCTGTTCCGCGAAGTCGGGTTCAACAAGATGACCGTGGCCGACATCTGCCGGCGCGCCGACATCAACCGCGGCACCTTCTATCTGCACTACGAGGATAAGTTCGCCCTGCTGGACGCGCTGATCGACGAGGCGCTCGAGGCCGCCCCGCCGCTGGAGGGAAACGCCCAGGCCAGCTTGTGCCAGCGGGCCCCCGCCAACGACGAGTACCTGATGCTGTACGCCGACGACGAAGTGTTCTCGCGCATCGCCGCCCGGGTGATCGAACAGGGTGCCCAGCAGACCGTGCCCTCCATTATGGAAAGGACCGGACTGTCCGAACAGGACGCCTACCTGCTGTTCGTGCACAACGCCTACGGCAACCTGGCCGTGAACCGTCTGCTGGGTTGGAAGCGCGGCCCCGAGTTCGACCGTGCGCAAACGCTGCTGAACCTGTATTCGAGCGGCGGCATGGCGGCCCTCAGAAACCGCGCATAGATCAGGCCCTTGGCGGGACGACGGGGACGGAGGGTATTGTCCCTTCGTTGACGCGCGTCAACGAAGGGACAATACCCTCCGTCCCCGTCGTCCCGCCTGGCGTGTTGTTACAGTTCCGCTCCCATGCGGCGGATCTCCTCAAGCGTACCCGCATCTACGCTGCCCGGCGCGGCGTAAAACCCGGCGTTTTCGAGCCCCAAGTAGCCGAGGAAATCTCCGTCGAAGGAGAACCAGGCACCTACGTATTGGTTCGCATCCCCCGAGCTCAGGAACATAGCGACTTTCTGCAAGCTGGCGGGCGCCTTCGGATACAGAGCCGAATAGAAACGGTCGATAACGCATTTGACCTGCCCGGTCAGCCCGTGGTAGTAGATGGGCGAAGCGATTACCAGCATATTGGCGGTCTTGAGCAGGTCGTACACTTCTTGCATATCGTCCTTCTGGACGCACTCGCCGCGCCCCTTGCCATGGCAGTATTCGCAGGCCAGGCACCCTTTGATCTGTTTTCGGCACACATCGACGACGTGCACCGCATGCCCTGCAGATTCAGCACCTTCTCGAAACGCCGCCACCATCTGGGCCGTATTGCCGCGCGGACGCGGGCTTCCGTTCAAAACCAGTATTTCCACGTTGCTTTCCCCCTTACATGAAAGCGCGGCCGACGTTTGTACAACACGTCGGCCGCGCAGCGTCATATTGGATTATCGCAGGTATTCGCGATAGAACGCCTCCAGTTTGTCGAAGGGAATCGCCTGGTTCTTGCCGCCGTCATACAGATCGGTGTGGGATGCGCCAGGAATGACCAGCAGCTCCTTGTTGTCGGCGTAGGCGTTGCCCTCCACCATGTTCGCGAAAGCGTCCTTGCCGAAATAGAAGGAATGGGCCGCGTCGCCATGCATCACGAGCACAGCGGAGCGGATCTCGTTGCTGTAATGCAGGATGGGCTGGTTCATGAAGGATTCGCAACCGATTACATTCCATCCGCCGTTGGAATTCAGCGAGCGCGGATGATAGCCGCGGGGCGTCTTGTAGTAGTCGTAGTAGTCGGCAACGAACTTGGGCGCATCCTCGGGAAGCGGGTCCACCACGCCGCCGCCCAGGGCGTATTCGCCGGCTTTGTAATCCACCAGGCGCTGGGCGCACATGGCGGCACGCTTGGCGTAGCGTGCCTCTTCGGTGTTTTCGGAATCGAAGTATCCGTTGGCGTTGACGCGGGTCATGTCGTACATGGTGGAAGCCACGGTCGCCTTCACGCGGGTGTCCAGCGCCGCTGCGTTCAGGGCCATGCCGCCCCAGCCGCAGATGCCCAAGATGCCGATGCGGTCCGCGTCCACCAGCTCATGCAGCGACAGGAAGTCCACGGCAGCCATGAAGTCCTCGGTGTTGATGTCGGGCGAGGCCATGTAGCGGTGCGCGCCGCCGCTTTCACCGGTGAAAGACGGGTCGAAGGCCATGGTCACGAAGCCACGTTCGGCCAGCTCCTGGGCGTGCAAACCGGAGCACTGCTCCTTTACGGCGCCGAAGGGTCCGCATACGGCGATGGCGGGCAGCTGGCCCTGCGCGCCCTGGGGTACGTACAGGTCCGCCGCCAGCGTGATGCCGTAGCGGTTGACGAAGGTCGCCTTGCTGTGGTCGACCTTGTCGCTTTTCGGGAACGTCTTGTCCCACTCCTGAGTGAGCTCGAGTTCTTCGGTTTTCATCATGATGTGAACCTCCTGAAAGAGTGCTTGCATTGCTTTCGGTTTCGGATATGATGTGACGATAGAGGCTAAACCTGACTTTAGGTCAAGTGTGTATTTTGAGGAGAGCAACATGACGTACACCATCGGACAAATCTCGGAGATGTTCGGTCTGCCCATATCCACCCTGCGTTACTACGACAAAGAAGGCCTCTTCCCTTACTTGGAACGCACGTCAGGCATCCGAAAGTTTACCGACACCGAAATCGACGCGCTGAACGTTATAGAGTGTTTGAAGGGCTCGGGGCTGGAGATTCGCGATATCAAGCGGTTCATGGATTGGTGCACGCAAGGCCCCGACACGTACCCCCAGCGCAAAGAGCTGTTCGAAACGCGCCTTGCGGCCATTGAGGAGGAGATTGCCCAGCTCAGCCGCATGCGCGACATGCTGAAATACAAGTGCTGGTATTACGACACGGCCATTGCCGACGGCAGCGAGGACCGCATACTTGCCATGCTGCCTGACAACCTTCCCGAGGGCATCCAGGAACTCTACGACAACGGCAACAGCGCCTCGGTCCGGTAGACCAGGCGACGAGCTGCGGTGGCGGGGGACGACGGGGACGGAGGGTATTGTCCCTTCGTTGACGCGCGTCAACGAAGGGACAATACCCTCCGTCCCCGTCGTCCACCGCCGTCCCTCCCCCCGTCGTCCCCCACCCGCGCACAGTTTCGCAAATCAACCGATAGTTGACTTTCTTTACCAGAATCAACCCATTATCGCTTGCGGCCAGCGGTCCTGCGGCATACCCTTGAGATGTCGGAAGGAGGAGCCGCATGACACCCGCGATTTCCATCGGAACCACCATCTACCGCCTGCGGAAAGAGGCCCGCCTGACCCAAGACGGCCTAGCAATGCATCTCGGCGTCACCAAGGCATCCGTCTCGAAGTGGGAAAACGGACAGAGCTACCCGGACATCGAGCTGCTGCCGAAGATTGCCGCCTACTTCGACATCACCATCGACCAGCTTATCGGCTACGAGCCCCAGATGTCCCGGGTAGGCATCGCGCGGGAATGCGCCCGATTGCGCGCGGCCTTCGCAAATGAGCCCTTTGACCAGGCCCATCGGCAATGCCAGCAGCTCGTGGGCGACTATTATTCCTGCTACCCCCTGCTGGCGCAAATCGCGGCGCTGTATTTGAACCACATCAACCTGGTGGAAGGCAACGCACGCGCCGCGTTTGCCGACGAGATCGTCGAGCTGTGCCACCGCGTCAAGCGCAATTCCGAGTCATCCGCCGACATCAAGCTTGCGGAAGCCATCGATGCAAGTGTGCTGTTGGTGACCGGAAACCCGCAGGCAGCCTCCGAGGCGCTCGAAAAGTCGACCGACATCGATTTGGGTACCGACCTGCTTCTGGCCAGCGCCTACCAGGCTTTGGGACGCGCCGACGAGGCCGACGAAACGCTCCAGGGCACGCTCTTCCAATCACTGGTGCTGGCCTTGAACCGCCTGGCCCAGCTCGCGACGCTCTACGCCGACAGGCCCCAGAAGCTCGACGTGGCTCACGCACGAGCGCTTGCCCTGATCGACGCCTTCGATCTTGAAAACGTGTACGTGAACACGGCGGCCATCCATTTGTCATTCGCCACCGCGCACCTCATGGGCGGCAACGTCAATCGCGCCCTGGATTGCCTCGAGGATTACGAGCGGGCGTGCCGTAAGCTGGAATTCCCCATCGAGCTGCACGGCGACGCGTTTTTCGATAGGACCGAGGCCTGGGTCGAGCGGGTCAACATCATAGGCACAAGCGCGCCGCGGGATGAGGTTATCATCAAGAAAAGCCTGGTGGAAAGCGTGTCAGCCAACCCAGCTTTCGCGAGCCTGGCCCAGATGCCGCGCTTCCAACGTATCGTGACGAACCTGAAGGAGATTGCCCGATGAAGCGACTTGCCGTCTATCTTGCCGTAACCTTCGGCCTTACCTGGGGCTTGCTGATTCCTGCGGGAATCGCCCTGGGCACCTTCGAACACGGCGAGTCTTCCTCCCTGGTCATGGTCGTTCTCATCGCCGCGAGCATGTTCTTTCCCCTGGTGGGAGCGCTTGCCGCCAACGCCGCCAGCGGAAGCGAAGGCCGCATCGACCTGGGCCTTAAGCTGCGGCTCGAAGGCAACCTACGGCTCTATCTGGCAGCGTGGTTCGCCCCAGCCGTGTTCACGCTGCTCGGGTGCGTCGTGTTCTTCGTCCTGAACCCCAGCCTGTTCGATCCGTCCATGGAGTCGTTTCTGGCCGCCGACGCAGCGGCGGCGGGCGCATCCTCCGACCAGCTGGCCGCCCAGATGCCGCCGGCCCCCGTTCTTCTCACGAGTTCCCTTTTTGCGGCGCTGACCATCGCCCCGTTCATCAACGCGATTCCTGCAGCGGGCGAGGAAATCGGCTGGCGCGGCTTGCTGCTCCCGACGCTGTGCGAGCGCCTGTCCGAACGCGGAGCCGTGCTGGTTTCGGGCGTGATATGGGGTCTGTGGCATGCGCCGGTCATTGCCATGGGGCACAACTATGGTATGGACTACGCAGGGTTTCCCCTGGTAGGGATCCTGGTTATGATCGTTGCCTGCACAGCCATCGGATGTGCGTTGGGTTACCTGCGCCTGAATACCGGAAGCATGTGGCCTTGCGCGCTGGCCCACGGAGCCATCAACGCGATTGCGTCCACCGGGGTTGCGTTCTGCACCGTCGGCCCCGGCCCGCTGGGACCGTCCCCGTTGGGACTGGTCGCGGGCATCCCGATGATGGCGCTCGGCGTCGTCTGCTGGCTGCAGCTCTCCCCCGCCAAACCTCAGCCCTAGTGGGACAAGGAGCGGGACAAAGGGCAATCCCCTTTGTCCCGAATGTGTCAGTAGGGACGTTTCCTTTTGGCACATTTTCGAGTCAATGGGGACACATCCGCGCGCGGGGCAGAAGGCGGGACAATGGGCCACGTCCCCGATGTCCACGTCCCCGATGTCCACCCGATGTTCACTGACACATGCACGCGGGACAATGAGCTACGTCCCCACTGTCCACCCCGCATCCCCGTTTAGGCAATCCACGCGCCGCTCGAGCTGAACCGATAGGTCTTGCCGTTGATGGTCCTGGTGCCCGTGGCCATGGCCCCCGAGCTGTCGAAGTAGTACCAGGTAGAGCCCACCTTCAGCCAGCCTGTGGCCATAGCGCCGGAACTCTGCAGGTAGTACCACTTGCCGCCGCTTCGCAACCAGCCGGTTTTCATGGCGCCGGAGCTTTCAAACCAGTACCATTTCCCGCTGATCTTCTGCCAACCGGTCTTCATGGCGCCGCTGTTCACGTCAAAGTAGTACCACGTGGATCCAAGTTTCTGCCAACCCGTGGCCATGGTGCCGCCGGAACTGAGGTAGTACCACTTGCCGCCGTCTTTCACCCAACCGAACTGCATGGCGCCGCCGTTCCTGCTGAAGAAATACCACGCACCGGCAACCTTCTTCCACCCCGTGACCATGAATCCGTCGGCGTCGAAGTAGTAGGTCTTGTTCTTGTCGCTGCGGAAGTCGTTTGTCACGAATTCGCCATCACCCAGGTAGTAGCGCCATTTCGAACCCACTTTCAGCCACCCGGTCTCCAGCTTGTAGACATACGCGTTCGGCCCGGTGGCTGAAAACGAATAGCTCGGCAGGCCGAAGTTGAAACCGTCCATGCCGTTATTGGTTGCCACATACACCGCAGCCACCTCGACGTACGGCACGCCGTAAAGCCCCAACGGGACGGACGCGCCCGGCTGGTACACAGCGAACGTGTTGGCGCCGTGTCCGGTCGTGCACTCGAAAGACACCTCGTCGTCCGTTGTCGCGACAAGGGCGGGCGTGCTTATTGAATGGCTCTCGATTCCGTAGCAGCCGTTCGACCAATCCAACGTGACCCACACCTTCAGCCTGGCGTGGTCTTTCACGATTACGCCGCCATCCTGGCAACAGATGCCCGACCCGCGGACGTGGTCGCTCGACGAACTGGCAGTCCACACCCATACGTCGGCGTTTCCCGATACGGTGAGGTTCTCATCCACCATCACGCCGCAGAGGTTGGGGTAGATTCCGGAATAGGTGTAATTCGCGACGAGCTCGAGGTATGCCCGGTCGCTGCTCGTGATCTCGATGCTCCCTTTGCCGCCCGTCATACGGATGCCCGGGTCGATGTCGGGCTCGCCCGTGCACGAAATCTGGTTGTACCCGACCAGATCGATCGTCAGCTGGCTTTCAACATCGGATTGCCCGAATACCTGGATGCCTCCGCCGTCGTAGTATTCCAGCGTCAGCACGCCGGAGCTTTCGTCATACGACACCGTTTCCGGATGCGATGCGGAATACACGACCCCGCCGAGGACGATGTCGTCGGCCGAGGGGTGAACGACCGCGTGCGCCTGCGCCGGCGCTGCGGCAATCGCAACCAGACACGCAAGACATGCCCCAACCACATACGCGAACCGCTTTGCTGCAACAGTCATGGCAACCTCCCTGGTCGAACGCCCGTGGACACATTCATTATGCCAGCTGGACGCCCGGCCACATGGCCCATTCGCCGTGCCTGCCGCTACCACAACGGAGCAGAACAATGAGGTCAGCCCGGGGTGTGTCAGTAGGGACGTTTCCAATTGGCGCATTTTCGAGTCAATGGGGACACATCCGCACGCGGGACAGAAAGCGGAGCGGGCACACGAGTCCGTCGCGCCCTGCTCCTCGGCTCGAAAACCTCGATTTGTGCCAAGAAAAACAAGTAATGCACGACTTCACGTAGACACGGGTCGCGCGTGTCATATCGCCACGCGTCTGACCTGGGGCTCTGCGCGGGTGTATGTTTTCGAAAGAAGATCGGAACAGAACGGTCCTGCACTAGTTGATTTTCTTGGCGCAGAAGCGCATTTCGGGCTGGAGGAGCAGGCCGGAATGACGGGGAGGTCCAATTGGACAAAGGGCTACGTCCCCGTTGTCCGCCCTGTTGTCTCGTTGGACAAAAGGCTCCGCCCCCGTTGTCCACCTCCACGCGGGACAAAGGGCTACGTCCCCGTTGTCCGCCCCGTTGTCTCGTTAGACAAAAGGCTCCGTCCCCGTTGTCCACCTCCACGCGGGACAAAGTGCTACGTCCCCATTGTCCCGTTCTTGGAGGGGACGAGGAGGGCGCCGAGCACACTGAGCGCAACGCCCAAAACGGTCATGACAACAATGGTCAAAACAGAAGATGACGTGGGGAAATAGGAACCTAGGGCAATGCCTGCGGCCAAGGTGCACGGGTAGCTGACCGCACCGAAAACAGCCGCAGACACCAGGTCGCCGTGCCCGCGTCCGCCAACGACCGCGCGCACGACACCAGCGATTGCGGCCATCGCGGCGAAGGCGACGCCCATGACCGGGCTCATCATCCCGAGCAGCGCCGCAAGCAGAAGCGTGGCCGCCACCAGCTGCCACCCTGCGCCGCCGTGACGGTAATGCCACATGGCAAGCGCCCCGAAAAACGGCGCGCTCAGCAC
Source organism: Slackia heliotrinireducens DSM 20476 (assembly GCF_000023885.1). Taxonomy (NCBI): domain Bacteria; kingdom Bacillati; phylum Actinomycetota; class Coriobacteriia; order Eggerthellales; family Eggerthellaceae; genus Slackia; species Slackia heliotrinireducens. The sequence goes on along the minus strand of NC_013165.1, from coordinate 115,639 downwards.
ACCGTGCATGCCATAGAACCCGCTCAGCCAAATGGCGGGAATCCGCATGGTAAACCCGATCAGAAACAGAATCGCGAACAGCGCCGCCACACGCAGCGCGGTCCGCTTGTTGAACTGCATAGCCATACAACCTCCTGGCTGCGGCGCACCGCACGGCACGCCGATCGAAAAACCAAGACGCATCCTACGCCGCAGGTCGTCACGGTCACAGGTACAGACCGCCGCATTTTCATATGGACAGTTTCCGAACGCACCATTCGCATGCGGGTTGCCTATAATGTCACAAACGCCGAAGCGCCACGCGGGCCAGGCAAGCCGCCTTGCGCAGGCGCGCACGAGCAAGCACCAAAACGAAGGAGGCCCCGCATGCTTGAAGTGGGAACTAAAGCTCCGGATTTTACGCTGCCGGATCAGAACGGCCAGATGCACAGCCTGGCCGATTACCGAGGTCAACGTGTGATTCTGTACTTCTACCCCAAAGACATGACGGCGGGCTGCACGAGCCAAGCGTGCTCGTTTGCTGAGCTGTACCCGCAGCTTCGCGAAAAAGGGGCCGTGGTGCTTGGCGTGAGCAAGGATTCAGTCGAATCGCACAAGCGGTTCGAAGAGAAGCACGGACTGCCGTTCACGCTGCTGTCAGATCCGGAAATGAACGTCATCAACGCGTACGACGTGCTGGCCGAAAGCACCACGAAAACCGGCAAGATCACGCGCAGGCTGGTGCGGTCGACGTACCTGATCGACGCCAACGGCACCATCGAGAAAGCATTCGGCAAGGTGAAACCCAAGGACAACGCAGCCCAGATGCTGTCCGAACTCGCCTGAAACCGCGTCGGAAACCAAGGGCAGGCGCACGTTAGCGGCGTTCACGCATTAAAGAATCGAAAGCCATTGCCAACCTGCGCCTAAAAAGCGGAAGGTGCGGCCACACGGACCGCACCTTCTCCCTCTCTCTTGCAAGCATGGGCTAAGCATGCTCGAAAAGCAATTTAGCCGGTGACAATCACCGTTCCCGTTTCGCCGCGCAGGCCGGCTGCCGCGCACTCGAGGCTGGTGATCAGGGCCTTGCCCTGCGGATACTTCGTAACATAGTCGATGCAGGCCTCGACCTTGGGCAGCATGCTGCCGGGGGCGAACTGGCCCTGGGCGATGTACTCGCGAGCTTCGGTCACGGTCATCATGTCCAGGTCGCGCTGATCGGGCTTGCCAAAATTCACAGCCACCTTCTCCACTGCAGTCAGGATGACCAGCATGTCCGCCTTGAACCCTGATGCCAGCATGGCGGCCGAGCGGTCCTTGTCGATAACGGCAGGAACGCCGTAGTAATGATCGTTACGCTCGAATACAGGCACACCGCCGCCACCGGTGGACACGACGATGTAGCCGGCGTCCATCAGGTCCTTCACGGCGTCGAACTCGACGATGCGGCGCGGGGTGGGGCTGGCCACCACCATGCGCCATCCGCGGCCGGCGTCTTCCTTAACGGTACACCCCGTGGCTTCGGCCAGGGCCTTCGCTTCTTCTTCGGTCATGAAGGAACCTACCGGCTTGGTAGGGTTGTCGAAGGCGGGGTCGTCGGGATAGACGACGGTCTGGGTTACGATGTTCGCCGTCGAACGCATAATGCCGCGGCTTTTGAGCTCGCCGAGAATCGCCTGAGACAGGTGGTATCCGATATAGCCCTGGCTCATGGCGCCGCATTCGGGAAACGGAACCACCGGCACCTTGCTCGCGGGGTCCTTCGAGGCAATGTCGAAGGCGTTGTTGATCATGCCGACCTGGGGGCCGTTGCCGTGGGTCACGATGGTGTTCACGCCATCGCCCACCATGTCGACTATATGACGAGCCGTCGTCTTTACAAGCTCGAGCTGCTCTTCCGGCGTCTTTCCGAGGGCGTTGCCGCCCAGCGCAATAACCACGGAAGGGCCTTTTCCTTTGATGTAAGGCATCGTGACAACCCTCTCTTCTTACTTCAGGGTTGCGTACATGACGGCCTTGATGGTGTGCATGCGGTTCTCGGCCTCGTCGAAGACCTTGGACTGCGGGCCCTCGAACACCTCGTCGGTGACCTCCATCTCGGTGATGCCGAACTGCTCGGCCTTCTGGGCGCCGATGGTGGTGTTGGTGTCGTGGAAGCTGGGCAGGCAGTGCAGGAAGATGGCGTCGGGGTCGGCCTGGGCCATGACCTCGGAGGTGACGCGGTAGGGCTCGAGCAGCCTGATGCGCTCCTCCCACACCTCGTCGGGCTCGCCCATGGAGACCCACACGTCGGTGTAGATGACGTGCGCGCCGGCCACGCCCTCGGCCACGTCGGAGGTCAGCTTGACGGTGCAGCCGTTGGCCTCGGCGATGGGCCTGCAGGCCTCGACGACGTCGTCGGCGGGCATGCACTCCTCGGGGCCGCAGGCCACGAAGTTCATGCCGAGCTTGGAGCAGACGACCATCAGCGAGCGGGCCACGTTGTTCTTGGCGTCGCCCATGAACACCAGCGTCTTGCCCTTGATGTCGTCGTTGAAGTTCTCCTTGACGGTCAGGATGTCGGCGAGCATCTGGGTGGGGTGCCACTCGGTGGTCAGGCCGTTCCACACCGGCACGCCGGCGTTGGCGGCCAGGTCCTCGACGTCGGACTGGGCGAAGCCGCGGAACTCGATGCCGTCGTAGAAGCGGCCGAGCACGCGGGCGGTGTCCTCGATGGACTCCTTCTTGCCCATCTGGGAGCTGCCGGGGTCGAGGTAGGTCACGCCCATGCCCAGGTCCATGGCGCCGACCTCGAAGGAGCAGCGGGTGCGGGTGGACGTCTTCTGGAACAGCAGGACGATGTTCTTGCCCTCCAGGTAGCGGTGCGGGGTGCCGGTGCGCTTGAGGTCCTTGAAGTTGCGGGACAGCTCGAGCAGGTACTCGATCTCCTCGGTGGTGAAGTCCAGCAGCTTCAGGAAGTGGCGGCCGCTCAGATTGACTCCCATGACAGTTTCCTTTCTCTTTGGCGCTCGGCGCCGTTGGTTGGCTTGGGGCAGATGCTCCGTTTGCTGATTCGCACTTTGCCATCTGCGACTCGGTTCGAAAAGTCCTAAACAGTGTGTATTCGCAGGTGTATTAAGGTATTTGCCAGTCCGGCCGAGACGCTAAACCTTAGGTAAACACCAGGTCAGCGCACTGCTTTATCGCGCCGAACAAATTCTTTCGGGCGAGGCCCTAAGGAAACGTCAACAGGGCGTCGCGCGGGCCGAGCCAAGGCCGGCCAACACCGAATGCGACCAACACTCACCCGCCTGTCCGTTGCGGAACGGTTGGCCCCCGCCTCGCGACGGACGCCTTGCACTTGGCCATGCGCTTCCCACCGCCGGACGCGCTCGAGTCTTTCAGCGGCGGGCCGAACGAGCCGACCGCCCGCCCGCTGCCAGGCGCGCTCGGGGACGTTCACCCATTAGAGATGCGTGCGTGCTCGGCACACTAAAAAGGGTGCCCGGACAAAACCCGGGCACCCCTAAAGCCTCTTTCGACGATGCGGTTAGACCGCGTACACGATCGTGCAGATGGACAGAAGAATGGATCCGAACACCAGCGTGAACAGCATCATGGGCCACACGAACTTGAACCAGTCGCTCATCTTCATGTGGAGCATCTGCAACGTAGCCATGATCAGGCCGGTCGGCGCGATGTAGAGCATGGCGTACTGGCCCCATTGATATGCGCAGACGATGATCCAGCGCGGGATGCCCACCGTGTCGGCCAAGGGCGCGAAAATGGGCATGGACAGCACGGCCAGGCCGCTCGACGAAGGCACCACGAAGCCCAGTACGAAGAACACCAGGATGAGCACGATGATGAACGCAGGACCGCTCATACCCATGACCAGGTTGGAAGCGCTGTACAGAATGGTGTCGCTGATGAGACCCTGGTTCAGCACGTGATTGATGCCGCGGGCAAGACCGATGATCAAGGACACGGCAACCATGCTGCTTGCGCCGTCGGAGAACGCATCGACCATGCGCGCCTCGCCCAGGCCGTTCTTGCCAGTGCCGCCAATGAACATGCACAGGATGGAGAGCGTGATGAACTCGGCCGCCATCTGGGGGAACCACCAGCCGAGAGCCATAACGCCGATGATCATGATGATGAATGCCGAAACGAAAATCACCAGAATCAGCTTGTGGCGCAGATCGAAAGAGCCGGTATCGGCTTCGGTGTCCATGGCCCACAGCGACTTGAACTCGTCCTGGTCCTTATATGCGTAGCTGAACTCGGGATTCTCCTTCACCTTCTTGGAGTACCAATGCAGGTAGAGCAAATACACAATCGAGCCGATGATCAAACCGAGAATGCGGATGGGCATGCCCTCGGTGAACACGATGCCGGCGGCATTGGATGCGATGACGGCGGAGAACGGGTTGACCGTGGAGAAGGTGGTACCGATGGAGCCGGCCATGAAGATGGCGCCAACAGTCACGATGGAGTCGTACCCCAACGCGATGAATATCGGAGCCAGAATCGGGTAGAACGCAACGGCCTCTTCTTCAAGACCGCACATGGTGCCGCCGAAGATCATGAAGGCGCTTACGCCGAAAACCAGCAGGAACTCGCGGCCCTTGGTTTTCCTGGTCAGTGCACCCAGGCCGCTCTCGAAAGCGCCCGTTGCGCGCACGACGCCGATCAAACCGCCCAAGCACAGGATGAACACCATGACATCTACGCCGTCGATGATGCCGACAACCATGCTGTAGGGAATGTCCAGGAAGCTTACTGGGTTCTGCTCCAGGCTTTCGTAGGTGCCGGGAATGGAAATCGGCTTGGTGATTGCGCCCGAGGTGAATTGCTCGATTTCGATCTTCACCCCCAACTCGTCGAGGGTATCTTGCGTAGCCTCGAGCTCCGTCACTTCGCCAGCGGGATCCGTGATTTGCAGCACGTTGCTGTCTGCGGCATAGATCAACTTGCTGTATTGGCCCGCCGGAATAAGGTACGTGCACGCCACTGCGATGATCGTGACGATGAACAGCACCGTGAATGCTGACGGGAACGTGAACGTGTGCTTCTTCTTTTTCGGCTCCTCGGCTACGCCGACGGAGTCCATGGTTGCAACTGTTTCTGACACTGTCTCCTCCTTGCCTACAACCAGTTTCCCGACCAACGCGCATTCGGAAACGCCGCAAACCGACAGCGCCCCCAACAAGAGGGCTGCGAGCAGCGCTCTCGAAAGCGTGTTCGATGCCCCTTCCGGCATCCGTTGGCGCAACTATGCCTGCAGACACAGGAGTTCGAAAAGACGTAAGGAAGCGTTACGAGGAGCTGTAACTTGGAATTATGCATAGGCACCAGCTCTCTAATGCCTAGCTAAACCGCAGGTCAGAAAGCATTCGTACGCAATTGCATCTCAAATCCGAACAAAGGGAAATCCGCGATTTTCAACCCGAGTCCTTTACAATATGGCGTGCGGAAAAGCGACAGCGAGCAACCGCAATCTATACATCCGATCACGTGCTGTATCGAGACCATCCTGCGCACAGAAAGGCGACCGGACCAATGGGTTATATCATGCTCTTCTACTATTCCCTCACAATCCTTCTGTCAATCGCTTTGACTTCCGCCATCAGCCTGTCGTCGTATTTCGTCACCCGACGCAAGACGTTTCTGTATCTGACCATCACGTTCGTCGCCTATTTCTTCGATTGCTCGATTCCGTTCCAACACGACTTTCTCACGCCGCAGGTAACGCTTGAGACCCCTTCGTTCTGGGACATAAGCACGCCCTACACGTTCCTTACGACCGGCGCCATCTTCCTTCAAGCGATGTGGCTTGCTGTATGTCAGTACATCGACGAGCGCCGACCTGCCGTGCGTTTCGGGCCTATCGTCGCATTCATCGTTCTCAGCGTGGGCGCTTTGGTGTTGACCGACAATATCCGTTGGCGTGAATTCCTGTACTTCAATACCCGCGAATTGCTTTTGTTCTGGATGCTCGGATACTTGGGCTATGTCTACATCTCGCATCGAAACGACGCCATACACGACGCCCTTTCCCGATACGTGCGCGCATACTTCGTTGCGCTGCTGCTGGTAGTCGCCATCGTTGTTGAAAACGTCTATATCCAGCTGATTTTCGACCCGGGCGACATCCCCGACACCGCATGGTTCTTCGCCGAAAGAAGCATTGCCGAAAACGCACTCATGCTCTACGTCGCTTCTCACGTGTTCCGCACCTGTTGGAAAATGCTGTCGCTGCGGTTCGAACAGCCGCCCGAGCGTTCCGACGCGCCCATGAGCGAATCCATCGACCGCGTTATGCCGATGTACGCCAAACGAAACAACCTGTCCAAGCGCGAGACCGAAGTGTTGGCCCTCATCGTCATGGGGAAAGACAACCAGAACATCGCGAGCGAAATGACACTGTCCCTCAACACGGTGAAAGTGCACGTACACAACATACTGAAGAAGACCGGACAGCAGAATCGCCAGGCCCTGATCAGGGACTTTTGGAAGAACTAGGCTCGCGAACAAATAAAACCCCATGCGGCGTCCGCACAGAGCCGTAGCCGCAACTCGCGCGAAGCTTCGCAGGCTCACGACGGCTTTCACTCGCCAACCCAAGCCGGCAGCCTTCCCACTCGTCAGCTGGTAAAATAGCTCAAACGACAGACGAGGGGCAGGCACATGCGCAGATACGCCATAAGCGACATACACGGATGCATCGAGCCGCTACAGGCCCGCATCGCGCAGTTTGAGGAACTGGGGTTCTTCGACACGGACTGCGCCGATGAGCTGGTGCTTCTAGGCGACTATGTGGACCGCGGGCCCGACAGCCTTGGTGTGCTGCACGCGGTCATGGCGCTCGAGCAACGGGCGGCAGGACGCGTGACCGTGCTGCGCGGCAACCACGACGAGATGTTTTTGGAGTGGCTGGGCGTGCCGACCACGGGCGGAGTGGCGACTGGGCTGGAATCGGCGGGCTTCGACGAGGATTTAAGCTTCGGTTTCGACGATGACCTGGGGTTCGACGAGTTCGGCAGTTCCGACTTCTACGACGTGGAGCCGCCTTTCGACGCGCCCGACCCCGACCGCGACGTGATGGACCCGGAATACCGTTTCCGCAGCTTTCGCCAGATGGATCCGAACCTGGCCACCATGCGGTCGTTTCTGACGGACGAGCAGCTCCGGCAGCTTGACCACGGCATGCGCCGCTTCGCCACCATGATCGATGCCTTCGGCACCGCCTGCCACGCCATCCGCAACGCATACCCCGAGGTCATAAGTTGGATGCAGACCCTACGCGACTATCACGAAACCGAGCGGCAGATCTTCGTGCACGCAGGCATCGACGAGTCCGCCGGCCGCGAATGGGCCTTGGGCACCCCGCGCGAAACCATGCTGGGCACGCGCACCACGTCGAACGCGCCTTTTTACAAGGATGTGATCTGCGGGCACACGCCCACTTGCTACGTGTGCGGCGACCCCGACCACCACGACGTGCTGCGCTGGGGCCCGTCCCATATCTATATAGATGGCATGACCACGGCGTCCGGCGTGTTGCCGCTGCTCGTCTGGAATTCCGAAACCGGCGAGTACGCCAGCCTGTAGGTGGCGCCGAAATGGTACCATGGACTTGCTGCCGCACAACGAGACGTTCAGCCGCCAAGGAGGCCCCATGCTTATCGTTGAAATGACCCCCAACCTGCTTGGAATCAAAATCGCAGGGGATTACGACGACTTGAACGAGCTCTACGATGCCATCTGGGCCCTTACAATCGCCGACTCGGATTTCCCCGAGGACAAGCGGCTCAGAGGGACCGCAGACGAGCTTGCCATGTCCACCCGGCTGCTTTCGCTTTGCTACGACATCCGCCATGCCTACCAGGGCGACCGCAATGTCGAACTCAAAGACAACGGACTGAACGAATGGACCGCAGAGTATCTCGGCATCGACACGAACCTGAAAAGCGTTGTGTTCTCGGTCGAGGTTCTCTACCCCGAGGCAATGTACGAGGCGCTGATACTGAATTATCTGATGGCGAAGCGCACGAATCACATGCTCGAATCAAACGCGGTGGACATGCGCGACGAATGGCCCGGCGAATCGCTTCTCGACGAACCGATGGCGATTGTTCGCGCTTATTTGGCAAAGCTTCTGGCTGCCGTGGGGAAGCAGGCCACCAAGGGACGGTTCGAACGAATCAAAAAGGGAATGAAGAATTACCAGTACGCTGCCGCCATGTACGAGCAGTGGGTCGACGTCATCAACAACGATTTCGCAGGCATGACGAAACGGCGGCGTGCCGAGGAGCTGAGCGTCGTGGTGCGCGACATCACCGAGTGCTACAAACACGATCAATACCTCGACATGAAGGCCGATATAGACCGTGCTGCCGAAAAGCACGGATGCCATCGAAGCGAAATCCAGATTCCAGGCCTTTACGAATGGGATGACATCGAATGGTAGTCGGCCACGATGCTCCGACCGGTTGCGCATCGGACCCCATCGGCGCACGACGCTGATATGGATACGCCTTGTCGGATGACAAGCGATAGCACAGCCTATGGTGACCTGGGTCTTCTCACGCGGCATCTGAGGGGCGACATGCGCCCAGAACCCGATGGCTTGCCGCGATAATCGCGGGATTTGTTATGATGGGGAGGAACGACGACCGAAGATAGGAGCTCATCATGGCAAAAACGCTCATACTCATGCGTCACGGGAAGGCATGCGCCGGTGAAGAGGGGCAGCCCGACTTCGACAGGGAGCTTTCGGAACCGGGAAGGCGCTCGCTTAAGGCCACGCTGGCCGATTCGCTCGCACAGCTCGACACGCGAGGCTCCTTCGCTCTGTGGAGCAGCCCTGCCATTCGCGCCATGCAAACCGCTGAGCTGATTAAACGGGCGCTTGATGACAAGGGCGTCAAGATTGACGATGTTGTCGAGGCGGAATCGCTTTGGAGCCAGGACGAAGACCCCTTCCTGCAGGCCCTGTCGGAAAGCGACGCCGACACCGTGTTCGCCGTCGGCCACAACCCGTTCGTCGAGTCGCTTACCGAGAAACTCACGGGCGCGGTGATTCCCTGTGCAACGGGTGGGCTCGTCTGCATCAGGATCGACACCGACGCGCTGGCCCAGCCGACCGAAGAAGACGCCTCCGCAGGGCGCCTGCTTTGGTTCGCGCAAGGGCCGGTTTCGCAGGACTGGAAGACGCTTGTACAGATCGAAGAGACGCTCAAAGGCGCCGAGGCCACGATGCGACACCGCCTTGAAGCGTTCATGGCAGACCCCGACGACATCGAGACGATGCACAAGTTCCGTGTTTCAATCCGCACACTGCGCAGCCTGGTGGCATTCGTCAAACCTTGGCAGCAGGCAGATCAGAACGCCGAAACGCAAACGCTGCTCAAAAGCGTTGTGGCCCACACGTCCCGCCTGCGCGAGCTCGACGTATTTGCCCAGCAGGCGGCAGCCTCGCAGACGAGTTCCGCCGAGCTGGTCGAATTCTGCGAAGCCCAGGCGGCCGAAGAGCGCGCCCGCGTGAAGAAGATTCTGGAATCCAAGTCCACCACCAAAGCCCTGAAGAGGGTGCATTCGCTCATCAAGGACCTCAAGTGGAAGCGTCGTCTGGAAGATGAGGGGCTGCCCGCCTGCGTGGTGCGCGCCCGGTTCGACGCGCTTGTCACGGGGCTGGAGCAGGATCTTGAAGACCTCACCCTTGCCGACGTGGAGCTGACCCACGACGTGCGGAAAAAGGCCAAACGCGCCCGCTACGCCGCCGAGAACTTCAAGCCCATCGTTGGCGCCGACGCCGTGGGCGTCGCAAAGGGCATGACTGCACATCAGGACAACCTCGGCGCCATCTGCGACGCACGTGTGAACATCGACCTGATCAACGGCTTCCTCGAGCAGGACGTGCCCGAAGTCGTAGCCTGGGACCTCACGCTGCTGCGCGCCCAAAACGAAATGTTCCTTTACACCCTGCTTCGCTCCGAACAACAGGACCTGTAACCAAAAAGCGGGACAAAGGGGGCTATCCCCTTTGTCCCATGTGTCAGTAGGGACGTTTCCTTTTGGCACATTTTTGTGTCACCAGGGACACATCCCCTTTCCTTTCGGCCTGCTCCTCAAGCCAAAAACCAGGTTCCGCGCCAAAAAACAAGTAGTGCATGATTTGGACTGCGTTCAATGACCAATTTCGTGAAGCGTCAACGAACGGACAAAGGGCTCCGATGCTCCTATATGCTGTCAAGCCCTTTTTTCGCCTCCACCTCCCTTAGGAACGCGTCGTATCTCAGCAGCGATTCGGTGTGGAACTCGGCGAGCCTCTCGAGCCCGCCGACCTTCGCCCTCGTGATCCCCGCGCCCTCCGCCGCCTGCCTCTGGGTCAGGCCGCAGGCCTTGCGCCTCTGCGCGAGGGCGGACTGGTCGCAGGGGGGCTCCTGCGGGCCCGTGAGCAGGCGGTAGATCTCACGGGCGATGTAGCGGCACAGGCAGCGGACGGCCTCGCGCTTGGTCTTGCCCTCCGACATCTTCCGCGCGATGTAGGCCTTCGTGCGCGGGTCGTGGGCCATCCTCGCGCGGGCGATCTCGTGGATGGCCCGGTTGGCCTGGCGGTTCCCGCCCCGGTTCAGGCGGTGCCGGGTGGTGTTGCCCGACGACGCGGGCACGGGCGAGGTGCCGCAGAGCATGGAGAAGGCGGCCTCGCTGCGCAGGCGCCCCGGGTTGGACCCGGCGGCCAGCACGATGCGGGCGCCGCTGATCGCGCCGACGCACGGCGCGCCGATCAGGGCGGGGTACGAGCGCGCCATCAGCTCCAGGATCTCCGCCTCGAGCCTCTCCGCGCGCCCCGCGGCCTCCCGCCAGCTCCTCGCGACCTCCCTCATCGTCCGGCCGGGCGCGTCCTTGGGCCTGCACGAGGCCACGGCCCGCATCAGGGCGGCGCCTCCGAGGCCGCGCCACCGCTCGCGGACGCTGTAGGGCGCCGTGACCAGCATGGAGTCCATGCAGCAGGCGAGCCTCGTCATGTGGGCGACCTCCTGCTCGCGGGCGACCATCAGCCAGCGCAGGGCCGCGGCGTCCCCCTCCATCTCCTTGGCGGGCATGCTCCTGCCGGCGGCCAGGTTGTCGCACGCCGCCAGCGCGTCGATCTCGTCGGTCTTGCCGCGGCGGCGCTGCTCGCGGCGCGGCCTGACGACCTCGCGGACCTCGTAGCCGCGCTCGGCGAGCCTCTGCGCGAGGCCCGCGCCGTAGGACCTGGCCCCCTCGATGCCGACCGGCACCGAGGCGTCGCCGATCGCGTCCGCGAGCGCGTCGTAGCCCTCCGGGTCCGCGGGGAACTCCCAGACCCCGACCGTGCGGCCGAGCCCGTCCTTGAGGGCCAGCATGTTCGTTTCCTTGTGGGTGTCGACGCCGGCGAACGCCGGCGCCCCTGCCGTGTAGTCCACAGCCCCTCCTTCGTCGTCTTCTCCTTGCTGTCGGCGACGGAGGGCCGTCCCAGACGGGACACTGACGGGGCGTGTGGTACACTTCGCTTGTCTTGGGTGCGAAGGCGGGAACGCCAAGCTCCTATGAGGTCATGGGAATGGCCTCCGGCGCCGGGCCCTCCAGGACTGATCGGAGCGAGGTCACGCTCGCGCGGACGGTCCCCAATGGGGTCACTGGGGCGGGCCCGGTGCCATTATCGCCCAGCCGGGCGGCGCACGCCAACCCGGCCAAGTCAATTATCAGTGTCCCCAATGTCCCGTGCCCCGGCCGGTTACGCGATGGCGTAGCTTACGGTGACCTGGGCGGTTACGGTCACTTCGCCGGCCTGGACATCCATGGACCCTTCCATATCCGCGGCGGCCTCTTCGGCATACACGCCGGTGCTTGCGTATTTCATGCCCATGTCCTGTTGTCCTTCGACCACATTGATGACCTGGCCCAACCCGACATTTCCGGCATCGGCGACAACTTGGGCTTTCTCACGCGACGCCTCCATGGCTGCGGCCAGGGCCTCCTGATAGGCCGCATCGTAATCGCTGCAGTAATAGGAAGGGCCGTCCACGCCTGTCGCACCGGCCTCGACGGCCATCTGCATCACATCGCCCACTGCGTCGACCTCAAGACCGCTCACAACGATATGCGTGTCGGACTCGTATCCGATGATGGTCTCGACGTCTTCACCGGTTTTCGCATCGTAGTTGTAATTATAGATAGGACTCAAGTTCGTCCAGTCGGTCTGGATGTCCTTCTCGTCGATGCCCGCCGCTTTGAGCTGAGCCGTTACGGCATTGGACGCTTCGGCGGCCTGCGCCTGCGCCTCTTCGCTCGTGTCCGCCTGGACCACAATGGATAAGCCGATGCTTGCCTTGTCGGGCACCGCTTTCACCTCGCTTTGCGCGGTCACTGTGATGGCGCTGCCCGTTTCCGACACCACCACCGACGTGGGGCCGGCCGCCGGCGCCTGCGTGCACGCCGCCAAAGCCATAGCCAGAGCTGCCGTCGCCCCGAAAACCAGAGCCTTCAAAACCTTTGCGCCCATTGTTCCTCCTCCGGTTGCGCTTTACGTCTTCTCTATACCACACGATTCAGGCGTCCGTTTTGTCGGGAGGAAAACTGTTTTCTACAAAACGCACGAGGACAAACGCAGAAACGCCGCACTGTGCAGCGGCGTTTCTGCGGATCGGATTTCGGATGTGTGCGATTGGCGCAGCTCAGAAGGCAGCCGCGCCGTCGACGGCATTTCGCTTCATGTTGTATTCCCACAAGCTTCGCGAAGCGCGGTTTTGTCCTGCGAATGGTTTATTTCACCAGGTCGGCACCCATTTCGAAGGCCTTCTTGCGCTCCAGCGGGAACACCTTCTCATGACGCTCCTGCTTGGCTTCGGGATTGAAGAGCGTCCACTGCCAATCGGTTTTGCTGTAATCCTTGATCTGCAGCGTATTGCCAGCGACAAGCGTTTTCGTGGAACCGACGAATCGCGAGAACGTTTGCTGGTAGCCTTGCACGAGATGAGCGAAAAAGCCTTCCTGAGCGTTGCTCGTCATGATGAACAGCACGGGGATGGGACGCTCGTTGCAGCACGGGCGCTCGGTGTTGTAGGTGAGGTACTGGAAAATCAAGCGCTCGTACAGCGCGCGGAACGACGCCGTCGTCTCGCCCAGGTAGTTAGGCGAGCCGATGATCAGGCCGTCGGATTCGCGGATTGCGTCAAGCACCGGCGTAAGCCCGTCGCGAACGATGCAGTGGCCCGCGAACTTGTTCTTCTTGCACCCGAAACACGAAATGCATCCGGTGTATTTTTCGAGCTTGAACAGATCGAACTTGACAACCTCAGCCCCGGCCTCACGAGCGCCTGCGGCGGCTTCCTCAATCAGGGTGTCGGTGTTCCAGCCGCGCCTGGGCCCAGCGTTCACGGCAACGATTTTCTTGGCCATATTTCTTCCCCCTACTGTTGCACTGGCCTTTGACGTCAACGACTCCGACCGGCTGGTGCAAGCCGCTCACCGCCGCCACCGTCGATGCGTTCATTCTGTCGAAGAATTATCCCATAAGCGCAGCGGGTCCATCCTCCTAACAGCAAGATGATGCAATTCTGGTACTTTGCAGCGCCCCTCAGACGAAGCGATTTGCGCTTCCACGCGCCTCAGCCACGCCTTGCTTCCCACTCCTTTTCCCGAAAACGGCCTTTCGAGGAAGGAGACGTCGGGGCGACACACAGGCCCCGGGCGCACCCGGTGTGAAAGGCTGATTTGCACCAGAGGAGGCATCGCAGTGCCCTCACGCAGCCCTCAGGCACGCCCGACGCCGGCTCGCTCCGTTTGTTAACCGTGGTTGACAGGCGCAATAACGACCGTTATCATGAGTTAGCCTGCACTAACTAAAGAAGGTCACATGAAGAACGGAAAACAGAACATACGCGCGGCGCTGCTGGAAAGCGGCAAGAAGGAGTTTCTCGAACACGGCTTCGACAAAGCTTCGCTGCGCACCATCTGCCAAAACGCCGGCGTGACCACTGGGGCCTTCTACTCCCATTTCGAAAAGAAGGAAGACCTGTTCTCGGCCTTGGTCGAAGACGATTTGCGGCTGTACAACCAGATGTACGACGGGCTTATGGACCGGATCATCGATCAGAAATCGACGCAACTCGACAGCGAAGCCCTGCTCATGTCCTTCATCATGGACCACCGCGACCTGTTCAAGCTGCTGTTCGACTGCGCCCAAGGCACCAAGTACGAAAACTTCAAGGCCGACCTCCTGGTCAAGTTCAACGACACTTACCAGGACTTTTTCGACGCCTACAACCCTGGCGCGGTGGACCCCGCCGTCACGAACACCATCCTGCGCATGAAATTCGAGCAGTACTGCGCCATGATCTATAGCGATTACAGCCGCGACGAAGTGATGCGCATAACACGACGAATACGAGACTTCACCCGAGCAGGGTTTGAAGCACTCCTCAACACGTCTTTCGAAGGCCCGGGATAACCCGGGCCTTTTTAATAACGGAAGAGAACAATTGTTATCCATGGGTTACTTGGCGCGGAACGTGCCTGACCCGAAAAGTGAAGAGAAAGGAAACGTAATGGCAAGAAAAGAAATCGCAGCCCAGCCGCAGAGCGACAAGAAACTGCGCACGAGGGACCTCATCTATGCAGGTGCGTTCGGCGCAATCTATCTGGTGGTCATGCTCGCCATCGTTATGGCCTCGGGCATGGTCCCCGTCCTCTACCTTGTGGCCCCGCTCACGGTGGGCGTTGTGTGCGGCACCATCTACGAGATGTGCGTACTCAAGGTCCACAAGTTCGGCGCGGCCCTCATCCTGGGCGTGCTGTTCGCGTTGGTGACCTGCAGCTCCAACATCATCGGCGCCATTTTGGCCGTCGCGGCGGCCCTGCTGGCAGAACTCATCATCTACCTGGGCAAATACAAGTCCAAGAAGCATTATTTGGCATCGTTCGTGGCATTCAACATCAACATGGCATGCCCTTACACCATGCTTTTGCTGGCCTATGACGACTTCATGGTCCGCGCCGTCGAGTGGTACGGACAGGATTACGCGGACGGCCTGGCTGCGGTCACCTTCGACGGCGTCTGGTTCCTCATCCTGGGCTTCGCCATCCTGGGCGGCATCATCGGCGCGGCGGTAGCCAGCAAGCTGATCGCCAAGCATTTCGAGAAGGCGAGGATCCTGTAAGTGGAATTCAACCTGTACGGAGATGACTCGAAAGCGCTGGTCAGGATTGACCCGCGAACCAAGATGTTCGTCTTTTTGATCAGCAGCATCCTGAGCATCCACACCTACAGCAGCATGGCCACGCT
Source organism: Slackia heliotrinireducens DSM 20476 (assembly GCF_000023885.1). Taxonomy (NCBI): domain Bacteria; kingdom Bacillati; phylum Actinomycetota; class Coriobacteriia; order Eggerthellales; family Eggerthellaceae; genus Slackia; species Slackia heliotrinireducens. The sequence continues at coordinate 100,368 of NC_013165.1, read as the reverse complement.
GATCATGTACGACACGGCGCTGTGCATCCTTTTGGCGGTCTGCGGCAAGAAGGGCACGGCCCTGAAAGCGTTTGCCGCCTTCGCGGTGGCCGCCTACCTGCGGATATGCATCGCCGCGCAGCCCGGCGGCTTCGGCGTGGCCACCACCGTCTGCCAGGCGCTGGTCACTTTTTTCCTGTTCGCCTTCCCGGTGCTCATCTCGCTCGTCCTGATCATCCAAACTACGCGCATCAGCCAGTTTCTGGCGGCGTTCCAGGCCATGCACCTGCCCGCGGGCGCCATCATTCCCGTGGCGGTCATGCTCCGCTTCATCCCCACCGTTCAGGACGAATGGAGCGGCATCCGCAAGGCCATGGCGTTTCGCGGCATCGACCTGGACTTCGCCAGCGTGGCGCGCCACCCCATGCAGTCCATCGAGTACCTGCTGGTGCCGCTGCTGATCAGCAGCGTATCGGTTATGGAGGAGCTCGCGGCCGCGGCCCTGGCACGCGGGCTGGAAGCGGAGCACACACGCACCTCCTACGAGGAAGTGCGCCTGAGCGCGGCCGATTACGTCGTGCTCGTCGTGTTCGGCATCATGGCCGCGATCATCCTCTTCGTCGTGTTCTCGGGGGTGAGCATCCTATGATCCTGTTCGATAACGCAAGCTTCCATTACGGCGGCGAAACCGGCACCGGCGAAGGCGTCGACGACATCAACCTGCGCATTGCGCCTGGCGAATGCGTCCTGTTCTGCGGCAAGAGCGGCTGCGGCAAAACCACGCTGACCCGCATGATCAACGGACTGGCCCCCAACTTCTACGAGGGCCAGATGGAAGGCGCCGTGTACGTGGACGACATCTGCGTGACCACCGGCGAGCTGTCCGACACGGCCGCCATTGTGGGCAGCGTGTTCCAGAACCCGAAAAGCCAGTTCTTCAACGTGGACACCACCGGCGAGCTGGCCTTCGGCTGCGAAAACCAGGCCATGCCGCGGGATGAGATTCATGCCCGCGTGGCCAAGGCCCGCGACGATTTGAAGCTGAACGCCCTGATGGACCGCAACATTTTCGACCTGTCCGGCGGCGAGAAGCAGCAGATCGCCTGCGGCTCGGTGTATGCGGCCACGCCGAAGGTGTACGTGCTCGATGAGCCCTCCAGCAACCTGGACCGCAAGGCCATCCGGCGCCTGCACGACATGCTGGCCCGGGTGAAGGCCCAGGGCTCGACCATCGTTCTGTCCGAGCACCGCATCTATTATCTGATGGATTTGGTGGACCGCTTCATCTATCTGGACGACGGCCGCATAGCAGCGGAATACACCGCTGCCGACCTGCAGGCCATGTCCGACGACCAGCTGCGTGACCTGGGCCTGCGCTGCACCAGCCTGCAGACCCTGCACCGCGGCCGGAACGCGCACCGCCATCTGCCGGGCGAAGCGACGCGCAAGCCCAGCGTGGAGGCGTTGGACCTGTCCTGCAACCGCGGCGGCACGCAGATTCTGGACATCGACCGCTTCGCCCTGCCCGAAGGCAGCGTGGTGGCGCTCATCGGCGACAACGGCTGCGGCAAATCCACGCTGTCCGAGGTGCTGTGCGGGCTGATCGCTTCCAGCGGCAGCGTTGCCCTGGACGGCACGTACCTGACCGACAAGGCCCGCAACCGCGCAAGCTTTCTGGTCATGCAGGACGTGAACCGGCAGCTGTTTTCGGACAACGTGCTGGACGAGGTCCTGCTGAACTCAACCGCCAGCCGCGAAGAGGCTTTGGCCGTGCTGGACAAGCTTGAACTGGCCGAATGCGCCGACCGCCACCCCGCTTCGCTTTCCGGCGGACAGAAGCAGCGCGTGGCCATCGCCAGCGCCATGTGCGCCGGCAAGGAGATTCTGTTCTACGACGAGCCCACGAGCGGCTTGGACCGCAACGGCATGGAGCGGTTCGCCGCCCTGCTGGACGACGCCCGCGAACACGTGAAAGCCCAGGTCATCGTCACGCACGACCCCGAGCTTATCATGCGGGCGTGCACCCACGTCATGCACATGGACAACGGCCGGGTAACCGGGGTGTACCCGCTGGATGGCGACGGCGCCCGCCGCGTGCGGTACTACTTCACGTCGGAGGCCAGCGACTCCACCAGCCGCAAGCGCGAACGCGTCAGCATGATCGGCAAAATCCTCAGCTACACGGGCGATCAGAAGCGCAACGTCATCAAGGCGGCCGTCATGATGACCGCGGGAGCCGTGTTCTCCGTCCTTCCCTATCTTATCGTGTATCACCTGGTCACACAGGCAATCGCCGGCGAAGCCGTCACGCTGGAAGGGTCGCTTGCGCTGCTGGCGGGCATTCTGGCCTGCCTGGTGCTGAACGCGGTGCTGTACGTGGGCGGCCTGCAGGTTTCGCATCGGGCGGCGTACAAGACACTTGAGAACCTGCGCTGCTCGCTGCAGGAAAAGCTCGAGGCGCAGCCCTTGGGCAACATCGCCGACATGGGCACGGGCGCGGCGAAAAAGCTGTTCGTGGACGACATCGAATCCATCGAGCTGCTGCTGGCCCACATGATTCCCGAAGGAATAGCGAACCTGGCCGTGCCGGCGGCGGTGCTGCTGCTCATGGCGGCCATCGATTGGCGGTTGTGCCTGCTCACCGTGGTAATGGTGGCCTTCGGAATGAGCGCCACAAGCCAGATGCAAAAAACGGGTGCCGACCGCATGGGCAGCTACTTCGCCTCGACGAAACGCCTGAACAACACCATCATCGAGTACGTGAACGGCATGGAGGTCGTCCGCGTGTTCAACCGCTCCCATGAGCACCTGCGCAAGTTCGAGCAGGCGGTGCACGGCTACCGCGATTTCGCGCTGGCCTGGTACAAGGTGTGCTGGCCCTGGATGGCCGTGTACGGCAGCATCTTCTTCACGTGCACCCTGTACACGCTGCCTTTCGGCGCGCTGCTGGTCATTACGGAGAAGCTGACCTTGGCAAGCTACGTGCTGGTGCTGTGCATGAGCTTCGGCATTGGGCCGCTGCTCACCCACGTCATGACGTACGCTAGCGCAATTCCCCAGGTCAACTACAAGATTCAGGCGCTGGAGAAATCCCTTGACCGTCTGCCTTTAAAGACCGGCGAGCGTGACTTCGCAGGCATAGGGCACACCGTCGAGTTCGACAACGTGCATTTCGGATACGGCAACGACGAGGTGCTCAAGGGAGTGTCGTTCACGGCGCGGGAGGGCGCCATGACGGCCATCGTAGGACCCAGCGGCAGCGGCAAAAGCACGACGGCCAAGCTGGTGGCGCACTACTACGACATCGAGAGCGGCGCCATCCGCATCGGCGGCCAGGACATTCGCGATATGAGTCTGAAATCCCTCAACGACCAGGTGTCTTACGTGTCGCAGGAGCTGTTCCTGTTCAACAAGAGCATCCTGGAGAACATCCGCATCGGCCGGCCCGACGCCTCCGACGAGGAGGTGCTGGCCGCAGCGAAGGCTGCGCTGTGCGACGAATTCGTGCGCGAGCTGCCGCAGGGCTACCACACCAATGCCGGCGCGGCGGGCGGCAAGCTTTCCGGCGGACAGCGCCAACGCATCGCCTTCGCCCGCGCCATGCTGAAGGACGCCCCGATCATCGTGTTGGACGAGGCCACGGCGTTTATCGACCCGGAGAACGCCGAGAAGATGAACGAGGCCGTGGCGCGGCTGGTCCGCAACAAGACCGTGGTAGTCATCGCGCACCGGCTGAGCTCCATCGTGAACGCGGACAAGATCCTGGTGTTCGACGACGGCCAGGTCACAGGCGAAGGCACCCATGCCGAGCTGCTTGAATCCTGCCCCACGTACCGTTCGCTCTGGAACGCATCCGAGCAGGTGGGCACCTGGACCTTGAAAGAATCCGACGCGGCGGGAAGCGAGGTGGCGGCATGCTAGCGCTCGTTCGTCAAATCATGCGCTTCTGCGGGCCCTACGCGAAACGCATCCGTCTGGCCTGGGTGTTCTCGTTTTTGCGGGCCCTGTGCGCCAATGCGCCCCTGGTGGTGGCGGTGGTGTTGGTGAACCTCATCGTCGAAGGCGACTGCACCGTGGCCACCTGCCTTATTGCGGCGGCAACCATGGTGGCGCTGCTGGTGCTGCAATCCGTATTCCAGCACTCTGCGGACCGCCTGCAATCCACCGCCGGCTACGAGCTATTCGCCGACAAGCGCCTTGAGCTGGCCGAACACCTGCGCCGACTGCCCATGGGCTATTTCAGCGCGGGCAACATGGGGAAGATCAGCTCGATCCTTTCGGCGGACATGGTCTACATCGAAGAGCACTCCATGACGATTCTCGCCGATGTGGCCAGCAACGTGTTTGCCCAGGTCATCATCTCCGTGTTCCTGTTCGTGATGCACCCGCTCATCGGCGCTGTGGCGCTGGCTACCGAGCTTGTTGCCGTGGCGGCGGCGCAGCCCATGAACCGCGAGTCCGTGCGCAATTCCGTCAAGCGCCAGCAGGCTATCGAGACCCTGACGGGTTCGCTGCTCGAATACATCGAGGGCCTGCGCATCATCAAGAGCTTCAACCGCACCGGCGAAGGCGCGGCCGACCTGCGCGCCGGCTTCGCCCAGATGACGAGGGCGAACCTCGACTTCGAAGAGGAGCACGCCCCGTGGGAGCGTAGGCTGCAGATCATCTACGCCTGCGGCATAACCGCCCTGGTGTCGGCGTCGGTGTGGCTGTTCGGAACCGGCAGCGTGAGCCTGGGGTCGTTCATCGGCATCCTCATTTTCGCGTTCAGCGTGTTCGCGCCCATCAAGGCGCTATACCAGCTGGATTCCCAGATCACGCTCATGCAGGCCTGCCTGGACCGCCTGCAGTCGGTGTTCGACGAGAAGGTCATCGCCGACGAGGGCACGGCAGCGCTCGTAAACGCCGCGGACGCCCAGGCAACAGGCGTTCCGGAAATCGAATTCGACCAGGTCAGCTTCGCCTACGACGATACCGAGGTGCTGCACGAGGTGTCGTTCGCCGCCAATCGCGGCCAGACCGTGGCGCTGGTGGGTCAAAGCGGATCGGGCAAAACCACGGTGGCAAGCCTGCTGACGCGCTTCTGGGATGTGGCCGACGGCTCGGTGCGGGTTCGCGGCGCCGACGTGCGCGACCTACCCATGGAAACGCTGATGGGCAGCCTGAGCATGGTATTCCAGCACGTGTATCTGTTCGAGGATACGGTGCGCAACAACATCGCTATGAGCAGGCAAGACGCCACGGACGAGGAGATTCGGGAGGCGGCTCGCAAGGCACGCTGCCTGGATTTCGTGGAGAAGCTGCCTTACGGCTTCGACACCATCATCGGCGAGGGCGGTGCCAGCCTGTCCGGCGGCGAGGCGCAGCGGATTTCCATCGCGCGGTGCATTCTGAAGGATTCGCCCATCATCGTGTTGGACGAGGCCACGGCAAACATCGACGCGGACAACGAAAGCGCCATCCAGCAGGCCATGACCGAGCTCTGCCGCGACAAGACCGCCATTGTGATCGCCCATCGGCTGAACACGGTGATGAACGCCGACAAGATTGTGGTGCTGGATGCGGGCCGCGTGGCCGAAACGGGCACGCCCGCCGAGCTGGTTGCAGCAAACGGCCTGTTCGCACGCATGGTTGCAACGGCCGACACCACCGGCGTCTGGAGCGATTCCGTCGAGAAGGGAGGCTCCCGTGAGTGAGACCGCCTTAAAGATGATCGGCCTTGCCGTCATGATTTTGAGCGTGTTCGCGATGCTGTTCTCAGGCGCCGTTCCCGAAGATGCGGCGCTTGCCGGCGCAGCTTTGGCCTGGGGTGGCTTCGTCGCCTTGATAGCCGGCATGGTCCTCTACGTGGCCGCCCGCGATAAATCCTGATGAAGTGACGCGGCGATGGGCGAGGCGGGATGGACGCGATTCCGTCTCGCCCTGCTCCTCGGCCCGAAAACCTCGTTTTCCACCAAGAAAAACAAGTAGTGTACGACTTCGCGAAGATATGGGTCACGCGTGTCATATCGGCACGCGTCTGACCTGGTGCTTTGCGTGGGCTCATATTTCTGATGCCCGAGCGGAGCCGACCGGTCGTACACTAGTTGTTTTTTCTGGCGCAAAAGCTGGTTTCGGGCTGGAGGAGCAGACCGACAGGAAGGCAAAACGCCCCGCATCGACGAATCGATGCGGGGCGCACGTCCCATTGTGAGACAAAGGGGCCGAACGCTTCCCGTTGTCCCACGGGCCAGACAGCGAGGATGTGTCCCCACTGTCTCAAAAGTGTGTCAGTTGGAAACGTCCCTACTGACTCACTTCCGGATTACGAGACCCAAACACCGCTCGAGTTGAAGCGGTAGGTCTTGCCGTCAATGGTCTGCGTACCGGTAACCATGGCTCCAGAGGTGTTCATGTAGTACCACTTGTTATCAAGCTTCAGCCAGCCGGTCTTCATGGCGCCGGAGCTCTCGAAGTAATACCACTTGTTGGAAATCTTCTGCCAGCCGGTGACCATCTGGCCGCCGTCCTTGAACCAGTACCACTTGCCGTTGATTTCCTTCCAGCCTGTGACCATCTGGCCGCCGGGCTTGAACCAGTACCAGCTAGAACCGATCTTGTTCCAGCCAGTCACCATCTGGCCGCCGGATTTGAACCAGTACCAGCTGGTGCCGATCTTGTTCCAACCCGTGACCATGGCGCCGTTGGTGCCCAGGTAATACCACTTGTCCTTCATTTTCTGCCAGCCGGTCAGCATGAGCTTTGTGGCCGGGTCGAAGTAATACCACTTGTCCTTAACCTCAAGCCAGCCGCTTGCCTTGGTGCCGTCGGCGTCCTTGAAGTAGTACCACTGGGCGTCGGGCGTCTTGAACCAACCCGCCTTGGCCTGAATGGCGAAGGTGCCGGACACGCTGCCGGTGAAGGTGCCCTTGCCCGTCACAGTTGCCGTGGCGGTGCCAGGCTCGACGTTGTCGGCAAAGGTCAGCTCGTAGTCGGTGCCGGCCGTAAGCTCGGTGTCGCCGAGTTTCACGGTGACGGCGGGTTCGATGGCGGCGGAGGTGTAGGGGGCGGTTTCGGGGTCAATCGCAATCGTAACCTCGTCCTGGGCTTCTTCCAGGTCGAACGCGACCACGTGGCACGTGCCGTCGGCGACGATGCCGGTGTAATCGCCGGTTGCCGTCACCTGGTCCATCACGCCGCTGGTGAGCAGGACCTTGCCGCCCGCACCTGCGCCGACCTCGGTGTCGCCGCTCTTGAACGCGTCCTTGTGCAGCGTCGTCAGCGTCGCGGGAATCGCCACCGCGTCCAGCTTGCTGCAGCGGAACGCGTTCGCTTCGATGGTCTCGAGGCCCTCGTTCAGGGTCAGCTTCTCAAGCGTGCGAGGCAGGCTGCCCTTTTCGGCGCGAGCAACGGAGAACGCGCTCTTGCCGATGGTCTTCACGCTGGCAGGGATCTCAAGCTCGGCGATCTGGTTGTTGAGGAATGCGCTGTCGCCGATGGTCTCAAGCGTGCTGGGCAGGGTGAGCTTGGTCACCTTCGTGCCCGCGAACGCGTTCCGGCCGATGCTGGTGACGCCCTCGGGAATGACCAGCTCGTCAATACCTTGCGCATTCGCGTCGTTCTGTAGGAACGCCGCATCCGGAATGGCCGTCAGGCCTGCGGACAGTTTCACGCTCGTAAGCTTCGGGCAGCTGTTGAATGCCGCGTTGCCCATCGTGGTGATGGTGTCGGGCATCGACACGCTTTCCAGAAGCGCGTTGGCGCGGAACGCCATGTCGCCGATGGCGGTAACGTTCACGCCGTCAACCAGCTGTTCGGGAATGACCAGGTTGGGGTTCTTCTCCAGCTTGGCCATGCCGCGCTCGGTCAGTCCGGTGACGGTGGTGCCGTCCTCGGAGCTGGTGAAGTCGGCGGCCTCCCAATCGGCGATGGAGACGACCTCGTGTCCGGAGCCCACCTTCACCACGCCGCTGGCCAGCTCGCTGTAGGGCAGGTCGGTGTACAGGAGCACCGGCTGCTCGGAGTTCTTGAACGCGTCCTTGTGCAGGGTTGCCACTGAGGCAGGCAGCTGCGCCGATGCGACCTTGGAATACGCGAACGCCTGCCTGTCGATGGTCTGCAGCCCCTCATGCAGCGTGATGGATTCCAGCGTCGGGTTCGAGCTGACGCCGGCGAAGGCGCTCCTGCCGATGCTGGTCACGCTGGCCGGGATGTCCACCGAAACGATGGGGCAGCCCGCGAATGCGCTGGCGCCGATGGTCTCCACCTTGTCGGGAATGCCCACTTCGGAAATGGCCTGGCCGCCGGCCAGCGAAGCCGGGATGGCGGTAAGGCCCGTCGGCAGCGTGATGCCCGTAATCAGCGGCGCGCCCTGCGTCATGAAGGCGGCGTTGCCGATGGTCGTCACGTTTTCGGGGATGACCACGTTGCCGCTGATGGGCGCGTTCTGGAACGCGTTGCTGCCGATCTCGACGAGCGTCTCGGGGAACTCGATCTGGGTCACGCCGCCGTACACCTTCGGCGCAGCGGTGGAGTCGACGAGGATACCCTGGAATGCATAGCCGCCGATCTTCTGCAGGTTGGCGGGAAGCGTCACGCTGGTCGGATAGTACTGCGCGCCGTCCTCCTCGTAGGCGAACAGGTGGTTGTTGAACGAACCTGCGCCGATTTCGGTAATGTCCTGTCCGTCGGCGTTCTTGCTGGGCATCACCATCGTGGTGGTGGTCTTCAGCTTGGCCTTGCCGGAGTCGGTCAGGCCCGTGATGACCGTGCCGTCGATGGTGAAGTCCTCAAGGGTCCACACGTCCTGGATCTCGAACGTTCCGGTTGCGGTGCCCGTGAAGGCGTCCTTGCCTGTAACGGTGACTGTGGCGGTGCCGGGTTCGACGTTGTCGGCATACTCGACCGTGTAGCCCTCGGCGGGAATCTCGACGCCGTCGAGCGTCACCTTCAGAGCGGGCTCCTGCGCCTTGCCCGTGTACACCACGGTGCCTTCAACGGTCACTTCGGCGGCGGAGATGTCGATTGCCACCTTGTGGAAATTGGCCCCGTTGAAAGCTGCGTGATCAGGATTCTCGGAGGTCAGCAGCACCACATGGGAGCCGTTCTCGCCCTTGTTGTTCTCGAAGGGTTCGCCCTCGAGCGTCTTCAGGCTGCTGGGCAGCGCCACGGTTTCGAGCAGGCCTTCCTTGAAGGCGCGGTCGCCGATGGACTCGATGCCCTCTTCAAGCGTCAGGCTCTTGAGCGCCAGACCCTTGTAGGTGCCTTCGAATGCGGATTCGCCGAGCTCCTTAACCGTGCCCGGGATGGTCAGGCTCGTGATGCGATGCAGGTGGAACGCCTTGCGGCCGATCTTGGTGACGGACGCCGGAATCTCGAGGCTCGTGAGCCTCGCGCCCGCGAACGCCGTCTGGCCGATTTCGGTCACGGTGTCGGGGATGGTTACGCTGGACAGCCAGATGTTCATGGAGAACGCACCGGCGGGAATGACGGTCACGTTCTTGGACAGCGTCAAGCTGAGCAGGGCGTTCATGGCGAAGGCGCCGGTGCCCAGGTCGGTAACGCTGTCGGGGATGACCAGCGACTGCAGCTGGTTGCCGTGGAAGGCCATGTTACCGATGGTGGTCAGGCCAGGCGCGGCGGCCAAGTCGACGGACTTGAGCGCGTTGTACTCGAAGGCACGGTCGCCGATGGAGACCAGGCCGCTGGGCAGCTGCACGCTCGTGAAGCCGTTCTTGGAGATGGAGCCGAACTTCGAAAGCTCGGCGACCGGGTCATCGGCGCCGGACAGGTCGACGGCCGAATCGCCTTCAAGCACGATGGCGAATGCGGCGTCGGCGATGCCGGTAATGGGCGTGGTGCCGTCCGGTCCGGTTTCGGGTAGGATGAGCTCATGGTTCTGCAGGCGCTTCGCCTTGCCCGAGTCGGTCAAGCCCGTGATGGTAGCGTTGTCTTCGCTGTAGGTGAAGTCGTCCGCGCTCCACGGGGAATCGGCGATCGAGCTGTAAACCACCTGGTGGCTCGTGCCCTGTTGCACCACCTTCGGGCTGCTCGCTGCAAGCTCGTCAAGAGGCGTCGCCGTGTACAGCGTCACCGTCTGGGCGGAGCCCGCGAACGCATCCTTGTGCAGCGTCGTCACGGTGCCGGGCAGCGTGGCGGATGCAACGCCGCTGCCAGCGAACGACTTGTTGCCCACCGACGTGAGCCCGTTGTTGAACACGAGCTTCGTAGGCATGGGCTGCAGGTTCTCATTCGAAATCTGGAAGGCGTAGTTGCCGACGCTCGTGACGGATTCCGGCAGCTCGATGGTTTCGAACTGGTGGTTCATGAAGGCGTAGTTGCCGATGCTGGTCAGCGTCGAAGGCAGGCTCAGCTTCGTGGAGAAGTTGCCCGCAAACGCACGCTGGTCGATCTTCGTGACGCCTTCGGGAATGACGATCTCGTCGATGGCCTGGCAGTTGAACGCATTCGCAGGAATGGTCGTAAGGCCTTCGGGGATGTTGACGGAGGTGATCTTGGCCGTCGTCTTGTCGTTGGTCACGAAGGCGCCGGCACCGAGCGTCGTCAACCCTGCGGGCAGCTTGAGCGCGCCGCTGATCGGTGCGTTCTGGAACGCCATCATGCCGATGCTCGTCACGCTTTCAGGCAGGTTGACGCTGGTCAGGCCTGCATACTCACCTTTGGAAAGGTCCCTTTCGGCCGCGGAGAATGCACGGTCGCCGATGGTCGTCAGCGTCGACGGGAACACCACGCTCGTGGGAACGTAGGTAGTGGTCGTCTCCGTACCGTCTTCGGCTGCCACGGTCTCGTCGCAGTAGAAGGTACCCTTGCCCATCTGGCCGGGGCCGATTGCGGTAACGGGCGTACCATCAGCGGTCGTGTCGGGAATGACCATGGCCGGATTGAGCTTGACCTTGAGCTTGCCCTGTTCAGACAGGCCGGTCACCGTTGCGCCGTCGAAGGTGAAGTCGTCCGCGCACCACGGGCCGAACTGGCTGGGCATGTCGCCCACTACGAGCTCCTGCACGTTGGAAGTGCCGGCCGACCTATAGCTAACGTTCCCGCCCAGGTTGTCAGGGCTGTCCACGTACATATGGACGAGACCGCCCTTATTCTCGTTCACATTGCCCCAGGTAATCGGCTCCATGCCGGTGTTCTGCATGAACGCAAACTTATTTACCGTTTCGGCATTGTTGGGAATGCGCAGCGACTGGATCTGGTTCCCCAAGAACGACTGCATGCCGATGGTGGTCGGGTAGGTGGTTTCACTCGGGAATTCCACCAGCACGATGTTGTTCTTGGCAAAGGCCCCGGTAGCGATGGTTTGAATGCTTTCAGGCAAGGCCACCTTCGTGGCAACGTTGCCGCGGAACGCATACGTACCGATGCTCAACGTGCCCTCGGGAATCTCGATGGTCGTAAGCTTGTTGTTGTCGAATGCGCCGTAGCCGATGAAGAAGTAGCCGCGATCGGCCATGTCGGCGTCCCAGGTGCCGCTTTCGTCGTTCACGGTGATGGTGGGCCACTCGATGCTTTCGATACCTTGACCCTTGAAGGCGTACTTGCCAATGCCTTGGATCTTCACGCCGTCGGCGTCAACGGAGGGAAGCACCAAATCCTTGTTGGTTTCGACCTTCTTCAGGCCGACTTCGCTCAGGCCCGTGATGGCATGGACCGTACCGATAAGCTTTGCGCCGCCGATGGTCTGGATGCCTTCGACGTCCAGGTCAAGGTCGCCGTACGTGAAGTCTTCGGCCGTCCATTCGTCCCCCAGGTAATACACGTGGCGGTACTTCGTGTTGGCAAAGTTCGTCTTGTCGTCGTACTGAGCCTTGGCGGTCACGTACACCTTGGTGAGCACCGTCTCCGCGCCGCCCGAGAACTCCTTGGTGAACGGGTCGTTGCTCTCTCCGGGCAGGCTCGTCAGCGTGGTGGGCAGCGTGACCTCGGCGATTGCCTTGTTGCGGAATGCGCGGCTGCCGATGCTTTCGAGCCCCTCGTTCAGCGTGAGCGAGCAGTAATTCGGCTCGCCGCCCTCTTCCATCAGGTAGTTCTTCGACGAGAATGCGAAGCGACCGACAGTCTTCACCGTGGACGGAAGCGTAATCTCCTTGAAGTTGTTGCCCGCGAAGGCGTTGTCGCCGATGGTGACGATGCCTTCATGCAGCTCGATGGACGTCAGGTTCGGCATCCACGTGTCTTTGGCGCTGCATCCGAAGGCGCCGCCGGGAATCTCGGTCAGCGCGGTGGACAGCTTGACGGAGGAAAGGGTGGGGTTCGTTGCGAACGCGCCTTGGCCAAGCGTGGTCACTGTGTTCGGCAACGACACCGACACCAGGTTGTTGTTCGCGAAGGCCTGCATACCGATGGTTGTGAGCTTCTGGGAGAACACGATCTTCGTGATGCCGCTGCCGCAGAACGCCCTGTCGCCCACCTCGACGAGCTGGGTGGGAAGCGTCACGCTCTCGAACTGCTCATCCGCCGTGGCGAACAAGCCGCCGTCGAAGTTGTCGCTGGCCGCGATCTTCTTAACCGGCAGGTTCGACCGCGTGCGGTCGGGCAGGACCAGGTTCTTCAGCGTCGCGCGCTTGGCGATGCCGCTTTCGGAAAGACCGGTGATGGTCTGGCCGTCGAACGTGAAGTCGGCCGCGACCCATTCGTTGGACGTGTCGCCCTGCTCCTGACCGTCGGTAATGAGCTTCTGGAAGTACGATTTCGTGCTTGCCGTGGGCTGGTCGATGTGGTGGATGCGGTCCTTTTCAGCCAATCCGGCCACGGCGTACATGTGCACAACGCCGACCGTCTTGCCCTGGTAGGTCTTGAACTTCTCGGGCGCGTCCTCAGGCATAGGCTCGGCGCCGGGATTGAACGCGAACGTGTCCTTGTTCACGACTTCGGTGTAGTCGGGCAGGCGCACCGAGGTGATTTGGTTGTTTCCGAACGCCATACCGTGCATTTCAAGCATGAAGTAGCAGGTAGACGGGAAATTCACCTGGGTGATCTGGTTGTTCGCGAACGACATGGTCTCGATCCACCAGATGGTCTGAGGCAGCGTGACCGTGGTCAGCTGGTTGCCGTTGAACGCGTACGACATGACAGCCAGCACGCCGTTGGGCAGATCAACGCTGGTCAGGTTGTTGTTCGCGAAGGCGTTTTCGCAGATCACGAAGTCGCCGCGCTGCGTCACGCGGTACGTCACATCGTCGTTGTAGTTCACCATCCTGTCGGCCGGGAACGTCACCGAGGTGAGCCCCATGCCTTTGAAGGCGCTGTTGCCCACGCCGACGATCGGGTTGCCGGACTCGTCGGCCGCGGGAATCACCAGGTCGGTGTTCTGTGCGAGCTTCTGCGTGCCGCGCTCGGAGAATCCGGTGATGATGACGCCCTCCACCGTAAGCTGGCGGGTATAGTCGCACCCGTAGAACAGCTGGGAGTAGGTACCATAGGTGAAGTCCGCAGCGTCCCAGGTGGTAGCGTCGATGGCCTCGTCACCTTCGGCCTGCGTTTCGACGACTTCCTCGTCCGCTTCGGCTGCGGCTTCAGGCTCGGCTGCAGACGGTTCTTCACCCTCCGCAACCGCAACATCTTCGGCAGGAACGGCTTCTTCATATTCCTCTTCGGCAGACGTTTGCTCGTCCTGGTTCGCCGCTTCGTCTGTCGGCTCGGCAACATCCCCTTCTGCCGACGACGTCTCCTCGGCGACGGACGCTTCGGAATCCTGCACCTCCACAGCAGCGGAGGCATCGTCGGATACCGCCGCCTCTATGGCGTATGCGGGAACCGAGCAAAACGCCAACGTCAGCGAAAGCAGCAACGCTAAGAATTTCTTCCCTATCATTGCGCTCCAATCTCGTTGTCTTAGATACTTTCACACTCCGCAGACTCGCCATCAAATCCGAACAGCAGCTGCCCGCAACGCAAGAAAGCCCCATAGGGGGCGCACCTTCTGAGAAGGCCGACATCCATGAGACCAGCAGCAGACCACTCGTATAGATTTTGCAGAAAACCGGCGAAACGCAGCGAACCGTACCGGGCGATTGCATGAGCGCTTGCTCGGTGCGTGTGCGTTTGCGGATCAGAACAAGCTGCCCGTTGATGCAGAGTCGCGCGTCGTTGCAGATGGGGACGCACATTCCAGACAGCGTAAATAGTATAATCCAGATAATAAATTCTGCCTATATTGTAAGGTTTAGCTGGTTATAATAAAAAGCCATAAGGCAAATCATCGTCTGCCAATGCTGATGAGCTGCCGTTTCTGCTTATAGTGAACCACCTTTCATACGGATGCAGGCGCGCAAAGGGGAGCGCGACGCCGTGCATCGCCATATGCACTTGACAGCGCAGGGGGAAGGAAACCGCCATGGCAGATAAAACCATTCCCATGGATAGCCAGGACGCTTCGACAGAAAAGCCCGCCGAGCTGGAGCAGGTCCTCAACGACGACATCGCAGCCGCGGAAGACACGGCCGAGAATGAGGCTCCCCAGGAAAAGAAGCCTCGCCGATTGGCCGTCAAGGGCGTAGCCATTGCCGCTGCATGCCTTTTGGCAGGGGGCATCGGCATCGCCGCCAATGTCGCGAACAGTCCCCAGGAAGCTGGCAACGCGGCGGAAAGCGCAGCTTCGAAAACCCTGTCCGACGCCGCTTCCGACGACGCCGACAAAACCGGCAAAGTCGACGCGAAGGACACCAAGTCGGACAAGAACGCCAAGGACGACAAGGCCTCCGACGCCAAGGACGACAAAGATTCCGACGAAAAGGATGCCGCCGACAAGGATAAGGAAGACACCGTCGGCGCGAAGAAGGACGCTGTCGAATCGAGCGACAAGAAAACCGAAGACGCCAAGGCTAGCAGCGACGATTCCGACCAGGATGATTCTTACACCCAGAGCAATTCCTCGAGCAAGAACAGTTCCTCGTCCAGCAGTTCTTCGGCAAGCAGCTCCTCGTCCAGCAGCAGCTCTTCGTCCAGCAGCTCTTCGACCAGCAGCAAGCCGGCTGAAAAGCAGAAGGTCTGGGTAGAGCCCGTGTATCAAGAGGTCTACCACGAAGAAGAGGGCCATTGGGAAACGCAGTATGTAGAGACCGGCCAGGTGGTCTGCAACTGCGGCGCCATATTCGACTCCGTTGCAGACCAGAAGGCGCATCAGGACGCCTACATCGCGGAGATGCGCCAGATCAATCCGAATTTCCAATGCACCGGCGACCACATGCTGTCCGGGTATTACTCCGAACCGGTTGATGTCTGGGTGGTGGACTCCCCCGCCTGGACCGAGCAGGTCTTGGTCTCCGAGGGCCACTGGGAATAACCCCGAGGAAACGGAACGGGGCCTGTGACTTCCGGCCCCCGAACAATGCGGACGAGGTGCGTCGTTAGATGACGACGTGGCCGCAGTCGATGACGACTTCGGCACCGCACATAGTGGCGGACTCGTCGCTGGCCAGGAACAACACGCCCTGGGCGATGTGCTCGGCCGTGGAGATATGCGGCGGCAGCGGGTTGTTGGCCTCGACGCGGGCCGCGATAGCCGGGTCGTTCTGGAGGGACTCACGCAACATGGGAGTCTCGATGGGGCCAGGGAACACGCTATTCACACGAATGCCCTTGCCGGACAGCTGGAATGCGGCATGGCGGGTCAGCGAGCGGGCCGCGCCTTTGGATGCGGAGTATGCGGGGTCCCAACCGTCGGCGTCGCCGGACACCATGGAACCGATGGAGTTCACGTTGACGATGGAACCGCCGCCGTTCTTCTCGAAGTACGGCGCGATGGTTTGGATGCCGAAGAGCTCGCCCACGACGTTGATCTTCATGACGTTCATGAAGCTGTCCTCGTCGATGTCCATCAGGTACTTGCCAGAGGTGACCGATGCGTTGTTAACCAGAATGTCCACCTTGCCGAACCTGGCGACGGTATCCTCGATCACGCGCTCCCACTCGTCGCGCTTCGAGATCTCGTGCTGCATGGCGACCATCTCGAACTCGGGATGCTCCTCCAGCACCGCGGCAAAGGCCCTCTCGACCTTTTCGACGTGACGCCCGGTGCCGACCACCTTGGCTCCCTCCTCGGCGAACAGGCGAGACACGGCAAGACCCAAACCCTGGCCTGCCCCCGTTACAATGGCAACCTTACCTTCAAGTCGATTCATAGCCTGACTTCCTTTCTGCATGAATGCCCTTTTGACATGCCCATATGGAAGCGCGTGGACGCAAACGGCATCCGTCTTCCAACGCACACGTTATCGCGGTTACCAAAGAATGTCGCCGTACATTCCGCCGAAATGCACGGTGCTGAAACATATGGGTCGAATTGTTTCAGTTTTGATGCTGATAATGATGCGCGGGTCGCCCATGAGACCAGGGTGCGGGGACCGACTTGCATCTGGGCCGCTCATGGCAAGCACGGCACGGGTTCAGTTGGCGAAATCGCCAGATTCTGCACCAGAATCGAAGTTGTGCATTCTGTTTCGGGCGCATGCTTCAAATTCGGGGGTTGCGTCGGAATCCCACCTGGGAAAACGCTACGGCGGCAGGCCTCGATTCACGCAAGGGAATGCACAACTTTAAATCTGGTGCAGATTGCGGCAGATTCGCCAACGCAACCAGCTGCTTCTTGCCCACGCATCCGATGCGCCGCCACATTCGTTGGCGTTACAAGCACATCGTCAACAAACGTAGCATCCTCAGGTTGCCCGCATCCCTCCTCCTTGTAGTATGCGTACGGGTAACAGATTCTTTACGCGCGGACTCTGCTCGTTATGCGGCTGCGCTGCATAGTAAAATAAGCACGTCAATGATTCATTTCATCATCAGGGCCGACCGAGAAAGGTAGTCGTAAGGAGGCCGTCATGAGTTACCACGGAGTCATCTGCGGAGTCGTTGAAGAACGCTTCACCTACAAGCTGCCGGTTGCCAAAGGGTGCCCCTACAACAAGTGCGCGTTCTGCGACTTCTACAAACACATGACCTATCGCGAAATCCCGCTGGAGGACATCGAGGCCGAACTGGCCCGCGTCAGCAACGCCGGCGGCAAGCCCGAGCGCATCATGCTGGGCGACGGCAACCCGTTGTGGCTGCCTTTCGACCGCCTGAAGAAGATCGTCGAGATGATCGAGCACTACTTGCCGTCCTGCACCACGCTGTGCAGCGACGCGTCGGTGCTCGCCATCGAAAGCAAGACCGACGACGAGCTGGCCTGGCTGGCCCGACACGGCTACCGCATGGCCTATGTGGGCATCGAAAGCGGCCTGGACGACGTGCTCGAGTTCATGGACAAGGACCACCTCAACGACCAGGCTCGCGAGCAGATCGCCCGCCTGCATAAGGCCGGCATCGACTTCGGCGCGCACATCATCACAGGCGCCGCCGGCAACGGCCGCGGCATCGAGAACGCCCGCGCAACGGCCGCACTCATCAACGAGCTGCGCCCCGTGCACATCTGCGACTTCTCGTTGTACGTGGCATCCGTTACCGAGCTGGGCCTGAAAGAGGAAGACGGCGAATTCGTGCGGGCCTCAATGCTCGAGAACATGCGCGAGATGCGCGAGTTCGTCAGCCTGTTGGACGAGGATCTCGACCTGTTCTTCGAGGGGTACTTCAGCGCGTTTTTGCGCAAGCCCGAAGGCAAGGGCGTCGGCCCCGGATCCAAGGTAATCGTGAACACTGCCGGAGAGTTCGTGCGCAAGAGCCTGCTGCTCAAGGGCGACCTGCGCACCGAGCGGGAGAACATCCTTGCGGGCCTCGACGGCTACATTAAGTCTACGGAGGAATTCGAGAGCGGGCTCGAACCCGCCACCGAGCAGGGTGTCGCCTAACGCCGCTTCTGGCAGCAGATACAAACAGGGACCGGGGCTTTAACCCCGGTCCCTTTGCATATGCGGCGTTTTGCCTGATGGATGCGCCAAGCGGCATGGCAACGGTTCCGCGAGCCGCCTACGCCTCGACACCTTGGTCGAACTCTCGTTTCATCTGGGCGCCGACCCTGAATGCATCCGAAACCTTGCCGCCAAGCTCCAAGTAGCGGTGCTGCTCCTCGTCGTAGATGATGGGGTTCAGCTTCTCCAGCACAATGCGCCCGCGCTCGTTGAGGATGGCCTCGTCGGCCAGAATCCGCTTCACCTCGCCGGTGATCTGCGCGTGGCTGCCCACCGTGACCATGTGGACCACCTCGCACTCAAGCGAATACGGCAGCTGGTCGATCACGGGCGCGTGCACCGTTTTGGCCTCGGTTGTGGTGAATCCGACGTTGGCCAGCTTGTCGGTGTTATGCCCCGATTCCACTCCCAGGTAATCGGTTTCCCGCACCTGGTCCACGCTGGGAAACCCCACCACGAACGCGTTGCTCTCACGGATCGCCTCCAGCGTCTTGCGCTTCTGGAACGCGTTGATCGCAATGGTGACGCAGGGCGGCTCGTGGCTGCTGGGCATGTAAAACGCCAGCGTGCAGGCCTGCGGCTTGCCGTCGCTGTCATAGGCGGACGCCACAACGGTCTGCGTCGGCGCTACCATCGCGCGCATCCTGAGCTCCTTTTTCGCCATGCCGGCCCCCTAGTCCTCGATCATGTACGCGGCCACGATCTCGCCGTAGTAGGCGATGTGGTCGTCGTTCTCGACGGAATAGAACTTGCTGCGGATGCTCTCCGGCAGCCTGGACGCATCCTGCTCCTCGCGGTACAGCACACGGCACTCCAGCGTCAGCGGGTATTCCTTGATGCCCGGAACGGACACCACTTCAGGCTCCACCAACGTAAGCCCGGCCGCCTCGATCTTGTCCATGTCGCGGCCGCTTCGCGCACCGCAAATGGCGAAGGCGTTGCGCTCGTATCCGTTGACCGGGACGTTCACCGTGAACTCAGGATTGGCGTCCAGCATCTCGCGCGTGTAACGGCTGTCGCGCACGTACGCGATGAACACCGGCAGTTCCCACACCCGGCCGATGTGGCCCCAACCGATGACCATGGAATTCACCTTGTCGCCGTTCTTCGTGGTCAGAAACGCCCCGCGACGCAGCGATTTCGTGACGACGTCGGCGCAGTCGGTGTAGTTCAACTTCTTCTTGTTCATGTGGCCGGCTCCTTCGCAGGTCGTGTTCGCGGCTCCCACGGAGGAGCCGTCTCTTGCTTGTTGCCGGTCATTATATAGATAGAAAGCCCCGTTCTCTTTAACCGTATGAATACCGTAATAAATGCAGAACGCTGCTTTTTGACGCGCGCGGAAGCCGCCTTTTCGCTTCACGACGCTGCCGGACGAGACCGCCTGCAGACGTAGAATGGGCCGGGATGCGTATGCAGGGTTGCATCCCGGGCCGTTCTGCTACGAGTTATCGGACCGTGGCCTCGACGAAAGCTGCCATCGTCTGCGCCACCGTCGCATAGAGGGGAGCCTTGCCCTTGTCGCGAACGTCTTCGGCGAAGAACGGCGCCCATGCGCTCAGGTGATCATGGGTGAACTGAACCGCATCGGCCTCGTGCTTGGAGGCCGCATCGATGTCGCCAGCCTGGCAGGCCTGCAGCGCTTCGGCGGTCAGAGCCGCGATAAAGTCCAGCTCAAGCGCCAGATGATCGTCCGGCACATGCGGATAGCGCTGCGGGATGAACCCATGGGCTTTGTATGCGTTGCGCACGCCCAGCGTCGTCGCCGTCATAACCACGCACTTGTTGTCGCGGTACACCGATTCCCAAGGCGGCGCGGTGTCGGTGCCGGGGCGGACGCGAATCCACTTGGCGTGGAAGTGTGCTGCGGTGGGGTTGAACTCGGGTCCCACATAGACGAACTGGGTGCCGGCCTGTTTGGCCTCGTCGAACGCGTAGGTGTACGTTCCGGGGCTGGCCCATGCCTGGTTGCAGCCGTACAGCACGATGTAGTCGGCGTTCACGAAGTCCATGCGGTCGTTGGACTCGCCGATGCCGTTGAGCGGCGTGCGATAACGGGGTCGGAATACATCTGGCAGCTGCCGAAGGACTCGGTGCTGCTGGAGGCCAGGCCGCCGCCCACACCGTTGATGCAGTTGGCAATCTGGCCGAAGGCCGTTGCGGTGCCGGCGTACAGGATGGAGCGGTTGCCGTACTTGTCGATGGTGTTCTTGAGCTGGTCGGCGATAGTCTGGAACGCCTCGTCCCAGCTGATGCGCTCCCATTCGTCCACACCGCGAAGCTCGCCGTTAGGGGCGTCCGGGCTCCAGTTCTTGCGCTTCATGGGATACTTGATGCGATCGACGTTGAAAGTGTCCTGCTGCTTGGAGCGACCGCGCGGGCAGCTACGGACGGCTCCAGCTGTCTTCGGTGGTGTCGTCGGTCTTCTGACGAATCACAACGCCGTCCTGCACGAACACCTTGTTCTCGCAGAAACCGCCGCAGTTGGCGTTGCACACGATGGGAATCCACTCGCCACCGGAATTGGGATCCAGGTCCACATCAGGCGAAACGTACGATGCGGCTTCTCCGGTCGCAGCAGCGTCGGTCTTCTCGACCTTCGTTTCAGGCTGGCAGCCGACGAGCGAAAGGCTCGCGAGCGCCGCGGCGCTGGCCGTTACGAACGAACGCCTGCTGACTGCGTGAGCTTCATGCTTTTCCACAATGTCCCCCCTTTGTTCAACCAATCGGTCTTCGCAGGCCTACGAAAGGTTCTCGCACCCTTCTTTCCCCAGGTCATCTGCGAACAACACGGATAATAAAAGGGGGGTGTCTGAACAAAAACAGAGACAGCACCGACGGTGCTCCCATAGTGAAACAGACCCCGCAATCTGTTTCAGAAAAAGAAATTGAAATGGCAATCTGGGCTGCATTACCATAAATAGCGTGATGAGACGTTGACGCACCAAGGAACGCAGCATGGGGAAGAATCTGCCGGAAGCCGAAAACGGACACGAGGAAAACCTGCGAGATAGCAGCACGAACACGGATAGCGACCGCGTGCTTGTGACCAAGCGGGCCGTGTTCCTTGCGCTTTGCGCCCTGGTGGAGGAACGCGACTTCAGTGCCATCACCGCCAGCGACATCATGAAGCGGGCGGGCGTTTCACGATCCACGTTCTACCGTTGCTTCGCAGATAAATACGACGTCGTGAACTGGTCTTTCAAGCGTTACAAGAATATCCGCATCCAGGACGTCGAACAATACCATGATTTCTCGACGGCGCTGTATGCCCAGCTTCTGCATCTGAAGGAATACCGCACCTGCTACGCGTCGGCGCTTCGGTATCTGGGGCAGAATTCGCTGCGCGACTACATGTTCGAGGCCAACGACGAATACATGTTGGAATGCTGGCACGCCGAGCACGGCCCCGACGAGGTGTCGCTTGAGAAGCGCGTCATGATTCGCTTCGCGGCAGCCGGATGCTCCAAGGTGGTTGAGCAGTGGGTTCTTGGCGGCTGTGTCGAGGAGCCGCAAAGCGTGGTGGACGCCCTTGTGGCAACCATACCTACCGAGGTGCTGGAAACGCTCTTCTAACAGGGACTATTCACGTTCGTGGCGCTTTGCCTGCTGCCACAGATCTTCGAGCTCTTCGCCGGTCAGCTCGGCGATGTCGCGCCCTTGCGCCCACGCCGCGCCCTCCATGAACGACCAGCGGCGACGGAATTTGTTGTTGGATTGGCGCAGCGCCTCTTCCGCATCGAACCCCGACCATCGCGCCACGTTGACCAGGGCGAACAGCACGTCGCCGAACTCGAGCTGCGCGTCTTCGGGCGTTTCGGCAGTCTTGAACTCCTCAATTTCTTCGGCCACTTTGGCCCACACGTCATCCACGCTTTCCCACTCGAAGCCCACGGCCACGGCCTTGCGGGATATCTTCTGGGCCTGCAGCAATGCCGGAAAGCTGGTGGGCACGCCGTCCAGCAGCCCCTCGCGCTTCTCGCCCGGCGCCTGCGCCTGGGCGTCTGACGTGGCCCTTTCCTCCATCTTGATGCGCGACCACAGCTTATTGACCTCTTCGGGCGTGTCGGCGGCCGCGTCGCCGAACACGTGGGGATGCCGACGGATGAGTTTCTCGTTGATGCCGCGACACACGTCGTCGATGGTGAATTCGCTGTTGTCCTCGGCGATCTGCGCCTGCAGCACCACCTGCATGAGCACGTCGCCCAGTTCCTCGCACATGTGGGGCACGTCGTTCGCCTCGATGGCATCCACCACCTCGTACGTCTCCTCGATGAAGTTGTTCGCGATGCTCGCGTGCGTTTGTTTCTTGTCCCACGGACAGCCGTGGTCGGGGTCGCGTAGCGCGGCGATGGTCTTCACCAGCGCGTCGAAGTCTTCGCAGCGGTCGCTGTGGATGGGCATTGTATCTGGCATGTCTGTCTCCTTCGTGGTTTCGACCACTGTACCACGACTGCGGCGCCCGCGCCCAACCCCTATACGCCCGATGCCGCGCGACACCAGCCTACTGCGTTGGCGAATTTCCCGATTTTTGCATCAGATTCGAAGTTGTGCATTGCGACGTCCGGAAAGCCGGCAGCCGTCGACGCGTTTGCCCAGGTCGGAAATCTCGAGACGGCACCAAAAACGCGAAGGCGCCGATATTTGAATGCACAACTTCGAATCTCGTGCAGAAATCGACCAAAACGCCAACGCAACAGCCTGCAGTCACCACCCGAAGAGCTCGGCTCGAAGCCTCCGCTGCTCGGGCCCCAGGCAAAATCCGTCATCAGGCGTGCGCCGCCCCATTGCCTTGGCTACATCCACAGCGGTTTTATGCAGTATGAACGGGTCTTTCAGGCGTTCCCATGTAATGACGACGACCTTGTACCCCATGCGCTCCAACGCGGCCATCTTTTCGATATCGTCGTCGTCGCACGCGGCGCCGGCATGATAACCCTTGCCGTTGGCCTCCATCACCAGCTTATGCTCGGGATAGCAGATGTCGCAGCGATAATCTGGAGCCTCCCCTGGCTGCGGGCTCTCGTTTACAATCTTGCAGTTCAGCCGCGGCGTGCCGTAGCCGTATCCCCCGTACCGATGAGGCAGGTAAAACGACATCGTCGAGCCTGTCTCCAAAAACGACGCCGAGCAGTCCAGCACGAACGCAGCCGCCCGACGAGCCAAAGTTAGCCCTTGAACATTTTTGAGCTTGTCGATGTAGTTGTTCAGCCTTGCCGCCGTAAGCACCGGAGGCAATTCGTATTTCTCGTCCACCGAATCGACTTGACAATACGATCCGCAGAGCTCAAACCCTAAAGCGACAAGCTGCACGAACGTCAACTCCTGCGCCATCTGCACAAACACAAGCTCGGGCGCGCACACCTGCAACCCGTCGCCAAGGGAAACGAAAGACCCTACCGGCAAATCCGCCTTGCACACGTGAGTGTTGACGGAGCTGCCCCATCGACGATCGTTGGGGTCTTTTACCAGGATGTCAACCTTCCCTTCGATTCCGAGGTAACGACACTCTTCAACCATACCGTCCCAATCCTGGCCGCAGGGCTGTGCAAAATCGAGCACCGCCCTCGACCTGTTTAGCTTGGGCTTTAACCCTAAGCCTCTATACCAGCTCGCAAACGGCGCATGCATCAGGTTGTGCGGATCGCCGACGCGCATGCTCCGAATGCATGTCAGGGCGGATTGGTGGCTGAGGGTGTACGCCTTTTTTCGTTTGGGATTCATACGTCTCTATCCTTTCGTCGCAAGCTTCCACATAGGCCGATCGCAAACCACGCGAATCGGTGAGGCTACAGGATAGATATGGCCGAGCGACGTTCAAGACCCCTGGCAAAAATCGGTCGAAATTGAGGGAGTGTCTGAATTTTGCCTGAACAGAGCCTGAATCCAGCCTGAAGTCCATCTTATTTTTCGGGTGAATCGGCGGGGTTTTGCGGCGATTTACAGGCGATGCCGACTATTTCGTGGAATCCGCCTCCGCGCGTCGTTTTGCGGATTCGCTCCTTTTTGCATCAGATTCGAAGTTGTGCATTCCGACGTCCGGAAAGCCGGCGGCCATCGACGCGTTTGCCCAGGTCGGGAATCTCGAGACGGCACCAAAAACGCGAAGGCGCCGAAATTTGAATGCACAACTTCGAATCTCGTGCAGAAATCGGCCAGAACGCCAACGCAAAGGCATTCGACCGCCGACGAACGCCTCCCCAAACGCAGGGAACCCCACGCCGAAGCGCGGGGTTCCCGTTCATTTCGTATGCGAGCTTAGGCTCGAAGCACCGGATTAGTCGTCGACGATCTCGGTGATGCAGCCCATGGGGCATTCTTCGACGCACTCGCCGCAGCCGATGCAGTTGTCCTCATTGGCGATGGTGACGGTGCCACCCTGAATGTCCAGAACCTCCTGGGGGCAAGCATCAACGCAGATGCCGCAGCCGATGCATTCATCAGTTTCGAGTACAGGATGAGCCATAGTATTTTCCCCTTTAAATCGAATCGTTAATCAATATCCAAACCGCCGTCCCGCGGCTGTATTGGCACGTCTGCAAAGTATCACAGACCCACAGGAATGCAACTGAAATAAGGTAACAAAACCCCGAACGGCAACGCATCTCCGCAGGTTAGACGGGGTTAACTTTAGAACAGAGTCCCTTCGTTCGGACAATGTCTCACGCGTGGCTGGCCTTGAGCGTCTTCAGCAACGCCCAGTTGCGCTGCTTGAGTTTCGGCTGGTCCATATCCTCCTCGAAGGAAGCGAACGCCGCATAGGGGCGCCCCAGCAGCGTGCCGTGGTCGTCGAGCGCAAGCTCGCAGCGGTAGGCCTCCCCCAGCACCGACGCGGCGTCGCGTCCCACCACCACAAGCGCCATAGGGTCCAGCGCCTCCACCAGGGCAATCACCTGACCTGGCTCCAAGGCTGCAAGGTTCGCGTGGCAGACCTGGTCGTACTCCAGCCGCCTGAAGGACGCCTCCAGAGCCGTGCGCACCACGTCCGCCAGCTGCCCGACGTAGACGACGCAGGCGAAGGCATCGGGGTCGCCGTCGACGGCATGCCCGAAGGGAGCCAGCTGCTCCGCCTTCGCTTGTGAATACATATTACTTTTTGCCGAAAAATTCACACCGTCACCTCACGCGAGCACTATACTCTGCACATAAAGAATGGTACCTCAACATACACCGAGATAGGAGCCAATCATGTGCACCAACGGAATCAATACCGGCCAGTTCGAGCAGATGATCGAGCAGATTGAAGACCACGTCAAACT
The DNA here is from genome assembly GCF_000023885.1 of Slackia heliotrinireducens DSM 20476. Taxonomy (NCBI): domain Bacteria; kingdom Bacillati; phylum Actinomycetota; class Coriobacteriia; order Eggerthellales; family Eggerthellaceae; genus Slackia; species Slackia heliotrinireducens. The sequence continues at coordinate 75,284 of NC_013165.1, read as the reverse complement.
GGAGCGCCGCTGGTCCCACAAGCTCGCCCACATGGCGGGTGACGCCGGCTTCGCCAACGTGTCCGAAAAGCTGCATGAGGTCCAAGCGGCCCTCGACGACGTGCTGGCTCTGTTGGACGAAACCACCGACGCACTGGAAGACGACGCCGAAAACGCCGGCGGCGTCACTGTTGAACTGGTATAGCGCATGGGCCAGGACCTTATGAGGTTCTCGGTGGCGATGCCCGAGGACCTGTTGATGGATTTCGACAAGCTGGTCGCCACCCGCGGCCTGGCGAAGAACCGCAGCGAAGTCGTGCGCGACCTGGTGCGCGACGCGCTGGCCGAGCAGTCCTGCGACCGTCCCGGCGAGGAGGTCATGGGCACGCTCACCATCGTGTTCAACCACCATACCAACGACGTGCGCGAGAAGCTGGACAGCATCCAGCACGACTACCTCGAACAGATCGTGACGTCCGTACACGTGCACATGGACCACGAGCTGTGCATGGAGGTCATCATCCTGCGCGGCGAAAACGACGTGGTCCGCACCATATCAAACCGCATCGTCGGCACGAAGGGCGTGCTCCACGGCAACCTTTCGATCACGTCCACGGGGAACAATTTCCTTGGGCTGGGCAGCGCCGGCGACACGAGCGGCACGGGCTCCCACCCGCATAGCCACGGGGGCAAGCCCCACGTGCACGTGAAACCCCGCAGCATCTAGCTGGCTGCAACATCGAACACTGCGGGGCGGGCCGGGCGGCTCGCCCTTGCCAACTTGAAGGAGAGGCATGCTTGACGCACTCGACATAGAGGTCCACGGCGTGGTGCAAGGCGTCGGCTTCCGGCCGTTCGTCTACAAAGCCGCACGTCGGAACCTTATTTCGGGCTGGGTGCTCAACGCCACGTCCGGCGTGTTCATCCATGCCGAGGGCGAATCCGACCACGTGAACTCCTTCGTCATGGAGCTTTCGGAAAACGCCCCGGCGGCGGCCAATGTGAAGGAGATCCTGCTCAAGGAGGTGCCGCTGGAAGGGTTCACCACCTTCGAGATCCGCTTCTCCGAGGAAGAGGACGTGCCGGAAACCACGCTGGTCTCCCCCGACCTCGCCACCTGCGACGATTGCGTGGCCGAGCTGTTCGACCCCGCCAACCGGCGCTACCACTACCCCTTCATCAACTGCACCAACTGCGGCCCGCGGTTCACCATCATCAACGGGCTGCCCTACGACCGCGCCGCCACGTCCATGGCGGGCTTTCCCATGTGCCCCGACTGCGCCCGCGAATACGCCGACCCCGAGGACCGGCGGTTCCACGCGCAGCCCGACGCCTGCTTCGACTGCGGGCCGCACATCTATTGGCGCGCGTCCGGGTCCGACGAACGCGAATGGGGACTTGACCTGGCCTCGAGCGATGCGATTGTCGAACGTGCCGCCCAGTGTCTGCGTCAGGGCCGCATCCTGGCCATCAAGGGCCTGGGCGGGTTCCACCTGGCTTGCGATGCCGCCAACCCCGAGGCGCTGGCCGAGCTGCGGCGCCGCAAGCGCCGCGAGGGCAAGGCGTTCGCGGTCATGGTGCCGAACCTGGATGCGGTGCGCGCGGTATGCCACGTGTCGAAGGCCGAAGAAGACCTGCTCACGGGCTCGGTTCGGCCCATCGTCCTGTTGAAGAAACGCGCCGAGGCCACCTTTGCACCGGGGCTGTGCGACAAGCTGCCCGAGCTGGGCATCATGCTGCCTTACACCCCGCTGCAGCACCTGCTGCTGGCGGCGTTCGGCGGCATGCTGGTCATGACCTCGGGCAACCTGCACGACGAGCCCATCCAGACCGACGACGAGGAAGCCTTCGCCAAGCTGGGCGGCATAGCCGACGCGTTCATCGGCAACGACCGCCCCATCGTGACGCGCTTCGACGACTCCGTGGTCCGCGTGATTCAGGTGGGCACGGCGGGCGACGCGCTGCAGATGGTGCGCCGCGCCCGCGGCTACGCGCCCATGCCGGTGCCTCTGAAGCGTCACGCCGCCGAGGGGCAGAAGCTGGACACGGTTTTTGCAGCCGGGCCGGAGCAGAAGAACACGTTCTGCCTGCTCCGGGGCGAGGACGCTTTCGTCAGCCAGCACATCGGCGACATGGAGAACGCCGAAACCTTCGACGCCTGGCTGGACGCCAAGGCCCGATTCGAGCGGCTGTTCCAGGCGACGCCCGACCGCATCGCCTACGACTTGCACCCGGAATACCTGGCCAGCAAGTGGGCCCTCGAGCAGGCGGCCGCTGGCGCCGCCGCCGAGCCGGTGCAACACCACCACGCGCATATCGTCTCGGTCATGGCGGAAAACGACCTGACCGACGCCGTGATCGGCGTGGCCTTCGACGGCACGGGCTACGGCGTGGACGGGCGCATCTGGGGCGGCGAGGTCATGATGGCCAACCGCCAGGATTTCGAACGGTTCGCGAACTTCGCCTATGTGCCCATGCCGGGCGGAGCGGCCGCCGTCAAACACCCCGACCGCATGGCCTACGGCTTCCTTTGGACCTATGACCTGCTGGAACATCCTGCGGCGCAACCGATGCTCGAAGCCATGGGCCAGCAGGCCGAACTGTGCGGCACCATGATCGACCGCGGGCTGAACACGCCCATGACATCCAGCGTCGGCCGAATGTTCGACGCACTGAGCGCCATCTGCGGCGTGTGCACCGAGCCGCTTTACGAAGGCGAAGCCGCCATTTTGTTCGAAGCCGCCATGAACGGCGTGCAGACCGACGAGGCATACGCCATCGATGTGGTGAAGAACACCGCGGGTGAGGGAAGCACCGCCCATAACACCAGCGTGGTGCTGTTCGACGCCGAGCCGCTGTTCCGCGGCGTGCTGGACGACCTGGCCGCAGGCGTGGGAGTGGAGACGATTTCCGCCAAGGCCCACAACGCCTTGGTGGCAGCCGTGCTGCAGATCTGCCTGGTAGCCAACGCCGCTTACGGAGTTTCCACCGTGGCGCTGGCCGGCGGCGTGTTCATGAACCGCTATCTTATCGAGCACACCACCGCAGCCCTCGAATCCGCCGGATTCACCATCGCGATCAACCGCGAGCTGCCGCCCAACGACGGCGGCATCGCGTACGGACAAGCCGCCGCCGCGGCCGCCCGCCAGTAAGAAACGGGCGTCGGGACCTTCCCTTCGCCTTTCGGATAGGAGTTAGCCATGTGCCTTGCAATACCCGCCCGCGTGACCGAGCTGGGCGAAAACAACCTGGCCACCGTGGACATCCTCGGCGTGACCCGCGAGGTCTCGCTGGACCTGACGCCTCAGGCCGCCGTGGACGACTTCGTGCTGATCCACGCCGGGTTCGCCATCGAGGTGGTCAGCGAGGAGGACGCCCAGATCACGCTGGACCTCATCAAGCAGATGCCCGAACTCGCGGACGATTTGGCGTGACATCATGGTCGATCTGAACAGCTTCCGCGACCCTGAGCTTGCAAAGGGCCTGATCAAGTCCATAAACGCCTTCGCACCCGAACATGCCACCCTGATGGAGGTCTGTGGCACCCACACCGTTGCCATCGCCCGCAACGGCATCCGCAACCTGATGCCCGAAGGCACCCGCCTGGCGTCCGGCCCGGGGTGCCCCGTGTGCGTGACCGCCAACGTCGACATCGACATGGCCATTTCGCTATGCCGCGTGCCCGACGCCATCATCACCACCTTCGGCGACATGACCCGCGTGCCCGGCAGCACATCTTCCCTCAACAAAGAGAAGGCCGACGGCCGCGACATACGCATCGTGTACTCGCCGCTGGACGCGCTCAAAATCGCCCAGGAGAACCCCGAGCGCCAGGTCATCTTCATCGGCGTCGGCTTCGAAACCACCACGCCGCTGGTGGCCATGGCCATCAAGCGCGCGAAGGCGGCCGGGCTCAAGAACTTCAGCGTGTTCGCGGCGCACAAGAACATGCCGAACGCCCTGGACGTCATCATGAGCGACCCCGAGCTGCAGGTGGACGCGCTCATTTTGCCTGGTCACGTCAGCACCATCATCGGTATGGAGCCCTACAGGTTCCTGGCCGAGAAATACCACATTCCCGGCGTCATCTCCGGCTTCGAGCCGGTGGACGTGCTGGCCGCCATCGCCATGATCATGCGCCAGCTTCACGAGGGGCGCGCCGAGATCGAAAACGCCTACGGACGCGGCGTCATGCCCCAGGGCAACCCCGTGGCCATGGCCGCCATCGACGAGGTGTTCGACACCTGCACCGCCACCTGGCGCGGGCTTGGCCCCATCGAAGGCAGCGGCTACCGCATCCGCCCCGAGTTCGCCGACTTCGACGCAGCCCTGCGCTTCGATCCGCCGGTGGAGCCCACCCGCGAGCATCGCGGCTGCCGCTGCGGCGATGTGCTGCGCGCCCGCATGGCCCCCGACGAGTGTCCGCTGTTCCGCAAGGTGTGCACCCCCGAAAACCCCGTGGGCCCCTGCATGGTGAGCTCCGAAGGCTCCTGCGCCGCCTACTTCCGCTACTACTAGCAATGTGTCAGTAGGGACGTTTCCGATTGGCACATTTTTGTGTCAGTAGGGACACATCTCCAGCCAACCGCCTGCCAACTTAAAAGAGGCAAGGACACCGACCCTTGCCTCTTTCTTTATTCGTGGCCAATCAGGAAAGCCCGGTGAATCTTCGGCGTGCGGGTGAAATCGTGGCCGATGGTGTCTGCGGTAATGTCCTGCGCCGTTAGACCGTGGCCGCCGAAAGCCTTGTCCGACAGATTGAACCTGCGATCATGGCAGGTCAGAACCAGTTTTCCTTCGGGCGACAAGATGCGTACTATTTGTTGGATTACAGACATGTGGTCGGCAATCAAATCGTGGCTGCGAGACGAAGGGAATGCCGACAGGTCGCAAAACACCAGGTCGTACGTGCGGCCAGCTCGCGCTTCGCGGCGAGCCCAATCCAGAGGGTCGTCGCACACCAGGTCGTGCTCGCGGCCACGGAATCCGTTGACATAAAGAGCGTGATCGGCCTGCTCCAGGAATGGATCGGCCGGGTCCACCGTCACGGTGCTTACGGCGCCGCCAGCCGCGGCATACACCGAAGGCGCCCCGCCATGGGCCAGCAAGCAGGCAAAACGCTTGCTGGCGGCATGGGCGCGCAGGAGTTCCCTCACAGGACGCATGTCCAGCGGCAAACCGCACTCGCGCTGCGAGGCGATATCCATGTCGAACACGAAATCCGACTCGCGCACGTCGACCCACACCGGCTCTGCGGCCGGGCGGCTCTTCTCCTGGCGAGCACGCTTGCAAAACACCCGCTCACGCGGCACATCCAACACGGCGGAAACAATGGCCAGACCGTCGAAAACACGGCGGTTCGCCCGGTCGGCATCCACGTTCGAGCCGGCGCGATGCTCCTCCACACGCACCAGCAGCCCGTCGTCTTCGGCGCTGCGGAACACGTCGACCGAAAACGCGTATTCGGGCAGGTCGGCGTCGTAGACTCGGTAACTGTGCACCCCGGCTTTGCGGGCCCACTTGGCGCGCTCCTTGGCCACTTTGCGAAAACGTGCGGCGAACTGCTCGCTTGCGCCTTCGGCCACTGGCACAACGGAATCGGACCCAGACAGCGACGGGATTGAAAGCCTCGCAGCTGCCTTGCCCAAATCGTATATGCGAAGGCTCGTGTCCAGCGGGCCGTTGTGGCAGGCAATCGACCGCTCAGGCATACGCCCCAGCCCCGTATCGACTCCCTCATCAGGCGAAATAATAGCCAGCTGCCACCCGCCACCAAGCTTAGCCGTGGCGCTGTCCAACGCAGCATACACCTGCGAAAGATCCTCGCCCGAAAGCAGGCGATGCCCGTAGGGCGGGTTGCACGCCACAAGCCCGCCGCTCAAACGGCGACCCCGCTTCAGGTGCGTGCCCAAGTTCGCGGCATCGTCCACGTAGAACTCGATAAGCTCTGCCACCCCGGCGCGCTCGGCGTTGGCCCGCGCCACAGCAACGGCTTCTTCATTCATGTCACCTGCGAGAATGCGAACGCCCGACTCCCAAGCGGGCACGCGCGCCGCCTCCGCTTCGGCCACAAGCCTCTCCCACGCCGCAGGGTCGTGGGGCATATACGCCGTAAAGCCCCAGCGGTTGCGCAGCAGGCCGGGCGCGGCGCGGGTGGCGATCAGCGCTGCCTCGATGGCCAGGGTGCCGCTGCCGCACATGGGATCGGCGAATCCCATGCCGTCGGCGACCATCGAATCCCAGCCGGCCGCCAGCAGCATGCCTGCGGCCAGCGTCTCCTTTAAAGGTGCCTCAGTCTGCACGCCCGGCTCGCGGTAGCCGCGCTTGTGCAGCACGGGACCAGCCAGGTTCAACGAGATGGTGGCCTTGTCACGATGCAGCAGGATGTCGACCGAGAAATCGGGGTCGGAGCCGTCCACGTCGGGACGCGCCCCGCGCTCGGCGGCCAGCCGGTCGCACACGGCATCTTTCACTTTCAGGGCTGTGAACTGGGTGTTCCGCAAGTTTGAATTCTGACCCGTGGCGCGCATGGCAATGGTGGCGCCCGGTGCGACCAGCGTCTCCCAGGGCAGCGCGCGCACGCCGTCGTACAGCGCATCGGCGTTGCGGGCGCTCACGCGGCCGAGCACCAGCTGAACGCGGGTGGCCACGCGGCTGTGCAGGCACGCGCGCAGCCCGTCCTCGTAGGCGCCGAAGAACGCGACGCCTCCGTGAAGCGGCCTGACCCGACGGCACCGAATCTGCGTCAGCTCCGCTGCCAGCTGGTCCTCGAAACCGCTGGCGCAGCGTGCGAAAAACTCTAGTTGGTCGGCGCGTTCGGGCATGTCGGGCTCCCATCGAAAACCGGCGTCAGCCGCCGGCGAAAGTCAAAAACAGTAGCCCGTATGATACGGGTTGCAGCAGTGTGCGCGGTCCCACGCCGCGCCGAATCCGCTGGAACGCCTTTAAATCCTGCAGGACCAATGTGAATGGGGACGCATTGCGCGGCGTGCTCCACCACATTTCAAACCCGTTGGAGGTAGGATAAGCGCGTTTTTTGCATCACCATGCGCGTTCGGCATTCGGATTCGGTGGTTTTAACCACATTGAGAGGCCCAAACGGCCTTTAGATGTCGAACACCTGGGTTGCAGCCCCCTTTCCCAGTACCCTGAATGCAAAAAATGCGCGTTTCCTACCTCCGGGGTCTTCCAGATGTTGCAGCAGCGCCCTCGACCGCCCCAACCAAGCGTGGCATTGTCTCATTTTTGCGGAACGGACCGAACACGGCCATTCCGCCGGCTTTAGAAGGCGTGCGCCCGAACCCGGAGCACCCCGGGCAAGAATCGCGCCAAACCCGAAGAACGCCCTCCAGCAACAACGCCGGAGCATTTCCCTATCCATATAGAAGGAGGGCGACGCGATGCCGCCCTCCTCTTGCCTGGCGATAGGCCCTATGCTGCAGGCTCGCCGCCCTCCCTTTGCTTGGCGATTGGCGCCTATGCCACGGGTGCGCCGCCTGCGTCCTGGATGCCGGGCACCGCAGGAATGGTGGCAAATCCGCGCTCCAGCTCCTCGTCGGTGGGAACGTGGTCGACCATGGTCCCGTTGTTGAACGCCTCATAGGCCGTCATGTCGAAGTACCCGGTGCCGGTCAGGCCGAACAGGATGACCTTCTCCTCACCGGTTTCGGCGCACTTGCGGGCCTCTTCCATGGCGACGCAAATGGCATGAGCGCTTTCGGGCGCGGGCAGGATGGTTTCCAACTTGGCGAACTCTTCGGCCGCCGCGAACACGTCGGTCTGTTTCACGCTGACGGCGTCCAGGTACCCGTCATGCTTCAACTTGGAGATGATAGGGCTCATGCCGTGGTAGCGCAGGCCGCCGGCATGATCGGGGCTGGGAATGAACCCGTTACCCAGCGTGTACATCTTGACCAGCGGGCAGGTCTGGCCCGTATCGGCGAAGTCGTAGGCGTAGCGGCCACGGGTCAGGCTCGGGCAGCTCGCGGGCTCCACGGCGATGAAACGCGTATCGGGCTTTTCGCCGGTCAGCTTGTCACGCATGAACGGCGCGATCAGGCCGCCCAGGTTGGAGCCGCCGCCAGCGCAGCCGATGACCACGTCGGGATATTCGCCCAGCTCATCAAAGGCAGCCAGGCTTTCAAGACCGATGATGGACTGGTGCAGCACCACCTGGTTGAGCACGGATCCCAGCTGGTAGCGACCCTTGTTCTCGGGAACATGCAGCGCGCGCTCCACGGCCTCGGAAATGGCGGTGCCCAGCGATCCGGAACGGTTCGCCTCGTCGGCATACATCTTGCGGCCGATTTCGGTTTCCTGTGAAGGCGACGGCGTGACCTGGGCGCCGAAGGTCTGCATGACGGAACGGCGGAAGGGCTTCTGCTCGTAGGATGCGCGCACCATGAAGACGTCGCAGTTCAGCCCGTAGTGCGCGGCTGCCTCGGACAGCGCGGTGCCCCATTGGCCGGCTCCGGTCTCGGTGGTGATGGTGGTCAACCCCTGCTCATGGGCGTAGTAGGCCTGGGCCAGCGCCGAGTTCAGCTTATGCGAGCCCGACGTGTTGTTTCCCTCGAACTTGTAGTAGATCTTGGCCGGCGTGCCCAGGGCCTTTTCCAAGTTGTACGCACGGCACAGCGGGCTGGGGCGGTACACCTTGTACATCTCGCGGATTCCCTCGGGGATGTCCACGTAGCGCGTCTCGTTGTCGAGCTCTTGGCGGACCAGCTCGTCGGCGAACACGGGTGCCAAGTGCTCGAACTGCGCCACTGTGCCGTCGGGCAGACGCATGGGCTCGGGCGGCTCGGGCATGTCGGCGCGCAGGTTGTAATACTGCGTGGGAATCTGGTCTTCGCGCAGGTAGATGCGGTAGGGGTTCTTCTGGTTTTCCATGGTGGGTTCCTTTCCTGTCTGTCAGCTGGATTGCGTACGATGCTTCACTCGTGGAGCTGTTGCCAGGCAGGCGAAAGAAGGTGTCTGGCAACGAAAAAGCTCCCGGTTTACCGAGAGCTCATGAGTGCCAAACAATGTGAACAAGCGCTTCGGTAAACCTATCTGCCCTTGTTCCACCACCAACGACGATCGGCGCCGAAGGCGCTTGCGATCAGGTTCATGTTCGTCATGGTGGTCATTCTTGTTGCCGATCCCTTTCTGGTCGAACTGTTGGAGACATGGTAAACGCTTTACCAGACTAAAGCAAGTATCATTTTTGAAATATTTTGCCGCAAGGGCGTTCCGTCCGCGTCGCGAAGCCTCGGCGACGGCCCCACCCCTGTGACGCAAATCGGAACACCTCGTCCAACGTCCCCTGCTGCCATATGGCGCGCTGCCGCCTCGCCTGGCCCACCACATTTCAAACCTGTTGGAGGTAGGAAACGCGCGTTTTTTGCATCGCCATGCGCGTTCGGCATTCGGATTCGGTGGTTATAACCATATTGAGAGGCCCAAACGGCCTTTAGATGTCGAACACCTGGGTTGCAGCCCCCTTTCCCAGTACCCTGAATGCAAAAAATGCGCGTTTCCTACCTCCGGGGTCTTCCAGATGTTGCAGCAGCGCCCTCGGCCGTCCCAACCAAGCGTGGCATTGTCTCATTTTGACGGAAAGCACGGTTGCGCCATGCCATTGGAGTATCATTTTCAGCAGCAAACAAAGCCGCAAGAAAGAGGGTACCCATGAAGGACGAAACGGTATTGCTGGGCCACGGGTCCGGCGGAACCATGATGAAGCGCATCATCGACGACGTGTTCGCCGCCTCCTACGGGTCGGAGGAGCTGGCCCAGGGCAACGATGCGGCAGTGCTGACGGCTCCCGCCCCAGGTGAGCGCCTCTCCTTCTCCACGGACACCTTCGTGGTCACGCCTCATTTCTTCCCCGGCGGCGACATCGGCCGCTTGGCCGTGTGCGGCACCGTCAACGACGTCGCAACCAGCGGAGCCGAGGTCAAGTACCTCTCCGTGGGCATGGTGCTGGAAGAGGGCTTCCCCATGGAGGAGCTTCAGCGCGTGTGCGCTAGCATCAAGACCGCAGCCGAAGAGGCAGGCGTGCATGTGGTCACCGGCGACACCAAGGTGGTCAACCGCGGGCACGGCGACGGCGTTTACATCAACACCGCCGGCATCGGGTTCATCCCCGAGGGCCGCAACCTGTCCGGCGCGAATTGCCAGGTGGGCGACGTCATTCTGATCTCCGGCACGCTGGGCGACCACGGCATCACGGTCATGAGTCAGCGCGAGGACCTGTCCTTCTCCACGGACCTCAAATCTGACGCGGCGCCGCTCAACCACCTGATCGCCGACGTGCTGGCGGCCGCGCCCGACGCGCGGTGCTTCCGCGACCCCACCCGCGGCGGCTTGGCCTCCACCCTCAACGAGCTGGCCGAACAGAGCGGCGTGGACATGGTGGTCCGCGAAAACGACGTGCCCGTGAAGCCCGCCGTGCTGGGCGCCTGCGAAATGCTGGGCTACGACGTGTTCCAGGTTGCCAACGAGGGCAAGATGGTGTGCGTCGTGCCGCCTGAACAGGCCGAAGCCGCCTTGGCGGCCATGCGCGGCAACGTCTACGGCGCCGACGCGGCCATCATCGGCCAGGTGGAAGCAAGCAAACCAGAACGCGGCAACAAGGTGTTCCTGGAAACCGGTTTCGGGAGCAGGCGCATCTTGGACATGCTCGTCGGCGAACAACTGCCCCGCATCTGCTAACGCCGCACACTACCTGCCGCCGTTGCGGTATTATTGAGCACATCCCCAGTTGAAGGCCCAATAGGGCGCCACATAGGAAAAGAGGACTCCATGCTCTCCTGCGATTGCAATGGTTCGTATCCCTCCGCGCAACGCCTTGTCGACAACAAGGTGGCTAGTCGCGTGCACGCCAAAGACGGCGGCCTGTACAATTTCGCCGAAGGCATGCCCGAAGCCGCGGGCAGCTTCATGGGCTGGGCCACGCTGGCCAGCCAGCCGCCGGTATCCATCGAGGCGATCAAGGCCTTCGCCAAGCAAGTGCGTGCCGAAGGATACACGTCGTGCCTGCTAATAGCGCAGGGCGGCAGCTCCCAGGCACCCATGACCATCACCAAATACAACAAGGGCGACCGCTATCACTTTAAATTCCACGTGCTGGACAACGTGTCGCCCGTGCGCATGCACGCCCTGACCCACAACCTGAATTTCGAGAAGACCCTGGTGCTGGTGTCCAGCAAATCCGGCGGCACCATCGAAGTGCGCTCGAACCTGAGCATCGTGTATCGCCTGTTCACGGAGGCGTTGGGAGAAGACGCGCCGCAGCATTTCGTGGCGATCACCGACCCGGGCACGCAGCTTGAGACCCGCGCCTTGGACGAGGGCTGGCGAGCCGTGTTCAGCGGCGAACCCACCGTGGGCGGACGGTTCAGCGCGCTGTCGGTGTTCTGCCTGGTTCCGGCTGCACTCATCGGGCTGGACCTGGATCAGGTCATCGAGAAGGCCCGCGCCGCCGAGGCCGCCTGCTCCGCCGACAGCCTGGACAACCCCGCCATCGGCTTGGCCTCGTTCATGTACGACTCCATGCTCGAGGGTCGCGACAAGTTCAGCCTGATCACGCCCAAGCGCGCCCGTACCTTCGGTCTGTGGATCGAGCAGCTCGTGGCCGAAAGCGTCGGCAAGAACGGCAAGGGCATCCTGCCGAACATCGAGTTCGACCCGCTGGTGCTGAGCATCGACCACGGCGACCGCACGGTGATTCCCTACCTGGTCGAGACGCCGCTCGACGATGAGCGCGAGAACTTCCAGCTCGGCCTGGACCGCATCGATCCGGCATACCCGCGCCGCACCTACGAGGTGACGGATGTTACCGACCTGTTCGCCCACTTCGTCATGTGGGAATACGCCACCGCCATGGTGGGTTGGCTTATGGAGCTCAACCCCTTCGACCAGCCCGACGTGGCTCTGCCCAAGGCCGCCACGCTGGATATCCTGAAGTCCGGCATGCCGCAGCCCAGCTTTACCGAGACGTTCCTCGGCGGGATTGACCTTGGCAAAGTCGAAGTCACCTGCAGCCCCGCCGTGGCCGCTGACAACCTGCACGACGCGCTGTACAACCTGTTCGCATCCATCGAGCCCGGAGACTATTTCGCCTTCGACGCCTTCGTGCCCTTCACCGGCGACAACCGCCGCGAGGCGCTGGAGGGCATCCGCCGCCTGGTAGCCTCGGAGCTGAACGTAGTGTCTTGCCTAGAACTGGGCCCGCGCTATCTCCACTCCACCGGCCAGCTGCAGAAAGGCGGCACCAACAACGGTGTCTTCCTGGTGGTTTCGACAGGCGAAATCGACGATATCCCGCTGGAGGGGCTGGAGGCCGCATCCCTCGGCGAGCTGGCGAAAGCCCAGGCCGCAGGCGACACCGCCATCCTGATCGACCGCGGACGGCGCGTGGTGCACCTGCATCTGCCCGACAACGCCGGCATCACGCTGCGCCTATTGGAAAAGGCCGTGACCGACATCGTCTTCGAGCTGAAATCCGGCACCCGCACCGGCATCTGGAACGCATAGCCGCCAATCCGAACAACCGCCCCGACCGCACGGCCGGGGCTTTTCGTCATGCGACCGCGGCCCAAATGCCCCGCTCGCCAAGCCACGTGTCGTTTTCTCCATATCGCCCACCTTGATATTTGTTCATGATTCGGCATCGCCCTTCGCACGCGCGCGAATCGGCGGTATCCTAAACGCAGGAACGGACGCTGTTTCTTCACGAGAAGAGGGGATCGTGGCCACACCCATACGGACAAAACCGCTCGGCATACAGGGGAAACTCCTGTTGTGCCTGGCTGCGCTTCTGGTGGCGTTCTCCGTCGTCGGCATCATCGGCGGCGCCGTGCGCAGCCACGACCAGAGCATCGAGGCGGCCTCGCAGAAGGCATCGGCTCTGGCCGACCAGATGGACGCCGTATGGGACTACATCGAGACGCACCAGGGCGTTGTCGCCGAAACCGACGAGGCTGCCACCAGCGCAAACGGGTACGTCTGCATCATTTCCGCCAAGTCGGTGGCGGCTCGGTTCAGCGACATGTCCGAAAGCACCATCCGCTACACGTCGCTTCAACCCCGCAACACCGATGATGCGCCGGACGACTTCGAACGCGCCGCCATGGAACTCTTCGAGCAGGACCCGACCGTCGTCGCGTACGAAAACGTGGACAACTCCACCGGCACCGACCAGTACCGGTACCTGCGCCCCATCCGCATCGAGCAGTCCTGCCTGACCTGCCACGGCTCCCCCAAGGGCGAGCTAGATTGGCTCGGCTACACCAAGGAAGGTTACGCGGTAGGCGACCTGGTGGGCGCCATCAGCATCAGCGAGCCCATGGACACCTACTACCAGGCATCCTGGAGGGAAGTGGGCGACTGGCTGGCGCTGCTCCTGGTGGGGCTTGCAATAGCCACCATCGTCATGTTCAGCGTGGTGGATGTGGTGGTGCTGCGCCCAGTGTCCGCCCTGTCCGAGGCCATGCACGCGTTCACGAATGGCGAAACGGCCCACCGGGTGGACGAGCCCCGCGGAAACGACGAAGTTGCCCAGCTCGGACGCGACTTCAACGGCATGGCCGACGAGCTGGAGGACCTGTACAGCGGGCTTGAGCAACGGGTGGAGCAGCGCACCGCCGAGCTGGAGGGGCTCAACGCCACGCTCTCGGACATGCTCACCAACCAGCAGCAGAACCTGGAGCTGGCCGTCGAGCGCCTGCGCGAGGAACGCGAAGCCATGGCACGGCGCTCCTTGGAGCCGCTCAATCTGGGCGAGTTCGTGTTCGATCAGGCTAAATACACGGTCACCAAGCGCGGCGAGTCCATTTCGCTCACGCCGAAGGAATTCAGCATCCTGTACACCTTGGCGTGCCGCGCCGGCGAAGTGGTGACCCAGCGCGAGCTGGTGGAGGCCGCCTGGGGCGAAGACTACACCGAGCAGATGGCCGGCCTTGCCGTGTACGTGCGCCGCATCCGCAAGAAGATCGAGGACAACCCCGCCGAGCCGCAGTTCCTGCTCACCGTGTGGGGCGAAGGCTACACCTTCAAAACGGGCGACTAGCCCGCGCACCCCTCTCACCTGGGCAAAAAGATTGCCAGCCATCAGAAATGCCAAGTAGAGGGGAATTGTTAACAAACTTCAATATATTTCAATACGCTGTTTATAGCTTCCCTTTTCGTAAATCCATACCGTATGAATTGGCCACCTGATCGCGTTTCGTGCATGCGGGAAGTCACGCAAGGCCTCAGGTGATAAGCTAGGACCAAGAAAGGGGAGGAACATGAAAGCCAGCAAAAAGACAACCGCCGCCATCGTCGTAGGCCTGGTTGCCGTTCTTGCGCTGAGCATGTTCGCCATCGGTTGCAAGGGCGGAAACGAAGCCACTGTCACCCACAGTGACGACACCGCCGCAACCGCAGACGAAAGCACCATGAGAGGGTATGCTGAGCAGTTCCCGCTGGAGTACAACTCCAGCCAAATGACGCGCGTGAACGCCAAAGGCTTCACCATCGGCCACGACGTAGGCACGCTGCGCGACATCTGCGAACGCCCCGTCATGCGTGACGTGAACGGCGACATCGAATGGAACGAAGACGGCACCATGAGCGTCTTCACCAGCGAATACGACGAAGAATCCGGTCAGTACATCGTACCTGATCTGACCGACGAGCAGCTCGAGGAGCTGAACCTGAAGTCTGGCTGCGTTGCATGCAAGAGCTCCAAGTTCAACGACATCTATGCTGCTCAGGGCCCCGCCGCATACGGCAACGTGTACAACGGCGAAGCCCGCGCCATCGTCAACGACGAGTATTGGGATTGCGCCATGTGCCACGACGGCACCCCGTCGGCCGACAACGTAGGCCCGCAGCTGGTCTACTTCCAGGCCCTGGGCGAGGGCTTGGTCGAGCAGCTCGACCCCAAGATGGCCGTCTGCGCGCAGTGCCACAACAGCTACGACTACCGTAGCCGCATCCAGACCGAAGAAGATCTGGCCACCTTCAAGCCCTATCGCTACGGCAACGACATCGACGCCGTGTTCCAGAGCGCTTACGAGGACGAGGTCAACTTCTTCGAGAACGACCTGGGTCTGCCCGAGAGCTACGTCGTGCACCCCAACGTCGAGGGATACATGAGCACCAAGCACAACGCCATGGGCGTGACCTGTGTCGATTGTCATATGCCCGTGACCGTTGACGAAGAAACCGGTACCGAGTACCGCAGCCACTTCAGCGCCAACAGCCCGCTGGAGAGCGAAGATTCCCTGAACTACTGCCTGACCTGCCACAAGAGCCAGGGCATTGAGAGCACCGAGGCCATGGTCGATTTCGTCCGCGGCAAGCAGGAAGTGCTCGCAGGCGACATCGAAACCCTGAAGGCCGACATCGACGCATATGGCACCGCCCTCTCCGAGGCCATTGCAAGCGGATCGATGAGCGACGCTGACGTCGAGCAGGCCAAGATGGACTACGCGAAGGCCACCTGGTACTACCAGACTCTGGTGACCGGCCCCTACGAGAGCCTGGGCAGCCAGATCGCCATGCTGGACACGGCTGACATCCTGACCAAGGCACATGCCGCCATTGACGAAGGAACCGGCCTGATCGGCTAACAACACGACCTCGCATACTTCCCGCAGCCCGAAGCCCCGACCGGTACGACGCCGGCCGGGGCTTCCCATATTGCGTGGCTTTTGCTCTGTTGGGTTGTGGATGATGTTTTCAACCAGTTGGATGCGTGGGGCACGGGAACATTGCGTACCTGACAACCAGGTGAGTCTGGGCCTTGCCATACATGCGCCAAACCCCACACACACCAAAGCGACCCGCCATGTGGCGGGTCGCTGCGTACATTCGGTTGTACAGAACCGGTTATTTGTCGCTTTGACTGTCCCTAAGAGCAGCCGCCTTGGCGCGGCGCTTCCCAGCTGCAGCCAGGACCAGCGCTGCAATTGCGCATATGCACAACGCACCGCTCATCTGGATAAGCATCCAAACAGGGTCGCCCGTCTGCGGCAAGTTGAACGGCAGGTGGAACGGGCCGGAATCCGGTTTCGGATTCGGGCTCGGCGTGGGTTCCGGACTCGGCTCGGGCTCAGGCTCCGGACCCGGCGCAGGCTCTGCGCCCTCGAACGAGTGGCTGTAGCAGACCTCGTCGGGTTTCTCGCCGTTTTCGTCACGGACCTCAACCCAGCCCATCTGCAATCCGCCATCGGCCGCGTTGTCCACGCAGATGCGGACCGTGTACGTGCTGTTGTCAACGGTCATTCCGTCTGCGCTTGGCGTGCTTGTGCAGGTCAGCTCGTAGGAATACACCCCTGTGTGCTCGAACACGAGCGCATAGGGGCCCGAACCCTGCACGGGGAATGTGATGGATGCGCCATCGCCGTCAAGCGAGAACGCGTACGTATTGCCCGATGAACCCTCCGGCATCGCAGCGCCCTCGGACGTAGCCGTAAGCGCGTAGTCGAACGAGCCCGTTACCGACTCGGGAACGTCGCCCGACTCGGAATACGACTGGCTCACCTGCAAGCCCCCATCCGCACCAAACGCCACCGAAGGCGCTCCGGCAAGCATAAGGGCGCAGGCAACAGCGACAATCAAGACAGTCGCCGCCTTACGTATGCCTTTCGTTACCGTTCCCATGACTCAATCACTCTTTTCCGTTCTTTTTCCTCTTGCCTCGGCGGCCGGTACCGCCGACCACCCACGCGGTCAGCAGGAACACTGCCAAACCGACGCCGATTTGCGCTCCTAGTTTCAGGCCCTCGGCGGTGCCTGACAAAAGCCGCTCTACCCTGTCGGGTTCCTCTTCGGCGAAGGCGTCCTCGAAGGTCTGATCGCAGATGCGGGCAATCACGACGTGTCTGTCGTTCGTACCCGATCCGCAGGTCGACAGTACCAGCAACCGATCGCCTTCGTCGGGGTCCGCGCGCCACACCGTCGCATGGTCGCGGGTGTAATCCAGAAACTCCTCAACCGTGGGGCTCTCGCCCACCGTCACGCTGTAGACCACGTTGTCATACGCATCCACCTGCAGATATCCCAGCAGCTCCACGCCGTGGTCGGCACCTTCGTAAAACAGGTTGCCGTAGCAGTGCTGCGCCATGTACTCGGCATCCCCGTACTTGTCGAGGTCACCGAACATGAGGGAGTTCTCCATGTGGTGCCCGTAGATGATGGTGCTCGCATCCGTGAAGTCGGGGGCGTTGTGCCAATCCAGGAAGAGCGACCCTGAAAGCGCGAACTCGCCGGCGGCGTTGGTGTTGATGTAGACGTCGTTGTCCTTACCCTGAACGAGCGGGTAATCGATGCCTGTGCCGTACACCGTAAGCCAACCGAGCACGTCCGGGTTCTGCGCCTGCAGTTCCTCGAACGAGACCGTGTTGTCGGCTTCGGGTCGATACTGCTCGAACATCTGAACATCGGCTTCGTCGGCCACGCGGTTGTTATCGAGCACCGCGAACGCCGTAAAGCAGACAATCATCACCACCGCAGCCAGCACCGCCCCGTCGACCAGCCAATTGGCCAGGCGAATGGTTCCTCGGACCAGTCGTCGGGGCAGTGACCAGTTCATTTATGCCGTCAGCTTACGCTTGAGGGCACCGTAAGCAACAACGCCACCGACGGCAACCAGAGCCATCAGGATGAACGGAGCGTTGTTCAGCACCAGACCGGTCGGGGTGATGGGCTCTTTGTTGTTGGTGATGGTTGCAGTGTTGGGGCCCTTGTCGGAAACTACAGTGGCAGTCGTGACTTCACCAGTCGTGGTATAGCCGTCTTTGCCAGACTCGGTCTCGGTTACGGTGTAAGTCGTACCAGCCACGACGTTCGTGAAGTTGACGGACTGGCCATGCGTCAGCTTGAAGGTTACCTTGCCATCAGCGACGGTTCCGGTTGCATCGCCGACCATGACGATGTCATTAACCGTCCAACCAGTGGGGACATACTCCGGGGCCGCGAAAGTAACGGTGAACTCCCATTCTTTCGTCTTGTCGCCAGAGCCGCCCGTCACCTGCTTGTCGATAGTAAGCTTGCTGCTGTCATCGGTCTTCTCAACAAAGGTATTTTCAAACTTGACGTCTCCGCCATCAACCTTCTCGCCATTGGAGGTTGCGCTCGGGTTCTTCTCAAACGTGACTGCCTTGATGGCAACACCTGTATCCTCGTTTTCGACATAAACACGCATGAGATACTTATCGGTGCTGTAGGTCATCGTCCCCTCAGAACCATCGTCATTGACAATCGTTGCCTGCTGAGCCTCTTCAATCATGTAAGCATACACACCCGCGTGCGTGTAAGCCGGAAACGTGATTTTGCCCGTGCCAGAAACATCCTCGCCGTCTCCAGCAGTAGTCAGCTCAACAGACGCAATGGTTACACCGAGGCCATCAGTGGGTTCGGAGACAGTGCCCTCATCGTCAATAGCCACCGTAGTGCCCGTTGCGGTGAAACTGAACGTGGCCGTCACCGTGGAGCCCTCGTTGGAGTGCAGGACTTTCGTCACCGCGGCAGCGTCGGCGGTAACGGTCTTGTCCGTCTCGTCGCCAACCCCATAATCCGCATCGGCTGCGAACGCGGGCAGCGCGAAACCGAGTGCCAGCGCTGCCGACAGCGCGAGCGTTGCTGCGATCTTCCTAAATTTCATATCTGTTCCTTTCCTTCTGCGGGATTCCCCACCCGCATGTTCACCATGTATTTCCTACGGCTCGAATCAGAAGTTCCTTCTACGAATCACCGTCATGACCTCGCCTTCCGTTCCAGATTCGACATCCACAGGACCGTACATCCTGCTGTCGTTCGCTTGGGTGCGGTTGTCGCCCATCACGAACACCTGGCCATCCGCAAGCACCACCGGATACGTGATGCCGTCCGCGTAAGGCAGCGTCTCGGTAAAGATGCGCTCCTCGGACTGGTGGTAGCCGTTGATCACCAACCCGTCCTCGTCGAAGCTCACCTCATCGCCAGCCACGGCGATGACCCGCCTAACCTCCTTTCGTTCGCCGTTGTTAACGACTACCAAATCGCCTGCGGAATAGTCCTTCTGCAAGCGGTAGTACACTACCAAGTCCCCTTCGCGCACCGCCGGGCTCATGCTCTCGTCGGCCGTCTGCATCAGGCCGAACAGGAACACCAGCACCATGCCCGCAAACCCAGCCACGAACGCGATCTTCACCAGGAGCAATATCAGCTCGCCGATGAGCGACGGCTCGTCCGTGCGATCCTCGGATTTGGGGGACCCTTCCTTCCGAGGTGCACGAGCATGCGCGGCTTCTGCCTGCTGCGCGGCCGGGGTCGGGCGGCCGGACACGTCGAAGTCTTCCGCGGGCTGGTACACAGGCGGAACCTGTTTGGCCAGGTCCGCCGCACGTGCAGCTCCCGCGGAGCCTTGCGGCGCGCCGCGCCAGGGCGCTACTCCTGCCATCGCCTGCGCCTTGTCCGCGTGAGCACGACGCTCTGCAGAGCAATTAGCGAGCCGATAAGCAGGACATATGAGATAGGCGATTTAACAGCCGCCTTAACTCCGGTAATCACGACGGGTTCCTTCGTGTTGGTGAAGACAACCGTCGTCACGTCGGCGTCGAGCTTGACCTTGGCGCCGTTGCCGTACGCCGCAGATGCGCTTGCCGTCGTGCTGTCAAGCTGCACCGTGTACGTGGTGGTGTAGCCCGTGGTGTCGGTTTCGGTAATCACAACGCTGTCGCCCCAGTACAAAGGCACTTCCTTCGAGTCGAGCGTCAGGTTTTCAACCGTTGCCGTCTCGCCAGCAGCAGCCGGGCCTTGTGCGTCATGCAGCGCATCGGTCGTAGCCGTGGCACCATCGCCCGAGCGCGTCACGGTGAACGTGAAGCCCTTCGTCAGGTCTGCCATGTCGCCTTCAAGTTCTTTCTGGATGACCAGCTTGACCGGGGTCTTCTTCCACACGGCATACAGGATGTTCTTCCCCTCAGTGGCGTTCCAGGCCAGGCCCGCCAGGTTGTCGGCAGCATATTCCTTGGACGTGTCGAGAATGGTACTAACCTCTGAAGGATCAGTCACAGGGTCAACCTTCTCCGGGCTCCAACCAAGGAACGTGTACCCCTCGCGCGTCGGATCGGGCGTGGGGAACTCGACGTCCCCGTTAACCTCAAGCACACGCTCGTCGGTGGTCTTACCATCGGAAAGCGTTCCGCCGTTCGCGTCGAACAACACCGCCGTGGTTTCCGGAGACCCCTTGTCCACATATTCGGCGCGCAACTGGACCGTGTACGCCTTCCAAACCTCAGGGTCTTGCGAGCTGACATTTTCAACCTTGGCATTCGCCTTCAGCACGGTAAACGCATCACCTGGGTAAACATGTGTCTCGGTGTCCACGTATTCTCCAGCGGCTTCATCCCACGTCTGGACAACCCAGTACTTGAACTGCTTGCCCTCAGGTGCGGTCGACGCCGCCTGGGCGATGGCGTCGGAGTTGTCCAAATACAGCAGCGGGTCGGTAGGCCCGTTCGTGCCGCCGTTCGCGTCGTACACGACTCCGATTCCCTTCGCGCCTTCGATCTTTGCGCGCCACTTGGCGTACAGGTCAAGCTTCTTGGTAATCCACGGACGATTGGCGTCGGCATTGGTCGTGGCGCCGTTGCCCCACTTGTCCATAACATCCGTCATGTCCGTGGTCTTGTCGTACGGCGTGGTAACGGATGAGTCATTCAGAACGAAGCTAGCCGGATACGGCTGCGTGCATGCCTCATCCAGATACCAACCCACCAGCTCGTATTCGCTGCGCAGGCCCGTAGGCGTGCTCACCTTTTCGCCCGACGACACGCGGAAGTTCATCTGCTGGTTATCGGAACCCCAATCCAACGTCGGATCGGTACCAGCGTTCGGATGCAAGAACACGCGATACTGATTCTTGGTCCACTTGGCATAGACCGTTACGCCGCCTTGCGGCATCTTTTCGAAGGTGTACGGCTGCGTGCAAGCGTCGTCGATGTACCAGCCCGCGAACGTGTACTCAGGGTATTCAGGAGCGAAGTAGTTGCTGCCACCCTGGTTATACGAGCTGATGTCAGCACCGTATAGGATTTCATCGGATGTGCCAAAGTCTCCTTGACCAGGCTCATCCTGCGGCCTGCCATCGCCGTCAACATACACGCCATCCATATAGTGGATGCGGTATTTGTCGCGCGTATAGTAGAAATACAGGTGGTTATCTTGGCCGCCGTAATAGTAGTTCAAAGCGTCCCAAGAAATATTACCTCCGGGTGCGAGATCCACGGCCTGATTACCGCTCTTTGTAATTGCTTGGCGAGTGAATCCCCTGAGCTCCCAGAAGTCGTCGTTGTAATAAACGATGTTGAAATCGTTAGGCAAATCCACATACAGGGAATACTGCTTGCCATTAAAGGTGCGCGTATCCTGCGCACCAGGCAAAGCCTCGACGTAATAGTGGAAGTATCGCTTCGTATTGCTCGTCGTTGTATGCCTGAACGTTATACTCTCCGCAGGCATGACCTCCATATGAGTGATACGTGCCGTATATGTGCTGGAGTTCGTAGGCTGCCACGAGGTTACCGGGTCTTCTTGAGGGTATGTAACGCCATTCGAGCCGGTAAAGTTCCAAATGTCGCCGATGTCAGCCCCATACGGCCGTGTCACGGTATGGATGGTTGTCCAATCGTTATCGAGGTATTTATAGCGAGTGCCCGTATATTCGTTAGAATAGACCCAATGCCCCGAATAGTATCCACCAACCCAGCTTCGGTCTCGATACCACTTTCCATCGTCTTCGTTGAAATAGACGCGATCCCAATTTCGGTTACGATACTGGGTTCCTTCATTATCGGTCGCTACGACCCATCCAGACTGTCGGACCTGGAACGTAAACGTGTACTCCGTACGGTCGTAGTAGACGTTTACGACCGTATTGCCTTCGGGAGCGATGGTTACATTCTGATCGAACTCTTTCAGGTGGAAGCCCGTATATGACTTAGCGTCCCCATCTACGGTCACATATGCGTTGTTGCCAGTACCATGCGATACAACCGCATTCACATTAGCGTTGGCGTTGCCAGTCAGCTGGATGGACTCTTCGAAGTCGTATCCGTCGCCGGCTACGTTCTGTTTCCAAATGATGACCGTGTACTGCGCGTTAGAGACCGGCGTCCACTTAGCATAAATGGTCGTGTTGTTTGTCAGCGTCTGTCCGAAGGTGAACTCGTTACCAGCCGTACATGCTGCATCGGTGTACCAGCCTTTGAACTCGTAGCCGGTACGATGCATCTCAAGCGGCGGTTCTTCCGTAACCTCGCCCGACTTCACGAACTGGGGTGAATTGTACGTGGCGCCTTTGCCGTTTTCGTCGAACACCAGCCAACGGCCCGTGGGTGCGTTCACCGAGAACGTCACGTCTCCGGTCACCTTGATGTTCGTGCCGTTCTCATACACCTTGCCATCCGTATGGCCCACGATGTTCGATTCACCGCTCAACACGTTCCAGCCTTCGAAGTCCTGCTCGGACGTCGGCGGCGTGTAGGCCATGTTCACGGTGTAATCCATGGGGGTGCTGTCGTCGTAACGCTGTTCCTTGGTGGTCGAACCCAGCGCGATGCCGTTCTCATCCACATAGGTAACGGTCGCGCTCTTCATAATCATGGCGTACAACTTCAGCTCGGTGTTATCCTCGCCCAGCGCAGCGGCACGCTGCGCAGCCAGATTGCGCACGGCTTCGATGTCCATGGGTTGGGTATCGGCGTTATAGTTCGGATCCGTAGTCCAGCCGCGGAACAATTCGCCTTCGGCCAATTCGCCCGCACCCGGGTCGTAAACGATTTTCTCGATATCGGCAGCCGTTTCGGATTTCTTCAGCAGCATCGAGGCCACTTCGGCATTCTGATCCTTGCCAAAGAACTGCACCTTCAAACGGATCTTGTTGTCTTCGGCCACTGCATAAATGGAGAAGTGGTCGGTTTCGAAGACCTGCTCGTTGGCTTCGGCCTTCATGGCGACCACGCCTTCGGCCTCGTACATCGGCGGCTCGGATTCGTCCGACACGTCCTTCACGTGATAGACGGACACGCTATCCGTCTCCATGTTCGCGTTGGCGAACATCACGGTAAGCAGTCCTTGGGGCTGTACTTCATTCCCATTTGCATCCAGAATGACGACGTCGTACGCCTTCACGAGACCGGGCTTGCCGCCATCGTTTTCTACTTCGTTGGCAACCGCATCCAGAACGGCCTGGTCGTCAACAACCTTGGCCTGGACGGTGGCGCCTTCGGGAAGCACGCCTTCGTCCGCCGTTACGGTAACGACGGTCTTCTCGTCATCGGCCGTAGCCGAAATAGTCTGGGCAGGATAGGCAACCTCGTCGGCTGTATCGGTTTCGCTATCGACGGTTACCTCTTCGGCCGGCTGCTCGAGGGCTTCTTCATCAGTTGCGGTCTGGGCTTCAGGCTCGGTCGCTTCGGAATTGCCGAATTCGGCCGCATCGGACTCCTCCCCAACCACAGCATCAGGGGTCTCTGCGACCACGGCCTGTTCAGGAGTTTCCACGTTCTGCTCCAGAACGACATCCGCCGGCTCGTCGCCGGCAACGGCGACACCGCCAGCAATCGGAGCCACAAGCACCTGGCTGAGGGCCAGCACGAATGCCATGACACACGCCAGAACCTTGGCGCTTCTCTTCGGGGCGTGCTTTCCGGCCGACTCCACCGTCGCGTGATGCCGTCTGCTTTGCGATGCGCTTCTATGTCCGTTTCTCACCATAACCAACCTTATCGCCGAGGTGTGTTTCTGCATGCGCCCGACCCCAACCAGGGGCCCGCTCGTCTTCGTACACCTCTCTCGCCGACCCGACGACTGACTTCGCCTGGCCTTGGGCCGTTCGCCAATTGCACAGCGCTTGCGCAAGAGGCGCTCTTACCACCTTGTCGACTTTTCGAAATGGATGTTGTTGCCGTTCGGACATCGCTATCTGCTCGTCAGAATCCCGTTACCCACATCGATCGGCCGTCTTACCTTGCCTGACCGAACGCCGTCGATGTCGATGACAACTGGGCTGGCTGTATGCACATGCCACGTGGGATGCACTGTTGCAACCCGATCATCACCGCTCAGCATCTTTCTTGCGTTTGGTCTGTTCAGCAAAGCAGCTTGACTGTATTCCAATAAATAATACCGACATATGTCGTATAGCACTCATAGTCTACTAAGAATATGTCCAACTTTCCACTGGCTTAGGTAAACTTTTACTCAAAAGTTCAGAAATTGCCCACCAGTGACTGAGTTGTTGAGGTTTGAACTGCCGCCCGGGTCGCTTTGGAGACACTTCCGCCTGATGGTCGAGGCGTGCACCCCTATCCTGCGGCCTGCGCAACGCAGGACGAACATCAGCGGCGCCTGCCTGGGAACGAAGCGTGATTCCGTCGCCTTCGTGCAGCCGAATCCGTTTTGCAGTCAAGCGGACCCGCCGCAGTTCCCGTCCGGAGGCGTCCCCGGGCGCTTCGTGCAACGAAAATCGGTTTCGTGGAGCACTTGAGGGGATAATCCGCGCTGCGCCGGCCATCGGTCGCGTTTTCCTATGGCTGTATTGGTGATTTAATATACAATTTCATAGTTTTTGTGGCGTATTTACTGCATCATTCAACTTCAACGGGGACACCAAGAGGTCTTGCACGCGGATTATCCCCTCAAGTGCTCCCGAGATTGGTTTTTCGTTGCACGGCGGGCGTATCGGCTCGATGGCGTCAGGCGCGAGCCGTCGACAACCGACGCCCACACCCATCGCGTGACGCCATAAGGTCTTCGTCACACTGTGATCGCTGGTTTACCGCAGCGAAAAGGCCCGTGACGGGAGCCCCTGGGCCAATCAGCCTCAGCGTGCGACTACAGCCAGACAACCGTCGCTATGCAACACCATACGGTGCCCAAAGCAAAAAACCCGCACCGTGAGGTGCGGGTTTCGAAATGCAGCGGGTTGGGGCTATAGGCCCAAAGCCTTCTTCAAAGCAGAAACGCGGCGGCGGGAAACGGGAATCTTCTCGTCGGTGCCGTCCAGCGTGAGCAGCAGAGTGCCGCCTGAAACAGGCTCGACTTCCTTCACCATGTCAAGATTGACCAGGTAACCGCGGTGCACGCGGAAGAACCCGTGGCCGTCGAGGCGCTTTTCCAACTGGGCCAGAGACACTGTGGAGAAGTAACGGTCGGTATCGGTCTGCAGGTAGGCATAGTCATCGCGAGCCATGACGAAGCGGATCGAGTCGATGTGGATGAGAATCTTCTTGCCACCCTTTTCCACCGGGATGCGCTCGGCCTGGTTGGCCTTCATGTGGAGCATCACATACTCGTTGGCGCGGCCGACAGCTTGGCGCAAACGATCGGTTTCCACGGGTTTGACCAGGTAATCCACGGCGTTCACGTTGAAACCTTCGAGGGCGTGCTCGCTGTAGGCCGTAACGAAGATGACCGCCGGCGGGTTGGTCAGGTGCTGCAGGGCATCCGCGAACTGCAGGCCGTTGGCCTCGGGCATATTCACGTCAAGAAAGAGCGCGTCGATCGGGAAGCTCTTCATTTTCTCGATGGCTTCGCGTACGCTTGCTGCCTCGGCAACGACATCCACATTGCCGATTTCATCCAGCAGGTACCGCAATTCGGACCGTGCCGGAGCCTCGTCATCTACGATAATCGCCTTAAGCAAAAGGACCTACCCCCAAGTTGCCTGCCTGTGAATATGAATAGGTGCGACAAATATTACCTCAAATACAACGAACAAAACAGCTTTGAGGTTCTTCATCACATCATGAATGTAACTTTTACGGCACCAATTATCAAGTTTTCCTATAGTTGCAAAGCGAATCGCCCGCGCTAGATCTCGCCGTCGTCGGCGGCTCCGCTCAGCACGAGACGCACGGTGGTGCCGGTACCGCCCGACGATTCCACTTCCATGTGGGCGTCTTCGCCGTAGTAGCCGCGCAGACGGTCCCTGATGTTACCCATGGCGATGCCCGTGCCTTTCACCTCAGGCGCCTCGAGCATCTTGCGCTTCTGGCTTTCGTCCATGCCGATGCCGTCGTCCTTGACGGAGATGATGACGTCGTCGCCTTCGCTGTACACGTCCACTTCGATGTTGAGCATGCCCTCCTGCGGCATGGCGTGTTTGACCGCGTTTTCGACCAGGGGCTGAACCAAAAACGACGGCACCAGGATGTCTTCCAGGCCGTCCTCAATCTCCACGTCCAGCGACAGCCGGTCCTCCCCGAAGCGCGCCACCTCGAACAGGAAGTAACGCTGGGTCTGGTCGAGCTCGCGGGTAACCTCCAGCAAGTCATCGGAGTTTTCCAACGTTCGACGGTAGAACACGGCGAACTCGCGCAGCAGCACGCGCGCCCGAGCGGGATCGGTTCGGGTGAGCGCCGCGATGGTGTTGATGGTGTTGAACAGGAAATGCGGGTTGATCTGGGATTGCAGCGCCTTGAGCTCCATGGTGGTGGCCAACTTGCGCTGGTTTTCCATCTCGACGGCGGCAATCTGGGTGGACAGAAGCTCGGCCAGGCCCTCGGCCAGCGCCAGCTGGGTCTCGTTGATCGACGACGCTCGGCGGTAGTAGAACTTCAGCGTGCCCACGATAATCTCGCCGCGGTGCAGGGGCACCACGATGCCGGCGCTCAGATTCTTCACCGTCGGAGGGAAGCCGATCTCCTCCGCCGAGGTGAGCACGCGGGTCTTGCCGTCGGTCAGCGTGGCATGGGTCGCCTTCGTGCGCACGGGCGAACCGCTTTCGTTCTGACCCTCTTCCTCACCCACGTATCCTAAAATGACCTCGCGATTGGTAATGGCCACGGCCTTCGCATTGGTCGCCGGCAGCAGCAGCCCGCAAATGGCCTGCGCCGATTCGGCACTCATGCCGTCCTGCACGTAGGACAGCATTTCGGAAGCCAGCTTGAGCGTGGTGTCGGATTGGCGGGCGCGCACCGCGTCGGGATTCAGCTGCACGTAGATGAACGCCATAAGCGACATGGTGAACAGAAGGCCTGAGGCGAAGGTCATGGCCGTCGACTGGTTAGGTTTACCCAGGGCGTAAATCAGGCCGCCCGCAGCCGTTGCGGCCATAATCAGCAGAATCAGTTCGAGAAAACGCGAATAGTTGGACTTCGGGGTCATGCCAGGCTCCTAAACAAGGACTTCGTTCACTATAAGAATGACGGCGACAACCATCAGGAAGCAGGCGAACATAATGCGCAGCACCGCCTCGGGAACACGTTTGACAAGCGTCGCGCCCAGGTAGGACCCGGGCATGCTGCCCACGATCATGGCCAGGCCGATGGTGTAGTGGATGTTGCCTAAAACGGCCTGCTCGATGGCGCCGGGCAGGGCCAGAATGCACACGGCGATAAGCGACGTGCCCGACGCCAGCCGCATGGAGATTCCCAAAACGGAGATGAACATGGGCACCATCACGAAGCCGCCGCCCACGCCGACGTATCCGCCGACGAGCCCTGCGAAAGCCCCGATCAAGGTCACTTTCCACACCACATCCTTCGTCAAGCCGAAGGTTTCGGCGACCACACCTTCGGTGCAGGTCAGCTTCGTGTTCTCAGGCGTCGGGCAGCCGGCCGCCTGGGCGCGGTCGGAGCGCAACTTGCGGACGCCCTTAGAGAACATGGTGCAGGACGAATAGCAGAGCACCGCCGCCGTGGCGCCCATAATGGCCCAGCCAGGCGACTTCGACGCCGCAAGCACGCCCATGGGCGACATGACGGCACCCGCCAGACCTGCGGCTATGCCCAGCTTGGGGATGGTGGTCTTGTTCTTGACGTGCTTGACCAGCCCCGAAAGCGACGTGGGGATGACCGTGAACAGCGATGTTGCCGTAGCCCCGATGGGCGGCAATCCAAACGCCAAACGGAAGAGCGGTACCATGATGGTACCGCCTCCTATTCCGAATAATCCTGACAGTACGCCGACAAGCAACCCGGCCAGCACGGCGATGACGAACATCTCCATGGGACGGCTATTCCTCCGACCCGATGTTCAGGCGAATCTCGCTGGTCATGCCGGGATCAACGCCGCCGCTCCAACCCTTGGCCACCTGCTCCTCGAAGCGGGCCTGGCCCTGGTTGGCCGACTGCCCCAGCACGCTCTTCAAAATGGCGTCGTCCTCCAGGCGCGCCATGATGGTGGGCCAGGTGTACTGGAACTTGAAATACTTGGCGCAGTTGTCCTCGGCGTACTTGGCCGCATCGGTGGACGCCGAGTGAGCGGCCTTGCGGTAGCCCTTGCCGTCGGAGCGGCCGATGGAGCGCAACAGCGCTGTTCGTTTCACACGTTTCTGCAGGCCAGGCTCCAAAAACGGTCCCGGATAGGGCTCAAGGGACTGAGGCTTGATCTGCATCAGGTCGATCTGCGTGCGGGCGTATTCCACCTTGCGGAATTCATACAGCCAGCGGAAGATGTCCTGGCGGAAGCGCATGCCTTCGGACTTGGTCGCGGGCGGCAGATGGTGCAGCACCCACTTGTTGTCGAACCAGATGTCCGAACCGTACATGCGCAGGTTCAGCATGTAATCCAGATCCTCGCCGCGGGCAATCCACGGGTCGAAGGCCACGCGCTTGAAAGCCTCCTTGTGCAGGGCCAGACAGCCGCCGCACACGTGGTTCGAACGGGACAGGCGCGGTCCCTTCATGGCTTTCATGATCCACTGGTTGAAGGTTTTGCCCTGCTCCCAGAAGTGGTTGTACCAGCGGTCCTGGCTTTGCGAAAGGAAGCTTTCCTGCTCGTTGAGGTAGTAGCCGGTTTTGGCCAGAATAGGCACGCCGCGGCGGGTCAGTTTGCCCAGGCCGTACATGGCGCGCTCCAGGAAGTCCTCGTCGTCCACGATTTCGTCGTCGTCCACGAACACGGCCGCGTCGAAACCCAGGGCGTTAGCCAAAAGCAACCCCAGGTTGCGCACGGCGCCATAACCTTGCAGGCCGATTTCCTTGTTCACGTTGATGCCCAGCTGGGCCATGCGCTGGTTGATGACGCCCATCTCGGGCGCGCCGATGACGGAGATGCTCAGGTCGTCATACTCCGCCGCCAGCTTGCGGATCTTCTCCGCGGCCTGGTTCTCCACGGCGGGCTCGGCCACCACCAGGATGATGATTTCGCCCAAACCGCGCACTTTGCGCAGCGATTCCAGGCAACGGGGCAGCTCGCCCGGTGCCGAAAGCGCAGTCATATGGTCATACGTAGTGGTGACGCCCCGCGCCTGCATGCGCGAACGCGCCGACACGTACGTCGGAATCAGCAGTACCGGATTCACGATCTCACCTACTTCGCGTCGGTGGTCTCTTCTTCGGCGGCAGCCGCATCGGCCTTCTTCTTACCGCCGAACAGGGACGAGAGCGTCCAGCGCGGATGCTCGACCTCCCAGGCGGCAACTTCTTCCGCGGCCTTTTCAGCGGCCTTCTTGGCGCCGTACTTCTTAACCATTTCCTCTTGATAGGCGATGCGCACCTTGCGGATCTTGGACATGTCCAGCCACATGGCGAAACCGATGGCTATGTAGGCCGGAACCAGGAAGATCCACGAGTACACCGCAGTCTCGTCGGCGCGCGCGATGAAGAAGGAGCCGATGATAGTCAAGAGGATGGCGCCGAAGATACAGATCAGCCACAGGCGGCGCAGCTTATGGAAGCGCTCGGTGGGCGGATTGTAGAACGCGCGCTCGCGTTCGGCAGCTTCGGCACGGCGGGCCTTGGCGGCCTCGCGCTTCTGCTTGTCGGTCTTCTTGTTGTCGGCAATGCGAACGCTGGCAGCAGCCTTGCTCTTGGGTTTCAACGACGCGGCCGACTTGCGGGTCTGGCCGAGGTTCTCCTGCTGATAGCGGTCGTTCATGGGGTTACGTTGTGACACGTCGGTATCCTTCTAGTTGCTCATAGCGCGCAAACGCGCATCCTTAGGCGTGCGGGCGATTAACGCTCGAACACGCGTCCCGTCAGTTTCTCGTATGCCTGGATGTACTTCTCGGAGGTCTTCTCGATGACGTCCTGCGGCAGGTGGGGCGACTCGCCGGTGCGGTCCCAGTTGTCGTTGAGCCAGTTGCGGACGAACTGCTTGTCGAAGCTGGCCTGCTCGCGGCCCACCTCGTAGTCGTCGGCGGACCAGAAGCGGGAGCTGTCCGGGGTCAGAACCTCGTCGCCCAGGATGATCTGGCCGTTCAGCACGCCGAACTCGAACTTGGTGTCCGCGATGATGATGCCGCGCTCGCGAGCGTGGTCGGCGGCGGTGGTGTACACCTTAAGCGACAGGTCGCGCAGGGCGGCGGCGTCGGTCTGGCCGATGATGTCGACCATGCGCTCGTAGGAGATGTTCTCGTCGTGGTCGCCGATTTCGGCCTTGGTGGAAGGCGTGAACAGCGTTTCAGGCAGCTTCGCCGAATTCTGCAGACCCTCGGGCAGCTGGATGCCGCACACCGAACCGGTCTTCAGATAGTCCTTGAAGCCCGAGCCGGTCAGGTAGCCGCGGACGATGCACTCGATGGGGAACATGTTCGCCTTGTTGACCAGCATGAAGCGGCCGCGCAGGTATTCGGACCAGGGCTTGAACTGTTCGGGCAGGTCGGCCACGTCGGCGGAAATCAGGTGATTCTCCACCACGCCGTCCAGCAACTCGAACCAGAAGCAGCTGATCTGGGTCAGCACCTGGCCCTTGCACGGGATTTCGTCGGGCAGGATGTAGTCGAATGCGGAAATACGGTCGGTTGCGACCAGCAACAGCTTGTCGCCCAGGTCGTACAGGTCGCGCACCTTGCCCTGCGCGTCCGGCTTGATGGTGATGGGGTTCATCAGTTGTTCCTTCCTGTCAGCTTCGGCAGACGTTCCGTTATGGACGGGCGGTCCGCCTCGGAGCCCTTGCCTTCACGTTTTTCGGTCTGCGCCTTGATGCGGTCGTAATCATACAGCGGAATGTGCAGCGTGAACGTGGCGCCCACGTCTTTTTCGCCTTGGACCTCGACCCACCCGTGATGGCGGTCGATGATTTCCTTCACCACCGTAAGGCCGATGCCCAGGCCGCCGGTTTCGCGCTTGCGGCTGCCCTCGGCACGCCAGAAGCGGCTGAACACCATGCGGCATTCCTCGGGCGTCAGACCGATGCCCGTATCCTGCACGGCGATGGTGGCTTCGCCCGCCTCGTCGTCTTTGCGGACGCGCACCCAAATGGTGCCCGGCGCGGGCGTGTAGCGCACCGCGTTGGAGATCAGGTTGGCCGTAGCCTGGCGAATCATGTCCGGATCGCCGTACACCATGACCTCGTCCTCGGGGTCGTATTCCAGCTTGAGCCCCGCGTCGGCCACGTAGGCCTCGTGGGACGTGGTGATGGTGCGGATGAGCTCGCCTACATTGACGACCTCCTGCTTCATGGGCGTGGCCCGGTTCTCCAGACGCGACAGCCTGAGCAGGGCGTCGACCAGGCGGCGCAGGCGTCCGACCTCGTCGCTGATGGTGGCCAGGCGCTCTGCGGTGGGTTCGAACACCCCGTCCACGATGGCTTCGACCGTGGATTGGATGGCCATCAGCGGCGTGCGCAGCTCGTGGGCCACGTCGGTGGTCAACCGGTGCTGCAGGTCGCGGTCGTTCTCGATGCTTTCAGCCATGGAGTCGAAGGTTTTCGACAGCTCGGCGATCTCATCGGCGCCGTTGACCTGGCTCCGGGCGGACCAGTCGCCTTCTTTAATGGCGGCCGCCGCCTGCGTGATGCGCTCTATCGGGCGCGTCAGGCCGCGGGAGAACATGACGCCCAAGCAGGACGCCAGCAGGACGGAAAACACTGTGGCCAGCACCATGGCCTCGTAGCTCTTGGACCGAAACTCCATGTCGGCCTTGGAAAGCAGCACGTCGGAGCCGTAGATCCACATGCGGACCGTGCCCACGCGGGTGCCTTCCACAATGATGTCGGCCTGGGTGGCCGTGGCGCCGCCGTCGAGGCGCGGCGCCACGGACAGGCTTTCGGAATCGGTTATCCGATTGCCGTCCTTGTCCAACGTGGTGGTGTCGTAGATGACGCTTCCGTCGGCATTGGTGACCACCACGCCCATGCTCTGCTTGAGCTGGTGGGCGGAAGCGGCCGCCGACACGTCGACGACGGACAGGTTCGGATATTGGCCTTCACCTGTTTCGTCGACGGCAGCGATGGCGTTCTCATGGTTGCGGCTGTAGTCCTGCGCGATGGTAGTCGCGGTGACGTCGGCCAACGCTTGGATGTTTTCCCTGGTGTAGGTGGAGAAATGCTGTTCCCACACAAAGGAAAGCACCCCCATGGCGACCATGGCGGTAAGCAGTGCGATCAATGCGAAGTTTACGGCTACTCGAGTGGCGTAAGACCCCCCGTAAAAATTACGGAGGGTCTTCAGCGGGCCGTTTTTCTTATTCCCCATAGCTACGATACGGCGCGGCGCGCGCGACTACTGCTGGGGCTGCTTGGTGGGATCTTCGAAGCGGTATCCCACGCCGTGTACGGTATGCAGCCACTTGGGGTTGCGCGGGTTGTCGCCGATCTTGGCGCGAAGGTTCTTTACATGGGAGTCGATAGTGCGCTCGTAGCCTTCGAAGTCGTAGCCCAGGACCTTCTCCACCAGCTCCATACGCGAGTACACGCGGCCGGGGTAGCGGGACAGCGTGGTGAGCAGCTTGAACTCGGATGCGGTCAGGTCGACTTCCTTACCGCCGACCAGCACCTTGTGGCCGGACACGTCGATGGTCAGCTCGCCGAATTCCAGCACCTCGCGCTGGGGTTCGGAGTCGGCGTGGACGCGGCGCAGCAGGGCGCGCACGCGGGCCACCAGCTCGCGGGGGCTGAAAGGCTTGACCAGGTAGTCGTCGGCGCCGAGCTCCAGGCCAATGATGCGGTCCTCGACCTCGCCCTTGGCGGTCAGCATGATGATAGGCACATCGGAGTTGTCGCGAATGGCGCGGCAGACGCGCTCGCCCGGGACGCGTGGGAGCATGAGGTCCAGAATGACCAGGTCGAAGTGATGCTTCGAGAACTCCTCCAAGGCGTCCTGGCCGTCGCCCACTGCTGTGACCCAGTAGTTTTCGCGCTCGAGATAGGCAGCCACGGCGTCGCGGATCGCCTTCTCATCCTCAACCAGGAGGATTCGACGGGTTTCGCTGTTGGTGTTGTTCATATTGAATACTCCTCACTCATCGTTTAGAGACGTATACCATGTTGGGCACATTTAAGAATATTGTAACGATTTCTCCTGCTCTGGTCAGCCCTCCTGCGAAAATGACATAATAGCCGCCATGGCACAAAGACGCACAACACGACGCACCTCCGCATCGCGAGGCGCAGCTGGCACGCACCGCTCTTCGTCATCGGCAAGGCGGTCGGGCAA
Source organism: Slackia heliotrinireducens DSM 20476 (assembly GCF_000023885.1). NCBI lineage: Bacteria > Bacillati > Actinomycetota > Coriobacteriia > Eggerthellales > Eggerthellaceae > Slackia > Slackia heliotrinireducens. Next base: position 41,965 of record NC_013165.1, on the reverse strand, counting down.
CTACGCGCATCACGCGTCCACTCGCGGGGGCACCGCCCGCGTCCGGCAGAACCGCTCATCCGCACGCGTGGGAACGCCCACCGCGCGCCGCGTTTCCGCCGAGCCGCAGCGTCGCCTCGCCATCCCCGGAACCAACGTGAGCCTGACCCGCCGCCAGCTGATTCTTGGCGCAGCAGGCGTGGCCGCGGTTGCCGCGGCGGCCGTGGGCAGCAGCATTGCGGAGGATCACGAGGCCGAAGAGGAAAACGCGAACGTTTTGGAGGTCGCCGCCGACCAGGTCGTAACCCTGGACGAGTTCGAAACCCTGGATGCCGCCGATTGCATGGAGCAAATCGCCGAGCTGGCGCTTCCGTTCCATTCGCTGGTTTGGGCAGGGCCGGGCAACCTGGCTGTGTGCCTCACCCCCACCGAAACCTCATCCCCCATCACCAAGGTTGGCCTGGTCGACCTGTCCGCTTCCGAATTGGAGCTGGTCACGGTGCTGGAGGGCCCAGTATCCATCGACGCGCGCGGCTACGACATCCTCGACGTGCGCTGCAGCGACTCGGGCATCGTCTGGGTGGAGGCCAATTCCTACAGCGGCCGTTGGAACGTGTACCACGCCACCCTATCCGGCACCAGCATGGGCGAGCCTACGCTGGCCGAGCAGGGCGACCGCGAATTCGACATCCCGTCGGTGGCCGCCGTGGGCAACCGTGCGTTTTGGCAGGTCCTTCCCGTTTCGAGCACCCTCAACCCGCCCGATTCCGTTCTGAAGTCCGCCGAGTTCGGGTCTGAGGATTCCGTGATGGCGCTCAGCTCGCGCGGCCGCATGTGCACGCGCCCCTACGCCGCCACCGAAGGCGTCGTGGTCACGCCCCGTGCGGACTCAAGCAGTGTGCATTACAAGTTGACCCTGGTCAACGACACCACGTTCGACGTTCTCGACGAGCTGACCATGCCGTCGGCCATGGCTCCGCTAGAAGCCGCCTACGTGGGCGGACGATTCTCCTTCGCGTTCGACGCCATTTACGATTACGGCGACGGGCTTTCGTCGCTGGGCACCTACGCGCCCATCAGCAAAGGCAACAGCACGAAAAACGCTACCTGGTTCCTGTTCGGGCGCAACCCGTCCGCAGCGCCGGCCTGGTCAGGCGATTGGCTGATTGTGAAATCCACGCGCTCGGTCAGCGGCGTCAACTTGGAGGACCGCACCATGTTCGCGCTGGATTGCCCCAGCCACTGCGACACCTTCGGCGATTACCTCGCATCGTCCGGCACCTGCGACCGCATTGCCACCTACGTGCACATCTCCACCAACGACCAGGAGTACACCCTCCTGCGCACCTGGCGCCCCCTCTAGCGCGCCGAGGCGCGCCCGGCATCTAGACCATGCGACCCGAGCTTGTGAGCCAGTATCCGTCGACGTAGCAGTTGGAGGCCATGCGCCCGCTTTCGTACAGGTAATACCAGCTGCCGCCGATCTTCTGCCAGCCGGTCTGCATCACGCCCGAGCCGTTGCAGTAGTACCAGTAGCTGCCCACTTTCACCCAACCTTTGGCCATCCGGCCGGAACTCTGCAGGTAATACCACTTGCCGTTGTCTTTGAGCCAGCCGGTCTTCATGGCCCCTGAGCTGGTCAGGTAGTACCACGAACCGCCGATTTTCTGCCAGCCGCGCAGCATCACGCCGTCGGCATCCAGGTAGTACCACTTGCGTGCGACCTTCTGCCAACCGGTTTTCGGCGTGCCCTCTTTGTCGAGGTAGTACCACAGGCCGGATTCCTTCACCCAGCCGATGTCGTCGGGCAGGTCGGCCAGGTGGATGAACGCCTCCACCTTCGACGCGTTCAAGGTGCGGCGGTGGTAATGGCCGTCGCGGTCGTAGTTGTACTCTTCGATGGTCACCTGGTCACCGTCCACGGACTCGACCCAGGCCACGTGCCCATACGAACCCGTGTTCCACCAGGCGATGGCGCCGGGCGCGGGCGTCGAGTCCACCTTGTAGCCCAGCTGGCGGGCGACGAGGGCCCACGAATTGGCGTTTTCCCACTTCAGACCGTCGGGACATTCATAAAAGCAATCGAAGTCGATGCCGTTGTTGTGGTTGAGACGCCATGCCACGAACGACGTGCAGTTACGGTTGTAGAAACGCCAGGGATCCAGCTTGGTATCCTTGGCGGCGCTCTTGAGATCGGCTGGATAGTCATCCACCGCCAACGCGGTTGCAGGGAGCAGCCCCATCGCCGCCACAACGGCCAAAGCCGCCATCAATATCATCAGATGCTTGCGCATGCGTTCCTCCTAAATGGCTCCATTTCGCGCATTCTAGCAAGCTGCCATGTGTTTTCGCAGGTGGGACTGTCGATATGCACCAGCCGCAACGAAATCTGCATACCGAGCATGCCAAAAGCAGCAGACGTGTTTTTTGTAGGCATCCCTTTGCGACAAGCGATAGGCCCTGGTGCGGTCCTTTGCACCACCGCGGATAAAAGAAAACGAGCCGAGGCCCGAAGGCATCGGCTCGCCACAAACGTGTAAACCGGAGTTAGAACTCCAAGGCCTCGAGCTTGACGAAGGCCTCGTCCTTGTGACCCAGGAAGGCCCAAGGATCGAAGATCTCGTCCAACTGCTCGGCGGTCAGATTGGCCTCGGGATCGGCCTCGAGGCGCTCACGGTACGTGGGGCCATCGACGGCGTTCTGGATGTCATGCCACACGGCCATGGCGTTGCGCTGCACGATGACGTACGCATCCTCGCGCGTGATACCCGTATTGACCAGGGCCAACAGCACCTTCGACGAGAAAATCAGGCCGCGGGTGCGGTTCAGGTTGTGCAGCATCTTGTCCGGGTAGGTCTGCAGACCGTCCAGCATCCACTGCATCTTGGAGAACATGTAGTCCAGCGCGATGAAGCTGTCTGCCAGCGCCACGCGCTCGGCGCCGGAATGCGAGATGTCGCGCTCGAACCACAGCGCCACGTCGTCGAAGCCCACCTGGGCATTCGCCTTGACGATGCGCGACAGGCCGCACACGCGCTCGGCCGTAATCGGGTTGCGCTTGTGGGGCATGGCGGACGAGCCCTTCTGGCCCTTCTTGAACGGTTCTTCTGCCTCGATGACGTCGCTTTCCTGCATCAGGCGCACCTGCAGCGCGATGCTCTCCAGAGTGGAAGCCACCACGGCCAACGTGGACATGACCTGGGCGTGGCGGTCGCGGGCCAACACCTGGGTGGACAGCGGGTCGGGCGTCAGGCCCATCTTCTCGCACACGTACTTCTCGACGAAGGGGTCGATGCTGGAATATGTGCCGACCGCGCCGCTGATGGCGCCAGTGGCGGCCACCTCGCGGGCCTGCTCCAAGCGGGTCAGGGCGCGCTTCAAAGCCCAGGCCCAGCTGCCGAACTTCATGCCGAAGGTCATCGGTTCCGCATGGATGCCATGGGTGCGGCCCACGCACAGCGTCTCCTGGAATTCAAAGGCACGGCGCTTGCAGGTTTCGCCCAGCTTCTTCGTGTCGGCGATAATGATGTCCAACGCCTGCGTGATCTGGTAAGACAGCGCGGTGTCGCCCAGGTCGGACGAGGTCATGCCGTAGTGAACCCAGCGGCTGGGCTTCTCCTGACCCTCGGGAACGTCGGCGTCGATGTATTCGGCCATGCACGTGAGGAAAGCGATGACGTCGTGGTTGGTCACGGCCTCGATTTCGTCGATGCGCTCCACGCGGAAGTCGGCGTGCTCGCGAATCCACGCGGCCTCTTCCTTCGTGATGCCGCATTCACCCAGTTCAGCCTGGGCTTCGCAGGCGCACAGCTCGATTTCCTTCCAGATGGCGAATTTGTTCTCAGGGTCCCAGATGTGACCCATCTCGGGCAGCGTGTAACGAGAAATCATGTTCAACCTTCCTTTTTGTATCGTTCAGGCTCGAGGACGAAATGCCAGCAGAACTGTCCCTACTGACACATTTTTGTGTCAATGGGAAACGTCCCTACTGACACATTCCGCCCACGGGGCCTTTGCTCCTATCCTACAAACTCTTGAACAGCGCTTTCACCTGGTCGACCGCATCGGTTTCGGCCAGGACTACGGCTTTGTCGCCGGGGTACAGCACGGTTTCCTTGTCGATAACCTCGGCCTCGCCTGCCTCTTTACGGTCGACGGCCGCCAGGATGCTTCCCTCCGGCATGCGAATCCGCCGCGCAAGCACGCCCTCTTTCGGGTCGAAATGCCTGGGCGATCGCGGGATGGAAACCTCAATCAGGGCGATGTCGCCGCGCCCCAGCGAGGACACGACGCCCATGCCGCCCATCAGGGCTTCCTCTTCAATCATGCTGGCGATCAGAATGGTGGACGACACGTTTTCGATGCCGACCGCGCGGAAGATATTGCGGTTCTTGGGGTTGTTCACGCGGGCGATGCAGCGCGGCACGTTGAACACGCGGGTCGCCAGCTCGCAGGCCACCAGGTTGTCTTCGTCGCGGCCGGTTACCGCAACGAAGACGTCGGCCTTGCGGATGCCCGCGTCCTGCTGGTAGGCGGTGTCGCAACCGTCGCCGTTGATGATCAGGTATTCGCCTTCGAGCGTGATGGACAGGCGGTCCGCCGTCTTGCGGTTGTGCTCGATGATGGCCACCTCGTGACCTTTGCTCAGCAAAACGCCGCCGAGGTATTCGCCAACCTTGCCGCCGCCCATGATGACAATGTACATGACGCGCCCCCTACTTCTTAATGAACTTGCCGAAGGATTGCAGCAGGTCGTGGCGTATGCAGGCCACCACGCTGTCGCCGTCGTACAGGATGCTGTCCTTCGACGGGATGGAGCTGTCGCCGTCCTTGGCGCGGATGAAGCACACGATGCGCACGCCGTGGTTGCGCTCCAGCTCGCCCACGCGGATCTGACGGTTGGACACGTGCTCAAGGTTGATGGAGAAGCGCATGATCTCAAAATCGCCGAAGCTGTCCAGATGACTGCCGCGGCCGACCATGATTTTGGAGAAGATTTCCTCTGCCACCAGGGCGGTTCCGCATACGTAGTCCAAACCCAGCTTCATGTAGGCGTCTTCGCGGCGCGAGTTGTACAGGCGCGCGATCACGTGGGGCACGCCGTAGATGCGGCGGGCCACCTCGACCACCATCAGATTGGTGTTGTCGCTGGAGGTGACGGCAGCCACGGTGTCGCAATCCTCGATGCCCGCACGGATGAGGACGTCTTCGTCATACCCCAAACCCTGCAACGTGGCGCCGTTGAACGAGCGACCCAGGTTGGCGAAGGCTTCGGCTTGGATGTCCACGACGCATACGTTGCGGTCGTTGCTTGAAAGCATGTTTGCGAGCTGCGACCCCACGCGCCCGCAGCCAACGATGATTACGTTTGCCATCTAAGAGCTTCTTTCGAACATGACCTTGGGCAGCGGTTGCCGGCGGTCAGTTTTCCCATCGCAGGAGCGTATCAAAAAAGATGCGCTGTACAGCGCATCTTACAGGAATTTGTAGTAGACGAGGCGAACTCCCCAATCATCGCACGAGGTTGCGCCCAGTGCGTGGTACGTGCCGGGAGCCAGATCCAACGCGCGGCCGTAAGGTGCGAAGCCGCCCGTGTCGGTGACGGTGGTGATGATGACGGTTTCGCCGTACACGATGGCGACCGGCTCGCCGATGCGCCAGGATTCGCTGGCGGGCACGGCAACGGTCAGGCCGTAGTCGGAAATATGGCGTCCGGATGCAGTGACGGAGGTGCCGAAGTTTCCGTGGCCGTCGTCGTTGTCGGCGAAACTGTAGGCGGAAGCCAGGCCCTGCTGCCAGCCCTCGCCGGTCACGTCGGGCAGGACGCGGGGTGCCGTGGGCAGCGGGTCAGTGGTGCCGATGCTTTCGGCGGCCTCGACGGCACGGGGGTTTGCGGTGTCGACTGCGGAGATGTAGACCACGGGATCCGGGTCCTCAACGTTGATGGAACGGGCGGCCGAAGCATCACGAGTATCGGAAACGCCCTGGTCGTCGGAGGTTTGCAGACGGCTTGCCGACTGATCCACCGCGTCGGGGCTGACAGTGCTGACATCGTCGCCGATGCCGATGGTGGTCAGGTCGACGGAGCGGGAAGCCACAGCGGGCGTGCTGAACGAAAACACACCGAAGCCCACGACGGCAACAGCCAGCGCGGCCACGCCGAGCTTCAACAGCGTGAACGAGCGTTTCTTCGTATGTGCGCGGCGCTGCGCCATGCATCCCTTCCAAACAATCGTTTACCAAAGCCCTTCCTAAAAGGGCATGACAGCGGGCTGTGTTTAAAAAGGAGTTGCTGTCGAGAGGTATATCCTGTATGTAAGCAGAATATTTTAGCGTAACGGAATAGATTCCACAAACCACCAGGTCAGAGACGTGGTATTTGACTTATGATGCAATTTCATACCTGTAACCTGCGTCTTTTCGAAGGCGGACGCGGCTTACCGAGACCAGCCGCGGCGAACGGCTCCTCAAAAACGGCAGACGGCCTGATTAGCGGTAGAAAATGGTCTTCGGACCGCCCATGGGGTTCTGCAACACGATGAAATCCATCTCGTTCGGAACTCCGAACACCGTGACGGTGAGCGCGCATGCGACAAGCACCAGCGCGCCGGCGCAGAACGTAAGCACCCGGTTGTGGCGACGGTGGGCAAGCACGGCCACCACGGCCGCAAGCAACAGGATCGGCAGCACCCGCGGAAGCGCGTGCGGGATGGTTTGCCACGACAGGAAGCCGACGGAACACAGCGTGAGCACGGCACCGACGCCCACCAGCGTCATACCGACGGCCATCTCGAAAACCTGGTGGTCCTCATCGATGGGGATAACCATGACCGTGAAGCCGGCCGCCACAAACACGATTGGCCAGAACTGATACCAGGAGGCGTCCACCACCAGGTAATCCAACAGCACGGCGAAAATCAGACACACCAGAACGACACCCACCGACGTGCCGAGATAGGCGCTTTTCGGCATATGGACCGAGGCGTCCCTGCATCCGCAGGGATCCTCGCTATCTGCAGAAACGTCGATGCAGTCGGCGCAGGCCTGGCCCTTGGGCAAAACAACCCACAGGATGACGTAGGCAATCACGCCCCAGCCGAAGGTAAGCACGGTAAGCAGGATGCCCAGCACGCGCATGACAATGGGATCGGTGTCCAGCGTTTCCGCAAGTCCGGCGCAGACCCCGGCAACAACGGAGTTGTCCGAGCGCACAAGATGTTTTGCGGTTTCCGCCACGCGACCCTCCGTTTCTGCAATTGGAACATAGATACGGTAGCCATTAAAGCAGCTGAGGCATCCACATGCACGCGAATCGCCCTAACTGTTGATGTTTCGTTGGCAGGATGTTCGTTGGCGGTGCGCGGCGCAGGTGCTAGAGAACGTACAGCACGATGGCCAGGAACTGCAGAACCGAGCCCACAACCACCAGCACGTGGAACACGGTGTGCATGTACGGGACCTTCTTCAACACGTAGAAGGCTGCGCCGATGGAGTACGCGATGCCGCCGGCCACCAGAAGGATGAGGCCCGGCGTAGGCAGGGCATGCACCAAAGGCGGCAGGAACCACACGACGCACCAACCCATGAGCAGGTACAACACCGCAGAGACCCAGCGCGGGCGGTAGGTCCAGAACGCTTCGGCCGCAATGCCGGCGATGGCCAGCCCCCACACGACGCCGCACAACAGGTAGCCCCCGTCGGGCGCCAGCGTGAGCAGGCAGAACGGGGTATACGAACCCGCGATGAACAGGTAGATGGCGCTGTGGTCCAGCACCTTGAACACGCGCTTGGCCCCTTCGGCCGGCAGCGCGTGGTACAGCGTGGACATGAGATACTCCACGAACATGGAAATGGTGTAGATGAGCGCTGCGGCGATGCGCACGCCGCCGCCGTGTCTAACAGCCGTCACCACCGCGATGACCAGGGCCGCAATAGCCAACACGGCACCAAGGCCGTGGGTGAGCGCGTTGCAGATCTCTTCGCCAAGCGAGTACTCGCGAATGGGTCGCAGGACCCTTTTGGCTTTACGGGCAGCTTCCGCCGGCGAGAGTTTGCGAATATCCTCGAACTGTGAGGGCAGCCAAGCGTGCTTCGCAGCCTCGGTGGAGGTTCGCGATACGCGGCTGGCGCGGTGGTATTTGTTATTCTTCATATCCATGGCTCGATTCTAGCATGCGTCATCTGAGCCATATGTCACGTGCGCTTATTTTTCCGCGAGCTGCCATACACCTGTTGAAAAGCGTTACGAAACCGTTCGCTACCAGCATCGGATGGCGTGCGATGCGATGGGTTTCGATCGGCACGGCCAGCAGGCCGCTGTACGAACGAAGGCGTTGCTTGATGCCGCTAAGCCTGCTGAGCGTGCTGGGCGCGTTTGCGGGGACGGACCCATTCCTGCCAAGCTTCGGCCTGGTCAAGTGCCATATCCCACAGCGTTTCGGTGGTACCGTCGATGCCCGCCGCCGTGCGGGCGCATACGGAAGCCACCTTCGCGCGACGTTGGAACGGATTGGCGAGCAGCGTTGCAAATTGAATCTTCTTGCGCGGCGTGACTATGATGCGACGGGTATACCCTGAGACGACCATGGTCATATAGTCGCGGTTGTATCCAAGCGCCGACCCGCGGAACCACAGCAGCCCGCCCACGGCGCCAATCACCATGATCAGCACGCATACGGCCAAGAGCACGACAAGCGCACCGGACAGGAAGCCCGCCATGTTCGGAGATACGGCCAATCGGGCAAACGCATACGCCAGCAACAGCACAATGGCAGACCAGAATCCGAAGTTGCGCACCAGGCCGTGTCCCACGATGCCCCGGCGCAGCGCCACGGGCGGCAAAGTTTGCGTCGCCTGCGGGTATTCGGCGAACTCGGGAAGCACACCGCGCAGGATTTCAGGCACGCGGCTGGTCTTCACAAAGGGGTGCAGAACGGCGCCGAGCTGGGTGTTTTTAAGCGACCTGGAGTCGGTGCCGGGCAAGATGGCGTCGATTTTCGTCACGCGCAGCTCGCAGTAGCCGAACAGACGGCGGATAGGAGCTTCGTGAATTTCAACCGATTGGATGCGGTCCACGTCGATGCCCTGGAACTTACGGCTGAGCAGGCCCGATTCAACCTCGATACGCGTTCCGCGACGGCGCAGTGCAAATCCGCCGTAGTTCACCATGGTGCCGAGGGCCGACATCACCCACATGACAAGCAAAACGACCAGGACCACCGCCACCAACGCAACGGCTGAGCCCACATCGAAGGTGCTGGCCGCAACGCGCGCGGCCGTATCGAGGTGCACTATGAAAACATCCTCGAGCGCATCCATGACGGCGCCTGCCAAACCGGCAATCGCCGCAACCACCAGACCCATGGTGCCGCCGGAGCCGGAGATGCCCGCCAGGAACAGCTCCTTGTTGCTCAGGCGCACCTCGTAGGACACCTGGCCCGTGTCGACCTTTTCCCCACCGAAAACGCCGCGGAAGTGGTCGGAAAAATCCGCTGCGCCGGAGAGTGCATTGCCCTCTTGCGCCGCTTGGACCTGGGACGATGCCGATTGGTTCGAAACAGCGCCTTGCGGAATCGCAGGCTGCACGTAGGTAGCGGGGTTAATTCCGTAGGACGCGAGCGCCCAGGTCGACGGGTACTGCACGCCGCCCAACATGGCCGAGCCCCACTCGTCGATGGAGCCGCCGTCCAGCAGCACCTTCTTGCGGCGGAACAGCTCGGCGCGCAAGGCCTCGACGTCGGAAGTGCGCAGGCATTGCAGCTGAATGGACTCATTGGACGCACCGCCCGCGGTATCCACGCTCACGTCGCATATGCCCACGACGCGCTGCAGCGGCGTCGCGGTTTGGTTGACGGACTGAATGCGCTGGTAGGGGACGTGGACGCGCTTTTTGTTGAGCCAACCGGAATGCACCTCGATCTCGGTGGGGGTCAGCGCGTACGACAGGTATTTCCAGCTGATCCAACGGAACAGAAATACAAGACCCACCGTAACAAGGATGGTCAGGCCCAAGATAAGGAACACGATGAACGCGCCAAGCTCTCCGAGCCCCGCGGACATGAGATTGCCGAAGGCCGTGATGGCCATGGCGAAGACGATACCGACGGCCGAGCCTATGCCTTTGATCCAAATGAACGCGTGATGAACCTGGTGCATGCCGGGTCGCAGCGGCTCGGGGACTGTCTCGCGGTAGTCGACAGGCTGGGGTGCCTGGGGCTGCGGCTGAACCTGGGGCTGGGGCGCGGCGGGCTGCTGAGGCAGCTGGGGCTGAACCCGAGCCTGGCCCGTCGGCTGGACCTGGGATTGGGGCCATCCTGCTGGCGGCATCTGCGGGCCGTTCTGCTGGTTGTTGAACTGCGGCGTATCCATTCGCTACACGTCCTCTTGGGCCAGACGGGCCTGCTCGGCAATCACATCACGCAGCCGATCTGCTTCGTTCAGATCCAAACCGGGAATGGTGTGGGTGCCAGCCGCCGTCGCCACGGTGACGGATGCCAGACCCAACCAGCGCAGGATGGGACCTTGCTTGGTGTCGGTGTTCTGCACGCGCACGAAGGGAATGATGGTGCGCTTGCGCCAAATGATGCCTTGGGAAATGTCCAGCTCGTTTTCGCAACCTCGAACAGCCAACGGTCATAGCGCATGCCGGGCACGATAAACGCCTGAACAACCAGGTCGATACCGAACAGCACGACCAGCGCGACAACAAGCGCCAGAGGGAGGCTTCCCCCGCCGACTGCATATATAGGAAAGACGATACCCACAAGAACGCACAGCAGCACAATCAGAATGCGCAGGGCGGTCGTCGCGCGCCACACCGTGCGCATGCGGGGATCGAGGTGGTTGGTCGGCAGCGGTCGCATAGATGCTCCTTCGGTCGCGCCATAGAGGAATAATTGCAATTCAGTATAGTCGATTCTTATGTATAGGCGAAAACCGTTACGGGATTGCTGCCCGTTTCGCGTTGATTGAGCGAAGCCTTGGGCGGCGGCGCGGGCTTTTGCTATGCTAGGGGGCCGAACGAGAACTTCCGCATGTTTGGAGCGTGCATGAATCTGCCAGAATTTACATTATCCCAGCTCGTAGCTGTGTTGGCCGATGCCGGCGTACAAGCCCAGGCCACGGGCGAAGCCACCGTACAGGGCATGACCATCGATTCCCGCAAGGCCGAGCCGGGTTGTTTGTTCGTTTGTAAGGGCGCGGCGTTCAAACCCCAGTACCTGGGCGGAGCGCTTGACGCCGGAGCTGCGGCGTACCTGTGCGATGCAGCCGCCGAAGCCACCTTGGCGCAGGCCTATCCGCAGGCGCCGCACATCGTGACCGACGACGTGCGCAGGGCCATGGCGCTTCTGGCCGCCGTGGTGTTCGACCGGCCCGACCTCAAGATCGACGTGGTAGGCATCACGGGCACCAAAGGCAAGTCGACCACAGCATATATGATGCGCTCGATTCTTATCGCCGCAGGTCAGGAGCCTTCTATTTTGGGCTCTATCGACACTGACGACGGTGTGGAACACTTCGAGAGCCACAACACCACTCCCGAGGCACCGGATTTGTGGCGCCACCTGGCCAACACCGTCGAAGCCGGCCGCAGCCGCATGGTGATGGAGGTGTCTAGCCACGGCTTGAAATACGACCGCACGCTGGGCGTTCGCTTTGCCATCGGGTGCTTCCTCAACATCGGGCGCGACCACATCTCGCCAGTCGAGCACCCCACCTTCGAGGACTACTTCGAGTCCAAGCTCAAGCTGTTCGCCCAAAGCCGCACGGCCCTGGTCAACCTGAATTCCGACATGGCCGACCAGGTGCTGGAAGCCGCGAAGGCCTCCGAGCAGCTGGTCACTTTCGGCGTGGGGCGCGATGATGCCGACTGGAACGCGGCGGACTTGGCCGTGGAGCCGCAGGGCATCGCGTTTACCGTGTGCACGCCCACAGGCGAGCGCGAGCGCATCGTGCTGGGCATGGCGGGTCTGTTCAATGTCGAAAACGCCCTGGCTGCGGTGGTCATGAGCCGTATGCTAGGTGTGACCTGGGACGATATCCGCGCAGGCTTGGCCCATGTGCGCGTGCCCGGCCGTATGGAGGTCGTGCGCTCCGCCGACGGCAGCGTGGTGGCGCTGGTTGATTATGCCCACAACGAGCTGTCGTTCAAGACCTTCTTCTCGTCGGTTAAGGAAGAATACCCTGGCCGCAAGGTGATTGCGGTGTTCGGTGCGCCTGGCAACAAGGCCCAGGAGCGGCGTGTGACGTTGCCCCGGGTGGCGGCCGGGTTTGCCGACCATATGATCTTTACCGAGGAAGACCCCGCCTATGAGCGGGTAGAAGACATCTGCGCCGAGATGATGGCGAGCACGCCCGCGGGCGCTTCCGCCGAGGTGATCTGCGACCGCGAGGCCGCGTGCAAGCGCGCCTTCGACATGGCGTTTGAGGCTGAAAACGGCGCCGTGGTGGCGCTTCTGGCCAAGGGCGACGAAACCCGCCAGCATCGCGGTGACGAGTTTCCCGAGGTCAAGAGCGACCTTGCCATCGCACGTGAGATTCTAGGCAGCACCGGGGAGGTGGATGCGTAATGGCCACCTACACCGCGCACTACCGCTCCCCCAACGGCGATACACCCGTGTCCGGCGTGTTCGATTTTGAAAGTGCCCATCGCGCCGGGTCGAAGGGCAACATGCACGACGCACGCCTGAAGATGCTGGAATCCTACGGCAACGAAGCTGTGGCCTGGATCATCGACGAGGTGAAGACCAAGAAGGCCAACGCCAAAGATGCCCAGCTGGATCATCAGATGCAGTTGGATTTCCGCGAGGAGCCCGAACACAAGGTCCGCAAGCGCGTCAAGCGCGGCTTCTAGCTGCAGCGGGTCAGGGCGGGACGACGGGGACGGAGGGTATTGTCCCTTCGTTGACGCGCGTCAACGAAGGGACAATACCCTCCGTCCCCGCCGTCCCGCAAGCGTTAATCGAAAAGGCCAAGTTCGCGAAGCATGACACCTTCGGGGTATTTGACCAGGATGTTCGCCGAAGTCATGACGCGAACGGGCAGCTCGAGCACACGGTCGCGCAGCTGCGAGTTGAACGCCAGGCAATCATCTTCGGCGTCGTAGCTCCACAGGCGGCCAGCGGCGTCGACGGATTCCAGCAGCCGGCGCACGGGCGCCACATCGGCGCCGAACACCTTGCATGTCTTCCAATAGAAATCGCCGTCGTCCATGGCGAAGCACGGGTTCGAGAACGGCGCCATGTGGTTCATCTGGTACACCTGGTCGCGGTGTTTGTTTTCCAGCGAGCAGTAGTGCACGCCTAGGCGCAGCCCTTGGTCAGCGGCGTATTCCAACAACCTCAGGCACTCTAGGTCACTTCCCTCGATAGGGTGTGACCCCGCATAACCCCAGTCGTAAAGAACCGTGAACGGCGGGTTCTTCACCTTGAAGCCACGCTTGGCGAACTCAGGCCAGTTGTGCTTGGCATAGCAGAATTCCAGCAGGTTGATGCCGAAAGCGCCCAGGGCGTCCAGTTCGCGCAAAATGCCTGTCATCTGGTCGAACGTGCCAGGCATGACGGGCATTTCCACCATGGTGCTGACTGGGAACTCGCAGGACATGCGGATGAACTCGAAGTCCTGCGGAGTAAGAATCGTGTCCACATCCAGCTTGATGCTGAAGCGAATCTCGTTCATGCCCGCCGCCACCAGACGCTCCATAATCTCGCGGGTGAGACCTTCGCCCGACGTGTACAGCCGCAGATGCGCATCGGGCCAGTTCGCGCGGGCTATTTCGAAAAAAGCGCACGCCTCGTCGGGCCTCATGAGCGGCTCGCCGCCGGTCAGGGCCAAATGCGTCATGGGTCGGCCCGCTTCCATAATGGCGGCAAGTTCGCTTCGCCAATCGCGGTCGTCGTCCAAGTAACCGGCGTAGTTATTCTGATTGTGGTTGAAACAGAAGAAGCAGTTCTTAGGGCAGCGCAATGAGTAGAAGAACGACTGGCTGTCGCCGCCGGTGCAAGCGATGCATGCGGTGGAGATGTCGCCATGCACGATGCTGGCTTCGCCGTTGCGGAAGGTGACGCCCTTTTCACGCAGGCGCTCCTTGACCTCGCGGCAGGCGTCGTCATGCTGGTAGGGCTCGCCGAATTCGACGCCCTTGTTTGCGGCTCCGATCAGATACTCCTGGTAGATGGTCAGATATCGAACGATCCATTCGTTCAGCGGCGGGTTGTCGGGCGCGGGTTCGGGAAGCTCCAGCGGGATGTGGGCAACCGTGGTCGCAGGCGTAAGCTGCTGCCGGCGCGGCGTCGGACGCGATGCGGTGCCGCGGCTCTTCTTGCTGCGCTTTTTCGATTTCGACCCCGCCAAAGCAACTCCTTTATCAGTTGGGGAACGGTTTGGCCGCTCCCCCGTTATTCCAACCGCGTCACCCGCGACGTTCGCCCGAATCGGGGGTTTTCTGCCTTCCCGGCTTCGGAACCTGCCCGAATCGGGGTTTCGACCTACGACAGCAGTTTGCCGATCTTGGCGGCGGCTGCGGACTTGTCGAAGTTTCCGCCGGTCTGCTTGGTCAACGCGCCCATGACCTTGCCCATATCGCGCTTGGTGGTTGCGCCCACCTCTGCCAGGGTCTTCGTAATCAGCTGGTCCAGCGCCTCGCCAGAGACCTGCTCGGGCAGCAGCTCTTCCAGAATCTCAACTTGCCTGCGCAGATTGTCGGTGCGCTCCTGGTCGGTGCCGGCCTTTTCGGAACCTTCCAGGGTTTCTTTCGTCTGCTTGATCAGGCGCTTCGTCATGGCGTCGACGTCGGCCTCGGTGATCTCGCGACGCTCGTTCACCTCGATGTTCTTGATCTCGCCCGAAAGCTGGCGCAGGATGGACAGGCGCACCTTATCCTTCGCGCGCATGGCGTCTTTAATCAGTTCCTTCAGTTCGTCGTATTGCATCTGAGCTCCTTTCGTCGAATGCATCCAGTATACAACTCGCGTCCGACCGCGGCACGCAAAAGGGCCGCCCCCGAAGGAGCGGCCCAGCAACGGCAGCGTGCTGTCGGAGCGTTAGTCTGCCAAGCGGCCGGCGAAGGTGCGGTACACCAGGAAGTGATACAGCAATACCAGCGGCAGAGCCACGCAGGTGATGCCGAACATCCACTTCAGGGTCAGGTCGCCGGACGCGTCGGCGGCGGTAATCGCAGCACCTTCGGTGGCGGTCATGAACGGGGTCAGCGGGTCGCCGGAGCCGGACACCACAAAGGTCGGGAACATACTGGATGCCAGCAGACCAACCAGCGCGAAGCATGCTACGGACGCAACCAGGAAGATGGTCAGGTCGGAAGCCTCGGGCTGTACGGCCTTCAGCAACACGAAAACCAGAGCCGCTACGACGACCAGCGCGAACAGGATGCGCAGGACGCCCAGGCCAGCGGCCAGCTCAGGCTTAATGATGAACAGCGCATACAAGGTAACCAGGGCGAACAGCACGATGGCTACGATGGCCACGGGGCGGCGCAGGCCGCGGGCGCGAGCCAGAAGCTCGCCTTCCAGCGGGGCCTTGACGGACAGCCAGCAAGCACCCTGCAGGATGCACATGGTCAGACCCAGCAAGCCGCAAAGCAGCGTGAACGGGGTGACCAGCCCGATCAGCGGGACACCGATGTAGTTGCCGGCAGCGTCCATGGGAATGCCGGCGTAGATGTTGCCGACAGCCACGCCGTAGAGCAGAGCCGGCAGCAGCGATCCGATGAAGAACAGCACGAACCACAGCTTGCGCCACGCGGGATCGTGGGCTGCGAACTCGACGGACACCGCGCGAATGATCAGGCCCATCAGCACCAGGATGATGGCCAGGTAGAACCCGGAGAAGGTGGTCGCGTACGCTGGGGCAAATGCGGCAAACAGCGCGCCGCCGCCCGTGAGCAGCCACACCTCGTTACCGTCCCACACAGGTCCGATGGCCTTCATGAGCGTAAGTTTCTCTTCGTCGTTTTTGGCGATAAACGGACTTAGGACGCCCGCGCCCAGATCAAAACCGTCAAGAATGAAGTATCCGGCGATGAGCACGAACACCAGGACATACCAGATAATTGCCCAAATACTCATGGTTACTTCACCCCCTCTTCTTCAACAACATCATCCACCATATCGGGGCCCTTCTTGATGATGAAGCTCAGCAGGCGGACGAACGCCACGGCAATCAGCGCGTACACGACAGCGAACAGGATCAGTGTGATGATGAGTTCGCCGGAGGTCAGCGACGAGGTGGCCTCGCTGGTCAGCAGCTGGATGCCTTCGGGCGAGCTGGTGGCCGGGTACACGACGTAGGGCTGGCGGCCGACTTCGGCGACGGCCCAGCCGGACTGGATGGCGAGCATCGGGAACACGGGGCAGATGATCATGAGCCACTGCCACCACTTCTTGGAGGACAGGGTGCTGCCCTTCTTGAAGACGGCGATGAGGCCCAGCAGCAGAACCACGCAGATGACGCCGAACAGGGCGACCATCAGGTGATACGTCTGAAACACCAGTTGAACGGGCATATCTTCGACCACGATGTCCTCATTCTCGGCGGCGATGTCGTTCAAGCCGGGGTATTCGGTGTCGAAACTGTTGGATGCCAGGAAGCTGGTGAAACCGGGCAGCTGCAACGGGGCGATGACCTGCTCGTTTTCGGTATCGACCACGCCGACCGCATAGAGCGGCAGCGTGCCGGATTCGTAGTGGCCTTCCATCATGGCAATTTTGGAGGGCTGCTCGTCGGCGACCGTCACAGCAGCGGAGTGGGCGGAAACCAGCAGCGCGCAGGTGGAAACCAGGGCGCACACGACGCCGACCTTGAGGGTCTTGGTGGCGAAGTCCTTGAAGGTTCCCTTGCGGATGTACCATGCGGCAACGGCGATGGCGACGAAGGAACCCACGACCATGATGGCGGTCACGGTGTGGAAGAAGCGCGGGCCGGTGGAGGGGTTGAACGCCGCCTGCAGGAAGTTGGTCATGACCGCTTTGGAGCCGTCGGCGGACAGCTCGGCGCCTGCGGGGGTTTGCATCCAAGAGTTGGCGATCAGAATCCACAGCGCGGACAGGCAGCTTCCGAACTCAACCAGCCAGGCGCTGACCAGGTAGAACTTCGGGCTGATCTTGTCGCGGCCGAAAATGACGACGCCGAGGAACGTGGATTCCAGGAAGAACGCGAACAGGGCCTCGGCAGCCAGCGGCGCGCCGAAGATGTCGCCGACGAAACGGCTGTAGTCGGCCCAGTTGGTGCCGAAGCTGAACTCCATCGTGATGCCGGATGCCACGCCCACCGCAAAGCAGGTGGTGAATATCTTCACCCAGAACCGTGCGATGGCTGCGTCCTTCGGGTCGCGCGACTTGTAGTAACGGGTTTCCATGATGGCCATGATCAAACCGGTACCGACCGACAGCGGCACGAAGCAGAAGTGGAAAATGACCACCAAAGCAAACTGCAATCGCGACAGGAAGACGACATCGGTGAATAGCTCCATGGTGCACCCCCTTCCCTCTTGAGGCGCCGGAGCGGCGCCGGCCAACGGCTTTGCCTTCGTTGCTGGGAGCATATGTATTACCACATGTTCGCAGGTCGAAGGCAAAATTCAGATGCCTTTGCGCCCTGTTGGACGCATTTGTAGACATTGTGAACATGATACCATTATTGAAGCGTCGAAACTGCAATATATTACTCCGAGATACGGCACAGTTGGCAGCAACCGCCCCTGCATGCAAGGCATCACGGGTGCGGATGTGCCGACGGATGCAGGCGGCTTCGCGCCGACAGGCAACGATGCAAGGCCGGAAGGGTCAATGAGGTAGGATAGGCGAGTTTTCTATACGGCGGAGCCTGTTTCGGCGGGTTTTCGCTGACGTTTTAAAATATATGTACAACTAATGAGGCGTTTTCGACGGCAGAACAGGCCCTCGGACAGGGTGGGCATATAGAAAACTCGCTTATCCTACCTCATCGGCCTTGCAGATCTGGTAGGACGGGCGCTAACCCGACATCTGGACAGGCGTTGAGGCCCTTCATGCACCACTAAATTCGACGCAACCGCTAACCCGCGGCCGTGAAAACTAGTGGTGTTGTTTACCGCAGCACTCGCCGTTGCGGTGATGCTCGCCGTGGCAGCATTCGTCATCGTCGCAGCCGCAATCGCAGTCGTCGCCTTCGACCAGGTCGAAGCAGGATTCGAAGGCCGCCTCGTCGACGATGGCCGTCGTATCGGGGTGGAATTGCAGAATAGACGCCGGCACCGCCGGGGTGATCGGCCCGAAGAACGCGTCGCGCACGATATCCGCCATGTCGGAGCCGTTGGCGAACACGACCACCTGGTCGGCCTCCATAATCGAGCCGACGCCCATGGTGTACGCAGGACGGGGTTCCTCTACCAGCAGGGTCTCTTTGGAGAACTCGGTGCCGCCGACGTTCAGGCCCAGCTCGCCGGCGGAGCCCAACGGCAGCGCGACCAGGTCGATACCGCCTTCAAGGTGGATGCGGGCCTCGTAGCCGTCGCAAACGGCGGCGGCATCGTCGTTCATGCCTTCAGGCACGTAGGCATGCTCGGGGTTCATGTTGACGTGGTCATACAGGTGGCGGCGCATGGCGGTATACACGCTATCGGCGTCGGTTGCTTGCACGCCGCAGTATTCGCCCAGGTTGAAGACGGCCAGACGGGAGAAGTCCAATGCCTCGGACTCATATCGATCAGCGAGCACGTCGTAAACCGCCAAGGCTTCGGGAGCCGCGGACAGCGCCAGCACCGAACCCGGGTTTTCGGCAATCTGATCCGTAATGGCGTCGGCGACGGCTTCGCGGGTCTCTTCGGCGTCCTTGGTGACGATGATCTGCATGGCAGGTCCTCTCCAGTCGTGTTTTTCATGTCCCGCGATTATGCCACTGCGTCGCGATGCACCGTATGGGAACCGGCATCTGCAACGAAAAACTGTTTCGCGGCCGTCCAGTGTGGAAACGTTTGCCGCCGCGCGTGGAAACCGCGTGAACCGATCATGAACCGAGCACGCAGCGTTGTACGATGGTCGCCTACCCGCAAAGGAGAACCATGACCACAGCACGCAACACCTACGACGCGTTCGTTTTCGATCTGGACGGAACGCTTCTGCATACCCTGCCCGACCTGCTGACCACGACAAACATCTGCCTGAAGCAGTTCGGCTTCCCCACCATCACGCTAGAGGACATCCGCCTGCTGGTAGGCGACGGTCAGAGGCGTCTGGTGGAGACGGCGTCACCAAAGGACACCAGTCCCGAAACCTTGGACGCCATGTTCGAGCTGTGGAAAGCCACGTATGTGGACCACCTTGGAGAAGCGACCAGGCCCTACGCAGGTATTCCCGAGGTGCTCGACGAGCTGCATGCCCGCGGCAAGAAGACCGCCGTGCTGTCGAACAAATACGACGGCGGAGCCAAGGCGGTTATCGAGCAGTTCTTACCAGGGAAATTCGACTTAGTGCTGGGTTCGGGGCCGGTGCCTCGCAAACCCGACCCTACGGGCATCCGTTATGTGGCCGAACAGCTGGGCGTGCCGCTGGAGCGCGTGGCTTATTTTGGGGACTCGAACTTCGATATGCGCACCGCCGCCAACGCGCAGATTTTCGGTGTGGGTGTGACCTGGGGTTACGAAGACGAGCAAACCCTCTGGGACACGGGAGCCAGCGCGGTCATCCATCAAGTCGAGGATATCCTGTCGTTCGCGTAATCCGGATTTAAAGGCTGAAACAGGTTTTGAGTTGGCGAATCCGCCTCCCGAACACCTTTTGAAGCACAACGTGGGAGGCTTCATGCATCGATCGGCCGCATGAAGAGAGCAGCCATCATGGGCTGCTCTCTTTTTGATCAGGCTTTGAGTATTTGAGCACTACCAGGACTTTTGCACGGCACCAAGGTTGGTGGCCTGACCCGCCGTGGGCAGCACGCGCGCTCCTGCGCTGGTGAAATTGCAGCTGCGGGCCCACCAGCCGTTCAATCGAGCGTCACCCACAAGCTTGTAGGCCGCATCGAAGTCGTCGCAGATGGCGAAGGTGGACGAACCACTGCCGCACAGAAGGACCTGGGGCGCACCTGTGGTTGCATCATGCGCTACGCCCGCATGGCCCGACAACCACTCGCGAATATCGGTCAGAACCGGCAGCAGGCCTTCGGAAGCGGGAGCCAGGTTGTTGAAAAGATGCAGGTCGTCGGCGGATTCAGCCGCACGGGCGTCCGCTTTGACCTCGTCGCTGGACAGAGGCGGATTCGCGTCGAATGCCGCATAGGCAGCGCCGGTGGAAACACCCTCCTCAGGCCGCACAATGACCACGTTGCGTTTGCTAGGCACCAGGTCACGCTCGTATATGTCGCCCTTATCGGTAAGGGCCACGCACCCGCCGTGCAGGAAGAAAGGCACGTCGGCACCCAATCCTGATGCCACCTGCTCCACGATCGCGCGAACACCAGTGTCGGCCAAGTCTATATCCCATAGCGCACAGGCACCCAGCAGCGCTGCAGCGGCGTTTGACGAACCGCCGCCTAGCCCCGCCGCATGGGGAATGTTCTTGTCGATACCTATCAGAACGGAATCATCCCCAGTCCGTCCAAGAGCCTCGGCAAGACGGACGACGGCCTTGTAAGCGATGTTCGATTCTGCGGGAATGTTCAGCTCAGCAATATCGCCATGGGTGGCGCAATGCACATCCACAACCAAGCCCGAGCCCGGCGCCGCAAACTCACGGCGCATGGTCAGCATGTCGTGCATCGACAGCGCATGCATGATGGAATAAGCCCCATGGTAGCCGTCCGGCCGGCGCTCGCTGATATCAAGATGCAGATTCACCTTGGCCGGCGAGAACACGCGCACGTGGTTCATTGGAGTTTCCTTCCGCTCATGTTTTTCTGGCTGCGCTTGCGCGCGAAAAAATCTTTCAGCAGACGGGCGCATTCGTCTTGCAGCACACCTGAGGTCACCTCAAAGGTGTGGTTAAGCCGCTCATCGGCGTGTACCTGGTACAACGTGCCCAGCGCGCCGGCTTTGGGGTCGGGGGCGCCGTAGACGCAGCGGCCGATACGGGCCTGATGCATAAGCCCCGAGCACATGATGCAGGGCTCCAGCGTGACATAGACCGTGCAGTCGGGAAGACGCCATCGCTCCAGCTCGCGGGACGCCTGCATAATGGCGCTGAACTCGGCATGGGCCGAAGGGTCCTGGTCGGTCTCGCGATGATTGCGTCCCTCGGCGATGATTTCACCTTGGCAAACGACCACGGCGCCGATCGGCACCTCGCCGTCCAACTCGGCAAGATGCGCCTGCTCGATAGCTGCGCGCATGAAGCGCTCGTCGTCCTCGAGTTTCTCGTCTGCGGATTGTTCGAATACGGGTTCCATAGGTGCCATTATACCTGACGGCCGCGGCTTACCCGTCAGGCGTTACGAACGCGATGCCTCGTCTACACGTTCGAAGCGGTACCGCTGGGTGACCTCGGGATACTTGTCGTGATCGACTTCGCTGGCGAACATATCGTAGGGCCGCGCCCACAAACCGTGGTCGCCATAAAGCGCACGATACACCACCAGAGGCTCCTCGGTTTCGGAATGACGCGCAACACCGATGACCTCGTACATGTTGCCTTTGAAATGACGATATAGACCTGGGGTGATGTCTTGCATGGGGTCTCCAATCGGAATAATCGACATGGATCCGCGGGCTGGATAAATCCGCAGGTCGAAGACTGTTACAGCACTACGGGAAGAAATGCAAGGGCGGGCGCGATGATAACCGCGGGCAGCATGTTCGCCACATTGACTGAACGCGGCCACATCAGATTGATGCCCACACAGAAGATGAGAATGGAACCAACCATGGAAAGATTGGCGATGGCTGCAGCGGTCATCAGGGGTTTGATCAGCACCGCCAGCACCGTGACGGAGCCTTGGAAGATGCCTACAGGGATGGCGGAAAACGCGCAGCCTTTGCCGAGGGAGCAGGTCATGGCCATAACGATGATGAAGTCGAGAATGGCTTTGGTCTCGAGGATGGAAATGTCGCTGGTCAAGGCATCCTCAACGGCACCGACGACCGCCATGGCACCGACGCACACGGTTATGGATGCAGTGACGAAAGCCTCGGTAAAGGTGGCTTCTTTGGCGTTGCCGGTCTTCAGCTTGAGCCAGTCGCCGAATCGCGTGATGGCCCCGTCGATGTCGATAATGGTACCGATGATCGTACCGAGGATCAGACTCAGGATAATGAGAAGGGAACGCCCGGACACAAGCACGCCGTCCTGAATGGAAATCATGCCTGACAAGGCGCCGGCAAGACCAATGAACAGCACGCATACCGCGCTGGCTTTCATAAGGGCCTCTTGCATGGCGTTGGAGAAGCGGTCGGAAAGCAACGTACCCAAAACGCCGCCCACGACAATGGCGACGACGTTGATGATAGTTCCCAAACCTGGCATGCGGACTCCTCTCTTGCGGAGCAAAATGATACGCCACCTGGTGCTTCGTCGCGAGGGGCTGCACACATTCCACTCTTTAAGGGGGCGGACAACGGGGACGGGACAACGGGGACGGAGGGCGGGACAACGGGGACGGAGGGTATTGTCCCTTCGTTGACACACGTCAACGAAGGGACAATACCCTCCGTCCCCGTTGTCCCGCCGCCCGTCGTCCCGCCGGATGTCCCATGCCGCCGCACGTCGACCTGGAAAGAAGAGGCGGCCCCAAAGGACCGCCTCTTAGGTGCGCTATGCGCTCAGCGTGTTACAGCTGGCTCTTGCGGCGGGCTGCCACGCCAATCACAGCGACGGCTGCCACAGCCAGGATGCCCAGGCCGGTGATCGGGGTGTCGTCGCCGGTCTTCGGAATCACAGGCTTCTCAGGCTCGGGTTTGGGCTTCGGATCCGGAGTCGGATCGGGCTCAGGAGCAGTGTACTTGTTGGTGAACACTGCCTTCTCGCCGTCCTCGCAGCTCGCGGTTGCGACCAGCTGGCCGCCCTCGTCCACAACCTCGACCGTAAAGGTCTTGACAGATTCGTCGTAGGTGATCGTGGAGTCGTCGCCCTTGACCTCAGCCACGGTGTAGGTGTAGGTGCCTTCGTGCTCGAAGAGCAGCATGCCGAAGTCGATGCTTCCGTCAGCGGCGTTGGTCACGGTCTTGCGCACGTTGCCCTTGTCGTCCGTCAGGGTGAAGGAGAACTCGCCGGCCTTAAGGTCGCGGCCCTCGAGCACCTTGGTGCCGTACAGGTTGATGCTGGTAGCCAGCGGCTGGTACGGATTCACGAACGCAGCGGCTTCGCCGTCGGAGTACTCGACCTCGGTGGCCCAGGGTGCCGTCGCCGTTGTCGGTCACGGTCACGGTCACATCGCAGACATGGCTGTCGTAGGTGTAACCAGTCTGGCCGTCGTTGACCTCGACGATCGTGTACTTGAAGGTACCCGTGTCGGCATCGGTCTGCTCGGCGTTCTGAGCGTAGTTGATCACGTCGAAGCTGAAGTTGCCGTCAGCATCGTTGGTGGCTTCGCTCAGCACTGCGCCCTTTTCATCCTTCAGCTGGAAGGTGAACTGGCCTTCGGCAAGCTCGGTGCCTTCGACGGTCTTGGTGCCGTTGAACTGCGCCTCACCAGATGCCTCATAGGTGTTGACGAAGGTGGTCTCACCGCTGTATTCGGGAACTGCGGTCAGGGTGCCGTCGTCGTTGTCGGTCACGGTCACGGTCACGCCGATTTCGTGCGTGTCGTAGATGTAGCCTGCAGCATCGCCTGCAACCTCACGGATGGTGTAGTTGAAGGTCTTGGTGCGCGGTTCGGCTTCGGCTTCGGCTGCGGTTTCGACAACCTCGGCCTCGGCAGCATCGGCAGCCTTAGCGTCGGTCTCCTCAGCAGCAGCCTCGCCTTCGACAGCCTCGCCTTCGACAGCTTCGCCTTCGGCAGCCTCGTCGGTTGCGGCAGCCTCAGCGTCGGTCTCTTCAGCGGCACCCTCGTCGGTTGCGGCAGCTTCGTCGGTAGCAGTCTCGTCGGTTGCTGCGACATCCTCAAGGCCAGTCACGGCGTCATCGCCGGTTGCCTGATCATCGGCAGCAGCCTCATCGGTTGCCTGATCATCGAAGATGGTCTGGTCGTAGTTCAAAGTGCTGAACTGAACCGCACCGGAAGCATTGTTCGTCACGGTCTCGATCACGTTGCCGTCAGCATCCAGCAGCTCGAAGGAGAACTGGTCAGCCTCAAGCGTACGACCGGTGAGCTTCTTGGCAGCGCTCAGATCCACATCGCCGGAAGCCTCATAGGTATTCTTGAACGTGGTGTCGCCGCTGTACGTAACGTCGGCCACGAGGCCACCCTCACGATTGTCGGTCACCGTAACGGTAGCGGTAACGGTGTTGGTATCGTAGCTGTAGCCACCCTTGCCACCGTTCTTCTCGGAGATGGTGTAGGTGTAGGTGCCGGGCTTTTCGTAAGTGATCTCGTCGAAATTGACGATGCCGTTTGCATCATTGGTCTTGGTCTGGATCACTTCGTCACCGAAGGTGAGTTCGAACTCGAAGGCGCCAGCAGTCAGCGGGGTGCCGGTGAGGTCCTTCATCACCTCGAGAGCAGCCTTGGTCGGTTCGGCGTTGTACTTGTTGGTAAAGGTGACCGGGTTCTCCTCGTTGTAGTCAGCCGTAGCAGTCAGGGTGCCATCGCCGTTGTCGACAACGGAAACCTTGACAGTGTAGTTTTCCTGCCCGTTGGTAACACCAGGGACGGTACCGGACTCGGTAACTGTGTACTGGTAGTCGCCAGGCTTTGCGAAGGAGATATCTCCGAAGCTCACGGTCTGGCCAGGGGCCACGGTGTACTCAGTGGTTTCAGGCATCGGGGCGCCGTCGGAGGCGGCAGCAATGCTGACCGTCCAGGAAGCGTTCTCCGGGCCATCCAAGCCTTCAGGAATCTCAAGAACCTTCGTTGCCGGGATTACAACCGTTGCAGGGTCGACATTGTAGGTGTTGGTGAAGGAGACGGGGTTCTCCTCGGTGGAGTCAGCCGTTGCAGTCATGGTGCCGTCGCCGTTGTCAACCACGGTCACGGTAACGGTCTTGCCGGTAGATGCGGCGGTGTCGTTGGTGACGCCTGCAACGGTGCCGGTCTCGGTCACGGTGTAGGTGTACTCGCCAGGAGCAGTGAACTCAAACGGACCGAAGGTGGCAGTGTCGTTGTCCTGGTCGACCGTGCCGGTCATGGCCTCGGCCTCGGGTGCACCCTCGCCGGCAGCAACACCGATGGTGTAAGACCACTTAGAAGGACCGTCGACGCCCTCGGGCACGGACATGATCTTCTTCACCGGGAACTCAGCGGTCGTAGGCTCCACGCTGTAGGTGTTGGTGAAGGTGACGGGGTTCTCCTCGGTGGAGTCAGCCGTTGCAGTCATGGTGCCGTCGCCGTTGTCAACAACGGTGATGGTGACAATCTTGCCAGTCGTTGCGTCGGCATCGTTGGTGATGCCAGCCACGGTACCGGTCTCGGTAACGGTGTAGGTGTAAGTGCCAGGAGCATCGAACGTAAACGGACCGAAGTTTGCGGTGTCGCTGTCCTGATCGACCGTGCCGGTCATGGTCTCGACCTCAGGTGCGCCGTCATTGGCGGCAACTGCAATGTCGTAGCTCCACTCGGCAGGACCAGTCTGTCCTTCGGGCACGCTAACAACCTTCTTCACAGGGAAGCTGGCCGTGGTGGGCTCAACCTCATATGTATTAGTGAAGAGCGTCTCAGCATCCGGGGTAGCGGTTGCGGTCAGGGTGCCGTTGCCGTTGTCAGTAACCTCGACGGTCACGGTGTACTCGGCGGTACCGTTCACGACGCCGTCAACGGTGCCGGTCTCGGTGACCTTGTAGGTATAGGTCTTGCCGGCGTCGGCCTCGGTGAAGGCAATCTTGCCAAAGGTGGTCATGGTGCCGTCGCCGTCAGCGTTCTTGATCTCGACCTTGCCGTCGGTGGCACCCTCAGGCATCGGGGCGCCATCCTGGGCTTCGAGAGTCAGGGTGTACTTGCCGGTCACGTCGGGAGCATTGTTTCCGCTTTCAACTTCAAGCTTCTTGCCAGCGAAGAGCTCGATCTCACCAGCTGCCTTGTAGGTGTTGGTGATGGTGTCATTTTCAGGGCTGTAGGTGACCTCGGTCTTCAGCGTGCCGTCGCCGTTGTCGGTGACCTTCACTGTGGCGGTCACGT
The DNA here is from genome assembly GCF_000023885.1 of Slackia heliotrinireducens DSM 20476. NCBI lineage: Bacteria > Bacillati > Actinomycetota > Coriobacteriia > Eggerthellales > Eggerthellaceae > Slackia > Slackia heliotrinireducens. The sequence goes on along the minus strand of NC_013165.1, from coordinate 15,796 downwards.
CGCCGGAGCCGGTCCAACCGTTGCCGAAGCCATCCTCGGAAATGGTGTAGGTGTAGGTCTTGTTGATGTCGGCCTCGGTGTAGGTGATGTCACCGAAGGTCGCCTTGCCTGCCGCGGTCAGCTTAACGGTCTCGCCACCCTCGGCGGGCATCGGAGCGCCATCCTGGCCGGCGAGCGTCATAGTCAGGGTCTTGCCCTCGGGCCATGCAGCACCCTCGAGCTTCTTCTCGACCTCAAGGGTAGCGTTGCCAGTTGCCTTATAGGTGTTGGTGAACTTAGCATCGGTCGGGTCGTAGGTAACGTCGGCCTTCAGGGTGCCGTCTCCGTTATCGGAAACCTTGACGGTAGCCTTGACGGAAGCGGGCGCGCCAGACCAGCCGGCACCAAAGCTGTCCTCGGTGATGGTGTAGGTGTATTCCTTGTCCTTGTCAGACAGACCATACTTGATGGGGCCGAAGGTCACACTGCCAGCAGCATCAAGAGTGGCGGTGGTGTTATCGGGCATCGGAGCGCCATTGGCACCAGCGATGGTGAGCGTCAGGGTCTTGCCAGCAGGCCAGGCAGCGCCAGCAATCTCCTTGCTCACGACGATGCTCGCCTCGCCGTCGGCATCGTAGACGTTGGTGAAGGAGAGCTGCACCTGGTCGGTGGTCGGGTCCACGACCAGCTTGCCCGTGCCGTCGTCGGTCACGGTGAAGGTGAGCTCCTTGCCGGTCTCGGCAGCCGGGTCGTTGGTAACGCCGTCGACGTCGCCGGACTCGGTCACCTTATAGGTGTAGGTGCCAGGCTTGGTGAAGGTAATCTCGCCAAACTCGTAGAAGCCAGTCTTGCCCTCAAACTCGTAATCAGCGCTGTTGGTGATGCTCGTGTTCTCGGGCATCGGGGCACCCTCGGTCACAGCCTCAATCTTGAAGGTGAAGTCACCCTTGTTGTAGAGGTCGTCTTTGCCGGTGATGACCTTCTGGACAGGCGGGTCAACAGAGACGGGCTTCGGATTGTAGGTGTTGGTCACGGTGAAGGTGACACCGGTGTCGGTCTCGGTCTTCACGGGGCCAGTCTTCTTGTAGCCAGCGGGCACTGCAGTCTCGTCGGCAGAGTACTCAATTGCCTTGCCGTCCTTGTACTTGGGCAGGTTCTCCCAAGTGTAGGTCCACTCGTTGTCAGCGTTCAGCGCAACGGGGTCGCCGGAGGCGGTGCCGTCGGCGGTCAGCTGAGCGTTGATGGAGCCCGGACGGATCTTGCCGATATCATCGGAGTCGTCCCAGACCTTCACGACAGTGACCTCAGTGGTCTCAGGCGTATGGGTGTTGGTAATGGTGCCGTGGTCCTTCGCAGGGCTGCCAGTGGTGGTGTAACCATCGATGGCAGATTCGGTCACTGTGTACTCGACCTCTTCACCATTGTTGAAGCGCGGCAGGCCAGTGTAGGTGATGGTGTAGGTGTCATCATCGTTATCGACAACGGTCGGCTCGGCGCCTTCAACTGAGGGCGAAAGCTTCAGCTTGGCCTTGAGTTCATCGGCGCTCAGGCGCTTGCCGTCCTGGTCATGGTTGTCGGCCCAAACCTTGGTGATCTCGAGGTTGGTGAGGGCGTAGTCGTTGGTGTAGGTGACGGTATAGCTCGTCTTGGTGTTCTGGATGGTGCCCGTGGAGGTCTGGCCTGCCGAGAAGGTGGTATCAGTCCCTTGGGTCAGTTCGGCCTTGTTGAAGGCGAAGCCGTCGGCAAGAGTGCCCTCCGCGAAGGTGTACGTGGTGCCGGAAGGCAGGTTGGTGAAGCGGAGGTTCCAATTGGCCTTCATCTGGACGGAGATAGCAGTGCCGCTGGGGGCATAGTAGTAGCCGTTGGCACTAGGACCAACAACGCCCGAGCCGGAGACAGTGGCGTCCGTAACGGTGGCGCCAGCCTTGGTGTCGTAGATCGAGAACCAAACCCAGTAGTCGGAGTTGTGGTCGGGGTCGTCCGTGGGCTCGGTCGCGGGAGCCTTGGAGTTGTTGACCGTCAGCGTGAACGGGAACGTGGCGTCTGCAGGGGCGTCCTCGCCGGTAACAACCTTAGTCAGGTTCAGGTTGGAACGACGGTGGTTGGTGGCCGTCAGGCCGGCAGCTGCATTGTCCACGTAGTAGGTGGCGTTATTGAACTCGTAAGTTGTTGCACCGGAAGGAGCGGGGTGTGTACCGTCAACCTTTACGAGCATGGTCAGCGTGCCATTGATAAGCATCGGGTGCACGGTCGGAGAATCGAGCTCCCAGTGATACTGCTCGTCGCCAAGCTCGGCAAAATTGAAGTCATGGCCCTCGGCGCCACTCAGCACCTTGCCGTTCTTGATGATGCCGGGAGAGATGAAGGAGCTCGTGGCCCAACCGTTGTCGTCGGAAATCGTGGCGGTGTGGAACTCCGTGGTCCCGTCCATCATGACGGTGATGTCGAGCTCATCAACATCGGGGGTGCCACCCTCCCACTCTTTGTTCACCGGCAGAGTGGAGGAGTCGGTGCGAACGGGATCGGGATTATCGTAAGTAACCGCCTTTTCGTCATCGTCGGTACGAGTGTCGTCCCAATCAAGCGTCGCGGTGGTATTGGTGCGAAGCGAATAAGTGCCGTTTCCGTTATCAACAATGTATTTCTGGACCTCAGGGTCAAGTTTGGAGTATTGAAGGTCGCCATTCTTCAGCCTGGCGATAGTGTCATAAGTGTACTGGCTGGGATAGCAGTCGAAGGTGACGGTGTACTTCACGCCGTCGTCGAGGACACCAACCGAGGAGAGGTCCCACTCGACCGCGCCGTTCACGAACTCTGCCTCAGGGGCATCCGCCCACTCGACGCCGTCCTTGTAGTACTGGAAGGAGGAGGTGTCGACCTCGAGCAGCTCGGCAACACCTGAGGAGGTGGCCACCTGGTTAGTGGTGCCGTCCTCAATCTCGACGGAGCCGATGCCCGCCTTCTCGATCTGGGCGAGAATCGCAGCCAGAGCATTCTGGAGATCGGTCGTGTTCGCAGCGGAGAAGTAGTTGCCCGCAGGCGCGCCGGCATCTGTGGTCAGACTCCGCATGCGGTCAACGTTGCCGTAGGCACCGATAGTGTAGAAGTGGTCTGCGCCAACGCTCGTTGCGAGTGACTCTGCATCATCGACAGCATGCTCGTAGCAACGCGCGATGGTCGTGGCCGCCGCAATGCCCGCTACCGTCTGCGAATCGCTACCATTACCATAGACACCCCATGTATTGTAGTAATAATTATCCATGGGGTTATAGTTGCCGCGCGTGTTGCGGAACGTAGGGTTGCCGTCGGAGACGAAGATCACGTAGGTGGGATCGTCGTCGTTGAAGTTGATTCCCGCAGCGTCCTGGAGGGCGTCCTCCCAGTTGGTGCCGCCGTCGGCGTCCAATCTGTTCACAGCACCGGAGAACGTGTTGTAGCTATTTGTCGGACCTTGGACAACACTGCCAGTCGTGGAGAAGCCCACGAGCGCCATTTGAACCAGGTCCGGGAACTCTGTTGTATTGTATGCGTAGAGCGACCTCGCGAGGTTGTTAACCGCGTTTTGTGCGGCAGCCATACGCGTTTGAGATCCGTATCCGCCAGTCCTCGTATCCATGGATCCCGAGTTATCCAGAATCACGATGACATTGACGGGGTTCGGCTTCCTCTCCGATTCGCCCACCACATCAAGAGAGATGGTGTACGTGCCATCGTGATTGTCTGTAAGATTCTTCGTGTGCGGAGGCGTAGTACCCGCAGCACCGAAAGCTGTGAAAGCTGTGACGCCCAAAGTGGCGACCGCAAGCGCAATCATTGCTGTGATCGCAGCTGCTTTCTTCTTCAGCTTTAATTTGGATAGCAACCCTACCATTGCTTCCTCCTTAATTTCCGTTTCTTATCAACTATCTCAACGCTCAGCTCAAGGTGTCGACGACTCTGCTGCGTTTGATTTCTAATTGTGCCGTCGAACTGAAGTACCCTTGCGCTGCCGTAGTGTTTGCAGCATCAGTCGTGCCTAATGGCTTCGTCCTAGGAGGAATTCGCCTCCAATCCAGGACTCCACCGAAGGGGCGGCCGTTCGAAGCCTGGCGGATATTTGAGCTTTCGGGATGCGTACCTGAAAGAGGTTTGGTCGGAGCATGGCGAAGGAGAGCTACTGCCAAACCGGCAGTACCCCTTCTTCAGCATGTCCCTACCCAGCGACATCCGCTATCTCCCTTACACCCACAGACTTCCCGTCGTCTCCTACAGGTGCTTGAATTAAGGCATGGTAATTTCAGCCTATACACCTATAGTAGTCTATATATATTCGCAGATAGTTTTTTATTTATCAAGTATTTTGTATGTATTGCGTTGGTATAAAACCATACCCATGTATTTAATTTCACTGAGCTGAACTGGCATTATCCATTATTGCTGGTGGTTATAGATATTAGAAAATACGACTAACCCATTGGCATCTAAACAATTTTTTCACGTTTGTTGACGATTAGTGGTCGATTTATCTATACAACGAATAATCAGTCGAATAAAGCGGAAGCCCGAACGGCTCATATCGGGTTCTTTTCGCGTGATATGCCGTGGTGACGAGACTCCGCTCTTGTTGGGAAAGAGTAAGGAATGCTGATGGCTCACCGCAGGCCCATTCGCACCTAGATGAAACCATATGCGCAGCAAAAGACACTTGCTCCCACAGTGAAATCAAACATATGTGTCTAGGATTTTCAGCCCTACTATATATAGATAAGAAAATCGGGATATGGAAGGCGGGAATGGATGGTTATAGGCCAAAACGTGTTGATGGATGATCAATCCCAATCGATGCGCCAAGGCGTCGAGTGGTGTAATTCGGCCCACACCAGTCCGTCGCCCCACTCAACCGGGCCGTCCCGCTTCTGCGGCTCGTAAACAATCCTCCTGCAGAGGGCGGCAATGTCCTCGTCGGTCGGCATCGCGGCCAGAATCTCCGCCGCCGGGAGGGGGTTATCCGAGTGCATGCAGCACCACCAGAACACCGCCTTGACGCGGCGCAGGGTGCTCATGCCGCGGTGCAGCCTCAGCATGTCGCGCAGAGGGGCGTTGACGCCTCCCTCGTGCCTGTTGTTGGTGCTCGGCACGGGGCCCTCCGCAGTCAACTCCGGGTCGAGGAACGTGAAGAGGCGGCCGCGCCTGATCAGCGCGTTCAGGCCGTTCCTGGCGGTGACGAGGCGCTCGTGCGTCCAATCCCGCTTGCCCGTCTCCTCGTTCGGGGTCCTCTCCGCCAGGAAGTCCTCCCAGCGCTCGCACCAGTCGTTGGACGCCTGCAGCCACGCGGTCGCCGCCGAGGGCGTCTTGGCGTGCAGCAGCTCCTTCGCAAGCCCGTAGAGCTCGACGCCGGCCTGCAGCTTCGGCCTCGTCGTGGTCTGCTTCTTGACCTGGCTGAAGGCGTGGAACACGCATCGCTGCACCCTGGTTTCGGGCCATACCTTCTTGCGGGCCTTCCCGAACCCGCTGCCGCCGTCGGTCACGACGCCGTCCGGTGGCGGGATCGGCGACATGAGCGCGGCCCACGCCCTGGAGTTCTCGGATCTCGCCAGGTACCAGCCGATGACGTGCTCCTCGGTGCTGGCGATGAGGACGTGGACGCCCTTCGCGATGTGCAGGCCGTCGACGAACACCGCGCGGTGCACCTCGCCGGTCTGCTGGGGTATCGGCCAGACTTCCCAGAGCTTCGCGCACTTGCGCCTGAACGTGCGGGCGCTCCACCTCGTCTCGTCCTGGGTCCTGGATGAGAACAGCCAGCCCAGGAAGGTCTTGAGCAGCTTTGCGTCGTTGTCGATCCTGTGCGTCGCGGTCGCCCTGCAGGACTTGCAAAGCCATCGCTGCGTCCCCGCAGCAGTCCTGCCGTTCCGTACCATCTTGCCCCCGCACACGGGGCATTTGACATTATTCATGCCCAGAATTGAAGCATAGGGAACTTTCAGGGCGTTTTTACGCGGTTTGAACTGGGCTTACCCTCTAAACCATCAACACGTTTTGGCCGACTGTAAAGTTGGGGGCCATGAACTTTCGGGTTCATTTTAGGGTATGTGAACTGGGATGATACGTGAAATCATCAACACGTTTTGGCCTATAACCCGGAATGGAGTCGTTCCGCAAACTTCAGAATCGGATGCGGCGCAAGGGGACCGCGGCGCTCGAACTGCCGAAGCGCCCTGACGCATACTCTTGCCGTCAAACCGTGAAGGCTGCCTTCGGAAGATCCCGTGCAAACAAAAAGGGCCAGCAGGAACATATCCGGCTGGCCCATCTCAAGGCATAAAAAAAGACGCTGACGCGTCTGGGCTGTTAAAGTGGTGCGCCGTGGGGGATTCGAACCCTCGACGTTCTGATTCGTAGTCAGACCCTCTATCCAGCTGAGGTAACGGCGCACGTCAAAAGCAGCTCATTCATAATACCCATGCCCCCACCAAGTGTCAAACGTTTTTTGAAAATATTTCCGGTTGCTGCAAATTTCTAACAAATGCAGCTTGAATCCAACGTTTGAACTGGTATTTCAGGAATACGCATCAAACGCCCAAACATGCAGGAAACATGAAGGGGATGCATTGTGGCAGGTCAAGAGCCTATATCGCCGCATCCCCGGCTCAGATAGAAAGAAGGCAGCCGCATTGGCTGCCTTCCTAGTTAATCTTCCAGATCGGCTTCGGAGACTTCCATGTCTCCGCTGTCCTTGGGACGCTTCTTGCGTTTGCCGTCCGGCGCGATGGCCACGGCGGACACACGGTCCTTGCCGTCGACATTCATCACCTTCACGCCCTGGGTCGCGCGGCCCAGCTGGCTGATGTCGGAAACGCTCGTCCGCATGACGACGCCCTCTTCGGAAATGATCATGAGCGCATCTTCGGAAGTCACGACCTTCATGGCTGCAAGCTGGCCCTTCTTGGCGGTCATCGTGATGGTGAACACGCCCTGGCCGCCGCGGTGGTGCAGCGGATACTCCTCAACGGGGGTACGTTTGCCGTAGCCGCGTTCGGTAATCACGAAGATTTCCTTGCCGGGGCTGGCGATTTCCAGGCCGAGCACATGCACGCCGTCGGGCACGGTCATGCCGCGGACACCCATAGTGTCACGGCCCATGGCGCGGACTTCGCTTTCATCCCAAGAGATGGCCTTGCCGGCGCTGGATACCATGGCGACCTTCTCACCAGGCTTTACGCGCTTGACGGCAATCAACTCGTCGCCTTCGCGCAGATTGATGGCAATCAGGCCGTCCTGACGGGTGCGGTCATACAGCGACATGGCGGTCTTTTTGACCATACCCTCCTTGGTGCCGAACATCAGGAACTCGTCCTCGGGGAACTCCTTGGTGGCGATGGCGGCCACGATGGATTCCCCTTTGTCCAGCTTGAGCAGATTCACCACGGCGGTACCGCGTGCATGGCGGCCGGCCTCGGGGATTTCGAACACCTTCTTGCGGTACACCTTGCCTGCCGAACTGAAGAACAGCATGTAGTTATGGGTGGACGCAATAAAGAGATGCTCGACGAAGTCGTTCTCTTTCAGGTTCACGCCCTGCATGCCCTTGCCGCCGCGTTTTTGCTGGCGGTAGGTGGTCACGGGCAGACGCTTGATGTAGCCGGCGTTGGTCATGGTAACGACCATTTCCTCGTCGGCGATCAGATCTTCGACGTCGATGTCCTTCGCGGGACCGGCGATGCGGGTGCGGCGCGGCGTGTTGAAACGGCCCTTGATCTCCTGCAGCTCTTCCTTAATGACCTGACGCATGAGATGCTCGTCGGCCAGAATTCGCTTGTAGTAGGCGATCTTCTCTTTCAGCTCGGCCAATTCCTCCTGGAGCTTCTCGCGCTCCAAGCCAGTCAGGCGGCGCAGCTGCATCTGCAGGATGGCGGTGCACTGGGCTTCCGACAGCCCGAAGCGCTCGGACAGTTTGTCGGATGCTTCTTTATCGGTGCGGCTGCCGCGGATGATGGCAATGACCTCGTCGATGTGGTCGAGCGCGATCAGCAAGCCTTCGACGATATGGGCGCGGGCCTCGGCTTTTTCCAAGTCGAACTGGGTGCGCCTGCGGATAACGTCTTCCTGATGCAAGATGTAGTAGTGCAGGATCTCGCGAAGGGAAAGGGTGCGGGGCACGCCGTCCACCAGGGCGATCATGATGACGCCCCAGCCCACCTGCAGCTGCGTGTGCTTGAACAGCTTGTTCAGCACGACCTGAGGAATGGCGTTCTGCTTCAGCTCGATGATGATGTCCACCGGGCTGTTGCGGTCGGCGCCGTCGTGCACGTTTGAAATCTCGGGCAGCTTCTTGTCGCGGACCAGCTCGCCGATCTTCTGCATGAGGTTGGAACGGTTCACCTGATACGGAATCTCGGTAATGATGATGCTGGTCTTGCCGTTCTTGCCTTCTTTAATCTTGTAGGAAGACTGGATGGTCAAGCTGCCGCGGCCGGTTTCGTACGCGCTGATAATGCCCTCGCGACCGCGGATCACGCCGCCCGTGGGGAAGTCGGGGCCAGGCATGACCTCCATGAGCTCTTCGGTGGTCACGTCGGGGTTGTCGAGCATCAAGCACGTAGCGTCGATGGCTTCGCCCAGGTTGTGGGGCGGAATGTTGGTAGCCATGCCGACGGCGATGCCGTTCGAGCCGTTGACCAGCAGGTTCGGGAAACGGGCCGGAAGAACGGAAGGTTCCTGCAGGCTTTCGTCGTAGTTGGGAACCCAATCGACGGTTTCCTTACCCAGGTCGGCCAAAAGCTCCATGGCCGGCTTGGCCAGACGGGCCTCAGTGTAACGCATGGCTGCAGCGGAGTCGCCGTCGATGGAACCGAAGTTGCCGTGGCCGTCAACCAGAGGAACGCGCATGTTGAAGTCCTGCGCCAGACGCACCATGGCGTCGTACACCGCGGAGTCGCCGTGCGGGTGGTACTTACCAATGACGTCGCCGACGGTACGGGCAGACTTGCTATGAGGCTTGTTCGGCGTGATGCCGGAGTCGTACATGGCGTACAGGATGCGGCGGTGAACAGGCTTCAAGCCGTCGCGGACGTCAGGCAGCGCGCGGGAGACGATAACGCTCATCGAATACTCGAGGAACGAGGTGCGCATCTCGCGGCCGAGTTCGGCGGTCTGAACACCGGTGTTGCCGGAATCCGCCGCCTCTAGAATCTCTTTATCAGACACGTGATAGCTCCTTCGTTAAATGTCCAGGAAGCGAACGTCGAGCGCGTTCTTCTGGATGAATTCCTTACGGGGTTCCACATCGTCGCCCATCAGGTCGGACACTGCGCGCTCGGCAGCGGCGGCGTCCTCGATGCTCACCTGGATGAGGGTGCGGGTTTCGGGCTCCATGGTGGTTTCCCACAGCTGCTCGGGGTCCATCTCGCCCAGACCCTTGTAGCGCTGGATGTCATACTTGTCCGGATCCTCGAGCTGGGCCATGATCTGGTCTTTTGCCTCATCGTTGTAGATGTATTTAAGGATCTTGCCGGATGCGGAGTTCTTCTTTTTCAGGCCGTACAACGGCGGCTGCGCGATGTAGATGTAGCCGCGGTTGATCAGGTCGGGCATGTAACGGTAGAAGAACGTGAGCAGCAGGCAGCGGATATGCGCGCCGTCGACGTCAGCATCGGTCATGATGATGATGCGATGGTAGCGGGCGTTGTCGCCGTTGTAATCGTCGCCGATGTTCGTACCGATGGCCGTGATCAGGCTGGAAATGGTGTCGCTCGACAGGGCGCGGTGCAAACCGGCGCGCTCCACGTTCAGGATCTTGCCGCGCAGGGGCAGGATTGCCTGGTATTTGCGGTCGCGAGCCTGCTTGGCGGAGCCGCCTGCCGAGTCACCCTCGACGATGAACATTTCGGACAGGGCCGGTTCGCGGCTGGAGCAGTCGGCCAGCTTGCCAGGCATGCTGAAGCTGTCGAGAACACCCTTGCGGCGGGTCATTTCGCGGGCCTTGCGGGCTGCTTCGCGGGCCTTCAAGGCCTGGGAAGCCTTGCCGACGATGCGCTTGGCGGGCGTCGGGTTCTCTTCCAGATATTCGGACAAGCCCTTGGTGACGGCGCCCTGCACCAGGCCGCGGATTTCTACGTTGCCTAGCTTGGTCTTCGTCTGGCCCTCGAACTGGGGGTCATGCAGCTTGACGGAGATGATGGCGGCCAGGCCTTCACGGGCGTCGTCGCCGGTCAGGTTCTTATCCTTCTCCTTGAGCAGGCCCTTCGAGCGCGCGTAATCGTTAATGGTACGGGTCAGCGCGTTCTTGAAACCGTCCAGATGGGTGCCGCCCTCATGGGTGTTGATGTTGTTGGCGAAGGCCATAATGCCGTTAGTGCCGTAGCTCGTGGACCACTGCATGACGACTTCCACCGTACCGTCGGCGTTTTCCGCCTCGAAGTAGATGGGCTTGTTGAGAGTTTCCTTACCCTGGTTCAAATATTTGACGAAGTCGACGATGCCGCCGTCGTACTTGAAGGTCTCATGCTTGAAGTTGCCCTCTTCGTCCTGCTGGCGCTCGTCGGTGAGCTCGATGCGCAGACCTTTGTTCAGGAATGCCATCTCGCGGAAGCGCTCCTGCAGGGTTTCGTAGTCGTAGACCAGCGTGTCCGTGAAGATTTCCGGGTCGGGCCAGAAGGTGACCGTGGTGCCGGTGGTCTTCGACGTGCCGATCTGATGCAGCTTCTCGACGGTCTTGCCGCGGGAGAAGGCGATGCCGTATTTCTTGCCGTCGCGGCAGACTTCGACCTCCAAGCGCGTGGACAGGGCGTTCACGCAGGAGACGCCGACGCCGTGCAGGCCGCCGGAAACCTTATAGCCCTCGCCGCCGAACTTGCCGCCGGCATGCAGGATGGTCAAAACAACCTCGACCGTAGGAATCTTCTCTTTGGGATGCTTCTCCACGGGGATGCCGCGGCCGTTGTCGATGACCGTAATGGAGTTGTCTTCGTGAATGATGACGTCGATTTTCGTGCAGTATCCGGCCAAAGCCTCGTCAACGGCGTTGTCGACAACCTCGTAAACGAGGTGGTGCAGGCCGCGCGTGCCGGTTGAGCCGATGTACATGCCAGGACGCTTACGTACCGCTTCGAGCCCTTCGAGGACTTGAATGTCGCCGGCGTCGTAATGGCTCGATTGCTTCTCTGCCACTAACTTGCTCCTTTGACTCTACGTGTGTTGTGGTTTGCTAAAGAGATAGGTATGGAAATATAGCCGCCTCTGTAGTCGGTACATTCTATCATAAAATAAGGTTTAATAACGACTCTGAAAATAGCGGCATAAAGCCTACAGACGCGATTTAAGGCCGTATTTTTAGTTGTTTTGATTCCTGATTCCGTTTTTGAGTTCTAAATCGGAAATCATGGCCTTAATCAAAGCTTGTCTGAGCCTTGCGTTTTCTATAACCGAAGCTTGTTTTTCTATTGCTTTGATCTGAGTTTCATCCAAGGGAATCGGTTCCACGTCGGCGGTGGGAAGCTCGGGTTTCTCTTCTATAAAAGGATGGTTGTTCTTATAAGGACCGCGGGAAATTATGATGCGGAACTCATCCACCACTTCATGGTATTTGCCCGCCAGTTCCATCTTTATCAGCTCGCGGCGGGCATTGAGTTCTGCGGCGAAGATACTGGAATCCACGTATACGACCAGGACTTTTTCGTTTTCCTCCTGGATGATGTAAACGGCATTGGTATGCTCCAGGAACACCGGCTCCACCAAACCGCGCCACATCTCCTTCACCTGGGCTGCGCGGGCAGCCTTGCGGGCGGCCTCGCTGGACCCAATGAGGTCGCGCATAGTGGTTCCCATGGTTTGACTGAACGGTTGCAACCTTGCCATTTCCTCACCTGAACCTTATTTATTCCTGAGTTCAAGCATATTCACCACGCTGGCTTCGTCAACCACTTCGCTTTCGAATGTGCCGATATCCGTAGTGGTGATGAAGGTTTGGATATCACGATGCAGAAGCTCGACCAACGCCCCGCGGCGCGCGGCGTCCAATTCGCTGGCCACATCGTCCAGCAGCAGAACGGGTTTCTGGCCGAGGATCTCTTCAATCAGACCCACTTCGGCAATCTTCCATGCCAGGGAAATAGACCGCTGCTGGCCCTGCGAGCCGTACAAAGACGCGTTGCGCCCGTTCAGATAGAACATGATCTTATCCGCATGGGGGCCGACAAGCCCTCTGCCCCGTTCGTACTCTTCGACGGCACGCTGGTGCAGCGCCTCTTCAAGACGGGTTGAAATCTCCTGTTTACCCAGGTCGAATGGGACGTCCTCGATAACATCCTTCGATACTTCCATCGGATGCCACGATGGGATGTAGCGCATCTCAAGACGTTCGCCACCTGCGGAAATGGTTGCATATACCTCCGCCATGCGGGCCGCGATGTTTTTAAACAACGCAACTCTATATAGATAAAGCTGCGTGGCCGTCGGCACGATCAGATCGTTGACACTTTCGATGTAAGGTCCCGTCACCCCGTCCTTGAGCAGGGCGTTCTTATGTTTCATCAGTTTAAGGTAGTCCCGCTTCAGGATGCGGTGGTTTTTGGACAGCTGGCATCCCACCGCATCCAGCTCGTCGCGGCGATAGGACTGCGAGCCTTTCAGGAGCAGCATGTCGTCAGGCGAGAACACGACGGAAGGCAGCGTGGTCTGAACGTCCTGTCCCGAATGTTTCTTGCCGTTGATGCTATAGGTTTTCCCGGTCGGACCGATGGCAAGGCCTATTTCCAGGTCGCGAACATCCGACACCATATGGGCCTTCAGCAAAGAATTTTCCGCATCCCACCTGATCAGCTCCTGGGTGTGAGCATGACGAAACGACGGCGTGGCCGTCAGCAGCTGGATTGCCTCCAGCACGTTTGTCTTCCCTATTCCGTTCGGACCGATGAAAATAGTCAGCGGCCCAATGCCATCCAGACGGAACGTCTCGTAATTGCGAAAGTCCCGCAGCTGGAACGACTCGATCCGGATGTCCATACTAAGCCAGGCGGACAGGCATCAGCAGATACAGGAAGTCTTCCCCCTCGCCGGACCTGAACACGCCGGGTTTCATGGAGCCCTGCGTCTCGAAGAACACGTGGTCCGTGGAAATGGAGGACAGACCGTCGATGATATACTGATGGTTCAGGGCTATTTCCACGTTTTCGCCGTTGACCTCGCAGGAAACGACCTCGGATGCGGTGCCGATTTCCTGGGAGTTGGTGGAAAGCACCGTATTCTTGGTAGCTTCGTTGATGTCGAACTTGATCGGCGACGCAGCGGAGCTCATCAGGCCCACACGCTTGACGGCAGTGATCAGCGCCGAGGTGGTGTAACAGGTCTTGGTGGTATAGGAGCCCGCGATCAGCTTCTCGTAAGCGGGATATTTGCCCTCAATGCGGCGGTTCACCATCACGGTGTCGCCGAAGCGGAACATGACCTGATTGGCGCTCAGGCAGATGTCGATGGTCTCCTGCACCTCAGGCAACGACGCCACTTCGAGTACGAATGAACTGGTCACAAGGGCTTCGAATTCCTCGCCGGCGGAGTCGAATTTCAGGTTGCACACAGCCAAACGATAGGAATCGGTAGCCACGATGGACATGCCTTCGGGCGTGGTGCGCAGCAGAACGCCCGTCAGCACGGCGCGGGACTGATCCTTGGACGCGGCTTTGGCCACCTTCTTGACGGCGCTGCTGAACTGCTTGAACGGAACGGTAATCTGATTGTCGATGTTCACCTCGGGGAAGCTGGGGAAGTCATCGGGAATCAGGGTGTGCAGCGTGAAGGACGTCTTGTCGCAGGAGACGGTGGCTTCCGAATCGTCCACGTCCACAGTGATGGCTGCATCGGGAAGGTTCTTGACGATGTCGGACAGCAGCTTCTGAGGAATGACGCACATGCCTTCGTCTTCAACCAACGCGGCTACGACGCAGCGAATGGAACGGTCCAAGTCCGTGGTTTCGAGAACGAGCGACGCCGAGCGTGCGGTAATCTTCACGCCTGCCAGAACCGGCAGCGTGGAACGACTGGAGGCCCCCTTGGCTACAACATTAAGCGCATTGAGGAATTCCGACTTGTTGATGCTGAACTTCAAGCTAATCCCTTCCCCTTCTAATAATTAATATGAATAGTAGTAGTAATAAGCACGGTGTATACGGTGGAAAACCATTGCCGCACCTGATGGATGCCGAAAAACACCGGTGGAATCTCCATTGGAAACAGTAAGGCGCTTTCCACAGCTTTTATTGAAAAGATTATCAATCCCCAATGCTGCCACCGCTTTTCCGCTAGCTTTCCCTAATCATCTTGGTGATGATTTCGATCTCTTCCTGCATCTCGCGGCTCGACCTCATGCGGTCCTCGATGAGCTTGACGGAGTGCATGATGGTGGAATGGTCGCGCTGTCCGAACTTCTTGCCGATGGCGGCGTAAGGGATGTCAAGCATATTGCGGCAGAGATAAATTGCCACCTGACGTGCGAAAACGATGTTTCTAGACCGTTTAACGCCTATCAGTTCGGCATGGGTCACCTTGTAGTACTGCTCCACTTCGTGTTGAATCATGCCGATGTTCAAACGCTTTGTGATGCCAGATGAGAAATGGTCTTCGAGCAGGGTTTTCACCTCGGACAAGGTTATTTCGCCCGAATCCGAATAGCGGATCTGGAAGATGACTTTGGTTACGGCGCTCTTCAGCTCGCGTACGTTGGAGCTGGAAATTTCCGCGATGTAGATTTGGATGTCGTCGGGGATGTTAAGCGGGCCGCTTTCCGAAGTGGCTTCATACTCGTTGATGAAGTTTTTGATGATGCCCAGCTTCACTTCCAGTTCGGGTGGATCGACGTTGACCGTGGCGCCTTGGTTGAAGCGGCTCTTGTAACGCTCGTCGATGTCGATCATCTTCGGGGCGCGGTCGGCGGACAGCACCACCTGCTTGCCGGCATCAACCAGGTGGTTGAACAGCTGGAACACAATATCCAGCGTGGCGGATTTACCTTGGAAGAACTGAACGTCGTCGATCAGAAGCATGTCCGCGTCCAAAAAACGGTTCTGGAAGTTCTGGAAGCTCTTCCTGTCGCGCTCGTGGGCGGTAACCGCCGAGGTGTACTCGGCCAGAAACTCCGAGGAGTCGATGTACACGACGTCCATAGTGGGATTGGTTTCCATCACATAATTCTGAATAGCGCGCAGCAAATGCGTTTTGCCCAGACCAGACTTACCGTAGATGAACAGCGGATTTGTATTGGGCTGACCTGGGGCTTCGGCAACAGCTACCGCCAACGAGTAAGCCAACATGTTAGAGTTGCCCGTGACGAAACTTTCGAAAGTCAGCGACGAGGCCAAGGTTGCGGCCTTGCTTCGCGCGATTTCCTCTTCCATCATGGCTTCGCTTCCCTCACCCGTCAGACACGAGGGTTGGGGCTCGGTTTCCGTAACCAGCTGGGTGGAAATGGGCTGTCCTGGGAACAAGCCGACATCCTGTTGGGGTTCGAAGACTGGTTGCTGCACCACGACGGGCTGCGGAGCCGGTTCAGTTTCGTCCACTTCGATTTCCACCATGAAGTCGATGCCGGTGGTGTCCTTCAACGCCTGGATGATATGGGTCAGATAACGTTTTTCCACCTGCATCTTGAAGAATGCGGTATCGGCAGTCAGCACGAGGAACCCCTCGGAAATCGCTTGGGGGTGCAGCCTGCTGAAATACGCATCTACCTGATGCGGATTCACATCGCCGTATGTCTTTATTTGGTTACAGACGCTGTTCCACGTTGCGTAGAGGTCGGTAATATCCATCTTCGGTTTCCATATCTATCCACACTGTATGAAGTGAAAAA